>JANZNS010000003.1 GCA_025153445.1 Marinobacter sp. BGYM27 | reverse complement strand
CCTTCAGGATCTTGACGATCTGTGACTCGCTATACCGTGATTTCTTCATGCCGTTCTCCATTTGCCTCATTGTAGGCTGGAGAACTCTAATTACGCATGCACCGATTTTAGGGGATGGTTACATTGCGTTTTGCTTTAGTCTCAAAATTCTGGAATTCAGCTTGAGGCAAAAGGCAAAAGGCAAAAGGCAAAAGGCAAAAGGCAGAAGGCAGAAGGCAGAAGGCAGAAGGCAAAACCTGGCCCCGAACTGTTTAGCACGCGATGCACTACCTGATCGAACACAAGCTGGACCTGTCTATATTCGACCCGAAGTACAACAATGACGCCACGGGTCGCTTTCCAAGGGCAGGTCTTGCGTTTTGCTATTGAAACCCGTGTGAGCAATTCCTATGGATGTTTATAATCCAGAGTACCTTCGCAAGCACTGCGAGATAGTAGCTTTTTTGGTTTCACGTAATGATAAAAAGCATCCCTCAGTTAAGCATCACATTCGATCAGCTATTCGTGAGGCGTCGAATCATGTTGGATTTTCCCCTGGGAGCTCAAAGCAATCTGCAAGATTTATGAGTGCCTTCGCTTTGGATGCAATGAAAAATGGTCGAGACTTGAAGCTGATTGCCGAGCACGTTGTGCCCGTTAGCGTACTAAATCAACTAGTACTCGGTATCGATGAACCAACTCCAGAAAATATCGAAAGATTACTGCGTGCGTATGGTATGAGAGCAGTAATTACAGAGGGGGAACACGAAACACTTAGGTCCTTGGGTCTCCACAAAAAAATGCCTGGCGCTGTCGATGAAGAGAGGTTGTTTTCTCGCTACCAAACAGCTGGAATTGAACTGGTAGAGAATCGGTATTCGGAACTTATGAAGCTGAGAAAAATGCGAGGGTAGCGCGACATAGGGCCTGCTATTTTACTCCTTCTTGTGAGATGTAATAATTTATCTTGAGGCAAAAGTCAAAATATCCATCCTCGCTTTGCGAGCTTTTGATCCCAATCTTGCCCTTACTCGTAAAGGAATAAGATGAAAGAAATCCTTATTAATATAGGCAGTCCGTCGTGGTGGTTCACGGGTCTGTTTTTCGGAGTGGCAGTTCCTCTGCTATTAAAGAAATCCCCTCTGACTTTTAGACGGATTGCTAGAAATCGCTTGGCTCATTGGAAAAGAAGGGTAAAAAACGCCAGTCATTCTCCAGGGATGCTTAACTATGAAATAGGTAGAACCAACTCTTTATTTGTGGGCTTCCTAATTGTATGTAGCTTCTATGCCATATGGTTTACAGTCGGATCGCTTAATGAAATTAGGCAAAGTAGTTTAATCGCATTTATTTTATTGATTTTGCCTATATATATCGTTGAAGCAATTTGGTTAATACAAAACCGGCTAACAGTTACCGCTATTAAGCGTAGCGATCGCATGGGGGCAAAAATGCGATCTAGCGTAGCGCGAAAATTTGACACATTTTAGTTTGGTATTAGAAAGTATGGCAATTTTCATCCCCGGCATAAGAAACAAACATGGAGCCACAACTGCGGACGTGGTTGCGGAGCAGGTTGCACTTTGTAAAGCGAATCTTCTTACAATTGAAGAAGTCGCTTTCTTTCGAAAGCCCAGAGAAATGCGCGACGAAATAAATCGCCGACTAAGAGGCTGCCACGATTTTATGGGAATGGCAGGCTCACGAAAATCCGGCTGCCTCTATCGGGAGGTGGGTTTAGACTTTGATACTTCAGTAGTTTGCGAACACGCCATTCCGGTTACAGCAATGGTTTCATTGTTTGAGACAGGCACTCCATTTGAGGAGTTGGTGTTCTATCCTGTTGCGAGAATTTCCAAGTCCTCAGACCAGAGGTTCGGCAGGCTAAAACTTACGAAATCTGGCCATAGTCTTGAGCGCCCATTTCTGCGGTACCACGCGGCTGGAATAGAGATTGAACAAAAGGGGTCGGATCGATTTGTTTTTAACCAAACTGGTTGGCTTTAACTCGATCTGACCCCTTTACTGCGCTTTTCTGAACCTATTATCTGACAATGATTGAAATAGGGTCCGGCAACGGAGAATTCGGGAGTGAGACCACGCCGGATACCGTGTTGGCAGACAGAGCACCGTCGCTTCCCACGACGAACTGGGATATGTCCCTGGAGTTGCGGTTGAGAGTGTAGGTGTAGCGCCCGGTCGGGTCGACGGCCACGTCATAGACGTTAGTTTGCGACGCACCGGCCGAAACTGACGCCGGCGACAGAGCTGTCAGCGTGCCATTGTCATAGAAAAACTGATTGACCGTGTTGCTGATGCCCATGCTCAGGTATAGGTACGACCCACTCGGATCGAACACCATCGTCTGTGTACCGCTATCCGTCAGTGGAATTGTGCTGTAAAGCGAGAGGGAGCCGTCAGTAGAGTCGATTGTGAACTCCGATATCGAGGAGTTGCCCCCCGCTAACAGATACGCACCGCTTGGATCAGTCTCGACCGCGCGGCCTCCCAGGCTAGACCCATACACTCCCACCGGGTTGGAAAGTGATCCATCGGTAGCAATCGTCATGGTAACAATATATCGATATTGCGCGCCGCCGATGTAGAGGTACGACGAGCTTGAGTCCACTGCCAATCCCTGCACGTTGTTGCACTGCGTTGAGCAGGAATAAGTGCCGACTGCCGTGAGCGAGCCATCGCTGGCGATGCTGAACGAGGTGATGCTGGCTCCGCCCTGATTGCCGACAAAGAGGTATTTTCCGTCAGGAGAAACGGTTGCCTGGTAGGGGCCTGCGCCGGTAGGAACTGCCGGTGTAGTCATCGCCGTAAGGCTGCCGTCATTGGCGATGTTGAACTGCTCGACCTGATTCATGCTGTTGATTGTCGCATAGAGGTGCGTGCCGCTCGGATGGATCGCAAAGCCTTGGGTTGGACCTGTCGTCGATACCGTTGCGGAAGAAAGCGGAGTCAGTGTTCCGTCATGCTCTATCGCATACTGGAATATTTGCGGATTCGCGGCGTCGGACACATACACATTGTGCGACGAACACGACACCTTCACGCTGGTCACGTTGGCGCTCACGTTGCTGCCCGAGCCCGAAGATACCGAGCAGGTCTGGACACCAACAGGCTGCTCGCTCACCACCACGTTGTAGCTGCCATCGGCCTCAATGGGGGCTGCGAAGGTAAAACCACCATTGGCTGAGAGGGTCAAGGTGTCTCCGCCGTTATTCTGCATGCTCACCTGCTGGCCGCTCGCCAGCCCGGAAATATCGCCACCAATGGTGTACTTTACTGTGATTGGAGCTGGGTCAGGGTCTGGCGTTGATGTAGACCCGCCGTCCCATAGATTGCAACCCGTAAGGCTGAGCGAGATTGCGACAGAGGCAGCAATTGCAGAAAGCCGATTTTTGTTGTTCATAGGGGGCCTGTCTCTTAAAGATTTAAAGGCCTATCTTAAAGATTTAATGGTCGATAAAAGTTTCTTTTTGTTCGTTCCGTTACGCGTTCCGTTACGAAGTTCTGATCCGGGGATATAACCAGCGTTACTGTTACAATTCGCAATGTCCTGCCTTTCGCCTGCTTTAGGAAACCAAGTCTGGATTTATAAAAAGCGCCGTAGTTAAGAGTAACTGGGTAAGGTCTTGGTAATTAAAGGGGTGGATCGATTATTTTAATGGCGAATGCCTCACCCCGCCTAGACTTTTCTAGCAGTTGTTCCGCGCATGACTGTGTGAGGTGATTGATGCAGTCATCTGATTATTTACCATATATTGCAATCAATATTTATTTTGATACACAACAAAAAATCAGAGGTCAGGTCTTGCGTTTTGGCATCGGGCTTCAGTTCTTTACAGAAAGTTTGGTATGCAGGGTAAGAGAATGACCGGTACTGGGGATACATCCTGATGACCGACGGTCAGATTCAAGCCCCCATCGCCGGGGGCTTTGTCTTTCCAGGCTTTACCAAAACACCTTCGCGCCTCTTTCAGAAACGGGCTTCGACTCAATCAAACCGATTGGTGTAGATGTTTCTATCGCCGCCAACGATCTGATCCCAGACCGCGATGGCATTCCCGTTGGCGTCCGTGGCGATCTGCGGGTTGGAGGCATCCCCAGAATCGTCAGTCTCGATCAATTCAGCCGTGCCCCAGCCGCTGCCCGCCGCATAACGATTGGCAAGAATATTGTCGCGAGTGCCGTCACTTTGGTGCCACACGGCGATGGCGTTCCCGCTGGCGTCTATAGCGATCTGCGGGGTGGAGGCATTCCCAGCGTTGTCAGTCTCGATCAATTCAGCCGTGCCCCAGCCGCTGCCCGCTGTATAACGGTTGGCAACCATATTGTCACGAGTGCCGTCATGTTGCTGCCAAACGGCAATAGCATTCCCGTTGGCGTCCGTGGCGATCTGCGGCCTGGAGGCATCCCCAGCATTGTCAGTCTCGATCAACTCAGCCGTGCCCCAGCCGCTGCCCGCTGTATAACGGTTGGCAACCATATTCTCGCGAGTGCCGTCATGTTGCTGCCAAACGGCAATAGCATTTCCATTGGCGTCCGCGGCGATCTGCGGCCTGGAGGCATTCCCGGCATTGTCAGTCTCGATCAATTCAGCTGTGCCCCAGCCCGCTGCATAACGGTTGGCAACGATATTGGAGCGAGTGCCGTCATATTGCTGCCAAACGGCAATAGCGTTCCCGTTGGCGTCTATGACGATCTGCGGGTTGTAGGCAGGCCCAGTATTGTCAGTCTCGATCAATTCAGCCGTGCCCCAGCCGCTGCCCGCTGTATAACGGTTGGCAACAATATTGTTGCGAGTGCCGTCATATTGCTGCCAAACGGCAATAGCGTTCCCGTTGGCGTCTATGGTGATCTGCGGGCCGAAGACATTCCCGGCATTGTCAGTCTCGATCAATTCAGCCGTGCCCCAGCCGCTGCCCGCTGCATAACGGTTGGCAACGATATTGGTGCGAGTGCCGTCCTGTTGGTACCACACGGCAATGGCGTTCCCGTTGGCGTCCGTGGCGATCTGCGGGCCGTAGGCAGACCCGGCATTGTCAGTCTCGATCAATTCAGCCGTACCCCAGCCGTTGCCCGCTGCATAACGGTTGGCAACGATATTGTAGTGAGTGCCGTCACTTTGGTGCCACACGGCGATGGCGTTCCCGCTGGCGTCCATAGCGATCTGCGGGGTGGAAGCATTCCCGGCATTGTCAGTCTCGATCAACTCAGCCGTGCCCCAGCGACCGTCCCGGGTCGTAAAGCTCCAGTCATAATCAGCGGTCAGCCCATTGGCTACCAGGTCGGTCATGCCCGTGCCCAATGAAGCCGTCACTTCTGTCAGCAGCGGCAGGTCACTGTCGGGTGTAAACGTGGCGACATTGGTATCGCCATTAAAGGTGACGGCACCGGTCACCGTGTTGCCGGCTGTCACAGTGAACGTCGTGTCATTAACACTGGTGGCCAGCATGTCTTCATTGAAACTGGCGGTCAGTTCCACATCTCGCTGCACATCAGACATGCCAGCCGCGGGGGTGACCGATGACACCTCCGGTGGCGTTGTATCAGCTGGTTCAATGCGCGCTGTATCAGAGGAATCACCGCAACCCGAGAGCAGACTTGCGCTACCAAAGAGGGCGAAAACAATCAGTGGTCGCTTCATCCTTAACATGAACTTTCTCCGACTCTGGGCGTTGATTATAGTTGAATCGAACTATAGTCTCGGGCTACACAAAAAACCAACGTTTATAATGAAAACGATGGCAACGTTTTGTTAAGGCCGCACTACTCAACATTGGCGACTGCTTCCCAGGGTCAGGTCTTGCGTTTTGCTATTGAAACTCATGTGAGTAATTTCTGTGGATGTTTATAATCCAGAGTACCTTCGCCAAGCACTGCGAGGTAGTAAATTAAAAGGGGGAATATCGATTTGTTTTCAACCAAGCTGGTTGGTTTTAACTCGATCCAACTCCTTTGCTGAGCTGACTACTATTAAGTCGTTCGGAACCCTTTTGGGCCACAGTTATGAAGCTATCACTAGCGGGCATTGAACAGATTCAAGCTATTGCAAAACTTAGAGAGCATCAGCAATTGCATCATGATGCTAAAGTAGAATTGTTTGATTTAATAGATTCTATGGATATGGAGGAGCTAAGTATATTTTATGCTCTAATAAGTATAGGTCTTGGGCATAGTGAAAATGAGTATGGTCTGTTAATACATGATGCAAAGCAAAAAGGTTTTGGTGTTGTCGAAGAATTGTTTGAACTAAGTGATCTTGGTACAGCATTGCAAGAAGGGGTTCGAAAGCTTGGTATAAGAAACCGGGACAGATTTATTTTTTAGTTGGATAGCAGTTCTGTTCCGGTTTTCGTATACAGGTAGTGATTCATGGGACTTGGGTGGATTGGGTTTAGGCTGGCTAGCAACACCTGACCCGTCGCTGCACTTCATAGCGGCAATTGAGGCTCAAGCGTTGCGTACAGGGCGGGCAAGGAGCAGATGTGCAACAGAATAACCTTCGAGTTGTTGTCGCAAGCGATATAAATTCTCGGGATGGTGTTGGTGTCGAAATTTACATCGATGAAGACCTGGTTCTCGAGATTTTCAGGGACGATACGGACAGGGCGAGAACTGTCACGTTTTTTAAAGAAGCTGTATCCCTCGAGTTGATGGAGGAGAGTATTTCAATCTTTAAAAGAGAGATTCCATGGGATTTCATCGAGTAAAAGATAGGGGGAGATCGATTTATTTTTAACCAAACTGACGGGTTTTAAATCGATCAGACCCCTTTTAACGAGAAAAGGACATATGCGAGTTCCATTTATTTACTCTCTCAGTTTTATTCTACTCGTTCTTCCTGCAGCCCTCTTTGCAGCAGAGAGTCTCGACAAACGCTTATTTGCCGAGCTGCGAACGATCAATGAGTTGAGGGGCAAGCTGGTTTCTGCCGATGGTGAGTTTATTGGAGAGCTGGAGAGAGAGCGTTGCCTGAAAGCATCGTCTCCAGGAGCCGCCCCGATGAGCCAAGCCTGCAAAGAACAGTCGTTGCGGCATTTAAAAGCCTTGGATGAAAACAATCGAAAATCAGAAGGCTATGTTAGAAAAATGGTCGAAGGCTGGGCCAGGGTTTACGGAATGTTGCGCGTGGCACACATGCAATGTGGCCTTAACAGCATGAATTTCGAGGCTGTGCCAGCGTCGCTGAGAGCGCAAGCTGCCGTAATCATGAAGGATTCAGATGCTCTCGTCCTAGAGTACATTGAGGCATCTGAGAGCGCATTAAAGGAAGATCTTGATGCACTTGATTGTGATGCGATTCAGTCGTTCACTGCCACGGTTCAACAGATAATGATCGCGGCGCAGCGTGCAATGGAGAAAATGCGCTAACCAGTGCATGTATGGCGGCGTTTAGTACATTGCGTCGTCGGCTCCATTCCATGAAAACTCGGGGTCAGGTCTCGTGTTTTGCTATTGCTCTATTGTCTTGAAGACCCGCCTGCATTTAGTGTGAAGCAAAAGGCCTGACCTGAAACCCTGCACTCCCCAAAAAGGGCCTTTCTACGAGCGCTCAAAGTGAACTAATGCCTACAGTCACCCAAGGTTCGGCTATGGACAATCAACTAACATTTCTTCAAGAGATCGATAAGCTCAAAAGTGTGGTGCGGAAATCTCCGCTTATTGATCAGTCCCGCAGAGAAAATTCAGCCGAGCATTCGTGGCACCTGGCCATGTATGCGCTAATCCTCGCCGATTCATCAAACCAGGCAATCGATATCAATCGTGTGATCCGCATGCTTTTGATCCACGATATTGTAGAAATCGATGCCGGTGACCACCCCCTACATGACGCTGCGGATAATGGACAGCAGGAAGTGCTGGAACAGCAGGCGGCACAGCGGCTATTTGGGCTGCTTCCAGAGAACCAGGGTAGAGAGTTAATAGAGCTTTGGCGTGAGTTCGAAGCGGGCACCAGCGATGATGCCGCATTCGCTAAAGCACTGGATCGGTTTCAGCCTTTGATCCATAACGTTGCAACGGGCGGGGGTACTTGGTTGGAAGCCAATGTGACGGAAGCTCAGGTGAACGAGCGCTATGGACCGACGATCAATAAAGGGTCTGCCAGCTTATGGTCTAAAGCAAAAAATCTGGTGGAGAATCACTTTAGATAGGTCTTCCAAAGAGGTATCGGTCGTGGATAGACCGCATGCATCAATATAAATCGAGGAAGATCGATTTCAAGGCGAGCTTCCTTGATGTTGTTGGCATGCTGGTATATTTGTCGTTAAACACGCTGCCGATGTGAACGCGAAGCGCCGCCCCTGAGTTTTTTATTCGCCCATTGAGGTCATTCACCATGAGTCAGAACGCTGGCAACCCAAGCAAACTGGATAAGCTGCTGGCTGAGCAGCGTGAGTATATTGCCAAGCGCGAAGGCGGCTACCGGGAGCGGGCGCTGAAGATGTATCCCTGGGTGTGTGGCCGCTGTGCCCGTGAATTTACCCGCGCCAATGTGCGGGAACTGACGGTGCACCATGTTGATCACGACCACGACAACAACCCGGCCGATGGCAGTAATTGGGAGCTATTGTGCGTGTACTGTCACGATGAAGAGCATACCAAGTTTGAGGATTTCGTCCGGTACGGTGGGAGTTCCGGGAAAAGAAGGAAAGCGGCGACCCATAACCCGTTTGCCGGTCTTCGAGAGGCGCTTGAGAAGAAAAAATGAGCGATTTGATGGATAGGGGTTAAATCCTAACCTGTGCTATTTGAACCCCGCCTCAAACATATTCTGGAAATTGATCAGAGGGAAAAGAACAAACTTGCGTCAAAACTTTTATCCAAGCATAACCAGGGAACATGAATAGATTTATCTTCTCTTAAGCAAACAAAATCGAATGACAGCTGAATAGCTTGGCGCAAAGTGCCTTTAATTTCGATTGTATGAATGCCCTTTTTCAGAGCTTGGGTTACTTGCACAGTCCGATTCCCTCCTGACCAACCATCTGCATTTTCTTGCCTGATATTGATGCTCAACTATCTTGATACTGTTCCTCCCAACGGAGGCGCTAGCGTGTTGTTGAGAAAGAATGCAGCTTCGGTGTTTGGCTGACTGATCAACATAAAAGGGGACTTGCCGGGGCGGCTATGGATTTACCCCGGAAATATCATGGCTGGATAGTGTGCAGGCGTAAGGGCACAAGTATTGACCCTGAATGGATGCTGTTCTGTCAGTTGATAATTGAGCTGGAACGATCGGTAATCAGGAGAACTCGATATGGATTTATCAAAGCTGTTTAAGCCCGTAGCTGTATGTGCCGCGTTGGCGTTGTCCTTAGGCTGCTTGTCAGCACAGGCGGCGCCTAATTCGCCACTTGTTGAACAGATCAATAATGGCAACTGGCTGCCCCAGAAAGAAGCGGAATCTCTTCGTGACGAGCTTTATTACCAGCGTGCTGTGCATGCCTATATGACAATGCAGCCTGCGCTTAATGTCATAGGTATGCGTGATGGCTCGGAAGAACTTTTCGGCGAGGGATACAACGTACTTCCGATTTGGAAGAAGCGCATGGATTCCCGCACGATGGTGCCCACTCCGAATGCTGATGTCATTTACTCAATGAACTACCTGGACCTCAAGGAGACTGGGCCGCTGGTGGTCAAGGCGCCGCCGAATGTGATTGGCATGTTTACCGATTTTTTTCAGCGGACCATCACGGATGTAGGTGCTATTGGGCCGGACCGGGCCCGTGGCGGCCTCTATTTATTGTTGCCGCCAGATTATGATGGTCATGTGCCGGGCGGTTACTACGTTGTCAGATCATCTACATATAACGTTTTTTTGTTTTTCCGCACGGTGATGGCCAAGGGGGATGGCAAACCGGACCCGGCGCCCGCCGTTGCGTTGGCTGAAACAACAAGAATTTATCCTCTGTGGGAAGAAGAAAAGAACATCAAACCGATGGAGTTCCCTGATGCCAGTGGCAAAAACATCAATATGATGTACCCAACGGATGAGGCTTATTGGCGCAAGCTCAAAGCGTTCGTGGATTATGAACCTGTTTCCGCCATTGACCCAGAATTGCGCGGCGTACTGGCCTCCATTGGGATTATTAAAGGGATGCCGTTTAAGCCCACCAAGAGCCAGCAGGCCAAGTTGCAGAAGGCTGTGGAAGATGCGCCAAAAATGATTCTCGCGATGCGCCAGTTGGGGCGTGAAGATAGGCGAAACCGTTACTATGAGGATCGTCAGTGGGAGCGTGCCTGGGCCTCCGGCACGGCAGAGTGGATGCAAGAGAGTTATCTTGACGTGGATCAACGGGCGGCTTTCTTTCAGTATGCCTATTCATCTGCGCCCGCGATGGTCATGCGTACCACCGGGGCGGGCTCCAAATACCCCTATACTTCGCGGGATGCAGACGGTGCTTTCCTCAAGGGTGACGGTACTTACATGCTGCGTCTGCCTGCGGATGTTCCCGCGAAGTTGTTCTGGGCGGTGACTGCATACAATGTGACTGACGGCACCATGCCGGAGACTGAGCAGTTAATGCCGTCGACCAACGGCTACTATGACATTCCCAAGCAAGACGACGGTTCAATCGAGATCTGGTTTGGGCCTGAGAAGCCTCAGGACGTTGTTGATGCCGCCTTCATTCAAACGATTCCTGACCGTAATTTCCTGGTCGCTCTGCGGCTCTACGGTGCTGAGGATTCTTTCTATGATCAAACTTGGGTGCCAGACGACATCAAGAAAATGAAGTAAGTTGGACAGGTTCGCGGAGATCCATCAGAACCAATAACGCCATGCATTGTTTGGTGTGCTGCGTCTCCGCAACCCTGACTTTGAACTCCCCCTGTTAGCCTGAAGCGCCTTTCTTCAATCGCTGATCCGCCAGTTTCATCGCTTTCATTCTCTCGGGCCGCTTCATGGACTTCCAGTGGCGTATTTCTTCGACGCTGCGGCCGCAGCCGGTGCACATGCCGCTTTTAAGCTGGCAGATAGACACGCAGGGACTTTCGATTTTCTTGGCCATTCAATGCTTCACTGATTTCTGGCGCAGCCGGGCGTCCCAGTCGCCTGCGTGGGTGCGCTGGCAGGCTTCTTCGCTATCGAGATCGACATGGCGTGAGAGGCTGTCGACATTGACACCTGCATCAGCGAGGGCCTGCGCGGTAAGGTCGTCGATCTTCTGTCGGGCACCGCTTTTGAGCGCGGTGGTGAGGTTGGCGTTGGTGTCGAACACCCAAGTCACCACCAGGCTTTCGGGAAAGCGCTGGTAGTCGACGGTGTGCGTCAGCCAGGTGAAGCCTGTCAGCATGGGCTTGGCTTCTTCACAAGCCTGGGTGAGCGAGGCAATCAGTTTTCGCTCCATCTTGCCGCGTTCGCGCTTGGCAATCATGCACTCTCCTAAGAGCTTCTGGTTCAGTCTGTTGGTGGTTCTGCAAATACCGGATCAGGCCCTGCGGTTTGCCGTTGCGCAAGCAAAAGCCAAATCCGGGCACCAAAGGTGTATATTAGAGGTTCTAAAGTGGGTCGAATAAGCCAAAATTTAACTGGAAAACTACAATGATCAAAAAAACCACAAAAGATTCAATCACTACCGCCATGATCGAAGAACAGACGGCTGCTTTTCTGAAGGCCGGCGGCACGGTTGAATACGTCGTCAAAGGCACAAGCGGACAGGTCACCCCTACAGGTTCCAAGCAAATTGACCTGAAAAGCGGTCGATAAGCCTGATCGGGAATGCCGGGGTCAGGCCGTGCTTTCTGCCCCGGGCCTTTAAAAAACCTGACTGCAAAACGCAAGACCTTCCCTTTAGCCGTTCCCTGGCTCCCATGCTGTCTGGAGCGCAACTCCCCATCTTTTAATCCAGTATCACCAGATGATTGGGTAGCTCATTCTTCTGGCGAGTGGCGGGCACCTTGGCTTTGAGGTGTGTGCCGCAGGCTTCGATGCAAGTGAGGAAGCCTTTTAGAGTCTCGCCCTGTTTCACCTGTTCGGTGAAGGTCGCAATGATGGCTTCCCAGGCGTCGTTGTTGATCTGGCTGGAAATGCCCTGATCCACCAGAATCTCGACGTAACGCTCTGCTTCCGAAACGAAGATCAGCATACCGGTGGCGCCTGCCGTATGGTGCAGGTTCTGCTCAAGAAACTGGCGACGGGCAAGGTTGGAAGCCCGCCAGTAACGCACTGAACGTGGGATCAGGCGTACATTGATACCCGGTATCCGGAACACCAGCGCGAGCACGATAAACGCGCCCCACTGGCTGAGCATCAGGGCGTCCGCCCCCAGGCAGCCGGTGAAGTAATTGATGATGCCGGGCACCAGAAGCGCAAGTAGCCCGGCCCAGAGTAGCGGGATATAGGCGTAGTTGTCGGACTGGGCAGTCAGCACGGTCACCATTTCAGCGTCGGTTTCACGCTCCACTGCATGGATGGCGGCTGCGACCTGTTCCTGTTCCTGCTTGTTCAATAATGTCATGGGTTATCGCTTTATGATGGATTGAAGGCTGCGTTGACTGTGAAGACGAAGCTGTTACCAGCCACCGGAAGCACCTCCGCCGCCGAAGCCGCCGCCCCCGCCGCCAAAGCCACCACCACCGAAGCCGCCTCCGCCACCACGGCCGCCCATGCTGGCGCCGAGTAGGGCACCACCCAGCAGTGCTGCGCCACCGCGTCCGCCGCGCCCGCGGCCACCGCCAATGAAGTAAATCACGGCCATCATGATGATAAACAGCAGCGATGCCAGCGAGACGTTCGGCTTTTCCCGGCCGCCGCTGGCAGCTCGGCTCGGCGTGGCCAGTGGCTCGCCTCCCAGCACTTTCACCATCGCAACAGCGCCGTTGGCAATGCCTTGCTCAAACTGACCCTGCTTGAATGCAGGGGTGATAATCCGGTTGATAATAGTGGCAGACGCCGCATCGGTCAGACGCCCCTCCAGGCCATAGCCCACTTCAATCCTGATCTTGCGCTCCTGTTTGGCAACGAGGAGCAGGGCGCCGTTGTCTTCGCCTTTCTGGCCGATGCCCCAATGCCGCCCCAGCTGATAGCCGTAGTCTTCTATGGCATAGCCCTGCAGGTCGGGCAGCGTGACCACCACGACCTGCTCAGTCGTGCTCTGCTCGTGTGCCTGCAACATCTGGGTGAGCTGGGTTTCGGTGGCAGGGCTCAGCATATCGGCCTTGTCCACCACGCGGCCGCTCAACTCCGGGAATTCCGGGGTTGATTGGGCCAGCACTGCTGACACGGGTAATACGATCAGGGCGAACAGTCCCGCAAGGGTGTGGCGCAGAGGAAATGCCATTTAAAACTCCACCTTGGGCGCTTCATCCGCGTTTTCGGTGGTGGCTTCGAAGTTTTCACGCGGCTCCATTTCGCTATAGAGCATGCTGTGCCAGATCTTGCCGGGGAAGGTGCGGATTTCGGTGTTGTAGCGTTCCACCGCCTGAATAAAATCGCGCCGCGCCACGGAGATCCGGTTCTCGGTGCCTTCGAGCTGCGATTGCAGTGCGAGGAAGTTCTGGTTGGATTTCAGGTCCGGGTAGCGCTCGGATACCACCATCAAACGGCTCAACGCGCTGCTGAGCTCGCCCTGCGCCTGCTGGAATTGCTGGAGCTTCTTGGGATCGTTGAGAATGCTGTCATCCACCTGAATGGACGTTGCCTTGGAGCGCGCCTCGATAACGGCGGTCAGGGTCTCTTTTTCCTGTTTGGCAAAGCCTTTGACTGTTTCCACCAGATTAGGCACCAGATCCGCACGGCGCTGATACTGGTTCTCGACCTGCGCCCAGGCGGACTTCACCTTTTCATCATAGGTGGGGATGTTGTTGATGCCGCACCCGCTCAATAGAAACGCCATCATGAGCAACACGGTCAGCTGTCGCATCGAACGCAGGTGGGTGGAGGTTGGCAGTGTTTGCATAGTGTCGGGATTCCCTGAAGTTGGACGAGCCACTTGGGCCACGAATGAGAGAAAGGGTCTCACATTCAGCGAACTCACAACAGTCAGGGATACCAATGGAGGCGAGACGATCGCATCGCCGGCGGGTTTGGCGCCGGCGTTCTTCTTCATTACCGCTTGCTTTACACCTTGAACTGACTCACCAGCGTTCGCAGGTGCTCGCCCAGCCGCGCCAGTTCATGGCTGGCGTCGTTGGTTTGAGTCACGCCCGCATCGCTATGCTGAGCCGCTTCCACGATGCGCACGACGTTCTGGTTGATCTCTTCGGCGACCTGACTTTGCTGCTCGGCAGCCGTCGCGATCTGGGTGACCTGATCGTGGATATGCTCAACCGAGCGTTCGATTGTGCTGAGTGTCGATGTGGCGTGATCAATGCGTTCCACGGTGCTGTCAGACAGGGTTTGTGATGCGTTCATGCGCTCTACCGCGCTGCGGGACTCGCCGATAAAGCCATCAATCATCTCCCGGATCTGGCCAGCCGATTCACCGCTGCGGCGCGCGAGCTGGCGCACCTCGTCGGCTACAACAGCAAAGCCCCGGCCGTGCTCACCGGCACGTGCCGCCTCGATTGCCGCGTTAAGCGCAAGCAGGTTGGTTTGATCGGTGACGTCATGGATGACATCCAGAACCGACTGGATGTTGTTGCTGCGCGCCGCGAGTGCCTCGATAGACTCCGCTGTCTGCTGGATATTGGCGGAAAGTTCACTGACGGATTGTTGTGACGCCGCAATGGTTTGCCCGCCTTCTTTCGCCAGCCGATCCGCATCGGAGCCGGCTGACTGCACTTCATTGGCGTTCCGGGAAATCTGGTGAATCGTGGCGGCCATCTCCTGAATGGCGGAGGCAATCTGGTCGGTTTCAGACCCCTGAGCCTGAACAGACTGACGGGTTTCTTCTGCGACGCGGCTCAGTTCTTCAGCAGCAGATGCCACCTGATGGGTGGTGTCGCCCACATCCCGAATCGTGTTCTGGATCTTGCTCACGAAAGCGTTGAATCGGCGACCCAGCTGGGAAAGCTCATCTTTACCGTCATCCGGCAAGCGCTGAGTCAGGTCGCCTTCACCGTCTGCGATTTCCTGCATTGTGAGGGTCACGCGCTGGATCGGAGCCGTCACACTACGACCGATAAACAGACCGAAGCCGATGGCCACTGCGACGATCACCAGTGTGACAAGCAAGATGCTGCTCAACGCTTCTTTGATGTTCTGTTGGATTTTCGCTTCGGCCGCTGCCACGGTTTTGTCGACATTGGCGACGTACACGCCGGTGCCGATAACCCAGTTCCATTTATCCAGAACCAGTGAGTAGGAAATCTTGGGTTCGACCTGGTTCGTCGCCGGATTCTTTCGCTCGTAGGCATAGAAACCACCGCCGTTACGGCCGGCATCAAACAATGCTCTCAGCAAGGCCTTGGTCGAGGCATTGCTGTCTTTAACATAGCCTTCAGCAGAGGGCTTGGGGCGAAACGCGAGGTTAAACGAGTCTTCTGTGTAAGCAAAAATGTAGTTCTTGTCGCCAAAGCCAATAGAGCGGAGCGTGTCTCTTACCCTTAGTTTGGCTTCTTCGACAGGGATTGTTGTGTCGTTATAGTCTTTGTCGATAGCGGTGCGTGCGGCTTCGACAAGATGTTTGAGCCCGGATTCATGCGTTTCAAGCAAGGTGGCGCGCAGCCGTTGGGTTTCCGCGACACCATTTGCACTGAGTTGATGGGCGGTGACCCAGGCGATAACACAGGCTGTTAGCAGAACAGGCACAAGTATGGCGATAAGCAGTCGCGAACGAATACGCAGGCGCTCAAGGAACATCATGGCAGAACTCCGATAGGAAGCTATAAGTAAGGCGGTGTTCGGAGTATCCGGTTATCCAGACGCTTTTCCATTCCATTTTGTAACAGATGGTTTCGCCAGGCGGTTTTGTATTCTGTTTTATCTAGTCGATGGGTGGTTTCAGCTTTTGACTCTATAGGCTACTTGGGCTGCAATATCCGTTTCAGCAGCCTGAAAGCTTAAACTCACAAGGAGGTGTACCAATGAAACATACCGGCAGCTGCCTTTGCGGCTGTGTTCAATACGAGATCAATGGCCCGCTTACTGACGTTCTGAACTGTCACTGTTCGATGTGTCGGAAGTTGCACGCTTCTGCCTTCAGAACCCGAGCCAAAGTGAACGTTTCAGACTGGGAGACGATGCAAGGTCAGGCATTGATTCGGTTCTACGAATCGTCCCCGGGAGAGCACAAGGGTTTTTGCTCAAACTGCGGTTCCAGCCTTTACACAAAATTCGATTCAAACCCGGAGGTCTATGGTTTTCCGCTGGGAACACTCGATACCGATCCGGGTGTGAGAGCAGAGCGCCATGTTTTTGTGAACAGCAAAGCGCCCTGGTATGAGATTACGGATGATTTGCCTCAGCAGGCGGAATACGACTGACCGCAAAAGGCAGCCTGCGCTAGCAAATCATCCAGCCAGCGAATGAGCGTTCAGTTACGGGAAGGCCCCGGCGAAACCACCTGCCCAAGCTCGGATGAACGCTTTGCTGCCGCTACAATTTCCAGCCCGGCAACGGCATCCGCAGGGTCAACCGGGCCGGTGGTGCCTTTTTGGATAGCCGCTCCTATCGCTTCGTAGAAGTCGATATAGGCCCCTGATTCGAGGGCAACCGGCTGTTTATCGTCACCGGCTACCTGCACGCCGTCTTCCCCTTTAATAGCCTTCAGCCAGTCAGGCTTGTCCGGTCGATTGCCGCTGCGCAACGCCGCTTCCTGACCGTCCAGCGAATGGCTGACAAATGCGGCTTTGCTCCCCAGCGCTCTTATGCGAGGGCCGCTGTGGGCTGCGACGCTGCTCATCCAGAGTTGCGATCGCACGCCGTTGCGATGGGTGAGGGCGATGAACGAGTCATCGTCCACTTCCGCGTTGGGGTAGCGCTGATCCAGCTCGGCATAGACGTGCTCCACCGGGCCGAACAATACCAGCGCCTGATCAATCAGATGGGCGCCGAGATCGTATAGCACGCCGCCTGCGTCTTCCGTTCCGCCGGATTGGCGCCAGCCGGGTTTGGGCTCGGGGCGCCAGCGTTCGAATCGCGATTCAAACCGTCTGATCTCACCCAACTCACCTGATGTTATGAGCCGTTGGAGCGTCAGGAAATCGCCGTCCCAACGGCGGTTCTGGAATACGCTGAGCATAACGCCGCTGCGCTTTGATTCGGCGATCAGCTCGCGCCCGTCTTCAGCTGACGCACACAGGGGCTTGTCGACAACAACAGGCAGCCCGGCCTTCATTGCGGCCATTGCCAAGGGTTTGTGAGAGCTGTTGGGCGATGCGATGACAATCAGGTCCAGCGCACTGGCGTTTTGCCAGAGCTCATCCGGGCTGGCGTGGATTCTGGCATCAGGATATTGCTGCTTTGCCTGAGCCGCCCGCTCCGGGTTGGACGTGACAATTGCTGCAAGCGTGAGGGTAGAGGCGGCATCAATGAGGGGGGCATGAAAACTGGAACCGGCCAGGCCGAAACCAATCAAGCCGACTTTCAGTTCGCGAACGTCAGACATGCGGGCTTTCCTTGAAAGTATCAGAACCCTGCCCGAACCGGCAGGTTAGGGCATCGGATTAAATGTGTGAGCACTAAAGACAAAAAATACAGTAAAGGGCTATTCCTTGCATGTGTTCCGGAGCGGCCTGCTACTTTGGTTTGGGCTGTCGATGCTTTGGGCAGGCCGTGTATGTGCCTGGTTACTGAGTCCGCTATCAGTCGAGCGAATTAACTAGAGGTAATTAGCCCGTAAGGGGGTCCGTAATGCGCACTCATGTACTCTTTGTGTACTGAAGTTTGGAGTTGTCGCCAAAGTGCCAATGGAGAAGACCAACAATGAAAAATACCGCAAAGTATATGAGTATCGCTGCGCTTACCGCTGCCCTTGCGGCATGTGGAGGAGGGGATAGCAACGACGGTAGCAGTGCTGAAACCGGCACCCTGTCGATGGGCCTCACGGATGCGCCAGTCGACAGCGTCAAGGAGGTCAATATCACGATTACCGGCATTGAAGCGAAACCCGCTGGCGGTGACCGGATTCGTTTCGATTTTGAGAAACCCATCTCTCTGAACTTGTTGGACCTCCAGAACGGTGCTGTTGCACAACTGCTGGCGGATGAGGAAGTGCCGGCAGGCGAATACAACTGGGCGCGCTTGCAGCTAGGCGATCAGAGCACCTTCACGGTGATTGCTGATGATGGAGGCACCTACACTCTGAGAGTGCCCTCGGGCGACCAGACCGGGCTTAAGACATCAAAATTTAACGTGCCCGCAGGAGGTGCAGCGGCATTCACTATTGATTTCGATGTTCGAAAATCATTGGTAAAACCCAATGGTGGACCAACCGATTACATGCTCAAGCCAGTGCTCAGGTTGGTTGAAAACGACAACGTCGGTACGATTCAGGGCGCTGTCGACAGCACAGTCGTGGCGAGCGAATGCAGCGACGCTACCAATTATGCCGGCGCCGTTTACATCTTCGAGGGTGCTGCAGCCGTTCCTGATGATTTGGGAAGCGCAAACGAGCCGATGATGGTTGCACCTGTTGATACGCATACCGGTAACTACGATTACACTGCGGCATTTGTAACAGCGGGGGAATACACCGTGAGTTATACCTGCGATATGGACAGCGTTGAAGATGCCGATGAGAACCCGGTTGATGAAGACCTTTCGTTCTATGGCACTCAGAGTGCGACTGTTGAAGCCGGTGAGATCACCGTCTCCAATTTCAACTGATTCACGCACCATTAAAAAAGGCAGACTTCGGTCTGCCTTTTTGTTTTGAATTGCCATCGTTTTTGCACTTTGTGCATAGCAGGTGCAACGGACGAGTTTACAAGTTGCCGAGTGCGTCTTTGACACGCTTCTCGCCAGATAGCACGTCGAACACCTGATTCTCTGTGTTCGTAGCGTCCAGCACTTCGAGCAACACTTCCGCCACGTCTTCACGTGGGATATCACCGGAGCGGTCCAGTTTTTCGCTCACTTCCACCTGGCCGTTGCCCGGATCTTCCGTCAGTGGGCCGGGGCGGACGATGGTATAGGTCAGTCCGCTTTCCCGCAGATGGTTGTCGGCGTTGAGTTTGGCCTGAAGGTAGTGGCGGATTTTCTCGGGTGCTTTTTCAGGTGTCTCCGCGCGCATGCTGCTGACGAGAACAAAGCGTTTAACGCCCATCTTTTTGGCGGTATCGATCAGGCGGATGGCGCCGTTCTGATCAATATCAATGGTTTTGTCAGGCCCGGTGTGTGGGCCCGAACCCGCAGTGAATATCACCGCGTCGCAATCTTTCATGGCGTCACTGCAGTCTTTTTCCAGATCCCCCACAACGGTTTCAGTTGCACCGAGTGCTTGCAGGGCTGGCGCCTGCTCAGGGTCGCGTACCATTGCGCGGGCTTCGTGCTTACTGTCCGCCATTTTCCGGATGAGGTGTTGGCCGATCTTACCGTTTGCGCCTGCGATCAAAATACGCATCTGTGCTTCTCCTGATTCGTTGCGGGTGTCTTATTCACCTGCGGTCATTCTTGTCGATTTCAAGAAAGCAGGCGTGTTCCGGCATGCCTTGTCAATTTCAGCGAGCGAACCGAATAGGGCGCTGAGGCCTGCTGACAGCGGGAAGCAGGCGACAGACAACGTATCAGGCAGTTGTGTGAACGTTTTGTCAGAACAGCTGACAACCTTGGGCCTGGGCGTTGATTGATCAGCTCAGGAGTCCGGATTGACTCGCCGGTAAACTGATTCCAGCAGGCTGTAAATGCCGAATGCGAACAGGCCGGTAGCAACAAAACCCAGCAGCCAGGGGCCGAAGGGTTGATTGCGAAGCGTGTCGAACACCTCGGCAAGGCCGCCGGCTTCGTTCGGATTGACGCTGTAGGCCGCGATGATGAAAAACGCGCCAATGAACAGAAAGATGACGCCGCGAGTAGCGAGGCCAAAGCGGCAGATGGGATAGGTCCAGCGTTGCATGGTGGGGGACATGTCGAGGTGGCGATCAAACGACATCTTCCAGCCCTTGGCGGCATGTGCGAGCCCGACGGCAATCAGGATTACGCCCAGAGCCCCCACCAGCCAGGGCCCGTACGGCTGTTTCATCAGCCAGTGGGCAACCCCCTGGGAGCCGCCCTCCGATCCTCCGGATGATCCGCCAAAGGCGAAGATCAGCCTGACGACAAAGCTCGCCAACATCAGGTGGATGCCGGCACTGACCAGCAGACTGGCTCGGACTGTGATGCCCTTGGTGTCAGTGCCATGGTGGTCCGTGTCTTTGATGGCCTGAATACAGCGCCACATGGCATAGCCCACCAGGCCGATCGCCATGGCGCCCAACCAGACCTGGCCCAGCGGCGCTGACAGCACACTCTCCAGTGCGCCACGACTATCAGTGGCCTCGCCGCCCTCGCCAAGGGCCGCCAGCGCTGCCAGCCCGCCCACCAGAACATAAACGAGCCCCCGCGCTGCGTAACCGGCACGGGCAAAGAGGGCAATAATATCGCCCTGATCGGGGCGTGAAAGTGAGTTCGCCATAGGGTGTTCTCCGGAGCTGGTCGGGAGCCGGCACCTGCAGTGTGTCAGGTGTGGTAGACCATTCTTTTGAACAGCGTGCCAGCAGTCCGCCATGGAATGACAGTACTTCCTGAATTATTTGCATTGTGGCGCTCGGGATTCGCTAGCTTTAAAGTTAGAACGCGATCTCAATACTGGCACTATTTGCGCATCCGAGCGACGTGGGGAACGCCTCAGCGTGGACGTGAAACTTTTGTTAGCTCTGCGCACATCTCCTCTGGTCGATGCACAATAGACGGACAACAATCCGGTTTTTGACGATAGGGAATTCGTTTATGCCAGTTTTTCGTTCAACAACAAGAATGCTCCTTCCCCTTTTTTTCGTACTCTTCCTGGCGGCCTGCGGCGCTGAGGAAAATGAAGCCACCGAAAATACCGAAACCTCCGAAACTACCGATATCAGCGATGCCAAGGCTGATCTGAAAGCTGCCTGCGAAGCGTTGCCCAGTCTTTGCAAGTCAGAGCCGAAACCCGGATTTGCCAAGTTTAAAGTGGGGGCAGCCGACGCGGTGCACTGGACGGGTAAGGCGAACTGCCGTCAGATTGATTTCCGAACAGGTAAGCAGTCAGACAACGGCCTGACCAAAGTGCTGGGAGAAATCAAATCCCTGTGCGACGACGATGTGGTGCATTTTGAGTTCGTGTACCGAACGCACAAGAATGGGCTTGGGAAAGGGAACTGGACCAGCGCCTTTCGCCCCCTGAGTGTCGCTGCCGCCAAGCGCCTTCTCGATTCCTGCACATCAGCCTCCAGCCCTAAGCCTTCTGCGGTCATGAATAGTTGGTGGAAGGCAAACAATACGTACGCCGAAAACCTCCTGCTTGATTATATTGCGCCCACAGTCTTCGCAACGAAGCTGCTGCCGTTCAGTGATGATGGCTTTGAGAGCCTTGGGGAAGAAACAATCGACGGCATTAAAACCGTCAAGTTCCGCAATGAATCTGCAACGGTCTGGATGCTGGCTGAGAACGGGAAGAATCGCCCGCATCGGGTCATTGATGCCGATGGCAATACCGACACTTACTTTACCGAGTGGGATGAGCCGTTTAACGCGGATATTCCGGAAGACATGCGCTCACTGAGCGATATCTGCGAACTTCAGTAAGCCTTTGCGGGCCCCATCAGTGAAGCTGGCGGGGCCGTTAATGCTTGATGCAGACGACTATGGCGTTTCCTGACATCTTTTCCAGGGGAATGATCTTTTCGTAGTCGTGTTCAAATACGTGCACCTCAAAATAAGGCGCCAGGAGGCCTTTCAGTTCGTCAAAGCTGACAGCCACCATGGGGTGTTCGTCATGCCAGCAGTGCGTGCCCTGTGATGTCGTTTTTTCAATGCTGAGTTTGAGTGACTGCTTTGAACCCTTGCCGCTGTAATGCCAGCTCGACGTAAACGTGAGCAGGCTATCGTCGTGTCTGGCAGCGTGCCTTACGAACAATGCATTGTTGATTCTGGTTTTATCCACGGCGTTAAAACAAAAAAGACCGCCGGGTTTTAAAGCCCGATGTACGCTTTCGATGCAGCCCCTGAGCTTTTCGATCCCGTCGCTGTAGTGAATCGAATACAGGAAACAGGTGATCAGATCCAAAGGTTCCAGCACCTCGAAGTCACACATGTCCTGCAAGCGGAAGTGGGCCTCCGGGCATCGTTGAGTGGCCTGATCCAGCATGGGTTGATTGATGTCGAGTCCACTGCTGCTGTAACCGGCATCGATAAAGTGACGAATGTGGGGGCCAGTCCCGCAGGCCAGGTCAAGATGGGCCTTGCCGCCATTGCCGAAAATCTGATGCAGGCGCCTGACGCCGTGACTTTGTGCGGGATAGTCGATATCGGCACACATCAGGTCGTAGTAACCGGACAAGTCGGTATAAAGCGCGTTGGTCGCCATGGTTGTCTATTTATCTTGCGGGGGAGGGCATAGTAGCCACAAAGCGGTCGCCGGAGAACGGGGAATATGTCTTTTTTTGTTCAAGTAACCGGGTTTGGGAAGGCGTCTGACGGGCAGGCATTCTGCCACGCCCATCAGATGAAAATTAGCGGCCACGAGTGGGCCGCTGCGTTACGTTACAGCTCGGTTGCCTGATCCCGCAGCACAAACTTCTGTATTTTGCCGGTCGAGGTTTTGGGCAGGTCGCAGAACACAATGGTTTTGGGAGCTTTGAACTTGGCCATGTTCTCCCGACAGAAACTGATGATGTCGGCTTCGGTAGTCTCGGGGGCATCCGGCTTGAGGGTGACGAAGGCACAGGGAGTTTCGCCCCATTTTTCGTCCGGGCGTGCGACTACGGCCGCTTCCAGAATGGCGGGGTGGCGGTAGAGCACGCCTTCCACTTCGATGGTGGAGATGTTCTCTCCGCCCGAGATAATGATGTCCTTCAGTCGGTCCTTGATCTCGGCATAGCCGTCAGGATGCCAGACCGCCAGATCGCCGGTGTGGAACCAGCCGCCCCGAAAGGCTTCGGCCGTGGCTTTGGGGTTTTTCAGGTAGCCTTTCATTACCGTGTTGCCGCGCAGGAAGATCTCGCCGATTGTTTTGCCATCTTGCGGCACGGCTTCCATGGTTTCAGGATCACCCACCATCATGCCGGCGAGGGTGTGGTAGCGTACACCCTGGCGGGCCTTGATGGCCGCGCGCTCTTCGACCGGCAGCTTGTCCCATTCTGATTTCCACGCACACACGGTGACGGGGCCGTAGACTTCGGTCAGGCCATACACGTGGGTGACGTAGATCCCCATTTGTTCGATGGCTTCAATTACCTTGGCTGGCGGCGCGGCGCCGGCTGTCATGGCGCGCACAGGATTCTTGATGCCCGCCTTGGCCGCTGCCGAAGCGCCCAGAAGGGTGTTCAGCACGATAGGTGCGCCGCACATGTGGGTCACATCATGGTCGTGAATCAGTTGCAGGATTTTTTCCGGCTCGACTTTGCGCAGGCAGACGTGGGTGCCGGCGAAGGCGGTGATGGTCCAGGGGAAGCACCAGCCGTTGCAGTGGAACATCGGCAGCGTCCAGAGGTACACCGGGTGCTGGCCCATGGACCAGACGGCCTGGTTCCCCAGAGCATTCTCATAGGCACCGCGATGATGGTACACCACGCCTTTGGGGTTGCCGGTAGTACCCGAGGTGTAGCACAGGGAAATGGCTTGCCATTCGTCTTCGGGTAACTGCCAGCTAAATTCCGCATCGCCTTCGTTCAGGAAGGCTTCGTAATCCAGCTCGCTGACGGCGTTGTCGCTGCCAAGTTCCGGATCATTCACGTCGATGACCAGCGGCGGATTCTTGATCAGCGCCAACGCCTTGCTCATGACGTCGCAGAACTCCCGGTCGACGATCAGCACCTTGGCTTCGCCGTGCTCCAGCATAAAGGCGATGGCTTCGGCGTCCAGCCGGGTGTTCAGGGCATTCAATACAGCGCCGAGCATCGGCACCCCGAAATGGCATTCCAGCATTTCCGGAATATTGGGTAGCATTGCGGCAACCGTATCGCCTTTGCCAACCCCGCGTTTATCGAGCGCTGAGGCCAGGCGGCGGCAGCGCTGGTAGGTTTCCTGCCAGGTGCGGCGAACGTTGCCGTGAATGACTGCAGGATAATCCGGATAAACACTGGCGGTGCGGGCAATAAAATCAATCGGGGACAGCGGAGCGTGATTGGCATCGACGGGCTCAAGCCCGTCGTCAAAGATCGAAGTCATGGTGGCCTCCTGTTGGCGTTGTTGTCATTGGGCACAGGTCTGACTCTGACAGTACCGCTTGCCGCTCAGCACGCCAAGTCCACTAATGTCGAACAACTGCAGCCGACGCCTACATGTGCGCCGGCTGCAGTGGCGGCTTACCCCAGATTCTTGCGCATAAACTTCTGAACTTCACCCACGATCCCGCTGCGGAAGGCGATCACGGTCAGGATGAAGATAGCGCCGAGGATGGCGTCTACCCAGTCTCCAAGCGGGCCTTGCGAAAGCTGGTATTCCAGATTGACCACGAAGGCTGCGCCGATCACCGGGCCCAGCAGGGTGCCGGTGCCGCCGAGCAGGGTCATCAGGATGACCTCGCCAGAGGTATGCCATTGAGCATCGCCCAGAGATGCAAGCTGGAAGACCACCGTTTTAACTGAACCCGCAAGGCCCGCCAAACCGGCAGACATTACAAAGGCCAGCAATTTGTACAGGTTGACGTTGTAGCCCAGAGATACGGTACGGGCCTCGTTCTGTTTAATGGCCTTCAGCACCTGACCAAAGGGCGAGCCGACAATACGCTGCACCAGCAAATAACCACCGAGGAACACCGCCAGCACGAAATAGTACATGGCAAGGTTGTTACTCAGGTCGATGAAGCCGAACAGGTAGCCACGGGGTACGCCGTGCAGGCCGTCTTCGCCGCCGGTGAATTCCGATTGCACAAAGAAGAAGAACACCAACTGAGCCAACGCCAGGGTGATCATCGCGAAATAAATGCCCTGACGGCGAATGGCGACCACAGCAAAGCAAAAGCCCAGCACGGTGGCAGCAGCGGTGCCCGCCAGAATACCCATTTCGGTGCTCAGACCGGGGTAGGTCGAGAGCAGATAACCGGTGGTGTACGCCCCGCTGGCAAGGAAGGCGGCGTGACCAAATGACAGCAACCCGGTAAAGCCGAGCAGCAGGTTAAAGGCCACCGCAAACAGGGCGAAGCACAGGATTTTCATCAGGAACACGGGGTACAGAACTGCCGGGGCAGCCAGCAGCAGCACCAGCAGTACCAGGTTCAGGAGCTGCTTTTTGCGTTGCTCCGCCTTTTGTTGCTGGAGCATGGTTTTCTGGATGTCGGCATGACTGATTGGCTCGCTCATGATTACGCCTCCTTACCGAACAAGCCCGAGGGGCGAATTAACAGAACGATCACCATCACCAGGAAGATGACAGCGGATGATGCCTGGGGATAGAAGGTTTTGGTGAGGCCTTCGATAATGCCCATCAGGATGCCGGTAATAATGGCGCCCGAAATAGAGCCCATGCCGCCAATAACCACCACCGCAAACACCACGATCAAAATATGCGATCCCATTACCGGCGTGACTGAATAGATCGGCGCTGCCAGCACGCCGGCGAATGCTGCCAGCATGACGCCAAAGCCGTAGGTCAGGCTGATCAGCAAGGGCACGTTGATGCCGAAACCCTGCATCAGTTGGGCGTCTTCGGTGCCGGCCCGAAGATAGGAGCCGAGCTTGGTTTTCTCAATCATGAACCAGGTGCCGAAGCATACGAGCAGCGCCATCACGATAACCCAGGCGCGGTAATAGGGCAGGAACATAAAGCCCAGGTTCATGCCGCCCTTGAACACATCGGGCATGGAGTACCGCAATCCGGATACCCCGTAGATGTTGGTGAGAATGCCTTGAATCATCAGCGCCACGCCAAAGGTCAGCAGCAGGCTGTAGATATGGTCCTGGCCGCCAATCCGGCGTAGCAGGAAGTATTCGATGAGCACCCCGAGTGCACCAACCATAATCGGCGCCACAAACAGGGCCACCCAATAGTTGACGCCGAGGTTATCGAACAGAACGACTGTTGCCATCGCGCCCAGCATGTACATGGCGCCATGGGCGAAATTGATGATCTTCAACAGACCGAAAATAACCGCCAGCCCCAGGCTCAAAAGGGCGTAGAAAGCGCCGTTAATAACCCCGAGCAGTAGCTGTCCAGACAGCACTGTGACGGGAACTCCCAGAATCTCGGACATGGTAAAAACTCCAAAAGCAGCGCAGACAGTTCAACTGGTTTGCGACTCTGCGGTTTCCGAAGGGCGCCCACATCATGGGCGCCCGGTCGGTCAGGTCATTAGTTGCCAGTAACGAGTGGGCACTTGCTTTCGGACAGCGGACGGAACGCTTCTTCAGCCGGGATGGTGCGGACGATCTTGTACAGGTCCCATTCATCCTTCGATTCAGCCGGTGTTTTAACCTGCGCCAGGTACATGTCGTGCACCATGCGGCCGTCTTCACGGATGCGACCATTGGTGGCGAACATGTCGTTGATGGGCGTATCCATCATCTGCTTGCGCACGGTTTGGGCTTCGTCTGAATCGGTTGCTTCGATCGCTTTCAGATACTGGATGGTGCTGGAGTAGATGCCAGCATGAACCATGGTTGGACGCACACCGGTTTTCTCAAGGAAACGATCAGACCAGGCCCGTGTTTCGTCGTTCATGTCCCAGTACCAGCCGGTGGTCAGCTGAATGCCTTGTGCTGCATCGACACCCAGGGCGTGCACATCTGTGAGGAACAACAGTAGCGCAGCGAGGGTTTGGCCGGACTGGGTCAGACCGAACTCACCAGCGGTATTGATTGCGTTAGTGGTATCGGCACCGGCGTTGGCCAGCGCGACAACATCAGCGCCCGAGCCTTGCGCCTGAAGGATAAACGATGAGAAATCAGGCGTTGGGAAGGGGTGGCGCAGTGTCTGGACAACCTTGCCGCCGTTCTCTTCCACCACTTTGGTGACATCCGCTTCCAGGGAGTGACCAAATGCGTAGTCTGCGGTCAGGATGAACCAGGACTTGCCGCCTTCTTTCACGATGGCGCTGGCGGTGCCGTTGGCGAGGGGATAGGTGTCATACACATAGTGAATGTGATTGGGGGTACAGTGTTCGTTGGTGATGCTGGAGGCTGCAGAACCGGAGACAATCCCCAGCTTGCCTTTCTCTTCAAGAATGTCGCTCACGGCAATGGAGACCGAGGACGCGACCAGGCCCGCCACCATATCGACATCTTCGTTTTCAACCCAGCGGCGTACGGTGCTGGAAGAGACGTCGGGGCTGTTACGGTCATCGCTGCTGACGACTTCGATCTTGGCGCCTTTCACTTTGCCGCCAAAATCCGCCACCGCCATTTCCAGAGCGGCCAGGCCATTGGGGCCGGCCAGATCGCGGTAAGTGCCGGACATATCCGCCAGATAACCGATCTTGACGGTATTGTTTGAAATTTCGGCCTGTGCGCCGGCCACCATCAGGGTTGATGCAATCGCTGAGGTCAGAAGCTTCTTCATAATTGTCATTGTTTTAACTCCGCTACTGTCATTGCGTTAGGTGTTTTTGATTGTTGTTAGATCGTGCTTGCTGGGCATCCGGTTCTGCGCGCGAAATGCCGGAACGCTAAACGCCCAGGTAGTCATTCAGCAACGATTGCTTGGCTTCAAGTTCATCGGCGCTGATCTCCTCCGCAATCTGGCCGTGTTCCATCACGTAATGACGGTCAGCCAGCGGTGCGGCGAAATGAAAATTCTGTTCGACCAGTACAATGGTCAGGCCTTTTTCCTTCAGCTTGAGCAGGACCTCCCCCAGCTTTTCCACGATCACCGGGGCCAGGCCCTCGGTGATCTCGTCGAGCAACAGCATGTTGGCGCCTGTGCGCAGGATGCGGGCCATGGCCAGCATCTGCTGTTCGCCACCGGAGAGCTTGGTGCCCTGGCTGAAACGGCGTTCGTACAGGTTGGGGAACATGCTGTAGATTTCGTCCAGCCCCATGCCACCGCTGCGCACCACGGGTGGCAGGGTCAGATTTTCCTGCACGTTGAGTTCGGAAAAAATCCCCCGGTGTTCTGGGCAATAGCCCACGCCCAACCGGGCAATATGGTGTGGCGCGCAGGCCATGGTTTCCTCACCATTGATCATGATGGAGCCGGTACGACGGCCTACCATGTTCATGATGGCTTTGAGCGTCGTGCTGCGCCCGGCGCCATTGCGCCCCAGCAGGGTGACCAGTTCGCCCCGGTTGACCACCAGATCAATGCCGTGAAGGATGTGGGATTCGCCATAAAAAGCGTGCAACCCGGAAACCCGAAGCTGTTCATACTCCTTTGGTGCCGCCTGACTCATTCGGAGGTCTCCTGCTTGGCGCTGGTCGAGGTGCTGCCCATGTAGACTTCCCGTACCTGCGGGTCGTTGGACACTTCCTGATAGTCACCCTCGGTCAGTACGGCGCCACGGGCCAGCACGGTAATGCGGTCACAGAGTTTGCTGACGACCCCAAGGTTGTGTTCCACCATCAGCACGGTGCGACCCTGAGCCGCTTTGCGAACCAGTTCGACCACTCGCTCCACGTCCTCACCACCCATGCCCTGGGTTGGCTCATCGAGCAGTAGAAGTTCGGGTTCCATCGCGAGTGTCGTGGCCAGTTCCAATGCACGCTTGCGGCCATAAGCCAGTTCAACGGTGGTGGTGTTGGCAAATTCGGTCAGGCCGACCTGATCCAGCAATGCCATACAGCGTTCGTTCAGCGCGTTCAGGCTGTTACCGGATTTCCAGAAGTGAAAGGAGTGTCCTTCAAAACTCTGCAGCGCGACGCGAATGTTCTCGAGCGCTGTCATGTGCGGGAAAACCGCCGAAATCTGGAACGAACGCACCACGCCCTGTCGCGCAATGGCAGCGGATTTCATGGAGGTGATGTCCTTACCCTTGAACAGGATCTTGCCCCGGGTAGGGATCAGGAATTTGGTGAGCAGATTGAAGACGGTGGTCTTGCCCGCGCCGTTGGGGCCGATAAGGGCGTGGATATGGCCTTTCTGAACCTTCAGGTTCACGTCATCGACCGCCACAAAGCCCTTGAACTCTTTGACCAGCCCCTGAGTCTCCAGCACAAACGGTTCACTCATGTGTTATCTACCTTTTGTTATTGTTGTAGATCTCAACTATCGTGCACTCAGACTAGATTGACGTTTACGTATGCGTCAATCAAATCTTTCGATTTCCCGACTATTCACTATGAGCAATAAGTCGTAGATAAGCGCCAGAACCTGCTCTGGCTGCTCCAGATGCGGGGAGTGGCCTGTGTTCTCGAGAAACACCGGCCGAGCGCTCGGGCCGATCCCTTTCACAATATCCGTCACCTGCTCTGGCACGCCGTATTCATCGTCTTCGCCCTGAATAATCAGGGCCGGGCAATCAATAGCCTCCAGCCAGCGTGAAAAATCCATCGATTTCTGGAAGCCTTCGTCCAGCCAGATGGTGTGCCAGGCACGAAATAAAGCGTCGGTGCGCTCGCCGTGATGGCGCTGGAACTTCTCTCGCAGGCCGTCCTCAGTATAGCGACGAATCATGTTCTGGATGCCTGATACCGTAAGATGGTCCGCCCAGGTGTGAGCCGCCATCGTAATCAGGCCTCTTGCGCGCTTGCCCAGCGCCGCTGCCGCGATCAGTGCAATGGAGCCCCCATCGCTGTGCCCCACGAGCACGACGTCTTCAATGTCCAGTGCGTCGAGCAACCGCGGCAGCCAGACCTGGCCTTCGTCTTCCTGGTAGTGATAGGGACGGGGCAGGCGCTCGTCGCTGGAAGTACCATAGCCCCTGCGCTCGTATACCAGCACATCGGCGCCGGTCATCTCGGCAACGCGGGCCGGAAATCGTTTCCACAGGGCGATATTCCCCAGTGATTCATGGAGGAAAACCACGGTGGGGCCGCGGCTCCTTTGATGACGAATTCGCTGGGTCTGGAGCACGACACCTTCGCTCAGAGAAACAGCCTGATTCAGCGTTTCCATAACATCACCGGTTTCATTGGGGAGCCGGTATCGCGTAAGTGATGGTGGCATGAGCGACGGGTTCGTCCCGGCCATCGGAGTACACGAAGACTTCGCCGACGCCCATGGTGCGTCCTACCTTCAGCATCTTGGCTGTCGCCCTTATCGGTGCGTGAGCGACGGGTTTGCGCAGGAAGTTGATGTTGAGGTTGGAGGTGACCGCCAGCGGCACCAGACCAATCTGACCGAGCAGCGCGGCGTACAGTGCCACATCGGCCAGCCCCATCATGGCGGGGCCCGACACGGTGCCACCGGGCCGCAGGTGCTCGTCACCGACGTTCAGCTTCATCTCGGCCCAGCCATCACCCAGACGCTCCAGCGTGCCGAACCGCTCACCCTGGGGGAACTGCTCGGCCAGAAAGGCCCGCAGTTCCTCTGTCGTGACTTTTAAAGGCCCCGTCATTGTGCTGTTTCGTCTTTGGCCTGATTGCGCAGCACGAACCGCTGGATCTTGCCGCTCGGGGTTTTCGGCAGTTGGTCCACAAATTCGATTTCACGCGGGTAGGCGTGAGTCGAAAGTCGGCGCCGGACCAGTGTCTGCAGTTCTTCTTTCAGTTCCGCCTCGTCTACCGGTTCGTGGCCGGCGCGGATGACCACATAAGCTTTGATAATCGAGCCGCGCTTTTCGTCGGGCTTGGCCACGACGCCGGATTCAGCCACGGCGGCATGCTCGAGCAAGGTGCTTTCCACATCGGCAGGCCCGACCCGGTAGCCGGCGGTGGTGATGATGTCATCGTCCCGACCGCTGAACGAGAAGCTGCCATCGCCATGGCAGATCGCCATATCGCCGGTCAGGTAGTAGCCGTTCACGAACGGGTCTTTCTCGCCCCAGGTGTAGCCATCGAAATGGAATAGCGGCGAGGCTTTGACGTCCACCGCCAGTTGACCGACCTCGTCCTTGCCGACTTCTTCATTCTGCTCGTTCAGTGCCACCACGCGATGGCCCGGCGACGAGTAGCCCATGGCGCCCTGGCGCTGGGGGTGAGATAGCGCATGGAAGTTGCAGCAGGTCATGCCGGTTTCGGTCTGGCCGTAGTGGTCCATCACCGGGCAGTGATGCCGGCGCTTCACCCAGTTGGTAACTTCCGGGTTCAGGGGTTCACCGGCACTGCTGGCCACGCGCAGACCCAGCACTTCGCCTTCCGGCAACACATCATCGTTTGCCTTCAACAGGCGGTACGCCGTGGGCGCGGCCGCCAGGTTGGTGATTTTGTATTTGCGAATCATGTCGTAGGTGCTTTCAGGGGTGAAAGCACCGGGATTGAAATGAGTGGCGTGGCCCATCAGCAATGGCCCGACCACCGCGTAGTACAAACCATAGGCCCAGCCCGGATCCGCCACATTCCAGAATACGTCGTCGTCACGCAGATCAATGGCGTACTTCATATAAACGTAGAACGCGAGCAGTGCCTTGGCGGGCACGGCCACACCTTTGGCTTTGCCCACAGTGCCGGAAGTAAACATCTGCAGGAAAGGATCGGCTCCGGTAATCATCACCGGTTCAAACTGATCGGATTGCTGATCCAGTGTCGTCTTGAAGTCGGGAACACTGGCGTCCGCCGGGGATACGCACAACACCGGTGGGCAACCTTTGACGTCATCAAGCTTGGGATGGTTGGTGGCATCGGTGACCACCAGACGGGTGCTGGCCTTTTCAAGGCGATACTCAATGGCACCGGACCCAAAGGCTGTAAACAGCGGCTGGTAAACGGCGCCGGCCCGCAAGGCCCCGGCAATCACAATTAACAACTCCGGACTGCGTGGCAACAGACCGGCCACCCGATCACCCTTGCCGATACCCTGAGACGTCAGGTAGTTGGCGAAACGTGCCGAAGCCGCTTTCAGCTCGGCAAACGTCAGTTTGCCGGAGCCGCCACCGCCTTTCTCGTAATGCAGCGCAACCCGCTCGGGATCGGTCGCCCACTTGTCGCAAATCTCGACACAGATATTCAGGCCGCTATCCAGACGCCCCTCAAGGATGTCAGCTTCCAGACGGGCAGGATCGAAATTATCGTAGACAGATGCATATTCCGGGAGACTCATGATCGATTCCTTTTGTTGTTGTGGTCGTCGTGGATCGAATTGCAATGTTCTTGTTTAGCACGAGGTCCTGTTTACGTAAAGGTAAACTTTAGGCGTAAGCGGCACCATGAAAAAGCATGGTAGATGAGTATGAAAATCGTCGCTGTATTGCTCTCAACTCCGGGCCGATTTAAGCGGGGAGCCGGCCAGGAATACTGTTTTGAGCGGATTCTGGACGCGCCTTCAGCACGAGAGAGGGGTGTTGCAGACAATAAAAAGCCGGAACAGGCTGAACCCGTTCCGGCTTGTTTGTATTTCCGCTGTGGTATCCGGTGTGCCTGATTACCCTTCGTCCACCGGCCGACGCTTCCAGTAAACCGCCAGTATCGACCCTGAAACGTTATGCCAGATCGAAAACAATGCGCCCGGCAGGGCTGCGGTCGCAGTGAAGAACTGGTTGGCCAGTGCCACGGCGAGCCCGGAGTTCTGCATACCGACTTCGATGGCGATAGTGCGGGCCACGCGTTTGTCGAACTTCAGCAGGCGGGCGACGTTGTAGCCACCGAGCAGCCCGATCATGTTGTGCAGAATAACCGCGAGCGCGACCAGCGGCCCGAGAGTTGCCAGTTTTTCGGCATTCAGCCCGACCACGATGGCGATGATCAGGACGATGGCTGACATCGCAACGGTTGCCAGCGCCGGTTCCACTTTCTTGATGTGGGTGCCAAGGAAATGATGGACGATCACCCCTGCGGCGATCGGTGCGATGACCAGCTGGGCAATGCTCATGAACATGCCGGCGACCGGCACATCAACCGATTGGCCGACCAGCAGTGACGTAATCAGCGGCGTCGCGGCGACTGAAATCAGGGTGGAGGTCAGTGTCATGGAAACGGACAACGCGACGTGACCGTTGGCCAGCCAGGTAATGACATTGGAGGCCGTGCCCCCGGCAGTCGCGCCAACCAGCACCATGCCGATGGTCAGTTCCGGTGACAGGTTCAGGCACCAGGATACCAGTAGGGCAGCCAGCGGCATCACGGTAAATTGCAGAATCACGCCCACTGCGACGGGTGCAGGCGCGCGTATCACACCCATGAAGTCGTGACGGGAGAGCGTCAGCCCCATGGCGAACATGATGATCGCCAGCAGCATCTTGATCTGCGAGGCAAGCCCGGTAAACCAGTCGGGCTGCCACGCAGCGCAAATCGAGAACAGAATGGCCCACACGGGGAAAAGGCTGTTAAGGCGTTCGAGAAAAGGCATTACGGTTCCTGTTTTTTTGTTGGTTCATTGGCCGAGCGTCATGTCAGGCGAAGTGTAGCGCAGGCTAACGAAAACGGCAGTTGGCTTTTAGGTGGGTATCGCGAATTGCAGGGTAAACGGACGCCGCTGTTTTCAACGGTTGCTTGAGCTTTTCCGGGGAGGCTTGCAGAATCAGTCGCCATACCTGTATCAATGGTAATCCTATTCGCTTTGCCGTTATCTACCAGAGGAATGAATGTCCCTTCGTCGTCAATTTAGAAAGCTGGCTCTCGCCTTGCGCAAAGCGCTGCATATCATCGCGGCACCGGTGAAAGGTGATAATGGACGTGGCGGGCTGTTTATTCAGGCATTTCGCGGCTATGGCTCAAGCCGCCAACTGTTTCTGATGGGCCGGGTGTTCCATCAACCGGGATTTGGTGCAAGCCTGCGGGAAGACCGGCTGCGGCGTGATCTGATTGATCTGCTTCGCCGGTTGCTGCGCAAGCCGGTGGTGAATGCGCAGGTGCGTGTGCGCTACAAGGATGCGGAACAGCTGGTGCATACCGACAAGCATGGCTATTTTCGCGTCAACATGAGCCTGTCGACCATGCCGTCTGACGTCCTTTGGCATTCGATGGAGCTGTCGCTGGTGCACCCGGTGGACGATCGGGCCGCGACTACCGGCGAGTTCTTTACCCCCTCTTCAGGCGCCCGCTACGGGGTGATCAGCGATATTGATGACACTGTGGTATTTACCGGCGTGGCCAGCACCGCCCGCATGATGTGGCGGCTGTTTGCCCAGGGCGCCGAGAGCCGCATGGTGTTTCCCGGTGTCGCGGCGCTCTACCAGGCCTTTTATGAAGGTGACAAAGGCCATCAGGGCAATCCTCTGCTGTATGTCTCCCGCGCGCCCTGGAGTATTTATCAGGTGCTGGTGGAGTTTTTCCGCATGCATCGTATTCCGGTGGGGCCGATTCTGATTCTGCGCGAGTGGGGGCTCAAGCGGGGCAGCCTTCTACCGCGGCGCGCCAAGGATCACAAGCTCGACGTGATTCGCCAGATGCTGGCACTTTACCGGGATCTGCCGTTCGTGCTCATCGGGGATAGTGGTCAACGCGACCCTGAAGTGTACACCCGCATCCTGCGGGAGCATCCGGGGCGGATTATTGGGATCTACATTCGGGATGTCAGTAATGATGCGGGCCGGGAAGAATCAATAGCCACGCTGGCGCGGGAAGTGAAGGAGGCCGGGAGTGATCTCATGCTGGCTTCGGATTCTGTCGAAATGGCACGCCATGCGGTAGAGCAGGGCCTGATTTCGGCCGATGCGCTGGAAAAGGTCAAGCGTGTTCAGAACCCGGATGAAAACGACTGATTCGGTGATCGCAATTGATTAATTTAAGTTAATCTTTGAATGATCTGACGGTCCCCGCTGCCTTTGCTCCGAACGTGACAGTCCTGTGACGGGGTGGCGCGAAGTATCAGCGGCTTAGCTGACATGTGCAATATTTCACGACGGTTATCCTGCCTGATGTCGAGTGATTGAATAAAGAACTTCAACGTTATCGGCATGTTTGCCAGGCTGCCCGGTTCTGCGTGGGTGGAGTGGTCGACCTCTTCTGTTTCAGCCGAAACGTAACACCCGCTGTTTCATCCTTTTCCTGATTTCCTGCCATCTGTTCGCCTGGTCGATATGTCGCCTTTTTGATTGGTTACAACTTTCGCCATCGCTGAAAACTCCCTCAAACCTGCTCTACGCTTTAAGTAAGCCGTCGCAAGTTGTACCTGAGTTCGGGGCGAACCTGATGATGTCCAGCCGGACGGAATTCACTTCATGTGGCATCTGATAATCAAAGAAGCTGCGAGGATAGAAAGGGTCAACGCCATGAGATGGAATAATGCACTTTTAGTTGTGTCGTTAGCGTTTCTGCCTGCCATTGGGTCTGCCGAGCCTGAGGCCGGGGATCGTATTTTTACCCTCACGGGGTCAGGGTCAAGTGACTCCGATTTTGACAACAATACCGCCAGCGTCAGCTTTGATCTGGGTAAGTTCTATACCGAGAATACAGTGTTGGGGCTGCGGCAAAGTATGGGGTTCGCGGACTCGGAAAATGACTCGAGCTGGAACGGGGCAACCCGGATATTTGCGGACTATCATTTTGACGCCGGCAAGTGGCGCCCCTTCCTGGGTGCTAACTTTGGTGGCATCTACGGTGACGGGGTTGATGAGACTTTCTTTGCCGGGCCAGAGGGGGGTGTGAAATATTACGTAAAGCCCAAGACCTTCATAACCGCGCAGATGGAGTACCAGGTCTTTTTCGACTCCGCGAGTGACGCCGACGACAATTTTGATGATGGCGCCTGGGCTTACAGCCTGGGTATCGGTTTCAACTTCTGATCGCGCCGGCGTGTATTCACTTCTTGTGAGGTCCTGACACAGGGCCTCTGGGCGGCTTGCGTCTAATTGCGAATTCGATGCTCAGGCCGCCCAGACCTTCCCGATTAATTGCGGCCAACCTATTGGTAATCGCTGCTCCAGCGTTGCCAGTCTGGTCGCTCCCGGCATATCGCCATGCAGTGCTCGCTTGCTGGCGTAGAGCACGTAATTATTGGTTTTGGTGCGGTACAGCATGACGTCGGCAAACAGCCGGTGAATATGCTGCATCATCGTGCCCTCGCGAGAGGGCGCCAGGTGGAAGTTGAGTGCCAGCCAGCCGTGGTCGCTGAGTGCCAGCGCGCACAGGTCGATAAACCGACGGTGGCCCTGGGCCGGACTCATCCGGTCGGCGCTGTATAAATCAGCCATGATCAGATCGGTGCTGGCTTCTGGCATGTCATGCAGCACGGGTCGGGCATCGGCAACTGTCACCGCTATATTCGGGTGATGGGGCAGGCCGAAATAGGCGTGGGCAACGTCCACAACCGCCTGTCGAAGTTCCACCGCGTGAATTTCGCAGGCAGGCAGCAGGTGGTGCAGGGCATTCACCATGGTGCCGCCACCAAGACCGAGCACTGTGGCGTGACGGGGTTCTGCAAAGGCGATCGGCAGCAGCATGGCGCGATTGTATTCGTGGACCGGCAGGTAGGGTTTGTTGCGATCGATTTTGCTCTGTTCAAAGATCGTATCGAATGTCAGCACCCGGTGTTTGCGGTAATCCATCACCACAATATCGCCGAGCGCGTCGCTGGTTCTATGGGTGACACTGCCACCCAATTGGAATTTCATCAGTCCGGGTTTCGCTCTGTCTCATGCAGGGGCGACAACAATGACCATTCAGGCTTTGCGTTTCAAGATGAAAACGCTTTCGGTCGCGTGCTCCAGGCCTTTTCGGGTCATGAAGGGGTGGTCTTTATCCAGTTTATTACTGGTCAGACGCTTGATATCAAAGCCACTGAGATAAAGCCGGTACACCTCGTCATCGCTGACATTGAACGGCGGGCCTTTCACTTCGTCGTTATCGTAGTCCAGCGTGATGAGCAGCATGCTGGTTTGTTCCGGCAGAATAGCCGTCAGGTGTTCGGCATATTCCTTGCGCATGGCGGGCGGCAGCGCGATCAACGCAGCGCGGTCGTAGACCAGGCGCACGTTACGGACATCGTCCGGAACCAGTTGGAAAAAATCACCGCACCAGAGCTCCAGATCATCGTGACTATAGCGGGTAAAGGGCTGGCGGGGCTGCACAAAGGCCTTGGATTCGGCCTCTTCAAAAAAGTCTTTGCAGGCAATCGCGCTCAGCTCGATACCCATAACCGGATGACCGCGATCATGTAACCACCACATGTCCCGGGATTTGCCGCACAGTGGCACCAGCACCGTCTGACTGGTGTTCCCGGCGATGTCGGGCCAGTACTCGTGAAGGTAGCGGTTGACGGAGCCTTCGTGAAACCCGATTTCCTTCTTCGTCCAGCGGGAATGCCAGAATGCGTGTTCCATAGTTGCGCCTCGCAGGTCATCGTTTTCGATCAGTATGAACCTGCGGTGGCTGAATCGAAAGAGTACACCGACATGTCATCACGGTAACCCGGATTCGGTGATGCGGGCGCAGTCAGCGTGTAAGCTTGAAAAAAATAAAGGCTCACTGTTAAGGAACTCCCCATGATGAAAGCTGTTTTTCTGGATGCCGCCACGCTGGGCGATGATGTTGATCTCGGCCCTATCCGGGATGCGGTCGACGAGCTTGTGTTGCATGACCGCACAACGCCGGATCAGATCAGCGAGCGCATTGCCGGCTTTGATACCGTCATCACCAACAAGGTGGTGCTGGGGGAATCCCATTTCAGTGCGAACCCGTCATTGAAGTTCATCGCGTTAACCGCGACCGGGACCAACAATATCGATCTCGACGCAGCCGCCAGCGCCGGTGTTCGTGTGGTGAACGTGATCCAGTATGGGCGGGCTACCGTGGCCCAGCATACGATGACACTGATTCTGGCGCTGGCCACGCGACTGGTGGATTACCACAAAGACGTGCAGGCCGGTGAATGGGCCCGCAGCCCACAGTTCTGTCTGATGGATCATCCGATCATGGAGCTGGAAGGCAAGACACTCGGGCTCTTTGGCTATGGCGATCTGGGGCAGGGCGTTGCGGAGCTGGCCCGGGCCTTTGGCATGAAAGTATTGCTGGGTGCGCGGCCGGGTCATGCGCCGGGCATTGATAAAGGCGTGCCGCGGGTGCCGCTGGATGAGCTGTTGCCTCAGGTTGATGTGCTCTCGTTGCACTGCCTGCTGACGGATGAAACCCGCAACATGATCGGCGCTGATGAGCTGGCAAAAATGCAGTCTCACGCGCTGCTGATTAATACCAGCCGTGGTGGGCTGGTGGACGAGCAGGCGTTGGCAGACGCGCTGCGTGCCGGCCGGATTGGCGGTGCCGGATTTGATGTGCTGACCGAAGAGCCGCCGGTAAACGGCAACCCGCTGCTGGCGGACGACATACCCAATTTGATTGTGACGCCCCACAGCGCCTGGGCGAGCATGGAAGCCCGTCAACGGATGGTGCAACTGACAGCGGATAACCTGAACGCGATGAAGGGTAATACTCTGGAACGCTGGGTGGTTTGAGCCTCTTGTTCAGCGCACAAAAAAGCCCCCGCAGGCATATCCCGGCGGGGGCTTTTACGATGGCCTGATCAGGCTATCGAACGGGATCAGCTGCGGCTGGTGATTTCCAGCAGGTGATAACCGAACTGGGTTTTCACCGGGCCGTGAACCTTGTTCAGTTCATCGTTGAATACGACTTTGTCGAATTCAGGCACCATTTGGCCCTGTCCGAATGTGCCCAGATCACCGCCGTTGCGGCCTGATGGGCAGCTTGAATGCTGCTTGGCGACTTCAGCGAAGTCCTTGCCGCCTTCGATTTCGGCTTTCAGTTCATTACATTTTGCTTCGCTGTCGACCAGAATGTGGCGTGCAGATGCTTGTGCCATGATGATTGTCCTGCGCTGATGAGTGTCTTGGAAACCGCCATCAGACTTGATCAGCGGTTCCTTTGTTCCGAGCAGCGAATCCTGCCCGCCCGGGCTGACCGTGGCAAGTTTTTTCTTGCCGCTAGCCGGTCTTTTACGCGCGCCGACTCGCTATCCTGTTGAGATTTTAACGGAATGTTTTCCCCTGTTAGGCTAGTATTTTGAGGCTGTGAGTCGCGTCTCCGGCTAACCGCTTCCCAATACGCCAATGCCCTGTCCCCGCTAAGGACAATATGACCACGTGCATCGCCCCAGCTTCCAAACTGATCAGCCTGTGTTTTCTGGTTGCCGCAATGGCCGGCTGCTCGTCGTTCAGCCAGCGTGATCAAATGGCTCAGTTCAATACTGCTTATGACAAGGGCGACTACCCAAGCGCAGCGGCGGCAATGGGGCTGGACAAAGATGACGATAAAGCCCCGCAAGGCAAGGTCCTGGAACTCATGCATCAGGGTGAAGCGCTGAGGCTGGAGGGAGATTACAAGCGGTCGATCGCGGTTTATGACCGTGCCGAGAGCGGTATGAAGTATCTCGATACCGAGGGTTTTGCGGCCAGTGCTTCGGAAAATGTCATGTCGGTGCTGGTGAATGATTCCAGCCGGGATTACCGGGCGTTGATGTCAGAGGCCATTCTGGTCAACACCTACAAGGCGCTGTCGTTTCTCGCGCTGGGCGACAATGCCAGTGCACGGGTGGAGTTCAATCGTGCGGATGACCGCACGCGTCGCGCCGTGGATTACTTTGCCGATGAGATTGCCGAACAGCGCCGGGCCTTGCAGAAAGACCCGGGTAATGCCCGGGCGGTTGAGCAGAACATCAACAGCGATGGCATTCAGGGGGTGTTGCGCAACAAATACGGCGACCCGGCAGGCTGGAGCGTCTATCCCCGGTTTATTGTGCCTTCGAGCACCTATCTTCACGGCCTTTACTTTCTCGCGAGTGGAGAGGGACGTTCTGATTTTGAGCGAGCGGCTACCTCACTTGAACGGGTAGCGCAGATGGCGCCGAACAACCCTGCGATTGCTGCGGATGCGGAGCTGGCAGAAGCGCTGGCATCAGGCGAGCAAACACGCCAGTCACTGCCGCCGATGGTCTGGCTTGTGTATGAAAACGGTCTGGGCCCGGTGCTGCAGGAGATCCGTTTCGATATCCCGCTGTTTCTGTCCCATGGCGACTGGGCCTCGGTGGTGTATACCGGCATCGCGTTGCCCCGCTATACCGATCGCACCTCGGTTGGCGGCAGTTTAGTCGCCACCAGTGATGATGACACCCGCTACAACACTCAGTTGGTTGCCAGCATGGGCAAGGTGATCCGCACGGAAATGCAGGCGCGATTTACCAGCATTCTGGCACGCTCGATTTCGTCCGCCGTCGTCAAAGGGGTGCTCCAGCATGAGGCAACGGAATCGCTGGGCGCCGCAGGCCAGCTCGGGTCCATTCTGTATACGATAGCCACCACCCAGGCGGACCTCAGAGGCTGGCAGGCAATGCCGGATCATTGGGAAGCGACCCGGTTTGAACGCCCTGCCAGCGGGGAACTGCGGCTGAGTGATAGCCAGCAAGGTGCGCTGGGGCATCTGGCGCTGCCGAGCTGGCCGTATACTCTGGTATATGTGAAACGCCCGACAGCCCAAAGCCCGGCGACGGTCATGGTGCTTGACCTGCAGGGGCAACATGCCGGTCAGCAGTTTACCTTGCCTGAGCGCGGTGAAAACTGACCTGCTTCGGGCAGTGGATTCAATGTCGGTGGCCTGCGACTGCAATGGCTGCCGGAACAGGAGGGGAGTGATGCAGGAAAACACTATGTTCAGAACTCTGAGTCGGGTCATGCTGGTAGCGCTTATGGCGACCGGCATCTTGGTCACATCGGCCTGCGTGCCGCTTGAGCCCCAGCGGGAATACGTTCAACGGGATGATCTTCAGGTTGACCCTGAAATCCGTCAGGCCCTGACCGTCAGCGAGCTGTTGCAATCGCGGGTGGACTTGCCCGGTGGCGGTAGCCTCCTGAAAATCCAGTTCTCGGTCAAAGGCTATCAGAACGTGGACATGGAGTGGAAAGCCACCTGGTTTGATGCCGAAGGGATGGTTGTCCCAGGTGTGGGCGAGGGCTACAACACGGCTAGGGTGATGCAGAATCAGACCCGCTTTTTTACAGCGTCAGCACCTAACGAGCGTGCTGTCAGCTTCCAGTTGCATTTGCGTGAAGACCGATAAGGAATCGACGTTATGAAAAAAACAGTAATCGCCGTGCTCTGCTCCACTTTGCTTGCGGCCTGCGCAACCCCGACCCGTTATGTTGATCCTGCGGCGGATGATGGCCCGGTCACCATGACCATGGACTATCGTGATTTTGAACGCGCCGCAGACGCCGCGGTGCAGGATCTGCTGACCAGCGGCGCTGTCGATAACCCATCTGGCGAGCGCTACATCATGGTGGTCAGCCGGATTACCAACGACACCATGCAGCGGATCGACACTGATCAACTGGTCAAGAAAATCCGCGTTGCCCTGCTGCGTTCAGGCAAGGTAATCACCACCACAGCAGTCGGTCTGAACGGTGCTGAAGATGCAATGAACGAAAAGGCCCGCGAGCTGCGCAACTCCGATGAGTTCGATCAGTCCGGCGTGCAGAAGAAAGGTACCCTGAAAGCACCGGATCTGAGCCTGTCCGGCAAGATCATCCAGCGCAATCACAAGGTAGAGGATGAGCAGCAAGTGGAATACTACTTCCAGCTCTCCATGACGGATTTGACCAGCGGGCTGGCCGTTTGGGAAAACGAAACCCCGATTATCAAACGCGGCTCGAATGATGCGGTGTCCTGGTAAACGGACCTGGTAAACGGATGCTCCAACAGGGCGTCAGGTGACATATCGTCAATCGTCCTGGAGCAACCAAAAGCCCTCGCCAGCGCGAGGGCTTTTTGTGGGGCGGCAATATCAGAACGCCACCAACACCCTCGCTTCAATCACATCACTGTCGGCCAGCGCAGTCTCATCGTTGTGAACGTATTCTGCTTCAAACTGGAACGGCAATATGTTCAGGCCGACCACATCAAAGGTGATGCCAAGCCCGTACTGATTGAAGCTGCCGTCCCCGATGCGTGAGGGGTCGCGGATGTCGACCCGGCGATAGCGCAATTTGAGTGCTTCCCGGCGCAGGGACAGCGGGAACTTGAAGGCGTAGGCGTCGAAGTTGAAGACCTTGGACAGATACACTTCGCCGTAGGCGGCTTCCCGGGCATAGGTTTCGCCATTCAGCCCCGGAATGACCACCATACTCGGGTCGTCATTCAGGAGATCCGGCGTGTTTTCCAGATACACACCGCGACGTTCGAACTGGCTCACCGTATCGGCACTGCTACGGGCATACTTGCCGCTGACGCCGGCGTAAAACTCGTAGGGAAAGTCGGTCGATAACTCCAGGCTACCGCCGGACGTGGTGTCTCCCCGATCTTCCACCGCGAAGCCTTCGGCCGCAAACAAACTGTTGGGATACAGACTGTGCCCAAAGCGGGTGATGCGGCTCAGATTGAGCTGCAGGCCTGTCGGCTCGCGTTCGAGTTCCCGGTAGTCCAGATAATGGAATGCGCCCAGCTCGCCGTACCAGTAGCCGGCTTCCAGAAAAGGCAGGCGCAACTCGGCGCTCATGCCAAAACCACGCGATTCATCGGGGGGCAGGAGTTCGTCGAGATCCTCTGCCATCACGCCATAGGCCTTGATGCCGGCCAGCACAAAATACTGGCGATTAACGTAGGACAGGCCCGCCAGTTGGGACCAGTCCTCGTCTCGAAGCGCAAACAGCGACACCGAGTTCTGGGTCAGTGGATCGGCGAACTCGACGAACAGGCTATAGCCCAGCGTGGTGTCGTCCTCACCGTTATTGTTGTCACGTGTCAGGGTGAACAGCGAGAGATCGCTGCCGCGATAACGCAGGCCGAGCAACGCGTTGTAGGGTTCGTCGAGATCAAGGGCGACGGGGTCAATCGGCGGTGCCGGTTGTGGCGTGTCGCTTTCGATTGCCGGGACATCGTTACTCGCCGATGAGGTCGCGGTATCGTCTTTACTGTCGTTGGCGGAGGCATCCCAGAACAAATGTGTTGAGGCAGGCCCGCCGTCGACCACCTGAACCGGCTGATAAACGTAATAGTAATCGTCGGCGCTTACCGCTTTTACCAGCAAGGTTTCATCATTGATCAATCGGGCCTCAGCGATATTGTCTGCAGGGGAGACCTGTTCGATGCCTGTACCATCAAAACGGAACAGCCCTGAGCCAAGATCGGTGTTGGCGACAAAGTAAACACGGCCCTCCGAGTCGACATCTTCAACCAGGCCATAGTAGCCCTCAATACTGAACAACGGATCCCGATTGCGGTAGAGCGTGCGCTGGCGGCCATCCTGACGGAAATAGTAGAGCGCATCGTCCGGCCCGATCAAAACGGATGAATTGACCTCGCCGTAGAACGTATCTCCCACATACAGCTGCGGTTCACTGTAGGACGAGGACACGTCGAAATACACACTGCGGCCATCGCTGAGCGTGCCCTGCACAATGCGCCCCTCGGTGCCTTCTACCAGCACGGCATCGTCATCAAACAGTCCCTGATAGATGCGCCAGGGCGACACGGGGCGACCGGAGACGGAGTAGATGCTGCCATTCTGTTTGACCAGCTTGCCAGACGGATACTCCACCCGCTTGCGGGTAATGTCGCCGGTTTGTTTGTCGATCCGGACGAGCTCCGGCGCCCGGACGCCGGTCGGGCTGGTCAGGAAAAAGATCTCCTCAGCGTCACTGCTCAAGGGCAGCGCGTATTGGGATGAGCCGACGGGTTCGCCCTCTGCCTTTACCAGCCCCTGCGCTCTTTTAGCCATGGTCGCAGACCACTTGGCAATGGTCGTGTCGAAATGGAAATCAAAAGTGTCGAGGGTTGGTGTGTTGACCATGAACGGCCAGTACCAGTAAGCGGACCGGTTGAAGAAGTATCGGTTTGTTGTACCCAGGCCAAACCTTTCAGCCAGAAAGTACTGGTAATGACCACCGAGTACATAGGGCCGTTCGCCGTAAGGGAAACGCAATGGTACGTTGTAAAGCAACCCGGCTGTCAGCTCGCCCTTTTCGGCCTGTTGCAGGGTCATTGCCGTCATACGCCCGTTGTACAAACGGCCGCCGTTGCCGTGCCAGGATTCATTCAGCACCGCATTGCCTTCAAGAATAAACGATGACTCAAACAGGTTGGGAGTGATGGCCGGAATCAGCGGCGTGATGACCGAGCCGACACCGAACCACTCATAGAGCGTGCTTGAGACGGGATTGTTTCGGGGATTGATCTGATAGTTGTGCGCGGTCTCGTGATAGATCAGCGTGTCGAGCCAGGAGGTGGTAGTGAAATAATCCACCTGCAACGCGCCACCCACGTAGTTGATCTGACGGTTGACCGGAAACTGGGTCGAGAAGCCGTTGGCGATCTGGTTGAAGTCCGAGATAAGACCTACCGAGAGTTGCTCGCTCATTTCAAAGCCAAAACTGGCTTCATAGACCGGTTGGAGATACAGCTCCAGCCCCGCCACGTGCTCCGCAAACGGCTTGTTTTTCTCGGTGTAGATCAGCTCGGTGTTACGGATGTCTGATGTGAAATAGGGCTGGTCGTGGGGCACCACCGTCGGGTTCGGCGAAACCAGAGTATAGCTCCACCCGGCCGCAGGCAGACTGGCCAGCATTATCAGCGAAAGCGCACGCATTGAAGGTCCTTCTTTTTCTTTTATTCCTGCCCCGCTCCCAAGCCGGTGGGCTGAGAGCGAGGTTTGGCTTTTAATTCAGATAACGGAAGTTTACAGGTGTTTTAGCGAAAAGCCCTGCCTGGGCAGATGGACGTGTACCAGACCCACTGCGCGGTCGTTGCGGGCGACGATCCAGCCGTTATCGTCCTCGGCGATCAGTTCGCCAATAACCGGCACTCGACCGTAGTCATCCGGCGTAATCCGCACGTTTTGCTCCGATGCGTGAGCGGACAACGGCTTCCGGACAGGTCGCGGCTCTGCCTGGTGCGCCGTATTGAGAGCGTCCCCGGCACTGATATTCTGTGGCTGAATGCGGTTTAATGCCCGCATTCTGTCCATCCACGCGTTCACCCGTGGTGCTTTCGCGAGCACCGGCTTGTTGGCGATATCGCACACATACCAGAGGCTGTGGTAGGCCGAGAAATCCGCGATACAGGGGCTGTCGCCGAACAGGAAGTCATGGCTGAGCATGTGTTCCATACGATCAATGTGGCGCAAGACTTTTTCTTTTGCTGCCTTGGGCGGCAGGGCTTTTACCCGCGAGCGCCGGCCCATATCGATCCGGTCCCGCAGGAAACGGAAGGTGTTCATCAGAGACGTTTCCTTGACCAGTTTGACCAACATACCCGGGCCGCTGAACGCGATAATGCACGCAAGAAAGATATCCAGATCCACTTCAGTCACAAACTGCTGTACCTCGTCAGGATTATTTTCCAACGCCAGTTCCGGTTTGCCGCTGATGCGCGCGATCTCTGCACTTATTGCCCGGGTATCGCAGAAAATGTCCGCGCCGATCTGCATCACCGGGATTTTGCGGTAGCCACCTGTCAGCACTTCCAGTTCCGGTCGGGGAGGCATTTCCCGGACGATAACCGACTGCCAAGGCAAACCGGTGTAACCGAGCATGACGCGGATTTTTTCTGAAAAGGGCGAGAGGGCATAGTGGTGAAGAATAATGTCGGGCATGTCTGGGCAATCCATTGTTGGTTCTCAGGGATCGATATCGGAATCAGCCTGTCATACCAGAAAGAGCGGTTACAGTGCGTTATCGATCAGTCAATGGATTTTGCCTGAAGATAACGTCACTTTCCGGCATGAGCGCAAATAATTAATATCAGGAGGATACCGGTTATCCGGATTCAGGATTCAACGCCGGTCGTTACGGCGTTTAACGAAGGAACGTCAATAAAAAGGAGCTGTCGAGTATGTACATAGCCATGAACCGTTTTCGCATCGCGCTGGGAAAGGAAAAGACGTTCATTCAGATATGGTGTGATCGGGAGACCTACCTTGAGGAAGTCCCTGGTTTCAGGAGTTTTAACCTGCTGCAGGGGCCGACTCACGAGGACCACACCCTGTTTGCCTCCCATACGGTTTGGGAATCAAAGTCCGCGTTCGAGAAATGGACCAAGTCTGATGCGTTCAAAAAGGCGCACGCCAACGCCAGTCCGAACAAGGATATTTACCTTGGGCCACCGGTATTCGAAGGGTTTGAGGCAGTGGTTTAGTTCAACAGTTTGTTTTGCCACCAGGGCGTAAAGCCCTGGCCGGCATGCGTCAGTTTTCAGACCAGTCGTGGCTGTCGATCCGGAAAAAGTAATAGTCGTGATCTGTGCCATTCAGTGTTTTGATGCCCCGATGGGACAGTACACCGCCGATTTTCTCCATCGCCTTTCTGGATCGCGTATTCCCCGCCGCAACGTGGAACCACACCCGCTTCGCCCACTGAAAAGCATGGTCGAGCATCAGTCGCTTCATCTCTGCATTGGTTTTGCCGCCCCAGAAATCGTGAGCGAGAAACGTGTAGCCAATGGCTACTTCCTGTTGAGTCGGGTCCCATTCGTAATAGCGGGAGGAGCCAATCACTCTGGCCGTATCCCGGTCGATAACAATCAATGCTGATCCGGAGGCCATAGCGTCCGTGAACCACTGCTGAAACTGGGGCCGCTTGTAGCGATCGCTGCTTGGATGCTGCTCCCACACGCGGGGGTCGGAGGCCGCGGCATAGAGTGGTTCAAAATCGTCCGGCTGAATCGGTCGCAATCGTAAAGTGCGACTCTCCAGCACCGGCTGCGGTGCAAAATCTGTTGTGTCGTTCATGCTGAGCATCCTTTGCTTGTTGAACGGCGTCGCCCGGATTATTGCGGATCCAGGAGCGGTACCGATGATCGATGGCGGTACGACGGACGCTATCCCGATGGGTTCCCTGCTGGGTAACTACCGGATTAGCTTAGGATAAAAATGACGGCTTGCCTAAAGTTATATCCGGCTTTCGACAGTCAGGGTCATGAAGGGTTCCGTCAGATGATGGGCTGCGTGTGGGCATTGGCCAGATAGTGGTGCGGGAGCGGTCAGCGGAGGATCTGTGAGGCTCCGCCGTCCGAAAGAACAATCTGAAGGGATGTTTTGAAGGGAAGGATGCTCACCGGAGGCGGCGTTCAGGGAAGGCCGGAGTAGCCCCGCACATGGTCAAAAAGTGCGGGGCTACTCCGGCCTGGCAATCAGGCTGAGCGATGGGCGCGGCGACGCGCCACCAGTGCCAGCCCGCCTGCAAGCAACAAGGCGACGCTCGAGGGCTCAGGGACATCATGGCTGCTGAGGCCGGCAACCGTCATGGTGTAGTCATGCGGGCCATCCATGCCAAAGCCGTTGTCACCGCCAACAGCGATAGTGAAGAAGCCCGATGTAGCCAGCATGAAGTCGAGGGTGCTACCGGGCATTGGAATGGCGGGCGTGCCGTCAACGTATGTCAGAGAGCCGTCGCTGAAGTCGCCGCTGTTACTGAAGAAGATCGCCTGGAACTCGTCCATCATCTCGCCGGCATAAACGCTGATGCCGAAATCGATTGCGGAGGCGATATCAATGGAGAGCGTGGTGGGAGAGGTGACTTCAAAGGTCCAGAAATCAACACCGTCCGAAAAGGTGTTTTCTTCAAGCCAGGCATTGTCGGTATCCACGCTGCCGGTATAAACACCATCGTCAGACAGTGTCATCAGAGTCGCGTTAGCGGTGTAGGGCACAAGAACGAGCAGGGCAAGGGCTGTAGATTGAACTAGGGAACGCATCGGTATTCTCCTGTGATTGTTGTGTTCGTGACATTGGTTACATCACGACAAGGGAAGCCGTCACTGGCTTCCCCGATATAGTTGTTGCTCACTTCCCTGTGGGCGGGTCCTGGCGTTAAAGCGCGCCTTTTTCCCATGGACCGGTGATGGCGAAGGTGACGCCCGGCGACTGGATGTTTACGAACAACCAGCGACCGTGGAAGCTGGCGCCGGCCCATTCCTGACTGGTGAAGCTGCGACGGGCAGAGCCATCCGTTGATGCGCCCACTTCATCCCAGAAGAAATCGCGAGTGCCCGGGTAGATCGTGTCGATTTTGGCCAGGTCGCCTGCATCCAGCGCGATGCGGTTTTCGGCGAAGGGGAAGACCACACCGGTCTGGGTCAGGCACACCAGGCGCTTGGGGTTGGAGCCACCGTCTTCACACATCAGGATCGAACCGCGAGGGCTGACTGCAATGTTGTCCGGGCCGTCTACTTCGGTGATGGCGTCTTTTGACTCGAAGATTATCTGGACGGTTTCCTTGCGCGGGTCGTAGCAGAAGACCTGGCCCAGGCCGGCCGCACCGCCGGAAGTCGACACGAAGAAGATCTTGCCGTCGTCGTACCAGCAGCCTTCGCCACGCTCGATGATGGCGGCTTCAGTCGCCTGGTTAAAACAGGTGTCACTCATGGCGTCCGGATCATTGATTTCCTGCCAGGTGACATCCCAGGTGGTGCCTTCTGTGAGGCCGCCGCGCAAGTCCAGACGTGGCGAATCCTTCACGACCATGCCGTAAAGCTTACCGCCTGACTTCATGTCCCCCCATTTACCCGCTGGCTCGAATTTGTAGAACGCAGACTGGCCGGCATCTTCGGTTTCATAGACAAAACCGGTAGCGGGATCGACGGCAACGGCTTCGTGGGAGAAGCGACCCATTTCACGGATCGGCTGGCCATCGGAAATGCCAAAGCCGGGAACCTCGAACACATAACCGTGGTTATAGCCTTGGGAACCCTGTCCCCATGGGTGGAAGGTTTCTTCGCAGGACAACCAGGTGCCCCACGGAGTAGGACCGCCTGAACAGTTGCGGATAGTGCCGCCGAGGCTGTTATAGGACGACAGGAACTCGCCTTTCACCACATCGAACATCAGGTTGGTGGTGCCACCGTTCTGGTTCGGGTTATACACGCCGCGGCCACCGCGAGGCGACGACGGTGTGCTTTCGCCTTCGGACAGTTCGTGGTTGCGGACCAACGCGACGACATTGCCTTTTGATGCGACCACCGACATGCCGTCGTGATCGGTTGGCGTTGGCAGTTGGTCGGTCTGGATCTGGCCAGTCCAGCCGAAGGTGGTGTACTCGAAGCCTTCCGGTAGTGCCAGCAGAGTCAGGCCGGTGGCTTTATCGGCGGTTGGTACCAGTGGGCCGTAGTTGTCTGAGTAGGGCAGGCTGGCGGCATTGGCACGACTGGCCATGGCTGCAAACGCAGTGCTGGCGGCAACTGCGGAGGAACCTTTCATGAAAGCCCGGCGGTTGAACGTCGGCTGGATCAGCGCGTCGCCTTTCTGGTCGTCCAGTTCAGGTAGAGAAACGTCAGTCATCAGGAAGCTCCATTGTCTTTTTCGTCAATTGGGGATGCGGGGCTTTTATTGATTGTGCTCAGGGCAGACGACGGGAATGGTTGTCTGGCTGGTTTAGCCCTCGACAAGAAGCTTGTAAAAAAACTGTGACAGCCGAGGGTCGGCAGTCTTACGGTTGGGTTAACCTTTCGTGATACCCGATATGTCGACTAACCGACCCCAGGGGTGGCTTCAGGATGCCGCTTCACTGATTCGTGCGCGTTCCTGCGCTTCGGCATCGGAGCCGGTCCAGCGAATCAGTAGTATGGATAGCTCATAAAGCAGGACGATCGGCAGCCCTAAGGCAATCTGGGACACCAGATCGGGAGGTGTGATCAGCGCAGCGACAAGAAAGGTCACCACGATGGCATGGCGCCGGTGCTTGCGCAGGGATTGCGCTGTGACCAAGCCGGCCTTTGCCATGACCAGCAGCAGCACCGGGAGCTCGAAGCTCAGGCCAAAAGCCAGAATCATCTTGATCACCAGCCCCAGGTACTCACTCACACGGGCCTCCAGCTCCACGCTGATATCGTTGCCCTGCGCAGCGGTTTCAAAGCTGATAAAGAAATTCCAGGCCAAAGGCATCACCACATAAAATGCCAGCGCAGCGCCCATAACAAACAGTACTGGCGTCATGATAAAGAGTGGTGACAGGGCTGACCGTTCATTCCGGTACATGCCGGGCGCTATAAACTTCCAGACCTGTATCAGCGCCAGCGGCAGGGTGATGAACAGGGCGGTAAAGAACGACAGCTTGAGATAGGTCAAAAAGGCTTCATGCAGACCGGTGTAGATCATCCGGCGACCGCTATGAGGTCCGAATACCTCAATCAGCGGCTGCTGCAGAAATCGGTAGATGTCCTCCGCACACAGGTACGAGAGCCCGAACATCACGGCGAAAAAGGCCATGCAGTAAAGTAATCGGGTGCGCAGTTCCAGCAGGTGGGTCAGCAGGGGGGCTTTGGACAGATCAAGATCATCGTGACTCATCGCAGGGTTAGCCTTTGGCAGACGGTGGCTGAATGGGCCCGGATGCTGTGCTGGTGGGCTCTTCGACCGTTTCGGAGCTGGAGTCCGTGGTGTCTTTGAGCTGCTTCGCCTCGGCATCGGACCGAGCCTGGTCAAGTGCCGCCCGACGTTGTTGGTGCTGCTGCGCGGTCATCGACCCAGGCTGAAAGTCGGCCGGAAGATTGCGGATTTCATCCGGCATCAGGTTGCGCCAGTCATCCTTGCCGTTCTTGCCCGATGCAATATCCACTTCCCGTTCGAGCTGGTGCATGCTGCCAATAACATCGCTGTAGGTACGGCGTGCTTTGGCCATCAATCGCCCACCGGCACGGAATAACTGCGGCATATCTTTAGGGCCGATCACGATAAGCGCCAGCGCGCCGCAAAACAGAAGTTCTACCCAGCTCAGATCAAACATGGTGCCACCCGATTGTCTGTTTTGGGGTCAGGATGATGAGCGTGTCTGTGCCGGCTGCTCTGGCGCTGCGGACGGCGCCGATGCCTTGAGGCTGTCAGTGTCACCATCTACCGGATCATCCCGCATACCGGTTTTGAAACTTTTGATACCTTGAGCCAGATCGCCCATAAGAGCCGGAATCTTGCCGCGCCCGAAAAGCAGCAAAAACAGAATAACCACCACCACGACTTGCCAGATACTCACGCCCATGAGAATTACCCGCTACTCGTTATTTTCAGGAGTTGATACCGGTGTCGATATCGCCAGCCCAGACGGTGGCAGATCAATGTTGCGCTGTGATGACCACGGGATTACGGGTTAAGGGGGAGGGAGGATGGCTGCTCTGAAACGAAATTACCGGGAAACCCAATTTGCCATCGCGTTTGCGTTGGCCTCCTGTTGATCATGTAGTCCCCGGATGACGCCTTGCCGGTTACCATCGGGCTGGTTCTGGCTGGCTTTCCATTTGCCGGTCAGTGTTGATATGGGGATTTCAATGCCGACAATCGCGCCCATCATTTTCTCGATGTAATCACCCGGCGCGTCGGCAACCTGCCATGGCGCTGACTGGGTGCGCTCGTGTTGGTCGGTCAGGTGGTTGAGGTGATGCAACAGCCACTCCGGGTCGTCCATGATCCGGGCCCGCCCACGGGCGTGTACTGCAATGTAGTTCCAGGTGGGGACGGCCTTGCCGGTTTCCTGCTTGGAGGGGTACCAGTTGGGCGAGATGTAGGCATCCGGGCCCTGAAAAAGTATCAGCGCTCCGGGATTATTTGCCAGTGCCTGCCACACCGGGTTGCGGCGTGCGACATGGCATTGCAGAACACCCCGCTCACCGCGGCTTCTGTCGAGAACAAACGGCATATGGTTGGCGACCGGGCCGTCCTCGTCCACAGTGACAAGCGTGCCGAACGACCGCTGCTGAATCAGATCTTGCAGGGTGCCGGTGTCCGCCTCGCGGAAGTGTTCCGGAATGTACATCAATCATTCTCCATCAATGACTTCCTGTGAGCCCGCAGCAATTTCCCTGAAGGCGTTTGCCAGCGTCTCCGGTTCCTGTGCGCCGGAAATCAGGTACTGTTGATTAATAACAAACGCAGGCACGGCGGATACGCCCGCTTGGCGGTATTGTTCCTCATCGGCGCGAACGGCGTCAGCATACTGGTCTGATTCCAGGATTTGCTTCGCTTTGTCGCCGTCCAGTCCAGCGGCTTCTGCTGCCACCCGAAGTATGGTCGGATCAGAGATGTTTTCCGCGTGGCCGAAGTAGGTATCAAACAGTGCCAGTTTCAGCACGGTCTGTTTACCTTCGTCCTTGGCCCATTTGAGTAGCCGGTGAGCGTCGAAAGTATTGCGGGAATAACGCTCCTGCAGTTTACTGAAGTTCAGTCCAAGATCGGTTGCGATTTCGATCATCTGGGCCTGATTGGCTTCCATCTCGGCAGGGCTGCGGCCGTATTTGCGGCTCAGGTGTTCCAGTATAGGTTCACCTTCGGGGCCGGCATCGGGATTGAGTTCAAAGGCGTGCCATTCAATATCGAATGTCAGCTCATTGCTGAGTTCGGCCATCGCCTTTTCGAGGCGTTTGTAGCCGATGGCACACCAGGGGCAGGCGACGTCCGAGACAATGTCGATTTTTAGCGGCTGCATGAGACAACTCCGGTCATTGGTTTCCCCGAGCATAACGCGAAGACGCCGCGCGATACGAATGCGCAATTATCCGGACGCTGTTTTGATTACGCCCGGATGCGCCGGGAATGAATCGAAAGTATGGCGTCAGTCGTATGCCATTGAGGCTTAACCGCGCCAATGAACCCGTTATAATAAACCGCACTTGATGATGTCTGTGAACAGAAGGAACTATTGAATGGTATTCGATTCCGGTCGGGCGAGGGCGATATTCAGGGTAGGCCTGATCTTTCTGCTGGCGCTATTCGCTTTTGCCTGCAGTCAGGTGCCGACGTATGAAAGGCCGCATTCGCTGGTAGCGGCCAATCAGACCTACGATTTCCAGACTGACATCAAACCCATATTCGAAGCCAAATGTATGGCCTGCCATGGTTGCTATGACGCGCCTTGCCAGCTGAAGCTCACCAGCTCGGAGGGGCTGTTGCGCGGCGCATCCCCCTTGCCGGTATATGCAGGCAGCCGACTGGAGGATATGGCACCCACCCGCTTGGGTATTGATGCGGTAACCACTTCGGATTGGCGAGACAAGGGCTTCTTCTCTGTTTTACACGGCGATAAGGAAGGTGCTCTGGATGCGCGGGAGACCTCGGTGCTGTTCCAGATGATTGCACTGGGCCGGGAAAATCCGCTGCCGCCAAACAGTCGGCTGCCGGAAGATCTGAGAACCGATATTGGCCGGCCCCAGAGCTGCCCGACGCTGGCGGATTTCGAGGACTATGCAGAGGACAATCCGCATGGCGGCATGCCATTCGCGACAACGGGCCTGACCGATGAAGAATACGCCCGTATCCAGACCTGGGTGGCCGAAGGCGCGTTGACCCAGCCCCAACCCTACGATCCCGGCGATGCGGAACTTGCGCAGGTGGCGCGTTGGGAAACCTTCTTCAATCAGTCGGGGGCGAGGGAAGCGCTGGTCGCCCGTTATCTGTACGAGCACCTGTTCACCGCTCACCTGTATTTCGACACGCTGGAAGGCAGCCGGTTCTATCAGATCGTGCGGTCGTGGACGGCGCCGGGCCAGCCGATTTTGCCGGTCGCTACCGTGCGCCCGAACGAGGACCCGGAAGGTCGCTTTTATTATCGGTTACAGCCGGTGAACAGCACCATTGTTGAGAAAACCCATATTACCTACGCGCTGAATGACGATCGTATGGCCCGATACCGGTCGTTGTTTCTGGATTCGGACTGGAGCATCGGCGAGCTGCCGGGGTACGGCTACAAGGACCGCTCCAATCCATTCGCCACGTTTGATGCGATTCCCGCCAAGGCCCGCTATCGGTTTATGCTTGATACGGCGCAGTATTTTGTTCGCACCTTTATCCGCGGCCCGGTCTGTCGTGGCCAGATCGCGACCGACGTCATTCGGGATCAGTTCTGGACCGTCTTTGAAGATCCGGATCACGACGCTTTCGTTAACGACAAGGCCTACCGGGAGCAGGTGACGCCCCTGCTGGGGCTGCCGGGGGTGAAGAGCGATATTATGGCGTTGGGCTCAGAGTGGTTTGACTACAAGGCCAAACGCAATGAATACCTGGCGGATCGCCAACTGCATCACAACGCGCGTGATCCGCAAGGCGCAGCGATGTCCGACATCTGGGATGGTGATGGCACCAACACCGATGCGCTGTTGACTATTTTCCGCCATCACGACAGCGCGTCAGTGCGCAACGGCTTACTGGGGCGTGTGCCGCGGACAATCTGGGTGATGGATTATCCATTGCTTGAGCGCACCTATTACGAGCTGGTGGTCAACTTCAACGTGTTTGGTAGTGTGTCGCATCAGGCGCAGACGCGGCTTTACTTTGATCTCATCCGGAACGGTTCGGAGCACAACTTCCTGCGGTTTGTGCCGGCTGATCAGCGCCAGGCCCTGTATGACCACTGGTATCAGGATTCAGGCAAGATCAAGGATGCGATCACCTATACCGATCTGGACGTCGCCACACCTGTCGATATCGACTATGGCCCTCAGCGCGGTAACACCGCGGTGATGGACAAGTTCAGCCAGCTGCTGCTGGATCGTGCGGCAGCGGTGGCCGGCCCACCCGATTTTCTGAACCGCTGCTTCGGTGGGCCCTGTGAACGACCGAAAGCCTCGCCATTGCAGAAAGACGCGGATGCGATCCTTCGCGGGCTGGCGTTCGACAACGGCGCCACCATGCCGGCGATCAAATTTTTGCCGGAGGTCGTATTCTTGCGGGTTTCAAGCGAAGACGAGCGTTGGGTCTATACCCTGGTGCACAACCGGATCCATTCCAACGTTGCCTTTATGTTCGCTGAAGACAGCCGGTTATTGCCGGAGCAGGACACGGTTTCCGTAATAGACGGCACCTTGGGCAGCTATCCGAATTTCAGCTTTGACGTCCCGCTGAACGAGCTGGACGCATTTGTCTCGGCGTTCAAAGACATCACCCGTGCTTCAGACATGAATGCGCTGGCCGAGCGTTGGGGCGTGCGTCGCACCAGCCCGGATTTTTGGGATGTGATGGCGGATTTCAGGGCGTTTGTTGAGCAGACCAACCCGGTAGAAGCGGGGATTTTTGACGTGAACCGGTATGAGAATCTGTAATACATGGCAATAGCCATTGCAGCAGGCGAAGCGCAACGAATGTTTGTGATCTGGATGCGTGTGGTTCGTGAATTGAATAACCCTTTTGGGTTATCGCCCCGGGTGCTTCATAGTAGGTGTTTGTATCATTAACGCCCGATGATCGCCCGTTTCTAATAGACTGTTTCTTCAATATAGCGACGCTGGAACTGCCCGGCTCGAAATTCGACCCTGGGTGTTTGCGTCACCGTGTTGATGTGGCCGTCGCCTGGCGTGCCTGGTGTGGTAAGTACTTGGGGCGTGCCGTCTGAGGCTTCCACGACTGGGGCCTGAAATGCCACATTGGCTTCCATCAATTCGTCGTCGTTCATTTCGGTAAAGCGGGACCGCATATCATTGTGTGTGCTCATGGAAAGCGCGTCATCAGCCGAACAAAGTGGCGACAGCAAGCAGCACATCAACAGGTACATCATTCGATCTTTTATCGGTTTCAAACCAATACTCCGAAAACTTGTCTGGATGTTTGGTTCGAGGAGAGATTTTGACCGTGACTGGATTGCCCACAAGCCGTGTCTGATCCTCAATTCAGACAGGTTATCGAGGTCAATTACAGGGAACAACGACACGCCTGCAGTTTTGTGCAATGCGTCCCGAAAAGCGATAGATCTGCGGAGCCCCACCAGTCACGAGTGATCCGGTATCCGACGTTTTTCGAATCTTTTGAGCGCCGCGCAATATATCCATGAAAAATAAGCCATACTGGAAAAACAGGGTGTTATAGCGGCATTATGGTCGCGGACATTTCGCGCATATCAAGTGAGGTCGTGTGGATCTGAGCCAAATCAAGGAACAGTTAGCAGCGCTCGAAAAATGGACGTTAGCGAACCCGAATCCACCGCAGCACAGACCGTGGACCTGGCTCTACAAAGCCGGGCGAACGGTGTTTGCAGTGGTGCGCGATATCGTTAACGGGCAGCTGACGCTTTACGCGATGAGCCTTGTTTACACCACGCTTCTCAGTATCGTGCCGCTGATTGCCTTGAGCTTTTCCGTGCTCAAGGCGATGGATGTTCACCAGAAAATGGAGCCGTTTCTCTATCAGTTTTTTCAGCCGATGGGGCCTCAAGGGCTGGAAATGGCTGACAAGATTCTCGGTTTTGTCGACAACATCAAAGTGGGTGTACTGGGGTCGGTCGGTCTGGCATTGCTGGTCTACACGGTCGTTTCCTTGGTCCAGAAAATCGAACGCTCTTTCAATATGATCTGGCGAGTTCCCCAGATGCGGTCTGTGGTGCAGCGCTTCAGCAACTACCTGAGCGTGATTATGGTCGGGCCATTGCTCATGGTGTCAGCCATCGGGATCAGCGCGACCATATTTTCCTCGACAGCAGTGCAAGGGCTGATGGCGATTGAACCGCTGGGTTCACTGGTTCTGTTTCTCAGCAAGTTTACGCCGTTCCTTCTGGTGGTTTTGGCGTTCACGTTCACCTACGTCTTTATGCCCAACACCCGGGTAAAGCTGAAGTACGCCCTTATCGGCGGTTTGATTGCAGGTGTGGCCTGGCAAGCGGGTGGCATGCTGTTCGCCTCATTCGTTGCCGGCTCTGCGCGCTATCAGGCGATTTATTCCAGCTTTGCGATTGGCATTATCATGCTGATCTGGATTTATCTGAACTGGCTGATATTGCTGGTCGGCGCCAGTATTGTGTTCTACCTGCAGAATCCGAATGCCGTGGCCAAGCGTTACCGGGTCAGATTTTCGCCTGAGCTGCACGAACATGTGGCGATGGTGCTGATGTGGCTGGTGTGCAAGCCTTTCAGTGAGGGGCGCCCGGCACCGCAGCAGGAAAAACTCGAGTACCAGTTGGGCGTGCCAGGAGAGGTGACGCGTCGCGTCAGTGACAAACTGATCCGGGGCAAACTGCTGGTGCTGACGGGTGAAACCTGCGATGCCCTCATGCCCGCCAGGGCACTCGATAAAATCACTGTGGGTGATGTGATGTCCGTTGTCCGGGCCGATGAAGACCGGCTGATGCGGCGCCTGCCCAAAGTGCTACCCGAAAGTATGTTGATGCTGCATGGTGAAGAGGATGGCAGAACCTTTGCCGAGCTGATCCAGGCGGATGTCGGGCGACCGCCACCGGCGGTATAAGGCAGGACAAATCCGTTACTAGGGGCTGCGGGCGCCTTCCCGCAGCATAAGCAACAGTGCACGTCGCACCTCGTCAAACTGACGTGTTTCCAGCGGAATTGCCTCTCGTAATACCTCTTCCGAAAGGTTGCGCTGGTGAGCATGGCGTAGCACTTCCCGGGTACCCATGATAATGCCGTCGTTCAATGGCGTATGTTCGCTGCGCGGAGAAGGTCTCTCCGCAGCGAGCAGGTGCGCGTGATAGCGCGGCGGCAGATTCCATTTGTCCGCAATAATCTGTGCGGTATGCCAGTCGAAGTGGCGCAGGGCTTTGCGAACGACCGAGGGTTCGATGGTCTCCTCAGGTAATTTGGACCGATAGATGCGCTGAACTTCGCGGCGCAGGGTGATATAGGCCAGCGAAGGCAGCAAGCCAACCAGAAAGAAGGCGTTGGCATCAGTGCCCTGGGCATTGGCAAGGAGCTCCGAGGCGCGGGCGCACGAGAGCCCCCAGCGCCAGACCCGTTGGGCAAAGAGTGCTTCCTGGCTTGTGCGCGCGGTCATCATCGGTCTCAGGGCTGCTGCGGAGGCAACGCTGCGGATGCCATCGATGCCCAGCAGAAAAATGGCATGTTCAACGGATTCGATTTGCTGCTCGCCAGGCTTGAAAAACGGGCTGTTGGCGACGTGAAGCAACTGGTCAGTCAAGGATGGGTCACCAAGAATGATACCGGCCAGATGGGAGCGCGTGACGTCGCGATCAGATAGCGCACCCATCAGTGCGGGCAGCACAGCGGGCTGGCGAGGCAGCTCTTCCAGTGCCGTTTTTGTCAGCCGGCGTTCGAGTTCTGCCAGTACCAGCGCTTCGTTAGGAGATGTCTGGTTGACCTGGGCAGGGGATGCGTCCAGTAACCAGCAGAACAGGTGTCCTTCGAGGCTATGCAACGCGTCTAGGGTGCTCGCTGAAATCCCGGTTTCCGCTAGTCTGCCAGCATTCAGCAGACGAGACTGACTGGGAGCGGGGGATTTTTGTTGCGAATGCTTTGGCGACAACCAATTGAACAAGCGCCACATCCATACGGCCCTCAAAGAAAGGGTAAGTGAGTGGGAAGAGCGGCGCAGCCCTTCCTGCTCCTACGAGTATAGAACGACGACACAGAGAATGCGCAAATTGGTGCAAAATCTGATGCCTGTTCAGAACAATTGCTGTCCGAACACCAGTATCAGTTGCGCGACACCTGCTGCGAATCCCAGCAATGCGCCGACGGCGATCAGTTTGATTTCATCTTCCTGGAAGCAGGGGCGAAGCAAATCCTGAAACTCGTCGGAAGACAGCGCGACCATGCGTTCAACCATGATGCTCTCAACGGCCTCGGCCCGGTCTTTTTCAAATACCGGGTTATCGAAAGAGGTTGAGGAGATCTCCAGCGCTTTTTCTCCCACCTGGTTTTTCAGCGTGGCAAAACCGGTAGGTCCGAATGCCATCTGGGTAAGCGCCTTGCCCATGCCGGCGGTTTCGTCGACCAGAGGTTTCATGTGCTTTTTGACCATATTCTTGGCCCGGTCGCCGTTCGGGCCGTTCAGTACCGCATGAATGATATTGCCGACGGTCAGGATTTCATGGGTCACGATATGGCAGAAGGATTCGGCCACTTCCCGCTGGCGTTTCAGGAATAGCCCCTGGAGCGTAATAGGCCCGACCTTGTGTGGGTGTAACGGACGGAAAATGACGTTCAGTGCAATCCAGTTGGTTGCCCATCCGACCAGTAGTCCAAAAACCGGCAACACCCACCAGCCCTGATGGAAGTACCAGACGGTCATCTGGATCAGGCCAAAAAGAAAGCCGAAGTAGAAGCCGGAATTCACAATAAATTTGAACTCTTTCTGCCCGCATTCCAGAAATATCCGGTTCAGCAGACGCTTGTCGGCAGCCAGGCGGTCAATCACCATGCCCTTGATATCGAGCAGGCCTTCGATGTTTTCAGACAGGTCGGCGACCAGGTTATCCACCAGATGGGGGGTGGATTTACGTACCCGCTCGTACACCATGTTACGGGCCGACGCGGGCAGGTTCTCCCAGAATGTGGGGTACTCCCGCAGCATCAGCTCGTCGACGTATTCTTCGGTGCGGGGTTCGACATTGTGGATCACGTATTCGCCCAGCACTTTCGGGTCTATCTGCTGGAAGATTTCCTGCACTGTTCCGATTTTTGAAATCGTGGCATCAACACTGATCGCCGCCATTTTCCTCGCTTTGGAGGGGATGATGCCCTGCCAGCCCCAAATCGGCTTGATGCCAATGAAATTGAGCGGGTAGAAGGTCATCTTGATCGCCAGCCAGTTGGTAATCCAACCGATCAGGGCGGCAATAACAGGGATACTGAGGTATTGCCAGAATTCCGCTTGGTGCAACAGCTCGGTCATGTCGCTACTCGTCAGGTTCAATGTCGTTGTTGTCTTGTCACGATGATCAGCGTGTTACGGCAATCTCAGTGCCGCTGTAATCAGAGTGCCATCGTGATCTAAACCGGTTCTGGCGCTCAGCCCGCCGACACTGCCTGAAAGCAGGGCCGGCGGGGCCAGAGTGCTTTGCATCATCTGTGGCCACTGCAAGCTTGTCAATGACACCTGCGCGGTGGCCGCCGGTCATTCAAATCACTCGGGCTGGGGAGCACCACCGATACGCTGGAGGCGCGCGGTCGCGCTTTCGATCAGCGACAGTAACACCGGGACAACCAGCAGAATCAGGAAGGTACCGACCGCCAGACCAAAGGCGATGCTGACGGCCATGGGGATCAGGAACTGGGCTTGCAGGGACGTCTCGAACAGCAGGGGCAGGAGGCCACTGATCGTTGTCAGCGAGGTCAGTAGTACTGCTCTCAGGCGTTGGCAGGATGCTTCAATCAACGCTTCGCTGATCGGCATACCGCCTTCTCTGAGCTCTTTGTAGAAAGTCACCAGAATGATCGAGTCGTTAATCACGATGCCTGAAAGCCCGAACATGCCGAATAGCGACAGAATGGTCAGATCAATTCCCAGCAGGAAATGCCCCAGTATTGCCCCGCAAAGTCCGAAAGGAATGGCGATCATCACCGCCACCGGCCAGGTATAGGAGCCGAACACCCACGCCAGAATAATGTAGATCAGCGCCAGTCCGAGCAGCGAGCCTGCCTTCATGTCGCTGCTGGTCTGCCGCTGGTCTTCAGCTGTGCCCTTGAAATGGGTGATGATACCGTACTGACTTTGCAGGTTGGGGATAATGGTTTGCTCGATATCGGTAAGCACCTGGTTGGCGTTGGTGACGTCGGTATCGACATCGGCTGTGACATGTACCCCGAGCTGGCCGTCACTGTGGCGTAGCAGGGCCAGTCCGCGACGTGATTCAAGATTGATGACGTTGGCCAGCGGCGTCGTGGAGCCCGCCGGCGTGGCAATCGGAAGCGTGTTGAGTGTCTGCTGAAGTTCACGCTCGGCCTTGGGCAACATTATACGGACTTCTACTTCGTCGTGGGCGTCGTAGAACACTTGCAGCAACTGGCCGTCCAGCGCCGCACGCATCTGCCGCCCGACGTCATCAATGGTCAGCCCCAGCGACTGGGCCAGCGGTGTCAGCGAGAAAATATACTGCTGCTTGCCCCAGGGCAGATCATCCAGAATGTCCGTCACACCTTGGTATTTACCAAGGCTGAGTTTGAGAGACTCTGCCGCCTTCTTGAGCGTATCCGCATCGGCGCCGGACAGAAACACATCAATTGGCTTGCCCGGCGGTCCACCCTGTGGACTGGTAAGTGACAGCTGCTCAATCCCTGCAAGATCCGGCAAGGCCTTGCGCCAGGCTTTGATGAAATCCGGTGTGCGCACAGAGCGGGCGTCCGGCGGCGTCAGCTCCAGCGACACCATGGCGTATTGCTCGCCCTGTTCCAGACGTTCGCCGCCGTCAAACGAGGCCTGGTTCAGTCGCAGGACCGCCGCGCGCACCAGATCGTCTTCATCTTTCAGTTCGTCATTGATACGCCACAGGGCGGCCTCCATTCGCCTGCCGTATGCCTTGACGTCGGCGGGTGGTGTGCCGGAGGCGAACTTGACGCTGGCCACGACCTGAGTGGATTCAGGGGTCGGGAAAAAGGTGAAGCGGACATGTCCGGTTGCAACCACCGCGACGCTGATCACCAGCGCGCAGGCGGTGGCCACCAGAACGGTCGCCCGATTGTTCAGGCTCCATACGGCGACCGGCCGGAAGCGGTTGTCACGAAAACTGTTAAAGCCATTGTTGAGGCGTTGGCGCAATTTGCCGTCGGGTCGATGGTGGTTGCTGCGAAAGGACGAGCGCAGGTGCCCGGGCAGAATCAGGAAGCTTTCGATCAGAGACGCGATAATGACGCAGATGATGACAAACGGAATATCCCGCAACACCTGCCCCATAATGCCGCTGACCAGCATCAGCGGCAGGAAGGCGGCGATGGTCGTGAGCGACGAGCTCATGACCGGAACGAACATGCGTCGGGCGCCCCCTTCGGCCGCTTCGAGCGATCGCTCGCCTCTTTGATAATGGGTCATGGCGTCTTCCGCCACGACGATGGCATCGTCCACGATAATGCCCAGTGCCATGATGAGGGCGAACAGGCTGATCATGTTGATGCTGCCGCCGTTGAACCACAGAATGGCCATGGTGCCCATCAGCGAAATGGGGATACCTGCGGCGACCCAGAACGCGATGCGGCCGTTGAGGAATATAAACAGGATCCCGACCACCAGAATCAGGCCGCCGATACCGTTTTTAAGCAGCAGGTTAATCCGGTCGACGATCAGTTCGTACTGCTCATCAAAGGTGATCAGCTGAATGCCTTCGGGTAGCGTCGCGCGAGTGTCATCCAGCCACTCCAGCATCACATCGGCTGAATCCAGCGAATCGGACGTCTCGGCCCGCTGCAACTCCATCAGCAGGGCAGGCTGACCTTGATAGAACACCTCGACCGAGTCTTCTTTCGGGCGCATTTCGATATCGGCTATATCACCCAGCGCCAGGCGCCGCCCATCAGCGGTGGCGATAATCGGCATGTTGGCAAAGTCGGCTGCTGTCCGGCCTTTTTCGAGGCTGCGAATCTCGCGGACGGATTCCTTGTCGCCGACAGAGCCGGCGGGGATGTCCTGGCTCTGGCCGACGACCCGCTGGCCGAGCTGAGGCAATGACATCTGCAGTGCAGAAATCGATTCGGAATCCACCTCAATCGCAATTTCCCGATCGGGAAGGCCCGTCATTTCAACTTTCGCGATGCCACGGTCGAGCAGTTGGGTCTCGAAGGCATAAGCCATCGGGCGCAGCGCCTCAAGCCTTGCCGGTCCGGTCAGGATGACCGTCGCGATGGTTTCGTTGCGGACGAATTTGCTGATTTCCGGTCGTTCCGAGTCGGAGGGCAGGTTTCGGACCAGCCCCACCTGTTCATTGACCTGATCAAGGGCAATGCCCATCGGGGTGTTTTCTTCGTACTCGATCACGATTCGGCTGTAGCCCCGGGCCGAGGTTGAACGCATTTCCTTGACGTTGTCGAGGTTGCGTAATTCCTGCTCCAGCGGGGTTGTGATCGAGCGCGCCACATCTTCGGCACTGGCGCCCGGCCAGACCACGCTGACGGTTATGAAGTCTGTGGCAAAGGTGGGGAAGAACTGTCGATTAAGACCGCCCAGCGCATAGATGCCTGCCAGTATCATAATCAGCATCAGCAGATTGGCGGCGACCTTGTGGCGCGCAAACCGGCCCAGAATATCTTCGCGATGCTGGCTGGCATTGTCAGTCATTGCGCCTGCTCCGTGCTGTCGGCACTGCCCGTTGGCTCTACTTTCAGTCCCGATATCGCATTGGGGAGCTGGGTGGTCAGGATTGGATCACCCGTCTTGAGTGCATCAGACCGGACCAGTAACTGCTGCCGACCCTTTTCAAATCGGTCGCCTGCAAGCTGCACTTCGACCGATTCCAGGCGTCCATCGGTAACCCGGTAGAGCGTATGCTCGTCATAGAGCGCGGAGACCGGCACGGCAAACAGACCGGGTTGGCTGGGCAGGTTGAGTGTCAGGTCCAGCGTGCGGTTGAGCGCAGCTGCAGGGGCTTCGCCCTCAAACCTGAATAGCCCGTCAATCCCTCCAGCGCCTGCATTTACCTGACCGGACAGGCGGTTGAGTGTCAGGTTCAGGATGGTCTGGCCCAGTTTCGCCTGTGCGGTAACCGGCTCGCTTTTATTGAGCGATTGCGCAACAAAGCCCGCTTGTTGCATCGGAATCTGGGCGCGGACTTCAAGGTCGCGAGTGGAATAAAGCGTCGCCAGGACTTCACCGGGGCGGACACGCTCGCCGGGGCTCACCTGAATGGATACGATCACTCCGGCGAAGGGCGCCCGAATTTCGGTTCGCTCTAGATCCAGCCGTGATTGCTCCAGTAATGCTTCCGCTCGAGCCAGTTTGGCCTGCAGCGATTGGCGTCGGCTGTCATGATTGGCGACCGCCAATTCACGGTTCACCATGGATATTTCTGCGGCCTGCAGCGACTGGCTCGCCTGATCGGTGCGTGACTGGCTGCTGAGTTTGGAGGCTTGCAGCTTGTTTTCGCGATCGAGCCCACTTTGAGCGATGGCGACCAGTTCTTTCTCCCGCGCCAGCAGGCGCTTGTCTGAAGCGAACTGGTTCTGTTCCTGCTTGAGTTGGCTTTCCAGCTCCGCGACGTCTGCCTCGCGCTGGGCCACCAGCAGTTTGACCTCGGTATCATCCAGCTCAATCAGCACGGCGTCACGCTCGACTGTCTGCCCTTCAAGGCGAGGCAGTGCTTCTACATTTGCGGTCACACTCGCACTAAGAGTGGATTGGTAAGGGGTTTCGATGCGACCTAACAGGCGTAATTGAGGGGATCTGGACTGGGCATCAAGCGTGACGGTCTGCACAGGCCAGGCTTTTTCTTTTGCCGTGGATTCCGGTGGTACCGGCTTGAGCAGGGCCATCACAAAAATCAGCGCCACTGCGATGGCGATCAGAATAAGCGGTAGAAGGCGCCGTTTGGTGATCCGGAAACGTTTGGATTCTTGCACGAACAGATCTCTCGTCAGCTTGTTATTGTGGTTGCCTGTTGATGTCAGGTGGGCGATGTCCGCCTGCTAACCTTTTGAATCATCAAATTGTATTCTTCAAGCGGTTGTCTTGTTTATGACGTATGAGCGCCCGCTTTGTTTGGGTTCCGGGCGGGTTAGGCGTTGCCGCTGTTCTGTCCGTCTCCCCATAACCAGTGGCACACGGACAGCGCCGCAACCGGTGCTGTTTCAGTGCGCAGGACCCGGGGGCCTAACGCTGCCGCAACAAACCCCGCCGCTTCAGCGGCCTGTATTTCGTCGTCCGCCAGTCCGCCTTCCGGCCCTACCAGCAGCGCCAGGCGCGCAGGTTTTGCCAGCTCGGCGAGTGATTGCCGGGTGCGATGATGCAGTACCAGGCGCAGGTCATCATCCGCTGTGGCTGCAAACCAGTCCGCCAGGGTCGAGACCGGCATTATCTCCGGTACCCGGGCTCTTCCGCACTGCTCGGCTGCACTGATCGCCACTTGCTGCCAGTGGCGCAGGCGTTTGTCTTCCCGATCACCTTTAAGTTTCACTTCGCAGCGCTCGCTGACCAGTGGTGTGATCCGGTCCACGCCCATTTCGACACTTTTCTGGATCGCGTAATCCATTCTGTCGCCACGGGAAAGCACCTGCCCGAGGTGCACTTTCAGCGGCGACTCGGTGTGATTGGGCACCGGCTCTGCGAGTAATACAAGCACTTCCCGCTTGCTGACGCCGGTGATCGTTGCCGGGTAGTCGAGGCCATCACTGTTGAACAGTTCCAATGCCTGGCCGGTTTGCATGCGCAGCACCCGGCCGACATGGTTGGCAGCATGCTCATCCAGAGCAATTTCCTGGCCTGCAGTCAGTGCGACCGGGGTGTAGATACGAGGTACGCGCATGCTTTGGCTCAGTCCCGGACAGCGATGTCGATGCCTTCTGTTGCCACCTGGGCGAGGTGCCGGATTTGCTCCTCGTTGATGACGTAAGGCGGCATGAAATAAACCACATTTCCCAGAGGGCGCAGCAGCGCTTCCCGGGTCAGTGAGTGACGATAGACCTTTATACCGCGTCGCTCCTGCCAGGGGAACGGGGTTTTTGTGGCTTTATCTTTCACCATCTCGATTGCCAGGGTCATGCCATGCTGGCGGATATCGCCCACGTTCGGGTGGTCGATAAGATGCGCCACTGACTCGCCCATGCAGGTTGCCAGCTTGCGGTTGTTCTCGATTACATTGTCGTCGCGGAAAATATCGAGAGTTGCCAGTGCGACGGCGCAGCCAATCGGGTTGCCGGTGTAGCTGTGGGAGTGCAGGAAGGCGCGCATGGTCTCGTAATCGTCATAAAACGCGTCATACACCGTGTCGGTGGTCAGTACTGCCGATAGCGGCAGGTAACCGGCCGTCAGTCCTTTAGACAGGCAGATGAAATCAGGGGTGATGCCGGACTGCTCGCAGGCGAACATCGTGCCGGTACGGCCAAAACCGACGGCAATTTCATCGGCAATCAGGTGAACGCCGTATTTGTCGCAGGCCTCGCGTAGTTTCTTGTGGTAAATGGCGTGGTGCATGCGCATGCCGCCGGCACACTGAATCAGCGGTTCCACCACGACTGCGCAGATTTCGTCGTGCTGTTCTGCGAGGATCTTGTCCATCGCTTCAAACTGGCGCAGGGCGTAATCTTCCCAGCTTTCGCCAGCTTCGCGGTTGTAGGCATCGGGTGACGGTGCGGTGATGACCTCCATCAGCAGTGGCTGATAGGTCTCCTTGTACAGGCTGACATCGCCGAGTGCGAGAGCGCCGAGGGTTTCACCGTGGTAACTGTTGCCCAGGTTAACGAAGTTCTTTTTGTTGGGTTTGCCCAGATTTTTCCAGTAGTGATAGCTCATCTTCAGGGCTGCTTCGATCGCGGACGAGCCGTTATCAGCGTAGAAGCACTTGTTCAGACCGGGCGGCGTCACTTCAATCAGGCGCTCGGAAAGATTGACCACCGGCTCGTGACTGAAACCGGCCAGAATGACGTGCTCAAGCTGCTCAATCTGATCCCGGATCGCGCCGTTTATCCGCGGATTCGCATGACCGAACAGGTTCACCCACCAGGAACTCACGGCATCGATAAAGCGGTTGTTCTCGAAATCTTCCAGCCAGACCCCTTTGCCTCGCTTGATCGGTATCAGTGGCAGGCTTTCGTGGTCTTTCATCTGGGTGCAGGGGTGCCAGACTGATTTCAGATCCCGTTTGACGATGTCCGCATTGCGCATTTTGCTCTCCCTTCCGGTCTTGGCTTCAGAGGTTCCCTAAAACAGATCGCCATCATACTGGTCAGGGGGGCTGCTGTGCCAGTCGCCGACGGCTGACCGGCCAATGTGTGGCATCGACGCTCTGATGGATGATCACCGGTAAAATAAAACTGGAGGCGCAGCATGAAATTTGACGTGGTGCACCCGTACGCTGCCGGATTGGATGACGTACTGGGGGTGTTCTTTGACGAGGATACAATTCACAAGAAGAACCAGCGGATGGGCAACCGGAATGTGAAGGTCGCCGAACTGAAACGCGATGATGCCGCCGGCAAGTTGGTTGTGGAACGGGAAATGACCACTTCGGTCAAAGTGCCCGCGACGCTGGCGAGTTTCCACCGTGAGTGGAATTCGATCCGTCAGGAAGAGCACTGGTTCCGCAAGGACGACAACGAGTGGCACTGTGAATTCCGCGTTCGGATTGAAGGTGTGCCGGCCAAAATCCACGGCAATATGCGCCTGCACGGTTCTCAGAGCAGTTGCACCAACCACGTTTCGCTGGACGTGCGTTGCGATATTCCGTTACTGGGGAAAAAGGTGGCGCAGTTTCTGGTGGATGACACCCGCTACAAGCTGGAGCAGGAATACGACGCTATTCGGGGGCTGCTCTAACCGCACAGGGTTTGAGTGGGCCTGAAAACAGAAAGGGAGCCGCTGGGGCTCCCTTTCTGTTTTACGCTATAGCTGAACGTCCATGCATCAGTGCTTGAGCACCCGCGACAGGAACGACTGGGTCCGTTCGTTCTGCGGATTATCGAATACAGCTTCCGGTTTGCCTTCCTCGACAATCTGGCCGCTGTCGATGTAGATGACGCGGTCGGCCACTTCCCGGGCGAAGCCCATTTCGTGGGTGACCACCATCATGGTCATCCCTTCCTTGGCCAGTTCCCGCATGACATCAAGCACTTCGCCGATCATTTCAGGATCAAGGGCCGAAGTGGGTTCGTCGAACAGCATCAGGCGCGGTTCCATTGCCAGCGCCCGGGCGATCGCCACCCGTTGCTGCTGACCGCCGGATAGCTGGGACGGATACTTGTCGGCCTGATTGGCGATGCCTACACGATCAAGCAGCTTCATGGCGACCTTGTCGGCCTCTGCCTTGTCGGTGCTTTTGACCTTGCGGGGCGCCAGCATGATGTTGTCCTTCACCGACAGGTGAGGGAACAGGTTGAATTGCTGGAAAACCATGCCGACTTCCTTGCGGATTTCGGAAAGGTTTTTCTGGTTGCCACCCTTGGGCTCCAGCGGATGCTGATCAACCTGCAACTCGCCGGACTCGAATTCTTCCAGGCCGTTGACGCAACGGATCAGGGTGGATTTGCCGGAGCCACTGGCACCGATAATCACCACAACCTCACCATGCTCGACCGAGAGGTCAATGTCCTTGAGAACATGGTGCTGACCGAAATACTTGTTCAGGCGCTGCATGCGCACGATCTTTTCCATGGTTCAGTCTCCGTCAGGTTGAGGCCAGTCCGCGTCGTTCTACGAAACGCAGAAGCAGCGACAGCGTGAGGGTAATCGCCAGATAGAGCAGGGCGACCATGAAATACACCTCGAAGGCAGTAAAGGTGGTGGCAATGTAGATTTGCCCCTGACGCACCAGTTCGCCGACACCGATAACGGAAAACAGCGAGGTGTCCTTGATGCTGACGATGGCCTGATTGCCCAGCGGCGGGATCATCCGGCGGAAGGCTTGCGGCCAGACTACTGACCAGAAGGTTTGCGACCGTGACAGGCCTAGCGATACGCCGGCTTCGGTCTGGCCTTTATCGATGGACTGAACGCCACCCCGGACGACTTCAGAAATATAGGCACCAGAGTTCAGTGCAATCGCTGCAATACCGGCTGTCAGCGCGTTGATCGGGCCGCCTACCAGGTCTGGCAGGCCGTAAAAGATAAACAGCACCTGCACCAGAATCGGCGTGCCGCGGAAAATCTCGATATAAGCCGTTGCGGGCCAGCGCAGCCAGCGACTTTTATTAATGCTCAGCAGCCCCATAAAAATACCGATGACAAACCCGATCAGCAGGCCGCCGAACGAGATCATCAGGGTATAGGGAATACCTTTTACAAGATGAGGTAGCGCGCCAACGGCAGCGCTCCAGTCAAACGTGAATCCGGATTCCACGATGTTTAGTCTCCAGGTTAGATAACCTCTGATTAAGTCTTTTGGTGATTCGGCAAGATCTAATCAGAGGTTCCTTTGCAATAAAAAAGCGCAGGACACCCGGAAGATGTCCTGCGCTTTACAGGGCTTACTTGGCCTCTGGCATTTTGCCAAACCACTTCTCGTAGATTTCCTTGTAGGTGCCGTCGTCCTTCATTTCAGCAATGGCTTCGTTAACGTCCTCAACCCACTTGCTGCCGCTCTTCAGGGCGATGCCGTATTGCTGGCCTTCATAAAGTTCGCCAACGGTGGTGACGCGACCCTTGCCTTTGGTGCTGGCGAAGTAGCCCACGTTCGGCGCATCGTAGAACACGGCGTCAACACTGCCGGACATCAGCGCCATGTACATGTCGGCGCTGCCGGGATAAGGCGTTACGCCGTCATTGTCCTTGATGTTTTTGGTCAGGTAATCGTAGCTGGTGCTGCCGATTTTGGTGCCGACTTTTTTGCCTTCCAGATCACTGATGGCCTTGATGGAGTCATCGCCTTCCTTGACCAGCAGGCGCAGGCCCGAGTCATAGTACGGATCGGAGAAGTCGACGATTTTTTCACGCTCATCGGTGATGGTGATCCCGGCGAGTGCGATATCGACGTTGCCGGTTTGAAGCGCGGGGATAATACCGTTGAAGTCCATGGTGTTGAGCTTGTAATCAAAGCCCGCGCGTTTGGCCACTTCGGCCAGAATATCCATGTCGAACCCGACCATTTTGCCGGATTCCTGATCCATCATTTCAAATGGAACAAAGCTGGGGTCGGTTACTGCGCGCAGGGTCTCTGCACTAGCCGTTGTGGCGCCAAGGGTAAGGGCCAAAGTTGCACTCACGGTGGTTAACCATTTGGTGCTCATATTTCCTCCTGGGTTTTTCTTTTGGACGCCCGGTTCAGTGGGTTTTGTGTGTCACTACAACCAGATCAGTTTAGACCATGAGGGGAGACAGGGGGGGAAGTCAATTTTGGCGACATCGACAGAAGTCTAATTGACCTTATGACAGGCGGCCGCCGCGGCCGAAGGCCAAGAGGGGGCTGGCGAGCCGGGGAATGTTGACGCAGGTCAAGGGAGCCTCTGCCCGGTCAGCCGTCAACGGACCCGAACAGAGGTTCCCCGAGGTTCAGAATGCAATCTTGTTGCGCAGGCCCAGGCCCAGGTTGTTCCAGATGTTCACGCTGGTTGTGGACTGGTTGAGGGTGTAGAAGTGCAGGCCCGGTGCGCCGGCATCGAGCAGCTTCTGACACATCTCGGTGATCATGTCTTCGCCGAACTTGCGGATGCTCTCGCTGTCGTCACCGTAGGCTTCGAGCTGCTTGCGGATCCAGCGGGGGATTTCGGCGCCGCACATGTCAGAGAAACGGACCAGACTCGAAAAGTTCACTATGGGCATGATGCCCGGCACAACCGGAATCGTGACGCCCATTTTTTCCAGCCGGTCAATAAAATAGAAGTAGCTGTCCGGGTTGAAGAAGTACTGGGTAATGGCACTGTTGGCACCGGCTTCGACCTTGCGGGCAAAGTTTTTCAGATCGTCTTCAGCATTGCGTGCCTGGGGATGGAACTCCGGGTAGGCCGCCACTTCAATGTTGAACGTGTCGCCGCTGTGCTCGCGAATAAAACTGACCAGTTCGTTGGCATAGCGCAGTTCACCCGAAGCGCCCATGCCTGACGGCAGATCGCCGCGCAATGCAACGATGCGCTGGATGCCGTTCTCTTTGTAGAGATCAAGCAGCTCGGCAATGCTGTCGCGGGTCGCGCCCACGCAGGAAAGGTGAGGGGCTGTCGAAATGCCCTGGCGGTGCAGATCCAGCACGGTGTCGATAGTGCGGTCGCGGGTTGATCCGCCGGCACCGAAGGTAACCGAAAAGAAATCCGGGTCGACGGTGGCGAGCTGATCCCGCACGGTCTGGAGTTTCTCTTTGCCCTGATCGGTCTTGGGCGGGAAGAACTCGAAACTGAAACGGCGTTTGAACTGTTTCTGGGAATCCATGGTTATGCTCTGATACTGACGGGCGGACAACCCGCTGCGGGGTGCCGCCCGTACTTCGTAATACCGTCGCAAATGTCGGCATTACGCATGTTGTTGCCTTGCCGGTCTGCCTTAGTACTTGTAGCTGTCCGGCTTATAGGGGCCTTCCACCGCAACGCCAATGTACTTGGCCTGATCCGGTGTCAGGTTGGTGATGGTGCCGCCGAAGCCTTCCACCATTGCACGGGCCACTTCTTCGTCCAGCTGCTTGGGCAGAACTTGAACGTAGACACCTTTGGCGCGGGCATCTTCAGGCAGGTCAGCAAAGCGACGCTCGAACAGGTGCATCTGTGCCAGTACCTGGTTGGCGAATGAGCCGTCCATGATGCGTGACGGATGACCGGTGGCGTTACCCAGGTTGACCAGGCGCCCTTCGGACAGCAGGATCAGGTAGTCACCGGCAGCCTTGTCGCGGTGGACCAGGTGAACCTGTGGCTTGATCTCTTCCCATTCCCAGTGCTTGCGCATGTAGGCGGTATCGATTTCGTTATCGAAGTGACCGATGTTGCAGACCACGGCGCCTGCCTTAATGCTTTTCAGCATGTTGGCGTCGCAGACATTCACGTTACCGGTGGTGGTCACTAACAGATCGGTGTTCTGCATCAGATCGCGGTTGATGCCCGCTTCAGTACCGGTGTTGACGCCATTGATGAACGGAGACACCACTTCAAAACCGTCCATGCAGGCCTGCATCGCACAGATCGGGTCGGCTTCAGTGACCTTGACGATCATGCCTTCCTGACGCAGTGATGCTGCAGAACCCTTGCCCACGTCACCGTAGCCGATAACCAGTGCTTTCTTGCCCGCCATCAGGTGGTCGGTGCCGCGCTTGATGGCATCGTTCAGGCTGTGACGACAACCGTACTTGTTGTCGTTCTTCGACTTGGTGATGGCATCGTTAACATTGATGGCCGGCACTTTGAGGGTGCCGTCGCGCAGCATTTCCTGCAGGCGGTGTACACCGGTGGTGGTTTCTTCGGTGACACCGTGGCAGTTGGCCAGAATTTCAGGGTATTTCTCGTGCAGCAGGGCCGTCAGGTCACCGCCGTCGTCCAGAATCAGGTTGGGTTCCCAGCCTTCAACATCGGCGCCGATTGTGCGTTCGAGGCACCAGTCATACTCTTCATCGGTTTCGCCTTTCCAGGCAAAAACCGGGATGTTCTGCGCTGCGATTGCGGCGGCGGCATGATCCTGGGTCGAGAAGATGTTACATGAAGACCAGCGCACTTCAGCGCCCAGCTCGACCAGTGTTTCGATCAGCACGGCGGTCTGGATCGTCATGTGGATGCAGCCCATGATCTTTGCACCTTTCAGCGGCTGCTCACCCTTGTACTTGTTGCGCAGGGCCATCAGGGCCGGCATTTCGCTCTCTGCGATCATGACTTCCTTGCGGCCCCAGTCGGCCAGGGAAATGTCGGCGACTTTAAAGTCGTTGGTGTTCAGTTGCTCGGCTGGTGTGCTCATTGTCTGTGCTCCAGATATCAGGGTGTGGCGCGGCCATGACGTAAACGAGGGCGCGCGCCTTGGAAATAAGTGTCAGTTCGGGCTTCAGATGCCTGCGGCGTCTTTCAAAGCGCCGGCGCGGTCGGTCTTTTCCCATGGGAAGGCGGTGAAAGTCTTGCCAGCGACTGTCATCTCGTATGGCTCGCGGCCGAAGTGACCATAGGCTGCCGTGGCGCGATACATCGGATGCAGCAGATCCAGCATGCGAGTGATCGCATATGGGCGCAGGTCAAAGTGTTCGCGTACCAGGTTGATGATCTTGTCGTCGGCAATCTTGCCGGTGCCGAAGGTGTTGATCGAAATAGACGTCGGTTGAGCGACACCAATCGCATAGGACACCTGGATTTCACAGCGGTCCGCCAGACCTGCCGCAACGATGTTCTTTGCAACGTAACGGCCGGCGTAAGCTGCGGAACGGTCGACCTTTGACGGGTCTTTGCCGGAGAAGGCGCCGCCGCCGTGACGTGCCATGCCGCCGTAGGTATCGACGATGATTTTGCGGCCGGTCAGGCCGCAATCGCCCACTGGCCCGCCGATCACGAACTTGCCAGTCGGGTTGATATGGAACTGGGTCTTGTCATCCAGCAGTTCGGCGGGAATGACGTGCTTCACGATCAGCTCCATCACCGCTTCCTTGAGATCGGCCTGGGTGACGCTTGGATCATGCTGGGTGGACAGTACGATCGCATCGATACCGGTTACGCGACCGTTTTCGTAGCGGCAGGTGACCTGGCTCTTTGCATCCGGACGCAGCCAGGGCAGCAGACCGTTCTTGCGGGCTTCTGCCTGACGCTCGACCAGACGATGGGCGTAGCAGATGGGTGCCGGCATCAGTACTTCGGTTTCGTTGCTGGCGTAGCCGAACATCAGGCCCTGGTCGCCTGCGCCCTGATCTTCCGGCTTCTGGCGATCCACGCCCTGGGCAATATCAACTGACTGTTTGCCGATAATGTTGATGACGCCACAGGTATCGGCATCGAAGCCAACGTCGGACGAGGTGTAGCCGATATCCTTGATCACCGAACGCACCAGATCTTCCAGATCGACCCAGGCAGAGGTGGTGATTTCGCCGCCGACGATTGCGACGCCGGTCTTGACCATGGTTTCGCAGGCCACGCGGGCATTGGGGTCAGTGGTCAGGATTGTATCCAGAACGGCGTCGGAGATCTGATCCGCCAGTTTGTCCGGATGGCCTTCAGAGACGGACTCAGATGTAAAAATGCTGTAGTCAGACATGGTTTTGGTTTCCTCTTGTTCGAAATCGTGGCCTCAACAGGATGGCCGTATTGATGGTTCTACTCTGGTTTTCGATTCGGTTTCTAATCCGGCTTCCGGAATTCCCTTACCTGAATCTGGAAGCCGTTACGTAATCCGATAAACAGTGTTTCACCCGTCTCCAGGCCCGCATCGCTGGCCCAGGCGGTGAGCTCTTCCGGTTCAAAGCCGAGCCATAGATCGCCGCAGTTGGCTTTGGCCCAATTCTGGTCGTGACTGCAAAGATCACTGATCACCAGCGATCCGCCCGGACGAATCAGCGCGGTCGCATCGGCAAAAATATCCGCCGGGCTGGGCACGTGGTGGAGCACCATGTTGGCGACCACAAGATCAAAATGCCCGGCATGGGTCTGGCGTAACAAGTCGGTGGTGCCCTCGACCAGCGTGACATTGTGCAGGGACCCTGCGTCACAGGTTGCCCGGGCCTTTTCCAGCATGTCCTTCGAGTTGTCGAGTGCGACAACTGATTCACCGAGTTGGCTCAGTTCTGCGAGAAAGGCGCCTTCGCCGGGGCCAATCTCAAGTATTTGTTGCCAGCCTTCCAGTTCTGAACGTTGCTGCAACAGTTCTGCAACCGGTTCGGCGTAGAGTTCAAAGGCAGCAATCAGTTCCTGTTGTTCGCGGAACTGTTCGGCATGGCGGGCAAAAAATGCCAGTGACTGGTCCGCCCGCTGGTTCCGGATTTCCTGAATGCGTGTGCTGAGATGCACCGGTAGTGCGACTTGATCCACCAGTTCGAAAATACGGTGAATGGTCACGTCCTGCAGTGAATCGGTGCCGGATTGCAGCGGGCGACGATAAAAAATGGCATTGCCTTCCCGTTGCGGCTCCAGAAGGCCTGCAGTGGCGAGCACCTTTAAGTGGTGGCTCATGCCGGATTGGCGCATCTCGAAAATCTGGCTCAGCTCGAGTACCCCGAATGTATCCCGCTGCAGGACTCGCAGTATTTCCAGTCGCATGGGGTCGCCGCTGGCCTTGAATACCGGGGCGAGCGCGTCCAGCGAGCCGTTAAGGTCGCGGGCAGGCGTGCCGGAATCTTCATTGTAAACGGGGGCGATACTGTTCATGGGAAGTGAGTTTAGGTGGGTGTTTTCTGTGAATCAACTAATATATCAAAAAACTTTGATATAGATCTCTTTGTGGTTTTTCGGCAACTGCGGACCCGTGGTATTTGCTCGAGTTTCCGTTATCGGCGAAAATATGCGCCTTCTCACGTTCAGGCGGGTGTCGCCGAGTCCGTCGGTTGGCCCTAACGCACCGTTATTAAAGCTGTTATAGCTTTTGCACATCAGTGGAGATTATTTGATGTCATCCCGTAAAGACCTTGCCAATGCCATTCGTGCCCTCAGTATGGATGCAGTTCAGAAGGCCAACTCCGGCCACCCGGGCGCGCCAATGGGCATGGCAGACATTGCCGAGGTGCTCTGGAACGACTATCTGGTTCACAATCCGGCAGATCCGAAGTGGGCAAACCGTGACCGCTTCGTGATGTCCAACGGGCACGGCTCGATGCTGCACTACTCGCTGCTGCACCTGACCGGCTACGACGTCACCATGGATGACATCAAAAACTTCCGTCAGCTGGACAGCCGCACCCCAGGGCACCCTGAGTACGGTTATACCGCTGGTGTCGAAACCACAACCGGCCCGCTGGGGCAGGGCATTGCCAATGCCGTCGGTTTTGCGATCGCCGAGAAAACCCTGGCAGCGCAGTTCAATCGCGATGGCCACGAGATTGTTGATCATTACACCTATGCATTCCTTGGCGATGGCTGCCTGATGGAAGGCATCTCCCACGAAGTCTGCTCGCTGGCCGGTACCCTGGGTCTGGGCAAACTGGTCATGTTTTACGACGACAACGGCATCTCGATTGATGGCGAAGTCGATGGCTGGTTTACCGATGATACGCCCAAGCGTTTCGAGTCCTACGGCTGGCATGTCGTCGCTGATGTCGACGGCCACAATGCCGAAGAGGTCCGCCGTGCAATTGAGCAAGCCCGTGCCAATACCGACCAGCCTTCGCTGATCTGCTGCAAGACCATCATTGGTTTTGGTGCGCCGAACAAGCAGGGCTCAGAAAGTAGCCACGGCTCTGCGCTGGGTGAAGCTGAAGTAGCGGCTGCCCGTGACAACCTTGGCTGGCACCACGCGCCGTTTGAAGTGCCTGACGATATTTATGCTGCCTGGAATGCCCGCGAAAAGGGCACGGGTGCCCAGAGCGCCTGGAATGATGCCCTGGCAGCCTATGAAAAAGCACACCCTGAGCTGGCAGCCGAGTATAAGCGCCGTGCGAACGGCGATCTGCCAGCCGACTTCGCCGATAAAGCGGATGCCTACATTCGCGAGTGCCAGGGCAAGGGCGAAACCGTTGCCAGCCGTAAGGCGTCCCAGAACTCACTGAATGCTTTTGGCCCGTTGTTGCCAGAACTGCTGGGCGGTTCTGCCGATCTGGCCGGTTCAAACCTGACCATCTGGAACGGCACCAAAGGCATCAACAAGGATGATGCCAGCGGCAACTACCTGTTCTACGGGGTCCGTGAATTCGGTATGGCGGCGATCATGAATGGTATCGCCCTGCACGGTGGCTTTGTGCCCTATGGCGCGACCTTCCTGATCTTTATGGAATACGCCCGTAACGCGGTGCGCATGGCTGCGCTGATGAAGCAACGCGCGATCTATGTGTTTACCCACGATTCAATTGGCCTGGGTGAAGATGGCCCGACTCACCAGCCCATCGAGCAAATGGCGAATCTGCGCAGTACGCCCAATATGAACGTCTGGCGCCCTGCAGATGCTGTTGAATCTGCGGTTTCATGGAAAGAAGCGTTGCTGCGTCACGACGGTCCGTCATCGTTGATCTTCTCGCGTCAGGGCTTGCCGCATCAGGATCGCACTGATCGTCAGCTGGCAGACATCAGCAAGGGCGGATATGTGCTGTCTGATAGCGAAGGTCACCCTGATCTGATTCTGATCGCGACCGGCTCTGAAGTAGGGCTTGCCCAGGAGGCGGCGTCTGCACTGCGTGACCAGGGCCGCAACGTGCGTGTGGTGTCAATGCCGTGTACCGACGTGTTCGATACCCAGAGCGCCCAGTACAAGCAGCAGGTACTGCCGCTGGACGTGACTAACAGAATTGCAATCGAAGCCGCCAGTGAGGACTTCTGGTACAAGTACGTCGGCCTTGATGGCCGGATCATTGGCATGAGCACGTTTGGCGAATCCGCACCGGCTGGTGAGCTGTTCCGGGTATTCGGATTTACTGTCGAGAATGTAATGGCAGTCGCAGAGGAACTGCTGGAAAATTAAGACCGATGTTTCCGCCCGCACTCTGGCTTGCGCAAGCATCCAGCGGCGGGCGGAATCTTGCATCACGCACTCATACACTTCAGGAGACGCCCCCGCGATATGGCATTTCGTCTGGCGATCAATGGTTATGGCCGCATCGGTCAATGCGTTCTGCGGGCGCTGTATGAGAACGGCTACCGTGATGCGTTGCAGGTTGTGGCGATCAATGAATTGTCGGATCTGGCAACCATCGCCCATCTGACGCGGTATGACTCGACGCATGGCCGCTTCCGTGGCGATGTGTCGACCAGCGCCACAGGGATGATCGTCAATGGGGACGACATTCAGGTGCTGCGTTCAGGTACACCGGGTGAGCTGCCCTGGAAAGCGCTGGATGTAGATCTGGTGCTGGAGTGCACGGGAGCATTCAGCGATCGTTCGACAGCTGAACAGCATTTGAATGCAGGCGCGCCGCGGTTGTTGTTTTCCCAACCTGCAGAGCCCGATGTAGACCGCACGATCGTGTATGGCATTAATGAACACGAGCTGCGTGCGTCTGATCAGGTTGTATCCAACGCTTCCTGCACAACCAACTGTATTGTGCCGGTGATTCGCGAGCTGGATCAGGCCTTTGGGGTTGAACAAGGCGCCATTACCACGATTCATGCCGCCATGAACGATCAGCCGGTGATTGATGCCTATCACCACCATGATCTGCGGCGCACCCGCAGCGCGTTACACAATATCGTGCCTGTGGATACCGGCCTCGCAAAAGGGATCGAGCGGTTGTTGCCGGAAATGAAAGACAGGTTCAGTGCGGTTGCCATGCGAGTGCCGACATTGAATGTGTCCGCGATCGATATGACGGTGAATGTCGGACGTTCTACCGATATCGCAACTGTGAACAGAGTTATCCGCGAAGCGGCGGAAGGACGGCTCAAAGGCATTCTCGGTTATACCGACGAGCCGTTGGCGAGTGCCGATTTCAATCACGATCCACGCTCGGTCATTGTCGATGGCGGCCAGACCCGGGTGGTCGGCGGCCGCATGGTGAAAGTGCTGTGCTGGTTCGACAACGAGTGGGGCTTCGCAAACCGAATGCTGGATGTCAGCCAAAGCTGGCTGTCCCGAACAGAATCATTCTGAAACCAGGACTTTTTCATGGCGATCAAGAAAATGACGGAACTGGCGCTCGCAGGTAAACGGGTGCTGATTCGAGAAGACCTCAACGTACCCCTGCGGGACGGAAAAGTAGCGGGTGATGCGCGTATCCGCGCGTCGCTGCCGACCATCAAGGCCGCGCGTGATGCGGGCGCACGGGTCATGCTGATGTCTCATCTCGGCCGTCCTGAAGAAGGCGTATTTGATGAGGGCTCGTCACTGCAGCCGGTGGCGGATCATCTGGGCGAGCTGCTGGGGCAGCCTGTGCGTCTGGTCAAGGACTATCTTGATGGCGTCGAAGTCGCCGATGGCGAAGTGGTGCTGTTCGAGAATGTACGCTTTAACAAAGGCGAGAAAAAAGACGACGAGACGCTGTCCCGCCAGTACGCAGCGCTGTGCGATATCTTTGTAATGGATGCGTTTGGCACCGCGCACCGCGCCCAGGCCTCTACTCACGGTGTGGCACGGTTTGCACCTGAAGCCTGTGCCGGCCCGTTGCTGGCGGAAGAGCTGGAAGCGCTCGGTAAAGCGCTGGATAACCCGGCCAAGCCGGTCGTGGCCATTGTTGGCGGTTCCAAAGTGTCCACCAAGCTGGATGTGCTCAATTCCCTGTCTGAAATCTGCGATCAGCTGATTGTCGGCGGTGGTATCGCCAATACCTTCCTGGCGGCAGCGGGTTACCCGGTGGGTAAATCCCTGTGTGAGCATGACTTGCTTGAAACTGCCCGGAAAATCGCGCTGCAGGTCAACATTCCTCTACCGGAAGATGTGGTCGTTGCCGGTGCCTTTGCAGAAGATGCTGAAGCGACAACCAAGCTGATCAGTGAAGTTGAAGAAGGCGACATGATTCTGGATGTCGGCCCGAAAACTGCAGCTCATTTTGCAGAGTTGCTGACATCTGCCAAAACCATTCTGTGGAACGGACCCGTTGGTGTGTTTGAGTTCGACCAGTTTGGTGGTGGCACCGAGGCCATGGCAAACGCCATTGCCGAAAGCGATGCTTTCTCACTGGCCGGCGGTGGCGATACCGTTGCCGCCGTCGACAAGTATGGTGTGAGTGACAGGATTTCCTATATTTCGACCGGTGGCGGTGCTTTCCTTGAATTTGTGGAAGGTAAAACCCTCCCGGCGGTAGCAATACTCGAAGAGCGCGGCGCATAACACAGGATTTGCCCGTTCGTAACAGAATTCCGAACAGTTCAAAAGGAGATGTCCGATGGCTCTTATTTCAATGCGTCAGATGCTGGATCACGCCGCCGAGTATGGTTACGGCGTTCCGGCGTTCAACGTCAACAACGTCGAGCAGATGCGCGCGATCATGGAAGCGGCTGACAAGACCGATTCCCCGGTGATCGTCCAGGCTTCTGCTGGTGCACGCAAATATGCCGGCGCACCTTTTTTGCGCCACCTGATTCTGGCAGCAATTGAGGAATTTCCGCATATTCCGGTGGTGATGCACCAGGATCACGGCACCAGCCCTGCCATTTGCCAGCGCTCGATCCAGCTGGGCTTCAGCTCCGTCATGATGGACGGCTCACTGGGCGAAGACGGCAAGACGCCAGCCGATTACGAATACAACGTTGATGTCACCCGTCGTACCGTGGATATGGCGCACGCCTGCGGTGTATCGGTTGAAGGTGAACTGGGTTGCCTGGGCTCGCTGGAAACCGGGCAAGCGGGTGAAGAAGATGGTGTTGGCGCTGAAGGCATTCTTGATCACAGCCAGATGCTGACCGATCCCGAAGAAGCCGCTGACTTCGTCAAGAAGACCCATGTTGATGCGCTGGCCATTGCGATCGGCACCAGCCACGGTGCCTACAAGTTCACCCGTCCGCCGACAGGTGACATTCTGGCGATTGACCAGATCAAGGCCATTCACGCCCGCATCCCCGATACCCATCTGGTCATGCACGGCTCCAGTTCGGTGCCTCAGGACTGGCTGGAAATCATCAACCAGTATGGTGGTGAGATTCCGGAAACCTACGGTGTGCCGGTTGAAGAAATTGTCGAAGGTATCAAGCATGGTGTTCGCAAGGTCAACATTGATACTGACCTGCGGCTGGCCTCTACCGGCTCTATTCGCCGTTTCCTGGCGCAGAACCCGGCCGAGTTTGATCCGCGTAAATACCTGAAGGAATCAATCAAGGCGATGACCGAGATCTGTGTCGCGCGCTACGAAGCGTTTGGCACTGCGGGCAATGCCAGCAAGATCAAGCCGGTGAACCTTGAGCGGATGTTCGAGCGTTATGCCCGTGGCGAGCTGGATCCGAAGATCAACTGAGTCTTGCCTCCTGTAATCGCCTGATGTCAGGCGGTGCAGATATAAAACCCCGGTGTGCGTTGGCGCAGCCGGGGTTTTTTTATGGCTTGTTATCAGCGCGTGTGGCTTTGGCTGCACAAATGGCTCCCTGGCCAGGTACCCGTCTAAATTTCAGTCAGATCAGACTTGTATTTCCCGCGCTGGCATCAATGATGGAATAAACAGTTGATGATTTGTTGATTGCCCACTGACGATGTGAGGGATGCAATGGATTTCAAAGACTATTATGCGACGCTCGGCGTGAAGGAAGATGCGTCGCCGGATGAGATCAAAAAGGCCTATCGCAAGCTGGCGCGCAAATATCACCCGGATGTCAGCAAGGAAGAAGGTTCTGAAGACAAGTTCAAGGATGTTGGCGAGGCCTACGAGGCACTGAAAGATCCTGAAAAGCGCGCGGAGTATGACGAGCTGCGCAAATACGGTGCTAACCAGAAAGGCAACTTCCAGCCACCTCCGGGTTGGCAGGGTGGCGCGAGCTTTGGGGGCGGAGGCTACACCGAGGCCGATTCCGCCCAGTTCAGCGAGTTTTTCGAGTCCATATTTGGCGGTAGGAAAGGCGGCGCTGGCGGTTTCGGCGGGTTCCGCCAGAGGGCGCACATGCGGGGCGAGGATGTGCATGCCCGGGTGGCACTGTTTCTTGAAGAAGCCTATAACGGCTGCGAGAAACAGATGCAGTTCGAGGTCACCGAGGTGGGTGCCGATGGCAGGCCTTTTCGCCGCACCAAGACGTTGAAAGTCAAAATCCCCGCCGGAATGAAGCAGGGGCAGCACATCAGGTTGCGGGGTCAGGGTTCTCCGGGGATTGGCGGCAGTGAGTCGGGCGATCTCTTCGTTGAAGTGGATCTTGCGCCACATCCGATTTTCACGGTGGAAGGCCGGGATCTGATTATGACCCTGCCCGTGACGCCGTGGGAAGCCGCACTGGGTGCGTCGGTGACGGTGCCCACACTGGGTAGCAAGCTGAAGTTGAAGGTGCCCAAGGGCGCCACCGGCGGCCAGAAGCTCAGGCTCAAGGGTAAAGGGTTGCCGGGCAAACAGCCCGGTGACCAGATTGTGATACTGCAGATTGCCTTGCCGAAAACGCATAGCGAGGCCAGTGAAGCGCTCTATCAGAAACTTGCCGAGGCGGAAGCGGATTTCAATCCGCGCGCTCATCTTGAGCCGGAGGGGGCGTGATCCATGAAGATTGAAACGGTTTATCAAGTTGAAGTGCTGGATCATGGCACTCAATTCACGCTACGTGAAATTTGCGAACGCAGTGATGTGCACGCTGAGTTCGTCGTCAAGCTTGTCAGTTACGGCGTGATCGCACCAGTGGAAGAGGGTGCGCCGAGGGATTGGTACTTTGATGCCATAGCGCTGTCGCGATTGCGCAAGGCTCAGCGGCTCCAGCGTGATCTGAAACTCAATCTGCCTGGGTTGGCGATGTCGCTGGAGTTGCTGGATGACGTGGACGAGCTCCGTCGCGAAGTGGCGCGACTGAATCAGCAGGTCCGGCAGTTGCGGGGCGAGTAGCGGCGGCAACACGGATTGAAGCGGGCGCTGCCAGGCGCCCGCCGCTTAATGGCGTGCCACGCAGTCATATCACTACCCGTTGCCCGATTAATCCGAGCATCGTGATTTAGAGTGCCGTCAGGCGCTGCCTGGCATTCCCGTATTCCTCCTGAAGCTGTTTGACCAGTGCCTGGACACTGACCACGTCAGAAATGCCACTGACCCCCTGGCCGGCTGACCACACTGTTTTCCAGGCCTTTGCTTCGTCATCTACCGGCTTCAGTTTTTCACCGTAGTCCAGCGCGCCAGGCTGGTTCAGTTTGTCCATCGGATAGCCGGCTGCTTCCAGGCTTTGTCGCATGAAGTTCGCTGGAATACCGGATACCGCCGGGGTATGAATGATGTCACCGGATACGGCCTCACTGATCATTGTTTTATAGGCTGTTTCCGCCATGGATTCGGTGGTGTTGATAAAACGTGTGCCCATGTAGCAGAGATCAGCCCCCATGGCCTGGGCCGCCAGAATATCCTCACCATGCGACAGACAACCCGCCAGAATCAGCGTGCCATCGAAAATCTCCCGTATCTCATGGGCCAGCACGAAGGGGTTAGTCGTGCCGGCGTGGCCACCGGCGCCGGCTGATACGGCGATAATGCCATCCACTCCCGCCTCAACCGCCTTTTCTGCATGCCGGCGGTTGGTCACATCATGGAACACCAGTCCGCCGTATCGGTGAACGGCATCCACCACATGGCTTGCGGCGCCGAGTGACGTGATCACGATGGGCACATGATGTTTTTCGCAAAGCTTCAGGTCGGCCTCCCAGCGAGGGTTGGTCTTGTGGACGATCAGATTCACTGCGTAGGGAATGAAAGGGCCGTCAGGGTTTTCTCGCTGAATGTCGTCAAGGCCGGCGTTCATCTGTATCAGCCATTCTTCGAAGGCATCGCTGGTGCGCTGATTGAGAGCGGGGAAACTGCCGATAATACCGTTCCGGCAACAGGCCAGTGCAAGCTCCGGGCCCGATATCAGAAACATCGGCGCGGCGATTAGCGGCAGAGACAACTGGTTCTGGAGACGGGGGGGAAGGCTCACGGATACGGGCTCCTGCATGCGTTGTGGTAGTGGCAACGGGGGGATGTCGGGCTTAACTGCAAAACGCATCTACTCGACATGGCCGACCCTAGTGTAAGCTTGCGACATTAAACCGGAATCAGCAAATTGTAAGGAGTTCACCATGGGGCAGGCCAAGCGTCGGAAAAGCACAGGGCAACAGGGCTCGGGAGGGCGTAAACAGCGCCAACCGGGGCTGATTATTATTGCCGTGCTGGCGGTAGTGTCCATGGTCATCGCCGGATTGTGGTGGATCACGCAGCCACCAGCGCCGACCTCTTCAGCGTTACCCGACGTGGCGGAAGGAACGGCACCTTTCCCGGCACAGTTTGATTCAGTGGGGATTTCATTGGGGGATGCGAATGCGCCGGTTGTGGTGCGCGAATTTGCTGATTATCAATGCCCGGCCTGTGCCCGGTTCTCAACTGCAACAGACCAGCTGCGGGAAAAGTGGGTTGAAACGGGCAAGGTGCGGTTTGTGTTCTTCGAATTGCCGTTACCGCAGCACGACAATGCTGTTCCGGCAGCGATGGCAGCCCGTTGTGCGGGCGACCAGGGCAAGTTCTGGGAGATGCATGGCCAGCTGTTCGATCACCAGTCGGAATGGAACACAACCGGTGATACCCAGGGTATGTTTACGCGTTATGCAGAAGAGCTGGGCATGGATGGCCGCCGCTTTGGGCGCTGCTTCAGCACAGACCTGCATCGCGAAGCGATTGATCAGAGCCTCGCCCTGTCAAAGCAATTGCGGGTCACCAGCACGCCCACGGTTTACGTCGACAATATCAAACTGACGCAGCCCGGCTGGGCTCAGCTGTCGGCTGTTGTGATGCGAGAGCTTGCCGATAGCGCAGAATAACCCTGCTCGTATCTTTATTCGTAAAGGATCGCGGTGGCCTCGATCCTGTATCGCCTGCTGAGCCAGGTGCTTTGGTCGTGACTTCCACTACCGCTCTTCTTTCCCGGCGCCTGATTGGTTAAAATCTGCACCGCCGCATTGGCCTCTTGGGGTAAGCGCCCCGATATCCGCTGTCTGAATCGACATTAATTTAACCTGCTCCGGATTTACGGTCCGGCCCGCTGGAGAAAATGATGAACGCAACTGTTGTGTGTGCGCTGTATAAATTTACCGCGCTGGATGATTTTGAAACCCTCCGTCAGCCCCTGCTAGACCTCATGACTGACAGCGATGTCTGCGGCACCTTGCTGCTCGCCCACGAAGGCATCAATGGCACTATTGCCGGTCCCCGTGAAGGCGTTGATGTGATCAAGCAATGGCTGGGCGCTGATGAGCGCTTTACCGGCATTGATTACAAGGAATCCGAGGTGGATATCCAGCCGTTCAAGCGCACCAAAGTGAAACTCAAAAAAGAAATTGTCACCATGGGTGTGGAGACCGTCGACCCGCGTCGGGTTGTCGGCACCTATGTTGAGCCCAGCGACTGGAACGAGCTGATTTCCGATCCGGACGTGCTGTTGATCGATACCCGAAATCAGTACGAAGTGGAAGTCGGCACCTTCAAGAACGCCCGCAATCCTGCAACCGATACCTTCCGTGAGTTTCCGGAATATGTTGAAACGCATCTGGATCCGTCCCGCCATCGTAAAGTCGCTATGTTCTGCACCGGAGGCATCCGGTGTGAGAAATCCACTGCGTTTCTCAAGGAAAAGGGGTTTGACGAGGTTTACCACCTCAAGGGCGGCATTCTGAAATACCTCGAAGACGTCCCGGAAGAGCAGAGTCTCTGGCAGGGCGAGTGCTTTGTATTTGATGACCGTGTCACTGTAAATCACCGTCTTGAACGCGGCGATTATGACCAGTGTCATGCCTGTCGCAGGCCGATTACGGAAGCTGACAAGGCGCGGCCCGAGTACGAGCAGGGGGTGAGCTGTCATCAGTGCTTTGCGCAGCTGACGCCCGCTCAGCGCCAGCGGTTTGCCGAGCGCGAGAAGCAGATGCAGCTCGCCAAAGCGCGCGGCGAAGCCCATGTTGGAGGTGATGCGGCAGCGGTAATCGCCGAGCGTCGGCGCCTGAAGCAAGAGGCGAGGGAGCAGCAGGCGGAGCGCAGCCGCCGGGGTGAATTGGGGTAATTCAGCACTCCCGGGTATGCCGCTCTGGTGGCCAGTCTTCAATCACGACCTTTTCCTGAAAGCGCCAATCGTGTTTTATAGGCACGGTTCGTGTATAGATTTTTTCATACGCACACACTAAGGAGTAGGCATGCGATTGAAGTACTCGCTGCTTTGGTTGTCGGTCGCTATTTCACCGGCAGTCATGGCCCAGGAAGATCCAAGTGATGATTGGGAAGGCGAAGCGGAGGTGGGACTGCTGATTACCTCCGGCAATTCTGACGAGACCAATCTCAACACCCGCCTCGGGTTGAAGCATGAAATTGAAAGCTGGCGTAACACGCTTGAGCTGCGAACGCTTTACTCGGAAGCAGACGAAGAAACGACATCCGAGAAGTATCTCGGTGAAGCAGAAACCAACTACAAGTTTGACGAGCGCCAGTTCTGGTTCCTTCGTGGTGCCTATGAGGATGACCGCTTCTCTGGTTATCGGTTCCAGTCATCTGTAACCGCCGGTTATGGTAACCGGGTGTGGGAATTGACTGAAAAGAGCTTTCTTGATCTGAAGGCTGGTGCTGGTTACCGCTACAACAAGCTCTACGAGCCCAATGATGAAGGTGAAGAAGAGGAGGATGGCGCGGTTGCCCGTTTTGCCGGCATTTTCAATTATGAGCTCTCTGAAAATGCGCTCTTCATCCAGGAACTCAGCACTGAAGTGGGGCTGCAGGATGATAGCAGTACGATTTCCGAGTCGCTCACAGCCATCAAAGCCAACCTGATCGGAAATCTGGCGATGAAGCTGTCCTATCGCGTCAAACACGAATCCAAGGTACCCGCAGGCACTGCCAACACCGATACGGAAACCGCCCTGAGTCTGCTTTACGGGTTCTGATCGGTCACTTCGGATTGCCGGCATGGATGCCGCATCCTCCCTAAACCTTATTCCGCAGTCCCAATTGTTCCGGGTAGGGGGACAGGTATTCCTGCCTGCTCAGGTAGTCAGCGGGTGCCCTGCGCTGAGCCATCATCAGCAGCGTCATCGGCACGATGAGCGGGACTTCCTCCCTTCGGTAGGCATCGATCTGTTCGGTCATCATCTGCCGATCCGACGCCGACAGCGCCTGCCTCAGAAATCCCATCATATGTTGCATCACATTGGCATGAGCGCCACGGCGAATGTGCTTTCTCATCGCGGCCATAAACAGCGCAATATACTCGTTGCCAATCTCGCCTATCGGCGCACTTTTGAGGTTGGCGATCATTCGTCCCAATTGTTGATGGGTCTGGTTGCAATGCGCCATTAACTGGAACTTGTGGCGGGTGTGGAAATCGACCAGTGCAGACGGCGTCAAACCCGATTCTACGAGGTTCATCCAATCATCGTAAGCAAATACCCGCTCGATAAAGTTCTCGCACAGGTGGCTGTCATTCAGCCGGCCTTCTTCTTCTACCGGCATCAGTGGGTAGGCCTGGATCAGTGCTTCGGCGAACAGTCCCCGGCCTTCCCGGTGAATCACTCGCCCTTCGGCGTTATGGACCTTGATCCGCTCCATCCCGCAGCTGGGGGATTTGGCCATCAGAATATAACCCCGAAGCTGGTCGATATCCGGAATACGCTGCTTGATCCAGTTTCGCATGGCGTCCGTGTGATCTGCGGAGCCCTTTGATTCCACGAGTCGCAAGTCGCCATCAATATCGCGGATGTGAATTGTGGGACGAGGCGCACCCAGGCCCGCTTCCAGTTCAGGGCATAGCGGTTGAAAACTGAAGTGCTCAGCCAGCACGCCGGTGCAGAATCGGGAATGCTTGTGGCCGCCATCGTGGCGCACTGATTGTCCGAGCAGGCAGCTGCTGATGCCGACGGGAATATGACTCATGGTTGATGAACCCTCGCCCTGAAGTGGATCTTCAGGACAATACGTCGAGCGCGCGGAATTCGATCGCTACAGGGCCTATTCGGCTTTTGTTTTCCTGCCCTGTCGCTTGCGATAGCCAGCCAGTACGGTGGCATAAACGTTGGTGACGTCTTTGGCGAACTGATGGGTCGAGAAATTGCCGGCAAATTCCAGCGCGTTTTTCGAAAGGCTGGCATGCAGCTCAGGCTCGTTCAACAACCGCAGCACGGCCGCCCGCCACTGGTCATGATTTTCCGGGGTCTTGAAGCCGTTGTGCCCGTCACGGACAACATCCTCTATGCCGCTGGAGCGAACCGCAACTACCGGCAATGCTGCCGCCATGGCTTCCAGAATGACCATGCCCTGAGTTTCCGATTTTGAGGCGAAAAGGAAGGTGTCGCCAACATGGTAGTAGGTCGCCATTTTTTCCGGAGGCACTGCACCGACCAGAATGAACTGATCGTGCAGGCCGAGATCGTCAATGCGTTGTTGCAAGCGCTCATGTTCATGACCTTCACCAATCATCAGAAACCGAAAGGTTTGATCGGTTTTTTTGGCGAGTCCTGCGATGGCCTCGATCATGAAGTCGATGTTCTTCTCGGTGGACAGGCGCGACACACTGACAAAAACATGGTCATTCGGCCCGATACCGAAAGATTGCCGCAGGGCTTCAACAGCCTCGGTGTCCACCTCCTGAAAGGTGTCGTATTCGATGCCCGTGGGTTGCACAAAAGCAGGCGTTTTGACACCGATCATGCGCAGATAGTCTTCCGCCGAGTAAGTGGGGACGATCACACCGTCACACTTATTGGCAAAGCGCTTGATCAGCGCATGGGAGATCAGGTTGCGGAAGATCAGGCCGGGCAGCGGCACGAAGTGGGCGTAGTGCTCAAGCCGGGTGTGGTAGGTGTAGACAGCCGGTATGCCCAGACGTCGAGCAACCCAGAGGCCGAGTGATCCTAGCCAGAAAGGGTGGTGAACGTGAATGATTTCGGGCTTGAAGTACTTCACCCGCTTGCGGATGCGGCCCAGAAAAATGTTCGCCAGCCGGAACTCCCGTTGTCCGCCCATGGTTACCAGCGACGGCACGCGCAGCACGTCCGGCTCATCGTCTGACTGATCGCGGTAGCGGGGGGCTACAATCAGAACACTGTGATGCAGCGCCTCAAGGCCGCGCTTCAGGCGATCAATTGACAGGGGAACGCCACCAATAAAGGGCAGGTAGTTGTTGGTAAACATCGCGACTTTTAACGGGCGCTTCTGCCAGGGTGAGGGGTCCAGCTCGAAATCAGGGTAGTAATCACGGTCAGTAAAAATCAGCGCGTACAGCTTGATGGTGATCAGCGCCATGACGGCAACCAGCAGAATAAAATTCAGATAGCCGACATAAAATAGCGAGTGAATAAAAAACCACAGACTTTCCAGCTGTTTGAATACCGGGTGTTGGCCGATATCCAGCTTTTCCATCCGGGTGGTGAAGCCTTCCTTGGTCACGTCAACGCGGACAAAGTGATAAAAGCTGGTCTCGTCGTTCATCACCAGGCCGCCTGCGCCGCCGGTTGTGATGTAACGGGTAGAGCCTTTGGTCTGGGTTGAGTAAAGGGGCAGGTTTGCCGAGAACACAGCATCGACTTCATAGGCATCGAACAGGCGCATCAGTTCGTCCCTGAAGGCCGGGTTATTCAGATAGTTGTCTTCGTCGTCAAACAGCGTGTCCTTGTTCACCGGCAGCAGCGGCTCACCGATAAAGACAAACCGATGTTCGCTGTCATCCTCACTTAACAGGTCGGCGAGCCAGCGAATCTGCCATTGGTAGGGGGTTTTGCCGGTTGCATCAAGGAATACAAAGCGGCTGTTGCCGGTCTTGAACGAATAGAAGTAAGGACCGAAATGTTCATAGAACCGGAAGCTGCCGAAGTTGCTGAACTCGTTATCACCAAAGGTCAGCAGGTAGGGCATGTCGAGCCGGTTGAGGGTGCGGTAGATCGCCCGGTACTTGTCTTCGCCACCGCTACTGACGGCATTGCCCGCGGAGATGAGGAAATCCGCATTGGCCCGGTTGAGCATCGGTACTATTTTGCGCTCGAACACCCCCACCGAGTTATTGATATTGCCCACTACCGCAAAGCTGAATTCCGACGCGTTATCCAGCCCTGCGTGAATCCTGTCAAGCTGTTCGGTATGCACGGCTTCGTAATCTGGCTCAAAAAAATCCAGATAGATTTTATAACCGATCAACAATGTGACGATCAGCAGGCAGAGATAGAACAGTGCCTTAAGAGGTTTGCGTCGGATCATCAGTCATCCCTGAGCCGGGTTTTCCCGTTTGGTTGCGCTGCCCTGATTCAACCTGCGACGTTCGAAGGCTGCTGGCCAACTCCCTCTGCATCAACACCAGGCCAATGATCATTCCCAGGTAGATCGTGAGAAAACGCCAGGCCACGGTCACCAGTACCAGATGGTTAGCCGAAACCAGGGTGCTGAAAAAACTGCCGAAGACGCCTTCCGATATGCCGGATGCGCCAGGCGTGGGGGCAAAATACATAATGAAAGTCGTGACGAACAGAAGTCCGATCACGGTCAGATAGTCTACGTCATAACCCAGTGCTGTCATCAGTAACGCCGGAAAACTGAACAGACTGATCAGAAATACCAGCGTGAACACAACCGATAGAAGCACATCGCGGCGCGGCCCGCGGATATAGATCGCGAAACTGCGGGCAAAACGCACCATCTCTCTTTTCATGCCGAACTGCCAGCGACGCCGACGAGGCTCATTTATCACGTGAATGCGATGAAGCAGATCAATCAATGTTGAGAGAGGGCCGATCAGCCAACGGGTTCTCAGCAGCACAATCGCAAAAAAGCCGAGATAGAGCGCGATGAACAAGGCCAGAAAACCGGAGACTTCACCAAGCAGGGGTTGCCCTTCCAGCGCATCAAGCCATAACAGGCAGATGGGAGTGACGGAAAAAATGAACGCGATGGCTAACACGGTACGGATGGTTGTGGCCGCCGTCGCGGTGCCCACGGGGACGCCCTTTCGCTGCAAATACCAGATCTGCGCAAAGCCGCCGCCGGTGGCCATCGGGGTCACGTTAGAGAAGAAGATGTTAATAAACACCAGCCGGAAGATCTGGCCAATTGGCAGGCTGTGACCGAGCGCTCGCAGCGTAAAGTGCAGGCGCAGCCCGTCCGCGGCAAAGTAAATGCCCAGTAAAACCACCGCAGCGATCAGAAAGGCTGCACTCAGCAGGCGATCATCAAAACTGAAGTTGTTATCTGCAAACTGGTGCCAGATCGCCCAGGTGCCGCCCGCGCTGAGCAGGATAAACAGCAGCGCAAAGCCTGCCAGTTTCCAGCCGGATGCTTGTGTACCTGTTTGTTCTGTGGAGGAAGGGCTGGTCATGACGCTCGGGTCAGAGATCCTTGTTGGGCCGGGAGCGGGCAGTTTACTGCGAATGCGGGGGGCGCTGGCAAGCGCGTATACCATGAACTGTTGGTAACCGGCGGGGGACACCCGCTATGGCCGTCACATAAAAAATGCCCATTTTCCCAATGCTGGCGTCTACCTTGCATTGCTGGTTCTGCGAGTTGTCGGAATTTTGGGCAGGTGCAGGCATCACCTGAGGTGATGCGAATGCCGGCGGCAAATCAATTCATCTGAATGCAGGGAGGCAAACCCATGGCAAGGCTGGTTATTTTCACGGACCTGGACGGTACGCTGCTCGATCATTTTTCATATTCCTGCGCAGCGGCGCGACCGGTATGGGAGGCAGCGCAGGCCGCCGGTGTTCCTTGCGTGTTCAATACCAGCAAGACCCGGGCGGAGGTGCTTCAGTTGCAGGCCGCCATGGGGCTGGAGCAACCGTTTATCGTAGAGAATGGCGCGGCAGTCTGGTTTCCCGATAACACGACGTTGCCACTGCCACCGGACGCTCGCGCCCATGACGGCATGCGTTGCAAGGTGATGTCGATCGCACGGGCAGACATTCTGGAAAGGCTTTACGGGTTACGCAGCCGCTATGTGTTCCGGGGCCTGTCCGAGATGGGGCTGGAAGAGATCGTTGAACGCACCGGCCTCGGGCGCAAAGAAGCGCGCCTGGCGTCGCAAAGAGAGTTCAGCGAACCCCTGGTCTGGCTGGATACTGAGGATGCACTGAAAAAGTGCGCGCTTGATCTGGATGCGCTCAATCTGCGCCTTGTCCGGGGCGGGCGCTTCGTTCATGTGATTGGGGCCTGCGATAAAGGTCAGGCCATGAGTTGGTTGCTCGCGGTTTATCAGAACGCCTTCGGCGGCGCGGTCACCTCACTGGCACTGGGCGACAGCGATAACGACGTCGACATGCTGGCTGCAGCTGATATCCCGATATTGGTGCGCTCGCCGGTGCACGCACCACCTGTGATCCCGAACCGGCCCGATGTGTGCATTACCTCTTCATACGGCCCGGAAGGCTGGGCGAATGCGGTGTCATCAGTGTTGTCGAAGTATGGCGTCGACATTGCCAGCCAGGGTAAACCAGAATGAGGGTATGTCATGGGTGACTTCTACCAGAACGGCATTGTCACAACACTCCACAATCTTTCGAAGCGACCGCTGGAAGACATTGAAGCAGAGCTGGTCCGTTTCTCGAAAAGCCGGCCGATGGCGTTGATTCTGCCATGCCTGTATTCGGAACTCGAAACAGAGGCCATGCCCAGGATTCTCGAGCACCTGAAAAAGGTGCCGTACCTGAGCGAGATCGTTATCGGCCTTGATCGGGCGACAGAGGCACAGTACCACCATGCGCTGGAATTCTTCTCGGCTTTGCCGCAGCGCCATCGGGTGCTCTGGAACGACGGCCCCCGGCTGCGCCAGATCGACCGCGATCTCAAAGGCGAAGAGCTGGCGCCGACAGAGCCGGGTAAAGGCCGTAATGTGTGGTTCTGTATGGGGTATGTGCTGGCGTCCGGCCGCGCCGAATCCATCGCATTGCATGACTGCGATATTGTGACCTATGACCGTGAGCTGCTGGCGCGGCTGATTTATCCGGTGGCCAATCCCAACTTCAACTATGAATTCTGCAAGGGCTACTATGCGCGGGTTGCTGACGGCAAACTGAACGGACGCGTCAGCCGTCTGCTGGTGACACCCCTGCTGCGGGCACTCAAGAAAGTGCTCGGCAATCTCGATTACCTCGACTATCTCGACAGCTATCGCTACCCGCTCTCTGGCGAGTTCTCTTTCCGCAAAGATGTGATGACGGACATCCGGATTCCCAGTGACTGGGGATTGGAGATTGGTGTGCTGAGCGAAATGAAGCGCAACTACAGCACCAACCGGCTGTGTCAGGTCGATATCGCAGACAATTACGATCACAAACACCAGATTCTGTCGCCGGAAGATGAAAGCGGTGGCCTGTCCAAAATGTCGATTGATATCACCAAGGCCATTTTCCGTAAGCTGGCCACCAATGGCATCGTGTTTACCCATGAGTCCTTCCGCACTATCAAGGCGACCTATTTCCGGATTGCGCTGGATTTTGTGGAAACCTACCGCAACGACGCCGAAATCAACGGCCTCAGCTTTGATGTGCATCAGGAAGAACAGGCTGTTGAGCTATTTGCCCGCAACATCATGAAAGCGGGCGAGTACTTTCTCGACAACCCTATGGAAGCGCCGTTTATTTCCTCCTGGGGGCGCGTTGCCAGCGCGTTTCCGGGGGTCATGACCCAGTTGCATGATGCGGTTGAAGATGATTTGCGCGAGCACGGTGAGTCAGTGCAACGCGCACCGAGCGATGCTTAAGAGGAGTTTGCGCCATGACAGAAGCCGAGACAGTGCCGTCACTGGCATCGCGATTGAAAGCGCATCTTGAATGTCTGTACCCGGGCGAAAACCTCGATGCACTGGTTGATCAGTGCCTGGCGACATTCGACCTGGCGAAAACCGCGCCGTCGCCAACGCCGCATCGCAACCTGTGGAATGCGGGTGACGCCTTGCTGATTACCTATGGCGATACCATCAGGCGCGACGGTGAAGCGCCGCTCCAGACTTTGAATGCCTTCTGTCGGCGCAACCTGGCAGCCGGGATGATCTCAACGGTCCATGTGCTGCCGTTTTTTCCCTACAGCTCTGATGATGGTTTTGCCGTGATGGACTATTCCACAGTCAACCCGTCGCTCGGTGATTGGGATGATCTGACCCATCTTTCGTCAGGCTTTCAGGTCATGACGGATCTGGTGATCAATCACTGCTCGAGTCGCAGTTTGTGGTTCGAAAACTACAAAGCAGGTCGGGCACCGGGGCACCGCTATTTTGTTGAAGCCAGCGAAGATGATGATTTGAGCGCCGTGGTGCGACCTCGTACGTCACCATTGCTGCGTGCGGTAGAAACAGTGAATGGTGAAAGGCACGTGTGGTGCACTTTCAGTCATGACCAGGTGGATCTTGATTTCGCCAACCCGGACGTATTGCTGGAGTTTCTCGGTATCATCCGGCTGTACCTCGATAAGGGCATGCGCTGGTTCAGGCTGGATGCCGTGGCGTTTCTGTGGAAGGTGCCGGGCGGCCCCTGTATCAATCTGCCGGAAACCCACGAAGTGATCCGTTTGCTGCGTCTGCTGATTGAACACCGTCAGCCGGATGCGGTGATCGTCACCGAAACCAATATCCCCAACCAGGAAAACCTGACCTATTTCGGTAATGCCAACGAGGCGCACCTGATCTATAACTTCTCGCTGCCGCCCCTGTTGTTGCACACCATGCTGAGTGGCAATTGCCAGCATCTGAAGCACTGGCTGATGACGATGCCGCCGGCTCAGCAGGGCACTGCCTATCTCAATTTTCTGGCCTCTCATGACGGTATTGGCCTGCGCCCGGTCGAGGGCCTGCTAAGCGATGAAGAAAGCGACCGGATGATCAGCACACTGGTCGCATCTGGCGCTCGCGTCACAAGCCGAACCGGTGCGTCCGGCGAAGTGCGGCCCTACGAAATCAATATCAGCCTGTGGGATGCAATGGAACGAACCGAAGCGGATGGCGTTGACGGCCATCAACTGGCCCGGTTTGTTTGCGCTCACGCGATCATGATGGCGCTGGAGGGCATCCCGGCGTTTTATATTCACAGCCTGCTGGCGACCCGAAATGACGATGACCGGGTGGAGCATACCGGCCAGAACCGTTCCATTAATCGCCATGTATGGGACGCCGATGAGCTGGAGAACCTGCTGGCGTCGGATACTCATCACCGGGATGTGTTCACAACCCTGCGCCGCTTGTTGTCGATACGCACCCGTCAGGCTGCGTTTCATCCCAATGCGACCCAATACACCTTACATCTTGGGGATGGGTTGTTTGCTTTCTGGCGTCAGAGTGTCGATCGGCGTCAGAGCATATTTGCGATCCACAATATTTCGGGGCAGGAGCAGGTCTTCAATCTGTCCGAGCTGAACCTTATTTCCACTGATGAGTGGCTGGATATTGTCAGCAGGACGTCATTTCAGGAGCGGGGCGCGAGTGTAACGCTGGCGCCATTTGAGTTTGTCTGGCTGTCGAACCGGTCTTGATTGGCTGAATGCCTTGGGAAGGGAGGGTGGCATCACCAGCGTTCCGGTTGGAACGCTGGTGATTAATGTCTGGATTGCTCGTATATCAGTGTCCGTAAACCATCATTGAGGTATTGCTGATCACGAAGTCTGTGAAGTAGACCTCGCCAATACTGGTGCCACCGATGTTGAAAACCGGCATGTCGATGTCTGCACGGAATTCCACATCGTGAATCGACAAGCCCTCTTGTCCGGAGGAACCGCTGGTGCCTCTGGACAATTTGGCCGTCGCGCTGGCCATGCCAAAGTGACCTTCCGTATCGTCGCCACGACGGTTATGAATGGCCAGATCCTCAATGCCGACACCTGCAAAATTGAATAGCAGAATCACATCACCAACGTCCCAGTCGAGAGAGCCGTTGCTGATCTCAAAATGCGTGTCGAACTGCAGTTCCGAGTTGGATACGGTGTTGCCGTTGGCCAGCACACGAGTCGTGTCGCCGCCGTTGCGCACGACGATATCCGTCGGACCGATGTAACCGTCAAGCCGGATATTGGAGAACAGTGTGGTGCTGTCGGTGGCGCCTTCAGCGCGGACTTCGCCAATTTGCAGCTGGAAGTCGATGGCGTGCAGGTACTCTTCCAGTGATGCCGGGTTGCCTGCGTCTGTGGGGCCGAGGTGAATGACCAGATCACCGCTGTTGAACTGCTTGCCAAAGTTGCCGCCTACGGCGTATTTGCTCAGGGCATCGGCCACATCCGGGTTGGCGGTGGAGAGCTGGCCGGTACTTGCCCGCCGGGCAATTTCCGAGAAACCGTGCTCCAGCACTTCACCGTCACCGGCGACATCGATGGTCAGCTTCATGTTGTCCAGTGCCGTGCCATCGGGATCGGAAAGGCTGAGGTCATAGATGCTCAGGCGGCCTTCATCGATGTAGGAAAATCTGTCCAGATCAACGCGGGTTTCCAGTTCGATCGTGACCCCGGCCTGGCCTGTCACCCGGCTCATGGTCTGGTCATCCAGCGCCTGAATTTCGGCGGCCGCAAATGGAGAGATAAGAACGAGTGGTACGCTTAACGAGACGCGTCGCAGTCCAGTCATGATAGTCAGTCCCTGTACCCGTGCCAGTCAGCGATAGCCGGCCGGTGTCGAGTTTATTTTTATCGTTATATTTTTAGTTTCGTTGTAAACGTCAGTTCCGTGATGCGCCTCGGACTGCTCTCGCGAAGCGGTGTTACAGACCGTTACAGTATCGGCTTGGTTCTGTCAGGTCTGTGAACGGATTCACGAGTTTAAGGTGGGGGCGAACTCACCAGAAGCGGAGGGTGGTGGCGTAAGTGCGCCGTCAGTATCGGGCCAGAATGCTGTCCAGCAGCCCGTCCTGCTTGATCTGGAGCAGGGTTTCGTCGAAGCAGCTCAGCATGGGGCGCCATTGGGGCGAGAACATGAGCCGGTAGTCGGTTTCCCCCAGCACTAGCGGCTCCTTGATGAACGTATCCTGCCAGTTATTGTGCTGAATGATCCATTCGCCGGCTCGCCTGTTGAAAACCAGGCCATTAAAACGCTCTGCGCCGGCCAATCGCCGGAACATGGTCTGTCCATCAGGCACATCGATCGAGCGGATAGTGCCAGCTTTCAGGTGGGCTTCCAGCATCGGATAGCTAAACCCCAGATGCTTCAGCAGTATCGTGCCCTCGAGATCGTCTATCGAGTTCAGCGCCAGCGGCCGTTTTCGAGTGCTGAAAATCACATCCTGGGCTTTTAGCACGCCTTCGGTAAAGGCAAACTGCTCCGGCTTATGGGTCCACTCAATGGCGCGCATGGTCGCATCAAGCTCGCCGGAAAGCATAAAGTTATCAACGCGTTTGGATGGGATCTGACGTGCTTCAACGCTCAGGCCGTTAGCACTGGCTATGGTCGTCATCACGTCCCACATAATGCCCGAAACCGAGCCATCGGAGTTGATGACAGTGTAGGGTGGGTAACCGCCAGGCGCGATATTGAATAAAATCTGTGAGGTTGGCGTGCCACTTTCAGTCGATGGAGGCGATGCGGAGCAGACGGCAAAACCGGGCACGGCTAACGCCCAGAGCGCGCTCACAAAACCCCATCGACAAAATGTGGTCATCATGACTGATTCAGATCCTGACTAGTGGATAAATTCCGCTGCCACGGTTAATGGCTATAGCAAGAATATGTCATAAAAAGGGACACAGCAGTAGCGCCATTGTTAAATTCATCTGTCGGCACTCTTCAATCGTACTCCTGATGAATGATGCGTCTAAACTTGAACACATGGAGAACGCCTGATGTGCCATGCGTGGCCCGTTCTCAACTCTTTACCCAGCGGAGGTACTATGATGATCCACCGCATACGGATTCTGTTCGGCAGACGGCTACCAGGCGGCCTTCTGATAGCGACCTTGGCTCTGCTTGGCGCGTTTTCAGCTACCGGTGTGTCTGCGGATGATAGCCTGCGCGAGGCAGATGCAGTGGCGGCGATCGAAAGGGTGATCTCAGCGCAGCTTGATGCCTTTGCCAATGATGATCAGGAGCGGGCATTCAGCTACGCTTCGCCCGCGATCCGGAACGGCTTTTCCAGTGCCAGTGCCTTTTCCGATATGGTCAAACGGCGGTATCCGGCGGTATTTCAGGCGGTCACCGTGAGATTCCGTGAGCAAGTACCCCATCCGGGCTTTCTGGTGCAAAGGGTTCAGTTAGTGGGGCCGCAAGGGCACTACTGGGATGCCTACTATCGCATGGAGCCGCAAGGCACCGGTGAATGGCGCATTGGTGGCGTTGTGCTGACAGAGGTGGCCGGCGGCATTTAATCAGGCGGACTAGGCGCCTGTTTTCAGTGGATCAGGCAGGGCTGCCAACAGTAATGCTTTCTGGTGGTTTGCAAACTCGACAATGCGCTGTTCAGCGCCGTCAGCATCCCTTGCCAGCACGGCGGTGGTCAGCTGCCCGAAAAACATCCCGGTACTGTCGAGATCTTGCTTGTAGCGGTCTGCACAGAAGTAATAGGTGCGGCTGACCGCTGGCTTGAAGTTCGCCAGGGCTTCAGTCAGATAAGGGTTTCTGACCACATTGCAGCAGGCATCCATCACGTCAAAACTGGCCTGGACCACGGCGGCAACATCCGGTGTTCCGGCATTGAGACGATGGGTTACGGACTCAATCGCTTCCAGCAGATGAGGACGATCCTCCACCTTCCAGCGCTCCGTAAGCCTTCGTGCCAGCATAATCAGTAAATGCATGTAGACGTCGTACAGCTCGGACGCATGATGGGCATCTAGCCGGGTTGCGGATGCGCCCTTGCGCGGCGTGATATCCACCAGATGCCAGCGCTCCAGCGTGTACAACGCCTCTTTGACTGATGCCCGGCTGACTCTCAGTTCTGCCGCCACAGTGGCTTCCTGAATCCGCTCGCCCGGGCGGATTATCCCGGTCATAACCCTGTCAGCCAGGTAATTGGCTATTTGCTCGGCAAGGGTGTTGGGAACCTGAAACTCCATTCGATGCTCTTGTCCGCGTGATGCTGATCGGTGGGCGCTGACCGGCCTGAAACCCTTGATATGCAGAGTAAAGATCTGCGACTCGGTCGATTCGGCCTAGTCTAGCACAGCCCAATATGGACTGTGGTTGATATCTGACGAGGGGCTCGTGTCGATCATGATGGTCATTTTTGTTGATGCCTTGTTGATCAACGTTGCCATATTTTTGTTGACGACTGCTGTATTGTTCTACAATATAGTAATATATCGAATGAGGGCGCATCCTGGTATGCGCAACTGAGCGGAAAGCGGCTGCAGGCTGCTTCGGCTCCCTAACAACAAAAGAGGGCTTTTCGGTGAATACACAGGAAGCGACCATCACTCAGCCAACGGCGCGGCGCCGTTTGCTGCTTCGATTGAAAAAGTACAGTTATCTGATTGCCATGCTGCCGTTGGCGTTACCGGGCCTGCTACTGAGCGCGGGTCAGGCAACGGGCTGGATCAACGTCTTTGCCTGGGGCGTTCCGGTTGTGGTGTTCGGCATCATTCCATTGTTGGATCTTATGCTGGGACAGGATGCATTGAACCCGGATGAAGAAGCCGACGTGCCGCAGATGATTGGCGAACGTTTCTACAAGGTGATGACGCTGGGCTGGGTTGTCGCCTACGCAGTGCTTCTGGTGTGGGGCGCGGTGGTACTGGCGTCGGGGCAGTTCAATGCACTGGGTAGTATTGGCTGGATTGTTTCGATCGGTATTGTCGGCGGGCTGGGCATCAATGTGGCCCACGAGCTGATCCACAAGGACGAGAAACTCGAAACCTGGGCGGGCGGCCTGCTTCTGTCACTGGTGAGTTATGCCGGTTTCAAGGTGGAGCATTTGCGTGGGCATCATGTGCATGTATCGACGCCGGAAGATGCGTCGTCTTCCCGCTACAATCAGTCGCTCTACAATTTCCTGCCTCAGGCGTACGTGCGTAATTTCATTAATGCCTGGCGTCTGGAAGCCGTTCGACTGGAACGCAAAGGGCATCGGGCACTGAGCTGGCGCAATGAATTGATCTGGTGGTACAGCATCTCGGCGCTGGCGCTGATCGGCTTCACCCTTGCTTTCGGTGCACTGGGCGCCGCCTACTTTATCGGCCAGAGTTTCTTCGCGTTTACCCTGCTGGAGATCGTGAATTACCTTGAGCATTACGGCTTGCACCGCCGCAAACTCGAGAACGGACGTTACGAAAGAACAACGCCGGAACACAGCTGGAACTCCAACTACTTTCTGACCAACGTATTCCTGTTCCATCTGCAGCGTCATAGTGACCACCACGCTTTTGCCAAGCGTCGCTATCAGGTGTTGCGTCACCACGAAATAGCACCTCAACTGCCCGCCGGTTATGCCGCCATGGTCGTGCTGGCACTCTTTCCGCCGCTCTGGAAGAAGATTATGAATCCACGGGTGGAAGCGTATTACGAAGGGGAAGAGCACCAGCTGGCGTGATGGCGCTGTTCACATGCCATGAACGAAAAAACCCCGCAGCGCGTAAACGCTGCGGGTTTTTTTATACTGCGGCCAGTGTTACTTGGTACGACGGCGCAGTGTCAGACCGGCCAGTGCCAGACCCATCAGCGCAAAGGTGCTGGGCTCGGGTACTTCAGTTGGCGGTGTCGGAATGTCGGAGAAGGAATTGGCCTGGATGAATACACCCGAGTCCAACCGGCCGTCACCGCGATCGGCAATCGCCAGTTTCATGGAGTGAGTACCGGCGCTCAGTCCCAGGATTGAGGCTGTAAACACATTGGTGAAGCCGTCGTATGCCAGGTCGTAAGAGGGAGTGCCGTCACTCGGATCATTGTCGTTGAACTGATCGCAGTTGCTACCGGTCGTGCTTAAAGGATTGCCACAGTTGACCGTATTGATCGCAACCGGGTCGCTGCCAATCGTCGCGATGTTGATGCCATCGACCAGAAACGCAAACACGTCGTTGAATTCGGAATCGACGTATTCGTTATATTCTTCTGATGCGAACACATAGTTGAAGAACAGGTCGCCGCCAGTCGTTGAAAACTCGAATTCAAGCACGTTGGCATCTTGAGTGCTGCCGCCAACCAGGCCATTCAGATCGGCGTCACCTGCAGAGCCGAGATCTGTCGTGGTGTCGTCGGCTGAGTTAGGGCCAATCGCATTGGTGGCCGCGCCGCTCGTGAGCAGGATGCCTTTATCGATGCCGATGCCGGCACTCAGGCCGCCGGTGAATATACCCGCCTGGGTATTGCTGCCAACGTAGTTGATAGAACCGTAGTCAATCGTGACGCCTGTTCCGATGATGGTATCAACCAGATCTGAACCGGATGCGGTTGTTGTGACGGCAAGAGCTGATGCCTGGGCGCTGGCGGTCGCCAACGCTGCAGCGAGCAGTACTTTCTGAAATCCGTTCATAGCTGTTTCCTTTTCCTTCCTGTTAAACGTGCGATAAACCATCGCACTCCATTCGTTCCACGGCCCAGAACTTACAGCAATAGCCTGGGCTTGCGGCGAGGGGAAGCAATATTCACTCCATGGGCTTGGAAGGCCCATAAAATGGGGCGAGGCGGGAGGCAGCGATGGTGAAAAACGAGGCGGGTGTAATAAAAATCGACGACTCCGGCCGGTATTCAGGGCGTTCCCGGAGTGCCGGCCAGAGTTTGCGTCAGGTCAGGAGCGGTCCCGGCTGCGCTGGTCTTCCTCGAACAGTTCGCGCAATTCGTCGGCGGCTTCCTTGGCTGACTGGAGAATCTTGTCGGGATCATTATGCAGACCGTGCTGGCGGATCAGCGTGGATTCGTCGGCATCGCGGAAAAGCTGAATCAGCTCCTGGGCTTCTTTGCGTTCCCGGCCGATTCCTACGAGCATTTCCTCCGCCATCAACAGCGAGGAATGGTAGTTTTCCCGCACCATCCAGGTGACGCCCGCGTCCATCAGCAAGTGGGCATGGCGGCGGTTACGGGCCCGGGCCAGAATGCGCACATCCGGAAAATCCTGCTGCACCAGCCGCGCCGTGCGTAGTGAGGCATCGATATCATCAATCGCCAGAATCAGCACCTTGGCATCGCCAACACGTGCCGCGTGTAGCATGTCCAGCTGCGAGGCGTCACCGTAGTGAACCTTGTTCCCGAACCGGCGCACTACGCTGACTTGTTCGGGATTAATATCGAGGGCAGTGAACGGAATTCTCAGCGAGGCCAGAACCCGGCCGCTGATTTGGCCGAAGCGACCAAAGCCGGCAATCACGACGCCAGTTTTGCCGTCATCGATTTCGTCAAAGGCCGGGTGCGAATCGTGGGCGAAGCGCATGACCGTCTTTTCGAACAGGAAAACGGCTATCGGTGTCAGCACCATTGATATTGTAATGATCGCGATCAGTTGTTCGTGCAGGCTCTTGTCGAGCAACTGCAATTGGCCCGCCATCGAAAAAATCACAAAGCCGAACTCGCCGCCCTGGCTGAGCAGCAGGCCCAGCCGCAAAGCGCCAAGTTTTTTCAGTTTGCCGCCGCGCCAGCCAATAAGGGCAATCAGCACGGTTTTAATCAGCATCAGCAGCACTGCACCGGAGATCAGGAAAAGCGGATTAGCGAGCACCCGTTCGAGATTGAGTGTCATGCCCACCGAAATGAAGAAAAGCCCCAGGAGCAATCCTTTAAACGGTTCGATATCAGCTTCAAGCTGATGCCTGAATTCTGAATCCGCCAACAGAACGCCCGCCACAAACGCACCCAAAGCCATCGAGAGTCCAACGGATTCCATCAGCAATGCGGTGCCTGCGACGAGCAGCAGTGCGGCAGCAATTGAAATTTCACGGACCTGAGTGGCGTGAATGAATTTCAGAACATGGCGCAGCAGATAGCGCCCGGCGAATACAATGCCGGCGAAGGTGAGTGCGATCCGGCCTGCATCAAACAGGTTTTCTTCCCAGCTTGAAGGAGAGCCGCCGCCTGCGAGAAACGGCAGAAACGCTATGAAAGGCACCACTGCCATGTCCTGAAATAGCAGAATGGTAAAGGCCAGTCGCCCGTGGGATGTGGCCAGCTCTTTCTTTTCAGCCAGTAGTTGAAGTACAAAAGCCGTGGACGACAGCGCCAGTGCACTGCCGAGCACGATGGCCAGTGTCAATGAATAACCCAGCAGCAGGGTGACACCGCCAATACCCGCCATACACAACGCAACCTGCAGGCTGCCGAGCCCGAAAATCGGTTTCCGCAAGGCTTTGAGGCGTGAGAACTGCAGCTCCAGCCCGATCACAAACATCAACAGCACTACGCCGAATTCCGAGATGTGCATCATGGTGTCGACGTTGCTGAACACCCGCATACCATAGGGGCCGAGCAAAATGCCTGCAGCGATATACCCCAGAATTGCGCCCAGCCCGGCCCGTTTGAACAGTGGAACCGCAATAACGGCGACCAGAAACAGAATGACAAGCTGAGCGAGGGGGTTCATGGGTATCCTTGCAAAGAAATCGGTGAGTAGAGCGTTGAGCGCGGGCTATCCCGATAGAGCCCGGCAGCAGGGCCTCACCGGTATTTTAGTTCGGTATCGTAAATGTGCGCCTTGAAAGTTAGGGCTTAGCCCCTCATCGTGAGCAGTTCATTGTAAATGCGAGGCCGATGCTGTCTATGCGTCATTATCCGCATGTGCATGCGACGAACAGGATGTATCGACTCACCCGCCTCGACGACAGGAGAAACAAGTATGTCCCGCCATTTTGAAACAGCCCCCGGTTTGTCTGAAGACGCAGACCCGGCGACGGAAGGCTATGTCTTTAACCAGACGATGCTGCGGATCAAGGATCCCGAGCGCAGTCTGGATTTTTATACGCGGGTACTGGGCATGCGGTTGATCCGTAAGCTCGATTTTCCGGAGATGAAGTTCACTCTGTATTTCCTGGGCTATCTGGACGACAGGCAGGCCAATGCTGTGCCGTCCGACGATGCGCACCGCACGACGTTTATCTTCGGCCGTGAGGCTATGCTCGAACTGACCCATAACTGGGGCACCGAGCATGATGCGGCCTTTGACTATCACAACGGCAACGACGAGCCACAGGGTTTTGGCCATATCGGTATTGCGGTGCCGGACGTCTATCAGGCGGCCGAGCGTTTTGAGTCGCTGGACGTGCCGTTTGTGAAGCGCCCGGACGATGGCAAGATGAAAGGCCTGGCCTTTATTCAGGATCCCGACGGATACTGGATCGAGATTCTCCAGCCCAACATGCTGGAACGTCAGCGCAAGGAGTGAGCGCCTATTTTTACCTGGCGCCTCAGACAAACAGGGCCGGCAATTCGCCGGCCCTGTTTGGTTTTAACCTGCTACTGATGGCCCGTCGGCTCCTCTTGCTCCTGTTGCGCCGGCGATTGCCGTGAGGCGACCAGCACTGCCGCAGTGAGAATGACCGCGCCAATAATCCCGCTCAAACCGATCACCTCGGTCAGAATAATCCACGCCAGAAATGCAGCGAACAGCGGCTCAAGCGTCACGATAATGCTGGAAGTCGTCGCAGGGGTGCTCTGCATTCCCGTAAAGAAGCACACATAACCCACACAAGTGGGCACCACGCCGATGTAGGCCACCAGCAACCAGCCTCTGGCATCAAGATCTGCCAGTTCCGTCAGCCCGCCACTGGCAAGGGCCAGAGGGAGCAGCACCAGTGCGCCAGTCAGGAAACAGACAAATGCCGTGGCATACGCTGACGCGCCACTGGCAGCATGCCGGCTTGTCAGGGTAAAAGCGGCATAAACCGCCGCGGCGACCACAGACACCAGCACCCCGCCTATCCGGGCTGAGTCCGCGCTCTGCATGTCGCCTGAAACCAGCAGCAGCGTACCGAAGATAGCGCAAACAAGGGCGATGATAGTGGTGCGGTTCGGGCGCTCACCCAGCAGCGGTGCTGCGACAATCGCAACCAGAACCGGTGCCAGGCAAAGCGTTACCAGAGTGGCAATGCTGGCCCCCGTCAGGTCGACCGCCCAGAGATAAGTGCCCTGGTAGGCTCCTTGAAGGCAACCCAGTGCCAGTAGCGGCAAGATGACTTTTTTGCCGCGGGGCAGGGGGCGCGACGCCCGCTCACGCATCATGAGTATGAAAAACAGAGGAAAGGCGATCCATAGCCTCAGGCACGCCAGCGTCAGCGGCTCCAGATCGGTGTGATTGAACAGGGTTTTTGCGGCAATGCTGGTGGTTGCCCAAAGCGCAGCAGCAATGGCGATCAGTAAAGCGCCGCGCGTTGCAGGCGACAATTGTTTGAATTGGGTCATGTCAGATCCGTTGTCCGGTTACTGGAAAGGTGAAGGCAGCAAAATGCTGTGAACCGGACAGGCGGGCGATCACCGAGCGGAGTTTAATGCTCAGACAAGAATCCCCTTATCCGGCTCAGAACCGGGGCGGTGGGGTACGTTTTCCGAAGAGGGTTGCAGAATTAGTCATGCGGTCAGCCTAACGTTAATGCCATAGGCTGGCAAGACATGCCGATAGGGGAAAGCCGGGGCAACGAAGAGATGTTGTCTGGTTGTCTGCTTGGGAGAATCAACCAGGCGCAGGGTAATTCAAAAAGAGAAGCCGGCTTTGCAACGGGCCGGCTTCTCTGTCAGCCAGTGGATCTCAGCTATCACTGCACGCTGATGTTGGCTTTATTAATCTCAATAGTGCGTTCGCCGATGCCTTTCACTTTGCGCAAATCAGCGGTTGTCGCGAATGGACCGTTGGCTTTGCGATAGTCAACAATTGCCTGGGCCTTGACTGTGCCGACGCCATCGAGGTTCAAGGCCAGTGTCTGGGCGTCCGCTGTGTTGATGTTGATAGCAGTTTTGACTGCCTGGGTTTGTGGTGCTGTTGATGTCGGTGCGGCTACTGCGATGCCGGTGCCGGCCAGTAAGGTGGCCAGGGTAAGCAGCAGGCTGAAAACAAGCTTCATGAAATGCTCCGTGATGTCCGAGTGAGTGTGGGTGACCATCACAAGCACGTAGAGTGCGGAGGGGAACATGCGGAAACAGGGAGGCATCGGCGTGCTTCAGTAGCGTGTTACATGACCGAAGATAGCTGAGGCGAGAGAGTGTCCTGAGTTGAGCGCTCAGGGTAACCAGATGACACCCAGTTGGAACACCATCAGGTGTCGTGCAGAAAAAGTCACGGAGTAAGGCCCACAATCCTTGTGCACCTGCTCCGTGGCTCCGGTCGCCTGATCCGTCAGGCTGGTATATCCCTATGTGTCTGATCCTTCAGACTAAACTCTTCCCTGGCGCCTGATCCTTCAGGCTTAACATCCGTGTTCTGCATCCTTGCAGTTCTGCGTCCTTGCTGAAAACAAGTTTACGGGAATGGTGTAGGAAGCAAATCCGACATTCGCACCATAGCGTGTGCGATATGGATTACAGCGTCGTAATCATTTGGAAAGAATGAGCAGCAGATATGCAGAGGATGTGCGGTGAGGTGGCGTGTCAGGCCGACGGCTTTGTGAGCTCGTGCAACAGCGCCAGGCCGGGCCAGGCTTGGCGTTGACCGGATTCGGACTGATGAATCAGGTCGACAAGCCGCTGGTTGACGGGCGCTGTTCTGCCGTGAGCTTTTGCCAGCCTGATGACTTCGCCATTAATCCATTCAATTTCAGTTTTTCGCCCGGCTTCAAGATCTTCCCACATTGACGAGCGCGCAATCGGATCCACGGCGAGCATGGTTTGCGCGAGCCGGCGAAACAACCAGTCAGGCAGGCGCATGACCGTGGGTATCCACTCCATCGGGACTGCTGCCATTTTTATGGTCGGGATATTGGCCGCTTTGAGCAGACTCAGGGTTTCGTCCTGCGCCATTGCCAGACAGCGACGATAAGCCCGGGTCGAGAGTTGTTCTTTGAGGGGCAGGCCGGACAGCGCGTTGATCGGATTGTTGAGGTTGAGCAACAGCTTTGACCAGAGCACTGAATGCATATCGGTGCGAGGCGTTAGCGGAATGCCTGCGTTGTTGAATGCCGCAATAATCTCCGGTGTAAGTGCAAGGCTTGCCTCGGCCATCAGCTTGCCTTCGGTTCCCTGATGAAAGTGACCGGGCGTTTTCTGCAGCACATTATACGACACCATTCCGGCAAGCACGGATGCTTTGGGCAGCAGCGGCCTGAGCCGGTCGGCGTTGCCAATACCATTCTGGAAACTGATCACAGGGATGTTCGGCCGAAGCAGGGGGGCGATCTCTCTGCCGGTATCTTCGGTTGCTGCCGATTTGACGGTCAGCAGCACCAGGTCTGCGTGAGCAACAGGTTCGGGGGATGTCGTGAACTGATACGGCGCCAGTTGCACTGCTGAGTCGAAACCATGGTAATCACTCACCCTCAGCGGGTGGGTCTCGAATACCTGATGCAACCGCGGTCGGCCGATCATGGTGACGCTGGCGCCGGCGGCCAGCAGACGTCCGCCCAGATAGCAACCAATACTGCCCGCGCCAACGATCACGATGTGAGGAGAACGGGGCGCAACAGAATCAGTCGTCATCAAGAGTGCTCTTATCGCTGCTGTCTTTATGGGTGAGGCCGAACTGTATGGGTAAACGACACTACAAACTGTCAAATAGTTTACATTTAAACGCTTCAGTTCGCCTGTTAAGGCGGTTTTATCATCGCCAAGCCCTGCTTAATACGGATCTCCGCCTCGGCCGGATGCCTTCTGTTGAGGCCTTGCAGTGAGAACGGGCGTTTGCCAGGCCGGTGTTTCAAGAATGGCATAGTGTTCACGATACGTCGCTGCCATTTGGTCAGACATGTGAATTCTTGTTGATCAGCGATGCACAAATCTTCAGTAGCGCAGCGTTGCATGCGGTTCTGGTGCGGCTTTCGGGTGCCGGCTGACGCGCTGTTTGTGCACCGCATTCGGGCATGAGTTTAAGCGAATCGTTTTTTCTGTTCGTTTTTCGATCAATCTGATTCCGCGTTGATGGGCCATAACGAGACTCAGTGCACTGATATGGCCTCGGCATCGCGCCGTGGTGCGGGTGCATTAATCCTGCATTGTTGTGGTGCGCACTCGCGGCTTCTCTGCCTTAAACACCTCACTTATCTGCAATAAATATCGCAACCTCATCTAAACCGGTTAATTACTGAACAGATTGCCGTGTGTTGGCTGATCATTCTGCCTCGGCGTGCGATTCAAAATGGTGCAATAAGGGGGTGCATGGAAGGCTGCGGTGCACATGACGATGCGATCGGACGTTGAAAAGGTGTTGGTATTTTTTCGTAACGCTTTGATTTTAAAATGAGTTTCCTTTTATTGGAACGCGGAGTGCACTCTGTTGGGAGGTAAACACGCGACACCATAATCAATAAAGGAAAGGAATAATGAACGTAAAAAAGGGCTTGAAACTCGGGCTTTCTGCGCTGGCACTTTCATTTTCACTTTCTGCAGCTGCTGCAGAACCTCCTATTAAAGTCGGTATCCTCCACTCGCTCTCCGGCACCATGGCTATCAGTGAATCTACCCTGAAAGACACCATGCTGATGCTGATCGAAAAGCAGAACGCAGAAGGCGGTGTGCTGGGACGTCAGCTTGAACCGGTTGTCGTTGATCCGGCGTCCAACTGGCCGCTGTTTGCTGAGAAAGCACGTGAGCTGCTGGCCAAGGAAAAGGTCGATGTCATCTTTGGTAACTGGACGTCGGTATCGCGCAAGTCGGTACTGCCTGTTATCGAAGAGCTGAACGGCCTGCTGTTTTACCCGGTTCAGTACGAAGGCGAAGAGTCGTCCCAGAATGTGTTCTACACCGGCGCAGCGCCCAACCAGCAGGCGATTCCTGCGGTCGATTACCTGATGAACGAAATTGGCGTGAAGCGCTGGGTTCTGGCGGGTACCGACTATGTTTACCCGCGTACTACCAACAAGATTCTGGAAGCTTACCTGAAAGACCATGGTGTGGCTGAATCCGACATCATGATCAACTACACGCCGTTTGGTCACTCTAACTGGCAGTCGATTGTTTCTGACGTCAAAAAATTCGGCAGCCAGGGCAAGAAGACTGCTGTGGTCTCCACCATTAACGGTGATGCCAACGTGCCTTTCTACCGTGAGCTTGCAAACCAGGGCATCGAAGCATCGGATATCCCGGTTGTCGCCTTCTCTGTGGGTGAGCAGGAACTGTCCGGTATCGACACCGCACCGCTGGTCGGCCATCTGGCGGCCTGGAACTACTTCATGAGCGTCGATAACGACGCCAACTACGACTTCATCGACGCCTGGGTCAAGTACACCGGCAAAGATGACTCAGTCACCAACGATCCGATGGAAGCTCACTACATCGGTTTCAACATGTGGATTGAAGCAGTCAAGAAAGCGGGCACTACAGACGTTGATGCGGTGAAAGACTCCATCATCGGCGTGTCTGTTCCCAACCTGACCGGTGGTTACGCCACCATGATGCCGAACCACCACATCACCAAGCCGGTGCTGATTGGCGAAATCCAGGACAACGGCCAGTTCTCAGTTGTCTGGCAGACCCCGTCAACCGTTGCAGGCGATGCATGGTCTGATTTCCTGCCCGGTTCGAAGGACCTGATCAGTGACTGGCGCAAGCCGATGAACTGCGGCAACTACAACGTGGTTGAGAAGACCTGTGGCGGCAAGTCTGAAGTCGCAGCCAAGTAAGGTGTAAACGCAGTATCTGGCGGGCATCGGTGATCCACCTATAACTAACGCCGATGCCCGCTATCGGATCGGGTTCATTCGAACCCTGATCCACCCGAGTTCAGATTCAACCGAACTTTGATTTGTCCGAGCGTTGATTTATCCGAACTTTGATTCATCCGAAACAACAGGAAAACACCATGAGCATCATTCGATCGCTCACACAGTGGCTCTTTGTCTGCTGTCTGGCTTTACCGCTGATGGCGCAGGCCCAGGCTGAATCGCAGCCAGCAGGTGATAACGGGCAGGCGCTGTTGCAGGCACTGGCTGATTCTTCAAATGCGCAGAAGGGTCAGGTCTTGAGTGACATCGCCAAGAGTGGTGATGAAAGGGCGCGTGACTGGCTCGAAGCCTTTGCTTCAGGCAAGTTGAGCCGCGTTGAAGACAGCGGTCAGTTTGTCATCGTGCTGGAAAATCGTGGCCGCAACTGGAAAGTAAAAGACGCCCTGACGGGCGAGTCGATGGGCGAAATATCCCGCCGTGATCTCGACAACATTCGAATTAATAATGCATTGCGCCGGGAGCTGGATGGCATCCTCTCGGTCATTGATCTGACCGTGGACAATGCAGATACCCGCCTCGAAGCCGCCCGCGCGATCCGCGGCCGGGTGGATGAGGCGATGGCCGAGCGTATCACCACGCTGCTCGAAACCGAATCCGACGACCGGGTCAGCGATGTGCTCAGCGAAAGCCTCGCGATTTACCGGGTTGAACAGGGCGATGTAGCGTCAGTCGCGCAGCTCTCCGGCAGCCTTAATACGGAAGCCCGCGCCGCGCTAACGACAGTCGCTCGCGGTGACGACCCCGCGATGGTCAAGGCCGCCAACGAAGCGCTGGCCAGCATCGAACAGAAACTCAAATGGAACCGCGCTGCCGAGACCCTCTACTTTGGCCTGTCACTGGGTTCAGTGCTGGTGCTGGCGGCGATTGGTCTGGCGATTACTTTTGGCGTAATGGGCGTGATCAACATGGCCCACGGCGAGCTGATCATGCTCGGCGCCTACACCACCTGGGGCATGCAGCAGTTGCTGCCGGGGCAACCCGGTCTGGCGTTGCTCCTGTCGATCCCGGCCGGTTTTATGGTGGCGGCGCTGGCGGGCATTGCGATTGAACGCAGTGTTATCCAGTTTCTCAAGGGCCGTCCGTTGGAGACCCTGCTGGCTACATTCGGCATCAGCCTGATTCTGCAGCAGCTGGTGCGCACGGTGATTTCCCCGCTTAACCGCACGGTCATTACGCCGGAGTGGATGAGCGGTTCGATCATGGTCAACGAAGCCCTGTCGCTCACACTTAACCGGCTCTACATCATCGGCTTTGCGCTGATCGTGTTTGCCGGTCTGATGCTGATCATGCGCAAGACCCGGCTGGGTCTGGAAGTGCGCGCCGTCACCCAGAACCGGGCGATGGCACGGTCAATGGGCATCAAGGCCACCAAAGTCGACATCATGACTTTTGCTCTCGGTTCCGGCGTGGCCGGGCTTGCGGGGGTTGCCCTGTCGCAGATCACCAACGTCGGCCCCAACCTGGGCCAGAACTACATCATCGACTCGTTCATGGTGGTGGTGTTCGGCGGCGTCGGTAATCTCTGGGGCACGCTTTTGGCTGGCTTGTCTCTCGGCACCATCAACCAGTTGCTCGAACCCTGGGCAGGCGCTGTTCTCGCCAAGATCGTTGTGCTGGTCTTCATCATTCTTTTCATTCAAAAGCGCCCGCGCGGATTGTTTCCGCAAAAGGGCCGTGCGGCGGAGGGCTGAGCAATGCAATCATCGCAATCATTTCTGGCGCGGCCTTTTACCGAGCGTTCGACACAATTGTTCCTGGGCATCCTGTTCGCCGCCATGGCGGTGGTCACCGTACTGCACCTGGCAGTACCGGAAGGCAGCGCGCTGTACGTAAGCGCCTATACCATCACGTTGCTGGGCAAGTATCTTTGCTATGCCTTGCTCGCGGTAGCGGTTGATCTGGTGTGGGGCTACCTGGGCATTCTCAGCCTGGGCCACGGTGCGTTCTTCGCGCTGGGTGGCTACGCCATGGGCATGTACCTGATGCGCCAGATCGGTGATCGCGGCGTCTACGGTAATCCGGACCTGCCGGACTTCATGGTGTTCCTCAACTGGCAGGAGCTGCCCTGGTATTGGCAGGGCTTCGACATGGCCTGGTTCGCCTTCATCATGGTGCTGCTGGCACCGGGTATTCTGGCTTTGGTCTTCGGTTTCCTGGCATTCCGCTCCCGGGTCACCGGTGTGTATCTGTCAATCATCACCCAGGCGCTGACCTTCGCCTTGATGCTGGCCTTCTTCCGCAACGAAATGGGGTTCGGCGGCAACAATGGCCTGACCGATTTCAAGGACATCCTCGGCTTTGACCTGCGTACCGACGCCACGCGAATGGGCCTCTTCCTCGCAACAGGCGTGGCGCTGGCCATCGGTTATGTGATCTGCCGGATTATCGTGACCAGCAAGCTGGGGCGCGTCAGTGTCGCCTGCCGTGATGCGGAAGCCCGCACGCGGTTCCTCGGCTATCGGGTCGAGCGGGTGCAGCTATTTGTGTTCGCCGTATCGGCCATGCTGGCGGGTGTTGCCGGTGCGCTCTATGTGCCGCAAGTCGGCATCATTAACCCGAGCGAATTCTCACCGTTGTTCTCGATCGAGATCGTGGTCTGGGTAGCACTGGGTGGACGGGCAACGCTCTACGGTGCAGTGATCGGCGCCTTGCTGGTCAACTACGCCAAAACCGTGTTTACCGGCGTAATGCCAGACGCCTGGCTGTTTGCACTGGGTGCGCTGTTCGTGCTGGTGACGGTCTTCCTGCCCAAAGGTATCGCAGGCCTGCTGCCATCACTGAAGAAAAAGCCGCAGGACGATGACAGCACACCGCCATCCACCGCCAAGGAGGTCACCGCATGAGCATCATGACGGAACTGGGCCGCCGCGACCGGGTCTTTGATTTTCTGACACCGACGCAATCGCCAGTGGACGTGCGCCACGGGCCGATCCTCTACATGGAAGATGTCAGTGTCAGCTTTGACGGCTTCAAGGCCATCAACAACCTGAACCTCACCATCGATGACGGCGAACTGCGCTGCATCATCGGCCCCAACGGCGCCGGCAAAACCACGATGATGGACATCATCACTGGCAAAACGCGTCCCAATACCGGTTCAGTCTGGTTCGGCAGCCGCCACAACCTGCTGGCCATGAGCGAGCCCGATATCGCCACGCTCGGCATTGGCCGCAAATTCCAGAAGCCGACCGTATTCGAAGCGCTGACCGTATTCGAAAACCTCGAACTGGCGATGGCCGCCGACAAGCGGGTATTCCCCACACTGACCGCCCGCATGACCGGCGAAACCCGGGACCGCATCGACGAAGTGCTGACGATGATCGGCCTGACCGCCTTGCGCCACCGCGACGCCGGTATTCTCTCCCACGGCCAGAAACAGTGGCTTGAAATCGGCATGTTGCTGATGCAGAAGCCGCGCCTGCTACTGGTGGACGAACCGGTTGCCGGCATGACCGAACAGGAAATGGAACGCACCGCCGAGCTGCTGACCAGTCTCGCCGGCAAGCAGTCGGTTGTAGTGGTTGAACACGACATGGGCTTCGTTCGCTCCATCGCACGCAAGGTCACGGTATTGCACCAGGGCAGCGTGCTGGCAGAAGGCACGATGGACCAGGTCTCCAATGATCGCAAAGTGATCGAAGTATATTTGGGGGAGGGCGCCTGATGCTGAAAATCGAAAAGCTCAATCAGTTCTATGGCGAGAGCCACACCCTGTGGGATCTCGATCTCGACATTCCCAAAGGCCAGTGCACCTGCGTGATGGGGCGCAACGGCGTGGGTAAGACCACACTGATGAAGTGCGTGATGGGCGAAGAACTGACAGCCAGCGGCAGTCTGCTCTATGAAGGCAAGGTCGAGCTGACCAAGCGCCGTCTGGAAGACCGCGCCTCGTTGGGCATTGGCTACGTGCCCCAGGGCCGTCAGATATTTCCGCTGCTCACCGTGGAAGAAAACCTGCGCACCGGGCTGGCCGCCCGTGGCGATGGCCTCAAAACCATCCCCGAGCGCATCTACGAACTCTTCCCGGTATTGAAAGAAATGAAAAACCGCCGGGGCGGTGACCTGTCCGGTGGTCAGCAACAGCAGCTGGCGATTGGTCGGGCGCTGGTGATCGAACCACGCCTGCTGATTCTTGACGAGCCGGGCGAAGGCATCCAGCCCAACATCGTCGCCCAGATCGGCGAGGTCATTCGTCGCCTGATCGCTGAAGATGGCCTGACTGTGTTGCTGGTAGAGCAAAAACTACCCTTCGCCCGCAAATACGCCGACCGCTTCGCGATTATGGACCGGGGCCGCCGTGTGGCAGAGGGCGAAATTGCCGAGCTTTCTGACGCGCTCATCAAACAACACCTGACGGTATGACGATCTACACGCCCATCGCCCAGCCCCTGTCGCCGGATGCCTTATCGAAGACAGCCCCGGCGAACGATTCCGGCCACCGCTTCGATGCGGGCCGGCGCTGGGCGGCGTCCATCGAGCTGGGCTTTGAATCCCGTAGTGAGCAATTGCACACGGTTACCCGCCTGACCCGACGCCGCCATCAAGGCCCGTTGCGAGTCCAGCGGCCCTTCTATCCGGAAGGCAAAACCGGTTGCTGCCACGTCTACCTGTTGCACCCGCCGGGTGGACTGGTCAGCGGTGATGCGCTGCATATTGCAGCCCATGTCGGGGCCGGTGCGCACACGCTGCTGACCACGCCCGCTGCCGCCAAACTCTACAAGGCCGACAGCCACGGCGTGGCCTGGGGGCAGCACACGCACCTGACAGTCGCCAAAGGCGCGACCCTCGAATGGCTCCCGCAGGAAACCCTCGCATTTGACGGCTCCCGCGGTGAACAGACCACAACGATTGATCTGGAAGACGATGCCCGCTGCATCGGTTGGGAAATCCTAGCGCTGGGTCGTCCGGTCGGGGATCTGCCTTTTGTCAGCGGTCATCTGGAACAGCGCTTCCGCCTGACCCGCAACGGCCGCCCGCTGTGGCAGGAACGCCAGCCGATGGACCCGAAGCACCCGCGCTTCAAAGGCAAATGGGGGCAGGGTGGCGCCAGCGTGCAAGCAACATTATGGGCTGTGGGGCTAGACGACGAAGCGGGCGCAGTTGAAGCCCTGCGCGAAGCCATCCCGGCATTCGTGCGCTGGGCCGTTACCCGCCGACGCGGCGTGCTGCTACTGCGCTACCTCGGCAACGAACGCAACGAAGCCTGGGCATTGTGCCAACAGGCCTGGGAAATCCTGCGGCCCCGATTAACCGGGCAGCAGGCACACATACCAAGAATCTGGCTGACCTGACGGGTTATCTGAAGCAGCCCTTATCTCAAACAACGGAGTGACAACGATGGAACTCACGCCAAGAGACAAAGACAAGCTGATGCTGTTCACCGCAGCACTGCTTGCCGAACGCCGTAAAGCGCGTGGTCTCAAACTCAACTATCCCGAAGCGGTCGCGTTGATCAGCGCCGAAATCCTGGAAGGTGCCCGCGATGGCCGCACCGTTGCCGAGCTGATGAGTGCCGGCACCGAAGTGCTCACCCGCGACGATGTGATGGACGGCGTGGCCGATATGGTCGACGAGGTGCAAGTGGAAGCCACTTTCCCTGACGGAACGAAGTTAGTCACCGTCCACAACCCGATCGTATAAGGAGCCCGATATGATTCCCGGCGAATACGCACTTAAAGACGGCGACATCGAACTCTGCGCTGGCCGCGACCGCATCACCATCGAGGTGGGCAACACCGGCGATCGTCCGGTCCAGATCGGCTCCCACTACCATTTCGCCGAAGCCAACCCGGCTCTCACCTTTGATCGCGAAAAAGCCACCGGCTACCGGCTTGATGTAGCGGCAGGCACCGCTATCCGATTTGAGCCGGGCCAAAGCCGCGAAGTCACCCTGATCCCCTTCGCAGGCAAGCGTGAAATCTACGGCTTCCGAGGCGACGTGATGGGTAAGTTGGACGCCACGAAATAAGTCGGAAGGTCGGTCAGTTATCGCTCGGCGGGAATGTGCGGAGCCATGGATGGCGGAGCCCAAGCGCCACAGGGATGTGCTTGAGCGTTTCCCGCAGAGCGATAACTGAGCGAACCCAGGCACCCAAGTTAGAAAGAAGAGGCATAACATGAAAATCACAAGACAAGCCTACGCCGACATGTATGGCCCCACCACCGGCGACCGCATTCGCCTGGGCGACACCGAACTCTGGATTGAAGTCGAAAAAGACCACACCCACTATGGTGACGAAGTAAAATTCGGCGGCGGCAAAGTCATCCGTGATGGTATGGGCCAGAGCCAACTGGCAGACGACACCGTGATGGACACCGTCATCACCAATGCCTTGATTCTCGACTGGTGGGGCATCGTCAAGGCAGACGTGGGTATCCAGAAAGGTCGCATCGCCGCCATCGGCAAAGCGGGCAACCCCGATACCCAGCCAGACGTCACCATCGTTATCGGCCCCGGTACTGAAATCATCGCAGGCGAGGGCAAAATCCTCACTGCTGGCGGCATCGACCCTCATATCCACTTCATCTGCCCGCAGCAGATCGAAGAAGCCCTGATGAGCGGCATTACCACCATGCTTGGCGGCGGCACCGGCCCGGCCACCGGCACTAACGCCACCACCTGTACACCTGGCCCGTGGCACATCGGCAAGATGCTCCAGGCGGTGGATTCGCAGCCCATGAACATCGGCTTCCTCGGCAAGGGCAACGCCTCGCTGCCGGAAGCGCTGGAACTGCAAATCAAGGCAGGCGTGATTGGCCTCAAACTGCACGAAGACTGGGGCACCACGCCCGCATCTATCGACAACTGCCTCACGGTTGCCGACAAGTACGACGTGCAGGTGGCCATCCATACCGACACCTTGAACGAGTCCGGCTTCGTTGAAGATACCCTGGCGGCATTCAAGGATCGCTGCATCCACACCTTCCACACCGAAGGCGCAGGCGGCGGCCACGCACCGGATATCATCACAGCCTGTTCCAGGCCCAATGTGCTGCCGTCGTCCACCAACCCGACACGACCTTACACGGTGAACACCATCGACGAGCATCTGGATATGCTGATGGTCTGCCACCACCTGGACCCGAATATCCCGGAAGACGTCGCCTTCGCGGATTCCCGTATTCGCCGCGAAACCATCGCCGCCGAAGATATCCTGCATGACATGGGCGTGATCTCCATGATCTCCTCCGACTCACAGGCCATGGGCCGGGTGGGCGAGGTCATCTGCCGCACCTGGCAGACCGCCCACAAAATGAAAGTCCAGCGCGGCCTGCTGCCTGAAGATCAGGACATGGGCGCAGACAACTTCCGCGCCAAGCGCTACATCGCCAAGTACACCATCAACTCCGCCATCACCCACGGCATCGCGCACGATGTGGGCTCGGTGGAAGTCGGCAAACTGGCGGATCTGGTGCTGTGGAGCCCGGCATTCTTCGGCGTGAAGCCCTCCTGCATTCTCAAGGGCGGCATGATCGCGGCAGCGCCGATGGGCGATCCGAACGCCTCGATCCCCACACCGCAACCGGTGCATTACCGCCCCATGTTTGGCGCTTTCGGTAAGGCTGCCAGCGCCACCCGCCTGTCCTTTGTCAGTCAGGCGGCACTGGATGCCGGCGTCGACAAAGAACTGGGTCTCGACAGCCCGCTGTCCGCCTGCAAAAACGTGCGTCAGGTGCGCAAGAGCGACATGAAACTCAACGACGCCTGTCCGGAACTGACCGTAGACCCGCAGACCTATGAGGTCCATGCGGACGGCGAACTGCTGACCTGCGAGCCTGCTACTGAGCTGCCGCTGGCCCAGCGCTACCACCTCTTCTAGGAGCCTACATGCTGGAACTCACACAACGCATGGGCCAGGTCGAATCGGCTGAAATCTTCGACAGCCTGACCCTGCCTTACGAACTCCGCATTCGGGGGCGCCTGCGGGCCACCACCGACAACGGTACTGACGTGGGCCTGTTTCTCGACCGTGGTCCGGTACTGCGCGAAGGCGAATGCCTGCAAGCCGAGAGCGGCGAAATCGTCCAGATCCGTGCCGCCGACGAACCGGTGGTCACCGCTGAAATCGCCAATGGCCTGGCCATGGCCCGCCTGAGCTATCACCTGGGCAACCGCCACGTGCAACTGGCGCTGGGCCAGACCGATGATCAAACAGGTTGGGTGCGCTTCCCGCCTGATCACGTGCTTGAAGAACTGGCCGAACGACTCGGCGCCACCCTGAAACACCATCAGGCGCCGTTCGATCCGGAACCGGGCGCCTATGCCAAAGCAGGAGAAGGGCATTCGCACGGTCATTCTCATGAGAACTCTCATGGACAATCGCATTCGCACGCTCATGGGCATGCCCATAGCCATTCCCACAGTCATAGCCACGACCACAGCCATGACGCGGAAAACGACCATGCTCACTGAATCCACCTCCGCCGACCTGTCACTGCTGGGGCTGATGCAGCTGGTCAGTCCGGCATTGCCGATAGGTGCTTTCGCCTGGTCACAGGGGCTCGAAAGTGCCTTTGAACTCGGCTGGGTCACCAACGAGGCGGAACTGGGCGAATGGTTGGAAGGCGTGCTGGAAGATGGCCTCACCCGCTGCGAATTGCCATTGCTGATACGCCTGCAAACCGCCTGGGCCAACAGCGATGCAAACGCATTGGCTGAGTGGAACGACTGGCTTCACGCCACTCGCGAAACCGCCGAACTGAGCGACGAAGACACCCGCCTCGGCCTGGCACTGGTGCGGCTGCTCACCAGCCTGGAACTCATGCCAAAAGACGGCCTGATGCCCCGTGATCCCGGCTACGTCACCGTCTTCGCCTGGGCCGCGCACCAACGCCATGTGCAGGTGCGCCAGACCCTGCTCGGCTTTGCCTGGGCGTGGATGGAAAACCAGCTCGCCGTGGCCTGCAAGGCATTGCCTCTGGGGCACACCGCCGCCCAAAGGCTCACAGAACAACTGCGCCCGTCCCTGGTGAAAGCCGTGGACGCCGCACAAGTGCTGGAAGACGACGCACTGGGCCCGGTTCTGCCCGGCCTCGCGCTCGCGTCTGCCCATCACGAAACACAGTATTCACGCTTATTTCGTAGCTAAAGCGCCAGCCAGAGCGCACCCAGAAACAACGATGAGGAACACATCATGAAACATTGTCTGCGAGTCGGGGTCGGTGGCCCCGTCGGTTCCGGTAAAACCGCACTGCTGCGCCAGCTCTGCCTGGCCCTGCGTGATCACTACAACATCGCCGTGGTCACCAACGACATCTACACCCGTGAAGATGCCGACTTCCTGCTCAAGCACGACGCACTTCCCGCCGACCGCATCCTCGGCGTAGAAACCGGCGGCTGCCCCCACACCGCGATCCGTGAAGATGCCTCCATGAACCTGGCCGCCATCGACGATCTCCAGACCCGCCACCCGGATCTGGAGCTGGTGCTGGTGGAATCCGGCGGCGACAACCTCTCCGCCACCTTCAGCCCGGAACTGTCAGATCTCACCCTGTACGTCATCGACGTGTCCGCCGGCGACAAGATCCCCCGAAAGGGCGGCCCCGGCATCACCAAATCCGACATGCTGATCATCAACAAAATCGACATCGCCGAATACGTCCACGCCTCACTCGACATCATGGAGCGGGACTCCAAAAAGATGCGCGGCGAACGGCCGTTTGTGTTTGCGAATTTGTATGACGGGGTAGGGCTGGAAGAGATCATTAGCTTCATCCTCGAACGCGGAATGTTGCCAGAGCGTCGCCCAAGCAAGATTGCGTGTACCGCCTAAGGCCCTGGTGACGCGAATGGCAGCGTTGCTCCAATGCTCAAAAGCGGTTCTACCGGTCGGTATGTCCCGCTTCCTGCGCGTCGGTGCGCCTTGCTCTTCACGCCACCAGAACCAGAGGCTAGTGCTAGCTGTTAAATAATTGAATATCTGCAGTTTTTCTAGGAGAAAAAAGATGAATCGACTCACCAAAACCCTGCTTACCGCCGGCCTCATGCTCACGGCCACCGCCGCATCCGCTCACCCGGGCCACGGCGAAGGCGGCTTCACCAGCGGCCTGCTGCACCCGATGCTGGGCCTCGACCACCTGCTGGCCATGGCCGCCATCGGCTTCTGGAGCATGCGCCAGTCCAAAATGATGCAGCGTGGCACACCGCTGTTCATGATCGGTGGCATGTTTCTGGGCGCAGGGCTGGCCTTTGCCGGGCTGAGCATTCCGGGTGTTGAAACCGGTATCGCGTTATCCGTGATGCTGGCGGGTGTATTGATCGCAACATTAGCCAAACTGCCGACTGCTTTAGGCGGCACTCTGGTTGCCGCGTTTATGGTGTTTCATGGCTTTGCCCACGCAGTGGAAATGCCAATGGGCGCGCACTTTGCGGCCTACATGGCAGGCTTTGGGCTGGCGACGGCGGCGATTGCCTTTGCCGGCCGTGGTCTTGGGGCGTTGTTGATGAAAACAGACAACCGGATCTCGCGCGGCGTTGGTGTGGCGCTGGCGGCGACTGGGGCGTTTTTGGCGGCCTGATCAAATGGCAGTGTGACCACATTGAGTCACGATCAAAAAGGCGCGACGGGAAACCTCGCGCCTTTTTGTTTAACAAGAGTTTTCAAAACCGTTACTCAATTCAATTGCTCCCTAATTAATCCCCAGCTATAAATTCATTAGCCATAAAGAAAGTTGCGCGATTCACGCGCCTAACAATAGCGAAGTAGCCAATGTACGGAGTGCGTTGGCGGAGATCATAAAATGAATTTTGCACCTGCCTTTCAGCCCGTCATCCAAGTTCTCTGGTACATCATATCGCTCATTGTTCTTGCGAATGTCCTGAAATCGCCCTGGTTCAAAGGCTGGATGGGCGAATGCCTCGTTAATATATCGGCGCGCCTTTTTCTCGATAAAAATACCTACAATCTGATCCGCAACGTGACCCTGCCGACTGAAGACGGCACTACCCAGATTGATCACATTATCGTGTCGCCGTTTGGGGTGTTCGTGGTGGAAACCAAGAACATGAAAGGGTGGATCTTTGGTAGTGCCCATCAACGGCAGTGGACGCAGAAGATCTACAAGTATTCGCAGAAGTTTCAGAACCCGCTGCATCAGAACTATAAGCATGTGAAAACGCTGCAGGCGTTGTTAGGGCTGAGTGATGCGCAGATTCATTCGGTGGTGGTGTTTGTGGGGGATGCGACGTTTAAGACGGAGATGCCTGCGAATGTGAGATGGGGTGGTGGGTATATCCGTTTCATCAAAGCTTAAACCGAAGAACGAGTGTTCGATGCTGAAGTTGTGACGGTTGTCAAAATCATCGAATCCGGGCGACTGGAGGCAAGCGTTCAAGAATTAGCGGAGGCATGTTGCGCGTATGATTAAGGTAGTGGCCAATGAAAGTCAGTGAGTTACGGTGCACGAAGTGCTTAGGATAGGTGGTTAGGCACACGTGAAGCGTATGGAGAGTGTTGGAAAGGGGTTTCTGGGGTGTAAGGCTTTCCCTGAGTGTTGTGGGGCGCCGCTTTATGATTGAAATAACCAAACGTGCTATAAGCTTATTGTTTTTGCTGAATTTTTAGCACAGAAAAGTGCTTTTTAAAAAATAGAAGAGGAATATATGAAAAAAATAATAATTCCTGAAGGGTCAATGGAAATTAAACAATTGTTTGAGGGGAGAAATAATTTTGCAGTAATTGGCTTGACTGGCAGAACTGGCTCAGGATGCACCACGGCTGCAAATATATTAGAGGGCGAGCCGAGTTTCCCTACACATCATGACGCTAAGTCATCTGGTGAGCCGCTATACTCTGGCCTGAGCAAGAAGCGATACAATATCGTTAAAAGTTTCGCTAGCGAAAATTGGGATAAGTTCTTTTCAGTAAAAGTAAGTGATCTAATATCTGCTTATATTTTGCAGATTCCGTCTCAGGATCTAGTTGATTTTATATGGCAGTCAAGCAGGAAAGACTCTGTTGAAAGGGATAAGGTTAAGAAGCTTTTAGATGAAGAAAGTGGAACATATCAAGAGGCTTTAAAACGGTTGACTAAATATGAGCATTTTTCTAAATATATAATTAATCGAGATATGGAGTTGACGGGCGAGTCAAAAAATGGAAAGGGTTTAAAGCACTATATGTTGTTAGTAAGGGACTTTACTAGCAAATTCAAAAATGAACTGGTTGGTCTGCATAGTGAACTATATGTATTGGTTTATCAGGCTGCAGGAAACTCTATCCGAAGGACTGGGTCTGTTGATTGTAACTATGAAAATGAAGATTTTAAGGCGGAAATGGTTTTCCACCTTCCGGAGTCTATTAACAGAATTATAAAGTTGCTTAGAAGATCTAGGTCTAGGACATTTGTTGTCATTGACGCTATCAGAAATCCTCATGAGGCTCGATTTTTTAAAGATTGAATTAAAGGGGTCAGATCGATTTAATTTTGATCAATTCGGTCTTCCGAACCCGTTCAGTTACAATCCCCGTGGGAGCCAAAGGATAGGCTCGACACCAAGCCAAACGGATTTGGAATATGCCGCGGAAGACACGAATGTATCTACCGGGCGTTCCTGTACATGTGGTTCAACGTGGCCACAACCGGGATGCCTGTTTCTTTGCGGAAGAGGACTTCCGCTACTACCGCCAAGTGCTGGGTGAGGGGCTGAAACGCTATGGCGCAGAGCTCCATGCCTATTGCCTGATGACCAACCACGTTCACCTTCTGCTTACGCCCCAGCATACCGATAGCATTTCAAGGCTCATGCAGCACGTGGGTCGTCAATACGTTCAGTACGTGAATCGAACCTATCGTCGGTCCGGCACATTGTGGGAAGGGCGCCACAAGGGGAGTCTGATCGATGCTGAGGGCTATCTCCTGAGTTGCTATCGCTACATCGAGCTGAATCCAGTGACGGCCTGTATGGTCAGCAAACCGGAAGAGTATCCGTGGAGTAGTTTTCGATTCAATGCGCTGGGCGAACCCGACAGCCTGATCTCTCCACACTCGCTATTCGAGGCGTTGGCAGTTAACGGTGTTGATCGGAGCATCGCGTACCGGGATTTGTTCAGGTTCAGTCTGCCAGAGCAAGCCAGAAATGATATCGCCAAGTGCCTGTCCGCCAGTCAGATTTTAGGCAGCGGACGATTCAGGGAGCAGGTGGAATCGGCTCTTGGGCGCAAGGCCGGGAAGGTTGGAAAAGGGCGTCCGGTTGGCAGCCTTGGTTGATCAAAATTAAATCGATCTGACCCCAAGCCCAGATTACCCCAAGCCCAGATTCCAGACCCCAAGCCCAATCATCGTCGGGTAGGGCATGTCTTTCAGGGGCGGTATAAGGCAATACTTGTCGAGAAGGACAGCTATCTACTCGAGCTGTGCCGATACATCGTTCTGAACCTGGTTCGCGCCGCTATGGTTCGATCTGCCGTTGATTGGCCATGGAGTAGTTATCGGGCGACAGTGGGGTATCAGCAAGACTTAAATGCGCTCAACAGGGATTGGGTTCTTGCTGCGTTTGGTGAGCGCCGTGATGCCGCAATAAATGGCTATGAACGGTTCGTCGCAGAAGGGAAGAATCAGCCATCTCAATGGGCACATTTAAAAAATCAGGTTTACCTGGGAAGCGACCAATTTGTTGACGATATGCAGAGGCGGATTGAGGGAGCAGATCAGCTCAGTGATCTCAGGCAAAAGCTCGTGCGGGTGACCCCTTTGTTCTCGGTTTCGCGTCCAAAGCCCCAAATGGGGCTTTGGACGTCTTATTGGGTAATCTAATTACTCAGAGCCAACTTCATAGATTGTGCTATTGCTTTGGCATCTGTTTTACTGCCATCACGATGTGTAACACCTTCGAGCCACGCTTCCACTACGCCTGGGTTTTGATTCATCCAAAGACGGGCCGCTCGGTCTTGAGGAACAAACTGGTTCAAAATCATATCCATAACCTGGCCTTCCATCGCCAGCGAGAATTCTAGGTTTTCCAGCAATTTAGCCACATTTGCACATTGGTCCACAAAACCGGCGCGCGTATTGGTATAAACCGTTGCGCCGCCTTTATTCGGTCCAAAGTAATCATCGCCACCATCTAAGTACGCTATATCAAACCGCTCATTCATTGGGTGAGGTGCCCAAGCCAGGAAAACGATCCATTTTTGATCACGAATTTTGCCATTTACTTGAGCCAACATGATGCGTTCCGATGTCTCAACCAAACTAAAATCGCCAAAACCAAAGACGTCGGCATCGATCATGTCGAGAATTAACTGATTACCATCATTGCCTTTCTCTAGGCCGTACACGCTGTGATCAAACTTATCTTGGAACTTGGCGATATCAGAAAAACTCTTGACCCCGGCATCATATACATATTGTGGTACAGCCAGAGTGTATTTTGCGCCATTGAGGTTGGCACGTAGCCGCTCTACCTTCTGGTCATTTATTAGCGGGTCTGCCACTGGTGCCATACTCGGCATCCAGTTGCCCAAGAAGACGTCGATGTCACCATTTGCCATAGCGTCGTATGTATCGACTACGGATTGATTAGAAATATCCACTTCGTAGCCAAGCGACTGCAGTAGTTCAGAAGCAACTGAAGTGGTTGCCCTGACATCAGTCCAATCCACAATACCAAATCGTACCTGGCTACACTGCTGAGCTGCATAGGCCGTCTGTCCAACCACAATCGAAGCAAAAACTGCCAAGAGGAATATCGTTCGCATACCACACCTTTTAGTTGAACGCTCAGTCAATAAAAATAGGCGCGGGATAGTAAATAAAGCGGATCAAAATTGATATGAGTAAATAAACGGGGTCAGAGTGCATAGGTATTGCAAACTGAATATTAAAGAATATTAAAGGGGTCAGATCGATTTAATTTTGACCAACTCGGCCTGCTGAGCCAGTTCATTTACCGAAAACCGGGCAGATTTATTTTTTCCAGTTGATAGTGCTGCACAGTCTTTGTTAGCTAAAGTGGCACATCGCCGCGGTCAGATACCGTTTTGAAGCGCAAGTTGTTTCATCGGTACCCGAGCATCAAATGGCGTGTTCGAAGAACAACCGTGACAGCTTTATTGTCTGAATATATGAGTAATCGGGATTGTTATCATGGCTCAGCGTGAGCGCTTGCGGGGGTTGATAGTTTTACTGATGATGGTTTTGGTTGGGTGTGACGCGTTTAGTTCTGCGCCTTCTGATAGCTCTGTTAAATATTTATACCAGAAAAATCATTCAGTCCTGAATGGGTTCGTTGAGTTTTGTCGGAACAATCCTGGCGTCAAATGGCTGAGTGATGGACGCGATGAGATCGATCTTTCGACTTTATTGAGTGCCAAGCCAGACCCTGCTGTGTTGAGCGGTATCAGGAACGATCTTTCAAATGTTGGAGCGCTATCCCTGTCTTGCACCAGAGATTGGAGCATGACGAATTATCCTTTGGTGGCAGTGACAGTGCCACTCTACGGTGTTGGGGTTTCAGTTTCTGGAAGTAGCAAAGGGATAATGCATTTTGCTCACGTTAGCGAATTTGTTCAGCGAAAAACTGAAAAGGGAGAGCTGAAAAGTCTCGGTGAAGAGGGTTGGTACATCTACTCGGCAGACAATTGAGTTCAAAGGGCAGATCGATTTGGTCAAAAGTGGTCAGATCGATTTAATTTTTATCAATGCTACGTTTGCGCTTCAAGATGGTATCTGACCCCGCGCGTCTATGTTCTCGTGTAACCTCGGTTCTTTTGCACTTTGAACGCTTGGTTGCTTCAGGAGTGGTCGGTGTTATTGCTCCTGCTGTTCCATAATGCCCATTTTGGGTATAAAGTTACCCAAAATGGGTTTTTAGAGGCGCAGGCAATATGCCCGCAGTAACAACATTAAATCGCACTGGGTTGGCGGATGCTCTTTTCTCAGCAACCCGGCAAAAGGTCTTGCGTCTGCTCTTCGCCCGGCAGGATGGGGACTTTTCGATTCAAGAGTTAATTCAGCAGGCGGAAGCAGGTTCGGGCGCGGTGCAACGGGAACTAGCCCGCCTGGTTGATAGTGGACTAGTGCAAGTTAACCTGCAGGGGCGACAGAAACGCTATAAAGCCAACCCGGACTCACCCGTTTATCCGGAATTATCGTCTCTTGTCTCCAAGCTGCTTGGTCCGGAACAACACGTTCAAGACGCCCTCGGGCCGATCAGCCACAAAATCGATCTGGCCCTGATTTATGGCTCAGTGGCCAAGAGGACCGATCATGCCAATAGCGATATCGACCTCATGTTGGTATCCGATACCCTCACCCTTGAAGACGTCTTTGAAGCATTGGAGCCAGCAGAGATCAGTCTCTCCCGGACCATTAACCCAACCCTCTACAAGCACCAAGAGTTTGAAAAACGTCAAACCAACAAGAACCCGTTTTTAAGGAAAGTCCTGGAAGGGCAGTACATATTGTTGAAAGGAAGCGTTCATGAATGAAAAAGCACTGGAGAACCTGGTCCGGATACACAAACTCCACCATGAGGCGGTGGATGCCAACGAGGTTCAAGGGCTCATCCAATCTGGTACCGTTCGATTAAAGGACGCAGGCTTGGAAGCACTTAGCCAGGAAAGCCGCTTTGATTTGTCTTACAACGCAGCGCACGCACTCTCTTTGGCCGCACTACGTCACTTCGGCTATCGGTCTGACAATCGATATCTGGTATTTCAATGTTTGAAGCATACGCTCGACTTGTCTCCAGCCAAATGGCGGGTTCTTGATCAGGCCCATCGCAAGCGCAATTTGGCGGAATATGAAGGCGACATCGAGATAGACCAAGCGATGATGACAAGTCTCATGGACATAACAGAAGAAATCAGGCGCGCCGTGGTTGCGCTGACAAGGGGTAAATCTTGATAATACCCAAAACGGGTAGCATTTTGCCCAGTTTGGGTATTATGCAGCATGTGGGTCGACTATGAGCGGTGCATTCGGAAAGCGCTTCGCGCTGATAGTGGGCGGGCTTCTGTTTGCCGTTGTGCTTGCCGCCTCACCCATGGCTAACCGCACGTGGCTCTGGTCTGCTGATGCCCAAGGGCTGGCAGCGGTGGCACTCATGAAGCCTGAGGAGGTCCCGCTCAACCCCTTCGACCAGAACAGCATGCTTATCCAGCCCGATCTGGCGTTGTGGATGCTTGAGACATTCGACTGGCCCTACGAGCGCTGCGCAGGTATCACTCTGAGAATGGATTGGTGCGATCAGCCGCTGATCAGCTTGGTCGGTGCCTCATTAGATATGCAAGTTGGCCTACAGCGCGAGCGGGCCTTTGGTTTGCTTCGCCACCTTATCGGTCGAGGGGAACCGCTGAACACGCGGCATCATGGATTTGCTCCAATCCACGATGCGATTCTCTTTGCGGATGTGCGTTACTTGCAGGTGCTTTTGGACAGCGGTGCGGACCCCGCTACTAAAATTGATCGGCCGGGGAAATCAGTTAACCGGTTTGATGCGTTTCAGTTTGCACGTTATCTGGAATCCCGTGATCCGCTGAGGTTTGCCGGCGTCGCGCGAGTGCTTGCAGAATACAATTGATGGGTGGCCCCGGGCAGTTGGGTTTCTCATCAACCATCAAGAAAAGCGTCAGATCGATTTAATTTGGATCAAGAAAAGTTCCGAGGTCTCGCCTTTTGCCCCAGTTTTGCCGCATCGTTTTGATGATCAAGCCTATCCGGTCTCAGCCAGACTTTCCGGCCATTACACACGCTTCCGAACCTCAGCAACCGGCTCAGTCACTCAGGTTCAGTCCCATGTCCCAAAAGTCGATTTCCAGTCGAGTGGCGTCCCGGAATATCCGGGTCAGTTGCTCGAACCGGGCAGGGGATACGTCGGCCAGTCGTTCATTTAACCAGCGAATCTCTGCCTGCATGGCGTCCTGGAATTCATCGCTTTCATACATGGCTATCCAGGCATCGTAGGGGTTGGCTTTGCCTCGAATGGTGTCTGTGTGGTGGTTCAGCCAGTTGGCAATCTCGCCATAGCCCACCATGCAGGGAGACAGAGCAACGTGCAGATCCAGCAGGTCGCCGCGGTTGCCAGTGTCGAGTACATAGCGGGTGTAGGCGAGGGTGGCGCGGGCTTCTGGAAGGTCGGCCAGTTCCTGCTCTGAGATCCCCCATTCGTTGCAGTAACCGATGTGCAAATCCAGCTCGGTATCCACAATCGCTTGCAATCCGTCTTTGGCTTGACGGAGGTCGGACAGGGTCGGGCTTTTGTAGGCGGCGAGGGCAAAAGCGCGGGCAAACTGGATCAGGAACAGATAGTCCTGTTTGAGATAATGCTGGAATGCCTCCGGCGCCAGTGAGGCCTCTCCCAGCTCCCGCACAAAGCGGTGCTCGATGTAGGCACGCCATTCGGCTGGGCAGCTCTTCTTGAGGTCGTCAAACTGGTAAGGCATTGGGGCTCCTTGTATACCGGGATCATGCTAACGGGATCAGCTCGATTTAATTTTGATCAGCCCAGTATTGGTCTTTTAAAAACAGAATCTAACCCTCCCGGGTCAATCAATCAGGCCCTTCATGGATTCAGACCTTGCAGGCGGAGTTATCGCCTACCTGCAAGGCCTCTCCTGTTTTCGGAGGATGGCGTCGCCTAGTTCACTCGATCAAAGGGGCGGTTGTAGTCCAGGGTGGTTGGTCGCTGTTGCGGCGAATCAGCCTCACCTTCGCCGGTGTAGAGAATGTCGCCTTGAATGTAAATGACGTTGTATTCGTCGATGTCGAATGGCGCGCCGTCGAACTGGGTGATATGGCTATCGAGTTCGGTCGCTGTGACGCCACTACTCAGCATTACGTCCTCACCTAATATGAAGGTTCCCGACGCGGTGGGGTTTGGCGCCTCGGCATATGGGACATTGCAGCCGGCATCAATATAGTTCTCGATATCGCTGGTAAAAGTGTTGCCGGTAAAGGTCAAGGTCACAATATCGGAATGCTCCTGGCCAGCAACTGGCCCGCATTGCTTTTTCCAGGTGCCTTCAAGCACGGTTGCTTCGCCGGTCGGGCTGGTGGAATCGTTGTCATTCCCACCCTGAGAGGAATCCGACCCGGAACCGGTTCCAGAGCCGTTTGTTCCCTGATCGCTGCTGTCACTGCTACCTCCGCAACCAGCCATCAACGTGGAAGCCAGGGTAAACGCCAAGATCGTCCTCATTTTTATGTCATCCTAACAATATTATAGAGTTAGAGTGCTTTATAACATTTATCTATAAGCATATGTAGCTGGTTATGATCTCGGGGCGGTTTCTTTTTTAAATCCATGAGAGTTAACGTGGTTTTCCGAGGCAGGTTTAGTTTTGGCCCGGCGTTATGGCGCCGGAATTTGCTAGTATGGCCTTCTTCTCATCCCGATAAGATGATGCGCTGCTAGATGAACGCTCCCTTCCAACTCCGGCCCTACCAGCAGGAAGCCGTCGATGCCACGCTGAACCATTTCCGCAAATCGGATGATTCTGCGGTAATTGTGCTGCCGACCGGTGCGGGTAAGAGTCTGGTCATTGCGGAGTTGGCCCGTCTTGCCCGTCGTAAAATTCTGGTGCTGACCCACGTAAAAGAGCTGGTCGAGCAGAATCACGCCAAATATGAGAGTTATGGGTTAACGGCCGGCATCTTCTCTGCGGGGTTAAAGCAGAAGGAAAACCGGTATCAGGTCACCTTCGCCAGCGTGCAGTCTGTATCCGCCAATCTGGATCAGTTCAGGGATGAATACTCGCTGCTCATCATCGATGAGTGCCATCGGGTCAGTGAGGATGACAGCAGTCAGTATCAGCGAATTATCGAGCTGCTCAAGCAGCAGAATGACGCCCTTAAAGTGCTCGGGCTAACCGCCACCCCCTATCGTTTGGCCATGGGCTGGATCTATCGCTATCACTACCGGGGCTTTGTCCGTGGCCGTAGTGAAGGTGGTGAAGAGCAGGCCAAGCCCTTTCAGTACTGCATTTATGAACTGCCGTTGAGCTATATGATCAATCGGGGGTACCTCACCAAACCCGAGTTGGTCGACGCGGCGGTCGCACAATACGATTTCTCTGTGCTGTCTCAGAACCGCTTTGGCGAATATGCCGAAAAGGACGTGAACAAGCTGCTGAGCAAGCACAAGCGTGTAACCCGCGCCATCATTGAGCAGGTGATGGAGCTGGCGGTTGAGCGTCAGGCGGTGATGATTTTTGCGGCAACCGTGGATCATGCGCGTGAAGTCACCGGTTATCTGCCGGAACACCAGACCGCCTTGATCACCGGTGCAACCGATCAGAGCGAACGGGATCTGCTGATTCAGCGCTTTAAACAGCGGCAGTTAAAGTATCTGGTGAATGTATCCGTACTCACCACCGGCTTTGATGCGCCCCATGTGGACTGTATCGCCATTCTTCGCCCCACCCAGTCGGTCAGCCTGTATCAGCAGATCGTGGGGCGCGGGCTGCGTCTGGATGAAGGTAAGCAGACGTGTCTGGTAATTGATTACGCGGGAAACAGGGTCAACCTGTATCACCCGGAAGTGGGGGAGAAGAAACCGAACCCGGATAGTGAGCCAGTGCAGGTATTCTGCCCCGGCTGTGGGTTTGCCAATATCTTCTGGGGCATAACTGACAGTGACGGCCGCGTTACCGAGCATTACGGGCGCCGTTGCCAGGGGCTGTTGGAGCCTGCTGAAGAGGATGGATCTGCAGCCCGGAGCAGTCGCCCTGAACAGTGCGATTACCGTTTTCGTTTCAAGGAGTGCCCACACTGCGGTGGCGAGAATGATATTGCGGCCCGGAACTGCCAGCAGTGCAAAAAAGCCATTATCGATCCGGATGATCAGTTAAAAAATGCCCTGAAACTGAAAGATGCCATGGTGATCCGTTGCGCTGGTATCACCTTAAGCGCCTATAGCGGCCAAACCGACAGCAAGCTGAGAATCACCTATCACGGTGAAGACGGGGAAGAGCTCAGTGAGTCTTTTGATTTCAGCAAGCCGGCGCAGCGTAACGTCTTTAACAAACTGTTTGGACGGCGTTTAGCGAACAGCCTGGCCCCGCAAGCGTTCAGCAAAATTGAAGAGGTGCTTGAGATTCAAGCCTTGTTACCCGCACCGGATTTCGTCATTGCCCGCAAACAAAAGCATTACTGGCAAGTGCAGGATCGGATCTTTGATTATCAGGGGAGCTATCGTAAGGCGCAGTAAAAACCGGGACAGATTGATTTTCTGGCCCGGAATAGTCGTGTTTCAGGAACAGAAACGCGAAGGTCGATTTTAAATTACCGGTAGCTCTTCAATCGCAGTCTTCAACCGTTGAAGGGCCTGCTCCGATTTCTGCTCTATGGCGGCTTTGAAGTGCAGCACATTGGCCAGTACCAGGGGGAAGTTCGGCATGGTGTACGAAAGAGCACGTTCGAACTCGCTGGTATTGGGGTTGGTACTTTTCACTCGGTAGGTCAGATCAATCCTGACATCATTGTCGAGGTTGGTGCCGAGCACGCGCCAATGATTTCCCTCAGATTGACTGATGACCTCCCAGCTGACCCGGCTCTTCCCCATGGGGGTGTCGATCACTTCATTGAAGCGATCGCCGGCCTGCAATGGTCCTGGGCTGGCCGCGTCGATCTGTGTGGATTGCGGATGCCACTCCGGCCAGCGGTTGACCGAGCTTGCGTATTCAAGCGACTGGTTTGCAGAGCGTTCAATGGTGATGGTATCGACGATCCGGGTCGTTACAGGGAAGGTCCACAGACTCGCCGCAAACCACAGCATCAGCGGCATTCTCAACGCCTCCGCCCAGCGGTAACGATTGCGGTTCTCCAGAAGGCCATTGGCAATAACCAGACCGCTGACTGCGAGTAACACACCGGCTGCGAGTTGCAGCGCTGACAGTTGCGGCGAAAGGAAGATAAACAGGGTGCACACAACGAATGTCACTGCCATGGAAAAAGCGACGTAAACATTTTGGCCCCGGGTCGTTTTGGGGTCGTACTTCGCCCGTTTGGCACACCCGTTTCTCTGCATGCCCGGATCGTCGGCATCCATAGCCAGGCAGTCCGCCGGGCGCCAGCCGGTCGGTCGGAACCAGAGCGACACTTTGTCCTGCCAGCGCGCTGTTGTTCGGGTATCCCGTGCCAGCATCGACCAGTGCTGGAGGTTGGCCTTGATGGGGTTGAGGGTATCCAGTGGACGCGTTGTGCCATAGTGGCAGGGGTCCGTGGCCAGCTCTGGCTGCCAGCTGCCAAACACACGATCCCAAATCACCAGGGTGCCGCCGTAATTGCGGTCGATGTAGATCGGGTTCTTGGCGTGGTGCACACGGTGGCTGGAAGGCGTGGACATGATCCCTTCAATCAGGGGAATGCGGTTAATGCTCTGGGTATGAAGCCAAAACTGATACAGCTTGAGCACGATGAACTGAACAACAAAGACCACTGGAGGACAACCCAGCAGGGCCAGGGGCAGGTAGAACACCCAGGAGAAGGCATACTGGAAAGCGCTCTGGCGGAGTGCTGTGGTGAGGTTGTATTCCTCGCCCTGGTGATGGCCAACGTGGGCGCCCCAGAGGAGATTGATTTCGTGGGCGATACGGTGAAACCAGTAATAGCAGAAGTCGACTCCGAAGAAGAACAGAATCCAGGTCACGGGATCGCCCACGGCGAAATCGAAAAAGCGATGGTTTTCCCACAGCCAGATAAACACCGCGAAGGTGTAGGCCTTTAACAAGGCGTCAGATAGCAGAAGCAGAAGCCCCATGGAGAGACTGTTCACACTGTCATTGAAGCGGTGAAGGCTACGCCCCTGAAGACGGAGTATCAGGTACTCTGCCAGCATCAGAATCATGAATAGGGGAATGGCGAGGCCATTGATGTTGTATTCGCTCATGCCGGGTCTCCGGATTTTGTTGTAGCCTCATTATCAGACAGGGGACGGGGCGGGTCAGTGACCGGTAACGACGATTAATGACAGAATGCGACATCGAGAATGGGCTATATTGTTCATGAAATGTCGCAGCCTGTTTTCAGAACGCACCAGGAGCCACCATCAGCCATCTTTCTATTGCCAACGTCTGGGTCAACTCTCTGTTGCGAGCCCTGCATAAGGAGGGCCTCGATGTGGGGGCAATAGTGACCGGGCTGCCGGGGTTCGAGCAGGGGGCACTCAGGCACCGGGGCCGGCTCGACCTTATCTCGGCACGACAGCTCTGGCACACGGCGGCCAGAATGTCTGACGACCCTCTGTTGGGGGTGCAGATTGGCCTGCAACAGGACTACCGAAGCATTGGCGTACTCGCGCCGCTGCTTTGGCACTGTCCGTCAGTGAAACTTGCACTGCAGCATGTGACCACCTTTCAAACGCTGATCAGTGAGAACGGTGTTTTCCGTTACGACCAGCAGTGGGCCCACGATGCTGCGCCAGCGGTGCTCCGTTGCCGGTATGAAGAAACTCCAGCGCCACTGGTAGCCAATCCGCAGCAAATCCTGTCGGTAGTCGCCGGCACCATTCAGTACATTCGTAGCTTGTTTGATCAGCAGATTATTGTGCTCACACTGGTTCTGCCAAAAGGTGTGGCACTGGACCGGCGCCGGCTGGGTGACTTGTTTGGCCTTCCCGTCACGGTATCCGGTGATCGCTTTGGTTTTGATCTGGACATTACTCACATTGACTCGCCCATCGCCGGTTGTGATGAGACCCTGTACCAGCTCAGTCTCAATTACGCCTGCCAGCTGCTCAATGCAAAACAGGCTGGGTCGGAGCAACTGCTCAGGATACGGGGTTATATTGCGAACCATGGCCTTGCCCAGGCCGGGTTGGATTCCTGTGCCAGGACGCTGAACCTGCATCCCCGAAATCTGCAGCGGCAACTGGCGGAGCAGGGCGCCAGTTTTCGGCAGCTGAAGGAGGAGGTATTGAAAGAAGTCACCATCCACGAGCTGAATCTGAAAGCCTCTCCAGAGCAGATTGCTGCACGGCTTGGCTATTCCGAAGCAAGCGCATTCTACCGCGCCTTCAGGAGCTGGTTTGGTGTGTCACCCCGGCAACTTACCCAACATGCGTACCTGAGCTCGCAGCCGCAAGCGGACTTGTGACAGCTGATGCAGCATAAAGCCCGAACTGGAGTCAGCGCCGCTGCTGGCTATAATGGCTTACCCCGAACAGGCACGGAGAACCCTATACCAATCGAAAAGAATTAAGTTAAAGGAAGTTAAACGGGTCAGATCGATTTAATTGGGCGGCGTTTGGCGAACAGCCAGGCCCCGCAAGTGTTCAGTAACCTTGAAGGGGTGCTGGGGATACAAACCTTGTTACCCGCACCGGATTTTGTGATTGCCCGCAAACAGAAGCATTACTGGCAGGTGCAGGATCGGATCTTTGATTATCAGGGTGGCGATCGTAAGGCTTATGAAGCGTGACGCCTGCGGAAGCTGTTACGCTTTAAGCAAATGGTAAACAAGGGTGCCTGATGACTTACTCCATTGCAGTCATAGGTAGTGGTATGGCGGGGCTGGCGGCGGCTTACCGGGCGCGTCTCGCCGGCCACGATGTCACCGTATTTGAAGCCAGTAAACGCCATGGGATGGATGCCCACGCCCTCACGGTGGATGGCGGTCTGGTGGATGTGCCTTTGCGCGTGATGAGTGCAGATTCCTGGCCAAGCCTGCTCCAGCTCGCCAGTGAGGTAGGCGTTGGCACCTTCGAAATTGGCCTCGATGCTTCGTGCAGTTGGACCAATCGTCACACCTGGTTTCGTAGCGGCGGAAAGGTGCCGGTTCTGGGTTGGCCCTCTATTGGTTCCCTGCGTTATCTGAACGGCCGTGCACTGCGCATGGGGCGGGGCATCTGGCAACTTAAACGTCTTACGCGCCGGCTTGAGCGCGAGAATAACGGCGCCACCTTGGGTGAAATCCTCGAGCAGCATGATTTTGACCCCTTGTTCTGGCGTGGGCTGGTGTTGCCAATACTCACCACTATTTGCACCTGCGAGGAGAAACACCTGCTCAACTGGCCTGCGGCGCAGCTACTCTCGCTGCTCGACAGCACACTCCACGGCGCCCACATCCGTCGCCTGAAGGGCGGTACTTCGGCGCTGGTCGAGAAACTGATAAAAGACCTGCCGCTGTATTCCGGCAGTCCCGTGGTGCAGGTTGAAGAAATCGGGGAGGGGGTGAAGGTCTGCAACCAGCGGGGCGAAGGTGGCGTGTTTGATCGGGTGATTGTGGCGACCCAGGCCAATGAGCTGAGCTTTCTGGATGACGCGCAGTTCGGGCACGAGCGGGAACTGCTGGAAGGCATCGGATTCGACTCCGGCGAGCTCTGGGTCCACCAGGACGCGCGCTTCATGCCCGCGAAGAAACAGGACTGGACCGCGTTGAATTTCCAGATGGACGAAGCGCTGGAAAAGCCCATGTTTACAGTCTGGGTCAACAAAGTGGAGCCTACGCTTGCGGGCAAGGCCCCGGTTTTCCAGACCTGGAACCCGCTGTTCGAACCGGCCCCGGACAAGGTGCTCGCCCGGGTGCCGCTGGATCGCGCCGTTGTCGACTCCGGCACTGCCCGGGTTCACGTGGCGCTGGTTCAATGGCATCGCCAGCCCGGCCGCAAAGTGTTCTTCTGCGGCTCCTGGGCCTACGAAGGCGTGCCGCTGCTGGAGTCGGCAGTCTGCTCAGCCAGCGCGGTAGTCGATGCGATCAGTTCAAGTGGCCTACCGCGCGCCTGAGCGCTATAAGGTAGAGCGTCTTTTCGATTTGATTCAAGCCAGTTTTGCCCCTTTGACTATACTTTCGGTAATTCACCTAAGTTGGTAACGCTGCATCGGACCATTGAACCAGTTGAGGGAAATGCAATGAAGCGATTTAAAAGCGTTGGGCTGATCATTCTTTTCAACGCGCTGGCGATGCCATTTGCCTGGGCACAGGATAATGCCAAGCCGAACGTTGTCTTTATGATGATGGACAACCTCGGTTGGGGCGAAATTGGCGTTTACGGAGGTGGAGCGCTTCGCGGTGCGGAAACGCCTCGCCTGGATGCGCTGGCTGCAGAAGGCACCCGGCTGCTGAACTTCAATGTAGAACCCCAATGTACGCCCACCCGCTCTGCACTGATGACAGGCAGGCATCCGATTCGGTCCGGCACTACCAAGGTTGTGTGGGGGTTGCCCTATGGTCTTGTGGGATGGGAGGTAACCATCGCCGAACTCATGTCAGAGGCGGGGTATCGCACCGGCATGTTCGGTAAATGGCACCTCGGTGAACAGGAAGGCCGGTACCCCACAGATCAGGGGTTTGACAGCTGGTACGGTATTGCAAACACCACCGATGAATCACAATACACCTCACAGTTTGGCTACGACCCTGAAGTGGTAAAAGCGCCCAAAATAGTTGAAGCCAAGCGCGGTGAAACGCCTGTAGCCGTTAAAGACTACAATTTGAGCACCCGCCCACTGATTGACCGGGAACTGACGGAGCGCGCCATTGATTTCATGGAGCAGGCCAAGGATGCCGGCGATCCCTTTTTCCTCTATCTCCCCTATACACAGTCTCATCTTCCTGCAATACCGCATCCCGATTTTGAGGGCAAAACGGGCAATGGACGCTGGGCGGATATGTTGGCGGAGGTGGACCACAACGCAGGCCAGGTGTTGGACGCCATCGACAGGCTCGGGCTTCGCGACAACACCATCGTAATCTGGACCAGTGACAATGGCCCTGAAGAAGCCCCGAATCACTTCGGCACTGCGGGCTATTGGCGCGGGTTCTATTTCACCACACTGGAAGGGTCGTTACGGACACCCTTTCTCATTCGTTGGCCGGGCCATGTGCCGGAGGGCGGGGTCAGTAATGAGATTGTGCATATGGTCGACATGATGCCGACCCTTGCCAATGCTGCAGGCTTCAAGGTGCCGGACGACCGTATGATTGACGGAGTCGATCAGCTGCCCTTCTTTACCGGGCAAACGGAAAAATCCGCACGGGAGGGTTTCCCGGCTTATAACGGAAGTCGTCTCCAGTCATACAAGTGGCGGAACTTCAAAGTGCATTACTGGAAACAGGACAGCATGTTCGATACCCCGGTCGCCCACAACTTCCCTCGAGTGCACAACCTGATCAGAGACCCGAAAGAACTGTTCGGAATCACCGGGGGTGCGAACAACACAGGCGCGCAAAACCTGACTTGGGTATTTCCCGCCGTCACCGAGCGTGTGCTGGAGTTCCAGCAATCCCTCAAGGACGAACCCCCGGTGCCGTTTCCTGCTCCTGAGCCCTACACACCCGACAGTTAATCACGAATCTGTTAGGTGGATTTCGGGTTCAGGTTCCCGGGCCTGGAAAGCATCGGGTTTGACTCTGGTGAGCTCTGGGTCCACCAGAACACGCGCTTCATTCCAGCGAAGAAACAGGGCTGGAGCGCGCTGAATTTCCAGCCAGCCCTGGAGTATTGGCCTGTATTCGGAAGAGTGGCGGGGCCGAAGCTTTCATTGACTTTGATTAAATGGACGTTAGTATAAGCCGCTTCGTTTCCGACTGGTCAATTTTCAGTCGGGGCGTCTGACTCTAGCGCGTCAAATTCCCAGCCTTGCTCTCTCTGACTTTCGTAACTCAGAGGCAAGGAGTCATTGCATGACAAGCAATAGTGATCTGGATCGCCAGGCCCGTGTAGGTTTGGTGTCCCGCCGTAGTTTCCTGAAGACAGCGGCTGCAGCCGGTATTGTAACTGCCGGTGCAGGTGCGTTAGCTATGCCTGCGTTCGGTGCTGACACCGGATCTACCCCCCAACGTGGCGGGCATTTTCGCCTGGGGCTTTCTCGTGGGTCCACCACTGACGGACTGGACCCTGCCAAGTACGCCGATGTATTCATGCAGTCGGTCGGCTTCGCTATTCACAATTACCTGATTGAACTGACCGAAGATGGTGAGCTGGTGGGTGAGCTGGCCGAGAGCTGGGAGCCTGCGCCGGATGCTTCGCGCTGGGTATTCCGGATCCGAAAGGGCGTCACCTTCCATGATGGCAAGCCGCTGACTGCGGCAGATGTGGTCGCATCATTCAATCATCACCGGGGTGAGCACTCACAATCTGCAGCCAAAGGTATTGTTGATCCTATCGAGAGCATCGAGACGGATGGCACCCATACGGTGATCTTCAATCTCACCGCGCCTAATGCTGACTTCCCCGCGATTACCTCCGACTACCACATGGCGATCCTTCCGGAAAAGGATGGCGGCGTGGATTTCGAGTCCGGAAACGGCTGTGGTGGTTACATTCTGAAGCGCCTCAAGCCGGGCGTGGAAGCCGTTGTCACTCGAAACCCGTCTTACTGGAAATCCGACAGGGCCTGGTTCGACAAGGTGACCTTCCTCGCTGTTACCGATACGGCAGCGCGCACCAATGCGCTGCGGACCGGCCAGATTGATGCCATGGACCGTGTTGACCTGAAAACGGTTAACCTGCTGAAGATGGACCCGAATCTGACGGTGAATTCGGTCGATAGCGACCAGATTTATTACTTCCCGATGGACACCCAGGCCAAGCCATTTAACGACAATAATGTTCGTCTGGCGCTGAAGTATGCGATTGATCGGGAAGATCTAGTGACGCGGGTACTGAAGGGCTACGGCCGTATCGGGAACGATCATCCGATCGGTGGCTCATACCGCTATTTCGCGGATCTTCCGCAACGTCATTATGATCCGGACAAGGCTCGCCACTATCTGAAAAAGGCCGGTTACGATTCGCTTGCGGTCGATCTGAGCACGTCCAGTGCGGTGTTTACGGGCGCCGTAGATGCAGCAGTGCTATTCAAGGAACACGCAGCCAAGGCCGGGATCAACATCAATGTCCGGCGTGAGCCGGCGGATGGCTACTGGGACAACGTGTGGATGAAGCGCCCCTGGTCCATGTCCTATTCCAGCCCGCGGGTCACGGAAGACTGGTTCTTCTCTCAATACTATTCTGCCGACGCTGCCTGGAACGATACCAACTGGCAGAACGACCGTTTCAACAAGCTGTTGGTGCAGGCCCGTGCCGAGCTTGATCAGGATAAGCGGGCGCAGATGTATGCTGAAATGCAGCGCCTGATTCACGACCAGGGCGGTTCTGTAGCTCCCGCGTTTTCGGCTTATGTCAGCGCCGCTCGTAACAACGTGGGCCACGGCAAGATCGCCGTGAATCGTGATATGGACGGCAACCGGATTGCTGAACGCTGGTGGTTCAAGGGCTGATTCATGAATAAGCTGTTATTGACTGTGGCCAAGCGCTTGGGGCTTGGCCTGTTCACTCTCCTGGTGATCTCCCTGATCATCTTTCTGGCGGTGGACATGCTGCCAGGGGACATCGCCACCGAGATTCTCGGGCAGATGGCAACGCCAGACGCGGTAGCTGCCATTCGGGCAGAACTTGGCCTGAACTTGCCGATTCACGAACGGTATCTGGACTGGCTGGGTGGTCTGGTTCAGGGTGATCTGGGAAATTCGCTGGCCACTGACCGGCCCGTGGCGTCGCTGATCGGCGATCGCCTGATGAACACATTGTATCTGGCCGGGCTGGCCGCGCTGATCTCGGTGCCGCTGGCACTGGGCCTGGGTGTTCTGGCTGCGCTCTACCGCAATACGCTGGTGGATCGGGTCGTGTCAGTGTCCAGTCTGGCGGCGATTTCAATGCCGGAGTTCTTCATCGCCTACGTGCTCATCCTGTTCATATCCGTGCAGCTTGGCTGGTTGCCCAGTCTCTCCAAGGTCGATGCAGATCAGCCCTGGCTGGACCGCATCCAGTTGATGATTCTGCCGGCAATCACGCTGACGTTTGTCACCTGTGCTCACATGATGCGCATGACCCGGGCCACTATCATCAACTTATTGTCCAGCCCCTATATTGAGATGGCCCGCCTGAAAGGACTGGGGCCCTGGCGGGTTATTGTCAGGCACACGCTACCCAATGCCTGGGCACCCATTGTGAATGTGGTGGTGATGAACATCGCTTATCTGATCACCGGGGTGGTCGTGGTCGAAGTGGTGTTTGTTTACCCCGGGCTCGGCCAGCTGATGGTCGATTCGGTGGCCAAGCGTGACCTGCCTGTGGTGCAGGCGGCAAGCCTGATATTTGCAGCCACCTATATCCTGTTCAATCTAATTGCTGATGTGGTTTCGATTGTCAGCAATCCCAAACTACTGCATCCGAAATGATGATTTCCGAGAAGCCTTCAACAACGACTGACGGCCATCTGGCCGGTCATGACGCGCGGCCGAGCGTTGGCCGCAAGTTTACGAGAGCCGTTATCCAGGCACCATTGTCTGCGCAAATTGCGTTGCTGGTGGTGATGTTTTATCTGTTTGTGATTGTGTTTGCTCCCTTGCTGGCACCCTATGGTGAAGCCGCTGTTGTCGGTGACGCCTACGCGCCATGGGGAGGTGAATTCTGGTTGGGTACCGATAGCCTGGGGCGAGACATTCTCAGCCGAATGATCTATGCCGCCCGAAATACTGTGGGTATCACGTTTATCGCCACAGTACTCGCCTTCGTTATCGGGAGTTCTCTGGGCATGGTGGCGGCGGTTACCGGCGGCTGGGTCGACCAGACACTGTCCCGTCTGGTCGATATTCTGATGGCCATTCCCTTGCTTATTTTCGCACTGCTTCTGCTGATGATTTTTGGTGGATCGGTGATCTCGCTGGTGTTGATCATCGCCAGCCTGGAGTCGACCCGGGTATTTCGTCTGACGCGAGCGGTCGCCATGGATGTGGCGGTGATGGAATACGTCGAAGCGGCCCGGTTGCGGGGTGAGAACATGCTGTGGATTGTACGGCGGGAGATCCTGCCGAACATTCTGGCGCCGCTGACGGCCGAGTTTGGACTGAGGTTCTGCTTTATCTTTCTTCTGGTCAGCTCACTGAGTTTTCTGGGGCTGGGTTTGCAGCCGCCCACCGCATCCTGGGGCGCCATGGTGCGCGAGAACGTCATGCTGATCACCTTTGGCAGCATCACGCCACTGCTGCCAGCTGCCGCCATTGCCATTCTGACCATAGCCGTGAACCTGATTGTGGACTGGTTCCTGAACAAGACAAGCGGGTTTTCCAAATGATGCAGAGAATCAACGATGCACAGGTGCATCCCATCCTCGAAATTCGTGATTTGGTGATCGAAAGTCAGGGCCGCCCAAAAGGTAAGCGGCTGGTTGATAACATCAGCCTGAGCCTGCGGCCCGGGGAAGTGCTCGGGTTGATTGGTGAATCCGGCGCGGGCAAATCCACCATCGGATTGGCGGCTATGGGCTATGCCCGGGACGGCATGAAAATTACCGGTGGCCAGGTGCTGTTTGACGGCGTCGACTTGCTGTCTTTGCCGGATCGCCAGCGGCGCCCGTATCGTGGCGCCCGTGTGGCCTACGTTGCCCAGAGTGCCGCCGCCGCGTTCAACCCGGCCCACAAACTGATTGATCAGTATGTGGAGGCCGCCGTCGTGCACGGCGTGCTATCCGATGCCCAGGCGCGTGAGGAAGCCGTTGCCCTGTATGAGGAGCTGGGCCTGCCGAACCCGGAAACCTTCGGGAATCGTTACCCCCATCAGGTATCGGGCGGGCAGCTGCAACGGGCCATGGTGGCGACTGCAATGGCCTGCCGTCCGGAAGTGCTGATCTTCGATGAGCCCACCACCGCACTGGATGTCACCACGCAGATTGAAGTGCTGGCGGCAATCCGAAAAACCATTCGGGATCATCATACTGCAGCGCTTTATATCACCCATGACCTTGCGGTAGTGGCCCAGGTGGCGGATCGGATTATGGTTCTGCGCCAGGGCGAGATGGTTGAAGAAGGTGATACCCGGCGGCTACTGGAGCAACCGGAGCAGACTTATACCCGGGATCTGCTGAGTGTCCGCAACCTGCACAAGAAAGAAAGCGCGCCAGATGACACCGTGCTTTCGATTCGAGGTGTCTGTGCAGAGTACCACCGTGGCACACAGGTTTTGAAAGACGTGTCGGTGGATGTGGAAAAGGGACGAACGGTAGCCGTAGTAGGGGAGTCCGGATCGGGCAAGAGTACACTGGCTCGGGTGGTGACGGGCCTTTTGCCGCCAACAGAAGGCAGCATCAGTTTGCATGGTGAGACGCTGTCACCACGGCTCAGGGAGCGGGACCGGAAGACATTGCAGCGCCTGCAGATGATTTATCAGCTGCCGGATACTGCCTTGAATCCACGACAAAAAATCCGGGATATCATCGGACGGCCGTTGCAGTTTTACCATGGCATGCAGGGCGCTGCTCTCGAAAAGCGCCTGCGGCAACTGGTTGATATGACCGAGTTGGGTACCGACTTTCTGGATCGCTGGCCGGCCCAGTTGTCCGGTGGCCAGAAACAGCGGGTCGGTATTGCCCGGGCGCTGGCGGCGGAGCCGGATCTGATTATCTGCGACGAAGTGACCTCCGCTCTGGACCAACTGGTGGGCGAACAGATCCTGAATCTGCTGTTGTCATTGCAGCGGGACCTGGGGATGTCCTACCTGTTTATCACCCATGACCTGGGTACCGTCGACGCCATCGCCGATCATGTGGTGGTGATGCGTAAGGGACAGGTTGTCGAGCAGGGTGCAAAAAGCACGGTATTCGCACCGCCCTATGAAAGTTACACCCGTCTGCTTCTGGATTCGGTTCCGGAAATGGATCCGGCCTGGCTGGATCACGTGCTGGCGGACGCTACCCCGCAAGGCTGATCATCCAGTGCCAAACTACCTGGGTTTCGGGCTTGACTGGCTTGCGATGATCGCGGGTCAGCCAATGCCCGGTCCGGGGCCGCAATTCCACATCTGACAGTCGCACCAGAGTACCTTCCCTGAGTTGAGTCTCCACCAGCGGCAGTGACGCCAGCAGAATGCCCGCGCCAGCCCGCGCGGCCTCCAGAGCCAACACGAAGCTGTCGAACCGGAATACCGGCGCGGAAAGAGGCGCCATTCTGGCCGCCGCACACCACTCGGACCATCCTGCACGCGCGCCGGCCAGCCCGATCACCGGCAACTGCTGCCAGTGCTCCACGGTGTCGAGTAACGCCGGCGCGCACACTGGCGACAGCCTTTCTTCCAGGATCAGCTTCCGTTCTACGCCGGGCCAGGCGCCGTCCCCATAATGGATCTCCAGATCCGCATTTTCCATCTCGTAGTCCACCGGACGGTTGATGGTGGCTATGGACAGATTAATCCGGTGGGATTTTACATCCAGCTCCGGCAGCCGCGCTGCCAGCCAACCTGCAACCAGCGATACCGGAGTGGCGATGGTGACGGTTGCGTGCCGGTTGGTGGCGAACAGGTCCCGGGTTGAGGCGGCAATGGTTTCAAACGCTGAGCGCACGTGAGGCATGTAGGCAGCACCGTCCAGCGTAAGTTCTACGCCGCGGGGCAGGCGATGGAAGAGCTCCGATTCCAGCCGGTTTTCCAGATAACGGATCTGCTGGCTGATAGTGGCCTGAGAGCGTCCCAGTTCCTCTCCGGCGAGGGTAAAACTCTCGAGCCTTGCGGCTGCCTCGAACGCCTGTAACCAGCTCAGCGGTGGAAGAGATTGGTTAATTGGTAAGCTATCCATTAGAAAAACATACCCTCAGAGCAATAAATGATTGTTTTTATAATAACGGCTTAATCAGTAGGATTCACCCCGCGCTAGAAAACAGAATATTGAAGAGAGAGAAACATGCTGGGTTTGAGCAATGTCAAGACGCTTGCTGAGGGCAAGGTTGTGCAGGTGGAGTGGGCAGAAGGTGTTTGTGCCCGATTCCACGCAGTCTGGCTCCGTGATAATTCTCCCGATCCTGAAACCCTGTCGCCTGCCAATGGCCAGCGTTTGGTTCGTATTCAGGATGTACCGGAAGATGTTTGGGTGCAGGCCGCCACTGTGCTTGACGATGCTCGATTGGAAATAACGTTTATGCCGGAACGCAAGGTCGTGACCTTCGATGCCGGCTGGTTGCTGGAAAACCGCTACGATCGTCCGTCTAATGGCAAGGCTGCCACCGGTTGGACCAATGATGAGATCGTTCGCTGGGGTAAAGAATTGCAGGAAGATCTGCCGGTGGCCAGTTTCCGCACGGCAAGTCAGAATCCTGACGAACTTCGTCGTTGGCTGGCCGATATACGTCGGTACGGTGTGGCAAAGATGATCGATATGCCGCTGGAAAGCGGCGCGATCTGTAAGGTTGTGGAGTTGTTCGGTTACGTTCGGGAGACCAACTACGGTCGGTTCTTTGAAGTCCGGACCGAGGTGAATCCGGTGAATCTGGCTTATACCGGGTTGGGGCTGCAGGTGCATACCGACAATCCCTACCGGGATCCGGTCCCGACGTTGCAGTTGTTATCTTGCCTGGATAATTCCGTCGAAGGCGGTGATTCCCTTGTGGTCGACAGCTTCCGCGCGGTGGAATTGTTGCGTGAAGAGGCGCCCGAAGCATTCAAGGCCCTGACTTCACTGCCCGCAAACTACACCTTTGCAGGCACCGGCGATGTCATGTTGCGCTCCAAACGACCGATGATAGAACTGGGGCCGGACGGGGAGCTGCTGGCGGTGCGTTTCAATAACCGCTCATTGGGGCCGTTGACGGATATTCCCTTCGAACAGATGGATGCATTCTATGATGGCTACCGGAAGCTGGCAGAAATCATGGAGCGACCGGAACTGGCGGTGACCTTCAAGTTGCGTCCGGGAGAATTGTTTATCGTTGATAACACCCGGGTGACCCATGGTCGGGTGGGGTACGAAGGCAGTGGTTCACGCTGGCTGCAAGGTGCCTATGCCGATCTGGACGGATTGCGCTCCACACTGGCTGTGCTCGAACGACAGGCTTCAGCGGTAGAAGAGGAGGTGGCGTGATGGCGTTTGATACGCTGAGCCGGGACAATATTGTCGATTTTCTGGCAGATATTTTTGCCCGCCGGGGCGGTGAATCCTATATGGGGGAGCCGGTCACCATGTCTGAGCACATGCTGCAAGCGGCAGCACTGGCGGAAAGGGCAGGGGCATCGGACAGCCTTGTAGCGGCGTCTTTGCTGCATGACATCGGTCACTACACCAGTGAGTTTCCTGAAGAGTCGCTGGAACAGGGGCGGGATAATTATCACGAGACGGCCGGTGCCGGTGTGCTCACGGCTTTCTTTCCAAAAGCTGTGTTCGAACCCATCGAGTTACACGTGGCGGCCAAACGCTATTTGTGCGCTACCAGTCCGGATTATTTCAATCGTTTGTCGCCCGCGTCGGTCAACTCCCTGAAAGTTCAGGGCGGCGCTATGGCCGACAAGGAAGTCGCGGCATTTCAGACCCACGAGCACTACCGGGACGCGTTGCGCCTCAGGGTGTGGGATGACGAAGGCAAAGTGCCGGGCGCAGAGACGCCGACGTTTGATCATTACCGGCCACTGCTCGAACGATTGCTGGCGGCGCAAGAGCGTTGACACGCTCGTAGTGTTTGACTGTTTCCTGAAGCAACACAAGCACCCGCGGCCGGTATCTGTCGCGGGTTTCTTTTTTATGGGGAGTATAGATGGACCCTTGGGTAGTCGGCCTGGTCCTGGTGGCCGCAGTGTTGCATGCCGGATGGAACGCTCTGGTAAAAAGCGGCGGTGCCCCCTTCGTGCGTTTGGCGATCACCAATGGATTTGCGGCGATCGTCATGCTCGCTCCTGCGCTTTATCTCGGGTTTCCCGATGCTGAGAGCTGGCCGTTCCTGTTCGGTTCGATGCTGGTGCACTTGGCTTACTATCTGTTGCTGGCCTACGGTTATCGCCTAGCCGACCTGTCTTTGGTGTATCCGGTGGCTCGTGGTTCGGCACCCCCACTGGTGGCATTGGGTGCGTTTTTTGTGGCAGGCGAGCGCTTGACCACCTGGGGGGCAGTCAGTATTGCTGTGGTCTCTCTCGCGATTGGCCTGCTGGCGTTTCGTGCTCCTGAAGACAAAGGCACTGGACGATCGGTGCTGGTGGCGCTGGCCATCGGCGCATTGATTGCGGCTTATTCCGTTCTTGATGGAATGGGCGCCCGGCTTTCCACAAATACATTTGCCTATATTGCCTGGATGTTCGTGCTGGATGGGCTGGTGCTCCTCGTCTGGGGTGGCGTATGGCAGGGCCGCCAGATTGCGGGATATTGCAGGGATCACTGGCAGCAGGGGCTGGCCAGCGGTGTTATGTATATGACGGCCTATGGTCTGGTGGTCTGGGCGATGACGAAATTGCCCATGACCTACGTCTCTGCATTGCGGGAGACCAGCGTAATCATGGCGGCGTTGATCGGCGCGCGGTATCTGAACGAACCCTTTGGCGGCCGGCGGATCGTGTCGGCCTGCCTGGTTGCAGTCGGGGTGGTGATGCTGCAGTTCAGTCACTCCTGAGCTCGCGAGTGGCCGGATAACCTGCTCCGAAGCGAGAAGGCCACTTCAACGCCCAAATCTTCGCGGCTAAAGTTATCGATCACATTCGGTAGCCGGTAGCGACGACCTTTATTCTTTCCCCTTTGCGTTCTGGATGGTCTTTCGGCCACAGTACCTGCTGGAGTCAAGGTCTCAGCCGGCTATAATGGCGTACCTTTAACTGGCGCGGAGAACCCTATGCCAATCGAAAAGAATCACGTGGTCTTGTTCCACTACAGCGTCAGTGACGAACAAGGCAAGGTTATTGAAAGTTCCCATGGTGGCGAACCGAACGCTTATCTGCATGGCCACGGCGGTGTTGTCCGAGGCGTGGAAGAAGCCCTGGAGGGCCGCGATGCAGGCGAGAGCTTCAGTGTCACCATCACCCCGGATAAAGCCTACGGCCCGCGCAAGGCCGACGCCATGCAGCGCGTGCCGCTCAAACACCTGCGCGGTGCAAAGCGCTGGAAGCCGGGCATGGTCGCCCAGGTACAGACCGATCAGGGACCCCGCCATGTGGTGGTCGTAAAGGTGGGTCACAAGTTCGTCGATGTCGACACCAACCATCCGATGGCTGGCAGAACGCTGACATTCGATATCGACATCACCGAAGTGCGCGATGCCGATCCAAGTGAAATAGCACACGGCCACGCGCATGGGCCTGGCGGGCATCATTGAGATAAGGGAGGGTCGGATACGGGTACTGATGCAACCACTTGAGCTTCATGGCGGTATCTGGCCCCGCGCAATATGTAACACGAAGACTAGAGTATGAAAGTGGGATCACCAGAGGATTCAAAGCGCAGCCCAACGCATCATGCTGTTATGACGAAACCGGATAGACCTGAAGGAACAAACCTGGAGAGTTTTTACATTGAAGTTTGTCGTTCTATCAACCCTGTTAACCGTTCTGTGCCTGAGCGCGCCCGTGACCCAGGCCGATGAACCTGGCAAACCGCCCCTCCTTCGGGAAGGCGCAAGCTCCAAAAGCTATGAGCTCGTCTTTATTGGGGACAGCTTTCTCGCTGAAATTAGCTACAGCCGTGAAGACGATTTTTTTCTTGTTCAGGATGATCACTTTCGGGTGATTGATACCACAGGACATCAACGTTTCGCTCTGGAACGGGAATCGACAACGCATCGCGTGCCGATGACCCACTATGTTGCTACCAGCGAGGGGATCTACGATCTGAGTAAAACCGGTTCCGTGTTCCAACCGTTTGCTGCCCGGATCAATGACGATCCCTCCCGCACATTAACGGTGGACAGCTGGCGGGGTATCTTTGGTGAGCTTTACGACAAAGCCGATGTTGTGGTCTATGGCCGGGAGCCGGATTTTGACCTTGTCCGATTTCCTGCCTACTTGCGTGTAGATGGGCGCTGGGTTGTTGTGTATATCCCGACGAGGGTAGACGTCCAGGACAACTTTTATCTGGGCTCGACCATGGCATCTTTTCCCGCCAGGTTCAGCCGGATGACCTACCTCAAAAGCCCAGCAACGGGTGCTTTCGCGGCCGACAATTATCAACTACGGAATTCCGCTGGCTTGCTGCCAGAAGATGACCTCACCTATCGCCAACCCGGTAAGCTTGACTGGGTGTCGTTCCGAAAAGAAGACACTCTGGATAGCACTTATTATCTCGGAATTCCCCTGAGCCACACGGGCCCGGCAGTTCATGAACTGACGATTCAAGGCGAAACCATGCGCTTTCGGGAAAATGCGGTGAAACCGCTACTGGGCCAACCGGAGGCCAACATCCACTGGTTTACTCTGCCGGAGAGGTTGGCGGACCGGACGCAGGTCAGCTTTCTGGAATTCACGCCCGGCAACAATGTCAGCTCCCAGGGCAGTGATGGTGTCTACGTATTGAGGCCAAAAAAGCCGGCCCGCTAGAAAACCAAAATCGGGGCTGGTGCAGGTATATTTCCTGCAGTTCGTTGCGCTGTGCGATGCAGAAAGTTGGCGTCAGGTTTAGATACCCAAAAAGCAAGGCGTGCAGTTGGGTACTAAGGGCACGCCGATAAACGTCAGCACCATCATGCCCGGGTATACCCTCACGGACATCAACCGCGACACCAAAAGCGCGCCGCGCCTATGTGCCCTGATGGCCCTGGACCACGTTGAATGACTTGAGGAAGGCGATGCCTGTCGGGTCGTTTGACAGGGTGGTGCCAGTCGTTTCTGAGGCGTTGGGCGCCCTTGAAGATAAGGATAACCAAAATCCCAGAGCCGGTATCGATACACGCTCAACCGCTCAATATAGAGCCGCCCCAGATCACAAGCACCACGACGGTAACAATGATGGCAGCCGCCACTTTGTGACGTTCGAAAAGTGCCTGGGCCTGGTTACCTGCAATGTATACCAGCAGCCCGAGGCCATAGTATCGCAGTGCGCGGGACAAGGCTGACGCGAGCATAAACAGGAAGAACGAATAGCTGGTGGCGCCAGCGGCCAGCATGGCGATCTGAAACGGGATTGGAATAACACCGACACTCAGGATAAACCAGAACCCGTCTTGCTCCATCCGCATGCGGACATTCTCAAACTGTTCGGGTGTAGAGACCATCTCCACGAGTTGTTGCCCGATGGCATCAAACACGAAATAACCGACAAAGTAGCCGACCGTGGCGCCAGCCAGGCAGCCTATAAGCGCAATCGTGCTGAGGAGGAATATCTGACTGCGTCGCGCCTGCATCAAAGGAATAAGGACGGCCTCTAACGGGATCGGTATGAGGATGGATTCGAGAAAAGACGCAATACCCAATCCCCAATACGCGTGCCGGGAGTAAATAAGACGCATTGTCAGTGTTTTTATGCGAGTGAGTCCCCGGGCAGGGCGCTTAGTATCATCTGTCATCATCGGTCCTGAAGCTAGTCGTCACGCTGGACCGGAAGATTAACAGAAATAGCCTCAACCTGACCCTCGACGCATCACAAGGCACTCTTGATGAGGGCCTTTTTTATAAATCAGCGTCCGCCCCGATGCGCTGCTTCAATGGCCGCTATGTCAATTTTGCCCATCTGCATCATGGCCTCGAATGCCCGTTTCGCGGCCGCGCGGTCTGGGTCGGTGATTGCCTCCGTCAACACGACCGGCGTAATCTGCCAGGACAGGCCCCACTTGTCTTTACACCAGCCGCAGGCGCTCTCTTCTCCGCCATTACTGACAATCGCGTTCCAGTAACGATCGGTTTCTTCCTGATTGGCGGTGGCCACCTGAAATGAAAAAGCCTCGCAATGCCTGAATGCATCGCCACCGTTCAGTCCGAGGCAGGGAATGCCCAGAACCGTGAACTCAACAGTCAGCACATCGCCTTCCGAGCCTGCCGGATAATCCCCCGGGGCATGATGCACCGCATCGACTGAAGAGTCGGGAAAGGTGTCTGCATAAAAACGGGCGGCTTCCTCGGCGTCGCCGTTGTACCACAGGCAGATAGTGTTTTTGGGATGATTCATGGCGGTTTCTCCTTCAATGATGTGGCCGGCCTCCATAGCCTTGTCGCACAGCCGCATTAAAGATCGACATTGTTCGATAAATTTAATCTTTGACCAACGTCACACCAAAAAGCGGTTGGCGTGAGTGACGCAATAAGTGGCGCCAGTTGGCCGGTTTTCAGATTCATAAATCCCTCCCACATTGTATCCTGGTGTACGCTTTTCAGTGGTCCATAACCCGCTAGGAATCAGCCCAACGGCGCGACACAACACCGAACGAACGCAGATTGTGGCGCATCTGGCCTTTTGCTGTGCCTTGCCAGTCTGATTAAATGGCAGTCCTTTCGATAACAACAAGGCACCACCAATGCGACAGAATATTCTGATCACCGGCGCCAGCACCGGACTCGGCGAAGGTATGGCCCGTGAGTGGGCGGCCAAAGGCTGCAATCTGGCGCTCTGCGCCCGCCGGGCTGGCAAGCTTGAAGCATTGCAGCGTGAGCTGCAGCAGGCCTATCCGGAGATCCGGGTATTGGTTCGTGGGTTGGACGTGGCTGAGTACGATCAGGTATTCGACGTGTTTCAGGGTTTCCGGCATGAACTGGGGAGTCTTGACCGGGTGGTGGTGAATGCCGGCATCGGCAGTTCCCAGCCGATTGGCCGCGGGCACTTTGAGGCCAATCGCCAAACGGCGGAGACCAACTTTGTGGCAGCTATTGCCCAGAGCGAGGCGGCGATGGCGATTTTCAGGGAACAGAACAGCGGCCATCTGGTGTTGATGTCGTCGGTCAGTGGTGTGCGTGGTTTCCGTGGTTCAATGAACGTCTACGCCGCCACCAAAGCCGCTGTTGCCACGCTGGCAGAGGGTCTGCAGCTGGATACGCGAGGCACGCCGATAAATGTCACCAATATCATGCCCGGGTATATCCTCACCGATATCAATCGCGACGCTAAAAACGCGCCTTTCCGGGTGGATCTGAACACCGGTGTGAAAGCGCTTGTGAGAGCGATCGAATCCGAAAAACGCCGTGCTTATGTGCCCTGGTGGCCGTGGACTCCGCTGAGTTACGTATTGAAGGCCATGCCCTTCGGGTTGTTCGCCAGGGCGATGTGATTGTCCGGGGAAGTACTGCGACTTCGTGAGGTTCGATATGAATGGCTTTCTCGGAAAGGAAGCGCGCCCATCGCAGGGCGCGCTTCAATGAGAACCTGGCTGATCAGCGTGCGCCGCCGGTTTCCTTCAGTTTCTCTACAACACCATTGAGGTTGAATGAACCGGGCTTTTGGCTCGGTGGGTAATCAACGAATGTCTGGGCGAACTGGGCCGCCGCTGCCTGCATTGGAACCAGGATAAAGGCGTGATCCAGAAACCAGTCGTTGTATGTGTTTGCGTTGTGCTGTGCCTTCTCGAACGGGTCGCGGCGAAGGTTGAACAGCAGCGGTACGCGCAGCTCTGTAAACGGCTCCCGCCAGACTTCAAAGGCTTGTGCCCGGTTTTCATAGAACACGGCTTTCCAGTCTGACATGCGGATCGCGACCATCTGGCCGTCATCGTTGAAGTACCAGAACTCCTTGCGCGGAGATGCAGCGATGTTGTCGTTGATCGTTTTGAAACTGCCGGCTTTGGACAGATATTCGGTCATGTCGTAGCCGTCGATGTGATTTTTGTAGGTACGCCCGATGGCCTTGTAACCGTCGAGCAGGTCTTCCTTGATATCGTCTTTTCCTGCTGCGGCTGCAAAGGTAGGTAGCCAGTCTTCATGAGCGACGAGGCCGTTCAGCGTTTGCCCGGCAGGGAAGTGCTCCGGCCAGCGAACAAAGGCTGGGACCCGGTAGGCGCCTTCCCAGTTTGAGTTCTTTTCACTGCGGAACGGCGTGGTGCCAGCATCCGGCCAGGTGTTGTAATGCGGGCCGTTGTCTGTCGAATAGAACACGATGGTGTCATCTGCGATGCCGAGTTCATCGATGAGATCGAGCAGCTCGCCAACATGTCGGTCGTGTTCGACCATGCCGTCGTGATATTCATTGCCACTTGGTCCACTGATGCCCGTATTCTCTTCCTTGACGTGGGTGCGGAAGTGCATGCGCGTGGCATTCCACCAAGTGAAAAACGGCTTGCCTGCGTCGTGCTGCCGTTTGATGAAGTCTTTTGCGGCCGCCACGGTTTCATCATCGATAGTCTCCATGCGCTTTTTGGTCAGCGGTCCGGTGTTCTCGATGGTTTGTGTGCCGTCCCCATTGGCTTTTGCTTTAAGCACACCACGTGGGCCCCATTTCTCCGCGAAGGTCTCTCCGCTGGGCAAGACATAGTCTCCCGGGTAATCACGATGCTCGGGCTCTTCTTCCGCATTGAGGTGATAGAGGTTGCCGAAGAACTCGTCGAAGCCATTATTGGTTGGCAAGTGCTCATCCCGGTCGCCGAAATGATTCTTACCAAATTGCCCCGTGGCGTAGCCAAGGGATTTCATGACAGCCGCGATGGTGATGTCGGTTTCCTGCCAGCCCTCTTTTGCGCCGGGTAGGCCAACCTTAGTCATACCGGTACGCACTGGTGTCATCCCGCCGACGAAGGCGGCTCGCCCGGCAGTGCAGGACTGTTGGGCATAATAGTCAGTGAAGGACACGCCTTCGTGGGCGATGCGGTCGATATTGGGTGTTTCGTATCCCATCATGCCGTGGTTATTGAAGCTGATGTTCTCAGTGCCAATATCGTCGCCCCAAATTACCAGAATATTGGGTTTGTCTTGTTGGGCAAACGCCCCTGTTGGTGCCAACAGCCAGCTCGCTGATAGCAGTATCATGAACCTTTTGATCACGGGTAAGTCTCCTGGTTTGCTGAGATATAACGAGCTCACGGTTGCGCGGACAGGTTTGCAGGCGTTTTACCTGCAAACTCGTTAAAGAACTCTGTGCAAAAGACATCAAAATATTAGTCGCCCATTTTGGGTAGCGCCAGCTGCTGGTGGCAGTTTTGAACGTTGATACGCCGCTGTTGAATGTGTTGGAAGGTTCAGAATGGAGAGGAACCTTGCGGTGACTGAGAGTCATTAAACGGCATAAACATTACAGTTTGGGTAAAGACGTTGCGTGCCATGGACTGAAAACTGCCGTGATAAAGAGATGCGGGATAATCAGATCTGAACGTTAAAGATCGGGTTTGAATCAATTCCTCAATCAAGAATAGTGAGGTCATCCCCAACTTTGGTGGGCCATTTCGATACTACGAAAGTGGCTTCGACAGCGCCCTTCGTTTGACCAATACTGGCAATACCAACTGGGACAACAGAACTCGTCGAGAGGAGGGGGCCGAATGTCGCGCGCCGTAAAAGAACAGGAATCGCTGGTCCGCAAAAATACAGATGGAGGGATTACCACGCTGACCCTGAGCCAACCGGAGCGGCACAACAGCCTGTCGATGGCAATGCTCGAAGCTTTGTCTGTTGAGTTGGACAGTATTGCTGCGGATGCGGACACCCGGGTTGTAGTGATTGCGGCGCAGGGCAAGGTGTTTTGCGCAGGGCATGACCTCAGGGAAATCCGTGAACAGTTTGGTGACGCGGATTTTCAGCTGGCCCTGTTTAACCAGTGCAGCAAGGTGATGCAGCAGATCATAATGCTTCCCAAACCGGTGATTGCCCGGGTGGCGGGTGTTGCAACCGCCGCAGGCTGCCAGCTGGTTGCCAGTTGCGATCTTGCGGTAGCGGCCAGCAGCGCCCGGTTTGCGACGCCCGGCGTCAACATTGGGCTGTTCTGTTCCACACCGATGGTAGCGCTGTCCCGGAATGTTTCGCGTAAGCATGCGATGGAAATGCTGCTGACCGGCGAGATGGTCAGCGCCGAGAGGGCCGAGCAGATTGGGCTCGTGAACCGTGTTGTAGAAGAATCGCAGCTGGACGAAACGGTCTACCGGATCGCGCGGACAATTGCAGATAAATCCGGACATACCCTGAAAGTCGGCAAAGAGGCGTTTTACCGGCAGCTGGAAATGCCTCTGAACGAGGCGTATGCATTCACTTCCAATGTGATGGCCGAGAACCTCAAGGCTAATGATGCCCAAGAAGGCATCTGCGCTTTTCTGGATAAGCGCAAGCCGGATTGGACGGATAGTTGATCAGCCTGTTTTGTGCCGTCTGCACGTCTGCCAGTTCGTCATGCGCTTAGCGCGAAACTGAGCAGCCATCGGTTTCCACGCTGGATCTTTTCCACGCGATGCTGATAGAGATCGGGACGGAACAGGATGAGTCGCCCGAACAGGTTGAATACGTTTTTCTCGCACACGAATTCCCCGCCGGTTTTGGGCTTTACCAATACGCAGTTGAGCTTGTATAGCTTCCCCTGCTCGACCATATCAATGTGAGGCCCGACTTTATGGCCTTCAGGGTAGCGCACGAGATAGATATTCAGGCGCTTCGACCGAAATAGAATCCGGTTTTTTACAGATGCCGGCATCGTCTGCTTGCTCTGGAGTGAGTGTGGCGAAAAGTTTGCTGGAATTGCGAGGCAACGGTCAATGATCGATTTGAACTCGATGCCTGCGACAGTGTTGCTAGTCGCCTGTAAGGGCCGTCACGGAAAAGTTGTTTATCGGGATTTGAGGCGGAACCTGAGACACTGGGTGAAAGGACATTACGCCCCGGGTGGCGGCCTATAGCGGATCTTGAAGACACATGCGTCTGCTTGATCATGGCGAGTATCGGAATAAATATGTCCCACTTTCGCCGGGCTCATGGCTAAATGCATTGTAGGGGGAATTGATCCCGTTTCATGGAAGACATGCTGCATGGATGCATCAGAAGACCTGAAAAAGCTGATAGATGCCACTAACCGTTGGACCGTCAAAACCCGGGCGGGTCGGTTGCTCTCATCAATTTTTGGCTTGATTGGATTGCTGTCCGTCGCGTCAATTGGGGAAACCATTATTGAGCTTAAGGGGTTCCTCGTTAACGGTGTTGAGTTTTATCGGGTGTGGACCGGGGTTCTGATCGAGTGGGTCTCTCATTTGACCGGCTGGACTATTCCGCAATTTGGAATGGATGTTTGGGTCGCTTTTGCGCTTTTGATACTGCCGTTTCTCCGGCGCTACCTCAGGCTGAGTTTCGCGGTATCCAGACTAAGGCCATATTTCGCGCGCTCGTTGTACAGCGCAAAAAGCGAAGATGAAAAACTCCTGATCCAAATGTTTCCCGCTTTATGGTCGTTGACGGGTAAGTATGGATCCACGCTTTTATACTTATGCGGCGCTTTTGGCCTGATTGTCTTTTCGATCGCTTATCCGCCGGGCACGAAAGAGGTTACAAGTTATCGTACTGGGTTGGCGTTTGCGCTGTTCTATCTGGTACTGACGCTGGTTGTTTTGTTGAAAATGCGAAAACATACGCTTGCTGAAATGCATGTGACTGCGATGGCGTCTTTTGAAAAAGATGCGATGCAACTGCTTATAACGGCATGGTCTATGCCCCTTTTCGTGGCCATGATTGCGGCGGTTTCAAGTGCTTTTTTGAATGAATGACCTGATATGTTTCTAGCAGTTCATGCTGGTTATCCGGAGTGACTCGACTGGCATGGAGGGGTTCGACTCAAGAGAATACGGCGTCCTCAATCAGTCTTTTCTCAAATAGTGTGACGCAGATGAACCTCTGTCTGCTGTTTATGATTCGGTCTGCTGTGTCAGATGGAATCAGAAAAGCTAAAAAAATGGCAAGGCAGGGTTAACACAGCGGAGCATATCGTTTTGCTAGGCTTGGAGTAGTGGACGATTTGTCGGTTAAGGCGACACGTCACATTTATCCTTGTCCCTGATCCGGGATACTCAATAAGGAGTCATTGTATGACGCTTCATCTCGAACTGGCGCCGTTGATCACCCTGGGCGCCGGCGTGGCCATACTGTTCTTTCCGCGCCTGCTTAACTATATCGTGGCGGCCTATCTGATTGTGCTCGGTGTATTGGGCCTGTTGGGGCAGGGGTTCTGAGTAAGCTGGATGTGCCGTGGGCGTGCAGGCTGGCAACTGATTATTCGAAGCAGGTTGACACAGCCGGCGGTGCGCTGGAAAGACGCGGGGCGTAACCCAGTCGACGGCGATCCTCCATGAACTTACGCATTTGCATTTCTGCATCGTCCATAACATCGCTTGATGGCGGCGCTGTCAGTTCCGGTATGGGCTGCTCGTCTTCGGTGCTCAGCCCCAGGGCATCGTGCCAGAGCGTCCGATAGGCGAGGTACTTGGCGATCAATTGAGGCTGGAGGGAATCAGTTTCAGGTGTACCTGTTTCAGTGTTAAGCAGTTTCCATTGATACGCTCGGGCCAGCAAACTCAGAGCGTATACCTGGCCGTTGAGAGCCGCCTGTCGTGCCCAGTGGATACCGTTTTCCATTGACGCGTCTGTGTCTATATCGGAATTCGACTCCGGGATTGCGACTGTTTCATCTGCATTGTAGATTTTGTCAGCCAGAAACCCTGCCCCCGGCATGGCCGCGTTCAGTTGGCGTTGGGCCAGCACCGTCATGGCGCTTGCTGATCCGACCTGCGCTAGGCGGGTGAGTTGGCCGGCAGACATGCCGTGAAGCTGAAGAATATCGTCCCGCATACCCTTGGTATGTCCGTTCTGATAGGGAAACCCATTGGCCCGATACCAGTCATTGAGCGCCTGCTCACGGGTGGATACATGATCGCAGGCGGGCTCATTGGAGACGGCAGTTTGTTTGGGTTTCATGACAACTGCACCGGTTACCGATTGGCGGTCAATTGACGACGGCTTCGGCACTACGGTAATGGTTTTGTGGGGGGCTGGCGCCGGCTGCTCCTCCTCATGGAGCAGCAGCCAGAACAGGCTGGCTGCAAAGATTAGCAGGCCAGCGAGGATGTAAAAGGGTTTATACCCGTAGACCATCTGAGTTGTCCGGTTTTACTTGGAGCCCAAGCGGCAGGCCTGACCGAAGCTGAAATCATCGGCTGCCTGACGCCATTCATCACCGCAGTCCCGATCGAAGGCGCCCCCGAACTCGCTATCATAGAAAGCGCAGGCATCGTGATCCATGCAGTCCTTGGTGTAAAAGCCGGCGCCATTATCACTGCCACATCCTTCGCCGCATCGCCCCATGCAACCGGTATCGAAGCCGGAGTTAGCGGGATTTCCCGGTGCGGATTTGGTTGCCTGGAACCATTGTGACCGGTTTGAATTGCTGCGATCGCCCCACTGGGCTTTAACCCACTGGTCGTTGTTCAGGCAGGTGATACCTTCGTTCTTGCCATCCGCTAACGCGGTGTGGCTGATCAGAATGACAAACAGAGTAGTTAGCAGTTTTTTCATCGCACCTTTTCCTTTTGTATTTATTAATTAAGGCTGGGCGTCCTTTGCCAATGGCTTTCCATTTTCGATAGCGAGTCTCTCACAGAGATTGGTATGAACCGACAGGTTTTAAGGTAAAAACAGGTCAAAGTCGCGCCGCAAAAGGCGCGTGGAGCAGGGAGCGAAGTTGGCAGGGGCAGGGTGGGGCAACGTGAGGAGCCCGCAGAATTAAGCGAGCCCGCTAGAAGATGCGCGCCAATGCGCGACGCATCTCTTCGACAAGGCGGTCTCGTGGCAAGCTGTTACCGGAGATGGCGTTCTGCATGTGGAAACGGAACAGGCCGTCGATCATGGGGTAGCCGCAGGCGCTGAGTGCCGGGTCGCTGACCCCTGCCTTGTCTGCGGCCACGTCGACGGCATTGATCAACATGGTTTCGATCTCTTCGACAACCGGTCGGAAGACCGGGTCAAACAAGGCCTGTACCCGGATGTCGTACCAGAGACGGTGAGTGGTGGCATCTTCGATAATGGATGTCGTCAGTGATTCGGCAAATGCGTCAATGATGGCGTCACGACCGGAGACATGGGCAATCGATGCCTGCAACCGCTCCGAGAACGTAGTCTTGTAGGCCCGAACGCAATACAGGATCAGCTGGGTGCGGTCTTCAAAATAATAATGAAGAGACCCAAGCGACAGGTCCGCTCTGGCCGCAATGTCCCGCAAGCTGGTATTAGCGTATCCCAATTCCTGCAGAACCAGCTGCGCGCTTGTCGCGATCTGGGCTTTTTTCTCCTCCCGTTTAAGCTCCTTGCGCTCTGTGCGGCGTTGGAGCTTTTCGGAAACTGCGCTCGTCATGACTCTGTTTCTCCTGGCTACCGGACGACGCGCGGGGCGCCCGTCCGGCGAAGCCGTGCACCTTATCCCAAAAGGGCATGATAGAAAATGCGAGGAAGCCTGTGCCATGCAGGTCGATACTGGAACTGTGTGAGCAGGCGACCGATGTGATGAGAACGCCGGTTGGTGATAAACCAGGGTGGTCGGGGCAGCAGGCTGAGCTGCCCGCCCAAAACTGAGCGGGGGAATGGCCGGAACGGTGCTTCAACGACGGTGCGTTCAGCTGCATCGAACATGAAGGTGTTGTGTACCGTGCCGATGCCGCTCTGGGCATCATCCAGCGTGTGACCTGGGAACGCGCCCCAGGGGCAAGCGGTCATCAAAAAGCCCAGCCCCGTCCAGGCGTTGATCGCAATGGTGCCGTAGCGAAGCTCGGCGAGGATTTCCTCGAACCGGCCACGCCCGATCTCGCGGATTGTGGCGGGATGTATCAACACATTGGCACCCAGCGTGCCGTGCAGCTCATTGTTGGCAAACTCGATGGCGTCGAGCAGGTATTGCTCAGCGTTGCTACCCGGCAGTCTTTTAATCGAAAGCGCGGGTGCGAATACCTCGTTGCTACAGAACCAGGGGGCATCGTCCAGGTCGTTCATCACCACCGCTGGTGCCTTGCCTCTGCTGATACGCGTTGGTTGAGCGGCCTGGCTGGCGAATTGCTCAAGCCGATCCTCGGCTCCCGGGTAATAGGCCGGGCGCGAGGACTGTCCGATGATGCGCTGAACCGCATCCAGTAGTGACGCGGACTGGTCCCAGCCATCGGGCATGATCAGGGCCTGGCAAGCGACACAATTGAAACCCGAATTGTGCAGCTTTTGGGTGGCAATATGCTCGGCCTGGAACTGCACATCGGCCGGTGACCAGGGGCCCGGCACAACAATTGTCGGGCAGACGGCGCCAAGTTCGGACGTGATGCGCTTGTCGATTTTCGGGGTGCCGGCCTTGCGGTTGGCCTGGCCCTCTGCGCCGGTGCCCCAGACGATGGCGTCGTGAGTCGATTCCGCTCCGGTGATATGGATTTCTTCCACGCTCGGGTGATTGGTAAGCCAGGCACCAACGTCGCCACCCCCGGTAACAATGCGCAAGGCGTCCCGCTCTATCAGCGGACGCAATGCCTGCTCAAGGTGGGGGGTCAGGTAATCGTTGACCGGGTTCATCTTCAATACCACGACCTGGTGTTCAACAAAGAGCTTCTGGAATGCATCCAACGGTGCGATGGCGGCAATATTACCGGCCCCCAGCACCAGCGCTACACGCCCGGTCCGTTGCTCTGCTGGTTGGTCGTAGCTTTGGGCTGTGTGGTTGGCGAGATTGCTGGCATCGATGCCGGGTTTCATCCAGACCTCGGCCGTCACTCCGGAGAGCAGCAGTTGATCCCAAACGGAATGCGGTGTCACTCGTGCAGCGGTCTGGCCATTTGGCAGACTACGCAGCGGTATCTGATCCAGAAAGGTTTTACCGGGCATACCTGAAAGCGTTTCAATCAGGCCGTTGCAGGCGCCCATGAGGGCATAGGGCCCGGATGTCCATTCTTCACCGACCAGCGGTGAATCGGTCGGAAGCTGCTTGGCTTTGGCTGCCGAGTCGACCCATGCCGGCGCTACACCGTCAAGCGCAGTGCGAATGTCCTCCAGAATGCTGATGCGTTCGGCTATGGAGGTGCGGGCCCAGGTATCACGGGCCGACACCAGCGAAGAGACTGCCTGTTCGACAGCGGGGAACGGGTTATCGTTTGGGGCGTTGCGATCCGTCAGGGCTTCTTCTTGTTTCTGACTGGTCATGTTTTAGCTCCGGTCTAAAGCGTTAAGGTGCCAGACGGCCGCGAATCAGGTCCGCTATCCGCTCGGCAATCATGATTGTGGGGGCGTTGGTATTACCGCTTACCAAGGTCGGCATGACGGAGGCATCAACGACGCGTAGCCCTTCAAGCCCGTGGACTTTCAACTCGGGATCCACAACCGCCATCTCGTCTGTGCCCATTTTGCAGGTGCCGATGGGGTGATAGATGGTGTCCGCTCGGGACCGGATGTGCTGCTCCCATTCGTTGTCGCTCAAATCACCATGAATACCGAATAGCTCCTTGTACCGGAACGGCTCCATGGCAGGGGCTTCCAGGATTTCGCGGGTTAGCTTCGCGCCCTTGATGGTGACCTCCAGGTCACTGCGTTCAGCCAGGAACTGCGGATCAATCGCCGGGGCTGCTGTTGGATCACTGCTATGCAGGAATACCCGCCCCCTTGATTTGGGGTGCAGGTTGCAGACATGACAACTGAAGCCATAACCCCAATGCAGTTTTCGGGCATGGTCATCGACGATCGACACAACAAAGTGGAGCTGCAAATCCGGGCGATCCAGTGACGGATCTGATTTCAGGAAGGCCGCACCCTCGGCAAAGGGTGACGACAGCATGCCGGAGCCATCTCGCCGCCATTCCTTCAATGCCCTGATCATGTTGCCGACGGCGTGCCCACCGAAACCGAAGTTGTCGGTGTCGCGGGTCTTATAGGCCAGAATAAAGTCCAGGTGATCCTGCAGGTTCTGGCCGACGCCGGGGAGTTCATGGTGCATTTCAATACCATGCGGCTTGATGTCTTCCGGGCGCCCCACACCGGACAGCTGAAGCAACTGGGGCGAGCCAAATGCGCCGGCAGCCAGCAGAACCTCACGTTTAGCCGTTACCTGTCCATCCTGACCTTTCTGGCGATACGCCACACCTGTTGCCCGTTTGCCCTCAAAAGTTATGCGGGTTGCATGGGCATCTGTGAGGATCGTCAGGTTGGGGCGCGAGTCCCTGATTGGATGCAGGTATGCGGCAGCGGTAGAGCAGCGCTGACCTTCGCGTTCGCGGCTGTGGAACTGGGTGACCTGGTAGAGCCCGACACCTTCGTTGTCGCCATCGTTGAAGTCATCGGTAGCGGCATGACCGCATTGTTTGGCAGCCTCAACAAATGCACGCGATATGGGACGGGGAGAGTTCTGATCACTGACATGAAGGGGGCCGTCAGCGCCATGGAATGCGTTTTCGCCATGCTCGTTGTTTTCAGCCTTGCGGAAATAAGGCAGGACATCATCCCAGCCCCAACCGGTGCAGCCCTGTTTAACCCAGTCATCGTAATCCTCCCGATGGCCGCGCACATAGAGCATGGCGTTTATCAGGCTCGACCCCCCAAGGCCTCTGCCACGGGGTTGATAACCGATGCGACCGCCCAGCCCCGGTTGAGGCTCGGTATTGAATGCCCAGTTATTGATCTTGCCATGGCCAGGCATCATCGCCACCACGCCGGCCGGCGTCCGGATCAGCATATGGTCTTTGTTGCTGCCCGCTTCGAGCAGGCAAACCGTCACATCCGCATCTTCGCTTAGTCGGGATGCCAGAACAGCCCCGGCGGAGCCACCGCCCACAATTACGTAGTCAAAGGTCATGACCTCTCCCTCTTTTGTTGTTGGATAAGGACAGGCACGCGCCGGATTCAGTCTTGAGGTTTCGACGCGCATGGCAAGAGTAGATCACTTGTTTTGGTCATTTGTCCAAATTTTTTGTTGCCCTCGGTTTTGTTGGCGAAAGAGGGCTTTGACAGTAGCTTGCTGGAAGCTGTCAGGTGTTGATCCTGAAATTTATTTCCCTGCTATTTGGTAGCAATTTCAGGGCATTATGTTGTGACTTGCAGAGTGTAATTTGCCCAGTTCCGTAGAAGCGGCCTACCTTTCAATTAATCAAAAGGAGACCGCTAATGGAAAAGCTCGCGCAAAGGCTTGGTTTGAGGACAGACCCGACCATATTTTTCGTTTCCGCCGGCATTATGGTCATCTTTCTGGCGGCGCTATTGCTGGCACCTGAAGCAATAGGCGAAGCCTTCGGAGCCGGGCGAGCATGGATCGTCACCAACCTGGGCTGGTTTTTCATCTTCGGCGTAACCAGTTGGGTGGTGTTTTTGCTCTGGGTGGCGTTCAGTCGTTACGGTGCAATCCGTCTTGGCGGTAACGATGCAAAGCCGGACTATGGCAATGCGTCATGGTTCACCATGCTGTTTGCAGGCGGCATTGGCACCGTGCTGATGTTCTGGGGCGTGGCTGAACCTATTTCGCACTTCTCCACGCCACCGCGGCCCGATGTCGCGGCGTTCACCGTGGAAGCGGCTGACGATGCCATGGGATTCGCGATTTATCATCTGGGGCTTCATACCTGGGCGATCTTTACGTTACCGGGGCTGGCGTTCGCTTACTTTATCTATCGCTATAACCTGCCGATGCGTTTCAGCTCGGTCTTCTATTCGCTGATCGGCGACCGGATTTACGGCCCTGTCGGCAAAACACTCGATATTTTTGCTGTGCTCGGCACCTTGTTTGGTGTCGCCGTGTCCGTCGGGCTGGGGACTCAGCAGATCAATGCCGGGCTTTCCGAGTTGTTCGGTGTGCCGGAGACGGTCACAACCAAGGTGCTCATTATTACGGCACTCACGACTGTCGCCGTGTGTTCTATCGTGGCGGGGCTTGATAAGGGCGTGAAGCTGCTATCCAACATCAACATTGCCATGGCGATCGGGCTCATGCTCTTCGTGTTGATAGCGGGATCAACCGTCTTCCTGTTGCGCGCTATTGTTGAGACCTTCGGGCTTTATATTTCCAATATATTGCCGTTGGCGTTCTGGAACGATGCACTGGCGGAGTATACGCACGAGCAGGGCGGCTGGGGCTGGCAGGGTAACTGGACGGTGTTCTACTGGGCCTGGACCGTGACCTGGTCTCCGTTCGTCGGGATATTTGTGGCGCGAATTTCACGGGGTCGCACCATTCGCGAATTCGTACTCGGGGTTCTGTTTGCCCCGTCTATTTTTACGCTCGTCTGGTTCGCTATCTACGGCTGGTCAGCAATGGAAATTGACGGTATCGGAGCGGATGCCCGCGCTGCTCTTGGCGCGCAGGCGGGGGCACTGTCAGCGGCGGTGGAAGAGAGCATTCCGCTGGCCATGTTCGCGTTTTTTGATCACTTCCCGGCGGCCACACTGATCAAGGGACTGGCGGTGGTGATCGTGGCAATTTTCTTCGCGACGTCCTCGGACTCAGCCTCGCTTGTGGTCGATATGTTGTGCACGGGCACCGCTGATCCGGGCCCCTGGCATCAGCGGGTATTCTGGGGCGTTTCGGAAGGCGTGCTGGCGGCCATGCTTATCGTGCTTGCAGGTGACGCGGGGCTCACTGCGCTGCAGCAGGTCATCACGGTAGTTGGCTTGCCGATGTTTATATTGGTGTTTGCGATGATGTTCGCGCTATACCGAGGCTTAACACAAGAGAACCTCACCGAAGTAAAAGTTGGCCAACCACCCAGACTGGAGGAGTTGTAGTTCAGGCGTGCGTGGTCAACGGTAGAGCCATCGAAAGCAGATCTGTTGCGGTTGTCGGGGCGTAATTAGCAGTTAAAATGCAAGCTGCTAAACTGCCCTTGTACGTAGTTTCCGTAAACATGATGTGGTCGCGTTATGACACTGTCGTCTTTCCCTGTATTGCTTGTTTCCGTGATGGTGTTAGTTATGGCTAGGGCTATTGACGCCCGGGGCGAGGAGCCTGTTAACGCCTGGACGCCGGAAAGTCTGACTTATTATGCTGAAGATTATGCGCCGGCAAACTATCTCGAAAACGGGGAAGTGACGGGGCTGACGGTGGATAGCCTGCGTCTGATGTGGAAGCAGATGGGCGTGGCAGAGCAGCGTATCAACATAGTGCCTTGGGCGAGGGGCTATCGTGAGGTGCTCCAGCAACCGGGATCCGTGCTTTTCACCATGTCTCGCACGCCGGAGCGGGAATCACTGTTCAAATGGATCGGGCCGATTTTTGTTGCCCATCACGTGCTCATCGCGCGGCGTGATTTTGACAGGACGATCACATCACTGGCCGATGCCTCTGATTTGGATGTGGCCGTGGTAATAAATGATGTCACCCACCTGGAATTGTTGGCATCAAAACATCCCGAGGCGCATATCAGTTCGGTGACGACAAGAAAGCAGTTGCTGGAAATGCTCTCTCGGAAGCGCGTGGATTTGATATTGATGTCGCTCTCAGGGTTTCAGCAGGTTGTTGAAAGGGAGCAATACTCAACCGGTGACTTTCACGTGGTGGCAAGGGTCAGTTCAGAAGGAAACTTCATCGCTTTTCATAAAGAGACCCCCGACGCCTTGATCCAGCGCTTCCAGTCAGCATTAGAACAAACGCGCGATCAGCGTCAGGCGCTCCTGAGCAAGTACAACATATCCGAGTCGGCTTACGCTGTTCAGTAGGCTGTAAGGCGCAAGCCCGTTGCTGCTTTAATCGCTCGACACCCTCCAGTCAATCGAACGTCTGTCATCGTGACCGCCTCCGGCATTAAACCCGAGGCCTAGACAATATTCGCTGTAGCGCCAGCCGAATTGCTGGGCATTTGTCCGTCGCTGCCTCTGTGCTCCCCAGGCTGATGATCAGCACAATGCCTGTTTTTCTCGTCATGGCTCGCGCCACTGCCTTGTATACCTGTTCCATATCCCGTCCCTTTGATGATGGTTCTATAAGTGTGAGGCGGCGAGTGTAAATGCCTGGTCGAACAACAGACAGGAACTAACGAAAAAGCGGGAGAGGATGAGTAGAAATTGGGCGGTGGGTCACGAGTCAGCGACTTGAGAATGCATCCGATGAGCTTGCCTGGACGCTATCGTTGAAACTGCCAAGGGCATGACTGGCATGCCCCGTTTTATCGATTTTTCCTTTATGCTCAGCATTTTACAATTGATGACAATATTGCATAGCTTTGCTAGTAGTCTGCAAATGTGACGGGTTGTATTGTTCAGCTTCTGTTTCCCATTGGCTGTACAAAGGAAGTCACAAAAAATGAGAGTCAACCTGCTTTACGGCGCCACGGTTTTGGCATTTTCTGCTTTTCTAACGGGTTGTAATGACGGTGGGAGCGATAGTGCCAGCGCGGTTACGTCAACTGCCAGCATCATTGGGACCACCCCAGCCGATGGCGCCAGGAACGTTGATCGAACAACCACTGTAAGTGTCAGTTTCGACGGCGATATCCTGGGTACGAGTGTCACCGATAGCAGCCTTACGCTGGCCGCAGCCCAGGGCGCGATCGAGGGTAATGTCAGCTTTGATGGTCTCAATAACGTCGCAACTTTCACGCCGAATGCGAAACTGCCGTTGCTCAGTACCGTAACCGCTACGGCATCTGCGTCTATTGCAGACTTGCTAGGCAACGCCATGGGTGCTGATTACAAGTGGTTGTTTACTACGAAAGATGGGCAGTGGGGTACCTCGGTTTCAATTGCAAATGGAGCCAGCTCCTTTGACGCACAACAGGTAGCTGTTGATGCCGCCGGTAATGCTCTAGTTGTGTGGGTTCAGTCCTCTAGTATTTACTTCAGTCGCTACTCTGCCGCCAGCAGCACTTGGGATGGGGCATCTCTGCTCGAAACCTCAACCGAAATCGCCGGTGTTCCGCAAGTAGCCTTCGATGGCACTGGCAACGCCCTGGTTGTGTGGGCACAAAGTGACGGTACAGCGAACAGTATCTACTCAAATCGTTACTCTGCTGCAGATGACACTTGGGGTGGTGCAACCTTAATCGAGCACAGTGATGAATATGCGACGAGGCCGACAGTCGCTTTTGATGCAGACGATAACGCCGTGGTGATGTGGGTGCAGAGTAACGGCACATACAAAGGTCTATACGCGAGTCGTTACATTGATATCGATGACTTATGGGGCACCCCCTCGTTAGTCTCAAATACCAACGTAAACGTAAATGATGATGATCCGTCGGATTTGGCTGTTGCTGCGAATGGCGATGCTGTCGCTGTGTGGAGTGAGAGTGGTGATCTCTATGCGAACCGCTATACGGTAGCTACTAAGAGCTGGGGAACGCCCGTGTCGCTCGAAAACCTAAGTACGAGTGTCTACGAGGGGCAAGCGGCCATCGATGCAAGCGGAAACATTTTGGTGGTGTGGGGTCAGAGATTCAACTCTGTGAATCGCGTCTATGCCAATCGCTACTCCGCAGCTAAGGAAATGTGGAGCGGCGAGATCTTGCTAGATGAGGCTGATTTTTTTGCCGACAACCCGGATGTGGCTATTGATCCCAGTGGGAATGCCCTGGTGGTATGGTTCCAGGCGAATGCTCCAACGGTCGTGAGCGTTTTCGCGAAACGTTATACCATCGCTGATGACAGTTGGAGTGGTGCCGTTGAAATTGAAACCAGCAGTGTTGATGCCTTTCTTCCGCAAGTAGCCATGGATGCGAATGGTAACGCGTTAGCAGTGTGGAGTGAGGAAGATGGTTCGGGTAACACTACCATTCACGCAAATCGCTATGCTTCCGCCAGCGCAAGCTGGGGCTCTGATATCCTGATTCAATCGGACAGCGAATCAGGCGAGAATCCGAGATTGGCTGTTGGTGCTAATGGCGAGGCTATGGCTGTTTGGCAACAGTATGGTTCTTCTCGCGGTATCTCCGCTAACCACTTCGATTGATACTTGCTCGTCATCCCCCGGCCAGGCGTTCGGGGGATGATGAATGACGTAAGTAAAACCGCGACTTATCTCCCCTCCCCATACCGATTCTGTTCTGTTTTTTCGGCATATCGGGCTCTGCTGCCAGCACCCAATTGCTGACCTGAGTGAAAACTTAAAGAGCTGCCGTGCCCTGAAATGGCTCCCCAGCCAATATATGCAAACTCATTTACTGTTTGTGGTCTTGGATATATTTCGACACGCAAAATAACAAGTATTTATTAGCTTCCTGATATAAGTGGGCTGCATACTCGTTCCAGTTTAAAGCGCGGAAAGGCTCATTATTATTGAGTCGGACGGCACCGGTTACAAGCTCTCATTAAATGGATAAGGAATAATTAAATGCAAAAGTGTTATATTTTTGCCTCTGCCGTCTTACTGTCTTTTCCCGTTATTACAACTGCAGATGAAACGATTGCGGACGATCTGATCGTGCAGGCGAGCCTCTGTGCGGGTGAGGGTTGCGTCGCGGATATCGAATTCGATTTTGATACCCTGCGTCTTCAATCACCGACGCCTCAAATTGAATTTCAAGACACCAGTGGCTCCGCAAGCTTCCCGGGTGACGACTGGAGCGTTGGTATTACTGATGGTGGTTCCGCAACACCTACGACTTTCTTCATCAAAAACCTGACCCACAACCTCGACGCTTTGGTGATCTCCGCAGACGGGGATGTTGCTTTGGGGGCCGGCGCTGCAATCGTTGCCGAAGCGGTTTCTGTGGGTGATTTGGGCAGCGAGCGCAGGGTGACTCACGTAGCTGATGGGGTCGATGATAGTGATGCGGTGAGTTTGGCCCAGTTCAATGCATTTAAGACGACCGCTACAACTTCCGTTTCAGGTGATGTGGAGGCGCTGGATACTCGCCTTTCCGGACTGGAAACTCGGCTATCGGATCTCGTAACGCGCCTTGAGGCCGTTGCGACCCAAGCCAATTGATTTCAGCCGTTCAGTCAGGAATCCAGCTAATGAGAATTTTTCAGTTTGGCGTATTTGCGCTATGTACCTTGGTATCACTGCCTTCTTACGCCGATCAGGTGAAAACCGATGACCTGATCGTGCAAGGCAATCTTTGTGTAGGCGTTGATTGTGTTAGCGGTGAAGTTTTCTCTTCGGGAGCGCTGAAGCTCAAAGAAAATAATTTGCGTATTCGCTGGTATGACACCTCGGCCGCTGCTGGTGCAACCGTGCGTAAAGTATTGCCCAATGGGTACTTTGACGGTGGAGTCGGTCAGTCGTGGCGAATGGAGGCTAATCAATCTGCGAATGGCGGATTAAATGCTTTCTATATCAATCAGCAAAGCATTAACAGCTACACGGTATTAAGTGATGGCACAGCCCCGGACTACGACTGCCCAGCTGCTCCCAATACTGTTGTGGGAACCATTCCCGAAGGGTCGCCTATAGAAAACAATTTACAGAACTGCTTGCCAGTCCGGCAGTTCTTGCAGGTAGACAGTGTTGTGCTTGGTGGCACTACTGGAAGCGGCGTTGCCTTGGGGGCCGGGGCAGAATTTGCGGATGGTCAAGTGAGTCTTGGAAGCGCCGAACTACGCCGTCGCCTGGTTCATGTGGCGGCTGCAATTGCTGACTCCGATGTGCTCACCAAGTCGCAGTTGGATATTGGTCTGTTTCAGGAACAAAGCAGACTTATGGATGAGCTCGAGGCATTACTGGACTCAGCTGAAGCTGAAATTGCGGTTCTGGAAGCGGCGGTTCTTTCCGATACAGCAAGCAACCGCTCAGGAAGGAAAGGTGGGATTGGTGGAATGGATTGGTTCGTATTGCTTCTCCCGCTGCTCGCGTTGGGTCTGAGGTTTCGAAAGCAAAAATGAACGCCACGGGCATGTGGCTGAAGGTATCTATGCTTACCTGAAGCTCATGCCGTCACCGATTAGTGGGATCTATTCTCTATCAGGATTCATTCGGCCCCTATTTTGCGGGGGGCCTTCCAGCCCTGCAGCCAACGTAACTAGCAGCTCTCCGCCGACTCCCCAACATACCGATCCCGCCCTGCAGCTATTCCAAACCCCAGTGCCGCTATGCCAATAGCCCCCAAAAATATGCCGGCGACCTGCCAGTCGTCGAATGCATCGTGCAGCAAGCCCAGCGCCAATGGGCCGATTGCGGCCATGGTGTAACCGACGCCCTGCGCCATGCCGGATAAACGTGCGGCCATATCCGCATCGCGGGCCCTGACTGCCAGTAAGGTAAGCGCCATGCTGAAAGTGCCGCCCTGGCCGAGCCCCAATATAACGGCCCAGAACCACACGCCGCTGATGGGGGCATAAATACAACCGGCTATACCGCTGACGGTCAATATAACGGCAAGCGCCAACATCGCACGTTGATCTCGCATGTGGCTGCTGATCCAGGGGAAAGCAATGGCAGTTGAAATCTGGGTCAGTATGGACACGGAAAGCCCCAGTCCGGCGTCGACGGGTGACAATCCTCGGTCCTGTAAAATCGTTGGCAGCCAGCCAAAAACCGAGTAGGCGAGGGATGACTGTAACCCCATATAGAGCGTGACCTGCCAGGCCAGGCGATCGCGGAACAGTGACCGTTCGGGTTTGATGTGGGTTTTGGGCACGTGCTTGCCATCGAGTTGACACCACCAGATGACTGCGGCGATCACCGCCGGCACCATCCATATCGCCAATGCGGCCTGCCAGTCATTGCCAAAGGCGATGCGCATTGGCTCGGTCGCGCCGGCAGCGGCGGAGGCTCCCAGGCAGAGTACGGCGGTGTAAACACCGGTTAGCAGGCTGGCCGAGCGGGAGAAATCGCGTTTGACAATACCCGGCAGCAAGACCCCCATCACGCCGATACAGCCACCGGCGATAACCGTGCCGATGAACAAACCTGTGATGCCGGCATACGGGCGCACAAGCAGAGCCAGCGCAAGCACGATCACGGCCGCCAGTACGGTTCTGTCCACGCCAAGACGTCTTGCCGCCAAAGGCGCTACGGGTGCAAGCAGCCCCAGAAACAGCACGGGCAAGGTCGTCAGAATACCTTGCCCGGAGGATGACAATGACAGGCTGTCGCCGATTTGGGAGAGCACTGGCGAAACGCTGGTTAACGCGGGTCGCAGGTTCAGTGCAACGAGCATCAGACCGAGCAATGTCAGTGCGACCGAAGGCGCTCGGGATGTCGGGGCAACATGAGGCATGAAGGTCGATTCCTGTTGATAACAATGGTGACTGGCGGGCAGCTTTCCGTAAACGCCATGATTTTGCATTGCCGTGAACTGGCGGGTTGGACAATATCAGATCAAGCCGTTGCGATGTCAGGCGTTCTGTTGACGCAGATACTCCGAAGGCGTCATCCCCGTTGCTTTTCGAAAGGCCCGGGTGAAATTGGCCGAATCCTGGTAATCCAGCCGATAGGCCGTTTCAGTCACGCTAAACCGGTCATTCACCAGATAGTGTTTGGCTCGCGTCATGCGTGCGGTTTGCACCAGGTCGCGAAAACTGGCGCTCTCACTTTGCAGTCGTCGGTGCAATGTGCGAGATGACATGCCGAGCTGAGCGGCGATGGCCTCCTGATTACGCATCGGGGCAGAGTCTTGGGTTAGCAGTTCGAGCAATCGTCCTGCCAGACTTCTCTGGTTGTTAAGCGACTTGAGCTCTCGCTCGCACTGTTCGATGGCCCGCTCGTGAGCGCTCTGGTCTGCAAGCGCAAATGGCACCTCGAGCTGTGTTTCGGGGATCGAAAAAAAGGCATCTGGCTGATCGAACACAATGTCATGGATGGCCGGGCTGAGGCGCGCTCTCAGCTCTTTCTGCTCAGAGCATGTCAGGGCCGCTTCCAGCTTCAGATCACCCACCAGAAAACGCCCCATTACGTCGAAGCTGGCCAGCAAGGTATGCAGTATAAATTGTTCAGTGCGTGACGAGATGCCGGGTGCCGGGATGATCTGGAGTTGGGCGCAACTCCCGGTGCGATTGAGGTCCAGTGTTACCAGTGAGGTGATAAGCGGGAAGTAGCGAATGGCGACTTCTATGGCTTTGCCTGCATTGGCAGTGGTCAGGCCCGCATAACCGGCGGCACCGTGCGCGCTGATATTAAGATGATGGCCCAGCAGGACACCCGGCTGTTTTTCACGGGTTTGTTGCTCCACATTCAGCAGGAACCGGTCAAGGGCATCATGATGAACATACCGACCCGGGCTCTGAAGTGCTTCAGTGCTCAGCCCGGTGCCGTCGAGCAAATGATCAACGGGGTCGCCGGCTTGGGCGAGCAATTGGCACAGGCTGTGGATGTAGCGCGCAGCCGTTGAGGCCTGCATTTGCGGGGTGTCCATCGCCGGGCCTTTATTGTTTTGTTTGTTTGAATCAGTGTCTGAAAATGACAGCAATCTGTCAATTGGCAACCTGCAGGCCCTAACGCATTCGCTCAAAGTGGGCCTGTCAAAAACGACATTTACTGACAGAGGTGATGTATGTTTTCCAGGCTGCCTTCGCGAGTCATGATTACTTTGAAAAAGGCGCTGTTCCTGCTGGTGTTTGCAGTGGCTTTGCTGCCATACAACGCCTGGCAGAGCATGCAGTCTTCGGGGCACTGGGACCTGTATGCCTGGTGGCCGCTGTTTGTAATTTTCGGCATTTTGCCGATTGTTGATCACCTGGTCGGAACCGATGCATCTAACCCGTCCGAATCCGAGGTGAAGCTGCTGTCGGGGCAGCGCTGGTATGCATTCCTGACGCTGATGGCGGTCCCGGCGCAACTCGCCGTGCTTGCGTTTGGCGCCTGGGTGTTTGCCAATACGGCTCAGTTTTCACTGGCAGGGCAGGTCGGCTGGATCCTCTCTTGCGGTATTGTCAGTGCCATCCTCTCGATCAATGTCGGGCATGAACTGATTCATCGCCGCAGTCGACTTGAGCGGTCGGCCGGAGGTTTGTTATACGCCTCGGTTTGCTACGCCGGTTTCAAGGTAGAGCATGTGCGAGGTCATCATGTCACGGTCTCCACGCCGGAAGATGCCTCGTCGTCCCGTTACGGGCAGAGCCTTTACCACTTTTTGCCACGGGCTTATCTCCACAACGTGCGCAATGCCTGGAAGCTGGAAGCCGTGCGCCTGTCCCGTCTGGGCCTGCCGGCCCTGCACTGGCGTAATGAACTGATCTGGTGGAATGCCGTGAGTGTTGGATTTGCTTTGACGGCCTTCGGAATGTTTGGTTGGGCCGGGCTGGCTTTTTATCTGGGCGTTAGTTGGATGAGCTTCACCACGCTGGAGATTATCAACTACGTGGAGCACTACGGTTTACACCGCCGCAAACTCGCGAACGGACGGTACGAACGCACCACGCCCGCACACTCCTGGAACAGCAACTATCTGGTCACCAATATGGGGCTGTTTCACTTGCAGCGGCATTCGGATCACCACGCCTTCCCGAGCCGGCGTTATCAGGTGTTGCGTCATTACGATGGTGCACCTCAGTTGCCGACGGGATACGCCGGTATGTATGTGCTGGCGCTCATTCCACCACTTTGGTTTCGAGTGATGAACCCGCGAGTGCGAGCTTATTATGAGGGCGAAGAGTGGCAGTTGTCGGCCAAGGATTTCGAGCAATCGGTTCAGGCCGGTGACGGTTCTGCGCGGGCGGCATAAACACGTCGGGTCTGGTGGCCGGCGATTTCGTATTGTCTGCTCTTCAGCCCAGTCCTGTGCGGCAACGAACATACGGTTGCGTTGCCGCCAATATCGGTGGGACAGGAAGAGCGTCGTTGCTTGCCGAAATCTCAGCACGCCATCTCGGGTTCGGGCGCGACCTGAAAGGCTGCTTGTAGCGCTGTCACCAGCTCTCCCACCTGACGTTCCGCATCCGCGACGGATGCGGCGAGTAGCTCACCTCCTGCTTCCTGATCTTCCACGGCAATCTGATGGACATTGGTGATGCCGATAAATTCGAGCACAGTCGTCAAGCCGGGTTCAAGGTGATTCATGTGGGCCAATGCCTGGCCCGGGCCAAAACCAGCTCCTCCCCGGGAGGAAAGGATAATCGCGTGGCGCGGCCGGTCTGCAAGCAGCGGAGTGAAAGGAGCCTCCGGTGTGGTGGGATCGTAGTCCACTGTACGGCCCATGCGCACCACCAGGTCGACCCAGGCTTTTAGCGCTGCGGGCATGCCGAAGTTATACAGCGGCGCGCCAATCACCAGAATGTCCGCGACGATGAGTTCGTCAATCAATTGGTCGCTTTCGGCCAGGATCTTCGTCATCCAGGGTTCCTGATTTTCCGAAGATGTGAATGCGGATTGAATCCAGTCCCGGGTAATGAACGATGGTGGATTTAAGCCCACATCCCGTTTGGTAAGGGTATCTTTTGGATGCCGTTTTTGCCACTCGCTAACGAATAGATGGGTAAGTTTGCGGCTGTGGGACCCGTGTTCATCTGTACCGGCAAAGCCCGGGCGTGCGCTGGCATCGATTTGCAGGATATGAGGCATCTTATCTCTCCTTAATATATGAGTTGAATTCATCTGTAATTGACAGCAAACTCAGCTTATCGCCGCGCTTAATTGAGCGGCAAATGATCATTTCTTTCACTTATAGATGAGACAATTTCAGTTATGAGTGCTCGTCGCTTACCTTCTTTGTCTGCCCTGCGGGCTTTCGAAGCTGCTGCCCGCCATGAGAGCGCCAAACACGCTGCGCAAGAGCTTTCTGTGACCGCCACCGCCATCAGTCACCAGATCCGGAGTCTGGAAGAGGCGTTGGGAGTGTCGCTGTTTGTGCGCAAACCACGCCAGCTTGAATTGACGCCTCAGGGGCGAGAGTTGCAACAAGTGCTGGAAATGTCGTTCGATAACATCAGCAACGTTGTTGATCGCTTGAAAACGACGCCAACGCGCCAGTCAGTTACGCTCTCCACGACACCAGCAGTCGCCGTTCGGTGGTTGCTTTCCTGGGTGTGTATGTTGAGGGACTCGCATCCGGGCATTGACCTGCGCTTCCATGCTTCTCATGAGGTGGCGGCACTGGATGGGGTGACGGCAGATCTTGCGATTCGCTATGGCGATGGGAGCTGGCCGGGGGTGGTGGCAGAGAAACTGTTTGATAACACGTTCGTTCCAGCCTGCAGCCCTCACCTGGAGCTGCACAATGTGGCAGACCTTCCGAAACACTCACTGATTCACTTCCGCCCCCAGGTAGCGTCGGTGTCGCCCGTGGATTGGACCGGCTGGCAAAAGCAGGCGCAGGTGCCGGGGCTGGATGTGAGTGCCGGACTCATCTTCTCCGATGAGACCCACGCCATCTCCGCTGCTATTGGTGGTCAGGGCGTGGCGTTAATGAGCCGACAGTTGATTGAGGATGAGTTGGCAGAAGGGCGGCTGGTACAGCCTTTCGGTCCAGAGCTTGAAGGTAAGCCGTTTTATCTGGTTTATCCGGAAAATCGGCAGCTGGATCCAACGATTCTCGCCATTCGTGACTGGGTATTGAACGTTCCGGGCGGGCTTTGCTCGCTGCCACACTAACCTTGTAGGCATGGATCGGGATGTCTAAAGAAATCTGTTCGGCTTCCTGCGTAGACTTTCTGCTAAAGTTTTTAATACAGGCTCTTCTGCGCAGTGTAGGAAAGCAGGCCGACTCCGAAGCACTTTACGGGTAAAACTGACGTATGCCTGTCGATCTTGAAGCACTATTTCCCAAACTATTGAACCTTGTTCTCGATCTTATCGTCGTTGTGGATGAGGCCGGGAACGTCGCTTTTATCAGTGACGCGTGCGAGGGCATGCTGGGCTACACTCCGGAAGAGTTAGTTGGCACCCAGTTGATGGACCTTGTTTATCCAGAAGATCTGGAGCGCACGCTGGAGGCTGCCAAGGCAGTTATGAGCGGCAACTCCCATATCGATTTCGAAAACCGTTATCTGCACAAAGAAGGCAAGATCGTCCATGTCTTGTGGTCGGCCCGCTGGTCAGCGGAAAACAAAGTCCGTATCGCAGTGGCGCGGGATGTGACAAAGCTGCGGCAGGCGGATCAAATGCGGGACGCTCTGTACCGTATTTCTCAGGCAGCGCATGTGACTGAAAGCCTGCGGTCACTGTGTCAGGAAGTTCACCAGGTCGTCGGTGAACTGCTGTCGACAGATGATCTTTATGTGACGTTCTACGACTTTGCCAATGACGCGCTGTCGTATCCTTACGCCCCAAAAGACCGGGTGTTTGCATGGATGGAAGGGCCGCTGCAGGCAGGCACAGCGATTGCTGAAGTGATCGGATCGGGCCGGTCTTTGCTGGCCACTCGTGATGTGTTGCGCCCCGGTCAGGGTGGAGCAGTGGTGCAACGACCTGAAGAGGCTAACTGGTTGGGCGTACCTCTGGTGTCGGGCGGTCGTTGCCTGGGCGCGGTGGTTATCGAGAGCCAGTCGGCAGCTGAGCATTACACTGAAGAGGATCGGGACCTGCTGGATTTTGTGGCGACCCAGATTTCAACAGTCATCGAACGTAAAAAGGCAGAAGAAGACCTGCGGTTTATTGCTCATCATGATGCGCTCACCGGGCTAACCAATCGCCCGTTATTCTACGACCGGTTGGAAACAGCGCTCCGCGTGGCTCAGCGAGACGAGGGGCAGGTGGCGCTTCTGTATCTGGATCTCAATGGTTTCAAGCGAATAAACGATACCTGCGGTCACGAGGCAGGTGATCGCATATTGTGTGAGGTCTCGCGTCGGCTTGAACAGTGCACGCGGGCATCCGATACCGTGGCCCGGATGGGGGGCGACGAATTTACGATACTGCTGACAGGCATTAACGACCCGGAATCAGTCGCCACAACAGTACAGAAAATTCGCGATGTGATGGCCACCCCTATAGCGTTCAATGGGCACAGCTTTTCGGCCGTGTTTAGTATTGGCACCGCGCTTTATCCCGATGACGGCACTGACGCCGAGTGCCTGTTACGCAGTGCCGATGCCGCTATGTATGGGATGAAGCGCGGTCTGAAGGGGGCGGGTTGATGTTACTGAAGCATTGCCTGCTGGCTGATTACGGTGGCGTGGACTCAAGCCAAAATCCCGGCTGTCAATTCGCTAGATCCAACAAAACCGGTTCCCGTTAATCGACGCTCAATAACCCCGACCACTTCGTTTAAGTGTATCGATCCAGCGACTACCTGCGCGTCTGGACGCGATTAACGGTGAATTACTCACCGATGGTTACTTTCACATTGTCGACGTCAAATGCTTCCGCTGCCGAGGCAATAAACTCAAATTCATCAACATCTTTGCAGTCTATCTTAACTTCGGTAGGCCCCTGGTCGTACCCCGTTGAGCGATTTAATATTTTTCGGAAAACTTCATTTCCTGATACGCGACCGATCAAAGTGACGTCCATGGCGGCGGCCCCATTGTCGGAAAACCCGCTATCCGCTGCAATAATGGCGCTGTGCACCTCGAATTTGCTGCCAGAGGCGGACGTCATTTTAAAGCCGAGTCCCTTGAGTGAGTGTTTACCAGGCGCTTGTGATTGACCGCCAGAAGCAGTGTGTACGTCACCCCCAAAACTTTCTGTAATGGGGTCATAACCCGTCCAGTTAAAACCTTCATATCCGGCTGGCACTGCCACACCGGGGTCGTTGGAGATATCGTCAAAGGAAATTGTCGTGGTGCTTGGCATCATCTTCTCCCTACGTAATTTGCGAGAACGAGATTAGGCCAACGCGATAGGTAAAACTAACAAAGCAAGCATATGCGCTCACTTGCTTTCTTAAACCCAAGTTGGAAATTCCAGTATTGTATGGATTAAGGTAAATCTCCAGCATTTGTTGGATCAAAAAGCGACGTATTTTGGATGTTTGATTTCGCGATGTCAGGGGGGCGTTATGACGCTAGCCTAACCGGGCTTATCCTGCTACATGAGCACCAGCAGGTAATCATTCAATTGAAAATGGTAATGGTTATCATTTAGACTGGCGTTTGCGTGTCCATGGTTGTTACTTGGGTTGCGCCACACGTCTTAAATGATAAGGAACAGAATAAAGATGACTGCTGTACCGAAGCTGCGAATTCTCTGGTTAGCGCCCTTCATGTCTGGATTTTTGCCCTCCACCGCCTTTTCCGAAACTGGCACCTCTGCAACCAATCTGGCACCGATTGTGGTATCTGCCACACGAAATAAAAGTGTTGAGGGTGAAACACCGCAGAAGGTGAAGATCATCACCCGCGAGGATATTGAACAGCAACTGGCGATCACCAGCGATCCCGGCCAGGTGCTGAGCAATCTGATCCCTTCGTACTCACCCAGTCGGCAAAAAATGTCCAACGCCGGCGAGACGCTGCGCGGACGCACCGCCCAGTTCCTGATTGATGGCGTACCCCAGTCGAATCCCCTAAGGGACAGTGCCCGTTCCAGTTACACAATTGATTTGAGCATGGTTGAGCGAATTGAGGTTATCTACGGCGCCAGTGCTGAGCATGGTCTGGGCGCGACTGGAGGGATCATCAACTTCGTCACGAAGCGGCCTGGCACCGACACATTTAACCAGCATGCCGAAGTTCAGATGACAACTGACGACGACGTTCAGTCAGATGGCCTTGGCTACAAGGCGAACTATCGACTCAGCGGACAAAAGGGGAAGTGGGATTATCTCGCCGGCGCCACTATTCAGGAACGCGGTGTCTACTATGACGGGAATGATGAGCTGGTCGGGATTGCTTATCCGGGTGAGATTCAAAACTCGACCAGTTATGACGTATTGGCGAAGCTGGGCTACTGGATTGATGACGAACAGAATGTTGAGTTCTTTGTGAATCACTTCGAGCTTGAAGGAAACGGGGATTACATCCCGGTTGTGGGTGACCGGGATGCAGGTATTCCGACGACGGCGGAGAAAGGCACGCCAGTTGGCGATCCCGGATACAACGAAGTCACTACTGCTCGTCTGTCGTATAGCCATGGGGACTGGTATGGCAATCAACTCGATGCCCAGCTATACAGCCAGACGTTCCGCGCGCAGTTTGCAACAACACCTTTCTTTCCCTATTTGGACGGCAATAACGATACGCAGTATGACCAGACGCGTAATAAGTCAGACAAGATCGGGGGCAAGTTTACGCTTGTAAGGGATGGTATGTTCGATGACCACCTGACTCTTACAACCGGCCTTGATGTGCTTCAGGATGAAACCGAACAAGTGCTGGTCCACACCGGGCGTACTTATGTGCCTGAATCGCAATTTCGCAATCTGGCGTTGTTTCTTCAGGGTGATCTGGCCATTACCGATAACCTGACGTTCCATGGTGGTGCGCGTCATGAGTATGCCAAGCTAAACGTCGACACCTATCAAACGATTGATCGAAGCAATGTTACGCAAGACGGCGTGACAGTTAATGGTGGTAGTCCGGATTTTGAGGAGACCCTGTTCAATGCCGGGCTGGTATATGACGTAACGGACTGGGCGCAGGTTTACGGCAACTACTCTGAAGGTTTCGGTATGCCGGACGTCGGCCGGGTCCTGCGCGGAATCGACACCCCAGGCCAGGACGTCGATACGCTTCTCACGCTCGAACCCATCGTGACGGATAACCGTGAGATCGGCACTCGGTTCAATTGGGATCGATACAAGCTGGAGATCAGCTATTACGAGTCATACTCCGATCTTGGTGAACGGTTGAGTGAGGTTAACGGGGTCTGGGTAGGAAACCGTGAAAAAACTGAGATCAAGGGCGTTGAGATCAGTGGTGAAGCGCGAGTGAGCGACGCTCACAACCTGACACTGAGTTACACCCATGCCGAAGGTGAATCCGATACCGATGGAGACGGTTCCGTTGATACTGATCTGACGGGCCTTAATATCGCTCCAGATACCATTCGGGCGGGCTGGAGCAGCGCCTGGACGAGTCGTTTGAGCACTCGTTTGCAGCTGTTCCACTACCTTGATCGCAGCACTGATGATCCCGAACTGGAGTTCGATGGCTACACGCTGGTGGACGCATCCATGGCATACCGGTTGCCTAAAGGGCGTGTGAGTCTGGGGATTGAGAACCTGACTGATAAAGACTACATCACGTATTACTCACAGGCTGCGCGGGTAAGTGATGAATACTACTTCACAGGCAGAGGGCGAACAGTGACGCTTGGGTATGCTGTCGATTTTTAAGTGGAGTTGAGAACAGGACGCGCCGCCGATCGAGCTTACATGATCGGCGACGCGTCGGTTTTGGAGTCTCAACGCCTCAGGCGATGCAATTGATAGACAAAATAGGGTGCGCCGATACAGGCCACAAAGACACCCGCAGGCAAATCTCTCGGGGCAAACCCGATCCTACCGATGATGTCGGCAAGCAGTAGCATCAGAGCGCCCACCATAGCGGCTATAAGTATTAATCCAGCAGATCCTGACCGGCTCAGGTTACGGGCCATATGAGGGGCAACAAGTCCTATAAAGCTCAGGCCACCGGCGAACGCGACAGCTGAACCGGCAAGTGCGACCGCTGCTAACAGTAAAACCAGCCGATTTAGATTCAGGGCGCTTCCAAGACTGGTGGCCATGTCGTCACCCATAGCCATAATGTCCAGATGGCGTGCACGGCTTAGCGCCAACGGAAGAAAAACTGCCACCCACGGCAGCAATCCCAGTACGTCGCCCCATTGCGCAGCATAGAGGCTGCCGGTTAGCCAGAGGTACGCATTCATCGCTGTAGTGTCTGGGCTCGTAACGATCATTAGCGTAATGAGCGCGCCCATAGCCGATGCGATGCCTATACCCACGAGTATAAGTTGCCCGGGAGTGGCATGCTTTATCCATGCCACCGTCAGAATGGTCAGCGCCACCGCGAAGGCGCCGGCAATGGCAACGACGGGTATTAAGGGGCTGCCTTGAGCGGCACCGCCTATCGTAAGCAGGAACACGGCGGCCGCCGATGCGCCACTGGTAATGCCGATGACGTCCGGTGATGCAAGCGGATTGCGCACCAGTCCCTGCAAAACTAGACCGGCCACGCCAAGTGCGGCGCCAACCAGAATAGCCAACAAAACCCTTGGTAGCCGGATTTCGCGGACGATCAGCGCAATGTCACTTTCATGTGGTGATACCAGAGCCTGAAATACGTTTGCCGGCGAGGTTGAATGACTGCCAAGGCACAGAGAAACAAATGCGCTGCCAAGAAGGGCTGTACCGAGTGCAGCTACGACAAACAGGGTATGCCGTGATAAACGAAGAGTCAGTCGTTCACTCCGGGTTCTTAACACGATCGCGGTGTTGCTCATAACGACTGGCTCCTGCGGCTGGCCAGATAGAGGAACAGCGGGGCTCCCAGCAGGGCAGTCATAACACCTACAGGTACTTCCTGTGGAGGGATAACAAACCGTGCGGCGGTGTCAGCAATCAGCAAAAGAGAGGCCCCAAGCAACGTGCATCCGGGGAGTAACCATCGGTGGTCCCGGCCAAATACGCCACGGGTGATATGGGGCACGATTAGTCCGATAAAGCCAATCATTCCGGCGAGAGCGACTGATGCACCCGACAGCACTATCACGACGAGACCGGCGGTAAGCCTGACGAGTCCCGTACGTTGACCAAGCGCCCGAACCACTTCATCGTCGAGTGACAGGACATTGAGTTGGCGGGTGAGGAATACACAGATCACAGAAGCGCCAGCGAACAGCGGCAGCATTGGCCAGAGCATATCGAGCCCGCGTCCGGAAACAGAACCGGCCAGCCAGAAAACCAGACTTCCGAACCGCTCCTGATTGACCACCAGTAAACCTTGCGCGAACGAGACAAACAGGGCTGATACCGCAACACCTGCGAGTACTGTGCGCAGCGGCGAGCTGCCGGCCCCTGGCTCCCGTCCGAGGAAGTAGACAATGCTGCCTGCAGTTGCCGCTCCCATAAAGGCCGCCCAAATAAGTGACGCCGGTACGTTATCGGTAAAGAAGGCTGCACTGATCACCACGAACAGCATGGCACCTGCGTTGATACCCAATATGCCGGGAGATGCCAGTGCGTTCCGGGTCAGTGACTGCATCAGCGCGCCGGAGACGGCCAGGCTGGCGCCTACCAATACCGCCACGATCGCGCGTGGCAATCTTTCGGTCACAATAATGAGGTGGCTGGTGGAGGCGGGGTCATAGGCTAACAGCGCGCGCATCAGTGTAGAGAACGATGTTGCAAACTGCCCAAAAGCGAGACTGCCGGCGAAGCTCATCACGACCAGTAGTAATGCTATCGCCAGACCTGCAAGCTTGCCTGATGTTGACGTCAGCATGTGCAGCATTCCTGCGCCTGGTTCAGCGGCTCAAGAGAATAGTGAGCGTAGAGTTCGTCCAGCAGGTTGTTGGCGGCCAAATAGCCACCGCCCATGTTCCACGTCACCGGATTAACTTTATAGATCTGCTTTGACCTTGCGGCTTCAAGTTGCTGCCACAGAGGGTGCCGGGTCCAGGTGCGGTAGGTTTCCATGACGGAAGGGTTGGATTCGACCATAAATACAAAGATGGCCTCCGCATCCATGGCGGGGATACTTTCCTGGCTCGTCAGATTAATTCCCCAACCGGATTGTCGTTGTGATTCTGGCCGGGTGAAGCCCAGTTCATCGAGAACTGAGCGGGCAAATCCGCCGTAGTAGATGCGGGCGCTGGCGCCCCGGAAGCGGATTACCGACACCTTCTGCGGCCATCTTTCCCCCAGTCGGGAGGCCATCTTCATGCGGAAGTCTTCAACGCGAACCTGCCAGCACGCCAGTAGCTCATCTGCTTTGTGCTCACGGCCAGCTGCCTGTCCCATGAGCTTGAGTAGCGCTTTAAAGTCGTAAAGCTGATCCGCAATAACGGTGGGGGCGATACGGGAGAGCAGAGGGGATATGAGCTGGTGGCGACTCCTTTCTCCAACAATGAGATCCGGGTTTAACCAGGCAATGGATTCCAGATCAGGTTGAGTTTCCAGTCCCAGATAATGGACACCTTCAAGGTACGGTCGCAAGTAATGGTACATTGGCTGCTCTGTCCACGACTCAACGACGCCTACCGGTTTCAGGCCCAAAGCCACGGCGTTATCGGTTGCGCCCTGGAACAGTGTGACCACCCTTTTGGGTGCGATCTGGCTATGTTTGGGGTGGTCCACAGTGTTTGTCTGATCCATGGCTTCGGATGGCTGTCCATGAGTCGCGCTAGAAAAACCGGTGAACAGGGTCATCACAAACATGACGTGGATTATCGATGCAAGTGACCAAGCGGTGCGTGGGCGACCGTGTGTCAACAAAAGGGATGGCATGGGTGTTGGTCGGACTTCCGCTTAATTGAAAATGAGAATGATAAATAATACCATCACCGTTTAACTGATTTCGATAGCGTCTATGGCTTCGCCCCGGAAAACCGATATGAACTGCCGCCTGGAAGGGCAAGGACTGGATGTTGCCTACAACGATAACCTGATCCTTCGCAGCGTGGATTTTCAGGTAGAAGACGGTAAGGTGACGGTCCTTTTGGGGCCGAATGGTAGTGGCAAATCCACCTTGCTCAAAACATTGGCCCGTACTATAGAGCCCAGGGCTGGTGGCGTCATACTGGATGGTCACTCAATACACAGGCAATCCACGCGCTCCGTGGCCCAGCGTTTGGGCATGCTCCCTCAAAGCTCTACCGCACCCGAAGGTTTGACCGTCAGAGAACTGGTTAATCTTGGTCGTTTTCCCTATCAGTCGCTCTGGAAACAATGGTCGAAGCGGGATGAAATTGCCGTCAGTGAGGCGATGGATATCGCTGATGTTGCCGGATTTGCCGATCGCCCGGTTGATGCGCTATCAGGGGGGCAGCGTCAGCGCTGCTGGATAGCGATGGTGCTGGCTCAGAAAACTGACCTGATCTTGCTGGATGAACCCACCACCTTTCTTGATCTCAAAGTGCAGGTAGATCTGCTTGAGCTGCTGGTAAGCCTGGCCCATGACAAAGGCCGAACACTGCTGATTGTTTTGCATGACCTCAATCTCGCGGCGGCCTATGCCGATACAATTGTTATGTTGAATGCGGGCAAAATTGAGTATTTGGGGTCGCCGGATCAAGTCTTCACAGCGGCCAATCTGAAACAGGTATTTGATCTGGACAGCCATATACTCATCGATCCGGAAAGCGGTCGACCTGTTTGTATACCTAAAGCTCGGCGAACAGCGCCCACCCCAGTGCCGTTGAACTCTTGTGTTGCGTCTTAGGCGTGGCTCGCATTAGAGAATTTATGACGAAGTTTGTTGCTTATGCCTAACCGAGTGTTTTGTGCTGTTGAGAGCGAGAAGGTCGGTGATCCACTGGCCGGAACCGGTGCTCATGCACAGCGTAATCTTTTGATCAGCTGGCCGAGCGGGAAATGGCTGCGCAGTCTGCGTAGAGCCAAAGATATGGCCCCGGACGTTATTGACGGCATTGAAGCTGTTGTTGAATCCGGTCGCCGGGTCAATCTCATTCATCGTGAGCAACAGTCACCCGAGCAGCATCGGGTTTTTCTGATACCAGAGAATCTGCAACTGGATTTGACCCGGGACGAGCTGCCGGCATTTCTAAAAGCCCTGAATACGAGTGCATCGATTGAGCCCTGGCTCCCCATTCCGATGAGCGCCCCTCTCGTTTTATGCTGCACTCACGGCAAAAAGGACAAGTGCTGTGCCAGGTTTGGCTATGCTACGTTCAAATCTTTGGAGCATGCGGTGAACCTCAATGGCTACCGCTTTGACGTTTGGCAGAGCTCACATCTTGGTGGTTGTCGGCTCGCAACCAGCGCTATTGTTTTTCCTGCCAACCGAAAGTACGGCCGCATTGCGCCAGACGACATTTTGCCCTTCCTCGAAGCAGAGTCTCACGATTGCCCCTATCTGCCCTGCTATCGGGGTAATCCGGAGCTGAAGCCAGTAGAGCAGTGTGCCGAGATAGCAGCGCTCCAATGGCTGAGTACCAGGGGCTACACAGCCAAAATAGAGATTGAGTCAACGCAGGCTGACTCCTCAGGGGACATAACCAACGTTGTCGTGCTTTGGGGTGCTGGCGCCTCGTCAGGTCGTCTTATGGTGCGGTGCGGAGCCAGTGAAGTGATGCGGTATGATACCTGTGCAGATATCCAGCCCGAAGGTCCCTCCCTCAGCACTGTCTGGCTTGGGCAAGAGGTTTTGCCAATTAGCGGTGTTGCCGTCTGAGTGTCTTTACGTACTGAGCTGGCGCCCGCTGAATCTAATATCGTTAGACAGTATGCGCTTTCCCCTCGGCCGCGTTGCAAACGCACTGCAGGTGCATCTTCTTTTCGAAACACTATGGTGAAGCTCAAATGAGCTTGATGCACTGATTTGCGGCAATGCACCGCGCTTCAGCGTATTATGTCGCCAACGCCCTGAGCACACGAAAATTCGACCATTGTGCTCAAAAGGGCCTCCCTCCTCATCAGGATTTCAGCATGTCAGATAAATTTTTCTTCAAAGGTAGGCAGGATGCCCGTCAGCATCATACGGCCTACGGTGGCTATCAGCCCGATGCTGTAAAAAAGAGTGGGAGCAGGAAATACCCGCTAGCACTTGTCGTTACCAGTGATGCGCGCAAGCAGGAAGTCGAAGCGATGGTTGCCGAAGCGCAGCTGCATGCGGATATCAGGCTTGATACGAGTGAAGGGGCGGTCGAATCCATCGGTGAATTGACGGCAATATTGAACAAGGGCGCGCCGGTGACGCAGAGTAAGGTGCCATCGCGTAATGATCCCTGCAGCTGTGGCAGTGGCCTCAAGTTCAAGAAGTGTTGCGGTTAGAAAGGGCTTTTTATGATTATTTGCGGTGTTGAATTGACCGGTAGCGATGCTGTCGTCTGCTTTCTCAATCTTGACCAGGGGCAGTTCAGTCTCCCAGATAGCAAAGTACGCAAGCTAACGCTAAAGAAGAATCACACCCGTGAAGATCTGCGGGATTTTCAGACCTCGTTTGCGGAGCTGATGGCGGAATACGGCGTGAAAAAGGTCGCGATAAAAGAGCGGATGCCCAAAGGTAAATTTGCCGGAGGCGCTATCAGCTTCAAGCTGGAGGCCGCGATCCAGTTGATTCCAGGCAAGTACTTGAAAGTTTCCCTGTACCCGCCTGCGCTCATCAAATCGACACTGGCTGCCAACCCGCTGCCTATCGACTTTGCTGATACCGGACTCAAAATGTTTCAGGAAGCGGCCTTCGTGGTGGCCTACGCAGCAGCGAAATCAGGGCAGGCGTAACTGCCCTTTGCTTTGTTCAATTCAAGACGCTTTTACGTTAGCCGGGACGGGATGAATTCGACGCACTGATCATCCCGTCCCGATTTCGCGTTTTACCGCGCCGTAATAACGTACTTCAACACCTCAACCACTTGCTCCGGCGTTTGCGCCCAGGCCATGGCGGATGCATCCACTTCTTTCAGGGGGTGGATAATGTCGTCATTGTGGAGGGTGATGTAGGGGGTGCCCATAGCGGCACAAAACCCCGCATCAAAGGCTGCATTCCATTGCTTGTACTTGTCGCCAAAGCGGATGACGGCCAGGTCGCATTGTTCCAAAAGTGTTTTGGTACGAATACCGTTGACCTTTGACGACTGGTGATCACGCCAGAAAGGCACGTCCGGCTTGCCCAGCACATCACCTGCAGCGTCACTGGCTGCGTGATCAGTGACAGGCGCGGTGAATTCCACCGGCAATCCCGCTGCTTCAGCTCCAGCCTGAATCTGTTCACGCCAATCGGTATGGATTTCGCCAGATAAATAAACAGTCCAGATCATGGAAGTCTCCTTGGTTGATATCGGGAAGGATCGGTATTCGACCACGTAAGAGGCGTCCATCATACGCGAGCGATTGCTGGTTATCATGGTCCGTTTGATGTGGAGCACGCCTGACTGACAGGGGGTGTCCATCACTTTATTCCATAGTTGTGTCATAAAAACAGACATAACCGCAACAATTTGCCTACAGACCGCGTATCCGCAAGCGACTATCTTTTGGCGTGAAAAGGCCCGCATTTTCAAGGCGTAGCAGCCAGATGTGTACCTTGCCATCCGAGTACTGTGCGCCGTCGTTTATTCCGTTTCTCTCCTGCGCATTGCGATTAACTGAGTGTCCGGTGTCTCTACCGGGCGAATGAGCTTTTGGCATCCAAATGCCCTGACAAGCGCTGGGAGAGGCTGTGCATGCCGCAGCCCCCTGTTGTTTTATAACGAGGACGATATGAAAAACAAAGACGGTTCAGCAAACCTGTTCGTGCGATATGCGCTCTTGTGTTTGGCATTGCTGGTGTTGACTGCCTGCGGGGATAACGATGATTCGGTGTCGGGTGGTGACAACCCCGAAGAAGATGAGGTTGAGCAGACGGTCTATGCATTCAAAATACTGACCAACCTGAACACCAAGCAACCGGGACTCTATAACTTCGGCAGTGACGGTTCAGCAGAGTTGGTTCGTGAATTCGATGGAGGAGGCGCCATACAGGGCGAGCTGGGTGGCATTACCTATTTCACCGCGACAACGAATCTCGAGGGCAGGGAGCTTTGGCGTACCGACGGGACAAGTGACGGTACCTACATCATCAAGGATCTGTTTTCTGGCGGTTATGCTGGTTTTGTCGGCAACAAGGGGATCATTTACAAGAATGCGCTCTACTTTCAGGGGCAGAGCAATGCCTATCAGGCAACGGCACTCTGGAAATTTGTAGATGAAAGCACCGGCCCTGAATTCGTGGTCAACACACGTAACTCGAACATTGACCATGCTTCACCAGGGCAGTTCTTGGAGTATAACGGTCAGCTCATCTTCTATTCGAATGTTGACGATCACGCCAGTGGGACCGGCTCGAAAGTCTTTGCTGGCCTCGGCACGGCGGATAACGACCAATTGATTGACTCCAATGTGACCTGGGTAGATGGTTTCAGTGCCGACTTTGCCCTGGCCTTTAAAGGCAGTCTCTACTTTCGGGCCAGCGCGGGTGACTACATTGACGGTGGCAAAGGTTATGTTCTCTACAAGAGCGATGGCACCCCGGCGGGCACACAGGTGTTTGCGGATATCAACGAGACGCTCTATTCAGACAGCAATGCAGACATTCGCAACCTTGTCAGCGTGGGAGATTATTTCGTTTTCCGGGCCGATAATGCGGCCGACGATAATAGTGATACTGTCTATCGCAATACTGAAATATGGGCCAGCGATGGCACTCAGGCTGGCACCCGGATGATCAAGGATCTGTATCCCGGGTCTACCTCTATATCCAGCCTCGTCAGCGTTGGTAACACCGCGTTTTTTGTGGCACGAAAAGAAGGTGCCGCAACCGTCGATATTTGGCGGACCCAGGGTACCGAAGCGACTACCAAGATGATTCACAGCTCCGAGGATTCGGCATTCCTGTATGTTTACGATGACCAGATCATCGCGGTGACCGGTAACAATACTGATGGCTATGTGGTCTCCAGCCTTAACAGCGCAACCGATGTTTTCACTCCACAGCATACATTCAGCAGCTCCGTTGATAAGGGCTTTGTTCTGGGCAACCGCTATTTCGTTTTGACTGACAGCGATAACGAAGGCTGGAACGAGTTGTGGTCTTATCAAGAGGGCGACAATGCCTATACTCAGGTCAAGATCGACGGTGATTATGCTGTTGGAGTGAGTAAGCACTAACGCAATGAACCACGCTATTTCAGCGCGGGTAAGCACGGTTTTTAAAAGTGATTGTTAAAGGAATAGTATGAAAAAGTATGTTGTCGCGGCAGGCGCGCTGTTTTTCTTTTCAGCAAATGTTTCAGCAGAAACCGGTTTCTCCGTCGATTTTTTATTGGGAAATGCTGATCAGGAAACCGAAATCGGAGACGTCACCTCCGTTTCCGGAAACAGCCTCTCATTGGGGCTCAGAGCCGCCTATGCATTCAACGAGTACGTGGCGGCGGAACTTTCCTATATTCACTATGGAGAGATGGAAGACAGCTTTATTGATCCGTTCGGCGATACCATCACTGAGAAAGTGACAACGTCGTCCGTGAATGCTGGCTTGAAAGCGAGTTTGCCGATCCGCAATGGCTTCTCGTTGTTCGGGCGCGCGGGCGCTTCACGGTGGAACTACGATGTTGAGGAAAGTGACAGTTCACTCCCGGGCGAGGTTTACAAGCTCAGTGACGACGGCATCGACTTCTACTATGGCGCAGGTGCTGAGTATCGTGCGAGCACCAATATCCGCGTTGCGCTGGAGTACACCAATCTGACGTTTGATGGCACGCTCAATAGCGTTGACTATGACCACACTATAAACAATATCGCGCTTAGCCTCGGCTACGCCTTCTGAGTAATTGAGCTTGATAGAAGCCAGTCAGCTCAGCGAGGGCTGGCTTCTATAGTTTGAGTCCTCCCTGTTTCTTTGTGAATCACGACCGCGATCTGAATGACACCCGGTTTAAAGCCGCACGCCTCCGTTCCAAACCGCGTAATAAAGGCGGAATAGAACCGTCACCTGGTCACTCGCCTGAACTGATGTCACCACACGCCAATTCATGTCGTTCGCAAACCCCGCTATGCTGAGTGCGAAATAAACGCATAGGGGAGTCGGAATGCAACGATGGAACATCGCCATTACGGGGTTCGGCACAGTGGGTCGGGCCGTTGCCGAACTGTTGTGGCAGCGACGATCACACTACGCAGAGCGATATGGGGCGGATGTTCGGCTGACTGCTGTGTGCACTTCTCGCGCGGGATTGTATGCGTCGGAAGGCTTGGCCGGGCCCTATGCGCCAGCCCGGCAAGATCTTCAGGCTGGGCTCACGGGTGTCGAGTTCATCGAATCCACGAATGCATCGGTGGTAATCGACGCAGGCCCGACCGATTTCGTCACTGGCGGCCCGGCGTATCAATACATGCGTTCTGCGCTTGCGCACGACAGGCATGCCATCGCTATTTCCAAGGGCGCGTTGATTTTCGATTTGAAGGGACTGCGTGTTCTGGCTGGCCAGCATAATGTCGCTCTCAAGTTCAGCGGCGCGACGGCGACCTCTCTCCCGACGCTGGATCTGCTCGAGCATAACCTCGCAGGATGTCGGGTACTGAAGGTCGAGGGTATTCTGACTGCAACAACCAATTTTGTATTGAACCGAATGATGCAAGGCCACGGTTTGGCGGATTGCGTGGCCGAAGCGCAGCGCCTTGGAATGGCAGAGCCTGATCCCCGCTTCGATATGGAAGGCTGGGACACCACCTGCAAAATCATGTTGCTTGCCAACGCAGCACTCGGTGCTGACCTCACCTTTGACGACATTGAGCGTGAGGGTATCGACAACATCACGCGCGGCGATATCGAGTCCTGGAAAGCCGCAGGCGTGGTGCCAAAGCTTGTGGGGGAGATTGTTGTGAGCGAGTGTGGTGTGACTGCGGGCGTCAGGCTTAGAACCTATGAGCAGGATCATCCGTTTGCACATATCAACGCGAAAATGAAAGCGATCAGGGTAGAGACCGATGCAATGGGTGAGGTTGTCGCTATCTGCAAGGCCGGGCCGCTCGCAACGGCTGCGGCAGCGCTTAAGGACTTTGAACATATTCTGATGCAGAGGTAACAAGGGGCGCCTATACAACCTGTTGCGATTTCTGCAACTGAAACCTTCCACGGCATCTGGCACACCGAATTGTTTGGTACTCCAGCTGTCTCGATACGCTTTGCCATTTCCTGATGGTTATCCCCGCACACCGGTTTCAAATGCCTGTTGGGTGCCCGACATGCATTCTCTTAATCCATCGACTAGACCCAAGAACCCTCCCGGTAAATCAGCACCAAATCGGTGCAAAATTATATGAATTTCAGGAATGTAAAATATTGTGCAAATGTCATAAACCGGTACTACGCTAAAAAATACGACATGTAATTTGAAAGCAATTCGGCGGCTGGGTAGTCCAGCTGTGCACCAAGAGCGCCTGTGGGGCGTGAGCTTTGTTGGAATGAATTCAGCAATCAGTTCTGAGGTATGGATGGCTGTTTCGCCGATAGTGCCGGTAATCCTGGAGCAGTGAAATGGGGCGACCTGGGCTATTGCAAGAAATGTCACTTATGCCGTTGGAAGGCTGTTCCACCCGGAAGAGTCTGGTGATTTCTTTATATTGCCAGACGTAAACGGTGGAAGGGGTCTGGTTGTCGCGGTGAGCTAGCGTTGCGGCTCAACTATCGAGTCGGCGCCTGTGCAAATGACAGCGCAATCAATAAAAACTGAGAATCTCCAGGAGAGTTGATGATGGGATGTTATGGTCAGAAATCGAAGCTTGGCAAAGCAATTTGTGCGGTTAGTTTTCTTGTCTGTTCGGTAACATCCGGCGGGCTGATGGCCGCGCAGGATGAGGCTACGGAAACCACCAAAGCGGCAAACGAGAAGGTGCTGGAGACACTGCCATTTAGCGACAAGCAGGACTTTAAGGACACTGATAAGGGGTTTATTGCGCCCATACCCAATGATGGTGTCATCAAGGGCAAGGATGGCAAGCCGGTTTGGGATTTGAGCCAGTTCTCGTTTGCCATAGATTCAGAGGCGCCAGCTACTGCCAACCCCAGTTTGTGGCGCCAGCTACAACTATTGCTCAAGACAGGGTTGTATGAGGTCACGCCGCGTATCTATCAGGTGCGCAACAACGATCTGACCAACATCAGTTTCATTGAAGGCGACACGGGCATTATCGTCGTGGATCCGAACATATCGGCCGAAACGGCGAAAGCAGGTCTCGAGCTTTATCGCGAGCACCGTGGTGACAAGCCTGTCGTGGCAGTCATTTATACCCACAGTCACATCGACCATTTCGGCGGCGTGCGGGGCGTCGCTGACGGCGACGCGGTGAAAGCCGGAAAAATCAAGATTATTGCTCCGGAGGGCTTCACGGAGGAAGCGGTCAGCGAAAACGTATTTGCCGGCAACACGATGTCGCGTCGTGCCGGTTATATGTACGGCAACCTGATTGACAAAGGTCCGAAGGGCGGCCTTGGTACCGGCTTGGGGCTGTCGACCTCAACAGGCACCCCGACCCTGATTGAACCGACAGACATTATCAATGACGAAAATCATACCCTTAAAATTGACGGCTTGACGTTCGAGTTCATGATGGCACCCGGCAGTGAAGCGCCAGCCGAAATGCTGTTCTATATTCCAGAGCTGAAGGCGCTTTGCCCGGCAGAGGATGTGAACCACACCATGCACAACCTTTACACTCTTCGTGGTGCCAAGGTTCGGGATGCCCGTGCATGGTCAGGCTATATTGATGCCGCTCTGCAGCGCTGGGGTGACAAGGCCGAAGTGCTGTTCGCGCCTCACCACTGGCCAACCTGGGGACAGGACAAGATCGTTGAGCAGTTCAAGAAACAACGTGACCTGTATAAGTACCTCAATGACCAAACCCTTCGTCTGGCTAACCAAGGCTACAACATGGTAGAGGCAGCGGAAATGGTCGAGCTCCCGCCGGAACTGGGCGAATACTGGCCGAACCGAGGCTACTACGGCAGCTTGAACCACAACGTGAAAGCGGTGTGGAACTTCTATCTGGGCTGGTTCGACGGCAACGCGGCGCGCTTGCATCCACTGCCCCCAACTGAAGCTGGCAAGAAGTTTGTGGACTATATGGGAGGCGCTGACGCGATTATCCAGAAGGCCAAGAAGGACTACGATGCCGGCGAGTATCGCTGGGTAGCGCAAGTGCTCGACAAACTCGTTATGGCGCAACCGGATAACCAGAAGGCGAAGGACCTGATGGCGGATGCCCTGACTCAATTGGGCTATCAGGCCGAGAATGGTCAATGGCGTAACTTCTACCTGACGGGTGCGAAGGAGCTGCGGAACGGCGTTAAAGAATTGCCGGTTACGAATACAAGCTCGCCTGATATCGTAGGCTCCATGACGATCCCCATGTACCTCGATTTCGTGGCCATCCACGTCGACGGTATGAAAGCGGCGGGTAAGAAAATCAGCATGAACTTCTCGCTGACGGATACCAAGGAAGACTATTCGGTAACGCTCGAGAACGGTGTGTTGAATTATCACAAGAAGCTGCTGGATGATGCGGATCTGACGATCAAAACCACGCGTGAAGACTTCAATGATGTCCTGCTTGGCAAAACAACGTTGAAGGACATGGTGGGGTCTGGCGAAGCATCACTGGATGGCGATTCAGCCAAGTTTGACGAGTTCCGTTCGGTGCTTGTCGAATTCGATCCATGGTGGCCTGTCATGACACCGAAAAAAGCCGCGATGTAACCGTCGCGCTGAACAGGGCGTCGACAGGATGTTGATGCTCTGATTTAAAATGAAGTTCAAAAGGGCAGATTGACGCTAAATCAATCTGCCCTTTTTTGTGTTCCGGTTCCGTCATGAAGACGGTTTGTGGCTACCTGCCTACTTTGCTTATGGGTGGTGCTGATCCTGCAGTCAAAGCGTCATGAGCATTGATTGTGGTTAAATGCAACGACATGAATGCAACGACAGTGCAGGTTAGTCAGAATGTCCGAAGATCCTTTGAAAGCCCTTTCCGATATGGCCAGTGATGCGCATGCCCGCATCCAGCAGGCGCATCAACATATCAATCCGGTGGTCGGTGTGCGCCGTGGCATGCGTGATGTAGGCATTCCTGCTGATGCCATGACCATTGATTGCCTGCGCACGCAGCGGCGCATCACGCTGATATTGCACGATGAGCACCCGGGCGCGCTGCTGTATCAGTTTGTGATGATTGAAGATGAGGCGGGGGATGAATTCAAGAAAATGGCGCTCTCGGAAATGACCACAGAAAAACTGTTTGAGTGGATGCAGGACTACTTTGATTGAGGTTTATGCAGGAGACTTCAGAGAAGGGAGAGTAGTAGAGGGTGAGTCTCCCGTGACTCAACGGAGCCACGGGAGACTGCGGATTCACGGATTAGTGTGAATCAATCGGTTGGAACTCGCCGGTTGATTGCGTGGCAAGGCTCACAACAACGATCGCAATCCAGGCCGCAATGAAGCCCGGGATGATCTCGTATACGCCAGGTCCACCCATGAAGCTGCTGTTCCAGCCCAGTGAGATCCAGGCGATAACGGTAACTGCGCCAACGACCAGGCCGGCGACTGCGCCAGTGCCTGACATGCGCGGCCAGGTCAGCGACAGAATCATCAATGGCCCGAACGCGGCACCAAAGCCGGCCCATGCGTTACTGACCAGTCCCAGAACTTCTGAGTCAGGGTCGCCCGCAATGAATGCCGCCACGATGCCCACCAGCAGCACGCAGACACGTCCTACAGTCACACTTTCGCTATCGGTCGCTTCCTTGCGGAGGAACAGCCGGTAGAAGTCTTCGGTCAGTGAAGATGAGGACACCAGCAATTGGCTTGAAATGGTACTCATGATGGCCGCGAGCAGTGCCGCATACAGGAAGCCTGTTACCAGCGGATGGAACAACAGGTCAGCCAGCACGATAAAGATGGTTTCCGAATCGCCAACGTCCAGACCATTGCGAACCGCATAAGCGCGACCAAATACGCCCAGGCAGATGGCGCCGATCAGCGAAATGGCCATCCAGCTCATACCGATATTACGGGCGGTCGAGACTTCGCGTACTGAGCGAACGGCCATAAACCGCACGATAATATGCGGCTGCCCGAAATACCCAAGCCCCCAGGTGACCGCCGACAGGAATCCTATAAAGGTGAGGCCGTGCGTCCAGGACAGGAAGTTAGGGTCAATGCTGGCCAGCGTTTCAGATGCCTGCTCGAGGCCACCACCGCCGCTGCCGAACAGAACGACCGCAGGCATAATGACCAGTGCCAGCATCATGATGCAGCCTTGAACAAAGTCAGTCAGGCTGACCGCGAGAAAACCGCCGATGACGGTATAGGTCAGAACGATACCCAATGTCAGCCAGATGCCGATGGAATAATCGCTGAAGGTAGAGGAATCGATAAGCCCGCCAAATGCACTGGCGAACAGCTTACCCCCGGCAACAAGGCCAGATGCGGTATACACCGCGAAAAACACAACGATGATGATTGCAGACACGGTTCTCAGTGCCATGGCTCTGCTGGGAAATCGATTGGCCAGAAACTGGGGGATCGTCAGACTGTTGCCGTAGCGTTCCGTCTGCTCACGCAGGCGTGGCGCGACAACGATCCAGTTAACCAGTGCCCCGACGAAAAGACCGATACCAATCCAGGCTTCCACCAGCCCGGTTGCGTACAAGGCCCCAGGCAGACCCAGGAGCAGCCAGCCACTCATATCCGAAGCGCCCGCAGAGAGAGCGGCTACTGCGGGGCTAAGATTACGCCCGCCCAGCATGTAGTCTTCCGACGATGCGGTTGACTTGCGCCACGCATAAAACCCGATGCCTAGCATCAGCGCAAAATACAGAAGCAGACTGATCCAAATACCAATTGCCATGAATGTTCCTCCGGTTTGTCAGGTCGGCATTCGCTGCGACCGTTTATGTAGGCTTTCCATCGCATATAAGAGTAGCAGTGATATGCAGGTTTTATTTGCCAAAACGGTAAAAAGTGACTGAAAGGGGGAAATTTGACTGAAAATTGTGCTAATTCGGGACGGTTTTGCGTCTTTTTTGATCGAAGTTGATATGCCCCGTCCATGAAACATGTGCAACCTTGCCCACTTAGACGGATCGCTTCTGTAAAGTTGCTGAGTTGGTCAGCGCGTTTATTCCTGATATTGAACAATGGGTTTCAAACAAAATGGGCGCTAGCCTGCGCGTACAATAGGAGGCTGTGGATCATGGGATTTATTTATGGGTAGCGCACACTTTGGGTTCGTTCGATGGCTGCAGACCATGATCTGCCTGCTGGTCAGCTCCACTGCGCTGGGGGATCAGTTGCGTGTCCAGCACATCGAGCGCTGCAACAAGTCGCCTGAGTCAGCGATGGTAACCTTTTGTCTGAACGTTACGGGACTCAAGGGCGAAATCCCCAAGGTTATGCTGGATGGCAACCAGATACCTGAAGGCAAGGTTAGCGTCGACGATGGCCAGCTAGCCGTGTCGCTTTCATCCACTGACAATGAGAGTGGCCCACTGTGGCTGGAGCGGAATGATGTGGAGAGCAATCCTGTCTGGCTGAGCCTGGCGGGCAGTCATGTCGTGGCGGCTACTCAGGACGAAGTCGCCACGAATATGGATGGCCTGACAACCTATGTGGATCTGATCAGCATTATTATTGAGGAGAGCTATAACGGTGCCGAGGAGGCACAACGTCTTGCCGAGAAGTTCGATGCGCGGATTGTCGGCGCTATTCCACCGTTAAACCTCTACCAACTCAGGCTGCCCGTTTCGGACCTGACTGAGCGCGACGCGCTTATTCTCCGCATGGGAGGTGAGGTGAGTGTTGATGCTGTGGTAATCGAGGAAACGAGTCCTGAAGACAATCGGTTGACTGATGAGCAGGGTGAAAGTGACAGGTTACCGGAGGCTGACCAGAAAGAATGGACTGCGAACCGTTTTCTTGATGGCGTGAACTATTACACGCGCCGCTTGAAGCAGAACAATGCTGCGATAAAGACGCACCCGATAAAGGTAGGTGTGATTGAACGCGATGTGGATTTCGATACACCGGACTTTGAGGGTTATCTCGGCAACTGTCATGCGGGCAAGCTCCGAACCTGCGTTTTTGCCCGCGATGCAGATAACCCCGCAGATCACGGCACAACGGTGACAGGTATCCTCGCGGCTGGTTGGGATAACGGTGGAAACACTGGCTTTCTCCGGGGGCTTGATTCCGCAAGTCCAGGCTTTGACGTGATTGTTGAACGGGGTTCTGATGCCGGCATCACTGCCAATATCGCTGCTTCGGTCAACCTTGTGGAAGATGGCGTGCGGGTGCTCAATTGGAGCTGGGGGCTCCATCGTATCGGAGCGGTTAATATTGAAGGGAATGAAGTGGACTCGCTGGTCCGCTCCGGCCTCGCGATGAGTGGCTATGAAGAGCTACTGGAAGAGTTTTTCCTTTGGCTGCGACGTGAACACCCTGATGTTGTCGTAGTAAATTCTGCCGGTAACGCGTCGTCTTATTCGAGCCGGGATGAGTATCGCCTGCCGTCTTCATTTGTCACGGGACAATTGTTCGTCGTGGGCGCCCACGAGTTGAACAAAGAGACTGGGCTGGACGTGGATGATCCCGATTACGCCATCAAGCGCAAAGCCTCGAACATTGATATGCGGGTTGATATTACAGCGGCGGCCTGCGCCCATGGCTCGACCGCGAAGCCGGACGAACCCGGCGAGGTGCATTGCGGCACCTCGTACGCGACGCCGCTGGTGACAGGATTGCTTGCCGGAATGATGTCGATTGATCCGGAGCTGTCGCCAGAGCAATTACGCATGTTATTGCGCCGCAGTGCGATGACGATTGGTGAGGAATATGACTTCGAGCCCGCTGATGCGGATGACCTGACGTCACCGATTCTGCCTTCTGAGCGCGAGAACAATCTGGATGACCCTGACGTTGGGCACTCCGCCCGGCTTGATATGCAGAAAGCGTTGGATCTCACGGTGCAAAGTCTCGACCGGGAACGATAGTTGTCAGTCCTGCTCCGCAGGACGCGCCAGTTCAGCCAATTCTTCTTCGGCTTCACGGAGTTTGCGTTCGGCCTTGCGTATATCGTCGGCGTCACCGTCTTCGCGTTCTTCCTGAAGTTCCTGGCGCCGCTCGCGCACTTTGGCTTTCGCCTCTTCAATGTCCTGTAGGGCGTCCTCTCGCAACTGTTGGTCGTCACAGTTTTGTGCGCCTGCCAGTGCTCGCTCAAGCCCGGCAATCCGGGATTGGTTGCCCTGAGCATTGGCATGGTCAAGTTGTGTCTGGATCTCGGCAATTTTTGCGGAGCAGTCGCGGAGCGCGGGCGTTGTGTCGTCAGCCAGAGTTGAGGTCGAGACACCCACGACGATAAGTAACAGACTGCTAGTGGCAAGGGTAAATGACGTGGTCATGGTAGTGCGGACCTCAACGTGTAAGTGGATGTAATGATTTGAAAGGGTAGTCGAAATGGGGTTTTATTGAAGCACGAGGTGGTTATAATTTAGCCAGTGAGGCGCGATTTTTTGGGTCTATTGGCTGGTATCGCGTTAACCCCGACTTTCAAAGGAGTCTATTGTGGACGTAGCTTCGATCGCCAGCTTCAGCACGCAGCTGAGCCAGAGCCAGCTCAGGGAGCAGGTACAGATCAGTGTGCTTAAATCCGCTCAGGACATGGCGCAGTCTGGCGTCCTTCAATTACTGGATAGTGTCACCGCAACGGCACCGACTCCTACCAGTGCCAACTCCAATCTGGGCAGCCTGGTTGATGTGCGAGCCTGAGGGCGCGCATTCGCTTGTGGCCTCCAACCCATTTTTAAGCGGACTAGAATAGCCCCATCTGGGGCTTTTTTTCGTTAAGATCCAGTGCTTCCAGCTGAGGTAGCCTCTTGTTCAGCAACTCGCTCCATAGCGCAGCCAGGAACAGGGCATCGCCGTTATCCGGCATGTGCATAAAAACAAACGGCTGCCGCCCTTCCTCGATCCAGTTTCCGACACGTTCAACCCATGGGGCCAGAAAACGACGATTGCTCTCAAGATCAGGGTGTCCGATATAACGGATCACCGGTGGTGCATCGACAGGCAGCAGGTGTACTGGAACTCGTGGTTTCTTGCGCTGGGCATCACGGATGGTCTCGTTATCCGGCGCCGCGGAGAAGAGTGCCCGACTATCGAGGCAGACGCGGCTGATGTTCCGCTCCATTAATCCCCGATTCAGCGATTTTTCCGCTTCGCCTTTACTGAAAAACGCGCTATGCCGGACTTCGACGGTGCAGCTTAGCGGAGCAGGCAGTGCCTCAATAAACCGCCAGAGATTTTTCAGGTGCTCTGGCCCGAAAGCGGCAGGGAGTTGAAGCAGGAAAGGGCCGAGAACGTCATTGAGTGGCGCTACGATCTCAAGAAAATCAAGCACCTCTGAGCCAGGTCCGGCAAGCAGCCGTTCATGGGTGATGCGCCGGGGAAACTTCAATACGAACCTGAAGTCGTCGGGCACCTGCGCCCGCCACTGGCGGCATTGGTCCTGGCTGGGTGTTGCATAAAACGTGGTGTTGCCCTCAACGCTATTGAGGATTTTCGCATAGCGCTCTAGCGGATATCCGCCTGATGGCAGTGATGTGTTCCAGCTTGGATCCTGCCATTGCGGGCAGCCTAGGAAATAGGGCAGGGTCATGAGGGGGAGCCGCTATAAAACCTCTGACTGACCAGCGCCGCGCGGATTTGACTGACCACTTTGTTGCTGAGCTGTCGGTAATCCGGATAGGGCGTCAGCAATAGTCGTTTCTCAATATCGATCGACACTTCCGCGCACTCCGTCAGCGGCTGCGTATTGCAGTGCAGAGCGCCAAAACGCTGCAGGTTGTCTTTTCCACCAATCCAGTGCCAGCCGTCAGTCATCAACAATTCGGGACGAAAGCAAAGCGCAGTTTGCCGGAATAGCGCCGCATCCCTGAATTCACGCCAATGGTCCTCCACAGGACTGGTGATCTTGGCTAACAGATTAACGATCTTGCGCCAATGATTGGAGTTGGCAGCGACCAGTGTGTTTGCACAAGGTGCGTTCGCAATTTCTGCCAGGCTATTCGGTCGATGGGGCAGATAGAGCACCAGCCGTGGATTGGCACTGCCAAGATAATCAGGTTGAGACATGGGGAATGTTCGCCTAAAAGGTAACCGCGCGGTTCATTTTCCTGTCTTGTTGGGCAGGCTGCAAATGGTGAGCTGCAGTTTGCGCATTGCCTTTGTGCGATTCAACGCAGTAGCGCCGATAGAATTCTGCTGATCAGCTCGCCCTGCCGGGAGCATCCTGTTTTCTGGAATACCTGCTTGATCTGAAACCGCACAGTGGACACGGCCCTTCCGTAGAAAGCAGAGATCCCCTGAACGTCCATACCTTTGACCAATCCCTCACACACCTGCGCCTCCGCGTGGGTTAATGAGAAATAAATGGCAATATGTTCCGCTGACGGCAATGGTCTTTTTACGGGATCGTACACGGTGATCAGTGCGCCGCCGGCTGTCAGTTCCTGACTTTCGATGGGTCTGATCACGAACGCGAGTGGCATTCGGCCCGGGCGCTCAAGGAAAAGCGTTTCGCTGAAGTAGTCCTCCTTACCCATACTCGAACGCACGATTCTCACGGATGCCCTGAAAAAGGCATCCTGAAGATGGCTCTCCGTGAAGTTGAAACGATCATCCTCGATCGCAAGGCTGCGCTCCTGGGTGATCAGTGTTTGCGCAGCGTTATTGGAACACACGACCGATCCCGACGTATCGAGTACAAAGGTGGGGTCGGGCAGAAGATCAATCACGGTTGCGAGTGAGGACACGATCTGGTGCCTCAGATCCAACTGTCGGTGAAGTTGCACCGCCTGGCGAATATGCGGTACCAGCCGGTTGAGCCCCCGAAGTTCAGTATCAAGGTAAGGGCCCTGGGCCACGGTTCGCTGAACGCACAGTAAAAAGGTGTGAGCGTCGGTGCTATCCACTACAAGCCAGGCGGTGTCCAGCATATCCTGATCATTTTCCCAGCGGGAGTAGTCCTTGTCTGGCTGGAAGTCGGGTAGTAATGGTAACGCCGAGTGGAACAGGCCTGGGGGCTGGAAGGTCGCATGATTGGTGACAACGTCCTGAGCGATCATGTTGTTGTCCAGGTACCAGCTCAGGAATTCATCGGACAAACCATGGTGCCACAGGTGATCTATCTGCAGTGGTTGTTTGCGGGCCACCACAAGCTGTGCTGCAACGCCGTTGATTGCGGTGGTCAGTGCTTCGAGGAAATCATGGAAACCGTCTTTGGCCGTCAGCGCTGCATAAAGTGTGTGGATCAGGGCGAGTTCATCTGGCAGCGGGGAAGTGCGCTGGCCGGGAGTGGGTATAGGTGTGGATGGATTGACCACTGCCTGTCCTTGGTTATCATTGACGTAATTGGCAATAACCATAGCCCAAACCTGGTATCGAATCTATTGACGGTATCGATTCGCCGGCGCTCGCTGTGCCGGCCAGCGACATCCTTTCGGTCAGGCGGAGATCACGTCGCCTGAAATTCGCGCGCAAGGTCAGTTACAATCCCCGGCTTCTCGCATATTGGATTGAGGCAACCGCAATAAGGTGGCACAGTTCAACGGATCAAAACGAAACCGAAAAAAGAGGGCAGGCTTGTGACTGATCTGGTTGATTACCAACTGAACGATGGCGTGGCAACGATTATCATTAATAACGGCAAGGCAAACGCTCTGAGCCATGAGGTATTTGAGGCGCTGAATGCTGCGCTCGATCGCGCCGAACAGGACAAGGCGGTGGTGATCCTGACCGGACAGCCGGGTATTTTTTCCGGCGGTTATGACCTGAAAGAAATGCAGAAGGGCGCAAAGGAAGCGTCTGCGCTGGTCAAAGTCGGCTCGACCTTGACGCGTCGATTGGCTGCTTTCCCCTTGCCGGTAATTGGTGCCTGTAGTGGTCATGCCATTGCAAAGGGTGCGTTTATCCTGCTGTCTGTCGACTATCGCATCGGCGTTGAAGGTAATTTCAAACTGGGCCTTAACGAAGTGATGATCGGTATGACCATGCATCATGTGGGTATTGAAATTGCGCGCCATCGCCTGACGCCGTCGCACTTCTACCGTTCGGTGATCAACGCTGAAATTTTCAGCCCTGAAGATGCCGTGACTGCCGGATTCCTTGATAAGGTTGTCGCACCTGAGCAATTGATGGCGCATGCAAAAGCCGTCGCAGGCCAGTTCCAGCAGCTGAACATGCGAGCCCATGCGCAAACCAAGCTCAAAACGAAAGCGGACTATTTGGCATTGCTCGATCGTTGTATTGAAGACGATGCGCAAGCATTGGGTCTGGCAGGTTAAGTCTGAACCCACTGGTTTTTCATTTGTGATCAACCAGACGTCCAAAACAAAAAAGCCGGCGCGCTACGCGGCCGGTTTTTTGTTTGAATGAGGCATCAGAACGGCTGACCCAGGCTCAGATATAACCCCTGATTGTTTGCCTTGCCCACCGCGTAATCCAATCGAAGAATGGTCTGACTTTTCGGATCCATAATGTAACGGCCGCCAAGTCCCACCATGGGGTACCAGTTTTCAGATTCATTCAGGTCGTTGTCCGAATCGAACAACGTTGTGGTGCCCGTGAATCCCGCTAGTTCCCAACGAGGGCGTAAAACGTACCGAACTTCGGCCTGACCCCATAACGAGTTTTCGGCACTGTTTTCTCCCGGGGTATAACCACGGAACCGTCGAGTGGTAGCTTGGGACGCCGTCGGCGCGTCAGGTGTTGAGAGCACGCCCGTATCGTAAGCGATCAGCAAACGATCGCTGATGGCCTGAAAATAGGAATACTGGACGTTGTAAGCCCAATAATTGTTGTCGCCCCCAAATGCATCGTTAAAAGCTGTTATGGCGGTTTCAAAGTTGGAACCGGTTTTGGGATTCATCAGGTTGTCACGGGTATCAAAGTTGATGTTCAACCCCAGGCCTGCGCTGTACGCCTCACCAATATCGAACTCCGTCATGATGACGTTTGTGGCATCGTCAGCGGCTTGAGGGTTAATGTTGGTGTAGACATAGCTCCCGCCGACAAACCAGTCCGAACCGGAAACCCGCTGTTGGTAACGGGCGTAGTACATCTGAAAGTGCGTATCCACAGATGCCGGCCCTTGCCCCAGGTAATCGTTGTAATCATTTTTGGTCTCGGCCTGGCCGATCACCCCTACGAACCGCTTGCTATCGTTGTCCCAATACGATCGGTTGTATAGAAATGCCGTCCACGAATCCGTATCCGAATACTTTGTTGATAGCCCTGTCATCGAAGCAGGAGAGCTACCATCGAACTGGTTGAGATAGTTGACACTTACCCCGCCTGAAAGCCCAAGTTTGGGGCCGTTGCTCAGTACGGGCGCGACCAGCCACTTGCCGCTCATCTTCCCGTTGGACTCAGCTTTATCTCCCTCTTGCGGGGCGGCTGAAATGGATAGCGGGAGGATACTCAGCATGACCAGCGATAATGCTCTTCGTTCTATCAAGGGAGTCTCCGGGGCTTGGCAGTCGTCGAAGGATTTCTCTATAAACCAGTGTAGCTCCGAATTCTGAAATGAAATGGATGGGGCAATGGAGTAGCGATACGAACGGCTCCTGTTTCCTTAACCGGATGTGGTGTACCGGCGATAATCCGGCGATCTATCAGGCCTTTCCTGTTTACCCGCCTGACGATATCCACCACAATCATCGGCATCTTTGATTGGGGCTGCGTTATGGTGCTGTTTTTTGCTTGCGACGGGGGAGCTGCGGAATGAGGGCTCTGCTGAACATCTACTTGAATTCATCGTTGATTCTGCGAGTCAGTATCGCTCTGGTGCTGGGCGTGGTGGTGGGCCTGATTGGCGGGCCACAGGTTGCCGATTGGCTGGCGCCGGTTGGTGAATTGCTGCTGAGGCTGCTGAAGTTTCTGATTGTGCCGATTGTGTTGTTCACCCTGCTGGTGGGTATCAATCAGGCGAGCATTGGCAGTATGGGGCGTGTCGGGCGCAAGCTGTTGGGTTTCTATGTCCTCACATCCGCCCTTGCGATGATTGTCGGCCTGGTTGTGGCCTCCCTGTTTGAGCCGGGCAGCGGCATGACGCTGGATGAAAATGCCGAGATCGAGGTGCCTGAGAACCCGGGATTTGTGAAAGTGCTGCTCAGTATTGTGCCGACCAATATTTTCGGCGCTTTTGCTGAGCCGAATCTGCTGGGGATTATTTTCACCGCTATTGTTTTCGGTATTGCCTTGCTGAAGGTGCGTGAGTCTGACAAGCATGCGGCGTTGGGCGACCAGCTTTATCGTGTGATCGAAGCACTCAACGAAATTACGCTGAAGGTGATGGCGGGTGTCCTTCAATACGTGCCGATCGGTGTTTTCGCCATTGTCGCAAAGACGGCGGGAGAACAGGGTACCGACACCATTCTGGCACTGGGCGATATGGTGCTTGTGCTGTATATCGCGCTGGCCGTCCATCTAGTGGTTTATTGTGGACTGATGCGCGCATTCGGTGTGCGGCTGACTGATTTTTTCCGTGAAGCGCGCACACCGATGGCAACGGCCTTCGCAACGCAGAGCAGTTCAGGCACTTTGCCACTCACTCTGGATGCTGCTCGGCGCCTGGGAATTCCGAAGCAAATTTATGGCGTTAGTCTTCCACTCGGGGCCACCGTCAATATGGATGGCGCTGCGATTCGTATCGCGATTTCCGCTGTTTTCGCTGCCAACGTGGTGGGTATACCACTGGATCTCATGACCATGATTGAGATCGTGCTGATCGGCACCTTGACCTCAATCGGCACTGCCGGTGTGCCGGGTGCTGGCATCGTGATGATCGCAACCGTTTTTGCTCAGGTAGGCTTGCCGATCGAGACGGTCGCATTGCTGGTCTCCATTGATGCGCTGGTTGGCATGGGCGCCACCGGGCTCAATGTTACGGGGGATCTGGTGTGCACCTCGATTATTGCGAAAACCGAGAAGAAGCATGTGACATAAACCCGTTTATGTCGCGATCAGTGGCATCGCTGGACACATTGGCGTCGGGCTGAATTCGTTGAATGCAGCGTGCTTGAAGCCGCAGTCGGCCGGGTGTGGCCATAAATGCTACGGTTTGCCTATAATGTGGACATCAGTGGCGCCGGAAGGCGCCTGACGTCAACCCCTAGCGCAAACACTACCCTGTCATGGCTCATGATAAAGAAATGTTCGCCGGCGACGTGCCTCCAAACCGAGGCGAAGTGCAGGCGCACGACGCATTTGCCTTCGGTCTCGATGACTTCGCTGGCTACGATCAGCTCGTGGCAGCACTTTATGGTTGCCTGAACTCCAATAGCGGCTTTCACCCCTTCTTCAATGCTTTCAAATCCCATTTCAGGTGTCTGCAAGGCGGCCTCCTTGGTCTCACCAACGCGCCGATCCGGATGATCTATGGCTGGACGTTCGGCTATCCTGACGGCTTCGAGCAGTGGTACATCAATAGTGACTTACCCCAGCAGGATGAAGCTCTGCTGAAATATACTGCGCTGTCGCCACGCCAGTTTGGTTCATTTACCGGAGGCGATCCCAATGTGGATTTTATGGCGATGATGGGGGAGCAGAGCCGTGTCTGGGCAGAGGAAGCCGGTCTTGGTGACAGCGCCGGAATGCTGGTTTGCCGTAACGATGAATCCCAGATCGTATTCATGACCAACCGCCACCGGGATGAAGGGCCTTATACAGAGACGGAACTGCTGCAGATGAATATGCTGGCGCCGCATATTGAAAATGCAGTCAAACTTCATCAAAAGCTTTATCACTCCAAGGGTGATAGCGAGAACCTCTCCGCTGCCCTGAACCACGTTTCCAAACCGATGATTGTGTTCAACGAAGTCGCACAGGTGGTGCAATGCAATGCGGCGGCCGAGGTCGTGCTGGCTATGCATCCCGGGTTGTTCGTGACGGATTCACAGGAGCAAAGGCTCAAAAGCCGGCATGCCCGCTTCAACCGTAAACTCGAGAGTGCAATTGTCACCAGTATATTCAACGCCCGGCACGGTATTCAGGACATCATCACGTTGTTTGACGAAACCGACGATGAACGTATCGCGATCTGTCTTACACCATTAGTTGAGGGTGAGAATAATCATCACGGCGCTTTGGCGGAGCTGGTGCTGTTTAATGCCGCGAACCCGGTTGACCAGAACCGGCTGCAGGAGCTTTTCCAGTGTACCCCCGCTGAAGCGCGCACAGCATCTCTTCTGGCTCAGGGGATGACGGCAGAATCCATCGCTGAAGAGCTCTCGATTTCAGTTCATACCGTCCGTCAGTATATCAAGAGCCTGTTGGGCAAGAATGGCTATCGCCGCCAGACTCAATTGGTGGCGGCAATGGTGCGGGCGCTCGGGTAGCGCCCGGATGTCGGTTTGGTAGTAGCGCTCTGGGCTAGCGTTTTGATGCCATTCTTTCCAGTACGTTGACATCCCCGCTACGCCGGTGCGCCCGGGCCATCATGATGTGCCCTGCGATCATCGCCAACAGAAGCCATCCCAGCCAGCTGTGCAGCACGTTAGCGGGCAAGGTCATCCATTCAATGGCTTCGCCTTCAAAGCCCGGCATTAGCGGTATCCCGAAAGGTGTAAAGCTCCTTCCTGAACCATACTGTCGCAACAGCGCGAGTGCGGGTATGAGTAGCATCAGTGCATAAAGAGCGTAGTGGCCATACGCAGCGAGCTGATTGATCGCGGCTGGGCGGCGGGGATGGGTCCACAATGCCCAGGCTAATCTGATCGTGATCAGTACGATAATTACCAGCCCTGTAGGTTTGTGGCTACTCCATAGGAAATCCCCAACGGGCGTGTCATCCAGCAGGAGATGCCCGAACGCTGTGGTGAACTGCCAGAGCAAGAGAAGCGCAGTGGTCCAGTGAAACAGCCGGCTGATGGTGCCGTAATGTTGGGGCGTATCCTTGTGCATGTGAACTCCATGGCATGGGATGAATGAAAGTTAGAAACGGGGTTCGGATTGTTCAGCCAACTATTCTGCCTGTTCTGATGATTTCCAGAATAGGACGTTCCCCTTATTTCGCAAGACGCCTGAGGCATGCTCAAACCGGGCTGTTTTCGAACACGGTTATCGATCCACTATCGCCTGGACTGTGTCTTCGTGGTATATCAGCATACCGGTGAAAGCATCGCGTGAGGGCGGTTGTGTAGTCGGTGATCGCATTGTGTCGGTCGATCTCTGTCTGATTAAAATTCTGGAGTTTTGGAAGATGCCAAAAGCAAGTGAAATCAAGAAGAACTCGGCAGTTGAGTTTGAGGGTCGGGTCTACTTCGTGAGGGATATCGAGCGTTCAGTACCACAAGGTCGTGCTGGTGGAAGTCTCTACCGCATGCGGATGTACGATGTTGTGACGAACAATAAAATCGACCAGACCTTCAAGGATTCAGACATGTTGACGCTGGCGGATCTTACCCGGCGTCCTGCTACGTTTTCCTACGCGGATGGTGATGAGTACGTCTTCATGGATACTGAAGACTTCACTCAATACAGCCTCAACAGGGAAGTCATTGCAGAAGAGCTGTTATTCATCAGTGAAGAAACTCAGGGCGTGACAGTGATTCTGGTCAGTGACGCACCCGTAGCGCTTGGGCTGCCCCCCACGGTTGATCTGGAAATCGTAGAGACAGATCCTTCCCTCAAGGGTGGTTCAGCCACCGCCAGAACCAAGCCGGCAACCCTGACGACCGGTCTGGTGGTGCAGGTGCCGGAACATATCTCCACCGGTGACCGCATCAAGATCAATGTCGATGAACGCCGGTTTCTGAGTCGCGCCTGATTTTAGCGATAACGCATCGTTGACAGCCGGCGCTGCTTCTCTGCCCACCGGCTTTGGTGCAAGCCAGGACACCTCACGTCAATTGAGGTGTCCGCGTTGCTTGCGGCCTGCCACAAAATTCACACGGCAGGCTGTGACGAGTCGGTCACCTGAATGATTTTCAGGTGCAGCATATTTCTCCCGTTCACCGGCCATTCGATCCTGTCACCCACGCTTAGCCCCAGCAGGGCCGAACCGGCAGGTGCGAGAATGGATACACAGCCTTCGGCACCTTTGGCGTCAGAAGGGTAGACCAGCTTCAGTTCATGTTCGCGCTGGTTGTCTTCGTTCATAAACCGGACAGTCGAGTTCATGGCTACGATGTTGGCAGGCAAGTTTCCGGCCGGCACAAGAGTGGCGCGGGACAACTCTTCTTCAAGCCCAATCGTTGTTTCAGTATCGGCTGTTTGCCTTTCGAGCATGACCCAGAGTCGGTCGTGATCCTGTTGGGTAATGGTAATTGCGGGTCTGTCGGACATAGTGATCTCTCAATTCTCGTTGAATGCTTGCTCGTTGGTTGGTGGGCTGGGGTCGATGTCATCGCCGAATCCGACGATGCAGGTGCGGATTCAGCGAGAAGAATGGAAGAGAGCGAAGCAGCAGCGCATCACCCGGAGCACTGGGGCTGGCGATGACGCAGTATCTGACAGTTGCATGGGCATTGATCTGAACACGGTGATGCTCGATAGAAGAATAGTGGCTCTATCATTAGCTGATGCCCGACCCAAGATCAAGAAAATTGGTCTGCTATCTGCGGAGAGGCTGGCGGTGGCCCAGGAAAGGCCTGTAAACACAGGATTTTAAATTCGGTTGTCGATAGACTCGATCAAAAATAAATGGAAACAGTATCATGACAATCGCAGAAAAATTGTGCCTGACGGCTGCCTTTATTTTCTTTATGACCGGTTTGCTCACCGGTATCTGGAAATATGCCTGCATGGCAGCGAGCCCCAGAGCGGTCGCACCACGCTATGTCGATGTCGCGCATCGCAGCTCCCTGATGTACAGCTTTGCAGCCATGTTGCTCGGGTGGTTTGCAACTTACAGTGTGTTTCCCCAATGGCTTAATACAGCGGCTGCAGCTTCGGCGCTGTCTTTTTTCGCGTTCGCAATTGCCAGTTATGTGGTGCACGGGGTGCTGAAAGACACCAGTAATCAGCTGCGCAAACCGCACAGGGTGGGGCGCAGGACATTGCCTCCGGTACTGATGGTGATCTTTATGGTGCTGTTGATTGTCGCCGAGGTGGGTGGCAGCGCTGTACTGGGGGTTGGCGCCTTGCTTGCGGTCTGGTGAACCGGCGCCAATCCGGTGCTGTGTCGTACGCGGCTGTCATCACACATTTCCATTCTCCGCCAGGTTCACTATTTTAATAGTTAAAGGTGCCTGGGCGCTCTTGCGCTGTTGGCTTAATCAGAAGGAGAGTGGATCGTGAAATTCTGTACTCTGGTGATTCTGATCCTGGGTGTTGTGTGTTCAATGGCTGTTCAGGCCAAAAGGGCGGAGCGCTGGGACATGTCCATTCAGATGTTGGGCAACTTCAGTGAGAAGAGCAACGGCAGCAACGGATCGAGCGTCGATATCGATTCTGCAGTTGGGATGGCATTTGGCGGTTCCTATCATGTTAATGAGCACCTGCAGTTCGGGGCAGACCTGTCGTTTTTCTATCCCGACTATAAGGCGACCATCAATGTTGAAGGGGGTGGCCAGGAAACGATCGACTCGGAACTGGACGTGTTTAACGGTCATCTATATGGCGCCTGGAATTTCCTTCCCGGCCCGCTGACCCCTTATGTGCGTGGCGGGCTCGGGTGGACATATATTGATTCGAATATCGTGTCCGACGATGTACCGTCAGGCGTCTGTTGGTGGGACCCCTGGTACGGCTATATCTGCTCCCGGTATTACGAGACCTATGACGACACCTTCTTTACCTACGGCATGGGCGTGGGCCTGCGTTACGACATCGGTGAGCAGTTATTTGTTTCCGGTGGCTTTGACCACTACGAACTGGTGGGCGACGGTCTGGGCTCCAGTCCCGACTTCGATCTATGGCGTATCGAATTTGGCTGGCGCCTGCCGGCCTGGTAAGTATCGCCGGGCATCTTATTCCTCCCGGCAACCGTCCGGAATTCAACTATAGTGTTTTGTATTAAAAGGAATTCGGCGGGGAGTGATGGCTGGCGTGGACATGATGGGCTCAAGTTGGCGGCGTGCTATCAGCGACCTCAGGTATTGGGGGGCGGCAGCTTGTATTGCTGGTCTGGCTTCCGGCTGCAGTTCTGTTCCGGTGGAGGACCGGGACAGAGTGCGGGATGAGCTTGATATCGCGGCCCAGGAGTCGTTGCAGCGGTTTATTGAAGAAGATGCCGCCATTGCCAAAGAGCTGGCGGCTGCGCCTGGCTATATGGTGTGCAACGCCACCACTTTGATGGTGGCCGCCCTCGGAAGCGCTTCAAGCGCATGTGTGCTTTATGATCAGCAACGCCGCACCCGAACCTATCTCGACGGCACCAGCCTGAATGTCGGTGTCGGACTGGGTTCAGTTGAAGCCGAATACCTGGCGATCGTCAAGACTGAGGATATGCTGGACCAGTTGCAGCGGGGCCGCTGGGTATTTCAACCCAGCCTTGGCGGCGCTCTGGGTGACGCCAGCAGTGCCTATATCCTGGCAGACGGTGATCTCGAAGTGCTCGCTCGAAGCGAATCCGGTGCTACAGCTGTTGCAGGGGTCGGCATAACGCACCTGAATGTAAATCAGGAACTGACGGATACGGGGCTGGCGACGATCAGCTTCCCCACTCTGGGGGCCAGTTCCCCCAGCAGGCAAACCGAGGCAGCACCGCGAAAGTGGCCCCATCGTTTGCCTTTTCTGGCTCAGGACGTCGTGGATTTAGGATTCAATCTGCCGAACCCGTACGGAATCGGTATCACCATCGCGGATGTTGATCAGGAAATGACGCTTACCGACTTGATGGTCGGCTTCAACGGCACCGAGCCCAAACCCTACGAATTCGTCGCATTTAATGACACGGCCACGGAGCTGCGGACCACGCAGATCAAGGTGGATGCCTGGCTGTTTCCCTTCATGAATGTGTTCGCCATGTTCGGGCAGGTCGATGGTGACATTCAGATGAATGTGCTGGTGGACGGCGACAAGCTGCTTAGCCAGGCGGGAAAGGACTGCAGCAAAGTGATCAAGCCTGTTAGCTGTCTGGTTCTGGAAGGTCGCAACGTGACGCTGCCCATCCGTACCGGCGTCAGTCCGATTACCTACGGGGCAGGCACGGTACTTGCCGGTGGCTGGCACGACTGGTTTGTAGCGTTGCCTATCAACATTACCTATTCGGAGCCCAATAATGCCGTCGCGAATGGACGCTCGTTCACCGTAACGCCTCGGGGTGGCCATGCTTTCCAGTTGAATCGCTTGGGGCGTCTCTCGCTGTTTGCAGGCGGAAACTATCTGGATAGCCGAAATACGGTGAATGGAACGCTCATCGTGCCCAAAACAGATATTCAGCTGGAATATCGCATCAAGCAACGTAATAAAGACCGCTGGGCTCTGGTTACCGGTTTCAACTGGGATGTCAGCCCCCGACTGTCATGGACTGCTGAGTACAACGGCTTTATCGGCACTCGGGAGTCCTTCATTTCGTCACTGGTTGTTCGGTTCTGATGTCGCTGTTCAATGGGTATGTTGATCCACATGACACGCTATAGCATTTTACTCACCGTTGGACTGCTGTCATTGGCATTCAGTGCAAACGCAATTGATGAGCCTGACGCATTTGTGGATTCAACAGAGAGCAGTCAGCTGGCACCCAATATCGACAAAGGTAACTGGGTGGTGGCGCCCATACCTATTTCAAATCCGACTCTGGGTACCGGCCTGCAGCTGGCCGTTCTTTATCTCCACCCGGCGCGGGGCAACAGTGATGATTCGCCCAATGCCACCACGGGCCTGGGTCTGATGTATACAGACACCGACAGCTGGTTCGCGGGCCTGTTCCACAAGACTTACCTTTACGATGACAGTTTGCGGCTCATGGCGGCAGCGGGGAAGGGCTCGTTGCAACTGAAGTACTTCGGTTCCGGTGGAGGAGGGCTGTTGGCCAGCAACCCCGTTGGCTACAGTCTCGATGCTGATGTTGGGTTTGCCCGCGCGCAGTGGCGTTTGCCGGGCACGGAACACTGGTTTTTGGGGCCCGCTTACGTTTATGGTCAGGGCGATGTAACGCTCGACTTCAGCTCGCTGGTGCCGACTCTGCCAGCCGTTGGCAAGAATATTCTGATATCGGGGCTGGGGCTGACCCTGACCTACGATTCCCGCGATAACAATTACTACCCCACCCGGGGTGCGGACTTTGGTATCAGCTCCTTTTATTATGGGGACGATCTGGGAAGTGATTTCAGTTTCAGCAAGACTACGGCGTACCTGAGTAATTATTTTCCGGTGTCGCCAAAGCTGGTAGTTGCCAGCAATGCCTATTACGAAACCGGTGCAGGCGATATCCCGTTTTTCATGCTCGCGTCTCCGGGCGTTCGTGGCTACGATCGGGGGCGTTATATGGACGACGGTGCCCTGAAGCTCAGCATCGAATCGCGCTATCAATTCAGGGCCCGCTGGTCGGTTGTTGGTTTTTACGACTATGGCTGGGTCAGTGACAAGGCTGACCGCATACTGTCGGGTGAGACGGCGTTCAGTATCGGCGGGGGTATTCGCTGGCAGACAACGCCGGATAAACCGCTCAATCTCGGACTGGACGTCGCTTACACCGGCGACAGCGATGCCGTTGTCTTTATCCAGATTGGCGAGCGCTTCTGAATAATTCGCAGGTTATGCGATCGATTCCTTCAGGGTGTTTTCGCTGGAAATAAACCCTATGACGATGACAAGGCACTGATGCTTCACGAACTGGGATTTGGCGGCATGTTGTTCAGTCCATTGGTGGTCATGATACCAATGGCGTTTGTGCTGGCGTCCGTCACCCGGCTGGCACTACACCACCTGGACTGGCGGCGGTATATCTGGAAGGAAGCCTGGTTCGATGTGGGGCTTTATGTGTGCTATCTCGCGCTCATCATTTATTTTTTCGGGAGTTGAAACGGAGTTATGAATAAGGTGCTTCGTATAGGCGTGACATTATTGGTGGTTGTCGTTGCTGTGGTGGCGGGGCACTGGGCGTGGAATCATTATATGTATTCGCCCTGGACCCGGGATGGCCGGGTGCGGGCGGACATTATCACCATCGCGCCGGATGTATCGGGCTGGGTGACGCAGATGCCCCTGGCAAATAATCAGCAGGTGGCCAAGGGAGATCTCCTGTTTGAAATCGATGCCGCGCGCTATCAGGCCAGAATCGAGGAAACCGAGGCGCTGGCGGAGCAAAAGCGCATCGCCTGGGAGTTGGCCCGGCACCAGTATCAGCGCCGCGAGAAGCTGACCGGCCGCAGTGCTATCAGCGAAGAGGATCTGGAAACCTATCGCATCCACACCGCCTCGGCAAAGGCAGCCTACGACGTGGCGAAAGCTGAGCTGAACAGTGCCCGGCTGGATATGGAACGTACCCGCGTGATCGCGCCTGAAGACGGCACAATCAGCAACCTCACCCTGCGTGAAGGCAATTATGTGAGCCGCGGAAATACCGTGATGTCGGTTATCAAAAGCGATTCGTTATACGTCACCGGCTATTTTGAAGAAACCAAGTTGCAGCGTGTCCAGGTGGGCCAGAAGGCGCGAATAACCCTGATGGGAGGTGGCCACAAGCTGGATGGCGAGGTGGTCAGTATCGCCAAAGGCATCGCTGACACCAATAACACCAGCAACAGCCAGCAGCTTCCCCAGGTGCAGCAGGCGTTTAACTGGGTGCGCCTTGCGCAGCGCATTCCCGTTGATATCAAACTGGAACCGCTGCCGGAGGGAATTCACATCAGTGCCGGTATGACGGTCTCAATCGATCTCGAACCCCGATAACCGGCGGAGCTGACGCCAGTGCACCCGCTACTCGCCCAACTCCTGACGCCGGACCGCAGGTCGGTGATCTATGCCATCAAAGGCGTGATCTCCATGGCATTGGCGCTTTACGTGTCGATGTATCTTCAGTTGGATCGTCCCTACTGGGCGCTGGTTTCTGCGGTATTTCTCCAGATTCGCCCTCAGAGCGGCCTGGTCATCGAGAAGGCGCTTTGCCAGATATTCGGCTCGATCGTCGGCGCCGGTGTCGGGATTCTGATCCTCGCATTTCTGATGCCTTATCCGGTCGCAGCCCTGATCTGTTTGACCACCTGGATCGGACTGAATTCGGCTGCATCCTCAACGGTCCACAACACCAATTTTATATATGCCTTCGCGATGGCGGGTATGAGCGCTGGCCTGATTGTCGTGCTGGTTATGGCCGATGCGAGAACTGTCGATAGCCCGGCTATTTTCGAGATCGCCCAGGCGCGGATAAGCGAAATCGCAGTGGGCGCTTTGTGCGCGCTGCTGGTGAGCCGGCTGCTGTGGCCACTAAAGGTCAAAGATGTACTGCGAGACCATGCACGCAGTGTGATCAACAAGACGCTGGATTATCTGCGATTGCAGCTGGATCCGGACAGCGCAAGGGACGATCGCCATCAGCTGGCAGATGTCATTCTTGAGTCCCTTATCGCGCTCAATGACGATTCCAGTGCCGTTGTTTATGAAGGCACCGAGGGACCGGGCAGGGGGCGTGCGGCAAACTTGCTGTGTAACAAGATCATGTCGTTACTCGCGGTGATACAGATTCTGGGGCGCTTCCAGCGCAATCATGCGGAGCTGGTGACGCCGGCATTTAACGAACTGCTCGGTGAAATGCGCCTTTACTTCCATCGCATCGCCGAAGCGAACAGCTACGAGGAAAGCTACAAACTGGCTCAGACCCTGCGTCGAACCCTGCTGAGCCTGCGCTCGGAGTATGTTGATGAGCCTGCAATCGTCAGTCGTCTGACCCAGACATCGCTGGAACTGGTGGCTGATCTCGTCATCGCCTTACGGGCATATAACGCGCTCGAAAACCGGGATCGAACACTGCTCAAAGCGCCCAAGCTGGAGACCCATCGGGACCCGCTTATCGGCATCGTCAACGGTTTTCGTACCGCCGTTGTTTTCATGATGGGCGCTATCCTTTGGGTGCTATCGGCCAGCCCCGCAGCGATCATGCTGATGATACTGCCGGTGGTCTATTCGATCATGTTTGCCCGCTTCTCACCGGTTACGCTGATGGTCGTGTTGCGGCGATTGATGCTGGGTGCGATCGCAGCCATTCCTGCGGCCCTGTTCTTTGGTGTTTTCCTGCTGTCCCAGACCAGTGGCGATTTCGAGATGCTGGTGTTGGTGCTCGCAGGCCCCTATTTTGTAGGCCTGCTCACCCTGCCTAACCGCGCGACCTTGCCTTACGGACTTGGCTTTTGCGTACCGTTTACCGTGATTACCCAGCCCACCAATCATATGGAATTCCATGCTGACACGGCGGTCAGTATTGCGCTGGGGCTGTTCGTTGGCATGAGTCTGCTTTACTGGATCTTCAAACTGATCACACCGCCTGATGGCAAGCGGATGCAGCGGCGTTTACTGATCTCAACAGCGAAGGACCTGACGAACATTGATCACCACGCCAGGCCGGAGGACTGGTTTAACGGTCGCATGGGAGACCGTTTGCTGAGGCTTGCCAACTATGATCAGGAAACCGGCAGTCCGCACCGATACATGACCGATCTCGGTTTTACCGGCCTCAACCTCGGGCATGTGTCCATGCGTCTGCGGCGGCTACTGCAAAAACACCGCACGCCTGCCGTCAACGTGTTGCTGAACCAGTGGCAGGTTGCGCTGGCTGACAGTTACCTGATGTCCTCAAAAGGTGGCGTAAACACGGATTTCCGGGTGGTGAGCGCCCAGTTGCTGCGCGCTATTCGTGCAGCTCATGCCGATGTGGAGGCTGATCACCAAACGCTTATTGCTGAAGGGATGTTCGAACGCATCGCGCTGACATTTGAGCGCACGGCCAATACGGTGGCAGAAGCCGAGGGCATGGCTGGCTGGAAAGAATCGGCGCGCCCCGAGGCAATCCGGACGGCCGGTGCGTGACGTTAAAGATGGTATCTATCTGGTGGCGTAACGGTCGCGGAGAATGCCCACGCGTTTCACGTAGGCCTTGGTTTCGGCATAAGGTGGTATGCCATTGTACTTCGATACTGCTCCGGGGCCCGCATTATAGGCTGCTGCAGCGAGGCTAATGTCACCGTTGAAGCGCTTGAGCATAAGGGCCAGGTAATTGACTCCGCCGCGAATATTGTCCGTGGCCATCATCGCATTTTTGACACCCAGTTCCATTGCGGTGGCCGGCATCAACTGCATCAGCCCCTGCGCACCTTTAGGCGATAAAGCGGCGGGGTTGAAGGCGGATTCGGCATGAATCACAGCCCGTACCAGCGCCGGATCCACTCCGAACTCGGTGGCCGCGGTTTTGATTTCGTCACTGAAAGGTTTGCGGTACAACGGTGTGGTATGCCAGTTGACGCGAGAGTTCGGATCGCAGGCATAACAGTAGAAGTGAATCACATCGACGTCGGTGTTGCTGGGGCGAGTGCCACTAAAAGCAACCACGCCGTTGTCATCCTTGTAGCGGAACACGACTTCATTTTTGGTCGAGGCTCGCTTCTGACTGTTACCTTTTACGTTGGTGAACTCCACCGTGCCATCAGCATGCATGATGCGCTTGACGCCATCCGCCATGGCGGGCATCGCGACAATCAGTGCCAGTGTGGTTAACCAGGGTAAAAAGGTCCGTTTGCCTTGCGTCATTGCTGTCTCTTCGTCGGTTCGATTCCTGAGAATCGTCCGCCTGTCCTGAACATTTTCAATGTTGAATGATACGACTTTGAACTTTAGAAGAAACGCCTTGATTTGTGGAAAAAATGTTACGTTTCGCGTTCTGCTGCCGGGTTCTCATTTAAACGTCTTTGTCCGAGATCGCCCGCCTTACTCCCGGGATTGCGATGAGTGGTCATGAAATAAACGATTTCGATGCTGCTCAGGTAAGCGTAGACTGGTTTTGACACGCTCGTCATGGAGGAATGAGATATGCGTTATGTAATTGCTTTAGTGGTCAGCATGCTGCTGAGCGGCCCGGTGCTGGCATCCCATTGCCCGTCACTGGTTAAGAAAATCGATGACCAGCTGGCCACCGTTGATCTTGATAGTGAAACCCGAGAGCGAATCGAGACCCTGCGCGACAAAGGTTTGGCCCTTCATAAACAGGGCAAGCATGACAATTCCGTTGAGGTGTTGGATCAGGCGCTGGATGAGCTGAAGGCAGCGGAGCAGTAACCTGTAGGATTGAACTTGAATTAAAGCCGGTCTACCTGCACAGGCAGACCGGCTTTCGTTTTATTGCCGTCCTGGCGTTATTTCATCTCAAACCCTCGGGCTTTGAGGAAGCTGCTCATGTGAGGGCGCAGCTTCGAAGTAAACAAGGGTTTGAGCTGCTCTGACCAGTTGGTTTCCTTGTTGCCTCCGGTGCGCTCCAGATAGTAGGTACGCATGGTGTCATCGAATGCGCCTATTTGCGCCAGGTCCTGCTCGTCCTGGTAGTAATCTTCTTTGAGAATCGATGCCAGTGGCAGGCGGGGTTTGACTTCGGGGTTCTGGTCCGGGTAACCCAGGCACATTCCAAATACCGGGTACACATGCTCGGGCAGCCGCAGGATTTCGCTCACATCTGCGGGGTGGTTCCGGATTCCGCCGATATAACAGATGCCAAGTTGCTCTGATTCTGCGGCAACCGCAATATTCTGAGCCATCAGGGCTGTATCGACGCTGGCGACCAGCAGTTGCTCCATCATGCCCCGCACGACCTCTGCTCCCGCACGCTCAGCGGCTTCAGTTGGGCGTTTCATATCGGCACAGAACACCAGGAAATCTGAAGAATCAGCGACATAGGTCTGGCCGCCTGTCAGTTCGACCAGTTTTGCCCGATTCTCCGGGTTGACCACATGAATGATGGAGTAGGCCTGAACATGACTGGATGTTGCGGCACTTTGGCCGGCTCGGATGATCGTTTCAAACAGATCCCGCGGAATTTTCTGGTCCTTGAATTTCCGGATGGACCGGTGAGAGTTGAGTAGTTCGATGGTCGGGTTCATAAGGCCTCAATGTAATGCAGTGGATCAAATAGAACGTCTGCCGGACTAATCACTAGGATACGAAGGAATGCGGCGCATGTACCATTAGTAAAAAGCCTAAGGCACCGGGTTGCGCCTGCCAATCGTTCTTTACCCGGTCACGGGGACATGCTGCAATGGTTCGGGAGTAAACGATTGTCCCTGTCCAAACCCATCGCTGGAGTTTTGTCCATGATGAACTTGTTGGCGATCATCACCGTGCTGATTCTCGCGCTTGTCGTATTGGTGCCGTTTATGGAAAAGCACGCGAAAAAAACAGAGAAGCAAGGTGAACCTCGCGATTATGGCAACATCACCCGGTTTCTTTTCCCTCTGATGGGGTTATTGATCGTACTGCAGTTGATTCGCTATTACTTCTTCTGAACCTACCTGTCCTGAGGTTGATTACGCCATGCTCGAACTTGCCATTGCCAACAAGAACTACTCGTCCTGGTCGCTGCGTCCATGGGTATTGATGCACGAGCTTGCCATTCCATTTGACGAGCAACTCTCGCCTTTTTCCGAAAAGCACGAGCCGCAGTCAGTATTTGCCGGATCACCCTCGCGAAAAGTGCCTTACCTGAAGGATGGCGATGTGCTGGTTTGGGACTCCCTGGCCATTGCGGAATATCTGGCGGAAATTAAGCCGGAAGTCTGGCCCAGCAGCCGTGAGGCCAGAGCCTGGGCCCGCAGTGCTGCGGCAGAGATGCACTCGGGTTTTCCGGTAATGCGTGATTTTTGCACCATGAACTGCGGTTTGCTGATCGAAACCGGCCCCTGGCCAGAAGGGCTAAAAAGCGAAGTCAGCCGGCTTGATGCTTTGTGGCAGCAGGGACTATCGCATTTTGGCGGGCCTTTCCTCGCCGGGGACAGTTTTACTGCGGTTGATGCCTTCTATGCGCCGGTCGCCTTTAGGGTCCGGACCTATGGTTTGTCGCTGTCGCCGGAGAGCATGGCGTATGCCGAGCGCCTGTTGGCTCTCTCTTCGATGCGCGCCTGGTATGACGCTGCCCTGCAGGAACCCTGGCGCGACGAGGCACACGAAGAGGAGGCCCGCAGGGCGGGTCGGTGGATCGAAGACAACCGGGTATCGTCCTAGTGTCCCGGTAGATTAACGAGTTAACCAAACGGGGACACTAGTCCCCGCCTTCCAGAAAGCTCAGAACCCGACCATGCGACAGTGCTGCAGCGTGGCGTTGGTAGCTGCTGCGGGCCCAGCAGTTAAAGCCGTGTTCGGCACCGTCATAGACGAACACGGCGACGTCATCACGATCACTGAAGGCGGCGCGGGTTTGCTCCACATGTGCGCCGGTAATATGGCTGTCATTGCCGGCGAAGTGGAACTGGACCGGTACCTTCAGTTCGGCAGCCTTGTCGAGATGATTGGCGATACCGCCGGGATAGAAGCTGGCGGCGCGATCGACACCGGCGCCGAGTGCGGCGAGATACGCCAGTATGCCGCCCATGCAGTAGCCGATTGCTGCAACTTCGCCTTCACATTGTGGCTGATGCCGTAACGTCTGTGTGGCGCAGGCAAGATCATCAACCGCAGTCGAGAAATCAATCTGCTGCACCAGCTTCCGGGCCTTGTCCATATCCTCGCCGTCGTAGGTCAGCTCAACGCCTGGCTCCTGGCGCCAGAATACATCCGGGGCCAGGACGACGTAGCCATCCTGAGCGTATTGCTCGGCCACGCTGCGGATATGGCGATTAACGCCGAAAATTTCCTGAATCAGCACAATGCCGGGGCCACTGCCGCCAGGGGGAAGGGCCAGGTAGCCATTGAAAGTCTGGCCATCGGTGCTGGTGATGTCGATCCATTGAGTGGTGACAGGTGATTCGGACATGTTTCCTCCGGAATGTAATGGACTTGCGACCTGACAATTAATTGCACCTGAATACAGTAACGCCTGATGACCGCCTTGTGCCAGGTGGGAAAACCGATCAGGTGATGTGACACGTACAACCTCAAGGTGCATAGTCGTAACGCTAAACGTAATTTCGATCCAGGGAGGCACTATGACAAACGAAAGCCAGAATAACGTGATTCTGATTACCGGCGCGTCCTCCGGTATCGGCGCTGCAACCGCCCGTGCTGCGGAAAAAGCCGGCTACCGCGTGGCACTCGCTGCGCGATCGGCAGACAAGCTCAAGGCTTTGCAGGATGAACTCGGTGGGCCCGAACGGGCGTTGGCATTGCAATGCGATGTGCAGGATTTTGACCAGCAAAAAGCGATGGTCGCTCAGGTCACTGAGGCATTTGGCCGACTCGATGCGGTCTTCGCCAATGCCGGCCGCGGTGGATCCCCGGGCGGCTTCAGCGAGGCCGACCACGAAGCCTGGCGGGACATGATTCTGACCAATGTATACGGAGTCGGCCTGACACTCCAGGCGGCATTGCCAGCGATACGCAAGTCGAAGGGGCATGTACTGCTTACCGGCTCGGCTGCTGGTCGTGCGACGATTCCGGGCTCGATGTACAGCGCCACCAAGTGGGCCGTGAGTGCTATTGGTTATGGCCTGCGTGAGGAGCTGCGAGGCAGCGGTGTGCGGGTCACACTGATTGAACCGGGGATGGTGGATACCGCCTTTTTTGATGAAAAGCCCAAGCACGCACTGGTAGACGAAGATATCGCTCGCGCCGTTATCTATGCCGTCTCCCAGCCGCGTCATGTGGACGTCAATGAGATTCTGATTCGTCCTACTCCTGCTGAAGAGTAACCGGGGTTGCCGGCCTTTTTAACGGCTCAGCAACATGACGATAATCATTGCCAGCACCGCTGATATCCCTTGCCAGAACAAAACCGGGTTCCGCTCCAGAAGCGGTGGCCGGGTTTTGTTGAGGTAGGCCCTGTTGGGCTGGCGCATGTCGAAGGTGAACTCGGACAGTTCCTGGTAGCGCTTGTCCGGATTTGGATGCACGGCACGGCGCAGGGTTTGGTCAATCCAGGCCGGAATTTCACGTTCATCGTCCAATGCTGAGCGATAGGTCAGGCGGCGTTGGGCCGCGGCCGTGCGTGAACGGGAAACCTGAGTGCCGTAGGGGAATGCGCCTGTCAGCATGTGATAGGTCAGTACGCCCAGTGAATAGATATCCGACTGCACCGTGCCCACTTCACCCATAAAATATTCCGGCGCCATGTAAAGGGCGGTGCCGGGAACATCGCTTTGTTCACTGCGCGTGCTTGCCTCCACGATCCCGGTCACCCGGGCTGATCCGAAATCAATGATTTTCACTGTGCCGTTGGCGTCAATCATGATGTTTTCCGGACGGATATCCTGATGCAGGATCTCCATACGATGCAACGCGTAAAGTCCCTTGGCGACCTGTTCAATAATGCTTCGAACCGCTTCAAGGTCAGGTTTGGGGGTGTCGGTCAGCCACTGTTTGAGCGTTTGTCCGTCAATGAATTCGGCAACGGTATAGAGGTAGTTGCGCGAGCGCGTCTGCGGGCCTGTTGAGAGCACGTGAGCACTGTTGACCCGTCGGGCGATCCACTCTTCCATCAAGAAGTGTTCGAGGTAATGCGGGTCGCCACGCAGATCGATAGACGGACTCTTGAGTACAACTTGAATGCCGGTCTCATCATCCTGTGCCAGATACACATGGCTTCGGCTGGTGGCGTGCAGCTCGCGGAGAATGGTATAGCCGTCGAAACTTGCTCGCGCTTCGAGCACCGGTGGAAAGGGCAGTTGATCAATCTGGTGTTGAAGGGAGTGGGACGCGTCCTGCGGTAATGCATCTACCCGTACAATCTGAATGCTGAGGTTGTCAGCGCTGCCTTGCTGGTAAGCCTGATCAACAATCGATCTTGCGGCCTCGTTGAGGTCGTCAGGGGAGCGCTCAATGGCGCCCCGGATAAATTCGGCGTCTGTGTGTTCGTATACGCCGTCAGTCGCCAGCAAGTAAATATCGCCGACGGAAACCGGCAGGGTCTGGTGATCCAGCTCTAATATGGCATCAATCCCCAGGGCCCGGCTCAGGTAGCTTTTTTCCTGTGAAACCCACAGGCGGTGATCGTGGGTGAGTTGTTCAAGACCTTTATCCTGCAAGCGATATATGCGGGTATCGCCCACATGAAACAGGTGTGCCGTTGCCGCTTTTATGACCAGCGCACTGAGGGTGCAGATATACCCCTTGTCTTTGTCATAACGGGCAGGACTGTTCAGTGTTTGTGAGTGAAGCCAGGAGTTTGTGGCATTGATGACGCGCTGAACCGATTGTTTGACGGACCAGGCTTCGGACGTGCAGAAGTAGTCATCCAGAAAGCTTTTGACTGCGGTTTCGCTGGCGATGTGACTGACGTCGCTGCTGCTGATGCCGTCTGCCATGGCGAAGGCAATGCCCTTCATGCTGAGCTGGGGTTCGTCGGGGAGATAGCAGCCGTGAAAGTCCTGATTGGAAGCCTTGCGACCTTTATCGGAATGCTGTCCTACCGATACTTTCAGCTGACGGCTCATGTGCGATCCAGAATCCGGACCACGGCCGCTAAGCCGTGGTCCGCTAGTAGTGATGTCGTTGGGCGCTATCAGTTATGCCGCAACACGCTCACCCACAACGCGACGCTTTGCAGCGGTGCGGACGTGAGTGGTGTACAGGGTCAGGCCAGTGAATGCGATGCCGCCCACAAGGTTGCCCAGCGCAGTCGGGATCTCGTTCCAGATCAGATAATCCATAACCGAGAATTGTCCTCCCATAATCATCGCGGAAGGGAACAGGAACATATTCACTACTGAGTGTTCAAAGCCCATATAGAAGAACAGCATGATCGGCATCCACATTGCGATGACCTTGCCACCTACGTTGGTTGATACCATCGCGCCGACAACACCCAGGGATACCATCCAGTTGCACAGCATGCCGCGGATGAAGATAGTCGCCCAGCCCGCGGCACCGTATTCGGCATAACCCAGAGTGCGGGCTTCACCGATCGTTGCGATCTTGGCACCCACTGCACCCGGCTCGACATTGAAGCCGTAGGTAAAGACGAAGGCCATCATGAAGGCAACGGTCAGTGCACCGGCAAAGTTGCCCACAAATACCAGTCCCCAGTTTCTCAGGATACCGTTTACGTTGACGCCCGGTCGCTTGTCCAACAATGCCAGCGGGGTCAGCATGAAAACACCGGTTAGCAGGTCAAATCCCATCAGGTAGAGCATGCAAAACCCAACAGGAAAGAGAATGGCACCGATCAGGAAGTTGCCTGTCTGCACCGCGATAGTGATCGCAAAAACCGCAGCAAGTGCAAGAATGGCACCGGCCATAAAGGCGCGAATCAGGGTGTCTCGGGTCGACATGTGAATCTTGGATTCGCCTGCGTCGACCATCTTGGTGACAAATTCGGATGGAACCAAATAAGACATAATCTATTCCTCTGGGTGAAGAGCGAAGGGGCTTGGCAGTCAGGTACCCTGGATCTGTCCTTTCATGCCAGGCCACAACATTGAGGAGATGCGCCTGTCACGTGTCACGCAGGTCTCTCTCGGGTCGCTTTTATGAGTAACGCTTCTGGTTAGGCTTTCGGTCAAAACGGGCAAAAAAAACGCCCACTGCACCGTTACACACGTTGCAATGAGCGCCTTTGCTCAGTTTTCATTGTTGAATGCCAGAGTCTGGCCGCGTACCGGCAACAGCAAAGCCCGTCTGGCATTCGCTAGATATTCAGCAATAGCTGTGCCATAAGTTAGTTTGTTGAAAATAAAGGAGTTTTAAATTATAAGCAGGCCACACCGCCCTGAATCAGGGCGGTGTGCACCGAAATGGAATGCAGGCTGTGGGTGTTGCATCCGGCAAAAGGGTGAGGGCAGTCTGGGTGGGAATTTAACTTTGTGGAATGACGCAATCTCGTATAGAACTGTTAAGTGCCACTAACAACAATTCGAGGTAAGACAATGCCGTTTTCGCCTGATCATCTCGCTGAACTGAATCTTCTGGCCCTGTTCAACTCGTCATCCAGCCAGGAAGGCATCAAGGTCCATCAGCACTCCGCTGCCCCCGAGATGGTAATGGCGGCAGAGCGATTGTTTCAAAAGGGTCTGATCACTCAGGACGACGGAGGCTACCTGACCAATCTGGGAGCCGAGGCGGTAGAGCACACGCAAACATTGCTGGGAGTGCTGTCAGGGGAAAAGGCGGACACCTGAAATTTCCCGGCCCTGGCGCAGTGAAATGTGATTACTCGGATACCTGTCTGACCCGACTGACGAACTCTGCGAAGAAAGCCGCAAACACGCCCAGCATGACGCCCAGCATCGCACCCAAGGCGACAATGAGCGCCTTGCCGGTGCCTGACGGTCTGATTGACGCGGTGGCAAGGTTGGCTGTGCGGGTGGGTTTGATCCACGAGCGCTTCAGTTCTTCCTCGTTAATATCGCTTTGAAGCTCGTTTACCCGGTTTTCACGTTCACTCAGTTGTTGTGTCAGCTGCATTTGGCTGAGCATAAATGTCAGCTTGTTGTTGGAGCTGGTCAGGGTGGCTTCCATGTTGCCGCTAGCGCCTTGTGAGTTGGCTCTCACCTGTTCTTCTGCCTCCGCTTTGTCGACGGATTCGGTTGAGGTCGCCAGCAGTTTTCGAAGTTCTTCCAGTTGACGCTGCTCGGTTTCATAAGAGACATGCAAGGCCTGCAGACGCATGTCACTCTCTTTTTCCAGCAACGACAGCTTCTCGTTATGGTCCCGTGTCAGTGCGGATGCCATGGACTCATGGAACTCAGCAACCAGCGACCGCTTGTCTTCCGTTGCTTTTGATTGCAGCGTGACGAAATTATTGCCTTCGTCTGCCATGACAGAGGTTTCAAAAGGAATCTGCTCAATATCCCGCTTGTCGACAAACTGCCTTTCAATCACCGGAACGATACGGCTGTCGAGCACACTTTTGGCCTGTTTTGCCGACGAGACGTATTTGTCCAATCCGAACTCGCCTACCAGGATGCTGGTGGTGTAGGTGTAGTGGCTATCCTTGACCAGTGCAAGACCCACAGAACCGAGTAAGCAGATGAGGAAAAGGCTGATAATCCAGGCTTTTCTCCGGATTAAGACTTTCGCTATATCAACCAGACTGATCTCATCGTTGGCGTAGGATGGATGGGGGGGATGGGCGCCGGCTTCCTGCTCGCTCATTAGTAATCCTGAAACGTGAAATTATATAAAACGGAATAATACGGGGCCTGATGCTCCTGCTCAATCGGTTTCGCGTTTGATGGGAGGTCTGTCTCAGTGCGCGTTTCTTTGAAGGGCGTCAGGTCGGTTTAGCGACCCTCTTTCGACACTCGGGCAAAAATTTTTCAATAGTTCACAAGTGAGCTGAGAGCGCGGAGTCGGAACTAAAAACGTGCGGGAATCGCGTCGTTGTGGGTTTCGGTGTCCCATGGTGACGATTACCTGCCGCCGAGATAGCAGTGAATGCGTCAGATAATGAACTATTATGTCATGTGTTATGAACTATGATCATCGCTACGGACTAGTATCCGGTTGAATGTCTCTTTTGGTCAGAACTTTGGATCATCGTTGTGTTATCTGTTTTTTTACATTTTGCGGCCACTTTTTCTGGTGAATACTGATGTACCGATTGCTGGTCTCTCTCATTCTGCTGACCTTGTTAACGGGTTGTGCCAATCTTCAGGACAAGGGGCTGTTTGGCTCGTCGTCCGAGTTTTTTCATCGAACCGGGCAGGCGCTGGGAAAAATAGGCCAGCCCAACCCCGTTGTTGAGAACAATGCAGAGCTGAAGGCACTGTTCGACCAACCTTATATTGATCCGCTTACTGCTTACATGCGCGACGTTGAAGGGGATCCCGCCAAGGCAGACCTGCGTGCGGTGGTTGCTGAAGAACGGGACCGTCGTTGCGCCGTGATTGCTTCCCGTTACGCCGAAAAACCTGTCTCCGCTGATCGGCTTGCGCGGTACCGTGCCGGTTACACGCTGTCGTGCCCGGCAGATGTGGCTACATATGCCGAGCGTGTTGCCCTGTTAAATGTCGCGCCCGCTGACCCCGTTGAGAAACCCGTTGCTGCCCAGGTTGCACCAGAACCGGCGGAACCTGTGCCTGCCGAATCGGTAGCCGCGGAGCAGCCAATGGATGAGGCGCTCAGAAAGCAATTGAACGACTGTTATCTGCTCACCGCGATCCGTAATTTTTCGAGCGCCCTTGAAGCGTGTCATGCCCCGGCAGATGCAGGCAATGTGCGAGCTCAAACCAATATGGCGCTTATTTCCAACGCCCTGCGAGACTACGGGAATGCATACCGCTGGGCGACGCTGGCAGCCCCGGAGTCCGGCGACGCTGCCAACCTTCTTGGTGAACTTTATTCCCAGGGGCACGGAGTAGGCGCTGATCAGGCGAAAGCCGCTCTGTGGTTCGAAAAGGCCGCAAGCCTCGGTCATGCCGGGGCAAAAGCGCGAATGAACGATGTCGTGACCGCAAGCTCTGATGCCAATATCCATTAAGCCTCCGGCCGGCTGGTCCGTGCGCACAAATCTGGGTCGCCTGCGTCTGAAGTTTTGGCGCAGCAATTACGCCATGCATTCGATTATGTGGCTGCTGGCGCTCTTAACCCTCCTGTTTTTTGTCGGCATGCTGTTGTTGTCACACCTGAATCTGAGCTACTCGCAGCAGGCGATGTATGAACTCAGGCGCGAGCAGATTCGGGATGTCTTTATTGCCAGCCTTACTCGTATTGATGCCCGTCAGATTGCGTTGCAGCGCAACATCGAAGGATTGGCAGCAATCGGTGAAACCTTTGCACGATTGGCAGAGAATGCCAGCGGAGATGTCGACGAACGCAAGGCATTGCAACGCCAGCTTGGAACCTCTCTGAAGGCACATCTGACGGCTGCAGACGGCGTATCCGGTGCTGGCCTGTGGTATGCACCCGGAGTGCTGGCCGCTGAAGGCAATACGCACTCGGTGTACCTGACAGGGTCTTCCGGGCCGAAGGATTTCACCGGTGTTGACGCCGCAGGCAGCGCCGACAGTATTCGGAGTGAACGTTGGTTTGCGCTGACCCTAGGGGATAGCCCGCTCGGTGATTCTGCCACTCATCGGGTTTTCTGGTCGCCGGTGTATTTCGATTTTGATACCGAGAAAGCGATTCTGACGCTGGCCAGTCCGATGTACGACGCAGCCGGTCATTATATCGGTGTCGCCAGAATGGACTGGGCCTCAGAGCAGATTGTAGATCTGGTCAGCCGTGTGGAAGTGACCGACAACAGTTTTTCGTTTCTGAACGATCGAAACAATCGCAACCTCTCGAGTCTTAGCGAGGGTGATGACCCGGTACTGGAACAGAAAATCATTGATGCCATTCTGGCAGAAAACCTTTCGACCGACGCGCCGGATACGACCGCGCTTGGGGATGCCTCGGCTCAGCGACAGCGTATGCAGAACAAGGCAATTGAAGTCGAAGGCCGCGTCTACGAACTGTATTACGCAGCGACGCCTGCCGGGATGGTGTATGGAGCCGGCGTCCCTCGGGACGAGATAGACAGGGTGCTGATTCCGATGCGTGACATCAACTACCGCATTCTGATTATCACCGGATCGGTATTGCTGGTGCTGAGTCTTTATCTGCTTTACCGCATTGTGCTGCTGATGCGCGAGCTGCAGATATCCTACACTGACCATCTGACCGGACTGCCAAACCGCACCCGTATTCTCAAAGATCTTGGCGATCGTGATGATGCTTGCCTCATTGTTGTAAATCTTGATCGATTCAAGGAGATCAACAGCCTGTTCGGGAACGACTGTGGCGATCACGTGTTGCTGGCGATGGCCAGGCATATGACTGAATTTGTGGGGAGCCATTCCCGCGTTTTCGGCGCTGCTTTGTCTGTTTACCGGGTGGCGGGTGACGAGTTTGCACTGCTGGGACCGATGGCAAACGAAAGCAGGGTCCGACGATTTACCGAGGAGCTGACCGACTTCCTGCGTGAAAAGCGTATCTATTGGCAACAGCAGCCTCTAAGCCTGGATGCCAGCGCCGGTATCGCGCTCCGGCAAGCCAAGGAAAGCGATGCCTCGCCGGATAAACTGCTGAGCCAGGCCACCATCGCGGTCCATCAGGCCCGCGAGCAAATGCGGAATTATCTGTTCTACGATCAGCTTCAGAAAGTGGAGAAGGGGTACGAGCAAAATCTCTACTGGGCGCTTCGATTGAAAAATGCACTCGAGAAGAACGCGCTGGTTCCGCATTTCCAGCCGATCTATGACAACCAGCAAAAACGCATAACCAAATACGAATGCCTGGTGAGAATGCCCGATGATGAGCATGGGGTGGTTGCCGCAGGACAGTTCATCGGAGTTGCCAACAAGTTGAGGCTCAACCGGCACATCACGCGCGTCATGATTGAAAAGTCATTTGCGGCGTTTGCCAAAGAACCTTATGAGTTCGCGATCAACCTGTCGTATGCCGATATCGTGGATCCGGAAATACTGGAGTTAATTCTCCGGCACCTGAAACAGAGCAACGTGGGCCAGCGTGTGATTTTCGAAATCCTCGAATCGGACGGAATCGAAAACTACAGTGAGGTCTTCCGCTTTATCGAGAAGATCAAACCGTTCGGTTGCCAGATTGCGATTGACGATTTCGGCACCGGCTACTCCAACTTCTCCCATCTGTTGCAGTTGAACATCGATATCATCAAGATCGATGGCAGCCTGATCCGGTATCTGGCGCAAGATCATACGGCCTATCTGGTAACCAAGGGCATTGTTCAGTTTGCCCGCAGTCTCGGTATCAAAGTTGTGGCGGAGTTTGTCCACAGTGAGGCCGTGCAGGCGAAGGTAGTGGAGCTGGGTATCGAGTACTCCCAGGGGGAATATTTCAGTATGCCTGGCCCGACACTCATCCAGACCGCTCGCTTCGAAACTGTATAGGTTCCGGATACGTCAGCCCGGTTATCTGTACTGGTCAATCGGGGGCTGACTGTTCCGGTTTTTCGTGATTACCGTGTGTTAGATTAGTGGGTCTTTCCCCAAGAGTCGCGCTATGAAAACCACTACCCCGGAAGCGACCAAAGGCATATTTTTTGGTCTTGGCGCCTACACGATGTGGGGTTGTTTCCCCCTGTTTTTTGCGCTGTTCCAGAATGTGCCTGCCTACGAAATCCTGTTTCACCGCATCATCTGGTCCTGCGTATTCCTGGCGTTTGTGATCACAGTGCTCAGACGCTGGCGCCCAGTAAAAACGGCGCTTATGGAGCCCCGAAAACTCGGTCGTGTACTCGGTTGCGCGATACTGATTGCGACCAACTGGGGGCTTTATATCTACGCGGTTGAAACTCATCACGTCCTGCAGGCCAGCCTGGGTTATTTTCTGACGCCACTGGTGAACGTGGCGCTGGGCATGCTGGTACTGAGCGAACGGATGGCACGTTTGCAGGTTGTTGCGGTGACGCTGGCCGGTTGCGGGATACTGTTGCAGTTGGTGATGCTCGGAAGTGTGCCCTGGATCAGTTTGATACTGGCAACCACCTTCGGTACCTATGGCTTGCTGCGCAAACAGGTTGCGCTGGATGGTTTGTCCGGGTTGTTTGTTGAAACGCTATTGCTGCTGCCGGTCGGGCTGATTGCGCTGGCGGGACTGGATTATGCCGGCATGTCACACTTTACCGCCAATGCCAGCACCACGTTCTTGCTGGTGGCCAGTGGCGTGATTACCGCGCTGCCCTTGCTGGCGTTTGCCGGCGCTGCCCGCCGACTGAGATTGTCGACTGTAGGCTTCCTGATGTACATCAACCCGACGTTGCAGTTCTTCATTGCACTGTTTGTGTTCGGAGAGGCCATCAGCCTGATCCAGCTGATCAGTTTTATTATGATCTGGACTGCACTGGCGCTCTATTCCTGGTCGGCCTGGCAATCCCGGGAGCGCCCTGGGGAACCAGCACCAACGTAGCGTTCATATCGCAAGGGGAGCCAAGTTGGCGCGGAATCGGCCAGCCTGTCCTGTCAGGCCGGCCTCTGCAAAACCTACTTCTTCGCAATGACCCATACGGCATGAACAATGCCCGGAATATAGCCCAGCAGCGTCAGCAAAATATTGATCCAGAAGTGTTTCCCTATGCCTACCTGCAGGAACACGCCCAGCGGGGGTAAAAGAATTGCGATCAGAATACGTAGAAGATCCATCGACAGTACTCCCTGATTCTCAAATAAAGGGCGAATGAAGGACGTCCGCCCATGGCGGGTTGCGTCCATTACCCTCAGGTTAACAATAAAAGCAGCCCGGGGTGCATTACCTCGCCTTCATTCGAAGCGGCAATGCGCAAACTAAATACCTTCGCCGGCTTGTAGGTGCTCACTCTAAAGTGTGACTTGGGTCACTTTTCATTCGCTGATATCGGCGAAAAGTTGGCGTGCCGTCGCTTCCAGCTACTAGTGTAGTAGAGGTTCCCAACTCCATTCAGTGGACGTAGAGGTGAAGTAAATGCGCCTTCGTGGCCCGTTCTGGGTTATGGCTGTTATCGGCACCGCTGTCGGTATCGGTTATTTGCTGTCAGCATCGCCTGACCAGCGGACGGTTATTGCCACGGCAAAGGCTGCACATCAGCCAGTATCAACTTTCACTACGCCTGCATCAGTGCCCACTCCCCCTGTTCCTTCGTCGGTCAAGACGCCGCCAGACGATGCGGTTCGATTCATGTTCGCGCAAGTGGCCAGCCGGTATGAAGCGAGTACCCGTTATCCCCGTTATTCCATTCCCCTTAGCGCTGAACAAGCGGAGGCCTATGCCGGCAATCATTATGAGCCGGTTGTTCTGCCACTGGCGGGGGAAGGGCGTTTTTCTGTCAGTCTCGAAAAATACCGTTTTACCCGGGGCGAGGACATTCTGGTCGTGGCGACGCTGAACGGCATCATGGTTGTGGGCGATCAGGCCACCGCACGACTCGAGTCGCAGGATGGGGACGACTCCGGTTCCTCGACGCTTGAGAGGACTCCGGACGGGTTTTTTGAAGGCATGCTGGAAAGTGATCATGAACCGGGCGAATACCGTTTGATCGTTGAGGCGCGCGTTGACGGAAAACCGATCCGTCATGTGTCGACCCTGACCATCGAGCCCTATCTGGGCGATTTTGGCGGCGTCGAATCGCCCTTCATCGAGAACAATAATCTGGTGATTCCGGTCCGGTTCAAGCCGGACGCTTCCGGCTACTTTGCGCTGAGCGCCAACCTTTACGTTGGCGAGCGCCCGGTTGCACATCTCAGCCACGAACAACGTCTGGATGGATCAAGCGCAACCATTGATCTCAAGGCCCACGGGACGGTACTGGCCGGCCAGCCTGATGCGCCGGTCATGCAGTTGAAGGGTTTGCAGATACGGCGATTACCCGCACGCCCCGGTGATCGCACCGATTATGCTTTCGGCCCGGAAGAGGGTTTCGAGTTCAAGGCCTCGGGCCTGGACGATCTCAAGGATACTCCCGCGAGGGACCCCGAATCAGTGCAGCGAGCAGCCTTACTGAGAAAGCTGGCGGTTGGCGGCTGATACGCCGCGGTCGAGGCCCTGTGTGAAAACAGAGGAGCCGGACCGTGCCGTACTGAGTGCAAGCTCCGGATTCCCGGAGGACCAATAACAACAAGACTGCAACACAGACGGAGAACAACATGAGAAAGCCAACACTAGCGGTTGCCCTGGCGGCAGCCTGTTGCTCAACTGCCGCGATGGCGCAGGTGGCAGGGCACAATGTGGTCCTGATTCACGGATTCCAGCAAGAAGACCTGGCAAACCCTCCGGCAGACCTGAACGAGGTCAAAGCCAATGGCGAAGACTATTGGCGTACCTTCTGGTTGTCCCGGGCGGAAGCTCGTGTTGACTGGGGGAGTGATGGTCGGGTTGAAGGTGCAATTGCCCAGCAGGCCTATAACCAAATCAAATCCATTGCCCAGCAAGGGCTATGTGATGACTACTGCATCGTCGTGTCGCATTCAACCGGTGATCTGGTAACCCGCTACATGCTCGACAATCAGGCCCGGTGGTTGGCCGCCGATGGTCTGCCTCCACTGAAGATACTGGCGTCTCTGGACTTCTCCGGCGCCGGTGGTGGTACGGATCTGGCCGATCTGGCGGTCAGCGTTGCATACAACGACAGCTGGTACCTGGCGCCGGTCAAGGCGGCCGTTCGGCTGTTTACCGGTATTGATCCCGAGCCGGGCAAGCTGGGTGTTGTCAACGATCTGCAAACCAACGTGGCCCGCAATCTGGCGGTCAGCCCGAATGATATTCCCCGACTGCGGTTTGTTGCAGGTGGCGCGTCCTACGGTGGGGTGACCAAGCCGTTTATCGACGGAACCGATGATGGCGTTGTTCCGACGCACTCATCCTGTGGTTCTGCATCGTCCAATGCCATCGATTCCTGTGTCTCGAATCTCAGCCTTGCCGGCAAGGTGTCCAGTCAGGATGCGCCCGACAGCCTCTACTGGAATCACTATCCGGTGCTGATGAACGAGGACGTGACTCACAGTGGTGTATTGGGTAGCGAAGTCGGCAATATCTCGGTGCCGGTGGTCAACAACACCACGCTAAATGGCTTGCAGGTGGATTTCGCCAGTCGTAGTTATAACAAGCGGGCCTGGTGGCAGCTCTGGGGTTCTGGCGACCGGTACATCGAAGTGCCGAATTCGGCCAACACCGATATGTCATCTCTGGTGTACACCACATTGAACAATTGATGCTTTGCAAAGCCCGGCAGCCCTCAGCGCTGTCGGGCGCCCCGCCTGATTGACTGATCCCTCTATGTATTTGCCCTCCCGAGGTTTTGCACCCGCGACTTCACAAAACTGAAACATATGGTCTATAACTTTCTGATACCTGTGTCGCTTTTATTGGTTAGCGTACTCAACCCCAGAAACAAGGAAAAGGTATGGTCAGCAAGCAAGGGACGTCCCGTTTTCGCCTTATGAAAGTTGCCGCCGGTGTTGCCGCTGCGTTGTTGTCGGTTTCGGCCACAGCCGAAGAGTTGCGGTTGATCACCTGGGGTGGCTACGCGCCTGATGATGTGGTCGCCCAGTTCGAGGAAGAAACGGGTATCGATGTCAAAGTCACGCTATCCAATAACGAAGACATGATCTCCAAGTTGCGGGCAACCGGCGGCGCCGGTTTTGATCTGGCGCAACCCAGCCAGGATCGTATTGTCGGTGTGCAGCGCCAGTTCAATATCTATCGCCCGATTGATTACAGCAAAGTGGATGCTGCCCGTGTGCAGCCTTCAATGATGAAAGCCACCAAAGAGGCCACTGCGCTGGATGGGAAATCCTACGGTGTGCCTGCGGTTTGGGGCACCAGTGGGCTGATCGTGAACGGAGAGGTTGAGGACACCGTCAAGGACTACACGGACTTGTGTGACCCTGCGGTTGCCGGCAGGGTCAGCTACCGGCTTAAGCGCCCGACCCTGATCGGGTTTGCGTTTGCGATGGGTGAAGATCCTTTTGCTGCCTATAACGATGAGCAGAAATACCAGTCGATTCTTGCCAAGGTTGAAAAGAAACTGATCGACTGCAAAGGCAACGTCAAAACCTACTGGACCGGCGGTGATCAACTGCTGGCGCTGCTCCGCTCCGGCGAAATAAAGGCGGCGATGGCATGGGATGCCGGCGGCTGGAAGCTGAATGCCGAGAATCCGGCCATCAGTTTTGTGGCCCCCACATCCGGCGCATTGGGCTGGATCGATACCTTCGCGCTGCCGCGCCGGGGTGAGAACGAAGATGCCGCCTACAAGTGGATCAACTTTGTGATGCAGCCGGAAATCGCCGCGAAAATCACCAACCAGTCCGGCAACTTCACTGCAGCCAAAGGCGCCGATGAATTTGTTACAGCCGAGCTGCGTGATGCCTATCGCCAAAGCTTCAACGAAGACGCACTCAACAACATCAAATGGTACCCACCGGTTCCGCCGGGACTGGAAGCCATGGAAGGGCAGGTGCTTGATCGCGTGCAGGCGGCGAACTGATCCGGATGGGAATGGATTCAGACCTCTTCTGCACTGACCTGATCCGCCGTTTTGGCAGCCATGCTGCGGTGGATCGGGTGTCACTCGACGTCCCTGCGGGGACGTTCTTCTCAATTCTGGGACCTTCGGGTTGCGGTAAAACCACCTTGCTGCGGTTGCTGGCGGGGTTTGATCGCCCGGATGAAGGCGATATCCATATCCGCGGTCAGCGGATGAACGAGGTGCCGCCAAACCGTAGACCGGTCAACATGGTGTTTCAGCATCTGGCGTTGTTTCCGACAATGTCAGTGGGTGACAACATCGGCTACGGCTTGCGCCGAAAGAAAGTCCCGGCTGCCGAGCGCAGCAAGCGGGTTGCGCGTGTGCTCGAACAGGTGGGTTTGCCCGGCCTGGAAAGTCGCAATCCGCAGCAGCTCAGTGGCGGACAGCGCCAACGGGTAGCATTGGCCCGCTGTCTGGTGTTGGAGCCGACACTGCTGTTGCTGGACGAGCCGCTGGGAGCGCTCGATCTCAAACTGCGTGAGCAGATGAAAATCGAGCTCAAGCATTTGCAAAAGGCATTTGGCACCACCTTCGTCTACATCACGCACGATCAGTCTGAAGCCATGGTGATGTCTGATCAGGTGGCGGTTATGCGCAATGGCCAGTTCGATCAGGTAGCGCCGCCGGAAACCCTCTACCGTGCACCTGAGACGCCCTTTGTCGCCGATTTTGTGGGCGACAATAACCGTCTCTCGGGCGAAGTTGTCGGGTTGCAGGAGGGGATTGCCGAACTGCTGCTGGCAAGCGGGGAGCGCGTCTCCGGCAAACTGGCGTTTCCCGGATTGAAAGTGGGCCAGCGGGCGAACCTGTTTATTCGCCCCGAATCCCTGATGCTTACACCCGCTGCGGCCACCGGCTACGCCAGTCTAAGGGCTTCCGTAACGACCACTCTGTTTGACGGTGCCAACAGCCGGGTCGAGGCCGAGGCTTCCGGGCAGACTCTGTTTGCCCGATTGCCGCAGGACGGATCCGTCGGGCGCGTCGCGCCGGAATCCGCCATCGATCTGAGTTGGAATCCGCAGTTGGCCACGGTGTTTGCGGAGGCGGGTACATGAATGCCAGTGCCAGCCGCTTGTCGCTGTGCCTGCTGATTACGCCTTTTGCGCTATGGATTCTGTTGCTGGTATTGCTTCCGCACCTGCAGATGCTGCGAGTGTCGTTCCAGGTGCGTGAAAGCTGGGACACCATCAGTTGGGGTGTGCAGCAGTACCAGAACTTTTTCAGCGAATCCTACTATTGGCGAACCTTCCTCAGAACCGGATTGATGTCGCTTTTCACGACTTTTTTGACCCTGATCATTGCCTTTCCGATTGCCTGGTACATCGCCAAACTGGCCCGGGGCCGAGCCAAAGGCTTGCTGTTTTTTGCCTGCCTGATTCCCTTCTGGGCCAGCGAGCTTGTGCGCACTTACGGTTGGATGATCCTGCTGCGCGAAAGCGGGTTGTTCAGCACCTGGTTGCAGTATCTCGGCTTCGCTGATGGACCGGTTGAAATGCTCTACAACGATGTCGCGGTGATTATCGGGCTGGTCTACAACGGGTTGCTGTTTATGCTGGTGCCGCTGGTAACCACGCTGGAAGGCATGGACGACAATCTGGTCGAGGCGGGCTACGATCTTGGCGGCAATCACTTCACGGTGCTGCGCGAAGTGGTGGTGCCATGGGCGATGCCGGGCGTCGTCTCGGGCAGTATTGTGGTGTTTATGCTGACGCTCGGGAGCTACCTGACGCCCATTCTGATGGGAGGTAAAGACAGTGCCTGGTTTACCGGTCAGATTTTCACCCAGTTCATTACACGCTTCAATTGGGAGCAGGGCGCCGCTTTGGGTGTGTTGTTGCTGGTGCTGTCGTCGGTAATGGTCTGGCTGGGGCTGCGGCTGACCGGTCAGTCGTTGCGCAAGGTGATGGGCTGATGATTCGATCTGTACCTCGTTCCTCGTCATTTGACGGGCTCTACCTGACCTATCTGCTGGTGTTCTTTGTCTACCTCTCTCTGCCACTGCTGGTGACGGCTGCGTTTGCTTTCAATGATGCGTCATTTCCCTCACTGCCCTGGAAAGGGTTTACGCTGGACTGGTACTTCGCTGAAGGCAGCGGAAGGACAGGCCTGTTCCATGATGACGGTCTGTTGTCCGCGCTGTGGGTGAGCGTGATCGTTGCTTTCTGGGTAACGCTTATCAGTGTTGCGCTGGGGTGCCTGAATGCGATTCTGTTCGAACGGCTGGAATTTCGCGGGAAGGAGTTGCTGTATGTGATCATGCTGCTGCCGCTAGTCATTCCCGGGGTGATTCTCGGCGTCTCGATTCTGGTGTTCTACAGCGGCATGGCCAACGATGCGTCGAGTCTCTGGGGGATCGAGCTGGATGTATTCCGTCCGGGACTGCCTCTGGTGGTTGGCGGGCAGGTGGCGTTTATCACGACCCTTTGCACGCTGGTGATCGCGGCTCGCCTGCGCAAGTTTGATCGACAACTGGAAGAAGCCGCTCTCAATCTTGGGGCAACGCCGGTTGTGGCCTGGTTTACCGTGACATTGCCCTGGCTGTTGCCGTCGATATTCGGCGCCGCCGCGATGGCATTCCTGATGTCCTTCGAGAACTTCAACACCACGGTGATGCTCACCGGTAGTGATACGCCGCTGACCGTCGCCCTGTTCAATCGTTTGCGTGAAGGGTCGACGCCCGTGCTGAACGCTGTTGCCGTGTTGCTGATGGTCGGTTCTGCAGTGCTGGCGGTGCTGGTGATGGGGCGATCGTCAGAATCAGCCAGGTAACGCCTGAAATCCGGGCGGTCACATGCGATTCGAACTGTCCCGATTATTCCGCCCTGTGGTAACGTGCCTTCCAATACGCCCGGTTTATTCCGACTCTCCGGCCCGCTGCGGCAATGCCGTATCACGAGGTGTCTGCCATCGTTTCCACTATTGCAGTTGTTGATGCGACCATTGATATCGATCCTGCGGTCAGTTGCTCGAACTGCCTGGCGTGCTGCTGTCGACTGGAAGTGATGCTGATCAGTGACACAGGCGTGCCGGACCGTTTTATCGAGGAGGACGACTACGGCGGGCAGACCATGGCGCGCCTGGATGACGGCTGGTGCGCGGCGCTCGACCGCAACACGATGATGTGTACGATCTACGAAAAACGGCCCTGGGTGTGTCGTTCGCTGGAAATGGGCTCTTACGAGTGTCGGGTTGAGCGGGCGGAGCACATGGGGTAAGTGCCCCGCCGGTAGGGTTTTGCCAGATTCAAAAGGCGCGTGCTGCTTCCTGCGGTAACGCAAACCATCGCAGTGCCTCGGCTTCTTCGGGCAATTCAAGCGAATAAACGGTTGCCTGGTCTCGGGTATCCGTCAGGGTTTTCTCAGCCATTGCCAGGTAGTCAGGCAGCGTTTTGTCGGCCGTCGCTGGAGCGCCCGGGGAACGCTTAACCATTTCCTCAAAATCGATATCTTGCCACTGCGTGATTAACGGGGTTTCGCTTCCCTGATAGCGCCAGACATTGGCCTGCGTATCAAACGCGTAATAGGGCAGCAGTCGCCAGCCGTGTTCAGCCACCAGTTCGACTGCGCGTATCAGGTACTCGAATGTCGACTCATCAATGAAGTAATTGAAATTGAGCCGCACCCAGCCGGGGCGCAGAATCATATGGCCGGCGATCACCTGTCTGTCCAAAGCACGGCTGTACGTCATATCCATATTGAGCAATGCGTGCCCGTAGGGGCCAGCGCACGAGCAGCCGCCTCGTGCCTGAATACCGAAAAGGTCGTTGAGCAACGCGACGACAAAGCCATAGTGCAGGTCTTTGCCTTGATGCTTGATTCTAAGCGAAGCGATCGAAAGCTGTGGGGCGTCATCAGGACCCAGTATCTCGATATTGTCGAAAGCGGACCAGCGCTCACGGGCCCTGCGCATAAAATCCGTTTCCAGTGCCTCGATCGTGTCGGTGCCTACTTGCTGCTGTAATCGGAACACCAGCCCGGCCCGAATCGATTCGATAATGGCGGGGGTGCCGCCTTCTTCGCGGCGTTCAATGTCATCAGTATAGCGATGATCATCCGGGGTCACGTAGGCAACCGTTCCGCCACCCGGTACTGCCGGCACCCGGTTTTTGAAAAGGTGGCGTTTGGCGATCAGCACGCCGGGCGTGCCGGGCCCGCCCACAAACTTGTGAGGGGAGAGAAAGACAGCATCTTTGTGGCTGTCGCCTTCGGCGGTCACGCTTCCTGTTATATCGATTCCGACATAAGGACCGGCGGCCGCGTAATCCCAGAACGCCAAGGCGCCGTGTTGGTGAAGCAGGCGGGTGACCGCGTCCACGTGAGTCTTGATGCCGGTGACATTGGATGCGGCGGAGAAGCTGCCGATTTTCAGGGTGCGATCGCTGTAGCGGAGCAGCGCTTTCTCAAGTGCGCTGCCATCAAGCTGCCCGTTGCGGCATAGCGGGATCCGTACCACATCGGCAATGCTTTCCCGCCAGGGCAACTCGTTGGAATGGTGTTCGTAGGGGCCGATGAACACCACCGGCCGCTCAGGCTCCGGGATAACGTCTTCCAGTTTGTATCGGGTATTCAGGTCTGCCGGCAGACGCAGATTCAGCACGTCGATCAGCTTGTCTATCGCTGCCGTGGCACCTGATCCGCAGAAGATTACCTTGTCATCATCAGTGCCGTTAACAGCGGAGCGCACCTGCTGCCGAGCCTGCTCCCGCAATGCGGTGGATTGAGCACCGGTAAAGGACGTTTCAGTATGCGTGTTGGCGTACCAGGGCATGACCTGATTCCGAATATAGTCCTCAATCAGCGTCAACGAACGGCCCGACGCGGTGTAGTCGGCATACACCAGTGGTTTGTCACCGAACGGCGTTGGGATTAATGCGCGTTCGCCGATAATTGAGTTTCGGATGATGTCTGTGAGTAAGGTCATGATGGCCGCCGCTGTTATCTGGGAATAAACCCAGTTTAAAGCAGCGTGCGGCGCACATTGTGCCTGAATGAGCGGAGACTCCTGCGAAAATCGAAAAAACATGCCATTATACTTTTCATAATCGAAATTTTGTTTCTCTTATTGGCATGAGAAGCAAAAGCGAAACCGGGAGTATCAAGAGCTATGGCGTTCGATAAATCGGATCGGCAGATACTGGAGTTGCTTCAGCGGAATGCTGCATTGTCAGTGGGCGAGTTGGCCGAACAGGTGGGTATGTCGAAATCGGCCTGCTGGCGCCGCATTCAGAAACTGGAGCAGGCAGAGGTGATTCGCCAGCGCGTCACCCTGCTGAACCCGGACAAGGTAAACCTGCCGCTCACGGTGTATATCTCGATCCGCACCAATCAGCACAATGATCAGTGGGCCGCCAATTTTCGTGCGGTGCTGGGGGATATTCCGGAGGTGCTGGAAGTCTATCGCATGAGCGGTGATCTGGATTACCTGATCAAGGCGGTGGTCACAGATATGCCGGATTATGACCGGCTTTATAAAAAGCTGATCCGGGCCGATCTTTCCGATGTCAGTTCCAGTTTTGTGATGGAAACCATGAAGCAAACCACGGAACTGCCGTTGTCGCATTTACTGCCGTCAGGATAGTGTGGGCCGGGCGCGTCAAAACACGCTGGTGACTGGCTGATGTTGTATGCGAAGACCTTCCCGTTCGAGAATCCTTGTCAGGGCTTTGATGTCGTCCAGGTTGAGAAAAGGGGCGAGGGGGATTTCGAGGTCACGGCAGACAAGAAACAGACGTCGCGGTGTCCAGACATGCCGCGGTTCGGTCATTTTCAGACGAGTGTAATGTCGGGGAAGATCCCACGACGCTTCTATATGGTTAACCCCCTTCTCCAACCTGAGGTTGTTATCGCTGAACGTCAGCACTTCCTGACGCTGACATTGCCTGGCGGTGTAATAAAACCCCGCGCCTACCGCAAGCACTTCAAGACCGGCAAACGGCAGGACAACCCAGGCACCTGCCGTCAGCATGCCGATGCTGATTAACAGGGACACAGCGCACAGCACCAACCAGATCCGGACATTGCCTCGCCAGCTCAGCGACCGGTTAGGTGCGAGCAGGAGGCGTATGCCGGACTCATTGGGAAGTTGCTGCACCATAGACATTTTCCTCGCGCTGTATGCCAATCATCACCGGAACAGGACATGATGATGACGGCGATACAAACGGCAATTGATATCGTGACGATGGCGTATTAAGTTCAAGTGTAACCCTTACCCCATTATTTGCGTCAGGACGACACGGGATCAACAGGCCGGTTGGTAATGATGGGTGTTATCTTGTGACCCGCTATTGCCGGTATGTCTCCGGCAATAGCGACAGCTTTATTCAGGACTCACGACATTGAAATCCAATCGAAGTAATCACTATCAGAAATTACTGTTGTTCGGTCTGGGAGGGCAGAAGTCGTTTGCTATCGGCACTCTCAAGATCCGTGAAATCATGTCGTTCACGTCGCTGACTCAACTGCCGCACAGTCATCCGTCTGTTATCGGCACGCTTATGTTTCGCGGTTCCGCGGTGCCAGTGATTGATATGGCCGCTGCCGTCGGCTATCGCCCGTTAACGGCGGAAGAATGCAAGACCAGCTCAATCATCATTACCGATATCCAGCGTAAGGAAATCGGCTTCGTCGTGCGCAGTGTCGACAAGATTGTCGAAGCAGACTGGCAGCAGGTTCAGCCGCCACCGTCAGCGTTGGGCAGTCGGGCGTTTGTTACTGGCTTGCTGGATCTCGAAGGGCAGCTGGTGCAATTGCTTGATGTGGAATTGTTGCTTTCGCTGGTGTACCCCCAAAGCGGAGACCTGGCGTCAGTGGTGCTGACAGACGTGCAGCGGGAAGCCTTGAGGGCAATGAATATTCTGTTGGTGGATGACTCCAAAGTCGCCCGAAAGCAGCTGTCAGACGTACTCGACAGCAAGGATATTCCGTATCAGGTAACGTCGAACGGCCAGCGAGCGCTGGACACCATGCTGGAGGCGGACAGGGATCAGCAGCCGATCCACATTCTGGTCAGCGATATCGAAATGCCCGGGCTGGATGGCTACGAACTGGCGTTTAGCGTGCGCGATAACCCGACGTTGAAAGTTCAGCCGTACATCATTCTCCACACGTCACTGAACAGCGAAATGAGTGTAAGCTACGCCACTCAGGTGGGAGCCGATGAAGCGCTGACCAAGTTTGATGCCGATGAGCTGTTGCAGGCAATGCTGCGAGGCGCCGCTGAAAAGAGCTGAAACCTCAGGCCAGCGCCAACCAGCCGCCCACCATAATCATCAAGGTGCCGGCAATTCTGTTCATCACGCGAACGCCGGCACCACGCCGCAACGCCTGACTCAGCTTTTTTCCACCGTGGGCATAAAGCTGCAGGCAAATAAACTCCAGACACAGAATAATCAGGATCAACACAGTCAACTGAGGCGCCATGGGCAAATCGCTGTCGATAAACGGCGGCAGCAGTGCGACAAAAAAAGCCCAACCCTTGGGATTGGCGATTGCTGTGACAAAACCCTGAATAGCGAGCTGTACTCTGGATGATGTCGGCGCAGGGGCATCGGTTTCGGGCATGGCCAGCTTGCCTCGTGAGCGCCAGAGTTGGATGCCCAGCCAGGCCAGGTAGAGGCCGCCGGCATACTTGAACAAAATGAATGCCGTCGGGTATTTCAGCATGAATGCGGCGACACCGACGGCCGCAGAGGTCGCGGCCAGTGCGACACCGACCAGTTCACCCGCCATCATCCACATTGCGCGACGCACACCGATTGTGATGCCCAGCGATAGCGCCAGAGTCATACACATTCCCGGCGTAATGGAAACGACGAAAAATGTCGGGATAAACGCAGACAGAAGATGAAGGTTCAGCGACAGCACAAGCGTCCCGATTGTTACAGTGAATGTGTTTCCATCATAGTGCGCCGCATGGCATTTGAATAGCTCCCTATATAGCGTGTCAGGGCTGGAGGTTGCTACCAACAAGAGGCTATTCTCAGTGTATCCCTCACATAAACGGATTGAGCAACAGGAAAACGATATGACATCTCGTCGAACGACACGCTGGTCAAGGGCTGCTGTGCTGGCTGCGATAGCCCTGGCTACTCCGATGCTGGCAAGCGCGGAAGCGGAAGATACGCCGCCGTCGGTTGAAGAACTGAAGCAGGACACCCGGGCGCTGGCTGAAAAACTGAAAAACTACACCGCCGAGCAGCGGGACGAAGCTGCTCGCTCGATCAGCGATACACTTGAGGTACTCGACGAGCGGATCGCAACCCTCGAGAAACGTGTGGCGGAAGACTGGGACGAGATGAGCGACGCCACCCGCGAACAGACCCGCGAGAGTCTGGATGCCTTACGTGCCCAGCGTGAAAAGGTGGGCGACTGGTATGAACGCCTCAAAGACAGCTCGTCCACCGCATGGGGTCGAATGAAGAAAGGGTTCTCCAGCGCCTATGAAGGCTTGTCTGAAGCCTGGGATAACGCGGAAAGAGAAGTCGAAGCTGACGAGAACGAAAAGCGCCGAAACAGTATCTGAGTATCAGGGGCCTTTAACTCACTCTTTTGGTGAGTATGGGCCCCTGACTGGATGGGGCAAACTGGCCGCAGCGTTTGAAGCAATCAACAGGGCAACCTGATCGGACTTACTTCGTGGAGTGGGTCAGTTCCTGATCGGTCTGCGCTGCGTCAAGGGGATGGCCGACGCGTGATTGAACATCGCGTGCGTGCTGAATCATAAGCACGTCATTTTCTTCAAGATAATCAGCCTCAAAACACGCGACTTTGCTCAGGCCTTTGATATCGAGCAATTCGACTTCACCGGCAGCCGAACTGATCAGCCCTTCGTCCCGAAGCTCACGAAACACCCGGTTAACATGCACCACACTAAGGCCCAGCGCATCAGCGAGTAGCGCCTGGGTTAGCGGCAGCCTGAGAGGATTGCGGGAATCGTAGTTGGTTTTTTCAAGGCGCTTGGATACCTCGAGCAGCAAGTGAGCGAGCTTTTGTCGGGCGGAGCGACGACCAAAGTTCACCAGTCGCGCCAGCAGCAGTGCCTGGTCGGCCGAGCTCACCATAAAGAAGATGCTGCACAGCAGAAGCGATTCAGAAAACACTTCCATCAGTCTGGCTTTCGGAAAAGGGCAGAGCGTGGCATCGGATAGCGCCATCAAACCGGTGATTCGCTTCTCAAAGGCAAGCTCACGTAGTCCTACAATGTCACCCGGCACGTAAATATCGAGCACCTGCCGTGAGCCATCTTCCATGTTCCTGAAAGAATAAGCCCAGCCCTGTTTTACCGTATAGAAGTCCTCGCAGGGGGAACCCTGGTGCCACACGGCTGTATTTTTACGGTAGGTTTTCGGGGTTTTCTCAAGGGAATCCAGAAGAGCCTTGTCACTCTCTCCCAATGGAGAGTAGTGCTCAAAATGTCTGATGATACAACTCGGTTCCAAAAGGGGACTCCTGCCTCGATATAATCTGATCAGTTATTTGTGGCCTGGCTGTGTGTCTTCCAATGGGCCAATTCCGATGTCTTGTGTTAGCGCACGCTAAAACGCTTCGCATGTGCGGTTTGCGTTTTCCGGACAGGCCGGTTGTTCAATGCCGGTTGCACGGTTTACCTGCCCAACCGAACCGCATGAGCACAGAGGCTGTATTGTGGTGCTGGCTTGCGCCTCGTATCCGCTTGGCCGGGTTGGGCTGGTTTCAACCTGTGTGTACTCACCCGACATTGAATTCAGTATGGCTTGAGCACCAAGCCAGACGGCGATCAGCCAAAGCACCGATAAAAACTGCCTGAATGGCAACTGCTGCTGATTCACTGGGCAATCTTTAGATGTCGCGGATAGCTTCGCTCTATCAGTTGGCGGAAGCGCGCCGGACCATTCGAAATGACAGTGTGTGGCTCAATACCGAGCACCAGTCGGCCGCGTATGACAATCAGAGCGGCTTTCAGCAGGGGATAATCCAGCGAACCCAGGTCGCAGAATGTAATACCCCAATTTGTCGGATCGTAAGCACCGAGCAAAATGCGTGAAGCCACACTTGCTTTGGCGTCGTCGATCGCAGACTGGGACCAAAGTAATTCGATTGCTTTGTGGTAATCGCCTGCTGAAACGGCGAGCTCTGAACAGATGATTTCGGCTTCTGATACCTGACCGGTTGCCCGGGTAGTGGCGTCCTTTTTCATAACGTTCGTTCCTTGCCAAGGGCATCGCTGAAAAGTGCATTAGCAATAGTGATGGTCAAGTTCCAATGGTCGTTGACGAACCTAAAACAGGATCACTTGGCTGGTTGTTAATCATGACATGGTTCGTTCGCATGGCTTATTAACATAGGTTGTAAATCGTTTTGATTTCGTCATGAAGTGACGGGGGCGGCAGGTACGGTGGGACGCGCCTGTAAGGGCTCGTTAGTAAAGGGGAAATGCTGTGAAGTAGACGTGGGTAGAGCGTGGTTCAGCCGAGCGTTGCATCCAGAAACATCATCACGGAAAAACCGCCCAGCAGTGAAAATGTGGCCAGGGTTTTGTTCCGGTTGTTATGGGTTTCAGGAATGATTTCGTCACTGATAATAAACAGCATGGCGCCGGCTGCGAAACCCAGCGTCCACGGCATGATAGGCTCCGCCAGCCACACCATGGCGGCTCCGAATATCCCGCCGATGGGCTCGACCAGCCCTGTCAGTACGGCAATCGAAAAGGCCTGCAGTCGGCTGTACTGAATGCCAAGTAGTGATACGGCAACAGCCAGACCTTCCGGAATGTTCTGAAGACCAATGCCTATCGCCAGCGCAATACCGTTCCCCGTATTACCGCCGCCAAAGCCGACACCGACCGCCATGCCTTCGGGAAAGTTATGAAGCGTGATCGCAACGATAAATAGCCAGATCCGGCGGATATGCGCACCTTCAGGACCTTCACGTCCGAGCATGAAGTGTTCGTGGGGCAGGCGTTGATGAATGATATACAGGGTCACTGCGCCCATTGATAGTCCGGCAATGACGATAAGGGCAGCAATCCAGGTATGACCGGTCAGGGCTTCCCCGTACTCAATTCCCGGTAATAGCAATGAGAAAAATGAAGCGGCCAGCATCACGCCCGCGGCGGCGCTCAGCAGTGCATCCTGCAGCCGGATCGACAGCGTACGCACGAGGAATACGCCCAGAGCGCCAAGGCTGGTTCCCATACCGGCCAGAAAGCTGGCAATCGATCCCTGCCAGACAATATTGAGTCCTTCGAACATTGGCTACCTGCTGGTTGCGCCGCTGTGGCCATCGGTCGCGGAAAAGCAACCATGCTTACACAGAGGCCTATGTGGGTGCCAGTGTCCATTTGGTCAAGCTTTGAACCGATATTCATGGAAAGCGAATTGAGTCCGTCAATTAGACAATGGGTATAAGAGCAGGGATTGTGAAAGCCAACTATGCTGAGTAATCTTGAAAACGCATTCCTAAAAATCACAACAACAAAATCAACAGGGAAAGGAGTCAGTCTTATGCCATTACCTTTGTCTCGTGTTACCCGTTCTGCACCGCTTTGGCTGTCATCGCTCTTGCTTGCCGGCCTGATTCTGCCCGGTTCTGCGACCGCAGCTGACTGCAAGAACCGCGGCCAGTTAGCCGAAATATACTGTGATGCTGATGGCGACCTGGTTGCCGATACCCCGACTAATAGTGCCGATCAGATTGACCCTGATACGTTGGTATTCGCCTATACACCGGTTGAGGATCCTGCGATCTACGCTGATATCTGGAAGCCTTTCATCAAGCACCTCAGTGACGTAACCGGCAAGGACGTGCGCTTCTTCGCTGTGCAATCCAACTCTGCCGAAATTGAAGCCATGCGCAGTAATCGCATCCATATCGCCGGCTACTCGACGGGCCCCACACCGTTTGCGGTTAATCTGGGCGGCGCGGTGCCTTTTGCGATCATGGGATCGGATGATGGCTCGTTTGGTTACAAGCTCCAGTTGTATACCCGCAAAGACAGCGGCATCGACACGATGGAAGATTTGAAAGGCAAGCGGGTAGCGCATACCTCGCCGACATCGAATTCCGGCAACCAGGCACCTCGCGCGCTGTTCCCCAAAGAGGGCATCGTGCCGGGCGATGATTACGAAGTGGTGTATTCCGGCTCCCACGATCAGTCGATGCTGGGCGTAGTGGCAGGCGATTACGATGCCGCACCGGTAGCGTCAGAGGTCGTTGACCGGATGGCCCAGCGTGATCTGTTTGATCCGGAAGAGGTCAAGATCATTTATGAGTCGAAGTCTTTCCCGACAACGTCGTACACCTACTCGCACAGCCTGAAGCCGGAACTGGCCGAGAAGATCAAGGAAGCTTTTTTCAGCTTCAACATGAAAGGCACGGCTCTGGGTGAAGAGTTCAAGGGCGTCACCAAGTTTGTGCCGATCACGTACAAGGACGACTGGGAAATCATCCGTGATATCCAGCAAGCCAACGGCGTGACTTACACCAAGGAAAACCTCAAGTAAGCCCCACCTTCTATTTATCCGGCACCGCTGCGCTGCGACTCCCTGTGGCGCAGCGGCAGTGTTTCGAACCAGAGACAGCAGTATGCTAAAAATAAGTAACCTTGTTAAACGGTATGGCAACGGAGAGCCGGTGCTCCGTGATCTGAACCTTGAAGTGCCCGACGAATCCGTGGTCTCGATAATTGGCGCTTCAGGAGCCGGTAAGAGCACCTTGCTGCGTTGCATCAATCGGCTGGTCGAACCGACGTCCGGCAGCATTGAGTTGAATGGCGTTGAACTCACAGGGCTCAGGCACAATGACCTGCGCCATGCGCGGCGCCATATCGGCATGATTTTTCAGGGCTTCAATCTGGTTGATCGCCTCACGGTAATGGAAAACGTCCAGTGCGGCCGGCTCGGCTATATCCCGTATTGGCGTGCCGCACTGCGCCGTTATCCCGCCGAAGATATTGATCGCGCGTTTCACCTGATGGAGCGGGTTGGCATTGCTCACTATGCCGACAAGCGCGCAGATGAGCTTTCCGGTGGCGAGCGCCAGCGAGTAGGGGTGGTGCGGGCCTTGATGCAGGAGCCGGAAATCCTGCTGGCGGATGAACCCACGGCCTCGCTGGATCCCGTCAGTTCACGGCAGATTATGGAGTTGCTCCAGAATCTTGCTGCCGAGTTCAAACTGCCCGTGTTGATCAATATTCACAACGTCAATGAAGCCAAAGAGTTTACCCAGCGAATTGTGGGTATGCGCTTTGGACGGCTGATTTTTGATGGCACGCCTGCTGATCTTGATGAACAAGCCATGGGTGAGGTCTACAGTGGCACCCAGTCGGAAGAGCAGGGCGAGGGTAAAACACCGTCGCAACCGGTGGTGTCATGAGCGACAGCGCCGTTCATCGTGCCTGGCGCAAGCCGCCGTTTATTCGCAACCCGATCGTTCGCTGGGTGATGCTGGTCGCCTGTGTCGGCTATGCCGTGTGGGCGCTCTATACCCTGCCATTCGACTGGGATCGCGTCGCTCAGGGGATGGAGCGTGCAGCCCGCATATTCTCCGGCGCTTTTCCGCCCAATTTTTCCCGCAGTGAGCTGCTGATCGATGGCTTTCTGGAAAGCCTGAAAATTGCCATCGTCTCGACTTTGCTGGGAGTGTTACTGAGCGTCCCGATCGCGTTTATGGCGGCACGCAACATTGCAGCGAAGCCGGTGTATCTGCTGGGCCGGGGCCTGATTATTTTTGCCCGCAGCTTTCATCCGGTCATCGTCGCGATCCTTTTTGTGAAGGCCGTGGGGTTTGGCCCGGTGGCGGGCATACTGACGCTGACGCTTTACTCGATAGGCTTTGTGGCCAAGATGCTGGCCGAGCGCATCGAGGAAATCGACATGGGGCAACTTGAGGCCTTGAGAAGTACCGGCACAGGCCACCTCGCCATGCTTCAGTACGCTGTGCTGCCGCAAATCATGCCGCGTCAGATCGGCTTGGCCATGTATCAGCTTGACAGTAACCTGCGCGCGTCGGCGGTCGTCGGCATCGTGGGTGCCGGTGGTATCGGCTCAACCCTGATGAACGCATTTGGCCGTTATGACTACGACTTTGCACTTGCCATTACCATCGTGATTATCGCGGCGATTCTTGTCAGCGAAGCGGTAAGTGGCCGTATTCGGAGAAATATCTGGTGACTCAATCTGTAGCCGATCGCGCTTGGTCGCGATATAGCCCCCGACAGCGCTGGATCCGTTTCGCCAGCATGGCCGCAGTGGCGCTGGCGGTGTTCTGGTCGGTGGCCACCATCGATATCATCTGGCCCTGGGTGTGGGATGCCCCGGTGCAGATTGCTGACCTGCTCAGCCGTATGGTGCCGCCGGATTTTTCCAGCATCCATGCCATCGTGTGGGCGCTCATTGAAACGGTAAACATCGCAACCATCGCCACAGTGCTGGCGGTCGTGGTGTCATTACCGGTCGCCTACATTTCAGCGCAGAACACGACACCCAATAAGGCCACGCTGTGGCTGGGGCGTTTTATTCTGGTCTCGAGCCGCTCGGTGAATACCCTGATCTGGGCGTTGCTGTTTGTGGCGATATTTGGCCCGGGCGTCGTGGCTGGCATTGTCGCGATCATGTTCCGGTCGGTCGGTTTTCTGGGCAAGCTGATAGGCGAAGCGATTGAGGAGATTGATCGCAAGCCCGTCGAAGCACTGGAAGCGACCGGCGCATCTCACGCAAAAGTCATCCTCTACGCCATTGTGCCGCAGGTCGTGCCGGCGTTTTTTGCGGTGAGCGTTTTGCGTTGGGATATCAACCTGCGGGAATCCACAGTGCTTGGCCTGGTCGGTGCGGGCGGCATCGGGGTGATTCTGCAGGGCGCTATCGATACGCTTGACTGGCGTACCGTGGCGACGGTACTGATCGCGATTGTGGTGCTGGTCATTATGGGTGAGGCCATCTCGGCCTGGTTGCGCAAGAAGGTCATTTAGCCTGTTCCCGGGTACTGATGGACCGTAACCAACCTGTTTGATAGCGGGTGCCTGGAGGGCGCCCGCACACTGTTTTAACTGGTGCTTGTCTTAACGCGTTGCGTTCTGGATTGCGGCCAGGTACTCGTCCATTTCCTCCTCGCTGGCGAAAACTTCCAGATCCGGCAGCACCTTTACGATTTCAAATACCTTCCTGACGCCTTCTGACATTCGGGACACGCTCACCTTGCCGCCGTGCTTTTTCACCCGCTTCAGGGTTTTGAAAATGACGCGCAAACCGGCGGAACTGATGAAATCGACGCCGCCCATATCAAACGCCACGGATTGTGTCTGGTCCGTCATGGCCTGGTTCAGGGCGGCTTCAAGTTCGGGTGTTGTCTGGCTGTCGAGGGAACCGGTCAGGGACACCTTGATGGCTGTCGGGCCGGGCGATTGAATGTCGATAGTAAGCGGCACGTGTCTTGTCCTTTTTATGTTTGGGGAAGGTAACGGGTCAGTTCCAGGATATTAAGGTTGTCCTGGCGCTGGTAATGCTGAGAATCGGTGAGCTCCCGCATAAGCAGCAGGCCGAGGCCGCCGATTGGGCGGTCTTCGATGTCCGGAAAGTCGGTATCGATATCATCCTGAAGAGGGTTGAATGCAAGTCCGTTATCGATGATGCGTAGCTGCAGCGCGTCATCTTGAATATCCAACTCAAGCCGCACCTCTATCGCCTGCTCATCGATGACGCCATAACTGAAAATGTTCGCCAGCTGTTCATCCAGCACAACCTTGAGATCGCTTTGAATATCAGCGGCGGGACCGGTGAGATGGCGGTCTAGCCAGTTCATGGCATTGGGCAATTCCGTTTCGGCTGTTATCTGCATTCTGGGCGTCAATTCTGTCATAAGCGTTTCAGTGCCAGCACCGTGATGTCGTCAGATTGATCTGCATCTGCGGCAAACCGGGATACCGCATCCAGCAATCCCCGGACTGACTCGTTACTGCCAGGGGAGCCAGTCGCCGCCAGAGAAGCAAGCATACGGTCTTCGCCAAATTCCTCTCGATTCGGGCTAAAGGCTTCGGTGACCCCGTCAGTGTAGAGGATCAGAGAGCAACCGACAGGAAGTGATGCCTGGCAGCATGGAAAGTCGATATCTTCATGAATGCCCATTGGAGGGCCGTTCTCCATCTCCAGCAGTTGTGCCTGGTGTTCACTGACCAGCACGGGGGGGCTGTGACCGGCTGACGACATTTCGATAGCGCCGGTGTCGGTGTCGACAATCAGGCACAGTAAGGTGACAAACATGCAGCTCTCGTTGTCGAGTGCCAGATGCTGGTTAAGCTCATGCATCAGGTGTTGCAATGAATGCCCCTGACCGTAAAGCAGCTTCATCAATGAAACAGTGCGCGCCATAAACAAAGCGGCAGGAACGCCCTTGTCCGAAACATCGCCCACTGTGACCAGTAGCTTGCCATCCGGGAGCTCGGCTATATCAAACAGATCGCCGCCCACGGCGCGAGCGGGCCGGAGTGTAGCGGCCATGTCCCAGTTGCGGAGCTGTCGATTCAGTTCTCCATCGCCGGGCACCATACTCATCTGGATTTCCCGGGCGATCTCCAGCTCACTTTCAAGGCGCTCTTTGGCGGCTGTGGTTTGCTTGAGCTCTTCTATGTGCTGGCGCAAAGACGTGCGCATTGAACGGAAGGCGCGGGTCAGTTCGCCGACTTCATCGCGACGCTTGGCATCCGGCAAATGAAAATCGAAGTTACCCTCCGATACGTGACCGACTGCTGTACGCAATGCTCTGATTGGGCCGGATACTGATCTGGCGATCAACCAGGTCAACGGCAACGACAGTGCAATGATTGCGACGGCCGTCCATAAGGCATCGTGCCACGCAAGGTAGGAACTACCCAGAATCTCGCGGCTGGGGGCCGCAATGGTCAGGCGTGGCTGAAGCTGGTCGGTCAGCGGCAACACGACGGTGTTCTCCATCCAGCCCTCAGGCGGCTCTATTGGATTCTCGCCATCGAGGCTGAGCATCACCGGAATGTCCAGCTCATCGACCTGGGCAATCCGGGACTGGTTTTCCCGGGTTGTTACCACCATCTTTGAGCCGTCGCTGTAGGCCATTGCGGTGCCGTTTGGAAGATAGAGTACAGAGTGGGCGCTGGGAGAAATGCTCAGGCTGTTGAGTGTGCCCGAAAGGGATTCAAGTGTGATATCCGAGGCGACAACTGCCTTGCCGTCTTCGGTCTGTCGGGCGACGGTCAACCCCGGTTGGCGGAAGAAGAAAAACGCATAGGGCTCGGTCATGACAATCTCATCTGTTGCCATCGCGGCCGTGAACCAGGGTCGGGTGCGCGGATCATAAACCATCGGGTCCAGGCGTCTTTCCTCAATAACGATCTGATCATCGTTCAGGAATTGCCGCGTCATCAATGCGTTGCCGGTGTCGGCTTGCACCAGGTGGTCGGCGATGTAGACCGTTCCGGCCGGCGCCTCGAAGACGGAGCGAAGTTTTTCTGAAGCCGCGGCCCGTACAATGAAGTAATCACCGTTGTCGTAGCCAATGGAGATGGCGACGGTTTCCGGTTGCCTCTGCAAAGCACTCATAAATACCGGAAGTGTGTTCTTCCGCGCAGCTAATGACGGGTTGCTGGTTTGAGGGGCTCGAGACAGTACGCTGGTCAGCTCCTGTACAGGCCGATATGTTTTCTGGAACGCCAGAGTGATTTTGGTGGCAGCCTGATCAAACAACGTGTGGGCGGTATCCATCACGAGGGATTCAGTTTTGGATTGATAAAACCCGGTCAGCATGGCTCCCATCACAATAGCCAGCAACGCAAAACTCCCCGCAATACGCAGATGGAGCGGTAGTGACAGTCTGGGGTGAAAAGCGATGATGGAATACCTCGTTGAACGCTAGGGAGCCGCCAGTCCGGCTTATTGTACTGCTCTACGGGCCTATAGTGCGGCGCTGTTTAAATGTAAAGCAATGGCAAAAGTGTAAGCGATGGTGACGGTACGCACGATGCTTATCGATCCAGGGGCCAGGCGAAAACGGGGCAGCCATTTTGATTGCACAAAAAGAGGGTTTTCGTAAAGTCGCTGAATGTTCTCAACAAATCGTGCACCATTTACGTGCAGTTACGGACTGCAACCAATTTGCAACGGAGAGATGGCTTGCTTCAGCCTACTTTTTGACCAAAGACTTCTCCTGCGAAGCCTTATTCACAACAACAAATCACCGTACCGGTTGATCGCAAATGGCTACCGGAGCGGTTCTTCAGGAAGAGGACAAGTAGATGAGCGCCCCCGTTGATGATCTGGAACAGCGTGTTCAGGATGCCAGCGACGAACTGATGGAAATTATGCCAGCCGCCATTACGCTGGCTATGATGTTTCGCCACAGGAAAATGTCGTCCTGGTTTCGCACAGAATTCGAAGGATACGACGAAGGAGCGGCACTGCCGGACTTTCGTCGTGATGTGGTGGGCCATATTGTTGCCAAGTCCCCTCAGTACGGCTGGATCCCGGCGCCGGTGAATGACAAACAGAAGCTCGAGCACGGCCATCGTGATCTGCCTGACGGCGTCAAAACGCTGGAGCGGTTCTGCATGAAATGCAAGAAAGGCAGTGGGCAGCAAATCGCCTTTCCACCGGATCAGATGCTGGCGCTACAGGCGCAAATCAACCTGAGTGCGGAACTGGCGATCACGGTTAGCCGGGAATCTTATGTCGACGTGCTGCGGGTTATCCGATCGGCCATTTACCTTTGGACTCGCGAACTGGTGGCCTTGGGCTTTTCAGGCGAGCATAACTCGTTCAATGATTCGGAAAGGGCAAAAGCCGCGCACCTGGACGACCCTGAACGTTTCTGGCGAGAAGCCATGACGGAGGCGCCGTCGTTGCCCATACCGGGCGTACGCACCTCGGGATTTCTGGAGCGGGTATTTGGTCGCGCCAGTTGATCGTTTAATGGCGGCTTCCTGGAAAAGGGAAGTCGCCCGGTTTGGTTTTATCCCGAAAGCATGCAAGTAGAAAAGAATAAAAAGCCGGAAGCTCTAGTGTCGGTAAGGTGAGCGTCAAAAGTGCCCGGAATGGGCAAGCGGGCTAATTTAATGAGCCTGATCGATAAGACATCTTCTGTTTGATACGGATGGTCACCTGCGTGCCGCCGCCGGGACCTGATTTTATTTTCAGTTTACCCTGCAATTCCTGCGTTACCCACTGGTAGACCAGATGCATGCCCAGCCCGGTATGGCCTTTACCACGACCTGAAGTGACAAACGGATCAAAGATCTGCTTCTGGATGTCCAGATCAATACCCCGTCCGTTGTCTTTTACCTGGATGATCAAATCATTGCCTTCAAGGGGTCTGGCCTTGATCCAGATTTTGCCTGTGCCTTCGAGACCGATGCCGTGCAGCGCTGCGTTGTCAATCAAGTTTTGTAGCACTTGGGAAATGATGCCAGGATAGGACTCCAGTACCAATGTTTTCGGTATTTGCGTGATGATCTGGATATTGGTTTTCTCCAGTCGCGGTTGGAGAGAAAGGACCAGATCTTCAACTTGTTCAAATAGGTAAAATCGCTGAACAGATTCGTTTGCCCGATCAATTGCAAGGCGCCTGAAACTCTTTATTAATTCAATGATTCGTTCAACGTTGTGCTCCGCAAGCCTAAGCCCCTCTCGATAGCGCTCCATGAACCCATCGAAGTGTTCTTTGGTGATACCTCGGGCAACTTCAAGCTGGAGCTGAGCTTGATTAGCTTTGAGGCTGTTGATGCTCATAAGCGCACCACCAGCAGGAGTATTAAGTTCATGCGCTACGCCAGCCACCATCATTCCCAGCGAAGAAAGTTTTCTGGCTTCGATCAGCTCGTATTGCAGAGCTTCAGAGCGTTTTTTTGAGGCAAGTAAATCATCGCAGGCCATCAGCAACTCGGCCTTTTCGGATGCCAGGGCCTGACTGAGTCGTCTTTCTCTGCGTCGGGCTCTTTCCATTCGCCACGCAATTATGGCACCGAAAATCAACAAAGCAGCGCATAACAACAGAATCGTGAGCCTTGTCGTGAACTGAATATGGTTTGCCGTATCGGCGTGGGTGGTCGTAAGACTATAGAGATGACCTCCCGGTGACGTCGAAAGGGCTATGGGCACAACACTATATGACCAGATCTTGGCGTCTGCGATAGCGGCATGGCCGGCAGACTGTCGCTGAAGTAATTGCCAGACTTCCGGATAATATTCGCTGATTCTTAGTTCCGGCTTGTCCCGATGTCGGCCCCATTGCAGCCTGCGATTATGGTTGATTAGCCAGTAACCACGTTCGTCTATGAGCTGATAGTTAATCCCTTGGGGACTGATCTGGCGTAAAGTGTTGAGTAAGGATTCCAGGCTATAATTGACCACAAGCACGCCAAGGTGAAGGCCCTCGCTCTTACCTGTTTTGATAGCCGCACGAAATGTGGGCTGGAAGGGTTCGACAATGACGTTGTTTTCGATATTAAGATCTATCGGTGAAACATAGACGTGCCCCTCAGGCATTTTGAGCGCTTCAGTGAAGTAATAACGGTCGGCCTTAACCTGAAGTTCATCCGTTGGCACAATGACAGGGGACCCTGCTGATACATTGATGCGAGCGCGTTCATTTCCATCCGCGTCGAGCCAGCGGATCTGGGAAATGAGTGGCGACAGCTTTGAAAAATAGGAAAACTCCTGGCCGAGACGCTCCAGATCCAGAGCGTTTGCTTGGTCGAGCGCTGCGCGTACGTCAGGGTTGAGTTTTAATAGTCTGGGGATCCGCGTGAGATAACCGAGCTCACGTACAAGTGTACCATTCGCTTCTTTGATGACCATCTGTTGGCTGGTCCGATAGGGCGAAAGACGGAGATCCAGTAATTTTTGGTAAGCAAGTATCGACGAGAGAATTACAATACAGGCAAATGGCACCCACACCGGATAAAAAGTTTCGAACCGGGCCCTGTGTGCGTTAAACCTGCTGAGCAGGCTGGTTTGTGCGTCAACCGCCATTTTTGTCTCTCCGGACATTAGCTGGACAAATTATTAGCCGCCCATTCAATCGCCTCGGCCACAGGCATAGGCCGTGCGAAGTAGTAGCCCTGTCCTGTCTCGCAGCCTTTAGCTTGCAGGCTTTCCATTTGAGCTTTTGTTTCTATCCCCTCAGCAACCACTTCAAGTTCGAACCGCCGGCTTAATCGCAAAATAAGCTCAACAACTTCTTCACCTCTAGGCTCGTTCATGCCGCTGATGAAGCTACGATCGATTTTTAGTGTTGTCGCCGCAAGACGTGTGACGTATTCAAGTGATGAATAACCAGTACCGAAGTCATCAATGCTAACCTTTGAACCTTTATCTATAAGGTTCAGCAGTCCACGGCGGATGTCAGAAAATTCCTGCATAGCCTGGGTTTCAGTAATTTCGAGATCAAGTTGCGACGGCGATAAATTGTGTAATGCGATAATCGAAAGTACCTGGTCAAAATAGCCGGGTTTTGCCAGCTCTGTCCCGGACGCATTAAATGATACCGGCAATCTGAACCCTGCATTTTCCAGCGCCTTCGCCGCGACACAGGTAGCATGAAGTACTTGCCTCCCCAAGGTTTCAATAAGGCCCGAGGTTTCGGCGACATGAATGAAGTCCGCAGGCAAGATTATCCTGCCATCGGGATGTTGCCACCGCACAAGCGCTTCGAAGCCAACAATCCGTGTGTCACGTAATCGCACTTTAGGTTGAAGCAAGATAAATAGTTGTTGTTCATTCAGGGCTACGCGGAGCTCATTGAGCAGTTGATAGCTCTGGGTAATTTGTTCCTGGAGTTCAGGTTTGTACTCAATAAAAAATTTACCTGTGTGGAAAGCGTGATTCAGGTGCCCCTCCGCCAGTGATAGCAACTGAGTAGGTTGAAGGTTCGAAGCAGCCCCCAGCGTTACCACCGCAAAGCTTGCAAGCACTGTGTGCTGGCCCGAGTCGATGGTCAGTGGATTGTCGAACATGGCGTGCAGGCTGGGTTGGCTGAGGTCTTCACTTCCAGTCAGCAACATAGCGAAGCCACCACGTTCGTGACGCGCTATAAAGCTGCCGGGGAACTGTTCTTTAAGCCTGTCCAACATGCCCCGGAGGAGCTGATTGAGGAAGTCTTCGCCCAGCGAAAAAATGATGTCCTGAAGCTGCACAAGCGTCGTAATGAGAAGTCGACAGCGGATATCGGGTCGCAGGGTGTAACGCTTGAGTTCCACCAAAAGCTTGCTGCGATTCGCGCAACCGAGAGCCAGATCCGTGTAAGCAGTTTCTGATAGTCGGTTTAACAGGGAAACGTTGGCAAACCCTGTTGCCACCTGCTCGGTAAAAACACTGAGCAGATTCCAGTCGGTCTGTTTGGCATCGGTCCTGGCCCGCTCGAGGACTATAATGTACTCGACGTCGTTTATATCCGGATTTGCAAAGTAGAACAGGTGATAGCTCTGGTCACTGATATGGGACTTTTGTTCTGCCGCCCGTGCAATCAGCGGCAATGGCAGCAGGGGCTCCGCTTCAGCCAGTGTCTGTCCCATGGTTGGCTGCAAGGAACCCGACGCTGCGATGATAACGGCGCCATCCAGATTTGATAGTTTGCTGCGATGGAGACAAACAATACCATCGGTTGTACCGGCCAGAGAGCCCAGGTGTTGGAGCGCAGTGCGAGTCAGCTCGGTCAGGTACCTCTTATAGGTGATTGCCTGGCATGCATTTACCAGCTGCTCCAGCCCGCTGCGTGCTTCTTCAAGCTCGGCCGCCTTGCGCCACGACCGTAGATTGCCGGAAAGCATTGAGATCAGATGGTCATGTGTGAGTTCGGTCTTGTTCCAGTAGTCGTCGATATCGAACGCTTCCATAACATCGAGACGCGGTGCCATTCCTGGCTGTCCCGTCACCAGCACGATACGAGTCAATTGGTTGTCCAGAGTTTCCCGAATGGTGTTCACCAGGCGGAGCCCGGCATCATCCGTTTCCATTACAACGTCCAGTAAAGCCACGGCAATATCGGGCGTGTCCCTCATAATGCGTGAGGCTTTTGTCGCCGAGTCGGTTGTGATTAACGTCACCGGGCGGCCCAGAATCCTGACGTTGTTCAGGGCAAATGCCAGCGATTGCTGATAATGCGGGTTGTCGTCAACACTCAAAACTTTCCAGTGCAACTGAATATCAGGAGGGGGCGTTTTATGTTTGCTGGAGCGGTCATCGAGCTCGAACGCGAAGAGATTCCTGTTTTCCATGTATACAAGCCTCCATTTCCCTTAAAGGCTTAGTAAGCGCTGGACGGCAGATTACAAGCCAAGCGCTTGAGTACAGACGATGTATACAACTTAGATGAGGATGTTGATGCTGTCATATGCATTTAGCACATTGTTATTGTCAGCTACCAAAACAGGCTTTATGCGCGATGACAACGGCATCGCAGCCTTCTTCCGGCTGGGTTCCAGTGCGCTTAGTTAGTCCCTGGCATTATCGTCCAGAGTGCGGTGGGGGCGTCTTACCAGTTCACCTCCGCAATTCGGGCAAACCGATGCCATTTCGGTACGGCATTTATCACAAAACGTGCATTCGTATGAGCAGATATGTGCCGGGTCCATTGGCCTGAGTAGCGTCTGGCAACGCTCGCATTCGGGTTTCATCTCCAGCATTGTGGACTCCTGAGAGAATGGTTTAGTGCGCCTTCACTTTCTGCTTGCCGCAACGTTCACAACGGTAAACCGTGACCAGCTCGCCTTGTTTAACATCAAACTTTTTCTCGGTGCACACCACCCATTTGTGAATATCGTGCTGACAGAGTCCTTTTCGTGGTGCCTTTTTGGTTGGCCTTTTGAAAGGCAGGATATCCGCCATAGTGGTACGTGCCCCGCAGCTCTTGTGGATAGTAATCGTTATATCAACTGTTTCCTGACGGATCTAGCGGAATCAGGTTCGCCGCCACGACAGCAACAGGTTACTATCGCGATCAATTAATCCTTCCGCTTAGAGGCATTATGGCCCGTTTTGATCTAATCGGCACCGCGACGATTCCCGGCAAGGGGACGCAGTTGCGATTGCTGCAGCGCAATGATGAATTCTCGATCAAGATTGCCGGCAGCACCGGTGAGCTGATGAACAGCCGCCTGCACGGCTCCGAGGATGCGTTGGCGACACTGGCGTGTGAGCGGATTGCTGATCAGCCCGCGCCGAAGGTCCTGATTGGTGGGCTGGGCATGGGGTTCACCCTTGCCGCCGCGCTTGGTGCGCTGGGTGACGATGCGGAAGTCACCGTTGCCGAGCTGGTGCCCGAGGTTGTCGAGTGGAATCGCGGGCCACTTGGTTCAGCGGCTGGCTATCCATTGTCGGATCCCCGTGCCCGGGTGCATGTGGGAGATGTGGGACAGCTGCTGCAAGAGCAAACCGGCGTTTACGATGCAATTCTGCTGGATGTCGATAACGGCCCCGAGGGCCTGACGCGAAAAGAGAACGACTGGATTTATTCAGTGGCCGGCATTGAAGCGGCGCACGCAGCGCTAACTCCAGAGGGTATATTGGCGTATTGGTCTGCGGGTCAGGCGCCGGAGTTTACCGAGCGTCTTCGCCGGGCCGGCCTGGCCGCTGAGGCCGTGACGGTGAGGGCCCATAAGCCTGGCAAGGGCGCGCGCCATGTGATCTGGCTGGCCTGGTAAATTAGCGCCTGGATTCTGGGGGATTCCTGTGACTGATACTGCACCACTGATTTGGGGGCTTGTGTTTGGCTCGATCGGCATCGGCTATTTTGTCTACGGTCGGCGCCAGGATCATATTGTCGCGCGCTATGCCGGCCTGACGTTGATATTGTTTCCCTACGCGGTGTCTGACTCGCTTCTGATGGTGGTGATCGGTGTATCGCTGATGCTGCTGCCCCGGTTTGTGCGGCTTTAGAGCCGGGCCTGATTAATCGAAGGTTCGGGTTTCGCCATGCTGCATGACGATAAAACAGTCCTGATCCAGTGCCCAATCATTGAGTGCTTGCCGGAGGCGACGGGGCGGTTCGTCCATCGCCTCATCTGTCAGCACAAACGTGCCCCAGTGCATGGCGACAGACTGTCGGGCGCCAATATCCTGATGGATACGGACCGCTTCTTCCGGGTCCACATGGATAGGCGACATGAACCAGCGCGGGTTGTAGGCTCCGATGGGTAACAGTGCCAAATCAATCGGAGCGAACAGCTCGCCAAACTGGCCAAAGATGTTGCCGTAGCCGGTATCGCCAGCGAAATAGAGTCGGTAGCCGTCTATTTCCAGCAACCAGCTACACCACAGGGATTTGTTGCCATCGTGCGCGCCCCTGCCCGAGAAGTGCTGTGTGGGCAGGCAAAAGACTTCTTCGGTGTCCGACAGTTTCTCCGCTTGCCACCAGCCCAACTCGACAACGTTGTGTATGCCCCGCTTTGCGAACCAGCTTTTCAAGCCCATCGGCACGCAAAAACGCAGGGCATCGCCAAACCGTTTGTGGAGCTGGCGGACGACCTCTTCATCCAGGTGGTCGTAATGATTATGGGAAATCAGCACAAGGTGGATATCGGGCATCTGACTGACCGTCAGCGCGGGCGGAGTGTAGCGCTTGGGGCCGACAAACCGGAACGGACTGGCTCGTTCCGATAACACGGGATCAGTCAGCACGTTGATACCGCGAAACTGGAACAGAAAGGAGGCATGACCCAGCCAGGTGAGTTGGGGGGCGTCAGTTGGCTGATTGAGTGTAGCGGAATCCGGTTTGATCAGTGGGTAGCGCTTCCCCGGTGGAAACCGTTTGCCCGGCGCCAGTTGCCACTTCAGAAAGTCGCCAAAACCGTGTGTTTTTACACGTTCAATGTTGCGGTAACGGCCTTTGTGTATATGGGGGCAGGCTGCCAGTGCAGCGAGCCGGTCACGATCGATTGCCGTCATTCTTCAACACCCTCTTCAGCTTTGATGGGCTCTGACTGCCGTATCGCTTCGAGCGCCAGCTTCCATCTGACGCTGCATCTGTCGAACGTGCTGAAGCAGTCCGGAGACATTCTCGGCCAGATACTCCGGATCAAAACCGGCCGCTTCTTTGAGGCCGGCGATGTCGAGCAGTTGAACCGATCCATTGGTTGCGCTTATGAGGTGTTCCTCCTTGAGAGCCTTGAAGGTTCTGTTCACGTGCACGGCGCTCAAGCCAAGGGCGTCAGCCAGCAGGGTTTGTGACAGGGGAAGCTTTAACGGGTTATCGATATCGGCGTTGGTTTTGTAAAGCCGTGTCGAGATTTCCAGCAGAAAATGCGCAAGTTTCTGGCGGGCCGAGCGGCGCCCGAGATTTACCAGACGCTCAAGTAGAATCGCCTGATCGACTGATGTAATGATGAAGAAAATAGTAGAAAGCAATAAAGATTCTGAAAAAACCTCTGTCAGCCGGGTTTTCGGAAATGCACAAAGCTGGGCGTCGGTCAGCAGGTAAAGGCCGGTAATCTGTTTCTCGAACGCCAGTTCCCTGAGTCCGATAACATCGCCTGGGATATAGATGTCGAGAACCTGCCGACTGCCATCTTCCATGTCCCGGTAGGTATAGGCCCACCCGCTGCTGAGCGTATAAAAGTGATCGGCAACGTCACCCGGTTTCCAGATGTGGGCGTTCTTCGGGTAGGTTTCGGGGCTTTCTTCAAGCGTGTCGAGTAGCCGTTTATCGTTGTCTGTCAGCGGTGAGTAGTGTTCGAAATGTTTGATAATACAACTGGTGGTCACGGTGCCCCCTGACTGCAGGTGTTAGCGATTTGAGGCTATTCTGGTCCTTGCAACAGGTGCAGCCAGAAACCGCCTGGCAATCGCCAGTGCTCGCTGTCGCGCTCAACGCAGAACTAATATTTTCGTTAGCTTCCTCTTTCCTCAACAAAAATGCAAAGTGGTGTTGGGGCTCCGATCAGCGCGCCCCGAACCCGCCAGTCACTGCTACAGGGATGTGGAAGACAAGATGTCGTTATTCGAGATTATCGCGATCCTGCTGAGCCTCTCGGCCTTTTTCAGTTATATCAATGCCCGCTATATTGGCTTGCCCACCAGTATCGCCGTCATGGCATTTTCGCTGGTATTTTCTCTGGTGTTGATCGGGCTCAATCAACTCGGAATGACCGGCCTGGCGGACTGGGCAGAACAGTTGGTAGGGGGCGCCGATCTTGGTCAGACACTGCTGAATGGTCTTTTGAGCTTTCTGCTGTTTGCCGGTGCTCTTCATGTGAATCTTGAGGAACTCGCAGACCAGAAATGGCTGGTCGCGTTGCTGGCCACCTTCGGTGTTGTGCTCACAACCTTTCTGGTGGGCGGGGCGATGTGGTATGTGCTGGAGTGGCTGGGCATTCCATTGCCCTTTATCTATTGCCTTCTGTTTGGTGCGGTGATCGCGCCAACTGATCCGGTTGCGGTGATGGCCATTCTCAAATCGGTCGATGCACCGGAGAGCCTTACAACCAAAATCGCCGGCGAATCCCTGTTTAACGATGGTGTTGCCGTAGTGATGTTCATTGCCATTCTCGGCATTGCATCAGGTGAGCGTGAGGCCACGTTTGCAAGCATTGGTGAACTTTTTCTGCAGGAGGCAGTGGGTGGCCTGGTGCTTGGCTTCCTGTTGGGATTGCTGGGTTATCACATGCTCAAGCACCTGGATAATTATCAGGTTGAAGTCCTCATCACCGTGGCGCTGGTGGCGGGTGGCTATGCGCTTGCGAGTCGGTTGCACATGTCCGGTCCGCTTGCAGTGGTGGTCGCAGGTTTGATGATCGGCAATCAGGGGCGTGCGTTTGCCATGTCAAAGAAGACGGAGCAGCAGCTCGATACCTTCTGGGAAATGGTCGACGAACTGTTGAACGCGGTACTGTTTCTGTTGATTGGTCTTGAACTGCTGATTGTCACATTCGAACTCCCTGTGCTCTGGGCCGGACTTGCCGCCATTCCGCTTGGGCTGTTGGCGCGGCTGGTAGCGGTGGGCGTGCCGGTGATGGGATTGAAGCCCTTCAGGGAATTCAAACCCAATCCGATAAAAGCACTGACCTGGGGTGGTCTGAAAGGCGGCATTTCGGTGGCGCTTGCCCTCTCCCTGCCGGTGGGGCCGGAGCGTGATCTGATTCTGCCGATGGCTTACGTGGTCGTGGTGTTTTCAATACTGGTACAGGGCCTGACGATCAAGAAAGTCCTCGGAGCTGAGGGCTGACACCTTTGTCGGGCCAGTCGGCCCGTGGCGTGAGTGCTGGCAATCGACGTGTCTGCAAGCATGGATCAGGGCATCAAGGTTCGTGGGTCCGCTCCCACCAGGTCGCGAGACATCACGCAAGCGGCGCCTGATGCGGCTGCACTCAGCATGCATCTGGCCAGGGGGGCGCCTTTCAGGTAGGCCGCAAGAAATCCGCTGAAAAAAGCGTCGCCGGCACCATTGGTGTCGACAACCGGGGCGACTTTCAATGCCGGTTGTTCTATCCACTCGCCTGTGTGACTAAGCAAGGTCGCGCCCCTGTCACCGTGTGTGCAAACCACCAGCGTCTTCCCGTTCGCGATTTGCGAGGCCATAAAGGACCGGTAATCGGGCAGTCTGTCGCTGGACAGAAACAACACATCGGCGGCATCAATGAATGGCTGGTGATAGGGCGTTTTGCCATCGTAATCATGCAAATCTGTCCATAGCGGTATTGCGTGCTGTTTGGCAATCGCCAGGGCCGGCAGGGTATAAGCGAGAATATTGATAACCACGCAGCATGCCCGGGCCATGGCGTCCTCAACGGGGCGCCAGTCTGGATTCTCCGGTGCGGCCGGTGGCTGGGTAAAAAGGGAAATGCGCCCGCCGTCAGCAGCCATCAGGTTGGTATGTTGCTCTGTGGGTGCATCTGTCTCATCTACCAAGAGCGCAATGTTGCTGCGATTGAGGTGGCGACGGATGTGTTCACCTGCTGCATCGCGCCCCAGCAGGGTGTGCAAGATAACGGGGTAACCCAGGGCGGCAAGGTTAAGCGCTTTGCCGGCTCCCGTGCTGCCGACAGCCTTGTAGCTTTCTCTTGGCCACAGGGTTTGTGGCTCGCCGGTGGGCAAGGTATCAAGATGGATAATGGTATCCAGCGATGCGCCGCCCACAATAACAATCGGATCCGTCATGGTGTGTTGATCTGCAATGGGAAAAGACTAACTTAACCTTTGCAGCAGGCGAGGAGATCCTCCACACAGCCTACGCCCCGTTTGGTTGAGTGGGGCGGAGACTGCTGTCCAGAGACGCCTGAGGTGAGAGGGTATTTGCCTCTCTGGAGGAATACTATCCGCCGAACACCCAGCCCATCAGCATATAGCCGAGCAAAGTGACGACCAGAATACCGGCGATATTCAATGCAAACCCGGCACTGATCATATCGCCGATACGCATATGACCACTGCCGAAGACGATGGCGTTTGGCGGCGTTGCGACCGGCATCATAAAGGCGCAGCTGGCCGCAATCGCAGCCGGCACTGCCAGCAGGTGAGGGGCCGCGTCCTGCGAGACGGCCAATGCACCCATCAGCGGCAAAAAGGCAGCAGCGGTGGCCGTGTTGCTGGTCACTTCTGTCAGGAAGATGATAACAGTGGCGACCAGTGCCACCATCAGAATCATGGGCAGCGCGCCGACGATCGACAGGTTTTCAGCTATCCACTCGGCCAGCCCCGAACTGCTAATGGCGCCCGCCAGTGACAAGCCGCCGCCAAACAGCAGTAACACGCCCCAGGGGATATTTTCAGCGGTTTCCCAATCCATGATGAACTCTCGCTTCGAAAGATTCACCGGGATCAGGAACAGTGCGACAGCAGCGCCGATCGCAATAACGGTGTCGTTGAGCCATGGCAGCAGGCTGGCCGAGAGCAGGGGCTGGAATATCCAGGTTGCGGCGGTCAGGGTGAACACCATCAGAATCAGCTTTTCGCCACGTCCCATCGGCCCCAGCTTGTTCAGTTGCTCACGAATTAGCTGGTCTGCATCTGCGCTGTTGTCCTTACCGAGATCGCCTCGTGTCAGCCACCACCAAATCACCAGCAGCATCGTGGCGGCAATGGGAACGCCAATCAGCATCCACTGGGCGAACCCTATTTCAATGTCATGGTTGTCGGCCAGGTAGGCCGCGAGTAGTGCGTTGGGCGGCGTGCCGATCAGCGTTGCAATACCGCCCACGCTGGCCGCATAGGCAATCGCGAGTAGCATGCGGGTAGCGAATCGGCGCGAGGCTTCGGTGTCGTTTCCTTCCTGCATATTGATGACCGATAGCCCGATCGGCAGCATCATGATGCTGGTCGCCGTGTTGCTGACCCACATGCTCAAAAAGGCGGTAGCGGCTATAAAACCCGCAATCTGGCGCTTGGGCTGACTGCCAACCGCCAACAACGTTTTCAGCGCGATTCGCTTGTGGAGATCCCAGCGCTGCATCGCCAAGCCCAGCGCGAAGCCGCCTAGAAAAAGGAAAATGATCGGATTGGCGTAAGGGGTTGTGGCGTCTTTTACTGAGCCTATACCCAATGCGGGAATCAGGCAGATGGGCACCAGCGCGGTGACAGGAATAGGGATCGCTTCTGTGGACCACCAGGTCGCCATTAACAACATGAGTCCCAGCGCATGCCATGCGGCGATGTCCATGCCTTCCGGAGGCGTTATCAACACTGTGGCCAGCAGGAACAACGGGCCCAGTATCAGGCCGATTGTTCTGGCCGGGGTGAGTCCTCCGTGGTGCCGGTCCTGTGCGACATTTTCTTCCATACCCTGATCCTCCCTCACCGAGTATATAGAGCCTCATACTCAGGCTAGCGCTAATTCCGTATTCTGGAAAAGGCAGCAGGGTGACAATTCATTCATGAATCGGAAGGGCTTTATATAACGGCCTGGCTAGCCGGATGTGACGCCTGATTCAGGGTGTTTTGGCGCTACTGCAACGGCTTCAATTTCAAACAGCATGCCGTCAAGTGCCAGGCGTGGCACGGGAATCAGTGTGCAGGTCGGTTTCGGCGCCTCGCCCCAAGCTTCTGAAAGCTCGGCGCTCAAAACCCCAAGACGCTCTTCGGAGTGATCGACTATAAGCACGGTAATCTTGGCGATATCACGAAGCTCGGCGCCCGCCGAATTCACGGCTGTTTTCAGGTTGCCGATGGCCCAGCGCACCTGTAAGTGAAAGTCTTCCGGTAGTTCGCCTTTTGCGTTCTCGCCGCCCTGGCCTGCGATATGGATTAACCGACTGCCTGGCGCGATCACTGCCACATGGGAATAGCCGTTTTCGGTCGGGTCGTAAAGACCTTCCGGATTGATGAAAGAAAGTGGTTGATGGTCATGCTGGCTCATGGTGACGTCCTCGTCTCGATTACCCCTGAGTGCTTCTACTCTATCCTGAATGAATTCGAGGGCTGGATCACATAAATATCGGTAATGCGCCGGCCACATAGAGGGAACGGAATGGGCGGTTGGAAAGCAGGCGCCGCTCACTGTAATCTCCGTTCATCAAGGATGATTAACATAGGGATCATGACGTGAATAAGGGACTATTGCTTGCCCTCGGCATTGCCGTGTTCGGGTGCAGCGCATTGCACGCTGCACCCATTGTAAAAGTGCGCTACCCGCACCTTGCCTACCAGGAAACCGTTGAATTCCAGACGGGGGAAATCGGCCACTTACAGATTCCGCTGGACGTGCTGTCGAATGCCCGGATTGGTGTCACAGGCGGTTTGGTGTTCATGCTGGCGGATGGTGCCAGCTTCTCGGTCAAGCAGGTGACCGGTGAGCAAGCGGGGTTTCCCGGCGCCGATATGCATGATTGGCCGCGTTATCTATTCTCTGTGAAACGCGCAGACAAAGGTCGCGGTCTGTTTGCAGAGGAGTGGGTGGAGGTTGAGCGCAAGAGAATGGAACAGACGGTTGATCCCTACGAAATCCGCATTTTCTCGACCCATAGAGGTACAGGTTACTGGGCAATTGGTAAGCAGCACTCGATGATCGTGCTGACAGGTAAAGATGTTCGGTCACGGATTTCGGTGATTCGGACGACCGATATGCCGGAAGAACTGATCATGAAAGCGATTATAAACGGCGTGATCTGACAAAACGGGAGCGGGTCAGTTGATTAGTGCCTGCGATCGAACACGCTTTTCAGGTAGCTGACAAACTCGGCGTCCCGGCTCATGGTCTTGCCTGGCTCATCCGAAATCTTGGCCACGGGCTGGCCATTGCACGACACCATTTTCAGTACCATGTTCATGGGCTTCACGCCGGGCACGTCACAGGTGAGGCTGGTGCCGATGCCGAAACTGGTCCTGATCCGGTTTTCCAAAGCAGACTTGATTGCCATGGCTTTATCGAGCGTTAGCGCATCACTGAAAATCAGTGTTTTGGTGAGCGGGTCGATGCCGAGTTTGCGGTAGTGGGCGATACACTTTTCAGCGAACACCATCGGGTCGCCACTGTCATGCCGCAGGCCATCAAACAGCTTGGCGAAATAGAGATCAAAATCATCCAGGAACGCGTCGAGATTGATGGTGTCGGTCAGCGCCACGCCTAGATGGCCCCGGTATTCCTGCACCCAGGCTTCAAGTGCTGTGCGCTGGCTGTCGACCAGCCGGCTCCCGAGTTGCTGGTGGGCCATCACCCATTCGTGGGCCATGGTGCCCATGGGAGCAATCTCCAGCCGGCGGGCGATATCAATGTTGCTGGTGCCGACAAATTTGCCGGGAAAATCTACCTTCAATATGCCTGCAATGGCTTCATGGACCGGTTGGGAAAGGCGTCGCCGGGTTCCGAAATCCGCGAGATTGAACCCGGCTAGCTGCTCCGCCGAGTAATCCTGTTGCAATTTCTCCAGTTTTTGATGCAGCTGGCGACGCGCCTGCTCAATTTCAACGTCAGGATAGAGTGCCTTGTTGCGGACTTCGCTGATGATAGCCAGTACCACAATTTCAAACAGGATGCTGTGAGTCCAGGGGCCGTCGATCAGGATGCAGAGTTCATCATCCTCCATGCGCACATCAACGTACTCCGGTCGGAACCGGAACAGCTCCAGAAACCGGATAAAGTCCGGCGACATGTAGGGAAACCGACTCAGGTAGGCTGACTCTTCCCGGGTCAGTTTGATGTCGGCGAGCATATCGATCTGATCCCGAATCGCGCCGACGTAGGGTTCCAGGTCTTCAGCATTACGGCTGCGGAATTCCCAGGTAACACTGGCGTTCGGGTAACGGTGATGGGCGCCCTGCATCATGGTCAGTTTGTACCAGTCGGTATCCAGAAGAGATGTGATTATCGGGCCGGATCGATAGGTTGTCGTCATGATGTCCGTCGGTGATCGCTGAATGTGTGGGTTTATCCTCTCGCACTGCATCCAGTGAGTCGAGTCGTTTTCCGAAAGTGCGATCGTGTCTGTGCCGACGGGCGACACATCTATCGATGTTCATTTTTCGTAAAAATGCTCGCGCCGAAATAAGTGCTATCGTTGCCGTTAAGAGTACTGTCTTATCAACCTATGGAGGGAAATCAGCATGCGCTATGTCATGCGTTTGGGGCTCGTCGCAGGTCTTTTGTATGCGACAACAGCGTGTTCCGACACCGCAAAGCTATCGGTGTCAGAAGGCACCGGGCCAGACCCGAAGCTGCCAGCGCCTAATGAGTCGCTGATCCCTACAGTGAATACCGCTGAAGCCGTGGGCTGGTCGGATGGCGGCATGCCGGACGCTGTCGCCGGTACCCGGGTGGCGGCATTTGCAACCAAACTTGACCATCCGCGCTGGCTGTATGTGCTACCCAACGGTGATGTGCTGGTTGCTGAAACCAATTCACCGCCGAAGGAGGGGGGCGGCATCAAGGGCTGGATCGCCAAGCAAATCATGGCGGACGCGGGTGCTGGCGGCGAGAGCGCCAACCGTATAACGCTATTGCGTGATACCGACAAAGACGGTGTTGCCGATGAGCGTTCCACCTTTCTCAAGGATCTGAACTCGCCGTTCGGCATGGCGTTGGTAGGGAACGATTTCTACGTCGCGAATACTGATGCGGTCGTGCGTTATCCCTACGAGGAAGGGCAGAACCAGATCAGTGCCAAAGGTGAAACCGTGGTGGAGTTGCCCGCCGGCAAACTGAATCATCACTGGACCAAAAGCCTGATCGCGAGCCCCGATGGCAAAACGCTTTACGTTGGCGTGGGTTCCAACAGCAACGTAGGCGAAAACGGACTGGATAAGGAAGAAGGTCGGGCGGCCGTGTGGGCGATTGATCCCGCTACGGGCGACCACCGCATCTTTGCCAGCGGTCTGCGGAATCCTGTTGGTATGGCCTGGTCACAAGAAGCAGGCGAGCTTTGGGTAGCTGTCAACGAGCGGGATGAAATCGGCAGCGATCTGGTGCCTGACTACATGACATCGATCAGCGAAGGCGAGTTTTTCGGCTGGCCTTACAGTTACTACGGCCGGCACGTGGACGAACGCGTTGAACCGCAGAACCCGGAAAAGGTCGCCAGCGCCCTGAAACCGGATTATGCCCTTGGGCCGCATACGGCGTCATTAGGCCTGGCCTCCGCAAAGGGCAGTCACCTGCCGGAGCGATTCAGCAATGGGATGTTCGTGGGCCAGCACGGCTCCTGGAATCGCGAGCCCCGTAGCGGCTACAAGGTGATTTTCGTGCCGTTCACCGACGGCAAGCCTGATGGGCAGCCAGTGGATGTACTCACCGGATTTCTCAACGATGACGAAAAAGCCCAGGGCCGCCCGGTGGGCGTTGCCATAGACAATCGTGGCGGCTTATTGGTCGCTGACGATGTGGGTAATGTGATCTGGCGGGTCAGCGGCGAAAAAAACGGGAACTGAGCAGCCGGGCGGTCACAGGTCAATGCCTGTGACCGCCATAGCCGGGTTCGGCATTAGCGCCTGATGGCGGCAATGGATTCAAGCACGTGTTTGGCTCCGGTGTTGATCTCTGCGACTATGGATTCAACACTACTCACCTGATCCTGGCCTTCTCTGGCGACACTCGCTACTTCCTCAATGCTATTGAGAACCCGGGTTGTCAGCTCAACATTGGCGTGGATGACGTTTGCAATTTCCGATGTCGATTCACCGGTCCGGCCTGCGAGTTGCCTTACTTCATCCGCTACCACTGCGAATCCCCGACCTTGCTCGCCCGCACGGGCAGCCTCAATTGCCGCATTCAGTGCCAGCAAATTGGTTTGGTCAGCGATGGCGGCGATTGTTCCGACGATGCGCTCGATATTTTGCGACTGATTGCTAAGCAGCTCAATGACCTGTTTGGCATCGTTGATCCGATTGTTGATCTGGTCGGATGTCTGGATGGATTTATGCAACGAGGCTTCGGCCTGAGTGGCGCTGTCCGCCGTTTTCTCTGCCGTGGAGAATGCAACCTCAGCGGCCTCTGCGGTGCGATTGCCCTGGCGGATATAATCCGTGATGTCGCTGGCGAACTTGATCACCTTTTCAGTATTGCCCTGTTCATCCAGTATCGGGTTATAGGATGCTTCCAGCCAGATGGTCGAGCCGTCTGCGGCGATCCGTTCGAACTGTCCTGACTTGAGCTGACCTCTGGCCAGCTCGTTCCAGAAATTCGGGTTCTCCCGGTTGAATGACTCGGGACAGAGCATTCGGTGGTGTTGCCCTTTTAATTGCTCAAGCGAATAGCCCACAGCATCCGAAAAGTTCTTGTTGGCGGTAATAATGGTGCCATCGGGCTTGAACTCGATTACCGCCATTGAGCGGTTAATAGCCGCGAACACCGCCTGTTGATCGTTGATACGTTCGTGTTCAGATGTGACGTCTGAGGCGATCTTGATCACCTTCCAGACGATGCCGTTCTGGTTCTTTACCGGAAAGTAAGTCGCTTCAAGCCAGATCTTCCGGCCGTCTTTGGTGATGCGTGGGAAGTGCCCGCTATGATGCTGTCCGCTACGAAGGCTGGCCCAGAAGTTTCTGTACTGTGACGTCTGCTGGTAATGGCTTTCGCAGAATAGCCGGTGGTGCTGGCCTTTGATCTCATCTTCACGGTAGCCGACGGTGTCGAGAAACAATTTGTTTGCGGATTGAATAACGCCATCGGGTGTAAATTCGATCAGTGCGACGGCGTCTTCAATTGCCCCCAGGGTGGCCTTCAACTCGTTGATGTGAGCAGTTTGTGACTCAAGTTCCTGTTTGTGTTTTGTGAAGAACATGTGCTGGCTCAGCTCGCTACGTAAGGACAATAAAGTTGAATTGACGTGTTAAATACGCTTTCGGCATCAATAGGGATGCCAGAATGTGCAAATTTAACATTTTTTCAAATTGTTGAAATAAAAGGTCTTTAGTTGGTCTTTAAATGCTAGGGTCTTTCGGGAAAGACAGGTATACGTCGATACCCCATTCCGGTTTATCCCTATGCAGGGTCAGCGCTGCTATTCAATTCAGAAAGGTGGTTTCCGCGTGCTTTGGCACCAGTTCATGCAAGGAGGGCTGCCGAGAGAAAATTACTTATTGGCGGAACTCTTGGTCGGCCATTATTATCAGCACCGCTGAGCCAAGGTTTGGCAAGACAAGATGAATCCAGACTAAAAGTAATATCACCAAGAAGGAGCAGGCTTATGGCCCGCAAGAAAAGAACGCCCACCCAACATAGCCAGGTCCAGCGCGATTTGCGTTCGCCGCTGTATCAAATGCAGGTCGTGAAAGACAAAACGCGATATAGCCGTAAGCGGGACAAACAGGTGCGGTCCGAGGATTTCCGAAAAGCGGCGTGAGCGCTGTTTTCCGCAAATCCTTGTACCCTCCTATCTGATTTTGCCTTGGCGGGGGAGAGTGTTCAGGCGCGCTGTTCGCCGGCTACGGACATCGATTCTTCCGGTTGCTGTCCACCTCTTTGCTGTTTCCAGGCTATCAAGAAGACCAGTAATCCTGCGACCGCCATGGCGGCGCCAACGTAACCTGTTGATGTCCAGCCCAGCCCTGCCGTAATCGCAATGCCGCCCAGCCACGGCCCCAACGCGTTCGCGATATTGAAGGCAGCATGATTGGACGCGGCGGCCAGCGTCTGCGCGTCACCGGCAATGTCCATCAGGTGAGTCTGGAGCGGGGTGGCCAGTGCGACCATGGTGCCAATAGCAAACGATGCAATCAGCATGCTCCAGATAGCGCCGCTGGCGAGCGGGTACAGCATCAGAACGGCCGTGCTCCAGATGAGTATCCAGCCGACGGCTTTGAATTTTAGCCGGTCAAAGAGCCAGCCACCGGCCAGATTGCCAACGATACCCCCCATCCCGAAGGCGGCCAGTGCAAACGGAATCCAGCCTTTGCTGACCTTGGTGACTTCGAGCAGCGTGGGGGCCAGGTAACTGAACACGCAGAACATCCCGGCAAAGCCGATTGAGCCGATGGCCAGCGCCAACCAAACCTGGGGCCGATTGAACGATTTAAGCTCTTTGATGGGGTTGCTGCGAGGTTCATCTTTGTTTACCGGGAGGAACAGGAAAACCAGCAGCATGGTCAGCACGGCAATACTGCCGACAAAGCCAAAGGCATAGCGCCAGTCCATCAACTGACCCAGCCAGGTGGCCAATGGATTACCCACCAGCATAGCGAACGTGAGACCGAGCATCACCCGACTGACTGCCTTGGCCCGCTGATTGACCGGCACCAGGGAGGCCGCAACCAATGCCGCAACGCCAAAATAGGCGCCGTGGGGCAGGCCGGCAATAAAACGGTAGATCATCAGCGATTCATAACCGGGTGCCAGCGCACTGGCAAGATTCCCCAAAGCAAAGAAGCCCATCAGCGCGATAAGCAACTTTCGCCGCATAAAGCGTGCGCCGATAATCGCCAGCAGAGGCGCGCCGACCACTACACCAAGGGCGTAAGCGCTGATCACATGGCCAACCTGAGGCTCGGTGATGGCAAGATCCTGTGCCATGTTGGGCATGAGCCCCATAATCGTGAACTCACCGGTGCCAATGGCAAAGCCCCCCATCGCCAGGGCAAATTCGATCAGCAGAACCGTGCCCTTGGAATGGTTATGTGAGACGGAATCTGTTGAAGCAGTCATTGCGTCCTTGAGGGCGATAGGTGAGTGAAAAAGGGCTTCAGTATCCATGGACTCGAATGATTTCGAAACGGTTGTAGCAATAATTACGTACCTAACTATTGGTCGTAGCTGCCGGATTGAGAAAGGGGAGGACCGCCTTGTATGACGCGGCTTCAGGCATCACTTCACAGACGTTATTTCACAGGTCGTCAGTGCTCTCGACTCCCCTGGTGCGAGCTGATCATCCAGCCTTATCTCGCCCATGCGCTCACGATGCAGTGACGTGATTCGGTTCCCAACCGCAGTGAACATCCGCTTGACCTGATGGTAGCGCCCTTCATAGATGGTCAGCCGGGCCTCGCAGTCGCCCAGTTGCTCAAGTTCGGCTGGGGACGTGGTCAGATCTTCGTAGGCCAGGTAAATGCCGTCTGCAAAGCGGGAATGGGTATCCTGGGTTATCGGACTCGCGGTGCGAACATGATAGACCTTGGGGATTTTCTCTTTGGGTTCGGTTAGTCGCCGCGACCAGAGTCCGTCGTTGGTCAGAATCAGTAGCCCGGAAGTGCTGCGATCAAGCCGGCCGCCGATATGGAGTATCGGCCGCAAAGCGGGTGCCATCAGGTCGATGACTGTGGGGTGTTGCGGGTCGCGAGTGGCGCTCAGATAACCTACCGGCTTGTGCAGCATCAGGTAGTGAGCGGTTTTTTGTTGTAGCAGATTGTCGTCGAGTTGAATGGTCGAAAACTGGCCGACTTCTTTCAGTGGGTCCCGCTCGATTTCGAGATCAACCTGCACGTGACCGCGCACAATCAAAAGACGGGAGGTCTTGTGGCTGTGGTGGGTGTGTTTGCAGATAAATCGATCGAGTCTCATGGCGCGGGATTATTGCAGACAACAAGGTCGGTCGTCTTGTTGGTGATACCGTGTCGCAAGCTGGTCTGTATCATTTTTTTACGGTTTTCATGGTGATATTCCACTACTATTCGGCTCGTCGTTTTTGCGTGTTTTCGATGCATTTCGACACCACATTAAGAAAAACATGAATGGAGTGGCTATAAATGGATTTGGTTTATAAGCACGAGAAGCCGTTGCTCGGCATTGCGATCGCGCTGTCTTCGATTTTCTGGCTGGCTGTGGTGCTGGGAACAATCGGCATTGTGTTGATTTATCTGGCGCTGGGGTATCTGATTTTTCTGTTTGCTCACTCGGCCTTTATCTCCCATTTGAAGGGATCAGGCGTCAAGATCAGCGAAGAGCAATACCCGGATTTGTACGCAAAGCTGGTTCGAGGATGCGAGCGGGTGGGGTTGAAAGAGGTTCCCGAGGCCTACTTGCTGCGAGCCGATTTTTTCAATGCACTGGCGACAAAATTCCGCGGTCGGCACTTCGTGGTGTTGTTTACTGATGTGGTGGATGCGCTGGATGACCAACCCGGCGCGATTGATTTTTACATTGGTCACGAACTCGGCCACATACATCGCAAGCACCTGACCTGGCGGAGCTTTGTTATGCCGGCTTCGATTCTGCCGGTACTCGGCCCTGCCTTGCGGCGTGCCGAGGAATACACCTGCGATCGCTACGGCGTAGCCTGCTGTGACTCCGAAGATGATATCAAGATGGCCATTGCGGCGATTTCCGCAGGCGATACCCGATGGAAAACGCTAAATGTTGATGCCTTTTTGGGGCAGGTTGAAGCGACGAATGGTTTCTGGATGTCGTTCAATGAGCTGACCGGCGACTATCCTTGGCTAACCAAACGAATGGCGACAGCGATTGCTGCTTATCAGGGTGTGCCCATAAAGCTGCCGCGTCGTCATGGTTTTGCCTGGTTCCTGTCCCTGTTTGTACCACGCCTTGGTGCCGGAGGGGGTGTTGCATCCGTGTTTGTTGTGGTGGCGGTGATCGGCATACTGGCGGCGGTCGCCATTCCCGCCTATCAGGACTATATCCAGCGGGCCCGCTACCAGATGGCCTACAGCACCGCGCAAACTGTGCAGGAAGCGGTTACAGCCTATGCTTCCGAGCACAGTGAGTGGCCGGAGACGATGCAGTCGATGGGTTACGCCGACCCGGTATTGGCAGATCTCCCCAATAACTACGAGATTGATGTCTACGACGGTGGTGTTGTGGCCGCGGAAATGGGCATTGATGCCGATGGTGAATCCCAGTACATCGTGTTGGAACCCAGCGTCGATGAAGGCAATATCGAGTGGGTGTGCTACGGCCAGAATGCGGTTGTTAAGTACCTGCCAAAACCCTGTCAGTAAGCTGGTCAGGAGCGCAGAGTTATTTCGCCTATGCGAGGTAACTCTGCGCTATATAAACCCGGGTTATCAGAACGCGAGCGATACGCCGCCGTAAACCGTTCTTCCCGGCGCCGGCTCGAAATATCCCCTTTGGTCCACTGGCCTGTCGGAATTGGCGTTGATCCGGATGTTGCCGAAGTAGTCTTCATCAAGCAGATTACGAATACCGCCATACAGACTCAGCGTCTGGTTGCCCAGATTCACGCTGTCCCCGGCCCGCAGTCCCAGCAACCAGTAGTCGCTCACTTTGGTCTGGTTGCTGTTCTCGGCATAGAGGTCACCGGTGTACTGGACTTCAAGTGCAGCAAAGCGCTGGCCGGTAGATCGCCATCTGAATTCAGTTACCCATTGCTCGTTTGGCAGGCCGGGTAAGCGGTTGCCGTCAGCGTTGTTGCCCTGTTCATCAACAAAATCCTTGAGGCGATAGTCTGCCAGGGTCAGGGCGCTGTCGATCTGCCAGGCGTAGTTGATGTCCCAGGTCACGCCTAACTCGATCCCGTCCCGCTGGGTTTTTCCGGCATTCTCGTAGAAGGTGCGCCCGTTCTGTTCAAACGGCAGAATCTCGTCATCGACTGTGATTGAGAACAAGGCTACTTCGTAGGCTACCGCGGGATTGAACGTGCCCCGCAAGCCGATCTCCCGGTTCAATGCTGTTTGCGGTTCGATGTCCGGATTGAATCCGCCACCACCGTTGGGGTTGGCAAACTCGGTAAAGGTCGGTGACTCAAACGCGGTCCCGACGGTCAGGTACGCCTGATGGTTTTCGGCAAATCGATAACTTAATCCGGTCACGCCGCTGAACTCTTCAAATGTGCGGCTGCCCGAATCGTTGCCATCATCAAGCAGCTTGTCATCGATAGACAAACGCAGATGATCATAGCGGCCGCCGAGTGAGAAGGTAACGGCTGGCGTCAGCTCCAGATCGCCCTGAGCGAAAAGCCCTGTGGCCGTCGCGTTCTGGGTTTCCTGCTGAGTCTGGCCGGTTGTCTGGCCCGAAGCCGACACCGTATAACGCCGGCGCTTGTCTGACTGCCGGTCGATATCAACGCCCACAACATAGTGCAATGGCAGGCTGATGACTTGTGCGTCGTCCTGGTATTGCGTGCTGGCACCATAAAACCGCCGGTCGTAACCGATCAGGCTGCTGCCGGGAAAGGGCAGTTGCTGTTCAAAATCCCGCAGGCTGAAAAAGGTACTGACCCGCAGCTCGCCGGGCAGCAGCGCCGGGTCTTCATAAAGCAACCCGACTGTTTGCTGACTCACCGTCTGGCCAGCATCCAGCAGGTTTGAGAAACGCGCCGCCTGCTGGCGGTCCTCATCTACCTGGGCTTGAGTAAGGCCGCCGGGGTCTTCTGCCTCCGGCGTTTCCAGCAAGTTCAGTGTCGCTGTTAGCCGTTGTCCTTCTGACCATCGGTGAGTCAGCCGGGAGTTGAGCAACCCTTGCTGTACCGCACTCTGTTGACGATAGCCGTCATAATCGAGCCATGAGAAGGTGGTGCTGGCGGCGTAATCATCCCAGTTGCCGTTCGCTTGCAGCGTGCCTTTACGATACCCATCGCTGCCGGCGTCCAGTTTGACTGCGCCGCCGGAAGGCGACTCATCACCACGTGCGGTGGTCACGTCGATAACACCGCCGGCGGAATTGCCATATTGCACGGAAGACGGCCCCCGGATGACTTCGATACGCTGGGCAGAATCAAGGCTCAGGGCATCAATTTGCGACTGGCCATCAGGTAGCGTGTAGGGAATATCATCCACCTGTATGTAGATTCCCCTAATTCCAAAGGGTGAGCGCGCACCAAAGCCACGGGTTGAAAGCCTTAACCCTTGCGCGAAATTGAACTGGTTCTGGAAAAACAGCCCCGGCACGTTGTTGAGTGATTCGTCGAGTTGCAGGCGTTGCTGACCCTGCTGTATCTCGGGCGCGTCAACCACTGTCACTGCGGCGGGCGTTTCGTAGAGGTTTCGGGTGAGTCGGGGGGAGGTCACCTGAATCAGCATCTGCTCTTCTGCAGCGGTGTTCTGCGGACTATTGGCTGAATCCTCGGCAGCCAACGCTGCAGAGGTATTGAAAAGGATGTAGCTGACGGTCAGCGTGGCACGGATGGGTCGACGGTTGAGCACAAATCTCCCTGACAGGCTCCCCGACTCGCGGGGACGCCCCTGGCTCGGAATTCGTTGAATGTGAGGCCAGAGAGGATGCCGCAAAATGCGCACGAGCACAGTGGTTTTGCAGCAACGTCTGATGGGATGGCTAAACTGGCCCCGGCTCATACCAGCTTAGCACTTTGTTATCCGCCGTTCGCCTGAAAAAGGCGATCCAGATCATACGGTTCAGGCAGGTGTCTGCTCAGCGTCTTCTCGCTTTGCCAGCTTGTGCTGATCTTCGCTGCTGCCCATCTTCCAATAGCTGGATATGTAAAGGTGGCTCTTCGGGGTCTCTCGCTCCTGTTTAAATTCATGCCGGAGTTGACGCATATTGCTGAACTCGCAGGCTATCCAGACCGACGGCTCGCCTTCGAGCCGGGGCAATTGCTGCAGCCGTTCAAGAATCACCGACCGCGACGAATCGGGTTTCGGATTGACGACCCAGTGAATGTCGAACCCAGCCGGCTTTGGCAGATCCTGAATATCACGTTCGTCGAGCACTTCAATGACCGCATAGCCCCGGGCGTTTTCCGGGAGTAGCTCGATATTGACGCTAATTGCCGGCAATGCCGTCATATCACCGGCCAGTACGAACCAGTCTGCATCGGGGTTGATCAGTTTCCGGGCGCCGGGGCCGCCGACAAGAATGCGATCGCCGGGGCGGGTTGTTTGGGCCCAACCGGACGCTGGTCCCGCTTCGTCGTGAATCATGAAATCGATATCGATTTCGTCCTTCCGCTGATGGCGGATAGTGTAGGTCCGCATTAAGGGGCGGGCCTCTGCAGGCTGGGGGAAAATCAACTTAACGTAAGCGCTGGCCTGGCCTTCGGGCAGGGTTGTGATGTTCTCGCCGCCGAGCGTGACACGCAGCATGTGAGGGGTAACGTAGGCTGAACGAATAACGTCCAGTTCTCTGGGAGCTGGCTTTGCCATGATTCAGGCATCCTCCTGTTGGATAGGGTGTTCCAGCGGGCCGCCTGACAGATTATCTGCCAGGGTATTGGCGAGCCGAATGAACAGATCAACATCGGTCTGTTTCATGCCTTTCGTCATCAGTGCCGTCGTTTCTTTTTCCAGCGTTTGAATCTGTTCAAGCATCTGATCGCCTGCGGGCGTCAGTTTCAAAAGCTGGCTACGACGGTCGTTAGGATTATCGGATTTTATGATCAAGCCATTGGCCTGTAGTTCGTTCAGTACGCGGGTAATCTGAGCCTTATCGCGCTGGGTGTGCTGAACAATGGAATGTGCCGTGCAGTCGGTGACCGCATTGATACGTTTAAGCGCACGGATATGGGTGATCGGAAGCGTTATCTGGCTCTCGCGAATCGCACGTCGCAGCCCGGATTTGTAGGCATGCGTTAACCGGTGTAGTGGTTCGCTGAGTGACAGGTTTTGCATTTCAATCTCCATGAGGTTGATAGTGTCAACTATATTTCATGTGGTTGCTTCTATCAACTACGTAGAGTCCGAGAGACCCATGCCGCTTTCCATTACTTGAGGCTGTCATCTCACCATCATCATTTTTTCACATGCCCGACTTCGAACTGTCACGTCCTCTCACCATGATTGTCTAGACAAGTCGGGCGGCCAGACCGCTCCCATGGATACCTGTGATCAGTGAGAGATGCTTATGAGCCCGGTCGTTGAAATTACCTCATTGCGTAAAACATTTGGCAAGGCGGCACCCGCGTTGAACGGGGTGGACCTGAGTGTGGCCCGTGGCGAAATGGTCGCGCTGATAGGGCCATCAGGCTCCGGTAAATCAACGCTGATGCGTCACATTGCAGGCCTGACCTGCTGTGATCGTAAGGTCGGCGCAGCGGTTTCGGTGATGGGGAGTGTGATCCAGCGGGAAGGGCGGCTGGGCGCCCGTATTCGCAAGAACCGCTCAGATATCGGCTATATCTTCCAGCAGTTCAATCTGGTTAATCGCATGTCGGTTCTGCGCAATGTCCTGATGGGGTTGCTGGGGCGGATTTCTCATAGTCGGGGCAGTCTGGGGCTTTTTTCGCGAACGGAGCGCCGGATGGCCATGGAAGCGTTAGCACGCGTCGGTATGGACAGTTTTGCCCATCAGCGTGCAGACAGTCTTTCCGGCGGCCAGCAGCAGCGTGTGGCAATCGCCCGCGCACTGGTCCAAAAGGCGGAGGTGATTCTGGCTGACGAGCCGATCGCTTCGCTCGATCCCGAATCCGCACGAATTGTTATGGACACCCTCAAGGACATCCATAAGACCGACGGCAAGACTGTCATCGTGACGCTCCATCAAGTTGAGTATGCCCGCAGTTATTGTGAACGGGCCGTGGCCCTGCGTACCGGCGAGCTTTACTTCGATGGCCCCGCCTCGCAGTTGACCGACCAGCTATTGCAGTCCATCTACGGTGGACTGATCGACTTCCAGACCAACCTCGCAGATACCCCGACTCCCGAGAGTATCGAGCAATCGAGAGCCAATGCTTTGGCGCTGCTTCAGGCCAGCTGAGCCTGATATGCGCTGAATAAGGACGCCCGCGTCCGCCACAAAAAAGCAAACCCCGCTAACTCAGAAACGAAAGGAAACGCTCATGTTTAACCGTGTGATCAAAGGCATCGTCACGAGTGCTGTCATGCTCGCGTCGGTGACGTCGCTGAATGTCCAGGCGGACGACGAAATGAAAGTTCTGAACTTCGGCATCATCTCGACCGAATCCAGCCAGAACCTGAAAACCATCTGGGAACCGTTCCTGGACGACATGGAAGAAAAGCTGGGCATGGAAGTAAAGCCGTTCTTCGCACCTGACTACGCCGGCATTATTCAGGGTATGCGCTTCGACAAAGTGGATATCGCCTGGTACGGCAACAAGTCTGCTATGGAAGCGGTTGATCGTGCGGGCGGTGAAATCTTTGCCCAGACCGTCGACGTATCCGGCAACCCCGGTTACTGGAGCCTCCTGATTACCAGCAAAGACAGCAAGCTGAACGACGTTGACGACATGCTGGAAAACAGCAAGGACCTGATCTTCGGTAACGGCGATCCCAACTCTACATCGGGCTATCTGGTGCCTGCTTACTATGTGTTTGCAGTAAATGAAGTGGATCCGAAAACCGCGTTCAAAAGAATGCTGAACTCCAGTCATGAAACCAACCTGTTGGCCGTAGCCAATGGCCAGGTCGATGTGGCGACCAACAACACTGAAAGCTTTGCGCGCCTGGAAGTGACCAACCCAGAAAAGGCGAAGCAGATCAAAGTGATCTGGAAGTCGCCGCTGATCCCGGCTGATCCGATTGTATGGCGCAAGAACCTGCCAGAGAACGTGAAAGGCAAAGTCTACGATTTCTTTATGGAGTACGGCACTGACGGTAACGAGGACGAAGCGAAAACCTTGGCTGATCTCCAGTGGGCGCCATTCAAGGCTTCCAGTGACGACCAGTTGCTGCCGATTCGCCAGCTTGTGCTGTTCAAGCAGCGTCTGGCGGTAGAGCAGGATGACGCGCTGTCCAAAGACGAGAAATCGCAGAAAATCGCCTCTCTGAATGCTGAACTGGCCGGTCTTGAACGCCGTCTGGCGGCACTGGACGCGCGTCAATAATGATGGGGAACGTCAGCATGCAGAACGCCGCCACGATGGACGTTTCCGTCCCGAAGCCGCACTGGAGTCATTGGCTGGTCTGGGCAATCTTTTTCGCAGTCCTTGCCTGGTCGTGGGAGGGCGCAGAAATGCGGCCCGCCGCACTTTGGAACGATGCCGGCAACATGGCGGAGTTCGCGGCTGACTTCTTTCCACCGGATTTCTCGGATTGGCAGTACTACGTCAACCAGATGCTGATCACGATTCAGATCGCGGTCTGGGGCACAGTGCTCGCCATTGTCTGTGCAGTGCCGTTGGCGATTCTGTCGTCCGAGAACATTGTGCCCTGGTGGGTCTATCAGCCGGTGCGCCGGTTGATGGACGCCTTCCGTGCGATTAACGAGATGGTCTTTGCCATGTTGTTTGTTGTTGCGGTCGGGCTGGGGCCCTTTGCGGGGGTGCTGGCACTGTTTATCCATACCACCGGTGTTCTCGCAAAGCTTTATTCGGAAGCGGTTGAAGCCATCGAGCCGGGGCCCGTTGAGGGTATTCGGGCGACCGGTGCATCCGCCTTGCAGGAAGTGATTTACGGCGTCATTCCACAGGTGTTGCCGCTGTGGATTTCCTACTCGCTCTACCGGTTCGAATCCAACGTTCGCTCGGCCACGGTCGTGGGCATGGTGGGCGCTGGTGGCATCGGGGTCATCCTCTGGGAAAGCATTCGCGGCTTTATGTTCGCGCAGACCTGCGCCGTGATGATCGTGATTGTGATTACCGTGACGCTGTTGGACGTGATGTCACAACGCATCCGCAAGCGCTTTATCTGATGAGTGTTGCGCCTTGGCGCAACACTCGCGTTCATCGGGCGTTTGCCGTCCAGACTTGTATAGACATCTAGTCCCCGACAGACAAGGACTCAGACTGATGACGGTATACCAAGAGGTTGCCAGAACACTGGAATCGGAAATCCGCTCCGGTTTTTCCAACGGCGATTTCCTGCCCTCGGAGGCCACGCTGGCGGGCCGGTTTTCAATCAACCGGCATACGGTTCGGCGTGCGATTGATGAACTGGTGAACGCGGGATTGGTGCTGCGCCAGCACGGCAAGGGAACGATGGTGGTCAACAACCGTATCGAATACAGCATCGGTGCCCGGGGTCGTTTTACCGAAACGCTGGAAGAACAGGGGCTTCACCCCAGTTGCAAGGTGATATCAGTGCAGACCATGCGGGTTGATTCAAAACTGGCAGCCAGAATGCGGGTTGCACCGGATGCGGACGTGACCCGGATCGACACCCTGCGTTGTGTGGATGACCAGCCTATATGCGTCATCAGTCATTACTTGCTGGACGCCCTGTTGCCGGGCATTGGGGAGGGTTTTAAAAGCGGCTCGCTACACGCTTTTATTGAAGCGCACTACGGATTGCGGATTCAGCGACGCCAATGTCTGGTGGGCGCCAGCCTGCCAACAGCTTCCGAGGCGCGTTTGCTGCATTGCCCACGGCAACTGCCGCTGGTGGTGGTGAAATCCAACAACACCTTGTGGGGCGAGAACGCGATCGTGGAGTACTCGGTATCGCGCAGCCGCTCCGATGTATTTGAAATGAAAATTGAATCTGCCCGGTAAGGCATCACCGGTTGCCAGACAGAATGAATTAAGGGGATCAGTCGCGATGCAGGAACAAACAAACAGGCAGTTCTGGATGGGGGTGTTGGCGAGAGCGCAGCTGGAATCGCTGGAAGCCCACTGGGCGGGCCTGCCGGAACAGCCCGAATATCGCAAGGTACGCGCACCGGAGGTGGGGTTAGCCATGGTTCAGGGGCGTGCGGGTAGCGGTGGCCAGGCATTCAACCTGGGTGAGATGACCTTGTCCCGCTGTGTGGTGCAGCTTGATGACGGTACAGCAGGTTTTGGATACGTCAGGGGGCGTAGCAAGCGCCACGCAGAACTGGCCGCAGTGTTTGATGCGCTGTTACAGAACGACGATCGGTATGCCGCGCTAATGAGCGATTGTATTCAGCCCCTGCACGCGCAATGGACTGCCGATCGCAATGCCCTGTCGCGGGACGTAGCGGGCACCAAAGTGGACTTCTTTACCCTGGTCAGAGGAGAAGCGTGATGACCGCTATCAGCACCCATCACCTGTGGGTTCCGTATGCGAATCCGGTGCTTCAGTCACAACAGGCTTTCCGCAAACTGATGCGGGCAATGTCCGAGCCGGGCACCTGCGTCAGTTTTGACACCCTGTACGCCAGTGATTCGGGGCAGGCGTCGTCAACATCACAAACCGCTGCTTTTGCGACGGCGCTGACACTGCTGGATCAGGAAACCAGTGTCTGGATCAGCCCCGGTATCAGCAGCCCGGCACTGATCGATAACCTGCGCTTCCATTGTGGCTGCCGGCTGGCGGAAAACGCGTCAGAAGCCGACTTCGTGATGCTCAGCCTGAGTGAACTCAACGGTCTCGATCGTTTCAGCGCAGGCGAGGATATCAACCCTCATACCTCCGCGACCCTGATTGTCGAGGTACCTGCCCTCGAAGTGGCATCGGTAGATGAGGCGCATCCTGACCTGCTGGTGCTTTCCGGGCCTGGCATCAAGGCCCGTAAGGGAGTTCGGGTACAGGGACTGACGTCTGACCACCGCCGCTTGTTTGAAGACAACCACCAGCGCTACCCGTTGGGAGTGGATTTTATGCTGACGTGCGGTGCTGATCTGGTCGCACTGCCGCGTTCAACGCAGGTAAGCACGCTGACAAACCGCGCGGCAACCGCAGGGGAGGATACCCAATGTATGTCGCAGTAAAAGGTGGCGAAAAGGCCATTGATCACGCCCATAACCTGTTGGCGCGCCGTCGTCGGGGCGATACCCGGCAGGCCGCACTCAGCGTGGCGCAAATCAGGGAACAAATGAAACTGGCGGTGGACCGGGTAATGACTGAAGGCTCGGTCTATGACCCCGAGCTGGCGGCACTGGCCGTCAAGCAGGCCAGCGGCGATTTAATGGAAGCGATCTTCCTGCTACGCGCCTATCGGACGACCTTGCCCCGGCTGGCTGTGACCTCGCCGGTCAATACCGGCGACATGCTGGTGCAGCGTCGTATTTCCGCCACTTTCAAGGATGTGCCAGGTGGGCAAGTGCTTGGCTCAACCTACGACTACACCCACCGTCTGCTCGACTTCAAGCTGCTGGCTGAGGGCGAGGCAGAATCTGACGTGGCTGAACGGGCCTCGTCGGAAGAACCTGCCGCCGCAGACGAATCGGTGGCGCGGTGCCCCCGGGTACTGGAGATGCTTAACAGCGAAGGCCTGATCGAAAGCGCAAAGCCTGAGAACGAGCAGCCGGGCGATCTGACCCGTGAGCCGCTCGATTATCCCGCAGACCGTGCTACACGGCTGCAGGCGCTGGCGCGCGGCGATGAAGGCTTCCTGTTGGCGCTGGCTTACTCCACGCAGCGTGGATATGGCCGTAACCATCCATTCGCCGGTGAGATCCGTCAGGGTTATGTGGCAGTTGAGATTGTGCCCGAAGAGCTGGGATTTGCCATCGATATTGGCGATATCGAACTGACCGAGTGCGAAATGATCAACCAGTTTGTGGGCTCCAAAGACCGCGCGCCGCAGTTTACCCGTGGATACGGGCTGGGCTTCGGTCAATGTGAACGCAAGGCCATGGCCATGGCGCTGGTCGACCGTTCCCTTCGTGCCGCCGAGTTCGATGAAGAGCGTGATTCACCTGCCCAGAACGAAGAGTTTGTGCTGTCCCATTGCGACAACGTTGAATCCAATGGCTTTGTCAGTCACCTGAAACTGCCTCACTACGTGGACTTCCAGTCCGAGCTGGAATTGCTGCGCAAACTGCGCAAGGAGTTCGAGGAGCACGGCAGCAACCGGCCCGCCGCAAAAACCAATGCAGCAACCACCGCCACGGAGGTGACGTCATGAATGCTGATCGCCACGAACATGTGAGCAGCGAAGCGGCGAGCCCGGAAGGCTACAACTTCGCCTACCTCGACGAGCAGACCAAACGGATGCTGCGCCGGGCATTGCTAAAGGCCGTTGCGGTGCCGGGCTATCAGGTGCCGTTCGGGGGCCGGGAGATGCCATTGCCCTATGGTTGGGGCACGGGCGGCATTCAGGTGACTGCAGCGGTTATCGGCAGTGATGACGTGCTCAAAGTGATCGACCAGGGTGCGGATGACACCACAAACGCGGTCAGCATCCGGCGCTTCTTTGTCACCACCACCGGCGTGGACACCACTGAGAAAACCTGCGACGCCACGGTGATTCAGACACGCCATCGGATTCCCGAAACGCCGCTGAGCGAAGGCCAGATTCTGGTCTATCAGGTGCCGATTCCCGAGCCGCTACGGTTTATCGAACCCAGCGAAACCGAAACCCGGAAAATGCACGCATTGCAGGAGTACGGTGTCATGCACGTCAAACTATACGAAGACATCGCCCATTTCGGCCATATCGCCACCGCATACGCCTATCCGGTGAAGGTGAACGGACGCTACGTAATGGACCCGTCACCGATACCCAAGTTTGATAACCCGAAAATGCATCAGTCACCTGCGCTGCAGTTGTTTGGTGCTGGACGGGAAAAACGCATCTACGCGGTGCCCCCTTTTACCGATGTGGAGAGTCTCGATTTCGAGGATTATCCGTTCGAGATCCAGAGCTGGGACCACCACTGCGATATCTGCGGCGCTTCGGAAAGTTTCCTGGATGAAGTGGTGACAGACGATCAGGGCGGACGCTTGTTTGTGTGCTCGGATACCGATTACTGCCGCACGCGGGTTGAGGCCGAAGGTGTTCAGGCGGTCGCATCGCCGGCAAAGACTCAGGAGGTGCTGTCGTGAACCAACCTGCACAAACGATTGAGCGGACTCCCGCTACTGAGCAGCCGGTGCTGAGCGTACGCAACCTGACCAAACTCTACGCGCCGAGCAAAGGCTGTCATGACGTCAGCTTTGATCTTCATCCGGGTGAGGTGTTGGGCATTGTGGGCGAATCCGGTTCCGGTAAAACGACGCTGCTGAAAACCCTGTCTGCGCGGCTTGCGCCAGACAGAGGCGAGTTGCTGTACCTCAACAGTGAGCAGCAACTGATGGATGTCTACCAGCTACCGGAGTTCCGTCGGCGCCAGCTATTGCGCAGTGATTGGGGTGTGGTCCACCAGCATCCTCAAGACGGCCTGCGGATGCGGGTCAGTGCCGGGGCCAACATAGGCGAGCGGTTGATGGCGGTCGGTGATCGTCACTATCAGCAGCTTCGCCAACGCGGTCTGGGATGGCTGAAAGCGGTGGAGATTGACGAAGACCGGATCGACGACAACCCATCGACCTTCTCCGGCGGTATGCAGCAGCGATTGCAGATAGCCCGGAATCTGGTGACCCATCCGCGCCTGGTCTTCATGGATGAGCCGACAGGTGGGCTGGACGTGTCGGTGCAGGCAAGGCTGCTGGACCTGCTGCGCAACCTGGTGATGGACATGAACCTGTCTGTGGTCATCGTCACCCACGATCTGGCGGTGGCGCGTTTGCTGTCGCATCGGCTGATGGTAATGCGGCGGGGCGAAGTGGTGGAGCAGGGGCTGACCGATCAGATTCTGGACGACCCCCAGCATCCCTATACCCAGCTTCTGGTGTCATCGGTGCTCGCGCCATGATGGCCAGCCAACACTCAGCAGACAGGCGATCGGATTACTTATGACTGCAATGATTGATGTTCAGAATCTGACTAAAACCTTCACGCTGCACAATCAGGGCGGTGTCAGCTTCACCGTACTGGATAACGTGTCGTTTCAGGTCAACGCCGGCGAGTGTGTCGCGCTGCACGGTAATTCCGGCAGTGGCAAGAGCACGCTGATGCGCTCGCTTTATGCCAATTACAAGGTCCACAGCGGCCAGATATGGCTGGGGAGCGGTGATGAGCGGATCAATATCGCCGTTGCCGAGCCTCGCGACATTCTCCGCCTGCGTGACCAGACCATCGGTTATGTCAGCCAGTTCCTGCGGGTCATTCCACGGGTCAGCACTCTGGATGTGGTGATGGAGCCATTGCGTCGCAAAGGCGTGGGGCGGGAACAGGCCAGTGCTGCAGCCAAGGCGCTGCTGGAACGCCTGAATATTCCGGAGCGACTTTGGAGCCTGTCGCCCTCAACTTTCTCGGGTGGTGAGCAGCAGCGGGTCAATATCGCACGGGGCTTTATCGCAAAGCTGCCGATCCTGTTGCTGGACGAGCCGACAGCCTCGCTGGATGCCGCCAACCGTCAGGTGGTGATCGAACTGATCACGGAAGCCAAGGCGAACGGCGCCGCCATTGTCGGCATCTTCCACGACGACGATGTACGCAGTGATGTTGCGGATCGACTGATTGATATGACCTGAGCCCGGATATACGGGGTCGGGGTTGCCAGAGGATAAGGATATGGAACAGCAAGTACTGACGAACGCCCAGGTGGTGCTCGCCGACGAAATGGTCACCGGTACGGTTGTCATCGGTGCTGATGGCACTATTGCCGATATTACGACCGGCCGCTCGCAAGCGCCGGGTGCCATCGACTGTGACGGGGACTATCTGGTGCCCGGTATGGTCGAACTGCACACCGATAATCTCGAAAAGTATTTCACGCCGCGCCCCGGGGTTACCTGGCCTGCGCGCTCAGCGGTAACCACCCATGATGCCCAGATTGTCGCCGCCGGGATTACCACCGTGTTTGATGCGTTGTCGCTGGGTGATGTGATGCAGAACAGTCGTCGGCTGGACAACTTGCAGACTATGGTTTCAGCGCTGCACAGCGCTGAGAATGATCGTATCCACCGGGCCGATCACTTTCTGCACCTGCGCTGTGAAGTCAGTTATGAAGGCACTCTGGAATTGTTCGAGTCGCTGGTCGATCATCCGCTGGTTCGGCTGATTTCCATCATGGATCACTCGCCCGGACAGCGGCAGTTCGCGAAAGAAGAAAAATACCGCGAGTATTACCAGGGCAAATACGGCATGACGGATGCGGAGCTGGAGCAGTTTATTGTGCGCCAGAAAGCCGCCAGCGCCCAATTCAGCGATAGCTACCGTTCCACTATTGTAGCGGGCTGTCGTCAGCGCAGGATTCCGGTGGCGAGTCATGACGATGCAACCGTTGATCACGTTCAGGAATCGGCGAGCTATAACATGGCTGTGGCTGAATTCCCGACAACAGTCGAAGCGGCTCGCGCATCCCATGATCGCGGTCTGAGCGTGTTGATGGGGGCGCCGAATATCGTCAGGGGCGGGTCCCACTCAGGTAACGTCGCAGCGGCTGATCTGGCCGGCGCAGGCGTACTGGATATCCTGTCATCCGATTATTATCCTGCCAGCCTGCTGGATGCTGCATTCAAACTCGTTGAGTTGGATAACGACTATGATATGCCTAAGGCAATGCGTACGGTCAGCACAACACCGGCGCGCTGCGTCGGGCTTGGAGACCGAGGGGTGATAGAGCAAGGTAAACGTGCAGATCTGATCTGGGTCAAGCGGGACACGCATCCGTTGATCCGGCAGGTGTGGAAACAAGGCCAGAGGGTATTCTGAATGACGGAAGCGGACAGGCCGGCGCCGGGAAAACTGTTCTACGTGGTAGGCGCTTCCGGTGCTGGCAAGGATTCGATTATCGCCGGCTTTCGAGAGAAGCTCCGACGGGAACATGGCTGCAGGGTGGCCCATCGCTATATCACCCGTAAGCCAGACCCGGAAGGTGAGAATCACGTCGCGCTGACGGATGAGGAGTTCCATCAGCGGCGGATTCTAGGCGAATTCTGCATGGCATGGACGGCGAATGGGCACCAGTATGGTATCAGCACCGAAATTGATCGCTGGCTGGCTCAGGGGCTGAATGTGATCGTCAATGGATCGCGGGCTTATCTGCAGGACGCCATCTCCCAGTACGGCCCGCAACTGGTGACGGTCTGGATAAAGGTCGACCCGTCGGTATTGCGCGATCGGCTCATCGCCCGTGGCCGGGAATCAGCCAGAGCCATCGAGCAGCGCATTACCCGCGCTGAGCTTCTGGAGGATGCCATGCCATCCTCCGCATGGGTATTAACGAATGATGGCCCGCTGACGGATGCAGTTAGTGACTTGCTGGCTATTGTCGAAGGGCAGGAGCCTGCTCCCGCTGGCGCCGCCGCTCAATGAAGCTGACATTTCTGGGGACTGGCGATGCCCGCCAGGTGCCGCTTTACGGCTGCCAGTGTTGTGCCTGTGAGCGGGCACTGAAGCAGCCGGAATACCGGCGCACCGCTTGCAGTATCAGTCTGGAACATAACAGTGCCAGAATCCTGATTGACGCCGGTCAGCATGATTTGCGAGAGCGGTTTCCGCCGGGAACAGTGGATGCCATCTTACTGACCCACTACCACATGGACCATGTGGCGGGACTGTTTCCATTACGATGGGGTATGAACTGCGAGGTTCCGGTATTTGGGCCGGATGATCCGGGTGGCTGTGATGACCTGTTCAAGCACCCTGGCATTTTGCAGTTTCAGACGCCCCAGCCGTTGTTTCGACGTTTCGATGTCGAAGGACTCGGCTTCTATCCTGTTCCGTTGAACCACTCCAAACTCTGTCAGGGCTATGGCATTGACGCCGCCGGCGTGCATATCGCCTATCTGACCGACACGGTTGGCTTGCCCGACGAGACGATGGCGTTTCTGCAGGCGTGGCAGGTGGAACTGTTGATCATCGATTGTACACACGCACCGGAGCAGTCATTGCCGCGTAACCACAATGACTGGAATGAAGTGAAACGGCTGATCGATATATTGAAGCCTAATAAAACCCTGCTAACGCATATAGGCCACGAAATGGATTGCTGGCTGATGGACAACCCGCTGCCGGCGTCTGTCTCGGTCGCACGGGATAACATGCAGTTGTCGCTTTGATGTGAGGGAACTGCCGGATCAGGACCAAGCTTGATCCGGCAGTGAGTGGCCTCAGCTTGTCGGTGTCGTAATTCCACTACCACCGATGACAATCTTGCGATTGCCCGCTCCCGGAAGCGTTGTCAAAGATTGCGCGCGGGCGGTGTCCAACCCGTAATCCTTATCCTTGATGGTACTGACAAAGCGCCAGTCTGCGCGCGCTTCGTCAGGCGTGAAGGTCACCATCATGTAGCCCCGCTGGTTCACGTTCACGTATTTAAGATCGTCCACCAGCAGGGCGATAGCCTGCTCGGCGCCGGCAATCTGGTCTTCAGGCAAACCGAGGTATTCTTCCAGCCCGGGAGAGCTGACCGATGAGGTCGCAAACTCGACGCCAACCTGTTCACCACCCACCGTTTTCAAATCGCTGGCCCAGGCGTTGTGCGTGTCGCCTGCCAGTACCACCAGATTCTTGTTGGTGGCGCGGGCCGTTTCCAGCAGTGTCTCACGTTCGTAGACGTAGCCGTCCCAGGCATCCAGGTTGTATGGCAGGACGGTTTCGACGCGTGCAATCTCGCCTGCTGTCAGGCTGGGATCGCCCTGCAGGTAGCGTGTTTTGAGAATTGCGAGTTCCTGAAACAGCGCCAGTATGGCCGGACTGGGGTTCAGAAAGCCGCTCAGCAGTTCGGCCGGCAGGTTCATGCGTCCCATGAGCACCTGCTGTCCCAGTACTTGCCAGGTTGCGGTTGAGCCGCCTATTGCATTTTGCACCCAGCCCAACTGCTCCGCGCCCAGCATGGTGCGGTTGCTATCGGTCAGGTCGGCAGTGAAGCGGGCGCTATCAATGCCTGAGCCCGTGAGGTAGTTCGCGTAGGATAACTGCTCGTCGCGCCCGATAATGCGGGTGTCCATCATGTGCAGAGAGACCAGGTTGCCGAAGTTGAAACTACGGTAGATGACGGATTCATTGCCTTCGGAAACCGGCCGTATCGGCGTCCACTCGAAATAGGCCTGCAACGCACCCAGCTTGCGGGCCGTGTAGTCGCCTTCATCCGCATTGTGGTTTTCGGCGCCTTCACGCCAGGCATCGTTGGCTACTTCGTGGTCATCCCACACGGAGATAAACGGGGCAGCGGCATGGAGGTTTTGCAGGTCCGGATCGCTGCGGTACAGCGCATAGCGCTTGCGGTAATCTGCCAGTGTCAGGAGTTCGTTACTGTTGTCAGCGGGCAGTGTGCGGCCAAGCGCTTCGGCATCTTCAGTTGCGTAGCCTCCCGCACCGTATTCATAGATGTAGTCGCCCAGGTGAATAACCGCGTCCAGCTTCTCTTCTTTGGCGGCCTCCGCGTAAACATGGAAATAGCCGGCAGGGTAATTGGCGCACGACATAACCGCGAAGCTGACTTCGCTTACATCGCCAGCAGGTAGCGTGCGGGTGGTGCCGGTTGGTGATGTCTTGCCTGCCGCCCTGAACCGGAAGTAAACCGTTTGCCCCGGGGCGAGATTGCGCACGTCAACCTTGACGATAAAGTCGTGTGCAGCGTTGGCTTGCGTGCTGCCAGAGTGGGTCAGGCTGCTGAATCCGGCGTCGGTCGCGACTTCCCAGTCAACGGTGACCGGATCTGCGTTTTCCGGCTTTACTCGGGTCCAGAGCATGATGCCATCCTGAAGCGGGTCGCCACTGGCTACGCCGTGGGTGAACGCAACGCTCCGGTCATCGTCATCGCTGGACGAAAGGCAGCCTGCCAGTCCTGTTGATATCACCACTGCGCCCATACTGAGGGCCGATGCTTTCAGAAAATCCCGTCTTGAAAGTGGTTTCATGTCTGATCCTGTACGCGGTTGTTTTTTATAGCTCTGGTGAGCAGGAATGGGATTCTGGCAGGCGATTGTTACAGGCCCGCGACCTCCGTTTCGCTTGATTGCCCAAGGCATGTTTGATGTGGCTCAACGCTAGCAGCGGTTTGCCCGAAGTGCAGTGTCAAGCGGCGCCAGATGTAGTTGCTGATTGCGCCATCCTCTTCAAACGAGAGGTGGATCCGAATTGCACTGAAAAGCCAGACTGGGGGATATCTATAAAAAGATCGGCCAGAATTTTGCCGTAAAAGACAAAAGAATTGTCTTGGGAGGCCAATGCCAGGGATGAAATACCATTGTTTTGTCTGTTTGTTAACCAGTTTCCATTTCCGGAACCAGTACTTTTGTTAGGTTGGTCTGGTAGTTGTCAGACAATATAAGAAGTGCAGTTCCAGAAGTTATAACAACAAAGACAACAAACATGACAAAGGGAATGACAATGGACAAGGTCTCAACCGGATTTGGGCAATTTCTGCCCGCTCTTACTCTTAAATCGTTCTTCAAAGCATCTGCTGCATTGGTACTGGCGGCAACCCTGACCGGGTGCGGTGGTGCCGGCAGTCTGCTGAGCAACCCGCGGGTGACTGACGCAGACAATGATCAGGTCGTCACGCTGGGTGATTCCATATTCGCGCTGTCGGGAAAACTTCAGGATTTCCTGGAAGACAAGGCAGGCCAGACGTTCCGTCGCTATACGCTCTCTGGAGCTGAATTGTCGGGTGGTTTTCTGGCCACCTCCGTGGTTGATCAATACAGTGTTGCCCGCTCGGACAACCCCAACATCGATACGATTGTGATGGACGGTGGTGGGAACGATATCCTGATTCCTGCGATAGCGCTGGATCCGGAAAACTGCAAAACCCAGTGGTATCAGTTCGGTCGCCTTAGCTCCAAGTGCAAGGCGTTTATCGATGACATCTACGTCGAAGCGGTAAACCTGCTGAATGACATGAATGCCGATGGCGTCGATAACGTCATCTACCTCGGGTACTACTACACCAAGAATGGCATTTTCCTGCTCGACAGCATGGAAGAGGCGGTTGATTACGGGGATATGCGTCTTTCCCAGGCGTGCAGCAACAGTGTCGTAAACTGTCAGTTTGTTGATCCTCGCTCGTCAATCAATGACAGCGATATCATCATCGACGGCATCCACCCCGATACTGGTGGCTCCAGGAAACTGGCGAATCTGGTTTGGCCAAAACTGCAGCCCTTATTGTAAGTGTCCCTGGCAGGCGACGATGCATGTCGTCGCCTGCTTCTCTACTCCAATCAGTGACAGATCCACACTATGAAGCGAATCGTTCTGGCAGCCGGCGTTGTAGTGGCGTGTGCCGCGGCGGCATTCGTGACGTCTCCTCTTTTCAGCAAGATAGTTGGTGAGATGCCTGCCGATCAGGTTTCAGAACCGGCCAGTGAGCCGCCCCTAAATGCAGCAGCCCTGAGTGCAAACACCCAACCCGCCACGGCGGCGGATTCCTCGGCGCTGGACTCGGCTACCCGGCGTTATATTGATGAGCAGGCGATTGCGCTATTGAAAGCCTACGGCGAAACCATTCAGAGCAAACGAACCCAGGCCATGTTGCTGGACACGTTAAGCGACGTTCTGGCTCGGTACCCTGACAATGGCTGGGTGATTTTTGCCAGCATCGTGCAGACTGCTTTTCCTGACTATGCCGCAGATATCCTAGTGACTGTGAAGCGCATGGCCGAGTATGAATATTGGCTTGCCGAGAACCAGTTGGCGCTGTCAGCGCTATCCGAGATGGAGCGTAACGGCGCACTCTGGAGCAAGCGACGCGCAATGTTTGGCGATGATGCGGCCATTATCTGGGCCGATGAACAGGAAGCCTGGGCTCAGAAACAGCAAAAAGTGCAGCAGGCTATGCAAGCGCTGGATCAGTCGAAGATCAACTCGTTGGATGAGACTCTGTACCAGCTCCAGACCGCTTTGGATGAAACCTATGGCGCGGGCGTACAGGCTGCAGCGGTAAATCAGGGGGTCGTGGCTCAGACTTATTTCGGTTTTGAATCAGTGCAAAGCAAACTGCGGACAATGTCGCCGGAAGCGCGGCAGCAGAAAATCAATGATATGCGCCGGCAAATGGGTTTTTCCGAGGCACAGGTGGACAACCTTGCCAAGCACGATGCGCGGCGCGAAAAGCGTTGGAATAACGGAAATGCGTACATGGAAGAGCGCAACCAGTTGGCGCAGAATCTTCAAGGGCCGGAGCTCGATAAGGCTGTTGAAGATCTCCGTCAGGAATACTTCGAAGCAGAGGCTGAAACCATCCGCAAAGAAGAAGAGAGCGGTTTTTTCCGATACGAACGGCCGAGGCTTTACGGAAGAAACTGATCTGGTTTTAGCTTGCAGCTCCTTTTCAGCGCAGGCTCTGACGACTCTGGGGTTGAGCTGTACGCCCGATTTCTGGGCGTTCTGCCAGCAGCTCGTCAAAGCGACAGGGACGATGCAAGCCGAATCCTTGCAGGTAATCAACCCCCATCTCGCCAAGTAGTGTCGCCGTTTCGTCGTTTTCAACAAATTCTGCGATGGTGATTTTGTCCAACGTGTGACCGATATCGTTAATCGCCCTGACCATAGCCAGATCAGTATCATCTGTGGCGATGTCCCGCACAAAAGCACCATCAATTTTGAGGCAATCGACAGGCAAACGCCGAAGATAGCTGAACGAAGACAGACCGGTACCAAAGTCATCCAAAGCGAAGGTGCAACCGAGTTTTGAAAGCCGGGCCATAAATCGCTCTACATCCACAAGGCTATGGACAGCAGCGGTTTCAGTGATTTCGAAGCACAATTTGTTTGCTGGCACTTTATAACGCTGTATCTGATCTACAACGTAGTCAGCGAAGTCTGCCTGATCGAATGAACGCCCTGAAAGATTAATGTGGCAGGCCTCCAGAACCTGGAGATGATCCGGTGTTTCTGACAGTTTGCGAATGGCTTCAGCAATTACCCATCGATCAATCTTGCTGATTACACCAAATTTTTCGGCCGCGGGAAGAAAAGCAGAGGGAGGCACAACATCGCCGGCTTCATTCGTTAGCCTGATCAGGACCTCATATCGAAGCCCGTGTGATCCCCCGTTTGAAGTGGCAGGAGAAATAATCTGTGCGTCCAGGAAAAAATGGTGCTCTTTTAGTGCGCTCTGGATGCGGTTGAGCCATTCCATTTGTCCCCGCTGGGCGACTAGTTGCTGGTCGTCCGCTGTCGAAACGTAGACACGGTTGCGGCCTTCATCCTTTGCCATGTAGCACGCGATATCGACGGCTCGCATCAAGCTGTTAATGTCGGCAGTCTCTTCGGTGATGGGAATAACGCCAATGCTACAGCCAATGGCATGGTGTTCTTTTTCCCATCTGAATGCTGTTTTCTCCAGAGTGCTGCGTAGTTTTTCTGCAACCGTTGCTGCAATCTCCAGGCTGCAATTTTCCAGAATAACGCCAAACTCATCTCCGCCCAGCCGAGCCAGAATATCGCCTTCGCGCAGCGCTTCACGGGACACTTCGGCGACCTGACGAAGCAACTGATCACCGGCGCTATGTCCTGAGGTGTCGTTAACCACTTTGAATTGATCAAGATCGATAAAGAGCAGCGCATGATAACTATTATCTGCCCGGGCACGGTTGAGTGTTCTGACAAGGCGGTATTCGAAAGCCCTGCGATTCAGCAGGCCGGTAAGAGAATCGTGGGTTGCCTGGAAACTGAGCTCGCTGGCCAGTCGCCGCGATTCTGAAATATCTTCGAGCATGACAATGAGGTAGGTTTCGGCATGAACGGTGTTTCTCACCATCGAAACGGTCAGCCGGGCCCAGAGATGATCGCCACTTCCTTTCAGCATGCGCTGCTCAACGGTGTAGCTATTACGTGTTCCTTCCAGTACCTGATGGTATTGCTGTTGGCCGAGTTCCCAGTCGTCAGGGTGAACCAGAGACTTGTAGGAGGCACTCATCACGCTGTCAAAAGAGCGCTCGAGAATAGTGCAGGTTGCCGGGTTGATATCGACGATGCGCCCGGCGAGATCTAACTGGGTAATACCTACGGCGGTCTGAGCGAAGATGGCGCTGAACTTCTGCTCGGTTCTTCGCAACTCTCGCATAAGTCGCCATGCCAGCAGCCATGCCAGCGATGCCAACAATGCAAGATAAACGGTACTGGCAATAGAAAGAAAGGAAGCTGACCAGCGCGCGGCTTCACCCATTGCAAGCCTGAACTTCAACGTGAAATTCTGAAGCTGCAGGCTGATATCGGCCAGTTGGGATTCCAGGGCTTTGATGCGTGCCGGATCAGTGTCGGCGGCTTCCCATTCCTGCTGAAGTGCTTCGCCGATTTGATTAAGTCGATCCAGGTAGGGGTCAGAATCTCGCCAGACTTTTGCGGCCTCTTTGAATGCTCCGAAATCGGAGAAGTAACGGAATAGCCAGATCATACGATCGACGTTATCGGGATGGTTCTGACCATCCAGAAAATATTGTCTCGCGGCATCAAGGTCCAGCGTCGATGCCAGAGCCGCGATTCTGGCATCCCTGTCGGCCAACAGAATTCCGAGCGCTCGCTGTGCAATCCGTAGCTGCTCGGTGTTACCAGTCTGGGCGTATTGCTCAAAGTGCACTGCAGTGTGTACCTGGGCTCTTGACCAGATGCTCTGGCCGCTGACGTAGGCGGTAATGCCGGCTTGAATCTGGACGACGGCGACCGTGCACAATACGGCGAGCAGCACCAGAATGACCAATCCTGCGGTCAGGCCCGCAATTTTTAACCGCCGGTGGGGTTTCATTGTGCTTTCTTTTGTTGTCATTGGTATTTCTACGATGTGTCGAGTCGTTTGTTTCACACCACTGGGAAAACGTTCGGTTACTAATGAACCTTAGTACCAAATTGCTTTTTTTGCGGGCTCGCTTACAAATTTCCACAGGGCTGTCATCATGCTTTAGAGCACTCTATGCTGACTCGTCGTTGGCATGTTTTTACCTTCATCTCAGCTGATCTTCGAAGGAGGGCGTTATGGCAGGCGGATGGTCAAAAGACGGCGCGGTTCAGGATCAGATTGATAGCACCGTAAAAGATGGGCTCGAGCGAGCCCGCAGCCAGCTTCCGGCAGGTGAAAGTCTGACCCACTGCGAGGAGTGCGATGCGGAAATCCCCCAGGCGCGGCGTGAAGCGCTTCCGGGGGTTCGGTTGTGCGTGGCGTGTCAGAGTCAGCATGACAAAGAACAGACGGCGGTTAGTGGTTATAACCGCCGTGGGAGCAAAGATAGTCAGTTACGCTAAAGGCCGGTTTGGAAAAAGTGGGCATGCCCCGTTGTTTTGGCCTCAGAACGGGTTGCGGGCGTCCAGTACATTCTGCAGTGAAATGGCCGGAAAGGCCGGTGGTAATGTGTGGGCACTTTGGTCCTCGCTGATCCAGATCTGGCTCGGCCATTGTGGAATACCGCACACCAGCTGATAGTCCGATGTATCTGTTTTGGCGAGCAGATACAGGGATGCGGGTAACCAGGCATTGTCGCCATTGGGCATATCCGCGCTGATGGTGATGTCCGTCGGCGAGATCTGGTCAATGGTTTTTGAGCCGTTTGCCTGGAGTGTGTATATGCCGGTGTCGCCAGGAGCAGTGGGGGCCGGTGATTCGGTAGACGCCAGTTCGGGGATGATGAGCTCAAAAAACATGTCAGAGCCAGCATCTTTGACTGTCGCGGTTGATACAACAAGAAGGATGGATGTCACTCCGTCTGCGGGCATGATGCAATCTCCTTTTCCGTGGATGGACAAGGGCAAATCCTGAATACCCCCTGTGAGATTAGGTCTGGATGCGCCGCAAAACAAGTGGGGATCTACCCGCGAACCGGAACCACAGGTCTGGTCGGTGGCTTGGGGCGTCAGTTTCTGGACAGTGTCGTGAAACTGCATTCGGTGTGGCGAGACGGATTCCTCTCCATGAGAGGCCGCTGGCCCACAGGGGGCCAGCTTGTTGTGAGCTGTCCTGACTCAGTCGAAGGTGCCGTTTACTGCATGCACAATGTCCGAAAAGGATTTTGCACGGGCCATGCTCTCCAGCGAGATATTCAGCCGCAATGCCACATCACTGGCTGAAATCAAGCCGCGCAGACAGCTTCTGTCGGGGTGTTCACTATCATTCTCGAAAATCAGGAAGTGCTCCGACTGAGCCTGATTGAAGGTTTCGACTATATCGCCCACCTTCACGTTACGCAGGTGCCGGGTATGGATACTGGGCAACTGGCTGGTGCGCTGCATAATGTCTTTGACCTGAACTGCATCAAGCCTTACCGACATGGCGTGTGCCTTGGCCAGCGCCTTTTTACCCAGAAAATCCTTGAGCGTGATGATCCCGACGAATTCGCCGGCACGATTGACCACCAGCTTTATCGATTCCTCTGTGGTCCTCATCAACGCGCGGGCGTCGTGAAGGGGGAGATCGCCACTGATGACAGATGGACGGGAGGCTCTGAAATCGACCATTACTTCAGTTGCCGGGTCGTCCAGTGTCAGTGATGCCTGGGTGTCAGGGTAGGCGATTCGAGGGCTGCCCAGCAGTTCTTCGGTAGGGATGTTGCGGTACGGCGTGTTGAGTGCTGCGTTCATGGTATTCCTCACAAATCCTGGTTTGCAGAAAGCTGATCTGTCAGGTCGGTACAAGGTGTTGACGGCTCAACATAGGCTGTGAGCCATAGTCGGTACCAACCGGTCAGCGGGTAGTGCGCAATATCAGGCTGTGTGAGGAGGGCCTTGCGGTAATACCGGATAACTCAGGATCCGTGGGCGAATGTCAGGGTCGTCAGCATAATCCGATAGGGGCTCGCTTGCGGAAACGGCCAGTACGGAGAATGTATCGGGGGTAGGTGGTGCTGCATCCAGCGGAGCGGATGACGGATCGTCGCCGGATATATCGACACTGTAACCGACCGCCATAGGCGCGCCCGGAAGGCTGACGGACTTTGATAGCGTCATGCCCAAAAACAGCAGTGTGATTATCGTCGCCAGTAAAGTAGCGCGATACGTCAGTGCGCTCGTCATCATGAAACCTGCTTTTCGCTCCTTTAACTCAAAGCGTTCCAATTGCTATAACTCAGTATAGGCACAAAAAAGGGCGGCTGAATACCGGGAATACACTTACAAAGCGTCTTGTTGATTTATCCATTTGCAGCAACAACCTGAGCGCATTTTGGATGTTGCACCGGGTTGATGCAGGTGGCGCAAATTTGCATTGATAAGGTGCGCAGTTGCACGACGATAGCGTTGATTGAATGTGCAGTTGTGCAATGCGCACAAATTCAAGGCGTGTGACGGGATGAAATGAAGGCAACAGTGGCTTCTGGCACAGGCATTGCCAATGTGGATAACAGATACTGAAAACGCCACTGGAGAAAACACTGATGAACCATTCACCGACACCCGAAGAGCAGGATTATCCGCTATCTGCAGTGCCTCTTTCAGCGAGGAAAAGCCTCTGGTCCATGGGGCTGGTCCTGCTGGGATTTACTTTCTTTACAGCGACGATGTGGGCCGGTGGGACAGTCGGCACAGCGTTCGACTTTTCATCGATGCTCTGGGTGCTTGCCATCGGCAATCTGTTGTTGGGACTTTACGCCGCAGGGTTGGGCTATATCGCAGCAAAATCCGGTCTTAACACCGCGTTGATGAGCCGGTTTGCTTTTGGTCAGATCGGCAGCAAGCTGTCTGACATTATCCTCGGGTTTACCCAGATCGGCTGGTATGCCTGGGGAACGGCCACCATGGCCATGTTGCTGGTGAAAATGACAGGCCTGTCCGAATCCTGGACGCTGCCATTGATGGTGGTGTTTGGCTTCGGCTTCTGTATCAGTGCCTTTATCGGCTACAAGGGATTGGAGATGCTGTCCCGGTTTGCGGTGCCGGCGATGATTATCCTGATCGCTGTCAGCATGACGATTGCGACATCGGACGCCGGAGGGCTGGCGGGACTGACTGCGATAGCCCCCACCAGTGATCTCAGTATCGCTGCGGCGATCACACTGGTTTTCGGTACCTTTGTGAGTGGTGGCACCCAGGCCACTAACTGGACGCGGTTTGCCCGTTCCGGGAAGTCGGCAGTCTGGGCAACGCTGGCTGCGTTTTTCGTGGGTAATGGCTTGATGACACTGGTCGGGGCCTTTGGCGCTCTGGTCTATCAGCAGGCGGATATCGTCGACATCATGGTAGCCCAAGGGTTGGCCACGCTGGGTATCCTGATGCTGTTTCTCAACCTCTGGACGACTCAGGACAACACGGTTTATAACTTTGCGGTGGCTGGCTGTAACCTGCTGCGAACACGCCGGCGCAAGATGGTTACCCTGGTAGGTGCTGGTATTGGCACCCTGCTGGCTGTGCTCGGTATGTACGAGTGGCTGATTCCCTTCCTGATTCTGCTGGGGACCTTTATTCCCCCCATTGGTGGCGTGATCATGGCTAACTTTGTTGTCGCTTACCGGGGCCGGTATCCGGATATTGCACAGGCGCCGCTGCCTGCGTTCAATTATATCGGGCTGGCAGCCTACGGAGTGGGATCATTTGCGGCTTATACGTCGCCCTGGGTTGCACCGGTGGTGGGCGTGATTGTAGCGGGGATGGCCTATACGCTCTTTTTCATTGCCTGTGACGGCGTTAAGGCGCGCCGTGAGTCCCAGGTGAATGCGACGTAGATTATGGCGTTAACCTGTGACCAGATACCGCATCTCCCGGGCCTGGATGCGATCAGGCTGAGGGCAGGCGCCTGCGGTCGGCAACGACGGATCCGCTGGCCCTACGTGGCGGAGAATCGCTCCTTCAAACCCTGGGTTAAAGGTGGTGAGTTGGTTTTCGTCACCGGAATTGGCCGCCACCGGAGCCCTGATAATCTCTCGGAATTGCTTTATGAGGGAATTGACGCAGGCATTGCGGGACTGGTGATTTTAACCGGCGACGCTTATATCGGTCAGCTACCGTCGACCCTGATGAGGCTTGCGGATGATCTGGAGCTTCCGCTGTTGGAGCAACCTTACTCGTTGCCGATGGTCACCGTGACCGAGGTTATCAGTCGCGAGATTATCGCCGCCGAGCAACGCACAGCCGTTCCGGAACCGGCAGCGTTGAGTGTCCGGTTGCAGGCTCGGCTCGGTAATCCGGAAGCTTTGCGCCAGTTGATTGCACCTTGCGTTGGTCAACAGCTTGATCTGCTTGAGCAGTTGTCCCCGATGCTTGATGCCTGGCTTGTTAACGGTGGCAACCTGACAGCGACGGCCGCGGCACTCGGCAGCCACCGCAACTCGGTCAGATACCGCCTCAATAAACTCTTTCGTTTGACGGGCCTCAGTCCGTCAAGTGTGTCAGACATGGAAACGCTGATTTTAGCGCGGGCGCTATTGCGCGCGCACAGCGACACAACAGACATCGGAGATGCCCCGTAATGTTCCAACCCAATGCCATTACCAACGCTCGTCTGAGTGGCCTTGACGGCCTGCACAGGATACGGATCCAGGAGGGTCGTTTTGCGGATATTCAACCGCTGGGTGAACGGGCCCCCGTGGAAGACAACGAACTGGATGCCGGCGGCAACCTGGTTTGCCCGCCGTTCGTAGAGCCTCATATTCACCTTGATGCCGCACTGACTGCGGGGGAACCCCGCTGGAATCGCAGCGGCACCCTGTTTGAAGGTATCGAATGCTGGTCTGAGCGCAAACTAATGCTCACACACGACGATGTCATCAACCGGGCGGAGCAGACCCTCAAACTGTTTGCGGCTCACGGTATTCAGTATGTCCGGACCCATGTGGATGTGACCGACCCGACACTGACCGCACTGAAAGGCATGCTGGAGGTGCGCAAACGGGTTCGGAATTTCATCGACCTGCAAATCGTAGCGTTTCCTCAGGAAGGTATTCTGTCATTTCCCAACGGTATCGAACTGATGAAGCGGGCCGTGGCGTTGGGTGCTGACGTTGTAGGCGGGATACCACATTTCGAGTTTACCCGTGACTACGGTGTCGAGTCGGTACAGAAGCTGATGGCTCTGGCGGAAGCAACCGACAGCCTTGTGGATGTGCATTGTGATGAAATTGATGACCCCAATTCGCGATTTCTGGAGGTATTGGCTGCAGAAGCACTGAAGCGTGGATACGGTGAGCGCGTGACCGCCAGCCATACCTGTGCGATGCATTCCTATAATGAGGCGTACTGCAGCCGGTTGTTCCGCTTGTTACAGAAATCCAATCTGCGCTTTGTTGCCTTGCCGACCGAAAACCTTCACCTGCAGGGCCGCTTTGACGGCTACCCCAAACGCCGTGGCGTCACGCGGGTGCCAGAATTGCTGGATGCGGGCCTTAAAGTTGCGATGGGGCAGGATTCGATACGAGACCCCTGGTATCCGATGGGCAATGGCAACCTGCTGCGTACGCTGGACGTTGGGCTGCACGCCTGTCATATGCTCGGTACGGATCGGATTGAAACATCGCTGGAGATCATCACTCACAACGGCGCTGCTGTTCTTAATCTGGACCAGTATGGCATCGAAAAAGGTTTGCCTGCCCGTTGTGTTGTACTCCACGGAACCACGCCCTATGACGTGTTGCTGAACCAGTCACCTGTGATGGCGTCGGTTCGTGACGGCAGAGTACTGGTCTCCCGGGAGCCCGCGGTGATGACCGTTGAGGGCTGGGAGCACTCACCTGTTCAATGATGGGTATCCGCAGGCTGATCGCCTGCGGCGCTTTTTGTCATTGCGGTTTCGGCGGCAGTGGCACTAGAGTAAGCGACGACTCTGATTTAACCGGAGCTTGCTGTATGTCTGCCAAAAAGCACCCTGCTCACGCCATCAGAATGCCTCTGGATGGGCCTGCGCCTGAACTCCAGGCCCCTGAAATGGCGGCCTCTCGGCTGGCTGAGTTCATCCGGCGTTACCCCAATCTCCTTGTTCTGACCGGTGCTGGTGTCAGCACCGATTCCGGCATCCCCGATTACCGTGACGGAGACGGCGCCTGGAAGCGTCGGCAGCCGGTTCAGCATCAGGAATTCATGAACCGTTCAGATGTGCGCCAGCGCTACTGGGGGCGTAGCCTTATCGGCTGGCCGATGATCCGGAATGCCAAACCCAATCCGGCCCATTTTCACGTGGCTGAACTTGAACGCCGAGCGCACTGCAGTCTGGTGGTAACCCAGAATGTTGATCGGCTGCATCAGCGGGCCGGCAGTGATCGGGTCACGGATCTTCACGGCCGGGCGGATCAGGTGGTCTGCATGGACTGCGGTTATCGCTGCGACCGGGATGAGGTGCATGCGCGATGCGCTGACCTTAATCCTGCGTTCGGCGCCTATACAGCGGAAGCCGCACCGGACGGCGATGCGGATCTGGAGGTGGATTTTGAAAGCTTCAGAGTTGCGAATTGCCCCGCCTGCGGCGGAATCCTCAAACCGGATGTGGTGTTCTTTGGTGATTATGTTCCCAAACACCGGGTAACCGCTTCTCTGGATGTGCTCAAGTCCAGCGATGGCCTGCTGGTTATCGGATCATCATTGATGGTGTATTCGGGTTTTCGTTTCTGCCGCTATGCCCGGGACTGGCACAAGCCTATCGCAACCCTGAACATGGGACGCACCCGCGCTGACAGCATCGTCGATCTCAAACTGAATGCCCGTATTGGCGAAACGCTGGCTGCGTTAACGGCGGGCTGAGCAAACCGGTTATATCAGTCTTGAATTCCTGCGCTCCTGCGTCTGCTTTCGTTGAACTGGCCTATAGTAAACAAGCAGCCCGCGCAGTTGTCGTCGGGCCCTGATGCTGTGATTGAAGGAGACAGTGACATGCGTTGGCGAGGCAGGCGACAAAGTTCAAACGTTCAGGACCGGCGGGGAGAGTCTCCGGGTTACGCATCTTCGGGCGCCGGCGCCATGGTGTTGCTGCGTTTCTTGCCGATGATGCTGAAAAGTAAAGTCGGGCGCATTGTGCTGGTGGTGGCCGTTGTCGTGATTGTCGGCAGCCGGTTTCTGGGCATTGATCTGCTACCGATGTTGTTTGGCGGTGGCGGTACCAACACCGAACAGTCTTCGCGCGAGCTGACCCCTCAGGAACAGGAGATGACGCAGTTTGTTTCAGTGGTGCTGGCCGATACCGAGGATACCTGGCAAACCGTTTTTAACCAGCTTGGCGGACATTACCAGGAACCGACGCTTGTGCTGTTTTCAGGTCGGGTGAACTCGGCTTGTGGCACAGCCAGTTCGGCTGTCGGGCCGTTTTACTGTCCCGGAGACAAACAGGTTTATCTGGATCTTTCCTTTTTTCAGGATCTGAGCAGCCGTTACGGGGCGCCGGGCGATTTCGCCCAGGCCTATGTGATCGCCCACGAAGTGGGACACCACGTACAAACCTTGCTGGGTATCAGCGAAAAAGTGCAGCAAGCCGGGCAGGGCAGAAGCGAAGCTGAGGTCAATGCACTGTCTGTGCGCCAGGAGTTACAAGCCGACTGTTTCGCCGGTGTCTGGGGGCATCATGCCAGGACCGAACGCCAGTGGCTGGAAGAAGGGGATCTGGAGGAAGCGCTGACCGCTGCATCCTCCATTGGGGACGACCGTTTGCAGAAACAGGGGGGCGGGCAAGTCGTGCCGGACAGTTTTACCCATGGCAGTTCGGAACAGCGCGTGCGCTGGTTCAGGAAAGGATTCGAGTCCGGTGATGTCAACGTCTGCGATACCTTCACCGCCAATTCACTCTAGGCGCGGCTGGCGGGTATTTGGATGGGCACGTTAACAGTGCCGTTCAGTCCGTTTCCTGTTTGATCTGTTCATGGTCATGCTTTTCAGTCTTTTCCAGCTTCAGGCCGGTCACAAACACCGTTCTGGGTTTATCCAGTTGCGTGGTGAATATAACCAACCTGCGAATATCGTCCATATCCATTTCGCGGGTTGTGGGCGCAGTTTTAACCGCGTCCAGGCGAATGTGGAAATGATTGACGCCGGGCTTGAGAGTCAGTTTGGTGTTATAGCGATCTTCGAAGGCGTTATCGCCCCGATCGTGTGCCAAATCGTTGATGCGCAAGCTGAGCGTTATTGGCGTTGAGGCAGGGTTGTACATTGCAATGTACAGGCGATCATAATCTGTCCAGTTTGCCGGCAGGTTATGCAACGTGGTGCCTGAGTAGTGGTCCGTGCTCAATTTCAGCCTGAGGCTGTAGCGGGCATTTTCTGTATGTTGCTCGGCCAGCCACACATCCCCGCTCCAGTAACGCCAGGCACCGGTGGTGTTGAAGTCGTAAACCAGGGGCAATTGGTGGGCAATCCGGTATTGCTGGCGAGCGACATCGAATACCGCTTGAAGCTGAAATGCCAGCAGCAGGATCGCGCCGGCCCGCATCAGCCATTTGATGGCGAGGTTGATTGGTGTGGGGGCGTTGTTGAACGAGAGCGGACTCACCCATGACATCACCAACCACATGCCAATCAGGTTGCGGAACACATCCTGAATATCACTCTGGCGACCCAGGTCGCCCTGAAGCAGCTCAATGATACAGCCCGCAATCAATGCCGCTGTAGTGCTGGCCAGCCACAGGCGCCATCCATCCAGCCACTGGTGGGGGCGAATGGCGAGCGTCAGTGTTCCAAAGAACAGAATGTGACCGAGATTCCACGCCGACTTGTACAGGGGGTCAGAGGCCCAGTCGGGGCCACCCACGAAGAAGAAGGGAAGTAGCACTGCTACTGCGCACAGCGCCAGGCGCTGGCTCAGTCTGCCACTGAGAAATGCCAATTGGGTCACCACACTGAATTTGTATAAAAGCCGCTGGCGCTCTGAGTTCCGTCAGGAATCTGTGAACAGGGTTCGGGCCAGGTTTCTTGTTTGGGCCTTCCAAATGCCTTATGTCAGCCGTTTGGAATCCGGCCACTATCACACCACGGATTGATGTCTGTCGTCACTATACCCTGAGTTAAAATTATAACCCATTAATAATCATACACTTGCTTGAGTGGCTGGCGGTGGCCGGTTTTTTGGGAGTCGGGAGTCAGTTGTCCAGCATCGCCAGCAGCGAGCCATCGCTGTGATAGACATCGGGTCTGAACGAGATTTCCCCTGCCTGATTGGCTTCTGCGGTCCAGTACGCCAAAACAACATAAACGCCTTTGGGCAGGTGCACATTGCGGGATAAGCCGGATGCCTTGGCCGCTTCAAATTGTGCCATCTGTTCAGCCGACCCGCTGGCGAACAGCTTGCGGGTAAGCTCCATTGCACCCTCTACCCGCACGCAACCGGAACTGTAAAACCGCTGCGATGTATTGAACAGGCCGGAGGACGGCGTGTCGTGCAGGTATACAGCGAATGGATTGGAAAACCGGATTACCACCTCACCCAGTGCGTTGCCGGGGCCGGGGTCCTGCTTCAGTGACAGGTTCTTAGGGTTTTGCCAGTCGACAACGAGCGGATCCAGTTCGTCGCCGGTCGAGTTGTAGACCCGGATATTGCGTTTGCTCAGGTAAAGAGGGTCACGCATGATCGACGGCAGGGCGTCTTTCAGGAAAATGCTACGTGGAATATTCCAGGTAGGGTTGACCGTGACGTGCGTAATCATGGATTTAAGTTCGGGTGTTTCCCGCGTGGGCCTTCCGACCTGAGCCCGGCCGGTCCAGCTCAGCTGTCCCTTTTCGTAGAGCTCCAGACGAGCACCGGCAATATCCACCAGCAACAGGTTGCGATTCGCATCCCGCCCCATGTCCTGTGCCAGCCAGCGCAGGCGTTCCAGATTGGCCTTGATCTGCTCCAGACGCTCGGCCGGCGTGACATTGAGGGCCGCCAGCGTACCTTTGCCCACCTTGCCGTCAACCTCAAGGCCATGCCGTTGCTGAAACGCTTCCACAGCAGCGGTCAGCTGTGGATCAAATCGTTGAGCTGCGGCTACAGACGCGACTGAAGGTGAAGCGGCGTCGGTGGCCTGGGCGGGTGAGGCGGTGACGGGCATCGCGATATAGCGTTCGGCCTCCAGGCGTGCCCGCAGTGCCATGACGCGATCTGACAGATCACTTTCTTCAAGTGTTGGCCCGGGAGGCACTTCCGGCCACTGCGACGGCAGATTATCGCGCGCTATGCGATAGGCAGTGCGCAGGTTCAGATAGCGGGGTAGCTGCGGACGCGCTTCGTTAAAGGCAAGCGGCAAATCCGACAGCCCTTGAAGTGCAATGGTCACAAGTTGAGCTGGCTGCGGCGGACGGGTGAACTGCGGCGCCTGCCAGACGGCGTCAGTGCCCTGCATGCGGGCTCTGCCGTAATGCAGGTCTGAAAGCGCCAGCAGGTAAGCATCGGTCGCAAGCTTGATATCGCAACGCCCTAACTGCCCCCATGTGGCCAGGTGGGAACGGGCATGGGCCAGCTCTTCAAAGTGGTAATCGAGCGGATCAAGGCCGTCGTCAGCAACTGCAATCAATTGGCTTAACAAAGCATCCAGCTGCGCGGGATCACGCCAAAGCGCCAACCCCTGAGTCTGCATTTCGAATTGGGTCAATGCTTGCTGATGAAACTCGGAGATAGTCGGCAGGGTTTCGCAGACATCGGGATCGATTCGATGCAGGGCAAGAGCAGTCGGCGTCCATGCGAGAGACAACGGCAATATCAGTGCGCATCTCAGAAAGCGTTGCCAAACGCTCTGTTTTGTATGAAATTTGTACAATTGAATTGGCATCACGCAAATCCTTGTTAGAATGCGCCATCCTTGGCCTGCAATCTCGTGCGATCGATCGCCAGCTTCTCTTAGTTCCGATCGTGGCCAAATTGCACCGAAAACTATAGAAACCGAGTTGCTTAAAAAATAATCAGCCTGTTTGTCTAGTCTAGTACGTTGGTTCAGAAATCCAGACTACCTCGGCGAGATTTAAGAATTCAATAGCCCTGCGCGTTCAGTGATCTGATCGCCCAGTCTGATCACTTTAATGTCTGAAAGGTAAAGCAATGACGAACAAACGCCCCTGCAGTCTGTTGGCAATCGCCATGAGCGTTCTGTTTGCATTCCAGTTTTCTGCGTCGGCTCAAGCCGGCGTTTTCAATGATGCCCTGTTGGCCAATCTGAGCAAGTCGGCGCCCAACCTGAACAAGGGCGTACTGAAAAATGCGCTGCAGGCATCTCAGTGCGCTATCAGCAGCGGCCTCGAACAGCCTCAGCGCTTGGCCGTAATCGATTTTTCGCTGCCGTCGACCGAGCGTCGACTCTGGATTTTTGATCTGAAATCCGGGGCGCTGGTGCTGCGTGATCTGGTGGCTCATGGCAGGAATTCCGGTGACAACATGGCGACTGCGTTCTCCAATGTAGAGGGCAGTCACCAGTCGAGCATCGGGCTATTTCAGGCCAGTGAAACCTATCGCGGCAAGCACGGCTATTCGTTGCGGCTGGATGGTCTGGAGTCCGGCGTTAATGATCTCGCCCGTCAGCGTGCCATTGTGATTCATGGTGCCGATTATGTTGATCCGTCCTGGATCGCAAACTATGGCCGTATCGGTCGCAGCCTGGGGTGCCCGGCAGTAAGCCAGAAAATCATCCGCAGAGTCGTGGATAACCTCAAAGGCGGTCAGTTTGTTTTTACCTATTACCCTGACCAGAAGTGGTTGCAGTCGTCTGACATGTTGCATTGTGGCCGGGCGCAGATGGCCGGTGCAGACCATGCTGACATCGAGGACAATGGCCGTATCTGATTTCCCTACCCCATGGTAGTCGACAATCTTGGCCGACAACCGTAACCGGCAATCGCAGCACTGGCTGACTTTCGTTAGACTGAACGGATTCAGCCAATCTGCCAATGGGGCTCTAATGACGCCGGTTTCCTCCTACTTTCCTGCACTCCTGAAACTCGCCGATCTTGCCAGCCAGAAAGTCATGGCCATTTACCAGACGGATTTCGAGGTTGATCACAAGGCCGATGAGTCGCCTGTGACTTCGGCTGATCTGGCGTCTCACCATATTATCGTAAACGGACTGGCTGAACTGGCAGGTGATATTCCGGTGTTGTCGGAAGAATCCGCCAATGCGCCCTGGGACGAGCGTAAAGGCTGGCACCGGTTCTGGCTGGTCGATCCGATTGATGGCACCAAGGATTTTGTCAGTCGCACGGGTGAGTTTACGGTTAATATCGCACTGATCGAAAACGGGGTGCCGATACTGGGCGTGGTCACAGCGCCTGCATTGGGTGAAGCATTCTGGGGCGTGCTGGGTAAGGGCGCCTGGAAGCGTGATAGCCGGGGTCAGACCCGGCCTATCCAGGTGGCTGTGCCGCCGGATCAGAAAAGGGTGATGGCAAGTAAGAGTCATCTTAATGAGGATACCCGCAAGTTTATCGATGCGCTGGGGAGTCACCGGCTAATGCAGGCGGGCAGTTCACTGAAGTTCTGTCGTATTGCTGAAGGCGCAGCGGATATCTACCCGCGGCTGGGACCAACCAGCGAATGGGACACCGGTGCCGCTCAGGCGGTGCTGGCGGCAGCCGGTGGCAAGGTGTGCCAGCTTGATGGCAGCCCACTACTCTACGGCAAGCAGGATGTGCTGAACCCCCACTTCGTGGCTTCCGGTGACTGGTACACGCCTTAGAGCGCAGCCACTGACCTTTCGCTATCAGATACAGACTTCAAACAAAGCGCGGGTATTTTCTGTGGTCATCTTGATCGGGTTGCCGCCTGCGCTTGGATCTTCCAGTGCCATTTTGGTCATCTCGTCAATCCGGTCTGTTCCCACGCCCATATCCCGAAGCCGCTCGGGTACTTTGAGCGTTTCCCGCAATGTCATGATGAAACGGGTAAAGCCGTCGAACCCGCCGGCAATGCCGAGGTAATGGGTAATGTCGATCACCCGGTTTTCGATGGCGGGGTGGTTCATCTTGATGACAGAGGGCAGAACGACTGCGTTGGTCATGCCGTGATGGGTGTTGTAAATCGCGCCGACCGAATGGGAGACCGCATGGGTAGCCCCCAACCCCTTCTGGAAGGCGACGGCTCCCATAGCGGCGGCGACCAGCATGTTGCCCCTGGCTTCAATATCACCGGCATCCTCGTAGACACGGGGCAGGTTCTCCTTCACCAGGCGCATGCCCTCCAGCGCAATGCCCTGACTCATGGGGTGGAAGTGAGGTGAGCAGAAGGCCTCGAAGCAATGAATAAACGCATCCATTCCCGTGCCAGCGGTGATGAACGGCGGCATGCCGACAGTGAGCTCTGGATCTGAAATGACGATCGTCGGGAGAATTTTGGGATGAAAAATAATCTTCTTCACATGGGTCTGGCTGTTCACTATCACGCTGGCCCGCCCAACCTCTGAGCCGGTTCCGGCCGTTGTCGGCACAGCGATGATGGGCGCGATAGCATCGGCATTGGCCCGGGTCCACCAGTCACCGATATCCTCGAAGTCCCACACTGGCCGGGTTTGACCTGCCATAAATGCCAGTAGTTTGCCAAGGTCGAGCCCGGAACCGCCGCCGAAGGCGATCACTCCGTCGTGGCCGCCGTCGCGATAGACTTTCAGGCCGGCTTCCATATTGATTTCAGTGGGGTTGGGGTCGACCTCCGAAAACATGGCGCGGCCCAGTCCGGCGCGTTCCATCAGATCAAGCGTTCTCTGGGTGATCGGCAGACTTGCAAGCCCGCTATCCGTCACCAACAAGGGCTTTTTAATACCAGCTGCTGCGCAGCATTCACCAATTTCAGCGATCCGACCCGCGCCGAAACGAATGGCGGTGGGGTAAGACCAGTTTGCGGAGACAGTCATTATCAGCCCCTTTTGAGATAGAAGGATTTGGGTCGGGTCAGGTTGTGGTAGCCAATCACTGACAGCCCGCCACCGCGGCCGGTATTTTTACAACCGGTCCAGCACAGTGCGGGGTCCAGATAGTCGCAGCGGTTCATAAATACCGTGCCGGTTTCAATCTGGTTGGCAATACGCTCGGCGCGGTCGATGTCCTGTGTCCACAGCGATGCGGTCAGGCCAAATTCGCTGTCGTTCATCAGGGCAATGGCTTCGTCGTCATTTTTGACTTTCATGATGCCCACTACTGGCCCGAAGGATTCTTCCCGCATCACGCGCATGGAGTGATCGACATCCACAAGAATCTGGGGCATCAGGTAGGCGCCGCCCTGATCGGGAAAGAGCGATGGGTCGATCAGGGCCTTCGCGCCAGCCGCCACTGCCTCTGCGGTCTGTTCGCGAACCAGATCCGCAAACCGGGTGTGGGCCATCGGTCCGAGCGTGGTCTGTTCATCCAGCGGATTGCCCAGCTTGTAGGCACTGACAATCGCAACGGCTTTTTCGACAAAGGCATCAAACAGGCTTTCGGCGACATAGATGCGCTCAATACCGCAGCAGCATTGGCCGGAGTTGAACATGGCGCCGTCGATCAACGTATCCACCGCCGCATCCAGATCGGCATCCTCCATGACATAGCCGGGGTCTTTGCCGCCAAGCTCCAGTCCGAGACCGGTGAAGGTGCCCGCAGCGGCCACCTCCATTGCCTGGCCACCACCCACTGAACCGGTGAAGTTGACGAAGCCAAAGGCCTTGTCGGCGATCAGGGCAGAGGTAGTGTCGTGGGACAGGAACACATTCTGGAATATCGCCTCCGGCACTCCGGCCGCATGAAATGCACTGGCAATATGTTCCCCTACCAGCGGTGTTTGCGATGCGTGCTTGAGGAACACGGCGTTGCCGGCGATGAGTGCCGGTACCACGGTGTTGATCGCCGTCATGTACGGGTAGTTCCAGGGCGCGACAACCAGGACTACGCCGTGAGGTTCCCGCTTGATGTAGCGGCGAAACGCCTCGTTATTTTCGATTTCGATGGGCGCCAGTCCTTCTTCTGCAAGATCAGCCATCATGCTGGCGCGTTCGTTCACACCGCCAAATTCGCCGCCATAGCGCACCGGTCTCCCCATTTGCCAGGCCAGCTTTTCAACGATGTCGGCATTCATCTCGCCGAGGCGGGCGATACCGTCGCGCACCCGTGCAATCCGTTCTTTCAGTGGCAGGGCCGCCCAGGCCGGTTGTGCCGCTTTAGCGGCAGAAACCGCAACGGTTGCGGTCTCAAGAGACAGGGTGGGGCGCTCGACATAAACCGAGCCGTCGATGGGCGATAGGCATTGAATCGTTGCACTCATAAAGCTGTCCTGCTCCTTTTGGTAGGGTGTCCGCGCCGGCGTATCCTCAGGCTTGTTCAAATCCCCGTTTGACTTCGTAATCGGTGACTACTCGGTCGAAATCTTCCTGTTCCCACTCGGCTGCGCGGACGTAGTGATCAATGACATCATCCCCCATGGCTTCGCGCAGCATGGTGGAGTGACGCAGCGCTTCGGTTGCGGCGCGCAGCGTGGCAGGAATGCTGCGTTCTGATTCAGCACCATAAGCATTGCCGGAGAATTCGGGTTCGAGTTTCAACTTGCCTTCAATACCCGCGATGGTCGCTGCAATCTGTGAGGCCAGCGCCAGATACGGGTTGAGATCTGAGCCGCCAATGCGGCACTCGACTCTTACAGCTTCGGAGTCCGGTGCGACAACCCGGTAGCCCGCCGTGCGGTTGTCCACCGACCAGACGGTGCTGGTGGGGGCAAAGGTACCCGCTGCAAAACGTTTGTAGGAATTGATATAGGGCGCAAGAAAGAGCGTGGTCTCGTTGGCGTGCTTCAGCAGCCCGGCTAGCGCATGCTCCATCGTTTCGGACATGCCGTGGGTGCCGTTTGGATCGTAGAACACCGATTTGCCGTCTTTGTCTGACAGGGACTGGTGGATATGGCTGGAAGAGCCGGCGGCATTGTGGCTCCACTTGGCCATAAACGTGACGCTGCGGCCGTGTTGCCAGGCGATTTCCTTAACCGAGTTTTTGACCAGCACGTGGGTGTCGGCCATGTTCAGCGGATCGGAGTAGTGGATGTTCAGTTCGGCCTGGCCGGCATCCGCTTCGCCCTTGCTGCTTTCGACGTCTATCCCCGCGTCGAAGAGCCCGTTGCGGATTGGCCGCATGACATCTTCCTCCCGGGTGGTCTGGAAAATGTGGTAATCCTCGTTGTACGGACTGACGGGCGTCATCTGGTGATACTGGCGCTTCTGCATATCTTCGAAGGTTTCGCGGAAGATGAAAAACTCCAGTTCGGTAGCCGTGGTCATCTGCAGGCCCATGGCTGATAGACGTTCAAGCTGTTTTTTCAGGACGGCGCGGGGCGAGTGAGGCACGGGCTCGTGGGTCACGTGATCGATCAGGTCGCACAGTACAAATGCCGTGCCTTCCAGCCAGGGCAGCTTACGCAGGGTGGTTAGATCCGGCTTCATCACATAGTCGCCGTAGCCTGCAGACCAGCTGGTGGACGCGTAGTCTTCAACGGTGGTCATTTCGAGGTCGGTCGCCACCAGGTATTTGCAGCAGTGGGATTCTTCCCATGCGGTGTCGATAAAATACTGCGCCTGGAAACGCTTGCCCATGAGGCGCCCCTGCATATCCGGGATCGCGCCGACGACCGTATCAATCGTGCCGTCTTCGACGCACTTCTTCAGTTCTCTAAAGGACAGTTGAGCTGCCATCTCACGGCTCCGGAAAGTCTGTTGTTCTGGAAGTACAGATTCAGGGCGTTCAGGGGCGTATCAGACCCATGGCCATCGCCCCTGAACGCGACAGGTTTGCACAGCAAATCAGGTGTAACGATAAGGCCTCCCCGCCTTCTCCATTTTTGCGTTGTACTCTTTGAGGATTTTCACCACCTTCGCCTTGGTTTCCGACTCCTTTGCGATTTCATCCCAGAAGGTGTGGGCCGCCTTCTCGACTTCCGCCCACTCAGCATCGGGGATGGTGGTCAGCTTCATCTTGCTGCCGTCAGTACGCAGCTTGGCCTCGCCACCCCAGTACCACCACTGCCGGTAGTAGTGTGAACTGTCCATTGTCAGCTTGAGCAGTTCTTTCAGGTGATCGGGCAGCTCGTTGTAACGGTCCATGTTGGCGAAGAACGAGCCTGCCCAGGCGCCGGAAATGTTGTTGGTGAGGAAGTAGTTTGTGACATCCGCCCAGCCAACCGTGTAGTCCTCGGTAATGCCGGACCAGGCGATGCCGTCGAGCTCACCGGTCTGAACTGCGACTTCAATGTCTTCCCAGGGCAGCTGCACCGGCACCACGCCGAACTGGCTCATGAACCGGCCCGCCGTGGGGAAGGTGAACACGCGCTTGCCCTTGAGATCCGCCAGGCTGTTGATCGGTTCCTTGGTGGCAAAATGGCAGGGGTCCCAGGCACCGGCAGACAGGTGTTTTACGCCGACTTTGGAATACTCCTGGTCCCAGATTTCGTTGAGCCCGTACTGGTTGAACAGCACTGGCACATCCAGTGAGTAGCGGCTGGCAAAGGGGAAGTAGCCACCGAAAACCGTTACTTCGGTGGGGGATGCCATGGAGTCATCATCAGACTGCACCGCATCGATGGTGCCTTTCTGCATCGCCCGGAAGAGTTCGCCGGTGGGGACGAGTTGATCGGCAAAATAGAGCTCGATCTGCATCTCGTTTCCGGCGATGCGGTTGAAGCTGTCGATCGCAGGTTTGATGACATGCTCGGCGAGCGCCGGCCCGGCGTAGGTTTGCAATCGCCATCGTATTTTGGGCTGCTGGGCATAGAGCTTGGGGGGAGTAAGCGCGGCTGCGCCCGCCATAGCGGCTGCGGATGCGAGGAACTTACGTCTTGTGGTCATGGTGCTCTCCTTGACTGACGCTTGTTATGGAAGCGGGGTTGCTTCCGGGGTGTTACTCAACACTCGTTCTCGACCGAAAGGGCGCTCGCCCACTCACTCGTGTTATGACGCTGACTCAAATCAATCTGCCGTTTTACTTGTTATAGACGGTTTCCGGTAACCAGAGTGCGATCTGCGGAAACGCCATGATCAGTGCCAGTGCGACCAACATGACGCAGACAAACGGAAAGATAGAGCCATAGATGTCGCGCAGGCTGATCTCGGGTGGTGCCATGGCGCGCATCAGAAACAGGTTGTAGCCAAATGGCGGGGTCATATAGGCGATCTGCGTGGTGATGGTGTACAGAATGCCGTACCAGACCAGATCGAACCCCAGTGCGCCGACCAGCGGCACATAGAGTGGTGCGACGATCACCAGCATGGCGGTGTCGTCCAGAAACGTGCCCATCAGCAGAAATGAAAGCTGCATCAGGATCAGTATCATCCAGGGGTTGAGGCCGAGCTGTTCGGTAAACAGGGTTTCGATTGCCTTGACCGCACCCAATCCATCAAACACTGCGCCAAAGCCCAGGGCAGCGAGAATGATCCACATGAACATGCAGGAAATCGCCAGGGTCTGGCGTACCGAAACTTCAAACACTTTGCGATTCATCCGGCGCTTGATGATCGCCGCCACGAAGGCTGCCATGGCGCCAATCGCCGAACTCTCCACCAGGCTGGTCCAGCCTTTGACGAAGGGCACCATCATGGTGGCAAATATCACGATCGGCAGAATACCGGCCCGCAGCAGGCGCAGTTTTTCGCCGAGGCTCACCTGACGCTCTTCTTCTGGTAACACCGGCCCCAGCTCTGGCTGCATGCGACAGCGCACTGCGATATAGATAATGAACATAGCCGCCATAATCAGCCCCGGCACAACGCCTGCAAGCCAGAGCTGGCCGACCGGTTGCCGTGCGATCATGGCGTAAAGCACCAGCACCACTGACGGTGGCACCAGTATGCCCAGTGACGAGCCGGCCTGTATGACGCCGGTCACCATGCGCTTGTCGTAGCCCCGCCGCAGGAGCTCGGGCAGGGCGATGGTTGCGCCAATCGCCATGCCGGCGACGGACAATCCGTTCATCGCCGACACCAGCACCATCAAACCGATGGTGCCAATGGCGAGCCCTCCGTGTACCGGCCCCATCCATACATGGAACATCTTGTACAGATCATCGGCGATCTTGGATTCCGACAGCACATACCCCATGAAGATGAACATCGGCAGGGTCAGTAGCGGATACCAGTTCATCAGTTTCATCGCAGACGAGAAGGGGATGTCGGAGCCCCCCGTGCCCCACAGAGCCAATGCCGCAGCGGCGGCCACAGCGCCGATCGCGCCGAAGACGCGCTGGCCGGTCATCAGCATCAGCATCATGGAGGCAAACATGAAAATGGCGATGAGATCGTAAGACATCAGACGTCTTCTCCCCGAATGCGTGCAATGTCCTTGAACAGTTCAGACACCGCCTGCAACAACATGAGCGCGAAGCCGACGCACATCACCATCTTGATCGGCCACATATACGGGCGCCACGCAGACGGGCTGCGCTCGCCATACTGAAGTGAATAACTTGTGCTGTCCCAGGCGCCATAGAGCAGCACGCCGAGATAGAAAATCAGCACCAGCACGGTAAACACATCAAACCAGGCTTTTTTGCGAACGGACCAGTCGCCATAAAACAGGTCCATCCGCACGTTGGAGCCGAGTTGAATAGAGTAGGGCCCCCCCAGGATGTAATAGGCCACCATGGCAAACTGGGCGGCTTCCAGGGTCCATAGCGATGGCAAAAAGAACGTTTTTGAGATGGATGACCACAGCAGGATGCCGACCATGATGAATATGCCGTACATCACAAACCGGCCGATGCGGTAGTTCACTGCGTCCACAAAGCGGATATACCCGCTGACGAAAGGCGACATCATCCGACCTCGTTCAATGCGTGAGTGAGCCAACCCGATAACATCACAGCCATAGCCTGCTGTTGGTGTTCCGAAGTGATCAAATCATTGCGGATCTCGATCATCACATTCATAAAGGCATTTTCTATGCCATGGCGCAGCAGGGTATGGGTGACGCCATCAGTTGGGCTATAGGGTTGATTACGGTGAACCAATAAAGGGGTGTGGCGGTCTGCCGTGCGCAATAATGAGTCAGCCAGCCGGGTGTCACTGTCGTGCAAAATGCCAATTTGGGTGCTGCGCTCATGGCCGCGGTAGACCGGGGTAAAGCTATGGATGGTGACAATCACCACGGGCAATCCGGTAGCGGCTGCCTGGGATAATGCCGTCACCACACGCTGTTCAAACGGCCTGTAGTAGTGATCAATGCGGTATTGACGATCGCGATCTTTCAGATTCTGGTTACCGGGGATGCGGTGGATTTCGCTCTGCTGCGGCATGGCATCCGGCGCATCCGGTGGGCGGTTGCAGTCATAAACCAGGCGGGAGGTTTCACAGTCGACCAGTGTCGCGCCTGCCATGTCAGCAAGATGCCGCGCGACGCCCAAGGCACCCGGATCCCAGGCGATATGGCTGAGTTGTTGCTCGTGACTGAGACCGAGCGAATGAAATTCGTCCGGAATGTGATTTGACGCATGCTCGCAAACCAGAACCACAGTGTGGCCTTGCAGGCAGGTAACCTCACTGTCCGCATGCTGGATGTCTGGTTCGGTCAGGGTAACCGGATCGGTACCACTACTCTGAACACTCACTCGAGCCTGTCCTTCCTGGCGACTGCTTACAAGGGTGCCTCGACAGTGTTCGGGATCAAGCTAAGTTCCCGGTGCCTGTCATGACGCACCTCAATCAGTGGGTATCAATCCATTGTGTGGATGATTAAACTCGGTCGTTTTTTGATCGCACTTTTCCAAGCTAGGACACCATGGCAGATCTGTCACTTTTTCAGTATGTGTTAATTGGGCTCATTTTTGTCTGGAGCGGCTTTGTCCGCTCAGGGCTGGGGTTTGGCGGCGCGGTGTTGTCTTTGCCGTTTCTGTTGCTGGTGGTCAATGACCCGCTGATATTCCTGCCGCTGATCGCGGTGCATCTGCTGGTGTTCTCGTCACTGACGATTGTGGTGAATAACCGGGGACCGAAAGCGGCCAGCCGACCGGAGGGGGGCACCGTCGACTGGCCTTACCTGTGGCGCATTCTGGGTATCATGATTGTGCCCAAGCTGATTGGCGTTTTCGGCCTGCTGACGCTGCCCGCCAATATCATGAGCGCGATCATCTTCGGCATCGTGTCGCTCTATGCGGTGTCCTATATTCTGAATCGGCCCTTTCGCAGTAACAGCAAAGTGGTGGATACGATCTTCCTGATGCTGGGCGGGTACATCAGCGGCACCTCCCTTATTGGCGCGCCGCTGATCATTGCCGTTGTGGCCCAGCATCTGCCGAAAGAAAAACTGAGGGACACGCTGTTTGCGCTCTGGTTCATTCTGGTCACAATCAAGATGGCGGCGTTTATCTATGCCGATGTGGATCTGCAGTTGATCCACCACCTGTGGCTGCTGCCCTGTGCAGCGATCGGACACATCATTGGCTTGCGGTTCCACGAGAAAATGTTGACAGCAGAAACGCCGGTGTTCTTCCGGTTACTGGGTTGTGTGCTCTTGCTGATCAGTTGTGTCGGGCTCTGGAAGGGGCTGGCCTGAGTTTTCGGCCGCCACCTGGAATCGGCATACTTTAGTCTAAGGCCAGATATCTCCGGTTGAATCTGCGCAACCCGGACCCGATTGTGATTGATAGCGTTTTTACATATCCCCCTTCACATTAAGGAGTTCCCATGCAGATTGATCTGAACGGAAAAACCGCAATTGTGACAGGTTCAACCAAGGGTATCGGGCTTGCGACCGCGCAGGGACTGGCCTCTGCCGGGGCCACCGTGATCGTCAATGGTCGGAAACAGGCCGACGTTGATGCTGCTGTCGCCGAGGTAAAGGCCAGTGCGCCTGATGCCGAGGTTCGGGGTGTGGCGGCAGATCTCGGCGCTTCATCGGGCTGCGAAGCGCTGCTTAAGGCAGAGCCGAGATGCGAAATTCTGGTCAATAATGTGGGCATTTTCGGCCCGCAGGACTTTTTTGATATTCCCGACGACGAATGGCAGCGGTTCTTCGATATTAATGTGATGTCGGGGGTTCGTCTTTCCCGTGCCTATCTGCCCGATATGGAAAAGGCCGGCTGGGGCCGGGTGATTTTTCTGTCTTCCGAATCCGGTCTCAACATTCCTGCTGACATGATCCATTACGGGTTTACCAAAACGGCTGTGCTCGGGATTTCCCGCGGACTGGCCAAGCGCATGGCCGGTACCGGCGTGACCGTCAACGCCGTGTTGCCAGGGCCGACGTTAAGCGAGGGAGTCGAAGGCATGCTGAAAGACGATGCCGACAAACGCGGCGTTTCGATCGAACAGGCAGGCAAAGACTTTGTGATGGCGCAGCGGCCCTCATCTATAATTCAGCGTGCGGCCACAGTAGAGGAGGTCGCCAACATGATTGTGTACGCCTGCTCCAAACAGTCGTCGGCTACCACTGGCGCAGCCTTGAGGGTCGATGGTGGTGTCGTTGACTCGATTGCATAATCGGAGAATCACTTGTTCAGTCTGATCGTTTTCGGTGTCGCTATTGTGGTGTTGGCCGTCACCGTTTTGGCACGGGTACCCGTGCATGACTGGTGGGTCCGTGCCTGTGAATTTCCTCGTGTGCAGATTGCGGCGCTGGCCCTGCTGGTGCTGGTCTGCTCGGTTTGGAGTGAGGCGCCCTGGCAAATACCCTCCGCGCTGATCGGGCTGGGTGTGCTGCTCTGGCAATGCTGGCGCATAGCGCCTTATACGCGTTTGTGGCCCCTTCAGGTTCAGGCGTCGGAACCGGGGCAGGAAGAACGCTGTATCACATTGCTGATTTCCAATGTGTTAACCCCCAATCGCGACGCACCCGCGTTGATCGCGCATATCAAACAGCATCAGCCGGACGTCGTGCTGACACTGGAAAGTGATGACTGGTGGCAGCAGCAGTTGGACGAAGCGCTGGCGGAAGACTGGCCTCATGCCGTGCGCATTCCGCTCGATAACCTTTACGGCATGCACCTCTATTCGCGGCTTGAGCTCGAAGAAACGGAAGTCAGCTGGCTGATTCAGGATGATATTCCCTCAATCCATACCTGGCTCAGACTGAAAAACGGCGAGCGGGTAAAGTTTCACGCCCTGCATCCCAGGCCCCCTGCGCCGAGTGAAAGCGAGGAGTCCCTCTGGCGGGATGCTGAGCTGTTGCTGGTCGGGAAGGAAATCCATAAAGACGGCGAACCCACTATGGTTGCGGGCGACCTCAACGATGTGGCCTGGTCACGTACGACCCGCCAGTTCTGCCGAGTCAGTGGCATGCTGGACCCTCGCCGGGGGCGCGGAATGTTCAGTACTTTCCATGCTCACCACTGGTTTATGCGCTGGCCGCTTGATCACATTTTTGTCAGCGAACACTTCACGCTGAGTCATATGGAGCGTCTGGCCGATGTAGGATCAGATCATTTTCCGATTCTGGCCACGCTGTGTTTCAGGCCGTCTCGATCTGAAGAACACGAGAATCCTCAAGCTGATGCCGAGGAATGGGCCGATGCCACTGAGACCATTCGTGAAGGTAAAGAAAACACCCAGTCCGATTGACGCTTTCCCGTGGCTTTCAGCCGGCAACGACTCCGGGCGCTTTTGGACCTGAGGCTGTCGGAGTCTTGTTGTTGATCCAGGCCTTCACCTGATCGCGGAAGCGCTTCTCGATGTGGATATAGGTGTAGCGGGATACTGCGATAGTGATCGCCAGTGCCAGCGCATTGATAAACAGGGATTTAACGCCCATCGCGGCATCGATATCCACCTTCAGAACATACTCGAACACGTTGTGAAAGCCCGCCAACACCAACCCGTGTACCAGATAGACCGAGTAGGACCAGATTCCCAGGTTTCGCAAGGCTGATGTTTCAAGCAGGCGCCCGAGAATGCCGCTGGTAGAGAACGAAAATACCACCAACACACCCGCAAAACTCATCAGCGACAGGGCGGAGAAAAACTCGTCGACTTTGACCAGACTAACGGCTGTGATCAGGAAAGCCACTGAGACCACTTCCAATACACTCATTGCCGCAGCTGACTCAAAAGGTCGCCGGTCGAGCCCCAGCCTGAACAGAAATACCCCCAGATAGAACGAGCCCAGACAGCGAAAGAAACCATAGTCGTAGCTGTAATCGATGTCGGGCCGGTCAAAACTGAAGATAAAGGCATAGCAGGTGAGGGATATGATGGCGGGGATATAGAGATTCCGGGAGCGATCGAATGTCACCGTAATCGCGTAAAACGCCACATAGGCAAAAAGCTCGACGCTGATGCTCCAGCTCGGGAAGTTCCAACTGACATAATCGTGCAGCCCCATTCCGTGAATCAGGAGAAGGTTGGATACAAAGGACGCCAGGTTGGCCTTCTCTGAAGGGTCGCTGCCGCCGAAACCGGCGTTGTACAGGTACTGTTTGACCAGGATATAGGGCACCCATGCCAACAGCATGAACAGGTGAAGCGGATAGATACGGCCGAGTCGCAGGGCGATGTAACGCCAGAACGGCATATCGCGGCCAACGCGATCGCCGTAGGCAAGAGCCATCACAAAGCCCGAAAGGATGAAAAAGAAGTCGACAAACAGGTAGCTATTGCCAACAAAAGCAACAGAGCGGTCGCCGAAACTGAAGCTGGAGTGGTAAAGCACCACCAGCAGTGCGGCTACCCCGCGCAAAGATTCAAGTTTACCGTACATCGTCAATCCACTCCCTGGACATGTCGTCTGACAACATATGGAGTAACGATAGCAGAATGCCTGGCTGACATTGTGAACGCTCGTTCATGGTGCCTCTGCGCGGTGCGTTGCCCCGTGTTGCTCCAACTGGATGCGATTACTGGCATCGGATCGGGTACCTGAAGTCTTCACGCAAATGCTGTGCCTTGAATGGCTGTGCGCAACTATCCGGACCGATGAGAGCGAGTTGCAAATGATTCCGATTACGGTAGAGTGAGCCTACTCCTAATTCTGCGGTTAGTTGCACCTCACGATGCCATCACCTGCCACCGAAACGTCACTGAATCGTATCGAAGACGCCTTGTGTTTCATTCACGGGCATCTGGATGAGTCCCTATCGGTGGTTGCGCTGGCGGCCCGCGCAGGCTGGTCTCGCTGGCAGTTTCAACGTGTCTTTGCGGCGCACACCGGTTTGTCGGTTGCGCAATACGTGCGGGAGCTGCGACTCAGCCGGGCAGCCGAGCTATTACTGGCAAGTGATCAACGGCAACTGGATATTGCGTTGACATGCGGGTTTGATTCGGAAATCAGCTTCAGCCGCAGTTTTCGCCAGATGTTCGGCTGCACGCCCGGGTTCTATCGGCGACGGGGGCAGTGGGTGAGCATGCGCATGCCGATTACCTTCGATGAGTTGCCACTGCCACCGGCGGAATTGACTCCTCGTATGTTGCAGATCCGGCTGGAGTCCCGCCCGGCCTTCGAGGTTGTCGGCTTGTGTGATCAGGTGAACGGACTCTTCTCGTCGGCACCGGATTTCTCTACCAAGGTGCCCGCTTTGTGGCAGCAGTTATTGGCTAAAGGCATTCAGCCTTCGGCGTCGCCGTTAATTGGTGTGCTCGATGTGAGTCAGGCAATGGATAGCGGCGCGAGCTTTCCGTATTGGGCAGCGCTGGAATCTGATCAGCTAACGTCTGCGGAGCGCGTCGGTTTGCGAAGCCTCACCGTGCCGGCCCAGCAATATGCGGTGATCCCGTTTCAAGGGCCGCTTGCAGCGCTTGAGAAAACCCTGGAGTGGTTTATCCATCACTGGTTGCCAGCCTCCGGATACCGGGGTCGCTATGGTTTTGACCTGGAAATCTACCCGCCTTCTACGGGCGCCTCCCGTTTGCAGGGGGCCCCTACTCGTATGGAGTACTGGGTGCCTGTTGAGCCCTCTCCCTGTCAGTCCGCTTGGTTAAACCTGTCTGTCTAGTGCTTTTTTAGCCCTGGCTTGGTGCCTGCTTCATGCACCATTTGGTTAAGTGTGGCTGGGCTCTAAAAACTATAATGGGAATCATTATTATTTAAAAAGACGTTGTGCGTTCATTCAGGAGCAGTAGATTCCATGATTACCCGACCCCTTTTCCAGCGTTCTGTGTTGTCTGTGGCAGTGCTGGCCGTCATATCGACAGCAGCCCATGCAGCTGAAGGCGATGAATCCGTTTCGCTGGAGACATTGACTGTTTATGGCGATACCTACCGCAACACCGCAACCAAAACAGCGCTGACCCCGGAAGAAACACCCCAGAGCATCACTGTGCTGGATCGTGAGGGGCTCGAAATGCGGGACGCCACTTCGGTTGCCAGTGCGCTGCGCTATTCCCCCGGCGTGAACACCGAGCTTCGGGGCGGGGCGGTTACCCGTTCAGATCTGTTCAATATCCGCGGTTTCATCAATTACCAGAATTATTATGACGGCCTGCAGCTGCTGTATAACGACTGGAACCTGCAGCCCCAGATCGACCTGATGGCGGTTGAGCAAATCGAGGTGTTCAAAGGGCCGACCTCATCACTCTACGGCTCAATGCCCCCCGGAGGGATGGTGAATCTGATTGGCAAGTCGCCCAGCACAGAGCGTTATAACCATGTTGAAATGGCGACCGGCACCAATAACTTGCTGGAAGGCAGCTTCGAAAGTGCGGGGCAGCTGGGGGATTCTGATCTGTCATACAGCGTGGTCGGGCTTGCCCGCCAGAAAGACGGACAAGCGAAAACCTCTGAAGAAGAGCGCGTGATGATCGCACCGTCTGTTGACTGGCAGCTCAGTGACGACACGCTGATCAATTTTAACGTCTATTACCAGAAAGACCCGGAGATGGGGGTGTACAGCACGCTGCCGGCGGAAGGGCTGTTTCAGGACAACCCCAATGGCGAGCTGCCGGTTGACAGTTTTTCCGGTGACGCCAACTGGGATCTGTACGAGCGGGAAGTCGCGATGGTCGGTTACAAGATCAACCATCGCTTTAATGACAACTGGACCTTCCTCCACAATTTCCGCTACACAGATGCGACGGCCTATCAGGAGAATACCTACACCGACGCCACTGCCTATCTGGTGAATGGCGAACGCACCGGCTTGGCGGCTGACAAACGTACGCTGGCGCGCCGCGCTTATCTGACCGATGAAGCAACTCGTGGCGTTACGGTGGATAACCAGTTGTCCGGTCTGTTTGATACCGGTGCGCTGGAGCATAACCTGCTGGTCGGCATTGATTACCTGTACCTCGATTCCAACATCAAATACGAAGATGCAGCGGCCCCTTCGATTGATCTGTTCGCGCCGGATTATTACCAGATTGATCCGGACTCGCTGGACTTCGCGGCGTCTGGCTACTCGAGTGACTTTGACCTGTCGAAGGAACAGCTGGGCTTTTATCTGCAGGATCAGGTTCGGATCGATCAACTGGTCCTGATTGCCGGTGCTCGTTATGACCGGTATGAGGGTAAAGAACAGGGTCGCCAATACAGCGCGCCGATTGATGTGAAAGATTCAGAAGAAAACGTCTCGTTCCGCGCGGGTGCGCTGTATGAATTCAATAACGGCATCTCGCCTTTCCTGAGCTATGCAGAGAGCTTTGAGCCACTGACCGGCGTTGACAGCTCGGGCGATCGGTTTGAGCCCTCGACCGCACAGCAGTGGGAAACAGGTGTGAAGTATCACACGCCAGATGACAAGACCTCCCTGTCGGCTGCCGTCTATCGGATCGACAAACAGAAAGTGCCGACCCGGGACCCGAGCGGTACAGCCTATGACAAAATCCAGACCGGTGAAGTGCGCTCTCAGGGCGTTGAGCTTGAAGCCAGCACCCGACCGATTGATAGCCTGATGTTGTCATTCAACTACACCTACCAGGATGTGGAAGTGACCGAGGACAACAGTGGCCTTGAGGGCAAAACCCCTGTCTGGGTGCCGGAACAGCTTATCTCCGCCTGGGCCGACTATACCTTCTTTGATGGCGTGCTGGCCGGTACCCGGGCAGGGATGGGGGTGCGCTACATCGGTGAAGCTGAGCTGGATGCGCTCAATACCGACAAAGTACCCGATGCCACATTGTTGGACATCGCATTGGGCTATGATCTGGGATACGCCAGCACAGCCTTGCGTGGCGCCACCGTGGGGCTGTCGGTCAACAACCTGTTGGATGAGCGCTATTACTCCTGCTTTGACGGGCTGAACTGTTGGTTTGGTGCAGAGCGCTCAGTTGAAGCAAAGGTTGGCTATAGCTTCTGACCACATCCGTTTTCGAGCATTGCCAGATGCCGCCGAGGCTTAGCTTCGGCGGCATTTTGATTTCGGGGTGCCGGTGCCTGTCGAAATAGTTAACGGTGCTGTTGGATGTGGCACGGTGTTCATTTTTTATCTCCCTGTTTTAGGTCGCGTTTTAAATCGATGGTCAGGATTATGCTCCTGTCAAAAAGCGACGTAGTTATCCTGAAAGGCTGTATATCGGGGTATTTTCATAAAACGATGGAGAGTGACATGAAAATTCATACCTGGTTTGGTGCAGCGCTTTCGGGAGCCGCACTTTCGATCTCAGCGCCGGCGGCGCATTCCATTATTCTTACCGATATCGTCATGATTGTTGATGAATCGGGGTCAATGGGTAATGTGCAAGCAAACCTCAGGACGAATATCGGGCAGTTTGCGTCCATTCTGTCTGCCGGAGGCGTTGATGCTCAATACGGTCTTGTTGGCTACGGCAATTCCCAAGTAAAGCCCAGAACGCTGACGGATCTTACTGATCCTGCGTCATTTGCTACGGCGGCTCAAGGGCTGCTTACAAGTGGCGGTACTGAGCCGGCATACACGGCTTCAGCCTACGCTCTCAATGCGCTGGACGGTCAGAGTGATCTGTTTAGCTTCCGATCTAATGCGTTGAAAAATTTCATAATATTTACTGATGAGCCATCAAATGGAGACAGCACATTTGCCGGTACAATCGGCGGAAATGCTGTAACCTTTGCATCAATTGACCAACTGCTGACAGATAGCAACGCGCTTTATAATGCTGTACTGAGCGGAAGTAGCACTGTTACCTCAATTGGTGATCTGGCGACCAATCATGGTGGTCAGGTGTTTGATCTCAATGGGCTGAACACCACTGATTCGCAGGTTGTTAGCGACTTTGTGGACATGTTTGCGACAGCCAAGCTTCAGGAAACAATCGACTTCTGTGATGCCAACCCCACCGCGCCCGGCTGTCAGGGTGCGGGTGACCCCGATAATCCTAACGAAGTACCGGAGCCTGCACCTCTGGCATTGTTGGGGCTGGGCCTAATCGGGCTTGGATTACGCCGTCGCTTTATGGCCTGAACGCCTCTGACCTGATCCAGGCAAGTAACTGGCCGTCCTTGCCTGGAGTATTCGCATCCAGACGCTACCTCACTAACCCCACTGGTGTTTATTGAGCGTAAAAAACTCAAGATTTGCCCGATCCTGCCGATAATAGAAGTATCCTAACTATTATCGGGGTCCGGCTCATGATCACTAACAGCCAGATTAATTTTCTTTCTCAAAACAGCCGGCAGTCGTCTTTTATTGATCAGAGCCAGCTTCGTATCAATCAAGAGTCAGGTGGAGTGTCGCCCCGGAACGGGCAGGCTATCGACATCAGCCGTGAGGCGACGTATCGCTATTCTTCCCGCGATACCAACGCCTTCAGCAGTTCTTCCTCAGTATCAACAGGCTCGGGCGGGTCACGGAACTTTGTGTCGGAGGCCTTTGCTCAGCAAGCCACGTCATTTCTGGTAAGCGGTCAGCAAGCGATCTCGATCAGTCGCGCCGCACTGGGGGCCCCCGCGGCTAGCACTGCGGGCGGCAGCCTCTCGGTTTCGGCCGGGCAATATACCTTTGTGTCGCAGTCTCAGTCCCGAATGGTGACGGCCACCGGTTCCATCCAGACCAGCGACGGCGAGAGCATTGAATTCAGCTTGTCCTTGCGGCAGTCCCAAAGCCGTCAGTATGAGTACAGCGAATCACTGCGAATCGAAGAGCGCCCGGCGACTGATCCGTTAGTGATCAACTTTGGTGCTGACACGGCACATCTGGCGGATACCCTGTTTGACTTTGATCTGGACGGCGATGGCGACAACGAGTCGCTGGCTCAGCTCGGCAGCGGAAGCGGGTATCTGGTATTTGATCGCAATGAAAACGGCACGGTGGATGACGGCAGTGAACTGTTCGGCCCACAAAGCGGCTCCGGTTTTGGTGACCTGGCGCAGTACGATGATGACGGCAATCGCTGGATTGACGAGAACGACGCCATCTTCAGCCAGCTCAAAGTCTGGGTGCAGACCGCAGACGGTAACGAAGAGCTCAGGTCACTTGAAGAAGTGGGCGTGAAAGCGCTTTATGTCGATAACGCCGAAGACCAATACACGCTCACCAGCAGCCAGGGCGTGCCACTGGGACAGATCAAGGGAACCGGCATTTATCTCACCACCGATGGCGATGTGCGCACGTTGGAAGAGATTGATCTGGTGAACCAAAGCGATGCAGGCAATGCCGCGACACCGGCAATGCCAGACGCTCAGGAGGCGCAGCCGTCTGCTTTGGAAGCGGCCCGGGCTGAAACGATCCGTGCGGCGCTGGAGAAGCTCAACGAAATCCGCGAGCAGCAGAAAGCCTTTGTTGAAAACCGTCGATCACTGGATATCTCCGAATCGCCACTTCTGGATTACTTCGAGAAGCTGAAAGAACTCCAGCGTGAGCTGCTGGAACGCTCGCGCGAACACAAGCAGGCAGCTTCCGGTTACCGTTCGGTTGCAGGGGAATAGCCTGACAAACAGCGGGATCAACCTACGGGATCCCGCTGTTTGCGGATCAGGCGCTGTGCTGTAACTGACCGGTCGACCGTTCTTCGCCCAGCGTGAGCCCTGTGACCGTCTGTAGTTTTTCCAACTGACTGGCCAGCATCTGGACGGCGCGCTCACCTTTGACCGTCAGCTCGATATCCAGAACTCCCCGCCCCATCTGCACCTGCATCTTCTCAATCGTGAAGCCGCGGATCCGCACCACCTGACACAGCCGCTCCAGTGCCGCCGGTTCGGCATCCATACGACATTGCATTCGATGGCTGATAATAGGGTCTGAAGCGTTCATGCGATGGTCCCTCTCAATGGCATTTTTTCAGTCATGTTGGTTTGGCGTTGAATAGTGGATGCATCCAGCATTTCCCGGTTTGATTCACCCGGCTTTACGATCGGCCAGACGTTATCTTCCCTGGCGATGGCTACGTGAAGCAGCATCGGGCCGTCGTAGGCCAGAATGGTTTCAATGCCCCGACGCACTTGTTCTGAGCGGTCGACATGCAGCGCGGGTATGTCAAAGGCCCGGGCCAGGGCGACAAAATCGGGGTTGTCGTCCAGATTGATCTGGCTTTCCCTGTTGTCGTAGAACAGCTCTTGCTGCTGGCGCACCATGCCCAGGCATTGGTTGTCCATGATGATGATTTTCACCGGTAACCGGTGACGTCTGATGGTGGCCAGTTCCTGGGCATTCATCATGAATGAGCCATCACCGCTGACATTGATAACCGGACGGCCGGGGCGGGCGAACTGAGCGCCAATAGCAGCTGGCAGACCGTACCCCATGGTGCCCAGGCCGCCACTGGTCAGGTGATTGCGGGGGTGGTTAAAGTCGAAATATTGGGCCACCCACATCTGATGCTGCCCGACGTCGCAGGCGATCGTGGTGTCATCAGGCGTAATCTCGGATAGTTGACGAATAAACGCCGGCCCGGAGATCGGCGCATACGGCTCGTCGTTGCTGGCCGCTTTGAAGCCGTAGGTTGTCCTCCAGGTACGGCATTGCTGCCGCCAATCGGTGAGCTCGACAGCGCAGGGCGTGAGCGATGCCGTCAGCGTATCGAGAATCCTGCCAAGGTCGCCGCGAAGCGTGACGTCAGCCTGACGCAGCTTGCCCAATTCGGCAGGGTCAGCATCGATATGGATCATCCGTGCGTTTGGCGCAAACCCGCTGAGCTTGCCGGTGGCCCGATCGTCCAGTCGTGCGCCGATGACCAGCAACAGATCGCAGGCATCAACGGCCAGATTCGCTGCGCGGGAGCCGTGCATACCGAGCATGCCGAGCTGATCCGGGTTGGCATTGCCGGGATTTCCGATTCCCTTCAGCGTTACCACGTTGGGTATGGCTGTTTTACTCGCAAATTGTCTGAAGGCCGCCTCTGCCTGAGCCAGACTCACGCCGCCGCCGCTGTAGATCAGCGGCCGTTTTGCGTTGCTGAGCAGATCGATAGCTTGTGCGATTGCGTCGGTGTCGAGCGTTTCTGCTGCAGTCGGCTGCTTGCAGGTATGGGCCTGTTCGCTGGTGTCTGCCAGCAAGATGTCTTTGGGGATATCAACCCAGACCGGTCCCGGTCTTCCAGAGGTCGCAAGTGCCAGTGCCTGTTCCATAACATGCGGCACGTCGTCTGCCGAGGTCACAAGGTAGCTGTGCTTTACGATGCCCAGCGTCATGCCAAGAACGTCTGTTTCCTGGAACGCATCTGTGCCGATCAGGCTGCGGGGTACCTGACCGGTGATTACCAGCATCGGGATCGAATCCCGGTGGGCGTTCGCCACGCCGGTGATCAGGTTGGTTGCTCCCGGGCCGGACGTAGCAATGCAGACGCCGACTTTCCCGCTTGCCCGGGCATAACCGTCTGCGGCCAGTGCGCAACCCTGTTCGTGTCGACAGAGCACATGCTGGATACCGTCCACGTCACCCATGACCTCATCTGACACCAGGGCATCGTACAGCGGCATAATGCAGCCGCCGGGATAGCCAAAAACGGTATCGATGTGATGGCGTTTCAGTGTTTTCAGTATGTGCTGTGCAGCGTTCACGATGGTTCCCTTTTGTTGTCGTGTGCGGTGTGTTCAGATTTCAGTGCAAAAAAAAGCCCCCGGGACCTTGCGGTGCCGGGGGCTTTTGAGTGTTCAGTCTGGATGTGGTGTCTAGTTCATCCTCTCGTTCACGCAGAAGCCCCCGGTTGGCACGACGACCACCAGGACTAGCTTCATAATCACGACGAAAGATTGGAATGTCATAAACGGATCTTTAGACCACAAACGTTAACAGATGATCGAAATGTAACCTGAGCCGAAAGAGGCAGGCAACCTTTTTCTGCAATTAATTTACTCAGGCGTTTTTACATCACCGTCAGTTTTTCTGTAGGGGAGCGCCTCAAGTGCCGCGTTTTTATAGCCGATAATGCCTTCGGCTTCTTCCTCCACAAAGCGTTCTATCGCTTCCTGAAACCCGGGGTGTTCAACCCAGTGCCAGGAGTGCGTCAGTTGGGGTTCGAAACCTCTCACCAGTTTGTGTTCGCCTTGCGCGCCGGCGTCAAAGCAGCGGAAACCTTTCTTTATCGCCAGCTCGATACCCTGGTAATAACAGGTTTCGAAATGCAGGTGCTGGTATTCCTCAAGGCATCCCCAGTAGCGACCGTAAAGGGTGTCGTCGCCCATCAGAAACAGGGCGCCGGCGATCATGCGGTCACCCTGAATCGCCATGATAACGTGCAGTTGCTCTGGTTGGTTTTCTCTGAGCAGCGCAAAAAACTCACGGTTCAGGTACGGACGTTGGCCACGTTTGAGATAGGTAGCCTGATAAAACACATAGAACGCATCCAGCACCGTGTCGGTGAGATATTCGCCAGGAAAGTGGGCGAACTGAATGCCCTGATCCTCAATCTGGCGGCGCTCCTTGCGAATGGATTTCCTTTTGCGGGATGTCAGCGTAGCGAGAAAATCTTCAAAGCAGGCGTAATCCCGGTTAAACCAATGGAACTGGCAGCCGAGCCGGTGAAGCTTGCCCGGGGCTTGCAGCAGTGCCTGATCATGCGCGTTCGGAAAAAGCAGATGCCAGGAATGACAGCCTAATGCGGCGGCGACATTCTCCAGCGCCTGATGCAATTGGGTTGGCGTAATCCGCTCACGGGCATCGGGATTGATCAGCAAGCGCGGCCCCTGGGAGGGGGTGAACGGAACGGCCATGAGCAGCTTGGGATAATAGGCTATACCGTAACGCTCGTAGGCGTCGGCCCAGGCCCAGTCAAAAACATACTCGCCCATTGAGTGGGATTTGAGATAGGCGGGAATGACGCCTACACGGTCGCCGTCCAGCAGTACCTCAAGGTGAGCGGGTGTCCAGCCGGATTTCGCGCTGGTGCATTGGCTGTGCTCCAGTGCTGACAGGAAACGGTGTCTGAGGAAAGGTGAGCGGGTGCCACTGAAATGGTCCCATTCGGCTTCGCTGATGGCGTCAATGGACGCCAGCGAGCGAAGGTGCAACACCGGTTGTCCGGTGTTGCTTTCGAATACGTCTGTCATGGCAGGTTATACGCAGCCTTCTTGAATGAGCAGGAGGTATAACCATACGCTATTCAGCCGATATCGTTCACGCCCGGAAATGAAAGCACACCATTAATCGTGGCGTGGGCCATGGTCACGGTCACCTTTTCTTTCCTTGCGTTCGGCCTGCATTTTGGCCCAGGTTTCGCGCTGCTCGGCGTTCAGAACCTCGTAAATCGCAGCATAGGCGTCAGCTTTCGCCTGAACACGATCGCGAGCTGATTCAGCTGCCTTGTCTGCTGCAGCCGCGACCTGAGATTTGAAATCACTGCTGGCCGGATCACCACTGAGCATTTCAGGTCGGTCTTCTCGCCGCTTCTCGAATTGTGCTTTGCGCTCCTCATGGCCTTTCTTGAAGATCGCACGCATCTCATCACGCTGTTTTTCAGTCAGGTTCAGGCGCTCGGCCATATGATCAAAGCGATGCTCCATCATTTCTTTACGATCGCGCTGATCGTGCTTGCCATGGCGAGGCTCCTTGTCGCAGTTTTCGTGATCTCCTGACCATGCCAGCGGGCTGGCCAGAAGGGAGGCTGCGAGGGCCATTGGCAGAATCAGTTTATGGCGAGAAATTGCTTTCATAATGATCTCCGTTGTTTATCAGGATGCAGCCGATGATGTTCGGACTGTCTTGCTTCGAGATTCAGACTACGCTGTGTTGTGTCAGGTTCTGTCAGCGCTGTGTAAAGGTTAGGTAAAGGCTGGAAGTGCCTGAAATCGGGCGTGATAAACTTGACTCCGATTTAACGAATTGCCGTGGGAGTACCTGCATGCAGGATCGTATTCTGCTGGTGGAAGATGATGACGAATTACGCAGCCTGCTGACCCGTTACCTGGTCAGTCAGGGGTTTGTGGTGCGCGAAGCGGCCAACGGTGAAGATGGCCTCGCGTTGGCCCAGGACGAGCTGGTCGATATGGTCGTGCTGGATATCATGTTGCCGGATATCAACGGCCTTGATGTGCTGCGCCGGCTGCGGGCCAAAACCCGTCTGCCGGTCATCCTGTTGACAGCGAGGGGCGAGGAAACTGATCGCATTGTCGGCTTTGAAGTCGGGGCCGATGACTATATTCCCAAGCCCTGCAATCCGCGGGAGCTGGTGGCAAGGATTCAGGCGACATTGCGCCGGGTGGCCTGGGATCAGGAGTCGGACATCGAGAAATCCCAGATCGTGGGTGATTTGCGTATTGAGGCAGAGCAGCGCCGGGTGTTTCAGAATGACCAGCCTGTTGAGCTGACGGCAACCGAATACGAGATTCTTCAGGTGCTGCTCAGTCGTGCCGGCACCGTTGTACGCAAAACGGATTTGATGCAGTGGGCGCTCGGCCGGCGGCTGACCCCCCATGACCGAACGCTGGATATGCACGTCAGTAATTTGCGACGTAAGCTGGATGCTGGCGATAACTCACGTATCGAGACCGTTCGCGGGCTCGGTTACAGCTACCGGAGCCCGGTATGAAGCGTAGGCTGACATTGCCGTTGTTCTGGCGCATTTTTTTGCTTATATGGATTGCCATGGCGGTTGCTGTAGTGGCCAGCAACATGGCGCTTCATGAGCTGTCACGCCGGGAACGGGTCCAGCTTGAACAGCGGGACGATCTGGCACAGGTTGCCCGGCAGGCGGCTGAGCTGAAAGCATCTGGCGACAGGCGCGGTGCCCGCGACATACTGCACCGGATCGGAGAGCGTGAATCGCTTTACCTGATACTGGTCGATAGCGATGAACAGGAGAACACCAAACCCGGACGATTCGGCAAGCATCTGCGTCATGGTTTTCCGCCGCAGCGTCCGGCAGTAATTGATGCCCCGGCAGGCTATCGAATGATGATCTGGCAGCGTGGAGACAGCAGCGGATGGCTGGGCCCGCGTATGCTTCGGTCGTTTGAGATGGCGATGACCTTCCTGATGATTACATTGGCGTGCTGGTGGATCGCGCGCCACATCAGCCGGCCGCTGCGTAAAGTCGAGGCGACGGCTCAGGCTATAGCAGTGGGTGACATGTCGTTGCGGGTAGATGATGCTGTGGCCAATCGCCGTGATGAGATCGGAGCATTGGCCAGCGCGTTCAATGCCATGACAGACCGGCTTTGCACGTTGCTTTCCCGGCAACAGCAATTACTGCGGGACATTTCCCATGATCTTCGAACGCCCCTGGCACGCCAGCGGGTGGCAATAGAACTGGCGGGCGATGCCGGGCATGATGCCGATTTGATGGCCACTATCCTGCGCCAAAATGAACGCATTGAAGCCATGACGTCGCAAATTCTGACGCTTTATCGGCTGAGCGAAAAAGGCCAGGCAATTGCCCGCGAGCCGGTGCGCTTTGTCCGCGTGTTGAATGATGTGCTGCAGGGCGCGGCTGACTACGCCGAGCAGCGCAGCGTGGATTGTCAGCTGACGATGGATGAAGACGCGCGCAAGGCAACCGTTCTGGGGGATAGCGGGTTGATTTATCGGGCCCTGGACAATGTCCTGCAGAACGCGCTGGACCACACGCTACCCGAGCACAAGGTCCACCTGAACCTGACGGTTGAAGCACACTCGCTGGTCTGCACCATTCGGGATGAAGGGCCGGGAGTGGCCAGTGAGGATCTGGTTAACCTGTTTGAGCCGTTCTTCCGTTCCGATCAGGCGCGTGGCGGACAGGGCTGGGGGCTGGGGCTGGCGATTTCCCGCGATATGATGCAGGCCCACGATGGCCAGATTGATGCGGTTAACAGCGACATGGGCGGATTGGAAGTACGCTTGTCCTGGCCTCTGTTTGTCTAGGCGTCGTCTTCGGGAACAGTCGGCTTGAGCGCTTTAACACCGTCGAAAGCAATACCGTCACTGAGCTGATCTTCTTCAAACCGGATACCGCAGCCGGCTTTGACGATTCGAGCCTCACCTGCGGTACCGGGGGCTTGAGGGCCTGAATCCTCGTCGTATTCAGTTTCGGAATCGTTGTTGTCATCGGTGCCGCGCATGTCAGTTTTTCCTTCGGGCTGTTAAGCTGAAATCTGTCATTGCCGTACTGGCAGCCATCACTTCAAGGATGCTATGCAGAAAGACTATCCCATTCCCGCATCATCGCTTGAGCGCGAAATCGAAATCAAGAAGAGTCGCTTCATTGCCCGTGTCACGGCCGTTTCCAGTCGCGAGGACGCGATGGCATTTCTGGCGCAGGCCAGGCTGGATTATCCAGACGCAAGACACCATTGCTGGGCCTATCAGATTGGTCGTCCGGGGGCAGCTACCCAAGCCGCGATGAATGATGACGGTGAGCCGTCAGGTACCGCCGGAAAGCCCATTCTGAATGTCATTCAACACAAGGACATGGGGGACGTCATGGTGGTGGTTATTCGCTACTTTGGCGGAGTGAAACTGGGTGCCGGTGGCCTGGTTCGTGCCTACGCCGGTGCTACCGAGGCGGTCTTGTCAGAGGTGCCCCGTCAGACCTTTCGACAGACCCGCAGCGTTCGGCTTCGCCTTGGCTTTGCCAGCGAACAGCCGGTGCGCCACTGGTGCTCAGTGCATGAGGCGGAGGTTGTCACCGTGAACTATGGTGAAGAGGTCACGATGGCGGTCGCGATACCGGAAGAAGTTCATGGCACTTTCTTTGAATTCTGTAACGCTGAAGGTATTGATGCCTCCGAAACCCACTAGCGTTCGTATCTGTCATTAGACCAGCGGGCGTGTATTTCAGGTTTGTAAGCAGTCGGAAAGCGCAGCTCTGGTGTAAGATTAAAGAGATCCAATTCAGTTTTCGGGGAGAGTTTATGTTTCGGGCAGCAATGGCGTATCAAAAGCACGCATTTCAGTTGATTGTTTTGCTGGGAGTGGTTGCGCTCACAGGTTGCGCCAGCTCAGTGACAACCGATTACGATTCATCTGCGTCGTTCGCCAGTTACAAGACCTGGGCCTTCGCCGAGAAGGATGCCAGCAACGATTTTATGAGTCTTGATAGCGGCCGGGTAGAGGCGGCTGTCAAGCGCGAACTGGAGCAGGAATCGATGCAGGAAGCACCGCAAGACAGTGCGGACCTGCTGGTGAGTTACCGGGTTGAAGATGCCGAAAAACTGGAATCCAGCGGTTTCACCTACGGGCTAGGCCTGGGCCGGGGGAACTTTGGCTTTGGTGTATCCACCGCGCCTGAAGTTCGGCAGGTCAAGGAAGGCAAGCTGGTCGTTGATCTTGTCGATCGCCAGACTGAACGCGTGATCTGGAGTGGTATCAGTCGCCGTTACCTCAACGAGAGACAGTCTCCGGAAGCGCGTAGCGAATTAATTGATGAAGTCGTTGCGGCTATGTTTGAGAAGTACCCGCCGTTGTAAAGCGGCGCTCAATAAGTTGGTTGGCGGTTCTGCAAGCCTTGGGAGTCTTTCTCACAACGGACAGGCAGGTGGCGATATGAGTTGGGTGACAATCGCACGCTATAGCTTACCTTTCGAAGCTCATGTGGCTCGGGCACGGCTGGAATCCGAAGGTATTGATGCCCTTGTCATGGATGAGCACACTATCAATATGCAATGGCTGTACAGCGATGCCATGGGCGGGGTTCGCCTTCAGGTCGACGAAGCCTACTGTCAGCGGGCAGAATCGATTCTGAATGAAGACCGTTCTGACCTGGTGGATGACTCCATCGCGCCGGGACTGGCATCCCGCGATACCAGCGGTCCGGCGCACCTGACAGAGCTTGCGGATCAACGTTATCGCCGCGGATTTTTCATGGCGTTCCTGTTCTGGTTTATCGGATCCTGACATCAGCCTGGAAATGACTGACATATCGGGAGTTTGGCAGTGAAGAACAAACACGAAGGCGGGCTGGTATTTTCGACCGAGCAAGGGCGAATGTGCCCGGGCTGTCGTCAGCCTGTCACCGCATGTGAATGCAAAAACAGTGCGCCTGCAACGGGTGACGGTGTAGTGCGGCTCAGCAGGGAAACCAAGGGCCGAAAAGGCAAGGGCGTAACCCTGATAACCGGAATTCCGTTAGCCGAGAAAGAACTCAAGGCATACGCTAAAACCCTGAAGGCAAAATGCGGCACTGGCGGTACCGTCAAGGACGGTGTGGTGGAGATTCAGGGCGATCACCGGGACCTCCTGCTCCCCTTGCTTCAACAGAAAGGCTGGACTGTAAAAAAGGCAGGAGGCTGACGCTCGCCTCATAACGCAGCAGACGCGTGCGCCGTAAAGAGAACATCAACAGGATTGCCATTTATGCCGCACCCCACGCTCTATCAGTTTCCCGTTTCACCTTACTGTGAAAAAGTGCGCTGGGCGCTCGATTTCAAACACATTGATTACACGACGCGCGATCTGCTTCCGCTCTTTCATTTGCCCGTCATCTTTCGCCGTACCCGCCAGAACAAGGTGCCGGTTCTGAAAATGGACAATCGGTATATCGCGGGATCAGATGTCATTATTCAAACGCTGGAAGAACGACTGCCGTCAGCGCCCGCTTTGTATCCGGTGGACGACAGCGAATTTGAAGATGCACTGGAATGGGCCGCGTTTGCTGATCGGGAGATTGGCCCGCACCTGAGGCGCACAGCCTACTTTCATCTGATTGACAACACCCGGCTGATGTTTGAAATACTGACACGAGGTCAGGGGGCCGTCGGCCGAATGGCATTCCGCACCAGTCAGCCCATGGTTATTCGGGCGATGAAGGAAGGCATGAGGATCAACCAGCGGGGCTACGACAGCAGCCTGGTGCGTTTGAACGAGGCTCTGGATCGGCTCGATGCCAGGCTCAAAGACGCCGCGTATCTGGTGGGTGACCGGTTCACGGTTGCGGATCTGACGGCTGCTGCACTTTTGGCGCCGCTGGCACAGCCGCCGGAAGCGCCGTTTCAACCCCCCGTTGAAATGCCTGAAGCATTCACTGAATTTTGTGCCGCTTTTGAAGATCGCCCTGTCATGGATTGGGTTCGGACAATCTACCGGAAGCATCGCAAGCCGGCACAGCAAAAATCAGTGGAATAGTTTTTGCTGAGCTCGGAGTTGAGTGCTGATGCGGGTTAGCCGTTAGGATTAGCCGGCGAATCAAACAATCTTTTCGTTAAAGGAGTGGTCTGATGCATATTCTGGTTCTGGGGGCCGGTGTTGTGGGCACAACAACCGCATGGTTCCTGAAGCAGGCCGGGCATGACGTGACGGTCATAGAGCGGCAGTCCCGTGCGGCACTGGAAACCAGTTATGCCAACGGTGGGCAGGTTTCGGTATCCCACGCGGAACCCTGGGCCAATCCGTCCGCTCCGCTGAAAGTTTTGAAATGGCTGAACCAGCCAGAAGCGCCGCTTCTGTTTCACTTGCGTATGGATCCGGCGCAATGGCTCTGGGGCCTGAGTTTCCTGCGTGAGTGTACGCCTGAGCGTACCCGCTACAACATTCGCCAGATGGTGAATATTGGCACTTACAGTCGGGCAAAACTGCAGGCGCTGCGAAAGGAAACCGGCCTGCACTATGACCAGCTTGAGAAGGGCATCCTGCACTTCTATACCGATCAAAAAGAGTTTGACGGCGCGCTTGAACCCACTCGTATCATGTGTGAGCTGGGATGCCAGCGGGAAGTTATCAGCACTGAGAAGGCAATCGAACTTGAGCCTGCTCTGGCTCCCGCCCGACACCGTATTGTCGGAGCGACCTATACCGCTGAAGACGAATCTGGCGACGCCTGCAAGTTCACCCAGGAACTCGCTGCCAAAGCGGAAGCGGCAGGTGTCACTTTCCTCTATAACACCGAGGTGGTCGGCATTGAGAGGAATGCCAGTGAAATTACCGGCGTGCATACTGTCAATAACGGTGCCCATACCACGTTGAGAGCTGATAGCTATGTGCTCAGCCTGGGAAGCTATAGCCCGATCGTGGCAAAGCCGTTGGGCATTGGCTTGCGCATTTACCCGGCCAAAGGGTATTCCATTACGGTGCCCGTTAAAGATGAGGCGGCCGCATTCAAAGTCAGTCTTACTGATGACCAGTACAAGCTGGTGTATTCGCGTCTGGGAGACCGCTTGCGGGTTGCGGGCACCGCGGAGCTGACGGGGTACAGTCGTGACCTGAACATCAAGCGTTGTCAGGCGATTGTGCGTCGCAGCGCCGAGCTGATGCCGGAAGGTGGCCACTGGGATCAGGCATCATTCTGGACGGGGTTGCGACCGACAACGCCTTCCAACGTGCCCTACGTGGGGCGGACCCGCTATCGCAATCTCTTCCTCAATACCGGTCACGGTACCTTGGGCTGGACGCACTCCTGTGGCTCGGCTGCCGGCCTCACCGATATCATTTCCGGGCGCAAGCCGGAAGTTGATTTTGCTTTCACCGGACTTTAATCAATGAGCAAACCTTCGGCGAATCCGTTGTATTGTCGGCGGTCTGCCTTCCCATTGTTCATCCGCTTTTTCGGACGTTCCAAGGAGATCAAGTGACGGAAAGGTTTGATGCCCGCCTGTTGCTATTGATCACCCTGGCAATGCTGGCGTTCGCCTCCAACTCAGTGCTGGGCCGACTAGCACTGGGCTCGGAGGCAATTGATCCGGGAAGCTATACACTGATCCGGCTGGCATCCGGGGCGCTTATGCTCTGGATGATTGTCCGGTTTAATCGCCGCTCTTCATCAGGTGCTGCTGAGTCTCGCCCGCGACAGTGGTTGTCCGGTGTCATGCTGGTGGTGTATGCACTGTGTTTCTCCTTTGCTTATGTGTCGTTGCATACCGGAACCGGGGCCTTGATCCTGTTTGGCATGGTGCAGTTGACGATGGTGGGGTGGGGCGTCGCTAAAGGTGAACGGCCTTCTCCGGTACAGTGGGTCGGGTCAGCGCTGGCAATCGCCGGGCTGTGTTATCTGGTTTCCCCCGGAGTAACGGCGCCACCACTAAAGGGCGCGGTGCTGATGGCCCTGTCAGGGGTCGCCTGGGGTGTTTATTCGCTTCGGGGCAAAGGTGTTTCCAGCCCGATACAGGCGTCCGCCGAAAACTTCCTTTGGGCATTGCCTCTTGCTGTACTGGTCTGGTTGCTTACGATGTCCGGTTGGCACGCCAGTTTGAACGGTGTTTTGCTTGCGGTGGGGTCAGGCGCGCTGGCTTCGGGGTTGGGCTATGTGCTTTGGTACCGTATTCTGCCCGCTATCACTGCCACGACCGCCGCGACCGTCCAGTTGTCAGTGCCGGTTATTGCTTCGGTGCTCGGTGTGTTGCTGGTATCAGAGCCAGTGACAATGCGGCTGGTCGTGTCGTCTTTCACGATTCTGGGTGGCATTGGCCTGGTGATTGCTGCCCGGCGTGGCGCGTGAGCAGGTGGCATCGGGTCGCGGGTAAGGGGACTATTTTCTGGATGCGGTGATCTGAAAGCGGTCGCGGTTCGAAAGAACCCACCAGCCGAATTCGTATTGAAATTCAAATGGAGACAATCATGATCACGGTTCATCACCTGAATAACTCCCGCTCACAACGGATTTTGTGGATGCTGGAGGAGCTCGAAGTGCCCTATGAGATTAAACGTTATGAGCGTGATCCCAAGACGATGCAGGCGCCGGACAGCCTTCGGGAGGTCCATCCATTGGGTAAATCTCCGGTTATTACCGATGGCGACCTGACGATTGCGGAGTCCGGAGCAATTGTGGATTACCTGGCCCATACTTATGGCAAAGGCGAGTGGTTGCCGGCTCCCGGTACTCAACAGTGGATCGATCATGCGTACTGGCTGCATTACGCTGAAGGATCGCTGATGCCGCCGCTGTTGCTGAAGTTGGTGTTCGAGAAAATCAAAACGAATCCGATGCCGTTTCTTATTAAACCCGTCGCCAAGGGTATTGCAGACAAAACGATGAGCTCGTTTATCAGTCCCCGAATCAAGACCCACATGGATTTCGTTGAAGCCCACCTTGCCAAAAACGAGTGGTTTCTGGGCGATAAAATGAGCGCGGCGGATATTCAGATGAGTTTTCCGCTGGAGGCATCACTGGCCCGTGGCATTGTAGGTCGCAACCGGCCGGCGATCCGCAACTATGTTAAACGTTTCCAGGCGCTGCCGGCTTACCAGCGCGGGCTGGAAAAAGGAGGGGAATATGCATTCGCCTGAGACTCGAACCCCTGGTCGGTGGCCAAAACGGTGCGCCCGTGGTGCTGGTATTACCGCGATGGCTGCCATGTTGGGTGCTTGTGCCGCTTTGTCTTCCAGCGTCAATGATGAGCAAAAGCAGGCACTGAAGAATGAACTGCAGGGGCGGTTTGGTACCTACCAGAATTGTATGGTTGCAGCAGCAGATCCCTATGTTCATATCGAGTCTGCGCCGCCATCAGATATAGCCGAAGCCGCACAGGCAAGCTGTGACGGTCCATTCAAGGCGTATCAGGGGGCAGTGGTTGATTACTTTACGGGTGTGGTGTCGGGGTCTGCCCGCGACGAAGCTCGAAGTCGTGGCATGCAGCACGCTGAGGATGCGGGCCAGCAAACACGGCGACAGATCATAAGACGGGTTTTGGATCAGCGCAGTTGATCAAATAAGAAGGGGCGACTATGTCGCCCCTTCTTATTTACAATGTTAGCTGCCTACGCCCCACAGCGATGACAGGTTGCCAATGATGTCGGCTCCCAGCCCCTGTTCTTTCAGGAAGCCGAGTACAATCGGGGCAAACTGCTCAATGGCGCCGCTTTGCAGACCCAGGGCGCTGAAAGCCTTTTCTACTCCATCCATTGATGAAATATTGGACAGCGCTGAACTCAGCAGGCTGCCGCTGCCTCCGGATCCTCCGCCGAGAAGACCGCTCAGTCCGGAAACGCTGTCAGTCACCTGGCTGAACGAGTTCCCGTCGAGCTGGTTTTGTGCAAGTTGCAACAGGGCTCCAGTGCCGCCTGCAGCCTGGGTTTTAGTGACGCCCAGCTGTTCCTGCAGCGTGCCGACCAATTGCTGGGCCTCGCCAGAGACTTTGACAGACTGTTGCGGCAGGTCCAGTGCACCTGTGTTTAGTTTGGTGCCTAGATCCAGAGCGTTGGCTGTCGGTGCGAGCAGGTAAAGGCTGGAGACGATAAGAAAACGTTTGAGGATGGTACTCATGAAAACTCCGACGTTTGATCTGAGATGGGCGGGTACGTCTTGATAAATTTATATACTCAATATGCGGTTAAGGAGAGCAAATTTAAAGTACTTGTGCGGTTAAAGTTTTGAAAGGGATCAGTGAGGGGCGTGAGCCCCGGCCAGATTGGCCGGGGCATGACGGTCAGTGGAGTTGATCGCGGATCAGTTTCTTGTTGATCTTGCCCACACTGGTTTTGGGAATGTCATCAACAAAGTCGATCTGCTGCGGAATGGCCCATTTGTTAATGTCACCGCTATCGACAAACTGTTGCAAGTGCGCCTGGATATCCTCAACAGTCGCGGTTTCACCCTGATTCAGCATCACCAATGCGTGTGGGCGTTCACCCCACTTTTCATCGGGGACGCCGACCACGGCCGTACCGGCGACTGACGGGTGCTGGCTGATCAGGTTCTCGAGATCGAGAGACGATAGCCACTCGCCACCGGTCTTGATCACGTCTTTTATGCGATCGCGAATAATCAGCGTGCCATCAGGATCAATGGTGGCCACGTCGCCGGTATGCAACCAACCGCCTTTCCAGAGTTCTTCACCTTTTTCCGGCTCTTTGAGGTAGCCCTGGGTCAGCCAGGGAGCCCGGGTAACCACTTCACCCTTTGTTTCTCCATCATGGGGAAGGGGCTTGCCCTCAGGATCGATAATCTGCAACTCCACCATTGGACCGGCGATACCGGTTTTGATGCGTTTGCTGATCTGGTCTTCCAGAGGCAGCTTGCCGTCTTCTTCGGTGAGGAAAGTTGAACACAGCAGTGGCGCTGTTTCGGACATGCCATAACCGGTATACATGCGAATGCCCAGCTTCGCGCCGGCGCGGCACAGACCTTCGGTGAGCGCGCTGCCACCGATGAGCACATGCCAGTTGCTGAGATCCGCAGTCTTGATTGCATCTGTGGCAAGCATCATCTGCATGATGGTGGGGACACAGTGCGAGAAGGTGACGTTGTGCTCCTTCAGCAACTTGACCAGCAGCTCAGGCTCGTAACGGCCCGGGTAGATCTGCTTGATGCCCAGCATGGTGGCGGCGTATGGCACACCCCAGGCATGCACGTGGAACATCGGCGTGATCGGCATATAAACGCTGGATGAACGCAGCATTGGCATCTGGTCGCTGAATCCGAGCGTGCCTGCTTGTGCCATCGTATGGAGCACCAACTGCCGGTGGCTGAAGAAAACCCCTTTCGGGTTGCCGGTGGTGCCGGTGGTGTAGAAGGTTGTGGCGATGCTGTTCTCGTCAAAGTCCGGAAAGTCGAAGTGATCGCCGGCCTTGCTGATCAGTGCTTCATATTCGCCTTTGGACTTCAGGCTGGTGTCGGCCGCCTTGTCGTTGTCGGTGAGCTGTATATACCCTTTGACGGTTTGCAGGTCGTTGCTGACCTGCTCAAGCAGCGGTACGAAGTCATCATGCACCAGCACCAGGTCGTCCTCGGCGTGGTTCATGGTGTAAACCACCTGCTCAGGCGACAGGCGCACGTTCACCGTGTGCAGCACAGCACCGATCATCGGAATCGCGAAAAAGCATTCAAGATAGCGTGGCGTATCCCAATCCAGTACCGCGACTGTGTCACCCGGCTTTACACCGGCGTCGGTCAGGACGTTGGCCAGGCGGTGAATGCGGTCAACCAGATCGCTGTAGCTGTACTCGCTGCGATCGGCATAGACGATTTTTTCATTGGGCGCGTAACGTGGACCGGAAAGCAGGATCTGCTTGATCAGAAGAGGGTAATTGTAAGCCCCTTTCGCCGGTGGAATTATTTTTGTATTGGCCATTTTGAAACAACCCTCTGTTATTGCGAACGTGAGTTTTATTTTGGCTTGAATGCGTAATCTGACACAGTTTTCTGAAAAGGCAAAGGGTGTATTTTGCATTGAAATTCAATGCGGAGCGTCTCGGTTTGCGGCAGAAAGGCAGAGGGCGGAGTGTTTTGGCGGGGGTAAGGTGCAGAGGGTGTTCTGCAGGTGATCGGTTTAGCAAAGTCGCCGTGCCCCGGGGAGGGCGCACGGCGAAAGTCGTTATGTTTTAACGTTGTCGCAATCAGGTTATTCGTAGGTGCACAGGTATGCGGTGTCGATATCAGACTTCGCCTTGAAACTGGCCTGACCGGCGATCTCAAAGCTCTCACCTGCAGCGTAAGTCATCCAGGTGTCCATGCCCGGAAGCAGTACAGTCAATGCGCCACTGACGACGGTCATTGTTTCTTTCTTGGTAGTGCCGAACTCGTATTCGCCCGGGCTGATGACGCCAACGGTGGCCGGCAGAGTCGCTGTCTGGAAGGAGATGGACTTGGCATTACCTTCGAAATACTCGTTTACTTTCAACATAGTCATGTCTCCTGAATTTTGGATGGCCTACTATACGTGAAAATGATCAAATCCGGATGAAATTTATGCCTGTAAACAGCACCCCCGATCCTGCTGATAAAGCGCGTTATGAAAGGGCACTGGCCCGAATCGACGGCACTGCCCGATTGCTGGATAGCCAGTTCCGGATACCCTTTACCAAGATTCGCTTTGGCATTGATCCACTGATCGGCCTGCTGCCGGGTATTGGCGATGCGGCAGGCTTGTTGTTGTCGCTTTACCTGATGGTTGAAGCTGTAAAAGTGGGTGCCGGGCCACGCCAGGTCATACGAATGGCTGGCAATGTGCTGATTGAATTTGTAGTGGGACTGATTCCGCTGGTGGGCGACGCTTTCGACGTAATGTGGAAAGCGAACAACCGCAACGCTGCGATGTTGCATGAGCACATCGAGAGAAAGCTGAACCCGCAGAAACAGCGTCGCCCCTGGTTACTCTATTCGCTGATCGGGGTGTTCGGTGCGCTTTTGCTGACATTGCTCGTCATGATCTGGCGGGCGCTTTTTTTCAGTGGCTCAGCCGTTTGAGCTACTGATCCCAGGCTTGCCCTTTGGTGTTCTCGGCCTGTTGCACCCGCAGATGCATGGCGGCCTTGGCGAGCATGTTGGCACTGATCGGCGCTGTCAGGAACAGGAACACCATGATCAGCCCTTCATTGAGAGCCAGCGCGCCTGTTGTTGCCATGAAGTAGATCATGGAACTCAGGGTGATGCTGCCTACCCCCACCGTGGTGGCTTTGGTTGGTGCGTGCAGCCGGGAGTAAAAGTCCTGCAGTCGCGCCAGCCCGATAGCGCCGGCGAGTGTAAACGCGCCGCCGGATACCATCAATACCGCAATTACGGCTTCCAGTATTGGATTCATTTGCTGTTCTCCATTTGAGTTCCGGTGTGGCCGGGCTATTCAATAACACTGCCGCGCTTGAGGTATTTCGCCAGCGCCACGGTGCCAATAAATCCCATGACGGCGATCAACAGTGCTGATTCGATATACAGCCGCGAATTGATGGATATCCCCAGCAACAGAATGAGGGCGATGGCGTTGATAGACAGACTGTCCAGTGCCAGGATTCTATCCGGCGCATCCGGCCCCTTGACCAGCCGGTAGACATTCAGGGCCACGGCCAGCGACACCATGACAATTGTGATCTTCAGGGCTATGGCGATCATGAGAAAATCTCCCTCAGTGGCCGTTCGTACCGGCGTTTGATGGTTTCAATCAGCTTGGCTTCGTCGTCCAGATCCAGCACATGAATCAGCAGCAGGGTGTTGTCGTCACTGATGTCCGCGCTGACGGTGCCCGGCGTCAGTGAAATCGTGCTCGCCAGGGTGGAGATCGCCAACGGATGCTCAAGCTCCAGCGGGAACGAGACGAACGCCGTTTTGGGCTGGCGGCCGGGAATCATGACGATCAGCGCCACTTCAGCGCTGGCAACAATAATGTCGAACACCACCCGCACCACATAAAAACTGAAGCGCAAGGGATGTTTGATGCCTGGCCGGTCTGGCCAGAAATTACGTGTGGCGAGCGGCAGCAGCCAGGCCAGCAATAACCCCATCACCACGCTGCCACCCGTTACGCCGTCATTCAGTGCCTGCCAGACCAGAAAAAGTGCCAGGCTCAGAATGGGCATCGGCAAACCGAAGCGTCCTTTTATCATTGCTCGCTCCCCCCATTGACCTGCGGCGTATCCAGAATTTCAATATACGCTGAAGGTGTGTGCAGCTGTTGTGCTGTCGCATCCGTATAGCGGCTGATGGGGCCAGCCATGGCGACAATCACAATACTGGTGGCGATCAAGGCACCAGCGGATACCGTCACGGGCAATGTCAGTCTGCCCGGATCCTTGACGTGACCTTCGACATTGCGCCAGAAAACAATACTCCCCGCACGGCTGTAGGCGATCAGCGTCAGGAAGCTGCCTACCATAATGACGCCCCACAACCATGCCATGGTCCAGCCGGGTGTGACCGCCTGCAGGATCAGTACCTTGGCAAAGAAACCGCTTAGCGGCGGCAGCCCGGCGCAAGCGATAGCACCGAACAGAAAGAACACACTCAGCAGGGTTCGGCTACGCATGCGGGGCGCGGTGACAATTCGGTCCTCCACAGAACCGCGCTGGCGTGCCACCAGATCTGCGACCAGGAACATGCCGCCGACCACCCAGGTGGTGTTAATCAGATAAAACAGTGCCGCCGAGGTGCCGGCAACAGATGTCAGACTGAGCGCTGCCAACAGCGTGCCGACCGAAATAATGACTTGCCAGGCGGTCAGGCGGCGAAGGCTTTGGGCGCTGAGCGCACCGATTACACCAACCGCCAGGGTTAGCAGTGACAGGGGGAACAGCCAGTCCATTCCCAGGTGTGCAAGCGCCCCGGCATCATCGCCGAATACCAGGCTGTATACCCTGAGAATGGCGTAGATGCCCACTTTGGTCATTACCGAAAACAGTGCTGCGACTGGTGCAGTTGCCGTGGAATAGGCTTGTGGCAGCCAGAAGCAAAGCGGGAGAACGGCGGCTTTAAGCGCGAACACAATCAACAGCAGCATTCCCGCGGCCTGAACCACGACCTGATCGGAACCACTGACCTGTGGCACCTTGACCGCCAGGTCCGCCAGATTGAGGGTGCCCAGCACGCTGTAGAGCATGCCCGCGCTGATCAGGAACAGTGACGAACCGATCAGGTTGAGCACGACATAGTGCAGGCCCGGTATGGTGCGAATAGTGCCACCACCATGCATCAACAGGCCGTATGAGGCGATCAGCAGCACTTCAAAGGCGACAAACAGATTGAACAGGTCACCGGTCAGGAAGGCAATGTTCAGACCCATCAGCTGGAACAGGAAAAGGGCGTGGAAATGGCGCCCCACTGCATCTGTCCCACGAGTGGAGTAGATGTGGCAGAACAGTGCCAGCACCGAGGTCACAACCAGCATCAGCGCCGCAAGTCGGTCAAGCACCAGCACAATGCCAAAAGGGGGCGCCCAGTTGCCGAAAGCGTATGCACGGTAAGCGCCATCGTCTGCCAGCATGAGCAAAGCGACCGAAACCACGAGCAACAGGGTGGTTGTTGCCAGGCCAAGCGTGCGGCGCAAGCCCAGAGGTGCGTAGCCCATAAAGATCTGGAGAAGGCCACCCAACAGCGGTAGAACAATGGGTGCGGTCAACCAGTGATTCATCGGGCATCCTCCGCGTGTTCTTCAGTATCCACCGGCGGCGTCGCTTCGATCTTGCCGTTGACGTGGTCATCCTCCGTGTCGGCTTGACTACGAAGTGCCAGCACCACGACAAAGGCCGTCATGGCGAAGCCGATCACGATGGCGGTCAGTACCAGCGCCTGTGGCAGCGGATCGGTGTAGGTTTCAGTGCTGCCAATAATGGGTTGGGCGCCTGTTGCCAGACGCCCGGAGGCAAACAGGAACAGGTTGACCCCGTATGACAGCAAAGTGAGTCCAACGACGACCGGAAAGGTACGTGCCCGCAGGACGAGAAAGACACCGGAGGCCGTGAGCGAGCCGATGATCAGGGCGAAAAGAATCTCCATATCAATAGGCTCCCGGTTTGACTTCGGACTGATTGGTCAGTCGGCCAAGGCTGGCCAGAATCATCAAAGTGGCGCCGACGACGGTGAGATAAACCCCGATATCAAACGCCATGGCGGAGGCCAGCTCAAAATCGCCCACCACCGGCCAGTGGATGTGACTGAAGGTTGATGTCAGGAATGGATAGCCGAAAGCGAAGCTCGCCAGGCCAGTTGCCGTAGCGATAAACAGGCCAAGCGCCACCGGCGTCTGTAGATTGAACGGCATCCGCTGATGGCTCCAGGTCATGCCGCTGGCAATGTACTGGAGAATGATGGCAACCGCTGTGATCAGTCCGGCTATAAAACCACCGCCCGGCATATTGTGACCGCGCAGGAATATAAAGGCTGAGACCATCAGCGCCAGCGGTAATAGCGGGCGTGAAATCTGCTTCAATATGGTCGGGTGGGCATCCGTCGACCAGGGATGTCCCTGACCATCTGTCGGTGGTGCAGTGAGTTTGGTTTCCCGCAGCATCGCGTAGATGCCGAGTGCCGCAATGGCCAGCACCGTAATTTCACCCAGGGTATCGAAGCCCCGGAAGTCCACCAGAATCACGTTCACGACATTGCTGCCACCGCCGCCTTCAACACTGTTCTCGAGGAAGTACCGTGAGATGGAATCCAATGGTCGGGTGAGCATCGCCAACGTGATCAGGAACATGCCGCTGCCGGCAACCAGCGCAATAATGGCATCGCGCCAGCGGCGGAACAGGCTTGCCTCGCGCGGTGTCCAGGATGGCAGGTAATACAACGCCAGCATCAACAGCACGATGGTCACGACTTCAACGGACAGTTGCGTCATCGCCAGATCCGGTGCAGAGAAACGGGCGAAGGTCAGTGCCACCATCAGCCCCACAACACTGAGCAGAATCAGCGCGTACAAACGTTCCCGGTGCATGGCTGCAGCGCCGAGTGCACAGCCGATCAGGATCAGTGAGCCGACAGTTGTGGGCAGGTCAATCGGGCTGATGCCCAAACTGCCAACATTGAACCCCAGCGACGTGATGGGAACGATCGTCACAGCAAGCGTGGCCAGCAACAGCAACAATACGTAGCGCTGCAATGAGCCATTCTCGAGCACTTCGATAAACCGGCGGGCCCACTCAACCACCCGTGACACTGCCGCCTCGAACACTGCTTTCTCGTCGATTTCGCGGAAGCGGGCGTGGAAGTCGAAGAACCGCTGGCGCTGGGTGTACATCAGCAAGCCAAGGAAGAACGCAAGAAAACTCATGAGCAGCGGCAGGTTAAAGCCGTGCACGATTGTCAGATGGTACTCGGGTACCGGACCCGCCAGAGTTGCCTCCGCCGCAGCATAGAGCAGTGGACCAATCGCAAAGGTTGGGAAAACCCCCACCATTACGCAGGCAAATACCAGTATCTCGACCGGAATTTTCATGTAACGGGGTGGTTCATGGGGGGGGTAAATCGGCAGATCTACCGGTTTGCCATTGAAAAAGACGTCGTGAATAAAGCGCGCGGAATACGCGACCGCGAAGACCCCGGCGAGTGTTGCAACGACCGGTGGCAGATAGGCCCATATGCCCGGCAGGTTGAGATTCAGCGATTCGGCAAAAAACATTTCCTTGCTCAGGAACCCGTTCAGCAAGGGCACGCCGGCCATTGAGGCTGCGGCCACCATGGCCAGCGTTGCGGTATGGGGCATGAACTGCCAGAGGCCATTAATCCGCCGCATATCACGGGTGCCGGTTTCATGATCGATGATCCCTGCGGCCATGAACAATGACGCCTTGAAGGTGGCGTGGTTAATAACATGGAAAACCGCTGCAATGGCTGCCAGTTTGGTGCCCATACCGAACAGCAAGGTGATCAGGCCCAGATGACTGACCGTCGAATGGGCCAGCAACCCCTTGAGGTCGTGCTTGAAAAGGGCGGTGTATGCGCCGATCAGCAGCGTTGCCATGCCGGTAAAGCTGACCATGTAGAACCACAGTTCCGTGCCCGCCAAAGCCGGGTAGAGCCGCGCCATCAGGAAGATGCCGGCCTTTACCATGGTTGCCGAATGTAGATAGGCGGAAACCGGCGTTGGTGCCTGCATGGCGTGAGGTAGCCAGAAATGGAACGGGAACTGGGCAGATTTTGTGAAGGCCCCCAGCAACACCAGCGTCAGGGCCACGGGGTAGAGCGAGCTGGCCTTGATGGTATCGGCTGCTGCCAGCACATCATCCAGCTCGTAGCTGCCCACGATCTGACCCAGCAGCAATACACCGGCCAGCAGCGCGAGTCCCCCGCCACCGGTCACGGCGAGCGCCATACGGGCACCGCGACGGGCATCCTGTTTGTAGTTCCAGAAGCTGATCAGCAGGAATGACACCACGCTGGTCAGCTCCCAGAAAATCAGCATCAGCAACAGGTTGCTTGATAGCACAATCCCCAGCATGGATCCCATAAAGAGCAGCAGCAGGGAGTAAAACTTGCCGACATTTTCGTGTTTTTTCAGGTAGTAGCGGGCGTAGAGGATTATCAGCACGCCAATAACCAGGATCAACAACGCGAACAGCAGCGACAGGCCGTCCAGGCGGAAGCTCAGCGATAACCCGATTGCTGGCAGCCACTCATGTGTCTGGACCAGTACGCCGCCCGCAGCAAGCGTCGACCAGTGAGGATAGAGCGCGGCAAGTGCCACGATTGGCGGAAGCGACGATGCTATCGCGATTGCTGTCCTGCCCGCCTGGGCAAACAACGGAGCTACAATTGCGCCTAAAAAAGGCAATAGAACGACCAGCGCAAGGGTCATTTCAACCTCGTTATTTTAGATTTTTCGGGTGTTCAGCATTGAACACAATGGGGCAGCCTGAGTTTAGCTTCCAGGCGTCGACCGTGCACAGGTTTGGCACAGCATCAGAATCAACGGATTCCGGGAGGATCCTGAAAGTAGGGAAGACGGCCCGGTTGCACTGGAAAAAAGGCACCGGGATCGCGATCGGGGCTGGCAAAAGCACAGGGCCTGGCGATCATGATTGCTCCGTTAAATGGAAAGAAAAGAAGATGATACTTGGCGGACTACTCAGGTCAAGCGATTCAACTCACAAAGCGGCGGTTCGAGCTGGTGTGTCCAATTGAGCTTCGAGAGTTTATTAATACCGTGTTAAGCAAGTTTCACTAGCCAAATCCGGCTGTAGCGCCTTAAATGAAAGTTATCGGAGGCCGCGAAAGATCCACCAGGGAAAAAGGATCGTAGACTCTCGTGGCATCCGGGAAGGCGCGAAAAGCATTTCAGGCTTCGCACTGCATTTTGCGAGTCTGGCATTTTTCGCGCTGTCACCGACCGGCGACCAGTTAAACACTTACGGCGCCGCATTGGTCAATATCGGATCGAAAAAAGGCTTAAAGGAGATACCTTATGAAGATCAGAAACATGGCCCTGACATCAATTCTTTCAGCAACTCTTTTGGCACCTGCAGCATTTGCAGCTGACAACATGAGTGCAAGTGGTGAAAGTAAAGCAGATCGTGCTACGCCCAAGGAATCTGCGATGGGTACAGAGCACAAAAACATGCATGGCGTGACGTTCGAGAAGCTCGACACCAACAAAGACGGGCAGATCAGCGAAGACGAGCTTGGTATCTACGGTGACACCGCTGCAGGCAATGCTGAATCCGAAGCTGAGCGGAACCGGATGATGATGGACAGAGATACTGACGGTGACGGCGCCATCAGCCGGGAAGAGTTTGAAAAAGGCAAAATGCAGTAGTCTTGCATTCGAGACGTTCGGCATTTTAATGCCGACAATACCTACGCCTTCGGCATCTTGCCGAGGGCGTAGTTCCTTCCGGAAACCCTCTATCTAGCCTGTCGAGTTTATTTTTCGGTGCTTGAAACAAGGCACATCAGAATGATCGTCTGTCATCATAGGCCTTTTCCGGCTGACCGGAATTTCGGGCAATAGCCGTACGCTGGTTTGTGCGGGCGATGATCTTTTTCTGCAGGCGTGTTTCCCAGTTCAGCGCGGTTTTGTCATCAGCAGTCCAGGCACGGTTAAACAGCAATTTGGCGGCGGCTACAGCGTCCGGCGATTGCTGAGCCAGCGTCTCTGCAAATGCGTAAGCTTCGGCAACAGGATCATCACAGACCCGGCTTACCAGCCCCATCTCTTTTGCTTCGGTGCCTGTAAACCGGCGAGCTGTCATGGTCAGCTCTTTTGCCAGATCAATACTGATCAGCTCAGGCAATGTCACCGTCAGGCTCATATCCGGAATAAGTCCCCACTTGGCCTCCATGATCGAAAACTCACAATTCGCCGTGGTGAACCGGAAATCTGCGCCCAGTGCAATCTGGAAACCACCACCAAAGCAATAGCCGTGGGTGGCGACAATCACCGGCGCCGGCACGTCGCGCCACAGATAGCCAACGTCCTGAGCCAGGTTGCTGATCCGGCGGCCAGGCTTGGCCAGTAGTTTGAGAAAGTTCAACGGGTTCTTGCTGACGGTTTTAACATCCAGGCCTGAGCAGAATGCATCGCCGTTGCCTTTCAGTACGATCGCTCTTACCTGGCGCTCCTTCTTCAGTTTACGAGCGGTTGCGGTAATGGCTTCGAACATGGGCATATCCAGCCCGTTGTACTTGTCGGGGCGGTTCAGGGTGACCGTTGCAATGCCGTTGTCGATATCCAGTATTACCCGATCTGAATCTTGCTTGCTCATGTCCTGATCCTTAGCCAATAGTCGTAGGTTGGCTATGCTAACATGCCCCCAAGGCGCTTCTGAAGATTTCCCAATACAGTCTCATATGGATTCAGGCGCCTTTTTCAGACGTCACCCAACTGATGAGAATCGCACAGAGAATAAATATGACGACACCCTATCCCAATCTGCTCAAACCGCTGGATCTAGGTTTCACCGAACTTAAAAACCGCGTGCTGATGGGCTCTATGCACACAGGTCTTGAAGACAGGTTCTGGAATATCCACAAGCTGTCTCGTTATTTTGCTGAACGCGCCGAAGGCGGTGTCGGGCTGATGGTGACCGGCGGCTTTTCACCGAACTTTGTCGGTCAGCTATCGCCGCTGGCGTCGACCATGAACAACCGGGCGACGGCGTTTCTGCACAGACAGGTAACGGGTGCGGTGCATGAGGCAGGTGGCAAGATCTGCATGCAGCTGCTCCATGCCGGGCGCTATGGCTATCAGCCTTTCATTGTTTCGGCGTCTGCTACCAAGGCGCCGATCAGCCCGTTCAAAGCACGTGCGCTATCGACTAAAGGTGTCGACAAGCAGATTGACGACTTCGTCAGCGCAGCGAAATTGGCGAAATTTGCCGGTTATGACGGTGTCGAGGTGATGGGGTCGGAAGGTTATTTTATTAACCAGTTCCTGTGTGAGCGAACCAACAAGCGAACCGACAAGTGGGGCGGTCCGTTTGAAAACCGGATGCAGCTGCCCATTGAGATTGTCAGCCGCATGCGCGAAGCGGTCGGGCCGGAGTTCATCATTATCTACCGCCTGTCGATGCTGGATCTGGTCGAAGGGGGCCAGACCTGGGATCAGGTGGTGATGCTGGGCAAGGCAATCGAAAAAGCCGGCGCCACGATCATCAATACCGGTATTGGCTGGCATGAGGCACGGGTCCCGACGATTGTGACATCGGTTCCGCGCGGTGGTTTTGCGGATGTCACTGCCAAGTTTTACGGTGAAGTGGATATTCCGGTCTGCACGACCAACCGCATCAATACTCCGGAGAAGGGCGAAGACATTCTGGCCGCCGGCAAGGCGGATATGGTGTCGATGGCGCGACCGTTGCTGGCGGACTCCGAGTTCGTCCGCAAGGCGGAACAGAACCGCTCCGACGAAATCAACACCTGTATCGCCTGCAATCAGGCCTGTCTTGATCACGTGTTCAAGGCGAAGCGGGCATCCTGTCTGGTCAATCCACGTGCCTGCCACGAAACGGAGCTGTTGCTGACAGTTGCTCCGGTACAGAAGCGTGTGGCGGTGGTGGGCGCCGGTCCTGCGGGCCTGGCGGCAGCCACTACAGCAGCGAAGCGTGGCCACCACGTCAGTTTGTTTGAGGCTGATGGCGATATTGGCGGGCAGTTCAACTATGCCAAGCGGATACCGGGAAAAGAAGAGTTTTACGAAACCCTGCGCTATTACCGTCGCCAGATCGAGATACTGGACATCGATTTGCGCCTGAATACCCGTGTAGATATCGACACACTGAGCATTGAAGGTTTCGATGAGGTGGTGATCGCGACGGGTGTTAAGCCGCGCACGCCACAAATTGACGGAATCGACCATCCGAAGGTGTTGGGCTACCTGGACGTGCTGCGCAATAACGTGGAAGTCGGCCAATCGGTTGCTGTGATCGGTGCTGGCGGTATTGGCTTCGACGTCAGTGAGTTTCTTACTCATGATGCAGGTCGTCACCCGGAAGGTGAGCAGATCAGTGTCGAGCATTGGCAGCAGGAATGGGGTGTGAACTCTGAATTTGAAGGCCCGGGTGGTCTGGCAGAGCGTCTGCCCATGTCATCGCCGCGCAAGATTTATCTGATGCAGCGCAAAACCAGCAAGGTCGGTGGCGGGCTGGGTAAAACCTCCGGCTGGGTGCATCGCAACAGCCTGAAACACCGGGATGTCGAAATGTTCGGTGGCTGCAGTTACGACCGGATTGATGACGAAGGATTGCACATCACGGTCACCAGCAAAGATGGCGAATCAAAGGAGAAACGGGTCTTGGCTGTCGATCATGTGGTGTTGTGCGCAGGGCAGGAGTCGTTCCGTGAATTGCATGACCAATTGGCGCAGGCCGGCATTCAATCCCACTTGATTGGTGGTGCCGATCTGGCTGAAGAGCTTGACGCCAAACGCGCCATTCGTCAGGGCACGGAAGTCGCGGCGGCTCTTTGATCGCCGCTTTCAATACCATGCTGGCGTGCATCTGAATTCAGATGCACGCCAGCCCCTCCGTTAACGGTGTTGTTCAGCCTATAGCCGCCACGGCGAGGTTGATGCCATAACCGCCCACCACCAGAAAAACAAACAGGATCGCGCCGAGTAGTAGCGGGCGGATACCCGCCTGTCTGATCGCCCCGATGTGAGTTCTCAGTCCCAGTGCCGCCATTGCCATGGTCAACAGCAGAGTGTCGAAGGTGTTCAGCATGGCCACGGTCGCCTCGGGCACAATGTTGAGAGAATGAATGCCGCTGGCGACCACAAACAGAACAGCAAACCAGGGGATTGTGATTCGCGCTGCGGTATTGGTTTTTCTGCCGTTTCCATCGGTTTTCTTGCCTTTTGCAAGGAACAGGCTGAGGCCGACCAGGAAGGGAGCGAGCATCATGACTCTCAGCATCTTCTCGATAATGGCAGTATTGGCTGCGGTATCGCTCACCGCGCTGCCTGCTGCCACCACCTGTGCCACTTCGTGCACCGTTGAGCCGACAAAAATGCCGTAGGCGTGATCAGACAGGCCCAGCAGGGGATAGAGCAGCGGGTAAAGAAACATGCTCAGCGTGCCAAATACAACGACAGTTGCGACCGCAACAGAGACTTTATGAGCCTGTGCCCGGACCACCGGTTCGGCCGCCATGATAGCGGCGGCGCCGCAGATTGAGCTGCCGGTGCCGATCAGCAGCGCAGTTTCACGGTCCATCTTCAGAAGCTTCAGGCCGACAAGCAGAGCCAGACCAAAGGTAAGGCTCAGTGTGGCCATGTCAGTTATAAAGCCGGTCATGCCGACGCCGGCGATTTGCTGGAAGGTGATGCGAAAGCCGTAAAGCACCACGCCGAGGCGAAGCAGGCTGTTTTTGGAAAAATCGACGCCGGCTGCCGCCTTGTCCGCTATTCTGGGGAAAAAGGTATTGCCGGCAATCATGCCAATCACAACCGCGATCGTCAGTGCGCTCAGGCCAAGCTGTGACGCCCAGTGTGAGTCTGCGAATGCCAGGCTGCAAAGGGCGATGACCGTCACCAGGCCAATGCCGCCCCAGTAATCGGCGTGTCGTAGCAGCGGAACAGGGTTGTGGGCTGAGGCTGCAATTTTCGCAAACATGATAGAAGTCCTCTTATACACGCTGTAAAGCCAGGATCGGGTTGATCAGCGTTGAGTCATCATTTTAAGATTCTGTTATTCGCTAATCGAATATCCTTTTATCATTTTGGAATAACTCAGGGTTATAGCTATGAACCTGCACCTGCTCAGGATTTTCTACACGGTCGCGGTGGAACGGAGTTTTTCGCGGGCGGCTGACGTGCTGTGTATCAGCCAGCCTGCTGTGTCAAAAGGGGTGCGGGAGCTCGAACATCAGTTGGACATCGGCCTCATAGAACGGGCCCAGGGAGCCGGTCGACGTCAACAGGGGGTGCAGTTGACCACCAATGGTGCGGTTCTTTTTGAACACGCCAGAGGGCTGTTTGCGCTGGAAAAGGCCGCTGTTGATGATCTCCATGCGCGGCTGGGGCTCAAGCGTGGCGCGTTGGTCGTGGGAGCAAGCAGTACGATTGCCGGCTACTGGCTGGCGCCGGTGCTGGGCCGCTTCGCTGAATCAAATCCCGATATCGATTTGCAGGTGAAAGTGGGCAATACCGAATCCGTTCGCCAGGCGCTGATTGACTGTCAGGTTGATGTGGCACTGGTCGAAGGGGAAGTGAGTGATTCACGCATGCGCTGTCGGCCCTGGCTTGATGATCCCCTGACTGTAATAGCGCCCCCGTCTTTGGGGCTCGAAGATATCAGTATCGAAACGCTGACAAGTCAGTGCTGGATAGAGCGGGAACCGGGTTCAGGCACCCGGGACGTTGTGCGGGGTTTGCTGAGCGATTGCGGTGTGGTGCCGGATCGCCGAATCGAGATCGGTAGCAACGAAGCGATCGCCCGGGCAGTGGCCAGTGGCTTGGGACTCGCGATGCTCCCCCGCGCGGTTGTGAGTGATCTGATTACGCTGGAACGGGTCGTTGAAGTGCGTCTGCCAGGGACGTCGAAGATCAGCCGGCCGCTGTATGAGCTGGAATACACCAGCCGACCCTTGTCGCCTGCGGCTCAGGCGTTCACTTCACTGCTCAGGGAATCAGCGACCAAAGCGTGAGCGGTAGACGTTGGGTGGCAGTCCGGTGACGCGTTTGAACAGACGGGTAAACGAGCTGACATCGTCATAACCCACCTTATGGGTGACCTGCTCGACCGGGCAGGGCGTGGTCTCCAACAAGTGACGCGCAGCCTCTATGCGCAGTAGTTGCAGATAGCGGTGCGGAGTATCGCCGGTGGCGGCTTTGAATCGCCTTAGGAGAGACCGGCTACTGAGGCCGCTTTGCTGCACCAGATCATCCGTCGTCACAGGATAGGCGTAGTGGGTATCCAGCCAGTCCTGCAGTGCCAGGATCGTATCATCCTGATGATAGCGTTTGGTCTGCATGGCGGAGTAGGGGGCCTGGCTACGACGACCGGCATCGACGACAAACGCTTTGGCCAGTTCTCTTGCGACCTGAGCGCCTGCGAATCGTTCGATCAACAAAATCCCCAGATCCCACCAGGCGGTGCCGCCTCCGGCGCATGCAATTGAGCCGTCTACGGTGACCAGTTGCTCGGGGTGGCAGTCAACAGCCGGAAAACGTTGTCGGAACAGGTCACTGAAACCCCAGTGGGTGGTTGCCTTTTTACCGTCGAGCAGCCCGGCTTCGCCTAGCAGAAAGGCACCGGTGCAGTTGCTGGCGATTGTCGAGCCGGCGATGGCTTGCTGATTCAGCCAGCCGAGAATCGGGCCGGCCTCGGCCAGGGTTTTCTCTATCGGGCCGCCAATGGTTGGGACGAGCACAAGGTCGCCCGGCGGATGGTCCGCAAGGCTGCCGTGGGCAATCAGCGATATACCGTTCAGGCAGCGGCAGGGCGCACCGTCCAGTGTTAGCAGCTCCACACTGAAACGTTGGTGGGGTTCGGAGCCCTGAATCCGCGCCCAGGTCACACCGGCCAACTGGAAAAGATCCATCATGCCGGTAATGGTGCTGGCAAGCGCGCCGGGAAAACCTACAATGGTGACGCGTTGCATGGCATCGATATCGGGCAGATTGGCGAATTTAACCAATATTGTGTCAGATGTGACGGTTTTCACCAAACCCCTGTTGTGCGATTCTTGGGAGATAAACGGCTTCCTGGTGAAGCGAAACTGCCCCAATTGCAACGCCAGCGCCGATGCTGTGTCTGTCCGAGTGCCAGACCGATGGCGTATTACGCTCAAGTGACGACCACATTACTCTCAAGATTCCGTATAAGGCCAACTCCCGATGACCGATACCCTGATTGATCGCCGCGACCTCGAATTTCTGCTTTACGACGTGCTGGATACTGGCTCGCTATGCGACCGCGAGCGCTATAACGAGCACAGCCGTGAAACCTTTGATGCCGTGATCGAGACAGCAGACAAGATCGCACGGGACAAGTTTGCGCCCCATAACAGTGAAGCGGACAAGAACGAACCCCAGTTTGTGAACGGTCAGGTCGAAATGATTCCCCAGGTGAAAGAGGCCTTTGATGCCTATGCCGAGGCGGGTTTTCTGACGGGCCGGTATGACTATGATCTGGGTGGCATGCAGTTGCCTGAAACGGTTATGGCAGCTTGCAACGGCTTTTTTACGGCTGCCAATCCAGGCACCGCGGGCTATGCTTTTCTGACCACGGCTGCGGCGAACCTGATTCGTATCTTTGGTTCCGAATCCCAGCGCCTGAAGTATCTACCGCCCATGCTGGATGGCCGTTATAGCGGCACCATGGCGTTGACTGAACCTCACGCAGGCTCTTCCCTGAGTGATATTCGCACCTCTGCGACGCCCACGGATGAAGGCCACTATCTGATCAAGGGCGCCAAGATCTATATCTCCGGTGGTGAGCAGTCCATAACAGACAATATCGTTCATCTGGTGCTGGCCAAGATCAAGGGGGCACCTCCAGGTGTGAAAGGTATTTCGCTGTTTATCGTGCCGAAGTTTCTTACCGACGACGAGGGCAACGTGCTCGGACGCAACGGCGTCGCGCTGGCGGGCCTGATCCACAAGCTGGGTTATCGCGGCACCACCTCAACCGCACTGAGCTTTGGTGATGATGCGCCTTGTCATGGCTATCTGGTTGGCGAGGCACACCAGGGCCTCAAGTACATGTTCCAGATGATGAATGAAGCACGTCTGGGTGTCGGCTATGGGGCCGCGGTAATCGGATATCGAGGGTATCTGCACAGCCTTGAGTATGCCCGCGAGCGCCTGCAGGGGCGTAAGCCGTCCGAATCGGACCCAACCAGTCCGCCGGTCGCGTTGATCGAGCATGCCGATGTGCGCCGCATGTTGCTGGCCCAGAAGGCCTACAGCGAGGGCGGTCTGGCATTATGCCTTTACGGCGCGAGACTGGTGGATGATCAGAACACCCACCCCGACCCTGAAAAGCGGATGCACGCGGGTAAACTGCTGGATCTGCTGACGCCGATCATGAAAGCCTGGCCCTCAGAGTACGGCCCCAAAGCCAATGATCTGGCGATACAGGTATACGGCGGAGCAGGCTATACCCGTGAATACCCGGTTGAGCAGTGCTGGCGCGACAACCGCCTGAACCCGATTCACGAGGGCACGAACGGGATACAGGCGCTGGATCTGCTGGGGCGCAAGGTATGGCAGGACAAGAGCCTCGGGTTGCAACTGATGATGCAGGCCATGCAGGTGGATCTGGAAGGGGCGACCAGTCCCCGTTGTCAGCAGTGGGCGCTATCACTGAGCGAAACCCTTCAGCGTGCGGTCAAGGTCACCCAGGATCTGGGCGCGGCGCTGATGAAAGAGGGGCCAGATGGTGTGCTGGCGAATGCCGGTTGCTACCTGCACCTGTTTGGTCACATCACCGTGGCGTGGATGTGGTTGCGACAGGCCAATGTGGCCGAGCAGTATCTGCAGGCCAGCCTGACCGAGGCCGAGCGGGCCTTCTATGAAGGCAAGATGCAGGCGGCCCAGTATTTCTTCCACTGGGAGTTGCCCACTGTAGCGCAGGATATTGTGCTGCTGGAGAATCGTGACAATACCTGCCTCGAAATGAAACCCGAGTGGTTTTGATCTCATTCGGTAGTGCGTCACTTAATCCTGGTGGCAAATGCTGGACTCCTGAACCAGACTGAGAGACTGATGCCGGCCCGGAAAAGCGCAGCAGCGCGATACCCGGGCCGGTTTCCATCGGATGATACTCAGTGATAAGGATGTCCATGAACCAACACTACCAGCCCATTGACTGTGCGGCTCACGACGCGCTGCTTGAAGTTGCGACCTTCCAACGTCTCGTAGAAATCGTCTTCAGGGACGAATCCGGCCAGATTCAGACCTATCATGATCGAATTAAAGACGTGTTTACCCGGGCCGGTGATGAGTTTTTGTTACTGGGAAGGGGGCAGTTGATTCGCCTGGATCATTTGATTCTGGTGGAGGGAAAGCCTGTCACGCCCGCCTCTGGTTCAGTTCAATGAGTGATAGCCGCAGTCGAAAATCGCTAAGATTCTGTGATTATTAAAAAAAACGTAATCGCGTGTTTATTGTTTTGCTATGCAGCCTACCCCTACACTATTGGCGCAGTGACGATAAATCACTTTGGAATTTTTATTTAGCAGAGGGACATCACATGAAGAAGTTAATCGCGGGTATGTTTGCAGTTATGATGGGTCTGGCACTGGTCGGTTGTAGCCAGGATGATTCACCCGCAGAAGATATGGGCGAGTCTATTGACCAGGCTGCCGAAAATACCGGTGAAATGGCCGAAGATGCAGGCGATTCCATGGAGGAAGGCGCTGAGAAGATGACTGGCCAGGAAGATAGCGCTTGGGAAAACACCAAAGAAGGCGCTGAAGAAGCCGGCGAAGCTGTTGAAGATGCAGCTGAAGAAACTGGCGATGCCATCGAAGAAGGCTACGATGACGCGACCAACCAGTAAGTTGATCGCTATTTTCCGGGGGAGCGCCGCCAGGCGCTTCTCTGGTGCTTTCTCTCCCCACCTTTCATATCAAAGCCCCAAAAAGTCACCATCAGGCGCTGTCTGCCGACTAGCCTTTATCATTTTGATGATTTTCAGTTTGGCTGCCTGCGGGCTGAACCCTACCCCGTCCATGAATCTGGAATCACCTATCAAACCCTTGCCTGAAGGCATCAGCACTTTCTCTACACAGGTCACACCGGTTGCCGGTCGCACGTCTTTGCTGCGCGAGATTGAAAAGGAAGTGGTCTCTCAAATGACGGCTAAGGGGTATCGTCAGGAAGCTGATAGCAAGGCGCTGACAATCAGTATCCAGCTGCAGACCACGGGCAATATCAGGCCCCAGAGCGGCATTGTAGAATCGGGTCATCTGGTTTTCGAAATGCAGGATAGCAGCGGCAACCTTTTGCGTCGTGGCCGTTCCCTGCATCTCAATACCAACGACCTCGACTTTATGAATCGGGACGCCATGGCCGAGCGTGTGGGTGGCTTCCTGCAGGGTATTCCCGATCTGGCACACTAGGCCGATAGACTTCCCCGCCGGTTAATTTCTGCCATCTCGCCACAAGACTTTCCCCGTTATTCCAAAATTTGCCTATCCTGTATGTCATGTAGCGTTTTACGCGCATCCGTATCCATGTCGTTTCGGGTGTTATTCAGAGGGAAAGGCAGTGTCGATGAGATTTATTACACGTCCCGCTATCAACTCGGCCGCTATCGGAGTGTTGGTTCTGGCAGTTGGCGGTTATTTTATTGCGCCAGTAATGGGCCTTGATTACGCATCGCTGGTGGTGGGCATCATTATAGGTATGGGGTTGGCAACATTGTTGTTAATCCTGCGCGTGCTCGATCCCCTGGATAGAGGTTTCCGCAGCCTGGAAGAGGGTGACTGGGAGTCCCCCAACCCCGTTACCGGCTTCTGCCCCGGGCTGGTGAGCGAAGCCAGAACGGGGCGACTGTTGGTGGACGCATTGGCATCAGGTGCGGATGCCAATGCGATCTCTGCGGCAGAGGTGTCGTTTGCAGCAGACGCGCTAAAAGCGCGGCTGGATGCTCAGGTTGCCAGCACCGCGCAGATGGCGGAGTACGCTGGCCAGATTACAGAGACGGTGCGCCACTCGGCAGGCCAGGCAACGGAAGGCGCGAGGATGGCAAGTCACGCCAGTCTGCTCAGTGTTGGCGGCCGGGATGCGCTGGGAAGCGCGATCGACGACGTGCGTCGGGTGCACCAGCAATCCTCTGAAACACTGGGTCATATCAAGGATCTGAATGACAAAACCGAGAAAATCCAGGGTGTCACCAGCGTTATCGAGTCCATTGCCGAACAAACCAATCTGCTGGCGCTGAATGCCGCGATCGAGGCTGCAAGAGCCGGTGAGCAGGGCCGGGGTTTTGCTGTTGTCGCGGATGAGGTCAGGCAGCTGGCGGGCCGGACGTCAGAGGCGACTCGGGAAGTCGGCGATACTCTGCAGGCGCTCAGGGCGGATACCGCCGTGATTGTGTCTCAGATCGAGACGCTGGCATCCAGCATTGATAGCGGCCTGGGTTCAGTGGAAAAAGTGGGGGAGCGGCTTGACGATATCCGCCGCCAAACCGACGACGTGCAACAACAGATTGCCAGCATCGCCAAAGGCGATCAGAACAACGAGGCCAGTCTGCAACAGATGTTTGAGGCGATTGAAAGCCTGCGTGACGATATAACGGAGAGTGATGCCGGGGTATCGACACTCGCGAAACAAGCTGCCAAATTAATGGATGTGGCAGAACAATCCAATGCAGCCTTCGCACTGAACAGCGAGACCAGTTACCACCGGTTTTTCTATGCCAAGGCGCGGGATGGTGCGGATCAGATTGGGCGAATCTTTGAGCAGGCTCTGGCCAACGGGACGTTGAGCGAGGCCCAGCTATTTGATCGGGATCGCGTACCGGTGCCGGGCACCCAGCCTCAAAAATACCACAGTGGCTTTGATCGTTTCACTGACACCCATCTCCACGACATCCAGGAACCGGTGGTGAAATCTCATCAGGCGCTGGTGTTTGCAATAGCGGCTGCCCCGGACGGCTATGTGCCAACCCATAACCGGGCCTTTGCAGACGAGCAGACGGGGGACCCGAAGGTGGATCTGATCAAGAGCCGCAGCAAACGGCTCTTCAACGACCGCACTGGTATTCGTTGTGGCAGCCATACTCAGGATATGTTGCTGCAGACCTATCGCCGGGATACCGGTGAAATCATGCATGACCTTTCAGTCCCGATTTACGTGAATGGTCGTCACTGGGGCGGATTCAGGTTGGGCTACAAACCCAATGCCGAGCATTGATTTCATGCTTCAGGTCAGTGGTTGTAGACGCTGGCGGGCATCCTGAATCAGCGTCAGGGTAAGGCTTTCCATAAACTCACCGCTGTGGCGCCAGTAGTGCCAATAGAGCTTTACGGTGACGGTATGGTTGGCTGAAAGGTTGGCCAGAGTGCCATCAGGGTCAGCGAGTCTGGCTTGAATATCCGGAATCATGCCGTAGCCCATGCCTGCCGTTGCCAGTCTGATAAATCCCTCCGACGACGGGCACAGATGGTAGGGAAAGCGCCCGTGATAGCCGCACTGCGCCAGAAACCGATGTTGCAACTGGTCATGGGGGCCAAACACGATGGCCGGCGCTTCCTGGAAAGCGGCGGGTGTCGGACCCTCGGGGAAGTAGCGGTCGATATAGTCAGGACGCGCGAGTGCGCGGTAGGGCATCTGGCCCAACGCTACGCAGCGTGCGCCTGCTACCGGTTGATCACTGCTGCACAGGCAGGCGGCGACATCCCCGTCACGCATCCTGCGCAGGCCGATATCCTGATCCTCAATGACCATATCAAGTAACAGGCCTTCTGCCTGGCAAAAATCACCGATCGCATCTGCCCACCAGGTCGCCAGTGAATCGGCATTGAGCGCGATTCTCAGGCGTGTCCGGTCAGCGGAGAGCGCCGGAATCTGGCGCCGAAGATCCCGTTCCAGCAGTTGCACCTGTTGCATATGGTTTAACAGGCGCTGCCCCGCAACTGTGGCCTGCAATGAAGGGTGACGGGTCAGCACGGGCTGGCCAAGGCGTGATTCAAGCAGCTTGATACGCTGTGAGACAGCTGATTGTGAGAGGCCGAGCACCAAGCCTGCCCGTTCAAAACCACCGGCTTCGATGACGGTGGTCAGTGCTTCAAGTAGTTTGTAGTCCAGCATAAGAAAAATTAATGCAGTATTAGTAGGATGATTTTTTAGTATAGCTGGAATGACCTAAGCTTGCCTTCTGAATCAAACGGAGGCGGAAATGCTACAAAGTTATCTGACAGGGTTGGTGGTCTGCGGCGGCATCATCATTGCGATCGGTGCCCAGAATGCCTATGTGCTCGGACAGGCCTTTCGACGTGAGCATCACTGGTGGTCCGCCGTCCTGTGCATGAGCACTGATGCCCTGTTGTTTACGGCCGGCATGCTGGGTGTGAGTGCGGCTTTGGTGGCGGCTCCTTCGGCGTTGGAAATTCTGCGCTGGGCAGGTGTGGCGTTTCTCTTCTGGCTGTCATTTACCGCATTTTTGCGCGCTGCGAAGGGGCGGGGAGCGCTTTCTGTCGGGGGTGACGATCGTCGGAGTCTGGGGGCTGTGATTGCGACGACGCTCGCAGTAACGCTACTGAATCCGCAGGTCTACCTCGATACCCTGTTGTTGATACCTTCAATCGGCGCCCAGCAATCGGATCCGATGGTGTTTGTTGCCGGCGCGACCAGTGCATCAGTGATGTGGTTCGCGATGCTTGCATGGGGCGGGGCAATGCTGGCACCGGTACTGACCAAGCCGCTGGCCTGGCGCATTATCGATGGCATTATTTCATTGATGATGCTGATGATCGCGCTGCATCTGGTGATCAATGGGCTCTAACGTTCAGCAGGTGCGCGATCAGCATAATTCCTGACGATGGGACCGCTATCATCTTCTATAATTCAGAGACATGAAGATGAATCAAAGGGCCTCATTTTGACTGAACCAGACATTCAAACCGTTGAACCTGCCGCTCATGACCTGCGCAAGGAGCCGAACCGAAATATCGCCGTGGCCGTCTACATTCTGCAGGCGGTCTCTTTTTTCGTCGGTGGAATAACAGGGCTGGTTGGCGTGATCATCAATTACGTGAAACTGGATGAAGTGACCGGTACCTGGGTTGAGCCGCATTTTCGCTGGCAGATCAAAACATTCTGGATCGGATTGCTGTGGAGCGTGATCGGTATTATCACCGCTCCCTTTATCATCGGCTGGTTTATTCTGCTGGGGATTTCGATTTGGGTGATTTACCGGATCGTGAAAGGCGCGCTGGCACTGAATGACGGCAAGACCCCCTGATCCAGCGCCTGGTAGACAGAACAGGATCGCCGTGGATCACCAGAGCGGCGGTTCACTCCACTTCCTTCAATCGAATACCGCTTATGGTGCCCGCCACACCCATAGCGCCGAGCATGATGATCACGGCTCCGGGCGAGATCAGTGAAGCCAATGCGCTAAGCCCTCCTGTAACGAGTAACAGCACGCCGATCACGGTATTGCTGACGGCGGTATAATCCGTCCGCTTGTTTCCCCCGGCCATATCAACCAGGTAGGTTTTTCGGCCCAGCCGAACGCCGGCATGGGCGATGCTCAGCACAAAGAACGCACCGGGATAAAACCAGGGCGAGACAATCGCATCGCTTGCGAGCAGGTTGAGGCCGCCGACGACCACGCACACAGCGCTGGCGATTGCGGCACCACGAATGATCACCTGTCGGCTGGATCGGTCGGCCATCCAACCCCAGATTGTCGCGCTGACTGAACTGGCCAGGCTGCTGGCGAGCAGGAAGCCGCCCAGCAACCAGCTGCTGTTGCCTTGCTGCTGCGCCAACAAAACAAAATAAGGTGAGGCGAGTGCGGAGCACAGCAGCAGAGCACGTGTGATCACGAAATGCCGGAACGGCGCGTCATCCCTCAGTAACGACAGGCTTTTGATCGCTTCCGTCAGTGCGCTGCCCCCGCCGCTGGTGGCGCCGGGTTCCTCGTCGATACCGGCAAACAGTATCCCGGCGATCACCCACAGAGAGGCCGCCAGCAAAAGCAGCATCACATAGAATCCGGTGGAGGGATCGCCCTGATTCCAGAATAGCAGCATAGTCAGGGCAACCGTCGCAGATCCGCCGATCGTCGTTGCAAGGCCAGACAGTCGACCCCGGCGGGTTTTGGGCACGCATTTGCCCTGCACATCTTTCATCGCTACCGAGCAGAACCCGCGGCCCAGGGAGAACAGAATCAGGCAGCCAATGACACCGGCACCCGCTGCTGTGCCTGTCATGAACCAAACGCTTGCTGCCATGCCCGCCACGCTAAGCGCCTGCCCGAAACTGCCACCCACCCAGAACCATTTGCGCACCGGCTTTTGCCGCACCCAGGCGCCGATTACCATTTGCGGAATCAGCGAGCCTGATTCGCGAATTGGCACCAGCCAGGCCACAAGCCCAGGAGCGCCGATGGCACCGAGCAGCCAGGCGAGAACGGTTTTGGGACTGATCAGCAGATCACCGAGTTTGGTCAGCACCAGACTGCCGAGTATCAGGAAGAAATTACGTGGTACGTCATGGCAGGCGCCATCGGAAATGTCGGTGCAGACACGGGCGTCTTCTTCATTGGCGATCAGCGAGTATAACTGGCTTGCAGCATCGGGATGCTTGTCAGACAAGAGCGGGCTCCGGGTGAGAATCAAAAGTAGAGCAAGGATATCAGCCCTGGTGGCCCTTCAAAAGCGACACAGCCAGAGAGCCTCTGATCAAGCGTTGCGGAGTTGCCAGCAGGCGTAATCAGGGGGCGCGCAGGGAGATCTTAACTTGCCAGCGTCAGGTGGTTGTCCCAGTGAAAGCGGTAGTGACCGAGTGCTGAAATAGCATCTGATTGAGGCGTGACATGAAACACACCGCCCTGGCCGGAGGACACTATAAATCCGTCTTGATCATCCGGCAGAGCGCCGGCGACATCGTGTACTTCAGCCGTGCGGATTAACGCGCCGGTCAGGTAATTTATCATCACCACCTGATGGCCGCGGGGCGCGGTTATCGCCGCGTGAGGGGCATTGGGGCTGATGGCAATGCTGGCCGTGTAATTGTTCAGACTGGCTTGCAGGTCGGAGGGCAGCGCGATTTCACTGAATTCGCCGTTGCGGGTGTCCAGTCGGGCGATCAGTGGGGGTGTTTCCCACTCCGGGCCCTGATACTGGTAGCCGGCGATCACCACGCCTTCCGGGCTCACATCAAGATGACGACAGCTGAGCTGATGGTGCGAGGGCGTATATCGCTGGTTAATGCGGCCGCTATGGCGGTCCATCAGCAGCAACGCCGGCTTCATGGTGTCCAGATTAAGCTTTATCCGGTCATAGTCTGGGTGGGTCTTGATGCCGCCGAGCGCAATGATCAGGGTGTCACCATCGGGGTGAAGCCGGAGTTCGTGGGGGCCGATGCCATCGACCGCAAAGTTGTCGACCACCTGATAGTCGTTACCGGCATCGTACACTCGAATAAATCCGTCGCCGCTGGTGAAGTGGTTCACGGTGACATAAAGATAGCGACCGTCAGTACTGAACACGCCGTGGCCATAGAAGTGATATTCAGGGCCGGCTTCCACCGTCTTGTGAATCTTGCCGCTGTCGGTATCAATAACATAGAAATGACGACCGGGGCGGCGGGCAAACACTACAGCCTGCTGCTGGCCCGGGTGGGCACAGCCGCCATGACAGCGATCGCTTACCGGCAGTTGAAAGCGGGTCTTGCCGGCGCTGTCGATACCCGCGATAAGGTGGGCACCGTCCGTATTGTCCACAGCGCTGATAAATAATCTGGATGGCGGGGCTGTTTGCTTCTGAAGCGATGCGGCACAGCCGGTCAAACCACCGAATGCGCCGAGTGCCGCTGTGGCAAGACTGCCCTGAAGAAATAGCCGCCGGTTGAGCATGGGTCAGTCCCCATCGCTGGAGTTGAAGCCTCGGGTAATACCCAGCGCTGGCGCCACATTGTTATTGATGATCTGATCCAGCTGGCTGACTTCGATGAAAAGCCCTTGCAACTTGCGATAGCCGTCATCAGTTTCGAGCAAGGGTGCCAGGGCGTGGGGCAGCGCATCGAACTCTTTTAGCGTGCGTTCAAACTGACGGCTGAGTTTGGTCGCCAGCTTGGCCTGATCGTTTTGCTTGAGCAGTGTCACCGCGCCCGGCAAAAACGATGTTTGCAGCCCCTTGATACTGGCCTTGATGGTGGTCAGTGATTCGCCGCTGCGCCAGGCATCCGCCAGATAGCCGTTGCGAGAACCATTGCCACGCAGTCCCATGGGGGCGGCAAGACGTTTGTCCTGAATGATCTCGACGCCGTTCAATGCGGCTTTCACGGTGGTGGCGGTATATTGCTCGCCTTCAACGTAGTGCGGTGTAAATGCCGCCCAATCGTCGCTCAGGGATTGGGAGGTGGTCTGAATGTGCTCTGCAATGGCTACGGCCAGCGAGCAGGCTTGCGCTTCTGGCAGGGCGTGGCCGCGTTTCGCTGGCTGCTGATCGAACAGCAGGTATTCCATTGCGGGGAAGCCTTGCAGTGCGACGCTGTCGCTATTGACCTGATCAGCCGTGACCGGGGCGTCCTGGCCTAGCCAGTAATTGGCTTTACGGGCGATCAGGTTTTTTGAATCGGGCCAGAACTGCAGTTGCCACGCGCGACTGTTCTGTTCGATAGGGCCGAAATCCACGTAGCGGACGGCCTGCCAGGCGGTGTAAGCCTTGCGCCAGCTATCAACTAATGTTGTTCGGCCGGCATCGCTGGGCGCCTGACAATAGCGTCGGGTGGTATTTGCCAGTGATTGGGATGTCGACGCCAGATCACTATAGGCAGCAGCAATGCCTTTCTGCCATTGCTGACGAGGGGATTCGTCTTGCGCCGAGACGATGCCAGGCAGGATTAGTACTGCACATGCCAGCCCTCGAATGGCGGCCTGTTTCAAGCCTGTCATTTGGAATTCTCCTGTCACAGCGAATTAAGGAACTCTATCAGCGCGTCGCGTTGTGTTTTGTCGAGCTTGCGATAGCGGTCAGCCGCGGGCTTGGCTTCGCCGCCGTGCCAGAGTATGGCTTCTTCCGGGTTGCGTGCCCGACCGTCATGCAGGAAACCCGCCTGTGGATTGACATCCAGTGCCAGACCCAGCCCCCACAGGGGCGGTGTGCGCCATTCCTGCCCAGTCGCTTCAAATTCCGGGCGGTTGTCGGCGAGTTCAGGGCCCATATCGTGCAACAGCAGGTCGGTGTATGGCCAGATAACCTGTTGACTCAGGTCAGGCCGGTCTTCCACTGCGCCTGTTTTATGCCGTGGCGTGTGGCATCCCGCGCAACCGGTGGCGTTGAATAGCGCAGCTCCCTTCTGAACCGCCGGGGCATTCAGGTCGCGACGCTCCGGAACGGCCAGACTGCTGGCGTAGAACGCAACAAAGTTGGCAATCTTGTCGCTGACTTCCGGTGCCCCGCCATCAGGCAGGCGTCCGCAGTCCTGGCTTTCGGTGCAGTCGGTGGTAGGAGACAGGGCAGATGTCAGCCCCATATCGCCGGCAAAGGCGCCCATGCTTTGTTGCATCACGGTAGGTTCGCCTGCCTTCCAGCCGAATCGGCCGATCGTCGTTTTATTGGCAGCTTTGTCCCACACCTGATTGGGGCGTCCGGAAAGCCCATCCCCGTCACTGTCATCCGGGTCAGCATTGGCCAGTAGATCGGCTTCCGGTATGGCAGCGATCAACCCCATCCCGATCATCGGGGGCGCAACTCTCGGGGAGGTCAGCAGGTTCTCGGGAATGGGGCCATAGTTAGGGTTCTCGATAGTGTAAACCGGGCGGCGCAGGGTCACGGTGGTGCCGTCTGCGAAGCTTTTCTCCAGCGGCTCCCAGCTCACGATCATGTCGGCCTCGGGCTTCATTCCGGAGATGGCTGAGGTCTGTAATTGACCACCATAAACCGGGGCCGGCACGACGCCGTTCAAGCGCAGGGTGTCGGCGTCCTTTTCAGGATCGGCCGGTACTGACAGCCGTAAAAACAGGGAGACGGAGGGGGCATCACCCGCTGGCGGGTGGCCGCGGCCATCCTTGATATGGCAGCCTTGGCAGGTATTGGTGTTGAACAGGGGGCCAAGTCCGTCCCGCGCTTCAGTGCTGGATGGCGCTTCTACCCAGGGGTTGCGAAAGAAACTGTTGCCCACGCTGAAGTCCAGCCGTTTGGTCATTGGCAGGTTGCTTTGAGGCAACGAAAACGCATTGTGGTCCTTCTGGGATACGCTGCCCTGACCACCGGTCTGCGGTGTGTCCTGAACCGGATACTCGGGGGCTGCGGTAGCCGGTGCCATATTGGCCAGCAGCGTCAGGATGCCAAGGGAGAATGTGGCGGTGATCGGAAATCTGAATCTCATGGTTTGACCAACTGCAGGCCCGGGAATCGAGGCACGGGTTTAAATGTAGTGTCTGCAAACGACAAAAGTCCGGGGTTTAAGCCGGACCTTTGTTGTTTGCTAGTCGTTCTTGCAAAAACGCCTGCGCAAGGATAACGGAGCTTGCGCAGGTTGTCGCCTGGTGGTGCTTCAGAACGTGTGGCCGGCATCATCCGGAGCCAACGATTCGACACCCAGTTCAGCAGAGGCTTTTTCGATAGAACCGGTCTGTTTAACCAGTGCCGCGATGGCGGTGTTGATCAGCTCGGCGCCCTTATCGTTGCCAGGAGCGATCATCATATCGAAGGTCATGCCGTCAGCCGCCTCTGCGGATTTTTTCATGTCTTCAAGCGCGTTGACCGACGCGTCAAGCTCGGACTTGAGGGACTTGTCCAGCTCTGGTTGTGTTTTAGCCACCAGATCTGACAGAGACGGGCCGCTGACGGTGCTGCCATCTACACGACTGTACTGACCGTTGTAGATGTTGCGGACACCGACCGCGTCGTACAGGTGAGAGTTGTGTGTGTTGTCACTGAAGCAGTCATGCTCGTCTTCAAACGAGTTGGCTTCCAGTGCAACCTTCATGCGCTCGCCTGCCAGTTCGCCCAATGAAAGCGAACCCATGCCAAACAGCATTTTCTGGATAACTTCGCCGGACTCCATCGCCAGCAGTTCGCTGCGGTAGTTTCCGTCCTGATCCGGTGCCCACTGGGCTACCATCCATTCCAGATCGCTTACCAGCAGGTCGGTGACGGCATCCAGGTAGGCTGCACGACGGTCACAATTGCCGTGAGTACAGGCTTCACCCTGGGCATAGTCGGTTACCGGACGCTCGCCGTTACCAGCCTTGAATCCGTTAAGATCCTGACCCCACAGCAGAAACTCAATGGCGTGGTAGCCGGTGGCAACGTTTGCTTCGGAACCGCCGACTTCGTTCAGGTTTGCCAGCAGTTCTGGAGTAAGGGTGCTGACATCCAGGGCTTCGCCGCCGACGTTAATTTCGGTGCTGGCGATAATATTGACGGTTGCGCCGCCGTTGCCCAGTTCATGTTGATAGTCGTCGGCTTCGACGTAATCAATAAGTCCTTCATCCAGCGGCCAGGCGTTGAGCTGACCTTCCCAGTCATCCACGACTGCGTTACCGAAGCGGAAAACTTCGCTTTGCTGGTAGGGGACACGAGAAGCCAGCCAGGCCTCTTTTGCAGCCTTGAGAGTCTCGCTGTCGGGATTTTCGATCAGGGCATCGGTTGCGTCATTCAGTGCCTTGGCGGTTGTCAGCGCATCCTGATAGTTGGCGTAAGCGATATCCGCGTAGTTTTTGATAACAGCGTTTTCAGTGACCGTGCCGGTCGCTCTTTCAGCGTTTGCTTGCGCAGAGTCTCCTCCTGAGCTGCATGCGGTAAGCGACGTCACTGCGATAGCAACGGTCAATGACTTGAGCGGATGGCGCGCCACCATGGTTTTCTCCCTGTAAAACTCGAGTGAATAAGATAAATAATAGTCATTTGCATTGCGATTATATCTCTGCACTCATCATTTGCAATCGACAATGTTCTGATGCTCATCTGATATCCGGGATCCCCGTGCACCAGGGCAGTTGCTGCTCCGCGTGTCTTCGTGCTTAATGAAGCCCTTGTATTATCACTGAATCCAGGTCTCTGAATGCTGAGTTATCTACATGCTTTTCACGCGGGTAATTTCGCGGACGTTCACAAACATATTGGGTTATTGGTTGCGCTTCAGTTGCTGCAGCGCAAGCCCACCGCGATCGCCTGCTTTGATACACATGCGGGCAGTGCGCGCTACGATCTTGAGGGCGACTACGCGCGCAAAACCAAAGAGGCGGATGCCGGTTTCCAGCAGCTCTGGCAATGCCGGAATGGCCTGCGGAATCCGCTTTGGCGAGACATCTGGTCGGTGATCGGCGTCAAGAGAACCGATGTCCGCATTCGCCACTACCCGGGCTCGCCCGCCTGGCTCAGCAGTCTTGCCCGCTCGCAGGATCGCGTTACCGCGTTTGAGCTGCACAGCTCCGAGAGCAGTCGCCTGCAGGACTGGGCTCGCACTCACAAAGTGAAGGTGGTCGTGGGTGACGGTTTTAAAGGTCTGCTGGCAGGGTTGCCGCCACGTGAGCCGCGACTGTTTACCCTCATTGATCCTCCGTACGAAATCAAGGAAGACTACCCCCGCACTGCCGAAACCATCCAGAAGGCGTGGCAACGTTGCCGTCACGGGGTCTACCTTGTCTGGTATCCGGTATTACCGGAAGCCCAGTACCAGCAGATGATTTCGCGGCTGCAGGCAGGGCCGGTGCGCAAAATACTGCATAGTCAGTTTGTGCTCGATACCCCCCCGCCACGGGGAATGCGTGGATCAGGTCTGTTGCTGGTCAACCCGCCCTGGGAATGGGCCGAGACCCTGGATGCGCTATTGAACGAGGTAATCAATAGCGGCGCTATCGCGGCGAAACACAAGCTGGAATGGGTCGTGCCCGAATAGGCGACCCGATGCGCGAAACGGAGAACAGCGAGGTGCCCTCTATTTTTCTCTCAACTGCAGATGGCAAGGTGCTGGCTGGTACATATATATGTGGCCAGATTGCCAAACGTGCCGGAGCTCTTAGCGGATGACGGACGATCAGAAAAAAGAGCAACCACCGATACTGGTTGCGCGTGATCAATGGTCGATTCCTGTGTCTTCTGTGCAACGCACCCTGGCCGATGGGATCAAGGCTTTCGTCACCCGTATTCGCCAGAGCACTTGGCTGGAGGATAGCCCGGCCCAGGATGCCGAGAAACTGAAGCCTCTGTCGAAGCGCCGTCTCGCGCGCTGGACGCCACCGCCAGAATGGAATCGGGAACTGGCCGGCTTTGCCGATGCCATAGATAGCTGGCAGCAACGCTGGGCCGATACTCAACCGGTGAGTTTTCTGGTGGCCCCGCCATTCACCGGCGTTCAGACATCTCTTGAGACTCTGTGCCGCGATCGCGGCTGGAAACTGATTGAGCCGCCGGAGAGCTACAGTATCCATCGGGCAGAGGACGCACAAAAATGGTGGTCCCAGTTCGAAGGGGATACACCGTGGGTGTTGCCGGAACTGGCCCATTGCTGGCTAAGAACGCCAACCGGCCTTCGGCTGATTCGCCGATTGCTTGGCGCGGCGGCTTCAGGAGAGTTGGGTAAAGGCATAGTGGGCAGCTCAAGCTGGACCTGGAAATACTGGTCACATCTGATGCCCGAGCTGCGTTTTGCGGTACTGACCCCTCAGGCTTACGACCACGCCCGGCTAGGGCAGTGGTTTCGTGATCTCAGCCAGTATCAATCGCAGACTGAGGTCCATTTCCGGCTCACAACCAACGGCAGCTGGGTTGTGACGCCGCTGGATGACGCGCATAAAAACGGCAGTAACAAGCGGGCGCAAAAGGTCAGTACTTTCCTCAGAGATCTGGCGAGTTGGTCGCGGGGTATTCCGGAAGTGGCCTGGGCTGTCTGGCGGGATTCGTTGCGTACGGAACCGGAAGACGATCTGGACGAAGCGGTGCTTCAGGACGGCAGTGACTGCGAGGGTGACCGGGCATCTGAGAAGCCAAAGGCAGTCGTTAACGGTTATCAGCATGGCTGGGTAATTCCCTGGTCTCAGGTGAGCCTGCCCAGTCTGCCGCCGGGGGAATCCCGACCGCTGGCTTTCCTGCTCCACTCATTGTTGTTGCATGGAGGGCTGGATAATGAGCGGCTGGAGATTACCACTGGCCTGAGTGCCGACGATGTCGGCATCTGCCTGCACTCATTGAGACGTGCCGAGCTGGTCACTTCCCATGCCCGTGGCTGGTTTGTGACCCCTAAAGGTTATCCTGCGATACGGCGCTATCTGCTTTCTGAAGGGTTTATGGTTGATGGCTTTTAACGCACACACTCAGTCAAAAGGCGTATACCGACATGGGTGATTTAGGACTCAAAGACGCGCTGGATGCCATCACGTCGGGGGCGATTGTCGACGCGGCTATTCTGATTGCGGTGGCCTGGTTATTCATTCTGGGAGTTCAGAAAATCCTGCCGGGCATTGCCTCGCGCTTTTCCGGCAAACCTCGCCTTTACATTCTGGCGGCTGTCCCGCTTTTGCGCCTGGTGATCATTCTTGGCGTGATCATTCTTATTGTGCCGATTCTGCTGGAGCCGACCTTTGAAAACCTGGTCGCGGTGTTCGGCGCGTTGGCCCTGGCGTTAGGTTTCGCGTTCAAGGATTACGCCAACAGCCTGATTGCCGGGATCGTGACACTTTACGAAATGCCTTACCGTCCGGGTGACTGGATTGAAGTGGATGGCCAGTATGGCGAAGTGCGTTCGATCGGCACTCGCGCGGCCGTCATCGTAACGCCTGACGACACCGCGGTTGTGATTCCGCATGGCAAGTTATGGTCGTCCCTGATAGCCAATGGTAACGACGGTACCGGCAATCTGATGTGCGTTGCCGAGTTTTACCTCGACCCGGAGCATGATGCTGCCGAGGTCAAGGCGCGGCTGCGGGATGTTGCCTTTACCAGCCCCTGGACGAAAACCTACCAGCCCGTCATCGTGGTGTTGTCGGAGCGGCCCTGGGGCACCTGTTACCGGCTGAAGGCCTACCCGGTTGATCCCCGTGATCAGTTTCAGTTTATTTCCGACCTTACGATCAGGGGCAAGGCGGTGCTGAGGCAAATGAATGTTCGGCAGGTAACGGCACCCGTGATGGCGGGCGAGACGTAACCACGGGTTGGTATATCAGCAACAGAATCTTTTATCGTGATGAGGAGACCACATGAAAATCCTATTGTGCAGTTTGACACTGGGTTTTGCGGTTTCAGTCCTGAGTGGCTGCGCGACGTCCGCCGGACAGAATGAGTCGGATGACGCTGTGTCCCCGCCCCAGCTGCAGTCGGGCACCTACTCGACACCGGATGGCGATAGGGTCTGGGTGCTTCACCCGAACCATGTGTATGAGCGTGGAACCGGGCTTTCTGGCGATCAACCGCAGGTGACGCGCGGGCTATGGCAATTTGTGCCCGGTACGGGTCAGGTGGTTCTGGTGGACGATGGCAATCGTCACTCGGAACTGAGTCTGACACGGGACAACACGCTGATGCTGAGTGGTCGGGGCGATGCCGTCGCTCTGGAGTACGATGATGATACCGATCCCATCGAACAGGATCGGCCAATGGACGTCTGCTTCATGACCATGGCTGACGCACCTCTGGCATATGATTCGCGAATTCGGCGGCATCTGCCTGTCGTGATGGAAGAAGCATATCCCGTGCTGGAAGCATTTTACCGTGAAACAGGCAAGCAGCCGCCCGAGAGCGCCGCGGTTCGCGTACAGGGGCATTGGGTCATGGAAGATGCTCCGGATGGCGGTGACGACACGCTTCACCTCAAAGTGGCGTCTGTAGAAGGAGTGGCCGCCGGGCTGGAGTCACGGTGTCCGAGCACGGCATTGCCGGGTACATACTGGTCGGCAACCCGGTTGGGTGAAATGGCAGTGGCGCCGGAGCAGGGGCAGCGGGAGTTGGAGCTTCAATTGAACCGTGAGGGCAAGGCGTCAGGCTTTGCGGGTTGCAACCGGTTTAATGGTGATTACGATCGCCGCGGCGATCATCTGGCGCTGGGGCCTCTGGCATCGACAAGGATGATGTGTCCGGCTCGATCCGAGATTGAGGCCGAGTATTTCAAAGCTCTTGATGAAACGCGTCGTTTTGCGATTGAAGGGGACCGGTTATACCTTATGGACGATGAAGGCCACACACTGGTGGCATTCAAGGCTCGCGAAATCAACTGACACAGGCGTTTAATGAAGCACCTGGATGCCTCGAGCGAGCACAAAAAAGGCGTGACCCGGAGGTCACGCCTTTTGAGTTGCAAAACCGGTCAGTGAATTACTCTCCGGCTTTACCTTCCTCTTCTTTAACCATTGAAGTGATGGTGTCCAGCACTTCCTTGCCGCGATCGCCGGCAGCTTCCAGATAGATATCGCGAACACCCATGCTGGCTTTACGGAACGCATCACGCTCTTCGTCAGTCAGCTCGATGATATTGATATCGCTGTTTTCCTTGATTTTCTCAAGACGGGTCTCGTTGAACTCGGCCTGTTTGTCGTAGATGTAATCCACCAGGTTGTCCCGAGCTGTATCGAGTGCCTTGCGCTGCTCTTCAGGCAGGGCGTCATACCACTTCTTGTTTGAAATCACTGTTGCGATGAACTGCGCGTGCTTTGCAATTGTCATGGAATCCTGAACTTCGTAGAAGCTCATTTCTTCGATTGCAAAAATCGGGTTCACCTGACCGTCGATCTGCTTCAGCTGCAGGCCGCTGTATACCTCGGAATAAGGCATTGGAGTCGGGTTTGCACCGTAGGCCTTGTACGATTCAGTCAGAATCGGCGAGGTCATGGTGCGCATCTTGAAGTCTGCAAAATCGGCAGGGGTGCGCAGTGGCTTGGAGCCGGTCCAGACCATCCAGCCCTCAGGCACAATGCTCAGCAGCTCAAGGCCCTGTGACGCATAACGGTCGGCAAACAGATCGTGCACCTTGTCGCTCGACAGTACTTTCTTGTTGACGTCGTTGTCATCGGAAAGCACGAAGTGCAGTGTGAAAATACCGACTTCAGGGATGACGGATGCGAGGTGGCCCGGAGAGGCGAATGCGAGTTCAACCGCACCTTGCTGAACCAGTTCGGTCAGCTGCGATGAGGTACCCAGTGAACCGTAAGGGTAGATCTCGATTTTGATCTGACCGTCAGATTCTTCTTCAACTTCGCGCTTGAATTCTTTGGCGTAAGCGTCCTGAACACTGCCTTCGATTTCTTCCAGCGCAAAGCGCCAGGTCACCGGTTCGCTTTTCGCATCGGCGGTTTCCGAAGAGCTCGAGGACTCCTGTTGATTAGTTGCTTCGTTGTTGGCGCTGTCGCCTGAATCTGAGCATCCGGCAAGTCCGAATGCCATCAGAACGGTCAGGCTTCCCAGCCAGCGGGTGAGCTTTGTCATCTTTTTTTCTCCTTTGGGTTCAATCCAACTTTTAAACCTTAACACACTATCAAATAGACATATTTCTTGAATTCTGCCATCTATTACAACGTATACTGTATTCACCTGAAAATAAAATGGAGCGAAACCATGGCTGAAACCAGGGGCGCGTCCGACGGACCGAAGCCTGAAAAGACTGCCCGAAAAGGCGTCTTCAGTTGGCTTGATACCGGTCTTAACGTCGTGGAACAGGGTGTTTTGATAGTCGGTATTCTTTTAATGGCAGCGGTCACCATCGCCAATGTCATTTTCCGGAATTTGGGGCAGAGTCTTTCTTTCGCGGATGAGTTGGCTCAGATTCTCGTTGTTATCGTGACCTTTGTCGGGGTCGGGCACGGGGTCAGAAATGCGCGACATATTCGAGTGTCCGCCCTGCACGACCTGCTTCCGGAAACAGGCCAGAAAGTGTTGCTGACGATCGTGAGTTTCACGTCCAGCGCCTTGCTTGCTCTGCTTGCTGTTTACGCTATCGACTACGTCAGCAACCTGAAAACCTCTGGGCGCGTCATGCCCTCCCTGCAGTTCCCGTTATGGATTCCCTATCTGATTGTCCCCGTTGGTCTGATCGTTGGCGCTGCGCAGTTTTTGCTGGCCGGTATCCGCAACCTGATCAGTCCGGGCGCATGGTTATCGTGGCACAACCCGGACGAATATGAAGACGAGCTTGACGAGATAGCCGCCGAAACGGGCATGCCCAGCGATATGGCGCATTTCGACGAGGATGATCACAAGTCCGCCGACAAGGAGAAACCCAATGGATAAGCTGATGGAATTTATCGGCCTGGGCGGGCTATCCACTGCATCGATGTCGGTCGTTGTTGCCGTCGTAATGGTGGTGTTCCTGTTGATGGGCTACCCGATGATGGTGCCTCTGCTAGTGGGCTCCATGCTGCTTTTGTTTACCCAGTTTCCTTTCCTCGAAGGGTCCGTCATGATCCAGCAGATGATCGGCGGCATTTCCCAGAGCGTTCTGGTTGCGGTGCCCATGTTCATCCTGGCTGCGGATATCATGATCAAGGGGCACACAGCGGATCGTCTGCTTGATCTGGTTTCCAAGTTTGTTGGTCATTTGCGTGGCGGTCTGCCGATGACGACGGCGGTATCCTGCACGCTGTTCGGTGCGGTGTCAGGTTCAACCCAGGCAACGGTTGTTGCAATGGGTCAGCCCTTGCGGCCGAAGCTGCTCGAGGCCGGCTATTCTGACAAGTTCACGATGGCGCTGATCATCAACGCCAGTGATATTGCCCTGCTGATTCCTCCCTCGATCGGCATGATTATTTACGGCGTGGTGTCCGGAACATCGGTGGGGGATCTGTTTATTGCCGGTATTGGTCCCGGGCTGCTGATTCTTCTGTTGTTCTCTGTTTACTGTTACTACCTTTCGATCAAGCTGAAAATTCCGGTCTTGCCCAAGGCAACGCGTGCGGAACGATTAACTGCGCTTAAAAAGGCCATACTGCCGATGGGTTTCCCGGTCATTATTATCGGCGGTATCTACTCCGGTACTTTCAGCCCGACCGAAGCCGCGGCAATGTCGGTTGCCTATGCCCTGATCCTTGAAATGGTGATTTTCCGCCAGGTACGCATGAGCGATTTGCCTCAGGTGGCATTGTCTACCGGCCTGATCACGGCGGTGGTCTTTATACTGGTTGCGGCAGGCACGGCGTTTTCATGGGTTATTTCGTTCGCCAAGATCCCGGATCTGTTGTTGGGTGACGTCGTCGCGAACGCGGCAGACAGTCCCTACATGATTCTGGCGTTGATCTCGGTGTCGTACTTTGTGGGTTGCATGTTTGTCGACCCGATTGTGGTCATCCTGATTCTGACGCCTATCTTTGCACCCGCAGTGGCTGCGGCGGGCATTGACCCGGTGTTGGTCGGTACACTCGTCACACTGCAGGCTGCGATTGGTTCGGCAACGCCGCCATTCGGCTGCGATATATTTACGGCGGTGGCCATATTCAGGCGACCCTATCTGGAAGTGATACGAGGGACGCCGCCGTTTATCTGTCTGCTGTTGCTGTCGACAGTATTGCTGATCGTCTTCCCGCAGATTGCGTTGTTCCTGCCGGGTCTGATGCAGTAGTCACAAGCACCTTGATAGAAGTGAAGAAGACACAAAAAACCCCGCTCAAGGCGGGGTTTTTTGTGTCAGGTCTGGCCTGAGTGCGACGCGATTACATCAGCGCGTCAACCCGGTTCCGAACCTGCGGTTCGCTGTTATAAGCTGTTGCGATGGCATTATAGGTAGGGATATCCATGCCTTCTTCCTGAATCGCGGCGACCATCTTGTCATTCGCCTTCATCTGGAGTTCCTGAGCAGCGGCCTGGGATTCTGCTTCCTCAATCTTGGGAATGAACTCGTCCCGGATTGAACCGATGTTTTCCTGAACTTCAACGAACTTTTTCAGTTCCTGATCGGAGTAGTTCTTCTTCTGGGTGCCTGTCGCTGCAGGGGTTTGGCTACCCTGATTCTGTGTTTCCTGGGCGATTGCCGGGCCACCCACAAGTAGAGCGGCGGAAAGGGCTACTGAAGTCATAAGCGTTTTCATGGAAAATCTCCTTCATGGAGTTGGTTTAAGCAACTATCCGGATGGCACAGTATCCTTCAGCGACGGCCCATCCGAATCGGCTTGGAAGTCACTTTGCCATGCTGCCAAAAACCTACAAATTAAGAATTACACATATCCAGGAAAGAATTGGCGCCAGCTCTCTGTTTATGCGGGTTGCAGCGCCCCAGGTGAATTTCAACTTGGCTTCCCTGTCTGCGATATGCAAACTTCACCGCGTCATGCATTGAACAGAATCTGTCGGGTGTTTAGGCAGATGACCCACGATTGATCCGGGAGCGTTATGAAAAATCAGAAGCAGGCCTTGCTGTTCGGTGGCGCCACAGTGTTGTTGTGGTCGACTGTCGCGACTGCTTTCAAGCTTTCCCTGCGGGAAATGAGCCCGGCCCAGTTGATGGTAATCGCCTGCACAACGTCGGTTCTGGTGCTCGCTCTTGTACTGGCGCTGCAGGGGCGACTCAAATATGTGTTCTCGCTGACCCGTCGCCAATATGCTGGCTCAGTACTGATGGGGTTACTCAACCCCTGTCTCTACTATTTTGTGTTGTTCGGTGCTTTTGATCGCTTACCTGCCCAGGAAGCCCAGCCATTGAACTACACTTGGGCGCTGGCATTGGCCTATCTATCGGTACCCTTTTTGGGGCAGCGTCTGGCACTGTCGGATATTGTGGCGGGGTTGATTTGCTATAGCGGTGTGGTCGTGATCGCGACCCGGGGCGATGTTCTCGGGCTGCAGTTTTCCGATCCCGTGGGCGTGGCCATGGCGCTTGCCAGTACGTTGGTTTGGGCATCCTACTGGATCATCAATACCAGAGACACTCGGGATCCGATGGTTGGTTTGTTCCTGAACTTTCTGTTCGGTCTTCCGTTTATTGTGATCTTCTGTCTGATGACGGATGGTTTACCCACAGCTTCAGGCACTGCTTTTGCTGCATCGGTTTATGTTGGTGTCTTTGAGATGGGGATAGCGTTCGTGTTGTGGATGTACGCTATGAAAAAAGCAGAGAACACGTCCCAGGTCAGCAACCTGATCTTTATTTCGCCCTTTCTGTCACTGATATTCATCCACTTCATTCTGGGTGAGCAGATTCTGTCGTCCACCTATATCGGCCTGGTACTGATCGTGGCCGGGTTGTGGGTGCAGCAGGGCGGCCGACGCCGCTCCTTGAAGGCTGCGCAGCCATGACACGCTGGTATCTGTATCTGGTGCGGACGCGCACAGGTGCGCTTTACACGGGTATTTCAACCGATGTTGACCGGCGCTTTGCGGAACATCAGGCCGGCCGGCCGAAAGGGGCCCGCAGCTTATGGGGCAAAGGGCCGTTGGAGCTGGTGTTTCACGAGGCGGTGGGAGATCGTTCGCGCGCCTCGCGGCTTGAATATGCTGTGAAACGCTGGCCCCGCAACCGTAAAGATGCACTGGTCACAGGGCAACTCAAACTGTCGGATATAGCGCTCTAGTGCTCAGGGTTTGCTGAGCAGTCCGAGCAACTGGCGGGTAAATCCTGTAGGTAGCCATTTGTTGCTGAACATCAGTGACTTGAATTGCAGGCTGACGGGATTGTGGACGTCGTTGCCCTGACAGGCAGACCAGACGGCGGTGGCGATATCCTCCGCGTTCAGGTTGACGCCGAGCCGCTGAATAATCGGCGCTTCAAATGTCTGGCTCGACACCATGTGGGTCTTAACAAATGGCGGCATCATATCCTGCACCAGGATGTCGTGAGCCTTCCATTCCAGGTTCAGCGCTTCGGTCAGGCCACGCACTGCAAACTTGGAAGCCGAGTAGCTGGCAAAATGAGGCGTGCCATAAAGGGCCGAAGCCGAGCTCATGTTGATTACCCGCGCTGACGGGGTGTTTCTGAGCAATGAAAACGCCTGCTGGCACATGTTGATCGTGCCCATCACATTGATATCAATAACCCGCTTATGCTCGTCAGCCGGAATAGACTCGAAATTCCCCACCCGGAGAATGCCCGCGCAGTTGAACAGCACATTCAATCTGCCGCTGGAGAAGTCTCCAAAGGCGTTGACGGCTTCACTCACCGCCGCGCTGTCGGTCACGTCCAGCGTGCTATACCAGTGCCTGCTTCCCAGTTCGTCGGCCATTGTTGCAATAGCGCCGGCGTCAATGTCGGTCAGGCCCAGTGTCCAGCCCTGGTTCGCAAACAGTCGCGCGGTGGCAGCGCCTATGCCGGCGCCTGCGCCGGTGATCAACATGAACTTCATGATGGGGAATGCTCCTCGATATGCCTGGCAAGGGCGTTAATAGCATGGGTGGCTTCGGCTAGCACACCCGCATGGATCTGAAACACATGCCAGAGTTTGGCATGTTCCGTCAGTGTTACCTTTACGCCGTCGACTTTCGCTTTTTCGGCAAGGCGCTTGGCATCATTAAGCAGAATTTCCTGACTGCCGACCTGGATTAGCAGTGGCGGCAAACCGGAGAGGTCACCATAAACCGGCGAAATCATGGGCTCGCTCAGCGGCATGCCGTTGCTATACAACGTGGCGGCGTTTTTGATCCAGCGCACCTGTAGCACGGGTTCGGCATCTGGCACGTGTAATTGCTGGTGGGTCAGATCGACCCAGGGGGACATCACCACCAGCGATGACGGTAAGGGCAGTTGCTCAGCCTTGAGGCGCAGAGCGAGTGCAATCGCGAGTCCGCCACCTGCAGAGTCGCCGACAACAGAAATATCCTCAGGGCTGTAATCCAGTGCCAGCAAATGCTGGTACATCAATAGTGCATCATCTACAGCAGCAGGGTAAGGGTGCTCCGGTGCCAGTCGATAATCAGGCACAAATAGCGCACAACCGGTCGCTTTTGCGATGTGCCCCGTTATTCCGCGATGGGTTTCAGAAGAACCAATGATATAGGCGCCGCCATGAAGGTACAGGATCGCACGGCGTCCATTCGGATTGCAGGTTACCTGCTGATAGGGAATGCCCTTGATACTGCCTGAAGAGAATGCCGTTCTTCGTGGCGGTATTGAGGCGCGGTAGGCCTGACGAATGAGTGTGCGCTGCAAGGACACGGGTATAGCGGGTGTCAGAACTGGCTTGACCAACGCCTGCATCGTGGTGCGTAGTGCCGCCTGTAAGATAGTCTGCTGCATTTCGGGCTCCCGTAACTGCGGCTTCCGTGAGAAACGAATACCTATAGTGGCCTAACACTGCCCTGAAATTAAGCGCTATTTGGTCTGGCTGATGTGTTCTTTTTGAGGTGATTCATGACGGCGATCATAGCTGGAAACGGGCTGAATTGTGCTAATCTAGGCAGCTTCGCAAGGCTCTGATCGAGGGATATGACAGAGTTGTAACTGCACACGGGAACGCGGTTCCCTAAAATCAGATTCATATGGCTGATAACTGTGTATTGGAAATCCGATAGTCCTGAAATGCCGGAGTGGGAACGCGCGTCTGTTATCAAGTCGCTGACTGAGTTCTCACTCGAAGGCATAGACGGCACCCGTGCTGATGAGCTCAATGAAGAAGCGGCATCCTATTGTCGCTTCTATGGACTGGATCTGTGGGTGGAGCATCCTGAGGTCAAATATGCGCTTGGCATTTTGCAAAGCGACGAGCACCGGGTGGCGATTCATTACTTCAAGTTGCCGAAATCACGCGGCACTGTCTTTATCCTCCATGGTTATTTTGATCATGTTGGCCTCTACAGCCAGTTGATTGATCGTTGCCTCGCGGCTGGCTTCAGCGTATTGGCCTACGATCAGCCGGGACATGGGTTGTCCAGCGGCACACCTGCAGCGATCGGCAGCTTTGGTGAATATCAGGCGGTGTTGCGGGATGTAATCAACGTCGCACGGGGTAAAGTGCCAGAGCCCTGGTTTGGCGTGGGTCAAAGCACCGGTGGCGGCATCCTGATTGACTACCTGTTGTCGGAAGTACCGCATGACAGGGCGGTGTTTCGGCACGTTGTGCTCCTGGCGCCGCTGGTTCGGCCGGTAGGATGGATTGGTGCCAAGTTATTGCACAGTGTGGCGAGGCCGTTTGTGACGCGCTGGCGCCGAATGTTTTCGGAAAATAGCGGCAGTGGCCGCTTCCTCCGGTTTTTGCGAGAGAAAGACCCGCTTCAGGCCCGGTCTGTACATGTGGACTGGGTGTCGGCGCTGAGGGAGTGGGTGCCGCAGATTGAGCAGGCGCAACCGGTTAACTTCCCGGTGACGGTCATTCAGGGTGAAAAGGACATGACGGTCGATTGGCAGCACAACCTGCGGATTATCAAAAACAAGTTTTCAGAAGTAACCGAACGCCGTTTGCCTGACGGTCGGCATCACCTCGTCAACGAGGCGCCCGATCTTCAGGCAAGCGTGTTCAATGTGACGATCGATGCATTCAGAAAGCATTGTGATGCCTACTCGAAAGCAAGCTAGTTTGCGCCAGCATCACACTGATCGATAGCCAAGCAAGGAGAAGTTGAATGAAAAAAACAATGACGGCGATTATGGTCGCGGGTGTCACCCTGAGTGGCTGCATGACCTACGACCCTTACAGCGGGGAAGAAAAAGTATCCAATGCGACCAAAGGTAGTGTGATTGGCGCGCTCTCCGGTGCCGCCATTGGTGCTGCAACCTCCAGTAAAAGCGACCGGGGTAAAGGTGCGCTGATTGGCGCTGCTGCCGGTGGCGCGGCAGGTGGCGGTATTGGCTACTACATGGACCGTCAGGAATCCAAGTTGCGCCAGCAGCTGGAAGGCACCGGCGTTCGCGTTGTGCGCAACGGCAATCAGATCGATCTGATCATGCCAGGCAACATCACATTTGACGTGAACAAGTCGACGATCAAGTCGTCGTTTACTGGTGTTCTGGATTCTGTGGCATTGGTGCTTGAAGAGTTTGATGAAACCATCATCAACATTGAAGGGCACACAGATAGCAGCGGTTCTGCGTCCTACAACCAGTTGTTAAGCGAGCAGCGTGCCGGTTCGGTTCGTGACTTCCTGCTGAATCAGGGTATTCAGTCGTCACGCACCCGCGCCACCGGTTATGGCGAGCGTAACCCTATCGCATCAAACGAGACGGCGTCCGGGCGTGAACAAAACCGTCGGGTTGAGCTGAATCTGGTGCCGACACAGTAAGTCGATTGATTCCAGATCAAAAAAAGGGCGGCCCTGTTAACTGCAGGTGCCGCCCTTTTTTTGTTCGTTCGGAACAAACTGTGCCGTAACTGTCTGATCAGGCAGCAAGTGCGTAAGTGGATTGCGCACTTGCCAGAAGAATCAGAACAATACGCGGCAGCGAATTGTGCCCTTGACCGACTTGAGCTTCTCAAGTGCCAGCTCGCCGTAGGCCTTATCAACATCCATAACCACGTAACCAATGTCTTCCTGGGTACGCAGGTACTGACCACAGATGTTGATGCCGTTGTCGGAGAACACGCTGTTGATTTCGGACATGACGCCCGGAATGTTCTCGTGAACGTGCAGCAGACGGTGCTGGTTCGGATGCGATGGCAGTGCCACTTCAGGGAAGTTGACAGACGATACGGTGGTTCCGTTATCGCTGTACATCGCCAGTTTCTCGGCCACTTCACGCCCGATATTTTCCTGCGCTTCGATGGTAGAACCACCGATATGCGGTGTCAGGATGACATTGTCGAATTCACGCAGAGGTGAAACGAATTCCTCATCGTTGGACTTGGGTTCAACAGGGAAAACGTCAATGGCCGCGCCCAGCAGCTTGCCGCTTTTCAGTGTTTCCGCCAGCGCTTCGATATCAACTACGGTGCCGCGGGACGCGTTCATCAGGATGCTGCCGGGTTTCATCTGCGCCAGCTGCTCTGCACCGAACATGTATTTGGTGGCGGGCGTTTCAGGCACGTGCAAGCTGACAACATCACTGATGTTCAGTAGTTCTTTCAGTGAACCCACCTGAGTCGCGTTACCGATGGACAGCTTGGATACTACATCGTAGAAGTAAACCTGCATGCCCAGTGATTCGGCCAGCACGCTGAACTGGGTGCCGATGTTGCCGTAACCGATAATGCCCAGCTTCTTGCCGCGGATTTCGTAGCTGTCTTTGGCTGACTTGATCCAGCCGCCACGATGCGCGCTGGCGTTCTTTTCAGGAATGCCACGCAGCAGCAATATAGCCTGAGCCAGAACCAGTTCAGCTACGCTGCGGGTGTTCGAGAAAGGCGCGTTAAATACGGCAACGCCGCGACGGGTGGCGGCTTTCAGGTTGACCTGGTTGGTGCCGATGCAGAAGCAACCGACCGCAACCAGCTTGCTGGCCGCTTCGAACACTTCTTCGGTCAGCTGGGTCCGTGAACGGATACCGACGAAATGCGCGTCAGCGATTCTTTCTTTTAGTTCTGCGTCACCCAGCGAGTGAGTCAGATAATCGATGTTGGTATAGCCCGCTTCGTGCAGTGTATCCAGAGCGGACTGATGCACACCTTCCAATAGCAGGATCTTGATCTTGCTTTTGTCGAGAGACGTATTTGCCATGGGTTTCCAGACCTTTCGTCGCGTAAAGTGAAGAGGGTGTTGCAAAACTACTGCGCTCGGTCATGCGGCGCTGGATATCCGCTCAAAATGCTCATTTACCATGCGTAAACTGCGCTTTTTCGCGGTTTCTTATGAATATCCGTCTTGCCTGACCTTCGCTCGCTGCGTTTTGCAACACCCTCTAAAGTGTTCGCACCCGACACCAGGCGGGCGGGCTCGCAGAATAGGGCGGGTATGATACCATAATCCCCCTGTTTAACATTGTGTTCGGTGATCTGAATCATTCAACAATGCATTCAGTAAAAACGCCGCCCTCTACCTATTTGTGAGACCGTGATTTCCATGACTGCCGACCAGATTGTTGCCGCACTCAAGACCCTTGTGGATCAAGGCAAGGTCCTGACCGACCCTGACGACCTCAATAACTACGGCAAGGACTGGACCAAGATCTACGCGCCCAGCCCGGTGGCAATTGTTTTTCCCAAGACCACAGCACAGGTGCAGGCACTGGTTCAATTTGCCAATGAAAATCAGGTGGCGCTGGTGCCGTCAGGCGGGCGTACCGGCTTGAGCGCGGGCGCTGTGGCCGCAAATGGCGAAGTGGTGGTGGCATTTGATTACATGAACCAAATCGTTGATTTCAGCGCCAGCGACCGCACTGTGCGCTGCCAGGCGGGTGTTATCACCGAACAGCTGCAAACCTTTGCTGAAGACAACGACCTGTATTATCCGGTCGACTTCGCATCTGCGGGCTCCAGCCAACTCGGTGGCAACCTGTCCACCAATGCCGGCGGTATCAAGGTTATTCGCTACGGCATGAGCCGCGACTGGGTGGCCGGTTTAACTGTCGTCACCGGCAAGGGCGATATTCTGGAGCTGAACAAAGATCTGGAAAAGAACAACACCGGCTATGATCTGCGCCACCTGTTTATCGGCGCCGAGGGCACGTTGGGTTTTATCACTGAAGCCACAATGAAACTGACCCGCAAGCCCGATAACCTGACCGTTCTGGTGCTGGGTCTTGGCGATCTGACAAACACCATGGACGTACTGCAGACCTTCCAGAAGCAGATTGACCTGACGGCTTACGAATTCTTCTCCCACGAAGCCATGCAACACGTGCTCGCTCACGGTCAGGTACAGGCACCGTTTGAAACCGAAGCGCCTTACTATGCGCTGCTGGAATTTGAAGCGGTATCCGATCAGGTGATGGATGACGCCATGACCTTGTTCGAGCAATGTGTAGAGAGCGGATGGGTATTGGACGGTGTTATCAGCCAGAGCGAGACCCAGGCCAACAACCTGTGGCAGCTTCGCGAGCGGATTTCCGAATCCATTGCACCGCGCACGCCCTACAAGAATGATATTTCGGTGGTGGTGTCCAAAGTGCCGGGCTTCCTGCAGGAAATCGACGCCGTGGTGAATGAGCACTACCCGGATTTCGAGATTATCTGGTTCGGTCACATCGGCGACGGCAATCTGCACCTCAACATCCTCAAGCCGGAAGGCATGGCCAACGAAGACTTCTTCGAGAAGTGTCAGCAGGTCAATAAATGGGTATTCGAGATTGTTGAACGTTATCAGGGCAGTGTGTCTGCAGAGCATGGCGTTGGCATGACCAAAAAGCCGTATTTGCACTACACCCGCAGTGAAACCGAGATCGCCTATCTCAGGGGCATCAAGCAGGTGTTTGATCCCAATGGCATCATCAATCCCGGCAAGATTTTCGACTGACATCCGGGTATTGCCTGACGGCAGCCGAGCACCAGCCCGGCTGCTATTTGAATCTCGCTCCGTATCCCCCGCTCACCGCCTTTTCGTCTCAAGCAGTTCCCACCGCGCCCCCTCAGAATGCTAAAGTCAGACCAAAAGCACGATCATGCTCAGCACAGACTTAATCAGAGGTTCCTTAGATGCGCGATCATATTGTGGTACTGACCGGCGCGGGTATGAGTGCCGAAAGCGGCCTCAAAACCTTCCGTGACAACGGCGGACTCTGGGAAAATCACGATGTCTACGATGTTGCAACACCGGAGGCCTTCCAGCGCAACCCGGAACTCGTTCTGCGTTTCTACAACGAGCGTCGCAGCCAACTGGAAAGCGCCCAGCCCAACGCGGCCCACAAGGCCCTGGCGAATCTTGAAAAAGACTACCGCATCACCATCGTCACCCAGAACGTGGACGACCTGCACGAACGTGCGGGCTCGACGCATGTTGTGCACCTCCACGGCCAACTGAAACAAGCCCGCAGCTCCAAGCTGGAACACGCCATCTACGATATCGGCTACGGCAAAATCGAAATGGGCGATCTGTGTGAACACGGCAGCCAGCTCCGCCCCAATATCGTCTGGTTCGGCGAAGCCGTCCCCATGATTGAAACCGCCGCCGAAGCTGTCGCCACTGCCGACCACGTGCTGATTGTCGGCACCTCGCTGCAGGTTTATCCCGCCGCAGGGCTTGTCGACTTCGTAGAAAGCCATGTCCCCATTACTGTGATTGATCCCGGTGAAGCAAATGTGTCCCGTGCACGGGTGATTCGTAAGGGAGCGAGTGAAGGGGTGTTGGAGTGGGTTCGGTTGCTGGGCGACGGCTGATTTTTTTGGGGGGCTGGAAGCCTGATCTCTGTACATGGCGCGGCTTTAGATGGGCAGCTACGCTGTTTTGACTTTGAGTTTTGACGCCCGCACGAATAGCTGTCTAATCGCTGTTATGATTACAGAAAAAGGAATCGAGCATGAGTGCAATCCCTGAAGGATTTCGGCCGCTATCACGCACAAGCCCTTTCACCGAATTACTTGGCCCCATCTACCAAAAAAAGGATTCGTCGGGGCTGGTCATTGGCATTGTTGCCGAGGAGAAGCATTGCAATGCTCGAGGCATCGTCCATGGAGGTTTGCTGGGCACTCTCGCTGATATAGCCATGGGATACAGCGCAGCATTCTCAACAGAACCAGCGACTCCAATTGTTACCACCAGCCAAACGATTGATTATGTGGGTAAGGCAGATATAGGCGATTGGATTGAGGTTCATACCGACGTTCAAAAAGTCGGGCGTAGCACTGCATTCGCCAACTGCTATTTCCACGTTGGCTCAACGCGCATTGCACGCGCCAGCGCCGTGTTTGGGGTCGTCGCCTCTTAACAAGTCATTTAACCGGGCGCTATTGTTTACGGCAGCCGCTCCTCAGGCATCATGCACTGGTGCAGAATGCGGATGATTTCCACGACACCCTCTGACGTTTGTCTGTAAAAAATCACATGGCTTCCCTGCGGATATTGGCGGTATCCAGGTAGGATGCCTACACAGGTTTGCCCCAGTTTTGCGTTGTCGCCTAGGAGGTGAAAACTCTGGTCAAATTGAAGAATATAGTGGTTTCGTTGAGCTCGCCCCCATTTACGTTCCGTGTAAAGGGCAATGGATCTGAGGTCAGCTTTAGCCTTCCTGGAAAGCTTGAAATTGGGCACTAAGGTTCTTCACTGTCCAGTTCATCAATGAAGGAATCGTAGGAGTAGTCCGCAAAACCGCTGTTTTCACCCTCCTTGAGCATCCTGCGCAGAGTCGTTAGCCGAGTTTCAGACTCCTCAAGCAGGCGCAGTCCCGCGCGAACAACTTCGCTGGTCGAGCTGTATCGACCGTTTTTGAGCTGTTCTGTTATGAACGCATCAAAATGTTGGCCTAAAGTGATGCTGGTGTTCTTTTGCATGGTGATGCCTCGCCAATACCAATAATTGGTATTATTTTGATCCAGCTGGCATGCCAATGCAATTCATGTGATCAGCGAGTGATTTCCGGCATTCGATGCCAGCTGCATCCTGAGCCAAGTATGATTGCACTGAAAGCGATAAACATAGAGGCATCCAGAACGGCGTGATCTCTGCTATTTTTGTCCGACCTTTTATCAGCTAATAAGCCGCAGATGCGGTTGTGCGGCTGAAAGCAAAGTTTGGATTTTTAAGCCTCCCCTTAAACAGCGCGGAGTGACGCTTGTGCAACCAAGGCCCATCTCATGTTAAAACCCGAAACAAAGAACGCCGCCCGGAGCGCTTTGCTAGCAATTGGCATGCTGCTAATCAGTTTGTCTTCACAGGCTCAGACCAATGCTGAGCAGAAAGCCCTCAATGAAGGCTACAGCCTGCTTTATGGCGATGTGTCCGCGCTGAGTCATGCCGATTTGTTGCTCGATGTGAAGCTGGAAAGTGATGACACACAGAAGGTAGTGGACGACATTGCCGACTACCTGGGCGATCTGGCGCAAGGACTACAACAACTGGCCCAGGACTATCCCGCAATTCGGCTGGACCTGAAGCCTTTGCCGGCGATCGAACGCAAAACAGTCACTGCTGCAACCAAGGCCCGGATCAAAAGTTTTGCGCCGCTGGTAGGGCGCACCGGCCCCGACTTTGAGCGTACCTTATTGCTGACACTTTCCGGTGGACTGAACTCGCTGCGCCATCTGACTCAGGTCATTGCCGAGGCGGAGGAACCCTATAGCGAGCAACGGGCAGCGTTTATGAATGACGCCCATGCTCATCTGGAATCGCTCTACGAGGAGACGTTCAGGGTGCTTAACCGGCGCTTTTTCAAAGTCGATGCCTATGCCGACGCGTCGCAAAGTGATAATCGCCGGCAAACATCTGGCGAAAAGGAGACGGCCCAATGAGCAGCGTATGGAGCGTGAATTTAACCTTGCTGTCCAGAAGCACGTCTTTAAGGTGCGTGATGGCCTGCCTCTTGGCGGCGTTAATGTTGCAGGGGTGCGCCACCCCGGATACGTCGCACGAGGATGAACAGGCGACTGCCGCTCAGCGCAAGGAGCTTAATGAGGGATACAGCCTCCTGTACGACGCCGTATCCGGCATCCAGAACATGGATAAACTGCTCTATGCCAAGGTCGAAAGTGATCGGGTAGAGAAGACCGTCACCGACATCTCGGACTATGCCACCAAGTTAACACGTGATCTGGAACGCATTACCGAAGAATTCCCCGCAATTAAAATCGACCTGAAACCCTTGCCTGACCTGGAAGCCAAGAAGCGTGAGCTGCAGAGCAGCGCGAATCTTAAGGACCTGGCGCCGGTGGTTGGCAAAACAGGGCATGTGTTTGAACGTCGATTGTTGCTGTCCCTCTCAGGTTTGCTTGATCAGTTGAAATTTCAGGCGCAGATTATGTCGGAAGAAGAGCCGGATCCGGCACTGAAAGCTTTGCTTGCAGACGCCGAAAGCCGGTTTGCGGGGCTCTATGAGGAGGTTGTGACGGTGCTGAATGAGGATTATTTTAAGCACAATACCTATTCGCCTCCGGAAAACCCGGCGAGAGACTATTGAGTTCGGTACTGTCGAGAAACGGCCGGTATTCCAGGCGTATGCGGAACGCATCCGTGCACGCGAGGCTTATCAGCGGGCGACCGGACTGGATGACGCGCTGGTGAGCAACTGATCGCAGTGGCGGGTTTTCGCTGGCAGCTGTCGATCTGCGCATAAATAACTGATATGAGGTCTGTTGTCACTGCGTCAACGCCCTGGAGATTCAATGCCCACAGTTACCAAACCTGTTTTCTGGCGTGATCCGCGCATGCCTTACGCTGAGTTGCGAAGCGTCGAGGACGGTCGGATGGTGTGCTATGAGCCGCACACCCATATCCAGTGGTCGATGGGGGCTATTACTGGGGGGCAGAGCAAATTTGTCTGCGGTGATCGTCGTTATCACGTGAGTTCCGGCACGCTGGTATTTATGAACCCGGAATGCGTGCATGCCTGTAACCCCATCGACAATCAGCCCTGGGCTTATCTGATGCTGTATCTGGATGCCGGATGGCTGGCGCAGTTGCGATATGATCTGGGGTTGACCGGTGAGGCGATCTGGCAAGACATCCCCTGCGACTTGCTGACCAATCCCCAATACTACAACGGCTTTTGCGAACTGGCAGCCTGCTTGCTTAACCCGAACGCTGAGCTGATCGACAAACAGTCCCGCCTGATTCGTTTTCTCTCGGGTTTGCTGCCTGCTATATCCGGCGCTTCCGACCGGCGTCCGCCGGCCGTTGGCAATACACCCGAAAAGCTTCAGCAACTGGCGACCTACCTTGATGCCCACTGCACTGAAGACCTGTCACTGGATGATTTGTGCCAGCGTACGGGGTATTCCGCCGGCTACCTGATCCGCGCATTCAAACAGTATTTCGGGCTTACGCCCCACGCCTATCTGATTAACCGCAGAGTGCAAGTCGGACAACGGGAGTTGAAACGAGGCACGCCCATCGCCGAGGCGGCACTTAATGCCGGATTCGCCGATCAGCCGCATTTTCAGCGGGTATTCAAACGGTTGGTGGCCGCAACGCCTCACCAATACCGCTCACCTTTGACAGGGCAGGCGTCAGAGATCAAATAGCAGCCACAGACAACTGGCAGCAAGCAGAATCGCCAGTAGCCGGTTGATCGTGCGCAGAATAACCGGGCGCTCGACATAGCGCTTCAGAAATGCCCCCGCAAATACCCAGCTTCCCAGTGACAACCAGCAGATGGGCGCGTAAATCGCAGCAAACGCCAGTATCTGCGGGATGTCAGCGCCCGCTGTGTAGGCGCTGATGCCGGATGCCGATGCAAGCCAGGCTTTGGGATTAAGCCACTGCATTAGCGCACCGGTCATAAACCCCGGCGCTTTGTGGTCGGGGTTATCGGGAATTAGGCCGTTATCCGAAAACAGGCGGTAGCTGAGGTAGAGCAGGAAGCCAATGCCGGCCAGTTCCAGCGTCTGATTAAAGCCGGGGATCACGGTCAGTAGCGAGTGAAGCCCAAGCCCAACGGAGATAAAAAGCGCGATAAAACCGACGGTCGCGCCACTCACAAAAATGAGGCCAGTGGCCGGACGATAACGCGTGCCGCTGCTCAGGCAGACCAAATTGACCGGGCCGGGGGATATTGATGCCGCCAGGGCGAAGGCCGACATGGGAAGCAGTAGCGAGAGGGTCATTGAGTAGCCTTGGGTCTGGTAAAAGGCGACAGTCTGACGGTGTCGGCGGGTATGGGTATTGAACAAAATTGCTCAGCCATGCGGGTCTCGAAGCGTCTGACCCGCATGGTTGCAAACTGTGGCCCTATAAAAAATTGGGCCAGTGAGTGTCAAAGTAAACCGGCTGTACTGCGCGCCTTGCGGGAGGTATCCACGACAATCGGGAAGGGACCACTGAAATCAGGGCCGTCGCCAAGGCGCTCTTGGGCGCTGATGATGGCATCTGCCACCAGACCGCCACCGGTTACGCTGAGATGGTCATCGTCAAAATACAGGGCCTTGCCATCTTTTGTGGCGGGGCAGTACCCCTGCTCGCAAAATATGGATTCAGGCTTGATAGCGTGAAGCCTGGTGCCATACGGGAGTGTCGCCAGTTGGCGCAAGGCTTCGCTGTTGCGTGCCTTATACCAGTTTTCCGTTGTGGTTTTTCGCGTATCCAGCGTCGGCTCATCATCGAAAATCGTCGCTGGCGTCATCGCCTTCACTACATGAGTCGGTAACTCAGGTGTCGGGTAGACAACATATACATTCTTGCCCGCTTCCAGCAGGCGGTGAATCAGCCGTGAAAAGCTTTGCCAATACAGTTTTCGTGCTTCCGCATTCGTGACGGGCGTTGTCTGACCGGCCACTTCAAATATCGGATCTCCGTCAGGCACTTCCGGATAGCTGTCGAGCTGATCGCCGAAAAGATAGGCGCTATGGCGGAATCCCACGACGACATTCCTGATGTCATCATGTTGCTCGAGGTACTGCACGGAATCATTCAGCCACCGGGTGCAACCCGGCTCCTTGATCTCGAAATCGAGTGCGGGCGGACAGTGGCTGAAACTCATCTGCACCAACCCTTCACCGGTTTCATCCAAACGCCTGGCGAGAGCATAAGCGGGTTCCACGGTGTGGCTGTCGCCTAGCGTGGCCCAGGTTACGTTGTCGTTGAAGTACCGGCAGGCATCATCAGGCCCTTTATAATCCGCGCCGCTGGTGTGACATTTCTCTCGCTTGGGGCTGAAGGCGGCCGAGGCCGTATCAATCGGTCGATCAAACCTTTCGCTGATGCCGTTGTCGAAATGCCCCACCAGGCCCGCCGCCATAAACAGCGATAGCGCGATAGCTGAATAGCGGAAGATCGCAGCTCGTGGGATTGCCCGTTTATTGCGGAACGGCGCTTCAATGTACTTCCAGCTGATATAGGCCAGCACGATAGTGGCCGCGATGGCGAGGGCAAATACCATAAGCCCCGGTTCGCCAATGGTTTTCAGGCGGATAAAGGCAAAGATCGGCTGGTGCCAGAGATACATGGAGTATGACAACAGCCCGATAAAGACGAACACGCGTATTGAAAGCAGTTTGCCCACGAGGCTGCGACCGTTGCAGAACTGGATGATCATGCAGGCACCCAGCACCGGAAGTAGCGTATAGACGCTGGGGAAGGGCGTGCTGTGATCAAACATCACGATGGCATAGGCGATGAAAGCCAGCCCCAGCAAACCCATCACATTGTTGAGAACGGCTTTGTTGTCGTCATCCCGCTGTGAGGGCAAAAAGGCGATAATTGAACCGAAGAACAACTCCCAGGCGCGGCTGAAGATCAGGTAGAAGTTGGCGTCCACTGCCTGTTTGGATGCAAGGTACTGGGATAGTCCAAGAGACGCAGCGGCGATAAAGACGATGACCGCCATCAGCCATTTTTTGCCCCAGGCCCACAGCAGCGACACCATCACCGGGAAAAACAGGTAGTACTGCTCTTCCACGGCGAGACTCCAGGTGTGCAGCAGCGGCTTTTCATCCGAGGCTGTCGAGAAGTAGCCGTTGGTCAGATAGAAAAAAACATTGGATGAAAATGTCACCACCGATACCAGGCTTTGGCCGTAGGATTTCAGCAGTGGCGCAGGCATCAGAATATAGGCGGCAATGGTGGTTAACAGTAGCACCGCAGAGAGAGCAGGGAGTATTCGGCGGGCCCTGCGTTCGTAAAAACTGACTATGGAAAATTTGTCATTTTTGAGTTCTTCAAGAATGATCGATGTGATCAGATAGCCACTGATCACAAAAAAGATGTCCACCCCGACGTAACCACCGCTGAAACCACTGATACCAGCGTGAAAGAGGATAACCGGCAACACTGCCAGGGCCCTTAGTCCGTCAATCTCTTCCCTGTAGACCAAAACACTTACCTTCTTGTGAATGGGGTGTGATTCAGTGCGCAACTACCTTGTTTTCAGATAGTTAGCTGCATCGTTCAGTGTATTAACCAGACGATGTTAACGGGGAGCGGCGGAGTCGACTAACCTTTGGACGGGTTGTTGGATTTCCATTTTGCAATAATTGCGGTGATTGGCGGCCAAATCAGGGGATATTGCTGCCTGAATTTTACTTTGTACAAAGATCATCGCCTCGGGCAAGTCTGTGCTATCCGCGATTGAAGCGATGGGTGGTCACCGATATATTAGCTGGCTAATTTTTGTCTCAGGAAGCTGATACTGATGAGTGATCGTGCGCAAGTTCCCCTGAGTCTCGTGTTTGCGCTGGCCGCGACCATTATGCTCGGGCCTTTCTCTGTTGATACCTACCTGCCGGCGTTTCCGGCAATCGCCCAGACCTTGGGTGTCGACATGCAGTCGGTCTCCCTGAGTGTGTCGGTGTACATCTTTGCTCTGGCTTTTGGTCAGTTGATCGGTGGGGCCTTGTCAGACCGTTTTGGCCGTAAACCCATCCTGTTCGCCGGGCTGGGAGTGTTTGTTGTGGCGAGTCTGATCCTGTCCCAGACTCAAACCCTCAGTGTGTTGCTCGGAGGGCGCGCACTGCAGGCTATCGGCGCGGGTTGGGTGCTGGTATCGGTACCGGCGTTGGTGCGTGACAGGGTGCACGGCCAGCAAGCAGCCAAGCTGTTTTCGTTGATCGGGCTGATTATGGTGGTAGCGCCCGGTATTGCGCCCAGTATTGGCAGTGCGCTGCTCAAGCTGGGGCATTGGGGCATCATTTTCATCTTTCTGGCGGTATACGCTGTTGCACTCGTGCCGCTGCTGATGCGGACTGTGTTTCGCGAAAAGCCTGCATCAAGCGGTGCACCCCAGCCTCCCATCCCTTTGCTTCAGCGGTATCTGAATGTGCTGCGGACCAAACCGGCCTTGCCGTTTATCGCGTGGCAGGCGGGGTCCTTCTCGATGATGATGCTGTTTATCACCTATGCCTCTTTTATCTACCAGATCCACTTTGAGCAAACGGAAGACGCCTTTGCCCTGTTGTTCGGCGCCAATATCGTCGCCATGTTCTGCCTGAATCTCACCAACCGGGCGCTGCTGTCGCGGCTGACGTCTTTGCAGGTGTTGCGCCTGGCAACGGCTCTCCAGGGCGTGGGTGTGCTGTTGTTGATTCTGGCGACGGTAATGGATTGGGGGATGTATGGTTTCCTGGCTGCGATGATGATGGCCATCGGCGCGATGGGGGCTATCACTCCCAATATTCAGGCCTGCTTTATGGAGTATTTCCCTACCAATGGTGGCACCGCAGCCGCTCTGCTGGGAGCTGCCCAGTTCGGTATCGCCGGCACGCTCAGCGCGCTGTCCGCATTCCTGCCGCATACCTTGCTGGCGGTCGTGCTGGCAATGGCGGCATGCTCAGCGGTGAGTGTGATCCTCATGTTGCGCTCGCTTCGGCAACCGGCCGTTGTGACGAATTGATCAATCGCCGCATTTTTTAACAAATATCCTGCCTGAATATGTCATGGCTACCCCGCCGTGACTGCGACACACTCTGGTTATGTCTTTTTCGCGTGCTGCCATTGCGGCACGCACGTCGATATATGCCCATAACAGGAGTGAACAATGGAATTCAAAAATGTCCCCGCAATTGTTACCGGCGGTGCCTCTGGTCTGGGTGAGGGCGCGGCCCGGGCGCTGGCGGCTGAAGGTTGCAAGGTTGCGATTCTCGATTTGAACGAAGAGCGCGGCCAACAGGTTGCTGCTGACATTGGCGGCATCTTCGTGCGCTGCGATGTGTCCTCTGCCGAAAGCGCAGAAGCGGCGCTTGCTGCCGCGCGGGAAGCCCACGGCCCCTGCGGAATCGCGGTGAACTGTGCGGGTATTGCGCCTGCCGCCAAGATTCTTGGCAAGGAAGGTCCTATGCCGCTGGATAGTTTCAGCAAGGTGATTCAGGTCAACCTGATCGGCACCTTCAACATCATGCGTTTGGCTGCGGCAGACATGGCTGAGCGCGAGCCCAATGCTGATGGCGAGCGTGGGATTATTGTTTCTACTGCATCCGTTGCGGCTTACGAAGGCCAGATCGGCCAGGTGGCGTACAGTGCCTCCAAAGGCGGGGTTGTGGCGATGACGCTGCAGGCCGCTCGTGAACTGGCCCGTCAGGGCATCCGCGTCAACACTATTGCGCCGGGTCTGTTTATGACGCCGATGATGGAAGGCATGCCCCAGAACGTTCAGGACAGTCTGGCGGCGACATTGCCATTCCCGCAGCGGCTGGGCAAGCCGGCGGAGTTCGGCATGTTGGTTGAGCAGATGGTGAAGAACCCGATTCTGAATGGCGAAGTGATCCGTCTGGATTGCGCATTACGCATGGCACCGAAATAAGGCCGGTCACCGGGAGACAGACTATGAGTAACCGTGATTCTGAAGAGCTGGCACTATTCCGCGACATGGTCGTCAAGGCCCTGGAAGCTGAAGTGCGCCCCCATTACGAGCAATGGGACGAGGACGGCATTGTGCCCCGCAAATTGTGGAACACCCTGGGTGATGCGGGCATGTTGTGTGTTGACGTTGCCGAAGAGAACGGCGGCTGCGATGCGCCGTTCAACTATTCGGTCGTTGTTGGCGCCGAGCTGGCGCGGATGGGCTTTGGTGCACTGGCCACCAATGTAATGGTTCACTCGGATATCGTTGCGCCCTATCTGAGCCACTTGGGTAATGACGAGCAGAAGCAGCAGTGGCTGCCGAAGATGGTGTCCGGCGAAGCAGTAGGTGCCATCGCCATGACCGAACCCGGCGCCGGCAGTGACCTGCAGGCCATGCGCACCAGTGCAGTGGCCGACGGCGATGACTATATCCTCAATGGTTCCAAGACTTTTATTACCAACGGCCAGCATGCCGATATGGTGATTGTCGCGGCCAAGACCGATCCCAGTGCCGGTGCCCGTGGTATCAGCCTGTTTCTGGTGGATACTTCGCTGGAAGGCTTCAGCGTCGGCCGTAACCTCGACAAGATAGGCCAGCACTGTGGCGACACATCCGAACTGTTTTTCTCCGACATGCGCATTCCCAAATCTGCATTGTTGGGAGAAGAAGGTAAAGGCTTTGCCTACCTGATGCAGGAATTGCCGCGGGAGCGATTGGTGATAGGTGCCATTGGCGTCGCAGCCGCGCGCGGGGCGCTGGATCTGACGTTCAGTTATGTGGATGAGCGCGAGTTGTTCGGCCAGAAACTGAAGCAGCTCCAGAACACCCGCTTCCGCATCGCCGAGATGGAAACCGACTACCGCATCAACAAGGCCTTCGTGGATCAGTGCATCGCTGAATACGAGCGTGGCGAGCTAGATGCAGCCACCGCCTCAATGGCCAAATACAGCGCCACTGAAATGCAGTGCAGAGTGGCCGACGGTTGCCTCCAACTGTTCGGTGGCTACGGCTACACCACGGAATATCCGATTTCCCGCGCGTTCACCGATGCCCGGGTGCAGCGGATATACGGCGGCACATCAGAAGTCATGAAAGAGGTGATCGCTCGCTCATTGCTGGGCCGGTAACGCGATTGTTTTTACTGAACAGGGGATAGCGCGTTTGTCGCGCGACTATCCGGGGAGAACAGATTATGTCTGACAATGCTGTTGTTATCGCGGGCGCGGCCCGTACACCCATGGGCGGTATGCTCGGGTCATTGAGTTCAGTGCGTTCCCCTGAGCTGGGCGCGGTTTCCATCAAGGCCGCGATCGAGCGTTCAGGGTTGAAGCCGGCTGATATCAATGAAGTGGTCATGGGCTGCGTATTGCCCGCCGGTCTGGGGCAGGCGCCTGCACGTCAGGCGTCGAGAGCCGCAGGTATTCCGGACGCATCTGGCTGCACCACCGTGAACAAGATGTGCGGCTCCGGCATGCAGGCGGTGATCATGGCCCACGACCAGATCAAGGCAGGCACTAACAAGATCATGATCGCCGGCGGCATGGAGAACATGAGCCAGGCTCCGTACCTGCTGCCCAAGGCGCGCGGCGGTATGCGCATGGGGCACGGGCAGGTGATGGACTCAATGTTCCTCGATGGCCTGGAAGATGCCTATGAAGGCGGCCTGATGGGCGTGTTTGCCCAGCGCAGTGCTGATGAGTACAAGATTGATCGGGAAACCATGGATGCTTTTGCCATCCAATCGCTCAATCGCTCACTTGAAGCGATCAAAAACGGCTGGTTCGCCAAAGAGATTGTTCCGGTCACTGTTCCCGGGCGCGGTGGCGATACGGTCGTCGATACAGACGAACAACCGGGCAATGCCCGCCCTGATAAAATTCCGACTCTCAAGCCGGCCTTCAGCAAAGACGGCACGGTGACGGCGGCCAACGCCAGTTCCATCAGCGACGGTGCCTCGGCGCTGGTGCTGACAACGGAAGCGGAAGCCGGAGAGCGCGGGTTGAAGCCTCTGGCACGCATCGTGGCTCACGCAACCCATGCCCGTCTGCCTGCGGAGTTCACCCTGGCGCCGATTGGCGCGATCGAGAAAGTGCTCAACAAGGCAGGTTGGTCGAAAGATGATGTGGACCTGTTCGAGATCAACGAAGCCTTTGCCGTGGTCTCTCTATTGGCGATTCAGCAACTGGGACTGGATGAAGAGAAGGTCAATGTCTACGGCGGCGCCTGTGCACTGGGGCATCCGATTGGCTCATCCGGTTCACGTATTCTGGTCACGCTGATCAACGCACTGCAGGAACGGGGCCTCAAGCGAGGTGTGGCGTCACTGTGTATTGGTGGCGGTGAAGGCACTGCGGTTGCCGTTGAGCTTCTGTAACACTCAGTGATCCTGCTGGCGATACGCCAGCGGGCTCAGCCCGGTCCAGTGTTTAAACGCACGGGAGAAGGCGCCGGGCTCGGCAAAACCGAGGTGTGTTGAAATTTCCGCCACTGTCAGATTCTGCCGGGTCAGCATAATCACAGCCTGATCCCGCCGCAGATTGTCTTTGATCTTCTGGTACGAGCTACCTTCCGCTTTCAGCTTCCGGCACAGGGTGTAGGAGGTCATGTGAAGCTGCTCGGATATCCAGTCCAGATTGGGCAACTTGCTCTCTTCCGAATTTTCCAGCAGCTGCCTTACCTGAGTGGTGGTGCTGTTGTCCTCGTCGGTCCAGATCAACAGGTCGCGGGGTGAGCTTTCGATAAACTCATCCAGTTCCGCTTCGCTTCGGGTGACCGGCATGGTCAGGTAGTTCTTGCTGAAAAAAAGGCTGTTGCGCTGCTCGTCAAAATGGCACTGGCAGGGAAAGACGAACCGGTATTCGTCAAAATGCTGCGGGAGGGAATGGGTAAAGGTGGCGTGACTCAGCACGATTTTCCGGCCAATCAGCCAGCCCACGAGCCGATGCCAGACGAGCAGTAGCCATTCCACCAGAAAATTGTCCGGATCCAGTTCCGGGCGTCGATGGGTCAGGCTGAGTTCCGCCTCATCGCCGGTGGTGTCCAGTTCAATCCGGATATCGTCCGAAAACAGCGTGTAGCAGCGGATGCTCTGGCGAATCACCTGCTCCAGGTTGTCGCAATGAATCACCAGCGACCCCATCAGATGAAAGTGGCCGACCCGGCACGGCAGGGTGGTGCGCCCCATAAACTCGTCGTCCAACTCCTTCCAGGCCAGCCGGAACAGTCGAATGAACTGGTCTGTCGGCACCCGCGCCTTGGGCTGACGTATCACGTCGGGATCAATACCCCGGCGAATCAGCAGGTCGTCGGCAGCGCAGCCGTTTTTCTCCAGGCCATGGAGAATGGAGCGGGCGTAGTGGGAGGAGAACGTCAGGTTTTTCATGTGCGCTGCCGGTTGCAAAACTTGTCAAGTTATCTGCCGATTACGGTCATTCTGTTCTATAAGCCGTTTGCTTAACCTGATTCAAACGCCGTTTCAAAGGTGACGGCGAGAGAGCTTCGCCAATACGTCATTAAAACAAATTCAACAGGCTGATCTATGAACGAAACCAATTCGTCTTCGAACGAGACAAGCTACGACGACTTTGTGAAAAACTTTTCGGTGGATTCGATCTTACAGAATTTCACCGGTGATTTTAACGAAGGCCTCAATGTCTGCGAAGAGATCTGCGACCGTCATGCGGGCGATCCCGAGCGGGTGGGTTTGCGCTACGCTCGGGCAAATGGCCGCACCGGTGAGATGACTTTCGCCGAATTGAAACGCCGGTCAGCCCAGTTTGCCAATTTCCTGTCGTCGCAGGGCATTGGCAAGGGCGATCGGGTAGCGTGCCTGTTGCCCCGTACCCCGGAATTGCTGATCTGTGTACTGGGCACACTCCGTGCCGGTGCGGTTTATCAGCCGTTGTTCACGGCTTTTGGCTCCGGTGCCATTGAGTACCGGTTTGGCAAAGCCAACACACGCCTGGTGGTGACCAATACCGAACAGTGGGCCAAGCTTGCAGATGTAACGAACGTGCCGGCGACCATGCTGGTGGCCGAGGCTGATGATCCACTGGGCGCTCAGGCAGATCATCTGTTCGAATCCACGCTGGCGGCTCAGTCGAGCGAATTTGAACCGGTAAAAATCGGTGCAGCGGACCCGTTCCTGCAAATGTTCACTTCAGGCACTACCGGCAAGGCAAAAGGTGTTGCGGTACCCGCGAAGGCACTGCCTGCCTTCTGGATGTACATGCGCTACGCCGTGGGGCTGCGCCAGACGGATAACTTCTGGAACGTGGCTGATCCCGGTTGGGCCTATGGACTGTATTACGCCATCGTCGGCCCGCTGTTGCTTGGGTGCACAACGCATTTCAACGAAGCGGGATTTACCGCAGACAATACGCTGGAATTTCTGCGTAAATTCAATATCACCAACCTGGCAGCGGCACCCACGGCCTATCGCTTGCTCAAGGCCAATGAAAAACTGATTGCCAACTATCCCGGGATCAGCCTCCGCGTCGCCAGCAGTGCCGGTGAACCGCTTAATCCGGAAGTGATCAGCTGGGTGCAGCGAGCCTTTGAATGCCGTGTCTGCGATCACTACGGCCAGACCGAAACCGGCATGACCTCCGCCAATTTCCACGAGCTGGGACATCCGCATCGCGATGCCAGCATGGGTTACCAGATTCCCGGTTACCGGCTGGTGGCGCTGGATGCCGAGTTCAACGAAGTCGCGGCGGGTGAAACCGGTGAGCTGGCGGTTGATATGGAGAATTCACCGCTTCACTTTTTCCAGGGCTACACCTGGAATGAAAAGATGCCATTCCACGGCAGGTACTACCTGACAGGCGACATGGTGGTCAGCAATGGCGACGGCTCGCATTCGTACACCGGTCGGGATGATGACATCATTGCCTCAGCCGGCTACCGGATTGGCCCTGCCGAAGTGGAAAGTTCATTGTTGGAACACCCGTCGGTGATTGAGAGCGCCGTAGTAGGTAAACCGGACGAAAAGCGCGGCACCATCGTCAAAGCGTTTGTTGTCACCCATCCGGATTACGATGGTGTGGATGATCTGGCAGAGCAGTTGCGGCAGCATGTGCGCACACGCTTATCGACGCACTCCTATCCGCGTGAGATTGAGTTTGTGGACGAGCTACCGAAAACGTCCAGCGGCAAGATTCAGCGGTTTCTGCTGCGCAAGCAGGCGGAGGAAGAGGTGCAGACAGCGGCTTCAGCGTAATCTGGACGCACTGTAAAAAAGGGCCGCTTATGCGGCCCTTTTTAGTTTGACGATCCGAAGTCGAAGATCAGCCTTCCGGATCGATCTTGTCCTGGGTTTTCAGCTCGAAGTCACTGGAATCGTGGCGTTCGCGAAGTTGTTCATTAGGCTCGCCCCAGGCCCGGTTTACCATGCGTCCGCGTTGAACGGCTGGCCGCTCATCAATGGCTTTGGCCCAGCGCACCACGTGAGTGTAGGTGTGAGCTTCGAGGAACTCGGCTGCGTCATACACGCGGTTGAGCACCAGTGCGCCGTACCAGGGCCAGATCGCCATGTCCGCAATCGTGTATTCGTCCCCGGCGATGTACTGGTTGTTTGCCAGTTGGCGGTCAAGCACATCAAGCTGTCGCTTCACTTCCATGGCGTAGCGGTTAATCGGGTACTCGTATTTTTCCGGTGCGTAGGCATAGAAATGACCGAAGCCACCGCCCAGCATGGGGGCGCTACCCATCTGCCAGAACAGCCATGACAGACACTCTGTTCGCCCGGCGATATCCTTGGGGATAAATGCCCCGAACTTTTCCGCCAGATAAAGCAGAATCGAACCGGACTCGAAGATACGTTGCGGCGGATTCTGGCTGTAATCGACCATTGCCGGGATTTTGGAGTTCGGGTTCACTTCAACAAACCCACTGCCAAACTGCTCACCATCTGAAATGTTCACCAGGTATGCGTCATATTCTGCATCGCTGATGCCGCTTTCCAGCAGCTCTTCCAGCATGACCGTGACCTTGACGCCATTGGGGGTTGCCAGTGAATAGAGCTGCAGCGGATGTTTACCTACCGAGAGCGCCTTGTCGTGGGTCGGGCCGGCTATCGGGCGGTTGATGCTTGCGAACTTGCCGCCGCTTTCAGAATCCCATTTCCAGACTTTTGGTGGCGTGTAGGTGTCGTCGGTCATCGTCAGGCTCCGGTTGTGATGAAACAATCATGTTGCCAATTTCATTGGCCTCTGTACAAGGTAGGGTGTTGATTACGATTAGCAAGGCTGGGAAACATACGTACATCGAACCGAAATCGGTTACTTGTTCAGCAGGTTGCTGTTTCTGTGACCACAGGTTGTCCACAAATCCAGTGGATAACGTTGTTAACAACCTAAGGGTATGTGTCTGTAAGGCTTGCGGCGCAAGGGATCGCAGTAGTTGGGCAGGAGACGATCAGGTCTTCCTGGCGCGTGTTAATAGCCTGTGCGACGATGTTGTTCCCTTAAATCCAGTAACCGGAGACCGTCCATGATCGTGATTACCGCAATGATGACCGCAACGCCAGGTAATGGTGACGCGTTAGCTGACGCGATGATAAAAATCGCCGTGGAAGTAGAGAAGGAAGCGGGCAACCATTGCTATCTCGTGCACCAGTCTGTTGATGATGCGGACACGGTACTGATCTACGAGCAATACACAGATGAGGATGCCCTTGCCGAGCATCGCGAGCACCTGAAGGAACTGGGCGCCGGTCTCAAGGGCTTGCTGGCGGGTCGGCCTGATATCAAACAGTTCACGCTGAAAGGCTGAAACGGTAGCGCCGCGTGCTCACCGGTAAACCCGAGTGGGCGCGAAAACTTGTTTTCTGCCATGTGATGTTTTCACTTTATTTAAAATAACTGCCTCCGATTTGAGTACTTCTGAGTAGTCCCCTCGAGAGCCCGAGCTGGCGGGATATCGCCAGCTCGGATCCATAAAAATATTTCGAGGATGACGCTATGAAACCTAACCACCTTTCAGAACAGGGAAAATGGCCGAAGAAGACACTGCTCGCACTGTCGGTTTCCGGCTTGCTTGTGGGGCTTTCCGGCTGTGGTTCGGACGATGATAACGACAACGATGGCCCGGTAACGGGCGGTGCGCCCGACTTCACCCCGGCGACTGTCTTTGTAGCCAGCAACAGTTCGACTGATACCAATGTGCGGGTACGGGATGAGGATCTTGGTCTGCTGAATACCTATACCACCGGCGCAAACGAGGGACTGTTGGTAAATAAAGCGGGTGGTCTTGTACAGGCCGGAGATCTTGGCAGCACCGGTAATCTGGTGACCGCCTGTAATGCGGTCGCACGTATGACGGGCGACGCCAGCTATGAAATTGCAGGAGCTAACACCACCTTCGCCAGTCCTAAAGGTATCGCCAGCATCGCCAGTGAAGGCCTGGTTGTGGTCGCGAACAACGGTGCCAGCACCCTGCTTTTGATGGGGGCTTCAGCCTCTGGGGATGTTGCGCCGGTAGCGACCGTGGCACTCGCGGCCAATGCCTGGGATCTGGTTTACGATGATGCGTCAGATCGCCTTTTCGTCGCTCAGGTTGACGGATCCGTAGCAGTGTTTGATGCCTTTGCCGCAAACCGTGGTGTCGGTGGAGCAAACCGTACCTTCACGGTGGTTGATGGCGATGGCGAGGCCTCGGTGAACCTGCACGGTATTGATTATGACGCCCAGGGTGATCGTCTGGTCATTGGCGATGTTGGCACGGCCGGTTCTGCTGACGACGGCAAACTCTATGTTATCGACAACGCCAGCTCCGCGGATGGCCAGGTTACTGCAGCGACCACTTTCAAGGGCCCCAACACACGCCTTGGCAATCCGGTTGACCTGCAGTTGGACGGCACTGATCTTCGGGTTGCCGAAAAAGCCAATGGCGGTGGCGTTGTACTCGTTTACCAGAATATCTTCAGCCGGAGCGGCGGCGATGTTGCGGCGGATCTGATCCTGGATACGCCAGCGCCCGAGTCACTGGCTGTTGTGCCGGAAGCTGACCCAGCTCCAGGCGTTACGGATATTGTCGATCCGGCCACTGTGTACAAGGTGTTGACTACGAGCAATCCCGCAACCGGCTCGGCCACATCTGGCCAGCTGTTCACCAACGCCCGCACACTGGCCTCGGCCCCTGCACTGGCGTTCGATTCAAACCTCGCGAGTGCTGAAAACGTCACGCTTGATCGCGACGGCAACGCTTATATCACCTTTGATGACGGCACCACAGCCAACAGCGGTATCGCGGTGATTGGTGCGCTAGGTGCACGTGATAATTTTGACGCAAACCGTGATCGCATCATCACTGGTGCGGCTACTCGCTTGATGTCGCCCAAGGGTATTGAGTTGGCGGATGATCTTGGCCTGATGATAGTGGCGGAAAATGGTGGCGCGGAGGTTCTGGTGTTCAGCGCCTGTGCCAGCGGCAATGCGGCACCTGTTACTGTCAGCACCGGTGGTGTGGCGCCCTGGGATTCCGACTATGACCCGTCAGGCGATACGCTGTACGTGGCGCTGACCAATGGCACCGTGGCAGTCTATGATGATTTCTCCCAGGACATGGGGGCAGGGGGTATCGATCGCACGATTACGCCGGCTTCAGGAGGAACGCCTTTCGCGGCGCCTACGAACCTTCACGGCATCCGTTACGACCAGTCGTCTGATACGTTGATTCTGGCGGATGTTGGCGCAGGTGGTGTGGATAACGACGGGGCGCTTGAGACTATTCCCGCGGCATCGACGGCCAATGGCGTGACCAATGTTGGCAAGCGAATTGCCAACCCTGGTGACGGCTCCGACCTGACAGGGCTGGGTAATCCGGTCGATATCGCGTTTGATGGCCAGGACCTGTACGTGGCCGAGAAGATCAATGGTCAGATCCAGGTGTGGAAAAACTTCCTCACCGATGCGGCCATGATTGGCAACGTTGCGCCTAGTGATAGCGTAGCGGCGACGGCTCCTGAGTCCATCGTGCTGATGCCTGAATAAAACCCTCACCGAAACGAAGAACGCCCGGCAGATGTCCGGGCGTTCTTCGTTCAGCGTGTTGTCGGTCAGAAGGGCACGGCGCGCCCGATATATTCGATGGGCCCGGTTGGGCGACCGATGGGGGAGCCGGCTTCATCTTCCAGTGTAATTTCGAACAGCTGGTTGTCTTCAAGCGGCGGCAACTGATCCAGATTGATCTCCAGCGTCTGTCCGGGTTTTACGAGCCCGAGCGACACAGGCCCCTTCCAGTCATCCGCCTTGGTCCAGAATTCCAGAGCCTTGCCTTCGGGCACTTCAAAGCTGCCCAACGCCTGGAGCTTCAGTGAGCGGCGATTGCTGGCCTTTACAACCCATCCGGGCGCGTGGCCGTCAGGCGTTGCCAGCACCACCATGTAGCTTGTTTGCGGCTGCTGGATGACAAGTGCGACGCCGAACATCAGCGCCATTGCAAAGCCCGCAGCCGTCAGGCCGCGCCACAAGGCCAGATTGTGCCACCAGCTTGCCTGTTGGCGCTGCGGTTTGGCTTCGGTTGCAGGGCGAGCTGACGTCTGTTCGGAGGTCACGCTGTCATCTATGCGGTTCCATACTGTATCCGGCAGCGGCAGAGGATCGACGGTGTCGCATAAAGGCACCAGTCTGTTTTCCCAATAGGCGACCAGTTCCGCCAGTTCCGGGTCGGATTCCAGACGCTCAATAACCGCTCTGCGTTCAGCTTCAGCCAGCGTGCCCAGCACATACTCGCCGGCCAGCTCAAACGGCGGCACATCATCGATTCTGTCAGTCATCCGAGGCACTCCCGTAAAGCCAGCAGACTACGCTTGATCCATGACTTCACACTGCCCAGCGGAGCACCTAGCAGATCACTGATTTCGCTCTGTGAGTAGCCGTTGACATAGGCGTGGTAAATACAGGATCGACGCTCGGGCTCCAGTGCCATGATGCAGTCCTGTATCCGGTGATTTCCCATGCCCCAGTGTGTTGAGTTGACTCTCTCGTACCAGCCACTATCGCGGGTGTCAGGGATATCGTCGATAGGAAAATCCTGTGTCACCTGGCGTTTCGAGAACCGGATCGAATCAAGCGCGAGATGTCGGGCGATAGAGTAGATCCAGCTTCGCCCATTGCCCCTGGATGGATCGAAGGTATGGGCCTTCTGCCAGATCTTCAGAAACAGATCGTGGATCAGATCTTCGGCGGTGGAGCGGTTTTTCACAATATTGAAAACAACGCCCATGAGGCGATTGCCTTCCTCAAGGTACAAATCGCGCAAAGCCTTTTTATTTCTGGAAGCACAGGCACGTATGCAGGCTTCGTAATCAAACGTATCGGTTTCCATTGCCACGCTTTTCCCACCCATCCGCTTTATGACCTTCCGGGTCGTTGTTTTTGATCTGTTCCGTTCTGGCGTACGACGTCTGTTACCGAGTACGTTTCACCTCCGGATTCGGAGGCAGAAAAATAGGCTGTATCAATCTTCCCGGGTGAACTGCCGCCAGAATATCGGACGGTTTGGCAGGCTGAGTGAAAGGAGGATCACAATGAACCTCAACTCTCACTCTTGATAATAAATGAATAGCGATGAACGCCCGGACACTATTGCTGAATCAGTTCGAGCACCTCAGTGGACCCCATCGCCTTAGCGAGCGACAAAGCGGTGTTGCCGTCGGCATCCTGAGCGTTGATATCAGCCCCGCATTCAAGCAGCTTTTTTATCATCTCGGGGCGGTTGAACATTGCAGCGTACATTAGTGGTGTTTTGGCGCCTTCCGGGCGGCCATCCACTTTCGCATCATGATCCAGCAACAGGTCAACAATTCCCATCTCGCCTTTGTACACAACACCCGCCAGTGGGGTTTGCATGTTGTCGTTTTCAATATCCGGATCGGCACCCCGTTCGAGAAGCATTCTGGCGGTTTCTTCATGGCCGTTGTAGCAGGCCAGCATCAGCAGCGTGTCACCTTTACTGGTGCGCATATTGATGGGCACACCTGCGGTGAGCAGGGGGTCCAGCAGTTTGGTCCCGCCATTACGCGCCAGCTCAAAAATACCTTGAGCAAAGGCGATGGCATCTTCGTCCATCTGGTTTTCGGGCTGCCCGGGTGTGCCGGGGGATGCGTTTGTCATGGCAGATCTCCATCAGCGCTGTTGTGAGTGCCGCAACAGTAAGCGGGCATCTGTCACAGAGAATAGGTCTCTGTGCCGAGTGTTCCCCCTATGAAACGGTTTAAGGGCAATGATTGCAAATGAATAGCAAATGATGAGGGCAGCAGAATAATTATTGGCCCTTCTATCCGCTTTGATTTTGGCTGGTGCGATGCGACTCGCCGAGGTATTGCACCAGTTCATCACGGAATGCAGCCTGAACCCCGAGCCGTTTCATCATCCAGTAATGCCCGGCGATCATCCGGTCGATGAAAATACTTTCCACCGGTGGTTTGAAGGAATCCAGATATTTGAACACCGTGGGGGTTTTGGCCGCCACATCCTTGTGGATATCGGATGCCATGAAATCATAAGGCTGATCGGTCACAAAGGGCGTGATCAGAATGTCCCGCCACATGGCGTAATAAGCCTCTTCGATAGCGGGTTTTGACTCGACCCGCGCGCCGAGGTCGATCAGGTGTTTGTCGAGTGCCTCGTAGTCTTCATCCAGTGCCGCCATAAGCGCTTTACGGTAGGCATCGACGATCCCGGGCTTCAGCTTTTTGACGCAGCCGAAGTCGTACATGACCAGAGAACCGTCCGGGCGAAATGCAAAGTTGCCGGCATGAGGGTCCCCGTGGATGCACTGGAAGCGGAACAATTGATCCGCCATGGTGGTGAAAATCCGGTGGCCGATCGCATTGACGGTGGCCTGATCATACGCCTCGGCAGTCACTTCGCTGATGTGGTCACCTTCGACCAGTTCCATGGTCAGCACCCGCCGGGTCGAGTGGCTGGCGATCACGTCGGGGATAACAACGTAGGGGTCGTCGGCGTGAAAGTCCCGGAACAGAACGATGTTACGGGCTTCGTTTTCGTAGTCCAGCTCCTCATGGAGGCGCTCACGGATCTCGCCGAACAGTTGGTCGACGCTTTCTTTCGGCATCTTCAGCAATCCGCCGAGCCTCAGCGCTGTGCGTAATTGGCGCAGGTCGGAATCGCAGGACTTGTCCACGCCGGGGTACTGGACTTTGACGATCACATCCTGGCCAGTATGAAGCCGTGCCCGGTGGACCTGACCGATAGACGCCGCAGCGTAGGGTTGTTCCTGAAGGTATTCGAAACTCTCACCCAGGGGCTTGCCGAGTTCCTCTTCAATTTGCCCGACGATCACCTCAAATGGCATTGGAGGCGCTTCTTTCTGAAGTTTCTGAAGCGCATCAGAAAACTCTTTGGGCAGAAAATCCTGGGTTTGTGATGCGATCTGACCGACCTTCATCACCGCGCCTTTCAGTTCCCCGAGGGTGTCGGCAATCTGGCCGGCCATGCGCGTGTAGTTCTCGCTTTTTGCGGCTTCATCCTGGGGGCGCCCGACCAGGCGTCTGGCCCGCTGGCCGGCGTATTGCCCGGCCACGGATGCGGTCATGCCGGCCAGCTTGAAAAAGCGGCCGCTGCGGGATGTCACTGGTTTTTTAGCCATGAAGCGCTCGTTGGTTCTGAACTCGTTGGTTCTGAAAAGGTGCGCCGGGTTTTAATGTGCGGCGCTGAAAGCCAACTATGCCCACAAAGCCGGTCTGACTAAAAGGGCTTTGATTGCTTTGTATTCAGAATATACCGCCGGCCCAGACCAGGCCGGGTATTCAGACTACCGTGGTTTCGACAGTAAGCTCATCGGCAAGTTTCAGCAATAACGTCTGCCCGGATGCCAGTGGGCCCACACCTTCGGGTGTGCCGGTGAGAATGACATCGCCGGGGAGCAGCGTGAAGCTTTCGCTCATGTGGGCGATCAGCCTTATCATCGGAAACAGCATGTCGTGGGTCGTGCCTGTCTGCTGGCGTTCATCGTCGATATCGAGAGAGAAGGTGATGTCGTCGTGGTCATCAAAGTTCTCCGCCGGCACAAAGGGCGTCAGCGGGCAGGAACCATCAAACCCCTTGGCCCGCTCCCATGGCTGGCCTTTTTCTTTGAGCTTGCTCTGGACGTCTCTCAGGGTGAGGTCCAGCGCCAGCCCGTAGCCCGCGATGGCCTCGCGAACCTTCGCTTCGGTTGCATGGGTAAGGGGTTTATCGATCAGTATCGCCAGTTCGGTTTCGAAATGCACCGAACCCAGCTTTTCAGGAAGTTTGATCGGTGCTTCGAAAGCCACTGCCGCCGTTGCCGGCTTAATGAAGAGCAGCGGCTCATCAGGAATCGGGTTGTTGAGCTCGCGGGCGTGAGCTGCATAGTTGCGCCCGACACATACAATCTTGCCGAGCGGGAGATCAATCGCGTTTCCGGTGTGCCAGCAATGATGGTAGAGGAGCATGCTACACCTGCCTTAATGGATGTGTGAGAAACGGCTGGACGCGCGATGGCACGTGTCTAATCGCCGTCAAACGAACATACAGTATAGACTTCCAGCCCCTCGGCTTTGAGTTTTTCGGAGCCGCCCAGATCGGGCAGATCGATCATCGCCGCGACTTCAATAATGTCCGCACCAATACGACGAATCAACCGGGTCGCCGCCAGCATGGTGCCGCCAGTGGCAATCAGATCATCGATCAGCACAACCCGGTCACCCGGCTTGAAAGCGTCTTTATGCAGCTCGACCGAGGCTGTGCCGTATTCCAGTTCGTAGTCTTCAACCAGCGTATCAAAGGGCAATTTGCCCTTCTTGCGTACCAGCACGAGGCTGGCGTTCAGCTCGTAAGCCAGCGCCGAGCCAATGATGAAGCCCCGGGCGTCAACCGCCGCGACGGCGTCAATTTCGTGGCCGTGGTAGCGGTGCACAAAGGCATCAATCAGTTTCCGGAACGCGGTGCGATCCTGCAATACCGTGGTGATATCACGGAACTGCACGCCGGGCTTGGGCCAGTCCGGCACGGTACGAATGGCTTTTTTGATGCTTTCGGAGAAGTAATCCATGGTCTTGCCTGCTTGAATCACGGGGAAGAGGCGGTCACGACGGTGATACCGTGGTGACCGGTTGCTGTTATTCGCCCAGGAAAATGAATTTCAGAATGAAGATGACCGCGATAATTACAATGCTGGCGTTCAGGTGAGACCAGCGTCCGCTGAGCGCCTTGAGCACGGCATAGGTGATAAAGCCCAGCGCGATGCCGTTGGCGATGGAGAAAGTCAGCGGCATCATCAGCGCTGTCACGACCGCAGGGGCAGCATCGGTGATGTCGTCCCAGTCAATCAGTTTCAGGCCGCTGGTCATCAGTACCGCCACGTAAAGCAGCGCCGGAGCCGTTGCATAGGCCGGAATAATGCTGGCGATAGGGGATAGCAGCAAGCAGGCCAGAAACAGCAGGGCCACAACGACGGACGTCAAACCGGTCCGGCCACCGGCAGAAATACCGGCAGTTGATTCGATATAGCTGGTGGTGGTGGAGGTACCGAGTGCCGCGCCGGACATGGTCGCGACCGAATCCGACATCAGAGCCCTGCCCAGCCGGGGCAGTTTGCCGTCTTTATCCAGCAGACCGCCGCGTTGAGCAGCGCCGATAAGCGTGCCGGACGTATCAAACAGATCCACAAACAGAAATGCAAACACGATACTGAGCAGGCCCACATTCAGCGCGCCGGCGATATCCAGCTGCATAAATGTGGGAGCCAGGCTTGGCGGCGCCGAAAAGAAGCCTTTGTATTCAACCAGCCCCATCATCATGGCGATGACGGTAACGGCAATAATGCCAATCATCACCGCGCCGGTAACGCGACGATAAGACAGCGCACAGATCAGGATGAAACCGCCCAGAAACAACAGGCTTTCCGGTGTTTTGAGATCGCCCAGACCGACCAGCGTGGCCGGGTTGTCGACAACCACGCCGGCGTTCTTGAAGGCAATCAGCGCCAGAAAGAAGCCGATACCCGCCGAGATACCGAACCGCAATGACAGGGGGATGCTGTCGATAATCCATTCACGGATGCGGAAAATGCTCAGCAGGAAGAAGATCAGACCCGACAGGAACACAGCGCCCAGCGCCACCTGCCAACTGTAGCCCATACTGCCGACCACGGTGAACGAGAAGAAGGCGTTCAGCCCCATGCCCGGCGCCAGTGCGATCGGGTAATTGGCCCACAACCCCATGATCATGGTGCCGATAGTGGCCGCCAGACACGTCGCGACAAACACAGCACCATAGTCCATGCCGGTAGCCGACAGGATGCTGGGGTTGACCACAATAATGTAGGCCATGGTCAGGAAAGTGGTAAAACCGGCAATGACTTCTCGGCGCACATTGGTGCCGTGTGCCTGCAGCTTGAACAGTTTTTCGAACATGGGTCAGCCTTGAGCAATGTGAATGCGTTGTGGAAGAAACTTTAGCTTTCGTACCGGATTAGGCCAATCGACCGTCCGGATTCTATCCTGACTGGCGTTCCATTGCCGGGCGTTTCCCTTAGTGCGCCTGCGCATCCCTCTGCAGGCGAATATCAAATCGTACGGCCAGTAAACGGACAATGACGATAAACGACAGGCCAATTACCAGCGCCAGCGTATCGCTGTGCAGCGCCCATTGGCAGACGAAATAGAGCCAGCAACCGGCAAACGAAATCGATGCGTATATCTGGTCCTTGCGGAATATAAACGGCACCTCGTTGCACAGGGTATCCCGCAGTGCGCCACCGAAAGTGCCGGTCATGACACCCAGCAGCGAGGCAATGAACCAGGAATGACCGAGATCAAGCGCCAACTGGGCGCCGAGGATCGAAAAAACGCCCAGCCCCACTGCGTCGGGCAACACGATGTTGGATTCACGGAGGCGTCTGAGCGGTCGGCAAAAACTGAAAATAATGGCCATCGCCAGAATCAGGATCGGCTGCTCCTGATGCTTGATCCAGTACAGCGGATGATTGTCCATGATCAGATCGCGCAGGGTGCCGCCGCCAAGAGCGGTAACGAAGGCGATGGTGAAGATCCCAACCGGATCCATGTTGGTATTGCGGGCGGCAATCATGCCGGAGACGGCAAAGGCGACAATACCAACCATTTCGAGGATGTAAATAATATCGGGCACGGGTGTCTTCGGGGTGTTTGATGAAGGATCGCCGGGGCGGTCAGCCCCGATTTCAGGCGCGCAGGATACCGTAAAACTGACCGCCGATCACCCCGTTGGATGTAACCGTTTTATGGCGTTTCCAGCCCCCTGATACGCGCAATCTGACGATCCTGCAGCCGTGATAGCAGGGCCACGGCGATAATGGCGCCACTCAGGCACCACAACATATCGGACTGGGTGTCCCAGATATAACCCTGGGTGCCAAGAAAGGCCTCGGCATCCTCACCGCTGGCCAACGCGACCCACCATTCGATCAGCTCGTAGAAGGCGCTGAACGCCAGTGCAAAACAGACCACGAAAAAGTGAGTCCATGCCTGGCCGCGGATGACATCCTTGCGCAGCACGATTTCCCGGGCAATCAGCACCGGCACAAAGCCCTGAGTAAAGTGCCCCAGCTTGTCATAGTTATTCCGGTCCCAGCCAAACACTTCAGACAGCCAGTCGAAAAACGGCACCTCGGCGTAGGTGTAGTGGCCACCCACCATCAAGACCACGCAATGGAAAAGAATCAAACCATAGAGCAGAGGCGTCAGCGGAAAACGGTTGCGGGTAAGCGCAAGCGCAATAAACCCAAGCACCGCAGGCAATACTTCCAGTATCCAGGTGATGCGATCAAAAGGCGCGATGCCAGACCAGATCAATACCGCCGCAAATACGACAATCCATGCAATCGACCACTTGTTCAATCTGCGTTCTCCATCTTGGCGGGGGAAAAGATATTAATATGGCTAATCGGGCTCAATAACTCTTATTCATTTGCTTCATTTTAAAAACAGCATTAGCTTGACCTGTCCAACATTGTGAATCAATCAGAGAGGGGAATCATGCGCGCGATTCTGTGTAAGGAATACGGCCCGGCGAATACGCTGGTGATTGAAGACATTGCATCACCCGTCGCCAAGGGCAGTGGCGTTAAAATCCGGGTGAAGGCGGCTGGCCTTAACTTTCCGGACACCCTCATCATTGAAGGCAAGTACCAGATCAAACCTTCCATGCCTTTCTCTCCCGGTGGTGAAATGGCCGGCGAAGTGCTGGAAGTAGGCGAGAAAGTCACCCGCTTCAAAAAAGGCGACCGGGTAATGGGCCTCACCGGCTTTGGCGCTTTTTCGGAAGAAATCGTGGCTGCTGAAGCCAACCTGTTGCCCATTCCTGACGGCATGAGCGACGAAGAAGCGGCCGCATTCACCATGGTATACGGCACCTCATACCACGCACTCAAACAACGGGCCAACATCCAGCCGGGTGAAACCCTGTTGGTGCTGGGCGCCAGTGGCGGTGTCGGGCTGGCAACAGTTGAGCTGGGCAAGGCAATGGGCGCGCACGTTATTGCGGCAGCCAGCACAGCGGAAAAACTGGAAGTGGCGAAACAGGCCGGTGCAGACGAACTCATCAACTACACCGAAGAGCCGCTGAAAGACACCATCAAGAAGCTGACCAAAAACAAGGGCGTTGACGTAGTCTACGACCCCGTCGGCGGTGACTTTACCGAACAGGCGCTGCGGGCCATGGCCTGGAACGGGCGGCACCTGATTATCGGCTTTGCTGCCGGTGAGATTCCCAAAATCCCGGCCAACCTGACGCTGCTGAAAGGGTGCTCTGTTGTAGGTGTCTTCTGGGGCACTTTCACCCGCCAGGAACCGGAAGTCAGCAACCAGAACATGATGGACCTGCTGAAGCTTTATAGCGAAGGCAAGATCAAACCCGCCATAAGCGAAGTGTTTGAGTTTGAGGATTACGTCGGTGCACTCAATGCACTGACTGAACGTCGTGCCAAGGGCAAGATCGTTTTGAAAGTGGGTTGATCGTATTGCTAATGTGGCCGGTAATGCGCCGGTCTACCCAAAAGCCGCCGCGGCAGGAAACTGCCCGGCGGCTTTTGGGTTCTGGAGTTTGCCGAAATCGGCAGGTTCACGCGCATTTCGCCGAATTAAACTGACGCCCCCGCCTCACTCGCGTTAGGCTTAAAATTAAGCTGAACGACCCATACCACCAAAGAAGAGGCCGCTGATGTTAAACGGCATTCACCACGCCGCCATTATTTGTTCCGACTACGAAAAGTCGAAGCACTTCTATGTATCCGTACTCGGCCTTGAAGTGATCGCCGAGAACTACCGGCAGGCGCGTGATTCCTACAAGCTGGATTTAAAGCTGCCAGATGGCAGCCAGGTGGAGCTCTTTTCTTTCCCCGATCGTCCGCCAAGACCCAGCTACCCTGAAGCACAGGGCCTCCGCCATCTGGCCTTTTCGGTCTCGTCAATTGACGATGTGGTGGCTCAGTTGACTGCCACCGGCGTCGAGGTTGAACCTGTTCGTATTGATGAGTACACCGGCAAGCGGTACACCTTCTTTAGCGATCCTGATGATCTGCCGCTGGAACTGTACGAGCAGTAAGTTGCTGTACCCATAGCACCAGTTTTTCAATTTCATCGTAGATTCAGTCATGACTAACAATCCACGACGGCAATACAGCGTGTGTTGGTATGAGTGATCCATCAAAAACACACGACGACGAATCAACGCCGGCGTCTGACGGCGCCCAGAAGGATGCCGCGTACGTTGGCCCGTCCCCGGCAAAGCCTGCCAGACGCGCAAAACGGCCCTGGCTCTTGTGTGGCGTGTTGGTCTCGCTTGTTGCTCTTCTGGTGAGTCGGGAAGACCTGCGGCAGAGCGCAACAGAAAGCGGGGTCAGCGCCGCTCATTATGTCGCATTCGAGATGCTCGGCTGGTCACCGCGGGACCTGTTTGTCTGGCGCTTGCGCCTCGCTGGCCTTTCAGACAGCCCGCTGGGCCAACAATGGGCCGGGGCGGTTGCCCGGGCGGGCGAACAGCCTTTTCGAATTGGTGATCAGTACCGCACGTCTGAAACCTTTGCCGACGATAAGGTTGAAGCGCACGTCTACCAGACGACGCTTAAGCGGGGCGAAAAACTGACCTGGCAACTCACCCGTACCGATACTTCAGGCAGCCGGCTTTATGCCAGCCTTGAAATGCGCAAAGGTGACGACGATGCCTGGGCAACCATCTCGGAACTGGATGCCAGTGGCGCAACCCACAACCGTGTGGTGTCCCGTGCCGGTGACTATCGCATTGTCCTCCAACCGGAGCTTTTTGGCAGGGTAGAGTATTCGTTGGCTATCGCCAGCGGTGGCTCGCTACCATTCCCTGTTGAAGGCGCTTCACAGCGTGATATAGGCAGCAGCTTTGGCGCACCGCGCGATGGCGGTGCCCGGGAGCACCACGGCGTGGACATCTTTGCCAAAAGAGGGACGCCCGTGATAGCGGTAATCGATGGTAGCGTTCGAACCGGTACCAGCGGTATCGGCGGCAACCACGTGTGGTTATCAGGCGGCGTATTCGGCTTTGGAAGTGCACGCTACTACTATGCCCATCTGGACTCATTCGCGATTGAATCCGGCGACAAAATCGAAAAAGGCGACATCATCGGCTACGTCGGCAACACCGGCAACGCCAGAACCACACCCCCACACCTCCACTTCGGCATATACTCCGGCGGCCCGGTTGATCCGGCAGCATTTCTGAAACCAGAGCCGGTATTGCCAATTCCCTGATCACACTACCTGCGATAAATGTATCGCCTTAAAATCCGTATGTTTATACAGTACGATTGTGTGAGCGAATTATAGAAGTCAAATGATTACATGGCGAAGCGTGAGGTGACCGGCTAAGCTTTTGTTTTATCAAATTTTAGATAGATAACGCGCTCTATCTTTTTCCGTAATCATGAAGCAGTCATGGATATGCAATAAGGAAGCGTTCTATCTAGCCACTGTTAAGTGGCAGGAGAATATGGCGAAAATGAAAAAGGGAGTTCTACAGCTAGTTATCTCGCTTGTGGCGTTCCTGCTTTCTTGGTGGGGGCTGCTTTGGATGTTTTCGTCTTCAAGCTTGGCAACGCTCGCCTGCGATGGTTCGTTTTCTCTCTTTCACGAACAGGCGCATTGTCGGCAGCCACCAATTGCTCTAATGCTGTGGGTTTCATCCGGTGTATTAAGCCTGGTCTTCTTGGTATTCGGTGTCCGAAACATCAGTGCCAAACGGGAAACCACTTAACAAGTTGTTTTAGTTTGTTCCGGCCTACGGCCTCCACCGGACGCCCCTGTCGGGGCGCCGCTAAACGTCAGCGTTAAAACGTAAATGAGCTGATATGGAAATCATTCTGACTTTGAGTGTACTTTTCGGCGTGTTCGTCCTCTGGGTGAACATTGGGGCAACCGTAGCCCTTTCGCACGATGATACGCTTGAATCCATACAGCGCTGGGCGCAAGGAATTTTTGTATGGGCCGTACCTTTACTCGGAGGGCTTACAGTACTCCATTTAACCGCAAGTCACTTTCCTGAGGCTGTCCCGCGTTGGGTAAGTATTTGGCCACTCAAAAAGCTGGTGAGCGGCGAGGGGCATGCTCCCAATACCAACAGAAACGAAAATGAGGGCCAAGGTTTCGATCTCGCTGTCAGTCATCGACAGCATTCAGGTTTAGACCATGGCGGCAGCGACTGACATCTTTTAACAAGGTGTTGCAGTTCGTTCCGGGCCTTTTGGGCCCTCCACCGGACCGCTTTCAGCGGCCGCTGAACAACGGCGTTAACTAGCAAGGAATCACCCATGTACGCTCGGCTCAAAAGTATCATGAGCCCGGATTTGGACTACGGTTTGTCTCCGGGCGATCCTGAAAATTGCCATGTCTTGATCGAGGCGGAAATCGGGCCGTCTGAGAGCGATGGGGCGGACATTTTCACTTTCGAGGTGGTTACACCTGCGGCCATCAAATCGTTGCCTGCTCCGTCATGGCTGAAAGGCTATTTGCTACTCTCTGTGTTTTCCTGGGTAGGCGTAGAAGAGGCGGTCAATAAACTGCTGATGCAGTGCGCGGGCTCGGACTGGAATGAGATTTCGAACAAACTATCCCAATCTCTCGGTTGGGAATTTGAGGGTTACGAGCATCATGCCAGTTAACCAGTCAATTAAGTTCGTTCTGCGGCCTCCACCGGACGCCCCTGTCGGGCCGCCGCTTATTTCAGCGTTAAACGTAAGGGAGTAAGCATGAGGCTTGAGAAAGAAATCCTGCGGTACTCAAGACTAAATGGTTACCCAATAGACGAGTATGCGCCGGTTGTTTGTTCTTGTGGGTGCCGCGAACTTCAATTGTTTTCGGATGATACTGAAGGCGGCGCCTTCAGTATCTGTACTAAGTGCGGATCTGAGATTGATATCGAGAACAGCAAAGGCTACATGGAAGATACCTTTCAAAACCTCTGCCAATGCGACAACGACCGGATGGAATTGGGCGTGGGCAAGTCCGTTTACCCCAACACTCACGAAGCCCGGTGGATCTACGTTGGCGCTCAATGTGGGAAATGTAATCTCGTGGGTGTTTACGTTGACTGGAAGGAATCCTGAGACGGCGTTTAACAAGGCCATTAAATTCGTTACGGCCACGAAAAGCGTGGCCTCCACCGGACTGCCTACGCGTTGCTTCGGCAGCCGTTTATGGCGGCGTTAGCTGTGATCTCTTCATTTGAAAAGTGATACTATAGTGTCACTATAAGTCTGATTCAGGGTGAACCCCATGAAAGTTGAGCTTGTTACGAACCTCAAACGCCAAGCCACAAAAATTCTGGCTGATCTGCACTTGTCTAAAGAACCGATACTGATCACGGAGCATGGTCAGCCATCCGCCTATCTTATCGATGTGCAGGATTACGAGTTTATGCAGCGTCGACTTGAGCTGCTTGAGGGGCTCTCTCGGGGAGAGCGTGCTGTACTTGAGGGAAGAACGTACAGTCAAGGTGAGGCTAGGGAGAAAATGAGTAAGTGGCTGAAGTAATCTGGACAGAGCCCGCCCTGCAAGCACTGGATGCCATCGCTGAGTACATTGATCTGGATAATCCTGCAGCCGCAAGCAACCTGGTGCAAGAGGTTTTCAATAAGACTGAGCGTTTAGAAGATTTTCCCCAATCCGGACGAATTCCCCCAGAGCTCCCAAATTCGGTATACAGGGAGGTAGTGGCCCCACCGTGTCGTATTTTCTATCGAGGGGATCAGAAGCGGGTTTTCGTCCTCTATGTCATGCGAGAGGAGCGGCAGCTTCGTGCGTACATGCTTGGAAGCAGCTAACCAGGCGCGTCACTCGGATGCCTTTGTCTCCGCTTCGCTACGTCAAAGTCACCGGTGCGCTTAGCGTTGTGCACTATAGAGGTCTAACTGGGTGAGTACGGTTACTATTTTCAACCGGGTGGGCTCCATTCCTCTTGTCTTGAGAGTTGCTTGTTTGGCAGCTGGGGCATTGGGACTGTTGCAGATCGTTGCAATAGTTTTCCCGGCTGTCTCGCCCAGTATAGGTGGCGTCGCTATAAAGTCGCCGATCTTGGCAGCGGCGATGGGATTAATACATTTGGCACTGGCCTGGGCTATTTTCAGAAAAATGGTATGGGCTGTCCCGGCCATCATTATTTTTCCAGTTATTCAGTATGGTGTTCTGTACTTGGAGACCGGAATTCCGTAGCAAAGACACCTTCAGCTGCATTTTCTGTTTTCAGGTGTTTGGGCTCTAATTTTTTGTGTATATCTGTTTGGATTCAAGGCATATCGGTACTTCGGTGTTGCCGAAAATGCATAACCAATGCAGGCACGGCGACGCCCATTCCATTGCGCTTTTGGCTCCATTTCATGGTCTATCTCGTCCCGTTTTTCATTCTGACAGCGGTTTTTGTGTCTGCAGGCCCACTGCTATATTGGGTGCTACGCGGTGAGCGCGAGTCTGAAGTGGATACCAGCTAGATATAACTCAACCTATCAGCACGCGGCCGATGTCCGCTGGACGCCACTACGATGGTGTCGTCGCACTTTTACCCGCTTTAACAGCCTGAGGATTTCATGGATCTTTTCGACATATTTCAACAGTATCGAATTCAACAGGGGAGCCTGGAAGCAAAACAAGGGATTCTCCAAGCCAAGAGAAAGTCTACAGATAATCAGCTAAATATCAGACATCTTGAAGCCAAGATCGATCATTTGTCATTGGTATGTATGGCAATGGGTGAGTTACTTGAAGAAGTCGGTTTCAGTAAAAAGATGCTACTCGACAAGATTGAGGAAATTGATCTTCGCGATGGGAAGGCAAATGGAAAGTTTGCCCCGTCAAACAAGTGTAAATCTTGCTCGCGGACGGTTTCGCCAAGGCACTTCAGTTGCCTTTATTGCGGTACCGAGATTGAAAAAACGTCAATGTTTTAAGGTAAACAAATGTAGGGGCTGTGATGACTGCTTAATTGATGAGCCGGATCCACTCGTAGCCGCGATTTCAGACCGTGATGTGCAATCAGGGAGAGTGTAGTCACATGATCACTAACCAGGAAGCTGAATTGGCTGAGCGACTAATCAAACTGCATGATGGAAAGAACTATCGTGCTCTTCAGGAAATGTCTATGCCGCCGAAAGATCCTGATGATGAAGGAAAGATAACAGAAAGTATGTACATGAAAATGTGCGATGACATAGAGAAGGAAATGGGTGATATAGAGAGTATCGAGTCCATAGATACTCTAATGAGGGCTGACTCAAAATTTACACTCTGGAAAGTCAAATACAGTAAAAGTAATTTCAAGGCGTTTTGGGCAATAGGTTTTGATTTAGATACATCTAAAATACAAGACGTTTTGGTTCAGTGGTAAGTACATAGAAATACATGTCGTTTCCCTTAGGACGAGGGGGCCTGCTCTGCGCCCCAGTCGCCCGCTTTCTCGTTGGCGCTTCAAACCAGGGGGGGCAAGCCGGGCCTTGGAAAAGGAGTTCAATTTTGCGTTACCTCGCTATCGTTACCATTCTGACGTCTATTCCAATGGCTCCTGTCGTGGCGCAAGTAAAGGATCACAAGGTCGCCATTAAAACGTTCGATTTAAAAATGGCATGTCTCAAAGACATTGCGCAGCACAACTATTTAATGCTTTACGATCAAGAGCTCAACGATGGGGAGAGTGGGTATCTGAATCTAGAAAAAGAAGAAATATTCGGAAGTTTTCTGCCCCAACTCTACAAGCTGTGCGGTTGTGTTATTGAGCAAGCTGTTCAAGAGCACGGTTTAGCAGAAATCGAAAGCGCGATGGAGGCTAACATCTTCTGGTCTGAGATCATTACTCAGTACGATTCGATGACTGGAGACGGTAGCTGTCCGCAAGATCCAATAATCTACACTGGCGACCAGAGCATAGATTTCTAACCGATTGTCATAGGGCGTTTCGGTCTGCGGCCTCCACCGAGCGCCCAGTCGGGGTGTCGCTAAACAACAGCGTCAGGCGAGAAAATGCAGGCACGTAAGATCATCGATAAGTTCCAGACCAAGGATTCTGGTGCAATAAGGGAAGCCACTTGGGAGATTCTTCGGTCGAACAATCGTGAAGTATTTGCAGAGCTAAAGGATTACTTGCCGAAATTCCGCGAGATTCTGGCATCGGTGGACATGGGAGGCATGCTCCATCGAAATGCTAAAGATACGGAATTGGCCTTTGGGTATATTGAAGATACCTGCAATGGGGTCTGCCGGTGCAGGCTTTATATCGGGCAGAACTTCTTTGACCCGGAGAAGGAGGCGGTTTGTGGCTTCCTCTACATTGTAAAGTCAGAGGTCAAAGTCAGCCTGTATGAACGTCACTTTACAGCTCGCTGCCAGGGCTGTTCTAAACTACTGCAAGTGAGAGAAGTTCATGGCTGGCATGTTCCCTGGTATGAATGGGGAGATGCCTGACCATCGGCTACACAGCGAGTGGTTTTTCGCCGCTTCGCAGCTTCGAGGCGGCGGGTGAGAAGAGCGTTGCAAAGTTATGAAAACGTTCGGTTGAGGATGAGTTGCTGCTGCTAGGGGATCTGCCCTGAAACAACATCAGCCCCGATTGCCAGCTTGGGCGCGGATGCTAGAATGCCCGCCTGCATTGGCCATCACTGGAGAAAAATCGATATGAGCACGGCTCCCGCACCCTATCCAATCGGCACGCCCGGAACGCCTTGGGGCGATGCGGAACGCGCTGAGTGGTTGTCGCGTCAGACCCGGAAGCGCAGTTATGAGTCCGAGGTGTTGGCGGTGATCGAGCGCCTGCGCTCACGCTTTGACGTGGAACAGTATGGTTGCCTGGACTATGGCCCCGAGCGTTATCCGTTGATGGCGATGCGGAGCCGCGACTGGCGTGATGATCTGCCGGTCGTCTTGATAACGGGCGGGGTACACGGCTATGAAACCAGCGGTGTACACGGTGCGCTTCAGTTCGTTGATCAACATGCGGCGGATTATGCAGGCCGCGTCAATTTGCTGGTCGCGCCCTGTGTCAGCCCCTGGGCTTACGAGCGCATCCATCGCTGGAACCGGAACGCAGTTGATCCTAACCGCTCATTCCGCGATGACGGCAAAGCTGAGGAGTCGGCGGCACTTACGCGATTGGTGGGTCCCATCCGCGATCGGGCAATACTGCATATCGACTTGCACGAGACCACCGATACCGACGAATCCGAGTTCCGCCCCGCGCTGGCCGCCCGAGATGGCAAGGTGTTCGAGCCTGGTGGAATTCCCGACGGTTTTTATCTGGTTGATGATAGCGAAAACCCGCAGCCCGAATTCCAGAAGGCAATAATCGAGGCCGTGGAGCAGGTGACCCATATTGCTCCGGCTGATGACAGCGGCGAGATCTTTGGTTCACCGGTAGTCTCCCGGGGGGTCATTCATTACCCGCTAAAGCAGCTGGGCCTGTGCGCCAGTATCACTAACGCGCCGTGCAGGACCACCACCGAGGTCTATCCCGACAGCCCCCGTGTGACCACCGAGCAATGCAATGCCGCGCAGGTTGCTGCGGTATGCGCGGCGATCGACTACACGCTGGCACAAAGGTAAAGCAGGCAGGCCAACCGATGAACCTGAGCGCGACACAAGGTGATATCACCAGACTGCAGGTTGATGCCATTGTTAATGCAGCGAATTCATCACTTCTCGGGGGTGGTGGCGTTGATGGTGCAATTCATAGAGCCGCCGGCCCGGAACTGCTGGCACACTGCCGTTTGCTTGGTGGCTGCAAGGTAGGAGATGCCAAGCTGACGCAGGGCTATCGCTTGCCAGCCAAATTCATCATCCACACTGTAGGCCCCGTTTGGCAGGGTGGACGACAGGGTGAGCCGGAACGGCTGGCCTCTTGCTACAGGCGATCCCTGGAAGTCGCAATTGCAGCTGGCGCTCGCTCTATCGCATTTCCATGCATCAGTACCGGCGTCTATGGCTATCCAATAGAAGCGGCTTCAGAAGTGGCGGTTTCCGCTGTAAGGGGCTTCCTGTCCGACCGTGGCGAGATCGAGTCTGTGGTGTTCTGCTGTTTCTCAGCGGCTGATCTTGCCATTTATGAATCCTTACTCTCGTAACCTGAAAGTCAGGGCTGCTTCAGTGCCAGCCAGGATTCAGATAAACGTCCAGGCCAGTATTCTCGTCACTTTGTTTCCCTGTTTCATTTCGATTTCCCGTATATCGGTCGCGCCAAGCTTGTGAATCAGCTTTCTGGCAGGCTTCACGTTGTCAATTTTTGACACAAGACTTGTAAACCACCGGCATTGAGTTGCAAACATCTGGCTTTCTTTGATCAGCTTTTTAAGAAACAGGCTTTCACCGCCGTTGCACCAAAGCTCAGCCCCCAGGCCGCCAAAATTCAGAGTGGTTGAGGCCGAGGTCGCGGCACCACGACTGCGGGCAAGGTTGCCGAGTTTAAGTTGGCTGCTTTTGAGCGCTTCATCTTGCGAAGCGTGGAAAGGTGGATTGCAAACGCTGACGTCAAACCATTCTTTTGCTTGAATAATCCCGTCAAAAATCCGGTGTTTATCCTGTTGCACACGCAATGTGAAGCGGTCTTTTAGTGTGGGATTACGCCCGATAATCGCGGCCACGTTTTCAAGCGACTGGGCATTGATATCACTCCCCACACAATGCCAGCCGTATATCTGGCAGGCCAATAGCGGATAAATACCATTGGCGCCGGTTCCAATATCAAGCAGGGTGATGCCGGGTTGGGACTGAGGGCGCTTGGCCGTCGGCGCATCAACCCCGAGCAACTCAGCGATGTAGTGGATGTAGTCGACTCTGCCGGGGATGGGTGGACAAAGCGCGCTTTCCGGAATGTCCCAGCCGGTGATGTTGTAGTCGTGCTCCAGTATTGCGGCATTCAGTGCCTTTACCGCCAGTGGATCCGCAAATTCGATTGAAAGGTTGCCGTGGGCATTTTCTTTTACATGTCGGGCTAGCGGCGGATAGCTTTTAGCGAGTATTGGAAAATCATAGCCTTGATTATGTCGGTTCCGAAGGTGCAGTTGTTTGCGAATCGGCTTGGCTTGGCGCCTGGAGTTTCGATGAGGTGTGCTCACAGCATTGTATCCGAGGGTTGAGGTTCAAATGGGAAACGAGTCCCGGTTGGCTCACGGGTATCTCTGAATAAAGAAAACCGGTCTGCAGGGCCCGCCTGCTCCACAATACAGTGTTGGGGCCAAGGATTGCGACAGGGTGCGAATGCAGCATCAGCGGGTTGGTGTCATTCCCTGAACGACTACCCAAGACGAATGCCCGCAAAAACTGGATAATGGCCCCGTTAACGCTAAGGCGCGCCAAATTCTTCAAACCCGGGTACCCTCGTAATGGAAATCAACGTCAACTTCCTCGACAACCTCAGACTTGAAGCCAAGTTTGATGACTTCACCGTCGTTACTGACCAGCCTATCCGCTACAAGGGTGATGGTTCCGCGCCCAGCCCGTTTGATTACTTTCTGGCATCCTCAGCGCTTTGTGCAGCCTATTTCGTTCGGGTTTATTGCCTGGCGCGGGATATTCCGACCGAGAACATTCGCCTGTCCCAGAACAACATCGTGGACCCTGAAAACCGCTATAACCAGATTTTCAGGATCGAGGTCGAGTTACCGGAAGACATCTCCGATAAAGACCGGCAGGGCATATTGCGGTCGATTGATCGCTGTACGGTCAAGAAGGTGGTGCAAACCGGCCCGGAATTTCAGATTGAAACCGTAGAAAGTCTGGGTTCAGATGCCCAGGCATTGCTCATGACCAAGCCTGAGGGTGATACGAGCACTTATATTGAAGGCAAGGATCTTCCCCTCGAGCAGACGATCGCCAATATGACCGCCATTCTGGCGGATCTGGGCATGAAGATCGAGATTGCCTCCTGGCGCAATATCGTGCCTCATGTGTGGTCGCTGCATATTCGTGATGCGGCTTCTCCTGCGTGCTTTACCAATGGCAAAGGTGCCACCAAGGAAAGTGCGCTCTGCTCTGCGTTGGGCGAATTTATTGAGCGCCTCAATTGCAACTTCTTCTACAACGACCAGTTCTTTGGTGAGGAGATTGCCAACAGTGAGTTCGTTCACTATCCGAACGAACGGTGGTTCAAGCCGGGACCGGATGATGCGCTGCCCGAGGGCATTCTGGATGACCATTGCCTGGCGATCTACAACCCCGACGACGAGCTGGTCGGCTCCAACCTGATCGATACCAACTCCGGTAAAGTCGAGCGCGGTATCTGCTCGCTGCCCTTTGTGCGGCAGTCAGACGGCGAGGTGGTCTATTTCCCCTCAAACCTGATCGAAAACCTTTTTCTCAGCAACGGGATGAGTGCCGGTAACACCTTGTACGAAGCACAGGTGCAGTGCCTGTCAGAGATTTTTGAGCGGGCAGTCAAAAAACAGATCATTGAAGAGGAACTGGCGCTGCCCGATGTTCCCGAGCAAGTGCTGGCCAAGTATCCGAATATTCTGGAAGGCGTTAAGGCGCTTGAGGCGCAAGGCTATCCTGTGCTGGTTAAAGATGCCTCCCTTGGCGGCCAGTTCCCGGTGGCTTGTGTGACCCTGATGAACCCGAGAACCGGTGGCGTTTTCGCCTCTTTCGGGGCGCACCCGAGTATGGAAGTGGCATTGGAGCGAAGCCTCACCGAATTGCTGCAGGGCCGCAGTTTTGAAGGCCTCAACGACGTGCCGCCGCCGACGTTTAACAGCCTTGCTGTGTCTGAGCCGAACAACTTTGTTGAACACTTTATTGATTCGACTGGTGTGGTGTCCTGGCGTTTCTTCAGTGCCAAAGAGGATTACGCTTTCACTGAATGGGATTTCTCGGGCACCAACGAGGAGGAAGCGGCCTGCCTGTTCAATATCCTCAAAGATATGGGTAAAGAGGTCTACACCGCTGTTTATGAAGACCTGGGTGCTCCGGTCTGTCGCATTCTGGTGCCCGGCTATTCCGAAGTGTATCCCGCCGATGATCTGGTTTGGGACAACACCAACAAAGCGCTGGACTACCGTGAAGATATCCTCAACCTGCATTCGCTGAGTGATGAGCAACTGGGCGATCTGCTGGAACGTCTGGAAGAAAGCCAGATGGATGACTATGCCGACATCATCACCCTAATCGGCATCGAGTTTGATGAAAATACCGTTTGGGGCCAGCTCACCATTCTCGAGCTGAAGCTCCTGATCAATCTTGCGCTGCAGCAGCATGAAGAAGCCCTCGAACGGGTCGAAGCCTTCCTCCAGTTCAATGACAACACTGTTGAACGCAACCTGTTCTACCGCGCGGTCAACGCCGTACTGGAAGTTACCCTCGACGACGAAATGGCGTTAAGCGACTACCAGGTCAACTTCAGCCGCATGTTCGGTGAAAAGACGATGGAATCTGTTATTGGCTCAGTAAACGGCAGCGTACGCTTCCACGGCCTCACGCCAACCAACATGCAGTTGGAAGGCCTGGAGAAACACCAGCGTCTGATCGAAAGCTATAAGAAACTGCATGCCGCGCGTGCTGCGAGGGTAGGTGGAGAGAGTTGATGGGCTCTAAACGTCTATCAGGCGCTTATACCCCTTTCCTCTGATCAACGCGTACCGGGCGGTTTCCAGAGCCGCCCGGTACGCACTTGCATCAAAAACTGACGCCACCCCCATCTATTTTCTTCAATAGCTCATTGTCCAGCCGCGTATAGCTCTCTGTGCGCGGCAGCCAGACATAAACATCATCGTCATCCTTATCGAGGCTGTAGCCGGCATTTTTCAGGTCCACTTTCTTGTATTTGAACGTGCCGGTTTTTTCGATGCCGCGGGTAACACGCACAAACACGGGGATGGCGTAGGCGGGCAGGTTTTCTTGCAGGTAGCTGAACAGCTTATCCGCATCGAAGTCGTGGATACCGGTCTGGTTATCCTGCATCTGAGGCACCAGTGTCACCATGCCGGCTTTGCCGTTGGTGCCGGGGATTTCAACGCCGTAAACGATGGCTTCTTCTGTCAGGCCGGAGGCATCGATAATGTTTTCGACTTCGGTGGTGGAGACGTTTTCGCCTTTCCAGCGATAGGTATCGCCCATGCGGTCGACAAACTGCAGGTGGCCGCACCCGATCTCACGCAACACGTCGCCGGTGTTAAACCACTGGTCGCCTTTCTTGAACGCGTCTCGAAGGATGGATTTTTCGGTGGCTTCTTTTTGGGTGTAGCCCTCGAATGACCATTTCGCTGTGATTTCACCCAGTAGCAGACCTGGCTCGCCGGTTTTGACCTTCTCCATATAGCCTTTGGCATTGCGCACCGGATCGCGGGTGCCGTCGTGGAATTTTACCAGGGCGTAGGGGGCGGTGGAGAAGCCGACCGTATTTTCCATGTTGAAGAAGTTGCTGAATCCGATGTTGCCTTCACTGGAGGCATACAGTTCGGCGACGGTTTCGATGCCGAAGCGATCCTTGAACGGCTTCCAGATGGAGGGGCGCAAGCCATTACCGATCATCTTCTGCAGGGAATGGTGCCGATCATTGTCGCTCGGTGGCTGGTTTAACAGGTACCGGCAAAGTTCGCCAACATAGCCGAAGGTGGTGGCGCCGTATTTGCGCACATCATCCCAGAATGCGCTGGCTGAGAACTTTCGGCGCATGGCGATGGCTGAGCCACCGGCCAGGACAGAACCCCAGCATACCAGCAGCCCGGTGCCGTGGTAGAGGGGCAGGGTGCAGTAAAGTACATCGCTGGGGCCCATGTTGAGCGACATCAGGCCAAAGCCGCCGTAGGCTTTGACGAATTTCCGATGCGAACCCGGAGCGGCTTTGGGCAATCCGGTCGTGCCGGATGTGAACAGGTAAATTGCCGTGTCGCCCATGGTAGGGCGATCGGTAACGGTGGGGTTTGTGCCCGTATATTGGCTGACTTTTTCGGCCAGGTTGATATAGCCGTCGGGAGTCTGGCCCACATCTTTTAAGGTGTCGGTATCGGCCAGGAACAGATAGGGCTGGCTGTGACCGAAGGTGATCTTGTCGCGGATGCTTTCAAACGGGGCCTGTAATTCCTCACCCACAACAATCATTTGGGGGGCAATCAGATTGATGCTGTGCTCCAGCACTTTGCCCTTTTGGGAGGTGTTAAGCATGGCGCAGGCAACACCCAGCTTGGCGGCGCCGGCGACAATGGCTAACAGCTCCGGCCGGTTCTCCAGAAACAGGGCGATGCTGTCACCCCGTCCAAGCCCCTGAGAGCGCAGGTAGTGGGCTATCCTGTTGGCCCAGGCATTGAATTCGGTATACGAGAGGCGCCGGTCTTCGTAGAGAATGGCCGGTCGAGCGCCGTATTTTTCGGCGTTGCGTTCAATCAGTGAGCCAAGCGTCAGCTCTTTTTTATTGTTCTTGAGGGAGTAGTAATACAACCCTTTGACGATATTTGGCGCCCGGCGCATCACGCCGGGTATCTGACGAACAATGTCACGTGCTGAAATAGTATCTTGGCTCATGTGCGGTCCATGGTGTTGTTATGGGTTCGGGAACCTCTGCTTAGACCAGGCACTTATGGACAGCCAGTGCGCTAGTCGAGAAAGAGATCCGGCAGCAGCGGTTTGTCGCCAGCGGCGTAGCGGTATCCCTCGAAATCAGTCACGCCGTCCTGGCGTAACATGTCTTCATCTATCAGCGTCTGACCGGTCAGGGTTTCCTGGGTCCGGTTCAGTATCGCAACTGCGGCATCAGCCATGATCTCCGGCTTGCGGCCCTGGGCCATCATTGCAGCGCCACCAATGCCATGTTCAATTGCAGCGGTAGAGATCAGTGTTTTCGGCCAGAGCGCGTTGACCGCGATGCCGTAGCGTTTGAACTCTTCTGCCATGCCAAGTGTGAGCATTGTCATGGCGTATTTGGTTGTCGTATAGGCACCGTATTGCGCAAACCACTTCGGCGCCAGGTTTAGCGGTGGCGACAGGCTCAAAATGTGGCCCTGTGCCGATTTCTTGAGCCAGGGCAAAGCAGCCTGACTGCAGTTGAATACGGCTCGTGCATTGACCTGATGCATCAGGTCGTAGCGTTTGACTGATAGCTGCTCTACGCCCTGTAACTGGATGGCGCCGGCATTGTTGACCAGTGCGTCGATGCCGCCAAAATGCGCTCCGGCCTCATCGATTCTGGCTTTAACAGCGTCTTCGTCCCGTACATCAAGTACCAGCGCCAGGGCCCGCCCGCCCGCGGCTTCTACTTCTTCGGCGACAGTATGAATGGTGCCGGGTAGTTTCGGGTGCTGCGTGTCGGTTTTGGCTGCGATCACAATGTTGGCACCTTCGCGCGCGCAGGCCAGCGCAATCGCGCGTCCGATACCCCGGCTACCGCCGGTAATAAAAACTGTTCTTCCTGCCAGAGTGCTCATGATGTTGTTTCCTTTGCGGTGTCCGCTGCCGTGTCAGTGTTTTCGCTTGCCAGTTCAACCAGTAACTGTCGGCGTTTGACTTGTGTGCCGGTACTCACGTGTACCTTGGCGACAATGCCATCCCGATCGGCAATCAACGGATGCTCCATTTTCATTGCCTCGAGGATAACCAGTGTGTCGCCTTTGCTGATCTGAGCACCTTCGGCAGCCCGCACGTCAATGATTGCCCCGTCCATACTGGCCAGAACCTGATCCGACGCGGCGCCCGCGATGCCGGAAACCGGCGCGTGTGTGGTATCCCGAACACACAGGGAGCGGCTGAGCTGCTGCAAATATAGGTGATCGTCCCGGCGCTGATATTGGCAATGTTGACGAACCCCATTGTCGATAAAGTCCAGCCGGGTGTCGCTAAGGGATTCGACGGTCAGTGCTGTTGCGTCGTCACCGTGCTTGAGAGTTACCTGGTCACCTTGCTGAAGCAGTGTGACGGTGTAGGGCACGTCGTTGATTTCCAGCGTCAATGGCATTGGCGTTGCCGGGCTATTGCTCCAGTGCGGTGTGTCTGAATCCACCGTATCCGTCCGTGCCAGAAGCAGCGATGCGAGCGCCAGCTCACGCGGTGTGGGTGCGGGTGATTGCAGTGACTCGTCTTCTGCAAAATCCTGCTCAAGAAATGCGGTTGTCGCGTCTCCTGCGGTAAATGCCGGATGCGCAACGACGCGGCTCAGGAAATGCCGGTTGGTGGTCACGCCGAAGACTTGCGAGTCCTCAAGTGCGCGCAGCAGGCGGCGCTGGGCATCGGCGCGATCTTCGCCGTAGGCGATCACTTTCGCCAGCATCGGATCATAGAAGGGTGACACGGTATCGCCCTGCTGGATGCCACTGTCATAGCGCACGCCATCGACTGCGGCGAGTGCATAGCGTTCAAGCATGCCGGTCTGGGGCATGAAATTGCCGGCCGGATCTTCGGCGTAGAGCCGGACTTCAATGGCGTGTCCAGTGAGGCTAATCTGGTCTTGCGTCAGCGGCAGTGGCCGACCTTCGGCAACCCGCAGCTGCCAGGCCACCAGATCCTGTCCGGTAATCAGTTCGGTAACCGGATGCTCCACCTGCAGGCGGGTATTCATCTCCAGGAAGTAAAAATTACGTTCGCTATCCACCAGAAATTCAACGGTCCCGGCGCCCACATACTGGCAGGCTTTGGCCGCCTGAACGGCCGCTTCGCCCATGGCGGCGCGGAGCTCCGGTGTCATAAACGGGGAGGGTGCTTCCTCGACGACTTTCTGGTGGCGGCGCTGAATGGAGCAATCCCGTTCGCCCAGATACACCGCATTACCCTGGGTGTCGGCGAAGACCTGGATTTCGATATGGCGAGGTTCGATAACGGCCTTTTCCAGAATCAGTTCGTCATCGCCGAACGCGTTTTTTGCTTCCGATCGGGCGCGCTGAATCTGATCGGCCAGTTGGCTGGCTTCATGCACTAGCCGCATACCGCGACCGCCACCGCCGGCAGATGCTTTGATCATCACCGGCAGACCAACAGAAGCGGCCGCTTCAATAAGCTGCTCGTCGCTGGCATTAGCAGCTTCAAAGCCCGGCACGACAGGTACACCTGCCTCTTGCATGGCGATTTTCGACCGGCGCTTGCTGCCCATAAGTTCGATAGCCGCAGCGGGTGGGCCGATAAAGACCAGGCCTGCCTGTTCGCACGCTGTTGCAAAGTCCGCGTTCTCGGAAAGGAATCCGTAGCCGGGATGAATAGCATCGGCACCGGTTTTGCGGGCGGCTTCAAGGATGGCATCCTGGCGCAGGTAGGATTCGCCGACCGACGACGGGCCGATATGAACAGCTTCATCTGCTGTTTGGACATGCAGCGCGTCGCGATCAGCATCGCTGTAAACTGCAACGGTCCGGTAGCCCAGCGCCTTTGCGGTTTTCATCACCCGCACTGCGATTTCACCGCGATTGGCAATCAGAATTTTTCGGATCATGAGCCGGCTCCTGCTGGCGGGTGAAACAGTGTCATTGGTCATCGACCGGTTGCGCCCAGGCCGGTGAGCGCTTTTGCATAAAAGCCATCGTGCCTTCCGCGCCTTCGTCACTGCGAACGGCAAAGGCGAACTGATCGGCGGCGCTGTCGAGCAAGCCGGTCATGGATTCTTTGCCAACCCGGTGCAGTAGCGCTTTGGTTGCGGCAGTGGCGTGGGGCGCGCAACGGGTGATCTGTTTCACGGTGTCCGCAACCCGTTCCTCTATCGCGCTATCGCTGCCTTCCACGTGATGAACGATTCCCAGCTGTTGGGCTTCTGCACCCTCAATACGCAATCCGAGCAACGCCAGCCGACGCGCTTGTGTTAAACCAATGCGTTCAACCACAAAAGGTGCAATTTGCGCCGGGATAATGCCCAGACTGGTTTCGGGCATGGCAAAGCGGGCACTGTCGCGGGCAATGGCGATGTCTGATACACAGGCCAAACCGAAGCCGCCGCCCATCACCGCGCCTTCCAGTACCGCAATAACCAGCTGTGGCGCCTCGTTGACTTGCTGAATCATCTCGCCAAACGCCCGGTTCAGGTCCCGAAACGGATCCTGGCCCGGTTCGGCTTTGGCGGCTCGGGCGGCGGCCATGTCGCGTATGTCGCCACCTGCACAGAAATGACCGCCGGCGCCGCGCAGCACCACAGCGCGTATCGCCGGTTCATTCGCGATCCGGTCAAATACCGCCGTCAGTTCCCGCACCATGGTCAGGCTCATGGCGTTGCGGCTGTCGGGCCGGCTCAGCGTGACATGCAGTGCAGGGCCATCGTGCTGCAAGCTGAGGGTTTCGCATTCCGGTAGCTGAATCATGACGGGGCTCCATTCAATCTTTGCGCTTGCCGGGCAGAATGCCCATAAGCTTGCAGATGATGCCGAGCATGATTTCGTCAGCACCGCCGCCAATGGAGACCAGACGCACGTCCCTGTAGGAGCGGGACAGCGGGTTGTCCCACATGAAGCCCATGCCGCCCCAGTATTGCAGGCAGCTGTCGGTGACTTCACGGCCCAGACGGCCGGCCTTGAGCTTGGCCATCGACGCCAGTTTGGTCACGTCCTTGCCCTGGATATGGAGCTCGCAGGCCTGATAGGTGAGAGCGCGCAGGGCTTCCACTTCGGTTTGCAGCTCGGCCAGACGGAAGTGGATGTACTGGTTGTTGATCAGTGGCTGGCCGAACGTTTCCCGCTCGCGGCAGTATTCAATGGTTTTCTCGATGCACAGTTCGAGCGCCTTGATAACGTTGGCCGCGCCCCACATGCGTTCTTCCTGGAACTGCACCATCTGCATCATAAAGCCGGTGCCTTCGGCGCCGATTCTGTTGCGTTGCGGCACCCGCACATCATCGAAGAACACCTGAGCGGTTTCCGACGAGCGCATACCCAGTTTGTCCAGTTTGGTCGAGAGCGAAATGCCCGGGCTGTTCATCGGCACGATAATCAGCGATTTGTTCTTGTGGGGCTTGTCGTCAGAGGTGTTCGCCAGCAGGCAGATAAAGTCTGCACTCGGGGAGTTGGTGATCCACATCTTGGCGCCGTTGATGATGTAGTCGTCGCCGTCTTTGCGCGCGGTGGTCTTGAGGCCTGCGACGTCAGACCCTGCGCCCACTTCACTGACGCCGATGCAGCCCACGCTGTCACCTGCTATGGCAGGTGTCAGGAATTCCTGCTTCAGGGCATCCGAACCAAAACGGCTGAGGGCCGGGGTGCACATGTCGGTCTGTACGCCAATGGCAAGAGGAACGCCGCCGCAGTGGGCCATGCCGAGCTCTTCGGCGACCACCAGGTTGTAGCTGTAGTCCAGTCCCATTCCGCCATAGGCTTCGGGTTTGTGAATGCCCAGCAGCCCGAGGTTGCCGAGTTTTTTGAAAACGTCGTGGATCGGGAATTCGCCGGCTTTTTCCCATTCGTCGCAGTGCGGGTTGATTTCCTTTTCTACGAAGTCGCGGACGGTTTTACGTAAGGCGTTATGTTCTTCAGTAAATAGCATGTGATCTCACCTTGATTCTGTGTGCCTGTGGTGGCGTTTTTTATTTGAAGGTTCAAAATTAAAATCGTGCGACGCCGTAGCTGTTTGGCCGCAATTCCCGTCGTTCTGCTTCTCTTATTACAGATAGCGCCATCGCCAGCACCTTGCGGGTGTCGCGCGGGTCGATCAGACCGTCATCCCAGAGGCGGGCGGTGCCGAATAACGCGGTGGAGCCGTCTTCGAGTTTCTTTGCAGTGGCTTGTTCAAGGAAATCCAGCGTCTTGGCCTCCGGCTCGATACCGCTGCGGCGTTGCTTGTCTTCCGCAACGATACGCATGACCTTGCCGGCCTGAGCCGGACCCATCACGGCGGTGCGGCTGTTAGGCCAGGCGAAAATAAAACGGGGGTCCAGACCGCGCCCGCACATGGCATAGTTACCGGCGCCATATGAGCCGCCGACCACCACAGCCAGCTTGGGCACGCGACAATTGGCGACAGCCTGAATCATCTTCGAACCATGTTTGATGATGCCATTCTGCTCGGCGTGAGTGCCGACCATGAAACCGGTGGTGTTGTGCAAAAACAGCAACGGCGTGCCGGCCAGATCACACAGTTGAATAAACTGGCTGGCCTTGGTTGCACCGGCGGGCGTGATTGGCCCGTTGTTGCCGATAATGCCAACCCGGTGACCGCACAACCGGATCGTGCCGCAAACGGTCTGATCGTCGTATGCAGCTTTGAAATCCTGAAAACGGGAGCCATCGGCAATTCGGGCGACGATTTCGCGCACGTCATACGGTTTTTTGGGATCGGCCGGGATCACGCCGGGCAGTTCGTCGGGAGAGTAGCGTGGCTCTTCCCACTCAACCTCTTTGGCTGGCGCCAGTGTTTCATTCCATGCCAGCGCATCCATTACATCCCGGGCCTCGCGGATAGCGTCGGCATCGTTCTCGGCCAGGTATTCGGCCGTGCCCGCAATTTCGGCATGCATTTCAGCGCCGCCCAGTTCCTCATCCGTGGCGATTTCGCCGGTGGCTGCTTTCAATAGGGGGGGGCCTGCGAGGAACATCTTGGCCTTGTTGCGCACCACAATCACATAGTCGGACAAGCCTGGCTGATAGGCGCCGCCGGCAGTGGCGTTGCCGTGTACCACCGTGACTTGCGGAATACCCGCGGCCGACATGCGCGCCTGATTGGCAAAGCCTCTAGCGCCAAGCACAAAGATATCGGTGGCATAGTTCAGGTTGGCGCCGCCGCTTTCGGACAAGGACACCACCGGCAGTTTGTTCTCCATCGCGATCTGTTGCAGGCGCAGGGTTTTGTCGAGCCCGGCCGGCGTAATGGTGCCCCCCTTGATTGCGCTGTTGCTGGCGACTACGAGGCATCGGATGCCACTGACCGAGCCGATACCTGCGATGATGCCGCCGCCGGCCAGGCTGCCGTCTTTGTCGTCGTACATCTTATAGCCGGCGAGCGAGCAGAGTTCGAGAAAGGGGGTGCCGCGATCCAGCAAGCGGTTAATCCGCTCTCTTGGCAGCAGCTTGTCTTTTTTGGTGAACTTCTCCCGAGCAGCTTCGGCCAGCGCCAGAACCTTGTGCTCCACTTCCCGGAACAGGTCGATATGGATCTGGGTGGCAGCAGCATTTTCGGCGAACTCTGCCGATTGGGGATCTATCGCGGATTCCAGAATCTGCATGCGGTCCGTCCTCAGTCGTCGCTCAGTACTTTGGGCGCTGTAGCGCGATGAAAGCCGTTAAAGGGCGCGTTGTTTTTTGCTTTCGGTAGCGGCCAGACGCGCCCGCCCTGCGAGCCTCCGCCATCAATTCGCAAGGTGTCGCCATTGATAAAGGCCGCGCCGGGACAGAGCAGGAAACAGATGGCGGCGCTGACTTCTGCTTCTGTGCCGATGCGTTTGAGGGGCACGGCGTCCGCCAGTCCGCGGATCCACTGTTTCATCTGTTCGGGATAGGTATCCATGCCGCTGGAGGCAATCCAGCCGGGAGCGACGGCATTCACACGCACGCCCGAGGTGCCCCATTCCACCGACGCGGTCTGGGTGAAGTTGACCATGCCGGAACGTGCTGCACCGGAATGCCCCATGCCGGGCATGCCGCCCCACATATCGGCGACGATGTTGACGATAGCGCCGCCGTTTTTGGACATGCTCTGGTTATAGGTTTCGCGCGCCATCAGAAAGCCACCGGTCAGATTGGTGCGGACCACGGTTTCCCAGCCTTTCTGATTGATAGAGGCCAGTGGCGATGGAAACTGCCCGCCCGCATTGTTGACCAGTCCGTGGATCTGGCCACGCTGTTTGACTATTTCACGCACGGTGGCCGCAACCTTTTCCTCTTCGCGGATATCGCAGGCATAAGCTGAGGCGTCGCCACCATCTTCGGTTATCTCGGCCAGCACTGAGTCCAGCTTGTCCTGCTTGCGTCCGACCAGCACCACATGGGCGCCCAGTGACGCCAGCTCGTGGGCTGTGCAGCGCCCGATACCCGAGCCACCGCCAGTGACGATGATGGTTTGGCCTTCAAACAGTCCGGCCCGAAGAATGGATTGATAGCTCATGATGCAGTCCTTGAATGTGCTGTTGCTGAACGTAATGCCGCTTTTGCAATCGGCACTGGCATCTCCAGAAGTTGTTGGGCAAACGCCTTGCCCTGCGGATCGATCCTCAGGCTGGCGACACCACCGCCGCCCAGACTGTGCTCCAGCAAAAAGTTGAAGCCGCTTATGCCGGGCATGGCCCAGCGGGTCACGCGTCCGTTATCGGGATGCAAGACATGGCGCATCCACTCGGCGACGGCTTCGGGTGTGAGTGCGGCGTCTATAAACGGTACGTAGTCCGGGTGCCGCGCGACCACGCCGATATTGCTGTGATCGCCTTTGTCACCACTGCGAGCCCAGGCCAGATCGATCAGGCGAACGCGGGTGTCAGTGGCAGGTGCGTGTCCTGAAGACGGTGCGGCAGGCAGATCGGGTAACGGCGCGCCTTCGGTGCGAATGCTGACAGGTGATGTCTCGCCGTTGATCTCGATACTGACTTTCAGCTGATCTTTCGGCACCAGACAGGAATAAAGGCGAATCTTTGGCCACACGGTTGGCCGGCCACCGACGATGCCTGTCAGGCCTGGCGCCATTCCGGTTGCGGCCTGGGCGATTTCCCGCGAGAAGAGCACAAGCGCTTCTTTCTTGGGGTGCGCCCCGCTGATTTTGACCACCACTTCCCGGCAGGCTCCTGCACGTGAGTGGTCGCCGTAAGTGGCTTCGGTACCTAGCAGTTCAACACTGGTTTCAGAGTAGGGTGCCAGGCCGCGTGCTTCGAAGAGAGCGGATGTCTTGGCGAGAATGGCTTTTGCCACAGCGTCGGCCTTGCGTCGGGCGTCAATGCCGCCGATCAGGAAGGTGACGGTGCACTTGTGACCGTCAGGCCAGGTGCCGGAGGCTTTGTAGGTATCTGTCGGCGCGAGTCCTTTGGCGCCGACGACTTTAACCTGGTCCGGCCCGGTTTCGGTAAGGGTGACGCCGGTGAAATCGCAGGTCACATCTGGCAACAGGTAGGCGCGCGGGTCGCCGATCTCGTATACGAGCTGCTCCGCCACGGTTCCGCGGCTGACCTTGCCGCCGGTGTCGTCCGGCTTGGTCATTATGAAGTCACCGTTGGCACTGACTTCAACAATCGGGAAGCCCATATCAGCGTAGCCGTCGGCAACGTCTTCCCAGTCGGTAAAGTTGCCGCCGGTGGCTTGCGCACCGCACTCGACCAGATGCCCGGCGAGGCTGCCTTGGGCCAGTTTGTCGTAATCATCCCAGGCCCAGCCGAATTCATGAACCAGCGGCGCCAACACCAGCGCACTGTCGGCAATACGTCCGGTAATAATAATGTCGGCCCCTGCATCCAGTGCGGCCACCAGCCCAGGTGCCCCCAGATAAGCATTGAGGCTGACCATCATCGGCGGCATCGCATCACCTGTGGTCATCTCGCGAATATCCTGATCGGCGAGTTGCTTCTTGGCAGGGAGCAGGTCGTCGCCCAGCACCAGAGCGATCTTCAGATCAATGCCCTGTGCTTCGCACAGTGCCTGCAATGCATCGCGGCAGGCTTTGGGATTAACACCGCCGGCGTTGCTGATGACTTTGATGCCCCGGGACTGGATGTCGCTTAATAGCGGCCCCATAACCGTCTGCACAAAATCCCGGGCGTAGCCTGCTTTGGGGTCCTTCATGCGCTGGCCGGCCATGATCGACAGGGTGATTTCGGCCAGATAATCCGATACGAGGTAGTCGAGATTGCCCTTTTCAACCAGTTGTCTGGCGGCGGTTTCGGTATCTCCCCAGAAGGCAGCAGAGCAGCCGATTCGCAGGGTTTTGGTGGTGTCAGTCATGGGTTCCTCGAAGGGTTGAGCCAACATGGGACAGCGTGCAAACGACAATACCAAGCAAGCGCTTGGTTTGTAAATAGCCGGCTTCGGGTTACAATCGTCAGCAGGCGCTGCCATGCCTGCTTGCGTCCCTATTCACCTTTGAACGGAATTTACTCAGTGACCCCTAAATCAATCTTCGCCCAGTTGGTTGCCGATAATGTCATTTCAGATCCGAATGGCGCGCGGGGGCGGTTACTCAGAGAAGCGGCAAGGCTGTTCCGCGACAAAGGCTATGAGCGCACAACCGTGCGTGATCTGGCGGCTGCAATCGGTATCCAGTCCGGCAGTCTGTTTCATCACTTTCGCACCAAAGAAGAGATTCTTAAGGCGGTGATGGTCGAGACGATATTGCTGAACACGGCACTGATGCGCCACGCGGTGGCGGAGGCTCAGGCGCCCGTTGACCGGTTAAGGGCGCTGGTGCGCTGTGAACTGGAATCGATCAACGGGCAGACCGGTGAGGCGATGGCCGTGCTGGTGTTTGAGTGGCGGAGCCTGTCGGTCGATGCCCAGAGCGATATTCTCAAGTTGCGGGACGTCTACGAGAAAATCTGGCTTGATGTGCTGGGTGAGTTGAAACAGTCAGGTGGGGTAAACGCCGATCCGTTCATTGTTCGCCGAATGCTCACGGGGGCGCTGAGTTGGACCGTGACCTGGTATCGCCAGGATGGCCCCATCACTTTGGATCAATTGGCCGATCAAGTGATGGCAATGCTCCAGTTAGCCTGATAGGCGCGTCATGATTTGCGGGCTCTTCAGTGATGTTTTTTGGAAAAGCAGCCAGGCGTTATGCAAGGTTTTTCCTGGCTCCACACTTCAGCGGAATCCGGCGTGATCTATCGGTTTTTCCGTTCTTTCCTGAATCTTTTTACTGCTTCCCGCCGTTTCCTTTCAGGCAGGTTACCCCTTGGGTATGTCGCTTTCGTGTTGGCCTGATTGGCCTGATTGGCCTGATTTACCGGCAATCAGGTCATTCACTCACGATGAAATGCGTCGCATCCTGCAATCAGCTTGTGGAGTTACCTTTTGTTACCGGGGCGCGTTTTGCCCGGAACAGAAGGTTGACCGACTCCTGATCGACAATAACAAACAGTGAAAGGATCGCGAATGCACTCTCCAAATTCCCTCGGAAAAGCGGCGGTCAGCCGTACCGGAAAAGGTCTTTTTCTGGTCGCATGTCTGGCCATTCTCGGTGGCTGTGGATACAACCCGGTTTATCAGACTACCGGTGTCGTGCTGACAGGCTATTCGGAATCAGAGGCGACACCCTACGTAATGCAGATGTCGGATGCCGACATGGCCTGCCGACTGGGCGAAGGACTGGACCCACTGGTGTACTCATTTAACCGGGTCACGGATGCGCCTGATACCACCGGCTCATTGCTGCAACTGTTGGCAGCAAACTGTTCAGAACAGGAAGCCTGGGAGCAGGAGCTCCGTTACCTGAGAGCCAACTTTCAGGGTGATGTGCCAGAAGCAAAAGACGCACGTATCCAGGCCAAGCGCTGGTATGGGCTGACAGCCAGCCGCCGGCTGGAAGCCTTCCATAGGGCGATGCGGGCCTATGAATATGATCCTTCGGATGCGAATGCAGAATGCCCGTTCCTTTACGAAGATCAGGATGAGCTGACATTCCTTCTGGGCGTTTTGACAGGCCTCCAGGCGATCACCAATGACACGGGTTCTGGCGGGCAAGCGGGTGTTCCCAAAGATATTGCGCCACAGGCTGAGCGTGCGGCCCAGTGTGTGGATAACGAGAAGTGGGGTGGCATCCCCAACGCCATTCGCGCCAATGTCTGGCTGCTGATCCCGGATACCCGCCCGACCATGTCGCCGGATCCCTGGGAGTTGCTTGAGAACAGTTCAGAACTCGGCGTAAAAGCGGGTTTCCGGGCTTCAATGGCGCTCGAAGCGGTCGCGGCAGAAACCCAGGGGCGACAGGATGTCATCAAGGATGTGATTGCCCGCTTTGCGGCGTCTGAAAAAACAATCAAGAAGAGCGAAGACTATCGCCTGGTCGATGAAATTGGCAGCGCTGTGATCCTGCATGTGTCTGACAAGTACTGGTCCGCCGAATATGGCTATCGCACACCGCGCACCCATTTCGGAAAGATGAGCCCGGACAGCGCGTCGGATGCCGATGTGATGGATTTGGACGACTTACTCTGACTGATGCATTGGGCGTGCGTCCGTTGTTGCGACCCCGGCAAGGGGAGCAGAGGCGGCGCTCACACAATCCTGACACGTTAATAATCACAACAAGTCATTTGGAGATTCCATGATGTTCCTGAATAAAACGACTCTTAAACAAGCACTGGGCACATCGGCCGTTGCTGCCACTATGGCGTTGAGTGCGCCCGTGGCGCAGGCTGACACGAAAAGCATGTGTGTGTTTGACGTCATTGGCGCCAACGGTGATATCTACAATCTGCTGAAAGACTACGCCCTTGAAATGAAAGGGCATGGTGTTGATCTGAAACTCAAACCCTATACCGATGAGGGTGTGGCACTGGGTGATTTCCAGTCCGGGCAATGTGATGTACTGGCCGCCACAGATTTGCGGACCCGTCAGTTCAACCGGTTTACCGGCTCAATCAGCGCTGTCGGCGCTATCCCGACATACGATGACCTGCATACTGTGTTGGCCACGCTGGCTCAGCCCAAGGCTGCCAAGCTGATGAAGCAGGGAGAATACGAAATCGTGGGTATCGCGCCCGCTGGTGCCGGCTACCTGTTCGTTAACGACCGCTCGATTGACAGCGCGGGTGATCTTGCCGGCAAGCGCATGGCCACGCTGGATTACCAGAAAGACGCGATTCACATGGTGAACTTCGTCAAGGCGACTGTGGTGCCATCGGATATCACCAATTTTGCCGGCAAGTTCAACAACGGCTCGGTTGATACCGCCTATGCTCCGGCGTTCGCCTACGAGGCGCTGGAGCTCTACAAGGGCGTTGGCGACAAGGGTGGCGTTGTGGATTACCCGCTGGCCCAGCTTACTGTTCAATTGGTTGCAAAGGACGGCGTGTTTGACGAAAAAACCGCTCAAGCTTCCCGTGAAGTGGTTTGGGGTATGTACGGCCAGGCGATGGGGCTGGTGAAGCGTAGCGAAGCTGCGATTCCTGATGAACAGTGGGTGCATATTTCCGATGCTGATGTTCAGGGCTATCAGGAAATGTTCCGCGAGAACCGTCTTGAGCTGAGGGACGGCAAAAACGGTGCGCCCGAAGTGTATGATCCGAAAATGATGGGGTTACTGAGTAAGGTACGCTGTGCGAGCAATCCTGGCTCGTCAGAGTGCACCGCTTCCAATCGCGAATAAGGGCGGGTACTCATCATGAACTGGCGCGCGATGTCGTCCAGTGGGATCAAAACGTTGTACCCCGTGCATCGCATGCACGGGGTGATCCTGCTGGCACTCCTGGTATTTACCCTGTTGCTGGGTATGGGTAGTTCGCTGCATTCCCGGATGCTGTGGGTGGGCGAGCAGACCTGGCCCAACTATTACTTGCTTAACCCCTGGGCTTCCGAGCCAGACTGCAACGTCGATATGGATGTTGAGGCCGCCGTCCAGAAAAGGATGAGCGAGTACACGCCTGATCCGGACGAGCTGTTTTCATCCCCTCCCGATGCCGACAAGCTGCGTGAGAGTTATCGAAAGAACCTGGAGCTGTGCCAGAAAAAGCACGCCATGTTCGCTGAGAATCAGGACAACATTACGCCTGCATTGACGGTGTTCAAAACCGTCGAGCAGGGTATTGCTGACTGGTTACTGGATAATATCGATCTCACCAAGTTCCTGTTTCTCGGGCTGTTCGCGCTGGCCGCGATGGTGTCAGCGTTTGATGCCGATCATATTGCCCTGAGATTGCCCAAAAACCGGGCTGAATGGAAACTGTCCCAGGCTGCGCAGTTGGTCGTGAATAGCTTGATGGTCTATTCACTGACTTCCTACGCCGGAAGACTGGGGGCCGGCCATGCCTCGGGCACGATGCTGGAATTACAGTATGCGTGGGCGGGGGTGTTCGCGCTGTTCATGGCGATTAATGTCTACCGGCTGTTCAAGATTCCCGAGCGAGTGCGTGCAGGCGGTCTGACGCCTTCTTCCTTCCTGGTGGTGCCGTTGTACAGCCAGATGGGCATTATTGCCATGGTGTACTTCTTCTTCGTGGATGGTTACAGCTCGGGGCTGGCGATCTATTTCGGCCAGATGACGAACCTGGCGTCGATGTTCATTAACATCGGTCTGTACGTGCTTGTCGGGATGATGCTCAAGCAGACCCGGCTGCCGGATCTGTTACTCAATGTGATTCAGCCCTTCCGCCTGCCGGCACCGGCGCTGGCATCGCTGATCATCTTCGCAACGGCTTTCCCGACTGCGTTTACCGGTGCGTCCGGTATCTTCATCCTCGCTGTTGGCGGCGTCATCTACGACGAGCTTCGCAAGGCCGGTGCAGGCCGGCAGCTTTCGCTGGCGACGACGGCCATGTCCGGCAGTATGGGGGTGGTGCTGAATCCCTGTTTGCTGATTGTGGTGGTCGCCGCGCTCAACAAGGAGGTCACCACCAGTGAAATGTACGGCTGGGGCTTCTGGGTTTTCATGGGGTCGGCGTCATTGTTCTCGTTGATTGTCTGCAAGACCCAGGGCAACTGGAAACCACGGCCTCAGGAAGGCGCATTCGCTGAAGCCGGCCGCCGACTGTTGCCGTTGTTGCCTTACGTACTGACAGCTGCGTTTGTGATCGGCCTGATCCGGGTTGTTCTGGGGCTGAGTTTCAACGAATACAGTGCACCGATGATTCTGCCAATTGTCATGCTGGCGTTGGTTTTTCTTGACTCCAGCACCGACAACCGCCCTTCAGAAGTCACCCGCTCGCGGGCGTTCTGGAGTCGCAGCACGGCAGCGGCGAGCGATTCAGCTGTTCATATCGGCGCCTTGCTGGCACTGATGGGGTGTTCCGTTTGTCTGGGCGGCATTCTGGAGCGTTCCGGCGTGGTCCACATGATTTTCCCGGAATCCCTTACCAATCCATGGCTGGTCATGCTGGTGATCGTGTTCATGCTGACCTTTATCGGCATGATTATGGATCCCTTTGGCGCGGTTATTCTGGTGTCGGCGACCATTGCCCAGGCGGCGATGGATCTCGGTATCGATCCGCTCCACTTCTGGTTGGTGTGTCTGGTGGCGTTTGAGCTGGGGTATTTAAGCCCGCCGGTGGCACTCAATCACCTGCTTACCCGGCAGGTGGTGGGGGAGACTGAAGTCTTGGCCGCAGAGAGTACCGGCTCGTTCTGGCACCGTTATGAACGGCTGTTGTTACCATTGCTGGTAATGGGAACCACGCTGCTTATCGTGGCCTTTGTGCCGATGTTCTTCTATAGCTGACATGAAGCCGGCGTTGTAAAAACCGCTATCCGGATGCCCGGGTAGCGGTTTTTTTGCATCTGTTACCAGCACGGTGTCGTATTTCTTGACGGTTTCCCTACAAAGACTGACGGAGAGGGCTGGATGGAATTGCTATGCTTCAGGCACGCACAATATCGGGAGACAGCCCTGCATGAATAGGGATGGCAAGTTTACGCGAGCCACACTGTGGTTCATTGGCGTCGCACTTGGTGCGTCGCTGATCGGCGGTTGCGGGGGGGGCTCGTCAAGCGATGAGACCGGTCCTGACATCAGTGGCAGTATTGCGATTGAGGCGCGTACCCGCGTCGACAGTGATACGGCTGACGATATTTTCAGTGGCAATGCCGTTGATAACGCGACCACGCCTCAAAGCTTGCCCAGCCCAACGGTTGTTGGTGGATACCTCAGCGCCACCAATGGCGTCTATCCGCAATCGGGGCTGGATTATTACCGCGATCAACTAGACAGCTACCGATTGACGCTGACTGAAGATCAGGTCGTAACGGTTCAGATCTTTGACGTTGAAGACGCGTCGCTGGGCTTTCCCGTGAGCGCTTCGGTGGAACTTGCTCCCAGTGGCGAGTCGCGCCCACAGCGGCCTGTTTCAAGCAACCTGCCAGTTACCGTGTCGCCAGATGCCGGCTCTGACCCTGCAATCTATGAGCTGCGCTTGAGGGCGTTGTCCGGTATTCCGTTCCGGTATGTCATCTCCGTGTCGTCATCTATCGATGCGACGTCATCAAGTCTCAGTTATGCGTCACCCGATTGGGTGCCTGGTGAGGCGCTGGTGACAATGGCGGCGCCAGCTCAAACCACGGCATCGCTTGATGCGCTGTCCCCGTCTGCTGAGAAGGATTACCTTGGCCATGATGTCTGGCGCATACGGCGTTCTGGCACAGGGCAAGCACAGGTGCGCACCTTCACGTCAGCGGCCAACACCGCAGCAGAAAAGCGGGAGACGCTTGACTGGATTCGCTCACTGCGCGGCATGCCGGGAGTGATCAGCGCTGAACCCAACTATCTGTACCGGGCGCTGGCGGTCAACTCGATCGACGATCCTTTGTTCAATCGTCAGTGGCACTACTCCCTGATCAGTTTGCCCACGGCCTGGCAGGCTGTGCCAAGGCCGGGGGATAATGTACGGGTCGCGGTGCTTGATACGGGCTTGTTCAGCCGCACGCCGTTGAGCGGTGGCAATTGGCACCCGGATCTGGATGACGGTGACAAGTCAAATCTTCTGATTCTCAGCGCCTCCGATTTTGTGTCGGGCGAGCTGGATAATGACGGCACAGCGGGCCGCGATGGCAACCCGGCGAATCCCGGAACTGAAGACCGGTTTACGCTGCCCAGTTTCCACGGCACCCATGTTGCCGGCACTATCGCGGCGCTTGATAACACGGAAGGAGGTCTCGGTGTCGCGCCGTTTGCCAAGGTGATGCCGATCCGGGTGCTGGGTAAAAATAGTGAAGGCTCCAGCTCAGATCTCATCGCCGCCATTGATTCACTTGCGGCTTTGCCTGCATCGCAGCGCCCCCAGATCATGAACCTCAGCCTGGGCAGCACCGGCCGCAGCAGTCAGCTTGAAGCGGCGATTAACCGTGCGGCCAATGCGGGAATTCTGATAGTGGCCGCGGCCGGTAACGATGGCAACAGCATCCCGGTCTATCCGGCGGCGTTCGACAATGTTATCGGAGTCGGCGCCGTTGACGGGGGGCGGGTGCGTGCAGGCTACTCCAACTTTGGCAACTGGATTGACCTGGTTGCTCCGGGTGGGGATTCATCCCGGGACGGCAACAGCGATGGGGTGGCTGATGTGGTCGTCAGTGCCTGGGGGCAGCAGTCTGAAAATCAGTTCAGTCCGGGCTATGCCGGTTTGCAGGGCACCTCGATGGCAACACCTCATGTGGCTGGCGTTCTGGCTTTAATGAAAGAGCGATTGCCGACGCTGTCATTGGCAGAGTTTCGCGAATACCTGCGGCAGGGCGCTATCACAGACACGGTGGGCAGCCGAGCCGAGTACGGCTATGGTCTCATCAATGCGCTCAAGGCCGTCGATGCTGCCTCAGGCGGAGGGTTGGGCACCTTCCTGTCGGCCTACCCGAACGGGTTCCAGTTTGATGGTTCGGTCACGGACGCCAGTCTGACATTGCGCGTGGTACCCCAGGACAGTAGCCAGAATGTGTTGGATACCCTGTCGATTGATGCGTCGCCCGATTGGCTTGAGGTTACCCGTTCGACCACCACCGGTGATGCTGTGCTGAATGCCCGGGTGTTGGACGCCTCACAGGCCAAGCAAGCGGTTGTCACCGTCTCGTATCAAAATGAAACAGGCCGGCAAACCCTGGATCTGCCCGTCAACGTGCAGTTGGGAGATCCCGCTGAGGCCCGCGATGCCGGTCGGCATTTTGTGTTGCTCGTCAGAGCTGACAATTCAGGTATTGTCGAAGATCAGCGCGTGGCTGATGTCGTCAAAGGCCGATACAATTTCAGTTTTGATGAGGTGCCTGACGGCGACTACATTCTGGTGGCAGGGGCAGATACGGATAACAATGGCTTTATCTGCGAATCGGGTGAAGCCTGTGCGGAGTACCCGACCAATGGGTTGCCGCAGCCCATCAGTGTTGGGGGAGACAAGTTGCAGGGGCTGGTGTTGACTACCAGTTACCGTCGCCCTGAGCTGGAAAGTCAGGCCCTGGATGACCAGGCGAAAGGGAATCCGATGTTGCCGCGTGTTGATTTCAAAGGTTATCGGCTGATGAGCCCTGAAGACCTGTCTGACGCTGACACCCAGCGTTCAGAAAGGAGATTACGGTGATACCGGACAACCTGAAAACCGCCATGATGTTGGTCGTGTCTGCTTTGGGGTTAGTGGCTTGCGTGGCCTCTGGCGATTCTGGAACTCATGGGAATGCAGGGGGGGCAACTTCGCCTGTAAAAGCCGTGGCCTCAATGGCGCATTGCGGGTTTACGGCTCCCGGGCTGGTGTTGGCGACATCGGCTTCTGATTGGGCGCGCTTCTCGGACTCGCTGGGGGCCCGGTTGCCCGCATGGCCAGATCAGCCCGATCGCTGGTTGCTGGTGGCGAGTATGGGTAAGCGCAATACCGGTGGCTATAGCATCACGTTTAATAATGCCGAGCTGAACGATCAGCAACTCTCGATTGCGGTCAGCCAGCGTCGACCTGCGCCGGATGCGATGGTCACCCAGGCCCTGACAACACCCTGCGTGGTGCTTGAAATTCCGGCCCAGGGATGGCGTGAGTTGGTGGTGACCGGCGAGCCACCTTTCCCGGTACGGCGGTCGCACCCGCAGTAGTCTGCGCTGCCAATCAACGGATTCACCCGTCACCTACAAAACAACCGTTGATCTTTGCCGTTGAATCCCTAAGCTAGTGTCTGCGGTATGGCCGGGCAGCGGTCCTTGTGCCCGCACATTGTTTTCCCAAGCTTCGTGAACAGATCGATCCAGAGATACCCTATGAGCCAGAAGCAGTACAACGCCGACGCGATTGAAGTCCTCAGTGGTCTTGACCCGGTACGCAAACGCCCGGGTATGTATACCGATACCTCACGGCCCAATCATCTGGCTCAGGAAGTGATCGACAACAGTGTCGACGAAGCCCTTGCAGGTCACGCCAAGCGTATTGATGTCACTCTGCACAGTGACGGCTCGCTGTCAGTTGAAGATGACGGCCGGGGGATGCCGGTTGATATGCACCGTGAACACGGCGTGCCTGGTGTCGAGCTGATCCTTACCCGGCTGCATGCCGGCGGCAAGTTCTCTGAAGGAAACTACAATTTTTCCGGTGGCCTCCACGGGGTTGGCGTATCGGTCGTGAATGCGCTGTCCAGTCATCTGGAAGTGGCCATCAAGCGCGATGGTCAGCTCCATAGCATGACTTTTGCCAACGGACATAAACTGACTGATTTGGCGGTGGTCGATACCGTAGGCAAACGCAACACCGGCACCCGCCTGACCTTTACGCCGGATGTATCCTATTTCGATAGCCCGAAGTTCTCGGTGAGCCGCTTGCGTCACAACTTGCGCGCCAAAGCGGTTTTGTGTCCGGGATTGACGGTGACATTTTTGCAGCAATCGTCCGGCGAAAAGGATGAATGGTGCTACGAAGACGGCCTGCGGGATTACCTGCGCAGCGCACTGGCGGATATTGAACTGATTCCAGCGGAGCCTTTTACCGGCTCGATGGCGGGCAACAAGGAAGAAGTGGACTGGGCCATTCAGTGGCTACCGGAAGATGGCGAAGCGCTGATGGAGAGTTACGTCAACCTTATCCCGACGGCTCAAGGTGGCACCCATGTGAACGGTTTGCGGACCGGTTTGCTGGAAGCTATGCGCGAATTCTGTGAGTTCCGCAATCTGTTGCCCCGGGGCGTGCGATTGTCGCCGGAAGATATCTGGGACCGGTGCAGCTATGTGCTGTCTTTCAAAATGCAGGAGCCGCAGTTCTCCGGTCAGACCAAAGAGCGTCTGTCATCCCGGGAAGCCGCCGCGTTTGTCTCCGGCGTAGTCAAAGATGCTTTCAGCCTGTGGCTGAACCAGCACACTGATATTGCCGAGGCGCTGGCGGAGCTGTTTATCAACAACGCCCAGCGTCGTCTCAAAGCGAGCCGCAAAGTGGCCCGCAAGAAAATCACCCAGGGGCCAGCGCTGCCCGGCAAACTTGCGGACTGTTCCGGCGTTGACGCTCAGCGCTCTGAACTGTTTCTGGTGGAAGGGGATTCTGCAGGTGGTTCTGCCAAGCAGGCCCGTGACCGCGAGTTTCAGGCGGTTATGCCGCTGCGGGGCAAAATTCTGAATACCTGGGAAGTGGATTCGGGTGAAATACTGGCCTCCCAGGAAGTTCATGATATCGCGGTTGCGATTGGTGTAGACCCGGCCTCGGATCAGATTGACGGCCTGCGCTATAACAAGATCTGCATTCTTGCCGATGCGGACTCAGACGGCCTGCATATCGCGACGCTGCTATGTGCCTTGTTTGTTAAGCATTTCAGGCCTCTGGTCGCGGCCGGTCATGTATTTGTCGCTATGCCGCCGCTGTACCGGGTCGATTTGGGGAAAGAGACATTCTATGCCCTGGACGAACACGAGAAGCAGGGCATTCTGGATCGAATTGAAGCGGAAAAACGCCGTGGCAAGATTTCGGTTACACGCTTCAAGGGCCTGGGTGAAATGAACCCCCTGCAACTGCGTGAAACCACCATGGCGCCGGATACCCGCAGGCTGGTGATGCTTACGCTTGAAGATGATGACGGCACGGACGAGCGCATGGATATGCTGCTGGGTAAAAAGCGGGCGTCTGATCGCAAGGTGTGGCTGGAAGCCTACGGCAATATGGCAGACGTCCCGGTTTAGTGGGGGCTGATCGATTCTGCTGTATTCCGTTACATTGATCAGCAGCTCCGGCTTGCTTGGCTCTATAGTGTTCAAGCCATGAGCCCCGTTTTTGGGCTCATGCAATCAGTGTCAGCGGGCGAGGATGTCGCAGCAGAGTACTTTGATCTCGTCATTGAGATGAAACGCAAACGAGAGCGTGACGCACATATAGGCGCCAGTGACCGAAAGGTACGGCGGTGTCACTTGCAGTTGCTCCGGCTGGTTTAGTGCCTGGCGGAGATAATGCTGGCGGAACCAGTCGGCGTTGGAGGTGTTTTCCAGTGGCCGGAAGCGGGGGTCAAAGGCATCGACCAGTTTTTCTGATGTCAGCGTATCTTCTATTTGCACGCCAAGCTCGTTGATCAGATAGCAGCGTGACACCGTTGGATGGTTCGACAGGTCATGACACGCGGCATCGAAGTACATACCCTCCCGAAGTGACGACACGGAACTCATGAACAGGCGACCAAAGAAGCTGGTTATTTCGTGAGTCGGATCAAGCTGGGCCTGGTTGCTGATCTTGTAGTCACTCAGTAAAGAGTCGAAATCCGACACTGTTTTGATGACTTCTTCCAGCTCCAGTCCCGGGCGTTGGAAGAAAAATCCCTGCACAAAATCTACCCCGCCATCAATAGCGATCATGGCCTGTTCTCGGGTTTCAACGCCCTCAAGCAGCACCAGACAGCCGGATTGGTGGAGCAGTGACACAATACCGTTGAGAATCTGTCGCGCCCGCTTGTCGTCGGTGGCGCGGGTCAGAATCTGGCGATCAAGTTTGACGATATCGGGCGCCAGGTTCCATATCCGCTCGAAATTGGAGTGTCCGGCTCCAAAATCATCAATGGCCGTCAGGCAGCCGAGCTCCTTGTAGTAATTGACGGTTTCGCGCAACAGCTCGGCGTCATCTGTCGGCTGTTCTACAATTTCGACGACGATGCGGTGGGGTGGAAAACCGGTGCGCTGGAGCAGCTGGCCAAAGAAGGAGTCGCGTTGTTTGCCGGTGGCGACTACTCGGGGTGAAACGTTGAGGAACAACCAGTTTACTTCGTCGGTCAGCGAAGCAAAGTTCTGCACATGCAGGTAACGGCAAAGTCTGTCCAGCAAGACGTTCTCAGGATCAGACGCCGGTAGCTGGAAAAGGTGCATCGGCAAGACGCTGGCATTGTCGTTATCGAAAGCGCGGATGAGTGCTTCATAGCCTACGATGCGCTTATGGGAAATGCTGAATATGGGCTGGAGTGCAGTACGTAGAGTCAGGCCCTGAAAGCTGGCCGACCACCCATAAGGATGATGGTCGAGCATAGGAGTGAGTAACTCCAGCTCTTGTCCCATACTGCTGTTTGAGGCCTGCTTCGACATTATGGCTACGACGGTTGCTTATCGATAATCGATGTAGAAAGCGAAGTAAGTAACAGGTGTACGCTGAAAATATGGTCGCTTTGAAGCCACTCAGCCACTGGAGAATGCCAAATAAGGGGAGGTGGCACCAGTAAAACCCGGTAAAAATACGTAAAAATTAAAACGCTTTCAGTAACTTGGTAGCTGGAAAGGTTGTTCTGAGGGGGCGGCGGGCCCTACGGCGATGAGACAATACACCGTTTCGGCCCACAACTTTACCGCGGGATATCAGTTATTGCTTGGGATTACGACGTTTTCGTCAAATTCGATTTCCATTGCTTTCACTCCTTTATTGTTCATTAATGACTTGTTTGAAAACCGGCTGCTGGTAAGTGTTTGCGTGCACTCCAACAGCGTCGTCTATGCATGCAATAATCGGAGTTTAGTCGCTCGATCACAATCCGTAATATCCCTATAAGACTATGGTTTAGTGTTCGTTAAGAGTACATCTGTCCAGTATTGGTGTGGTGGTATTGGTCAGTTTTTCTGATTGAGGTATCCAAAATATTCACCTTGGCATTGCGGTGTATGCTTTTTACTATGCTTAAGGCACTCGCCAGCGGCGCCAACGCCCCGGATCCCCCATTGATGCAAAGGAAGCGCACTATGTCTGCACCCGTCGTAAATACTGCTGACCGATACGGCTGGGTCAGTATTGTTCTGCACTGGGTGGTAGCGCTGGCTGTCTTCGGGCTGTTCGCGCTGGGAACTTATATGGTTGATTTGACCTATTACGACAGCTGGTATCGTTCGGCGCCGCATATCCATAAGAGCATTGGCCTCTTACTGTTTGCTATGGTGCTATTCAGGCTGCTTTGGCGTCTTGTTTCACCAGTGCCGCATTCATTGTCCAACCACAAACGCTGGGAGAAGGTAAGTGCAAAGGTTGCTCACGGCGTGCTTTACCTACTGATTCTGGTGGCCATGGTAAGTGGTTATCTGATTTCAACAGCTGATAACTCAGGTATTGACGTATTTAACTGGTTTACTGTGCCGTCACTGACTGGTCGACAGAAGGGGCTGGAAGATACGGCAGGCCTGGTGCATTACTGGGCAACCTGGGGGCTGCTCGTGCTAGCTGTCATTCATGGTGCGGGGGCGCTGAAACATCACATTATTGATCGGGACGATACCTTGCGGCGTATGCTGGGAATGTCCCGCAGAAGATAACTGACAACGTCAGACAACTCGATATTCACGTAACCCAAAAGCGTTTAGGAGAAGGACTATGTTGAAGCAACTCGCGTTATCGTCGGCGGTATCGTTGGCCATGGTTGGTGGCGTTCAGGCTGCTGATGAAGCAAGCGGCACTTATGCGTTCGACAAGAAAGGTAATCACCAGTTTGTGATGTTCAAGATTTCGCACTTGGGGTACAGCTGGCTTTACGGCCGCTTTAACGAGTTTGACGGCCAGTTCAAATACGATGCCGAGAACCCTGCCAACAGCTCGGTAGAGGTCTCCATCGACACCGAAAGTGTCGATACCAACCACGCTGAGCGGGACAAGCATATCCGCAGCGACGATTTCCTTGCGACTGGCGAGTTTCCGGAAGCGACATTCAAAAGCAAGCGCATCGTGATGGATGACGACGGTGATGAAGCCGATATCATCGGCGACCTGACCCTTCACGGCGTCACAAAGGAAATTACCCTAGAAGCGGAGATGATCGGTCATGGCAAGGATCCCTGGGGTGGCTACCGCATGGGCTTTGAAGCTGAAACCGAGCTGCGTCTGGCTGATTTCGGTATCGACAAGGACCTCGGCCCGTCATCCAAGACACTGGAAATGATTATTTCGATTGAAGGCGTTCGTCAGTAAATCGAAAGAGCCGCTGATAAAAAACACCGCCATATGGCGGTGTTTTTCGTTGTGGCGCTATATGTTACACCCGAAAGCGACCGACCTGGGTGTCGAGAGTTGTGGCATAGCCGGCCAGCAATTGGCTGATCTGATTGATTTCCGTTGACCGTTCATCGCTGCTTTGGGCGAGATCGTTGATGCGAACAATGCTGCGATTGATCTCGTCCACCACTTGAGTCTGCTCTTCTGTGGCAGATGCCACGCTGGCATTAACGTCGCTGATGCTGTTCATCGCGCCCAGAATGGCGCCCAGTTCCCGCTCAGCTTCGCTGGACAGCTTGACCGTTTGAGTGGCCTGTTCGTTGCCCTGTTCCATGACGGACACGATATTCGATACGCCGGTTTGCAGTGTGGTGATCATCGACTGGATATCAGCAGTTGATTCCTGGGTGCGTTGGGCCAGCGTTCGCACTTCGTCGGCCACAACAGCAAAACCGCGCCCCTGTTCGCCGGCCCGCGCTGCTTCAATAGCCGCATTGAGCGCCAGCAGGTTGGTTTGTTCGGCAACACCCCGTATCACATCGAGTACTGATGTGATGTTGCTCGAATCTTCAGATAGTTTGCGGATGACATCGACCGCTGTTTTGATCTGCTCTGACAGACGATGGACTTCCTGGGATGAATTCTGAATGATGCGTGCGCCTGACTCGGCGTTTTGCTGCGCGCTGTGAGTGACTTCTGCAGCAGTTGATGCGTTGCCGGCGACTTCTTCGATGGCACTTTGCATTTCGTTGATGGCGGTTGCGACCTGGGTGATTGCATCGGTCTGCTGGGTAATGCCCTCGCTGTTCTCGCTGGCGGCCGTTTCAAGTTGCCCGGCACCCTGGCTCAGTTCTGTCGACAGTGTCTTTATTTCACGGACCATGGCTTGCAGGTTGCCGAGTACCGCATTGACGCTTGCGGACAGGCGACCGAGATCGTCGTCCAGTTCTACCGGAACCCGGTGGCTCAGATCGCCTTCGCCTTCGGCAATATCGTTCAGTCGACGGCGCAGTTCGTTCATGGCGCCGCCAATCAGCCGTATACTGATCAGGAATATTATGCCGCTGACAGCCAGCACGAGCACTGTGATCACCACCGTGATCATCATGCTGCGATTCCCCTGGGCAGTGGCCGCTTGTGCCGTTATCAGCGCTTGCTCATCGGCAAATGCACCAGCGACATCGTAGTGCTGTCTCAAAGACGAGAATAGGGGCAGCGCCGTTGCCTGAAGCGTGTCCCGGGCCGCTTGCGCCTGGCCATTGGTGGCCATGGCGTTAACCTGATCGGCTGCTGTTTTCCAGCGCTTGTAATCCTGCTCGAAGCCATTGAGTTCTGCTTTGATGTTATTGGCAGCCAGCAGGTTTTTGACTGTCGACATGCGGTCTAGCGCCTGCTGGGCATTTTCCTCGAAGTCTTTAAGAAGGCTGTCAGTCGGGTTGCCGGATTGCGCGGCAAAAATGAGATTTTGTTGGGCGGTGTAGGCCTGGTAGAGGTCGCGATCGGCGTTCAAGGCAGCGCTGACAGCAGGCTGGTAGTTCTCGGTGAGACGTGCCGTGTCGTTGACAAAAACCTGTGTGGTCACAAGGTTCATTACGCCAAGCCCGACAATGGCCAGCGCTGTTAAAGCAAACGGAAGAACGATCTTGGTCTTGAAACCCAGTTTACTAATGAGCGACATACGTGCTCTCCGATACAGGTTATTGTTATCTGTATTGTCAGAATAGCAACCATCGCAAGACTTGCGTGATATTCAGGATTTGGTGGGGAGCCTGATGGTGATGAGAGGGCAGATGTTTACCGGGGCATGGTCTAATGCTGGGCGTGGTCACACTGGCAGAGACGGTATTGGCGGAAAATCTGGCCGCTGAATACCACGACCCAGATCAGAAGACCGGCATAAACGTAGATGGGGGCGGGGTTCCAGGTGCCGCTGATAGCAAATTCAACGAGGAACATCAGCCCCAGCGCCAGTGCTGCATTGATGCAGGCGGTCATGAACGCCCGGCCGCAGGCCTTTAATAAGAGTTTCAGTGTATCTGTTCGCATAAAAGTACTGAATGACCCCGATAGAAAACGATACCTGCATGAGTTCCGGATACCCCACCCCGGTCAAGCTTATACGGATGGGATATGCAGCAACTGGTGGTTTGTTGATCAGCGCACCAGTCGGGAAAGAATAGAGAGACTAAGATTCCGGCTCCATTCGTGGATTCCGCTATTTATAGTCAGAAAATAGCAATCAACCGACCGCAAGGGTTGGTGTGATCGGTCTGGGGTTCCTATAATGGCCGCTCGCCGGAATTTGGGCGATCGGCGCACAGGCCGAATTTGAAAGACAACCGGGCAGCAAAGAGGCTTCTATGCCAGAGTTTCAGACGACCGACGAAGGTTTTGAGCGCGTTTCATTACGGGATTATACCGAGAAGGCGTATCTCGATTATTCCATGTACGTCATTCTCGACCGGGCGTTGCCCCATGTCGGCGATGGTCTGAAGCCCGTTCAGCGGCGGATTATTTACGCGATGTCCGAACTGGGTCTGAAGGCGACAGCCAAATACAAAAAATCTGCACGTACGGTCGGTGACGTGCTGGGTAAGTTCCACCCCCACGGTGACAGCGCTTGCTATGAGGCAATGGTGCTGATGGCCCAGCCGTTCTCGTATCGCTATCCACTGGTGGATGGGCAGGGTAACTGGGGCTCGCCTGATGATCCCAAGTCTTTCGCTGCGATGCGTTACACCGAGTCTCGTCTTGCGCCGTTTGCCGAGGCCCTGCTGAGTGAGTTGGGGCAGGGCACAGTCGATTGGGTGCCCAATTTCGATGGTACGATGGACGAGCCCTCAACTCTGCCTGCACGGCTACCCCATGTGCTGCTCAACGGCACCACGGGTATCGCCGTGGGCATGGCCACCGATATCCCGCCCCACAACGTGCGTGAAGTCACCGCTGCCTGTGTGCGGCTGCTGGATGAGCCGGAAGCGACGGTTGAGCAATTGTGCGAGCACGTAAAGGGGCCGGATTTTCCAACCTACGCTGAAATCATCACGCCGCGCAAAGACCTGCTCCAGATGTACAAGACCGGCCGCGGTTCGCTGCGGATGCGGGCGCGCTGGATCAAGGAAAACGGCGAAATTATTGTCAATGAGCTGCCGCATCAGGTTTCCGGCGCCCGTGTGCTTGAGCAGATAGCCCATCAGATGCAGGCCAAAAAACTGCCGATGGTGGCAGATCTGCGAGATGAATCTGATCACGAAAACCCGACACGGCTGGTGATCGTGCCGCGTTCCAGTCGGGTCGATTTTGAAGGCCTGATGGCGCACCTGTTTGCCAGCACCGATCTCGAGAAGAGTTACCGGGTCAACCTCAACATGATCGGTATAGACGGCCGTCCGCAGGTGAAAGACCTGCGCACCATGCTTGCAGAGTGGCTGAGCTACCGCACAACGACCGTTCGTCGTCGACTGCAATTCCGTCTGGATAAGGTACTGGCGCGTTTGCATATTCTGGAAGGTCTGTTGATCGCCTACCTGAATATCGACGAAGTGATCGAGATTATCCGCTATGAGGACAAGCCCAAGGCGGAGTTGATTCGCCGCTTTGGACTGTCCGAAGATCAGGCTGAAGCGATTCTCGAGCTTAAATTGCGCCACCTGGCCAAGCTCGAGGAAATGAAGATCAGGGGAGAGCAGGACGAGTTGGCGATTGAGCGTGATTATCTGCAAGGCACGCTCGGTTCTGAATCGAAATTGCGGAAACTGATCAAGACTGAATTGCTTGCGGACGCGGAGACCTTTGGTGATGATCGCCGTTCGCCGCTAGTTGAGCGTGGTGAGGCTCGCGCGTTCAGTGAGATTGATCTTGTCTCCAACGATCCGGTGACCGTCGTCCTTTCCGAGAAGGCCTGGGTGCGAGCGGCTAAGGGGCACGATATTGATCCTGCCGGTCTGAGTTACAAATCCGGTGATCGCTACGCGCTTCAGGCAAAAGGGCGCAATAACCAGCAGGCGATTTTCCTCGACTCCACCGGTCGGGCCTACTCTTTGATGGCCCACAGCCTGCCCTCCGCTCGCGGACAGGGTGAGCCCTTGTCAGGTCGCATTAATCCGCCACCCGGCGCCACTTTTTCAGGTGTTTTGATGGGAGAGCCGGCACAAAAGGTATTGCTGGTTACAGATGGCGGTTACGGCTTTGTGTCCACGCTGGAAAGCATGATCAGCAAGAACCGGAATGGCAAAGCGGTGGTGTCAGTGCCCAAGGGCGCGCGAATCATGCCGCCGATGCCGGTGAGTGCAGGTGAAGACCAGTACCTTGTGGCGATCACCAATGAGGGCCGCATGCTGGTCTTCCCGCTGGCAGAGTTGCCCGAATTGGCCAAAGGCAAGGGTAACAAGATCATCAGTATTCCTTCCGCACGAGTCCAGTCCCGTGAGGAGTTTGTCGTGGCGTTTGCCGTGTTCCGTCCGGTGGACCAGCTTGTGATTCAGGCGGGCAAACGCAAGATGTCACTCCAGTTCAGCGATCTTGAGCATTATCTGGGTGAGCGCGGTCGTCGGGGGCACAAGTTGCCTCGAGGCTTGCAGCGCGTTGACTCGCTCGAAGTGGTGGCCGCTGCAGCCGACCTTGTGACCTCAGAAGAAGGAAACAACGACAGTGAGTGAGCTTGTACTGATCAACGTATCGGGCAGGGACAAGCCGGGTCTGACGTCTGAAATCACGGGCATTATGGGTCAATACGATGTCCGGATTCTGGATATCGGACAGGCCGTTATCCATGATCATCTGACCTGGGGCATTCTGGTCGAAATCCCGAACGAAAAAGATGCACCTCAGGTGATTCGTGATCTGCTGTTTCGTCTGCATTCACTGGATCTGCAGGTGCATTTCGCTCCGGTTAGCGAAGACGAGTATCTGCAGTGGGCTGCAGGGCGCAACCGTGCGTGCTACATCGTGACGTTGCTGTCCCGGGATATCAAAGCTGAGCAGATCGCCCGGGTATCGGCCATCACCGTTGAGCACGGCCTGAATATCGACAATATCAGCCGCTTGTCTGCGCGGCCTTCGCTGAATCCGGCGGATAATCGCATTGCCTGTGTGGAGTTTTCGGTACGTGGTACGCCGGGTAATCTGGAGTCTCTGCGTTCGGATTTTCTGCGGATTGCCGGCGAGATGAATGTCGACATCGCCTTCCAGGAAGACACGATATTCCGGCGCAACCGCCGTCTGGTTGTGTTTGATATGGACTCAACGCTCATTGAGGCTGAGGTCATCGACGAGTTGGCGCTAGAAGCAGGCGTCGGCCCTCAGGTTGCGGAAATCACCGAGCGGGCCATGCAGGGCGAGCTTGATTTTAGTGCGAGCTTTGCCGAGCGGCTGGCGCTTTTAAAAGGGCTTGATGAGAGCGTGTTGGTAGCGATTGCCGCCCGCCTCAAACTGACAGAGGGTGCCGAGCACCTGATTCGAAGCCTTAAAGCACTGGGGTACCGCACGGCAATTTTGTCAGGTGGCTTCACCTACTTCGCACAACACCTGCAGGCGAAGCTGGGCATTGACTATGTCTATGCCAACCATCTGGAAATTGAAGACGGCAAGGTGACCGGTCGCGTGTCCGGAACTATTGTTGATGGTCAGCGCAAGGCGGAATTGCTGCGGGAAATTGCAGAAAAGGAAGGTGTATCGCCTGAGCAGGTTATCGCAGTGGGTGATGGAGCCAACGATCTGCCGATGCTGAGTCAGGCCGGTCTGGGAATCGCCTTCCGGGCGAAACCGCTCGTGAAGGAATCCGCACGCCACTCGATTTCGACGTTGGGTCTCGATGCGATTCTGTATCTGATTGGTTTCCGCGAAAGTGAAACCGGACAGGCTCTGAAAAGCTAAAGCGGTGTGGACGACATGAAAGTGACTGACCGGGTTGTTCCGGTCAGTCACTTAACGTTGAAGCATCAGGTCTACTTATTGATCGCCAAAGTCGTAGTCCATCTCAGGAACCGGCGCCTGCAGGTAGTAACCCTGAATATAGTTCACGCCAGCCTGCCATAAGGTGGCCAGAACGGCCGCGTTTTCAACCAGCGGGATGATCGTGAGCTTGCCAGAACTCTGCAGCGATTTGACCATCTCCTTGATTTCATCTTTGACTTCTTCACTCTTCTGAATTTCTTCAGTAAAGGATCCGTCGATTTTCACGTAGTCCACATCAACGTGCTTGAGTGTGTTGAACGGGTTCAGGGCACAGCCAAACTGGGATATTGATACTTTGCAGTGCAGTTCGTGTAATGACTTGGCGAACTCCTTTGCCTGCTTCATGTAGTTGTTGGTATCACCCTCACGAAGCTGGAAGACCAGTGCATCGCCGGGCAGTCTCGCTGCCTTGAGGGCGACACTCAGCCAGGCGCTGAAAGTCTTGTCCTGAATGGTTTCGCCGGTGACGTTGAGGAACAGACGGGTGTCGTGGCCTTTTGCCCGATGGCTGGCCAGGTGCTTGATAGTTTTAAGCACCACCCAGCGATCAATTTTGATCGCGGTATCACTGGGGCCTGCAGGTGGCAGGAAGTCGTACGGAGACACTTCCTCGTTGTCCTTGTTGAGCATCCTGACGAATGCTTCGTAATGCTCTTCACCCTCACCACGCAGGTTGATAATGGGTTGGTACAGAAGACGGAAGCGGTCTTCGTCGAGTGCCTTCTGGATCGCCTCGATTGAATTGCTTTCATCGAGCGCTTCGTATGCGGCAGGGTTATAGACCAGAACGCCGTTGCCTTTTTCGTGGCCTTCCATTTTGCATACTTCGGACGACGCGGTATGGGCACGACCGAGAAGATCGGCTGCCTTGGGGGAATTCTCTGTGATGGCAGCAATGCCGATACTGACGGTGAGCTGGATTGTCTTGCCGGAGATTTCAAACAGATGATCTTCAACCGCCTTGCGGACTGATTCACTGATTTCAGCCAGCTTGGTTTCCTGGCAGGGCAGGGACAGCAGCCCGAATGCATCATCGCTGAGGCGCGCAAGCGTCATATCATCGCCGACCTTGTCACGCAGGATGTTGGCAATGTCGCCCAGCAGCAAATCCGCCCCGGCAATGCCGAGCTGGCTTTTGACCTGCATAAAGTCATCCAGCGCAATGTAGGCGAGTCCGCCGGTCTGGTTGTTCTCACCGGCCGTTACAATAACCTTGCCTAGCACGTCCATCAGATGCTGACGGTTATAAAGGCCGGTCAGGAGGTCCTGGCTGCTGATTTGTTTGAGTTTTTCTTCCAGTTCGGCGTTGTTTTGCTCCGGCAGCACAACGACTTGAGTGCAGGGCTCGCCGTCATAGGTTGCAGCGGAGACCTTGATGATGATGTCCAACTCGGTGTCATCGCTGCGTTTCGCCGTGCACTTGAGCGACATGCCGTCCTCTTTGTGCTCGGCAAACGCCTTCATGAACTCCTTGTAGGCGCTGTGGCTGCCGGAGTTCAGTGTGTCCAGCAACGGAATGCACATCAGCTCATCAATGTCGTCATAGCCGAAGAAGTCCATATAGGACTGGTTGGCATAGATATGCATGCCGTCATTGATATAGGCGATGGCATCTTTCGAACTTTCAAGCAGAAGCTGGCAGCGCTGTTCGGATTCCCGCAGGTGGGATTCAAGCGTGCGGCGTTGATGGCGTTCGCTCAGGCTTGCCAGCTCGCGGTTAACCGTCAGCATGATCAGATCGGAGTAATCCGCCGGTACAGTCGCTTTGGCGCCCATTTTCATGACAGCGACGGTGCGCTCGCGATCAAAATCAGGTGTCAGCAGTATGACGGGAATGTCCTTGTCGAGCCGCTTGATCAGATTCAGGGCAGAGTCTGGTGACACATCCTGCTCGATATCCCGGGCCAGCATCAGATCCCAGTTACTGGTTCGCAGAGCTTCTTCAAGATCTTCCTCGGAAGTGACGCGATGGGCGCGGGCCGCCCTGCCTGAGTTTCGGAGCAGGCTGACCAGAACTTCAGCATCATTTTGGGAAGGATCAAGGATCAGCAGATGAACAGTCGTATTCTTCTTCTGCATTCGTAAACCATCTCGCGCAGACCCGTTGCCGGTCGTTGTCAGCGGCACGCGGGTGATTAAATTCTTATGGACTTGGTCGTAGTATGCCTGAAATCAGTGTTGCGTAATGTTTCACTTGGTGACTTCAGGACGTAAGTAAGTGTTCTGCTCGTGTTTTTGCGAACAGACCACTCCTTAGCCTAGCCTAAAAATCTTACAGGGATGGCCAAAGAGAGTCGAACTCGTCTTCGGTCGTATTACCACTGCGATTGGTGGGATCAATGTCCGGTGTGGTGCTGCGGTTCTGAAGGCGTAGTTCGAACTGGCTAATGCTGCCGGTTGCAGCTGTTCGCTTGGATAGTTGACCGCTATCTTCCCGGCCGCTCTGCAGCAGCATGATGCGGCTACCCTGCTGGAAGGGAAGGCGAGGCGTAATCAATGTCGGTGGTTGGTCGATAGCGCTGACTTCCGGTAGCAGGAGCCCGCGGAGGTACTCACTGCTGTTGCCGACTTTTTGGATCAATCGTACGCCACAGGGTGATGCGTTGGGAGCCAGTAATTCGATACCGATCTGGGTGCCCTGAGACCGAAGCTGGCGAATCCAGCGCACTACCGCGACACTCCAGGGGTGCGAATCCTGCTCACGAACTGCGAGCACTTCGCCGGTTTGCAGCGATGGTGGCATCTCGCTTTCCCAGCTGACGCAATAACCGCCAGGGCTGGTGTTAACCAGAGGCGTGCGGTAAATCTTGTGCTGAGTGACCCGGTGCCCTTCGGTTTCCACCGAACCGCCCGCGCCGCGGAAGGTAATGGGTGTGTCGGCCGAAGTCGAGAGTACGTCGTCAATCGGGGTGGCGTCGGGGGCGTTTGCCCAGGCATCGTTTCGGCGACGTGCACGGCTGAGAAACTGGTTCTCTTCTTCGTCATCTTCTGCTGGCTTTGTCTCGCCACTGGCCACAAACTGCTTGAAGGTTTTCTCGCCCGCAATGTAATAGTGCGCCGCTGACAGACCGACACAGACCTGCAGCGCGCCCTGGCTGTGAATACGTTTGAAATTGCGCTTGGTAAGGATACCAAGTGCCTGGCTCAGGTGGGTGAGCAGGTTGTCCGAAACATTGAGCGGTACTTCAAAATCGCTGTTACCACCGTGACGGTTCTGTTTGGCGTGCAGATGCTCGGCAATTTCGGTTGAGAGCGCGACGGTGTCAAATCCGATGCAGTCGCCGCCGGCATCGTCTTGTAGCAGGCTGCGATAGATGGGGGCGGCATCGCGTTCCAGGTTGATGACGAACAAGGCACTGCCCAGACTCTCGACGCTGCAATCCACGCGATCTGTCCAGTTTTCAAACAGCTCGTAAGCGTTCACCAGTTCGTTCTGGCGCAGCTGATTGGGGCGACAGCAGCCCAGCAGCACGATGCGCTTGTAGGCGTCGCTGATGGTACTGGCTTTGCGGTGCATCAGGTCTTCGTCTTCAATCGCAATATCGGCGAGCTTGTTTCTCGTGGCAAAGCGGTAAACCCGGTGACACTCGAGCCAGCTTTTGGAGGGGCTTGGGCAGTAGAGTTGCTGAGCTCGCAAGATGGTCTGGCCGAGATCACTGATCACGCGATGGCTGGCCATCGCAATCGATTTCCGGTTTTTGTCGATGGAGCCGGCATCAAGCAATTCGATCAGACTGGTTTTATATCCATTTGCCAGGTGCAGTTGCAGGGCCTGGGACAGGTTGGCGATTTTGCGCTGCTTTTCAGGCAGAGCGATTGCGAGTCCGAGGTAGTGACGGGAGAGCTCGCGGCAAACGAAGGTAATGCGAGGCCGAACCAGTTCCAGCAGCGCCAGTCGCTGCTGTGGCACAATCATTAGCTGATTCAGCTCAATAATGGCGTGATAAAGGCGTCGGGAAGTCTCGCCAATATTTGCGATCGGCAGTGCGCCAATCCATTTTGCGAAGGCTTTCGGTGTCGCGTCGCAGAAGGAAAGGCTGGCGATCTTCTGTTCCGGTAGTGTCAGATCAGGTTTCAGTGTCATACCTTTCTTACGGCTCCCTGGCTTGGGCAGATGTTTGCTTTTGTAATATGTTGCCCTGATCGCGCGGTTTACCGGTGGCTGTTAACGCGAAAAGAAAAGACCGGAATTACATGTCGTTATGAATACCCACCTACTGACTTTAAAATAGCAAAGGCATTTCAGAAAGCCAGAATCTGCTGACTTGACATTGTTTAACAAAAAATTACGAAATTTTTGGTGTGCTTGGCAGTTTTCTGCTCTTTTTTACTCTGTGGCGCGCAGCTGACGCATGGGCAGGTCAGTGCGCTTCAAAAATTCAGTGGCGTTTTGCTGGGCTTTCCGGGGATTTCCCGAACCAGTTTCGGCACCAGAAAGCCGGGAAGTTGTGCCGTCAGTTCCGCCACAATGGCTCGGGCTTCATCGTCAGGTACGTCAAAATGGGCTGCGCCGGCAACGGGATCAAAAGCGTGGAGGTAATACGGGAGTATGTCGGCATCAAAAAGTGCTTCGCTCAGGTCGGCCAGTGTACCGGCCGAATCGTTTACGCCGCGCAGGATAACACTCTGATTCAGCAGGGTGGCGCCGGCAGCCTGTAACCTCTGTGCAGCCTGTTTGACGGCATCATCGATTTCCCGGGCGTGGTTGATGTGCAAAACCACTACCTTTTGAAGGCGACTGCCGCCAAGCCAGGTGATCAATTGGTCATCCACACGCTGGGGAATAACCACGGGTAAGCGGGAGTGTATTCGAAGGCGTCGGATGTGCGGGATGGCCTCGATTGCTGACACCCATTGGGCCAGCAGTTGATCATTGACTGCCAGCGGGTCGCCGCCACTAAAGATCACTTCGTTGATTTCCGGGCTGTTGCGCAGCGTGTCCAGTGCCTGCTCTCGCCCGTCAGGCGACATCCGGTGTTCCCCGTAGGGAAAGTGTCGACGGAAACAATAGCGGCAGTTTATTGCGCAGGTGCCGGTGACCATCAGCAAAGCGCGGCTCCGGTATTTGCGTATCAAACCCTGTTGGGGCGTGTGATTCGCTTCCTGCAGCGGGTCGGTGATATAGCCGGCAGGTGTTTCGGACTCTTGCTCCAGCGGCAATACCTGTCGCAGGAGAGGGTCGTTGGGATCGCCAGGGGTGATTCTGTCCAGATAAGGCCGGGGTACCCGAATATTGAACAGGCGATGGCCATCCTGAGCGCCGGTCAGTAATGACGGGCTCAAGCCGAGTTCCGCGAGCAGTGTTTCCGGGCGATTAATGGCCGTGGCCAGAGCCTGCTGCCAGTTTAAACCGGAATCTGAGGCGTGACGGGCTTCTACAGAAGCAGCGGTTCGCTGTATCATGAGCCCCTTTGATTTTCTAACAGCGATATTTCAGGTGAGATTTTCATGGCTTCGTATTCTACCAATGAATTCCGCAGCGGTCTTAAGGTTTTGCTCGACGGCGATCCTTGTACCATTCTCGAGAACGAGTTTGTAAAGCCCGGCAAAGGTCAGGCATTTAACCGGGTGCGGTTGCGTAACCTGAACAACAACCGGGTGTGGGATCGCACATTCAAGTCCGGTGAGACGCTGGAAGGCGCGGATGTTGTTGAGCAGGAGATGGAATATCTGTATACCGACGGCGAGTTCTGGCATTTCATGGTCACGGACGGTTCGTTCGAGCAGTACCCGGCCGATGAGAAGGCTGTCAGTGATTCACTGAAGTGGCTCAAAGAGCAGGACGTCTACACAGTGACCCTGTATAACGGCGCGCCTTTGTCTGTGTCACCGCCTAATTTTGTTGAGCTTGAAGTCGTGGATACCGATCCAGGTATGAAAGGCGACACCGCGCAGGGCGGCACCAAGCCGGCAACCTTGTCGACTGGCGCTGTGGTAAGCGTGCCGCTGTTCATCGTGATCGGCGAAATGCTGAAAGTGGATACCCGTTCCGGTGAATACGTCAGCCGCGTGAAGAGCTGATTGGTCCGGATCCGGAGCGCGTATGTGTCCTGATGACAGCTGGCAGTCAACAGCGTCCCTGGATGCGCTGCGCGAGCGGGCGAAGCTACTGAGCTTCGTCCGTCAGTTCTTTGATGCCCGTGATGTGCTGGAGGTGGAAACGCCAGTGATGGCGCGCCACGGGGTATCTGATATCCATATTGACAGTGTCTCTGTCGATACCCGCCCTGCGCCTTGTTTTTCCGGTGGCCAGTGCTTTCTCCAGACATCCCCTGAATATCATATGAAGCGCTTGCTGGCCTGTGGCAGTGGTGCGATCTATCAGGTGTTTCGTGGTTTTCGTGACGGCGAACGTGGCCCCCGCCACAATCCCGAATTTTCATTGCTTGAATGGTACCGCCCCGGATTTGACGATCATGCACTGATGGATGAGGTCGGCGAGCTTGTCTCAGGTTGGCTTGGGATTGTTGTTCCCGAGCGCGTGCCCTATCGTCGGTTGTTTCTGGATACTCTGGACGTCGATCCAATGCTGGCGGATGTGAAAAGCCTGCGTCGGTTGGCGGGAGAGGCAGCTGGAGATGCCGGTTTTGCGGCCGATCTGGACCGCGATGCGTGCCTCGATATTCTGATGACCCATTGTATCGAGCCTGCCTTGCGGTCACGGCCTGCGGTATTTGTCCATGATTATCCGGCAAGTCAGGCGGCATTGGCCCGAACCCGAATTGTTGATGGATTCCCTGTTGCGCATCGCTTTGAGCTATATCTGAGCGGCGTCGAGATCTGTAATGGCTATTGGGAGCTGACAGACGTTGCCGAGCAGCGGCGGCGGTTTGTCGCTGACAACCGGGCGCGTCGATTGGCAGGAAAGGTTGAGATGCCTATTGATGAGAATCTGATGGCTGCGTTGGACTCAGGGTTGCCGGACTGCGCTGGTGTTGCGCTCGGACTGGATCGCCTGCTCATGTGTGGGCTCAAGAAAAAGGCCATCAGTGACGTGATGGCCTTTCCAATAGAGCGGGCGTGAAAGGTTGTTGCAAACCTGCTGCGCTCGGTCTCAGTCGCCCTTACGGGCAATTGCCTCACCCATTCGCAACACGGTTTCTGCTTGCAGTTGTTCGGACCATTGCATGGTGCCTTTGGGCATCAGTAGCACCACGGTGGAGCCAAGCCTGAATCGACCCATTTCGTCACCTTTCTCAAAGGCAATCGGTGCTTCGCCGGAATAGTCTACAGCTGATAACTCGCCCGCCTGAGCGCCGTTGGGTGCCACAACGCCGGCCCATGTGGTTTCCACGCTGCCTACGATCATCGCGCCGACGTGCACCATGGCCATCGGGCCCCACTCGGTATCAAAGGTGGTCACCACCCTTTCGTTGCGGGCAAACAGGTTGGGGACATTCGCTGCCGTGACAGGGTTGACCGAAAATAAGCGGCCGGGAACGTAAACCATTTCACGCAAGGTGCCCGCCAGCGGCATGTGAATGCGGTGATAATCCTTTGGAGCAAGATAGATGGTGGCAAACTCGCCATTCTCGAAAGGCTTGGCGCGCTGGCTATCCCCCCCCAGCAGTTCTATCAGATTGAACGACTGTCCTTTGGCCTGGAATATCCGGCCGTCCTCAATCGTCCCGAGTTGGCTGATAGCACCATCGACAGGGCTGGCCATCGTCTGTGCATCGCTATCAATCGTCCGTACACCCGGCTTCAGGGCGCGGGTGAAAAAGTCGTTGAAAGTGGCGTAAGACTCAGGATCGGGGTTGAGGGCTTCACTCATATCGACGCCATAGCGCTTGATGAACCAGCGGATGACGCGGTTTTTCATTTCAGGCATACGATCATTATCGGCCAGTCGTCCGGCCAGACGCGACAACCCCAGTTGGGGTGTCAGGTACTGGCTCATTACAAAGAGCTGGTCTCGCATCAGGTTTACTTCTCCACGGGAGTGTCAGGATGATTGCCCCATTCCGCCCACGACCCGGCGTAGGCGCGGATGTTGGGGTAGCCCAACACTTTGCCGACCAGATACGTGAGGCCGGAGCGGTGATGGGTCTGGCAATGGGTTATCACTGTTTTGGTCGGCTCAATGCCGACGGCGTGCAGCATTGAACGGAGCTCTGCTTCGGGTCGGAGCCGGAATTCGCGAGCCGGGTCCATCGCCTGGGTCCATTCAAGATTGCGGGCGCCGGGAATATGACCGGATTTGGCGGCCGCAATGCGCTGGCCATGGTATTCGGCCGGGGATCGCGCATCCCAGATGATCTGCGTGCCGGAATCCAGTCCCGCGATGATGTCCTGCAGGCTGGCATCAGGCTGTTTCTGGAGTTCGAACGTATAGTCTGTAGGCTTCGGATCGGGCACGTCGGTCGTCAGCTCCAGCTCCTCTGCTTGCCAGGCCAGCCAGCCACCGTTGAGGTAGCTGTAGTGTTGATGGCCGATACAGTCCAGCAGCCAGATAAAGCGACCGGCCCAGCCACCGCCTTCGTCGTCGTAAACGACCACATGGGTGTCAGGTGTCATACCCAGGCGGCTTGTCAGCTCTTTCAGTGCGGCTAACGAGGGCAGTGCACCGGGCGCTGGCGGGAGGCCAAGCTGGGTTTCATGGGGGTGAACATACACCGCGCCGGGGATGTGCCCGCTGGCATAGCGCTCGGGGTGACAAAGATCGACAAGCAGGATGTCGGGCTCGGTCAGTAAAGGTTCAAGCTGGTCTGGTTCGATTACCAGTGGCAGATCGTGCATGATGATTCTCGCGCTGCTTGTACAGAACACGGGAGCCGGGCGGGCCAGTGTTAATGTGGGCTGAAATTGCCGGCATAGTCTAACAGAACGCCCGAAGGCGGGTCAGATGAGTTTGCCAGCCGCATGACGGACTATAGTAATAGAATAATGGTTGTGAACGGTGGGTGGCGATGGCTATTTTTTAGCGATAGTTTCCGGCACTTGCTATGATTCCGGCAAATCTGCAAAACAGCTATGGGGTTATCAGCGGGCGCTTTTGATCGCTACGGATCAAAACAGAAGACTACAGATCGCTACAGATCAGAAGGCGCCATTATGATTTACTGTGCTGTCGAGTAGTCTGTAAACAGACAATAATTTAAACGGTACCTTACAGGGGCCGCGAATCCTTGTGGTGGGGGCGCTCTAAACCGATATGGCATTAATCCTCGGTTCGATCATTGTTATTGCCTGCGTGTTGGGCGGGTATGTGTTGGCCCATGGTGAAATCATGGCGCTCTGGCAACCGCTGGAGATGCTGATTATTTTTGGTGCGGCCCTCGGCGCCTTCATCATTTCCAACCCAATGCACACCATCAAGGAAACCTTCGGTGGGGTCATGCGGCTGTTAACGGGGTCGCCGTTCAATAAAGCCTTCTATATGGATCTTCTCAGTCTGCTGTATGACGTTTTTGACAAATCCCGTAAACAAGGGGTTATGGCGATTGAGGAGGATATTGATAATCCGGGTGAGAGTCAGATATTTACGCGCTATCCGGCGGTGATGAAATCCGAGCATTTGCTCGCGTTTGTGACTGATTACCTGCGTATTATCAGCTCCGGCAACATGGCGCCCCATGAGCTGGAAGGCTTGATGGACACCGAGCTGGATAACCGCGAGCACGAATTGCTTGAGCCTTCCCATGCCCTGTCAAAAGTCTCTGACGCCCTGCCGGGCCTGGGTATTGTGGCGGCTGTATTGGGGATCGTCATTACCATGGGATCCCTGGGCGGGCCACCTGAATTGATCGGCCTGCACGTGGCGGCAGCGCTGGTGGGTACTTTCATGGGTATCTGGGCGGCCTACGGCTTTGTTGGGCCAGCGTCGACCGCGATGGAACATCAGGCGCAGTACGAACTCCGGGCCTACGCGTGCGCCAAAGCTGCCATTATCGCGACGGTGTCCGGCCAGGCACCGCAAATGGCGATTGAGTTTGGGCGCAAGGCCTTGCCTAGTGACAAACGACCGGGATTTCAGGAACTGAATGATCACGTGCGCTCCAAGTAGTCGTTCCACCATCATGTTGAGTAGAGGTTAGCGGTGGAAGAACAGCCGATTATCGTCAAGCGCGTCAAAAAAGTTTCCGGCGGCCATCACGGCGGTGCCTGGAAAGTTGCGTTTGCCGATTTTGCGACAGCGATGATGGCGTTTTTTTTGGTGCTCTGGTTGACCAGCTCAGCCTCGGACGCCGAGAAGCAGGCTATTGAGGGCTATTTCAAGGATCCCGTCGGGTTCATGGAGGCAGCCAGTCGGAATCCGATTGATCTCGGGGGCAGTGCATCGGTTGTCGATTCGACCAGTGCTGATGTGGCGGACAACGAAATTCGGCTGGAAGACCAGAAAATTGAGGAGCTGGCGGATTCACTCGAGCAGCGGCAGATGCAGACGTTGTTTCAGGATCTCAAAGACCAGATCGAGAGCAGTGAGACCCTTCAGAAGTTCAAGGATCAGCTGTTAATAGACATCACCGATGAGGGGCTCCGTATCCAGATTGTCGATCGTTCCCAGCGACCGATGTTCGACAGCGGCAGTGCCCGCCTGAAGTACTATTCCCAGGATATCCTGTTTGAACTTGCCAAGCCGCTGGGTGCTGTGACCAACAAGCTCAGCATCACCGGCCACACCGATTCTTCGCCTTTCGTGGGCCGTCCAGGCTATACCAACTGGGAATTGTCCTCTGAGCGGGCGAACACTGCCCGGCGTGCTTTGGTAGCGGGTGGCGTTCGGGCGGAGCAGATTGGTCGAGTGGTGGGGTTAAGTGATTCGGTTCTGTTTGATAAAGACAATTCCCGGGCACCAGTGAATCGCCGTATTGCCATTATCGTGCTCAACAAGAAAACAGCCGATGGTATTCAGGCCGATTCGGGGGCTGATGCCCAGCCACTGATCGATCTCACGCTGCCGAGCGAAGCTGAATCCGAAGAAGCCCGCAAGAAGCTCGAATCCGGTGCCTGGTTCAAGGGTGAGCCAGACACAGATCCAAATGACGTCAGCTGGTAGTGTCCGTGGTTGACGCCTGCCAGTCAGACTGCTCCATTTCCGCATAGATCCGCTTGAAACTCTGCATCCGCTGGATGCTGATGGTGCCGTTTTCGGCAGCTTCGGTAATCGCACAGCCGGGCTCTGACTGGTGCCGGCAGTTTCTGAACTTGCAGTGGCCAATCAGCGGCCGAATTTCCCTGAAGCCGAATTGAAGCTGCTCGACTGACATGTGCCAAAGACCGAATTCGCGGATGCCCGGTGAATCAATCAGTGTGCCGTCGCAGCTCAGGTGAAACAGTCGGGCAGTGGTTGTGGTGTGCACGCCTTTGCCGGTGCTCTGCGAGACTTCCCCGACTTTCAGTGCGGCGTCCGGTAACAGTTGGTTGATAATCGACGATTTACCCACCCCGGATTGCCCGACGAAAATGCTCGTGCGATCAGTCAGCAGTGCTTCAATGCTGGCGTCAGTCTCGGTTTTGGATTTGGTCGACGTAATCGCGACCGTGTAGCCAAGTGATGTGTAGCGTTCCAGCAAGGCGTCGATCTGGGGGCGGTTGGCGTCTGTCAGCAAGTCGGCTTTGTTAAGCAGGATGACGGGCTCAATGTCGCAGTTTTCAGCGGCGACCAGATAACGGTCGATGAGGTTGTCATGAGGTTCCGGTTCTGGCGCGATCACCAGAATGACGCGATTGATATTCGCCGCTACCGGCTTGAGCTGACCGAACTTGTCGGGGCGTTGTAACAGGCTGCTACGCTTCTGAAGTGCGACAATAACCCCAAGATCTGAAGCTCCCGGGCGCCAGATCACGCGGTCGCCGGTAACCAGCGCCTCAAGGTTGGTGCGCACATGACAGCGCATGATCTCGCCGTGTCGCTCACCTTCCAGCGCCGCCACATCAATCTGCTTGCCAAAGTGAGCGATGATAAGACCAGTCTGCTCGTCGCCCAGTTCCCCTGACTGAAGCTGGCGGTCAATGTTGCGCTCGGTGCGCGTGGCCCGGGCAGCCCGCTCGCCCTGAACCTTCTCAATCCGCCATTTCTGCTGTCTGTTAAGGCGTCGTTTAGCCATTCACCACAACCACCGTTTCACTACTCCTGTTCAGCATGATCGATCAATTGTGCCATCATACCACCTGTTACCGACGAAGCTGTGAATAAGGCGCATCTGTTTGAGATGCGTCCTGAAACACCGGTTAGTCGAGGTGTCGGAATAATCAATGTTCAGGCCGGGGCGACCGGCATCGAATTTTTTGCGGGAGAGAACGAATGGCGTCATCAGACCGTCTGGTGTGGATTGATCTGGAAATGACCGGACTGGATCCGGAGAAAGAACGGGTTATTGAAATAGCCACGATTGTGACGGATTCCGATCTGAATCTGGTCGCAGAAGGTCCGGTGCTTGCGATTCATCAGTCTGACGAGGTGCTGAGCGGCATGGACGAGTGGTGCACCCGCACCCATGGGGACAGCGGTCTGACACGTCGGGTTAGGGAAAGCCGGATTTCCGAGGTGGATGCGGAGCAGCAGACGATTGCGTTTCTCAAAGAGCATCTTGAGGCCGGACAGTCGCCGCTCTGCGGCAACAGTATCGGTCAGGATCGGCGCTTTCTTGTGCGTTACATGCCGGCGCTGGAGGCGTTCTTCCATTACCGCAATCTGGATGTCAGCTCGATCAAGGAGCTGGCGCGTCGCTGGCGGCCAGATGTACTGGAGGGCGTGACCAAGAAAGGATCGCATCTTGCGCTGGATGATATTCGTGATTCGATCAACGAGCTCCGGCATTATCGCGAGACCTTTTTCAAGTTGTGATCTTCTGGGCTCAGGCCGCTATGCCGTGGCGTTCCAACGCCCAGTGCACATGCTCCCTGACCAGTTCTGAGGGGTGATCAGCTCGCTGGCGCAGCGCTTCAACGACAGGTATGGTCGTCGGCGCGTTGCCCAGCCCTACCGCAAGGTTACGCAACCAGCCTTCATAGCCTGTGCGCCTGATCGCAGAACCCTCCGTTCGCTTGAGGAATTCTTCCTCGGACCACAGAAACAGCGTCGCCAGTTCGCTGTTGTCCAGCTCGTGCCGGGGTTGAAAGTCCTCCTCGTCGGTTGGAGTGCTGAATTTGTTCCAGGGGCAGATGAGCTGGCAGTCGTCACAGCCAAACACCCGATTCCCCATCTTGCTGCGCAACTCCACCGGGATCGAACCCTTGAGCTCAATCGTCAGGTAGCTGATGCAGCGCCGCGCATCCAGTTGGTGGGCGCCGTCGAAGGCATCCGTCGGGCAGATATCAAGGCATGCGGCACAGCTGCCGCAATGTTCCTTTTCAAACGGCTCGTCTACCGGAAGTGGGGCGCTGGTAAAAATTTCGCCGAGAAAAAAGAAAGACCCGGCTTTGGGGTTGATCAGCATGGTGTTCTTGCCGAACCAGCCGAGGCCGGCTCTTTGGGCCAGCGCGCGTTCGAGCACCGGCGCGCTGTCGACAAATGCGCGATGCTGATGCCCCTCGAGGGCCTCGTCAATACGCTTGGCGAGTTGGGCAAGTCGCTTTCGCACCAGTTTGTGGTAGTCCCGGCCCAGCGTGTAGCGGGAGATGTAGGCTTTGTCCCGATTGGCCAGTGTTTTAGCCGGATTGTCGGGCGAAGGCAGATAATCCATTCGCAGAGAAATGACCCGCTCTGTGCCCGGCAGTAGCTGTTCCGGGCGATGTCGCTTGTCACCATGATCGGCCATGTAACCCATTTCGCCGTGTTTGCCCGCCGCCAGCCAATCCTGTAAATGCGCGCCATGCTTGCCTGTTTCGGCATAGGTAATGCCGACTTGCTGGAAGCCAAGTTCCTCAGCCCACAGGCGAATTTTTGCCGGCAATGATTCGAGCGTTTTGGTTAACATTGATTAAGTTATGACCTTTTCCATCATTTTGCTATGCTTAACAGGCATCTGGCCGGTGTAGTTCAACCGGATTCTGTTTTAAGTGTGGCCCGAGGTGTTCTCAGACCCATGTGCGCTGTTGGAACTCATAGTTTACCAGAGAGCCTGTACGCTGCAGATGGCGTTCGCCTGCTTGATCGCTATGCGATTGAAAAGTGTGGAATTCCGGGGTTCGATCTGATGCATCAGGCGGCCCGTTCCGCGTTTCGTCAACTGTGCAGGCACTGGCCGGATGCGTCGACCGTAGCGGTACTTTGTGGCGCCGGAAATAATGGTGGAGACGGCTACCTGATCGCGGCTTCGGCTGTGCGTCAGGGAATGACGGTGTTGTGTTTTGCTGTATCACCCGTTACCAGGCTGACGGGCGATGCGCTGGCTGCTCATCATGAAGCAGTGGAAACCGGTGTTGTTGTGCAGGCTGTGGATGAGAACGATCTGTCAGGCCTGGCGTCTCAACTGTCGACTGCTGATGTGATTGTTGACGCTATGCTCGGAACCGGTATCAGTGGCCCCTTGAGGGCACCATTCGACCAGTTGGTGCCCACTGTTAATGCTGCAGCCCGCCCTGTGCTTGCGGTGGATGTGCCGTCCGGACTGGATGCCAGTACGGGCTCTGTAGCCGGCGATGCGGTTCGAGCCAAGGTCACGGTGACCTTTATCGGGCTCAAGGCCGGCCTGTTGACCGGTTTGGGGCCGGATTACGTCGGCGATGTGTTGTTCGACGATCTGGGGGTGCCGGACAAAGCTTATGCCACTGTTGAGCCGGTTGCCCGACGTGTCGACTGGTCTGGTATGGCTGCAGATCTGCCGGTGCGCCGTCGTGGTGCCCACAAAGGAGATTGCGGTCACTTGCTGGTGGTGGCCGGCGAGAGAGGTTTTGGTGGCGCAGGGCTGTTGGCAGCCGAAGCAGCGGCACGCTCGGGTGCAGGGCTGGTAACGCTTGCGACGCGGCCAGAGCATGTCGGTGCTGCGTTGACGCGATGCCCCTCCCTTATGGTGCATGGCCTGACCCATGGAAATGATCTTGACGCGCTGCTCAACAGTGCAGACGGCGTGGTGTTTGGGCCGGGTGCAGGGCAAGGTGCATGGGGGCAGCAAATGCTCCAGCGAATCATGCAATTCAATGGTCCGGTGCTGATGGATGCTGATGCGCTTAATATGCTCTCTGCCAGAGCGCCCGGGCGCAAGCAGAACTGGATCCTGACGCCACACCCAGGCGAAGCAGCGCGCATGTTGGGTGAAGACACTTCAGCGGTGATGCAGGACCGATTAAGCGCTGTGGTGCGGTTACAGAAAAAGTACGGCGGTGTGGTGCTGCTGAAAGGCGCCGGCACCCTGGTGTATGCCGATACGCTTGCCGTGCCTGCGCTGGTGCAGGGGGGGAATCCCGGAATGGCGACAGCAGGTATGGGTGACGTGCTCTCCGGCATTATCGGCGCGCTTGTCGTGGAAGGGATGTCGGTATCTGACGCCACAATCACTGGCGCAAGCCTGCATGGCGAGGCGGCCGATCGCGCCGCGCTGGAAACCGGATTTATGGGGATGCTGCCTATGGATTTAATTGATCGCATCCCCCGTGTGTTGGGCGAAGCCGAAGGCGTGTTGATTCCGTTGGGGTTTCAGTAGAGATGGCGGATTCAACAATGAGGATTGAAACACTGTCTGTTCACCTGCCTGACTCGGTAGCAACCGAACAGGTCGGTGCCTTGCTGGTTCAAGCGGTAAGAACGCTGGAAACAGGCATGGTGATTCATCTTATAGGCGATTTGGGAGCGGGTAAGACCACACTCAGCCGGGGTTTCATTCGTGCGCTCGGCCATGAAGGGGCCGTAAAAAGCCCGACCTACACGCTGGTTGAGCCCTACGAAGACCTGCAGCCGCCGGTTTTCCATTTTGACCTCTATCGGCTGGGCGATCCGGAAGAGTTGGAGTATATGGGCATACGGGATTACCTGTTTGGTGACGCTCTGTGCCTGATTGAGTGGCCTGAGCGGGGGCAGGGCGTATTGCCGCCTGCGGACTGCCAGATCGAATTAAAAGTAGAGGCCGCCGGCCGCCGGATGACACTGACCGCGGCGTCAGTGCAGGGGCAGGCGCTTATGAACGAATTCAGGGAGGCGTTGAGTCATGGCTGGACAGTTGACTGATCGAATGAACGCTTGTGTCACCGCCTCTGCAGAATGCTTTAGCTGGAACGCGACGTGTTGGTGTTTTTCTGCCAACGACCTGCGGTACTCCGCACATGAACGGATGATCAGAAAGTGAGTCGAGGTATGAATCACATTCTTAGAAAGATAATGGCCGTGCAACTGGCATTACTGTTGGGCGCAGCATCGCTTGCCCATGCCCAGACGGCCGTCAACAGCGCCAGAGTCTGGCCTGCGCCGGACCATACGCGTCTGGTGCTGGATCTGGGGAGCAGCGTTGAGCATTCAGTATTCGCGCTGGAAAACCCGTCCCGTCTGGTTATCGATATCAAGGACACCTCGCTGAAGGTAGCTTTGGATCGCCTCGATCTGGACGGCAGTCCGATCAAGCGTATTCGAAGTGCGCGTCGGAATGGCAACGATTTGCGGGTCGTCCTTGATCTGGCATCCGATGTGAAGCCCCGTAGCTTCCAGTTGGCGCCAAATCAGGAATATGGTCATCGGCTGGTAGTCGATCTGATCAACGAAAACGCGCCTGCTCAAAAGCCGTCCAGCAAACCGGTGCTTTCTGAGAGCAATGACAGCAAGCGGGATATTATCGTCATGATCGACGCCGGCCACGGCGGCGAGGATCCTGGCGCATCCGGCCCCGGCGGCACGCGGGAAAAAGACGTGGTGCTGAAATTGGCGCACCAGCTTAAAGACGCCATATCATCTATCCCGGGTTACACAGCGAAGCTGACCCGTGACGGGGACTACTACATCGATTTGCGCAGCCGTACCTTGTTGGCACGAAAGGAAAATGCCGACCTGTTTATTTCGGTTCACGCTGATGCGTTCAGAACATCGCAGCCTCGTGGCGCTTCCGTTTTTGCCTTGTCTCAGCGGGGCGCAACCAGTGAGACCGCGCGCTGGCTGGCGCGTAATGAAAATCGCTCTGATTTGATTGGCGGCGTTGGTGGTGTGTCATTGGGCGACAAGAACGAGGTATTGGCTGGCGTGTTGCTGGATCTGTCCATGACAGCCAGTATTAACGCCAGCGTGGGTGTTGGCAGCTACGTGTTGCGCAACCTCGGCAGTGTCGCGACGCTGCACAAGCCCGGTGTTGAGCAGGCAGCATTCGTGGTGCTGAAATCGCCTGATATACCATCGATTCTGGTTGAGGCCGGATTTATTTCTAACCCGCAGGAAGAACGTAAGCTGCTGTCGGCCAGCTACCGGAGCAAGCTTGCCCATGCGATCTCCCGTGGTGTGCAATCGTATTTCAACGATACCCCGCCGCCAGGCACCTATCTGGCCTGGCAGAAACGTCAGGGGAAATCGGCCGGAGGGCTGTCCTCCTATCGGGTTCAGCGCGGTGACACCCTGTCGGATCTTGCCCGGCGCAACGCCACAACAGTCAGTCGCATCAAACAGCTTAACGGCTTGAAGGGCGATCAGGTTGTGATCGGGCAAACGATCAAAATCCCCACCACCTGATGGGCTGGTGTTTTCTCTTCCGGAATCAGCGACCTTGCGGCATTTGCCGTTTCGGTATCGCTGATTCTGCATGATTCCTGAAGTAACGAAATTCTGGTTTTCCCGTGAATCACCGGCTACTGCTAGCGCATTCGATCGCAAGCGTCTGTTATCATTGCTGGCAAATCCGACTTACTGAAGCCTGGTGTTTCCTGTATGCCCGCCATTCGATTGCTCAGCCCCCGCCTCGCCAACCAGATTGCTGCTGGCGAGGTCGTTGAACGACCTGCCTCTGTAGTGAAAGAACTCGTTGAAAACGCGCTGGACGCAGGCGCTGACCGGGTTGATGTTGAGGTTGAACAAGGTGGTGTGAAGCTGATTAGAGTGCGGGATACCGGCTCCGGTATCGCAGAGAACGACTTGCCATTAGCGTTGAGTCGTCATGCCACCAGTAAAATTGTCGACCTGGAAGATCTCGAAGCGGTAGCGTCGCTTGGGTTTCGTGGTGAGGCGCTTGCCAGTATCAGTTCGGTTTCCCGGCTGGCGTTGACCTCGAAAACTGAAGGTGCGGAAGCGGCGTCGCGGGTCGAGGTTGAAGGTCGCGATATGGACGCGAAGGTGTCACCTGCGGCGCATCCGGTAGGGACAACAGTTGAAGTCCGGGATCTTTTCTTTAATACACCTGCCCGCCGAAAGTTTCTGCGAACTGAAAAAACTGAATTCGGTCATGTCGAGGAATGTATCAAACGCCAGGCGTTGGCCCGTTTCGAAACCGGATTTACCCTGCGTCATAATCAGCGCACCGTTCAGAGCCTGCGTCCGGCTGAAAGCCAGCTCGACCGGGAGCGCCGCGTTGGTGCACTCTGCGGACAGCAGTTCATAGACAATGCAGTGGTGATTGATGCCGAAGCCTCGGGGCTAAGGCTTTGGGGGTGGGTGGCACTGCCAACCTTCTCCCGCAGTCAGGCCGACCTGCAATATTTCTTCGTAAACCATCGGGTCATCAAGGACCGGTTGGTGGCGCATGCTGTTCGTCAGGCCTATCGTGACGTGCTCTATAACAATCGTCAGCCCGCGTTCGTGCTGTACCTGGAAGTGGACCCTGCCAACGTCGACGTTAACGTGCATCCAACCAAGCATGAAGTCAGGTTCCGAGATGGCCGGCTGGTTCACGATTTTATTTTCCGGACGCTGCACCGCGCGCTGGGTGATGTGAAGCCGGAAGATCACATGCACGGCGCGGTAGCACAATCGATGAGCCGCGAAGTGGGGCATCAGTCGCACACGACTGGCTCGCAGGGAACGACCTATCCAGTCTCTTCCGGTGGAGGTTATCAGCCGAGTCAGCCCATTGCCTGGCAGGCGCAGGATCAGATGGGGTTTTACCAGTCGCTGAACGGTGGCGGCACCACTGAAGCGGCCGCCACAGCGGAGACATCATCCTACGGCGTCCAGGGTGGTTTCGGGTCGATGGCGGCGCCATCCCCGTATGTGGCAGGCGATATTACGCCAGCCCACGACAGCGATCATGAGCCCACTCTCGGCTATGCGATTGCTCAGCTACACGGTATTTATATTCTGGCTCAGTCCCGCCAGGGGATGATTGTGGTGGATATGCACGCGGCCCATGAGCGGATCACCTATGAGCGGATGAAAATCGCGCTCGATGCTCAAGACCTCAAAAGCCAGCCTTTGTTGGTGCCTCTGACACTGGCGGTGAGTCAGCGCGAAGCAAGTGTTGCCGAGGCTCATGCGGCTGAATTACAACTGCTGGGATTGCAGATTGAGCGTATGGGGCCGGAAACGCTGGTGGTACGCCAGATCCCCGCGCTGTTACGTGGCGCGGATACCGAGCAACTGGTCCGGGATGTGGTGTCCGATCTGGTCGAGAATGGCCAGTCAGACCGCGTTAAAGCCGTCACCAACGAATTGCTGGGCACCATGGCCTGCCACGGCTCGGTGCGGGCTAATCGTCAGCTTACTATCCCGGAAATGAACGCCTTGTTGCGGGATATGGAAGCCACCGAACGCAGCGGCCAGTGTAACCACGGCCGGCCGACCTGGACGCTGGTGACCATGGGTGAACTCGATAAACTGTTCCTGCGTGGGCGTTGAGGCAATGGGCGATGCTCAGGTGCTACCTCCGGCTATCTTTCTGATGGGCCCTACGGCCGCGGGTAAAACGGATCTTGCCATCGAGCTCTGTGAACACTTGCCGTGCGATATCATCAGTGTTGATTCGGCCATGATCTACCGCCAGATGGACATTGGCACTGCCAAACCTTCTGCCGATGAGCTTGCCCGAGCGCCACATCGCCTGATCGATATCTGTGATCCTGCTGAAACCTACTCCGCTGCGGATTTTCGACGGGATGCATTGGTTGAAATGGGCGACATTACTTCGCGCGGGCGCATTCCACTCCTGGTGGGTGGCACCATGATGTACTACAAAGCATTGCTTCATGGCATGGCGGACTTGCCTTCAGCGGATCCGGAGTTGCGCGCCAGGCTTGAGGCGCGGGCGCGTGACGAAGGGTGGTCGGCGCTGCATGAAGAGCTGAGGCAGCGGGATCCTGTGGCTGCAACAGCGATCCATCCCAATAACCGGCAGCGGCTGTTGCGGGCGCTTGAGGTGGTCTATATTTCAGGTAAACCGATATCTGAAGCCTGGTCGGCAACCGGCGATCAGGAAGGTAGTACTGCCGAAGCAGGGGATTTCCCTTATAGGACCCGTTGGCAGGCAGACGCACCCGGTGGGCTTCCGTATACTGTTGTGCAGTACGCGATTGCGCCGACTGATCGCGCTGTCTTACATCACCGTATTCAGCAGCGATTTGAAAAAATGTTGGAACTTGGCTTCGTTGATGAGGTCAGAGCACTTTATAACCGAAACGATCTCCATCCGGATCTGCCGTCTATTCGGTGTGTCGGTTATCGACAGGCCTGGTCCTGGCTCGACGGAGAGACAGATTACGAAACCTTTGTGGCCAAAGGGATTGCGGCGACGCGACAGCTGGCAAAGCGGCAGTTGACGTGGTTAAGGAAGTGGTCTGATGTGCATTGGCTTGACAGTGAAAGCACAGGATCTGCATCCAGCGCCTTGAAAATCCTTCAATCCCGCACCACATTGAGTTAGGCATTGCGAGTTAAGGTGACTCGAGTGCCCAAGCGCCCCTATACTGCAATAGTGAGGCGAAGTGTTCTTGAGTCCGGCGCAACGTGTTCTTTTTCTTGGACTTACGATGGATGTTAAGTGCAGATGCCGTTGTCGGTGCTATCATCCGCTTATGATTTATTGACGATCTGATATTAAAAACAGGAGAAGATAACATGTCAAAAGGGCACTCGTTACAAGACCCTTACCTCAATGCATTACGCAAGGAGCGCATCCCGGTTTCCATATTCCTGGTAAACGGTATCAAGCTGCAGGGGCAAATTGAGTCATTTGATCAATTTGTTATTCTGCTCAAAAATACTGTGAGCCAGATGGTCTACAAGCACGCAATCTCAACTGTCGTGCCGGCCCGTAATGTCCGTATCCCGCAACAGAACGCTGATGGTGAAATCGAAGCCTGATGGCGGTCTGGTGTTGCTGTAAACCGCCGGTATCAGTCATGATGCCGGCTGGTTTTTCAGATGCGCGGTTAACTGTCACGCAGAGTGTACAGAACGCGCCTTGCGGTACCCATCCTCTGTTTTATTTGGAGACTCTGCTCCTTGTTTGAGCGTCCAGACGTTGGTGAACGAGCGGTTATCGTTCACATCGAGTTTTCATCTTCCCAAAGCGAATCAGAAGACCTTGGTGAGTTCATTGAGCTTGTCCGTTCGGCCGGTGTTGAAACCGTCGATACAGTGACAGGATCCCGGAACCAGCCGAGTTCCCGCCTGTTTGTGGGGCAGGGGAAGCTTGATGAAATCCGCGCAGCCCGCGAAGCCGCGGAGGCTGATGTCGTATTGTTTAATCATGCTCTGAGCCCCAGCCAGGAACGAAACCTTGAGCGCGAGCTGAAGTGCCGGGTGCTTGATCGCACAGGCGTGATTCTCGACATTTTTGCCCAGCGAGCCCGCACGCATGAGGGCAAGCTTCAGGTGGAGCTTGCTCAGCTGGATCATATGGCGACCCGCCTGATCCGGGGGTGGACGCATCTTGAGCGCCAGAAAGGCGGTATCGGGATGCGGGGTCCGGGTGAAACGCAGCTTGAAACGGATCGCCGTCTCCTACGCGCGCGTATCAAATCGATACACCGCCGGCTTGAGAAAGTCCGCCGACAACGGGATCAGGGGCGACGGGCTCGCAAGCGGGCGGATATCCCGACAGTATCGCTGGTAGGCTATACCAATGCCGGCAAATCGACGCTGTTTAATCATGTTACGACTGCATCGGTGTATGCGGCTGACCAGTTGTTCGCGACACTCGATCCAACGCTGCGGAGACTGGACTTGCCGGATATCGGCCCGGTAGTGATGGCGGATACGGTCGGCTTTATCCGGCATTTGCCGCACAAACTGGTCGAAGCATTCCGGGCGACGCTTGAGGAAACCACTGAAGCCTCGTTGCTGTTGCATATCATTGACTGTGCCGACGAACGCCGGGATGAGAATATCGAGCAGGTCGAGGATGTGTTGCTGGAAATCGGGGCTGATGAAGTGCCGATGCTTCAGGTTTACAACAAAGTCGATTTGCTGGAAGACTTCCAGTCGCGCGTGGACAGGAACGATGAAGGTGTTCCTGTGCGGGTGTGGGTGTCAGCCATCACTGGCGAAGGCATCCCGCAATTGTTCGATGCGATCGTCGAACGGTTGGCGGAGGATGTTATTCATCTCGATGTCCTGCTTGGGCCGCAAGATGGCAAACTACGGGCATTGCTGCATGAGGCCGGCGCGGTGATAGGTGAAGAGTACCGGGATGATGGCGACACGGTTGTAGAGGTGCGTCTGCAATCCCGCGATTGGTACCAGATATTAAGTAAAGCCAAGATGCAGGCCGAAAATATTCGGTTTGCAGATAACAGCTAGCATTTGCAGATATACGGGCACTGATGAGCGTGCGCCGGGTACAAAAGACGTTTCGGTATTGCCGGACGTCGTATTAATCCCTAGTATTTGCACCCATTCGATGAGTTTGCGAACGGAGAGAACTATGGCCTGGAATGAACCGGGTGGTAACCGAAACGACAATGATCCCTGGGGAAATGGGGGACGTCGTGGCAATGATCAGGGGCCGCCGGACCTTGATGAGGCGCTGAAAAAGGGTCTCGATAAGCTGAACAAGCTGCTGGGTGGCAAGAAAGGACGTGGTGATTCCGGTGGCGGCGCGAACGGCGGCGGCTCCGGCAGCACCGGCTTCGGGGCTATACTGGCGATCGTTGCTATCGTGTTTGTTGGCTTCATCCTGTTCCAGTCGTTCTATACCGTTGATGAGCAGGAGAGGGCGGTTGTACTTCGCTTCGGCAAGTATCACACCACTGAAAATCCGGGCCTTCGGTTCAAAGTGCCCATTATCGACAATGTCACCAAGGTACGGGTGACCAGCGTCCGGAATGCCGAGTCCCAGGGCCAGATGCTGACACAGGATGAAAATCTGGTGTCCATCGATTTGCAGGTTCAGTATCGCGTCGAAAATGCACGTGATTACGTGCTCAATGTTCGCGACTCGAACCAGGCGCTTGCGTTTGCAACTGATAGTGCGCTGCGCCATGAAGTCGGCAGCTCCGAGCTGGATCAGGTGCTGACTGAAGGTCGCGCGGCTTTGGCAATCAACGTTGAGCAGCGCTTGCAGTCGTTCCTTGTGAAGTACGGAACCGGTCTGCAGATCGTCAAGGTTAACGTCGAGGATACGTCGCCGCCGTCACAGGTTCAGGAGTCGTTCCGGGAAGTGCAGCGCGCGAAGGAAGACGAGCAGCGCCTGGTGGAAGAAGCTGAAACTTACCGCAACAAGGTCGTGCCGGAAGCCCGCGGCCGTGCACAGCGTCGACTTGAAGAAGCGATGGCGTACAAGCAGGAAGTGACCGAGAGGGCGCGGGGTGAAACCGCTCGTTTCCTGGCACTCCTGAATGTGTATAAAGACGCGCCGCAGGTCACCCGTGACCGGATGTATCTGGATACCATGCAGAACGTGTTCTCCAGTACCAGCAAGGTTCTGGTTGATGCCGAAGGCGGCAACAATATGATGTATCTGCCGCTTGATCAGCTGACTCGCACGCGCAACAAGACCAGCGGTTCATCAGGGTCGTCTGATGGCGCCTCGTCCGATTCTGGCGCTGATATCCAGCAGTTGACGGATCAGGTGGTTCAGGAAATCCGGATGCGCAACAACAACTCAAGTTCGCGGAAGGGGCGTTAATTATGAGTCCTAAAGCAGTTCTGGGGCTAGCCGGCGCACTGATTGTTGTGCTGATCGTGTCCTCAAGTGTTTACATTATTCCTGAAACCCACCGTGGCGTTCTATTGCGCTTTGGTGAGTTGATTGAAACCAACATCACGGCCGGCCTGCATTTCAAGGTGCCCGTGATCGATCAGGTGCGTGAGTTTGATGTCCGGGTTATGACCAATGACCTGCCATCGCGCCAGTATCTGACCATCGAGAAGAAGCCGCTGGACGTTGACTCCTACATCGCGTGGAAGATTGAGGATGTGGACGAGTTCTATCGTACAACGGGTGGTGACGAGTTGCGGGCGGTATCGCTGCTGTCCTCACGGGTTGATAACGGCCTGCGTGATGAATTTGGTGTTCGCACCATGCACGAGGTGGTTTCAGGCCAGCGTGATGAGTTGATGCAAAAGCTGGTGGCACGTATCGACGAAACGGTCGTGGACGAGTTGGGCGTCAAGGTGCTCGATATCCGGGTTAAGGCAATCGAACTGCCGCAGTCAGTCAGTGAGGCGGTTTACCGCCGGATGCAGACTGAGCGCCAGAAGCTCGCTCAGGAATTTCGTTCCCGCGGGCGTGAGTTGGCTGAAGGTATCCGTGCAGATGCCGATCGTCAGCATACCGTTGTGCTAGCGGAAGCCTTTGCCAAGGCAGAGGAAACCCGTGGTGAAGGTGACGGTGAGGCGGCTGCGATTTACGCGAAGGCCTACCAGAACGATGAAGAGTTTTATCGTTTCTACCGCAGCTTGACGGCGTATTCCGAGACCTTCTCGGGCCAGGGCGATATCATGGTGATCGATTCGAAGAGCGATTTCATGCGTTACCTTGGCGACCAGAACGGCGAGGTTAGCCAGCCCTGACAAGGTACGGAACGGTTAAATCGTTCCGTCAGCCAAAATAAACCGGAGTGTGTCGCCGCACTCCGGTTTTTTTGTGTCGCTCAAATGTGTAGAATTGCCGGGTTTTGTGTTTCCTTTTCTGCTTTGAATCCTAAATTCTGCGACCTGCCGCCGGCGGGTGAAGAACTGACGTTGCGAGACCAATGACTGCATCCGATCGCTGGTTACTGCCTGATGGTGTGGAAGATATTCTTCCGCCACTAGCCGGCCAGATAGAATCCCTGCGCCGCGAAATCATGGATAACTATCAGCGCTGGGGCTATCAGCTGGTAATTCCTCCTCTGATTGAGTACCTCGAATCCCTGTTAACCGGGACGGGGAACGACCTGGCACTCCAAACCTTCAAGCTGACCGATCAACTGACCGGCCGCATGATGGGAGTGCGGGCGGATATGACCCCACAAGCTGCTCGCATTGATGCGCATACCTTGCGGCAGGATGGGGTCACGCGACTGTGTTATGCCGGCCATGTGCTGCATACCCGTCCCCAACATATGCTAACCGGTCGGACGCCGATACAGGCGGGCTGTGAGCTGTTTGGCAGCGCCTCTGCTGAGGCCGATCTGGAAGTGATCCGGTTGATGCTGGAGACGATGCGGATTGCGGGACTTCCCAGAGTGCATCTGGACCTGGCTCATGTTGCGATCTATCAGCAACTGATCTCAGCCGCTAATCTCGACCGCGATACCGAGCTGGCCATTTTTGATGCCATGCGCCGTAAATCTGTGCCCGAGCTCGACGAGTTGCTGGGTGATTATACGGCTGGTACGCCCGCAGCCCGCCTTCGGGAATTAGCTCGCCTCAGCGGTGGCCCGGAGGTGCTGGCTCAGGCGCGCAAAGTACTGGCTGGTGCGCCGGAGCAGGCGCTAAAGGCGCTTGACGAGTTGACAGTGGCATCCGAGGCGATCGCGGAAGCTTATCCGGAAGTCAGTCTGGGTTTCGACTTTTGTGAATTGCGCGGCTACAACTATCACACCGGGCTGGTGTTTGGTGCCTATTCGCCAGACCACGGTCAGGCGGTGGCACAAGGTGGTCGTTATGACGCTATCGGCGAAGACTTCGGGCGCGCACGCCCTGCGACCGGTTTCAGCGCAGATATTCGAGCCTTGGTCGCGCTGGGGCAGCGCTCACAGAAAAGCAGCCAGGGCAAGATCTGGGCGCCTGCAGTTGCAGAGGCCGGGTTGCAAGCGGCAATAACCGAATTACGACGTACAGAAACAGTTTTGCAGGCGCTGCCTGATGACGGTGATGTGTCTCCGGAAACGCGTGGTTGTGACCGGCAGTTGATTAAACGGGACGGCCAATGGGTCGTTGAGTCTTTGAATGGATAACCGTGTCCGGCCAACATGCGGGCAGGATTGAGAGAGAATCATGGGTAAGAATGTAGTGGTACTCGGCACCCAATGGGGTGATGAAGGCAAGGGTAAGATTGTTGACCTGCTCACTGATCAGGTTTCTGCGGTAGCACGCTTTCAGGGTGGCCATAACGCCGGTCATACATTGGTTATCGAAGGCAAGAAGACGGCACTGCATCTGATTCCGTCAGGTATTCTGCGTGAGCATGTCTCCTGCCTGATTGGTAATGGTGTGGTCCTGTCGCCCGAAGCATTGCTGAAGGAAGTGCGTGAGCTGGAAGCGGCCGGTGTTGCGGTTCGCGATCGCCTGCGCATCAGCCTGGCCTGTCCGCTGTTGCTGCCAACTCACGTGCGCATTGACGTCGCCCGTGAAAAGGCGCGCGGAAACGACAAGATCGGGACGACCGGTCGTGGTATCGGCCCCGCCTATGAAGACAAGGTTTCCCGTCGAGGGTTACGTGTTGGCGATCTGTGTAACGACGCTGTCTTTGAAGAACGCCTTCGCGAAATCATGAAGTTCCATAACTTCGTGTTGACAGAATACTACGGAGAAGACGCCGTAGATGTTGATCAGGCGCTGGCAGACCTTCGCGAAATGGGTAAGGAAATCGTGCCTATGGCGGCGGATGTCACCGATATCCTGCACGATCTGCGCAAGCGCGGCGAGCATATCCTGTTCGAGGGTGCTCAGGGTTCGTTGCTGGATATTGATCTCGGTACCTATCCGTACGTTACTTCCTCCAATACCACGGCGGGCGGCACAGCTACGGGTAGCGGCTTTGGCCCGCTGTTCCTGGATTATGTCCTGGGGATCACCAAGGCATACACAACCCGTGTCGGTTCCGGCCCATTCCCGACCGAGCTGTTTGACGACTGCGGCAAGCATCTGGCTGAGAAAGGTCGTGAATTCGGCACCACCACTGGCCGCGCCCGTCGTTGTGGCTGGTTCGATGCTGTGGCACTGCGCCATGCTATCCAGATCAACAGTGTATCCGGTATCTGTCTGACCAAGCTGGACGTGCTCGACGGCATGGACACGGTTAAGGTGTGTGTTGGCTACCGCACCCCGAACGGCGAGCTTCATCGTCCGCCTATCGGCTGTGATGATTACGCCGATATCGAGCCGGTATACGAAGAGATCCCCGGCTGGAGCGAGAGCACTGTGGGCCTGACCAGCATGGATCAGCTTCCGGCTAATGCGTTGGCCTACATTCGCTTCATCGAGCAGCAGATCGAAGCGCCGATCGATATCATTTCGACCGGCCCGGATCGGGTTGAAACGATTGTTTTGCGTCATCCTTTCGGCGAAAACTGAGCTCAATAGTCAGAGTTGGTAGCTCTGGCATCGCATTGAGCCAATAAAAAAGGCGGCAACGATATATTTCGATGCCGCCTTTTTTGCGCCTGTTTGTTTATTTCTCGGCCACGATGGTGGCTCTGAGTGGTCCCGGATATCCCTCAACGGTTTTGGTCGGGTCAATCGGGTCCAGGAAGTCCTCCAGAGATTGAAACCGCATCCAGTCGGTCGAGCGCTGCTCTTCGGGGCTGGTGGCGGTAACATCGACCACTCGTGCATTGCGGAATCCTGTGCGCTCCAGCCACCGCATCAACGTGTCGCAACTGGGCAGAAACCAGACGTTACGCATCATGCCATACCGATCCTCGGGCATCAGGCTGTAGCCTTCCGGCCCATCGACAACCAGGGTCTCCAGAACCAGCTCTCCGCCGTCTTTCAGGGTGTCGCGCAATTCCAGGAGGTGATCAAGCGGCGAGCGGCGGTGGTAGAGCACGCCCATGGAAAAGGTCGTGTCGAAATAGTTGAGCGCCGGTGGAAGATCTTCCAGTCGACAGGGAAGCATGTGCACGTGGGGAGCGTTCAGGTAGTCTTTGACGCTGAAAAACTGCATCAGGAACAGAAGTCCGGGATCGACGCCAATGACCTGACATGCACCCGCACCGGCCATGCGCCAGCAGTGGTAGCCTGAACCGCAACCAACATCCAGGATGCGGCGTCCCTCCAGATCACTCAAATAAGGCGCGACGCGATCCCATTTCCAGTCCGAGCGCCATTCAGTGTCGATATCCAGGCCAAAGAACGAGAAAGGCCCTTTTCGCCAGGGCATCAGCCCGCGCAAGCCGGTTTCGAGCTCAGCACGCTGCTGATCGCTGAGCCCCCCTTCCGTCGATAGCGTGATCGCCGCGCTGTTCATGTCTGCATCAACGTTGTGCAGCACCGGCAATTGTTTCAATGCACTATGCCAGCGCGTGATATCGCCATGAGGATTACTCTCGAAGCGGCGATAGAGCTGATCACTGATCTGGTTGGCCCAGTGAGCTTTGCCTTCACTTTCCAGATCTGTCAGCAGCGGTTGGTAGCGTTGTTTCCAGTCAAACACGGTAAGAGCTCGTTCAGGAAATAGTGGTTAAGTGACGTGTCCGATGTGCGGTGTCGACAATGGGCCCGATCAGACGTTTCCAAGTATCAGGCGCGTTTGACGGCCAGTAAAGAGACGAAATTAAAACACTGATACCAGAGCATCACTTGATCAAAGCCGGCGTCTGTCAGTCGCTGCTTTAGCGCTTCAATTGTTTCCGGGATCAGCACCTGTTCAAGGGCAGACCGTTTCTGGCTGATTTCGAGGTCGGAGTAGCCGTTCGCACGCTTGAAGTCGTGATGCAGGTTGGTTTGTGCGGTTTGCTCGCTTTCGTCTTCGAACCGGATCTTCTCGGAGAGAATCAGGGCCCCACCGGGCCGTGTTGCGCTGGCTATCCGCTGTAATAGGTCTTGTCGGCGGTCCGGATCGATAAACTGAAGGGTGAAGTTCAGTGTAGTGACCGACGTATTCTCGATTGGCGTATCGAGCACGTCATCACAACGCAGTTCGACTTCAGCCGTGTCATCGTCCAGTGCGATGAAGTGACGGCAGCGCTCAATCATGTCCGCAGAGTTATCGACCCCGATGACCTTGCTGTTCCGGTTGGCGACACCATGGCGCATGGCCAGTGTGGAGGCGCCCAGTGAGCAGCCAAGATCGTAGCAATTGCTGCCATCCTGAACGTAGCGTTCGGTGATCACACCAATCATTGGGATGATGGTGGTATAGCCAGGAACAGAACGCCTGATCATGTCAGGAAAAACCCGCGCTACAGCCGAGTCAAACCGGAAGTCGCCACCTTTCGACTGGGTGTCGGTATAGATACGATCGGTTTCAAATAACGGTCGCGGGTTGTCGTCTTTACTGTGACGGGTCATTTTTCTTTCCCGGTTGACTGACTGGGGGGTGCGCGATGGCTTCGGACCCCGGTGGAATAATCTCGGGTATCGTGGGGCGGGGAGCGCAGCGAATGCCCCTGTTTTTGTAATCCACCAGCACGCCGGTCAGGGTGCTGTCGGTATCCGAGCCCACGGCAAGGTAGCCTTGATAACAGTCGGCATGCAGTTCAGAAGGCTTGGGGGACATGCTGTATTCTTCCCGTGGACCCACGTAAATGGCTTTGAACTCGCCGACCGGGACTTCCGTCTTGTCATCGGTGTGGGCCAGCCGCCCGGTACTTTCAAGTGCGACGATGGTGCCGACGATGCAAATAAAGCCGGTGATCAGAAGGGCACGGGCGCTGTAGCGACGTTCACTTTCACTCATTACTAATATTGTCCCATCAGATTAATTGGTGGTGCCTGTAATGCGCCAAGCTGCTCCCTCAGTGCCAGAATCTGGTCGGACCAGAAGCGTGGCTGAACAAACCAGGGGAAGAACCTGGGGAATGCCGGATCGTCCCAGCGTCGCGCAAGCCACGCAGCGTGGGCGATTTGTCGGTAGCAACGCAAGGGTTCAATCAGAAAGCGCTCGCGGCGATTGAAGTCCCGAAAGGTTTCATAGCCTTCCAGCAGTTCAGCAAACTGTGCAGATCGGCTGGCATCATCACCGTTGAGTAGCAACCAGAGATCCTGGATAGCAGGGCCCTGGCGGCAGTCATCAAGGTCTACAAACAGCATCTGCTCATCCCGGACGAGGATGTTACCCGCGTGGCAATCGCCGTGCAGGCGAATCGAATCGACAGGTCCCGCATCGGCAACCCGCTTTTCACAATTATCAATCAGGTCAGGGATCAGCGAATCCCAGGCAGGTCGAAGGTCGCTCGGGATCAGGTCGCTATCGGTCAGGAAGGTGGCTTCGCGCCGCAGGGCCGGGACCAGGTCAAGCGTGGGGCGCTCCGCAAATGGACGTTGCGCGCCAACATTATGCAGTTGCCCAAGCCACTGGCCTAGGCGCCAGAGCATATCCGGTTCGCTGGTATCCGGGGCTTGCCCGCCTCGTTGTGGAAATACCGCGAACTGAAATCCGGCATGCTCTCCGAGCGTGCGGCCGTTGTTCATTACTGAAGGCGCAACGACCGGGATATCGGCATCCACCAGTTCCAGCGAAAAGCTATGCTCTTCCTGAATCTGCTCCAGTGACCAGCGCCCCGGTCGGTAAAACTTGGCGATCACTGACGGTCCGTCTTCGATGCCGACCTGATACACGCGGTTCTCATAGCTGTTGAGTGCGAACAGGCGTCCGTTGATCACGAAGCCCGCTGCTTCCATGGCGTCGAGCAGGGTGTCGGGGGTAAGCGCGTCATAGGGATGACGTGATTGGGGTAAGTCAGACATAAGGCGTCGCCACGTGAGTTCTGGTGGCGAAATATACCACAGGCGAGGGGGGTCTCTCAGCAATCAGGCGCTTGCCTAATGCCGCTTTGCCAGTCGTTCTTTCATTTCGGCAAGATGATACCAGTTCTCGTCGAGTTCCCAGCGCACCCGGTCAATCCGGCTGTCCAGCGTAATCAATGTGCCGGCGCGGGCTTGCAGGTGGGCAAATTGTCGCTCTGCTCGTTGCCAGTCCCTATGGTTGTCGCTGAGTGAACGCATGCCAGGAAAAAGGGTTTTCAGTGCTTCACGGGTGCTGATATCGAACGAGCGGGGTGAACTCATGATGGCAGTGTCGCCATCAACACGCAGCACCCGGAACAGGTAGGGGTATTCTTTTAGTGCGGCGTCTTCCTGCAACCGGTCGTTCAGGGTAATAACTTCAACGCCGCGCCAGCCAAGCCAGCCCACAAAGATGGCAGCCACCAGCATGACGATCATGAATTGCTTTCTGTCGGACATCTCCCAGAGCACTCCTTGCCGGCAAGATATAAAGGTGCAGTATACCGTCTTTGGATACGGATGCGCAGCTCCCTTGAATGCAGCCGGGTTGTCGGTGTCAGGGGCCTGTTCTGAACGTCGGCTTTCGGGTCCGATTCTGCCACGACGACGCAATGAGGCCGACCAATACGAAGGCGCCGCCGATGGCGTGATAGGGCTCTATGGTTTCCCCCAGTGCCGGGACTGCGATCAGTGCTGAGAATACGGGGATCAGGTAAGCAAACAGGCCGGTCGTGCCAGGGCCAAGCGTCTTTATTCCGTTGTTCCAGAGGAAATAGGCCGCCACACTGGGCAACGTGCCAACGTACAGCAGTGCGGCCACGTTGCCAGATGTCAGATCGAACCCGCCTTCAGTATTGAGCTCCCACAAATAGAACGGGAATATCATGGGCGTTCCCAGCGTAATCAGTATGCATAAAAGCGGGAACAGCGGGATATTCAGCGGCCAACGCTTGATCAGAACAGAGTAGAGCGCCCAGCTGGAGATTGAGAGGACCATCAAAAGATCACCGTGATTAAACGCGACGTTCGTCAGGCGTTCAGGGTTTGCCCGGGTGAGGATTACGATGACGCCACAAAATGCCGCAATCAGACCGATCAGTTGCATCCGCCCTGGGAGCTCACGGAGTATCAAGGCTGAAAACAGAACAATCATCAGCGGCATGGTGGAGCTGACCAGCGCAATGTTGATGGCGCCCGTGCTTTGGGCTGCGAGATACAGGATGGTGTTGTAGGCGCCGACGCTGAAGAAGGCGAGGGCGATTACTTCAATCCAATGTTTTTTCAGTTCATCCCTGTAGCGGCTGATGGCTTTCAGGGTGAAGGGCAGAAGGTAGATTGTTGGTATAAACCAGCGCCAGAACGATAGCGCAAAAGGCGGGATGGATTCGTGTGTTGCTCTGGCGACCAGCGCATTGCCTGCCCAGAAAAGGGTCGTGAGCACCAGGCCGGCCATGGCCAGATGGCGAGCGTTCAAGGCTTCCCGCACGAATACCTCCTGTGGTGATTCGGTGACTCTTTTGTTGGCTCTCTTGATCTTCGGCGCGTAATGATAGCATTACCGAGGCAATGACTCCGATGGACTTTGGTGGCCATTAGTATGAGTTCGCCATGATCTGAATCAACTGCAGTCAGGTACCGCGTATGGCACTGGAACGTTATTCGACAGACACCGTAATCATTGGCGCCGGCGTCATCGGGTTGGCGTGTGCCCGGGAGATTGCGCTTTCGGGCCGCAATGTGTTCGTGCTTGAAGCAGGTGCTCATTGGGGCGAAGGGACCTCCTCGCGTAACAGTGAAGTGATTCATGCGGGGCTCTATTATCCACCGGATTCATTGAAAGCACGGTTTTGCGTTGAAGGTCGTGATCTGCTGTATCGCTATGCCGAGGCGCGGAATATTCCCTGTCGTCAGACCGGAAAGTGGATTATTGCGTCTGATACCCGGCAGCTTGCGGCGCTGGAGACCATTACAGGGAGGGCACAAGCCTGTGGTGTGCCGGTATCGCTGGATGACGGTCGGATATTAAGGGATGCTTTGCCGGATGTGCGTGCGGTTGCGGGTCTGTATTCGCCCACGACCGGCATAGTGGATAGCCACGGACTGATGCTGGCATTGCTGACGGATCTGGAGGCGGCCGGCGGGCTGGTGATTTGCCATGCGCCGGTCAGCGCAGTGACCAGCAAAGTGTCGTCCGGCGATGTACTTCACGAGGTGTTGGTAGGTGGGCAGGCGCCCTGCATTCTGGAAGCGGGCCAGATCGTGAATGCCGCAGGGCTCGAAGCCATTGATTTGCTGGATCACTGGCAGGGCTACCCTGAAGGCGGGCGTCCTGAGGCGCATTTTGCCAAGGGGAATTACTTCAGCTATGTCGGCCGCCATCCCTTCAGTACGCTGGTGTACCCGGTACCCGAACCGGGTGGGCTGGGTGTTCACCTGACACTGGATATCGCGGGGCAGGCGCGATTTGGCCCGGATGTCGAGTGGATAGAGAAACCGGAATATGCTGTAGATAGCGATCGCAGAACAGCCTTCGCAAACAGTATTGCCCGTTGGTGGCCCGGGTTGGATGAAACCCGCTTGCAGCCCGCTTATGCCGGAGTGAGGCCAAAACTGGGACCGGCGGATTCCGGTTTTCATGATTTTCTGATCCAGGGGTCGCAAGTCCATGGGCTAAAAGGTGTAGTGCAGCTGCTGGGTATTGAGTCCCCCGGTCTGACGGCCAGCCTGGCGATTGCCCGTCATGTTGCACAGTTGATTGATACCTGAAGACTCAAGATGGCGGTCACTGTTCGTGCGGTTCACGCGGCGTTCTGGCGATCACCCAAACGTCGATGCGCTTCACGCCATGGCGCCGCAGAAGCCGAGATAATTCCTCAACAGTGGCGCCGGTGGTCATAACATCGTCAACCAGAGCAATGTATTCCGGCACCGACTGCTTCACTGCAAACGCGCCCTTCAGATTGGTGAGCCGGCGCTGACGGTTCAGGCCCGATTGAGCATCGCTGCGCCGGGTTCTTTTAAGTACCCCTTCAATCACGGGCACGTCCAGTTGTTCTGACAGCCAGATGGCTATTTCCTCAGCCTGATTAAATCCCCGTTTGCGCAACTTCCCCGAATGCATGGGAACAGGCACCAAGGCGTCGGGCAGACGCTTGCCCTGTTGGCGAATCGTGCTGGCGAGTGCAATGGCCAACGGCCGACCCAGTGCCCGTTGGCTGTTGTACTTGAAGCGGCTGATAGCAGCATTGATCGGAAAGCCGTAAATCCAGGGGGCGACGACTCGGTCAAAAGCGGGAGGACTGGCAATGCAGGGGCCGCAGAGCGCCGTGCCCTGGCTGGATTCGATAGAGGGCAGTGGCAGCCCGCACTGCCCGCATGGCGAACTGTTGGCCGGCAGTGACGCGGTGCAAGCCGGGCACAGTCCGGAAGCGGATGTTGTTGTGAGACAGCCAATACACGGGCTGTTAACCTGGAGAAAGTTGTTAACCAATCTGTTAGCCAAGGTTGACAGATGGGTCAGGCAATTTATCATGCGTTCAATCCATGAACAGAAATGACCGGAGTCCGGCTGCACAGGTTAGCGGCTCGAAGGTCAGGAACCAACAGGAAAATCCCATGACTGCTACTCACCTTCGTCACGACTGGTCACTGTCCGATATTCGCGATCTGTTTGCTCTACCGTTCAATGATCTTGTTTTCAGGGCTCAGAGCGTTCATCGCGAACATTTTGATCCAAACGAGGTGCAGGTGAGCACACTGTTGTCGATCAAGACCGGAGCCTGCCCGGAAGATTGCAAATACTGTCCCCAGAGCGGCCATTACAACACGGGCCTGGAAAAGGAGCGGCTGCTGGAAATTGAAAAGGTGATTGAGGAAGCCCGTGCAGCCAAAAGCAAAGGGGCGTCACGCTTCTGCATGGGAGCGGCCTGGCGGAGCCCAACGAAAAAGGACATGCCCTACGTGCTTGATATGGTGCGCCAGGTTAAATCCCTGGGGCTCGAAACCTGTATGACGCTTGGTATGCTCAATGAAGACCAGGCAGGCGAACTGGCTGGTGCCGGACTGGATTATTACAATCACAATCTCGACACTTCCGAGAAGTACTACAACCACATCATTACCACCCGCACCTATGCCGATCGCCTGCACACGCTCGATAACGTGCGCAAGGCGGGCATGAAGGTATGTTGTGGCGGCATCATGGGTATGGGCGAAGATCTTGATGATCGTGCAGGATTGCTGATGCAGCTTGCCAACTTGCCTCATCACCCTGAAAGTGTGCCGATCAATATGCTGGTTAAAGTGGCGGGCACGCCGCTGGAGAACGTTGACGATCTGGACCCGTTTGAATTCATCCGCACCATCGCCGTCGCACGCATCCTGATGCCGGAATCTCACGTCCGGTTATCGGCGGGACGCGAGCAAATGAATGACCAGATGCAGGCATTGTGCTTCCTGGCCGGCGCCAACTCCATCTTCTACGGTGAGAAGTTGCTGACCACATCGAACCCTGAAGCAGACCATGATCGTCAGCTTTTCAAGCGTCTGGGGATCCGTCCCGAGCAGCGTGAACAGGCCCATACCGAAGAGGAGCAAGCGGCAGGGCTTGTTACCGCGATCGAAGACGAGCGCAACCGTCACCTGTTCTACGATGCCGACGCCGATCGTCGCGAAACCGCCTGAGGCTGGACGTGCGCGACTTTAAAGCGGAGCTGGATAAACGGCGGGAGCAGGGGCTGTATCGCTGGCGCCGTCAGGTAGAGAGCCCTCAGCAGCCGGAAATGATGGTTGAGGGCCGGCCGGTGTTGTCCTTCTGTAGCAATGACTACCTGGGGCTGGCCAACCACCCTGCCACTATCAAGACGTTGCGAGAGTCGCTTGGAACTGCAGGGCTGGGTGGCGCTGCATCGCACCTGATCTGTGGCCATCACGCGGCTCATCATAAACTGGAAGAGGCGTTGGCCGCTTTTTCGCAGCGCGAGTCTGCTCTGTTTTTTTCCACGGGCTACATGGCCAACATGGGCGTAATCAGTGCATTGGCTGGTCGGGGGGATACCATTTTCTCGGACCGGCTCAACCACGCTTCAATTATTGATGGGTGCAAGCTGAGCCGGGCCACGATCCGCCAGTACGCCCATGCGGATGTTGCTGATCTGGAGCGCCAGTTGGCGGAAACCGAGGGCCACAAGCTGGTGGTTACGGATGGTGTGTTCAGTATGGATGGCGACCTGGCGCCTTTGCCAGAGTTGGCGGCAGTGTGCCGGGCACACGATGCGCTGCTGATCGTAGACGATGCGCACGGTTTTGGCTGTCTCGGCCCGGAAGGGCGCGGCACGGTAGCGCATTTCGGATTGGATGAGGCGGATGTTCCGCTTGTCATCGGAACATTGGGCAAAGCGTTTGGTACAAGTGGTGCTTTCGTGGCCGGCTCTTCGTTACTGACCGATTATCTGGTTCAAAAAGCACGCACCTATATATACACCACGGCGATGCCGCCGGCTGTCGCTTATGCAAGCTGTACCAGTGTGGCATTGCTGGAGCAGGCAAATGATCGCCGCGTCCATCTGAAGCATTTGATTGACCGCTTCCGCTCAGAGGCGAGCCGCCTCGGTTTCACCTTAATGCCTTCAGCGACGCCTATTCAGCCAATACTGGTCGGTGATGCGTGGTCGGCGCTTGCGTTGAGCAAGGCTCTGGAGGCACGCGGCATCTGGGTTACTGCCATCAGGCCGCCAACAGTGCCGGAAGGGGAGTCGCGGTTGCGGGTAACATTCAGTGCCTCACACACCGAGGCGCATCTCGATAGATTGCTGAATGCACTGGCAGCGTGCCGGCAGTTATCGCCTGAATCAGCCGCCTGACATATAAGTGAAAGAGCGCATAAGAGTGAACAGTAGTCATGGGTAAACGCAGTTATTTTATTACCGGCACTGACACAGGTGTCGGTAAAACCCTGGTTACCGCGGCCTTATTGCATGCGGCTAACAGTCGGGGGTTGAGAACACTGGCAATGAAACCCGTTGCTTCAGGTTGCGAAGAGGCGCCCGAGGGGCTTCGCAACGATGATGCTCTGATGTTGCAGGCGGCCATGTCAGAGCGCGTGCCCTACGAGCAGATTAACCCGATTGCCATGTTGCCTGCGATTGCGCCCCATATTGCAGCGCAGGAAGCGGGTCGGCAGCTTTCCTCTCAGCGGTTGGTTGGCCTGTGTCGCGGGTTTCAGATGCGCCCGGCCGAACTGTTTCTGGTTGAAGGAGCTGGGGGCTGGCGAGTACCACTGAATGACCGTGAAACTTATTCCCGGGTTGCTCAGGAAATGCAGTTGCCCGTGGTTATGGTTGTGCCGCTTCAGTTGGGGTGTATTAACCACGCGTTGTTAACGGCCGAAGCTATTCGAAATGACGGTCTGGTGCTGGCGGGCTGGGTTGGTAATCGGCCATCCAGAGAGCCTATGGCACGCGAGGCCGAGAATCTTGACTATCTGAAAAGCCACCTGCGGGCGCCCTTTCTGGGTGATTTACCCTGGCAGGCTGAGCCGGACCCTGCCGCGCTGGCACTGAATCTGGATATTCGACCGCTGATTGATTTTTGAACAGAAATCTGGTCAACTTGAGCTAATGGTTTAATCAGCGGTGGCCATATGATCAGCAGTAACATCAATAACAGTTTCGCGATTGGCGTGAAAGGTATTCAGGACGGTATTGCCGGCGCGGAAAATGCTGCCAAGCGTATCGCCCGATCAGGTGTTGATGGTCCGCAGGGTACCGGCGGTGAAAGCGCCATTGCCGGAAGCGGTGGCTTGGCTGAGCCCATCGTCGATTTGAAGTTATATTCCAGAAGTGTCGAAGCTTCTGCTCAGGTTGTGAAAACAGCCGATGAAACACTCGGTTCTCTTCTCGACATCATGGCTTGACACTTAATTCGGGCTTGCGAGCCATGTCTGTCGCTTTTTCCCCTTCATCTTCTCTTTATCCTGGCGTAACGCACTACGGCGGTCCTTCTGCTGTCGCTTCCAATTCAGCTGTCGTCACTCAAAAAAATGAGCTCCAGACCGCCAGGCCGGTATCTGCCAAATCGGATGCTGAGCGCCCCGGTGACAAAAGTGAAACGGAACAGGCTAAAGGTGTGCAGCGGGAGCTTGAGGAAGCCGAACTTCAGCAACTGCAAGCCCTGAAAGCACGGGATCGTGAGGTTCGAGCCCATGAGGCCGCCCATCAAAGTGTGGGTGGCCAGCATGCTGGTGCGGCAAGCTACAGTTACGAGCGCGGTCCGGATGGCGCCCAGTACGCGGTTGGTGGAGAGGTGCCCATCGATATCGCCGCCGTTGCCAATAATCCGCAAGCGACTATTGATAAAATGCGTGTGGTGCAGGCTGCTGCACTGGCGCCAGCCGAGCCTTCATCGCAGGATCGGCAGGTCGCTGCAAAGGCGATGCAGATTATGTTACAGGCGCAGCTCGAGCTGGCGGCTGAAAAAAGTGAAGATAAAACGGCGCTAGACAGTGCCGACGAGGACGGTGAAAAAACCGCGCTGAACGGCGCAGATGAAAGCCGGGCTTCGACCTATCAGCGTATTTCTGACCTCGGTAATACGGACCCTATCCCTGATAGCCTCTCTTTTCAGGCCACCGCCTGACTTTTCTCAACTCATTGATTCCTATAATTAACCACTAATTCGGTTGCCTAAAGCAACACAAATTAGTGGTTGGCCTCTTGACAATAGAATGGCTGCAAACGTATGTTTCAAACAACCGTTTAATTAACAGGTAGCGCAACTGCGATTACCTACGAGTAAAACCAAGGCTGGTGCTCTGTCGTATTGGAGACAGACACAACCGAGAACTGAGGTGAATTCCATGCCTGAATACAAAGCGCCCCTGCGTGAAATCAAGTTTGTAATGAACGAGCTGCTGAACAGCGAGCAGCACTATGCTGGCCTGGAAGGCGCTGAAGACGCGACTCCGGATATGGTTGATGCCATCATTCAGGAAGGTGCCAAGTTTTGTGAGCAGGTACTTTCACCACTGAATGCCGTGGGCGATAACGAAGGATGTACCTGGAGCGCAGAAGGCGTCAAAACGCCGACTGGTTTTAAAGAGGCCTATCAGCAGTATGTTGAGGGTGGCTGGGCTTCAATGACCGCTGACCCGAATTACGGTGGCCAAGGGCTGCCTAACTCTATCGGGATCGTTATCAGCGAGATGGTTGGTACGTCTAACTGGTCCTGGGGCATGTATCCGGGTCTGAGCCACGGTGCGACTAACACGATTGAAGCGCACGGTTCCGAAAAGCAGAAGCAAACTTACCTGACGCGTCTTATCAGTGGTGAGTGGACAGGCACTATGTGTCTGACCGAGCCTCACTGTGGTTCCGACCTCGGTATTCTGCGTTCCAAGGCTGAGCCTAACGCCGATGGAAGCTACAGCATCTCCGGCACCAAAATTTTCATCTCTGCCGGTGAGCACGACATGGCGGAGAACATTGTTCATATCGTTCTGGCACGTCTGCCGGGCGCGCCTGAAGGTACCAAGGGTATCTCACTGTTTATCGTTCCCAAGTTCCTGCCTAATGAAGATGGCAGCGTGGGTGAGCGTAACGCCGTAAGCTGTGGCTCCCTTGAGCACAAGATGGGTATTCACGGTAACGCGACCTGCGTGATGAACTTTGACGGCGCTAAAGGCTGGCTGATCGGGCCTGAGAACAAAGGCCTCAACTGCATGTTCACCTTCATGAACACTGCTCGTATCGGTACTGCTATCCAGGGGCTGGGTTCCGCTGAGCTGGGCTTCCAGGGCTCACTGGCATACTCCAAAGACCGTCTGGCGATGCGTTCATTGACCGGTCCCAAGAACACCGACGGCCCGGCTGATCCGATTATTGTGCACCCTGACGTGCGCCGTATGCTGCTGACCCAGAAGAGCGTGGCGGAAGGTGCCCGCGCCCTGATTTATCTGGCGGCCCAGCAGGTGGACATCGTTCACAGCGGCAAGACTGAAGAAGAGCGCAAAGAAGCCGACGAGCTGCTTGGTTTCCTGACACCAATTGCCAAGGCATTCCTGACCGAGATCGGTTATGAGTCTGCCAACCTGGGGATGCAGGTATTTGGTGGTCACGGTTACATCGCTGAGTGGGGCATGGAGCAGAACGTTCGTGATTCCCGCATCGGTATGATTTATGAAGGCACTACTGGTATCCAGGCACTGGATCTGCTGGGCCGTAAAGTACTGATGACCCAAGGCGAAGCGCTGAAAGTCTTCACCAAAAAGGTCCACGTTTTCTGCAAGGAAAATGCTGACAACGAACAGTTGAAGGAGTTTGTTGAGCCGCTGCAGGCACTCAACAAGGAGTGGGGCGATCTGACCATGAAAGTGGGCATGAACGCTATGAAGAACCGTGATGAGGTGGGTTCGGCTTCCGTCGACTACCTGATGTACTCGGGCTATGCGGTCTTCGCTTACCTGTGGGCCCAGATGGCCAAGGTGGCGCTGGACAAGATGGCTGAAGGCACTCAGGAAGAAGCTTTCTACAACGCCAAGGTGTTGACTGCACGCTTCTACTTCAAGCGTCTGCTGCCACGCACCAAGGGGCATGCCGAAACCATGATGGCCGGTTCTGACACTTTGATGGATATGCCGGAAGACGCATTCGCATTCTGATGTGATGTCTCTGTAAGGCAGAACGGGCCCGTACTCAATTGAGGCGGGCCTTTTTTTTTAATATTGCCTTATCTCGGTACTCGGGGTAATGCGAAATGAGTTACCGCCTGAATTGCGGTAAAATCATCCCCAATTATTAGACTGCTAGATCGCCCACGCACACTGACAGAGGATTATTAAATGGCTGATTATCAGGCGCCATTGCGCGATATCCGATTTGTACTGAACGAAGTGTTTGATGCCCCGTCACTCTGGGCATCGCTCCCGAAGGTTGCCGAGAACGTTGATCCGGAAACGGCTGACGCCATCATCGAAGAGGCGGGCAAGATCACAAGCGGCGTTATCGCGCCACTGAATCGCGAAGGTGATGAGCAAGGCTGCCAGTGGAATGATGGCGTCGTAACCTCGCCAGAAGGGTTCCGCGAGGCCTACCAGACAATCGTTGAAGGTGGCTGGAACTGCCTGGGTGGCAACCCCGATTTTGGTGGTATGGGGATGCCCAAGACGCTGGTGGCCCAGTTTGAAGAAATGCTGCAGGGTGCAAACATCGCTTTCGGACTTGCGCCAATGCTGACGGCCGGCGCCTGCCTGGCGCTGAATGCCCATGGTAGCGAGGCACTTAAAGAAAAGTACCTGCCAAACATGTATTCGGGCGTCTGGTCCGGGGCGATGGATCTGACCGAGCCTCATGCCGGTACTGATCTAGGCATTATCCGTTCAAAAGCAGTTCCCAATGACGATGGTTCATACAAGATCACTGGCACCAAGATCTTTATTACTTGGGGCGAGCACGATATGGCTGAGAACATCATCCATCTCGTACTGGCGAAGCTGCCGGATGCTCCCAAAGGGCCGAAGGGTATTTCGTTGTTCCTGGTGCCCAAGCTGCTGGTGAACGACGATGGTTCCTTGGGCGAGCACAACAGCCTGTCCTGTGGTTCGATTGAAAAGAAAATGGGAATCAAGGGTTCGGCAACCTGCGTGATGAACTTCGACGAAGCCACCGGCTGGTTGATCGGCGAGCCGAACAAGGGTTTGAACGCCATGTTCACCATGATGAACTACGAGCGTTTGGGAGTGGGGATTCAGGGCGTTGGTGCAGCCGAAGCATCACTGCAGAGTGCTCGGGCCTACGCGCTTGACCGCATCCAGAGTCGTGCCCCGACTGGTGCGCAGAATGCTGACAAGGCAGCTGATCCGATCATTGTGCATCCGGACGTACGCCGCATGCTGTTGACCATGAAAGGCTATGTAGAAGGCGGTCGAGCGTTCTCAACCTACGTGGCGCAATGGCTCGATATCGCCAAGTATGCCGAGGATGATGCCCGTCGCGAGCACGCTGAGGGCATGGTGGCGTTGCTGACGCCTGTGGCCAAGGCGTTTCTGACAGACCGCGGTCTGGAAGCCTGCATCATCGGTCAGCAGGTGTTTGGCGGCCATGGCTTCATTCGTGAATGGGGTCAGGAGCAATTGGTTCGCGACGTGCGGATCACCCAGATTTACGAGGGAACTAACGGTATTCAGGCGCTGGATCTGATGGGCCGTAAGGTAGTGGCGAACCAGGGGCGCTTCTACGAACTGTTCGCGCAGGATGTGGCGGAGTTCATTGAGGCGAACAGCGGGGATGCAACGCTGCGTCCATACCTTGAGCCATTGGCGGCTGCGCTGGAGCGTCTGTCGGACGTCACCGAGCATGTCATCAATGCGTCAGCTGAGGACCCGAATGAAGTGGGTGCGGCGTCTGTTGATTATCTTGACCTGTTTGGTCTCACCGCGTTGGCCTATATGTGGGCCCGGATAGTCAAAGCAGCTGCTCCGAAGGCAGAAGCCGACAGCTCAGGTTTCTATACCGGCAAGCTGAAAACCGCACGTTTCTACTTTAACCGTCTGTTGCCGAAAACAGTATCACTGGCGGAAGGTATTCGTAGCGGAAGTGATGCCATGATGGATCTGACCGCAGAAGAGTTCTGATCTCAGGATCAGTCTGACAAAAAAGCCGCATACTGTTCTGGTATGCGGCTTTTTTATGTTTGGCAGGACTGCGGCAGTAATTCAACGCGCCAGGGATTAAAGTACCAGGTCTGAAATGCGGGTTATCTGGGTAGGGTCAGTGACAAACGGGTTACTGTTGCCCTGTAGGTTTTCAATCAGCGTATTGATTTGCAGTTCATGGTCGTCAGGTGGGTCATCGTTGCTCCACTGGATCAGAATCTGCGGTGCAGTTGTCAGCGGTAGATGGTAGGTTTTTGCCATGTAGGCAACCGCGCGGGCGACATCACCTTTTACTGCATTCGGTGGCTCTATTTCACGCAGAGTGGCGCGAATGTCGCATTTTTCGGTGGGCTGATTTTCAGTCAGTTGGGCATAGCTCGCATTGCGGCGCCATAGTTCGACACTGCTTTGTACCGGGATCATGTTGTGGAGGTCTGATGCGATATAGCGGTAGTGTTCGTCTTTCTCGCATTGCGACAGGGTGCCGCATTTAAGTGTGCTTCGGATGTGGGCAAGAGGGTAGATATAGCCCTGAGTGATCAAAAAACCTTTGTTTGAAAATGCCTTCCCGCAGAAAAAGGTTTTCCCTCCCTCCGCGTAGAGTTGCTTCCAGAACACGTCCTGAACGGTTTTTTCCGGGTCACTGAATGTGGTTTGGCCGTCTTGCCCATAAGCAGTGCCCGCCAGGCAGAACGCAATCAGGAAACTTGAACAACTCTTGAGTATGCATCTCATGGTTACGTTGTAACCTCTGTACAGCGCAAATGGCATAGCAGATCGGGCCTCCCGACAGTCATACCCGCAACAAACCCTGCCAGTGTTCAAGGCGCCAGGTGTTGTTATCTGATGCCTTTCTGGTGTTTTAAGCCAGCCTGTGTTCGGTGGCTTGGTCCTGAATATGTCGCTTTCCGAATCAGTTTACAATAGTCGCCGGTGCCAATTTTCGTATACTTGCCGTAAGTTCCTGCTGCCTTTGTGTGTCACACGGAGGGTCTTATCCATTGCCTGTGCGGCGTTGTGCAGGATCTGCCTGAGCTTGTGGCGAAAACGTTCCCAGTCCTGCTCAAGATCTTCCCATTCATCTCTTGGATTCTGGTGAGCGAGATGAAGCTGCAGGTGTATTGCGTCCCGCTGGTGTCGAGTCGCGCGGGCGAGTCTTTTCAGTTTTTCTTTCCACCTCATGAGCGATAGCCCCCATATGGCCCCGTCCTTTTAAAGATGCGCCCGGGGACTTGAGGTGTCAACCAAGAGGGTAGTGGAGCGTCAGCGGCGAACTGACAGTTCCTGAGTCAGTGAGCGGAGATGATGCCAGGGTGAAAGTGGGTCAAACCCTTTGGCGCTTCGGTCAATGTCACTGCAGCGGAGAATGGCACGGCGCAGTTGTTCCGGATGCAGCCTGCGAGCGGCTTGCTCGAGTTGTTTCATGCGCTGTGGTTGCCGCACGTTCTGTGAGCGGAAGAATTGTCTGGACTGTTCACCCTGTGCCATGGCCTGCTGCAGGCGTGCGGCCATGCGGAGATCCCGGCTGAGAATGGCAAGCAGTCCGAGAGGGCTGTCAGCTTCCTGTTGCAAAGCCCCGATGATCCGTTGGGCTTGGGCGGCTTTGCCGAGCATGATGTCGGCCACCAGTTCGAATACGTTGAAGCGGGCGCTATCTTCTACCGCTTGGCTGACTATATTTTCGTCGATGGTTTTGTCAGGGGATAACAGCGCCAGCCTGGCCATTTCCTGATTGGCGGCGAGGAGGTTGCCTTCCAGTCGTTCCGACAATTCGTCGAGAGCGCCTTGTGTCAGCGTCAGCCCCTGTGCCCGTGCGCGCTGCTGAAGCCAGCCTGGGAACTTGTCCGGTTCGACTGGCCAGACCGGAACATGCACGCCTTTGTCGACGAGCTGTTTATACCATTTACGGCGGATTTCAGCTGCATCGAGCTTGGTGCTGATCAGGATCAGGATAATATCGTCGGGTGGAGACTGCAGCATCTGCTCCACAACCGGGCGCCCGTCGCCCAGCTTACCGGTGGGGAGGTGTATCTCGATACGCCGCTGTTCGGCAAACAACGACAGGGCATTGAGCTCCTCGTTGACCTGATTCCAGTTGAGACCTCGATCAGCATGAAAGGTGAGGCGGTCATTAAAGCCGGCATTCCGTGCAGCTTTGCGAATGCGGTCGCAGCACTCGTCAACCAGCAGGGGCTCGTCTCCCGACACCAGATAGACTGGTGCGAGCCCTCTGGACAAGGCCTGATCGAGCTGAGCCGGCGTTGTTTTCATTGGGTTTCCGGCGCGGTGTCGTCAGGCGCGCTGGTGCCGTTTTCCGACTGCTTTTGATTGGCTTCATATTCACTGCGGATAGCTTCCAGCCGCTGGGGGGTTAGCGGAGCGAGCCGGAATATAACCTGCTGGGCAATGCGCTGATAGAGCTTCTCGCGAAGGTCTTCTTCCTCGCGACGCTTGGCCAGCACGTTGGTGTCGTCATATTTGTAGATATCACTGGAGCGCACCTCGGCATTCGCCAGTGCCGGGATGTCATCAGCGCTGATGACATCCATCAATACCTTCTGGCGAACATCATACTCCGCCGCCGAAGCGTCTAGCTGAATGGCGCTGGCGCGGCGCACTTCCGAGAAATTCTTGAGTTTGATCTGATACTTTGCCTCGTCAGCAGGCACCAGCGCGATCTCACCCTCATTAAACTGGGTTTTGATCGCATCACACAGGTCGAACGGGATCGAGCTGTCGCATTCAACACTGAGCGGCTGCATGGCTTCTGATACGGGTGGTGCGCCGCGCAGCTGAAAGCCACATCCTGCGAGCACCGCGCACATCGCTGCGATTGTTGCGGAGTTCAACAACGGATTGAGGTGGTGGCGGTTGTGAGGCATGTACGCTGCTCCCTGCCGGTAACGTGCAATGTGGAAACGGCGCCGGATGCCAAACACCCGGCGCCATCGATCAGTTGGCGACGATATTGACGAGCTTGCCGGGCACCACAATAACCTTGCGCACGGTTTTGTCGTCGGTGAATCGTTTGACGTTCTCGTCAGCCAGCGCCAGCGATTCAAGGGCGTCTTTCTGGATATCAGCAGGCACATCAGCTTTTGAGCGCACTTTACCGTTCACCTGGAAGACCACCTGCAGGGTGGAGCGGACCATCGCGTCTGCGTCCGCTTCTGGCCAGGATGCGTCCACTACTGCGGTCTCATGGCCCAGCATTTCCCATAGTGTGTGGCAGATATGGGGCGTAATCGGCGAGAGCAACAATACCGCGGTATCCAGTGCTTCCTGAACAACCGGGTAGTCTTCGGCGCTGCCATCGTTCAGTTTGCTGACTTCGTTCAAAAGCTCCATGACTGCGGCAATAGCCGTGTTGAATACCAGTCGCTGGCTGACATCTTTGCTGACCCGGTCAATGGTCTCGTGCGTCTTGCGGCGAATATCCCGCTGATGGTCTGTCAGTGAAGCTGGATCTATAGCTGTTGTACCGCTGTTAGCCGTATGTTCAGTGACCATGCGCCAGAGACGCTTGAGGAAGCGGTGAGCACCTTCTACGCCGCTGTCAGACCATTCCAGCGATTGCTCCGGTGGCGCGGCGAACATCATGAACAGGCGCACCGTGTCGGCGCCGTGCTGATCAATGATGGATTGCGGATCTATGCCGTTGTTCTTCGACTTCGACATCTTGGAGATGCCGCCAGACTGGACCGGCTGGCCATCGCCAATATGGCTGGCGCTGGTTACCTGTCCCTTGTCATTGCGTTCGACGGTAACGTCTGCCGGCGAGATCCATTCCTTGCCGCCGCTATCGTCTTCACGGAAATAGGTTTCGGCCAGTACCATGCCCTGACAAAGCAGGCGCTTGAAGGGTTCTGAGCTTTCAACCAGCCCTACGTCGCGGAGTAGCTTGTGGAAGAAGCGTGCGTAAAGCAGGTGCAGAATCGCGTGTTCGATGCCGCCGATATACTGATCAACCGGCAGCCAGTAGTTGGCAGCGGCAGGGTCGAGCATACCCTTGTCGTAGTCGGGGCTGCAGAAGCGGGCATAGTACCAGGATGACTCCATGAAGGTGTCAAATGTATCGGTTTCCAGGGTTGCGGGCTGGCCGTTATAGGTGGTTCTGGCCCACTCGGGATCGGCCTTGATTGGCGATTTTACGCCGTCCATCTCCACATCTTCAGGCAACCGCACCGGCAGCTGATCTTCTGGCACGGGCATTTCGGTACCGTCGTCGAGGGTCATCATGGGGATCGGTGCGCCCCAGTAACGCTGACGGGATACGCCCCAGTCGCGCAGACGATAGTTGACCTTGCGTGCACCTATGCCGTTCTGCTCAAGATAGTCAGCAATGGCATCAAAGGCTTCTTCGCTGGTCAGGCCGTTGTATGTGCCTGAATTAACAAGGAAGCCTTTCTCCGGGAAAGCGGCTTCCTGGGTGTCGATTTCATGGTGATCGTTGGGCGACACAACCTGACGAATCGGTAGCTGGTATTTGACGGCAAATTCGTGGTCGCGCTCATCATGAGCAGGAACAGCCATCAAAGCGCCAGTGCCGTAGTCGGTCAACACGAAGTTGGCGATGAATACGGGCACCAGATCGTGAGTCAGCGGATGAATGGCTTTAAAGCCGGTATCGATGCCCAGCTTCTCCATGGTCGCAAGATCCGCCTCTGCCACCTTATTGTTGCGGCAGCTTTCGGCGAAGGCGGCGACTTCCTTGTTGCGCTCCGCTGCGGCTTGCGCCAGAGGATGCTCAGCAGACACCGCCATGTAGGTCACGCCCATCAGCGTGTCGGGGCGGGTGGTGTAAACCTCCAGCGCATCGTCCCGGTCCTTGAGGGCAAACGTCAGCTCGACGCCGGTGGATTTGCCGATCCAGTTACGCTGCATGGTACGCACCTGATCAGGCCACTCTTCAAGCTGATCCAGATCGTTCAGCAGCTCTTCGGCGTAGTCGGTGATCTTGATGAACCACTGGGGAATCTTTTTCTGCTCGACCAGTGCACCTGAGCGCCAGCCGCGGCCATCGACGACCTGCTCGTTCGCCAGCACAGTCTGGTCAATCGGGTCCCAGTTGACGGTCGCCATCTTCTTGTAGACCAGGCCTTTCTCGTACAGCTTGGTGAAGAACCACTGCTCCCACTTGTAATATTCGGGCCGGCAGGTGGCGAATTCACGCTTCCAGTCATAACCAAAACCGAGCTGGCGTAGCTGGTTTTTCATGTATTCGATATTGGAGTAGGTCCACTTGGCCGGCGCTGACTTGTTCTTGACGGCCGCATTTTCTGCGGGCAAACCAAAAGCATCCCAACCCATGGGTTGCATGACATTTTTGCCCAGCATGCGCTGATAGCGGCTGACGACATCGCCGATGGTGTAGTTGCGGACGTGGCCCATGTGCAGCTTGCCGCTGGGGTAGGGGAACATCGACAGGCAGTAGTATTTGGGTTTGCCCGGCTCATCTTTAACCGAGAAGGTCTGATTGGTTTCCCAGAACTGTTGGGCTTTTTTCTCGATATCCTGCGGGCGATATTGCTCGTCCATTCCAGCCATTACTGAGGTTACCCTGTGTCAATCTGTCGATGTGGAGTTGTCCCTGAAGGTTTGCAGTGCGGCAAACGATCTGTCAGCGGAAGATGGCGCATTTTACCGCACACAGCAGCGGACAGGTAGCCTGTTGCAGTAAACGCCTACAGGATCGTAACTCACTTCGCCGGCAGGGTGCCCGGGTTTGTGTCAAACTTGAAGAGTCAGGAGAGCTTCCCGTGCGATTCTGCACTGTCGCTTTCCGGAGTAGCCGGGGCAACACGAGGCGATTGTCATGAGTGAACAGCAAAAACACGAGTTTTCAGGACAGGCTCTGCGAGCATACAACCGGATGCTGGAGAGGGTCGAAACACGGCTCAATTCAGTGGAGCGAAAAAGCTGGGATACCCTGCGTGACAGTATCGACGAAGCAGTCGAGTTCGAGCTTGAACTTGAAGAGATGACCCGCGAGGAAATTGATCTGCTGGGCGCCTACGTCAAGCGGGATATTGCCCACCTGATGAACTTCGTAGAGGAAACCGGGGATGGCGTCAGTGAGTGGTTGCGACTTGATCTGGCGCTGATAGAACGCCAGTTGGCCGATTTGCTGTTTTCTATCGCGGATAAGACCCGGCTCGAGACGCTTGAGCTTGATCACAAACTACACCATGACCCGGGACAGTACATCAGTGGCGAGATTGCCACCGCCGGTGTGCTGCGCTGCCTTGCCTGCGGGCATATGGTGTGCCTGGTGGAGACCAGTCATCTCAAGCCCTGTGACGCCTGCAGTTCACATTACTTTGAGCGCATCACGGCGCGCTGGCCTCATGATCCCGAAGTGAGTGGGAAGGTTTCACCGGAATAGCAGCGCTGAACAGTTCAGTTCTGCAGTCTGGTTGGCTGTAATGCGTATTTGCCAGAAGGCTGAGCGCCGCGCTCAGCCCGCGTGTGTCTGGCGGGAGGGCTTCGGCAGCGCCCGAGGTCTGGCAAAAACGATCAGGATCATCGCCAGCGTCAGTACCGGCCAGGAGCCGGTTGCCATGTACGGCGTTTTACCCGTCACTGTATATACCTCTCCCAGCATGACGCCTTGTTCGAACTGCGGAATCTGAGCCGTGATCTGGCCGTGATCATCGATAATGGCCGTGACCCCGTTGTTGGTGCCTCGCAGTACAAAACGGCCTGTTTCCAGCGCCCGCATGCGCGCCATCTGCAAATGCTGCAGGGGGCCGATCGAGTGTCCGAACCAGCCGTCGTTGCTGATGGTAATCAGCAGGTCGGTATTCCAGGCGTTACGGGCGACGAAATCGGGATAGGCGATTTCGTAACAGATAAAGGGCATCACCTTGTCGTCACCGGCAGTCAGCGGTGACTGGTTTTCTGGCCCCCGCGAGAAACTCGACATGGGCAGGTCAAAGAAGCCGATCAGGCCGCGGAGCCAATTCTGCAAAGGCACATATTCACCAAACGGCACCAGTCGCTGCTTGAAGTACATGCCTTCACCGGCGCCAATGGCCATAATGCTGTTGCGGTACGTGAAGTCTTCCAGTTCATCGCTGAACCCATACCAGGGGATGCCGGTGATCAGGGTTGAGTCCGGGCCCAGTCGCTTCGCAATCATGTCAATCAATGGGCCGGCCTGATCCTGGGTGATGGGTATGGCGGTTTCCGGCCAGAGAATCAGGTCACGTTCCCAATGGGGGGACGTCAGCGCCAGATAGGTTTCCATCTGGTGCTGCATGAATTCGGGGTCCCATTTGATGAGCTGGGGAATATTGCCTTGCATGGCAGCGACCGATAGCGGTTTGTCTGCCCGATCGGTCCAGGTGGTGTCTTTCAGCGCCGGCGTAAGAGCCCAGGGAACAATGAGGGAAAGCGACAGCAGCAAAATGGCGCCGCGCCGCTTCTGTCGGATCGCCGGGATCAGTGCATAGAGCACCACGCCAGTTGCGACAATCACCATCGTCACGCCATAGACACCAACAACAGGAGCCAGGCTTGCCAGCGGCCCATCAACCTGCGCGGTGCCCAGGTACAACCACGGGAACCCGGTCAGGAACCAGCTTCGCAGCCAGTCGCCCAGAACCCAGAAAGCGGGGAACAGAATGAGCCGATGGATTTTGCGGTCGCGGGCAACCTTGCCCCAGGCCCAGAAAGTCAGGCCGTGGAACAGCCCAAGGCCGGCCACGAATAGCGCCGTCAGGATCACCGACACCAGAACCGAGGTGTTGCCGTATTGGCTGATGCTGATGTAGACCCAGGAGGCGCCACTGCCAAACAGGCCCACGCCCAGCAGCCAGCCGGCGCGAAACAGGTGCTGACCGGTAACCGGTATGGCTGCAAACAACGCCAACAGGATCGACAGAGGGCCGATTACCGTCAGGTCAAACGGTGAAAACGTGAGGGTCTGAAGTGCCCCCGCAACGATCAGGGCAATGGCACGCCAGAGGTTCAGCGGCGTATTGTGGTCATGATTCATGACGGCGGACCTGAATCAGCCGGATAACGCGATTATCCGCGTTCAGAATCGTGAACTGAAATCCGCCAAAGCTGGTTTCTTCGCCGCGACGAGGCAGGTGCCCGAACTCCTTGAGTACCAGGCCGCCGATCGTGTCGAAGTCTTCTTCGTCAAGCTTGCAGTCAAAGAACTCGTTAAAGTCCTCAACCGAGGTCACTGCCTTGACCGCGTAATTGCCGTCGGCACGTGCCTTGATGTGGGTTTCTTCGTCGAAGTCGTGTTCATCTTCTATCTCGCCGACGATTTGCTCCAACACATCTTCAATGGTGATCAGTCCCGCGGTGCCGCCATACTCGTCTACGACGATCGCCATGTGGTTGCGGGTTTCCTTGAACTCTTTTAACAGCTGGTTCAGGCGTTTGCTTTCCGGTACGAAGGTCGGCGGACGCAGCACCTCGCGGATTTTGCTCCAGCTGAGGTCATTGTTCAGTGCGAGTGGCAGCAGGTCCTTGGCCAGGAGCACGCCAATCACGTCGTCCTGGCTGTCTCCGATAACCGGGAAGCGGCTGTGCGCCGAGTCCATGATTTCCGTCAGGAATGATTTCGGATCGGTGCTGGCCTTGACGGTGACCATCTGGGACCGGGGAATCATGATTTCATCGGCGCGCATATCGGTGACCTGCATGGCCCCCTCGATAATGCTCATGGCATCAGCATCGATGATGTTGTGATCTTCTGCATCCCTGAGAATCTCAAGGATATCGGTGATGGATTCTGGCTCGTTGGAAAAAGCCTGAGATATGCGCTCCAGCCAGGACTTGTTGCCCTGACTGCGACTCGAGTGATCGTCGCTCATGAGTCCTGATCCGTTTCCTCTGTAATGTAGGGATTGCTAAAGCCGAGTTCATGTAAAAGCCTGATTTCCGTGGCTTCCATGATGTCGGCATCCCTGTCGTCGATATGATCATACCCCTGCAAATGGAGCATGCCATGAATAACCATGTGTGCCCAGTGGGCGTCGCGGCTTTTATGTTGTTCACCGGCTTCCCGGGCGACAACGCTGGCACAAATTACCAGATCGCCTGCCAGGGGCACTGTTATACCTTCCGGCTGCTCAAAGGGAAAGGACAGTACATTGGTCGGGCGGTGTTTTTGACGGTACTGGCCGTTCAACTCGGTGCTTTCCGATTCATCGACAATCCGGATGGTGACTTCGGAAGGGGCTTCGCCCAGCCAGGCCAGGGAAGCCCATCTGGACAGTTCTGCTTCGCCGGGTAAATCAGTTGCCTCGGACGCGATCTGGAGATCAACTGCAAGGTCACTCACTGATCGCGCCCGCCACTTGAGAGGCTGGCATCATGACCATCGTAGGCTTCAACAATGCGCTGAACCAGCGGATGGCGAACCACGTCTTTGGCACCGAAGTGGGTAAATCCGATACCGGGGACATTTTCCAGTATTGCCGTGGCCTGAACCAGCCCGGACTGTTGTCCCTTGGGTAGATCGATCTGAGTGGTATCGCCGGTGATGACTGCGGTAGAACCAAAACCGATCCGGGTCAGAAACATCTTCATCTGCTCGCGGGTGGTGTTCTGGCTTTCATCGAGAATAATAAACGCATTATTCAGTGTGCGGCCGCGCATGAAGGCAAGCGGCGCGATTTCGATCACGCTTTTCTCGATCAGCTTGGTGACCTGTTCGAATCCCAGCATCTCATACAGTGCGTCGTAGAGGGGGCGGAGATAGGGGTCGACCTTCTGTGCCAGATCGCCAGGAAGAAAGCCAAGCTTTTCGCCCGCTTCCACAGCCGGGCGAACCAGCATAATGCGCTTGACCTGCTCGTCTTTCAGCGCTTCCACAGCGCAAGCAACGGCCAGCCATGTCTTGCCGGTGCCGGCAGGGCCAATACCAAAATTGACGTCATGAGTGCGCACGCTGTGCACGTAGCGCTGTTGATTCTCGCCTCGCGGGCGGGCCTGCAACTTGGGTGTTTTTATGATGATCTGCGAGCCGTCATAGGGGCGCGCATCCGGCAGGCGTTCAAAGCCTGATTCGCGGATGAACAGATGCACCATGTCCGGCGAAATATCGGTCAGTGCTTCGGTTTCCCGATAAAGATGGCGGATGATTTCTGCCGCGGCGTTGGCTCGTTCGGTTTCGCCTTCAATGCGGAAATGCTGGCCCCGATAGCCGATGCGTACGCTCATCCGGCGTTCAATGTGCTTCAGGTGTTCATCAAATTGTCCGCATACGGCCGCGAGGCGGCGGGTGTCGGCGGGTTTGAGATCAAATTGTTTGGCGTTGTCGCTGTTCAAGCATTCCTCACGCATAACAGGAAATGGCTGCGCCCGTTAAAGGCGCAGGTATCGGTGTGGATGATCGGCGATTCAGTGCAGCAGATCATCAACAGGATTACCCCTTAAAGAATTGGGGAAGGCTTCGACAATTTCAACGTCGATAAAGTGGCCGACGACATCGGGATTATCCGTACGGAAGTTGACGATACGGTTGTTCTCGGTGCGTCCGGAGTATTCGCCAGGGTCTTTCTTGGACAGACCGGTCACCAGAATCCGCTGGGTCGACCCCACCATGCGGCGGCTGATCTCGAAGACCTGCTGGTTGATACGTTGCTGGAGAATGCTCAGCCGCTCTTTCTTTACGTCCATCGGCGTATCGTCAGGCAAATCCGACGCAGGCGTGCCTGGTCGCTGGCTGTATACGAAGCTAAATGAGGCATCAAAGCCAATATCGCTGATCAGCTTCATTGTGGCTTCGAAATCCTTATCGGTTTCACCCGGAAAGCCGATAATGAAGTCAGACGAGAAGCTGATGTCCGGCCGTATGGCTTTTATACGGCGCAGCTTTGACTTGTATTCCAGCGCGGTGTGGCCACGCTTCATCGCTGCCAGAATGCGGTCCGAGCCGCTCTGCACCGGCAAGTGCAGGTGGCTGACCAGTTCCGGTACCTGAGCGAAACACTCAATCAGGGAATCCGAGAACTCAACCGGATGCGACGTAGTGAACCGGATGCGATCAATGCCGTCGATGGTGGCGACCATGGCAATGAGTTCGGCCAGGTCGACAGTATCGCCGTCGTGCGTCTCACCCTGGTATGCATTGACGTTCTGGCCCAACAGGTTGATCTCGCGCACGTTCTGGCTGGCGAGGTGGGCAACCTCGGCGATGACATCGTCCAGCGGACGACTGACTTCTTCGCCACGGGTATAGGGTACGACACAGAACGTACAATATTTGCTGCAGCCTTCCATGATCGATACGAATGCTGACGGGCCGTCAGCCCCGGGTGAGGGCAGGTTGTCGAATTTCTCGATCTCGGGGAAGGAGATATCCACGACACCGACGCCTCCATTACGGGATTCAACGATCATCTCCGGAAGGCGGTGCAGGGTCTGAGGGCCGAATACCAGATCAACGTAAGGCGCGCGGTCGATAATCGCCTGACCTTCCTGACTGGCCACGCATCCCCCCACACCGATGACCAGTTCCGGTTTGCGCTTTTTGAGTTTTTTCCAGCGGCCCAGCTGATGAAACACCTTGTCCTGCGCTTTTTCACGAATGGAACAGGTATTAAGCAGGAGAATGTCGGCATCGTCAGGATTATCGGTCATCTCGACCTCTTCTCCTGATTTCAGCAGATCAGCCATCCGAGATGAGTCGTATTCATTCATCTGGCAGCCATGGGTTTTAATAAACAGCTTTTTGGTCATGTAACTCAATCAGGTCGGTGGGTGTAAGGATTCCCGGAGAACTCGGCATTATAACGGTCTGATCAAACGGCAACCAGTGCCGGCAGGTATTATCACGATTCGGCGTTCCGGTCTCACGTGGTATTATCCGTAACCGTTTTGGGTTCTGCGGCCGCGGGAAGTCCGCGCAGCGGGCTATCGATTGTTACCGGAGTGTTGGATGGCTGTGAAAAAGTGCTACAAGATTATTTTTTATAATCAGGACGATGTGTACGAAATTTACGCCGGGCATGTATTTCCCAGCGAAATGTTCGGTTTTCTCGAAGTAGAAGAGTTGACGTTCGGCGAGCGCAGTCAGGTGCTCGTTGATCCGTCACAGGAAAAACTACGCACCGAGTTTGATGGTGTCGAGCGAACCTACATCCCGATGAATGCCGTCGTGCGTATTGATGAGGTCGAGTTGGCTGATAAAAGTCAGTCGCTGGGTCGTGTCAAAAATGCCGTCACCCCGTTTCCCGGTTCTGTGCACCGTAACCGCTCAAAAGATTAGCGAACAATCTCATGACGCCAGAAAGACTTGCCCGCATCAAGGGCACACTCGATCGTCGCCAGCCGGATTTGCGGGTGCTCACAGACCAGATACACAAGCCGCGTAATGTATCGGCGATTATTCGCTCCTGTGACGCCTTTGGTGTCGCGAATATGCATGCGGTTTGGCCCAGGGAGGGCTATCGCGCCTTTCGTAAGACGACCGGTGGCAGCCATTATTGGGTCACGACGCACACCCACCCGGATATGATGTCGGCAATTGGTGACTTGCGCCAATCCGGGCATGCGATCTATGCCGCCCAGTTTTCTGATCGTGCGGTCGATTATCGTGACGTGGATTTCACCCGACCCTGCGTGTTGGTATTGGGTAACGAGGTTGGCGGTGTCAGTCAGTCCGCAGCGGACGCTGCTGATGAGCATGTTGTCGTGCCGATGATGGGAATGGTCGAATCCCTCAATGTTTCGGCCGCCTGCGCCATTATTCTGGCCGAGGCACAGCGCCAGCGTTCTGAGGCTGGCATGTTCGAGGTCAGCCGGATGCCGCCTGAAGAGTACAATCGATTGCTGTTTCGCTGGTGTCAGCCGCAGATTACCCGCTATTGCGACGACAGGCGACTACCGTATCCACCTTTCGATCCGGATACCGGAGACCTTGTTGATGGTGTGAACTGGATGGCAGGGGTGCGTGAGATTCGAAAAAACCGGCAGCGAAAATCCGCGGCAGATTTTCCCGATCCGGGCTTGGTGACCGGGGAGTGAGTTTTCGTTCAGGGCGATGTAGTTGTCGATAGGGGTAACAGGGCGGCCAAGGTGAGCCGCCCTGTTACTGCCGTATTATTCGGAGCTGCTTTCACGTCCATCCAGGTAGCGTTGTAGCTGTTCCCGCAAGGCTTTTGGCAATCGGGTGATGGTCAACGCATCGGTATTCTTGTCGTAGTAAACCGCCTGGTTAACGAGGTCTGACGAGAAGGAAACGCTCATGCCACCGCCGGAACCGGAAATACGCACCAGCTTTTTCACTTTGCGGTGATCCGGATGCAGCACCGTATCCTGAGGCAGGTCCTGTTTCTCTGACGCGAACTGTTTGAAACGCTCTGGCTGGTCTTCGTCCAGGTAGCCTGACAATGCTTCAATCGCCACCGGTTCGCCCAGAGCATGCTGCTCCTTGCAGAATTCATAGGCGCGCGATCTTACCTTGCCCGCTTTCTCGGGCTCTTCGGTCTGACTGGCGAAGGCTTCTACAGCATCCAGGAACGTCAGGGTTTCTTTTTCCACATCGACCTGATTGGTGAAACCGCACAGCTTGATAAACAGCTCGCCGGGTTCGCCAGTGCCACGGGTATGGATCATTGTCAGGCAGTTCTCTGACGGGTGGTCACCGATCCAGTTGTCGACTTCAAGCCGCAGGGCCAGATTGAGCCGGGACAGGCTGAGCACATCCGTCACATCCAGTGACTGCTCGTGGTCCAGGCGCAGGGCGCTGTCGCTCTCCAGTGCAAACAGGTAGATGACTTCTCCATCAGCCAGCGCCTCGTGCACAAACAAAAGGTGGCCGATGTATTCTTCCTGGCTGTTGGTGAGAAGCTCCTGCCACTGGCCGAACAGGCGATCGGTCAGGGCTTCAAAACCCTGTTTGCCTTCGAGGTAGTCGCGGAGCCAGGCGCTCACCGGATTTTCGCCAATGTCATCACTGAAGCGGCCGTATTTTTTGCCGGGCTTGGCATTAAACAGTCGCTTGAGTTGCTTGTGCAGGCCTTCGTAATCGCCGCCGGGTTCGCTAAGTGCTTTGCCGGGTCTTACTTGAGCGGGTTGCCCGGGTTGCATCTGGCTGGCAAAGGTCGTGCGTAGGTGTTTGATGGCCATGAGTTCTCTCTGCCCTTCGGGGGATCTCTGATTCAGGTCGTTAAAACGCGAGCGGCCATGAGCAGCTCGTAACGCAATGCGTTCGGATGCTCATGGCCGTCGGGATTCTACTTTCTATTTTACTCTTTTCAGACGCGAATGTGGGATCAGATCCGTTTTTTGCTGATCAGCTCCCGGGTCACGCTATCTGCGGTGGCGACAAGGTCGCTGTCGGCGTCTGCCGTCGCCACTATACCCGCAATGTCGTCGCCGATGTTGACGGCGACGGCAATCAAGCCGTGCGCGGTCAGCAACTGTGCGGTGCGGCGTCGATCATCAGCGTCCCCCGCGTTCTCCTGAGTCAGAACGACGCTGGTGCGTCCAAGTTCAAACAGTTTGCGCTCGATGGCGGTGGCCAGTTCGATAGCCTGAGCGCCCGCGCAACCAATAATCAGCGGTTGCTGGGCCAGGCGCCGGGCGCGCTCTTCGCTGCTGACGGGTTGAAGACCGTTGTCGCTATCGTTGGCAAGACCGCTGATCATGCCGGCACCGATGGTCACGTTTGTCAGGCGGTCAATTACAATGAATGCGCCGGTCGCCCGGTTGCGGGGGTATGCATCAAAGGCAACGGGCTGGCTCAGTGTGATCTCGCATTGGCCGATCTCGTTCAGCTCCAGGGTATCGCGCTGATCGTTTGTCTCCAGTGAGTTGACGTCGATCTGGTGGTTGACCGCAGTAACGGTTCCGGATGTGAAAGTCGGCCCGAGTTTGATGTCATACAGGCGTCCGGTCGCCATCGGCGTATCTGTCATCCACACGAGGTGTGCGTTGAACCGGTTGCTGACCAGGGGCTCATCCTCGGGCTTGACCAACATGTCACCACGGCTGACGTCGATTTCGTCTTCCAGCGTGAGCGTGACCGCCTGATCGATGTAAGCACTTTCAACGTTGCCATCGAATGTCACGATCTCTTTGACAGTGCTGGTGCGCCGGGAGGGCAGTGCCATGATGCTGTCGCCGGGGCGAATAACGCCTGAGGCAATCGTGCCGCAGAAGCCGCGGAAATCAAGGTTGGGGCGGTTGACGTACTGAACCGGAAAGCGGAAGTGCTCCAGGTTCTTGTCCCGGCCGACTTCAACGGTTTCCAGAATCTCCATCATTGGCTGGCCAGTGAACCAGGGCGTGTTGTTGCTGCGGTTGACGACATTGTCGCCTTCCAGTGCTGAAATCGGTACAAAGCGCACGTCCCGAAGGCCAAGCTTGTCGGCAAACGCCAGGTAGTCTTGTTTGATTTCTTCAAAACGGGCTTCGCTATAATCCACCAGGTCCATCTTGTTGACGGCCACCACGATGTGCTTGATGCCCAGCAGCGACGCGATAAAAGAGTGGCGACGTGTCTGGGTCAAAATACCGTGGCGGGCATCAATCATCATGATTGCCAGTTGCGCAGTTGATGCGCCTGTCGCCATGTTGCGGGTGTACTGCTCGTGGCCCGGGGTGTCCGCGATAATGAACTTGCGCTTGTCGGTAGAGAAGTAACGATAAGCGACATCGATAGTAATGCCTTGCTCACGCTCCGCTTGCAGGCCGTCAACCAGCAGGGCCAGATCGAGCTTTTCACCGGTTGTGCCCATCTTGGCACTGTCGGTTTTCAAGCTGGCCATGTGATCTTCATAGATCATCTTGGTGTCGTGGAGCAGGCGGCCGATCAGCGTGCTCTTGCCATCGTCAACGCTGCCGCAGGTCAACAGGCGCAGCAGCTCCTTTTCTTCATGCTGCTTGAGGTAGGCATGAATATCTTCAGCGATGAGTTCAGACTGATGTGACATGGTGGTTCAGATCCCGTAAATACTGTCGGCTAATCAAAATAGCAGTGTTTGCGCGGCGTCCGCTTTGGCACGGATACAGCCAGCCTCAGAAATACCCTTCGCGTTTCTTCTGCTCCATGGAGCCCGCGGAATCATGGTCGATGACCCGCCCCTCGCGTTCGGAGCTCTTCGCCAACAGCATTTCCTGGATGATATCGGTGAGCTTGTCAGCTTCGGACTGAATGGCGCCGGTTAGCGGGTAGCAGCCCAATGTGCGGAAGCGGACTGATTTCATCATCGGCTTTTCACCGGGTTCCATTGGCATACGATCGTCGTCAACCATGATCAGCGTTCCGTCACGGTTAACCACAGGGCGCTCGGCCGAGTAGTACAGCGGGACGATCTCAATGTTTTCCAGGTAGATGTACTGCCAAATATCCAGCTCGGTCCAGTTGGACAGCGGGAAAACACGAATGCTTTCGCCCTTGTTTATTTTGCCGTTATACGTGTTCCAAAGCTCTGGCCGCTGGTTTTTCGGATCCCAGCGATGGTACTTGTCGCGAAACGAGTAAACACGCTCTTTAGCGCGCGACTTCTCTTCGTCGCGACGGGCCCCGCCGAAGGCGGCATCGAACTTGTACTTGTTCAATGCCTGCTTGAGGCTCTGGGTTTTCATGACGTCGGTGTGTTTGGCGCTGCCGTGAGTGAACGGGCCAATGCCGGCGTCGACGCCGTCCTGATTGATATGGACAATCAGGTCCAGATCAAACTTTTTCGCCTGTTTGTCACGGAACTCAATCATTTCCCGAAACTTCCAGGTGGTATCCACATGCAGCAGCGGGAAAGGAAGTTTGCCCGGATAGAACGCCTTCCTCGCCAGGTGGAGCATGACAGAGGAGTCCTTGCCGACGGAGTAGAGCATGACAGGGTTGTCGAACTCCGCTGCCACTTCCCGAATAATATGGATGCTTTCGGCTTCGAGCTGCTTGAGGTGCGTCAGATTATAGGTGGTCATTATCCAGATACCGGTTGCAGGGTGTGCAAATGAATACGGTTAACTCGGACACGTGTCCGACCGGGAATGCCCGAACTTACTCGGGAGGAACCCTTATATGATGGTGCGAAACTATACCAGAGAGTGAGAGGGCATAAGAAGCCGCTCTGCTAGAGTTTAGAGGCATAACAATATGCCAAAGTGGGCGGGCGGGTGATGGTCAATAACGGGCGAGCCTGGCGAGTGCTTGAGTGTTTCTCGCTTGACGTGTGTTTAACTCCTCAGGAGCTGGCGGCTGACGTATTGATCCACATAGTCATGGCCGTTGCCGTTAAATCCGGTGAACTGCAAGCCGAGTTGGAAGCGGTTTTTCGATACCCTGCGGACATGAATGATTTCGCAGCTTGCTTCGATGTTGACTGACTGAACACTCACCACGGGTACGGCAAATTTCACATCCAGCGCCACGGCCTTTTTGGGGGCAATGGGCGAGTTGCCGGGGAGAATGTCGCGAACATGGTCGCTGTCGCATTCAACCAGCATTCCCGCGCGAGACAGATTGGCCGTGTGGCAAACCAGTTGGTTGCCATTCGGGTTGCAAACAGTGACCTCGATGTTGGTAGAGACGCGCTGTTGCTGACGAAGGTTGTTTTTACCGGCCATGCTTTTGATGCCGCTGAATGTGGTTGATGCCGGAGCGTTCATTGTACCCATGCGCATTAAAACTTTTATTTTGTTGTCAGTACGTTTGCAATCTGAGCCAAAGTTAACTGCTTGCTCTCGAGTGGCTCAGAAAAGAATTCGATAACACATTGAAAGCATAATTGTTTACAGCGAAAGCGCAAGCGGTGTGTCGCTTATGTCGGCGTAAGGGGTGTCAGTTTGTGGCAAGGGTCTCACTGTCAGGTGCATTTTATGCGCACCCGACAGTGAGTTGGCAGCGTTAGTCGCCCAGTTTTTTCTTGAGAATTTCGGTAAGAACTTTGGGGTTGCCCTGACCTTTTGAGGCTTTCATCAGAGGGCCCATAAAGCCACCCATCAGTTTTTTGCGCTTGCCAGGATCTGCGGACTGATACTGTTCAATTTGTTCCGGCATGTCAGCCAGAACAGAGTCGACCAGCTTTTCCAGTTCTCCTGTATCAGATACCTGTTTGAGGCCTTCGCGCTCAATCAGCTCATCTACATCTGCGCTTTCGCCATTCCATAGCAGTTCAAATACTTTCTTCGCGCCAGATGATGACAGCGTGTTGTCGCTGATGCGCTGCACCAGTTGCCCCAGTCGCTCGGCAGGTACCGGGCAGTTTCTGAAGCTGCGGTCTTCCGCGTTGAGGCGCGCGCTGAGTTCGCCAAGAATCCAGTTGGCTGCCAGCTTGGCGTCACCGCCTACCTTTGCCGTTTGCTCAAAATAATCCGCTATAGCCGAATTACTGCTGACAAGATTGGCGTCGTAATCGGATAGAGCGTATTCAGCCTGGAAGCGCGTCTTCTTGGCGTCCGGTAGCTCGGGCATTTGCGCTCGCAGACTGTCGATAAACGCATCATCGATCACCACCGGCAGCAAGTCAGGGCATGGGAAGTAGCGGTAGTCGTTTGCTTCTTCCTTGCTGCGCATGGATTTGCTTTCGTTACGATCACCGTTGTAAAGACGGGTTTCCTGCACAATCGTGCCGCCATCTTCAAGGATGTCGATCTGGCGCTCCACTTCGTGGTGGATGGCGCTTTCCATAAAGCGGAAAGAGTTCAGGTTCTTGGTTTCTGTGCGGGTGCCGAGCTTTTCTTCACCTTCGGGGCGCACTGAAATGTTGACGTCAAAGCGCAGTGACCCCTGAGACATATCGCCGTCACAGATGCCCAGTGATGTCACCAGTCCGTGAAGTTTACGGGCGAAGGCGACGGCTTCCTCGGCGCTGCGCATGTCCGGTTCGGTCACGATTTCGATCAGTGGTGTTCCGGCCCGGTTCAGGTCGATGCCTGACATGCCGTGGTAGTCCTCATGAAGAGACTTGCCGGCATCTTCTTCGAGATGAGCGTGATGAATGCGAACCCGCTTTTCGGTGCCGTCTGCCAGCTGAACATCCACATGGCCGGGGCCGACAATCGGCTCTGCCAGTTGCGTAGTCTGGTAGCCCTTGGGCAGATCCGGGTAAAAGTAGTTCTTGCGCTCGAAAACAGAACGGCGGTTTATCTCGGCATCAATTGCGAGGCCGAACATGGTGGCGTAACGGAATGCCTGCTCATTGGCAACCGGCAGGGTGCCCGGCATCGCGAGATCGACAGCGCTGGCCTGGGTATTCGGTTCAGCACCGTAGGCGGTGCTGCTGCCGGAGAAGATCTTGGTTTGGGTTGCGAGCTGAACATGAATTTCCAGCCCGATCACAACTTCCCATTGCATGGTATGTCATCCTCCTGTCCTGCAGCCGCCAGACTGCAGGATTTGACGTCGTGATTCAGCCAGCCGGCGACTGTTGATGCCAGTCGGTAGCTTGCTGGAATTGATGGGCTGCATTGAGCAGGCGCGCTTCGTCAAAATAATTGCCAATCAGCTGAAGCCCGACCGGCAGGCTCTTGATCTGGCCAGCTGGAATCGACATTGCCGGCACGCCCGCCAGGTTAATGGCGATGGTGAAAATGTCTTCAAGGTACATTTTGACCGGATCGTCGGTATTCGAGCCAAGAGCAAAGGCCGGACTCGGGGTAGACGGGCTCATGATGATGTCGACGGATTTGAAGGCTTCGACAAAGTCTTGCTGAATCAGGCGCCGAACCTTCTGGGCCTTGAGGTAATAGGCATCAAAGAAACCGGCAGACAGGGCGTAGCTGCCCACCAGTATCCGACGTTTGACCTCTGATCCAAAGCCTTCAGCCCGGGTGCGGGTATACAGATCCATCAGATCTTTCGGATTGTCGCAGCGGTAGCCATAACGCACCCCGTCAAAGCGGGACAGGTTGGCGGACGCCTCGGCCGGTGCAATCACGTAGTAAGCCGCGATCGCAAGATGAGTATTGGGTAGAGAGATCTCTTTAACTGTCGCGCCTAGAGCTTCGTATTCGCGCACGGCGTCGCGCACGGTCTGGGCCATAACGGGGTCGAGCTGGTCCGAGAAGTACTCTTTGGGCAGGCCCACACGCAATCCCTTGAGCGGGGCGTTCAGGTTTGCGGTGTAATCAGGTACGGGCTGATCGACAGAGGTTGAGTCTTTGGGGTCAAAGCCGGCCATCACATTGAGCATCATGGCGCTATCTTCTGCCGTGCGGCTCATGGTGCCGCCCTGATCCAGGCTGGAGGCGAAGGCGATCATGCCGTAGCGCGAGACGCGGCCGTAGGTTGGCTTGAGGCCAGTGATGCCACAGAAAGCAGCAGGCTGGCGAATGGAGCCGCCCGTATCGGTCGCTGTTGCTGCTGGCGTCAGGCGCGCTGCGACTGCAGCAGCGGAGCCGCCGGAAGAACCGCCGGGGACGAGTTTTTCGCCCCAGGGGTTGGTGGTCGCCCCGAAGTGACTGTTTTCGGTTGATGAGCCCATGGCGAACTCATCCATATTGGTTTTACCCAGGCACACCGCTCCCGCATCACGAAAGCGTGCAGTTACGGTCGCGTCATAGGGCGGCACAAAGTTTTCGAGCATTTTCGATGCGCAGGTGGTGCGAACACCGTTGGTGCAGAAAATATCCTTGTGCGCGAACGGAATACCGGTCCAAGGCGTGGCTTCGCCTCTGCTTCGGCGTTCGTCTGCCGCTTTGGCATCGCGCAGGGCGTCATCTTCGGTAACCGTAATAAAGCTGTTGTAGCGGGTGTCTTCCTGCTTGATGCGATTCAGGAAGTGTTGCGTCAACTCAACACTTGAGTAGGTACCTTGCGACAGGTCGCGGGCCAGTTCGGCAACAGTCTTGTTATGCATAATGCGTGTCCATGACAGTCGGAGTGCGTCGATCAGCTATGAATCGGGGAGTCAAAAGGTCATTCGATAACGCGCGGTACCAGATAGAGACCATCTTCGGTCGCCGGGGCGATCTTCTGGAAGGCTTCGCGCTGGTCAATTTCGGTGACCTGATCAGGGCGCAGGCGCTGAACGGCGTCCAGGGGATGTGCCAGCGGTTCTACGTCGGCGGTATCGGCCGCTTGCAGCTGATCCACAAGATTCAGGATGTTGCCAAGGTCTTTTTCAAGCGCTTCAACCTGATCGTCTTCAAGCCGGATGCGTGCAAGCACGGCGACTTTTTCGATGTCCTCGCGGGATATTGACACGTAACGTCTCCAGTAACAGGTTCAACCAGTCGCGCAGTATGTTAACAGATTGCGCTTTAATCGGGAGTGCCATTAACAGAGCGTGCCGTTGAAATTTTAGTGGCCCCTCAGTCGGGCCGTCATGACGATATTTCATTATCCGGGTGGCGAAAGGGTGTCATTATCGTCATTTGGCAGACATGACGCCGCTTCGGGCCTGTCTGCACCTTGCCTGAGTACCTGCCCGCTGCTAAAGTTGCCGCATTCATTTCGCGACAGCTTTCTCAGGTTGAAAATACGCTAATGCTCATCAAGAAAATCCGTGGTCTTTTTTCCAGTGATCTCTCTATCGATCTGGGGACAGCCAATACGCTGATTTACGTCCGTGACCGGGGCATTGTGCTCAATGAGCCTTCGGTTGTTGCTATCCGCACCAATAATGCCCAGAAAATGGTGGCTGCAGTGGGTGGCGAAGCCAAGCGCATGCTGGGTCGCACGCCGGGTAACATTACCGCCATCCGCCCACTGAAAGATGGTGTGATCGCCGATTTCGTCGTAACAGAGAAAATGTTGCAGCACTTTATTCACAAAGTGCATGAAAACAGCTTTATCACACCAAGCCCCCGTGTTCTGGTGTGTGTGCCCAGCAAATCAACCCAGGTCGAGCGCAAGGCCATTCGTGAATCGGCGATGGGCGCCGGCGCGCGCGAGGTGTTTCTGATTGAAGAGCCCATGGCGGCAGCCATTGGTGCCGGGCTGCCGGTTGAGGAGGCCAGCGGCTCGATGATCGTGGATATCGGGGGCGGCACTACTGAGATCGCGATCATTTCACTCAACGGCATCGTCTACGCCGAATCGGTCCGCGTGGGTGGCGACAAGTTCGATGAAGCCATTGTGACGTATGTCCGTCGCAATTATGGCAGTCTGATTGGTGAATCGACCGCTGAGCGCATCAAGCACGAAATCGGTTGTGCCTACGAGGGCGTAGAGATTCGTGAAATTGATGTGCGTGGTCGCAATCTGGCAGAGGGTGTGCCGCGAGCCTTTACCCTGAACAGCGAAGAAATTCTCGAAGCGTTGCAGGAATCTCTGGCGCAGATTGTACAAACAGTGAAAAGTGCTTTGGAGCAGTCGCCACCTGAGCTGGCATCTGACATTGCCGAGCGCGGCATTGTTTTGACCGGTGGCGGCGCCTTGCTTCGCGGTCTGGATAAGTTACTGAGCGAAGAAACCGGCCTGCCCGTTATTGTTGCTGAAGATCCGCTCACCTGCGTGGCCCGGGGCGGCGGCAAAGCGCTTGACGTGATCGACCGCGGTGGAATCGGCATGTATTCCCACGAAGGCTGATAGCGCCTTCTGGCACAGATCATATGCAGTCACCCGAAGGAAGCTGCAGTATTGAGCCGCCGCTGTCGATTCGTCGCAGCGGCGGTTGTCGTTTTGAGTGGGGAGATTTGAACTATTAAGACCATCTTTGTCAGGGGGCCGATCCCCAGCTTCAGGCTGTTTCTGGCGGCTGTGCTTTCCCTTGCCCTGATTATTCTCGATGCCCGCTTTCATCGTGTGGATGACATGCGCAGCTGGATTGGCACTGCGTTGACGCCCGTGGTGTGGCTGGGGCACGTGCCGGACAGTCTCTCGCGCTGGAACGATGAGGTGTTTACCAGCCGTGATGAGCTGGTCGAAGAGAACGAATCATTGAAGGCCAAGTTGCTGATTCTGGAGCGTCGGTCGATCAAGTACGCGTCCCTTGCAGCCGACAATATTGAGCTGAGAAGCCTGAAAAGCGCCTCGGAACAGTTGGATGAAACGGTGGTGGTGGCCGATATCATCGGAGTTTCGCCTGACCCGTTCTCCCACGAGGTGATCATCAACAAGGGAACGCGGGACGGGGTTACGGAAGGCCAGGCCATTCTCGACGCTAACGGCTTAATGGGGCAGGTGATTCAGACAAATCGTTTCAATTCCCGTGTATTGCTGGTCTCGGATAGCAGCCACGCAGTGCCTGTGGAAGTATTGCGCAGTGGCGTGCGGGCGATCCTGTTAGGTACCGGTAGTGTTGACCGTTTGGAGTTGGTTCACGTGCCTGATACAGCCGATATCAGAGAAGGCGACACCCTCGTGAGTTCGGGGCTCGGTGGGCGCTTCCCGAAAGGCTATCCGGTGGCGCAGGTGACGCTTATTCGCAGCGAGCCGGGTGAGCCGTTCGCTGAAATACAGGCGAAGCCTTCGGCAAAACTCAATCGAAGCGAGCTGGTGCTGGTGGTCTTCCAGCACAAGGGCTTTCGGTCGGATGATAGCCAGGAAGACAGCATGCCAGATGGCGACGAAACGCAGTCAGGGGGAGTTCAATGAGTCTTGCTGTGATCAGTTACCCTGTGTTTTTCGTCAGTACACTGCTTGCGCTGGTTCTGAGTATTTCCCTCTTTCCCGTCGACTGGTTGATCCTGAGGCCTGAGTGGCTTGGCCTGATTGTGTTCTACTGGACCTTCCGCGCGCCCAACCGTTTTGGGGTGCTGGTCGCATGGTGTCTTGGTTTGTTCCTGGACGTGCTTGAATCAGGCCCGATGGGTATAAACGCGTTTGCAATGAGCCTGGTTGCCTTTCTCGTGCTCACAACCCACCAGCGTCTTCGGATGTTTCCCTTACCTCAGCAATGCATGATGGTGTTCTTGCTGCTGAGTATTAATCAGATGTTTGTGCATTTCGTTAATCAGGTGCTGGGGGCAGATGACCCTGGCTTCACTTATCTTTTTCCCGCCGTCACCAGTGCTCTGGTCTGGCCATTTGTCTGTGGCATTCTTGATCGACTAAATCGCTAACCGACGTGATAACAGGACAATAATATTATGCGACCCGTTGTACTCGCATCCGCCTCCCCGCGCCGCCGGGAGTTACTGGAGCAAATCGGGCTCTCGTTCTCGGTGTTGCCGGTCAATATTGACGAAACCCCTCTGCAGGACGAGCGCGCAGACCATTATGTTGAGCGGCTTGCGCGCCAGAAAGCGGAAGCCGGCCTGGCGCTGGCAACAGACTCTGACAGCCTGGTCATCGGTTCTGATACCACGGTGGTGCTCGATGACGAGATTATGGGCAAGCCCGTAACCGAAGCCGATGCCAGCGCGATGTTGGCGCGCTTATCGGGCCACACCCACCGGGTAATGACAGCGGTCGCCCTGGCCGGTGTCCACGGCTGTTACGCCCGGGTAGTCGTCACCGAGGTGCGCTTTCGCGAAATAACACCCGCTGAGATAGCGGCCTACTGGCAGACTGGGGAGCCTCTGGACAAAGCCGGCGGTTACGGCATCCAGGGCAGAGGCGGTGTATTTGTTGATGGTCTGTGGGGAAGCTATAGCGCCGTGGTTGGTCTTCCGTTGCAGGAAACAGCAGAACTATTTGAAGAAGCGGGCCAGCCGGTATGGCATTACTGGAAGCCAACGGCGTTAAATGCAGAGACGGGGACGTCGGTATGAGCGAAGAGATCCTGATCAATGTGACGCCGGTTGAGACGCGTGTGGCCCTGGTTGAAAACGGGATGCTGCAGGAAGCCTATATCGAGCGAGCCAGTCGTAAAGGCATTGTTGGCAATATCTACAAGGGTAAAGTGGTAAGGGTATTACCGGGAATGGAAGCCGCGTTCGTCGATATCGGACTGGAACGGGCGGCGTTCATTCACGCATCTGATGTGATGCCGGTCAGTAATGGCGATGATTCATCTGCAGACGCCTCCCGATCAGTGCCCGATATCCGTACCTTGCTACGCGAAGGCCAGTCGCTGGTTGTACAGGTTACTAAAGATCCTATTGGCACCAAAGGTGCCCGGTTGACCACGCAGCTGTCGATACCTTCGCGCTACCTGGTTTTCATGCCTGAAGTGAAGCACGTCGGCATTTCCCAGCGTATCGAGGACGACGCAGAGCGTGCGAGGCTGAAGTCGCTTGTCGAGCAGGGCGCGGAGGCTTTTGGCGAGATGTCCGGAGGTTACATCATCCGGACCGCTGCAGAGGGTGCGGCAGAAGCTGACTTGCTGGGCGATATGAAATATCTGCACCGCCTGTATCAGTCTGTGGTGGATCGCACCTCGACCGGGTCAGTACCCTCGGTGATCTACCAGGACCTGCCGTTGTTTATTCGCACTATCCGCGATCTCATTCGCCCCCAGACCGAAAAAGTCAGAATTGATTCCCGTGAGAGTCATCAGCGGGTGATCGCGTTCGTAGAGGAGTTTGTCACCGAGTTTGCGGACAAGGTTGAATACTATCCCGGCGAACGCCCGATTTTTGATCTATATAGCGTCGAAGATGAAATCCAGAAGGCACTGAGTCGCAAAGTGCAGCTCAAATCTGGCGGTTATGTCATTATCGACCAAACCGAAGCCATGACGACGATCGATATCAATACCGGGGCCTTTGTAGGGCACCGTAATCTTGAAGAGACGATCTTCAAGACGAACCTGGAAGCGGCAAGAGCGATCAGTCGTCAGTTGAGGCTGCGCAATCTTGGCGGCATCATTATTATTGATTTCATCGACATGGAAGATCTTGAGCACCAGCGTCAGGTCCACAGAATGCTGGAAAAGATGCTCGAGCGGGATCACGCTAAAACCAAAATCACCGGTGTGTCAGAGCTCGGGCTGGTTGAAATGACCCGCAAGCGGACGACCGAGAGCCTGGGGCAGGTATTGTGTGAACCCTGCCCGATCTGTGACGGCCGAGGCTTCCTGAAAACCAGTGAAACGGTGTGCTTTGAAATTTTCCGGGAAATTCTGAGGGTAAACCGGGCTTACGAAGCGGAAAGCTATCTGGTGATGGCATCCCAGTCAGTCGTTGACCGGTTGCTGGATGAAGAATCCGATAACGTCGCTGATCTGGAAACCTTTATCGGTAAGTCCATCAAGTTCCAGGTCGAGCCGTTTTACAGTCAGGAACAGTATGATGTGGTGTTGCTGTGAGGCATCTGACGGCACGCTTTCACTGGCTTGCTGAGGGCAGGTAACGCCGCCGGCGATCGAGCTTATTCATGGGATCAACACCTCAGACACAGGAAAGTCGGCATTCGCTGCTCACCCGCGGGCTGCTCCTGGTGGCCAATACGGTTTGGCTGCTGGTGATGGTCATACTCGTGGTGCTGGCGCTATACGTCGGTATCGGTCGCCAGTTGCTAGGCTCGGTGGACGACTACCGCAGTGATGTAGAAGCGCTGCTTTCCGAGCGCCTGGGGCAGCCGGTGACTATCGGCTCCCTTGAGGGGCAATGGCAAATACTGGACCCCGTGCTTCGGCTAAGGGATCTGGAAGTTCATGATCCTGTCCAGAATGAGCGTGTGGTGGCCCGCGTCGGCGACGTCCACGTGCGACTGGATAGCCTGATTTCGCTGCTTCGTGGTCGACTTGTCTTTGGTGATTTGACGGCCAGCAGCCTTGATATCGCAATTGAACAGCTTCCCTCCGGCGCGATTTCCATTGATGGTATCCCATTAGCCCGCGCTTCATTGCTGGACGGTGAGTCGAGTTCAGGCGGGCCCCGGCAATGGATCAATCTCCTTGGTGATATTCTTTCTGACCCGTCGATCCGTCTGAACCAAGTGCGTCTGGGCCTGAACGTGCCAGGTCAGGAGCCCCAGACGTTCTTCATTCCACAAGTGAATCTGCATTACATTGGCGGTACATTCAGCGCTTACGGTCGGGCAATGCAGCCTGGTGCGACCACACAATTGGCCCGTTTTTACCTCGAGGGTGCTCATTTTTTCCGCGGTGACTTTGACGGCCGACTCTACGTCAGCGTTGATTCCGGACGCTTGTTTGATTCGCTGATACAGCGCTATAACTGGCGCGAAATGGCCATCATGGGGTTCGATGTGGGCGGGGAGGCGTGGCTCCACTTCAGTGAGGGAGAGCTGGAAGCCGTTAATGCCAAAGTGTTGATACCGCATTTGCAGATCAGAGCCCAGAATCAAACACAGGCCCCGCTGGAGTCGGTCAGCGCCCGGGTAGGCTGGCGCCGGCAAGAGGGGGACCGCTGGCAGTTGGATATTGAAGACCTGACCTGGCGTTGGACCGGTCGGCATGTTGCCCCGCTGGATCTGCAAGTCATCCGCAATGACGATTGGATGGTAAAGGTTGAAGCCCTGCCACTTGGCGTTTTATCCGATATGGCCGCGGCCATGGCGCCGGTGGATGCGGTCAGGCAGGCGCTGGGTAATTACCGGCCGGCCGGGACGCTTGCGGCTGTCACTCTGGATAGTGATTCTGAATTTGGGCAGTACCACTTGTCCGGAACCCTGAGCGATGTGTCTGTTGCGGCCTATGACGGCGCGCCGGCTGCATCGAGTGTAAACGGCACCCTGACGCTTGATCAGTCTGGTGGGCAGGTCAGTGTTGATACCCGGAATATGACACTGGATTTTCCCGAGTTATACCTTGAGGGATGGACGCTGGATACTGTGCGCACTCAGGTCAACTGGCAAATGGATGGGCAGCAAACGCGGGTTTGGGCCGACGACATAGCAATGACCTATCAGGAAAAGACGTCGCTCGAAGGTGCCTTTGAACTGGAGTTGAACCAGCAGGGTGACGACACGCTCTCTCTTCGCGTCGGGACTCGCAATGGTACAGCTGGAATGGTTGCGGATTTTATCCCCGCCAAAGAAGTGAACCGGGAATTCTACAATTGGATCAGCACCGCAGTATCCCAGGCCAATGTTGAAGAAGGGGTATTTTACGGACACGGTCAGGTGAACGAAGGTTCTCCCCCTGGCAGCTTTACCACCTCAATGCGCTTTAGATTCAATGATACCCGTTTGAAATATGATGAGGCCTGGCCTGAAGTAGAAGGAGCGGCTGGTGTGGTGGTGGTTCACAACGGTTTGGCCCATATCAGGCTTGATAAGGCAGATGTGGGCACCTTGCCATTATCGGATGCAGAGGTATTCGTCGATGGTGATGCCGACCCGGTATCGCTGAAAATTAAGGCTGCAGCTGATTTCAATGAGGAAGGTCTGCAGTACTGGCTTGCGCACTCACCAATTGGCGAGTCTGCGGGAAGCGCAATGCAGAAGTTGGCGATAGCGGGTCAGTTTCATCTTGACCTCGATCTGGGGCTGACTCTTGGCGACAATGTGGATACGGACCTCGACTTGTCCGTTGGTGTGCGCGATGGCCGCGTCGCCTATGACGATTCGATATTGGCCTGGACGGGGATCGAAGGCAAAGTGGATTACACTTCTGCTACCGGTTTTGGGGCCGAGCCGGTCAAAGCACGCTTTCTTGGTTCATCAGTAGACATTAACCTGTCGCGCCTGAAGGATTCGGAGGCGCTGAGGATTATTCAGAAAGGCCGTATTGACTTGGCCAACCTGCCTCCCGAGCTGGATCTTCCTTCCCTGCCGGGTGTCAGCGGACGAGCGCATTACAGTGCGCGTCTCGACGTGACGCCCGATAGCGCCCGTTCATTCACCGTGGAGTCGTCGCTGTCGAATGTCGCGATTGACTGGCCCATGCCTGTAGGCAAGTCGGTCGGTGAGCAGGCGCCACTGAATGCCCTTCTCAAGTGGACTGACGACGACGCCATTGAGGTCTCGGGCCGCTGGAGTAATCGTTTAGCTTATCGCCTGCGTTGGCAAGGCGAACAGTTTGATCGCGGTAGAGTCGAGTTTGGTGCGGATCCGACCGTGTTACCTGAAACGCGAGGCCTGGATATTGTAGGCCCTGTAGAAAGGCTGGATCTGGAGCAGTGGCAGGCGGCAATCGAGAAGTACAGCCCTGAACAGGTCAAGGGCGACCTGGCTTCTGGCGACTATACGTGGCTGCATAAGATTGCGCTGACCTTCGGCAAAGTAATGGGCATGGGACAGTCCTTCAGTGATGTTTCTCTGACCGCGACTCCGGATACGGAAGGGTGGGCGCTTGATCTCCAGGGGCCCGATGTGGCCGGTCAGGTACGTCTTCCAGCTGACAGAAAGCCTATTAGTGTCAATCTCGAGAAGATAGCACTGGTAAAGCAGGCGTCCACGGAAGCGGATACGGCTGAAGAGCCGGTGGTGATTTTCGAGGAGAGAGGCGTTGGAGATTGGCCAGACGTTAACTTATCCGTCAATTCGCTTACCCTCAACCAGCGTGATTTCGGCGCCTGGTCATTGCTGGTCAGGCCCAGTGATGACAACCTGAGTATTCGGGATATTCAGGGCAGTGTCGGCACGCTTGTGGTGAAAGGCTTCCTGAACTGGGGTATACGCAGTGGTCTGGAAACGACAGAGGTGAAAGGCGAAATCGCCGGTGAGAACCTGGCGGACATTAGCCCCTGGCTGAATGGCTCTGTACCGCTTAAAAGTGAAAAGGCACGTGTTGATGCCAATCTGCAGTGGCTGGGAGCGCCGGGTGATGCCGCCGCCACCAATACCAATGGTGATCTCAGCTTTCGGATTGACGACGGCGTCATCCTGGAAGGCAATAATACGGCGCAGATATTCCGGGTTTTTGGCATTCTGAATTCCGATACACTTTGGCGACGGCTCAAGCTGGATTTCTCTGATCTATACGAAGCCGGCGTGGCATTTGATGCCATTTCAGGCAAGGCGTTACTGGAGTCAGGCGTTCTGAAATGGGATCCGGAGCTTCAGATAGTGGGCCCCTCCGGTGCTTTCAAACTCACGGGGACCACGGATCTGGCATCAGAAGGTCTGGATATGCGTCTGGTCGTGGTACTGCCGTTGACCCAGAACCTGCCGCTAGCCGCTATCCTGATGGGTGCCTCAGCACCGATTGGCGGTGCGTTGTTCGTATTGGACAAGGTGTTGGGCGATCCGTTGAGTAAACTGACCAGTGCAACTTATTCTGTAGGTGGTACCTGGGATCAGCCTGAAGTTAATCTCCGGAATGTGTTCGATACAGGCAACTGAATTTCGAACCTGAACCCGGATTGGGCCGGCGAATATTGAAGGTCAAAGGCGAGTAACAACCGAGCTTTTCCGTTAATTCAGGAGTGTGGATGATGACGACCAGACAGGTTGCAGTGCTGCAAATGGTGAGCGGGTATGACCTGGATGTGAATCTGGAAAAAGCTCGCGAGCTATTGGAATCGGCCCGTCAAAAAGGTGCTGTCGTCGCGGTGCTGCCGGAGAATTTCGCGGTTTTGAATACCAGCCAGATGCTCATTGTAGGGCAGGGCGAGCGCACGCCGGAAGGACGGATTCGCCGTTTTCTTGCGGAAGAGGCGAGACGACTGAAACTCTGGATTGTGGGGGGCTCTATACCCATCGCTGCGCGCCCAAACGGCGATGTTCTGGATCATCGGGTGCGAGCGGCCTGCCTTGTTTACAACGAATCCGGGGAGGAAGTTGCCCGCTACGACAAGATCCATCTGTTTGATGCGCAAGTAAATGATGCGCAAGGCAACTATCGGGAGTCCGATACCTTCGAGCCTGGTGAGGACGTGGTCACGGTCGATACGCCTTTGGGGAAGCTGGGCCTCGCGATTTGCTATGACCTGCGGTTCCCGGAACTGTTTCGGGCACTGAGGGCGCGCGGCGCGGAGTGGGTAACCTTGCCAAGTGCGTTCACCTACCAGACCGGGTTGGCGCATTGGCATCCGTTGATCCGGGCCAGGGCAATTGAAAATCAGGTCTGGATGGTCGCGGCCGGACAAGGCGGTGAGCACGACGCCAAGCGCCGTACTTACGGACACTCGATGATTGTCGACGCCTGGGGGGCAATGGTAGCCGAAGTCAGTGAAGGTGCCACGGTAGCGGTTGCTGAGCTGGATCAGGAGCGCATAGCCCATACCCGTGAACGCATGCCGGTATGGTCACACCGTCGGCTTTGACCGGCGGTGTGGGAGTGATGTCCGTCTGAGTCAGGCGTCGTGCTCGTCTATACACTCGCGCAGATAACGGAACAGCTTGGTGCTGTGGCCGGTGTTCTTGCCTTTTTTGACGTCCATTCTGGCATTGCGTGACAGGTTGCGCAGGTGCTGAATATCGGCAGAAGGGCAGTAGGTCAGAAACTCGCCGACAATCGAGTCGCCTTCGCTGATCAGGCGGTCGCGCCAGCGCTCAGCAAGGTGCTGGCGACGTGTATGTTCGGCGCTGCCTGAATCGTAGGCTTCTACAGAGCGCATGAGCTCATCGAGATCGTTTTCCTGGCGTACAACCTTGCCAACATATTGGAGGTGTCGACGTCGGGCTTCGTTCTGGCGTATACGGCGGGATTCTTCGATCGCCGTACGCAAGGTGTCGCTCATCTTCAACGGCGCCAGCTGCTCCGGCTTCAGTTCCATGAGCCGCTTACCGAAATCCTGCAGAGCATGCATTTCCCGTTTGAGTTCACTTTTACTCTTGTACAGCTCATCGCTGTCATGTTCATTGCTGTCTGTAGTCATGCTGTCTACTCTGATTCCTTAAGCGTATAGCAGCGTTGCGAGGCCGAGGAAGGCCATAAACCCGACGACGTCGGTAACGGTGGTCAGGATGACGCCACCAGCAAGCGCTGGGTCAATATTACGTGATTTCAGGAACAGCGGCAGCATGGTGCCAACCAGCGCTGCTGCAATAAGGTTAATGATCAGCGCAGCGGCGATGACCAGGCCAATCATGGGGTCACCAAACCAGAGTGTTGCGGCGACCGAAACGACCACGGCCCAGAGCAGGCCATTAAGCGCGCCAACCCAAAATTCCCGGTGGAGCAGCCAGGCCACGTTCGCGCCACTGATCTGGCCGACAGCCATGCCTCGAATAACCAGCGTCAATGTCTGGCTGCCAGCGATGCCGCCCATGCTCGCCACAATCGGCATCAAGACGGCGAGGGCCACCACTTTTTCGATAGTGCCTTCAAACAGGCCGATGACCGACGAGGCAATAAAGGCGGTGATGAGATTGATGCCGAGCCAGACGGCGCGCCGCCGGGTGGTCTTTATCACTGGGGCAAAGGTATCTTCATCTTCGTCCAGACCGGCCATGCTCATCAGCGAGTGGTCGGCATCCTCGCGGATAACGTCGACCACGTCATCGATAGTGATCCGGCCGAGCAGCTTGCCGTTGTCGCCAACCACTGGCGCTGATATCAGGTCATACCGTTCGAACAGGGTTGCCACCTGAGTGTCGGCCATCAAAACCGGGATAGGTTCGATATCGGTGTCCATGACTTCACGGACGGTGGCGCTCGGGCTGGAGACCAGCATCTTGGTTATCGGCAGCACGCCGACAAATTCATCACGTCGACTGACGACAATCAGGCTGTCGGTCATGGGCGGCAAGGATCGGTGTCTGCGAAGATAACGCAGAACAACATCGATGCTGAGATCAGGCCGCACCGTGATGGTGTCGGTGTTCATCAGGCCGCCGGCCGTGTCCTCCGGGTAGGACAGTACTTCCTCTACCCGCTGCCGATCCTGGTCGTCCATTGTGTCGAGGACTTCCTGGATGACCGTATCCGGTAGCTGCTGGAGTAAGTCAGCGAGATCGTCTGATTCAAAATCTTCGATGATCGTGGCCAGTTCCTGGGCGTTCAACTTGCTCAGGAAGTAGCCTCGAATGTCATCGTTCAGGTACTGGAGAACTTCACCTTCAAGGCTTTTGTCTACCAGATTCCACAGCAGTGCCCTTTGGCGTGGAGGCGAAGATTCAAGCAGGTGGGCAATGTCACTCGGGCTCAGTCCACCATTGAGGATGCGCGCGACCTGCTGCAAGGCACCGCTATCCAGCGCTTCTCCGAGCGAACGGAGGCGCTGCCTGGCTTGGCTGTTTTCGAGTGCATCTGACATGAATCACCCATGATTACGGGCCGTAAGGCCGTGACGGCGGTTGGAGAATCGGGCAGAGCCGCTCCGGAAATTTATTTATTATAGCGGACTTACGTTGCAGACGTGAGAATTCAGTATAGGTGAAACCCGCCAGATTCCTTATTCAGGCCGTTTGGACTACTCGCCTTCCCCGAAATAGTCGTTTATCAGAGCTGTTAGAGCCTCAAGCGCCTGCTGCTCGTCAGGACCGTCAATTATCAGCGTGATATCGGTGCCGCGGCTGGCGGCCAGCATCATCACCGACATAATACTTTTGCCGTCAACTTCACGGTCACCCTTGAGGATGTGTACTGAGCTTTCATAGGCGGAAGCGGTAGTGACCAGTTTTGCTGCGGCTCTGGCGTGAAGGCCCAGCTTGTTGATGATCGTGATGGTGGAGCGGATCATGCGGGGTCCTGGGGTGACGTTGCGTTCAGGTGAGGTAGTTCGGTATGGCGCACCTGAATGTTGGCGTAGTCTTCACGAAAATAGGCGCTCAGCTTTTCGCAGATATACACCGATCGGTGTTGGCCACCGGTGCAGCCGATAGAGATGGTCATGTAGCTGCGATTGCTGCTGCGAAATGCGGGTAGCCAGTTTTCAAGAAAGCGCGTCAGGTCGTCCAGCATCTTTATCGTGGCGGGTTGTGCCTCGAGAAAGGTCTGAACTTCGGCATCGGCGCCGGTGAATTTCCGCAGGCTGGTGTCCCAGTAGGGGTTGGGTAGACAGCGAACATCGAACACATAATCTGAGTCTACCGGTACGCCGTGTTTGAAGCCGAAAGACTGGAACAGCAGGGCAAGATCCTGTTCACGCCGCCCTACAACGCGCTGTTTGATCATGTCTCTGAGCTCGTACATCGAGAGCTCGGTGGTATCAATGTGCAGGTCGGCGAGACGGGCCAATGGCTCCAGCAAGCGCTTCTCATCGGCGATGGCTTCGCGCAGCGAGGTGCTGCCATCACTCAGCGGGTGCTTGCGTCGTGTCGCGTGAAAACGCTGCAGCAGCGATTGATCCGTGGCGTCCAGGAAGACCAGCTCGACTTTCATGGCGGCCTTGTTCAGGCGTTCATGAATGGCTTCGAAATTGGCGATTTCTGCAGACAGGTTCCGGGCATCAATGCTGACGGCAATATTACGCACCTTTTTGAGTTCGGTGCCTTCTGCCTCTTCGGTCAAAGGAAAAAGGAGGCCAATAGGAAGGTTGTCGATACAGTAAAAGCCGAGATCCTCCAGCACATGAAGAGCGGTGCTTTTGCCGGAGCCGGAACGCCCGCTGACGATGATGAGTTTCATAGGGAGCCTTTATTGAGTCTGTGACCCTCAATCACTGAAGATTGGTCTCTGTTTTGGGCTGAAGGCGATGTCAGGCCGTTTGCGTCATCGCATCGAACAGCGCCGCTGATGTTTCGCAGCGCCGTAGCTTCTCGCAGAAGGAGCGGTCATTGAATTTTTCGGCAAGCTGGCTCAATAATTCCAGGTGTTCGCTGGTGGCTTCCTTGGGAACAATCAGTGCGAACAACAAGTCGACGGGCTGATTGTCGATGGCGTCAAAGGCAACACCTTCTTCAAGTGTTATCAATGCACCGATAACGCCCTGACAGCCTTCAAGCCGGCAATGAGGGATGGCAATGCCCTGGCCGATTCCGGTGCTTCCCAGTCGCTCGCGAGACACCAGGTTATTAAAAATCTGGGGTTCCTCGAGCTCGGGATGCTGGCGGGTGACCTGTTCCGCTATCAGCTCAAGAATTCGCTTCTTACTGGTTCCCGGCACACCACAAAGGGTGAGCTCGGGAGCCAGGATTGAGGTGATTGTCAGTGCTGTTTCCGTCATGGATGGAATGCTTTCCTGTTATAAAACGACTACCGGTGACCGGCGCCGTGCATTCGGGCGACAGTCTTTTCCTTGTGTTTCAGGAGCTGTCGATCAAGTTTGTCTACCAGCGAATCGATCGCTGCGTACATGTCTTCGTCTTCGGCTTTTGCGTGAATCTCGCCACCGACGACGTGAAGAGTGGCCTCTGCGGTCTGGCGTAGCTTCTCAACGGATAAAGTGACCTGGCAATTTGTGATGTCATCGCAATGGCGTTCGAGTTTTTCGAACTTGCCATCGACATAATCTTTCAGAGCGGGTGAGAGTTCGACATGGTGACCTGAGATGTTGAGTTGCATAGGCTTCTCCTGTTGTCGAGAGTGCCAGAGCGGGTTGTCCGCCTGGCAAACGGTGCTCGTCGTGTGACGAACGCTTTGAATCCTTTGCTGCCCAGTCTCACCCGGGGCAGGCGTCATTTTCAGACCAGCCGCTTCCGCTCGTTGGACGGCGGTATATGCATCGCTTCCCGATACTTGGCGACTGTGCGGCGCGCGACCTGTATGCCTTGCTCGCCGAGCAATGTGGCAATTTTACTGTCGCTGAGCGGTTTTTTTGGTGTCTCTGCCGCTACCAGTTTCTTGATCATGGCACGGATTGCAGTAGACGAACACTCTCCACCTTCATTGGTACTGACATGGCTGGAGAAAAAGTACTTCAGCTCAAATATTCCCCGCGGAGTGTGCATGTATTTCTGTGTCGTTACACGGGATATTGTGGACTCATGCATGCCCACTGCCTGGGCAATATCCGACAGAATCAGAGGTTTCATGGCCTCCTCGCCGATATCCAGAAAGCCCTGCTGATGTTCAACAATGCGCGTTGCTACCTTCAATAGCGTCTCGTTGCGACTTTGAAGACTCTTTATGAACCATTTCGCCTCCTGCAATTGATCCCGCATATAGGTGTTGTCGGCGCTGGAATCTGCTCGCTTTATTAATGCAGCATAGCCCGCATTGACACGAATGCGTGGTGCAATTTCAGGATTCAGCTCAACTCGCCAGCGATCCTTGACCTTGGTGACCACGACATCCGGCACCACATAGTCAGGTTCTACGCTGTCCAATGCATCGCCTGGACGTGGTGTCAGGGTCTGGATCAACGCCAGCACCGCTTTGAGCTGCTCCTCCGTCAACCGGCTCCTGCGCAGCAGTTGGGCATAATCCCGATTGCCGAGCAGGTTGATGTAGTGACTGATTACAAGGCGTGCCTGTGGAAGCCACGGGGTATCCGGAGGGAGTTGACCAAGCTGGATCAGCAGGCATTCCTGCAAATCGCGAGCAAACACGCCCGGGGGATCAAAGTGCTGGAGGCGGCGCAGCACAGCCTCGACCTCATCGAGCTCGAGCGGGTCTTCGTCAGCGTCGTCGGACAGGCCGGAGTGGATGTCATCCAGTGAGGTGGTCAGGTAGCCGCGGGAATCAACCGAATCCATCAGGGCATGGGCAATAGCCTGGTCCCGCTCGCTCATGGGGGTCAGATTCAATTGCCAGAGCAAGTGATCCTGCAGTGTCTCCGCAGGGGAGTTGCGGGATTCGAAATCGGAGTCGTCATCGTCATCGCCACGCGATGCGGGGGCCGGAGCAGACTGGTAAATATCGTCCCATGCCGTGTCGACGGGCAGATCTTCGGGGATATCAGCCTGGGTTTCCTTCAGCCAGTCCGGTTCGTCCGAGGGTGCTTCCCATTCAGGATCTTCCGGCATCGTGGGCTCAGGTTGATCGGGCGTGCTGTCATCGGCGCTGTGATCGGAGTCGGTGTTATTTTCACCGTGCTCGTCGTCCTGGTTGTGTTCTGGGGAGTTGTCATCGTCTTCCGAGGTTTCCAGCATAGGATTGGATTCCAGTGCTTGCTGGATTTCCTGCTGGAGATCTAACGTCGAAAGCTGCAGCAAGCGTATGGCTTGTTGCAGTTGCGGGGTCATCGTGAGTTGTTGACCGAGCTTCAGCTGAAGCGAAGCTTTCATTACCATCGATTTATTCCCGTCACCCTTGGCTACTTGGTGTGTTCGGGCCAGGTCGCACCCGACATCATGCGGGGCCAGGAAAAAAGTGTTACAAAGTGGCGACTTGGCAGAACAAGCAAATTCTTTGCCGAAGTTTACTGCTATGGATATGCCAATGACAATGCCTGAGCTGAAACGGTTCCGCTTTTTCGAAAATTCAGGTTCCGCCTGACCGTCGCGTGCGACGTTTTGCATCTCCTGTTGAGTTTACCCGCCCTGCAGCATTATGCGACAGCCTGACATGCTATTCATCTGCTGTGAACCCTGTGGCTCAGAGCCTGAACTCATCGCCAAGGTAGACCTCTTTAACTTGTTGATTGGAGAGGATGTCGTCGGAATGGCCGGAGGCAATAATGTGCCCACCGCTCACGATGTAGGCATTCTCACAAATATCCAGCGTTTCCCGCACGTTATGATCGGTAATCAGTACACCGATGCCTTTGTCCCGTAAATGGCGAATGATTTGTTTGATGTCGCTGACGGAGATGGGGTCAACGCCGGCGAAAGGCTCGTCAAGCAGAATAAATGCAGGCTCCATGGCCAGTGCCCGGGCAATTTCGACTCGCCGTCGCTCGCCGCCGGACAGGGCCATGCCGAGGCTGTCGCGAATATGGGTGATATGGAATTCTTCAAGCAGGGTTTCCAGTTGCGACTCCCGTTCAGCGCGGCTGAGTGCGCTGCGGGTTTCAAGAATCGCCATGATGTTGTCGTGCACGGTGAGCTTGCGAAAAACCGATGCTTCCTGGGGCAGGTATCCGATACCTGCGCGAGCGCGACCGTGCATCGGTAGCGGGGTGATATCCCTGTCATCAATGTTGATGCGGCCTTTGTCTGCATTGACGAGGCCGACAATCATGTAAAAGCAAGTGGTCTTGCCCGCGCCATTAGGGCCCAGCAAACCGACGATTTCCCCGCTGCGAATTTCCAGTGACACATCTTTGACAACATTGACGTGTTTGTAGCTCTTGGCGAGATTGCTGGCGCGGAGAATAGCCATTAATTGCCGTCCCCCTTGCCATCTGATTTAACCTTGTTGGGCTGAATGACCATCTCGACCCGGCCATTGCTCTCGCCGTTTCGACTACCTTCGGCCGTGACGATGCGCTTCGCCGTATCGTAATCAATGCGTTCACCCTTGAATACGTTGCCGGCCTGGCGAATTACGGCTTTGTCTTCGAACAGAATACGGTTCTCGCCCGCCATGTAGGTAATCTTTTCCGCCTCGGCATCCGTTGCGGCCGTTTCTCCGGCTTTTGGCTGGGTGTAGTGAGCCGGCTTGCCAAAGGCCTCGATCTGGTCAAGCAGGCCGTCAGTTCGGATCAGAACGACCTTGTCTGCAGTCAATTCAGTGGCATCCTGACGGACGACGACATCGCCCGTATACACGGCGCGGCCCTGGCCGTCGTCCAATCTTGCCTTGTCAGCGCTCACTTTGATCGGGCTGTCAGAGTTGAGGTCAAAGGCAAAGACCGGGGTGTTCGCTGCTGCGATGGTCAGTGCGGTGAGAGTGCAGGCTGCCAGGCGCTTAGCGCGGTGATGACGACTCATACTGTCCTTCCACTTGTGAATTGAGCTCTACGATCCGCTCATCAATCCATGCTTTCATGCCGGTCGCACGGGTGACGCCGCTAGGGTCAGTCATCACGACCGGTGCATCAGTGTGCACAATGCGTTGTTTGTTATCCAGTGTCAGACGCTCGGTCTTAAGCTGGCTTTCGGTGCTGCCGCCGACGGTGCGAGTGATGACAACGTTTCCGGATAGATCGACTACATCCTCGTTCAGCTGATAATCGCCTTCGTCAGCGCGCAGTGTCCAGGGTTGGCCTGACTGGGTATCAATCATGCGGGCACGGGGCTCCTGCATGTGCGCCGTATTCTGCGCTTCAAACTGCTCAATGCGGGGGCTGGTGATTACTGCCGATGTATGGCCTGTCTGATCGAATGAGCGGTATTCGCCGTTGACGATAAAGCTGTCGGGTTCTTTCGGTCCACGCAGATCGGACGTCGGGGCGATATTGCTGTGGTCACCGCTTTTCCATACCAGCGCGACCAGTGCCACGGCGACGATACCGATAGCCGTGTTCCGCAGTCGTACCCTGCTCAGGGGGCCGAAGATCATGGTCAGGCCTCAGGCTCATGATAGTGCAGGTGCATGTCGGCCAACTTGTTCTGAGCCTGCAGGATCAGGTCGCACAGTTCGCGGACGGCGCCTTCACCTCCGGCCAACTCGGTACAATAGTCGGCATGCTCGCGGACGTACCAGTGACCGTTAGGGACCGAAACGCCCAGACCTGCAATCTGGATAGCGCCGAGGTCAGGTAAGTCGTCTCCCATGTAGGCTGCGGCTTCTGGCTGAAGGCCCAGTTCTGCGAGCAGTTCGATCAGAGCCTTGGCTTTGTCCTCCCGTCCTTGCTGCAGCAGTGTGATTCCCAGATCCGCTGCGCGGCGAGCCGTGAGGGGGGAGTTGCGGCCGGTAATGATCGCCACGTCGATGCCCGCCTTTTTGAGCTGTTTGATCCCGTGCCCGTCCAGGCTGTGGAACGCTTTAAGCTCGTCGCCCTGAGCTGAGAAAAACAGCCGGCCATCGGTCATGACGCCATCGACATCGAGCGCGAGCAGACGGATTTGTGCCGCTTTTGAAATCAGGTCGTCAGGCAGTGGACGCTCCATTAACTGGATCCTTAATAGCTGAACTGTACCCGATGGCGGGATCGGGGGTGTTTATGATCTTATCAGTATGTTGATCAGATGACGCCTGCACGGAGCAGGTCGTGCATGTTGATAGCGCCAACCAGTTCACCGGAGCGACTGATCACGGGCAGGGCGTTAATCTTCAGCTCCTCCATCAAATTCAGCGCTTCGGCCGCGAGCTGATCGTCATGGATCGTTTTGCCGTTTACCGTCATGACGTCATGGATGGCGGTATGGTGAATGTCCAGATTGCGGTCAAGTGTCCGCCGCAAGTCGCCGTCGGTATATATGCCGACCAGCATGCCGCTGCCATCAACCACGGTGGTCATGCCGAGGCCTTTTTGCGATATTTCGAGCAAGGCGCGACCCAGTAGCGTATCGGGTTTGACTCGCGGAATGCGATCGCCCGTATGCATAATATCGGAAACGCGAAGCAGCAGGCGCCGGCCCAGGCTGCCGCCGGGATGGGAAAACGCAAAGTCTTCGGCGCTGAAGCCTCGTGCTTCCAGCAGAGATACGGCCAGTGCATCTCCCATGACCAGTGTAGCTGTCGTGCTGCTGGTGGGCGCGAGGCCGAGCGGGCAGGCTTCCTTGGGTACGCTCACGTCCAGGTTGGCGATCGCCTCCCGTGCCAGCACAGAATCGGGATCGCCCGTCATGCTGATCAGTGGCGCGCCCATGCGTTTGATGAGTGGCAGAATCGTCAGTACTTCCGCCGTTTTGCCGGAATTTGAAATTGCGATCACGACATCCTGGCTTGTGATCATGCCCAGGTCCCCATGGCTGGCTTCGCCGGGGTGGACAAAAAAAGAGGGTGTGCCGGTGCTGGCCAGGGTTGCGGCAATCTTGTTGCCAATATGGCCGGACTTTCCCATCCCGGTTACGACAACGCGTCCCTTGCATGCCATGATGACTTCGCACGCTTTGGTAAAGGTGTCATCAATCTGGTCAGAGAGTGCTTCGATCGCTTCTCGCTGAATGGCAATCGATTGCAGTGCAGAGTCGATAAAAGAGGTTGTCATAACAAAGGCAATCCTTATCGAGCGACGTTGTAGAGCACGACCGTGTAGGCAATATAGCAGGCCAACAGTATACCACCTTCAAACCGGGCCAGTTTGCCCTTTTTACGCATGCCATAGGCGAACAGGGCAAGCAGGATGGTGAGCCCGGCCATGGTGCCGTAATCGCGGTAGAGCACGTCCAGATCAATGTGCAGCGGGTTCAGCAGGGCAGGCATCGCAAGCACTGCAAGCAGATTGAAGAGGTTGGAGCCAATGATGTTGCCCAGTGCAACATCATGATGCCCCTTGAGAGCACTGGCGACAGACGCCGCCAGCTCTGGCAGGCTGGTGCCGATGGCGACAATGGTCAGGCCGATAATCAGCTCACTGACGCCCATCGTTAATGCCAGTTCGGTCGCACCCCAAACGAGTATGCGGGAGCTGACAATTAACGCGCCCAGGCCGATGCCAAACAGCAGGGAGGCCTTGCCGGCCGACATGGCAGGCACACCCTCCACCTCTTCAATGACTTCTCTCGCTTCACCCTCTTTGCCTTTTCGGCTCATGAGAAACAGGGCCGCAGCGAGCATGGCAAGGAAAAGGATGCCGTCAAGCGGCGTCAGGCTCTGGTCCAACAGTAAAAGCAAAGCCAGTACCGTGACGGCGAGCAGAATCGGGAGCTCACGCGTCAGCACCGTCTTGTTCAGGGGTATTGGTGCAACCAGGGTTGTGATACCCAATACCAGGCCGATATTGGCGATGTTCGATCCCAGCGCGTTGCCGACAGCCAGAGCAGGGGCGTCGGTCAACGCCGCTGTTGCGGAGACCAGCATTTCCGGGGCGGAAGTGCCGAATGCGACTATGGTCAGGCCGATCAACATGGGTGACATGCCGGAATTTCGCGCCAGAGCCACAGCGCCTTCAACAAAACGATCGGCACTCCAGACAAGTAGCAGCAGGCCGGCAATGATGGCGCCGATGTAAGGGAGTAGTGACATTGAGTGGTCCCGTAGTTTTGGCTGCGATCACCGACTTAGCAGTGTGCCCGTGTCGCTTCAGGAAAGGGCGGAATTGTGCGGCAGATCTCCGCGAGTCGCAACAGCGGCGCGTCTGGTTTTGGCCTTTGCAAATTTTGCTGTTGCCACAGTTGATTAGTCATACTGGTCGAAATGCTCAGGATTTTCGGTTTGAGCTTGTAGCCAAGTTGGCATAATGTACCGCACGTCTCTCTCGGGATGCGTGCCCGGGTGATAGCGTTGATGGGTTTGTATACGGGAAATATCGAGAATTTAACGGGTATTTCACGTTGTGCCGCATCAGCATCGCGTTAGGGAAGAATCTGGTAAACTGCCGCCGCATTTACGGGGTGCGCCTGCCCAACAGGATAGTCTTGGATGACAGCACAGTCTGCTTACATTGAAATCCGCGATCTCGTTTTCAGTCGAGGCAACCGTCGCATCTTTGACGGGCTCTCGCTGGATATCCCTCGAGGTAAGGTGACCGCCATCATGGGTCCGAGCGGCACCGGTAAAACAACCCTCCTCAAACTTATTGGCGGTCAGCTGAAGCCCGACAGCGGTTCTATTCTTGTTGATGGTCATCCGGTTCACAAGATCAGTCGTGCTGCGCTCTATACGTTGCGCAAGCGGATGGGCATGCTGTTTCAGAGTGGCGCCCTGTTTTCTGATCTGAGTGCGTTTGAAAACGTTGCCTTTCCGCTGCGCGTTCATACGGATTTACCGGAAGACATGATTCGCGATGTGGTGCTGATGAAGCTCGAAGCCGTCGGCCTGCGGGGCGCGCGTGATCTGATGCCGTCCGAGCTTTCCGGCGGTATGACGCGCCGGGTGGCGCTTGCCAGAAGTATTGTGCTGGATCCCGAGCTGATCATGTACGACGAGCCTTTTACCGGCCAGGATCCGATTGCCAAAGGCGTGCTGGTGGAAATGATTCGCCAGCTGAATGAAACTATGGGGCTCACGAGCGTACTCGTTTCCCATGACGTGCCGGAGTCTTTGAGCATCTGTCATTACGCTTGCATCGTATCCAATGGCAAGGTGATCGGATCAGGGACGGCGGATGAGTTGCGTGACAATCCGTCCGAGCGGGTGCAGCAGTTTTTGCAGGGTCTGCCTGACGGGCCGGTGCCATTCCATTACGCAGCAGCGGATATTGGCGATGACCTCAATGTCGCTGCTCGCAGTGGAGAGCGATCATGATTAACCGAATTGCATTGTTCGGCCGCGGCGCCCTCGACACACTGGCATCCCTTGGGCGTGCTACAGAGTTCCTGTTTCGCAGTCTGTTCGCGGTGCCTCAGATTGCGACGGGATTCCCGCTGCTGGTCAAGCAACTCTACGCCGTTGGCGTGCTGTCGTTGGCCATCATTGTGGTCTCAGGTCTGTTTATTGGCATGGTGCTGGGGCTGCAGGGGTTTAATATTCTTTCAGACTACGGCTCGGAGCAGGCGATTGGCCAGATGGTGGCGCTGACACTGGTGCGCGAACTGGGGCCAGTGGTGACTGCACTGCTGTTTGCGGGCCGGGCCGGTTCGGCGCTGACAGCTGAGATTGGCCTGATGAAAGCGACAGAGCAGCTTTCCAGCATGGAAATGATGGGCGTGGACCCATTGCGCCGGGTAATTGCTCCCCGTTTCTGGGCAGGTTTTATCAGTATGCCTCTGCTGGCGATGATCTTTTCGGTCGTCGGTATCTGGGGCGGTATGTTGGTTGGCGTTGACTGGCTGGGGGTCTTTGAAGGGTCTTACTGGGCTAACATGCAGTCGTCAGTGGATTTTGGTGAAGATGTCGTCAACGGCATCATCAAAAGCATTGTCTTCGGATTTGTATGTACCTGGATTGCTGTCTATCAGGGATATGACAGCGTACCTACTTCGGAAGGCATCAGTTCGGCGACAACCAAGACCGTCGTTTACTCGTCGCTGGCGGTGTTGGGCCTGGACTTTATTCTTACCGCAGTCATGTTCGGAGATATCTGATGCGTCAGAGAACAGTTGAAATTGTAGTCGGTGGTTTTGTGCTGGTCGGGCTGGGAGCCTTGCTGGTTCTGGCTTTGCAGGTCAGCGGGTTGTCACCAAAATCGGCAGAGTCCAGCTACCGGGTGTATGCCAACTTTAATGATATCGGAGGGTTGTCGGTTCGGGGACAGGTGTCTTTGGCGGGCGTGACAATCGGTCGCATAACGGATATCCAGCTCGACCCTGAAACCTATCAGGCGCGTGTGGAGATGGCGATCAATGAGTCGGTTGACATCATTCCGAGCGACAGTTCTGCGATTATCCGGACGGCAGGACTGCTGGGTGAGAAGTATATCGATGTATCGGTTGGCGCCGATGAAACGTACATGAAACAGGGCGATACTTTTTACGGAACTCAGTCTGCGCTCAATATAGAGCGGCTGATCAGTAATTTCGCGTCAGGCAAGTAGTCTTTGCTGGCGGCAAATGCATCGCCATGAAACGGCCGGAATGAATCGAAGGAGCAGGATATGAGAATGATCACACGGGTGTGGGCGATATTGCTGACGCTGGCGATGGGTGTCATGACGGCGTTGCCGGCTTCGGCCAGCGAAGAGCTGCGCCAGTATGTTGATGACAGCACCCAGAAGCTGGTGAATAAGCTCCACAAGGAGCGTTCTCTGTATAGCAAAGATCCGGAAGCTTTTTATCGGAGCATGGATGAGGCCCTGGGTGATTTTGTTGATTTCCGCCGAATAGCGGCCCGGGTTATGGGGCGTTACGCGCGCCAGGCCTCGAAAGAACAGCGGGACGAATTCGTTGAAACCTTTAAGCGCAGCCTCTTTGATAGTTACGCAAAAGCGTTGGTTGAGGCGGACAATTTCACGATTGACGTGAAATCGGCTGAAGTTAACCCCGGCAATGATCAGCGCGCCTCCGTGCAGCTTGAAGTCCGGACGGCATCCGGTAATCGTTATCCAGTGACTTACTCCATGTATGTCGCGGACAGTGGGGACTGGATGATGGAAAACGTGATTGTCGAGGGTGTCAATATTGGCCTGGCATTCCGCGACCGGTTTGCCCAGGAGATGGAAGAGAAGCGGAACAACGTCCAGGCCGTGATTGACGATTGGACCGAAGCGGTTAAAGAGTTGAAGCTTGATGAAGAGGTCGAGAAAAAGTGAGCGCATCGTCGCTAGAAAGAGGGCTTGCCTCGCTGGCCGCAGATGAGAGTGGTGTGCTTCGCTTCTCCGGTAAGGTTATCGGCCCGGAGGTGGTTCAGCTCCGGGCTGATGGCGAGAAGGCGCTGGCCAGGTGTCAGGAGCGCCGTTGCGAGATAGATCTTGCCGGTGTTGAAAATGCCAACAGTACGCTGTTGTCGCTTTTGTTTTGCTGGCAGCGGTTTGCTGCTGAGAAGGGAGTAGACTTACGCTTTTCCGGTGCGAATGAGCGCCTGGTGGCGCTTGCAACAATGAGCCGTGTGGCCGGGCATTTGCCGGGTCTGGCTTCGCTCTGACTCGAAGCCCTGGTGATGAATCAGGGCCCTTTCGTTATCTCTTGTTTAGCCTGCCTCTGGAATTAGATACAATTCCGCTTCTGAATCTATCAAGAGCCACGACTTCGGATGCGTATTGTCGAGTGGTGGCTCCCATCCATCACCAATTTAAGGTCATAACATGCAGGCTGATGAAGTAGCAGCATTGGTTCGCAAAGAACTGCCAGACTGTGAGATCCAGGTGCAAAATGATGGCAATCATTATCTGGTTGTTGCCGTTGGCGATCGATTTGAAGGTATGTCACCGGTCAAAAAGCAGCAGCTGATCTACGGCGCTCTCAACGAACAGTTGGCAGAGGGCACGATTCACGCCCTGACAATCAAGGCGTTTACTCCGGCTCAGTGGGCAGCTCGCGAGGGTTGAACTGCAGCCCGTTGCCAACCTTCAGTGCCATGCATATCGTCAGGCCATCTGGTCTGAACACTCAATCAGTTGATGTCATTCATACAGGATCATAACAGTGGACAAACTACTCATCCGCGGACGTAAGCCTCTGGACGGTGAAATCCGGATTTCCGGTGCGAAGAACTCCGCATTGCCGATTCTGGCCGCGACCTTGCTCGCGGACGAGCCAGTGACCGTTGGCAACTTACCCCACCTGAATGACGTCACAACGATGATCGAGTTGTTGGGGCGCATGGGTGTTGAATTGCTGATCGACGAGAAAATGAGCGTTGAAATTCACGCCAACACCATCAAGGAATTTCACGCGCCGTATGAGCTGGTTAAAACCATGCGCGCATCGATTCTGGTGCTCGGGCCCATGCTGGCGCATTTCGGTGAGGCAGAAGTCTCGTTGCCCGGTGGTTGTGCCATCGGCAGCCGTCCGGTCAACTTGCATATCCACGGCCTGGAACAGATGGGCGCGGAGATCAAGGTTGAGAATGGCTATATCAAGGCCCGTACGAATGGTCGCTTGAAAGGTGCCCATATTTTCCTTGATATGGTGACCGTCACCGGCACCGAAAACCTGATGATGGCTGCGGCCCTGGCTGACGGCAAAACCATCCTTGAGAATGCCGCGCGCGAGCCGGAGGTTGTTGATCTGGCCGAATGTCTGATCGCGATGGGTGCAGATATCAAAGGGCAGGGCACGGCCACGATTGAAATCAATGGCGTTGAGCGTTTGCACGGCTGCACCTATAACGTACTGCCTGACCGGGTCGAGACGGGTACCTATCTTGTGGCAGCTGCGGCCACCGGTGGTCGGGTCAAGCTCAAAGACACCCGCGAAGACTTGCTTGAATCCGTGTTAATCAAGCTGCACGAGGCAGGGGCTCACATTTCGACCGGCAAAGACTGGATCGAGTTGGACATGAAAGGCAATCGTCCGCGTGCTGTGAGCGTCAAGACAGCGCCTTATCCGGCGTTCCCGACCGATATGCAGGCCCAGTTTGCCGCTATGAATGCGGTTGCAGAAGGCACTGGTATGATTACCGAGACGGTGTTTGAAAACCGGTTCATGCATATTCAGGAGCTGATCCGGATGGGCGCTGACATCACCGTTGAAGGCAATACCGTTATTATCAAGGGTGTTGACCATCTGACAGGCGCGCCGGTTATGGCAACGGACCTGCGCGCCTCAGCGAGCCTGGTCATTGCGGGGCTTGTGGCCGATGGCGATACAATTGTTGACCGCATTTACCATATTGACCGCGGTTATGAGTGCATCGAAGAGAAACTTCAGCTTCTGGGTGGAACGATTCGACGGCTGCCCGCCTGATATTCTGATTTGGAAGAATTATGACTGACAGTATTACCATTGCGCTTTCCAAGGGCCGCATCCTGAAAGAAACGCTGCCGCTGCTGTCTGAGGCAGGTATTGAGCCTGTTGATGATATCGAGAAGTCCAGAAAGCTGGTCTTTCCAACAACCGATCCGAGCGTCCGGTTGCTGATTATCCGCGCTACTGATGTGCCGACCTATGTTCAGTATGGTGGCGCAGACCTGGGCGTAACCGGCAAGGACGTTTTGATGGAGCACGGCGGCGCAGGTCTGTATGAGCCTCTGGATCTGAATATCGCACGCTGCCGCTTGATGACCGCCGGGCCGGTTGGGAAAGTATCACCTGCCGGGCGACTGCGGGTTGCGACCAAGTTCGTCAATCTGGCGCGTCAGTACTATGCATCGCAGGGTAGACAGGCTGATATCATCAAGCTGTACGGTGCGATGGAACTGGCACCTATCCTGAATCTGGCCGACGAGATTGTGGATATTGTTGATACCGGTAATACCCTGAAAGCAAACGGGCTTGAGCCTCGCGAGCACATCGCTCATATCAGTACCCGCCTGGTGGCAAACCGTGCCTCCATGAAAATGAAGCACCAAAAGCTCCATCCTATCATTGAGCAGCTGGGCGAGGCGGTTAACCGCCGTCGCGCTGATTGAACACGGGCGGTGCCACAAGCGCCGCCTTGCATCGCTTTTGTTTGTATCCCGAGAGGATCTGTTATGACTGACGTTACCCTTACGCGGCTTTCGGCCGGACAGGCTGATTTTGATACTGCGCTATCCAAGCTGCTGGCCTGGGAAGACAGTGTGGATCATCAGGTTAATGCGTCAGTTCGACATATTCTTGAACAGGTCAAAACCCGGGGCGATGAAGCGCTGCTGGAGTTCACGGCCAAGTTTGATCAGTTGCAGGTGGATTCCGTAGCCGAGCTGGAAATACCCCGCAGCAGGCTCGAGCAGGCTTTGGATATCATTCCGCAGGATCAGCGAGCGGCGCTTGAATCCGCAGCCCGTCGGGTGCGCGAATACCATGAGCACCAGAATGCGCCGTCCTGGCAGTATCAGGATGAAGACGGCACGGTGCTCGGTCAAAAAGTAACACCCCTTGATCGCGCGGGTTTGTACGTTCCTGGCGGTAAGGCTGCCTATCCGTCGTCGGTGCTGATGAATGCGATTCCAGCCAAGGTGGCGGGTGTTGCCGAAGTGATCATGGTTGTACCGACTCCCGGCGGTGTGGTGAATGATCTGGTGTTGGCGGCGGCCTGTATCGCAAACGTTGACCGGGTGTTTACTGTCGGGGGTGCCCAGGCTGTGGCCGCGTTGGCGTATGGTACCCAGACGGTGCCGCGGGTAGATAAAATTGTCGGTCCCGGCAATATCTTTGTTGCTACGGCAAAGCGAGAGGTGTTCGGCACTGTGGGTATCGATATGATCGCCGGCCCGTCCGAAATTCTGGTGATCTGCGACGGTGAAACTGATCCCGACTGGATTGCAATGGATCTGTTCTCTCAGGCCGAGCACGACGAACAGGCCCAGTCCATTCTGATCAGCCCGGACAGCGCGTTTCTCGACAAGGTGGAAGAAAGCATTCGTCGGTTGCTGCCGACCATGGAGCGGGCTGCAATCATCGCCACTTCGATTTCGGATCGAGCGGCGCTGATTCATGTTAAAGACCTCGCCCAAGCGGCAGAGGTGAGCAACAGGATCGCGCCTGAGCACCTCGAATTGTCGGTTGCAGATCCTGAAGCGCTGCTGCCTTCAATTCGTCACGCCGGGGCAATCTTTATGGGACGCTATACTGCAGAAGCTTTGGGTGACTACTGCGCCGGTCCCAATCACGTGCTTCCCACCTCTGGCACGGCCCGATTCTCGTCGCCGCTGGGGGTGTATGATTTCCAGAAACGCTCTTCCATCATCGGATTTTCGGCTCAGGGCGCCGACCGGATGGGGCGGGTGGCGTCAGTGCTTGCGCGTGGCGAGGGGTTAACCGCCCATGCGCGTTCCGCTGAATACCGTATCAACGATGACAAGCGCTGAGGTGATCTGATGAGTCGTTACTGGAGCCCTATTGTCAGAGAGCTGGTGCCATACGTACCCGGCGAACAGCCGAAGATAAAGGATCTGATCAAGCTCAACACCAACGAGCATCCGCTCGGACCGTCGCCAAAGGTGATTGGTGCGATCAAAGCGGAGCTGAATGATTCATTGCGTCTGTATCCTGATCCGAACAGCGATGCGCTCAAGAACGTCATTGCTGACTACCACAAAGTGACGCCGTCTCAGGTGTTCGTGGGCAATGGCTCAGACGAAGTGCTGGCCCATATCTTCTTTGGCTTGTTCCAACACGGACAACCCTTGCTGTATCCCGATGTGACTTACAGTTTCTATCCTGTGTACTGCGGGCTCTACCAGATTGAAGGTCAAGCGGTGCCGCTGGATGATGATTTTGTGTTGAGGGTTGAGGATTATCGTCAACCCAATGGCGGCGTGATATTCCCCAATCCCAACGCGCCCACCGGGCGCCTGTTGCCGCTGTCTGATATTGAAACACTGCTGCAGCACAACACAGATTCGGTGGTTGTGGTGGATGAAGCCTACATTGATTTTGGTGGCGAGACGGCCATCAAGCTTGTCGATCGCTATCCCAATTTGCTGGTGACGCAGACGCTATCCAAGTCGCGCTCTTTGGCTGGTCTGCGAGTCGGGTTTGCAGTCGGTCATGCGGATCTGATTGATGCGCTTGAGCGCGTGAAGAACAGCTTTAATTCTTACCCTGTTGATCGTCTGGCGCTGGCGGGCGCAGTGGCGGCCTTTGAGGACGAGGCCTGGTTCAAGTCTGCTTGCGACTATGTCGTCGCTGAGCGAGAGCGTGTGGCCACAGGGTTGGAGTCGCTGGGGTTTGACGTCATACCCTCGGCCGCCAATTTCGTTTTGGCGCGTCATCCTGATCACAAGGGTGCCGATCTGGCCGCCGCTCTGCGTCAGCGCAACATCATTTTGCGCCACTTCCAGAAGCCGCGAATTGGTGATTTTCTGCGTATTACGATTGGTTCTGAAGCGCAAAATGCCGCCTTGCTGGATGCGCTTCCCGATATTGTCTGAAGGCCAGCATTGATTGATCACCTGAATGCGCGTGCCTTAGTCCGACCACAGTCCTACCACGTTAAGGAGACATAAAGATGACCACAACTGCTCATCGGAATGACATCGTATCGCTGGTTGAGTCGTGGCTGGAACCTGAACGCTTTCAGGACTACTGCCCGAATGGCTTGCAGGTTGAAGGCAAAGAGCAGGTGCGCCGGATTATTACCGGCGTCACAGCCTCCCAGGCATTGATCGATGCCGCCATTGCCGAACAGGCGGACATGATTCTGGTGCATCACGGCTACTTCTGGAAAGGTGAGGACCAGCGAATTCAAGGCATGAAGAAGCGCCGGCTACAGGCTCTTCTTGGTCACGATATCAGCCTTCTGGCCTACCATCTGCCTTTGGATGCGCACCCGGAGCTCGGTAACAATCGTCAGCTTGCGGATGTGTTGGGTATTACGAATCCGGCTGCCGTCAGCTCAGACCGCGGCTTGCTCTGGCTTGGTGATCTGCCTTCGCCGATGTCGCCAGATACCTTCTCTGACCATCTTTCCCATCGGCTTGAGCGTCAATCGCTGCGGGTTGGAAAGGGTAAGTCGGAGATTCGTCGTGTGGCCTGGTGCACCGGTGCCGCGCAAGGCTTTTTGGGGGATGCTATCGCGTCCGGTGCCGATGCGTTCATAAGCGGGGAGATATCGGAACCCACGTTTCATACAGCGCAGGAGTGCGGTGTGCATTACTACGCAGCTGGTCACCACGCGACCGAGCGCTATGGCGTGCAGGCACTAGGGCAGAAAATTGCAGATGTGACCGGCATTGAGCACCGGTTTATCGATATTGATAACCCCGTTTAACCGGCTGATTAAAACGGGGTCAACGCCAGTCGCTATTCAGTTCTTTTCTTTTTCTGCTTGGCGCTCCTTGAGGCCGAAGTCCTCGGCGAGCGTACCTTTCTCTTTCGGGTCGCTGCGGGGTGCATAGTCCCGCGGAGGCTCAAACCCGTCATCATTCTTGTGCCCGGCCAGGCGTGCCGTGTCGTTCTGTTTTTCGAGTTCGTCAAGCCAGTCTTCGTCGTGACACAAACGGTTGGCGCCACGGGCCATGTGTTGATTGATGTCGCGATAAACATCATTCAACCGGCGCATCATGTGCGCAGACTCCATAAAGTGTTCGTTGACTTGTGCCTGGTAGCGGGTGTATTCGCTGCGTAGCTCGTCAATCTGCTGCTCCAGTCGGCGCTGGCGCAGACTGGTGCTTTGCCCCGAGCGTCCTACGAGCAAGCCAATGACGAGCCCGACAATAAGGGTCGCTGAAGCAATCAGGATTAATGTCGTCATACGTTCCATGGCCCTGAGTTCAAATTTGTATAGTGTTCAAGTATACCGTTTGCCCGGGACATCGCACATGCCCCATTCCCCCTCCAATCGTCGAATAGACCCTCGGTGCTGGGTGGCGTCGGTAACCCGTGTAAATGTCGCAATGGAGAAAAAAATCAAAATCGGCGATAATACGCCGCCATATTTACCGATCTCATCCATTGAGCGAGACAAGAGCGCGCAGCATGACCCCATGGGAACGCTATCAGCAAGACCTCCAGAAAGAAGGCTTTGAGAAAGACGCCGCACAGGCCGATGCAGTCAAACGCCTGCAGGCACTTTACGACAAACTTGTCCTTTCTGAAAGCCAGCGCAAAAAGACCAAGTCTCGCCTCGTGCGCAAACTGCGTGGGGGTAAGGTTGAACCTGTCACAGGCCTCTATTTTTGGGGTGGTGTGGGGCGCGGTAAAACCTACCTGATGGACACCTTTTTCGAGTCGTTGCCGTTTGAGCGCAAGATGCGCGTACATTTCCATCGCTTTATGCAACGGGTTCACAACGAGCTGAAATCGCTTAAAGGCACCAAGAATCCTCTGGAAACCGTAGGCAAGCGATTTGCAGATGAAGCGGCGGTTATTTGTTTTGACGAATTTTTTGTGTCGGATATTGGCGATGCCATGATTTTGGCCACCTTGCTTGATACGTTGTTCGAGCAGGGCGTTTCGCTCGTCTGCACCTCGAATATTGAGCCCGACGGGTTGTACAAGAATGGTTTGCAGCGTGCGCGGTTTTTGCCGGCAATTGATTTGGTTAAAAAGTACACCGACGTCGTTAATGTCGATGGGGGTGTTGATTACCGGTTGCGCACCTTGGAGCAAGCTGAACTTTTTCATTCGCCGCTGGATGCTGCCGCTAAAGAGAGCCTGGAGCGAAGCTTCAAAGGGCTTGCGCTGGACGGCTGCTCACATTCGTTGAATCTCGATGTGAATGGCCGTGCCATCAAGGCGCTGGCTCACGCGGACGATGTGGCCTGGTTTGAATTTTCGGCGCTGTGTGATGGGCCACGTAGTCAGAACGATTACATTGAGTTGGCCCGGGAGTTTCATGCCATTCTGATCAGCAATGTTCCGGTACTGGGCAATGAGAAAGACGATCAGGCGCGTCGTTTTATCAATATGATCGATGAGTTTTACGACCGTAACGTCAAAGTCATTATATCGGCGGAAGCCCCTATTCATGAGTTGTACGCCGGGGGGCGTCTGGGCTTTGAGTTTGAGAGGACAGAATCCCGATTGCTTGAAATGCAATCCAGGGAGTATTTGGAAGCACCGCATCGGGCGTGAGGATGCGATTGGTGCGATAACACGAAGCAGGGCCATCTGCGGAAACGGCGAAGAATCGTACGCGCAGGTCCGAGACATCTAAATCAGACAAAGAGAGCATGCAGATGAGTCAGGAAAATGTCGTTATTGTAAGCGGTGTGCGTACGCCAATGGGTGGTTTTCAGGGCAGCCTGAGCACTGTTAGTGCGATCGAATTGGGCGCAGTCAGTATCGCCGAAGCTGTGCGGCGGGCTTCGCTTCAGCCGGAAGATGTTCAAGAAGTGATTTTTGGTAACGTGCTTCCGGCAGGGCTCAAGCAGGGGCCTGCTCGTCAGGCCATGCGTCAGGCCGGACTACCTGACAGTACCGGCGCCACAACCATCAACAAGCTGTGTGGTTCCGGGATGAAGGCGACCATGCTGGCACACGATCTGATCAAGGCCGGTACTAACAACATTATGGTTGCCGGCGGTATGGAAAGTATGTCAAACGCGCCGTATATCCTGCAGAACGTGCGGCAGGGCTATCGCATGGGGCCGGGCGCTGCGCCGCAGGACCACATGTTCCTCGATGGTCTGGAAGATGCAGAAACCGGTCGCCTGATGGGGTCCTTTGCTCAGGATGTTGCTGACCAGAAAGGGTATACCCGCGAAGAGATGGATGACTACGCCATATCGTCCCTCAAGCGCGCGCAGCAAGCGATCAAGGATGGCGTGTTAAAAGAGGAAATTATTCCCGTTACTGTTAAGACACGGAAGGGTGAAACGGTTGTTGAGGATGATGAGCAACCACTGAACGCCAATCTGGGGAAGATCCCGACGCTGCGTCCGGCCTTCAAGAAAGACGGCACTGTGACGGCGGCAAACGCGTCCTCTATTTCCGATGGCGCTTCTGCGCTTGTCCTGATGACGGAGTCCGAAGCGGCAAAACGTGGGCTGACGCCAATGGCACGGATTGTGGCGCATTCTACCCACTCTCAGCATCCTTCGGAGTTTACCTGCGCGCCCGTGGGTGCAATCAAAACCTTGTTCGAGAAGACAGGCTGGGCCAAAGATGACGTGGACCTGTTTGAAATCAACGAAGCATTTGCGATGGTCGCGATGATGCCTATTCGTGAACTGGAACTGGACCCTGCCAAGGTCAATATTTATGGCGGGGCCTGTGCCCAGGGGCATCCTGTGGGATCGACCGGCTCCCGGCTGATTGTGACATTGATGCATGCGCTCAAACGCCAGGGTAAAAAACGTGGTGTTGCGGCCCTGTGTATTGGCGGCGGCGAAGCAACCGCTATGGCGATTGAAGTGATCTGATAGTGCTGTTTGCGCGCCTTTTGCGTTTGCTCTGAAGGGCGCGCGCAATCCTCGCGGCGGTACATCAAGGTACCGCCCGTTTAGTGGCCAGACTGCCAATAGGGCTGATCTGAGGTTAGTTAAATATTCCGATTTGATTTTTGCTACCTGGTTCCGCTTAATCCTTTGCCGGCCAACTGGTTGCCCTTCAAATTAGCGACTATAGTGATTTTGAAATCGGGATCCCCTGTTTATAAGGGTTTCAAGTCGATAATGCCTGTTTTTGAAGCCTCCTGGCGGGGGTTGTCAGTAAAATCATACTTTTGACTGATCAAAGCGTCCCGTCGCCTTAGCTATAGTGCCACCATCACGAGCACTGTGCGTGGAGTCTCCGACATCGTGAAGACCAATAAATAGAGCAGCGACTCAGAACAACAATGGAGTAGCCTTCCAATGACAAGAAAAACACATCAGCGGCAGCAATGGGCAAAGTTGCCTCTGGCTGCAGCCATAACTGCGACCCTGTCTACCCCGGTCGCCGCTTTCCAGTTTTATTTGGGCGACGTTGAAGCTTCCCTCGATACCACTTTGACTGTTGGTGCCGGTTGGCGTGTCGAGGAACAGGACAAGCGTCTGATTGCACAGGGTAACCTGGGGCCGTCATATGCACCGGGTGGAGCGAACGCCAATATCGGTTCGTCCAGTAACAACTTTGACGACGGCAACCTGAACTTCGACAAGGGTGATACCTACAGCCAGATTGCCAAAGGTACCACCGAGCTTTATCTCAACTACTACACCGACAGTGACGTACTGACGCGTGTGGGTGGTTTTGTTCGTGGCCGTTACTACTACGACTTCAAACTTAAAGATGGCGACATGGCAGTTGATCCGGTCGGGCAGCAGCGTCAGCTGAACGAAGCCGCGGATGACAATGCGTCTGGTGCCGAGTTCCTCGACGCCTATATCTTTACCGACTGGTACGTAGGCGACATGCCATTGAGCGTTCGCTACGGTAAGCAGGTCGTCAGCTGGGGCGAAAGTACCTTCATCCAGGGCGGTATCAACACAATTAACCCGGTTGACGTTAACGCAATCCGGGCGCCAGGTGCTGAACTGAAGGATGCGCTGCTTCCAGTTGAGATGCTTTACACCTCACTTGGTCTCACCGAAAACATCACCCTGGAAGCATTCCTGCAAACATCATGGGAAAAGGTTCGCCCGGATGATTGCGGCACGTTCTTCTCGACCAACGATTTTGCGGCAGATGGCTGTGGCCCGGTGTTACTGGCTGGCCAGCTCCCTGATTCACAGGCGTATGCACAGGGCTTTATCTCCGAGCGTGAAGGTGATCGCGAGCCGGATGATACGGACCAGTTCGGTGCAGCAATGCGCTGGTATGTGCCGGAGCTGAATGATTCTGAATTGGGCTTCTACTACATCCGTTACCACAGCCGTTTGCCTTACATTAGCGGTAAGGTGAATGATCCCGCGAATGGTCAGCAGTTCCCGACTTACTACGTTGAGTATCCTGAAGCGATTAACCTCTACGGTATCAGTATCAATACCACGATTCCGGGTGGCTGGTCGCTGGGTGCGGAATATAGCTTCCGCGACAACATGCCGCTGCAGTGGAGCGCGTTTGAGCTGATTTACGGTGGTCTGCAGCTGACTAACCCTGAAACCGGCGAGCCTGCGAGTTTGCTCGAGCAGCAGCGTCTGGAGGAATCCGGTGGTGCTGATCCGTCTGGCAAGGATAACGACGGCTACGACCGCTTCAAGGTATCCCAGGCACAGATGACGCTGATCAAATTCTTCGATCAGGTGATGGGTGCAAGCCGTCTGACATTTGTCGGTGAAGTGGGCGGTACCTATGTTCACGGTCTGCCTGATTACGACGAAGCGCGTTACGGTCGCTCCGGCACTTTCGGTATTGGCGAGTTGCCTGGTGGCGCTTGTGATGGCAGTGGCTCTACCGGCACAGCGCTCAACATCAACACCAAATACTGTAATAACGATGGCTTTACTACATCCTTCTCCTGGGGTTACCGTGCCCGGTTTGTATGGGATTACCCGAACGTATTTGCAGGCATCAACCTGAGCCCGCAGCTCGCGTTGTCGCACGATGTTCAGGGTTACGCGCCATCGCCTGGCGGTAACTTTAGCGAAGGCCAGAAGGCTGTGGGTCTGTCGGTTACCGGTGTCTACCAGAATCGTTACAGTGCAAATATTGGATATACGAACTATTTCGGCGGCAAACCGTATAACGAGTTAACCGATCGCGATAACGTCAGTGCCAGTGTGTCAATGTCCTTCTGATCGGCCTGAATTCGTATAACGAGGTAATTTAAATGAAATTAAACAAGACGTTATTTATCAGCGGTATTCTCGCGGCGACACTTGCAAGTGGCAGCGCCTATGCCGCTGTGTCCCAGCAGGAAGCTGATAAGCTGGGAAATTCCCTGACACCGATTGGTGCCGAGAAAGCGGGAAATGGCGATACCATTCCGGCTTGGGATGGCGGGATGACATCCAGCCCTTCCGGGTACAAGAATGATGGTATCTACATCAACCCATTCCCTGATGACAAAGAGCTTTTCCGTATCGATCAGAGCAATGTTGATCAATACGCTGACAAGCTGTCGCCGGGCCAGGTGAAGATGATCAAGAAGTACGATGATTACTTCATTCCCGTCTACAAGACACGTCGAACAGCTGCCTATCCGCAGTCGGTTTATGATCTTGCGAAGGAAAACTCGACCAAGACAAACCTGATCCCGAGCGGCAACGGCATGGAAAATTATGCTGATGGCATTCCGTTCCCGGTTCCGCAAAACGGTCTGGAAGTTATCTGGAACCATATCACCCGCTATCGTGGTGGTTCGGTAACCCGAAACGTGGGCCAGGTAACGCCAACGGCTGATGGTAACTACAGCGTCGTGCGTTTCCAGGATGAGCTGACCTGGCGTGTGGCACTGGCTGACTACAACCCGGATGAAGACCAGAACGTACTGTTCTACTTCAAGCAGGCTATCACCGGTCCAGCGCGTCTGGCGGGTAACGTCCTGCTGGTTCACGAGACCATCAACCAAGTCAAGGAGCCACGTCGTGCGTGGGTCTATAACGCGGGCCAGCGTCGTGTTCGCCGGGCACCTCAGGTTGCTTATGACGGACCAGGTACTGCGGCTGACGGTTTGCGGACCTCAGACAACTTCGACATGTACAACGGCTCGCCTGACCGTTACGACTGGGAGCTGGTGGGCAAGAAGGAGATGTATATCCCGTACAACTCCTACGAGCTGGTTGACCGTAACCTGAAATATGACCAGATCGTGAAGGCCGGTCACATCAATCAGGAGCTGACCCGTTATGAGCTGCATCGTGTATGGCACGTACGCGCAACGCTTAAGAGTGGGGAGCGTCATATCTATGCCACGCGTGACTTCTATGTCGATGAGGACACATGGCAGGCGTCTGTGATCGATCATTACGATGGTCGTGGTGAGCTCTGGCGTGTAGCTGAAGCCCATGCGATGCAGTTCTATGATCACAACATTCCATGGTATGCAATCGAAGTGCTGTACGACACGTTGTCTGGACGCTACATCGCTCTGGGTCTGACCAACGAAGAAGAGAGCCCGTACCAGTTTGGTGTTGAGCGGAACTCTCGCGAATACACACCTGCGGCACTGCGCCGTGCAGGTACGCGGTAAAATAGCAGTCTGCTTTTACTGCTGTGCATCAAGGCCCTCGCTTAACCGTGAGGGCTTTTTTTTGTGTTTTGAAAAAGATACTTACGATGTTTCACATTGTTTAACGAAGCCCCTGAGCTATCCTCTTTGCGCCGAGCGCTTGCTTTGTATTAACCTAGTGCGACTAAAGTAGAGTCGGGTTGCCATGAAGGTATCGCAGAATACTGAATGCCAACATATAACCGACCATAAAAATAATAAGGATAACGAATGTTACGACATCACTTTTGTGTGATTTGCCTGAATCGCACGATTTCAATTGGGGCATGTCTTGAAAAGTATCCACGACGTACGCGCGGCCAACGACGATTTTTCGGGGCTGGCACGGGGTGCGCAGTCCGGTGATTTAATATGGGATATTCTTGCGAGTCGTATCCGTTTCCCGGCAATACTGCGCCATAGACTCGAGCGCCATCAGCTAACCCACCACATTCAACAAGGTATACAGTCCGGCCAGGTTCTGCTGCTGGAGGCACCTTGTGGCTTTGGCAAAACCCAGGCCGTTCTTGCCGCAATCGATACTGAAGCAACATCTGACGTCGCTTGGCTGACGCTTGAGCCGAGGGATGATGATCCTATGCGCCTACTCAGCCTGCTGGCCATTTCCTTGCGTCAGGATAGTTCTTTTGGTCGCCAATCCGTTGGGAGCGGAGGGTACTCTGACCTCGTTTCACTGATTCTTCAGGGATACCAGCGGGATCGCACCGCACAGCGTGATGGCTTGCCAGTCAGCCTCGTACTGGATGATGTGCATCTGTTGGGGCATCCGATTACTCGGGCACTGGTCGAGCAGTTGATCGCCGAGTTGCCGTCAACTCTCGCACTTGTGCTGATTTCAAATGAGCAGGTTTCATTTGCTACCCACACACTCTCACTCGATGGCCGCCTGAAAAGACTGGGGGTTGATGAGCTGGCGTTGAGTGTAAGTGAGACCGATGCTTTATTTGAGAATGAAAAAAATCAGGGGCTGATGACCTCCACAGCGCTTGAGCACATCTGCCATTTAACCGAAGGTTGGCTGACGCCGCTCCAGCTCTACAGGCTGGAATTGAGCAACGTTACGCAGATGGCGCACTCGATTTCCGATAGCCCGAGCGTTCGCCGCTTTTTTAATGACGCGCTGTTGAGCCCTTCGGAAAAGAGAGATCACACCGCGCTCTATCACATGGCCGAACCCGATCTCATCAGCGACGCCTTGTACCATGCGATGACCGATGACGTCTCGACGACGCATTCGCCATCGGCATTTTCAGCTAGTGGATTGCCGCTTTGGCCGGTCACGGGTAAGGGCCACTGGTATAAATTTAATCCTTTATTTCGCGACTGGCTTCTGACCAAAGGTGTTGCAGGGCGAAACCAGCGGGCGCTGAGGGCCAGCGAGTGGTTCGAATCCCAAGGGGACCGCTCGGAAGCGTTAACCTATGCACTTCGGGCCCAGAATGCAGAGCGCGCACTTGAAATCGCCGCATCAGGATCAGAAGCATTGTTGGCGGGCCAGGATACCGGCGCGTTACTGAGTTGGCGCCGGCAACTACCCCTTAATTTGCTTGAACGCAGTCCACGCCTTCGTCTGGTGTACGGTTGGGTTCATGCTATTGGTGGTCAGTTTTCCCAGGCGGAAAAGCTGTTGGAAGGCATACCGGAGCACGATGCCGATGCGCTCGCAGGGCGTCTGGCCACGCTTCGGGCCTTCATTCTTCGCGGAAAGGGGGATGTTGCGAATTCGATAGGCTGGGCTGATCGTGCGTTGGCGGATGACACCATTTCTGACCATACGCGGTTGATGTCATTAATGGTGCGCTCAAGCGCCTTGACCGCAACATTGCAGTTTGGTGAAGCGCGCACGGCCAATCGTATCGCCACACGGTTGGCTCGGGAGTCCGGCGACGCAGGTTGTGAGATGCTGGCTGTGTATGATCATGCCAGGATCGAGTTGGGCAAGGGCTATCTCAAGCGAGCCGAGACCCTGTTGAGGCATGGCCTGGAAGTGGCGGTGAACGCACCGTATCAGCCGCCCAGGGTGGGCGAGAGTCGTCTGCAGCTTTGTCTGGCGCTGGTGCTCTGGCATCAAGGGCGCAGGGACGAGGCGGAATCCTGGTTGAAGCGATCTGCCCGGCAGGCCGAACAGTGTCGTGATTTGGGCTTGCTGCTGAATATGGGGTTGCGTGCCATGCTGGCGAAATCCCGCGGTGAGCTGGAGCAGGCCTTCAGCTGGATTGGTCAGGCGGAACGTACAATGCAACTGTGGCAGGTTGATGAGCCCGCTTATCGTCCTGCGCTGGAAGCGCTGAAAGTATCCTGTTGGTTGCACAGTGACCAGAAGGAGCACGTTGATGTTGCGTTGCGAAACTTGAAGCGTAACAACAGGGATGAGTGGGTGCCGGAATTGTTTCCCATGTTGCCGGGGCTTTTGGATGCGATGGAGATTCGGCTGTGTATTGCCCGCAAAGAGCTGGCTGAGGCTCAGACAAAGCTAACGGCATTTCGTAATGGTGACGCGATTGATGGTGTTGAAGGCGGGTCTGCGCCATTGGGGCATGTGATTTACGCGGGCATTCTCCAGGCACTGATCTACGACCGGTCCCGCAAACCTGACAAAGCGCTGGTCACCTTGCGTATTGCCATGCAGGAAGCGGCGCGTGAGCATTACCTGAGCCCGTTTATCGAGTTGGGGCGTGAGTTGCGCACGTTGTTGCCAAAGGTTCTGGCAAGCGGCACAGAATCCGGGTTCTATGACGCGCTACGCACTCTGTTTAGCGTTGAGGAGATACCAGAGCATGGCCATTCAGCCGAGCTGGCTGAACCCATCAGTGATCGGGAACGCGGCGTGCTTGAGTTGATCGCCACAGGGTTGTCGAACCAGGATATTGCGGACCGGCTCCACATATCGCTGCATACGGTCAAAACCCACGCCCGTCGGATCAATGCGAAGTTGAATGTACGCTCACGTACTCAGGCTATCGTAAGGGCTCGAGAGCTGGGCGTCCTCTAGCCGTTCTCTAACGAAAGTGTGCGGCTAATCCGGGGCCCCAAGTGCCCCGGTTGTCAACAACAAGCCAGCTACGTGCAAAGGGTCAGGCGTCAGGCATGTTCTCTGACTGCATGATTTGCATAATACGCTGGTCCTTTTGGGACCAGATATCACTGATCCATAGCTGAAATTCCTCTCTTATGTTCACGTCATTCTGGTAATCCATTCCTAAAAACCTGGGGGGGATATCGATCGTACGGATATGGATTACGATGCGATGGATGCGCCCACACAGATAATCCCAGAAACTGCGCTTTTTTTCCGGATAGACAATGGTGACGTCCAGCAGTTGATGCAGGATGTCACCCATTGCGCTCAATACAAATGCCGTTCCACCGGCCCTTGGCTTGAGCAGGTGTCGATAAGGTGAGTTCTGCTGTTTGTGCTTGGCAGGTGTGAACCGGGTGCCTTCCATAAAGTTGAATACGGTAACCGGAGTGTGCTCAAACTTCTCGCAGGCCCGACGCGTGGTTTCGAGGTCTTTGCCTTTTAGTGCAGGGTTCTTTGCAACTTGCTCACGGGTAAAGCGGCGCATGAACGGAAAATCGAGAGCCCACCAGGCAACACCTAACAAAGGCACCCAGATCAACTGTTGCTTGAGGAAGAACTTCATCAGTGGAATACGGCTGTTCAGAGCGTGCTGTATGGCCGGAATATCTGCCCAGGACTGATGGTTGCAGGTCACAAGATACCAGTTGGAGCGGGATAGTGATTCGTGACCCTCAATCTGCCATTCAATATGGTGGAGCGTGTCGGCGAGAAGATTGTTGAAGCCAAGCCAGATATAGGCGATCCAGTTCACAATGACAGTGCAGTATTTTCGGATAACCGTCACCGGCACAAGTAATTTGATAAAGGCAAAGAGCAACAGGATTGGTAGCAGTGTCAGTGTGACGAGAATTATCAGTGTCACCGCGAGACAACCTTTGAGCGTCGCGGGAAGGGACTTAAGCATCTGTCGGATATCTCCGGCTAGGCAGTGTTATCGGAAGTCGAGGCGCTATCTTGTTTGCCAAAAATGGTGTCGGCGCGATGGCGGGCGCGATGCCGTATATCCGGCGTGACATGAGCGCCAAGTATTGCGAGAGAGGCGATCATCACTGACACGTCATCGGTGTAACCCAGTACAGGCGTGAGGTCGGGGACCGCATCTATCAGACTGATAAAATAACCTAGGCTGCCGGATATCACCGCCTTGCACCAGGTAGGAGTGCCTGGCTCGCGTAGCGTGTAGAACAGCGTCAGACCGAGTTCCGCCGGGCGCCGCCCAAGCTGCTTGGTGCGATGGGCCAGTTTGCCCCAGAAACCGGTTTCCGAATAATGTGACGCCCAAGGCGCCAACTGGTCAGGTTCGGGTGTTTTCACAATTAACCTTCGTTTTTGGCAATGCCGCCTGGCGTCAGATTGCTTTCGTCACCGGTGGCCAGTTGCAACAAGCCGGTAACGGACGCATCCCGGCCCACCAGTTTCTGGTATTGCTTGTCATAATAACCGAGGTTGTTGTGATGGATCATCTGCTGGATTTCCCTGACATAGTCAGATCCTCGCTCGGAATAACCAATCAACCCCTGGGCTAGTACATCACCGCTGGGGAACTTGTCCTTGCTTCGCGCCTGTTCGCGTGTATTACGCAATGCGCGGTAGCTCGGATGACGATTGATATTGGTAATATAGGCGCGGATAGATTCATAGGGGGAGTCGAAGCTCGCCACTTCGTGACTGGCCCCTTCAATCCGATGAAGCGGCACCAGCCCACAACCTTCCGAGAAGCACCATTGACCGAACAGGTTATTGCCTTCGCGGGCAAAGCGCGAGGTACCCCAGGCCGATTCATTAGCAGCCTGGGCCATAATCAGAGAGGGTGAAATGACATCCATTCGGCGATCAAGCATTTCGAACATCTCGGCCGATCCCGGCGCACTGTCGATACGAAGTCGTTTTGCCTGACGCTGAAGCCAGGCTTTATCCTCGGTCGAGAGTTCGTCCTTTCGTTCCAGCGCTTCCAACATATCCCGTTGCATCAAGACACGGGTGTTGGCCAGAGCTATTCTCGGGTAAAGAAACGAGAAAAATGCGGCCTTTTTTTCGGCTGTATTGGCGGCATTTGTAAAGTCTGGCAATTCCGCACGCGCCCAGTCGGGTAGTGGCGGGAGGGCATCCAGTACAACATCTTCCTGATCCATGGGGACATCTGGAAACGGCTCGTGAATCGTTCCCCAGATAAAGGCTATTGCGAACGAAGCCACCATGGCTGTCAGTTTAGTGCCTGCCGTCATCCCGCTCTCCCGTTACTGTCAGTCTGACGCTAATTGTAACAGGTACTGGGTAAAAAGCCGGTTAGCGCTTGTAACCGCAGCAGTGCCAGTTGAATCGCTCCTGAAAACCTTGCACAGGGCATTATGGCGCTTCAAGCACGCCAATCAGCAGTCCGAGATACTCGTCACCGGAGGGGAGCGTTTCCCTGATTTGCAACATCAGGAGCGATCCGTCTTCGGAGACAAATCCCTGTAGATAGGGTGAAGTGCCTCCGGTTTTGGTTATCGTAAGTTGAGGCGATGCTGCGGGGTTAAAGGTAAGTGGAAGAGAGGTTTTAGGATCTGTAGTAGAGATAAGGCGGTGAGGTCGATTAAGCTCTTGTGTACTCACGGTCTGAGTCACTTCAAAGCCTACTAGCGACAGCTTAGCGCTGCCGCTGCTGCCAATGGACTCGATGCTTAACTGGCCACCGTCCACATGTTGTAGAACCTGTGTATTGTCATTCAGGCCAACGATCGTCCCCTGCAAGCGGTAATTGCCAACTACAGGTGTCTTGGTTCCGGCTTTCATCGCAACCAACACGCCATCGCCATTGACCGGGTTATCGAGGTTAAAGGCAAGAAGGCTACCATCGGGCTGACTTGCGCCAACTTGACCAATAGCGGATGAATCAAGTGACAGGCGGCCGGTATTTTTGTCGCCATCTGATAGCTGTGATGTCTGGTTGCTGACGTTTGCCGGCCCGTCTCGGTTTGGTGATGCGGACGTGACCGTGCCATTGGCGCTGCGGTTGATTTCCTCGGCACTGGCGGTTTGCGTAAAGCTGCCACCGGAGCCGGACCAGGTTCCGAGCATGGATTCTGTTCTGAATGGTGTGACCGGGTCACCAAGTTGGGTCGAGAAACTGATCACGTTGTAATTTGAACTCAGAGTGCTGATCTGGAAATCGTCACTTTTGGTGAACGATAAATCGAAAATGGAAACGAAATATTCCTCAAGTTGATCACCGCGCTGGTAGCCACCATTGTCCGCTTTCAGTTCAAGTGATCTGCCCGCCGAAAAGTAACCCGAGACCAAAGCTTGCGGATCGTCTTTTCCTCCGACAACCAAAGCGTCGAGTCGGTAGGGGTTGCGCGTCCAGCCAACAATTTTGGCGCTGTTTTTGTTGGTGATGGTCTGAAGTACGGACAGCCCCGCAAGCAGCTGTGTATCATTTTTGATGCTACCGGGCACTGCGGTAGTCGCGTGGCTGTTGATATCCCAGTTGTCTGGACCGAGGTAGACTGAATTTGCCGCCGAAAATTGTGTCAGGGTCGCACGCTGGTAGGGGATATCGCTGGCCAGGAAGGTGGCGGTTATGCCGAAAGCGCCAAGGGATGACATCGATAGACCGGGATAGACATACCCTACGCCGTTGACTTCAACCCGTTCTTCGGCGCTTCGGCGAATGCCCCAGCGCCCGGGGCCGGAGGTTCCCGTGCCGGTTATGCCGAGCTCCAAGCCATGAAAGACGGTGTTCATGTTAACGGAATCGCCTGAAATTGTGCTCGTATCGGCGGGTGTAATCAGGATAATTTTAGCCATCTCGCTCACATAACGGGCGAAATCGGCTCGCTGGCCGAGTAGGGCAACTGCGCTGTCGAAACCGGTATTGTCGGGGATGTCGATTTCAAAATCCTGGACCTGATCAGCCAGCGTTGACCAGATATATTTATTGATGCAGAGGTTCGTTGAGTCTGTGCTGTTGACACACGCCATCGCTTGTTCAAATTGCAGCTCGGTGTAGCCGCCAAGCCCCTCGATCACCAGGTACTCGGAAAACGGATTGACCTTGATGTCACGATCATTGTCGGTAGCAAAGGCACGAATGGTTTGCCCCTGGTAGCTGACCTCAATCAGCACATCGGGTCCCAGTGGCTGGCCATTGGGAAAGCCGATGATGTTGAATCCGTCATCATCTGTGCGCGTCGTGACGTCTACGGAGGATAGCGCTCTCAGATTCTGATCTGTTTTGTAAACGCGCACACTGTCAGGCTGAACCAGGTGCAGGTTTCGCCGTGAGAGCGGTCCTTCTGGCGCCATATGCTCCGGCACTTCAACGGTGATCCTGACTTCATTTCTGGCGAGGCCGTTGGCGTTGCTGGTGTCGCCGGTGCTTGTCTCAGAGAAGTCGCTGCCCGGATTCTTGGCTCCGGGAAAGCTGTTCTCGCGACTGCCGGCCTCTTTGACGGCATCATCGCCGGCACTGCTGCAGGCGGTAAGAACGATAGCGATAGTAATCACTGAAAAAGAACGTGCAAGCGCTGAAATCACAGCCGGAAGACCTTTTTATGGGTTTCCGAAAAGTCTAGCAGTGGCGGGGGAGCAGGACAGTGAGGCGGGGCACAGAATTGCCATCGGTAAAGGCGCCGATGGCAAAGTGAGTGCAGCAAAACGTCGGTGTTCGCGAGGTTTTGCTGCACTCTCTAAGGCGCGATTAATCGCTTAGAAGTACAGTTTGATACCGGCCATGACGCCTTCATCGAGGTTGATGTCGCCGTGCGGATCCAAATCTGTGTTCAGGTAACGGTAGCCACCGAAAACCTCAGCATTGCGGATTACGCGGTAGCTGACCCGGGCTTCGAGGCTGGTCATGTCTTCGGAGTCGCCGAAAGACAGGATGTTGGGGGCGTAGTGCAGCGCGCCGTTAACCGACAGGCCAGGCACGTTGGGGATGTTAACGGTAGCGAACCCGCCGATACCCACGGCACCGCCATCCAGGTCGTCATCGTCCCAGCCCAACGCTTTGACACCGATACCAGCGGTTGTAGGCAAGTTACCCAGTGCAGTTCGGCCCTGAGCATGCAAGTCCAGATTTACGATATGCCGGCTACCTTCGTGGTAGGTATAGCCAGCGCCCGCCTGCATGTCGGCGTTGATCGGCAGGAAGTTGACCTGGCCTTTGGCCGAGTCATTGGTGAGGCTGAGGTCAAAGTCAGCGGCCATAACTGGTGTTACTGCCAGTGAAAGCGCCAGTACTGAAAGGCGGCTGTAATTCATGGGTTTACCTCTTGTGATACGTTTTTAGTACATTCTTGGCGAGTCAGCGGATCATGGTATCTGCCGTTGACAGGCTGCTCAATAAGGGTTTGGTTACAGTTAGGAAAGTTCGGCTATTGCGCTGACGAGTGAGCGTAGGGTCGCCATGGTGCAAACCAGCCATGCTGTGCATTTGCCGTTCTCAGGCCAGGCTTATTAGTTAGTGGGTAAAGTCGTCTGGTTGATCATCGCCTGATCGCAGGTCTTCCGGGTCGGCGGGCTCCGCTGGTATTCGAAAATCTTCGTTGGCCCAGGCACCAAGGTCGATCAGCTTGCATCGCTCACAGCAGAAAGGCCGGTGGGGATTGCTGGTATCCCATTCAACTTCTTTTTTGCAGGTAGGGCAGGTGGCTAACATGACGTTCTGTTCTGGCTCCGGTTCCGATATTGAGCCCTAATGTTAACAGCTCAGACGTCAATTGCACTCTGGCAGAACTGATCAAGGATTGCTCGCAGCATCTCCATATTGACAGGTTTCGCCACAAAAGCATCCATACCGGCATGCCGGCACTTTTCCTCGTCCTGTTCCATAGCGCTTGCGGTTAGCGCAACCACAGGTACATGGCTGAGTTCGCGCTCGCTTTCCAACTTGCGTAAACGTCGGGTGGCTTCGAAACCATCCACCTTGGGCATCACGCAATCCATAAAGATCATGTCAAAACGATGCCATTGCAGCAGGCCAAGTGCGGCTTCTCCGTCGTTGGCGGTGGTGACGTCACAACCCAGCTTTTCGAGCAGGCGCCGGGTCAGCGTGCGGTTGACTGGATTATCCTCTACCAGCAGCACCTTCATGCGTTGTGCGGGTTGAGGCCGCCGTGAGCGTTGCTCGGGGCCAGGTTGAAGCGAAAATCGGGTGAGGAATGACCGTTCGCCGTTGCGTTGATCGACAAACAACTGATGGAGAATAGGGCTGAGACAGGATTCGCGCAGTGATTTACTGAGAAACCCGTCGGCGCCCGCTTGCCGGAAGTGCTCGGCGTCGCCCCGTTGCGGGTTGGATGAAAGCACGAGTATGCGGGTAGCTTTCCATTGGGGGTTCTCGCGAATCTGCTGACACAGCAGATCGCTGTCCATGTCTGGCACAAAACCATCAAGCAAGACGGCGTCGAACGGGGAGTCGTTTTCACTGCTCTGGCGCAACGCGACGATGGCTTCGGCGGCAGACTTCACTGCATCGATATCAACCTCGAACCGTGACAGCATTTCCAGCGTGATTTTGCGTGACAGGGCATAAGAATCAACGACCAGCACGCGCTTGCCCCGAATCATCCGGGTATCCTGGCGCACACGGGTGGTGCCTGCAGGGGCAACGGCGAGATCAAGCTCGATCCAGAACGTTGATCCTTCCCCGGGCCGGCTTTCGACATCGAGTTTTCCGCCCATCAGGTTTATGAGCTGCCGGCAGATCGTCAGGCCAAGGCCTGCGCCAGGAAGTTGCCTGCGAACACGCTGGCCAAGTTGCACATACGGCTCATAAACAAGGGGGAGGTCGTCGCTGGGTATACCGATGCCGGTATCTTCTACCGCGACGCGCACCTGGATTGCATCGCCCTCGCGGCCAAGCACTTCAAGGCTGATCAGTACGTGTCCTGAATCCGTAAACTTGATCGCGTTGGATGTCAGGTTAAGCAGAATCTGGCGCAAGCGTATCGGGTCTCCACGAAGGTTTTCCGGGAGGTTTTCGTCAATCCGGAGCTCGAACGCCAGCCCCTTTTCTCTTGCTCGGGCGCCCAGCATGACCACCAGATCGTTGAGCGTATCCCTGAGATCGAATGGAATGTTTTCGAGCACCATCTTGCCGGCTTCCATACTCGATATATCAAGCAAGTCGTTGATGATTGCAGACAGGTTCTCGGCTGACGTTTGCAGAGTCTGAACGTAGTCCTGTTGCTCCTGATCCAGCGTTGTATCCTCCAGCAGGCTGGCGTAACCCAGTACTGACTGCAGGGGGGTGCGTAATTCGTGACTGACGTTCGCCAGAAACAGGTTTTTGGCATGGTTGGCCCGCACCGCCTCGTCCCGCTCACCCTGTGAACGAATGCTGGATTGGCGCAGGGTTTGTGCCTCTTCGAGCATCTGCATTCGCATGATGTTCAGGGCCTGCTCCACTTCGCTTAATTCGTCAGCTCTTGCAGGTGGTTTGCGGCGAAGTTTCAAGGGCGCGATCAGAGCATCAAAGTTGAGTCGTTTGATGTAAGCGGCGATAGCTTCGAGGTGGCGCGTCAATGTCTGCCGCACGATCAGCAGGAGACCCAGCGTGCCGAACATCACAATGATGCTCTGAAACAGCAACAGAATCAGGCCTCTGGCGATGACATCCTGATGCATCCGGTTCAGGGAAGATGAAATGGTCAGGGTGCCAAGCGGCGCGTTGGGGGCACGCTGTGAGGTCTTGAGTGCGATATCGTAACGCTGTGTGATGTCATCGCCTTCAACGGGGCGCCCTGCGGTGTAGCGCTCCCCGGTTTCGGTGATCACTTCAGCGAACTGGATTGAAGGGAATGCGAGTAAACCATCCAGGCTGGTCTTGATGGCCCGGTTGTCCAGCATCCAGAGGTCGTTGCCGAGGATCGGGCTGAGCATTTCCGCCGCCCTGTTCTGTAGCTCGGACACCTCGGTTTTGCGTCGCTCAAACTCACCCGTCATCTGCGCCGCACTGGCGATAAGCGAAAGCACGAAGCTGAACAGGAGAACATAACCCAGCAGTCGCGCTGCCAGCGGGCGCACGCCAAATTGACTGAGAAATGATTTTAATGCCACGTGACCGCTTCCCTGTGATGGATACTATTATTGCGACGCAATCAAAATCAGCATGTGAACCCGCTTTATTAGCGTGACGGGTTTCCCTATTGATACTACTTAGTCTAACAAAGTTACAGTCAGAACGGTGACGGCAATATCGTCAAATTGGAACCGAACGTTGTAGCCGTATAGATGGGCTCCGTAGATCCGCTGTTCATCGCGCCCCCTGCGAAAGGAAGGGCGGGGGTCGTATGCCACCACGTCTTCAATCAGCGATCTGAAATCCGGGCATTGCTTTTCATCGATTGCCTTCAGTTGTGCTTCCGCCGTTTCCGTGAACTCAACGGAAATACGCGTGGTCGGTGGTTCGGCGGCCCAGGCCAGATGAGCATCGGGCAGGGCGTCGGCGAAAGGCAAGTATGGTTTGATATCGAGGATCGGCGTTCCCTCAATGAGATCGTGTTCCCGGATACGTAATATTAACTGCCCCTTTTCCCGCCGTAGCCCTTCGTTGCGGACAACGGATAGTCCAAGGCTGTTGGGGCGGAATGGAGAGCGACTGGCAAACACGCCAACCTTCTTGTTGCCCCCCAGTCGAGGTGGCCTGATGGTTGGTCGCCACTCAGCTCTGACCGCAGCATGAAACTGGAATGTGAGCCAGATATGGCTGCAGTCTTCCAGTCCACGAAACGCATCCTCTCGGTCAAAGGGCGGCTGAATCACCAGATCTGCCCAGGCGTGTCGGGTCAAACCCGGTTGGCGAGGAACACCGAACTTGTCTTTGAAGCAGGATCGTGTGACCGCTATAGGGGTCAGCGTCAGCGCGGCTGACGCAGGCATGGATGGGTGCCTGCTCATTTGATATCACCTGAGAAGAACATTTCAATCCGAAGGGTCAGAGATGTAATGCTGTCGAAGCTCTCTTCCCGAGTGAAGTTGATGGCGGGTATTGCCTCTGCGTACAACCAGGTGCTGAACAGGCGATAGCGATAAGTCAGATCGCCAAAGTACTCGGTCGTGCGCCACCCAGGTTGGCTTTCTCCGAGAATGCCTATCCGCGGGTTCAGCTCGGCTCGGTTATTGAGCCGCTGATACAAACTGAAAATCTGTGAAAATTCAAACTCCCTGTCGCTGTGTATCCAGCGTAGTTCGGATGAGCTGATGAAGTCCCATGGTCCGACACGGCGACTGAATCCGAGATAGGTGCTTTCGCCCCAGCCGTCCTGATGGAAATAGTAGATCCGTTGATCGACGCCGAGCTGCCAGTTTGCATCAAGATCAAATGTTGCGGTGGAGCGTAAGCGCCAGAATGCATCGGGTGGGAAGTGCAGCCGGGCACCCACATCGTTGCTGATATTGAGTGTGTCTGTGATGTCTGTCAGGTAGCGAAGAGCACCTGTAGCCTCGTTGTCAGATCGCTCACTGTCGACAAGTTGCCGGTCGCGATCCCGTTCGCCCAGCGACGTGGTTTCTTCGCTGTCGCTCTCTACAACGAGCCTGAGCTTTTCCTTTGCTGTCGGTAGATCCAGTCTGAATCGGGCTTCTGGCTCTATTTGAGCCAAATCTCCGGTTTCCGAGGTGGTGGCGATCCCGAGCCGAAGGTAGCTTTCGTTAAGGGGGAGGGCGCGGGTGTCGCCCGACAGCGTCCTGTCCGCCCATGCGCCGACTGATTGCACTTGTACTGAGCGCATTTCCCGTTGCGCGATGATCCATTCTGAAAAGTTCAGCCACCAGGAGCTTTGATCAGTGTATGTGGTTTCATCAGGCTCGAACGTGTAAAAGTTGTCGGGTAGAGATTCAACTTTCAGCGGCGCTGTCAGGGGCTCTTCTTCGTCAGGTGTTAAGGCTGACGCAGGCGTAGTAAAGCCTGCTGCGCATAGTAGACAGATCCAGTTGAGACGTCTTGGATGGAAATGGTTCCGAAATACGTGCCATCGCATCACGTCAGGCTTTCGCTCGGGAGTTCAGGCGGTAATGCAGGTCGTCAACCGCATCGATTGCCAATGAAGCTGGCTGCGCATTATCAATAATGAAATCCGCTCTTTTTAGTCGTTCTTCCCGCGAGATCTGGGCGTTGATAATGCGTTCTACCTGTGCGCGATTATTCTTATCCCGTTGCATTGTTCGTGCAATCTGAACCTCTACCGGGACGTCTATCACGACAACGCTTTCCACTATGTTGTGCTGATCCGTCTCCAGTAGCAGAGGCGAAACAAGCAGAACGTAATGGTGTTGGTATTCGGCGGGAGGCGAGCGGTCGGGGGTTATCCAGAGCTGGTGTAGCAACTCGTCACGGATGATCGGATGCAGCAGCTTCTCCAACCAGTCTCGTTCTTCTGGTGTTTCAAACACGATCTGGCGCAACGCTGCGCGATTTAACGCACCGTCAGGAAGTAGGATAGCATCCCCAAAATGCGCTGCAATGGCGGCGAGTGCCGGCCTGCCAGGTTCCACAACCTCACGAGCGACATCATCGGCATCCACAGCATGAACCCCAAGCTGCTTGAAGCGTGCGGCGATCGTGGATTTGCCGCTGCCAATACCACCGGTTAAGCCGACAACTTTCATAAATCTGCGAAGCCTTTAAAATTCGGTGAAACCTTCAAAATAATGCGATCAGGGGTGGGTCAGGCACCAAGATAGGTGAACCAGATCTGCTGTATCTCCGGCCCAAACCAAAGGGCAATTGCGCCGGCGATGGCAAGGTAGGGGCCAAAGGGAATCGGCACTTCACGCCCGTGTCCCTTGAACAGTATCAGGCTGATGCCAATGACGGCACCGACCAGCGACGAGAGCAATATGATCGCGGGCAGCAGTTGCCAGCCAAGCCAGGCACCAAGCGCACCCAACAGCTTGAAATCACCATGCCCCATACCTTCCTTACCAGTAATCAGCTTGAACAGCCAGTACACGGACCACAGGGACAGATAGCCGGCTATTGAGCCCCAAAAGGCGCTCTCAAAGTCGGTGAATATGCCAAAGTAGTTCAGTATTAGCCCGAGCCAGAGTAACGGCAACGTGATGCTGTCTGGCAACAGCTGAGTGTCGAAATCGATGACCGTCAGGGCGATCAGCGACCAAAGCAGTAACAGGGCCCAAAAGCTATTCAGATCAGCGCCAAGCACGCATACAGTGAACATCGACAGCACAGCTGTCACCGCCTCGATAATCGGATAGCGGATAGATATAGGGGCCTTGCAGGACGCGCATTTGCCTCGCAGCAGCAGGTAGCTGATAACCGGAATATTTTCCCAGGGCTTGATTTCGTGGCCACAGCCAGGGCAGGAGGAATTCGGTGACGACAGCGTTATTTTCTTTGGTGCTGAGCGCTGCGATTCCGGCAACTCCAAAAATTCTTCGCACTGGCAGCGCCAGTCCTGTTGCATCATTTTCGGCAAGCGCAGAATGACGACGTTCAGGAAGCTGCCGACGCACAGAGAAAAGATGGCCAGGAGGGGGTAGAGCAGCCAGGGGAGGTTCAGGAAAGCAGAAAGTTCAGCCATGGAATCTCAGAGTGTTTGCGAGTTTGGTGGGGCTGGGCTTACGTGCTTGCAAGAATTTCACACACGCAAGCCCAAATACTTGATTGACGAAAACTAGCCGCCTACAACCTGACCCATCTGGAAAATAGGCAGGTACATCGCGATGATAAGACCACCTACGAGTACGCCAAGCACTGACATGATCATTGGTTCCATCAATGCAGTCAGATTGTCCACCATGTCATCTACGACGCCTTCGTAATGGTCAGCAACTTTAGACAGCATTTCATCCAGGTTACCGGACTCTTCACCGATAGCTGTCAGTTGTACAGCCATTACCGGGAAAACATCGGTCTGGCGCATTGCGGCTTGTAATTGAGTGCCGCTGGAAACTTCGTTTTTAACTTGGTTGACGGCATCCCGGTAAACCGCATTACCTGTAGCACCGGCAACAGAATCAAGAGCGTCGACAAGAGGAACACCTGCGGCAAAGGTAGTGGAGAGCACCCGTCCGAATTTGGCTACCGCTGATTTGTCGATAATTTCACCCATTACCGGAATTTTTAGAATGATTTTATCAACCATGTCTGAAAACTTTTGTGAGCGTCTCACGGACTCTTTAAACAGGAAGACAACGCTAACAATGCCTAAGAGCACGATAAACCAGTAGGATTGCATCCATTCAGATAAATGCACGACCATCTGAGTGAAGACGGGAAGGTCAGCACCAAAGCCTTGGAAAAGGCTCTCAAATTGTGGAACGACTTTGACCAAAAGAATGGCTGTCACGATTAATGCGACAACCACAACTGCGATAGGATAGGTCATAGCCTTTTTGACTTTCTTCTTAAGGCCTTCGGTTTTTTCGAGATATGCTGCGACGCGATCCAGCATTTGCTCAAGGGCACCCGCGCGCTCACCGGAATCAACCAGGTTGCAGTAGAGGTCATCAAAATGTTTGGGGTGCCTGCGCAGCGCTCCGGCGAAACTAGTGCCTGCCGCCACGTCATTGCGAATAGCGATAACCAGTTCTTGCAGCCCTTTATGATCCAAGCCGTCCGCGACAATGTCGAAACTCTGAACCAGCGGCACGCCCGCTTTCATCATCGTTGCCAATTGACGCGTCAACATAGCGATATCAAAAGGCGAGACCTTTTTACTGCCCCCAAACAATGGTTTTGGTTTCTTCTTGACCTTGCCCGGCATGATCCCTTGCTTGCGGAGCTGGGCTTTTACAATAGCCAAGTTGGTGCCCGACACCTCTCCCTTGGTTTTGTTGCCTTTTCGGTCTTTACCTTCCCAGATAAAGGTAGATAATTTTTGCGCTTTCTCTGCCATGTTTAATCCTTCGTGACGCGATTCGCTTCTTCCAGACTGGTAACGCCCTGGATGACCTTTTCGAGGGCTGATTGTCTCAAGCTAGCGAAACCTTCCGCCTGTGCCTGCTTTGCGATCTTGATCGAACTGGCTTCTTCCATAATCATGTTTGCCAGTGTCTCGGTGATCTTCACAACCTCATAAATACCCACGCGGCCTTTATAGCCTCCAGTGCATTTATCACAGCCTTTGGGGCGGTACAAAGTAAAGCCTGTTTCAATTTGTTGCTCTGTGAAGCCTTCGGCCAAAAGAACGTCTTTTGGAATGTCCGCCGTTTCCTTACAGCTACAAAGCCGTCGACCCAGCCGCTGAGCAATAATCAGCGTTACAGACGTTGCGATGTTGAACGCGGGTACACCCATGTTCATCATTCGGGTCAGGGTTTCTGCCGCACTGTTGGTGTGAAGAGTCGAGAGGACAAGGTGACCGGTTTGCGCCGCTTTAATTGCAATGTTGGCTGTCTCCAGATCCCGAATCTCGCCCACCATGATGATGTCGGGATCCTGACGAAGGAATGCTCTCAACGCTTCGGCAAAGCCGAGGCCTACTTTGGTGTTTACGTTTACCTGATTGACGCCCTCGAGGTTGATTTCCGCAGGATCTTCCGCCGTTGAGATGTTGCGCTCTTCGGTGTTCAGGATGTTCAAGCCGGTATAGAGCGATACGGTTTTACCGGAACCGGTAGGGCCGGTAACCAGTATCATTCCCTGAGGTTGCGCCAGCGCATCCATGTATAGTTGCTTTTGGTCATCCTCGTAGCCAAGAACGTCGATGCCCAGTTTTGCCTGGCTGGGATCGAGGATTCGTAAAACGATCTTTTCGCCCCACAGCGTGGGGAGGGTGTTGACCCGGAAATCAATCGCCTTGGTTTTGGATAGCTTCATCTTGATCCGGCCATCCTGGGGGACGCGGCGCTCTGAAATGTCCAGTTGAGCCATGATCTTGACGCGGGCAGAAATTTTGGGCGCCAGCTTTATAGAGGGCTTCGACATTTCTTTCAGGATGCCATCCGTCCGGTAACGCACTCGATATGCTTTTTCGTAGGGTTCAAAGTGAATATCTGAAGCGCCGCCACGAATAGCATCCAGCAGAATCTTATTGACATATTTTACGATGGGCGCGTCATCAACTTCGGCTGCCACTGTTGCGCCGTCGTCTTTGTCTTCTTCGCCACCATCAATATCGATATCTTCAAGATCACTATCGTCAAGGTCGCCCATTGACGACTCGCTGGATGCAAGAAAACGCTCGATTGCTTCCCTGAGTTTTGCATCGTCGACGAGCACGGCATCTGTGCTGAGGCCTGTATTGAACTTTATCTCGTCAAGGGCCTGGATGTTGGTTGGGTCTGATACCGCGATGAAAAGTCGTTTGCCTCGCTTGAATAGTGGCAAAGCGTTGTGTTTGCGGATCAGTTTTTCGTCGACAATTTTCTCAGGAAGCATGTCTGGCGAAAAGGACGACATATCCAAAACAGAAACGCCGAACTCCATTGCCGCTGAAAAAGCGAGGCCCCGGCTGTCGGCCAGGTTGTTCTGTACCAAGTAAGTTATCAGCGGAATTTTGTTGTTCGAGGCCTGAATAAATGCATCGCGAGCAGCGGACTCTTCAATAAGGCCGTCTTCAACAAAGCGACGTGCAAGGCCGGTAAGCGTAACATTCTGATTGTTTGGGGGCATAAAGGGCGTACTTTCTATGAGTTGCTGGAAAGTGAATAAGCTCAAGTCTAGATGGGGCGGGGCTATTTTGAAAGCGGCAAAAGTAGGCGCTCAAACCAAGGTGACAAAACGCGTCACCTACCGACGAGATTCGGCAGTATTGTCAAATGTTGTGAAATTTTAACAGCTTGTTGGTGCGTTAACTTGTTGAAAATCGGTATATATAAGCTGTTTTCATTGGTTGGCATGCATCCTGCTTTCAAGGTTTCAGGCTCGTCGCGGTTACGGGAAATGCGAACCGGTAGCCGGGTCCAACTGAAAACCAAACGAATAATTGAGGTTGCCAATGAAAAGCATTCAGATGAACCACGCTCAAAAGGGTTTCACCCTTATCGAATTGATGATCGTTGTTGCGATCATCGGTATTCTTGCTGCGATCGCTATTCCGCAGTATCAGGATTACATTGCTCGTTCACAGGTTACTCGTGTTGTTGGTGAGTTGTCTGCTTTGAAAACTTCTGCAGAAGAGCAGTTGATGAGAGGGCAGACGCCTTCCGGCGACGGCGACGCGGTTGGGTTTGCTGGTTCAGATTTGCTGGACGAGACCAATGGGTTTGATCTTGATTTTTCGGCTGGGGGTGGAGCAGGCACCATCACTGGTACTTTGGGTAATAATGCTAGTGCTGCCGTTGAGGGCGCTCAAGTTATACTTTCGAGAGAAGCTGACGGTTCTTGGTCGTGTGTGATTGACGAAAGTGGTGCTCCTGCTGGTGCATGGGATAATTCTTACGCGCCTTCTGGTTGTCCGGTCAGTTCTTAAGCTTCATCCAGCTTAATTCAGAACTGACTTGATGTTGAAAGGCCCGGCCTAAAGCCGGGCCTTTCTCGTTCCAGAAGGCTCTCTCTTTAAGCCATTTTCTAATGCCTCCGGAGTAACATGATCAGATTCAAGGCAAAACCAGTGGATTCGTCGTTGCCTGTCGTGGGGGTGTTATTGCTTTTCATGCTAACGCCGGTTTTGGGTTTGTTTAAGGTCTGGCCTTTGCCTTACGCGATGGCTGTGAGTTTGAGCCTACTTTGCGTCGGACTGGCTTTCGGGTATGTGTTGCTGCGGAGTCGCGACTCCAATTATCGATTCAATGTCGCAGTTTTTCTTTTTCTCGGGCTGACGGCCGTTTTGGCTGTGTCTGTGGTGCTCAACAGTTACGCTTATGAAGCCACCTGGCGCTGGTATGCGATTGCTTTCATCGTGTGCATTATGGCGTTGGTTGCTGCCAGTGAGTTCAAGGCTCGTGATCCACGAACATTCCATAACAGCATCAGTTTTTTTTTATGGCTGAGTTGTTTTGTTAGTGGCATCGCTAGCCTGCTTAAATATTATGGGCTACTGACGCTGATCCTTCCGTGGGTGGAGTCCGCCGACGGGCGTTTGTCTGGCGTTTGGGGTCAATCTAATCTAACTACAACAACTTGCTGGCTTGGTTTGTTGGCCGGGGCGGTGGTGTTTTCTAGGAAAGAACATAAAGGTGGGTGGTATGCCAGCATCCTAGTATTTGGCTGGGTTCTGGCCTGTGCTGCTTCGCGGATGTCCTGGCTCATGGTAATAGGACTCTTTGCGCTGACTTTTGTGAGTCGTTTGTCGCGTTATCGAGTTGAAGAAACCCTCAATGGCAGCCGGTTACTGGTTCGGGGTGTCGTGTTGGTTGTTATACTTTTACTCGTGGTTCCCCTGATCAATCAGCCCCTCCGCGAATCACTGGTGTCTTTCGGCTTGCTGGATCAAAGTGCCGCAGTGTCACTGGCCGGCAGGGATGTTTTTCATGACAGCGCAAGGCTAACCGAGCTTTCCAAAATTTCCTCTGTGGGAGATGTGTTTTCCTGGCCCCAATGGCTATTTGGAGTAGGTCCAGGCCATTACCCCGTGTTTTCCTATCATGCGGATATGTCTATACCACCTCAAGGACTGGCGTCTGGCACCTGGCTGCATTCCCACAATATTTTCAGCATGATATTTGTGGAATTTGGCGTAGCTGGGCTGGCTGTCGTGTTTGCTTTTGTTGTAGGTGTTGCGTCGGCAGCTTTGAAGGCGCCCATGAATTTACCCCGATTCTTCTCCATCGGGGGAATTGGTCTGTTGTTTATTCACAGCAACCTTGAATTCCCTTTGTGGAACCTTTGGTTCTTGGTGCTGCTCTGCTTGTTATTAACCAACCTCTTTGATGTTCGAGAAATTAAAGGAGGCTCAGATTGGCTTAAGCCCGCTGTCGGTTTAAGCGGGTTAGTGATGGTGGTGATGTTGCTGGTCAATGTAGGCTATCAATATGCTCGTATTGTAGACGTGGCGGGAAAATCTCAGCGTGGCAGTCAAGACTTGCAGGCGCTGTCTTTTCTGGCCAATGACAGTTTGATGGGGCCGTACGCGGTGCTAAGAAAATACCGGGATTTTGCGCCAGAAAGCACCAGCATTGACTGGCAACTGCGGGAGGCTCGCAGAATGAAAGCGTGGCAGCCGCGAGATCTTGTGGTACTGCGCGAGTTTTCCTTGCTGATTTTAAAGCAGGATGTGCGAGATGCCTGTAAAGTGGCGGAGCAGTCGGCATACCGTTACCCCCGCTCAGGGCCGATTATGCTTGACCATAGTCGGCTGGCAGGGGGGCTTTCTCCTAGCCAGATTACTGAGATAGCCAACTGCATAGAGAAGGGGTTGGCTCCTCGGGGTGAAACTATTTTGTCGATGCAGGAAAAAAACCAAGCTGAAATATCCAATTGAACGCCATGAATCTGAATCGTCGTTTTTCTCAATTTCTGCTGCCTGTTTTGTTGTTCGTTTGGGTGGTGTTGTATTTTGGCTATTTGGGTTGGAAGCCGGGCTTTGCCTATAACGCCCAGCGGTATTTCGAAATTTTTCTGTTAGGTTGCCTGTTGTGCACTGGCGCCATACTACCGGTGCGATTCCGTTTGGGGGGCTTCTGGGCGTGTCTGTGTCTGGCTTTGCTATTCATCATGCTGCTGGTGGTTTGGTATGCAGATAATCACTGGCTGGCGATACGGGAAGGGTTGCAGTACGTGGCTCTTTTTGCGGCTATTCTGGTGGTTGCAAAGACGAGGCAGCATGCAGGCGTTGCGGATTTTGACCGGGCCGCTTACATCGGCTTGACACTGTTCAGTTTTGGTTGCGCACTGATTGTGCTTGAAGGGTTGCTGCTCAGTATTTCCATCAACATGGTTGATTCGCGGATCGTGTTTGGTGCGTTTGTTAATGTGCGCGTTTTCGCTGAATTACAGTTCCTAACCCTGTTTCTTTTGCCGGCTGTCTGGTTGCAAATGAATTCTCCTGGGTGGCGATTTTTTATTGGGCTGACCGCGATGCTCTCGTGGGGGTTGCTGCTGCTTACCGGCACCCGCTCGGCATTGGTGGTCTTACCTTTTGCCCTGCTGGTTCTCGGGCTGACGGGCGGGCGCAGTACTTTGAGTTGGTTCAGGGTGTTAGTCACGCAGTTTGCTGGCGGTATATTGGTGTTTTTGTTGTTGAGAGGCAGTGTTGCCTGGTATTTGGGCACTTCTCTCTGGGGTCAGGGTTCCATGAGCTTCGCTCGTTCGTCCAGCAGTGGGCGGTTAGATTTGTGGGCGGATGCGTGGAATCATTTTCTTCAACACCCGTGGCTCGGAAACGGCCCGGGAGCGTTTGCCTGCTTTACCAGTGAGCTGGTAGCTACTCCCCATAACCTGATATTCCAACTCCTCTCGGAGTGGGGCGTGTTCATAACACTGCTAAGCCTGACGCTGGCATCACTGATGTTTGTCGCACTGGTGAGACATCTGCGTGCAGGTAACCAGGCTAGCCCGCTCGAGTTTTCTCTGCTTGCCACACTAGTGGCGACGGTCGCCGCCTGCATGATGGAGGGTATGATTATTGGGCCTCTGCAGCAGATGTTGGTTGTGTGGGTGTTTGGTTGGGCTCTACATGTTTTTGCTCAGGAAAAATTCGTCCCGCTGACCGGCAAGGCGCCGTGCGGGTATCAAAGAATATACGTAATAGGTATCGCTCTATTTCTGGCGATAGTGTTATGGGGTGTGAAGGCGGATCTCGTGCTTCAAAAAAAATTGTTGGTGTCGCCAGACGGGGTTGTTAACCTCAGTTATGCTCCCCGTTTCTGGGCTGACGGGCATGATCACTGCCTTGAGTGGCATGAGCGCTATCAAAACCGGTAACTTTAAGGTCGGCCCCTATCTTGCATCGTTGCTCGAACACAATATTAGGGAGCAGCGCGTGAAGTCGTCCTCACTGGGTTTTACTCTAATCGAACTTATGATCGTGGTTGCAATTATTGGCATCCTGGCGGCCATCGCAATCCCTTCGTACCAAGATTACATCGTTACTGCACAGATAAAGCGTGCCTACGGTGAAGTTAGCCAATATCGCGCGCCCGTTGAAGAGAGGTTGGCTTCAGGCGATAACACTATCGTCAACTCCGAAATTGGCTACGCCCCATCAAGCCTGACGACAGGCAACACCGTGACGAATATCGTCACCCTGAACGGTGACGGAACAGGTCACATTGAGGTGACATTAGGGGGCGATGTACATCCTAATTTGGCAGGTCTCATTATCCGCCTTGAACGAACCGTAGCTGGTGTCTGGAGTTGCGTAATCGATAACACGGCTAATGCGGGGACATGGAAGCCCGTATATTTGCCGGGTGGTTGTTCGCTTTGAAAGGTCGGGGTGAATTCAGTCAGATTGGAGGTGGTCTAATATTTTTAGATGGAAGGCTGCATGCCGGAAGCTTATCGGTAAGCTGGTAGTGGCCAATTAGCCAGCCTGAACGACTGGTAACTGCAAAATTCATACGCATAGCGTAGACTCCGCTCGATTTCCTATTTTTAATCCGTCATTCAGGTGTGTTAATGAACGCTCGTCCCGATCGTGCCGAAGTTTATGACCATGAAATCAGCCTCGTTGATCTAGCAGCGGTACTCGTCCGTCGTCGTCGATATTTTTACACTGTATTTGTGTTGGTTTTTGGTGTCGGTCTGGCATGGGCGCTGCTCGCGCCTGCTCAATATCAGTACATAAGTCTATTTCAGACTGCTCAGACATCCTCAAACGAATACGTTGAATCGCCTGCGACCACTATCGCAGTGATTAAGTCTCGGTGGCTCCCGGAGGCGGAAGCAGACTACTATAAGAAAAATGGAAAGTCGCTAGCGGTTGGAGTAACGCTGACTAACCCTGAAGGGACTGGCTTGGTCAGGCTTGAGTCTGAAGCCGCTAGCGATGCAAAGAGCGCTGTAGCTTCGCTGCACCAGTTCCTGTTGGATAATATGCAGGAAAGCCTCCAAGCTAAAATCAAGCAGAAAAAAGCGTCACTCGAACAAAACCTGGCAGCGACGCAACGCGTGGTCGAGAAGTTGATGACCAGTGAAAATGGAGGGAATGCCTTGGCGGCAGCCTTTGACAGGCAGAGCAGCCTTCAGGGCAAACTGGATTCTTTGACCGACACCTCGAATTTAACTATCGCGAGAGCCAGCAGCGAGCCAATAGGTCCGAAGCGAATTCTGATCGTTGTGGTTTCGATATTGTTAGCGCTAATGGCCGGTGTGTTTTTTGCATTTATGGCTGAGTTTTTTGGGCGAGTTCGGCGTGTAGTAAGGAGTAACCCGGCTGACTATTAATAACATGGATGGCAGCCGAAAGATTAGTTCATGCCGCGAGTTGTCCTGATTTCGGTAATAATCATGGACAGGCACGGCTCGGGGGCATGCAAATGTCAGAGGCTTGATGCATCAAGCCTGAAGTCGGCAGAAGTGACCACCTAAATGACGCGCAGCAGGAGTGCGTTTTTTAAATAGTTGGTTCTGTAGTTTTGCATCAGAAAATAGTGTGCCAGTGTGTACTCATGCTTGGGTGCTGGGTGTGATGCTTGTGGGAGCTCTGGGTGTGTTTTTTAGTATCTTTTACAATCTTTATTCGACGCGAAAATTGGTTGCTAGCCTAGTAATAGGTATGTAAGAACCTGATTGTGGTACTAGAACAAAAGATGCCTATTAAATGAAATTTATGTACGGAGGTTGTGAATAGTGAGTAAGAAATTCGCCCTAATAGGTGCAGCAGGTTATATCGCGCCTAGGCATATGAAAGCTATCAGTGTCACCGGAAATGAACTCGTTGCTGCTTTGGATAAAAATGACTCAGTAGGTGTTATAGATAGTTACTTTCCAAATGCAGACTTCTTCACTGAGTTTGAGCGATTCGATCGTCATATCGATAAATTACGTCGCGCGAATAACGGCAAAGCAATCGACTACACTTCTATTTGCTCTCCCAACTACCTTCACGACTCGCACATGCGTTTCGGACTGCGTGCTGGTAGTGACGTTATTTGCGAAAAGCCGCTAGTTCTCAACCCTTGGAATATCGATGGCTTGATCGATATAGAGAAAGACACTGGGCATAAAGTAAACACCATTCTTCAACTGCGTGTCCACCCGTCTATTATCGCTCTTCGTGACAAAGTTCAGAGTAGTCAAAAAGAAACGAAGCATGAAGTTGATCTTACATACATTACTTCTCGCGGTCATTGGTATCTGCAATCCTGGAAAGGCGACGTCCACAAGTCAGGTGGCATAGCTACAAATATTGGCGTGCATTTTTATGACATGCTGCATTTCATTTTTGGCGATTTGCAGGAAAACGTGGTTCATCACAGCGACGACACAATGGCTGCAGGTTACTTGGAATATGAAAAGGCGCGTGTGCGCTGGTTCTTATCAGTTGACTACAAGTATGTGCCAGAGAGCGCTAAGGCGAGCGGCCAGCGTACCTATCGCTCTATAACGGTGGATGGAGAAGAGATCGAATTTTCCGGTGGCTTTACTGAGCTCCACAACCGTAGCTATGAGGAGATTCTGAAGGGCAACGGTTTTGGTCTTGAGGAGAATCGCGTCGCCATTCAGACCGTTGCTGATATCCGAAACGCTACTTCCCGAGGCTTAACTGGTGATTACCATCCTTTTCTCAAATCTTTGTAGAAGGAGGTTAAGATGACGGTGTCTATTCACCCAAGCGCGATTGTTGACGAAGGTGCATTGATTGGTGAAGGTTCCCGGGTTTGGCACTTCGTCCACGTTTGCGGTGGTGCCCGAATCGGCAAAAACGTCTCCATGGGTCAGAATGTGTTCGTGGGTAACCAAGTCACCATTGGCGACAACTGCAAAATTCAGAACAACGTCTCTGTGTACGACAACGTGCATCTGGAAGAAGGCGTGTTCTGCGGTCCCAGTATGGTATTCACGAACGTATACAACCCCCGCTCACTCATCGAACGCAAAAATGAGTACCTGGAGACCACTGTAAAGAAAGGCGCTACATTAGGTGCTAACTGCACTGTAGTGTGCGGTATCACCATCGGTGAATACGCCTTTGTCGGCGCTGGCGCAGTGATCAACAAAGACGTGCCTGCCTATGCCCTGATGGTCGGTGTGCCTGCCAAACAGATCGGCTGGATGAGCGAATTTGGTGAGCAAATCGATCTGCCATTAGCCGGCCAGGCAGAAGTAATTTGTCCCCATACCGGCGCCCGCTACGTACTTGACGGAAGCAAAGTCACGAAGGCATAAATCTGATTTCGCGTTTGTATTTCTTCAAATTTTTAGTGGCTAATAAGGCTCTTTTCTAATGCAATTCATTGATTTGGCAGCACAACAAGCCAAGATTAAAGAAAAAATTGACGCCAACATCCAGAAAGTCCTCGCCCACGGAAAATACATTTTGGGTCCAGAAGTAACAGAGCTGGAAGAGAAGCTCGCTGCTTACACTGGTGCAAAACATTGCATTACCTGCGCCAATGGCACAGATGCCTTGCAGATCGCGCAAATGGCACTGGGTATCGGCCCCGGCGATGAGGTCATCACCCCAGGCTTTACATACATAGCCACCGCAGAAACCGTAGCCTTGTTGCGAGCTAAACCTGTGTATGTGGATATTGATCCGCGCACCTACAACCTAGATCCGACAAAACTGGAAGCGGCTATCACAGCGCGAACCAAGGCGATTATTCCGGTATCGCTTTATGGTCAATGCGCGGATTTTGATGCCATCAATTCCATAGCCGAGAAGCACGGCATTCCTGTGATTGAAGACGGTGCCCAAAGCTTTGGAGCCAGCTATAAAGGCAAAAAATCTTGCAGCCTTACTACCGTCGCTACTACCAGCTTTTTTCCTAGCAAACCCCTCGGCGGCTACGGCGACGGGGGTGCCATGTTCACCAATGATAATGAGCTGGCTATAGTATTGCGGCAGATCGCTCGCCACGGCCAGGATCGCCGTTATCATCATATACGCTTGGGTGTAAACAGCCGCCTGGATACATTGCAAGCGGCCATTTTGCTGCCAAAGCTGGAATTACTGGATGACGAAATTCGGCTGCGTAATCAGGCAGCAGAAAACTATACCCGATTGCTAAACAAAGTTGGAATTGATACGACGCCTTCCATCGAGGCTCATCAGAAGTCTGCTTGGGCGCAATATACCATTCGGATGCCGAACCGGGATGAAGTTTTGGCCAAGCTCAAAGATGCGGGTATTCCAACGGCAGTGCACTATCCTATACCTTTGAATAAGCAGCCTGCGGTAGAGGACAAAAGCTCGGCGCTACCTATTGGGGATGCAATAGCGCAGGAGGTTGTGAGTATACCGATGCATCCGTACCTGACAGAAGATGAACAGATAAAGATCTCGGAGTCGCTGGCATAGTGAGTGGAACCCATTACCGCCCCGATATTCAGGGACTGAGAGCCATTGCGGTACTTGCGGTGATGATTTTTCACTACAATCCCGCGTGGCTGCCCGGAGGATTCATCGGTGTGGATGTCTTTTTGGTGATCTCCGGCTTTCTGATCACCAGTATTTTGTTGAAGAAAAAATCTCAGCCTGACTATACCCTGGTTGATACCTTCAAATATTTCTACATCAGTCGTTTCAAGCGCATCGCACCGGCCTATTTTTTCATGCTGCTGTTAGTTGCGTTTGCAGGCGCTGTCTTTTTCATTCCAAAGGACTTCGACATCTTCAAGGACGGGCTGGAGAAAGCCGCTTGGTTCACAAGTAACTATTATTTTGCGGGTTTTGGCGATTATTTCGCGCCAGCTAATCACGAACAACCCCTACTGCACACTTGGTCGTTGGCGGTTGAGATCCAGTTTTACCTGCTGGCCCCGCTACTAATATTGCTGCTACCCATTAAAGCCCTCAAATATACGCTGGTTGTATTGCTGGTCGGGTGCACCCTTTTGGCCGAATATAGGCTGCGATTTTTGGGACTTGAGCAAGCCACCTACTACAGCCTTTACGCCCGCCTGCCTGAGTTCTTTGCAGGTTGCCTTGCAGCACTATTTGTAACTTCGGCACCAAGAGGAGGCAGAATACAACCATGGCTCAGTAGCTCAGGCTTATTACTTATTTTGTTGGCTGCAATTGTCCAGCCAAAACTGGGTCACTTCCCCGGCTTTCCAGCGTTGTTGCCGATAATGGGCACTGTGCTTCTGCTGATCAGTGCTTTGAATGGGCTCAATACGAACTTGCTATCCAATAGAACCCTTGTATGGATTGGGGCACTGTCCTATTCGCTTTACCTCTGGCACTGGCCAGTGCTCGCTTGTTTACGTTACTACACCGGTGCTGAAGTATTAGACTTTCCGTTTAGTCTGCTATTTATCGCACTGACATTGCTACTATCAGTGGCTTCTTACTACTGGGTAGAGCGGCCACTCCGGAGCAAGCGCACTAACAAGGCGCAAACACTGGGTTGGACTCTACTAGTAGTGTCTATGCTTGGTACTTCACAAGTCATGGCAAAGGTGAATGAAGCCTTTACGCCTAAACAGTTACCGATTGAATACCGGCGTTATGCAGACCCAGCCACTATCTGTCACGGTAAAATTGTTGGTGACTGCCTTCAGGGTGATCTGAGTAGCGATAGAGAAGTTCTAGTGCTGGGTGATTCTCATGCCGCCATGTTGAATCATTATTTTGATTACCTCGGCAAACGGCTTGGGTTTAGAGCCAGAGTTATAACGGCCAGCAGTTGCGTAACGATACCCGGTTTCGATTTTCTCCGGCTACCCGCTTGGGCACAACAGTCTTGTATTGATCAGGTCGGTGAAGCTCACAATCATATTGATGATGCCTCCATAGTTTTTATTGCCGGCATGTGGAGTTACCAAGTACAAAGTGAAAAATTTCTCAGCGCGCTGGACGCTTTTCTGGGAAAGATGGAAGTGAAGGGTATGCCCACATACCTGATTCCCCAAGTCGTTCTTCTAGATAGAAGTCCTCTTAGAGCGCGACGCTTTAAAAGTATAGGTTTGCAGAGAGGCGTAGGCGCCGACAATGCTTCGGAGCTAGCGAATGTGGTCGTGAGTCATCTCGCCGAGCGCCACGAACATGTAAAGATGCTGAAATTGAACACCGAAAATTTGTTCTCTCATGTTCCATTTTTTCGTCAGGAATTAATCTATTTCGATCAGGGACATCTAAATAAGCGTGGGGCTGCGCTTTACGGGGAGATGTCATATAGCAGTATCTTAGAGGTGGTCGAGATGGACTTTAAAAAGGAGTGAGCATACAAAATGCATGAGTGGTTGGCTCTTAATATTGACCAACTGGCGTCTATATGACGAGCTATTGGAAAAACGTGACATCGGTGCTGACAGGCTCGGTAGTGGCTCAGCTAATCCCGTTGCTGGGATCGTTAGCTATTGCGCGTCTTTATGCGCCCGCTGAATTTGGCACTTATTCCGCGTGGCTCGGAATGGCCATGTTGCTCGCTGTATTACTGACGTGCAGGTACGATATGGCTTTTGCCATAGAATCAGATGGGCAGCCACGGCGATTGGCTGTCCTGTCAACGCTAATAACTCTGATGCTTGTGGGAGGTTGTGTTTTAGTTGCACTTGTAGTGGGTTTTCTGTGCGTTCCAGAGTTATTTAGTGAGTACCCTTTTATGCTGGTGTTGACGTGGCTTCCGGCAGGATGGCTGCTTGCCGCCAATAATGTCTGGCAATCTTGGGCTGCGGCTGAGGGCGAATATCGAAAGCTGTCATACATGCGTATTGCTCAGACTGGCTTCATCACATCACTTCAAATTATCGTAGGGGTGGCGTTGTCGAGTGCAGCAGCTTTGGCGCTATCCCATCTGATTGGGCTAGCGCTCTCGTTAGTGGTGTCGGTCTATATGCTAGTACTAAGAGGTCTGCCGAAAACTGGAGTCTTCGGAGACGTTGTGAGCTTCTGGAAGCGCCAGCGCAAATTCCCTGCATACTCGCTCCCCGCGGATTTTATCAACACAGCCGCTGCGCAATTGCCAATCCTGATCGTGACTAGCCGGTTTGGGGCGGAGGTTGCAGGGATGCTTGCTCTAACGATGAAGGTTTTAGGTGCCCCAATTGGCCTGCTTGGTAAATCGGTGCTGGATGTTTTCAAGCGACATGCAGCGGAAAGCTATCGTGATAGAGGTGATTGCCGTGATGAGTATGTAAAAACCTTCAAAGTACTTGCGCTTGGTTCGTTAGCGTTTTGTGCGATTATGGTTTTTGCTAGTGAATCATTGTTTATAGTTGCGTTTGGTAAGGTGTGGGCCGGTGCTGGCACAATTGCAGTGTGGTTGTTGCCAATGTTTGCTCTACGTTTTATCGCTAGCCCACTAAGTTACATGGTTTATATTGCAGAAAGGCAGCACCTCGACCTTATGTGGCAGATCGGCCTGCTGGCCATGACGTTGTTTTGTTTAGCTACTTTATCTGGGTACAACGTTGCGTTACAAGCGTATAGCGCAGGTTATAGCGCTTTGTATTTTATCTATCTAGGTATGTCTTACCGTTTCAGTCTTGGAGTTAAAAATTGATTGCTATCGTTGATTACGATATCGGAAACATTAACGCTATCGCTAATATGCTTCTGCGTATTGGTGTTCGGTGTACGATTACATCTAAAGAGGATGAGCTTGCGAAGGCTGATAAAATAATACTGCCTGGCAATGGGTCATTTGACGCTTGCATGAAAAACCTACGTGAAAGTGGACTGATTCCCGTATTGGAGGATCGCGTACTTAAACATCAGGTTCCAGTTTTGGGTATTTGTGTTGGAGCACAAATGCTGGGCATACGGAGTGCCGAAGGCAATGAGGACGGATTGGGTTGGTTGGATATGGATATCAAGAAATTTCCCGATATAGCGGGGTTGCGTGTGCCGCACATGGGGTGGAATCAGGTTATTGTTCAAAAAACAGAGCACCAGCTTGCATTAAGATTGGAGGCTGATAGCCGTTTTTATTTTGTGCATAGCTACTATATGGCGCCCGTTGATGCTAATGATATCCTCTTTACGGCAAATTATGGCTTAGATTTTGCGGCTGGGGTCGCCCGGAGCAACATCTCTGGGGTGCAATTTCATCCCGAAAAAAGTCACAGGTTTGGGAAGCAACTGCTGTCTGCATTTGTTAAAGGTGACTGAATGTATCGTGCTCGTGTGATTCCTTGTTTGCTGGTGCGTGGTAACGGTTTGGTAAAAACCCGAAAATTTAAGAATGGGGTCTATATCGGGGATCCGATTAATGCAATTCGTATTTTTAGCGACAAAGAAGTTGATGAAATAGTCGTATTGGATATTGATGCGACAAAAGAAGGGCGAGAGCCAAACTACGAACTTGTAGAGGAAATCGCTGGTGAGGCTTTTATGCCCATGGCGTATGGTGGGGGTGTTCAGTCGCTGGAGCAGATAAGGCGCCTAATTCGGTTAGGCGTTGAAAAAGTTGTTATAAATACAGCAGCGTTTGAATCAAAAGAAGCGATTGTGGAGGCGTCAAGAGTATTTGGCAGTCAGGCGATAGTGGGGTCAATTGACGCTAAACGCACGGTATTGGGCGGGTATCGCGTGATGAGTTGCTCAGGAACTAAAGATACTAAGTGCGGCTTGCTTGAGCATGCCCAACAACTTGTTACGGCAGGAGTTGGTGAGATACTTGTTAATAGCATTGATCGTGATGGGATGATGGACGGCTATGATTTAAAGTTAATTCGCTCCATTACTGATCATGTAAATGTTCCCGTTGTTGCATCCGGTGGTGCTGGTTCGATTGAGGACTTAAAAGCTGGCGTCCTGAGTGGGGGGGCTTCCGCTGTTGCAGCAGGGAGTATGTTTGTATTCCATGGGAAGCATCGAGCTGTTCTGATTAATTATCCACAGAACATAGATTTTGAAAGGATATTTTGAAAGACATGCTGTCAACCCGTGGCTTTTCCATGATTTGCATCGTTTTCGTGTCATTGGGAATTGTTCTTGCCTATTACCTTCAAATTGAGGAAACCAATAGGTATTTTGGGTATAAGGTGTTATCCCTAAAGATAGATAATTTATTGGCGATTACAGTTTCCTTATTGTTTGTATATTTTATGATTCCACGTAAGGTGGCGAAGCCGTCAGATTTCTTTTTTTTGTTCCATTTGACCTTTGTTATCGTCCCGTATTCTATCTTGTATACTATCAGAGGCGGCGAAGCCCTTTCGACATATTTTTTAGCATTTACTGTGTTAATAATTCCAGTGATAGCAGTGAGAATTTCAGGTGAAATTGCTAGCGATTACTCTTTAATAATTCCGAAGTTTATAAATGATAGGTTTTTTTTAGTTTTTGTCTTCTTTTTTTGCTTGGTTAGTGTTTTCTATACTTTAATCAACCCTACCTTGTCTGCAGGTTTTGATCTTGATACATCCTATGTGAGGCGACTGCAGGGGAGAGATATTTATCAACAGGGAACCGTTATATCATATTTGAATGCCACTGTTATGAATGGTTTTATCCCTTTTATAGCTTTTGTTGGTGTTGCGACTAAGCGCGCGTGGTTGTTTTTTTTATCTATCGTTTTTTGTATTGTTTTTTATTACATTTTAGGCGTTAAATCCCCCCTGTTTTCTGTATTTCTATCTGCACTTGTTGGGTTCTGTGTAAGAAAGGATCGGCTTCATTTGATAGGTGGGGTTTTATTTCTAGGTTTGTCTTTTTTGTTTGTTGTATTTTTTGTTGAGTATTCTATATCCGGATATTCGATTGCTGGCGATTATATCGTTAGGCGTGCTTTTACTGTTCCACCGTTCATAATGTCTGCCTATTTTGAGTTCATGTTTTATGATAATTCTTGGGGCTGGAGTGCTTGGAGTGGTGTAGGTTCTGAAAAACCGATAACTTTTTTAGTGGGCGAGGGGTTTCTCGACTACAAAGGTCTTAATGCTAATACCAATACCTTTTTGTATCAGTTAGCATCTAATGGCGTGGCAGGGTACTCTATAACCGTTATTTTTGTTTCTTTGTTTTTTGGGATACTTGATTCATCCTATAAATTCAGGAAAAATAATTTATTGATTTATGTTGGTTTTTCATATTCACTTTTAATCGTTGAGAAAAACGCCTTCACAGCTTTGCTGTCATCGGGTATGGCTTTACTTTTTGTTTTGGCATTAGTTAATGGTTACGGTGATGACTGCCATGCAAAGAAAAGGCTTTCTCTGAAGTAGGTTGTGGTCTGTTTTTTTATAATTCAATGAGTTGGTTTGGAGATATCATGCTGCTGAAAAGTTCTAATTATAAAATTTGTAGTCGATGTGTTATGGATACATCGGACCCAGATATACAATTTGATAAGCACGGTGTCTGTAATCATTGCATCGGCTTCGAAGAAATGGCTGAAAATAACTGGCTTCCTAATGAAAAAGGTCGGCGGGTTTGGCAGAAAGTTGTTGAGGGTATTAAATCGTCAGGAAGAGACCAGGATTACGATTGTATTTTGGGTTTAAGTGGTGGTGTCGATAGTTCGTACCTTGCCCTGAAGGTAAAAGAGTCAGGTTTGCGGCCACTCGTTATGCATGTTGATGCCGGCTGGAATAGTGAGTTGGCCGTAGCCAACATTGAAGCGGTAGTTAAATATTGCGGTTATGATCTTCATACACATGTAGTGAACTGGGAAGATATGCGTGATCTTCATTTGGCATACCTGCGTGCTGGAATATCAAATCAAGATGTCCCACAAGACCATATTTTTTTCTCGAGCCTTTATCACTTTGCTACGAAAAATGGCGTTCGCTATATTTTGTCCGGTGGGAACTTGGCTACCGAAGGTATTTTTCCAAGGGCGTGGCATGGTAGTGCAATGGATGCAATCAACTTAAATGATATACATAAAAAACATGGTAACAGAAAGCTTGAGAGTTACAAAACGATAAGTTTTTTTGATCATTATGTTTGGTATCCATTTGTTAAAAAAATGAGAACAGTTCGCCCATTAAACTATATGCCTTACAACAAAGCTAAAGCACTAATAGAGCTCGAAAACAAAGTTGGTTACAAAGCATATCCACGTAAACATGGGGAGTCGTTATTTACAAAGTTGTTCCAAAACTATTATTTGCCGGAAAGATTTGGTTATGATAAGAGAGTGCCTCATCTTTCAAGTTTAATCGTTTCGGGACAGATTACTCGTGATGCTGCCTTGGAGAAATTGAACGAGCCGCTGTATGACTCTGACGAACTCGAAATAGATATAGCATATTTTTGTAAAAAGCTAAAGATAAGTCGAGATGAATTTGATTCAATGATGAAGGCTCCGTTGCGGAGGCATAATGATTATAAGACTTGGGATGGGCGTTACCAGATGTTGAAAAAGTTGCAGTCTCTGTTTACGAAATTGACAGGTAAAAGTATAAATATTTACTCGTAGAATATTACGAATTGGTATGCGGGGATAGGGTTTTTAAATGAAAAATGCGATGCTTATACGCAGAGTGATTGGATCCTTTTTTTTAGTTTTAGCATATTCGGGTCAAGTTGAAGCGGTGTTGCCCCCGGATCCCTTCACTCCTTTTGCAAGCGCGAGAGAATATGCAAGCCCGCCCTTTGGGCTGGGTGAAGACGGCGTTCTCTATTACGATTATGGTGACCGCTATGGTGGGTTGGGAAAGTATCGTAATCCGACTTTTATAGCGACCTATGCGAATGCGCTATATAGAGATTTTATAAAAGATAAAAAAAACTCAGTTAAAAGTTTATTCCTTGACCAAGTAGACTACCTTGTTCAGTCAGCAGCCGAAGATGAGCAAGGGAGTTTTTGGCCATATCCATTTCAAAATACACATTATGCGGCCCCAGAGGGTTGGTATTCTGGTATGACATCGGGTCGCATTCTCGGTGTTCTTTGTAGAGCCCATGAATTAACTGCTGATCCAAAGTATCTAAAGTTCGCGGATAATGTTTTCTCAAAGTTGAATCGGCCAATAGAGAAAGGTGGGATGATATCGAGAGATGGAGATTTTTCTTGGATTGAAGAAGTGGCATTTCCGTCTGTTCAAAGCTATAAAGTATTAAATGGCCATATTTTTGGTCTGAGTGGCTTGCAAACGTATGCTCGCTACTCAGGTAACTCCGATGCTGATAAGCTCGTCCGCCAAGCTATCGGTGCTGTCAAAGATGCTCTACCGAGTATTGATTCAGGATTCTTGTCTTACTATAGTGAAAGCGTGCCGCCTGGGAGAGAAAGATTTTTCGCTGAGCGAGGCGGATATAATACCATCCACGTTAGCCAGATGCTTTGGCTTTATTCTCAGACGAATTCAATCGATTTTCTGAAGTATGCCATGAGATTTCAGGCATATGATATATTTGAACCAATTATATCCTCTACATTTTCTACTAATGCTGTTACTCACGGACCTGAGCGTATGAATATGAGCTTCGGAAATAGCTATTGGTCCTCCTATGAATTCCCTGTAGAAGTGGAGTTTGACTTCGGTCGTGATTACGTGTTGGACGGTTTTGTTATTCTCGGTCATACACAGCAATCTTCGCCCGAGGATTTCTATGCCTCCATTTATGACGGCCACTCTTGGCGTGGAGTTGCTAAGGGAAAAGGAAACTCTAGCCAGAGATTGCGGGTAGATTTTACCCATGGAGTTGTGGCGTCGGGATTTAAGTTACGGGTTGACTCGGATAATGGCAATGGTGCTGTGGCTCTTGATGGCGTTGGCATGATTTTCAAAGAGAACTTCGGCCCAGTTATCAACTTTGGAAACTACACTTCCAGTGCTCGCAGGATTTTTGACCCAAGTGAAAACGGCTCTATTCTAGTAAAAACTAACGGTTTTATTGTTCTACCGTCCCGCAGTGCTGTGGCTGGGATTTCTCTTTCAGGGGACATCTCAAATCATTCGTTAGTTAAAATATTTGGCTCAGATGAGCTTGACAGTTGGGATGAGATTGATTTTAAGTCTGAGTCTAATTTGAATATTTCACGATATTTTTTTAATTCTAAAAATTATAAGTTTTATAAGGTGGAGTTTGATAAAGATTTTGCTCATAAAATATCTGGCGCCTATTTTATAAAAAATAAATAGTTTTATTTTGTCATTTTTTAGTCTTTAAATACTATTTATTGGATACAGCTTTTGCGGGATTAAAATATGAAGAAACCTATCATCAAAGTGGCTCATCTAACTTCAGTCCACTCTCGTTTTGATACCCGTATTTTTTTAAAGGAATGCACATCTTTAGCGGCTAATAAATTTTTAGTATCGCTTGTTGTGGCTGACGGTAAAGGAGATGAAATAAACAACGGCACTTCTATTTTTGATGTTGGAGCATCCCATGGTCGAATTAATCGCATGCTCAAATCACCAGAACGCATATTGAAGAAGGCGCTTGAAATCGACGCAGATCTTTATCACTTTCACGATCCAGAACTGCTACCCGTTGGTTTGAAGCTTAAAAGGCAGGGCAAAATTGTCGTCTTTGATGCCCACGAAGATGTGCCCAAACAATTGCTGGTAAAACCATATCTTAACAAGCCCGCCAGGCGGCTCTTGTCGAAAACTTTTGCGGTGTATGAGCGCTGGGCTTGCAGTAAGTTGGATGGGGTGATCGCGGCAACACCTTGCATTCGGGAAAAGTATTCCGCCATGGGTGCGCGCTCGGTTGACATTAATAACTATCCAATGTTGGGCGAACTTTCCAGTGGAACCATAGACTGGTCGAAGAAGGAAGATCATGTTGCTTATGTAGGGGGCATCGGGCGGCTTCGTGGTATTTTGCAAGTGGTTCAGGCTATGGGACGAGTTCAATCCGGCGTCCGTTTGCAGCTGGCGGGAAGGTTCGGGAGTTTGGTTGACGAACAAGAAGCTCAAGCTGATGAAGGCTGGAAAAAAGTGGATACACAAGGTTTTGTAGGGCGAAGAGAAGTACGTGACCTTCTTTCTCGTTGTGTAGCTGGTTTGGTGACTTTTTTGCCGGCACCGAACCATATTGATGCCCAGCCTAACAAAATGTTTGAGTACATGAGCGCTGGCGTTCCTGTCATTGGCTCGCATTTTGCGCTTTGGAAACAGATCATAGAAGGGAACCAGTGCGGCATCTGCGTTGACCCTCTCGACCCAGAAGCCATCGCCAAGGCCGTCGATTATCTCGTGGCTAACCCAGAAGAGGCGGAGCGGATGGGCCGCAACGGCCAAAAAGCGGTGCAGGAGCATTACAATTGGGGTGCGGAGGAGAAAAAACTGTTTGATTTCTACAATTCATTGGCTGAGTAAACATACTATATGCAAAGGATCCTGACCATCATCGGCGCACGCCCTCAGTTCATCAAGGCGAGCGTCGTATCCCGTGCTATTCAAAAAACCGATGGCGTTGAAGAAATTTTGCTGCATACCGGTCAGCACTTCGATACCAACATGTCAGACATCTTCTTTAATCAGTTGGGTATTCCTAGGCCGGATATTCAGCTGGATATTCACGGCGGCGGCCATGGCGAAATGACCGGCAGGATGTTGGCGGAGATTGAACAGACCCTTTTAGAGCATATGCCTGATCGGGTGCTTGTGTATGGCGATACCAACTCCACCCTTGCCGGAGCGTTGGCTGCCGCAAAACAGCATATTCCAGTTGCCCACGTTGAAGCAGGGCTGCGTAGTTTCAATATGCGGATGCCAGAAGAGATCAACCGCATTCTTACTGACCAGATCAGTGATCTGCTTTTTTGTCCTACAACCACGTCAGTCCGTAACCTAGAGAATGAAGGGTTTGCCGCTAAGCCAGCAAAGGTGATTCAGGTAGGGGATGTCATGCAGGATGCCGCGCTGCTTTTTGCCGAGAAGGCGGTTGCTCCTGTTGGTGACGCACTGCCTGAAAAGTTTATTCTGGCGACGCTGCATCGGGCCGAAAATACTGACGATCCTAAGCGGCTGGCAAATATCGTTCGCGCGTTGAACCACATACATAAGAGCGAGGCACCTGTGGTTCTGCCCCTCCATCCGCGCACTCGCAAACTGATTGCGCTGCAGGGTCTAGACTTGGATGTTCAACTGATTGATCCCATTGGTTATTTTGAAATGGTCTGGTTGCTCGACCATTGTCAGTTGGTGCTGACAGATAGTGGTGGCGTTCAGAAAGAGGCATTTTTCTTTGGCAAGGCCTGCGTAACCATGCGGGATCAGACCGAATGGGTAGAGCTTGTTGAGGTGGGGGCCAATGAACTGGTTGGTGCGGACGAGCACAAAATAGTCCAGGCATCGGCCCAAAACCTTGGGCGTGAGGTTAAAGATACTAATCAGTTGTACGGGGGAGGGGAAGCCTCGCAACGGATTGTAGATGAGTTGGTGAAGGCGAACTCATGAGCAAGACCGTATGGGTTATTAATCAGTATGCTTCCACTCCCGCAACAGCCTTGGGAGGGCGGCATTACTACATGGCCCGCGAAATGGCAAAGAAAGGGTATAAAGTCTACATCATAGGCTCTGCATCCCATCATCTGTTGCGAGAAAAGCCGGTTATGAATGCCACTTTCAAGTTGGAAGAGGTGGAAGGCTTTAAATTTGTTTGGGTAAAAATGCCATCATATGAGCATGCCCACAGCAAAAAACGTGTGTTGAATTGGCTTTTGTTTCCGTGGCGGCTTCGGAAACTGGGGCAACTAATCCCGGACAAGCCGGATACAATACTTTGCTCCTCACCCTCTCCGTTTGCTTTTATGGGTGCCCAATGGCTGGCTAAAAAGTTCGATGCTAGGTTGGTTTTTGAAGTTCGTGATATCTGGCCATTAACCCTGACTGAAATCGGTGGGCACTCCCCTAAAAATCCACTGATCCGATTGATGCAATGGGTGGAAGATAGGGCCTACCGTGATTCGCACGCAGTGGTGTCCAATCTAAAGAACTCGGTCGAGCACATGGCCGCTCGCGGTATGGCCCGGAAAAAGTTCACCTGGGTTCCCAATGGTTTTTCCATGGATGAAGTTAGCCTTAAGAGCCCTCTTAATCCAAAGGCGGAGAGTCAGTTGCCTAAGGGCCGATTTATCATTGGATACGCAGGTACGTTGGGTATAGCTAACGCGCTGGAAACTGTGATTTGTGCGGCGGAGAAGCTTAGAGAGCATCCGGATATCTGTTTTGTTCTGGTGGGGGATGGTAAGGAGAGGCGAGCCTTGCAGCAGTTGGTTGTAGAAAAAGAAATTGCTAATGTGTTTTTCGTCGATTCAATTCCAAAGGTTGAAATACAAGCTATGTTAGCCCAATTTGAGGTGTGCTATATCGGTCTATCGAAAGATCCATTGTTTCGCTTTGGAGTATCCCCGAATAAACTTTTCGATTATCTTTATTCAGGCAAGCCAATTATTTACGGTATTGAATCAGGCAGTTACAAGCCGGTAGAAGATATTGGCGCAGGCATCCAGATAGCTGCGGAGAATGCGGAACAATTGGCTGATGCAGCACTGAAGCTCTACTCTATGACCTCAGAAGAAAGGGCGGCCATGGGGGGAATTGGACACGAGGTCGCTATTGAGCAATACGAATATGGCCAACTGGCAGACAGGTTGTCCAAAGTTCTCTTTGGATAACTTCTTTATCGGTAGAATCTTTTCGTCTGGGTGTGGGCTCACAAAGTATGGGTAAAAGGTTGTTTGATATTTTTGCGTCTATTCTTGGCCTTTTACTATTGGGTCCAGTGATTGCGATTGTTGCGATTCAGGTGCGTCGAAAACTCGGCCCTCCGGTTCTGTTTTTCCAAATCCGTCCGGGCGTCAAAGGCGAGCCGTTTTCGATGATCAAGTTCCGTACCATGAAGGGTGCGGCGGACGAACGGGGCAACTTGCTACCGGATGCGGAGCGAATGACTTCTTTCGGTCAGTTACTGCGTTCATCGAGCCTTGATGAGTTGCCTGAACTCTGGAATGTGCTAAAGGGCGACATGAGTTTGGTAGGCCCTCGCCCGTTATTAATGGAATACCTGCCGTTATATTCAGAAGAACAGTACCGCCGCCACGACGTACGCCCTGGTGTCACCGGGTGGGCTCAAGTGAATGGCCGCAATGCAATATCCTGGGAGGAGAAATTCAAACTGGATGTATGGTATGTGGATAATCATTCGTTCTGGCTGGATTTAAAGATTCTGCTCCTGACTGTGAGGAAGGTGCTAGTTCGCGATGGAATTAGCGCTGAGGGCGAGGCGACTATGGCTAAGTTTACTGGGAACGACGAGTGATGCGCCTTGCCATTCTCGGAGCCAGTGGTCACGGTAAGGTAGTCGCTGATACAGCAGAGCGGACTGGGTGGCTGAGTGTTAGCTTTTTTGATGATGCTTGGCCTAACCTTCAACGTAATGGGCCTTGGGCGGTAGAGGGTAATACCGAATTGTTGTTTAAGCGACTGCCTGACTTTGAAGGCGTGGTCGTTGCCATTGGAGATAACCGTATACGTGCCTTAAAGCAATCTGGAATTGTGGCATCCGGCGGTAAAATGGCCACGATCATTCATCCTTCAGCAGCGGTAAGTGCCTACGCTTCTGTAGATGCTGGTAGTCAGGTCTTCGCTAATGCAGTCGTTAATGCCTGCGCTAAGGTGGGGGCCGGTGTAATTGTGAATACTGGGGCTGTTGTGGAACATGACTGTGTAGTAGGTGACTTCGCCCATATTAGCCCTAATGCCGTGATGGCTGGTGGCGCGACGCTTTCTCCACTGGCCTGGATTGGCAGTTGTGCTTCAGTGAGGCAACAGATTGCGGTTGGGGAGGCTTCGGTTGTTGGTATGGGGGCGGTAGTTATCAAGGATGTGGCGCCTAACGTGATCGTGGTAGGTAACCCCGCGAAGGTGGTTGAGCCCCAAAACGAAAGCACCCACTCCACTCAAACCCGAAAAAAATAGAGTAACCATGCTAAACGGACCCTTCTCTCCATGGCCTTCCTTCACTGAAGAAGAAGCTCGAGCTGTTTCTGATGTTCTGCTTTCCAATAAGGTTAATTACTGGACTGGCTTGGAATGTCGTGAATTTGAGCGTGAGTTTGCGCGATTTTCAGGCTCTGAATACGCCATTGCGTTGGCCAACGGCACTCTGGCGCTGGACTTGGCCTTAAAGGGGCTAGGGATAGGCCCGGGGGACGAGGTGGTCGTTACGCCTCGTACGTTTCTCGCCTCTGTTTCCAGTATTGTTACGGCCGGTGCAGTTCCAGTATTTGCCGAGGTTGACGCCGATTCACAGAATATTACAGCGGATACTGTGCGAGCTGTGCTTACAGAACGGACTCGTGCAGTGATTTGTGTCCATCTGGCCGGATGGCCTTGTGATATGGATCCGATTATGGCCCTGTCGGAAGAGTGCAGCTTGTACGTAATCGAAGATTGTGCCCAAGCCCACGGTGCCAAGTATAAAGGCCGCTCTGTAGGCTCCTTTGGGCACGTGGGATGCTGGTCGTTCTGCCAGGACAAGATTATGTCCACGGGGGGTGAGGGTGGGATGGTGACCACTGGCAATGAAGCGCTTTGGTCAACTATGTGGTCTTGCAAAGATCATGGCAAGAGCTGGGAAGCCGTTTATGAGAGAGACCATGCTCCCGGATTTCGTTGGTTGCACGAGAGTTTTGGGACCAACTGGAGAATGACCGAAATGCAGGCCACCATTGGCCGCATTCAGCTCACACGCATGCCCGACTGGACCGCTGCCCGCCAGAGTAATGCCGATGCAATCTGGAGCACTGCACGCCAACTTTCAGGTCTGCGGGTACCACAAGTGCCTGCTGATGTGGAGCATGGGGCATATAAGTGCTATGTGTTTATTGAGCCGTCTCGGTTGCATGAAGATTGGGATAGGGATCGCATTCTTAATGAGATTGTCAGTGCCGGTGTGCCGTGTTTCTCGGGTTCCTGTTCCGAGGTCTACTTGGAAAAGGCCTTCGACAACACCGGCTGGCGGCCCGATCAGCGTTTGCCTGTAGCCAAGGAGTTAGGGGAGACGAGCCTGATGTTTTTGGTGCATCCCACACTGACTGAAGCGGAAATTCAGCAGACATGCAGAGTTTTGGCCTCGGTGGCTAGCAAGGCAACTAGATGAATACGAATGTGATTTTGCGTATCACATGGAGGTGTCATGCTGCATAACTTTTTAAGTTTGCCTCGAGTTTATAAACGCATCCTTTCAGTTACCTCGGATGTGTTTTTTCTGTTTTTTGCGATTTGGGCTGCCTATGCACTCCGTTTGGAACATCAACTCTGGATCCCAAATACTGAGCAGTTTTTAGTCTCAGCAGTTTCTGTTGTATTTACCATAGTAGTCTTCATTAGGCTTGGGCTTTATCGTGCAGTCATCCGCTATATGGGCGACCAAGCACTGTTAACGATCATCTATGGCGTCGTGCTATCGAGCCTTTCGCTGATTGTTCTAGGGTATCTTTTTCAGGTTTTTGTTCCGCGTTCCGTTCCCATTATTTACGGCGCCTTGGCATTTGTTTTTGTGGCCGGCACAAGGCTGGGTATCCGTGCATTGGTTAACCGCCCTCTCCAGAAAGCTAAGGAATCTGTAGCAATTATCGGTGCAGGCGAGACGGGCATGCAGCTAGCTTCAGCCCTATCGCAAGGCACCGAGTTTAGACCAGTTGTTTTTGTGACGTTTGAACCGTCGAACCATAAATCGATGGTTAATGGTTTGCCAGTTGTCAGCATTGAACACATTGAAAAAAACATGACGCGTTACAGGGTGCAACGTCTTCTGCTTGCCTTGGATGTCAATACCAAGGTTGACCGCAAGGCGCTCTTGAAACAATTAGAGCCTTTGTCTATCCCCGTTCAAACTGTGCCTTCAATGTCTGAATTGGTGGCGGGGCAAGCACGCATAAACGATATTCGAGACCTTGAAATCGAAGACCTATTGGGGCGCGAGCCGGTCCAGCCTGATACCGCGATTGTAGCGCGGAGCTTGTTTGGTAAATCCGTTATGGTGACAGGGGCTGGCGGATCTATTGGGTCCGAACTCTGTCGCCAGATTCTTCGCCATAAACCAAGAGCGCTTGTATTGTTTGAGCGCTCTGAATTTGCGCTCTATTCGATTGAAAAGGAATTAGAGTCTATCAATTCGATAGAGGGTTTGGCTGTCGAGATACACCCAGTGCTGGGGTCGGTCGTACATCGGCGTCGGTGCGAATCCGTCATGCGCGCCTTTGTTACACAGATTGTTTATCACGCAGCGGCTTACAAGCATGTTCCGTTGGTTGAGCAGAACATCATTGAAGGGGTGCAGAATAATACGTTTGGTACCTGGCATACGGCGGAGGCGGCAATCGCAGCCGGAGTTGAGCGGTTTGTGCTGATATCAACGGATAAGGCGGTGAGACCGACCAATGTTATGGGTGCTACGAAGCGGCTTGCGGAGCTTGTTTTGCAAGGATTGGCCCAGCGACAAACGGATACTCATTTTTCAATGGTTCGCTTCGGGAATGTGTTGGGCTCATCTGGATCGGTCGTGCCTTTGTTTAGAGACCAGATTCGTGATGGGGGACCTGTCACCGTAACCCACCCCGATATCATCCGTTATTTTATGACGATTCCTGAAGCAAGTCAGTTGGTGTTGCAGGCTGGAAGCATGGGGCAAGGCGGTGAGGTTTTTGTGCTGGATATGGGCGAGCCGGTCAAGATCGCTGATCTTGCCCGCAAAATGGTCAGCCTTATGGGGCTGGTTGAAAAGACCGAGAAGAAGCCTGATGGGGACATCGAAATCGTCTTTAGTGGGTTGCGCCCCGGAGAGAAACTTTTTGAAGAACTGCTCATCGGTGATAATCCGCAGGGCACAGCGCACCCCCGCATAATGATGGCTCGGGAGGTATCGTTGCCTTGGGTTGAGGTTGGGCAGTTGTTGGAGCAGTTAACTGCTGCGAGCCAAGCATTTGATTGCGGTGCTGCAATTGATGTTCTCAAAGCGGCTCCGACTGGATATCAGCCAAATAGCGATGTATCAGACTTGGTATGGTGTCATGCAGAAGATGTGGCGGTATCCGAGGCTCCGGTCAGCGGGAAAGTTAGCCATTTGTCTTTTTATAAGTAGAGACTCGTCTGTTCGTTTGAAAATGTAGAGTTGTCTGACGCTTGCAGTTGAACGCTGAGGTTACGAAATTTAATGCAGTTATTAACTTTAGCAAGCACTGAAGCGATATAAAATGCGTGAATGAATGCGACTATCGTGAATATTAAATTTATAAGGAATGGATTTTAAATGAAGAAGTTGGCCATTATCGGACTGGGCTATGTAGGCTTGCCGTTGGCAGTAGCCTTTGGCGAAAAGCGCACGGTAAAAGGTTTTGACATCAATTCAAAACGTATCGCTGAGCTGAACGAAGGCGTTGATGTTACACGGGAAGTATCCAAAGAGGAGCTCGGTGTTGCTGGTGGTTTAACGTTTACTTCAATTGTTGATGATATTAGCGATTGTCAAGTTTTTATCGTTACAGTGCCAACGCCGATTGATGAATTCAAGTCGCCTGATTTGACGCCGCTCGTAAAGGCGAGCGAGACAATCGGAAAGGTATTGAAGCAGGGCGATATTATCATTTATGAGTCCACGGTTTATCCCGGGGCAACCGAAGAGGTGTGCGTGCCTATTCTGGAGCGTGTATCCGGGCTTGTATTTAATGCTGATTTTTATGCCGGCTACAGTCCGGAACGGATTAATCCGGGAGACAAAGAGCATCGGGTTACATCCATCAAGAAAGTCACTTCCGGATCAACGCCCGATATTGCAGATGAGATTGATGCACTTTATGCGAGCGTGATTACCGCGGGGACCTATAAAGCAACGTCTATAAGGGTGGCTGAAGCGGCTAAAGTTATTGAAAACACTCAACGCGATGTCAATATTGCGCTAATGAATGAGTTGTCGATGATATTTGCGCGCATGGGAATCGACACGCATGAAGTGCTGGCGGCGGCCGGCACCAAGTGGAATTTTTTACCATTCAAGCCCGGTTTGGTGGGTGGCCATTGTATTGGTGTCGATCCTTATTATTTAACCCATAAAGCACAAGCTGTTGGTTACCACCCTGAGATGATATTGGCCGGTCGTCGCGTAAATGACGGGATGGGGGCTTATGCTGCATCGTCTCTGATTAAGGCTATGATTCGGTCTGGCCAGACAATTGCGGATTCGCGGGTCCTGGTGTTAGGGCTGACGTTCAAGGAAAACTGCCCGGATTTGCGCAATACCAAAGTAATTGATGTAATCCGTGAACTTGAAGATTTTGGTTGCAAGATAGATGTTGCAGACCCTTGGGCGAATAATGAAGAGGCTGAACACGAATACGGTCTTTCGCTTTGTTTTGATCCCCAATCCGGTGACTATGATGCTGTCATACTGGCGGTTCCGCATCGGGATTATTCTGAAATGGGTGCTGCAGCGCTCCGCTCTTACCTGAAGCCCCGTGGTGTGCTTTATGATCTGAAAGGGGTGCTGAACAAAGCGGATTCTGATCTGAGGTTGTGATGACTATTTGATCCAGAAAAGTTGATGTAATTGTTGGGTTTAAAAGAGCGAGCGTAGGGGCTCGCTTTTTTGTGCATGTTTTATTTTTTATGATTAAATAACGGTAAATAATACCCTTCGCTATTATTGTGATTAAGTTTGATCTATTTGGTGCCTTGACTTATCATTTGCGGACTCAGTTTCCGGTATCGATTTTATTCGATTTCAAATGTTGAGTATCAAGATCCATGTCTTTTGACGTAGAAGGTAATATCCATGGCAAAGATTAACGACTACTACCAGAAAAAGCAGCTTATGGATAAGCTCGCAGAGGAACTGCGCCGGCTCGAAGATGATAGTTCGCTTAAGCACGAACTCGAGTTTGAAGAAAAGATTCGTGGCTTGATGGATGAATATAACAAGTCCGCAAAAGATGTATTGCAGGTCCTGGGTGCAATTGACCCTTCAGTATCATCTGTCAAAGCAGAGGGCGCATCTTCTCGGCCCAAGCGTCCGTTGAAGACATATAAAAACCCTCACTCCGGCGAAACCGTTCAGACTCGTGGTGGCAACCACAAAACGTTGAACGAGTGGCGCGAGAAGTACGGTAAGGAAGCGGTTCAGGGCTGGCAACAGAACTGAGTCTGCAAGAAACTGCCCCGGCCGTCTGTGCCGGGGTAGTGCGCATTGGATGTGAGCATTTGCCTCCCGCTTTGCGTTAGAATTCAGGGATTACTTCAGACAAGGACGCACTATGCTTGCTGTCATCCTTTCCGGCGGCTCCGGTACCCGGCTGTGGCCTCTTTCCCGCGAAACCTATCCCAAGCAGTTTCTGCCCGTTGTCTCAGACGAGACGCTGCTTTCCGAAACCCTGTTGCGTGGACTTTCAGTCGATGAGTCGTCGCGTGTAATGGCAATTACCAACGAAGAGCATCGGTTCGTTGTCGCGGCGCATATGCAGAAGTTGGCCGGAGACAGGGCGGATTCGATTGTGCTTGAGCCGGCAGGCCGCAACACTGCACCTGCGATCGCGTTGGCAGCATTAGCTGCACAAAGTGGGGCGCCGGATGAGTTGTTGCTGGTTATGCCGTCAGATCACGTCCTGAAAGACCTGGAGGCTTTCAAGGCTTCCGTGGCTATCGGGTCGAAAGCGGCGCGTGATGGTAAATTGGTGACCTTTGGTGTCGTCCCGACATCTGCGCATACCGGCTACGGCTATATTCGTGCGGGCGAAGAGTCCGATGGCTTTCTTGAAGTCTCTGGATTTGTGGAAAAGCCCGATGAAGCGACCGCGCAACAATATCTCGATGAAGGGGGGTATTTCTGGAATAGCGGCATGTTCATGTTTCGCGCAGACCGTTATCTGGAAGAACTCGGCAAGTACCAGCCTGATATCCTCGATGCATGCGAGCGTGCCTTTGCTGGCCGTGAAGGCGATCTCGATTTTATTCGCGTTGACAAGGCTGCGTTTGAACTTTGCCCTGATGACTCAATTGATTATGCGGTGATGGAAAAGACCGACGATGCTGTTGTCGTGCCTTTGGATGCGGGATGGAGTGATGTCGGTTCCTGGTCTGCGCTATGGGAAATTCAGCCTCAGGATGAGCAGGGGAATGTATGCCGCGGTGATGTCATTATCGAGGATGTTTCCGGATCCTATATCCACTCCGAAGGGCGATTGATTGCAGCGTTGGGCGTGACCGACCACGTGATTGTTGAGACCGACGATGTGGTTCTGGTAGCTGATCGCAATCGCGTTCAGGACGTCAAGCGATTGGTTGCCCAGGTGAAAGCCCAAGGGCGGGACGAGCATCGCTTCCACAAGAAAGTGCATCGCCCCTGGGGTACCTATGAAGGGATAGCGATGGGTGAGCGCTTTCAGGTAAAGCGCATTACGGTTAATCCCGGCGCGTCCTTGTCGCTTCAGAAGCATCATCACCGGGCAGAACACTGGATTGTCGTCAAAGGCACTGCCAACGTGGTTCGGGGCGAAGAACACATCATGTTAACGGAAGACCAATCGACTTATATTCCGCTTGGATTTCAGCACCGGCTCTCTAACCCGGGCGTGATTCCGTTGGAGTTGATCGAGGTTCAGACCGGTAGTTATTTGGGTGAGGATGATATCGTCCGGTTTGCGGACACCTATAATCGGGTGTGATGCCCGTTGCGGTCAGCAGCCCTCACATCAAGTCTGATGGGTAAATGTATTCCGGAGAGGTAATGTACGCACAGGATGTGCTGTTCCCTCTACGGATGGTATGTGTTGCAGGAAAAGGACTTCATCTATTATGGACTGGCAAAAGAGTCGATTGCCGTTGGGCGCGCCACAAAGCTGCTCCGCCCGGAAACCTGTGGTGTCGAGCGGCGACAAGAAAGAAAATGGCGACCTGATGTTTGCGCCGATCCCCCCTACGTATTCCCGTTTCGCAGATGATCTCGCGGTTTTACTTACGAGCGATCCGAGCGCTATTGTCTGGCTCCACGGATTGCCCGGCAGTGGAAAAACTACATTTTTAAAGCGTCATCTGGACCGCTGGCCATTGCAGTGTATTTGGATCGACTTGCGACGTGAGCTTGAGGTGATGTCGTCACAGGCTGTGGTGTTACCGAACAAGGTGACTCGGAATGACGATTCATCCCCGGTGCTGATTCTCGACAACGTATCGCCGCGGGATCTGATGATACTGTTATCCGATCCCGGGAACCTCGCAAGCACACTGATTCCGGGATTCGAAGGGGCAATTCTATTGGCAAGCCCTTTTACCGAAGGTGTGTTTGACGAACAGTTGGCGGCGCACACAGGGCGTCAATTGCTTCCCGTTCAGATGCCTCAGAGCAGTGCATCAGAACGTCTGGCCATTCTCCGGGAGCATCAGCCTGGTATCGAGCGTCGATGGAATATCGAAATAACGCCCTACGCCCTTGAGCTTGCAGCCTTGGGTAATGCCCGGAATGATAATCTGACGCCGGGCGCATCATTACGGCTTTTGGAAGCGGCAGCAGCTAGAAAAACTATTCTGGCAAAGCAGGGGCCGGAGGTGCTCCGGGCGCTAAATCAGCAATTGCGTGATGCGCATCGGGAACTGATTGTGTAACCATCCCCTAAAATCGGTGCATGCGTAATTAGAGTTCTCCAGCCTACAATGAGGCAAATGGAGAACGGCATGAAGAAATCACGGTATAGCGAGTCACAGATCGTCAAGATCCTGAAGG
>JANZNS010000002.1 GCA_025153445.1 Marinobacter sp. BGYM27 | reverse complement strand
TGTTGGTGGCTATCTGATGGACTACTACAACCAGCAAAGACCTCATACGTTCAACGGCAGCATTTCTCCCGTTGCAGCAGAGGAAAACCTTAAAATACTGTCCGGGATTAGTTGACCACTACACTACCGTATGACACCAATCCAGCTAAAGAATGTAGATGCGCACAAAAAAACCTTAGTGACTTGGTTAAGCCGCATGGAGTGTAGTGCGTCTAAAAAGACATATACATTGTTACTTCGAGACTCACCGAAAAAGCGATTGGAGTGTAATTGGTACCCGGAGCCGGACTCGAACCGGCACGACCTAACGGTCAGGGGATTTTAAGTCCCCAGTGTCTACCATTTCACCACCCGGGCACGGACAGCTTTGGAAGGAGGCGGGATTGTATAAGGCGCTGAGCGGTAACGCAATTGTTGAAGCCCAAGATCTGAGTGAGATGGGCGTCCTTATTCCGGTTTTCTCGCCACTCCAAAGTAGATGTAGCCCGCTATTTTAGGGGCATTGCGGATATAGAGATTTTCAAGCTTTTCAATTTCAAATCCCTCTCCCCGAATGCAGGTATCAATAGGTCGGTTCAGATGGCATCCACCCGCAATTTTCTTCCAGGCTGGTGTGACGCGGTTCTGCCAGATCGCAACCTTTTGATCCGGCGACTGCCCATGTTCACAAAACAGTAACCGGCCGCCCGGCTTAAGTACACGCCACATCTGCTGTAGCGCTTTACGCCAATCGGGAATGGTGCACAGTGTGAACGTGAGCACGACGGTATCCACGCTGTTATCGTCGAGCGGAATCTGCTCGCCCGGTAAATCAAGCCATTCAACCGGCACCGGTGATGTGCTCAGGTTTTGCTGCGCTTTTCGGCGCATACCTGATGAAGGCTCCAGCCCGAAAACACACCCAACTGCTTCAGGATTGTAGAACTGAAGATTCACTCCCGAGCCCATACCGACCTCAAGCACATTGCCTGACGCCATGGGAATCAGCTTTTGTCGGAGTTTCATGATCGACCCGATGCTACAGGCGTGATCAATGACGTGCGGCAGTATTCTTTCGCTGTAAATTCCCATCCTAATCCTGTTTTCAGAGATGTTCGTAATTAAGGAAAACTTGCAGCTGCATTCTTCGCAAGACTTTTTCAGAGACTCTATAGTTGAACAGGATACCTTAGGTCAGCGCCAGGCAGGACAATCCGTCCAATTGTATTAACTTTATGTCAGGAATACGCTCGTTGAGTGTGTGGTGTCACCACCCTATCCGGCTCCAGGCGCGACAGGCTGATATGTACTGATCTGCCCCGCCCTCTCAATAGCGTTAGACCATGGAGGTTTTTGTGGATCTCGATCCGTTATTGCTATCCCGAATTCAGTTTGCCTTCGTGATATCGTTTCATGCCATTTTCCCCGTGTTCACTATCGGGCTTGCATCCTATATTGCGGTGCTTGAAGGCCTCGCCTTTCGAACACAAAACCCTCAATGGGTCAGGCTATCCGCATTCTGGACCAAAGTGTTTGCGGTTGTGTTCGGGATGGGCGTGGTGTCCGGTATTGTGATGTCGTTCCAGTTTGGCACCAACTGGAGCAATTTCGCCCAGGCCTCCGCCAACTTTCTCGGACCGATGCTGAGCTATGAAGTGCTCACGGCCTTCTTCCTGGAAGCGGCGTTTCTTGGGGTACTGCTTTTCGGTCGAGACAAGGTTCCCGCAGGCGTTCACCTTTTTGCGGCGATTATGGTCGCCACAGGCACGCTCATTTCGACATTCTGGATTCTCTCCGCCAACAGCTGGATGCAAACCCCCGCCGGTGTTGAGTTCAGGGATGGCGCATTCCATGTTATCTCCTGGTTCGACGCTATTTTCAATCCGTCGTTCCCATACCGCTTCATGCATATGGTGCTCGCATCTTTCCTTACCGGCAGTTTCGTTGTGGCAGGTGTCAGTGCGTGGTACCTGCTGCACCGCAGAGAGGTCGATTCAAACCGCAAGGCGCTATCGATGTGTCTTTGGCTAATTCTGATTATTGCGCCCCTGCAGGCCGTTGTCGGCGACTTTCATGGCCTTAATACGCTTGAACACCAGCCCATGAAAGTTGCGGCGATGGAAGGTAATTGGGAAACAGAGTCAGGAGTGCCGCTGTTGCTGTTTGCCTGGCCTGATCGTGAGACCCAGAGCAATATCATGGAGATTGGCATCCCTCATATGGCCAGTCTTATTCTTACTCATGAGTGGGATGGCGTCGTTCCCGGACTCAAAGAGGTCTCTCCCGAGGAGCAGCCGGTCGTGCCCGTCGTATTCTGGTCATTCAGGGTCATGGTGGCGCTTGGTTTGCTGATGATATTTTTTGGGATTTCAGGCCTCGTATTGAGAATCCGCCGCAAGGTTTACACCTCTCGCTGGTTTCTTCAGTCAATGCGGGCGATGAGCATTACACCGTTTTTGGCGGTATTAGCGGGTTGGTTTGTGACCGAGACGGGGCGATCACCCTGGCTGGTCTACGGCATGATGACCCAGGCTGAAGGCGTCACACCGTCGCTAACGGGCGGGATGGCACTGTTCTCACTGATTGGCTATATCGTCGTATATGCGCTGGTCTTCACCGCTGGCGTTTACTACCTGTTCCGTGTACTCCAAGCCGGCCTTGAAGACGACGGCACTGACGAACCGGATGAGCAGTCCGAGCGCCCGATGCGGCCATTCTCAGCGGCACACGTCAAATTCGAATATGAGCCCTATCCCGGCATCGGTGACGATATGGATTCCGACCCCACCCGGAAAGGAGGTAACTGATCATGCAAACCTTTGACCTGGCACTGATCTGGGCTGTGATTATCGGGTTCGGCATCATTATGTATGTATTGATGGATGGGTTCGATTTGGGGCTAGGCATCCTCTTCCCCTTCGCTCCCGACGAAGAAGCCCGGGATGTGATGATGAACTCTGTTGCGCCGGTATGGGACGGGAATGAAACCTGGCTGGTGCTTGGTGGCGCAGGATTGCTGGCCGCATTTCCACTGGTGTATTCGATATTTCTGCCAGCACTTTACATCGGTGTATTCCTGCTGCTTGCTGGCCTGATTTTTCGAGGGGTGGCATTTGAATTTCGCTTCAAAGCCAACACGTCGCGTTATCTCTGGAACTGGGCATTCGCAGGCGGTTCGATGATCGCATCGTTCGCCCAGGGGGCCGTTGTTGGCGCCTATATTCAGGGCTTTAATACCGAAGGACTGGTCTATGTTGGCGGCGCTTTCGACTGGCTGACACCCTTCACTGTACTCACCGGATTTGGGCTCATGGCCGGTTATGCGCTACTGGGAAGCACCTGGCTGATCCTTAAATCCGAGGGCTACATTCAGGATTGGGCCTATAAAATCGCGATGCCCCTGCTCTTTGTCGTGCTGGTCGTATTTGCCGTTGTCAGTTTCTGGACGCCGTTTGTTGATGACCTGGTACGCGATCGTTGGTTTTCAACCATCCAGGTAATATGGATATTACCGGCGCTTGCCATGTTCTGTGCCTACCGCATATACCGGTCACTGAAGATGCGGCGTGAAGGCATGCCGTTTGTAGCGACGATGGGTCTGTTTATCTTCAGCTACCTGGGGCTGATTGTCAGTCGTTGGCCCTACGTTGTGCCGCCCAACTTCACGCTTTGGGATGCAGCCTCCGCGCCGGAATCGCAATTGTTCCTGTTGCTCGGGCTTCTGTTCGTTATCCCGATTATTCTGGTTTATACCGCCTGGACCTACTGGGTATTCCGCGGCAAGGTTCGCGCCGATGCCGGCTACCACTGATTCGTTAGCGCCGCAGCTGCAAGAAAACGTGGCTGCGGCGACTGATGAAGGGCCTCCCGCTCGCCCCTCCTCTCGCCAGTGGCTTGCAGACTTGGGCACACATGCCCGTCCGCTTGTTTTAGCCGCCATCGCCGCCGGCCTTGTAGCGGCCGTGGCAACGATCGTGCAATTGGGGTTGATCGCCTGGACCATTGACCAGGCGATCACGCATTCCAGCGCGCTGCCGGATCTGTACCCCGCAATAGCCGGCATTATCGTCGCTATTGCCGTCAGAACCCTGGCGCAAATCGCCAAGGACACCGCAGCCGCAAGTGCAAGTCAGGCTGTAAGACAGGAAGTGCGCAAACAGCTCGCGCAATCCTGGCAACACAAAGGTCCGAATGGAATGGATTCCGACAGTCCGGCCACCCATGCCAGCGAATGGCTTGAACAGGTTGAGGCGCTGGACGGCTATTACGCCCGTTTCATGCCGCAGATGCTGCTTTCAGTTCTAGTGCCAGTCATGATTCTGCTAGTGGTCTTTCCGCTGGATTATATTGCCGGCGGCTTTCTTTTGCTTTCGGCGCCTTTGATTCCTTTGTTTATGGCACTGGTCGGTATGGGCGCGGAGCGCCTGAACCAACAGCATTTTGAAACCCTTGGGCGCCTATCAGGCCACTTTCTCGATCAGTTGCGCGGCATACTGACTCTACAGTTGTTCAACCAGACGGAGCATGCAACTCGAGATGTGCGCGAAGCGTCTGATGCCTACAGACGCACCAATATGAAAACACTACGCATCGCCTTTTTATCATCTGCAGTGTTGGAATTTTTCGCCTCGGTCGCCATCGCAGTGATTGCCATTTATATCGGGTTCGGCCTGCTGGGCTACATCAATTTTGGGCCTTCCGCATCGCTCACACTTTTTACCGGCTTGTTTGTACTCATGCTTGCACCTGAATTTTTTCAGCCACTGCGCCAACTGTCGCAGTATTACCATGACCGGGCCGCCGCACTGGGCGCTTCAGAACAGCTTATATCGCGCCTTCAGCCGGTGACTGATACCCCTTCTCCCACTGCCGCTCGGCAAACCGAGGCGCCTGAAGCCCTGAGTAACCAGGTCGAGATTGAGGATGTAACGGTTGCCTTTTCGGGGCGCGGCAATGTTCTGAGCAGCATCAATCTGGCAATCCCCAGAGGCAGTGTCATCGGGCTGGCCGGCCCATCGGGCTCTGGAAAATCAACACTGCTGAATCTCATTGCAGGGTTCCAGCAACCCACGCAAGGTCGGGCGACGGTATTTGGAGCCCAACCTGGCTATAACCGATTTGGTTGGCTGGGTCAGGAGCCGTACCTCTATCACGGTTCCTGGGCTGAAAACCTGAGACTGGTGGCGCCGGAGGCGAGCGACGCGTCCATGCTCGCTGCGCTTGACGAAGTCGGCCTGAGAGAACGAGTTGATGCCGCACCTACCGGCTTGCACGCACCACTTTTCGAATCCGGTGCTGCGCTTTCCGGCGGTCAGGCCCGTCGGCTGTCGCTGGCGCGCGTGCTGTTATCGGATTATGACCTTGTGCTACTGGATGAGCCCACGGCCGGGCTGGACGAGCACAGCGAAAGGATGATCATCAATGCGCTGCAACTATTGGCCGATGGCCAGCGCACGCTGATTTTCTCAAGCCACCACGCAGCGATGCTCGCGTTCGCTGATAAGGTCTATCAGCTCAATGAAGGACGGCTGGATAATGCGTGAGCTCTGGCCCTGGCTACAACCATTAAAGCCACATACCGGTCGCCTGCTGCTCGGCGCCGTGCTGATGCTGACAACGCTGCTGGCAGGTATTGGCCTGCTGGGCCTGTCGGGCTGGTTTCTAACCTCGGCCGCCGTAACGGGGGCGTTGCTGGCACAAGGCATTCAGGCGACTCTGAACATATACACCCCTGGCGGCGGCATTCGCTTCTTCGCACTAGCGCGCACAGTCGCACGCTACTTTGAGCGCGTCGTGAACCATGACACCGTGTTGCGACTGCTGGCCGACCTCCGGACCTTGTTGTTTACCGCTATTACACGCTATCCGATCAACGCAGCCGCCACCCACTCTTCGCGCCGGCTCAGCAGGCTCACTCACGACATCGACGCACTGGACAATCTCTACCTCAGACTGGCCGCGCCGGCAGCAGTGGCGTTGGTTACCACACTCATCGCTGCCGGGCTTGGTCTGCTGATCAGTACCGCGACTGCGGTTCTGTTGCTGTGTTTGTTCGCTGGGCTTCTGGTCTGCGTCACAGTTCTATTGGCGCAAATTAACCTGAAACATACACAGCAACGCATTGATAGAATTGAGGAATTGCGTCTCGATATTATCAGCACGCTGGACGCGCACAAAGAACTGGCAGCAGCCGGGCTGATGACATCCAGAGGCCGGATGCTACTGCGTGACGATGCCGGCATCATGGCACCTCAACTCCGTGCAGACCGCAACACGGCGGTGGCACAAGGGCTGGTTACCGCAGCTGTGCAGGTCGCGATGACTATCGTACTCATCAACGGCCTGTTTGCAGTTCAAAGTGGTCAACTAAGCGGTCCTGCACTGGTGCTGGTGATCCTGGCCTTACTGGGCGTCGGGGAGGCTTACACGGCCCTGCCCCCCGCATTCGGCGCCTGGGGGGCGACTGTCGGCTCAGCTCGCAGGCTAAACCGGGAATCCGGCCCGCAAGTAGCGCCAGATAAAGTCGATACAACACACTTCCAGGCCGGCACACTAGAACTCACGAACATCGGATTTCACTATCCCGGGCAACCTCCAACGGTTACAGGTCTTTCTTTTTCTGCCAACGAACAACATTCGATCGGGCTGGTGGGCCGCTCAGGCGCCGGCAAAAGCACGGTCGCCAGGATTGCGGCTGGACTACTTAAACCACAATCGGGAGTTGTCACCTTCCCGGTTACACCAGACCCGGACAACTTGGCTGTGGGGATTAACCTTGGCGTCAGCTACCTGGCCCAGCGGACCCAGCTGTTCAACATGACGTTGCTGGATAACCTGCTGATAGGAGATGCTGGCGCGTCGGCGGAAAAGATCTGGAAGGTATTGGAGGTCGTTGAACTTGCCGGCACGGTTAACCGGTGGTCCGATGGGCTATTGACCTGGATTGGCGGAAACGATCATCAGCTATCGGGCGGAGAAGCCCGACGCGTTGCGCTCGCCCGCACATTGTTGGCGGACACACCTGCCATCATTCTTGATGAGCCCTTCACCGGCGTCGACACCAACACGGCAAACCGCATCAAGCAGCGTCTCCCCGGCTATCTCGCCCAACGTACCCTGATCGCGCTGGCGCATGATGATGAGGCATTGCCAAGAGTTGATCAGGTGATCACTCTTGGCAACTGACACGGCGGCCTAACGGCTTTCCATTACCTCAAACCGCAAACCGGCATTTGCTTCCAGCCGTTCAATGATCTTGTGGCCAAACAGCGATGCTGGCGTCCAGAAGCCGCCAGGGGTTGCGGCGTCCAGATCGAACGTAAGGCACATGGCCGCTTCGCCCAACATTTTACCGGTAGAACCGTAACCGGGATCACGGTCGCCGGTGACTTTGGTGCGCAGCAACTTGCCGTCAGCCGAGATGCCAACAAAGCGCAGATCATAGAAGCCCTCACGCTGCGCTTTTGGCGTTGGCCCTTCACCTGGCTTGGGTAGTACGAATTTCTCAAGTGCCCAACGTGTTGGCTTGATCACACTGGCAACCAGGAATCCGCCCATACCGGCTGTGACCGCCAATGCTGCAGCACGCCCCTTCAAACCGGTGCCTGTCAGCACGGCTTCGTCATAACCGAATTCTTCGCCGTAAGCGGCGTGTTGAAGGGCGTTGGAGCGGTGAACTACACGGGTATTGATCGCACCCATCACAAACGGCGCTGTCCAGGCATCGAAGTCAGCATCAAACTCAGCTGATTTGACGTTGTGCTGACGACGGGACGGGCGGAAATCAGTCGGGCATATCGAGTAAGGATTCGCCAGAGACTTGCGCAGTGCCGGATCGGCAGCGGCCTCCTTGGCAACGTTGATCAGACTGGCAGCGGTGCCACCGGAAAATCCGCCTTTGGCAGCTTTTACCCGCATTTTGACCGTCGGACAGGCCGCACCGAACTGCTGTGCAGCTTGCTGCTGAAGGAAAAACACACCCAGGTCAGACGGTATCGAGTCAAAGCCACAACAATGAACAATGCGAGCGCCGGAGGCTTTCGCCTGGGCCTCGTATTTGATGATCATTTCCCGGATCCACTGCACTTCACCGGTCAGATCGCAATAATGCGTGCCCTGTTCGCAGCAGGCTTTCACCAGCGGTTCGCCATAGAGCGCATATGGCCCTACTGTGGAGATTACTGTGCGGGTCTGGGCGCACATGGCCGCCAATTGGGCATCATCACTGGCATCGGCGATAATGATATCCAGATCAGCCGCTGGCGCGCCAAGATCCGCTTTCAGACTCACGAGTTTGCCTTCTGACCGTCCGGCTATGGCCCATTTTACGTTGCTATCAAGCCCATATTGTTCGATCAGATACCGGCTCAGTATCTGCCCTACGAAGCTGGTTGCACCAAATACGATGATGTCGAATTGCGGATTACTCATGCCAAAATCCTTTTATAACCGGTTTGAAATACGGATTTCAATTTATTGATTTTTTTGAGATTTATACCGTCTTTCTTTCACCCATCAACTTCATGAAGACGGCAAGACCCAAGCCCCAGAAACCATTTAACAACAGCCCGCCAACCCAGGTCTGTGCGGTGACGTCTATTCCCTTGACCGGAAAGACCACCAGCATGGCCACGACAGTTGGACCGATCGCACCCAGCAGAATTGCGAGAGACCAGAAAGCTGCAGTACCCAGGTGACGGATAATAGCCCAGATTGCGATCCCCCAGAGACCGCCAAAAAATGCGAGCGACAATACCGCAGGCACGCCAATCGGCGGCACCGACGTCATGTTGAACGGTGCAGCTGGCACCATGCCCAGCAGGTAAAACAGGCCAAACAGTCCCTGGTGGAAAATAAGCGTAGCCAACAGACCGGCGATAAAAGCTTTTAACCAGATCATGAACACTCCTTGGTGGAATAAATTGGGCGCAACACTTGAAGCGGCGAACCACGCCATGCAGCCTTGCGAATAGTTGGGAAATGCACCAAAAGATAAGCAAACAAACCTATCAGAACCCGACTGAATACGCACATAATCAGTTCAAAGATCAGTTCATTATTCGATTATCAGTGCAAACAGGAGATGCGCGGCAGTTCGGCCATTCTGCTGATTTCCGCGGTCAATCACACTGACAGCATCCCGGTTTACAACATGACAGGAGTAAAAATGTGACGGTGTTTCTCTCATTCAGCTTCGTGCTGCTTCTGGCCGTGACGATCTGCGTACTGATTTATCTGAAACAGCAACGCCAGACCATCAATGCGGCTCTGGCGAGGCTTGACGCCTTAAACGGTTCTGATTCAGGTGACGCATCTGATCCCTATATGGTGCTTACCGTACGAGTACTCGACCCTATCGGCCTGGCCAAGCGAGAATCACGTTCGGCACGCGTGGTGGCGGACCACATGCCGGCGATGGTCAGCAAGCGGGTCTACCAGCAAGTGATGAAAGAGCTCGGCGAAGAACTGAACGCACGGGGCATTGAAGCGGAAATGGCCGTTGAGTACCGCTAAAACTGCCGCTCAGTCGCTTGAGGCTAATACAGGAGACACCGTCTATGACTGCATTTAACCTGTTGATGCTCGCCGGTATCATCGCGTGCCTGGGCGTTGCTGGGCGCCTGGTACTGGAGAACGAAAAGCGGTTGCGGGATGTTTATCGCCGGCTCCCCAGGCTTGAAAACCGGTTAAAGCGCGCTGAATTTGAAGGTAATGAAACGGACGAAAAGCGCGCGCTGCTCGAAAATACCGTAACGGGCGGCACGTTTACGGTAGAGTTTATCCATCGCGCGATATCCACCACGACCTTTGACGTAATCAACCGGCTATCAAGCAACGAGCGAGTGAGAACGGGTAGTGAACAGGCCCGCGCGCTACATGACGACGCGGCAGGCGGCGTGTACCGGTCGATCCGCGTTGCCAACAAACAGATCCATTCGCTGGCCGACATCATTATCCAGCAGAAAAGAAAACGTAAAACCACAAAGTAAATGGCGATTCCTTCCGTTTAATCTTCTTCTGTCTTTCATTTCAGCATAAAATCTGCGGCTTTGCGCCAGCCTCGTCCGGCCCTTTTAACTGAATTCCGGAGCTTTCCTGCGATGCCGCACACCGCCAACGCTCGATCCCTGTTTGAAACGCTGCGCCACATTGAAGCCAGCAAGCTGTTTCAGGCCGCTGTTATCAGCATCATCATTCTTTCTGCGCTTACCATCGGCGCCAAAACCTATGAACTGCCCTATTTTGTGACCCGCAGTCTTGAGGTCCTGGATGCGGGTATCACGGTATTTTTTCTACTGGAAATCATATTCCGCTTTATGGTCTGCGCGGACAAAAAGCGGTTTCTGATGGATGGATGGAACCTGTTCGACACCCTGGTGGTTGTCGGTAGCCTGATCCCGCTCGATAACTCGGAAGCTGTGCTTCTTGGCCGGCTGTTGCGAGTGTTCCGGGTGCTACGTCTGGTGTCGGTCGTGCCGGAACTGCGGTTCCTGATCAATTCGCTGTTGAAAGCGATTCCACGAATGGCCTACATCGCACTGCTGATGTTCATCATCTTCTATATATACGCGGCAATGGGTGCGATGTTCTTCTCACCGATTAACGAGGAGCTGTGGGGCGACGTCGCCGTTGCGATGCTGACCTTGTTCCGCGTGGCCACGTTTGAGGACTGGACTGACGTGATGTATGAAACCATGAGCGTTTATCCGGTCAGCTGGGTCTTCTATATTACTTTTATATTCCTTACCGCTTTTGTGTTTTTAAACATGATGATAGGCGTAATACTTGAAGTAATGAGTGAAGAACAAAACGCCCAGCAAGCGGCCAAGGCCCACCAGGAACGCGATGATATGTCCCGCAAACTGGACGAGGTTCAACAGCAGCTTGCACGGCTGACTGACATGATGACCGAACGCGAACAGACCCATACACGATCAAATCAGAGGCCGGAATAGTGCGATCTATTCCGGCTGAACCAGGGCTTTTTGCAAGCCGGATGTGCGGGTCACACCGCGTACAATTGCGTCCCGGAATACGGATTCATCAGGCATCAACAGGCTGAACCAGTATTTGGCGCGAGTGATGCCGGTGTAGACCAGCTCACGCGTCAGAATAGGATTGGTTCTGTCGGGTAATACCAAGCAGGTATGAGCAAATTCCGAGCCCTGGGATTTATGCACGGTCATCGCGAATACCGTTTCAACCGCATGGAGGCGGCTGGGCAGCACCCATTTTATACGTCCGCTGCCGTCGTTTGACATAAACGCCACCCGGATAACACGTTGTGGCCTTGCGTCACCTTCATTTGCGATCCGGGATGATTCCGGGACGTGCACCTCCAGTGCAATTCCGATGTCGCCATTCATCAGGCCCACACCATAGTCGTTCCGGGTGACCAGCACCGGGCGACCGGGATACCAGCCCTCAATGGAACGAATCAGCCCCTGATCGCGCAGCGCTTCGGCGATGAGCTGATTAAGGCCTTCTACGCCATATGGCCCACGGCGCAGCGCGCACAGCACCTGAAATTCCCCGTGAGCGCTCAGCACACTCGCCGCCCATCGATCAACAGCCTCACCGCAGGCACCGTCGCCTTCAGCCGGGCCTTTTCGCATTACTGATAGATAGTGGGAATATCCGGATGGTGGAGAGACGACTCGCCCCCCTACCACGCGGCCTTCGCCGGCAGCCGGAAACAACCCCTGACCACCCTGAATACAATGCGATGCGATCTGCTCCGCCATCTGTTGTGGGCGTATGATCAAACGTGCGATATCGGCAAATCCCTCGCCGAACAGAGCGGATACCTTCTCCGGCGATGTGTCCTGATGTTCACCGCCAGCACCGTTTACAGCCATCGCCAGCCGCCCTATGCCGCTGGCAGCATCAAAGCGGTAACTGTGACGTAACAGCGTAATCGATTGATCCAGCGCACTGCCCTCATCATCCACCAGAGACGAGTCAATCGGGCATCCGGACACAGCTTCAAGCCATTGTTCAGTCTCGTGCTGGTAGCGCCCCTGAGCCGCTCGCAGGCACAGATCGCCCAGCACGGCCCCCGCATCCACCGACGCGAGCTGGTCTTTGTCGCCGAGCAGTATCAATTGAGCATGTCCGGGCAATGCACCCAGGACCTGCGCCATCATTTCCACATCCACCATCGAGGCTTCGTCGATGACCAGTACATCCAGCAGCAGTGGATTATTAGCGTTGTGGCGGAATTGCCGGGAGCCAGGGATGCTCCCCATAAGTCGATGCAAGGTGGTCACTTCGCTGGTAATCGCCGCCTTGAGGCGATCGCCTTCGGAAAAACCGGAGAGATCCAACTTGTCGATAGCGCCTGCAATGGATTCGTTTAATCGAGCGGCGGCTTTTCCGGTCGGGGCCGCCAACCGGATAATCAGTTCGCCGGGCGTGTCCGCCCCCTGCGTGGCGACATGCTGCAGCGCCGCCAGCAGCCTTACAACAGTGGTGGTCTTACCGGTGCCAGGACCACCGGTAATAACACTGAAGCCGCTACGGGCCGCATTAGCGCATGCAACCCGCTGCCAGTCGGTACTGCCGGTCGGTGTCCCGGCAACGAACAAACGCTCAAGTGCCTGTCGCAGATGGAGTGCGTCGGTAGAATCTGCCTGTTGAATCGCCCGGCGCTGCTTGAGTCGTCGGGTGAGACTATTTGCAATGGCCTGCTCGTAGCGCCAGTACCGCCGTAAGTACAGTCGCAGCCCGTCCCGCACCAGTGGCGTGTTAGAACTGGCGTCAGCACCGGTGCCGTCAGCGACCAAAAGTGGGTGAACCAGAGCCTCGCGCCACTGTTCAGCGCTAGTCCCTTTCAGCACGTCAGAAGGCAACAGACTGGGTTCAGGCGCGTCATCCCGCTCGGGTGGCAATGACAGCAAAGCATCGAACCCCTGTACCGTCATCGCTTGCAAATCCAGGCAGACGTGCCCTCGCCCCAGCTGATGTGACGCTAACGCGGTCGCCATCAACAGTAGAGGGTTGGCAAGCACGCCAGCGGCTTCGGCTTCACTGGCTAACAGACGCGTCAACGACACGTCCAGCGCGCGCAGCCATTCCAGCTCAACCCAGCGGTTCAGCAACTCGAATAGTTCCGGTATATCATCCACCGGCGTTGGGTCAAATAACATCGATTGTTGCGCGGGTGAAGGCGTGCCCTTCCGTGCCATCAGAGCACCTCCTCAGCGGGTTCATTTGCGGAACTGCCGTGGCGAAACAGGACGTCGAGCGATTCAATGAAGGCTTTGCTCGGCCGCTCCCGGAATACGCCCCGCGTGTCAGCTCCGTTGCCCCGAAGAAACAGATAAACCGCGCCGCCGATATGGGTGTCATAGTCATAATCCGGCAAACGAGACGCCAATAGCCGATGCAACGCGAGCAGGTAAATGGCGTACTGCATGTCATACCGGTGCTGGGCAATCACCTCCGCAATGGCGGATTCGGTGTAATCATCATCATGTACGCCGATGATGTTTGATTTGTAGTCCGCTACGTAATACCGGCCTTCATGTACAAACACCAGATCGATAAAGCCCTTGAACATGCCGTTGAGCGTCATGGGTTCAGCAAATGGCCGCTGTCTTGCGCCTAGCGTTGAATCCCGAACCAGGCCATCCAGCGCCGGCACATTGAGCTCGGCGCTGGAGAACCAGAACTCCAGTTCCGGGTAAACCGACGAATCAGAATCAGGAAGATCCTTCAAGCTGACGGTAGCAGAAGACCCGTCAGGCTGTTCCGGCAGCACAATGGGCATTGCAATGAAATCCAACACCCAGGACGTCAGCGGCAGGACCCAGTCAGACCAGCCTCGTACCTCGCAGCGACGTTCAATCAGGGCCTGGAGTTCATCCGGATGCTCACTGACATGGCCAAACCCCGTTTCCGCCACCCACTCCAGAATATCGTGCAGAAAAGTGCCAGGCCCGGCGCCGCGATAGAACCGGTGGATACGGCGTTCGCTCGCCTCTGGTAGGCGTAAGGGGGCCGGCAACACCATGGCTTGGCTCTTTCGGGCGGAGGCGGCCAGCTGTTCTTCGGCGAGGCGCTCGGCGACTGCCGATTCAGGTTCTGCAGGCGCACCGGGAACACGGCTTTCGAAACCGGCGTCGATGAGCTGGGCGTGGCTGAACCGGATGGCCGAGTAACTGGATATCCACCAATTCTCGCCTGCGTTGCGCACAGGCGTGCGCGCAGGCCCCGGTACAGGTGCCTGCGGCAACCGGTAGTGCTCATCAGCCGCCGGCGGTAGCGGCTCAACCGCCATTTCCGGTTCGCCAGCGGCCATAGCGGCGAGGCTGCCCTGCCACCCTTCTCCTTCCGAGTACCCACAGAGGTAGGCCAACGCGCTTGCAGGTGTCTCTTTGCGGATAAACGCGGCGCCCACCCAGGTTGCATAGCGAGCACGCGTGAGCGCTACGTACAGCTTACGGATATCTTCCCCAAGGCGTTCTGATTCAGCCCGCTCAAGAGTGGCGTTATCCGGCTTGAAGCTGGTGCGTAGTTGGCCGTCGTCGTCATGCCAACGAATCGGGAGCTGTGCCGGGTTAATCTGCCGCGCAGCAGAGGCAAATGGCAGGAACACCAGCGGATACTCCAGCCCTTTGGATTTATGGACGGTGACGACCTGAACCAGATCCGCATCGCTTTCGAGGCGCACCTGACGGGTTTCAGAATCTGCAGACGGGTCTGCCACCATTTCGGCAAAATGCCGTATCAATGCCTGCTCGCCATCAATATGGAGACTGGCCTTCTGGAGCAACTCGGCAATGTGGAGCAAATCCGTCAGTTCACGTTCACCATGAGTCGTCGCAAGCAGTCTCGATGGCACATTAAAACCGGTGAGCAGATTGCGAATCATCGCCAGCACGCCTTTTTCACGCCAGATCCGACGGAAATGACGAAATCGTTCGATTTCGCTTTCCCAGGCGAGCTCGTCCTGGTGTAGGTGATCAAGTGTTGGCCAATCAAGATCCAGCGTCCGGGTGGCCAGTGCGGCCCTGACACCGCGCTCACGCTCAGGTTCAGCGCATGCCTGCAGCCACAGCAATACGTCCAGCGCCTGACGGGTTTCCAGAACCGATGCCCGATCCGACAAATACACACTGCGAACACCGCGCTCGGCTAATGCGTCCCTAACAGCTCGCGCTTCGCGTCCATTGTTGACCAGAACCGCGATATCCCCAGAACGCAGGCCAGAGAACTCTCCGTTCTCTTTCTCAAAACCTGCCTGATTGCCGACACCGAGATTCAGTAAACGGGTGATTTCGCTGGCGCAAGCGGACGCCGCAGAATCTGTGGTGTCGCCTTTGGCCGCATCCTCCTCAGCAACCCAGACCGTAAGTGCTGCGTTTTCGACACCTTCAACCAGCCACCTATCCCGCCGGCCCTTCGCATCGACAGAGTTGAACGGCAACGGGTTATCGCCATCAACACCTTTAAAATGAAAGGCGCCCTGCCGGGCGTGCTGTTCACCGAATGAAAAAATCCGGTTACTGGCTGACACCATCGCTTCAGCAGAACGGTAATTTCGGGACAAGGTGTAATGCCGACCGGCCGTTGCGCTGCGGGCTTTAAGGTAGGTATGAATATCCGCGCCCCGAAAAGCATAAATGGCTTGTTTGGGGTCACCAATCATGAAGAAACCGGTACCGGCCTCGTTGTCCGCAACCCGGTACACGGCATCAAAAATACGGTATTGAACCGGATCGGTATCCTGGAACTCATCCACCAGTGCCATCGGGAACTGTTCACGAATTGCCGCTGCCAATCGACCGCTGTTATCACTCTGGAGAGCTGCGTCCAGGCGATTCAGCAGATCATCGAATCCCATTTCAGCGCGGCTCAGCTTTTCCTGATCAAACCTTTCGGTACACCAGCGGGCAGCATGGCGAATGAGCAACTCCCGGGGAACCTGTTTCTGGCGTTCCTGCTCGAGAATTACCAGTTGCCTGATCAGTGGATCCTCAATTGGCGGCGCGCCCTTCTTCCAGGCTTCGGTAATGCCATCTGGCGACAATCGGTGCCAGGCGGCATCGCTCAGTCCCGGCAACTTCAGCGATGTGCTTTGCGCCCATGTGGTGAGCGCTTCGAGCCAGCCCGCCACCCAATTGGCCTTGAGCTTCTGTCCATCAAGTGATTTGGTTGCGCGCGCCTCTTCAAACCGGGCGCGGAACAGGTCGATTGCTTCAGGCAATTGCGCGCGCACTTGCTCAAACAGCACCCGCCGCTCTGCCATCACAGGTTCGAGCAAGAGCACGGGCGATTCGAGCGCACCGTTATTCTCGGGTACGTCGGGTTCGTTAAGCAGCGGGCGAATGGTCGACAGCAGATCATCAGGTGACCGTAAAGCTGCGAGATAGGCTTCGATGCTTTCCCTGCTAAGCGGGTTGACGAACGTGCGCCAATAATCCCGGGCGACCTGCGCCATCAACTCACTATGGTCCGTCTCAAGGCTCTGGTTAAACAGGCCACCGCTGTCGAATGCATGCTCTCGCAGCATCCGGTAACACCAGCTGTGAATGGTATGAACTGCGGCCTCATCCATCGACTCCGCCGCCAACTCCAGGGCTCGGGCATTGGCAGCCCAGTTCTCTGGCGGGTAACTGTTACGAATCTGGCGCAACGGATCCGTTTCTGAGGCAATCGCGTCGTCCGATAGTGCATCGACAGATTCCCGAAACACATGACTGGCTTCGGTAAGTCGCGTGCGGATACGGTCGCGCAACTCTTTGGTGGCGGCTTCGGTAAAGGTCACCACCAGAATGTCCCGGGGCGTCAATAGCCTGCCCGTTGCAGCGACCGGCGAGTGCCCGAGGATCAAACGCACATACAGCAAGGCAATCGTGAAGGTTTTACCGGTGCCAGCGCTCGCTTCAATCAGGCGGCTACCGCTAAGTGGAAAGGCTATCGGGTCCAGCGTCTGGGGTGTTGCCTCGGGCAAATTCGAGTCAGTCGTCATGACTTGCCCCCCGAAGACCGGCTACCGCCCGCGTTTGTTCCGGTCTGAAGATAAGCTCTGACCGGCCCGTACAGCGCCTCCGCATGCTGTGCGAACTCGCCTTCTTGCCAGAGCGCGTCGAAATCCGGGAATACTCGCTGCAGGTAGGGGCTTTCATCGCCTTCGCCACTGCTCTTGAACTGACTTTCGTAGACCGACCGGGCGGATCGCGTTGCGGCTTCCTCGCCTTTCTCCACAGCCGACAGCCAGGCAAAAGCCGTTCGCACTGCAACCGGCAGAGGCTTGCTCAACGCATCGAACCAGTATTGCATCAAGGCCTTCAGGTGCGTTCTGGCGTCGTCCGGCTCCATCGGCGAAAATGCGACATCCCCGGCCTGACTCAGAACATGAGTCGACACCGGGCCTGCCACGCAGTTGCCTGCCAGATGTGCGATCCAGGGGCGCATCAGATGCTGCCAACGGTACTTTCTGTCTTTGACAAGGTTGCTGCTGCTCAGCGTAATAAAGGCGCGCTGTCCGCTGGCGCACCGCAAATCACGCACCCAGTCTTCGAGCATAAGGGTGCGATCACCTGCGTTAATCGAAAGCCTCAGCGGCAGGAGCGGTTCGGACTCCGGGTATTGGGTGGCCAGCTGTTGATAGCGCGTATATAAATCCGGCAACGGCGCAACCGCCTGTTCAATCTGAAATGCAGCAAGACCATCTGACAACGCCAGCTCGCCCCGGGCGATGGATCTTTCGGCATCCGCCTGCAAAATTTCGGTCAGGGGCGTCTGCTCGTCATGCAGGCGCACCACGTCCTGCACCAGCCGATTCGTCAGTTTCCAGCGTTCCAGTCCGTCCAGCACAAAGGGTTCGTCGTCATTACTCTCAATCACATGATCGTCAAAATAGACACCGAGGCGATTCTGGAAGAAGACATCAACCGGCGCTCTCAACAGCTGTACCAGCGTCGCCAGAGTAAGCGGTTGTGACGGTATATCAGCCGGAACGGCCCCCAATGCCGGCAGCTGATGTCGGGATTCTGGTTTTTCGTCATGGCCACGATAAGCGGCTCGCCACTCCTTGGCATAGGTGTACAAAGATGATGGCGTACCAGCGGACGGGAAATACGCGGTACTGAACGGCTGCAAGGGATGCTCAATCGTCAGTGCAGCGGACAGGGACATGTCAGCACTGTCTGATGGCGGCCGTATAACATCAATATGATCACGCAACTGGGATATCAGCACCGAAGGTGGACTCTCGGTATTGTCATTGATACTGCGACCAACCCAGCTGATATAGAGGGTGTCACGGGCCGAAAGCAAAGCCTCCAGAAACAGGAAGCGGTCATCTTCCCGCCGGGACCTGTCGCCCGGGCGATAATCACCTGCCATCAAATCAAAATCCATGGGCGGCTGGGTACGGGGGTAATCGCCATCATTCATACCCAGCAGGCAAACACAGCGGAAAGGAATCGCCCGCATCGGCAGCAGCGTAGCAAAGTTGACCTTTCCGGCCAGAAACCGCTGACTCAGGCCGCCCTGCTCCAGTGATTCAAGCCAGACATCCCGCACCACATGCAACGGCAACGCTTCGTCCAGACCGGCTTCGCGGCACGCGTCAAGCCAGACTTCAACGCCGTCTTCCAGTCGGGTAAACACCAGCACATCGTCGCCATCCGGCTCAGCAAACAAGTCGGCTATCAGGTCTTTCAAAACCCCGGCCCAGGCATCTGGTGATTGGGGCTCGGATAACAGCTGCCAGTACTTCTGCAGCGTCTGGATAAATTCATCCAACTGCCCTGCCAGCCGGCTTTCAAGGCCGCCGACTTCAGCATAAGGCTCAATTCCCTGCCAGGCGTCGCTATCGCCGACAGCATACCCCAGTAACATACGCCGCAGGCCGAACAGCCAGCTATTGCGGTACAGATCATCCGGCAGGTCCAGCGCCGCCCGATGGCCCGCATCCAGCCCCCACCGAATGTTGGCACCACTGATCCAGTCATGCAGTCGCGGCAGATCATCTTCATTCAGTCCGAAACGCTCACGCACCAGCGGCACATCCAACAGATCAAGTACATCACTGACAGCAAGACGGGACTCTGGAAGAGACAGCAGCGCCTCAAGCGCAACCAGCGCAGGGCGTTGATGCCGTTGCCCCTGGTCTGAAATAGTGTAAGGAATATAGCGGCTATCATCCCGGTCTAGGGCGCCAAACACAGCTTCCACATGCGGCGTGTAGGCGTTGATATCGGGCACCATCACAATGATGTCCTGAGGTTTCAACGTGGGATCTGCACTGAACATGGCCAACAGGCGATCGTGCAACACTTCAGTTTCACGTTGAGGGCTGTGAGTACTGTGAAAAACAATCGATGGGTCAACTGCATCCTGCGGCGTTTGGGCGCGCGAGGCTTCACTTGCTGAGCGCAGTTTAAGAATGTCGTTCTGGATGGCACTCAGCAGCCGATCACCGTCCGCTTCCCGGAACAGATCAACTCGCTCCAACCAGTTGTCATAGCGGGCAGGCTCATCGTATTCATCCAGCAGGCGGATATAGTCCCGCCCCTGCTTACCCCAGGCGGCAAGCAACGGATGGGCATACAGATGGAGATTGCTGTCATCCAACAAATCGGGCGTACCCGGTCGTTTTGCACGGCGGTAGCGTTCGGCCTTGAGCAGCTCACGATCTTCAATAATGTCCGCCCAATGGAACTCACACGGGTTGTGAACACACAGTACTACCTGGCAGCAACGACCAAGGCGACTCAATACCTCCAGCGTTTGCTGCGGCAGCGATGACAGACCAAACACAATCACCCTGCGGGGAATGCCCTTCGGACGTGTTTGCGGCGTGAGGCCTGCTGACACCGCCATAAACCGGGTATGAACCTCAGCACGACTGGTGTTGACCCCGCTCTGTTCAATGTCGGCAATGAGCAAACGCCATAACGCCGGCTGCCAAAGCTGCTCGTCCGGCACAGCCCGTACCTGGGCGCCCTTTACCCGAACAACGTCCGCGCCGCCGGCCCAATCGTCCAGCCAGTCCGCCCGGTAAACCTGGTACTGATCGAAGAGATCGGCGATACGATCCGATAACTGGAATCGTCGTCGCTCGGACTGGGCACCTTCCATAAAACGCTTTAAGGGCGCGAAGACGGGATCTTCGATAATTGCAGGCAACATCCGCATCAAACGCCAGGTCAGGCGACGCTTGTCGAAAGGCGACTCTTCGGGAACAGCATCCTCGCCAAGAACCGCCCGATAAGCCTGCCAAAGGAAACGCGAAGGCAGCGAGAACTGCATAGCCGCTGCAATACCAAGGCCCGGCAGTGCTGCGTCGTCCTGGTCATGGGCTAGCGCCAGCTTGAGCCACTGCGCAATGCCGTTGGAGTGCACCAGAAAAACATCATCTTCCAGCGGCGCTAACGGAAATCCACGAATAAGTTCAACAACGACCTCTCGCAGATCCTCCAGCTTATTGGCGTGGATGACCTGGAAACCTGCAGGGACATCGGCGGAATGCGGCTGTGTGGCCTTTTTCTGCTCTGTCTTCCCTGCGGTCATAACGATTCTCTGGTCAATAGAATTTTGAATGGGGCCCCAATGATACTGAGTTACGCGAATGCTGTCTTCGACCGGTGAGCTGGCATCTCGCTAACTCGTGAAATACGCAATATGTGTGTCGCCGTTCACGTCTTACTGAAATCTTAAACATTTATAATTTTTTGTTTAAAGTGTTAATAATCAATGTTTTATATTTGGTATGGCGCATTTATAAGCACTCAAGTAAACCCATGTTATTGTCGGATTTCAGGTTGTGTGCCACGTTGAATACAGACGTAGCGCAGTAGCGGAAGGGATTGGCGCTATTGCTGAACAGAGTCTGCACCAATCCGCTGACATTCAAGCTCCGGATCCAGCTCGAACGGATCCAATAAGGGGCCACAAGGAGGAGATGCTAATGCTTTATTGGGCTTTAGTTTGTTTGGTTGTCGCAATCATTGCCGGTGTACTTGGTTTTGGTGGTATTGCCGGTACCGCTGCGGGCTTTGCCAAAATCCTGTTCTTTATTTTCATTGTATTGCTCGTGATTTCGCTAGTCATGAATGCAATGAAGGGACGTGGACCGAAAGTCTAGCGACAAAAGCTTGCAACGATTGACAAGGATTCTGATGCGTTCAAACACATCAGACGTTATCGACTCCGCACAGCGGCTCAACAACACCGCCGCTCGGTAAGGAAAGAGGAAGACGCTATGAACAACGATATTCTTGAAGGCAACTGGAAACAGCTCAAAGGCAAAGTACGCGAAAACTGGGGCAAGTTGACCGACGATGAGGTCGACGAAATCGCCGGCAAGAAAGAGCACTTTGTTGGCAAGATCCAGGAAAAGTACGGCATGAAAAGAGACGAGGCAGAAAAAGAGTGGGACAAGCTCACTAAGTAATCGCCTTGTTTTTGTTTGATGCCAGGCCGATGGCGGGTTTTACGCCATCGGCCGTCATATATACCCCTTTAAGCCCGCCTTGTTGCCCTACCCCTTTGTAGCGCAGGTTTCACTTCATTGCTCCGCCAATGAACGGCACGCATGGAACGACGTAAAGTCCTACCCCTGTTCGAACTCACGAACCAGTTCTTGAAGAAAATAGAAGCCAGCTGAGCTTAGAAAGCACCGGCCAGTTCCGGGGCGAAATAGCAGATTGCGTTTCTCTAAGTAATCCAGAGCTTCCGGCACCCCTTTTTCAAAACGCGCAGCCCTGAGAATTTCCTGATACTCCTCATCGCCCGTCAAAGCTTCAAGGTCTTGCTCATTTAATCCGGCATCGGGGCGGCCAAGATAATCCAGGTCCCGACCACTGCGCGCAAAATAACGCCCGATGATCAGCAGTATCACCTGAACCCGGAAAGCGTTTTCGTCGTGCTCCTCGCTCTCGTCATCACTGCTTTCCTTGAGAAAGAAAAACGCGCCGGTTTCGTTGAACACCAATTCGCTGCCCAGGTGCTCGTAGAAGGTCCGGAAGTGGGACAGGTGGTTGTACAGCAGGTTATAGAGCGGATTGGCGCGTAGCTCGGAGCGGTTGCTGTCCCACGAATCACGCACAATCACCCGGCCGGCCTGGAACTCCCGGTAGATGGCTGCGCTGTGGGCCGGCAGGATCTGCTCGAAACTGCTCGAACTGTGCGAATGGTCCACGGATTCGGTGGGTTCCATCGCGTCAGAGACTTCAGGCATGATTTTGCTCCAGGCGGCGCTTGCGGTACACAAACTGCTCGCTGTCGGATGACTGGTCCAGGATACGGAAGCGGTTGGTGGTCACCACCTGCAGCCCCTCCGGTGGCGAGTTGACCAGACGGTTCAGGGCTGCCAATAAGTCCGGAAAGCGATAGCCGGGGATAAAGCCATCCAGGCGGCCGTGCAGCTCCCGCACCAGGTCCGTGGTCGGCCGCAGTTCCAGAGTCTCCAGCCACTGATACAGCTGGTTAATGCGCTGAACGTCAATCCGGGTGTGGCGACCGCTGCCGTCCACTTCCTGCAGAACCGGCACCTCGGCTTTGTGGCGAAGATCGTTCAGGCGCAGTTCCAATTCGCTGAACAACAACTGGTAGTAGCTGGACGATTCACCAAAGGCGTAATGTTTCGGGCACTGCTGGGCTCGCAGGCCGATCAGAAAACCGGTGCTGCGGGCAAAGCCCCCGCCTTCCAGCCACTTTCGTTTTAGGCTGAGGGTTTCGGTTTCGCCCTTGAGTTCCTGCAGCTTGCCGTAGAAATGCTCCATGGCGTTGTACTGAACCATGCCCTGGCGGGTCTTGCGCAGGAAGTGCTCCACCTCCTGGGCCACCGCCTGAATGGGTTTGTACAGAGCGTTGAGGCTGATGGAGGATCGGAATAGCTGGTCTGCCAAGCTTTGGTCATCGTGATTTTCCAGCAACCGGACGATGGCTTCCAGAGTCTCGAACAGGTTGCTGCCATCGGGCAGTCGCGTATCCGGGTTCAGAAACACCAGGGTCGGCTTTATGTGGCGATCGTAGAGGGTAACAATCTGCTCAAACAGGTTCTGACGGAACTCCAGGTATTTCTCCGGCGCCCGGCTGGCGTCGCCGGACAAGTCCGCAAGCTGGGCGCTGATGGTCTGCATACGCAGAACGTTCTGGCGAAGCAAGCCGATCAGTTGGCTGACCCGCTCGTTCAGGTCCTCCCGAAGCTCGGTGTAGTCAAGGTCGGCGTTGCTGAAGCTGCTGGTTTCCAGGCGATTACGCACGTCCCGCAGTGTCACCAGGTGCCCCCTCAGACGGGCATCGGTCAGCTCCTGATACAGCGAGGCATTGCACGCCCGCATCAGATTGATCAGAGCATCCTGGAACACCAGTCGTCGTTCGCCCTCAGCCTTGATAATGTCGATCACCAGACCGCTACGAAACAGGTTGTCAGTGTTCAGTGCAAGTCGCACCCTGTCCCGATCGGCATTGCCGAGGGTGTGGGTATAGTCCATCACCTCCGCCACCAGATCACTCTCGCGAATGTACCGGGCCTCGTTACGGTCCATTCGCTCGATCATCCGGAACAGAATCTTTGGGTGCTCGAACAAAAGCCGAGTAGTGTCCAGCGTGCTGAAGCGTTTACTCATCCACCGACTCCAGCAAATTATTCTGGGTCTGCTCACTCCACTGGCTCAGTGATTCGCCGTCGGTGAAACCTTCAGCGCCGCCCCAGAACACCAGCGTGCGCTGCGGGCTGTAAGGCCGCGCGGTGCGCATCTGCCCTACTTCCAAATGTCGGCCAATCAGGTAAATCACTTCCGCGCTGGCACTGTGGGTGGCAGCGGAGAACAGGTTGAAGCCCTGCTTGCGTAAACGGTCCAACAGCGACGGCATCTGGCTGATATCCACGCTGGCCAGCTCGTCCAGCACCATGGGGAACGACAGCTGAACGCCCGGGTACAGCACCCGTTTCAGCAACCGATATACCAGTTCCAGATTAATGAGTGCTGTTGTGGAGGTGGACTGGCCTTTTTTATCCAGATTCGCGGTGTTTTCTTTACGGGTGCGGTAAGAAATACCAGTGATTACCCTGTCCATGGTCAGGCGCTTGCTACCGCCCTCCCCGAAAAAGTCCGCTACAAACACCCGCAACCGATCGTAGAACGCATCCGACTGTAGCTGGTTGCCATAAGGGTCGATGTTGTTGGCTTCCTCCACCAGATTGCGGAATTTTGGATCGGTATGGATATCCACCCGGATCTCCACCAGATCGTTGATGCGGACGCCATCCAGTTCGCGGTTCAGCTGCGCTTCAAACCGCGAAATGTGCTCGTGATTGGATTTCAGGGCCTGTCGGTAGCTCGCAACTGTCTCGTTGTGGATACCAACCTGCTGCTCCAGCACATTCCATTGCTCAACCATGCCGGCAAACAAATCCGACAGGCCTTTGAATGCTTCCCGAATGACGGATGACGTCGGGCTGTCTTTCTGCAATTCGCCTTCGGCATCGTCATGAATACCGTGATAGACGAACTGACGAAGATGATCGAGGATACTGCGACGGCGATCTTCCAGATCGTCCAACTGGGTTTGCAGGTCGTCGAAGGCAGCAGCGGAGACCTGCTCAATGCCCAGCGACTGCTCGGCTTCCACGGCCTTCAGATGAGGGAAACGGTGTTCCACAGTTCCCACGCTACGGCTGAGGCCCACCAGTTCCCGTTCCCGTTCTTCGATACGCTCTTTCTCAGCCTTGGCTTTGGCGGCCTTCTGTTGCACGGCATCCTGCTTTTCGTGCTCCAGTCGGGCATGCTCTTCCAACTTGGCTAGTTGTTCCTCAGCAGCCTGCTTCTCTTCAGTGGCGTCCCCCAGTGTGGTCGCTGCTGCTGGGTAACGACTCAGGGTGTCCAAATCTTTCTCGATAGCGCGAATTTCTTTTTCCGAGCGCTCGATCAGCCGGGGTCGGTCATGTTCCTGGTTGGCGGTATCCGCCAGTTCCGAACGTTCTTTTTCAAGGCCACGCAGCTCGCCTTCAATATGCCGCCGCTGCTCTGCAAAGTCAGCCTGCCGGGCTGGCTGGGCCTGGTATTCGGAGTCGAACCAGTCAAAGCCTTTGTCATTGGGCACAAACAGCCGGGCAAAGGCTTCGATGGCAGCCTTGCTGTCAGCATCCAGATTTTGGCCAGGACTGGCCATGACTAATCGGGGGTCCACCGCCCGCAGGGGCGCAGCGGTGGGTTCGTCCAGCTGGTTCTGCAACTGCCATTGCTGCTTGCTCTCCCGATCGTTCAGGGAGTCCAGCTTGCGCTCAAGTTCCTGTTTCTTTTTCTGGATCTGCTCAAGCCGGATTTCCGCCTGGGCGGCACTCTTCAGTGCCGCCAGATGCCCCTTCTTGCTATCGAGTTCCTCTTTCTGGATGTCCTCGATTTCCTGGAGGGTCATCTCCCCGTATTGGGACACTAGCAGATCGCCATCTTTCTGGCTCTGCTCCGCCTGTTTTATGCGACGGTCGGCAGAGCGAATTTCGCCCTTCAGACCGCTAGCCTCCTGCTCCAGTTTTTTCAGCGTCTGCAGCACATGGCGCAGGGTGTCGTTATGTTCATTGAACGCCTCCATTGCGGCTTTGCGTTTGGACCCAATGTCCTGCAGGGCATTGGTCACGCCACCTCGAAAAGCAGCAAAGTCGTGCTGACTGCGAAGCAGAGTCTGGTAGGCCTGATAGTCCCGGTAAAGCTTTTCGAACCGGGGGCGCTCTTTCTCGATTCGGGTAAGCTGCGTTTGTTGCTGCTTCAACTGATCATGGCGATTGAGGAAGTCATCGATATTGAAATCGAAGGCATCGTCAGCAAACTTCTTGTCCGCCTCAATGATGCTGGCCACCGCATTGGCCATGGCCTGATCGTCCGCTTTCATTTCGAATAACAGCAGGATCAGCGTGCGCAGCGACTGCACCCGGCGCTCGTCGGACTCACCCAGGGGCAACACGGAATAGCGCACCGCATCGGCGTTCATCAACTCACTGCTATACAGCATCTGTTTGAGCTTGGCCGCGTCACTTACCAACCGGGTTTCTTTGGAGAACTTTTTCAGAGTCTCAGACAAGCGGCTGAAAGACAGCTCTGGTACCGCCTGCCCAATACCGTCCTCATCATCGCCGTTCCAGAACAGTGACCGCAACTGGTTGTAACCCACCGGCACAAAGGCGCGGCCGTAGCTGAGTTGGCTGGCGCTGTCGCGGTAGAGAATCTGGCAATGCACCCCGGCCGGGTTCTCAGCTTCCATGATCAGGAAGCTGAACTGGCTGGGAAAGTAATGCTGGTAGCTTTCCTCGTTAGTGTAGAAGCTGCCGGCACTGGCATTGCGGAAAGCGAATTTCTTGCGGCTGTTCTTGAAATTGTTCTCCGGCAACAGAAACAGACGCAGCGAATTCAACAGGCTGGATTTGCCCAGGTTCCCCGGCCCCAGGATCAGGCCGTGGTTGTCCACCGGAATTTCCACGTAACAGAAGCCGGCCGAATCCACCAGCACCAGACGGCGTATACCAAAGGTGAAATTGCCTGGGCTCCCCTGGGAGTCACTCATCCAGAATCATCTCCTGTTCCATGAATTTTCCGGTGGCCCGAAACGCCTCTGCCAGAGACACAAATCCAAGTCCTTCGGCCAGCGAAAGCGCTCTGGTGAACCGTTCTGTGCTGTCCGGTATTTTGCAGAACTGAGTCAGCCACGGCTGCCAGTTGGGCGGCTGCACAAAAGTGGCTTTTTCACCGAGAGAAGCTGCAATCGTCGAAAACATTTGCAGACCACCCGCATCGTAATCGAATGCGCAGAATACGTCTTCGTAACCCTTCAACCATTCGAGAATCGCGCCACGGATAACCCGGTTGCCACCGCCCAATATCACATCACACTGCGCCAGTTCCAAAGGCTTGCCCAAAGCCTCACTAGAAAAGGCCAACATCTGTTGATACTGGTAGAAATTACGCTCGTTCTCCACCACCAACACGGACCGAGCCCGGTGAAAGCCCATATCGACGGACTCGTTCCCGATGACAGCCACATCCGGCCGGCTGGACGCCACCCCCTGGTGGTAAACAAGAAGAAAACTGACCTCTGTGCCGTGGCGGTGGGAATTGCCCTTTCTCGCGGCATCTACCCGACTGACCGGCGCTTGCGCCACATTCTGCAGTTCGGCGAAAACGGCTTCATCCAAAACTGTCACTATCCACCGATTGGCTCGGACTCTTTCGGTAGCAAAAACATCTCGAGCGCGCCGACGAAACGACTCCGGAAGTTTCTTCAGGAAACCTTCATAGTTAATGGGCTGGCCACGGAGGATTTTCTCGAGGTAGTCGTTCAACAGCTCACCACCATCACTCTGAACAGTGTTTTTGGACGTATGTTTAGTGATTAGTGTAACGCTATCAGGCGCCTACTGTATCGGGGACTTTTGATTCAGAATGATAACCTGAGCCTTTGCAAACCGAATGAAGGTAAACCGATGACAGAGACGCACAATACCCGCCATAGCAACCCAACCCTGGTTGCCTTTGATAGTCACGGCACCCCACTGGAGTGGCAATCCCTCGGTGACCCGGTGATGGGCGGACAATCTGACGGCAAGCTGGTCAGCTCTGTGAATCGCCCCTAGTTTCATCAGATATTTGCCACCTAATTACTAATCGTTTGTGTTCTGCAATGGGGAATGGAGAGGTAACTATCTTCAGCGCTCAACCACTTCGAAATATTCTCGATCACTTCATTCAGGTGCTCCTCTCTTGCACCTTTGATTTCGCATTCCCAGAGCAAGCACACACGCCACCCCATCTTCTTCAGATCAGATAATTTTTGCTGGTCCCGGCGAATATTGCCCTCGATTTTGCTCCTCCAGAACTCAGGCCTTGTCTTCGGCCATTTAAACAATCGACATTCATGGCCATGCCAGAAACACCCGTTGATCAAAACCACCGCTTGATATTTAGGTAAGACGATATCTGGCGAGCCGGGCAGATCTTTACGATGTAGCGTGAATCGGTACCCTCGAGCGTGCAGTCTCTGCCTGATCACGATCTCTGGCTTAGTATTCTTTCCTTTGATGCCAGACATCATTTTTGAGCGAGTTTTCGGATCGACTATATCGGCCATACTGCAATTGAGACCTGGAAAAATGAGTGTTACCTGGTATGCTAGCTGCCAACGAGACTTTGGCGAAGCATCAATGACTGACACTATCAGAATAATCGATCTTTTTGCGGGTCCGGGAGGCCTCGGAGAGGGATTTTCGGCGTTTGAAACGGATACCGGTTCCTTCCCTTTCAAGATCGTTGCGTCTGTTGAAAAAGAAGAGAGCGCCCACAAGACGCTAACACTTAGGGCGTTCTATCGTCAGTTTCGCGGCCGAAAGGTTCCGGATGCTTATTACGAATACCTGAGCACCAACGAGAAAGTAAATGCTGAAGAATTCTTCTCCAAGAAATGCCCGGAAGAATGGGCAGCAGCAAAACAAGAAACGCTAGGTGCCCCCAAAGCTCTGGGTAGCGAGGATCACGAAGAGATATTCTCTGAAATTGAGCGCGCTATCGAGGGGCATAGCGGCCCTAAATTAGTGATTGGAGGCCCACCGTGTCAGGCCTACTCTCTAGTTGGCCGTGCCCGAAACAAAGGAATCAAAGGCTACACCGCAGAAAAGGATGATCGTCATTTCCTGTACCAGGAATACCTGAAGGTTCTGGACCTGGTGCAGCCAGACGTTTTCGTCATGGAAAATGTCAAAGGACTCCTGACGGCCAAGGTAAACGGCGAGTCAATCTTTGCGAAAATCCGGAAAGATCTGCAATGTCCGGCACGCGCGCTGAACAGTGATCGCGATGAAATTGAATACGAACTAATCCCTCTGGCCTACCCGCTCGAAGACCTGGGTGGTTTGGGACATTTTCGAGATAAAGATTTTGTCATTCGTGCAGAAGATTTCGGCATTCCTCAGGCTCGTCACAGGGTGATTCTTCTGGGTGTTCGTAAGAAAGTGAGAAAAAGCAATATCCAGGGAGAGTTGTTAGCGAGGTGGAGAAGTGAAGCCCACCTCACACCGGGTCAGGTTCTGGCAGATCTCCCAAGGCTTCGAAGCGGCTTGACGAGATGCAAGGCAAATGACTTCATGTCATGGCGCAATAATCTATACAACGGGTTCTCGAAGGTATACAGCGCTCTGTCGTTTTCTGAAGTCGCGCAAGACAATGCCCAACGCGCTTATGAATCTACATCTGAAGATCCGGGTCAAGGGGGAAGATTTATCCCTATGTCTGGAAACCGGGCGACAGGAATGCCTGTCTGGCTAAAAAACTGGTTCAAAGATGAAGCTATGATGGGCGTTGTAAATCACCAGGCAAGGAACCACATGCCTGAAGACCTTCATCGGTACCTGTTCGCAAGTTGCTATGCCTCAGTCAATAAGGGCGCGTCACCACGCTCAGCAGACTACCCGGAAGAGTTAGCACCTGCGCACAAGAACTGGAAGAGCGGTAATTTTGTAGATAGATTCAAGGTCCAGGCGGAGAACCGCGTCGCGAGCACTGTTACTAGTCATATTTCGAAAGACGGACACTATTTCATACACTACGACCCTTCCCAGTGTAGAAGCTTAACCGTGCGGGAAGCGGCGAGGATTCAGACGTTCCCTGACAATTACTTTTTTGAGGGCAACCGCACTCAGCAGTATGTGCAAGTTGGAAACGCAGTTCCTCCACTTCTTGCAAGCTATATCGCTGAAGTTGTTTTTTGCATTCTAGATTCAGCACCCCGCGAATGACCACGTCTTTCAGATATCGCGCTCCTTCGGGCTGGGTAGCCAGTGGACCTGTACCGGCGCACAGGACATTCCTAGCCTATGATCCCTCCTCAATACTACAGATACTGAGGCTTAAATTTAAGCGTTCTGTTTAGCTGATACTTGAACTGCTAACTGCCTAGACCTGCATGTTTGGTGGCATAGTTGATGAGATTTTTTACTCCAACAACATCCAGAACACCAACATCTCGATACCCGTGCACCAACGTTAGATACTGCATGATGCGATGAAGGTATTTGTCTGTTGCCTTAGTGCCGAGACTAGCAGCGTGGTCTAGCACCGCATGTCTCACCAAGGGGAACGCACCTACTTCCCTGTCAAAAATTGCGTTTAGGCGATCTTCGCTCTTGAAAACCTCTCGTGTATACGCATAGGGCTTGCCCTTAGCGATGCCATCGAAGGCATGGGGCTCATAAGTCAAATGGGCGACCCACCAAAGACGGGCAATTCCGTGACGCACCAAACGGCCTCTCGTAATCGATCCGGCGTGAAGAAGCCAGCGATCTTTTACACGTCTTTTCCATGCATCTCCGTTTGATTTAGGTACGTCTAATGGCCACCTTTCCTCCATATAGGATCGGTATGTTCCTAGTGCGAGAAAATTCCAAAGCCGCGCATCGGCAGCATCTGCAAGTTTCAACTCACCGAGATACTCATGCACCATCGGCGCATTATCGATATCGACTGATCTGGTACCCTTTCCATCAAGAGTATCTGGAACGCCGAGCCTCACTGGCAAGGCAAGCTGGTTCTTTGGGTTAGCAGCTATAGCATCCGCACTTGCAAGGAAGTCTTCAGGTGACGAAGCCAAATCCAATTCTCTAAAGATATCTAGTACTGCTGAATCTGTAAAAGCCCGAGCTTCAGATGCAAGTTTGCTCATCAGTCTTCCTCCTCCACTGTCAGCCCGGCGCGTATCGCTGAGTCAATCGGATGTTCGAGAATCTTTTGTGCAAGTTCGAAAATTGATGGCGCCCATCCTCCTCTTTCTTCCACAAGTCTATCAATCGCGATGAACCAAGCCTTGTCATCAAGTGGCTCACTGTTTCTGTTATTTTGTATAAATGACAATGTCTCCATAAGCGCAGGCAACACAACAAGTCCAATCTGGAGATCCGGTCTGCTGCTAAACATCTTGAAATCATCGAACGTATTAGCCGGAAGTTGTACATCAACCGTTTCGTCGCCGCTGAACGTAACTGATATGCCCTTGTGGAGACTGGTGCTGCGCACAAACTGAAAGCAACTTCCAATCGGCGGATCCAACGGATCATAGAGTTTGTTTGCCCTGAACCTAATTCTCCCACCGTCTGCCAATATATCTCCTGGCTGTAGATCAAAGGCCGCAGTACCGTAGTCACTATGCTGCCTTGCCCATGAGTGGCCAGAAATAGGTTTAGCAGCAATGACACTAACCTCGGCAACTACATCCCCTCTTACGAGGTCTTGGTCCAAGAAAGCTCTACAACGCATACCTTTTTGGTGCCGCTGATATTCGTTAGGCTCCATTTCACCAGTCGATATTGTAGAGGAGCAGCTCCATCGGAGACTGTGCATAGCATCGCCACTTTTCAGTAATCTATGCAGGTCAGGATCATCAGTTAAAACCTCATAGGTAACTTCAATGTCCTGCTGCGTGGGATCCACTAACACATTGCGAATTTCAAATTCCGATCCTACATCGTCAGCAGCATCAATTATTGGGTGAGGATAAGATCCACGCTTAGCCATCAAACAACCTCCAAGCGGTACCGCTCGCCAGCCGGAACATGAATATCAATACGGGTCATCTGGCCTTCCGCCAGAGCGATGTCCTTCAACGTATTTCCTGAAAACCTGATATCTTTTGCCCCCTCTTTTTCATGCAGCACAACTCTGGAAATGCCAAGTTCAAAGGTATCCTCAGGCTCGCCACCCGATCCCAGCGCAACTAGTTCCAAGTCGCCTGACTCATCGCTTTTGGCCGTAATTGCAACAGAGATAACAGCAGTTTCAGGATCTTTGCTTGGTGCACTCCAGCTTCTAAACCGGAGGTTGCGTCCGAGAATTCGGGACGAACCATCACCCTCTTCACCATATCCCTCAAACGGCGGCGGGCCTGGGGGACTCGGTGGGCTCGGAGGTCTCTTCGTTTTTCCATGTCGGGGATCGACGGTTTTTTCATCACCCCCGCCCACGGCAGGCTTGTGCACCTTAACCTGCACTTTCTTGCTCGGCTTCTCGACCCGCGATTGGTCGCTTGACGGGTCACCCGTGACTGAGCTTGATTCTTCTGTAGTAGCCTCAGCATTCGGATCAGAAGTAGGCGTAGCAGGCTCGCCAGACGCACCTGCTCCTAGACTTTCTGTTGGAAGAAAACGAGCAAGACCAGATATTTCAACCGCGTCACCGATTTCTTCACTGGCACGATCTCGAAGGACATCTCTGACGAACGTTTTAAGAGAGCGCAATACCGCGGTTCCATAATGTGTATCCCTTGCCGGATCCCACATATGATGTTGAGGCGGTTCCAAACGACGAAGAAATTTGTTGCCCGCGTCGTCCTCGCACATCAATACTGCGGCATATTTGGCAGAAATCGAGTTATGTTTGAAGGTGTCAATCTTCATCAGAGGCTTGCGCATAGTGACAGTGTGAAGCTTTTTGTCCAGCCGATCATCGATGTTTACATAAAGCTTTACCCTGCCCAGATGCGGTAGAACGGTCTCTGCCGGCTCTGGATCTTGAAGCGCTCGATAAAATGCATGCAGATCGGGCCGATGCCGTGCAAACGCTTCTAGCGTATCTGAATCTAGTGTCCAATGACTGCCAGGTGCTAGCCCCTCAACCACAAGCTTGCCAAGGTCTATTGCCGCCATAAAGTTATCAATTAACGCATCGCGAACGTGCTCCAATTTCGGATCGTCCTCAGCCATCCGATAACCGAAAATATAAATGTCAGTGCCGGGCTCGGTCCGTTCAGAAAAAGGGCCAATTAAGGGCGCCGGCCTGAGATAAGAAAAGTTCTCCTTATTCGCAAGAGCTGTGAAGTAACCCTCAGCCCTAAAGCTTTCTCCCCTCAGCTGGTGCGTTGCGAGTCGTGTATACCCTGCCATAACGGACGTTCCTGAATCTTCAGGAAGAGAGGTATAAATGACTGTTGAAAGTTCAGAGGCCATCGGGCCTACAGCAGACCCGATTCCGAATGAGCCGCCACGCTCATCGTCCTGCGACCCCCCCTTTCCACGTGTTAGACGAACTAACGGTGAACCAGACGACGAGAGCGATTCACTACCGGTTAATCCAGTGGTGTTGTAATCGGAGATTCGCAACACCTGAATTTCATTCTCTTTCGCCAGCTCCGCTGCTCTTACCATGCGTTCATGTCCTTGCTGGCCTTCAGTTTGTGACGCAACTGCATCAAGGTGCTCCCGCAGTTGTTCAATACCGGGAATGTCATCGGTGCGCATCGAGGCAAGCTCAAATTTCATTTTTATTGGGCCTTCAGCCTTTCGGCCCAAATTGTCCAAGGAGTTCTGTCCAGTTTCACGAACAACGGCGTCGCTGGCATGAGAACCCTCGAAGTACTGCTGGGAGGGGTCAATCGGCCCTTCTTCTCCAGACCTGCCCTGGTGCTCGAAGTGGTATCCGTATCCATTAATCTTCATGAAAACTCACCTTCCCTTCTGATTCGGATTGCGCTCTGAAAAGCTTCTTTATCTCACTGAGCTCTTTCTCTATAGGAACGAAAAGGCGTTCTACCTCCTCTTCCGTGTATGAGTAGTTTTTCTTATTCGCAAGATTGCCCAGCAGGCTTATTTCCCGTATTAGCCGATTTCCTCTGGATGCTGCAAGACGCCTAAAACGTTGATTTTTTGATTCACTCATCAGCTACATTCCCGCTATATATCGGCTATATTATAGAAATGTAGCGATATGCCCGTGCCTCGTCAACACGTTCGACAGAATTTCTCTTTCATTGAGAAAAAAAGAAGTTAACGAAAAGCCTCGTCTGCAATATAGCAGAGGTGAAAGGATGGCAAGCCCCCGCTACAGTAAACGTCTGATAGCGTTACACTAAACGCAAATCTACAGGTGTTGGTGAGGAGCGAAAATCTTTACTCAGAAGAATTCGAAATCGAGGCGGTCAAACGGGTCACAGAGAATGGCTATAAAGTGACTGATGCGTGCCAGAGACGGGCGATTAACTCAGCCAGCCTGCACAAATTGATTGGACTTACCCCGGTGCAGTAGAGACTCCTAACCTATTACCGAGAACCCTTGGCTAGTTTTGCGACGGCGACTGAATGCTCTGGTCCTTCGATGCCAAAATATCCACAGGCGCCACCCCCAAATCCTGCCACTTCTCCGGATGGCAGGTAAACAGCAATATCTGATGCCGGCTGGCCGCATCAAACAGGATGCGTTTCATATCTTCGAGGCGCTCGCTGTCACTGTGTACCAGAGTGTCGTCCAGTATCACCAGTGTCGGCCTGCCGGCTTCCCGCAGCAGATCCGCATAGGCGAGGCGGCTGATCAGGCCCATTTGCTCCCGGGCCCCGAAGCTCAGTTCGGTGATCTGTCCCAGTTCGCTGCCCCGGCTGAAGGTGCCGGGCCGCAGCTGTTCGTCGACTTCCAGGGAGGCTTCCGGGAACAGCACTGACAGGTAATGGTTGAGATGCTTTTGCAGTGGGGCCTGAAGGCGACGTGTCAGGGCCTGGCGCTTTTCCGTAAGCAGGTTGAGCAGGAGATCCAGAGCCTGGGCACGGCGGTGCAGTTCCTGGTAGCGGCGGTTGCATTGGTCGAGCTCTGCTTCTTTTTCGTTGAGCTGTTCTTCCAGCCCTTCGGCACCCCAGGCCTCCAGCCTGACTTTGATATCCCTGAGCTCACGCCCGCGATTTTCCTGGGTCTGGCGCAGGTGATTAACCGCGTTCTGGTAGCGTTCGATGTCCTGTTTGAGAAGGTCCGGGCGGGCTTCGCGGATTTCCCGTTCGCGGCGTTCGAGGCTGGCTTGCAGTTCGGTCTGTTGTTTTTCGATGTTCGCCAGGTCGGTGGTTATCTGGTGAAGTTGCTGCTGCCGTTCCGGGCTCTTTTCTTCTTCCGCCAGCCGCTGCCATTCGGTGTTGGCGTTGTCCCGGGCCTGTTTAAGTGCCGACAGGGTTGCCTGATGCTCACGCTCATCAGATTCGGCTTTGTCCAGCGCGGTGCCGGCCTGAGCGAAAGCGGCCTCCGCTTCTTCAAGGGCGGGTACATTCTCTTTCGAATCCGGTGTTGACGTAGCCTGCAATTGGCTTCTGGCTTTTTCCAGTTCGCTTTCTGCCTCGCCTTGTTCGGAAACCAGTTGCTCAATGCCGGCCGGTGCCACGGATTTAAACAGCTCTTCGGCATGCGTCAGGGTTCTTCCGGCACTTTCAAAGGCTGAAAGGCGGTCCTCTGCCTGTTCCACCGATGTCACACCCAGGGTTTTCAGCTGTTCTGTAAAGCTGTCCTCGAGGGTTTTCAGTTTCCTTCGGGTGCTGGCCAATTCTTCGCCACCGGGGGTTATGCCCAGGGTGCCCACACCGGGGATGACCAGAGTGGATTCTTCCAGAAGCTGCTGTTCGCCTTGCCCTGTGAGCTGCTCGTTGTTTAGCGTTAATGACGCGCTGGCTTCCAGTTGCCAGTTCAACCGGGTGGCGATGGTCCGTGAACGGATGGTTTCTTCGTTCAGCTGGTTCGCGGTCGCTTTCAGGTTTTTGACTGCGGCGGAATCAATCCGGTTGTCTCTGGCCTGATGCCTCGCCTGCTCCAACTGCTGGTGGTAGTCCTTCGCTTTGGCGAGGTTTTGGGTCAACGCTTGTTTGTGCTGCTCAAGCCGGCGGACGTCCTGCTCCAGCCGTTCCCGGGTTTGTAGCAAGCCCGCAAGCTTGCGGTGCTTTTCCGCCTGTTCATAGGCGGTTCTGGCTTCGGCCAATCGGCCTGCAATTGCCGGGGTCTGTGCTTCCGCAACCCTGAGGTCGCGCTCGGCCCGTTCCAGTTCGGCCTTTCGGCCCTCCAACTGGCGACTCAGCCCTTCCAGGTGTTCCTTGTTCTGCAGGGACAACCGGTGGCTTTGTTGCAGCTGGGCAAGCGTGGCTTTTTCCTGTGCTTGCTGTTGCTCCAGGCGCTCTACCTGCTGATAGCGGATGCGGGCTTCCTCCAGCTGTCGCTGGGCTTCTTCCCAGGGGCGCTCGGCTTCCGCCTGATCGTAGTCATGGGCGAGCTTGCCGAGTCGGTCGACCTGTTCCTGATATTGTTGTACCCGTTCCTTCAGCTCTTCGATGTCACGCTCATGCAGGGCACGGTCTTTTTCCAGTTGCAGGTAGTCTCCACGGGGCTTGCCGGTTCCGGTCAGCAGGGTGTCCCGTTGGCTGCGGACCGTTTCAATCAGGTCATCGCCGCTGGTACTGGCCACCTCTCCGACCATGGAATTCAGGGCGGACTTCAGGTGATCGCCGGCATGTTCTATGGCCTGTTCGATGTCCTGCCCGGTGCCCTGCTCCACCCACAGCAGCCCCGGTATGCCCCAGTGTTCGGCTTTGCTGGCGCCGCGTTTCGGGTACTGGTAGCCCAGCAGCTCGGCCAGTTTTTCTTCCGCGTCGTCTTCACTGTAGGTCTCGGTGTCTACAGTCAGGTCACAGCGTTTGCGCTGCAGGAAGCTTTTGGTGAGATGCCAGGAGCGGTTATCGTGCTCGAAATCCAGTTCAATGGTGGGCGCGGCGGCGGAGTCGCCCCAGGGGCGCAGGTCGTCAACGGCTGTTGAGCGATAGCGCTCGAAAAACGCTGCGCGAATCGATCGCACCAGGGTGCTTTTGCCGGATTCATTTGGCCCGTGAATCAGGTTGAGGCCGGGTTGCAGGTTGTCCAGAACAAACGGTTTGCGGAACTGGCGGAGCTGCTCAATACGCAGTCGCTGCAGTTTCATTGGCTGGCCTCCTGTTCCCGCTCTCTTAGCAGTCCCGCCAGAATGGCTAGCGCATCCCGGGCCGCATCATCCTGCGCGCTTTCTTGCCGTTGACGCAGATTCTCAATCACCTCGCCTACATATCCATCCGCTTTCAGGGCAGCAATGTCCTCATCGGTGGGTGCAAGCTGTAGGCCGCTTCGCTCGCAGCGAAGGCTGCGGAATCTGGCTTCGGCGACCGACAGGGTCTGCAACAGGGTTTCTTCGCCCGCCAGGGTGATCGAGCCTTCAAGGTGCAGGTCAACAACGGCGGATTCGGGCAAGGCGTCCAGACGTTCCAGCAGCTGTTCAAGGTCCGACTGGACGGCCAGGGTTTCCCGCCACTGGTGCCATTGGTAACGCCCCGTTGGTAATCGGGTTACCACGGGTGTTGCGCCGGGCCCGGAGACTTCAACAATGAGAGCATGCCCCGCTTCGTTATTCCGAAACCGTTCCGGCTCGGGGGTTCCGCTGTACCAAGTGCGTTCATTGATCTGTTTGGTGCCGTGCCAGTCACCCAGCCCCAGGTAATCAAGCCTGCTCGCTTCGGCACGGTCTGGCGCGATGGGGTTGGTGGAGTCAATCTCGTCCGGCAGCAGACCCTGGACACTGCCGTGGGCCAGGCCGATCCTCGGGAAACCATTCTGCGACTCGTAGCCGCTGAAGGGCTCGGTCAGATCGCCGTAGGTATGACGCTGGGTCAAAGGGGCGCAAAGTATGCTGAGGCCCTGAGGTTCTAAATCGACGACGCCGGGCTGAAGCGCAAGGTGTACGTTCTCAGGCACCGCACCCAGGCGCTGGGCTCGGGTCCATACACTCTCTGCCAGGGCGGCATCGTGATTGCCGGGCAGCATAACCCAGGGGCCGGCAAACCCCTTTGTGGCATTGAATACCCGGCGGATGGTGCGGTCGGAAACGGTTTGTGCGTCAAAGACATCGCCGGCCACGAGTACCGCATCGCACTGGTGCTCAATAGCCAGCTGCGCAAGCGTCTCAATGGCCTCAAACCGGGCCTCGACCAGCGCTGCACCATCTTCGGTTTCGAAACGGGTAAAGGCGCGGCCCATCTGCCAATCTGCTGTATGCAAAAACTTTGGCATTTTATGTTCCTGAGAGATCTGGAATTTTTCGCAACATTCTAGCAGCCTGGCGGACTCAAGTGATCGTCACGAGTAAGGTGGGAAAATGAGCTCAAATTTTCTGGATTTTGAGGCGCATAGTTGTTCTATGCAACGAGAAAGCCGAGGGGTTTGAGCCATATTCCCACCGGCGCAGTAGATCAGCCTTAAGTCCGCCAGGCTGCTACACTACCCGCGAATATTTTACAGGTGCCAGGCGAAAACCAGGCTCGCTAAAGTCTCAGGAAAATAGCTTATGATGAAACAGGCGTCGATGGACACAATCAGGTGACGTAGTGCTTGAGTGCAGTAAATAACCGAGGAAATAATGGAGGCGCGGGTCGGAATCGAACCGGCGTACACGGAGTTGCAGTCCGCTGCATAACCACTCTGCCACCGCGCCGGAAAAGATCGAAGGAATCGAATCTTTGTGCTCTCAGGTGGGCATTGAGAGACTTGAAGTATTTGGAGCGGGAAACGAGATTCGAACTCGCGACCCCAACCTTGGCAAGGTTGTGCTCTACCACTGAGCTATTCCCGCTTATTCCAGTTCAGCGAATGACGTTTGCTGTCGTCGCTGAAGTGGCGCATATATTAATGGATCACGCTGAGGAGTCAACCCCTTTTTTGCCGCGATCAGGTAAAGCTAACTGATTGATTATTCTTTAAACAGCCGACTTCTGTGGGCGCTTCAGGTCTTGGGGAACAAATCAGGCCAGGCGGCGCGTAGATAGATGACCATTGACCATAGCGTGAGTATGGCAGCGCCATAAAGCACTATAGTGCCAGCCAGAGCACCGCCGGTCCCCATGGGAAACGCCAACAGCATGATGATCGAACCCATTTGGGCCGTTGTTTTGATTTTGCCGATGTAGGACACCGCTACACTTGCGCGCTTGCCCATCTCGGCCATCCATTCACGCAGAGCGGAAATCACAATCTCGCGGCAGATAATGACCGTTGCAGGCAAGGTCAGAAGAAAGCTGTGGTGCTCTTCGATCAGCACGGTTAGCGCTACGGCGACCATCAGCTTGTCTGCGACGGGATCAAGAAAGGCGCCGAAAGGCGTGCTTTGATTGAGGCGACGAGCGAGATAGCCATCCAGCCAATCGGTCACTGCGGCGAGCGCAAATATGGCGGCGCTCACGAGATATCGCCATTCGTAAGGCAGATAGAAAACAACGACAAAGATAGGGATCATTATGATCCGGGACATTGTCAGGATATTGGGTAAATTCATTCTGCCCTACTCGTTATGAAGCGCCGCATAAATGCTTTCGGCCAGATTGCGACTGATGCCTTTAACTTTCGCAATCTCGTCTATCCCTGCCTTGCGAATGCCTTGAATACCACCGAAATAGCGTATGAGCTCGCGACGGCGCTTGGCGCCCACGCCCTCGATTCCCTCAAGCGTAGACTGTCTGCGTTTTTTATCCCGCTGTTTGCGATGACCGGTAATGGCGAACCGGTGAGATTCATCGCGGATGTGCTGTATCAGGTGCAGTGCCGGCGAGTCCGGTGGCGCCCGGAATACAGAATCAGTGACCGCGTCGATCAGTTGTTCCATGCCGGCTTTACGGGTGACGCCCTTGGCCACACCAATCAGGGTGATATCACTGATGCCCAGTGTTTCAAATACATCCCGGGCCACGTTGAGCTGGCCTTTACCGCCGTCAATGAAAACCAGGTCCGGGCGTTTGCCATCGCCAGACGCCATTTTAGTATAACGGCGCGTCAGCACTTGGCGCATCGCGCCGTAGTCATCACCGGCGGTAACGCCTTCTATGTTATACAGCCGATAATCACCCTTGAGTGGGCCATTGTCGTCAAAAACAACACAGGATGCGACTGTGTTTTCACCATGACTGTGGCTGATGTCAAAACACTCCATTCTCTTGGGTGTTTCTTTAAGCTCCAGCAAATCCCGCAATGCCAGCAAGCGACGATAGACGGTTTCCTTGCTTGCGACATGAGTCAGCAGTGTCTGGTGGGCGTTGGTCGTTGCCAGATCGAGCCAACGACGGCGTTCGCCCCTCACGTTCATGCGCACCCGCACATCACGCCCGGCCGCTTCACTGAGCGCTTGCGCCAATACGTCTGATTCATCCACTTCAGCCGGTACCAGTACTTCCCGGGGAAATTCCCGCTGAGCAGAGCCACCGAAATAGTACTGGCCGAGGAAGGCGCTCAATAATTCACCCTCAGACTGTTCCAGCGAGAAGCGCGGAAAATAGTCCTTGGTGCCCAATACGCGACCGCCCCGGACCACAATCACAACAATACAGACGATGGCCGCATCCTGTGCGATCGCAATGACGTCGGCGTCGCCACCGCTGGACTCAATCGACTGTTGTTCCTGAACGTGCCTCAAATGGCCAATCTGGTCGCGATAGGCGCCGGCTTTCTCGAACTCAAGGTTTTTGCTGGCCTGCTCCATCGCAGCCATCAGATCATTGATGATCGCCGGATTCTTGCCCTCGAGAAACATCGTCGCATGGCGGATGTCGTCGGCATACTCCGCAGGACTGATATTGTCGACACAGGGGGCAGTGCATCGGTCGATCTGGTACTGCAGGCAGGGCCGAGATCTGTTACTGAAATAGCTGTCAGAACAATCCCTTATTTTGAATATCTTCTGTAAAACATTAAGGCTTTCGCGAACAGCGCCGGAACTCGGAAACGGCCCGTACCAGGTGCCTTTGCCCTTGCGGGTACGCCCACGCCGAAACGTCAGCGAGGGGTAGTTATCATGGGAAGACAGGTAAATATAGGGATAGGATTTATCGTCGCGCAGCAGAATATTGTAGGGCGGACGCAGAGATTTAATCAGGTTCTGCTCAAGCAACAGCGCTTCGGTTTCGCTGCCGGTTATGGTGATTTCTATGCCGGCGATGCGGGCAACCAACGCTTCGGTTTTGGTCGACAGCCCACTCTTGCGAAAATAACTCGAAACACGGTTCTTGAGGTTGCGGGCTTTGCCCACGTAGAGAATCTGGCCTTCTGTATCAAGCATCCGGTAAACACCCGGACGCTCGGTCAGCCGTTTGAGAAAGGTTTTACTGTCGAATTCAGGTGCCGTGGAATCAGACTTTATCGGCATCAAGCAAACCAAGCCGTACGGCCATCAAGGCCAGTTCAACATCGCTGGAAATATCCAGTTTTTCGAAAATACGGTAACGGTAACTGTTGACCGTTTTGGGGCTCAGGCATAGCTTGTCAGAGATATCCTGCACTTTCTGACAATCCACCACCATCATGGCAATTTGAAGCTCCCTCTCCGACAGTTTGTCAAATACGGACAGCTTGTCGTCTTCAGGACCATCGCCGCCCAGCTGCTTGAGTGCCATTTTCTGGGCAATCTCGGGGCTGATATAGCGCTGACCTGAATGCGCCATACGAATAGCACGGACCATTTCTTTCAGATCGGCACTTTTGGTGATATAGGCGGAGGCACCTGCCTGCATGACCCGGGTAGGATAAGGATCATCCGCGCAGGCGGTAACAACGATGACGCGGATGGAATCGTCGATGCGCAGAATTCTGCGGGTGGCTTCCAATCCGCCAATACCCGGCATCCTGATGTCCATCAATACGATATCCGGAACATCGCCTCTAACAAATTCAACGGCCTCTTCGCCTGACGCTGCCTGGGCTACGACTTCAATATCCGTATTATCGGCCAGCATCCGCGTAATACCTGATCGAACCAGCTCGTGGTCGTCAACAACCAAGACCCTGATCAAAATCCACCCCGCACATGAAATATGGTTTGGAAAACGCGTGTCGCTCGGGCAGCGTCAACATCCTGTGAACACTCTGGGTAACCCGAAACCCTTGCAGACTGCAGACAATGAGTCGCTTGCAAAAAGTTTGCAGATTGTATCGCCTTAGGGCTCTCGGGGGTACCCATATTGCAGACAGATTCACTGCAATTCACTGATATCAGGGCTTCTGGCCTAATCCGGCCGTATTCTCGACCGGATCGAACCAGACGACAAGATCACCGCGTTTTACTGCTCCCAGCACCTTGTCGCGCTCGTCAAACGGGGATTCGGTATCATTCAGGCCGTGGTAACGCGTGCAGTACTCTTCGACCAACCCAAGAATCTGATCTTCTGCCAGTAATGCGGTATCCACCACAAATCGCTCTTCTCTTGGATCCGCATCCGGCTGGTTGGCGCTTTCGTCAGCGTTCATTCTGATTCCTGTAAAAGATGGGCGACAGTCCTGATAACCGCCAGCAAGGGCGCCATTGTTTGCGCAAAGCGAGCAGGCGTTTCGACCAGCCTATAACCTCAGCGGGATATAACTCAAGCCACGCCCCCTCACCTGTACCGGCTCTATCTGTACCTTAACGCGAAACAGCGAATACTTTATGATAGCGCGCCCTGATCAACCAACGCAGGCCTTTGTGTGATTAACCGCGTTTCCTTCCAGCAAACATTGCCGATTCTGTTTGGCTATATTCCATTGGGAATGGCCTTTGGCGTGCTGTTTGTAACCCAGCTGGATTATCCCTGGTGGGGAGCGCCCTTAATGGGCATTACCATCTACGCGGGCGCAGGCCAGATTCTGGCGGTCAGTTTGCTAGCGGCTCATACCGGCTTGCTTGAAGTGTTTATTGCAATGTTTGTGCTGAACGCCCGCCACCTCTTCTATGGCTTGTCTTTACTCGGGCGCTTCAAGGGTGCCGGCCTCAGAAAGCTGTACCTGATTTTCGGGCTGACTGATGAAACCTATTCACTACTGACTTCTCGACCGCGCTCTGAAGATGCCGACACCGAACGTCGAATCGATTTAAGGATTACCCTGTTCAATCAGGTGTATTGGGTTATCGGATGCGCGATGGGCGCTCTGCTTGGACGCGCCGTAGCGTTCGACAGCACCGGTATCGAATTCGCACTGGTTGCGCTATTTATTGTGCTGACAATCGAACAGTACAAGGCGCTGAATGCATCCTTCCCGATTTGGGTCGGCGCACTGGCTGCCGGGCTATGTATGGCGGCCCTGCCAGCCGAACACCAGCTCATAGGTGCAGTAATCGTAACAACAGTCACGTTGCTGGTGACCTACCGCCTGAACAAGTCGGCCCAGACCAGTCAGGAGGCCACAAATGGATAATATCAATTATCTGCTGGCCTTCATTGCGGTCGCCACCCTGGCAACCTTTGCCACTCGCGTGATCCCATTCGTGTTTTTTGGAGGGCATAGCGAGCATCCATTGATTCGACACCTGGGGCGCCAGTTACCCGCTGCCGTTATGGCGTTGTTGGTGGTGATCTTCCTGTTGCGATCAGGTGAGTGGTCAGCTCCGGTATTCGGAGCCGATGCCTTGCTTCCCAGCCTGCTGGTGGTAGGCCTTCACTTCTGGCGACGCAACGCCCTGCTCTCAATTATCGCTGGCACAGCCTGCTACATGGCGATTCAGCAGATGTAAAAGAGCCCAAAACTGCGATCAGCGATTCCAGAAGGTTTCGTGAATTTTCGCAGCTTCCTCTTCCAACAAAGGGCCGATTACCTCTACCTCACGCTGCCCTGACTCAAACACCTTCCGGCACGGTAGATCCAGTGTGGGATTCTCGGGATGATTTCCGGTGATGGTTTTGAGCCGATTCTCACTAACCCCGTAAACCAGCCGCCCAAGGCCCGCCCAGTATGCCGACCCGGCACACATTGCACAGGGCTCAGCTGAGACGTACATCGTGCACTTTGCGAGGAAGTCCGGTCGATACGCTTTACTGGCTCGCGTCATCAATACCCGTTCAGCATGCCCCGTCATGTCCAGATCAGGCAGGTAGCCGTTTACCTGCTCCATCAAGACCTCATCTTTATCATTCACAAGAATCGCAGCAAATGGATGTATGCCCTGCTCTGCGGCAGTGGCTGCCAGTTCAATACTGGCTTTGAGAAAACTGATATCGGTTTCGTTGTAATTCACGGCTATACCTTGTGATTCGAAAAATGCTCGCCCCTTTAACGGGACACGTTTTACTTTTTAGGCAGACTCCAGCCGAAGAATATCTGCTGAGTCCACTGTACTGACTTGAATAGCAGCAGGCTGATCGCAGCCAGGAATATCAAACCGGCAAATGCTTGAGGAATCTTGAAGAACGACGTCGAGAACTGGATGAAGTAGCCCAGCCCTTTCTCGGCCGCTACAAACTCCGCTACCACAGCACCGATGATCGCTAACGTGATCGCCACTTTAAGCCCGCTGAAAATATGCGGGATCGCATAAGGTATGCGGATCTGCCATGTTTCCCGGCGCAACGGCGCATCCAGCGATCGACTGAGTTCGATCAGTTCGTCCGGGGTTTCCTGAATGCCGGTTGCGGTTGAAACCACCAACGGAAAGAATGTCAGCAGGCAGGTAATCAGCACTCGGGACGGATCATCAGACCCCATCAACACAATGATCAACGGCGCAACCGCTACGACCGGCGTTGATTGGATGACAACCAGCAACGGATAAAGGGTCCGCTGCAACAGCTCCGATCGCATCATCGCAATAGCCAGCGGAATGCTGATGGCTATGGACAAGCCAAAGCCCATCAAGGCAACGCTCAGGGTCGCCCAAAGGTGCTCCATCCAGCGACTGAACTCGACATCAAAAAAGGCATTTACAATTGCGGTAGGTGACGGCAGTACAAATGCCGGCAGCGCGGCAAGCCTGCAAACGGCTTCCCACAGGACAACCAATCCCACAAAAAACAGGCCCGGCGCAAACTTGAAAAGCTCGCGCTGCAGCCTGTTGTCAGACAGCTTCTGGTTCATAGATATGCTTCCTGATCCGGTCCGTCAGCGCACTGAAGCGGGGATGATTGATGGTTTCAGCACTGCGGGGGCGTTCAAGATCAATATCGATCAGATCGAGTACCGTCCCCGGCCGCTGACTCATGACCAGCACGCGGTCCGAAAGCAGCACGGCCTCGGAAATCGAATGCGTAATAAACAGCACGGTCTTTGGCTGTTCATCCCAGATTTTCAGCAGATCAAAGCCGATCTGCTCTCGGGTCATGGCATCCAGAGCCGAGAAGGGCTCATCCATCAGCAGAATGTCGGGATTGAGCAGCAGCGCACGCACTATCCCGACCCGCTGCTGCATGCCACCGGACAACTCACCGGGCATCTTGTCGCCAAAAGCTTCAAGCCCTGCAATCGCCAACAGTTCATCCGCCCTCTTCTCATCGGCGCGAGCATATCGGCCATATTTGTGCTTGAGTGGGAACAGGATGTTCTTGCGAACGCTCAGCCAGGGCAACAGCGTCGGCTTCTGGAACACGATACCCACATCATCCCGTGGGCCGCTGACCTGCTTGCCGAACACACTTACTTCCCCTTCACTGGGAATAAGCAGTCCCGACACCATGCGCAGCAGCGTTGACTTGCCGCAACCCGAAGGCCCTACCACCGCCACGAATTCATGGCGGTTGATCTCAAGATTGATGTCCTTCACCGCCAGTGGCGACTCCGGCCGGGGGTCGTATCGGTGACCGACCCCCTCCATGCGCACGAAGGCGCGCTCTGGGCTATTGCTCATAACGGACTCACTCAGGCATCAGTGAACGGTTAATGATCGATTCCGGGTCCAGCGCGCTGGTTTCAAGCCCATTCGCCTTGGCCACATAAGTCCAGGTCTGGGCTACCCGTGCCTTGGTAAACACGCCCATGCCATCGGTGTCCGAAATGCTGTTTTTAACCAGCTTCATGGTGTCAGTGATCTGATTGGCCGCCACAATCGGGTCAACCTCTGGCACCATTGTGTGAATATCCTCGCCCGCTTGTTTTGGTTTGTCGGCCGTAAAGGCGACCGCCTTGGCATACGCCCTCACGAAGCGCTTTGCGACATCCGGCCGTTCCTTGATGAACTTGTCTGCTGCCAGCAAAGACGAGCTGTATAGCTCAAGCCCTGCATCCGACCAGGGCAATACTCTGATTTCCTTTCCGGCGGATTTCGCCTGTTCAGTAAACAGGGCTGTATTGGTCACCCAGGCGATAATGGCATCCGTATTACCAGTCATCAGCATGGGGCCGAGCGCACCCGGATCAGTCTTTGTCAGTGTCACGGCATCCGCAGGCATGCCATTTTCTTCCAACACAAGAGGCAGAAAAGCGTTGGACGACGTGAACGGTGATGTCGCAACTTTTTTGCCGGGTACATCTTTTATCGATTCGATATCGCTATCCGCCAGCGTAAAGAAAGCATGAGGCGCCTGGGTAAAAAACGCGTACACGGCACTGACCGGCACATCGTCCTGTGCCTTTGCCGCCATCAGCGCACCGATGTCAGCCGTGCCTACATCGGATTGTCCTGTCGCCATCTTGGTAACGGCGTCGGTAGACCCACGGCCGCTCGCTATAGAGACGTCCAGATCTTCTGCCTGGAAATAGCCCTGCTGGATCCCGACATATACCGGCGCCTTGTCGCCTCCCGGTAACCAGTCAAGCTGAAACACTACTTTGTCTGCAGCAGATGCCATGCTGCTGATGGACAGCGATAGCGCAAGCACTGCCATACGCGGAAATCGTGTTCTCATGGGTTATCTCCAATGTCATCGTGAGTATTGCTGGTTTTAAGCGCATGTCAGCGCAATTTTCACTTTTAAATCAAAAGCTAAAATGCATAACTTAAAGTGCTATCAGAGCGTTCGCGCGCGCCATTCGTGCCTGGCGCCTGTCTGCCAGACCTACCACTGCGATGCCCAGCGCAATCAGTACAAAGCCGATAATGTCGTTCATGAGCGGTCGCTCACCCAAAACCCAGAATGACGCCAACATGCCGACCGTCGGCACCGCAGCCGAACTGAGCGACATGCTGACCGCCGGTAATGAGCGCATCGCACCTACTTGTGCAGCAACGCAAAGCCCGGACGCTATTGCCCCGCTGAAGGTGATATTGAGCACAAACGAGGTATCCCATTGGACCGCTGAGAAATCCTCGGAAAGTAACGCAATCGGAAGAAGCGCCATGAGCGAACAGCCGATTTGCCAGGGAATCAATGACCACACATCACCGTGCCAGTGATGGCGCCTGACGTGGACAAGACCCGCCGTCCAGATAAATGTGGCCAGCAAAATCAAGCCTGCGCCGATCGCCAGGCCGCTCTCATCCCAGGCGACGGATAGCGGATTCATGATGGATACAAGACCAGACATGCCGAGCCCGACACCGATAGCTTTCGGCAAGGTGAAGCGTTCCCCCAGAAACAATGCGGCGGCAGGCACAACCCAAATGGGCGAGGTGTAAGCCAAAATCACCGCCCTTCCCGCCGGTAGATACTGAAGCGCCACCGTCACCAGGGTGATGAAGCCGAGGTTTTGCAGTAGGCCAACAGAAAGCACAACCGGGATATCCTTGCGATGCGGCAGTCTGAGATTGCCCATAGCCGCCGCCAGTAAAAACATGGTGAACGTACCGAGTGCGATACGGAGCATGGTGTAGATCAAAGGCGGACTGTGCTCTAGCCCCAGCTTTAAAATCGGGAAATTGAACCCCCAACCCAGTGCTGTAAAAGCCAGCAGTGAATACCCAAGCCCCCAGGCATATTGCGGGTGGCCGCCGGTGCGGCTTTCAGAAACCCGGGAAGATTCAGGCATAGTCAATGTCCACTACCACTCATAAATGGATCTCAGCCAGTGCTGTTCATACTGTCGGAGCACATACCGGGCCAGTCTTGTGTAGCCCTTCGTAAACTTTCAAGGTTCTCGCGTCTTTCTGTTTCCGGAACTCGCCATCAGGATTCGAAATAGACGTTAAACGGGAGAAAAGCTGTCTCATTGGCCAGACTCTCTCGGCATGCAGCCAGTCATGCGGTATTCTCGGCGCCAATTGAACACCGCATTACCTGACCACTCATTCAACATTTCATTACTAAGCAATCGCAGTGCCAGAAAAGAAGCGTGAAAAGCGACGATTTTGATCCGTTAGGCGCACCTAACCGCACCAATATCGATCAAACAAAAAGGCAGCCGCACCAATACTGCCCTGCAACTGGTGGAGGTATTCGCGATCAAGCATCTGAAGGCCTTAAAAAGTCGCCGAAACCCATGTTCCTGGTGGCACGTTTTCTGAATAGGTCTCCAACAGCCCACAAGGCTTTCGAACTCTATTCACTCCACTCATAGGCAAACCCACGATGACGTCCGCTTTTCAAAGCCCGCTGGAAGATAAACTCCCCATTATCAGCATGATGCCCCTGCAAACATCAGACGCAGATAGCCGTCAATTGCTTGCTGACTCTCTTCGGGATACTTGCCTGAACACCGGCTTTTTCTATATCAGCGATCACGGAATATCTGATGAGTTGATCGGCGAGGTATTCGCCGCTTCCAGGCGGTTCTTTTCGTTGCCTGAGACAGACAAGATGAAGGTAGACAAAGCGCACTCGCCGGCAAACCGGGGCTATGAAAGCCTTCGTGGCCAAACGCTGGAGCCAGGTTCGCCACCGGACCTGAAGGAAGGCTTTTATATAGGGGAGGATATCGCTGAAGGTGACCCGAGATTGTCACAGGGGCACTTCAACCAGGGTATGAACCAATGGCCTGAAGGGCAGCCTGAATTTCGAGAAGTCATGACGCGCTATTACCAGCTGATGACCGCGCTCAGCACCCGGATCATGAATGCGCTTGCCCTGTCTCTGGGGCTAAAAGAAGACTATTTCGCTGACTTTTGCCATGAGGCTCAGGCCACATTGCGATTGCTGCACTACCCACCTCAGCCCAGGAAACCTGCACCCGGCGAGAAAGGCTGCGGTGCCCATACTGATTTCGGCGGGATCACCATATTGCTGCTTGATGATAATCCTGGGTTACAGGTTTGGGACCGTTCTGCGGAGCGCTGGCTTGACGTAAATCCGATACCCGGCACGTTTGTGGTGAATCTCGGCGACATGATTGCCCGCTGGACCAACGATCGCTATCACTCCACCGTCCACAGGGTGGTCAATATTTCCGGTAAAGAACGCTACTCCGTACCCTTCTTTTTTACCGGTGCCCCTTCCCATGAGGTGCGTTGCCTTCCCTGCTGCCTTGAAGAGGGTGAGTCACCCAAATACCCGCCAACCACGGTTGAAGCTCATATTCGTGAGATGTACCGGAGGACTTATGCCTGACCTTGATCAAAAACCAACGTTGATCCTTATTCACGGCGCCTGGGCCGGTAGTTGGGGATGGCACAAACTTCAACCTTTACTGGCGGCGTCCGCAATACCGTCCATTGCGATCGACCTTCCCGGCAACGGTGTTACAGAGGGTGCGCCCGGTGAAATATGCCTGAAAGGCTATGTTGAGTACGTGATACAAGAAATTGAATCGGTTCAGGGGAAGGTTGTGCTGGTTGGTCACTCCGGCGGCGGTGTAACCGCGACACAGGTGGCTGAAGCCGTACCCGAGCGAGTGGCCGGCATCGTATTTGTCACCGCGATGATGCTGCCGTCAGGCATGGGGTTCGCCCAATTAACAGCCGCCCTTAAGGCAGCCGATCCGTCTGTGATCGGTATTGGACCGCACCTGGAATGGTCTGACGACCACCTGTTATCTCATGTGCCCGCGCAGGCAGCAAAAGAGCTCTTTCTTCACGACTTGCCAGAAGATGAAGCGGAAGCGGCGGCCGCGAAGCTAACACCGCAACCGGAAGGCGGGCGAGCCATCGTAGCGCGCTGGACGGAGGAAGGGTTTGGGTCCATACCGCGCCTGTACGTTGAGGCATTGAAAGACCGGTCTGTTGTACTTAGCGCCCAGAGGAAAATGCAGGAACTGGTGCCGGGAGCCAAGGTGGTCAGTCTCGATACCGGTCATTTTCCCCAGGCAGCGGCTCCCGAGGCGCTGGCTGCGGAAATTATCAGATTTACCGATTCGCTTGTGGACTACGCCTGAGCAGGTAGATATCCATTATCCAACCATGTTCAGCGCGCAGTTCTGCCCTGCGGGCGACGATCTGATCGCTGATGTCCGTTAAACGGCCGGACATCAGGCATTGTTTCTCCATTCCCAGATAAGCCCCCCACCAGATCTGGATGTCGTCCGGGGCGAGGGACTGGAACGCCCCGCCACTGTCCAGCATTACGGCAACCGTGCCCGCATCAGCCGGCCACCCTGCTTCGCGCAGCTTGCGGCCCGTTGTGATAATGACGGGCTCCGCCAGCGCATTGAGTGGAATCCGATGTTCGGCTGTTAATACCTGCAAACTGGTGATTCCCGGAACCACTGTAATCTCAACTGGCATGCCGGCATGTTCAAGCTTTTCAGCGATACGCAGGCTGCTATCGTAAAGTGATGGATCGCCCCAGATCATGAGCGCCGCCTTGCCGCCTTTTGGCAGATGTTGCTCGATCAGATCGCCCCACACATTGGATATGGCCGAATGCCAGTCGTCGACATCGGCGAGGTAATCCGGCGAGTCCGCCCGGGAAGGCAAATCAAACTCGACAATTCGGGCAGGACTGGCGTCTTTCAGGAGCTTTCGGCACAGCAAACGGCGCAGATCCACGAGGTCGGATTTCTTCTCGCCCTTGCGGGGGATGAGGATAAGATCGGCTCGGTTCATGGCGTTTACGGCAGCCAGTGTCACATGATCCGGGTTCCCGGTGCCGATACCGATAAGCGACAACTGAATCATTGCCCATCCCCGCTGTGGTCCGATCCGCTTTCAGCAAACGGCGAGTCAGCTGATTGCGGCCGAAAGCGGCGATCATAACCAACCGCGTACAAACTGCTTTCAGTAAAGGTGTCGGTTGCCAGTGCGGGCCCGACCAGAATCAATGCAGTCCGGTTAATGCTCTCGTCGATCAGCGTCTCGATCGTCGCCAATGTTCCTCTTATGACCTTTTCATCGGGCCAACTTGCACGCCAGACAACCGCTACCGAACATTCTGTTCCATAGGCCGGCGAAAGATCCGTAACCACCTGGGCCAGATTGTGGATCGACAGGTGGATCGCCAGGGTAGCGCCTGTAGCAGCGAAGTTGGAGAGGGTTTCGCCCTCTGGCATCGCGCTCGCCCGCCCAGGGGTGCGGGTCAGTACCAGTGATTGCGCAACTTCAGGCAATGTCAGTTCGTTTCCAAGCGTCGCCGCGGCGGCAGCAAATGCCGGCACTCCAGGCGTTACGGTGTAGGGAATAGCCAGCGCACGGAGCCGACGCAACTGCTCCCCCATCGCAGACCAGACCGACAGATCTCCGGAATGGAGACGGACAATATCAAGCCCCTGAGCATGAGCCGACTGAATCTCGCTGATAATGTGATCCAGCGACATGGGCGCAGTATTCACGATTCGCGCTTCAGCAGGACAATGCGCGAGAATTTCAGTCGGTATCAGCGAACCGGCGTACAAGCAAACCGGGCTGGCGGCAATCAGATCCCTACCCCGCAGGGTCAGTAAATCAGGCGCTCCCGGCCCTGCGCCAACGAAGTGTACAGTCATGAGTGTGTTCCTTTGGCCAACGCACAGGTGGCCATTCGATCCTGCGAAACAGTGCGCAGGCAAAGTAACGATGCATTGTTGCCAGCACCCGCCAAAGCGGAGGCTTCAGCCACGCTTCCTGTGCCCCGATTCTGAATGCTTTTTTCCGACAGGGTTTGCGTGGGCATGGCCGTAAGCTGACGCGCGTCAACTGGGATCACCGGCACCCCTAGCGCCTGCCCAAGCTTGCTTACCAGTGGAATTTTGTCCGCAGGTGCAGCCAATGCATTAATCGCTGCAGGCTGCACGCCGGAGGCAGTCTGCGCACAAGCGGCTTCCAGCGCATCCCGGAGCGATTCTGCTTCGGCTGCTGCTCGATATCCGAATCCGGCTACAATCACAGCGTTACCCGCCATTGCACGATGGGATAATGGGATTTCCATCCCCGGCGACTACCGATGGCCCCGGCAGACGACAAGGCGACTCGCTGCAATTCTCCGCCTTTATTGCCCTGCCACTGGACCAACAGTGCTTCAGATTCCAGCGTCACTGCGTTAGCCACCAGTCGGGTACCTTCAGGTAGTCGCTGCCAGAGCGTTTCCAATAAGGGCTCAGTCAGACCTCCGCCTATGAAAACAGCATCCGGCAAAGGTTGATCGCCGAGCACATCCGGCGCACGCCCCTCAACAATATCCAGCCAGTCTACGCCGAGGTTAAGTGCATTGCGTCTGGCGGTCGCGGCGCGATCAGTCGAGGCTTCAAACGAGATTGCCCGATTCTGCGGATGCGCCAGCAGCCATTCAATGGCAATCGAACCCGAACCTGTGCCGATATCCCAGAGCAACTCGCCAGGCATCGGTGACAGCGCTGACAGGGTCAATGCGCGCACCGTCTGCTTGGTGATCTGGCCGTCGTGTTCGAAGAAGGAATCCGGCAGACCTGGGGTCCGGGGCATCGCGGGTCCGCTGCCGGCAACATCAATCGCCACAGCTACCGGGTGGTTGATGTCGTCGGGCGGTTGCTCGCCGGCACTGAATACCCGAATCCTCTGGCGTTCGCCGCCCAGGGCTTCCAGCAGGTGCAGCGTCGATTCCGCGAAGCCCAGGCCCGCGATCAATCCCGCCAATTCCCTCACAGCGGCTCCGTCACGGAGCAGTACGATCAGCTTTTGACACGGCTGTAGATACGGTCGAATACGGTTTAACGGTGCAGCATGCAACCCTAGACAGGTGGCCCGCTCCAACGGCCATCCCAGCGCTGACGCAGCAAGGCTGAATGTTGACTGTGATGGTATCGCCGTCCATTCGTTGGGTTGCAGGTGTTTTGATACCGATGTGCCCGCACCAAACCAGAACGGGTCGCCGGACACCAGCATCACGACACGTTGACCACGCTTCGCTAACAGCAACGGAATACCATCGCTGAACGGCACCGGCCATTCGATCACGTCTGCATTGATATCCGGCAACAGATCGAGGTGGCGACGGGCACCGAACACGGTTGAAGCCTGCTCGAGCGCAGTTTGGCTTGCCGCCGTTAAACCGGATGTGCCACTCTCCCCCCAGCCAACGAATGTGAGCCACGGAGCGTTATTAACGTCAGCCATGATAAATATCCTGATTCTGGGTGGAACAACCGAAGCCAGCGCGTTGGCGCAGGCTCTGGCAGAACGCAATATTTCCGCCACTTTCAGCTATGCGGGACGGGTCGCGACCCTTAAACCCCAACCCTTGCCGGTGCGTGTTGGCGGTTTCGGTGGCGTTGAAGGGCTGATCACCTATCTGCAGACTCATCGCATTACCCATCTGATCGACGCGACGCATCCATTTGCCGGACAGATGAGCCAACACGCTGTCGAGGCCAGTCAAGCGACAGGCGTGCCTTTAATTGCGCTGACCCGGCCCGCCTGGGAATCTCAGCCCGGCGATCATTGGCACATCGTGCCGGACATCGACGCCGCCGTTGACGCGCTATCGGGCGATAGTCAACGGGTGATGCTCGCCATTGGCCGCATGCACCTGCCAGCATTCTCCGTCCAACCCCAGCATCACTACCTGTTACGACTCGTTGATGCACCGTATTCGCCTCCGCCATTGCCCGAGCATAGCGTTGTGGTCGATCGGGGGCCATTTACCCTTGATGGCGATCTTGCCCTGTTGCGAGAACACGCGATTGATGTCGTGGTCTGCAAGAACGCTGGCGGCACCGGTGCCGCTGCCAAGCTGGTGGCCGCCCGCCAGCTTGGGCTGTTTGTGATCATGATCAATCGCCCGCCTTCACCGCAGCGACAGGAGGTTCATTGTGTCGATGCCGTGCTGGACTGGCTGGATCAGACGACCGAGCGCGGCGTATAAACCAGCGGCCCAGCCGGACGATCAATTACTTTCGTCAGACTCGACCCGACAATCACCAGCGTGCGCATATCGGCCATTTCAGGCTCGGCCTCCGCCAGAGTCGTCACTCTCACCTGCTGCTCGTCGGTTGAAACGGCACGAGCAAAGATAATAATGCGATCCGGGCCGCAGGCTTCATGCAGAATACTCAGTGCTTTGGCGAAGCCTTCCGGACGCGACTTGGAACGCGGGTTATAGAATGCCATCGCAAAGTCCGCTTCAGCCGCAAGCTGCAAACGGCGTTCAATCAACGACCAGGGTTTGAGGTTGTCTGACAGATTGATACAACAGAAATCATGGCCCAATGGCGCACCCGCTGCCGCACTCGCCGCCAGCATTGCCGAGACACCCGGAAGCACCCGAATATCAACTTCTCGCCATTGTTCCAGCCCGGCTTCAAGCGCTTCGAATAGCGCCGATGCCATCGCAAACACACCGGGGTCTCCAGACGACACCACCACGACATTTCTGCCCGCGGCAGCCATTTCCAGGGCATGAGTGGCCCGATCCAGTTCCTGGCGGTTGTCCGTCGCGTGCAATACCAGACCCTCGCGCTCCGGCACCCGTTTGACGTACGGAATATAGCCGACGATATCAGTTGCCTGGGCCAGCACTTCGGAGACTTCCGGAGTGATCATTCCATCCGCACCGGGGCCGAGGCCTGCGACAACGAGCCAGCCGCTCACGGGCGCCTCCCGTTACCGTGAATCAGCAGAATCGAGAAGTAAGGAGCGATCTGGCCGGCCTCGCGGAATGGTGTGACCCGTTCTTCATCCATGGCCGCGTACTCAATAAACCAGGCCTCGTCTTCCCGGCCAGCCGTAACCAGGGCGCGCCGCACCTTGTCCAGATTGCGCCCGATTTTCATGACGACCAGTGCGTCAGTTTGCGCAATCCGCTCTGCCAGCACTTCTTCCGGCAAGGTGCCCATCGCAACGGTGAGCACATCATCACCCCAGGTCACTGGCCGACCGGTTGCAGTCCAGGCGGCCGACATGCCGGTGATACCCGGTACCACGGATACCGGCACCCGATCGACCAACCGGGTATACAGGTGCATAAACGAGCCATAGAAAAACGGATCGCCTTCGCAAAGCACCACTACATCGTGACCTGCATCGGCGATTTCGATTAAACGTTCGACGCTGCTTTCATAAAAGCGTGACAGCTGATCCTTGTAACGCGGATCATCAAAAGGAATTTCGGTTGTCACGGGATACGCCATTGACAGCTCAACGACGTTTTCAGGGAGCATGCCCTCGACAATGCGCCGCGCATGGCCGGTTTTGCCCGCCTTGTGGAAATACGCCACGTAGCCTGCGTTGCGGATCAGCCGGTCGGAGCGAACGCTCATCAGATCCTGTGCGCCGGGACCCAGGCCCACGCCGTAAATGATGCCAGTTGTCATTCTTTTCGATCCGCTAATGCATTGATGGCAGCAACAGTAACCGCACTACCGCCCAAACGTCCCCGCACGATACAGCATGGCAGATCCTGACTGTCCCAGAGCGCGTCTTTGGATTCTGCTGCGCCGACGAAACCGACCGGGCAGCCCAGGATGGCAGCCGGACGCGGACATTCCGGATCTTCCAACATATTGAGCAGGTGGAACAACGCCGTCGGTGCATTACCAATCGCGACTACCGCCCCGCCAAGATAGGGGCGCCATAGCTCAAGCGCAGTGGCTGATCGGGTATTCGATACGGCCTTTGCCATGGCCGGTACGCGTTCATCGTGCAGGGTACAAATAATCTCGTTATTCGCCGGCAGACGCGCGCGGGTAATGCCTTCTGACACCATGCGGGCATCACAGAGTATCGGCGCGCCGGCCTCAAGCGCGGTGCGCGCAATGCGAGCAAAGTCACCAAAAAATTCGATATGAGGCGCCAGCTCGACCATGCCGGTGGCATGAATCATTCGCACGGCAACCGGCTCTTCGTCTGCAGAAAACCGGGCAAGGTCGGCTTCACGCCGGATAGTGGCGAAAGACTCCAGATAAATCGACGGCCCGTCTTTCTCGTAGGCGTGGGGCATTACTTCACTCCAAAATATTCAAGTACCTGAGATGCGGTCAGGCCGGTGATGTCCGGTTCTCCGTCCGCTCTCCCTTTAAAAATCACGTCGTAACGCCCTTCTCTGCCTGTGACACAAATATCGCTGGCGAGCCGGCGAGCGCAGCCTTTCGAGCAGCCCGATACGTGCAGGTGGCCTTCTACCGCACCGCTCAGCTGACGGGCGAGTTCACGTGTCGCCACCGTAGCCTGCGCACATCCCGGCGCTCCGGCGCAGGCATCCGCATTCAGTTCCGGCGCGCTATTATCCAGAACCAGGCCTGAACACGGAAGCCCGGGTATCCCGCCCTCCAGGATCAAGCGTCGCCAGGGGGTCACCCGCATGCCTTTCGCGTTGGTTTTCTCTACCGCAGCCTTGAGGTTTCCGGCATCAACCTGACCGAAAATCAGCCCGTACAATGTGCCTGCCGGTTGAACACCCAGAGTCGGTACTCGTGCAGTTCGAGCTGGAGAAATCCTCGGCGCGGCCCACTCCGGCAAATCGGCATCGTGGCGACGCATTCTGCCTGCATCGAGGCCGTCGCTGTCGACAAACCAGTGAGAGAGTGCAATCAGGGCTTCAACCGCTGCTTCCGGCGTTGCGACCAAGGCTCCCTTGTCGCGTCCGTCAGCACGGACCAGCAGTTGTCCGAATTCGTTTCTTTCGATCCGGAAATCCGCCGATTCATGACTCAATAGCGGCGCCGGCCCGGCATCGATGGCAAAGCCGACTTTGGCCGGCAGCGACGGCAATGCGTTGAGGCGATCCAGTAGCAGGCCGGTGATACGATGCGTATCGTCGCCGTCGATCCAGTCAGGCGCAACCAGCAGATTCCGTCGCCCTTCAGTTTCGGCATCGTCGTCAACAAGTCCGGCTTGGCCTAGTAATTTCATCAACTGCGGCCAGGCCGCTTCGGTAACACCTCTGATCTGCAGGTTGGCGCGGTTAGTCAGGTCGATTACGCCGGTACCGAAGCGGCTGGCGGCATCACACAAGGCCAACACCTGATTGCGGGAAAGCGCAGCGAACCGGGGACGCACTCGCACAACCAGACCGTCACCGGAGAGCATCGGCCGCAACGCGCCCGGGCACCAGCCTTTGACAGTGACGTTACCTGCCATGCCCTGCGGCTCCTGCTTCGGTCACCCTCGCCGGCTGTGGCGATGAACCACTACCGGACTCACTTTCTTCATCCATTTCCAGTAGCAAATCCTGAAGGGCCGCCGCGTATTCGCCCGGTTCACGCCACAGGCCCCGCTGGGTTGCTTCCAGCAGCCGTTCTGACATTTCTTCGAGCGCTGCGCGGTTGTGATCCCGCAGGAACTTCTGGTTTTCGGAGTCAAACACCAGTGCGTCCGAAAGCTGCTCATACTGGTAGTCATCAACCAGATCGGTAGTGGCGTCGTAGGCAAACAGGTAATCGACGGTGGCCGCCATTTCGAACGCGCCTTTGTAGCCATGCTCCTGCATGGCGCCAATCCACTTGGGATTGAGCACGCGTGAACGCATGACGCGATTCAACTCTTCTTTCAGCGTGCGAATTTTGGGCGATGCAGGATTGGCGTGATCCGCATGGTAGATCGCAGGCGACGAACCGGAGAGTGAGCGAGATGCGTTCGCCATGCCGCCCTGGAACTGGTAATAGGTGTTCGAATCCAGAATGTCGTGCTCGCGGTTATCCTGATTCTGGACCACCGCCTCCATGCCATTGAGCTGATGCTCGAAATCATCGCGTGCTTCGACGCCGTAGGCGGAAGCCTGACCATAAGCGTAACCGCCTGCTGCCAGGTAGGCTTCAGCCAGATCGCCGCGATCTTCCCAGCTACGGCCATCAATCAGACTATTGAGCCCTGTGCCATAGGCGCCCGGTTTGCTGCCGAATACACGGTAACTGGATTGCCTGAACGCCTCATCTTCGGAATTGCCCTCAGCGATCAGCTGCGACTGGCGCGCCAGCACGTTGCGGCGAACGGTATTGTCGCTGCCCGGCTCTTCGTAATTCGCCACGGCCTGCACTGCCGCATCAAACAGGCGAATAACGTTGGCGAAGGCATCCCGGAAAAATCCCGACACCCGCAGGGTGACATCAACCCGCGGGCGCTGAAGCAGCATGGTCGGGATCACCTCAATATCGATAACCCGTTGCGATCCCTTTGACCACACCGGTTTGACGCCCATCAGCGCGAAAGCCTGAGCAATATCATCGCCGCCCGTGCGCATGGTCGCGGTGCCCCAGATCGAAACGCCCAAACGACGCGGGAAATCGCCGTGATCCTGCAAGTACCGTTCGACCAGCGCCTGCGCTGACTTCTCGCCTAGAGTCCAGGCCGCCGGCGACGGCACCGAGCGATTATCGACGGTATAGAAGTTTCGCCCTGTTGGCAGGGTATCCAGCCGCCCTCGACTGGGCGCGCCACTTGGCCCCGGCGGAACGAAATAACCACTGAGCCCGTCAATCAGCGACTGGGTTTCCATGCCCACGCCACGCCGCATCGCGGCAAACACCACGTCGCGGGCGTAGCGACACTGGGCTGCGGTGGCAGGATAGTCCTGAGCCAGCGTTTTGATATCGCTATCACCCACCACATAATCAGCCACCATCTGGTGGGCCAGCAGTTCCAGTCGCTCCCGGGTGTCTGCTCCGGTGCGCCAGGATGAATCCGATTGGTTCACGAGTGCTTCAGGGCGCGGGCCAGTCCAGACTTCAGCACCGGCTGCCAGCGGATCGAATTCGCTATCCGCAGCCATTAACCCGAGATCAGCCGCCAGATTATGCAAAATACCCTGATATTCCGGCTGTGAGCCCCGAGGCAAGCGCAGAATGGCTACCAGCGTGCCGGGCAGTTTGTCGGCTGGCGGAAGTTTGCCGAGAATATGCAGGCCGTGGCGAATCTGGGCTTCCTTGATGTCGCAGAGGAAGGTATCCAGCTCTGTCAGCAAGGTCTCATCGTCGACGTTAGTGGGATCAGAGATATGACTGAGTTCCTGGTCGATCCCCGTTTCTCTCAGGTGGCCCAGAATCGTCTTGCGCAGAAACTCTTCCCGCCGGGGATCAAGCCCGAGTGCCTGATAGTATTCATCGGTCAGGGATTCCAGCTCTGCCATTGCGCCGTATATTTCAGCCCGGGACAGTGGCGGCATCAGGTGATCGATAATAATAGCGTGGGCGCGTCGCTTCGCCTGCGCGCCCTCACCCGGATCATTGACGATAAAAGGATAAAAATGCGGCAACGGACCCAGCGCGATATCGGGCCAGCAATCCGCTGACAGCGCGGTACTTTTACCCGGCAACCATTCGAGACTGCCGTGCTTGCCCACGTGAATCACCGCGTCCACCTGATAGTGCAGACGTAGCCATACATAAAATGCGAGATAGCTGTGGGGCGGCACCAGTTCCGTATCATGATAGGACTGAGTCAGATCGGCCTGAAAATCGCGCTCCGGTTGAATACCAACGAAGGTTTCGCCGAGGCGGATACCGGCAATCATCAGTCGACCCTGGCGATATTTTGGGTCTTGCTCCGGACTGCCCCACCGATCGTTGACGGCTTGCCTGGATGCCTCGGGCAAGGTCTCGAACCACTGCAGATAATCTTCAAGCGCCAGACTCTGCCAGCAAGGTCGCTGGGCAATGGATTGCGGCTGATTGGTGACCGACCCCTGGAGTTCACGGATCAGGTCGTCACCGTTTTCCGGGATGTCCTCAATCGGGTAGCCGGCACCTTGCAGAGCATTGAGTAGCTGCACGGTTGAAGCCGGCGTATCCAGTCCGACGCCGTTGCCGATCCGACCATCCTGATTCGGATAGTTTGCCAGCACCAACGCCAGTCTTTTTTCGCGATTTGGCGTGATACGCAAACGGCAGAAACGGCGCGCCAGTTGCGCGACGAACCCTGCCCGTTCGGGATGCACTTCGTGGCGGATAACCGATAACTGGCAGCGTTCACTGTAATAGCCTTCCGCCTTGAAACCGACAGCGCGGGTGATCACCCGACCGTCCATCTCTGGGAGCACCACCTGCATGGCCACGTCACGGCTGCGCAACCCGCCGGACTCCCGTTCCCAGTCGTCCTCTGTGCTGCTCGACAGGATCAGCTGAAGCACGGTGGGTCGACCAAAGAACAGGCCGCTGTCATCGTCATTCGCCAGTGCGTCAATATCGGTCGCGCCGCGGTTTACCGAGAAACCTGTGGTATTCAGTATCAGGATGGCGCCGGTCTGTTCGATCAGATAATTCACATACGACAGGCACTCATCTTCTTTCAGCGACGACAGCGCCACGGGGAGCACGCTGAGCCCCTGGGATTCCATTGCACCGATAATGCCGTCGAGTACCTGCGTATTCGCGCCCTGCAGGTGGCTGCGATAGAACAGCAGCAAACAGACGGGACTGGCCGGAGCCTGGCGAGCCCGCCATTCGGTCAGCGAGAGCGTGTGTCCGCTGCCCTGATGATCGGGCTGGTAAAGCAAGGCATTCGGAATCGGCTTGGGTTCGCGCCAGGGCATCGGGCGATCAAGCCACTGATCGGCAATAAAACGCAGAAGCTGGTCCGCATTATCAACGCCGCCTTCCCTGAGAAAACGCCACACCCGCCAGGCTGAGGTCATATCCACCGTTGAGGCTTCAAGCAGCGCATCATCCGGCGCATCGCAGCCGGGCACCATGATCAGCTGCCTACCGGAACCCTGTCGGGCCCATTCCAGCAGCCGTTCGTGACCATATTTCCAGTAACCACTGCCGCCCAACAGAGACACAATCACGAACTTCGCCCGATCGAGGATCTTGTGTTCGTACAGATCAAAAGCAGCCGGCTTTACCAGATTCATCCAGTTCGCCAGACGCACATCCGGAAACGTCGAATCCTGTCTTTCTGTCGCCTGCGCCAAAGCCGACAGGCTGCTGTCCGCAGCCGACAGGATGACGATGTCACCCGGCGTCTGCGCCAGATCAACGATACCTTCGTCGTCTACAAAGCCTCCGGGCTTGGCGGCGAACAGATGCATTAGCTTACCCGTTCAACTTCAGCAGCTGACAGTGCTTTGCGGATTTCAGCGGCGTCGAAGCCCTTGCCGATCACTACCAGCTCGGTCTTACGCGCTTCGCTCGAATGCCACATACGATCGAAATGCGTGTCCAGCCGTTTGCCAACCGCCTGCACCACCTGACGCATGGGTTTGCCCGGTAGCGCGGCAAAGCCTTTGGCGCGATAGATTTCAAAGCGGGTTAGCAGTTCGGTGAGTGCTTTCGTAAGTTTGTCGCCATCGACTTCACCAAGGGACACAACACAGGAATCAAAGTGATCATGGGCGTGATCGTGATGCTCGCCATGGGCATGATACTTGTCGTGATGATTTTCGATTTTGTCGATGTTTTCCTCACTGGCAGAGGCCATTCCCATCAGGGCTTCAAGCTGCATGGGATCGCCAGCAAAGGTTTCCTTGTCCACGAACAGAGTTTTGACTGAAGACGGCACCCGTTGACGGATGACGTCTTCTACCCGCTTTCTGGCATCAGCATCCAGCAGATCTGTTTTGCTGACAATCACCAGATCGGCGGCATCCAGCTGATCATCCAGCAGTTCACGCAGGCTGGGATCATGATCCAGGTTTTCATCGCCCCGACGCTGGGCTTCAACACGCTCGACATCATCGGCAAATCGGCCGGAAGCCACTGCAGGGCCGTCAATAACCGTGATAATCGCATCAACCGTGCAGTGCTGGCGCACATCCGGCCAGTTGAAAGCCTGAACCAGCGGTTTTGGCAGTGCCAGGCCACTGGTTTCGATCAGGATGTGGTCGATATCGTCACGACGCTCGACCAGTTGCTTCATCACCGGCAGAAACTCTTCTTCCACTGTGCAGCAGATACACCCGTTCGCCAGCTCGTAGATGCCGCTGTTGTTGGCGCCGACCGGCGTTTCATCTTCACAGCCAATCGCGCAGCCGCGCAGCAGGTTTGAGTCGATGTCCTGTTCGCCAAACTCGTTGACGATCACAGCGATTCGCTTGCCGGTAACCTGCTGGAGAATGTTGGCCAGCAAGGTGGTTTTGCCACTGCCCAGAAAGCCGGTAACGACCGTGGCCGGAATCTTGTTCAACTGCATGACATACACCTCTTGGAAAACTGAAAATTTGAAAATGCGACGGCAGCCGACATGGCTCTATGGCAAAAACAGCCCGGCGACCGCCGCTGGATTATTGGGGAAAAACAGATGGAGATAGGACGCCGACAATCGCTTCTCCCGAAATATGGCTTCACCTGGCGCAGGGTGTCGCTGACGCTGCCCAAAAGCGACCGGCTCCGGCGTCCCCTCGCTCACAGAACGATGATGAGCATGGGCCCGCACGTCTCCTTCCGGGAAACGAGCGGTCTGCATGCCCTGGCAGCCGCGCCGTCCACGCATGCTGCCGTGGCCCGGCAACAGACCCAGCATTTCATAACTCACGTCGTCGTAATCGGTCAGGGTTTCCAGGCAGTAAAGCAGTCCGCCGCATTCCGCCAGAATCGGTTTGTCATTGCTGAAGAAGGTCTGAATCGCCTCCCGGATCCCCTGATTGCCCGCCAGCCGGGCGCCGTAGAGTTCCGGGTAGCCGCCCGGAAACCACAGCGCATCGCACTCCGGCAGTGCTGAATCATGAATCGGCGAGAAATAGGTGACGCTCGCTCCGAGCGATGTCAGCGCATCCACATTGGCCTGATAGATAAAGCTGAATGCCTCATCCCGCGCGATACCCACGGTCACGCCTGCAAGTAATGGCGGGAACGACGGCGTGTCAGAAGGCTCTGGCGCATAAAAAGCAACTGGTGGCAGCTGTTCCAGCTTTTCCATCAGCCCTGACGCGAGCAGCACTTTTGCACCTGCTTCAAACCGCGCTTCAAGTTCGTCGCGAATTTCCGCCGCCTGCACTAAACCGAGATGACGTTCAGGCAACGCCAGTTCCGGGTCGCGGGCCACGGTGGCCATGAGTTCGATCGATTCTGGCAAAGCGCCCTCAATCAACTCCCGATGACGTGCGGATGCGCAACCATTGGCAATCATGCCCACCACGTCTACATCATCACGAAACTCGGCGATGCCTTTAATGATGGCGGCAGCGGTCTGGGCCATGCCTTTGACGTCCATGACAATTACCATTGGCAAGCCAAAGCGAACCGCCAGATCGGCACTGGACGGCTCGCCGTCGAAAATCCCCATCGCGCCTTCGATGAGGATGATATCGGCTTCGCACGCGGCTTCGTATAAACGTTGACGGCAATAGGCGTCACCTGCCATCCATAGATCGAGCTGATCAACCGGGTGGCCGGAGGCCTGTTCCAGAATCTGCGGGTCGAGATAATCCGGCCCGGTCTTGAATACCCGTACTACCTTGCCCTGGCTTTTCAGCATCCGCGCGATACCGGCGGTCACGGTGGTTTTGCCCTGACCGGACGCGGGTGCCGCGAAAAACACGGCAGGACACTGGGCGACAGATTCGGCGGAGGTCATCAGTATTCAATCCCCGCCTGGGCTTTTACGCCGAGCCTGAACGCGTGGCGCTCATCCTGAACAACGCTGATGGTGTCGGCGATTTCCTGAAGTGGTGTCGCCATGGTGCGGCCGGTGATGATCACGTTCTGGTGTTTCGGACGGTTTTTCAGGGCCTCAACGACTGGCTCCGGATCAAGATAGCCGTATTTGAACATATAACTCATTTCATCAAAGACCAGCAGGTGGTAGCGGTCATCCTGCAGCATTTCACTGGCCACCTTCCAGGCCGCCTGCGCCGCCTCGATATCCTTGCTCTTGTCTTGGGTTTCCCAGGTAAAACCATGCCCCATGATGTGCCAATCCAGCATCGGATGGGATTTGAAGAAGCGGTGTTCACCGGTTTCCTTGCGGCCCTTGATGAACTGGATCACGCCGCAGCGCTGGTCGTGACCCAGAGCACGAGCCATGGTGCCGAACGCCGAGCTGCTTTTGCCCTTGCCGTTGCCTTTTAGCAGGATCAGTACACCGCGTTCGATTGAGGCCTTTGCGATCCGCTCGGCCACGATGTCTTTTTTCTTTTGCATACGCTGAAGATGGCTGGTATCTGAATCTGTCACAGGGCCTCCATGGGCGGAAATATCTGGTATGTAGCGCCAAGCTGTTCCGCGAGGCTGCGCGCCCGCCCGCGGCGGACGGGCGACTGCTCCATGTCGATCACCACGCAATCCTTGACCGGACCGATATCGCCCAGCGATTGCCGGGTGCGGCCATCGGTAATCAGGTAGGTGCGTACCTGCAAGCCGGGTTCGCGCCGCTGCCACTGAACAATCGCCCGCACGGCGGCTTGCATGGCATCACGAATGGGGGTGCCACCGCCGCCGCCCAGTGTCTCCAGCTGGTTCAGCATATCGCTGGGTGCCCGGCGCTTGGGCAGAATGGAATCGACACGATCATTGCCAAACCCCAGAATCGCCAACTGTTCCCGGGCGCTATAGGCTTTGGCGGCCAGTTGCTGGACCAACCCTTTGGCCCGGGCGAATAACTGGCTGTCGAGCGTTGAGCCCGAAGTATCCAGCAAAATAAAGTGCAACACCGGTTGCCCTGCCCGCTGACGTTTGAAACGCCATTCTTTTAACGGCCACTGACCTCGGCTGGCAGCTAGCGTGGCGAACCAGTCCGGTTTTCGCGAGAACTCACCCGTGGCATAACGCCCGAGACTCTGTTTACCTTTTTTTTTACTGCGCGTGGCGAGCAAATGCCGAGTGCCTTGCGTTACCCGGGCGGGGTTGTCTGGCAAATCAACAGGTGGCGCTGCGACCATTGATTGCGGCTGCGGCGGCATCGCACCCCATTGGCCGCCCTGGTTGCGGGTTTTCGCATCGGCGCCAGGTTCAGGCGATTGCGGGGCGCTTTGCTGCCGGCTGCTGCCCTGGTTCGAACGATCGCCACCGGGTGGTGTCGATCCGCCGGCGGGCGGTTCCCCGGCCGCTTTTCGGCGATGCGCCAGCACCCAGCCTTCAACCGCATCCAGATCTTCAGCCGTGATGCTGTCTGCATTACGCCAGGCAGCATGAGCTTGCGCTGCACGATGCCATGTCACATCGGCCCTCAAACCTTCCACCGCTGCTGACTGGCAGCGCATGGCAATGTGTTCGTAGACCCAATCTTCAGCTGTAACCGAAGACAGTGCTTCGCGCGCAAGGCGAAGCCGTTCAGTCAGGTTTGCCTGCTCCGGCTGCCAGTCGTGACAATAGCCGTGGGGATCATGCTCAAACGCTTCCCGTTGGCGTACGATCGCAACCCGCTCCGATACCGGAATCGCGTCACCGAGTTCAACACAGAGCCCGAAACGGTCCAGCAGCTGGGGGCGTAATTCGCCCTCATCGGGGTTCATGGTGCCGATCAGCATAAAGCGGGCATCATGGGTGTGGCTGATCCCTTCGCGCTCCACCACGTTGATGCCCCGGGCTGCAGTGTCGAGCAACAGATCAACCAGCGCGTCGGGTAGCAGATTGACCTCGTCCACATACAGCACACCTTGATGCGCCCTTGCGAGAAGACCGGGTTCGAAGACGACCTTCTGCTCCGACAACACTTGCTGCAGGTTCAGAGCACCGGTGAGACGATCTTCGCTGGTGCCCAGCGGGAGGTTAATGAACGGTGGGTGTTTGCCGTCAGCATCCGATGGCAGCACGTCGGCCAGCCCCCGCGCCATGGTCGACTTGGCAATACCACGGGGGCCGCTGATCAGAACGCCGCCAATCCTGGGATTGATCGCATTCAGCAATAGCGCAGTTTTGAGCGATTGCTGACCCACAATCGCCGAAAACGGAAACTCAGGCTGGGGCGTCGGCATGACCATAGCTCTTGCCTGAGAGGCGCTTCACCGCCAGCGCGCACAAAATGCCAGCCAGCAACCAGAACGCAAGATTGGAAAGCCCGGAGGCCCAGATAAACTGCTGATGCAGCTCGGTTAACGCAGAGACAGCGGCCGGGTCCGTGTTGGCAAACCGGGGACCGGCAGGATGCGCTGGAATCCACAAATAAGGCACCACCAGAAATGGCAGACCAAACAACTTGCGCCAGCGCGGCGCGAGGAAAAGGAAACCGAGGCCCACTGCCGCTGCCACTACCGTAAACAGCCACCAATACTGGCGGGATTCCAGTGCTGCGGCATTCATACCCGGAATTTCAGGCGGCAAACCGATCGAAGGTGCAACGAAAATTGCAAGAAAACCAGCAATACCAAAGGTCAGGCCGGTGAGTGGCGTCGGTTTGAGGAGGCCGCGCTCGCGCAGCACATTCATCAAGACCAGCAAAATAGCGGCGAAGCCGATACCCGCCAGAACATTCGACAAAGCGGTGAACAACACGCGCTCTGCACCGTCTGCAGGAGACCAGGCGTTTGCGTCATGATGATGCCCGCCCGCTTCGTGTGCTTCAGACACTTCGTGATGACCGGGAGCAGCGGGTTCGTCGTGGTGATGTGCTGTCTGAGCGCCATGCTCATGATGATGCGCGTCAGTGGATTCACCTGCGTGATGATTGGCATCAGGTTGTTCTGCCACTTCAAACTGCTCGGCTGATAACAAAATCGGCGTTACACCAAACGACTGGATAGCCGTCAGGGTCAAACCCAGTACCACACCAATCAGGCAGGCACTGAAAATCAATGAGCGGAACATGCGTTTCCCTCCAGTAAATTTTAAAACTGAGCAATATGCCGTCTGAGATTGTCCCGGACAGCAGTCAGATATGACGGGGCGTCATGTGCTCAGTGGCAGGGAAACACGAATGAGTGCCGGGTATCGTGCGCCGCGTTATGAGCGAAGCTCATCGGCAGGAAACCCACGGCAAACAGAATCATGACGCCAAACACCAGCGCAGCGCCATGCTGGACCAGAGAAGAGGCACCGGATAGAGAACGGGAAGCCCGCTCGGTGGAAGAAGTGCTGATCGTAGACATTTTTTCTCCTCGGTGCCCGCCGCACCGTTATTGGAATGGATAAACTGACAGGCCGGTCTTCGGGCTTGAACAGGGAGAACGTTTCGACAGTCTCCATCGCTTGCACCTTCCCGGCTTGCGCCAGTGGTCATTCCAAGCTACTCGCTCTTACCGATGCGGGGGCAGCGTTGGCATTGGCGCTATGGCCTCACCAAACTTCCCGATTATCCCCCAGATTCGGGGCACCTATCGCTCAAGCAGCAATCGTAATCCATATGGTATAGCACAAGCAATCCGGCGAGCCGGTTTTGCCGGCGCTTCCTGGCACCGCCAGACAAGTTTCTGTCAACGATTACAACGGCTTCAGCCAGGGAGATAATTCGTCTGATTCGTCTATAAATTTGCCCCAGCCATTTCGATGCACCAGCTCGGCCAGCGGTAACCGGGAACGCCAGCCTTTCGCCTGCAATTCCGGCTGGTCCAGAAACTCGCTGACGTAACCGATGCAAAGATACGCCAGCGGATAGACGTGATCTGGCAGGCCAAGCGCCCGAGCAAGATCTTCCTGATCGAGAATACTGACCCAACCGACGCCGATACCTTCCGCCCGCGCAGCCAGCCAGAGGTTCTGAACCGCCAGGCAGGTGCTGAAAAGATCCGTCTCGACAATAGAGTTACGACCCAGAACATTCGGGCCACCTCGGCTGCGGTCGCAGGTAATGCAAAGATTAATCGGGCTTTCGAGAATGCCCTGCAGCTTCAGGTTTCGATATTGGTCCTGCCGATCGCCACTGTAATTTTCGGCGGCTTTCTCGTTCTCTCGATCAAACAGCGCCAGCACCGATTTCCGCACTTCAACGCTATCGATAACCAGAAAATCCCAGGGCTGCATAAAGCCAACGGATGGCGCGTGGTGGGCGGCAGTCAGCAGCCGCCCCAGCACTTCGGGCGGAACAGGATCGGGCAGGAACTGTGAGCGGACGTCACGACGCTCAAATATCGCCCGGTACAACCCCTCGCGCTCCTGATCGGTGAAAGGCTGGCTGTGATCATTCATAACGTCTCATCCGTCATTGTGTCGCTTTAAGAAGTCTTTGATTCGGTCTGTGCGGGTAGCCCCAGCAGATCGTAAAGCCAGTCGATATCCAGCTGCTGCTCAATGTGATCTGCAAGCCGATCCAGCTGCGCCATTCGATGGTGCTGATAATCAACGGATCTGGCCCCTTTCCGAAGCCCCCAATTTGCCAGCAAAGCATCGCAGGCTTCGGAGTGATCAAAAATGCCGTGCATATAGGTGCCCATGACCTGCCCGTCCGGACTGACAGCTCCATCTGGCCGACCGTCGACGTCAATAATGGCGGCCGATAGCGCTGCGCCCTCACTGACACCATTGTGCATCTCGTAACCGGTAAATGCAGCGGCACCTGCGCCTGGCAACCTCAATTCACCACTTACGGTTTTCAACTGCTTGCCGGCCACCATACGCGTCGACAGATCCAGCAAACCAAGACCTTTGACACTACCCTGCTCCCCTTCCAAGCCATCGGGATCGTCAACGGAAATGCCCAACATCTGGAATCCACCGCAGATGCCAAACACTTTGCCGCCGTAGCGCAGATGACGCTGAATGACCTCAGGCCAGCCGTGCTTTTTCAACCAATCAAGATCATGACAGGTGCTTTTACTACCTGGCAGGATAATGACATCGGCAGGCGGAATGGTCTGCCCTTCTGCAATGAACTGCAGGTCAATATCCGGATGGAGCCGCAATGGGTCGAAATCGTTGTGATTGCTGATTCTCGGTAGCCGGGGAACAATAACCCGCAGCGCTTCCGCTTCGTGGCTACCGGTCAGGCCAACGCTGTCTTCCGCATCCAGAATCAGGCCACCGAGATAGTGCAGCACGCCGACAACCGGCTTGCCTGTGCGCTCCTCCAGCCAGCGCAGTCCGGGATCAAGCAGCCCCTGATCACCGCGAAACCGGTTGATGACAAAGCCCTTGATACGAGCCTGCTCACTCTCGGACACCAGTTCGAGCGTACCCACCAGCTGGGCAAACACGCCGCCCCGATCAATATCCCCGACCAGCAACACCGGGCAATCTGCTGCCTCGGCAAACCCCATATTGGCGATATCGTTCGCCCGCAGATTGATTTCAGCCGGGCTGCCGGCGCCCTCAGCGATGATAACGTCGTAGCGTTCGCTCAGCGCCTGCCATGCTGCCATCACCGATTTCGCAGCTTCAGTCTTGAAGTCGTGATACGCAATCGCATCCATATTCCCGTGAACTTGCCCACGCAGGATGATCTGGGCGCCACAATCACTTTGCGGTTTCAGCAACACCGGGTTCATATCGCTGTGCGGCTCCAAACCGCAAGCCAATGCCTGCAAAGCAGTCGAGCGACCGATTTCGCCGCCATCGATTGTCACTGCACTGTTTAACGCCATGTTCTGGGGTTTGAAGGGGGCCACAGGGACACCACGACGTGCGAGCAGGCGGCACAAGGCAGCTACCACCGTGCTTTTGCCAGCGTCGGAGGTTGTGCCCTGAATCATCAGCGTTGTCATATCTGGGAAGTCTCTGCGTTAGTACGGGCGAGTGTCTTTTGGGCGATTAACAAGGCTTTGGACAGGTGTTGCCATTCCGCTTCAGTGCCCGGCAACCCGAACCGCAGTGCGTTGGGGTCTTCAAAGCGCCGGACCAGAACACCGTCTCGGGCCAGAGCGTCGGCGAAAGCCTCAGCCTGTTGGAACGCACAGTACCGGAACAGGCTGGTGCCGGTCACAGTGGAAAGCCCGGAGTCTTCCAGCAGCCGTTGTAGTCGCTGACTCGCGTCCGCAAGCCTTGCTGTTGTTTCGATCTGCCAGCGCCGGTCGGCCAAGGCCAGCGCCATGATATAGCGCGCCGGGCCACTTATGGCCCAAGGTCCAAGTTCGATAGCAAGCCTGTGTGTTATCTCGGGGTCCCCGATTACCGCCCCGGCCCTCAAGCCGGCCAGCCCGAAAAACTTGCCGAGTGAACGCAGCACAACGAGGCCCGGTTTGTCCGCTATCGGCATCAGGCTTTCCCCACTGCCGTCCATGAACGCCTCATCGACCACCAGCCAGCCACTATGACCATGGAGCTGCTCGTGCCATGAAAGGAGCCGCTCCCGAGATACTTTTAAACCCGTCGGGTTGTTAGGGTTGATCCAGGCAAGCACATCAAGCGATGCGAGCCAATGCGAATCGTCTTCAGCGTCAGATGTGAGACTATTCAGCGGCACTGGCACAACCTCATGCCCTGCCCTGGACCAACAGTGAGCATGCTCTTGGTAACCAGGGGCAGGAATACCGACGCGACAAGGTTTACGCAATCTTGGCAACATCTGAATGGCCGCCTGGCTTCCGGAAACCGGCAAACATCCGGCTGAAGAGGGTGCGCCACTCCAAAGCCTCACCTCTGTCTCAAGATCGTCATCATCTTCGGGCAGCCTCTGCCAGACAGAGGCAGGTATCTCTGGCACCGGCCAGCCAATCGGGTTAATACCGGTCGATAGATCCAGCCAGTCGTGACGCGGTATACCCCACCGGCGAACCGCCTCCCCCAGCCGGCCGCCATGCTCCAGACGCTCATCTGGACTCATCATCGTTGCACGCTTCACTTTCACGCCCCTGCTCCGGCAAGCGCGAGGAGCACCAGCGCGGCGAGCCAGAACCAGACTCCCCGACGCACGAGCTGGATTGAGGCTCGGATGCTTTGAGCGTTCGCCAAAGGACCTTTCCCAAGCAAGGGGCGTTCACGTAGTCCTTCAGCATAAGGTGCCGGCCCGCCCAGTGAAATATTCAAAGCACCTGCGCCTGCAGCCATCACCGGGCCTGCGTTGGGACTCTCCCACGCAGCCCCCTGCTCGCGCCAGCACTGCAAAGCCAAACGCGTATCACCCAGTAAGGCATAGGTTGTCGCAGTGAGGCGCGCGGGAATCCAGTTCATCACATCGTCCAGCCGTGCCGCGAAACGGCCAAAGTATAAAAATCGGTCATTGCGATAACCCCACATGGCATCCAGCGTATTCGCCATACGGTGCAGAAGCACCCCGGGAAGCCCCGCCACCGCAAACCAGAACAGACTGGCGAATACCGCATCTGCACCGTTTTCCAGCATTGATTCCGTTGCGGCTGTCGCAACACCGGTTTCGGTTAACTCAGCCGGATTACGACTAACAATGCGTCCCACAGCCTCCCGCGAGGCCATCAGGTCTTTCGTATCCAGCGCATCGGCAACCACCAGGCCGTGCTCGGCCAATCCTCTGAGTGACAACATCAACCACAATACAACCACTTCGATCAGCACCAATACCGGCATCGGCAGTGAAATGATCGCCAGCCAGCTAACAGCAACGACCGGCACCATCAAGATGCATGCCGCGACGGCGCCGCGAATAACACGCCGGTTTGAATGATTCATCCGCTTTTCCAGCCAAGACGCTGCGGCACCAAAACCAACAACCGGATGCCAGCGGTTCGGCTCCCCAAACCAGCGATCCAGTATTACAGCCAATATGCAGACACCGGCAGTCAACATCACAACAAGCACACCTCATGCGGCAGATACAGCCCTTGAGCGAGATCAAGGAATCTAGTCGGCGCACAGTCTACTCGACCGCATAAGCCTTGACACCATTCGACCCTCATTACACCATCTTGCGCCCGATCACCGACCTGGATCCACTCATGACATTGCCTGCCAGCTGGACATCACCACTACCTTCTCCCGACCCAGAATTCAGCGAGCAGGCGCAAGCACGCCAGAACGTGCTGACCAAGCCGCCGGGCTCGCTGGGCAGGCTTGAAAGCGTCGCCATTGCTCTTGCGGCACAGCAACGACGGGCATTACCCGCCGTCGACAAAGTTCATATCACGATATTTGCGGCTGACCATGGAGTTTGCTGCGAAGGGATCTCCGCCTTTCCGCAGGAAGTCACAGCCCAGATGATCATCAACTTTGCCCAGGGCGGCGCGGCCATCAGCGTCATGGCCAAACATTTGGGTGCGTCACTGGAGGTCGTTGATCTTGGCACTGTGGGTGAGACGCCCCATCACATGCCGGGCGTGCTCGGCAGCCCGATTGCACCGGGTACAAAAAATCTTCTGACAGAACCGGCAATGACCGAAAGCCAGCTTGAACAGGCGCTCGCGGCGGGCGATCAGGCCGCAGAGCGCGCGTCGCAATCCGGCTCTGAGCTGTATATCAGCGGTGATATGGGTATTGGCAATACCACCAGCGCAGCAGCTGTCGCCTGCGCTCTGCTAGGCGACCCGGCGACGCGACTGGTTGGTGCGGGAACAGGATTATCGGCGGACGCGATATCCCATAAGGCGGACGTAGTGACCCGGGCACTTGAGCGCCACGGGCAGGATCAAACACCGACAGCCGTGCTGGCATCGTTGGGGGGATTCGAAATCGCTGCCATGGCCGGCTCGTTTCTCGGCGCTGCTGCCAGAGGCATTCCCGTTCTGGTTGATGGTTTTATCGCGTCAGTCGCGGCATTGGCCGCTGTTCGCCAGCAACCAGCCCTGCTTGAATGGCTCCACTTTGGCCACTGCTCAGCTGAGCAGGGACACCAACGCATTCTGGACGCCCTTCACGCAGCGCCTCTGCTGAATCTCGGTATGCGACTGGGTGAAGCCAGCGGCGCTGCCGTCGCCGTCCCCATCATGCGATCCGCCTGTGCACTGCATAACCAGATGGCGAGCTTTGCGGATGCCGGAGTCAGCGACGGGAGCTCAGCCTCATGAGAGATAGCGCAACTGCAGCCAAAACCACATATATCGATCTGATACGCCATGGCGAACCGGAAGGCGGGGTAAAGTTCCGCGGCAGCCTGGACGACCCACTCAGTAACCTGGGCTGGTCGCAGATGGAAAGTGCGATCACATCTACAGATCAATGGGATGTTGTTGTGGCATCGCCTCTCAAGCGTTGCCGCGCATTTGCAGAACATGTCGCTTCGACGGACGACCTGCCCTGCCACATCGAGCCTGAACTGCGTGAAATCAGCTTTGGAGAGTGGGAAGGCAAAACCGCTGACGTGATCGAAAAAGAGTCGGGAGACCTGATCAGGCAGTTCTGGGCCGATCCACTTAATAACACCCCGCCCGGCGCAGAACCGTTGACCAGGTTTCAGACACGCGTCATCAGCGGGTGGAATCGCTGGCTTGATAACCTGGAAGGAAAGCGTGTGTTGATGGTCTGCCATGGTGGCACCATCAGAATGATCCTCGCAGAAGTACTGGGCATTCCACTTGAGAAGTCTTTCGCAGGTGTCGCCATACCCTTTGCCTGTCGTAGCCGAATCCGGATCGATCAGACGGAATATGGCCGGTTCAGTGCCATGGTGAGCCACTCGCCCCTGATAAACACGTCTAACCCTTCAGTGTCATAGGCAGGCCGGCAACACTCATCACGACCCGATCACAATGCCTGGCCAGATCCTGATTCAACAGGCCGAGCTCATCGCAGAAGCGGCGCGTTAGCGGATCCATACCCACCGTGCCGAGGCCCACTTCATTGCTGACGATGATGATCTCGCCAGGATACTGCGCCAGGCCGGCAAGAAACGCGGCCCGCTCCCGCTGGAATATCTCATCCCCAGCAAATAACAAATTGCTCAGCCACAGACTCATGCAATCGACCAACAAACTGGGGGCTGATTCCTTTCGGGACTGCTCATCCAGCACTTCGGCTATGCTCACCGGCTCCTCTGCAAGCCCCCAATCTTCGGGGCGCCGCTGTTGGTGCAACTCGATACGGGAGGCCATTTCACCATCACCAGCCGTCGCTGTAGCGAGATACAGCACCGGCGCAGCTGATTCCGCAGCCATCTTTTCGGCCAGTGCACTTTTGCCCGAACGAATTCCGCCCAATACCAGTGTTTTTAATGATGACATTCAAGGACCTCTAAAACGTGCTGCCAGCTTCAAGGGCGATAGAATACCAGTCACGAGGTCTTCAGCGACACTCAGGACGGTTAGCCTACCCGAGCGTTTGCCGGTAACATCCGGCTGACAAGCCCTGGACAGTCCGGTAATTACATTGAAATCGACCAACAGCAATCTCGCCAAAAACTCGGAGTGGCAATCATTCTGGCTTGCCGTCAGCTTCCTGACCCGCATCCCCATGCCATTCAGGATTGATTACTCGCCACGCTTGATGACCAACAGCAGTCTGTATTTCCCTGCGGTCGGCTTATTGCTGGGTGGTATTTATGCGCTTGCCTACTGGCTGTTAGCTCAAGCATTCAGCGAACTGACTTCAGTATTGCTCGTCATGTGCCTTCATTTATGGCTGACCGGCGCCTTTCACGAAGATGGCCTGGCGGATAGCGCAGACGGCCTTGGCGGTGGCTATACCCTGGAAGATCGCCTGCGCATCATGAAAGATAGCCAGATTGGCAGTTACGGCACAGTCGCGCTCGTGATGGCACTGATTCTCAAGGCGGCGTTGCTGGTCGATGCCCGCTCAACCGTTATCGCGCTTTTGATCGCCCCTTGCGTTGCCCGGCTCACTCCGCTGCTGATTATGAGCTACCTCCCCTACATCGCATCAACCGACACCAGTAAAAGCCAGTCCGTCGCCGCCCACTTCTCCCGCAAACGGCTTGCCGTCGCGACCGGTTATACGTTGGTAGTTGTATTGGCAGTAGGATCAATAATCCCCGGACTGCTAATTGCGAGCGTCACCGCGACACTGGGCGTGGCGGTTCTATGGGGCGCCTGCCTGAAATCGAAACTCGGTGGATACACGGGGGATACGATGGGTGCTAGCGTCATCTTTTCAGAATTGGTGCTGCTGTGTGGTTTAGCTGGCTGAAATTTTCGCAGCACAAGACGGCAGTCCATCGAGACATCATCTCGTGGAATAAAACGGTATTTTGATATTTTGAGAGAGGAAGAGAAATCGAGTAGTGCGGGTAAAGATAGACTGGGAAGATTAAGTGGCGGTGGGCCAGGGATTCGAACCCCGGGAGGGCTACAAACCCTCGGCGGTTTTCAAGACCGCTGCATTCGGCCACTCTGCCAGCCCACCGCATTCGCCTTAGCGACACTGCCTTGCGACAGCGGGGAGCATGATACCGCAATCGTTCTCGCTGTCAACGCCTGTAACGCGGATTATTTTCTGGCTGTATGCTTGGTGAACAAATTGCCGAATTCGTGGTCAAATCCGTACAGTGCCAGTAAAAACTCATGACTTAAAACATTGAATCTTCCCCATTTGGCCTTATCATGGGTGTAAGTTCTAACTAATGCGTTTCACCATCTGACTCTGGAGAAAATGATGGACAACAGACGTTTCGACGTTCGTAGCGGTAATGGCGGCGCTTATGCCACCGACACCGGCCGGTCTACCGGTATTAGCGCAGAAGCAACAAAGGTTCTGCGTAACACGTATACTCTGCTCGCAATGACACTGCTATTCAGTGCCGTTATGGCAGCTGTTTCAATGTCGATTGGTCTGAGCCAGGGCGCGAGCCTGATTTGCAGCTTGGGTGCACTGGGTCTGGTCTGGCTTGTTCTGCCAAGAACAGCCAACAGCAGCGCAGGCATTGCCGTGGTATTCGCCTTCACCGGCTTGCTCGGCTTGTCGCTCGGGCCTCTGCTCATGCACTACCTTGCATTCCAGGGCGGCAGCCAAATCGTCGTTCAGGCGCTAGGCGGAACAGCCTTCGTATTCCTTGGCCTGTCAGGCTATGTACTGACAACCAAGAAAGACTTCAGCTTCATGCGTGGCTTCCTGGTAGCAGGCATGATGGTTGTTCTGGTCGCACTGGTTGGTTCAATTATCGCCAGCTTCTTTGGTGTTGAAATGAGCGCCTTCAGCCTGGCTATCAGCGGTGCCATTGTATTCCTGATGTCCGGCTTCATTCTTTATGACACCAGCCGCATCGTAAACGGCGGTGAAACCAACTACATCATGGCAACAACATCGTTGTACCTGAGCATTTACAACTTGTTCGTTTCCCTGCTGCATATTCTTGGCGCGCTCAACGACGATTGATCGAAGCCGATTGTGCTGTAACGAAAACCCCGGTCATGCCGGGGTTTTTTAGCTTTCAGGAACTCAAGACTGCGCTATGGATTCCCCACCCCCTCAAAGTTTCGCGCTCGTTATCACAGGCGCGCCCTACTCCAGCCAAGCGCCACAGACCGCGCTAAACTTTGCGGAAGCGGCCATTCGCGCGGGCCACAAGGTAAATCAGGTGTTTCTCTACGGCGACGGGGTCCATCTGGCATCGAATTTTGCCAGCCCGCCCAGCGACGAATCCGACTGGCCTGCACTTTGGCGAGTCTTTATCGAAAGCCATCAGATACCGGCGACCTGCTGTGTTGCGTCAGCACTCAGGCGCGGCTTGCTGGATGAGACTGAATCCCGACGGTACGAAAAAACCGGTGCCAATGTAACAGCACCCTATGCTATTGCCGGGCTTGGTGAATGGCTGGAATCGACGCTGAACAGCAGTCGCACCCTCTATTTCAATCCGGATCATTGATATGACTGACCGACGCTTTCTGTTTGTCATTGATACCGCGCCGTACGGTCACTGGAAAGGCCGCGAAATACTCGACATGGCATTCTCGGCAGCGGCATTTGACCAGCCGGCCGCGCTGCTTTTCACGCATGCGGGCGTCAACTGGCTTCGTTCAGGCCAGCTTCCGGACGCCGTTCAGCAGAAAAGCGTGAGCAAAAACCTGTCGGCCGCCATGCTGTTTGGGCTGGAGGCGATTTACGTCTGCCAGGAAAGTCTGGACCATTTTGGGATTGGCAAGCCTGACCCCGGACTTGAGCTGGTAGTATTGGCTTCAACTTCTGATCTGGAGGCACGTTTTACGGACGTGGTTCGCCTGTAATGCCTCAGCTTCACCTATTGAACAAGGTCGCGGATCACCCCAGGTTTACCCAATGCCTGAACCAGACGCATGCCGGTGACAGCATAGCGCTGACCGAATCCGGCGTTCTGGCGTTGCCGACCGGGATCGACTGGCCCGAGGGCGTCGTCATTTATGCGCTGAGTGCCGACCTTGAAGCGCGTGGGCTGGGCCCCTTAGAGCTGCCGCCCTTTGTTCACGTAATCGGATACGAGCAGCTCGTCGACCTTACTCTTTCAACCGATAAAGTGGTGTGTTGGTAATTCATGCAAACACCTCCCCGTAATAATGAAGGGTTTCTGGAAGACCCGAGCCAGTGGTCACCGGAAGTTGCCGAAACCATCGCGGCCGAATCCGGCATTGAGCTTACAGATGCGCACTGGGAAATCATCTATATGCTGCGCAAATTTTATGCTGACCATGATATGGCGCCCCCGGCAGCCCGCTTTTTCGTCAAGGCGGTCAAACAGGCCTTCGGCGAAGAGAAAGGAAACAGCATCTACCTGATGCAGTTGTTTCCAGGGACCAGCGCGGTCAAGGTGTCCTGCAGAATCGCCGGCCTCCCGCGCCCGACAAACTGCTTATGATTTGGCTACGCCGGCAGTTACACTAACCTTTCCCGCCTCGCACTCCATCTGCACGACCAGGGTCGATTTATGGCAACCAACGCAACAACACCTCAAGCATCACCGCTACCCGAACCCAAGCCCGGCGAGCACCCTTTTGCCCCTTATGTGCGCATCCTGGGCCGAGGAAAGCGCGGATCACGGTCGATGAACCGTGATGAAGCGCGACATGCGATGGGCATGATCCTGCGCGGTGAAGTGGATGACGTACAGATTGGCGCATTTTTGATGCTGATGCGGGTCAAAGAAGAGTCTGCGGAGGAATTGGCAGGGTTTGTCGATGCGGTCCGTGACCATGCAGAACCGCCTTCCGGCTTCACTGTTGATGTTGACTGGTCATCCTATGCCGGTAAACGCCGCCACTCGCCCTGGTTTTTCTTCTCAATACTGTTGCTTGCCGATGCAGGGTTGCGAGTGTTTATCCATGGCGCAGAGGGCCACACACCTGAGCGCACCTATCTTACATCGGTCATGGCCGACTTCGGCTTTGATATTGCCGACTCTTGGGACGCCGCTGCCGACCTGATGGAGAAGCAGAACTTTGCGTACATGCCATTACGCGCTTTTGCACCGCGGTTGGCGGAGCTGATCGACCTTCGCCCCATTCTGGGCCTGCGCTCACCTGTGCATTCCTTGTCACGCCTGATTAATCCGTTATCTGCACCACTGGTGATTCAGGGCATATTCCACCCGCCCTATGCGGGCCTGCACCAGGCATCCGGTCAGCTACTCGGCTATGAGCGAGTAGCCGTGATCCGCGGCGAAGGTGGCGAAATCGAGCGAAACCCGGATAACGCAATGAAAGTTTACCGGTCGCGCCGCGATGGTCAGGGCTTTATTACAGAGGAGGAATCCTGGCCCGAGCTCTTCGCTCAACGCCATGTGAAACCGGAGAGTATTGCAACCGAAGATATGCGCGCTGTCTGGAATGGTAGCAGGCAGGATGAGTATGGCGAGGCAGCAGTTATCTCCACCACCGCTTTTGCACTAGTGGAGGCGGGAGCCTCAAAGAGCCAGGCTCAGGCGCTGGAACAGGCTGCCGCCCTGTGGGCGAATCGAGAAAAAGACCGATTTGGCAACTCAGCGAGGGCGGGTACCGCCAGCACCTGAAGGCTTTAAGGCTTCAGCGCCACCCAGAAAGCTGCTTAGCCCGTTTTCCATCAGGCCAGATCCCATCCGGAGAAATGCCCGCGTCGACTCACGAACGGTATTCTCCGGCGCCTCAGCCAGCCCTTGCATAACACCACTTCTGACACCTTCCCGTATTTTTTCGTCAATCTGGACGCTGATAAGTCGAATTTCATCGACTTTTCGGTTTAGAAACGGCTTCACCACCAGACTAAAAAACAGTGCGATCACCGTCAGCGTTGTCAGAGCAACTGCAATAACCTGAATGATAAGTTCCTGCCAAAATGCCATCGTCTGCTCCTGATACCTGCCGAGATTCAATCCGCGAAGCGCGTTACTCACAACGGCCAATAGAACATAAAGCCGGACTGGATCGCGCCGGCAATTGCGCCGAACACACCGCCGACAATCATTAGTTTCAGCTCTTCTTCCTTGAAGGCCGGCCGCAGAATATCCTGAAACTCCTCGGGCTTGAGCGCCTTCATTTCTGTTGCAATCACATTGGCAACAACCGGTGCCCGCTCACGATTGAAAGCCGGATCGCAAAACGCATGACCGGTCGCCATCACGGCCTTCTCGTTCATGGCCTTCTTAAGCTCGGTGTACCCACTCATCCCAACGGTTACCTGCGCTGTCACCTTGAGCAGCACGGAATGATCCAGCATTGGCCGCAAATGTTTTTGCAGAATGGCCCGCGTCCGCGTGCCGTGACGCCCGTTCACCATGGCATCCGCAACTTTCTCAACCGTCAGCAGCTCCTCGGCCACCAATCGACTCCAGACGTCGCTGATGTCATCCTGACGCCTTAGAAAAAGGCCTTGAATACGCAAACCAAACACATTTACCGGGTTGAGTGGCCGGAATATCAGATTGATTGCCAACCAGTTCGTAACGAACCCCACAACAAAGCCGACCAGAGGCAAAATCCAGGGCAAAGGATAGGCCGCCCAAACCGGCAGAATCGCAGCGCCGAGCAAGCCACCTATAATCGCACCTTTGTTAATAACCGAGCGCAATTCGACAGCCCCGGCCTCCTTGAATATGCGATTCATCAAGTCAGGGTGCTTTTTAAGCTCCCGACTCAACAACACTTTTAAATCGACGATTTCACTCAGATCATCGCCGAATTCCTCAACCAGAGCCTCTATTCTTTCCGGTAGCTGATCCCGCCCCCATTGGTAGATGCGTTCACGCAAAAAATTCGGCAGGTTGTCCCACAGCACCGGCTGAACGTCATACATGATTTCATCGATGTATTCATCCAGACGAGGGTTAACCTGACTGATCACCTGCTGGACGATCCGCTGCGCATCCAGTTTTTCGTAAACCAGGCTGAGATCGCCAAAATGGTGCAATGTGCGGTCCACACAAATATGCGCCATTTTTTCAGCTTTACGCGGGATAACACCTTGCCAGCCCAACCAGGAGCCTATTCCGATAAAGCGCACCGGACGAAAAGACATCTGGATAGCCAGCCAGTTGGTAAACCAGCCGACAAAAGCGGCAACTACCGGAATGGTCCACAGCGTCATGTCGCTGAACATCGATACCCCAATAAAAAGTTACCCACACGGAATACGAGGGAGGCCCTGATCAGCAGCATAGTACATGCCAGTTGCGCTACCCGACCACAAATACTGTGTCTTCCCGGCATCCTTTGGAACGCGCTTTTATCACACAGCCTATTGTTTTGCAGGCGTAATACTGAGGCAGAAAATAAAGCAGAACATTGGCCGTTCCGCCGAAAGGCAAAGGACTGGTGTGCCCAGATCAAGAGCCAGAGCCGCCGATCTGAGCCAACACCTGCCCTGCTTGTAACTTACTGGTAGTAAGCGTTTTCAGTCTGGGTGTGATCTGTCACATCCCGCACACCCGTCAATTCAGGCACACGTTCGATCAGCGTTTTTTCAACACCCTGCTTGAGCGTCAGACTGACCGCACTGCAGCCCTGACAGCCACCGCCAAAACGAAGTACTGCCACCGATGCATCGTCAATTTCAACCAACGAAACTTCACCACCATGGGAAGCAAGCCCCGGATTGATTTCCGATGCGAGAATATAGTTGATGCGGTCCGGCAGCGGCGCATCTGCATCTATATTGGGCACCTTGGCGTTGGGCGCCTTGATCGTCAATTGGCCACCCATCTTGTCCGAAGCGTAATCCACAAACGCCTCTTCAAGAAACGGAACAGAATTGTGATCCAGAAATAACATGAACCGCTCGAGGTCAACCGTCTCATCCGTGGGCACGATTTCGTTCGGTGGGCAGTATGCCAGGCACGTCTCGGCATGCTTGGTGCCGGGCTGAGTGACAAAAATACGCACCCCCATTCCCTCGACGTCCTGCTTTTCGATGAGTTGCGCCAGATAATCACGCGCTGAATCAGTAACGGTAACCAATGCCATTTCTCTAACCTGATTGAGAATTTAAGCGTATTTTAAGCCACTCCAGATCAACATGAAAGACCTAGTATTTTACTCGGTCTTTATTCGTTGACCTGGATTACCTTTTTCAACATGAATCAAGTCACGTCCTATTGTTCGCGCATAGCGACCATCAGTTGTAATTTTGCTATGATTTCGCGCCTTGATGGACCAATTCAACCCGGAAAGCCTCTTTATGAATGATCGCCAGACCCGACTCACTCAACTCCAGAAAGCCCTCAGTGAGCGCATTGTCGTTCTCGATGGCGGTATGGGGACGATGATTCAGAATCTACAGCTGGACGAAGAGGCCTTTCGTGGCGAACGGTTTGCCGACTACGGCACCGAGGTCAGAGGTAACAATGATCTGCTGAACATCACCCAACCGGCCCTGCTCCGCAATATTCACGCAGACTATCTGGAAGCCGGCGCAGACATCATTGAAACCAATACATTCAACAGTACCCAGCTATCGCAGAGCGACTACGGGCTCGAGAGCCTCGCCTACGAATTGAATTATGAAGGTGCAAAGCTGGCACGCCAGATTGCGGACCAGTTTACCGAGAAGAACCCGGACAAGCCCCGGTTTGTAGCTGGCGCAGTGGGCCCAACCTCCCGCACCGCGTCCCTGTCACCTGACGTCAACAATCCGGGCTATCGCAACGCCGACTTCCAGCTGCTCTACGATAACTACTATGAAGCGGTTAAAGCGCTGACTGAAGGCGGCTCGGATATCATCCTGATCGAGACAATTTTCGATACGCTGAATGCTAAAGCGGCAATTTACGCCACGCAGCAATACTTTGAAGACAGCGGCGTCACGCTTCCGATCATGATTTCCGGCACTATCACTGATGCATCCGGTCGCACACTTTCCGGTCAAACCACCGAAGCGTTCTGGAATTCAGTTGCCCACGCCCGGCCGCTTTCCGTTGGTCTCAACTGTGCACTGGGTGCCGATGCATTGCGCCCTTACATTGAAGAGCTTTCAGGTAAGGCTAATACGTTTGTCAGCGCTCACCCGAACGCCGGTTTGCCGAACGAGTTCGGCGAATACGATCAAACGCCGGAAGAAATGGCGGCAATCATTGAAGGGTTTGCTAAAGACGGCTTCCTGAACATTATCGGCGGCTGCTGCGGCTCTCGACCCGACCACATCGAAGCCATCGCCGATGTGGTCAGCAAGTATCCACCGCGCAAGATTCCTGAACTAAAACAAGCTCTGCGCCTGTCGGGCCTGGAACCTTTTACCGGTGACGAGAACACCCTGTTCATCAACGTAGGTGAACGCACCAACGTAACCGGCTCCAAGCGGTTTCTTCGCCTGATCAAGGAACAGCAGTACGAAGAAGCCCTCAGCGTTGCCCGTGATCAGGTTGAGAACGGTGCGCAGATTATCGACATCAACATGGATGAAGGCATGTTGGAGTCAAAAGAGGTGATGGTGACCTACCTGAACCTGATCGCCTCCGAGCCGGATATCTGCCGCGTGCCTATCATGATCGACTCATCCAAGTGGGATGTCATCGAAGCAGGCCTGCGCTGCATCCAGGGCAAGGCTGTGGTGAATTCCATCAGCCTCAAGGAGGGTGAAGCGGAGTTCATCGCCAAGGCCCGCACCTGCATGCGTTACGGCGCAGCGGTGGTGGTTATGGCCTTCGATGAAGAGGGTCAGGCCGATACCTTTGAGCGCAAAACCCAGATCTGCAAACGCTCCTACGATGTGCTGATGGGCATCGGCTTTAATCCGAGCGATATCATTTTCGACCCGAACATTTTTGCGATTGCCACCGGTATCGATGAGCACAACAACTACGCCGTCGACTTTATAAACGCCTGCCGCTGGATTCGCGAAAACCTGCCGCACGTCTCTATTTCCGGTGGTGTCAGCAACGTGTCCTTCTCTTTCCGGGGCAATGATGTGGTTCGGGAAGCGATTCATTCCGTGTTCCTTTACCACGCCATCAAAGCCGGCCTTAACATGGGCATCGTCAACCCCGGCCAACTGGTGATTTACGACGAAATAAAGCCGGAACTAAAAGAACTGGTTACCGATGTAGTACTCAACCGCCGGGACGATGCTACCGACCAACTGCTCGAAGAGGCCGAGAAGTACCGCGGCGATGTCGGAAAAACCAGAGAAGAGGATCTTGCATGGCGAGAGCTTCCGGTAGAAAAGCGACTGGAGCATGCGCTTGTCAAAGGCATCACCCACTACATAATTGAAGACACTGAAGCATGCCGCTTACGTGCTGAGCGCCCGATCCATGTGATCGAGGGGCCGTTGATGGACGGCATGAACGTGGTTGGCGACCTGTTTGGTGACGGCAAGATGTTTCTGCCACAGGTCGTCAAAAGCGCCCGCGTCATGAAGCAGGCCGTCGCGCACCTGATCCCCTTTATTGAAGCCGAAAAGTCTGAAGGCCAAAAGGCAAAGGGCAAAATCCTTATGGCCACGGTCAAGGGCGACGTTCACGACATTGGCAAGAACATCGTCGGCGTTGTTCTGCAGTGCAACAACTATGAAGTGCTGGATATGGGCGTCATGGTGCCTTGCGAGAAAATCCTCGAAACGGCCATAGCTGAAAACGTCGACATCATTGGCCTGAGCGGCCTGATTACGCCATCGCTTGACGAGATGGTGCATGTTGCCCGCGAAATGCAGCGCCTTGATTTCCAGATTCCTCTGATGATCGGCGGCGCCACAACATCTAAAGCGCATACCGCAGTCAAGATCGAGCCGCACTACAAGAATGATATCGCGCTTTATGTTTCGGATGCGTCACGGAGCGTCAACGTTGCCTCTCAGTTGCTGAGTGAAACCGGCAAAGAGGCGCTGGTTCAGGCTGCCCGGGACGAGTACATCAAAATCCGCGACCGTCGCAAGAATCGCACGGATCGAATCAAGCTGATTGATCTCAAAGAGGCACGCGCGCGGGATACCGGCATCAGTTTCGATGACTACACACCAACCAAACCATCGTTCACAGGGGTCAAATCTTTCGAAAGTTATGATCTGAAAAAGCTCATCGACTATATCGATTGGACGCCGTTTTTTGTGTCATGGGACATTTCAGGCAAGTACCCCGCGATATTCGACGATCCTAAGCGGGGAGAAGCAGCAAAAACGCTGTTTGATGATGCTCAGGTGATATTGAATAGAATGGTCAATGAGCAACGCGTCAGTGCGCGCGCTGTAATCGGCTTCTGGCCCGCCAATCGCCGCGGTGACGATATTGTGGTCTACACCGATGAGACCCGCAGTGAAGAACTGACCGTACTGCATCATTTGCGTCAGCAGGACGAAAAATCACCGGGCAAACCCATGCTCGCGCTATCGGATTACCTTCTGCCGGAATCTTCAGAGCACTGCGACTATGTGGGTAGCTTTGCAGTCACAACCGGCATTGGCGCCGAAGATTTCTCTATGGAATTCAGAGATGCCAACGACGATTACAATGCCATCATGGTCAAGGCACTGGCAGATCGTCTGGCGGAAGCTTTTGCGGAGCATATGCATGAGCGGGTGCGCAAGGAGTTCTGGGGGTATGCCAACGATGAAGCATTGGATAATGCCGAATTGATCAAGGAGCGCTACAAAGGTATACGCCCTGCCCCTGGCTACCCGGCCTGCCCCGATCACACAGAAAAGGAAGCACTTTTCAAAATTCTCAACGCGCCTGAAAACGCAGGTATTGTCATTACCGAAAGTTTCGCCATGATGCCCGCTGCAGCGGTGTCCGGCTGGTATTTTGCTCACCCGGATGCCAAGTATTTCTCAGTGGGTCGTATTGGACTCGATCAGGTTGAAGACTATGCTGAACGCAAAGGCATGAGCAAGCAGGACACAGAACGCTGGCTCGCCCCGAGCCTCGGTTACGATCCCGACGAGTGATCTCGTCGGGTCATTTGCTCTTCTCCGTCTATCAGGCGGTACAGGACATCGCAATGAGCGACAAGCACACTGCCAATTCAGTACCGCCTGTAAATGACGATACCCGTAAGAAAAAACCGGGATTCCTCAAGATAATCCAGACAGTGCTGGCCGGCGCCCTTGGCGTGCAGTCAAACCGCCGGCGGGAAGAGGACTTTTCCAGTAGCAGCCCTTTACCTTATATTGTCGCGGGCATTATCTTTGTACTGGGCTTTGTCGTGACCATCGCGCTGGTCGTGCAATGGGTCATCCATGCATACGGAAACCAGGGCTGAAATTACTGTCCGCTGACCCAGGTCACCGCTATCGCGACCACCAACAAAATCAACACAACAGCCGCAATGGAATCGACCTGGCTATCAGTACGGGTAGATTTCTTGCTCATTCAGATACTCCTCGCAAAACGTGTTTTTGTTATCATAAGCAGAGGCTCTGCCTAAAGGCTTATTCAGGTGCTGCGTTCAAGCACCCGCCACAGCATAGCTCAAAACTTTTTATACCAATCAAGCCTATGCATTAAACAGCCGCTCTTCCACTTTGTTTTAAGTCCAATAGGCTATTAGCATATTTAGAAATAATCATTTTGCGCATAAGGCAAAGCTGATATCTTAGCCGCCAAATTGCAACACAACCGTCCCCGGGAACAGGTTTATGTACGTTTACGACGAATATGATCGCCAGATTCTGACTGAGCGCGTTGCTCAGTTCAGGAGTCAAACCGATCGTGCATTAGCGGGCGAATTAAGTGAAGAAGAATTTCTTCCGCTGCGCCTGCAAAACGGACTGTATGTGCAGCGTCTCGCACCGATGATGCGAATTGCCGTGCCCTACGGCATGCTGCGGTCTGTTCAGTTGCGTCGTCTTGCCCGCATTACCCGAGACTATGATAAAGGGTACGCGCATTTCACTACCCGGCAGAACGTTCAGCTTAACTGGCCGGCAATCGAGGACGTGCCCGATATTCTGGCGGAGCTTGCCGAAGTCGAAATGCATGCTAACCAAACCAGCGGTAACTGCATCCGGAACACCACCACCGATCAGTTTGCAGCGGTCCAGTCTAACGAGCTGATTGACCCACGCCCGTACTGCGAATTGATTCGTCAATGGTCCACTTACCATCCTGAATTTGCCTTTTTGCCACGCAAATTCAAGGTAGCGGTCAACGCATCCGACAGCACCGACCGCGCCGCCATTCAGGTGCACGATATTGGCATTGAGATGGTACGCAACGATGCCGGCGAACTGGGTTATCGCGTCTATGTCGGTGGCGGCCTTGGCAGAACACCTATGGTAGGTCCGGTTATTCGGGAATTCCTGCCCGAGCTTGATCTGCTGACCTATCTCGAAGCTGTACTGCGCGTTTATAACCGCTACGGGCGCCGGGATAACAAATTCAAGGCACGCATCAAGATTCTGGTGAAAGCGATGACACCCGCCGGTTTCGCTGAAAAGGTCGAAGCCGAGTGGGCACACATCAAGGACAGCCCTACCCGTCTGACCCGGGAAGAAATCGACCGCGTGAAAACTTTCTTCACCGAGCCGGATTATCAGTCTCTTGAAAATGAGCCATCGGCGCTGGTTTCGGCCCGAGGTGAATCAAAAGCTTTTGATAACTGGGTCAAGCGAAACGTCGATAGCCATAAACAGCCTGGCTACAGCATCGTGACACTGACACTGAAGAAAACCGGTGTACCGCCGGGTGATGTCAGCGATAAGCAACTCGAGCAAATCGCCGATCTTGCAGATCAATACAGCTTCGGCGAAGTCCGCGTGACCCACCAGCAGAATGTTGTGCTTGCGGATGTGCGTCAGGACCAGTTGTTCGAACTCTGGAAAACCATCGTCCCGATGGACTTCGGTACCGCCAATCTGAACACTCTGACAGACATTATTTGCTGCCCCGGTGGTGACTACTGCGCACTGGCCAATGCCAAGTCTATTCCGATTGCAGAAGCGATTCAGCGCGAGTTTGACGACCTCGACTATCTTTACGACCTGGGCGACATCGACCTGAATATTTCCGGCTGCATGAACGCTTGTGGCCACCATCACGTCGGTAACATTGGCGTGCTGGGTGTCGACAAGAAGGGCGAGGAATTTTACCAAGTGTCACTTGGCGGCTCATCACAACGTGATGCTGCAATTGGCAAGATCCTCGGCCCCTCTTTCGCCCGGGAAGAGATGCCCCGCGTTGTCTCTAAAATCGTTGATGTCTATGTCGAACGCCGTACCGAGGAAGAAACCTTTCTTGATACCTACCGACGCATTGGAATCGATCCCTTCAAGGAGCGTGTTTATGCCTGATGTTATTCGCAAAGACGGTATCCATAACGACGACCTGTGGACACTGGTCAGCGCTCCTGTCGAAGGTGAGTCCCTGCAATTGCCAGACGGCCCCGCACTGCTGCCGGTTACGGTCTGGAACGAGAATCAGGATGCGTTTGCCGGCCGCAACGATATTGGCGTCTGGTTTGATAGTCATGACGAGCCGGAAACTGTCGCCGGTGACCTGAACCAACTGCCGCTTATCGCCGTGAACTTCCCCAAATTTACCGATGGCCGTGGTTACAGCATTGCGCGCCTGCTTAGGGAAAGACACGGCTATACCGGCGAATTACGCGCCGTTGGCGACGTGCTACTGGATCAGCTGTTCTATATGAAGCGTTGCGGCTTTGATAGCTACGTACTGCGTGCAGACAAGGATATCAACAAGGCAGATGGCTGCCTGAACGTATTCAGCAATGCGTACCAGGCTGCAGTTGACGTTAAAGAACCCCTGTTCCGTCGCCGCACCGCCTGATCAGCAGCCGGTTAAAACAAGCAGAAATAAAAAAAGACGGCCTTGGCCGTCTTTTTTTATTTTCAGCCCGAAGCTGATGATGATCTGTCAGATAACGTGCGAAAGCACCACACTACCCGACGACTCCCCTTTCAGAAAGGCCGCCAGCGCATCTCCGAGATCTTCCTTACCTATCTCACGGGCATTTTTTTCGGTTTTTCTGCACGCCCAATCGCCGGATAAACACGACCAAATGGCCTCTTTGTCGGCCAATGGAATTTCCACCGAGTCGACGCCCAACAAGTTAACGCCACGCAGGATGAACGGGAATACCGACGTCGGAACGTCCATCCCGGCTACGAGACCACAACAGGCCACAGAGCCTCCGGGAAGCAACTGCTTGAGCACCTCGGCAAGTGGCTCCCCGCCAACGGTATCAACTGCCGCTGCGAACTTCGGCTTCAACATTGGCTTTTTCTGAGACTCAAGCAGGTCACGCCCCACAACCTCAGTTGCACCCAAAGCCTTTAGCTGATCAACCATATCCGCTTTACCGGACATCGCTGTGACCTCAAATCCAAGAGTAGACAGTATCTCGACAGCGACGGTCCCAACCGCGCCAGTTGCACCGGTCACCAGAACCGGTCCCTGATCGGGCGCGGCTCCCACGCGCAAAAGCTTGTTAACGCAAAGGCCGGCAGTCAGGCCTGCAGTGCCATATACCATGGCCGTGCGGGCGCTCCAGCCATTAGGCATACCCACCACCCACTCGGCAGGAACGCGGATATATTCACCAAACCCGCCGGCGGTTCCCATACCCAGATCATATCCCGTAACCAGCACCTGCTGGCCCACCGAAAATTGCTCACTCACGCTTTCGATTACTTCACCGGCAGCATCAATGCCTGGGGTATGCGGAAAGTGTCGGGTCACCCCTTTGTTACCAGAAGCCGACAGCGCATCTTTATAGTTGAGCGACGAATGCGTCACACGAATCAACACGTCGCCTTGCGGCAAATCGGCTGTGTCCAGCGTTTCGACAGCGCCAGTGTACTGGCCATCATTTTCATGAACCCGCCAAGCCTGAAAGTTGCTCATGTGGTCTCCTTTGATGTGCTGTGTCTGGAAGTTGCACTGAATGAAAGCCGTTACAGAGGACAAAAGCTCAAGACCTACGGCAATCAACCAGCCAGGCAGTTTGAGCGATAACAATGCCACGCTGCAACGGCAGCAGACGACTTGTGATCAGAGAACATTCCTGTTCCGGAACATGCTCAGCACTCGCACGGCTGAGTGTTCAAGCGCCGCGCTGGCAGCCAGTCCGAGTTTCTCGGGCAAGGTGCGCTTGCGGCGGAAGTTTACGCCCAGTACATCGGCACGATCACAAGCCTCGATCAGATACTCGTCTGATGTCTTGAGTTCATCAATTAGCTTTACGTCCAACGCCCGACGACCAAACCAGATATCACCAGTCGCAACGGCGTTGATATCAACGGCAGGCCGACGTTCGCTGACATATTCCTTGAAAAGCACATGGGTATCCTGAAGATCTTCAAGGAACTTCTCGCGACCTTTTTCCGTATTTTCACCAAACACCGTCAAAGTACGCTTATGTTCGCCAGCGGTCAGCACTTCAAAATCGACATTATTTTTCTGAAGAAGGCGATGAAAGTTCGGCAGCTGGGCAACGACACCAATCGACCCCAGGATAGCGAACGGAGAAGCAATAATGCGATCTGCAACACAAGCCATCATGTAACCGCCGCTGGCCGCCACTTTATCCACGCAAGCGGTCAGTGTAACGCCGCGCGCGCGAATACGATCAAGCTGAGCGGACGCCAATCCATAGGAATGAACCAGGCCACCGCCACTTTCAAGACGCACCACCACTTCATCTCTGCCGGGCTCAGCCACGCTAAGCACGGCCGTGATTGATTTACGCAAGCCATCGGTATCGCTGGCCTTGATGTCGCCATCGAAATCCAGCACAAAGACCCGCGATTTAACCGGTTTCTCCACTGGATCGCCTGACTTGGCCTTCGCCTTGAGCGCTTTGTGCTCGGCTTTCTTCTCTTTCTTGCGTGTCTTGTCCCAGGCTTTTCGCTCTTCGTCGGACAGCATCTTTTCTTCCAGACTGTCCTTCAACCGTTTGTAGGATGCGTTCATTTTCTTGAGGTGAAGCTCGCCTTCGCTGTCATCATCACCCTTGTTTCGGTGCGCCGCGGCTACTATAGCGGTAATAACAATCAAAATTGCAGCAACAATAGTGACTGCCTTGGCGAGAAAAAGACCGTAGTCTGTCAAAAATTCCAAATCGGTTCTCCAAAATAGGATCGACTAATCAAGCAGCGGTGACGTCTTGGATCATCCGTGCTTCAGACAATGGGGAATGATTGTAACCGAGCCGCGCCCCGGCATGACAGGCCAGCATTCACAAAAGTTCAAACAAGCGTTCGATCGAACTTGACAGAATGTCAGCCTCCCCATAAAGTCGAACAGGTTTCGCCGAAAGCCAGCGCTGACAAAGGCCCCGGAGGCTTTCGGTTCCAACGATATTTGGACGCACACCAAGAAGGGTATAACAATGTCTGTAGCTCAGATTTTTGACAAGATGGAACAGAGCTTTAACGCCGACGCGGCACAGGGCCTGGATCTGGTTTTCCAGTTCGATATTGAAGACGACAAGACCTACCACATCGTCATCAAAGACGGCACCTGCGACGTGCAGGAAGGCGCACACGACGACCCATCAGTTACCCTGATCATGAACTCAGAAACACTCGAGGGTATCGTGTCAGGCGAAACTGACGGCATGCAGGCATTCATGGCTGGACAGCTCCGTGCTGAAGGCGACATGATGCTGGCAACGAAGCTGGGCGAACTGTTCAGCATGGGCGAGTAATCGTCAGCCAGAATCCGGAGCAGGAAGGGTCCCTTCCGCTCCGGATTCAACCCCTTCCCTGCACTATCCGCATAAGCTGATTCAAGCCATTCTTAAACGCTTATCCCTGGCCGTTCTCCCTGGCGGGAAACCACTGCTCCATCGCGCTTTGCGCTTCCTTGTTTGCAGGTAATGCAACCAGACCGGTGCTGGACAGACGCACATCGAAGATCGCACCATCCTTCAGCGGCATAAACGTCGCGTTACCGTATACCGCCTCAACAAACGGCAAGCCATAGGACTGATCCATGGTCCAGCTATCAAACCAGGATTCTTGCCCCAGATCATAAACCGTCCGATTACCGGATCGCTCCTGCTCGAGGCTGACATAGCGACCGCTGAGCCGCTCCAAACGATAGGCCGGCTTCACGCCGAGCCAGCTTAGCGGGCCAGCAAAGCGGATAATGCGAGCGTCAATCTGCCATTGATCGCCCCTCACCACGACATCCAGAGGCTTCTGCTCATTGCGCTCAAGGCGTACCCGCCAGACCTGGGGACCGGTTTTGGAAACACCTATGGTTGCGATGGTTTCGAGACTGTCGAGGGATTGGTAGTGACGCAGGTCGAGTGCCAGAACCGCAGCGTAGCCACCTGCGGCAATCAGCAACAAGGCGAAGGTGCCTTTGAACCAGCTCAGCAGCCAACGTGGACGGATAAAAAACGCCAGCCCAAGAAGCATGAGAAGGCCGCCAACGACCGCCAGAGAAATGAGGGCAACATCCTGAGACATAGAACACTCCGTTGTGAAACACCCGGGAAATGCAGTCTACGCCTTCAGGAGCTGACTTTTTAGTCTGAAATGTGCCTAGAGTCCCACATCCTGCAACGAAGCCTGTGCCAGTCGCAGCAGATCCTGATTACGCTCATCACGGGTGCCGATGCTTTCGATGTAGTATTCCAGGGATGTGAGTGCGTCAGCCAGCGCTTCGAGTACAGCGGGTGACGGAGGCTCTCGGGAATCCAGCAATTTACCCTGAATGGAATCTGCAACCCGCGCCAATACAGCAGATCCCTGCTCATCTTCGAGCATCATGAATCCGCCCCAGATGCTATGGAGCGTCGCTGGCAAGTTTGCGAGATGCAGCTTGTCATAATCGGATTCGATAAATGCGGTGATCGCCCGCTTCGCAAGTGTCAGCGCTGCCCGAGCCTCGTCACCGACGACAATATGGGCTTCGCGCAAGTAGGTTGATTCGTCGATACCCTGCTTACCAATTGCCAACGAATCCGTTTCAGTCGTAATGCCTCTTGCTACCATTTGCATGGCGGCATCTTCGATACTGAGCACGGCATTCGCCAGACTGTAAAGCTCATCATCGTCAGGCGACCGGTTGTCTGCATGCCAGGAACGCAGCAACGCCGCTTCCCTGCGTGCAAGATCAGTCAGTTTGTTCAGATCCAGCATCGACAATGTGTTGGCCAGCTGCTCCAGCGATACGGCAATCGACGTAAATTCGCTCAGGTCCGGCTCGATGCCACGCTCGATGATATCAACCTTGTCTTTCAGTTGATTGAGCTCTTCCTGCAAAGCGGTTGACAGAGACTTGAGGACATCGCTCCCCGGTCCATAAAGGCGTTTGCGATGCGCCTCCATAATGTTTTCCGGAAACTCTGTTGGCGTAACACCATAAGCGCTGAGGGTCTGTGTCACCTCGGGATTGGCTGAACCACTGCGATAAAGGATATAAAGCAATTCACGGAACAGTGAATCCGGCGCATCCTTGGCGATTGCAACCTTGCCGATATAGACAATTTCGCGGGTATACTTCTCGATACGCATGAAAAGCCGCTTACGGGATTTACCGAAACCCATGTTGCGATCCTGCATGGTTTCGGCAACCATCGACAGCAGACACCACAACTGCCCCATCGGCGCACCATTACACAGCCGCGCCAAGCCTTTGGCGGCACGTGCAATCAATTTACGACTGACCCGCTCGTTTCGCTCCCGCAGCACACCCAGCAGGCCTATCTGATACATCAGCCGCATGCGGCGGGCATGTATCTCAAAATCCGATTCACTGTCACCCAGAGCGGGCAAATTCATACTGGCGCAGAAATCCGGACGTTTGCCCGCAGTAACCTCAAAAAAGCAGGATTCCGGATAGGGTTTTTCGCCACGCGATTCGCGCAGATCATTGGTAATGGGAAGCAATAATTCAGGATGGTCAGCGCGCTGCTGCTGGTAGTATTCGACATAACGCCGGAGGATAAACAAAGCACCGCTGAGCGCAGTCAGCAGACTGTTTTTGTCGTCGTTTGCACCAACGGGTACATCGTTTGCGACTGCTACCGCTTCCTGGCATAGCAGAGTGCCACCCCGGAGTTCTACCAGAACGAATATACCCCGAAGCTGGTTCAGAAAATCGACACAGTTCTGAAGATCCTCCCCGCTTTCCCGATTCTCCTGAAAGCGCTCGAGGCTGGCCTCCGCCTGTTTGATGGTCTGTTCAATTTCATTTTTGACCAGATCAAACGACTGAGACTTCGTCGCTAAAGACGATTGAACCATAAAATAACGCTTCCCATAGACAATGCGGAGAGCACCGCTTCCTCTGCCGAATAGTCAGGTGACGACTCTGACCGCAAATGCGGCACCACCCGATTCTTTATTATTGAGTATTCATCGCTCCCGATCAGGTTTCGGAATGCTGTGTGCGAAGACAGCATGACCACAACAAACCTGTGCTGGGTAACAAGGCGGCACTCAAAACAAGTACCGAAAGCTCTGCCTAATCGCGCCGGATTGATCAAACCCGAGGGCAGCCATGACAGAAAAATTCGCGAACTAACCTTTACTTATAACACAAAATTCAAGTTGCTCAAGAACGGCTCTGTGTACTTATTTTACCGAGTTTAACCGAGGTGGGAGACACGGCGTGCTCAGGCCGTTTCGGGCCCTTTTTGATTCCTGATCCAGATGGCCTCTCCTCCAGCCTTGGCCACAACATCCAGGAATTCATCATGAGCAACCGTTTCTTCCGTGCTCGCCCGCACCACTTTCAATTGCGGACGCTCAGCTGACAAGCGGCGAATCCCTCCCGTATCACCTGATTCGCCACCAGCGTTAGCGTCGAGTGACAATGCCGTTTGGCCACCTGACATCAGCAGGAACACGTCAGCCAATATCTCGGCATCCAGCAATGCCCCGTGAAGCTCACGGTTGCTGTTATCGATACCGTAGCGTTTACACAGTGCATCCAGGTTGTTTTTCTGCCCCGGATGTTTGGCGCGCGCCATGGCCAGGGTATCCAGCACGCCGCAATGATCGTCTACTTTCCAGCCAGTCCCCAGACGACGGAACTCAGCGTCGATAAAGCCAACGTCAAATGCCGCGTTGTGGATGACGAGCTCGGCGCCTTTGATGAACTCGAAGAACTCTGTCGCCACATCCCGGAATAACGGTTTATCAGCCAAATACTCGTTAGTGATACCGTGGATCGAGATCGCTTCCGCCTCGACTTCCCTCTCAGGGTTAATGTAAACGTGGTAATGGCGACCGGTAAGTTTTCGCTCCATCATTTCGACACAGCCGATTTCAATGATGCGGTGACCTTGTTCGGGGTCAATACCGGTTGTTTCAGTATCCAGTACAATCTGGCGCATAGATGCTCCGGAGTAAAATCAATAATTTCAACGTGATGACGCTACTTTCTCAACGCCTTTATTAGCAAGCCCATCTGCCCTTTCGTTACCGGGATTACCCGCATGGCCTTTTACCCAATGCCAGCGCACATCGTGACGCCCCACTTCTTCGTCCAGCATCCGCCATAGATCGGCATTTTTTACCGGCTTTCGGGCAGCTGTTTTCCAGCCATTTTTTTTCCAGTTGGTCATCCATTCGGTAATGCCCTTGCGGACATATTGGGAGTCGGTATAGAGATCGATGCTGCAAACACGGCTCAACGCCCGCAACCCCTCAATGGCAGCCATCAGCTCCATACGGTTATTGGTGGTATTACGCTCGCCACCAAACAATTCCTTTTCCACTTCGCCATAGCTCAGCAATGCGCCCCACCCGCCTGGCCCGGGGTTCCCCTTGCATGCGCCGTCGGTGTAGAGAATGACCTTGTTTGTCATGAATGCCTTTCCTGTTGAGAATCTTTGGTTGAATGCCGGTGCGGTCTGAGCGCGCTGACCGAACCCGCAACTGGCATTGCCACGGGTTGTTTGGCCTGCTTGCGCCACCGCCGGCGGGTCTCTGTACGCGCCAGCACCCTTTTCTCCGCGCTGATGCAGTAATAAGCGCCTCCTGGCAGGGGAAGCCGATTGAACAGGCGCTCCATAAAGCCGAGCCGGTCAAGGGCGTGAGCCTTACGTATAGGCGGTCGGTGAAAGCCTCGACAGACATCACCCAGCTCGCAATCGAGCAGATTGAGCCAGTCCTCTACCCGTCCCGGCGAGACAAAACGCCCACCCCATGGCGCGTGACGCCGGCGTGATATCAGCTTTCGGATACCCCAGAGGCCTATCGGATTGAAACCGATAATAATCAGATGCCCTGAACTACGCAGTACCCGGGTCGCTTCCCGGACAACCTGGTGGGGCTGTTCCGCGAAATCATGAGTATGATGCAGCACCACGAGATCCATTGATTCGGATGGAAACGGAAGCTCAGCTGCATCAGAAACCACGACACCATCCGACAGGTTTGGGGCCCAGCGCGGCGTTGTCATCATACGCATGCTGAAGTCAGTTGTGGTCGCAATCGGCAAACGATGGCTGACCGACACAAGCAATTGGTGAGCACCGGTAAATTCCCGGGTGACCCACTCGACCTTTCGTCGCTGGTCCGCCAACAGCGCACGCCCGAGAGGCGACTGAAACCAGGTTTCAAACTCCTCACGCTGCTCGTTGTAATCGATCGGGGTTCTCGAAGACTTCATGATTCGTTCCCTGGGTGGTGGCAAGATCACGCTTGAGAGGAGGTTCGAATACGGCCACGCAACGTAAAGCAACAGCCTCTCGGATTTTGGGACCTGCCCATCAATCCATTATGATAACAAGTTCATTCCAACAACCGCAGCCATCGCCATGTTTTCTATTACGCCGATTCCAGCATTCAGTGACAACTACATCTGGTGTATCACCGACAACACCACTCGAAAGGCACTCATTGTTGACCCGGGACAGTCTGAGCCGGTCGCGGAGTATCTCAAAGCCAACAACCTCGAACTTGATGCAATCCTGATCACGCATCATCACCCGGATCATGTCGGCGGGGTTCCAGCGCTGGTCGAGCAATACCGGCCGGGTGCCGTTTACGGCCCTAAAGAGTCCCCTTTCAAGGGCGCCACAGTACCACTTTCCGAAGGTGATACCCTCAACTGGAGCGGGATCAGCTTTTCAGTGCTGGAAGTACCAGGTCATACACTCGACCATATCGCCTACGTCACGACGTCGACGGCGATTGATGGCGCCCCGGCTGTATTTTGCGGGGATACGCTGTTCGCCTGTGGTTGCGGCCGGCTGTTTGAGGGTACTCCAGCACAAATGCGCCATTCTCTTGAGAAACTGCGCAAACTGTCTGATGAAACTCGGGTCTATTGCGCCCACGAATACACACTGGCCAATCTCCGTTTTTCCCGCGATCTACTGCCATCAGATGCGGGGCTGGAAGAATTTGAGCGTCGCTGCATCACACTACGGGAGAATGACGCGCCCACGCTGCCGACCACGATTGCCGAAGAGCGCAGCCTCAACCTATTCTTACGCTGGGACGACAGCGCCGTTATCGACGCAATTGAGAACCGATCGCCAAGTATTGACGAGTCACTAGCCGGACATGATCGCGTCTTCGCCTTGATCCGAAAGGCAAAAGATACCTTTTGACACAAATTGGCGCCAAATGGCACGCGGGGCGCAAACCCGCTGCCAGAGCCGGTTTACAGCATCTAGCTGTCGTCTTCGTAATACAGGCTTTCTTGACCCGTTAATTTGGCTAGCCATAGAATCCTTCGTCTTTGCGCTGCACTTGCAGCTTCACGCTATGGCTGCATCCCATCTGCGGCACTTTATTTTCGGTATTTTTATGAACCTGGTACGACCGACATTAACGCTGCTGCTGGCTTTTACCCTGACCGCTTGCCAATCTTTTTCTACCGACGGCGATCAATCATCTGCCTCAAAATCAATGAGCGAAGGAGAACTCCTCGACTCTCATCGCGTTACCGTTCCAGCAGGCGATGACGAGCTCCAGTCTGCTGTCGAGCAGCGCGACGCCGACGCAAATGACGACACGACACCACTCGACGATGCCATTGAACCTTCCCTGAAGTCTGAAGCGGCCCGCGCGCGGGAAAAGCTTGAAGAGGACAGCGCGGACGCCAGCGTTGCTGAGGCGGACCTGTGGGCGCGTCTTCGCGGCTTGTTTGCAATGGATCTTGATGCCGACAATCCAAGAATTGAGCAACAGCTTAATTGGTACGCCAAACACCCCAAATATATCGTCCGGGTCTCCAAGCGCGCCCGCCGTTACCTCTATCACATCGTCAATGAAGTAGAAGAACGCGGCTTGCCAGGCGAATACGCATTGCTTCCAGTCGTTGAAAGCGCCTATGACCCGTTCGCTTACTCTCACGGCCGTGCCGCCGGGCTATGGCAGTTCATCCCCTCTACCGGTCGTGTGTATGGGCTGAACCAGAGTTGGTGGCATGACCAGCGCCGCGATGTGCTGGCCGCAACCAGTGGTGCGCTCCAATACCTTGATGCCCTGGCTGGACGGTTTGACGGTGACTATATGCTCGCCCTTGCATCCTACAACAGCGGAGCGGGAACCGTTCGACGCGCCATACGCCGCAACAATGCCCAGAATAAAGACGTTGACTACTGGTCGTTGAGCCTTCCCCGGGAAACCAGTGCCTACGTACCCAAGCTGATTGCGATCTCCAGGATCATCCGCGATCCAGAAGCCTACGGTGTAACGCTTCCACCTATTCCTGATGAACCCTATTTCGATGTTGTGGATACCGGGTCCCAGATTGACCTGGCGCAGGCCGCAGAACTGGCCGGGGTTGATGTGGAAGAAATCTACCTGCTGAACCCGGCATACAACCGCTGGGCGACCTCCCCGGATGGGCCGCACCGGCTGCTGGTACCTACCAAGAATGCGGAACAATTCAAAGAAGGGCTGGCATCACTTGCGCCGTCCCAACGGGTATCCTGGAAGAACTACAAGGTACGCAGCGGAGACAGCCTCATTCGCATTGCGCATCAGTTCAACACCACACCGGCGGTGATCAAAGAAGTCAACCACATGCGATCCAATCTGATTCGTGTTGACCAGCGCCTGTTGATTCCCTCATCTGCAAAAGACACATCCTCTTACGTTCTCAGCGCCAACCAACGGCTACAGGACAAGCAGGCCGCCACTGGCAAGCGGGCCAAAGGTACGCGCATCAACTACAAGGTACAGCCCGGCGATACTTTCTGGGATATTGCCCGTGACAACAAGATCACAGTGCGGGAACTGGCTAAGTGGAACGGCATGGCACCAGGCGATCCCTTGATGCCAGGCAAAAATCTGGTGATCTGGTCGAAGACAGCATCCAGCCAGCAAATCGCGATGAATTCCAGGCGTGGCAATTCGGATATGGTGCGCAAAGTTGGCTACCGTGTCCGCAAAGGCGACTCTCTGGCGAGAATTGCCAGCCGTTTTAATGTAAATGTGAAGGACATCGCGAGCTGGAACAGTCTTAATATGGGGAACTATCTCCAGCCCGGTCAAAGTCTGGTACTCTACGTCGATATTCGCCGAAGTCCCTGATCCTGCAGCCTTTGATCTGTGGCGGTCAGTCGCTTAAATAAACAAGAGCGGAATCCATGATCAGAATTTACCAGACCGTCGCAGCACTCTGTTTATCTATTCTTTCTCCCCTTCTTTTAGCTGGTACCCCGGTGCATGGAATTGCCATGCACGGCGCCCCAAAGTACGGCCCTGACTTTTCCCACTTCGACTATGTCAATCCTGATGCGCCCAAAGGCGGCATGCTCAGGCTCGCAGTGGTGGCTAACGGCTATGATTCGTTCAACCCTTTTGTTCTGAAAGGAATTGGCGCAGCGGGCATCCAGACCTACGCCTACGACTCTCTGCTCGTGGCTTCAGCGGATGAGCCGTTCTCGATGTACGGCCTCATCGCTGAATCCATGGAAACACCGGAAGACCGCAGCTACGTCACCTTCAACATCAACCCTGACGCGCGCTTCTCTGATGGTGAGCCGATTACCGCAGAAGACGTGGCCTATACCTTCAAGCTGTTAACGGAAGAAGGCCATCCGTTTTACCGCAGCTATTATTCCGAAGTGAGCAAGGTGACCGTAGAAGACAAGCTCAAGGTCCGGTTCGATTTCGGCGATACCAAAAACCATGAGTTGCCACTGATACTGGGGCAAATGCCGGTACTTCCCAAGCACTACTGGGAGAACCATGACTTTGAAGGCTCGGGCCTTTCGGTTCCGGTTTCCAGCGGCCCCTATACCATTGAAAACTTTGAAGCCGGCCGCTCGGTCACTTACAAGCGCAACCCTGACTACTGGGCAAAGGATTTGCCGGTCAATGTCGGTCGCGACAACTTCGATGCCATCCGCTATGACTACTATTCCGACGACACCGTAGCGCTGGAAGCCTTCAAAGCAGGTAACTATGACTTCCGGGTTGAAAGCTCAGCCAAGAACTGGGCGACCGCCTACACCGGAGATGCGCTGAAATCCGGAAAAATCAAAAAAGAGAACATCGAGCACGAGCGGCCAGCAGGTATGCAGGCCTTTGTATTCAACACGCGAAAGGCGCCGTTGAATAACGCAAAGGTCCGCCAGGCGCTCGCCTATGGCTTCGATTTCGACTGGGCCAACCGAAACCTCTTCTATAACCAGTACACGCGCACCCAAAGCTATTTCGAAAACAGTGAACTGGCATCCAGCGGTCTGCCGTCAAAAGCGGAACTCGAACTTCTGGAACCCTACCGGGATCAGATTCCACCAGAGGTGTTCACCAAGGAGTACCACCCACCGTCAACGACCGGCGATCATACATTGCGGGACAATTTGCGGACGGCAATGAAGCTGCTCAAGGAAGCCGGCTACGAAATCCGCGATGGCAAAATGGTGAATGCGAAGACCGGCAAACCTCTTGGCTTTGAGATTTTGATCTGGCAGAAAACCTTTGAACGCGTTGTTCTGCCATTCAAACAGAATCTTGCGAAACTCGGGATCGATGTGGATGTCAGACTGGTGGATACCAACCAGTACATTCAACGGGTTCGTAATTTCGAATTCGATGTGGTTGTTCAATCGCTGGCGCAATCCAACTCGCCCGGCAACGAACAACGTGATTACTGGGATTCATCAAATGCGGATCGCGCCGGCTCGCGCAATACCATTGGTGTGAATGATCCAGTCGTAGACGCACTGGTCAGCAAGATCATCCAGGCTCCGGACCGCGAATCACTCATTACCCGGACCCGTGCGCTGGACCGGGTATTGCTATGGGGTCACTACGTTATCCCCCAGTGGTACCTGGGAGTTGACAGGGTTGCCTACTGGCACCAGCTGCAACGCCCCGAGACCACACCCTCGGGCGGTATTGATCCAAGAGACTGGTGGATGACACCGGATACAGGTAAGTAAGCGCTGTCTGGTTAACCGGTTATTCAAACCAAGCGGAACGCTCCAAGCTGAATAAGGAACAACCTGACTGATGGGTGTCTACATCCTCAGGCGCCTGTTGCTGATCATTCCTACGCTGATCGGCATCATGCTCCTCAACTTTGTCATCGTTCAGGCGGCACCCGGTGGGCCAATCGAGCAGTTAATCGCCCAGATGGAAGGCATGGACAGCGGCTCATTGACGCGCGCTACAGGCGGCGGCGGGGCCGAAGTCAGCGAAGGCAACGGGCAATCCCGCGGGGCCAAAGGTATCCCGCCCGAGCTGATTGCCGACATGGAAAAGCTCTACGGCTTTGACAAACCGGCTTACGAACGCTTCTTCATGATGCTTACCGACTATGCGACGTTCGATTTCGGGGACAGCTTTTTCCGCGACCGAACGGTAACGGAGCTGATCATCGACAAGATGCCTGTTTCGATTTCCCTGGGCCTCTGGTCGACACTGATCATCTACCTGATATCCATTCCCCTGGGGATCCGCAAAGCCATTACCGATGGTTCCCGATTCGACGTCTGGACCAGTTCGGCAATCGTTATCGGCTACGCGATACCCGGCTTCCTGTTTGCCATACTCCTGATCGTCCTGTTTGCCGGCGGCAGCTACTGGGACTGGTTTCCGTTGCGAGGCCTGACGTCGCCCGGTTTTGACGATATGGTGTGGTACGATCAAATCGCCGACTACTTCTGGCACCTTGTGCTGCCAGTATCAGCTAACGTGATCGGCGGCTTCGCGACGCTCACCCTGCTTACAAAAAATTCGTTTCTGGACGAGATCGGCAAACAGTACGTGGTCACGGCCCGAGCCAAAGGGCTAACCAACAACCGCATTCTCTACGGTCACGTCTTCCGCAACGCAATGCTGATCGTTATCGCCAGTCTGCCGGGATTGCTGGTGGCGCTGTTCTTTACCGGCTCCCTGCTGATAGAGGTGATCTTCTCTCTCGATGGCCTGGGGCTGCTTGGCTTTGAAGCGACGCTTAACCGCGACTATCCGGTGATGTTCGGTACCTTGTATATATTCACACTGATGGGTCTGGTGCTGAAGCTGATCAGCGACCTCACCTATGTCTTCGTTGATCCCCGCATCGATTTTGAAAGCAGGGAGGGCTGATTCATGAAAACCCTCTCACCCACCCAGAAGCGACGGCTCAAATCTTTCCGCAATAATCGGCGGGGATACTGGGCATTATGGATATTTCTGGTGTTGTTTGTGGTCACGCTCTTCGCCGAAATGGTCGCCAATGACAAACCGTTGGTCGTCAGCTATCAGGATCAACTTTACTTCCCGATAGTCGAATCCGTGACCGAGGAAACATTTGGCGGATTTCTGCCTACCGAAGCCGATTACCGTGATCCCTTCATTGCCGATGAGATCAACAATGACGGGTGGATGCTCTGGCCGCTGATAAGATTCAGCTACGACACGATCAATTATGATCTGGATGTCCCCTCGCCGGCACCACCATCAGCCGTCAACTGGCTCGGCACGGATGACCAGGGCCGCGATGTGGTTGCGCGTTTGATTTACGGGTTTCGAATCTCCGTCCTGTTCGGCCTCACATTGACGTTTTTCAGCTGCATCATGGGGGTTGTGGTTGGTGCGATTCAGGGATTCTACGGTGGTAAGATCGATCTGTTCGGGCAAAGGTTTATCGAGATCTGGTCCGGATTACCCGCTCTCTTCCTGCTGATCATTCTGTCCAGCATCGTGCAACCGAACTTCTGGTGGCTGCTGATCATCATGTTGATGTTCAGCTGGATGGGCCTCGTCGACGTGGTGCGGGCCGAATTTCTCCGAGCCCGTAACTTTGAATATGTCAGGGCCGCCCGCGCGCTTGGCCTTGGCAATCGCACCATCATGTTCCGCCATATGTTGCCCAATGCCATGGTGGCCACGGTGACCTATGTGCCCTTTATCCTGACCGGCGCCATAACCGGGCTCACATCGCTCGATTTTCTTGGCTTCGGGCTCCCGCCTGGCTCACCTTCGCTGGGTGAGTTGATCGCCCAGGGTAAAGCGAATCTGCATGCGCCCTGGCTCGGGCTATCCGCATTCGTGGTGTTGGCGTTGATGCTGACACTGCTGGTGTTTATTGGTGAAGCTGTGCGTGATGCCTTCGACCCGAGGAAAAACTGATATGACCGGGTTTATCGACATCGACAATCTTTCGATCGCGTTCGAAGACAAGCAGGCCGTCAGCAACTTGTCTTTCTCGATTCCCAAGGGGAAAACAATCGCGCTTGTGGGTGAGAGTGGTTCCGGAAAGTCGGTTACTGCCCTATCGATTCTGCGCCTGCTGGACGAACGCCATGCCCACTATCCGGGCGGCGCCATCAACCTTGAAGGTGAAAACCTGCTGGCAGCAAAAGAGAACCGCTTGCGCCAGATTCGGGGCCAGCGGATCAGCATGATCTTTCAGGAGCCGATGACCTCCCTGAACCCGCTGCACACAGTAGAAAAACAGATTGGCGAAACACTGGAAGTCCATCAGGGCATGCGTTCCAATCAGGCGCGCAAACGCACGCTTGAACTGCTGAACCTAGTGGGCATACCGGATCCCGAGCAGCGATTATCCTATTATCCGCATCAGCTTTCGGGCGGGCAAAAGCAGCGCATCATGATCGCCATGGCGCTCGCCAACGAACCTGAACTGCTGATCGCCGACGAGCCGACCACCGCGCTCGATGTCACCGTTCAACGTCAGGTACTCGAACTGCTGAAGTCGTTGCAGCAAAAGATGGGCATGGCGATATTATTGATCACCCATGATCTCTCGATCGTGAGGCACTATGCCGATCATGTGGTGGTAATGCGCGACGGCAAAGAAGTCGAAGCCAACAGCACCGATATCATTTTCAATCACCCCACTGATGATTACACCCGCCAGCTTCTGGACGCAGATCCGGGGCCGGCACCCGCACCTTGTGATGCGGATGCCGGAACGCTACTCGACGTCAAGAATATCAATGTCACTTTCCCGATCACCCGAACGTTTTTCGGCAAGCCCAAAACCGTACTGCGCGCAGTCAAAGATGTCAGCCTGACGCTTCGGGCGGGTGAAACGCTGGGTATTGTCGGCGAGAGCGGTAGCGGCAAAACCACGCTGGGCATGGCGCTGCTCAAACTGACACGAAGCGAAGGTGATATCCGGTTTGGTGGTCGAGCAATTGGCGATCTGGATCAAAAGGCATTCAAGCCGCTGCGCAAGGATATTCAGATCGTGTTTCAGGACCCCTACGGCAGCCTGAGCCCGCGCATGTCGATTGGCGAAATCATTGGCGAAGGGTTGATGATCCACTTCCCGGATCAGAGCGATAAGCATTCGGCGATGATTACCCAGGCCCTGACGGATGTTGGTCTGGACCCCGCCGTTGCCGGGCGCTACCCCCATGAATTTTCCGGTGGCCAGCGCCAGCGTATCGCCATTGCCCGGGCACTGGTGCTGCAGCCTTCGCTGATTGTTCTGGACGAACCCACCTCGGCGCTTGACCGGACGGTACAGAAACAGGTCATCAATTTGTTACTCTCGCTTCAGCAACGTTACGGCCTGAGCTATCTTTTTATCAGCCACGACCTGGCGGTCGTCAGGGCACTCAGTCATCGCGTACTGGTGCTCAAGTCCGGTCAGGTTGTCGAATACGGTGATGCCGAGCAGGTCCTCAGGGCTCCGCAGCAGGCGTACACGCGCCAGTTACTCGACGCCGCTTTTTTCTATCAGGGGCCATCTGCCTTAGACGAATAGCGACTTAAATGACGCCGCAGATTCAGCGACAATGCGTCATCAACGATGAATCAGGAGATCATCCATGGGAATTTTGAAAGGAAAGCGGGCGCTGATTGTGGGCGTTGCCAGCAAACACTCCATCGCACACGGCATCGCGAAAGTCTTCCACGAACAGGGTGCGGAGCTCGCTTTTACCTACCAGAATGACAAACTTAAATCCCGGGTAGTCGAGTTTGCCGAAGGCTGGGGAAGCACACTGACTTTCCCCTGCGACGTGGCAAATGATGACGAAATAGACGCAGTTATCGCCGCTCTGGGCGAGCACTGGGACAGCATCGACATCATTATTCATGCTGTTGGTTTTGCGCCAGGCCACGAACTCAACGGTAACTATGTTGACGTCACGACCCGCGAAGGCTTCCGGATCGCTCATGACATCAGTTCTTTCAGCTTCGTTGCACTGGCGAAAGCTGCTCGCCCGCTTCTGAAAGACAGCAGTTCGCTGCTCACGCTCTCCTATCTGGGCGCTGAGCGCGTTCTGCCGAACTATAACGTCATGGGCCTAGCCAAGGCATCCCTTGAAGCCAATGTGCGCTACATGGCCGCCAGCCTCGGTCAGGATGGCATTCGGGTTAATGGTATTTCTGCCGGCCCCATCAAGACCCTTGCCGCCTCAGGCATCAAGAGTTTCCGTAAAATGCTGACTGAAAATGCCAAGCGTGCGCCCCTGCGTCGCAACGTCACCAAGGAAGAAGTCGGCAACTCCGCAGCCTTCCTGTGCTCCGATATGGCAAGCGGTATTACTGGCGAGATACTGTATGTCGATGCCGGTTTCAACATCACAGGCATGGGTGAGCTAGAAGAGTAATCCCCGCCCTTACGTTGATTCGGGCCTGATCCACAGGCTCGAATCAAACTCACCGCTTTCACTGATTCTGCGCCCTCCTCCTGTTCCTCGAACTGCGTCACTGTTCCTCTGTGTAAACTTAAGTAATCTCCCGCCATCGGAGAGGAGTTCTGTTTATGCGTCTGACGCTACGTTTGATTTGGGTACCGGCCCTTCTGGTACTGGCTTTATCTGGGTGTTCAAGTATCGGTTCGGCAATGAAAGCCAGTCCGTCTCTGGCCAATGCGACCGGATTTGCCGATATTCCCATGCCTTATCTCGAAGAGCGTTACGTTAACGAGAACTCTCATTTCATGGAGGTTAACGGCTACCGTATCCACTATCAGGATCAAGGCTCAGGTGAGACGATTATCCTGCTACACGGCATCTACTCCTCACTGCAGACTTGGGACGGCTGGACGGCCAAACTGAGCAAGCGATACCGGGTCATTACGCTCGACATGCCGGGCTTTGGGCTTACCGGGGCACCTGAAAATCCAGATGATTTCGACGAAGACAGCATGGTGAATACCTTCGCCAAGTTTGTTGAACGTCTGGATCTTGAGAACTTTACCCTTGCAGGCAATTCCTACGGCGGTTTCATCGCTGCGCGCTATGCCGCGCAATACGCCAACCGCGTTGATCGGCTCGCACTACTTGACCCTTTCGGGTACCCCCAGGACACATCGTGGCTTGTAGGTTTCGGCACCTCTTTTCCAATCGCCTACCTGGCTCAATGGGTGCAACCGCCGCTGGTTATCACCATGAGTCTGCGAATGGCTTACGGCGACCCCAGAAGGATGACCGATGCCAATATCAGCCGCTACGTCCATATGTCACAACGGGAAGGTGCCAAACCCATCTATGTCAAAACGCTCGAAATGGTAGATGAGCGGGCTGAAAACGAGTCGCCCCTGCCCTTTTACCGGATCAAGGCACCGACACTACTGATGTGGGGTGATGACGACCCATGGGTGCCGGCATCATTGGCCGAGCGCTGGCTGAATGATGTGCCGCAGGCAAAGCTCGTCACCTACTCAGGGGTGGGGCATATTCCGATGGAAGAAATCCCGGCTGAAACCCTGAAGGATTTTGAAACCTTTTTAAGCCAGGGACTGACGCCTTTTTCCGACTCGCTGGCAGCAGCCAGAGAAAACGAACCGGACAGAAGTTAAAGGCGCCCTGAACAAGGGCTGAAAGCGCGGAAAGGTTCATGACTCAGAACATGAACGGATAGCTGTTTGGTACGATGAGCCAGGCAAAAGTCTAGTCCTGGTCCTCCATTGCCCTTGCCACCAGGTCCAACCACTCGACCAGGGCTGTGTCATCGGATTCCAGAATTTTGAGACCAACATTCCAGGAAGCGCGGCCCTGCGCCCGGCACCATACGACTTCCATCATCAACGGAAACCTCTCGCTACCGTCACCCCGAGCCAACTCGATCGTAACCGGCAACAGTGCGCCTAATGGCAGCTCCAGTTTACTGATCAGGCGAACACCCGTTGCCGATAGATCCGTGGTATAGCAACTCAAAATGTCCGGGCCGGGCGTTGCCAGATCAGGTTCAGGCGATTCCAGCTCGATATGCGCCATTGCACGGGCGCTCAAACGAAACTCACTGCGCTGATCCTGGCCCGCGCCCTGTGATGCGTCCAAATCGTAGTCAGGTAACGCCGACTCTGATGATGAAGAATCTGGTGATGGATAATCTGTTGATGTCATGTGCGCCCCACCCTGATACGCCCCACTACCCGTGACAGTGTATCTTCAAATTCCGCCTCGCTGCTGAGTGTTTTCGCAGCGCCGGAAACGATCAATTCGATCAATGCGGTCGAGGTATATTCCGTGCGGTTCAACCCAAGCCGGTCAACAAAAACCAACTTGTCAGTTGCGTTGAGTCGCACCGCAAGCTTCAGCTTCAGCGCCTCTATGGGTAATCCGTCTGACGGTTTCTCGGATGCCGCCGTCGGTTCCAATGCTATCCAGCTACCCAGTTTAAGTGCGTCAACTTTCGCGCGCGCCGCCTCATATAACTCCCGCGATAATCGCTCAGCTTCTGCTGCCTCAACGGCCTGTTGTTCCTCGGCTTGCAGTTGGAGGGCCTTTTCGGCTTCCGCCGCACGCAAGGCTTCTGCCTCAAGGCGCGCCTGTTCCGCTTTGGCACGCGCCACACGCAAAGCTTCGGCCTGAGCTTCCGCCTTGGCTTTCGCTTCACGTCGCTTTTCAACTTGCGACCGGAGCACCTGTACCAACGCCGCTATGGTTTGATCGACAACAGCGCCAAAAGGATTCAAATCCGGTAGACGGCGAATGTCGCCCTTTTTCAAACCAGCTTCGAACTCAGGCCAATCCATCAGGCCCAATTTAACACCCTCTCCGTTCGTCATCAGGACGTCCTGGGAATCTTCGAGCAACGTCAGAAAGTAAAGCCGTTGCTCATCTTCATCCGAACCCTTAACAAACCATTGCCCTGTGTACCCAGAGGCAGCACTTGTGTCGGTCGCAGACAGGTTGAGCCAACGTTCGTCAACATGGCGCTGCTCCACGGGCACAAGATCAAGCGATTGGCCCCGCAACCGCGCCACCATCACGGCCTCCAGACCGCTTAGCGAACTCTCCGGCAGAGGATCAGATTGAATACGGCTCCAGACCTCCCGCACCTTGTCGCTGAGGTGCTCACCGACCTGATACAGTTTGTCGCGCTCGTTATCAGAAAGCGCCGGATCTGCTATCCATACGATCCACTCAAGCAGCTTGTTGGCGTGCCTCACATTGTCGCTGGTCAATCCGTCTTTCCAGGCGGCCTGTCGCAACAACGGGGTCCAGATAGTCGATATGAAGTCGATCACGTCTGCCGGTAGCTTTCGGTTTCCAAGGGCCCTTGCTACAAGCGCTCGGGACATCTGGTCCGCGGCGCGCTGGCGGGATGCGCCCTGTTCGGTCTCCAGCAGCCTTGTTCGAAGTTTGCCGATGCGTCCTTCTTTCTGCAGCTGGTCCTGACGCCATTGCGTCGCAAATCGCTCAAATGCCTCCATTGAGCGCTCACCGAAACACTGATCAGCAACCACTACCAACTCATCGAGCTGCGCGAGTAACTGCCGAGCGGCCCGCCCTCCGGAATCGCTCCAACCGCGCAGGCTTTGCAACCCGTCCAGCCACTGGCGAAGCACACTTTCGTCGTTCAGACCCTGCTCGCCGTGTACCTCTATCTGCCAGGCCAGCAAAAAGCGCAGACGCGCGATCCGTTGCACCAGAGACACGTGTAGCCCGGATGTCTTGAGGAATACATCCATCACCCTGTCGGCAAGATAGGCTGCGTTTACCTGGCGAACTGACCAGGTCATCTTCACAGCGTTCAGAACATTAATAACCCGCTCATTGCGCTGTTCTGTCCAGCAGGAGTGCAAAAGCGGCAACCAGTCAGGTATGTCTGCGTCAGCGGGCTTGCCGGCAGGATAGGGAAGTTCGGGTACACGAATATTGATTAGAATGGCGCGAATGACGTCATTACTGTCGTTTCGGGAGGATGCCTCCTGTTTCATCGCCATAAAATCTGAATATCCCGAAAAAATAATGCCACAGTACCGAACTCAAGCTGGGAAATGCGAAGGTCATTGTTCACTATTATTCGAGCACGGGCTCGGCGCCACGTCTATACGCTCATTGTGGCAGTGTGTCACAAATGCCTTAAAAGCCCTATTACACCGCGCTCCAATTGCATTGAGAAGAGTATTGTCGCAGTATAATCGGCCTTCTAATTATCATGAGATAACAACGACAGTAGAATAGAAATCCAGACGTTTGCAGCGCTTTAATACCCCGCATCGAATCCTGTCTCAGGCTATTCTTTTAATTTGGGTCCACATTAAGTTATCGCAGCAACCTATTGATTTTATACTACTGCTGATTCTGGAGAGAACCGCGCAATGTCTGACAAGCAAATCGAGAATATTAACGTGGCAAGTCAGGAACCCCTGATCACACCCGAGGCCCTGAAACAAGAGATGCCCATGTCTCCCCGCGCAGAAGCGACGGTGACAACTGGCCGGCAGACCATCAATAACATTCTTGATGGCAAAGACCATCGCCTGTTTATCGTCGTCGGCCCCTGCTCTATTCATGATATCAAGGCAGCACGGGAATATGCCGAGCGGCTGAAGAAGCTCAGCGATGAACTCAGCGACACCCTGTACATTGTCATGCGGGTTTATTTTGAGAAGCCGCGTACCACCATCGGCTGGAAAGGTCTGATTAACGACCCGCACCTGAACGACTCGTTCAACATCGAACAGGGTCTCCACATTGGGCGTCGTCTTTTGCTGGACATTGCAGAACTGGGCCTTCCCACCGCCACTGAGGCGCTGGACCCCATTTCTCCCCAGTATCTCCAGGATACAATTTCCTGGTCAGCCATTGGCGCGAGAACCACTGAATCCCAGACGCATCGGGAAATGAGCAGCGGCCTGTCAATGGCCATTGGCTTCAAAAACGGTACCGATGGCAGTCTTGATGTTGCCGTTAACGCCATGAAGTCTGTCTCACATCCACACAGCTTCCTTGGTATCGATCAGAAAGGCCAGGTTTCAATCATTCGCACCCGGGGCAACGCATATGGTCACGTGGTATTGCGCGGCGGTGGAGGCAAACCAAACTACGACTCCGTCAACGTTGCCCTGTGCGAAAAGGAACTCGAGAAGACCGGTCTGCGTAAAGCGCTGATGGTGGACTGCAGCCATGCCAACTCCAGCAAAGATCCGGCCATTCAGCCCCTGGTCATGCAAGATGTTGCCCACCAGATTATCGAGGGCAACAAGTCGATCATGGGCCTGATGGTTGAAAGTCATCTGAACTGGGGCAGCCAATCCATCCCCGCAAACCTGGACGACCTGAAGTACGGCGTTTCGATTACCGACGCCTGTATTGACTGGGAAACCACCGAAAAGGCACTGCGCGAGATGGCAGAGAAACTCAGAGACGTGCTACCCAAACGGCTTGAGAATAAAGCCTGAACCTTGAAAAGCTCAGGTTACAGTTACTAAAAAGCCCGCATGTGCGGGCTTTTTAGTATGCGATAAAGAAACATACGCTGACCGCATGAGGTTCTCTACCGGTTAAGCCAATCCAGCTTCCCTCTTAGCTTAACCACTTCGCCAACGATAATTAAGGTCGGCGCTCGCACCTCACTGCGCTCAACAACACCGGCGATGGATTCAAGTGAGCCGGTTACAACAGTTTGTTCGGGGGTCGTCCCCTTGGACACAAGGGCTACGGGCATATCGGCTGGCATACCATGCTTGATAAGCTCGCTGGCAATGACCGGCAGGCCCACCAACCCCATGTAAAAGACCAGTGTCTGATTGGACTGGACGAAATCGTTCCAGGGTAAATCGCAGGTGTTGTTTTTGAGGTGGCCCGTCACAAAACGCACGGACTGGGCGTAATCACGGTGTGTCAGCGGGATACCAGCATACGCAGAACACCCCGATGCAGCGGTAATTCCCGGTACCACCTGGAATTTCAGACCGGCTTCAGCCAGCGATTCGATCTCTTCACCCCCGCGGCCGAAAATAAAAGGGTCACCGCCCTTGAGCCGAACCACGGTGCGCCCTTCCTTCGCCAGCTCAACCAGTCGCTGATTGATCTGATCCTGAGGCACAGTATGGTTTGAACGCTGTTTACCCACATGAATCATTTCAGCGTCAGCTCTGACTCGCGCCAGGATTTCTTTCGAAACCAGACGGTCGTAAAGCACGACGTCCGCCTGCGCGATTACTCTCAACGCCTTGACGGTCAGCAAATCCGGATCACCGGGGCCAGCACCAACGAGATACACTTCACCGTCCGAGCGTCCGGCTGCTGCAGCATCAATGCGGGCCTGAATCTCCCCATGGATCTCGTCGTCTGCCATCTGGTGTGCGCGATTCACGAGCGGACCGTCAAGAAGACCGTACCAGAATGTCCGGCGCTGATGAGGCGTGGTCAACTTTGCCTTGAGATCTCCCTGCGAAACCATGGCTTCAAGAGTGGATGCGATTCCCTGTGGCAACAATGTATCGAGCTTTTGTCGAAACCAGTTAGCTACCGTCGGCCATCGACCTGCCGTATCAACCGAAATCCTCAACGGCCCACGATTGATCGTGGCTGGAAACTGAACTCTTGCCATTGGATGCCGGGTTGGAGACCAGACCATCACCCTGGGGCCTGCCCGCTCTATCCATTTGATGTCTTCTTCGGGATCACCGGTTTCAACCAACAACAGACTGACAGGGAACGCATCAGTCAGTGACTCCGGTAGCGCTTCCAGGCGGCCACCGTCAGGGGCGTCCTCAGGCATGGCCTCATGGCCATACCAGATAATATCAGCTCCCTGCTCCGAGCAGATCCGCGCCTTGGCCTGCAGGCGTAGCCCTTCACCGATACAGCCGATAACCGGATCGTCCAGGTTCACGGTCAAAGAAAGACTCACATCATGCTCCTTATACTGCGCTCAGGCCGGGATGCCTCAGGGTTCGATCCGTTCAACACCGCCCATGTAGGGCCTGAGTACTTCAGGAACACGAATGCTGCCGTCCGCCTGTTGATAGTTCTCGAGTACGGCAACCAGCGTGCGACCTACAGCCAGTCCGGAACCGTTAAGCGTATGCACCAGTTCGTTTTTCCCGGTTTCGGGGTTCTTCCAGCGAGCCTGCATGCGACGCGCCTGAAAATCCCGGGTATTGCTGCAAGATGAAATCTCACGGTATTTATCCTGGCCTGGCAACCACACTTCCAGATCATAGGTTTTTGCAGCAGAGAAACCGATGTCGCCGCCACACAACGCCACTACCCGATACGGTAGCTCGAGTTTTTGCAGGATCGCCTCGGCGTGACCGGTCAGTGCTTCCAGTGCAGCGTCAGACTGATCAGGCTGAACGATATGAACCATCTCGACTTTATCGAACTGATGCTGCCGTATCATGCCTCGGGTATCACGCCCATAAGATCCAGCTTCACTGCGGAAACAAGGCGTATGACTGACAAATTTAAGCGGGAGTTCATCAGCGGTGAGAATAGTGTCCGCCACCAGGTTGGTAGCAGGCACTTCAGCAGTCGGGATCAGGTAAAGGCCGTTTTCACCTTCCATGCGAAACAGGTCTTCTTCGAACTTGGGAAGCTGGCCTGTGCCAAATAGCGTGTCAGCGTTGACCAGATAAGGCACATAAATCTCCGCATACCCGTGCTCCGCGGTATGCGTATTGATCATGAATTGAGCCAGTGCGCGGTGCAATCGGGCGATCTGCCCCCGCATAACAGTAAAGCGGGACTGAGCCAGTCGTGTGCCTGTTTCAAAATCGAGGCCATTGGCGCCGCCACCCAGGTCAACATGGTCTTTTGGCTCAAAATCAAAAGTCGGGATTGTGCCCCACTGCCGGATCTCGACATTGTCGTCTTCATCTTTACCTGCCGGTACTGACTCATCCGGAGTATTGGGAATACCGGCGAGAAACTGGGTGATCTCCTCCTGCAGAACACGCAATTCCTGCTCCGCATCCGCCTTCTGAGCTTTCAGGTCGTCGACAACGTCCAGCAACGGCTGGATATCTTCGCCAGCGGCCTTGGCTTTGCCAATCGATTTTGATCGTTTGTTCTGCTCGCTCTGAAGCTCTTCGGTTTTGACCTGAAGTGTGCGACGACGTGATTCCAGAGATTGGAAACCTTCTGTATCAAACACGTAATTGCGAACCGCCAGGCGTTTGGCGATGTCCTCAGTCTGGCTTCGAACAAGTTTTGGATCGAGCATGATCGTCCTGTAAAAATCGGGTGGAAAGAATACGGCGCGCTACAACGTCGCAGTGCAGTTGTTGGGCTTGCGCATAGTATACCGTCACGAAATCCCTGTACCACCGATGCAAGCCGTGGAGCGCGGATTTATTGTGTGGTGAGAAGCAAAAAAGCGCAAAAACACTGTTATATGACCAGCGAAGCCTGGAGGCAAAACAGCTTCAATCAGGATCATGCGGTGAAGACGGATAGCGCTGCACTGCGCTTTCCCTGTTCCAGACATCAAGCCGCTCCCGCTTTTCGCTGAGGCGAATCTCAAGGCCCCGACGAACCGGCTCGTAATAGCGGGTGTTCGCGATAGGCTCAGGCAGATAGGCCTCTCCTGCAGCGAAAGCTTCAGGCTCGTCATGGGCGTAGCGGTATTCTTTGCCATGCCCCATCGTTTTCATCAGCGAGGTCGGTGCATTTCGGATATGAACAGGCACCTCGTAATCGGGTTGCTCGCGAATATCTGCCATGCATCGGTTAAAGGCGCTGTAAACCGCATTGCTCTTGGGCGCGAGCGCGAGATAGGTCACCGCTTGTGCCAGCGCCAACTCGCCCTCAGGTGACCCTAGTCGCTCCTGTATATCCCATGCGTCCAGGCTAAGCCGAAGCGCCCGCGGATCGGCATTGCCGATGTCTTCGCTTGCGATTCTGACCAGGCGGCGGGCAACATAGACAGGGTCGCAACCGCCATCGAGCATTCGGCACATCCAGTACAGCGAAGCATCGGGATCGGAGCCCCGAACAGACTTATGCAAGGCTGAAATCTGATCGTAAAAGACGTCACCGTGTTTATCAAACCGGCGCAAGCTGGACTGCATTACCTGCTGCAATACGTCCTCTGTCAGCTCGGGAACGTCACCTTCTGCAGCGGGCTCCGCCAGATCAGCTGCAATTTCAAGGGTATTCAATGACCGGCGCGCATCGCCGTTGGCGGACGTGGCAATGATATCGAGCAGCTCCGCAGGCACGACAAGTTTGTCTTTCAGCCCCTCGGGGTCGGCCAGTGCTCTCTGCATCAGACCGATAAGATCCGGCTTCTCGAGATTTTTGAGTACATAAACCCGGGTTCGGGAGAGCAAGGCGCTGTTGAGTTCAAAGGAGGGATTTTCTGTCGTAGCGCCAACGAAGATCACGGTGCCGTCTTCGATATGAGGCAGGAACGCATCCTGCTGACTCTTGTTGAATCGATGCACTTCATCGACAAACAGCAGGGTATCGCGCCCCTCGACTTGCTGCCGGTTGCGCGCGCGCTCTACTGCGGCGCGAATATCCTTAACGCCACTAAGCACTGCCGAAAGGCTTTCGAAGGCCGTGTCAGCCGTATCGGCGAGCAGTTTGGCAAACGTGGTTTTGCCAACCCCGGGCGGGCCCCAGAGAATCATTGAGTGTAGCTGACCATCCTCAACCGCTTTTCTCAGCGGTTTGCCCGGGCCCACAAGATGCTGCTGCCCGGCATAGTCAGACAATTGTCTGGGTCGCATGCGAGCCGCCAGCGGCTCATAGCCGCGGCGCTCTTCAAACAGGCCTTCCTGCATTAATTCTTGCTCGAAATAACATCCACTGAATCAGGATATTCGAGTTTGAACACGCTGTCAGCGACCGCTTCATTCACTTTGACGTCCTGAAAACTGAGAATGCTGATCTGCCCCAGCGAATCCCGCAAGCGCATATCGGACAGCGAGCCATCGCGGAATCGCAGACGCAGCGAAACAAACAAGGAATCAGAGTTCTTGGGCTCAAGCACATACTCGTCATAGCCCTTATCACTGACTTTCTCAGTGACATTGTAGGCTTCGGCAAGGTTGCTGACTTCGCCGCTAAGCAGCAAGGCCGGTGTTGAGCTCATCTGGGAATCCATCGGTTTTACCGTGACTTGCTCAAGATCCGGATCATAAACCTCGACGTTCTTGCCATCCGCCGCGATAGTCTGAGCAAAGGGTTGCTCGGATTTCCAGTAGAACAGCCCGGGGCGTTTCGCTTTCAGGCTGCCACGGGTTTCCTGAACCTTGTCACCACCGCCATCGACAACGACCTGGATAAAATCTGCCTGGAAGGTTCGATAAGTTGCGAGTTTTTCCGCCAGTCTGGCTGTCGCATCCTTTCCGCCTTCGGCTGCTGCGACGCCAGCCCATGACAACATCAGGGAGGACAACATAACCAACCACAGTCTCAGGGAACGTTTCATTCGTGAATCTACTCCTAATCTCGCGGGGGTGGTGACGCCAAAACTTCCCTGGCGCCATTATTGCCGGCCGAACTGACCACACCGGAAGCTTCCATGGCTTCGACGAGGTTAGCGGCGCGGTTATAACCAATCTTGAACTTGCGCTGGACCGAAGAAATCGACACCCGGCGCCCTTCTGTTACGAAAGCCACAGCCTCATCAAACAGCGAGTCACCTTCGCTGTCGCCACCGTCCGACAAACTGGGCACACCGGGAAGGCTTTCACCTTCAGCCCCATTCAGTACGTCATCGACATATACCGGCTCACCGCGCTCCTTCCAGGCATTAACGACGCGATGCACTTCATCGTCATCGACGAAGGCGCCGTGGACCCGTACCGGCAGTCCTGAGCCGGGTGGCAGATACAGCATGTCACCGTGCCCCAGCAGCTGCTCGGCACCGCCCTGGTCAAGAACCGTCCTCGAATCGATTTTCGACTGCACAGAGAAAGAAATACGGGTCGGAATATTGGCCTTGATCAAGCCGGTAATCACATCCACCGATGGGCGCTGCGTTGCCAGAATAAGGTGGATACCGGCTGCCCGGGCCTTTTGCGCGATGCGGGCAATCAGTTCCTCAACTTTTTTGCCAACAATCATCATCATGTCGGCAAACTCGTCAATCACCACTACGATGAACGGTAAACTTTCCAGCTCTGGTCGGGATTGCTCATCGTTATCCAGATATTCGTCCGGCTTCCACAGCGGATCAAGAATCGGTTCACCGGCAGCTGCGGCGTCTTTAACTTTGCGGTTGAAGCCCGCAAGGTTACGAACGCCCAATTGAGCCATCAGACGATATCGGCGCTCCATCTCGGCAACACACCAGCGCAGCCCGTTTGCGGCCTCTTTCATGTCGGTCACTACCGGCGCCAGCAAATGCGGGATACCGTCATAAATGCTCAACTCGAGCATTTTCGGATCCACCATGATGAAACGCACTTCATCAGGCGTGGCCTTTAACAGAATGCTCAGAATCATGGCGTTCACACCCACCGACTTACCCGAGCCTGTCGTACCGGCTACCAGCAGGTGCGGCATTTTGCCAAGGTTTGCAGTCATCGGATTGCCACCGATGTCGTTGCCCAGCGCCAGCGTTAACGGAGATGAAGGTTCCTGGAATGCCTGGGAAGCCAGCACTTCCCGAAGGCGCACAATTTCCCGCTCTTCGTTGGGAATCTCTATCCCTACAACCGACTTGCCCGGAATCACCTCTACAACCCGAACGCTGATAACAGCGAGCGATCGTGCCAGGTCTTTTGCGAGATTAGAGATGCGACTGACCTTGACCCCTGCCGCAGGTTTGATTTCGAACCGGGTAATAACCGGACCGGGATTTACCTCGACAACTTCCACGCTGACGCCGAAGTCAGACAGCTTCTCCTCAACCAACCGGGACATATGCTCGAGCGCTTCCGTTGAATAGCCACTCTTCTTGTTGGTATCCGGCGGATCAAGCAGTGTGATCGGAGGAATGACACACTCCATATCGTCGAACAGCGACGGCTGGCTGTTTTTGTCTTTTGGCTTGCCAGACTCTTCTTTTCGCTTGAAAGGCGAAATGCGCACAGATTTGGCTTCAGTCTCTGCCGAAGCCGGGCGCGTGGTTTTGGCCTCTGTTTGAGGTGCGCGAGCACGAGGAGCAGGTCGTGCGTCCTCCGGCTCGGTTGCCGAAAAGCCTCCGATATTTGATGACTCAAAACTATCGTCAGCAGCAAGCCCGTCAACACTTGGCTCCATGCGAGGCAAGACCGGGTAGGCTCCATCCGTCTTTGGCGAGCGCCGGAACAACGATTTGATCCAGCCAAAACGCTCCCTGCCGCCCTCTTCGTCGTCACTTTCGACCCGGGAGTTGATCAGCGGCGGCTCTGGCCGTGACGGTTTTGCGGGCTCGGGTTTTCGATTGGCTGCGGCGGGTTCGTCATAGGCTTCATCGTCTGCATTGCCGCTAAAACGCGCTTTAAGCCATTCGGAAAGCCTCAGTGTACTGCCGCCCAACAGGTCCATTACCCGGAACCAGGAGAGCCCCGAAAAGACCGTCAATGCGAAAAGAAAAATCGCAACCAGAATCAGCGTTGCCGCGGGTAAATTGAACGCGCTCACCATCGCTTCAGAGACTTCAGCTCCCAACACACCACCGGAACTGCTATCAAAACCGAGGATGGAGTAAAGCGACAACAGGCTTGTTGCGCTCAGCAGAATCAGCAAAAATCCGCCGAAACGCAGCCCGAAAAGCGGCCAGTGCAAATCTAGGGATTCGTTGCGGTGACGGATCAATAAATAGGCGTAGAAGCCGACCATGACAGGAAACAGGTACCCGACCTGACCGAAGAAATCGATCAGCAAACTGGCAACCCAGGCTCCCGTGCGGCCCGCATAGTTTGCGACGCTACTGACATCGTGACCAACACTCGCCCAGCCGGGATCGCTGGCGCTATAGGAGGTCAGCGCCATCAAAAGATAAATGCACAGCACGACCAGTGTGATCAGCGCGCCCTCGCGGCCACCCTGAGCAAGCAGCTTCTGAAACCGTTGCTGCTTGGCCGTTAACTGCTTTTCTTTGCCTTGATTCGTCTTTTTGCGTTCTGACATGGACTCGCTTTGGCTCGATTGCCGAGCAGGCTTGTTATGACTTTACCGTTAAGCCCTTATCGGGCCAGCGCATCCAGACCACGAGCCAGATCGGCCTTGAGGTCATCTATCGCCTCAATACCAACGGAAACCCGGATCAGGTTTTCTGTTATACCTGCGCTCACTTTATCCTCGGGAGAGAGGCGCCCATGCGTGGTCGTCTCCGGATGCGTAATCGTCGTCTTCACATCACCGAGGTTGGCGGTGATCGAGATAATCTGTGTCGCGTCAATCACTGACCAGGCAGCTTCGCGCCCTCCCCTCACCTGAAACGCCAGCACCCCGCCAAAACCACTTTGCTGCTTCTTTGCCAGCTCGTGTTGTGGGTGCGATTCAAGACCGGAGTAGTACACGCGCTCCACCTCTGGCCGAGCCTCAAGCCAACGGGCCAACTCTAACGCATTCTCGCAGTGAGCACGCATACGGATCGGTAAGGTTTCCAGACCCTTATGGAACACCCAGGCATTAAACGGACTCATTGTTGGCCCTGCTGATCGCAAGAAGCCGTAAACTTCATCCATCAACTTGTTCGGCCCGACGACAACGCCGCCAATGCAACGCCCTTGCCCATCAAGATACTTGGTCGCCGAATGCACCACTATATCTGCACCAAATTCAAAAGGCCGCTGGAGTACGGGTGTGCAGAAACAGTTATCCACTACAAACAATGCGTCATGCTGGTGTGCAAGATCTGCGAGCGCCTGCATATCAGCGACTTCACTGAGCGGATTGGACGGCGTTTCAATAAACAGCAAACGGGTGCTATCGCTCACTGCCGCCTTCCAGGCATCGAGATCGGTCAGCGAGACGAAGGTAGTTTCAACACCGAATTTAGCAAGGAATTTCTGGAACAGCACATTGGTTGTTCCAAAAACCCCTCGGGAACACACGACATGATCCCCTTGCTGCAACAATGCCATACAGGTGCTGAGAATCGCGGCCATACCTGAGGCCGTGGCTACCGCACGTTCGCCGCCCTCCATCGCAGCGATACGGGCTTCGAACGCCTGCACTGACGGATTGGTAAAGCGGGAGTAGATGTTACCCGGCTCGTCGCCACCAAAACGCGCAGCGGCCTGCGCCGCGCTGCCATAGACAAAACTCGACGTCGGGAAAATAGCGTCGCTATGTTCAAGCTGGTCTGTGCGGATCTGACCTGCCCTGACGGCAAGCGTATCAACCGATACACCCTCAAGATCAGATTCGGGAATCAGTACATGCTCGTCGCGAACCCGGGTCATATGCACTCGCTCCCAATATCAGTCGTCGTCATTGTGAAGATCAATAATTCCGTTTTCAGTCGTCGCACCGGGCGATTTCTGCTGCTTTTTGGCATCACTGCGCTGATTCTCAAGATTACTCAGATAAGCAGCATCAATATCGCCGGTGATGTACTTGCCATCAAAAACCGAGCACTCCCATCCCTCGATTTCAGGATTCACGTCATTCACGCAAGCAATAAGGTCTTCAAGATCCTGATAGACAAGCCAGTCAGCGCCAATCAAGGTCCGGATTTCCTCTACCGAACGGTCATGAGCAATCAGCTCATTGGCGGCCGGCATATCAATGCCGTAAACGTTGGGATAGCGCACCGGAGGCGCAGCTGATGCGAAGTAAACACGACGGGCCCCCGCATCCCTGGCCATCTGTACGATTTCCTCACAGGTGGTGCCGCGAACGATTGAATCGTCGACCAGCATGACGTTCTTGTCCCGGAACTCGAGATCAATCGGATTCAGTTTCTGGCGTACCGATTTTTTGCGCAGTGTCTGGCCGGGCATGATAAAGGTACGGCCGATATAGCGATTCTTGATAAACCCTTCCCTGAATTTCACTCCCAGTCGGTGTGCCATCTGCATCGCAGAGGTTCGGCTCGTATCGGGAATCGGTATGACCACGTCAATATCATGATCCGGGCGTTCCCTCAGCACTTTGTCTGCAAGGGTTTCCCCCATCCGTAAGCGAGCCTTGTACACCGACACCTTGTCCAGAATGGTGTCCGGGCGCGCAAAATAGACATGCTCGAAAATACAGGGGACCAGGTGTGGTTTTTCAGCGCACTGCTGTGTGTAAATGGTGCCATCGGTTTCGATATAAACCGCTTCGCCCGGTGCTATATCCCGCACCAGACGGAAGCCCGCAGCATTGAGTGCGACACTTTCAGAGGCAATCATGTATTCCGTACCGGCTTCGGTTTCCCTCACGCCGTAACAGGCGGGCCGAATACCATTAGGATCCCGGAATCCAACGATACCGTAACCGGTAATCATCGCGATGGCGGCATAAGCGCCCTTACAACGGTCATGCACGGCACTGACTGCAGCAAAGATCTCGTCTTTGGTCGGATCCAGCTTGCCCTGTTTCTGAAGCTCGTGCGCGAACACGTTGAGCAGGACTTCGGAATCAGAGTTGGTATTGATATGGCGAAGATCCGTGCGGAACAGATCCCGACTCAGCTCATCCGCATTGGTCAGATTCCCGTTATGGGCCAGCGTAATGCCGTAAGGGCTGTTGACATAAAACGGCTGCGCCTCGGCAGAGCTTGCACTGCCTGCGGTCGGATAGCGCACATGGCCGATGCCGACGTTCCCTACCAGACGACGCATGTGCCGGGTGCGGAATACATCCCTCACCAGCCCGTTGTCCTTGCGCAGATAAAACCGGTCATCCTGAAAGGTTACGATGCCGGCCGCGTCCTGGCCCCGGTGCTGAAGAACCGTCAATGCATCATACAGCGTCTGATTGACGTTTGAGGTGCTTACGATACCGACAATGCCACACATGCGTGTTTACTTCTCCAGGTCAGAAATAACATTTGCGCCCTTGGAAACCTGCCTGGCAGTCTGTACAGACTCTTCAGCCGGACCAAGAAAACGCTCAAACTCATCCCCGAACGTACGCCGGGACCATTGTTCAACTACTGCAAGCCGGTCAATCATGACCGACTCCTGCCACCAGGTATCGCGTGACAAGGGTGTATACCGGACCAGGGCAATGGCGACCACGACGACAATCAGTCCTCGCAACAGGCCAAAAACCATTCCCAGAACCCGATCCGTGGCTGACAGGCCAGAAGCCTTGATCAGCTGACCAATCAGGTTATTAATAACCGCGCCCACTATAAGAGTACCAAAAAACAGGATCGCAAACGCCGCCACCAAGCGCACCAGTGGTGTTTCAACGGTACTTTCAAGAAGGGACTGCATTTGTGGGTGAAAGGTACGGGCGATAATGAATGCGCCAACCCAGGTCACAAGAGAAAGGGCTTCCCTGACAAACCCTCTTTTCAGGCTAATCAGGGTTGATATGGCAATGATGGTAATAATTACCCAGTCAATCCAGATCAACGCATCCATGGAGCTACTCAGCAGACAAATTCAGAAGCGCGGATTCTATCAGGAAACCGGGACACACTATACCTTGAACACAGACAGATGCTGTGATTAGGCATCACCAATCAAGTCGAGTTGCAATTCAGCAGAAACGGCTTTTCATATCAAAGCGAGTGGCTACTTGCCACCCGACGTCACAAGACTGTTAAGCGAGAACGATTTATCAAGTTTGGCTTTAGCTGAACGGGCGTCATCCTCGCTCGCAAACGGGCCGGAAAAGACGCGGGACAAACTGGCTCCCTCGCGATCAACTGACTGAATATAAGCATCGTACCCCTGCTCTCTGACCTTATCGCGCAGGCGCTTTGCGTTGTCAGCATTACCGAAGCTGCCGAGCTGAACCAGCCAGGCGCCCTCGAGCACTTTCGAGTATTGGGGGTCTTTCTCAGGAGCAGGCTCTGGCTTGCTTTCTGCGGCAGGTGCCGGTGATGGCGCCGGGGCTGCGACTGCTGGAGCAGTCTCGGGTTCCGGCTCACTTACTTCAGGCGCTGGCTCAGGAGCGGGCTCAACGTTGCGCGCTCCAGAAGTGCCTTCTTGAAGGGTATAGGCAGGAGCCTTCTGGTCAGATTCAGGCATCTGGCCCGACATTGTTTCAGGCTCAGTAACTTCAGGGTCTGCCATTTCAGGCGGCGCCTCGTTGTCCATCGAGGGGAACGCGGGCTCTTCCGGCAGATCAATGACCCGGGACTGCCGCTCTGTATGCGGTTCGTCAAAAAGCATGGGAACAAAAATTACGGCCAGGGAAACCAGGACCAAGGCACCAACAATACGCTGCTTCAAACCATCCACAGGAAGCTGTCCTCTGTGTTCGGGGGATTCTGTCGCGATACTACCGCCACAGCGTAAGGAACACAAAGGCGGGCCGACAGAATGACGGAACTTTAAGATACTTATCGCATTTTCGCACACTCAATGGCATAAACTCGCCACTCACGATCAGGGTGCTGCGAGCGCCTTCTGCGCCTCGGCGACGGTATAAAACGAACCGAAAACCAGCACGCAGTCGTCGGCGCCGGCATCTGCGATTGCGGCCCGCAGAGCGGAGGCAACGTTGTCGGCTGTTTGTACGATGCAACCAGCCGGAAGAACCGAGCCCGCCATCTGCTGCAGTTGATCAATCGGCAAACTGCGCGGCACATCCAGTGAGGTGATATACCAACTATCCACCACTTCGGCCATAGCGGCCATGACACCCGCACTGTCCTTATCGGATAGGCAGGCATACACCGCGCGAACTTTGCCTGAAAGGTTGAGCTCGCGGACCTGGCTACTCAACCACCTGGCCGCATGGGGGTTATGTCCCACATCCAGCACCACGTGGGGTGATGTCCCGCGCTGCTCGAAGCGGCCAGCCAACACCACCTTGCCGATAGATTCGGAAATCAGAGGGGACGATGTCTCCGGGCTCAGAATACGCATGGCCTGCACCGCAGCTGCCAGACTTTTAACCGGAAGGCGGTTGGTGGGCCAAGTCGCCTGCCAACTGCCTCCTTCGCTGACAAATCGGGTCGAGCCCCCGAGATTGTCGACGCGGTAATCAATGCCGTAGCGTTTCAGCTGAACACGCTGGGCAGCGGCCTGCTGTAAAACTGATCGTGGCGGATCTTCGTCGGCATATATTGCAGCCTGATCTGGTCGCAGTATCCCTGCCTTTTCAAACCCAATCGTATCTCTGTCATTGCCGAGCCAGGCGACATGATCGAGATCAACGGATGTGAGAATGGCAAGATCCGCATCCAGCACGTTCACGGCATCCAGCCGACCACCGAGCCCTACCTCCAGAATCCAGTCTTCTACACCTGCATTGGCGAGCGCAACAAATGCCGCCAGTGTGCCAAACTCGAAATAGGTCAGACTGACATTCTTGCGCGCCTGCTCAACTGCTTCAAAGGCGGATACCAGAACCTCATCTGAAACATCGGTACCATTAATCCGGACGCGTTCGTTGTAGCGCAAAAGGTGCGGCGAGGTGTAAGCCCCAACAGACCGACCCGAATCGAGCAGAAGTCGCTCAAGCGCAGCGACAGTACTGCCCTTTCCGTTGGTGCCGCCGATGGTGATGATTCGCGCTTCGGGCCGCCGTGGAAACAGGCGGCGAAGTACCATCAGGACACGATCAAGCCCAAGGTCTATTTCGGTTGGATGAAGTGCTTCGAGATAGCTCAGCCAGAGATCCAGCCCCGCTCCTTTCTCAGGACGCTGGGGCATCTGTCGATTCCGGTGCAGGCTGATCAGGTTTGATGCCTTCAAGGTCAATGGCTGCCTCCGCCTCAGGCTGGTCCTGACCGGTAAGCTTGGCAAGTACAGACGCTATTTTGAAGCGCATCTCATGCCGGTGGACAATCATGTCCAGCGCGCCATGCTCCAACAGGAATTCACTGCGCTGAAAACCTTCTGGCAGCTTCTCACGCACGGTCTGCTCAATAACACGGGGCCCGGCAAAACCAATCAGCGCGTATGGCTCGGCAATATTGAGATCGCCCAGCATCGCAAGGCTCGCCGAAACACCACCAAAAACAGGGTCCGTCAGCACAGAGATATAGGGAATACCTTCCTGTTTCATCCGCTCCAGTACCGCAGCGGTCTTGGCCATCTGCATCAACGAAAGAATCGCTTCCTGCATGCGGGCGCCGCCACTGGCAGAAAAACAGACCAGCGGTATGCGCTCTTCAAGCGCGATGTTGGCAGCGCGAACAAATTTTTCGCCCACCACCTGACCCATTGAACCGCCGAGGAAGTTAAACTCAAACGACACTGCAACCAATGGGATGCCCAGCGTGCGGCCTTTCATCGCAATCAAGGCGTCTTTTTCGCCCGTCGCTTTCTGGTTTTGGGCCAGGCGCTCTTTGTAGCGCTTACTGTCTTTGAACTTCAGGCGATCCCAGGGCTCCAGCTCTGCCGCAATCTCTTCCCGTCCGTCTTCGTCGAGAAAGATATCAAGACGCCGGCGGGCTGAGACCCGCAAGTGGTGCTCGCACTTCGGACAGACATCAAGGTTCTTGTCCAGCTCGGGTTTGTAGAGAAACGCACCGCACTTCGGGCATTTTTTCCAGAGCCCTTCTGGCACGCTCGTTCTCTGTTTGGAGTCCGAGCGAATCATGCTCGGCATGATCTTATCCAGCCAGTTACTCATGATGTCATCCTGTTATTCAATCCTGTTTAGCGCTCCGGCACTTCCCTGTTTCGCTCAGGAAGCAACCTCATCCAGCGCTTCGCGCATAGGCCTCAGCAGATTAGTGAGTGCAGCCTTTAGCGCCTCAATGTTCTCCTGATTATTGGCAATTGTATCGACCAGAACGCTGCCGACAATTACACCATCGGATACCCGCCCTACAGCCGCAGCCGTCGCCGCATCACGAATACCAAACCCAACGCCGACCGGCACCGAAGTCAACGCACGAATGCTATTTACTTTAGCCCCAACGTCGTCGACGTTAATGCTTGATGAGCCAGTGACACCCTTGACTGAAACATAGTAGATATAACCGGAGGCGTGTTCGCTGATTGACCGGATACGGTCTTCAGTGGTGGTCGGCGCCAACAGGAAGATTGGGTCAAGCCCACTCTCTGCAAAAATAGGGGCAATATCGAGCGCCTCTTCCGGTGGCAGGTCAACCGTCAGCACACCATCAACCCCCGCATCTTTGGCAGCCGTGACAAACGTCTGATAGCCCATTGCTTCCATCGGGTTCAGATATCCCATCAACACAACAGGCGTATCGTTATCCTGAGCACGGAATTGCCGAACCATCTCCAGCACCATCCGCAGCGACGTGTTATGAGCGAGCGCCCGCTCGCAAGCAAGGGCGATAACCGGGCCGTCCGCCATGGGATCCGAAAACGGAACCCCCAACTCGATGATGTCAGCGCCGGCAGCTACCAGGGTATGCATCAGCTCAACAGTGTGATCAGGGTGCGGATCGCCGGCCGTGATATACGGGATCAACGCTTTGCGACCCTGACCTTTCAGTTGCTTTAATCTTGATTCAATACGACTCATGCTCTTCCCCGAAACCGTTACAGGCCAATGCCGTCAATTTCCGCAATGGTGTGAATATCCTTGTCACCGCGGCCGGAGACGTTGATCACGATCATTTTATCCTTGTCCATAGTCGCCGCAAGTTTAACGCCATATGCAACCGCATGCGCCGACTCCAGCGCCGGCATGATGCCCTCGACACGCGTCAGTTGACGGAAACCGCCCAGGGCTTCGTCATCAGTTACGGAAACATACTGGGCGCGACCGATATCCTTGAGCCAGCTGTGCTCAGGACCAACCCCGGGATAATCGAGCCCTGCACTCACCGAATGGGTGGAGGCGATCTGGCCGTTTTCGTCTTCCATCAGGTAGGTGCGGTTACCATGAAGTACACCAGGGCGACCCGCTGAAAGAGGTGCAGCATGTTGCCCTCCTTCCAGACCCAGACCACCTGCCTCAACGCCGTATAGCGCCACAGACTCGTCTGCAAGGAACGGATGGAACATACCAATTGCATTGGAGCCACCGCCGACACAGGCGACCAGCGCATCCGGCAGCTTGCCAGCCTGTACCATTGACTGACGACGGGTCTCGCGGCCAATCACTGACTGGAAGTCACGCACCAGCACCGGATATGGATGCGGGCCCGCTGCGGTGCCGATAATATAAAAAGTATCGTCGACGTTGGTGACCCAGTCGCGCATGGCCTCGTTCATGGCATCTTTAAGCGTACGGGTACCACTGGTGACGGAATGAACCTCCGCTCCCAACAACTTCATGCGATAGACGTTTAGGGATTGGCGCTGAATATCTTCAGCCCCCATAAACACGTGACATTCAAGCCCGAGCCGTGCACATACCGTTGCCGTTGCAACACCATGCTGCCCCGCGCCGGTTTCTGCAATGACCCGCTTTTTACCAAGAAAACTGGCCAGCAGAGCCTGACCGATCGTGTTGTTAACCTTGTGCGCGCCGGTATGGTTCAGATCTTCGCGCTTCAACCAGATTTGTGCACCACCGGTTTCCCGGGTCAGGCGCTCTGCGAAGTACAGCGGGCTGGGCCGCCCCACATATTCCGCAAGATCTTTATCAAAAGCCGCCTGAAAATCCGCATCATCACGGAGTTTGTAGTATTCCCGTTCAAGAACCATCAGGGAATCCATCAGGGTCTCTGATACAAAGCGTCCGCCATAGTCACCAAAGTGACCACGGCTATCGGGAAGTGCTTTCAGCATTTCTTCAGTCAGTTTTACCGACACGGTTCACCTCTTTGAGAAACTCAACTATGCGGGTGGGATCTTTAATCCCCTTTTCGCGCTCAACACCCCCGCTAACGTCGACGGCCCAAGGCCGAACAGCCTCAATAGCGGCCGATACGTTAGCAGAGTTGAGACCACCGGCCAATATGAGAGGCAGCGGGCGACTTTCCGGGATCATTGACCAGTCAAATGTTGCACCGGTTCCCCCATATCGTTTGGGGTCATACGCATCAACAAGCAACCCCGATGACCGGGAATAGGCTTTAAATGCGTCGCTGACATCCGAAGACTGGCGAACCCGGACGGCTTTGATCCAGCGGCGATCGAATTGATCGCAGAATGCTTCAGGTTCATCGCCATGAAACTGGAGAAGATCTAACGGCACCTCAGCCAAAACCTGATGCACGAAGGCGGGTTCAGGGTTAACGAACAGACCAACGGTTGTGACAAAAGGTGGTAAGGCGCTGACAATCTCGGCAGCTTGGGTGACGGTGACAGCGCGAGGGCTGGGGGCATAAAAAACCAGACCAATGGCATCCGCTCCCGCACGGGCTGCCACCAGCGCATCTTCCTTACAGGTAATTCCGCAGATTTTGGTACGAGAAGTCATCACTCGGAAGCCCCAGCGTGTTCATAACGTTGGCCCGGAATGGGCCGTTGCTGGTCGGGCGACATCCAGGGTTCGATAAAAGCCGGCCCAGGCGCCTCGCACGGCAGACCAAACGCTTGGGGGTACCCGACATTGACCAGAAAAAGTCCGTTTGGTGGCGCCGTCACCGCCGCTTTACGGCGATCACCAAGAGACAGTATGTCACGAATCCAGTGCTCGGGGTGTTCCCCGCTACCCACAGCCATTAATGCACCCGCGATGTTACGCACCATATGATGGAGGAAGGCGTTTGCCTGGATATCAATTACAACATAAGCCGAGTGGCGGGTAACCGTGACGGCGTGAACATTGCGAAACGGCGATTTGGACTGACACCCGGCTGCGCGAAAAGCGCTGAAATCATGTTCGCCCACAAGGTACTGCGCAGCGCGGTTCATTGCGTCACTATCGAGGACCCGATAGGTCCAGGATACACAATCCTGGCCAATTGCAGGGCGCACCGCCTGACTTGCAATGATATAGCGATAACGGCGACTGACGGCTGAAAAGCGTGCGTGAAAAGCATCGTCCATATTACCCGCCCACCGAACACCAATGCCGGGTGGCAGCGCAGTATTGATCCCCATCACCCATGATCGCATGCTGCGGCTAACTGGCGTATCGAAATGCACGACCTGCGCTGATGCATGCACTCCGGCGTCCGTTCGACCGGCGCAAACCAGCTCGACCTCGTGATTCGCGACTTTGGAGCACGCCTGCTGCAAATGACCTTCTATAGAGGGAATGCCGGACTTTTGGTACTGCCAACCGTGAAAGCCCGACCCGTTATATTCAAAAACCAGCGCAACACGCCCTTCCCCCACGGGGGTATCACCGTCGAGCACATGAAAATCGGCTGAGGAAGAAGCACTGGAAGTCAACGTGAGAAAATCCGTTCTGCATCGGCTTGAATGTTATCCGGGGTTCGAAAAATCCGGGCCCCAAAACAAAGACGCCGGAAGCGATGACCACTTCCGGCGTCAGATACAGCATTATAACGAATCAGGAGATATTTTTAAGCAACTCCTGCGCTTCAGCCTTTTGGCCTTCACTACCCTCAATCGCGACTTCTTCAAGAATGTCCCGAGCGCCATCAGCGTCGCCCATCTCGATGTAAGCACGCGCCAGATCCAGCTTGGTTGCCGCTTCGTCTGTACCGGCGAGGAAATCAAAGTCATCCTCATCGTCGATTGCGGCTTCATCAAACTCCGTAGTCGCTGGAGTCGAAGGCTTGTCAGCTGCCGCAGATTCTTCAGCAGGCGTCAATTCGGGTACATCAAGATCATCAGCCTCTGCGTCCAGGCTGTCGTCCTCAGCAGACACTTCTTCTGTCAGCGAGTCTTCAAGGCCTAACTCTTTGTCGAGATCCGGAATTTCATCACTCTCATCAAGAGCGTCGTCATCGCCGGTCATCTCGTCCATCAAGGCGAGATCATCATCCGATACATCCAGCTCCAGCTCGTCCAACTCGTCTGCTTCTGAAGACACCGTTTCGTCCTCAGGTTCATTGGCCACTTTATCGAGCTCGGCATCCAGATCATCAAGGAAGGACTCATCGATCTTGCCTTCGTCGTCCGTCACCAAAGCTGACTCGTCATCTTCAAGCGAAGGCAGTTCGTCGTCTGATGTCGCGTGGTCGGGCGAATCGGTTGCAGGTGCAGGCTCGTCGAGCATGCTTTCATCCAGATCCAGCGACCCGAAATCGTCTTCGGTAAGCTCGGTTGTCTCTTCGCCGGATTCCGGGAGATCGTCTTCCAGCGTAAAGTCGATATCGAGACTTTCTTCTTTGTCCTCGGTCGGAGCATCCGCAGAGTCAGATGCCGACTCCTCGGTCAAATTCAGCTCATCCTTGTCACTTTCATCAGACTCAAGACCAAGATCCGAAATATCGTACTCAATCGGAGAGTCGGACTTGTCTTCCTTGGCAGCGTCATCACCTTCAAGTGAATCAGTGCCAAGATCCAGATCTTCATCCAGATCCAAACCGTCCAGTGAATCTGTCTCCAACTCGCTTGTTTCAGCACGATCCTCGCCGCTACCAAAACCAGTACTGTTATCCAGGGAGGCGAAAGTATCGTCGATACCATCATCCTGCTCGGCAGACGGCGCACTTGCAGGTGTGCTTTCCGAACGCAGCTGTGATTCCAGCTCATCAATGCTCGGAGTTGATTCAGTCTCGGCCAGACGCTTCTTCAAAACGTCAGCTTCGGCCAGTGCTGCATCGTCCTCCAGCACTTCAAGCTCACCGTATTGACGCTCGAATGCATCCCGGTCACCGCCAACGGCATAAACCGACAGCAGCTTCAGGCGAAGATCTGTTCGGCTCGGCTCTCTGGAGATTGCAGATTCCAGCACCTCAGACGCCTGATCCAGACGGCCGTATGCGATGTACGCGTTGGCTTCAGCCAATGCGTCCTTCTCTTCTTCTACCGCGGTATCATAATCATCGCTATCGAGATCAATCGTTTCCGACTCATGGTCAGATTCACTATTGAGCTGGTCGTAGAACGCCTTCTCACGGTTCGCATTACGTCGTGCCAGCAATGCCAACAGGAGCAGTACCAGAATACCGATACCACCGGCCACTATCTGATAGAGCGTATTGCTTTTCAGCTGATCAACGAGATCACCAAAGAAACCCTTGCTCTTGGGTGCTTCTTCGACTTCAACCGGGGCGGACTCAACTTCCTGCGCAGGCTCTGACGCTTCTTCCGTCATTGCCGGGGCATTCGAAACGGTCGTATCCGCTGGAGATTCAGATTCCATGGATTCAGCGTCCATATCTTCAGAATCAGCGGAAGGGTCGACCTCACCCGCAGGCGCCATGGCGTCAGCGTTTTCGTCATCAGCACCGACTTCGGCTGTTGATGACTCAGCACCCTCTTCAGCCATCATGCCTGATTCAGCTTCGGCACTGTCATCACTGGTTACAGCATCTTCCTCATCGACTACGCCTTCAGTATTCAGGTCAGAAGACAAGTCATTAGCGCTTTCCGCCGGATTTTCCTGATCACCAGCCACTTCACTGCCGGCGGTTTCAGGCGATACATTTGCGTCAGCGTCATCGGCAGAAGCAACATCGCTCTCGGCTACGTCAGCTGCTTGACCTTGCATCTCTGCGAGCTGGTTATTTTTGAGCTCTACCAGCCGCTGCATGGTTTCAAGCTGCGATTCAAGATCCTGAACCCGGGAATTGAGCTCTTCATTTTCGCGTCGGGTTTTGTCGAGCTGTTCCATGGCAGCAACCGAGCTGCCATCAGCACCACCGGCAACCCCTTCATCGCCGCCGGCAGAACCGCCTTCGGCAGCACTCAACGTGTCATCCGAGCTCGCTGAAAGCCTTAACTCATCTCCACTTTGCTGAGGAGCTGACGCAGTGTTCTCGGGCTGCTGGCCTGTAGCGTCCAGGGACGGCGCAGGCTGGTTGAACGCCTTGTTTTGGGCAACAACTTCTCGGTAGGCCTGTTGATTGGTACGCGATTCAATCTGTTCTGCTGTGGGAATGCGCAGAACCTGGCCACGTTTAAGGCGATTGATATTGCCGTCTATGAAAGCGTCGGGGTTCTGGTCCTGCAGCGCAAGCATGACACGCTGAGGAGTGTAGCTACTGTCAGGCCGAACTTGCAGGGCAATGCCCCACAAGGTGTCTGCCGCTCCGGTAGGACCAAAAGTGTCGCCATAACTACCGCCAGTCGACTGGCTGCTTCCAGACGTCGCGCGTGCCGGCGTTGGGCGAGGAGTGGGTTGCTGGGTCTGCTGCCGAGAAGACTGTGGCGCTGCCGAAGTTCTTGGAGCGGACACGGGCTCACCAGCCGATTGCCGGTCTGCATAGACTGGCGGATCAAGCAGCATTGAATATTCCCGCAGGAGCTTGCCGCTCGGCCAGGTCACTTCGATCAAGAAGTTCAGGTAAGGCTCACGAACCGGCTGCTTGGTAGTGACATGCACGACCAATTGACCATTCGCTGCTGTAGACACTTCGAATTGAAGATTGGTAAGGAAAAAGTCCCGACTAATGCCAACTCTGTTAAAAACATCAGGCGAAGCAAGGTTTACGAAAACCTCCTTCGGACTAACGTCGCCTGTATTGCGCAGAGCAATATCTGCGTCCAGTGGCTCATTCAGATAAGACTGAAGCTCCACTTCTCCCAGACCAAGCGCGTTAGCCATGCCTGAACCCAGCCCTCCCACAAGAGCCAGGGCAACCGCAAGTTTGCGTACCTTCATGCTTTTTCCTTACCAGTCTCCGTTATTCGTTACTGCTGTCTTTTAAAAGACTCGGACGAGATTGGATGACTTTCGTCTTTAATTTTTGTTGTTCAGCAACTTTATGGTTTTGATATCTGCGAAAGTATTGTTGATAAATGCCGTTTTATCAATTGATCAGACCCAATCGTTGTAATTGTAGTTCAGAAGTTGTGCGGAACATCCTGTCAAAACACATTAATTTACAAATATGCGTCTAAAGTGACGGGGTTAGCCTTAAGTTTACACGCCAGAAAAACAACAGGGGCGATAGACCGTTTCAGTCATCGCCCCTGATGATTTTCTATACAAGCGTCAGGAATAGATCAGCACATCAAGCTCTGATCTATTCTTTTGGCTTATCGTTCCTGCAATATTCTCAGCATTCTGCGCAACGGTTCAGCTGCGCCCCACAGGAGCTGATCCCCTACGGTAAATGCAGAAATGTACTCGGGACCCATCGCAAGCTTGCGAATGCGGCCAATCGGCACATTCAGAGTGCCCGTGACCTTCGCTGGCGTCAGCTCCGCAATGCTGGCGTCGCGATCATTCGGAATGACCTTGACCCAGTCATTACCGCCGGCCAACAAGGCTTCGATTTCCGAAACCGGGAGATCTTTACGAAGCTTGATGGTCATCGCCTGACTGTGGCTACGCATCGCACCGATTCGAACACAGATACCGTCGATCGGAATGGGAGCCTCGCTGCGACCAAGAATCTTGTTGGTTTCGCTTTGCGCTTTCCATTCTTCCTTACTCTGACCGCTCTCGAGCTGCTTGTCGATGTACGGAATCAGGCTGCCCGCCAATGGCGCGCCGAAATTATCGATCGGGAAGTCAGCGCCGCGCATGGTTTCAGAAACCTGGCGATCGATATCCAGAATCGCCGATGACGGATCTGCCAACTGATCCGCCACTCCGTCACGCAAAGACCCCATTTGCTCAATCAGCTCGCGCATGTTCTGGGCACCGGCGCCAGAGGCTGCCTGGTATGTCATCGGCGAAACCCACTCGATCAGATCTTTCTCGAGCAGACCACCGAGGGCCAGCATCATCAGACTCACGGTGCAGTTACCACCAATGTAATCCTTAACGCCCTTTTCGAGCGCCTCGTCAATCACATTGCGGTTGACCGGATCCAGCACGATGACTGAGTGATCGGCCATCCGCAGGGACGACGCAGCGTCAATCCAGTAACCCTCCCAACCGGATTCGCGTAAAGGCCCGAATACCTTGTTGGTGTAGTCGCCACCCTGACACGTCACAATCACGTCAAGCTTGCGCAGCTCGTCGAGATCGAACGCATCTTTCAATGGCGGCACGTCAGCTTTACCCACATCAGGGGCAGGCTGACCAGTTTGAGATGTTGAGAAGAAAACCGGATCGATATCCGCAAAATCGTTTTCTTCGCGCATGCGTTGCATGAGGACTGAACCTACCATGCCACGCCAACCTACAAGTCCAACTCGCTTCATGTGCGACTTTTGAACCTCGTTTTATGCCGGCCCCTGTCCCCTTTCGCCGGGAGCGGACCGGATGAATATTCCTGCGATGACGGCATCATGTCATCGTCAGGCCTCGACACGAATTTAGATTTGTAACCGGCGATCCTTATGCCGTCAACGCTTCCAACACAGCGTCACCCATTTCCCGGGTGCTGACCTGTGTTGCGCCTTCCGACATAATATCAGCGGTACGCAGCCCCTGATCGAGTACGCGACCTACGGCGGCCTCGATGGCAGCGGCGGCTTCCTCTGCTCCCAGGCTGTAACGGAGCATCATCGCAGCAGACAGAATGGTCGCCAAAGGATTGGCAATACCCTGACCTGCGATATCAGGCGCGGAGCCATGACAGGGCTCGTACATGCCCTGCTTCTCGGCGTTGAGCGAGGCAGATGGCAACATGCCAATCGACCCGGTCAACATAGCCGCTTCATCAGAAAGAATATCACCAAACATGTTCCCGGTCACAATCACGTCAAATTGCTTTGGCGCCTTGACCAGTTGCATAGCCGCATTGTCGACGTACATGTGGGACAGCTCCACATCAGGATAATCAGCGGCAAGTTCATTCATGACGTCGCGCCACAGCACCGTTACTTCCAGCACATTCGCCTTGTCCACGGAGCAGAGTTTGCCATTGCGCTGGCGTGCTGCCTCAAACGCCACTTTACCGATACGGCGGATCTCGGACTCTTTGTAAACGTAGGTGTTGTAGCCCTGACGTTCACCATTCTCGAGCTCACGAATACCGCGTGGCTGACCAAAGTAGATACCGCCGGTCAGCTCACGGACAATCAGGATATCCAGACCCGAGATAACTTCGGGCTTGAGCGCAGAAGCTGAAGCAAGCTGCGGATAGAGAATCGCCGGGCGCAGGTTGCCGAACAACTCGAGATTCGAACGTAGCCCCAGCAACCCTTTTTCAGGGCGAAGCGCCATTTCCATACCATCCCATTTCGGTCCGCCTACGGCGCCCAGCAAAATCGCATCAGCCTTACGGGCCTTGTCCAGCGTATCCGCAGGCAGCGGTTCGCCGGTCGCATCAATCGCATCACCGCCGACTTTGGCCGTATCGAATCTCAGATCAAGACTGAACACTTCATTTACCTTGTGGAGCACACGCTCCGCTTCTGAAACAATTTCAGGCCCGATACCGTCACCGGGCAACAACAGAACTGACTGGCTCATAGAAGAATTTCCTTACTCATCTTCACGAATGGGTGAATGAATCAAACAACCACGGCGACTGTTTGCGGCGCTCGGCCTCATAGCTTTTGATCAGTGCGCTGTCTTCCAGGGTAACCCCGATATCGTCCAGGCCGTTGATCAGGCAATGTTTTCGAAAAGCATCCACATCAAAACTGAACGTCTCGCCGGAAGGGGTTGTGACCGTTTGCGCCGGCAAATCAATCGACAGTTGGTAACCTTCATTGCTCGCGCACTCGTCAAACAACCTGTCAACAATATTTTCATCTAAAACAATGGGTAACAACCCATTCTTAAAACAGTTGTTATAGAAAATGTCAGCAAAACTTGGCGCAATCACCACTCTGAAGCCGTAATCATCGAGTGCCCAGGGCGCATGCTCACGGCTGGAACCACAACCGAAGTTACGGCGCGCGAGCATAACGCTGGCTCCGGCATAGCGCGACTGGTTAAGCACGAAATCCGGGTTGATCGGACGCTGCGAGCTATCCTGATCCGGCTTGCCTTCATCAAGGTAACGTAACTCATCAAACAGATTGGGACCGAAACCGGTTCGCTTGATCGATTTGAGAAACTGCTTTGGAATAATCATGTCGGTATCGACGTTGTTCCGATCAATCGGCGCCGCAATACCTGAATGTTGGTTGAATTTACGCATGGCGCACTCCTTAGTGAATGTCGTTTAGATCGTCACGGATGATCACAGATAGTCGCGAACATCGGTAAAGTGACCGGCAATCGCAGCGGCAGCCGCCATCGCGGGACTAACCAGATGCGTACGCCCACCAAAGCCCTGACGACCCTCAAAATTCCGGTTTGAAGTAGATGCACAATGCTCGCCCTGCCCAAGCTTGTCGGCGTTCATTGCGAGACACATGGAACAGCCCGGATCGCGCCACTCAAGGCCCGCTTCAATAAACACCTTATCCAGACCTTCCTGCTCCGCCTGCGCCTTGACCAGACCGGAACCCGGAACCACCATCGCTTGCTTGAGGGATGCGGCAACCTTGCGCCCCTTAACAACTGCCGCTGCTTCCCTCAGATCCTCGATCCGCGAGTTGGTGCAAGATCCGATGAATACGCGATCAAGCTGAATATCCTGAACCGGCGTATTCGCCGCAAGCCCCATGTAACGTAAGGCACGAACAATGCCTTCCCGCTTGATCGGATCCGATTCTTTGTCAGGGTCAGGCACTATGCCGTCAACACCCACGACCATTTCCGGCGAAGTACCCCAGGTCACCTGCGGCAAAATATCAGCGCCTTCAAGCTCCACGACCTTGTCGAACACCGCATCCGCATCACTGTGGAGATCGCGCCATGCAGACACTGCCAAATCCCAGTTCTCACCTTTCGGTGAATAAGGCCGGCCTTTAACGTAATTAATTGTGGTGTCGTCTACGGCCACCATGCCAACCCGAGCACCGGCTTCAATCGACATGTTGCAGATCGTCATTCGACCTTCCATTGACAGGCTATGAATGGCCTCACCACCAAACTCGATGGCGTAGCCCGTTCCGCCTGCAGTGCCGATTTTTCCGATGATTGCCAGCACCACATCTTTACCTGTTACGCCAGGGCGCAGTGCGCCATTGACCTTTACCAGCATATTTTTCATCTTCTGCTGGACCAGGCACTGGGTCGCAAGCACATGTTCGACTTCAGATGTGCCGATACCATGCGCAAGCGTGCCAAAAGCGCCGTGCGTTGAGGTGTGCGAGTCGCCGCAAACGATCGTCATGCCTGGCAGCGTAGCGCCCTGCTCCGGCCCGATGACGTGAACAATCCCCTGACGCTGGTCGAGAATCTTGAATTCGAGAATGCCGAACTCATCGCAGTTTTTATCAAGGGTTTCCACCTGAATACGGGAAACCGGATCATCAATGCCGTCGATGCCGCGCACCCGGTCAGTAGTCGGCACGTTGTGGTCAGGCGTTGCCAGGTTGGCGTCCAGGCGCCATGGCTTGCGATCTGCGAGCCGCAGCCCTTCAAAGGCCTGAGGCGAGGTCACTTCGTGAAGCAAGTGACGATCGATATAGATTAATGCCGAACCATCATCGCGCTGTTTGACGAGATGGTCGTCCCACAACTTGTCATATAACGTCTTACCCGCCATTTGGCCTCCTAAAGCTGGGGCTCACGCCCTCGCATCTCATCAACGGTAGTTTTTATCGAACAATGACCGTCATAATAAACTGATCAAGCTGATAACCCAAATTCATGTTTCTTATATGTTGCATTCCAAACTGGAATAAATTAAAACCACTCAGAATTATTACGGTTACTTGGAGCCTTCCGGGGACATGGACACTCAATCGCTTTCAGCATTCGTCGCGATCGTCGACCACCAATCGTTTTCCGAGGCAGCTGAGGCACTTCACCTGACTCAACCTGCGATTAGCAAACGATTGGCATCGCTTGAGAACCAGATAGGAACGGCGCTGATTGACCGGCGCCAGCGCGGCATGGCGCTGACCGATGCGGGTAGTCGCTTGCTACCCTACGCTCGCCGTATTCTCGATGAACTGCACAATGCCCGCCTGGACCTGGAAACAACGACACATCGCATCGCAGGTCGCCTACCGGTTATCGCGAGCCATCACATCGGCCTGCACCACCTCCCGGCCTGGTTGCGACGCTTTAACCGGGAATTCCCGCAGGTCGAACTGGCGCTTCAGTTCATGGATTCCGAGAGCGCATTTGAGCAAATGCGTCGTCGGGTATGTGAACTTGCCTTCGTGACACTGAATGACGCAATGGATCAGCACTTTAACGTGCACGAACAATGGGCGGATCCTATGGTGTTCGTCTGCGGTAAAACGCATCCACTGGCAGACGTTCGAAAGCCCACGCTCGCATCACTCGCACCCTATAGCGCGCTGCTCCCGGACACGGGCACCGCCACCTACCGGGTGGTCAGCCGGCTGTTTCTGAGCGAAGGCCTGACGCTCAATCCTCAAATGCCGACCAATTACCTTGAAACACTCAAGATGATGACAAGCGTCGGACTGGGCTGGAGCGTGCTGCCTTTGAAGATGACCGACGAATCACTGGTCCGGCTTGAAGTACCGCATCAATTGGAACGGATGCTGGGTGCTGTCGGGCTTGCAGGACGAGAACTGAGCCCGGCCGCTCGCGCATTGCTCAGAATTGTGAAGGACATGCACTGACCGGAAACTCACCGAAGCGTCTGAGTTTGGCGCAAAAAGCCTAACGTAGTTTTGGTGACTATGAGTTTCAGCTCGCAATATGTTGGTGACAATTTTCTCAGGATGGCCGCGGTTCCGGGGGCGAACGCAGCCAGATAGCCGCCACGATCAGCGCTATAAAAATAGCGGCCGCACTCCCCCAAAATGCAAAGGCAGTGCCTTGCCATTCGACCAGGAATCCCGACAGCCAGGCGCCGACCGCACCACCCGCGCCAAATGTCAGCCCGCTATACAAGGCTTGTCCCTGACCGTGATGCTGATGCCCGAAATAGCTGTGGATATAATTAACAGAAACCGCGTGTAATGCGCCATAGGATGCGGCATGAAGCAGTTGCGCGACGATCAGCACCGCCACAATCTGAGAATACTCGGCGATCAGACACCAGCGCAGCAATGTCAGTACCAGCGCCATCAAGGCGATCATCCGAACGCTGAAGCGCTGAAATACCCGATGCATCAACAGGAACAGTCCGATTTCCGCCAACACACCCAGCGACCAGAGCAACCCGACCTCGAGTTTGTCGTAGCCGATACTGGTCAGGTGGATACTGAAGAACGTGTAATAGGCGCCGTGTGAAACCTGAAGCAAAATATTCATGGCAAAAAACGCCATGACAGAAGACTGGAAAAGCACAGCCTTGAGCTGACCCGGGGATCGCGAAGGTTTAATGCTACCGGATTGCGAAGGTACCCAGAACGCCGCCATCACGATCCCTGCAAACAGGGGCATCAGTATTGCCGGCAACCAGCGCAGTGACACGTATTCAAGCACCAACCCCACCAGCGCAACCGAGGCAATAAACCCAACCGAGCCCCACAGTCTGACCTTGCCGTATCGCTCGCGGTGCTTTCCCAGCCCCTGCAAGGTGATAACTTCATAAAGCGGAAGAACGGCATTCCAGAAGAAGGTAAACGCCAGCATGACGAACATCAGGCCGTAAAAGCCGGGTTCAAAAAACACACCAATGAAACACAGCGCACCCATGACCGAGCCGAGACGCACCAAGCGGACCCTTTGACCGGTGCGGTCACCGAGCCACCCCCAAAGATTGGGCGATATGATTTTGGTGAGTTGGATAGTGGCCATCAGAGTGGCAATCTGAAGATAACCGAAACCGCGATTCTCGAGGTAAAGCGACCAATAAGGCAACATTGCCCCGAGAAGCGCGAAAAACCAGAAGTACAGGCTGGAAAGTCGCCAGTAGATAGCGAAAGGAGCTTGGTCAGGGCTGCGCTCAGTCATATGGCACTGGGAACACGCTCAACACGTCATTGCCCCAACGTAAACGCCACGTTTTCGCGGATTTCCGCCTTACATGACAGTCGAAGAACAAGTGTTGCAGCACCCTTGCTGTCTCCCTTACTTGCGTCCGGCCTTTTCGATATCTGGCGTCTCAACCATCACATCGCCGTTCTGGGCACGATGTCGCAGGTAGTGGTCCATCAGCACAATCGCCATCATGGCTTCGGCGATAGGTGTAGCCCGAATGCCCACACAAGGATCATGACGACCGGTCGTAATCACTTCCACCGGATTTCCCTGTGAATCAATGCTACGCCCTGGCAGGCGCAAGCTTGATGTAGGCTTCAGGGCAATACTGGCAAGAATCGGCTGGCCTGACGAAATGCCGCCCAGCACACCACCCGCGTGGTTTGACAGAAAGCCTTCCGGTGTCAGCTCATCGCGATGCTCGGTGCCTTTCTGGGCGATGGCACCGAACCCGGCACCAATCTCAATGCCTTTAACTGCGTTAATGCTCATCAGCGCATGGGCCAAGTCAGCATCGAGCCGGTCAAATATCGGCTCGCCCAATCCAGGAGGCACATTATCGGCCACAACGTTGATACGGGCACCTACAGAATCGCCTTCCTTTCGAAGGGCGTCCATATAGTCCTCAAGCTCCTGAACCCGGCTGGCGTCGGGACAGAAAAAGGGATTCTCATGCACCTGGCTCCAGTCGAGTTTGTCGATTTCGATCGGACCAAGCTGAGACAGGTAGCCCCTCACCTTTATCCCAAGACGTTCACTGAGAAATTTCTTGGCAATGGCACCTGCAGCCACCCGCATGGCCGTTTCGCGCGCTGACGAACGACCACCTCCCCGGTAATCCCGAAAACCATATTTATGCATGTAGGTGTAGTCAGCATGCGCCGGCCGGAACTGGTCCTGAATTTTGGAATAGTCTTTTGAGCGCTGATCGGTATTCTCGATCATCAGGCCGATAGGTGTGCCCGTGGTTTTACCCTCGAAAACACCGGAGAGAATGCGTACCTGATCAGGTTCCCGGCGCTGGGTCGTATGGCGTGATGTCCCCGGCTTGCGAAGATCAAGATCCCGCTGGAGATCAGCTTCTGTTAACGCCATACCCGGCGGGCAGCCATCGACGATGGCACCGAGCGCAATGCCGTGGCTCTCGCCAAAAGTCGTGACCGTAAAGATCTTTCCAAAACTATTTCCAGACATAAAACAGATTCTTATGTGAATAAGTAAATGTAATTTGTTAACTCAGTGCTAACGCCATTCGATCAAATCCTGACGGGATAGAAGGAACACACCCTCACCGCCCTGCTCGAAATCCAGCCAGATAAACGGCAGTTCCGGATAGGCTTCCTGCAGAGCCACCCAGCTATTGCCCACTTCGACGACCAGCAAGCCATCAGGCGTTAACATGTCAGCCGCTTTTTCCAAAATACGATGCGCAATATCGAGCCCGTCACCACCCGCAGCGAGACCGAGCTCAGGCTCATGGCGAAACTCATCCGGCAAGGCCGCCATATCCTCAGCATCAACGTAAGGCGGATTACTCAGAATGAGATCATATTGCCCTTCAAGCCCGGCAAACAGATCCGATTGAATGGCGCTGACGCGATCCTCCAGGCCGTGCATTACGATATTGGATTGCGCGACTTCCAGTGCATCCTCAGAAATATCGGACAGATCAACGTCCGCTTCTTCAAATACCGTCGCCGCGGCAATACCGATGCAGCCGCTGCCAGTGCACAAATCCAGAATACGATTGACCTCAATGTCGCCTAACCAGGGCTGCAATCCTGACTGGATAAGCTCGCCAATCGGCGATCGAGGTACCAATACCCGCGTGTCCACATTGAACGGCAGCCCCATAAACCAGGCCTCACCCAACAGATATGCCACGGGTTCACGGCTTTCAACGCGGCGCTGGATGCGATCGATAAGCAGGGCTTTCTCGTCTCGTGTCAGCCGTGCATCGAGAAATATGGCATTGTTTTCAAGCGGTAACGCCAGGCTTCGCATCACCAACTGAACGGCTTCGTCCCAGACATTGTCGGTGCCATGACCATAATAAATTTCGGAACGCGCAAATTGCGTGGAAGCAAAACGCAGAAAATCGCGAATGGTCATTAAATCATCAATCGGTTGGAACGACACCCGTCACCTATTCGGTCTGAAAATTAAGATCAGCGATTATACGCCGGTTTGAGATCAATTTGTGGCCTTCAACTCAGGCACCCTGATGGATGCTCGCTCCTGCTCTCTACAACGCCAACAACCCGGAGCTGCTCCCATCTTTCTCGAACAGATCCAGCGCAGCATCCATACGCGCCCGTCCCAGCTGGATCAGTTCCGGCGCCTTGTGGTAGTCGTACGTTCTGCAGGCTTCCTTCGAGATATTGACGAGCATGTCAGGCGGATATCCGGCAATTTTGTACTGGGTCAACGCGCTCTGCATGGTTTCTATTGTCATGTTCATGATATCGAACTTGCCGATACCCAGCTTTTCCCAGGAGATGGTTTCGGTGCCGTCTTCCAGTGTTTTCGATTTGGCATCGACTTCTTCCGGTTCCGCATCCACCGGATCCGGCTCCGGCGCCGGGTTGTCGGCCTCACGGCGTCCGCCAAAGGAGCGTAAGGTATCCCAATCAAACCAGCTTGACGCTTTATCTCTTACCTTTTCGATCCAGTCGTCTTCTTCCTCTTCCACTGTATGGGTATAGGCATCGCGCGGTATCCGCGTCTGGCTCTTGTCTTCGCCGGAAAGATTCACCGCAAAAATATAGTCAGCATGAGCAGAAATCGTCGGGATAATCGGTAACGGATTGAGCAGCGCACCGTCCACCAGAACCCGGCCCTTCATCACAACGGGAGTCACAACGCTTGGAATTGCGATAGAAGCCCTAATAGCCTGATGCAAAAGGCCTTCCTGAAACCAGACTTCCTTATGCCCTAACAAATCGGTTGCGACGGCCGTGAACGGAATCGGCAAGTCTTCAATCAGCGTGTCCCCAATGAAATCCCGAACCACCGAAAACACTTTGTCGCCGCGTATCGCACCTGCGGTAGAAAGCGAAATATCCAGCAATTTGAGCACGTCAAACTGCCCGAGCCCGGTCACCCAATCCTTGTAATCTTTCATCTTGCCCGCAGCATAAACACCGCCGATCAATGCACCCATTGAGCAGCCGGCAATCGCGACTATCTCGTATCCCCGTTCTTCCAGCACTTCGATAGCGCCAATGTGCGCATACCCACGCGCGCCCCCACTCCCCAGCACCAGCGCCACCGTTGGCCGGTTTACAGGGCGTTTGTCTTCATCTGCCATGACATCTGGGGCGACTGGCGACGGATCAACCTGAGTGTCGTCTTCGATGGATTCGAGTTCGGGATGTTCAGGCATGACTGGCGATCCTGTGATTCGGTTTCAACAAATGAGGGGCGATCCGTGCGCATTCTGGAACTACGGTTAACGCCGATCCGGATTGACTTTCTGTGGTAAATGCCCGGTTTTACTTCGATGGACGCTCCTTCTCGTGATTATCCAATTTTAATCACGGACGACGCGTAACGACTATCAGTTTTTGATCACAATCAGCTCGATGTGATCGGTCCGCATGGAGGGATCTTTGGCAGCGGCCCGGGAAGGCCCCGCGTTAACCAGAAACTGCCTCGATTTCGGGACGCCGAGTTTTTCCAGCAATGCTTGCAATGACGTGCCAGCGCTTTGCGAACGCTCAAATGAATCGGCAACCGTTCCGTTATCAGCGGGTGCTGCTGCGTAGCTGGTGATAATCAGGCGCGAATCGGGATCCTGCATCCAGTTGACGACTCGGTTACGGGTATTGGTATCCCAGTTGAAACGGTGAGTCAGTGATCCTGTCCAGCGCATCACAACAGGACCTTTTATCTTGCCGCCCTCGGGCGAGAGAACGGGGATTTCAGCGCTATCGTCGAGTACCAGCTCCTCGAGCCATAGATAGTCTCGCAAGTTGCCTCGGGTTACGGCGTAAATCAGCGTCAGATTAACGCGCCCCTGATCATCCCGATAGGAATAAACGGTGTAGGCCTGCCTGTCGTCTGGTCCGTAGAGGGTCGAGACGCCAAAGATTTCATTGGCCCAGGCATTGCTATGGCCGCAATCGCGCCCCTGGCAACGAAATAAACGGGTTGCGCCGCGCTGGTTCAGCTGATCTGCATAAAACGACTGGGCGGAATCGAGCGAGGAATCAGGTTCTATGCGCAGCAATCGGCCACCACCTGTGACCGGCAGCTTGTACTGCCGGTCGGCCCGGATCTCGCCGCGAACTTCCCGTACGGCACTGAACAACACGCGATGGTTCGGCGCCTCGAAGTTCTTGGTCACTTCGACAGACGACTGTGAGTACACCGGGAGCGATTCAGCCATAACCGGAACACTGAAAAGTGCGGCGGCCAGGGCACAAAACAGACCAGGGAAAGCTTGGCGCCCATACTTGAGCCCTGCAACAAGGGTCGGCATCATCAGGCCAGAAATTCCTTTAGCGCGTTAATTACCGGTACAACATCACCATCAAGATGACAGTGATGGCCACCGGGAACCGTGACCTCCGTCAGATCGCGAATCAACCCAGTGCGCTCCAACCAACTGCTGCGACCACCTAAGAGGCCGTCAGCGGCACGAACAAACAAGACGGGTGCCTCAATAGCCCGCAAAAACCCGGTAACCTGAGCCTCATCGAATCGGCTCAGTGACGGGTGCCGCAACCTTGCATCCGTTCTCCAGACCACACCGTCTTGGGTTTCACGAAGATTACGGGGCACCAGCAGATGCGCGGCCTGGGAAGATAAAGGGCTGAGCCCGCCAGCGCGGATTTTAGCGGCCTCTTCAAGCCCTGGATAAACCGTGGGCTTGCCAGAACCCCGCATTTTTTTGGTGATCCCTTTACGCAACTGATCCGCTGATTTTTCAGGTTCCAGCGTCAACGGCCCCAGACTGTCAATCATCACCAGACGCTTTACTTTTTCAGGGAAGCTTGCCGCGTAGAGCGCGCCTACGATCCCACCGAGGGAATGCCCGATGAGCGTAACCGGCTCTCCGCTTTGCGAAAAATGACGGTCGATCAACTCAGCGGTATCGGCGACGTAGTTTACAAGTTCGTATTGCTGCCCGGGCGGGCGATGATCGGAGTGACCGTGACCGGCGAAGTCGATCCCATGAAAAGGCTGCGCTCTGGCGAGCGTCGGAGCAATCTTTGAAAAAGTAGCCGCGTTATCAAGCCAACCATGAAGCCCGATCACCGGCGAACCCGAAGGCGGCTTAGCTGTGTCACCCCAGCTCAATCCTGCAAGGGTCATGTGCTGCAGTGGCCAGCTCTTCTCCAATGGCGCCGGGCCGTCAAGCGCCACAGGAACCGTTACCGCTGTACCGGCGCAATCAGACATTGGCTTATTCATGATGCATTCCAAATCAGTTGCAAAGCCTGCAATCAAAACAGGCTCAAATCACATGGTGTGAGTCGGACGGTCGGAGCTCAGCGCCCCTGCCAGGTAGGCCTCAATCTTGTTGCGAGCACTGCCATCCTCACCATTGAACTGCACGCCAATACCCGCAGCGCGATTACCTTGAGCGCCTTTCGGCGTGATCCAGACAACCTTGCCGGCAACCGGAATCTTCTCGGGCTCATCCATCAGATTAAGCAGAAGAAAAACCTCATCACCGAGTTGGTATTGTTTCTGGGTGGGAATGAACAGCCCGCCTTCTTTAATAAAAGGCATGTAGGCCGCGTAAAGAACAGCTTTATCTTTAATCGTCAGCGTCAGAATACCACTACGTGCGCCGAAACCCGGTCCCATATGACCACCCTTAAATTATTATGTTTGAACCTGATAATGGATCGTACGGCCGACATTCTCAAAACGCTGCCGCACCCGGACCGGAGACGACTATCAGCCGCATCAGTCCAACGCTTTAACTCAATAATAGCAGCCCAGTCGTCATCAAAGAACAGTAACCCATCGATTGCGCTATGCGGCCTTTCCCCGACGGCGCTTTGGCATCAGATCAAGCCACGCCAAAAGTAAACGCTCAACCTCAAGCTCCGGATTAACGTTGTAGGTAAGGCCACTTCGAGCCTCCCGGATTTTCTCGACCACCCCGTGCGCCGCAAGCGGATGGTTATTCGTTGCCAAAAAACCCAGTACATCAGCAGCATTTTCATTGTTTGCAGGTGCACCGGCGGATAACCGTGCCATGTCGCAGGCCCAGCGTTCCATCACGCCAAGACTGGATTCAAGGCCAATTGCAAGAAATGCCCTGGACGCCACCTCAAGGGCGACTTTGGATTTGAGGAATTGGCGAAAGGCATCCAGGCAGGCGTCGGTCGCTGAAACAAAATCGCTCTGTATATAGGATTTCGCCGCCATTGGCGCACCGCCAGCAAGTTGGAGGGCTTTTGACACCACATGGATATCAATCGGTGACTCACCCTTTGCGTTCTTGTCTTCCGCAGTCCGCTTATCAGCACTCTTTTTAGTAGCGCCCTTGCCGTCAGCATTTATGTTGTCCGGTTTTTTTGCAGCGTCACCGTCGCTTTCATCACGCTGTCTTTCAAGCGCCTGGAGAAGCCATTCGGTGGCCACCTCAAGTTCCGGCGTCGGCAGGTTGAGTGACTGACACCGGGACCGCAGCGTTGGCAGCAGCGGCTTGCCAGCCTCTAGCAGCATAACCAGCGTAACATCCGCGTTTGGCTCTTCCAGCGTTTTCAGCAGCGCGTTCGCCGCGTTGATGTTCAACTGGTCAGCGCTGTCGACGATAATCACCTTGCGTTTGGCAACCTGCGGCGATGCAACGGCAAATTCACCCAGCGACCGAACCTGATCCACCTTGATATAGCGTGAGTCTTCAGGTCGATAGGTACGGATATCCGGATGAAACCCCGCACCAACAAGCTCGCACTGTTTGCAATGACCGCACGGGTCAAAGCGCCCGCCCGCCTCACTGCACACCAGGCGCTGGGCAAGCAAATCGGCAAATTCATGCTCCCCGATACCGGAGCGCCCCTCCAGAAGCAGCGCGTGCGGCAGCCGGCCTTGCGAGAAGCGGTCGATCAGACTCTCAAAGCTTGCCTGTAACCAGGGCAAGTCAGCGCTACGTTGAATCACTCAATGTCCTTGTGTGCTGGAAGGAGCCTCATTCGCAAGACTCTTAACGTGTCAGACTCGATAACAGTCGCTTTAAGCGAAGCCAGTCTCTCCGGGAAAGCGGAGCCGACCCATAATAGTGGTTGTTCACCGCGCGGGCAAAAACAGCATGTCGACTCCCCTGCGCGGGCATCTGATCAGCTGCCTTGCGTGCCAGTGTAATGGGTGTGTCTGATGACGTGACATCGCCCCCCCTGGCTTCGAGTAAGCGGCGCCAGCGCACCATCAGACGCTCAAGCGGGTCATTTGGCACACGCCTGCGCTGGCGCCAGCTAGTCCAAAGCCCTGCCACAAGCAATGAACCACCAAACAGCCCCGCCGACAGGTATCCAAGGTCCCGCAGCGAGAAATTGCCCGGTAACCGAGACATCAGATTCATCTGTGTCTGGCCCTGATAGCCAACAACCCAGCGCTGCCATTCATAATTAATGCTATCGGCCTGCAGGGTAAGCCATCTCACCAAAGCCACGTCACCGTAGCGCGACGGCGATATCCATTCATTTTCCAGGAACGACCCTTCTTCTGCCACCGCGTCGCGTAATCCGGATTCTATTCGCTGAGGCGCAATTGCCGCAGTCGGGTCGAGGCGAACCCATCCACGATCTGGTGACCAAAGCTCCACCCAGGCATGAGCATCGTATTGGCGAATGATCAGGTATTCATCGTTGTTCCCGGGCGACCCGCCCTGATAGCCAATCACAATACGGGACGGAATTCCCGCCGCCCGCAACATAAAAGCGGTCGCACTGGCGTAATGTGCGCAGAACCCCCTTTTGACATCGAACAACAAGGCGTCCACCGAATCCTCAGGCATTGCGGGGGGGCGCAAGGTATAAAAATAGGGTTGGCTTCGGAACCGGGCCATCAACGCCTGCGCGTAATCAAGCGGCTCTTGGTATTCCGTCAACAACTTGCGGGCGTAATCACGCGCACGGGGATTGCCCTCACGCGGTAGTTGAAGGTAGCGGTACTGGTCAGCCTGCGAAAGCGTTTGTTCGTTACTTCGCTGACTCGGGTTTTCCTCCCGTTCCATGCGGTAGCGGATGCTGGTATCGGCAGGACGGTCAAATACAAAGGTGCCATCTGGCTCGCCCGTCACATTCGCCGAAACCGGTGATGAATTGTCGAGTGCGAACGCCCAGCGCTGATAGGTCGGCTCCAGCAACACATCATACTCATCTTCACGAAGGTCACCGATGCCCCCATCCGAACTGATTCGGCCGGGGCGTCCCGCCATGGCCTTGTCTGCCTGCTCCCAACGTTCATTTTCGAAGCGATCAAGGATGAGACCTCGCCAATAACGGTCACGATACTCGGGCAACATCCCGCCAAAGGTCACTCGGAACGCCCTTTCGCTACTTTGAGCCAGGTCCGATATTGATCCCGGCTCCATCGAATCCGAGATGCCAGTGCGCGCCTGCCCGGAAACCAGGGGAACACTCCATAAGGGCGATAACCGCGGGAAGAATATAAACAGCAACACCACCACAGGCAGCGTTTTTAAAAGCAGCCCACCCAATCGGCGCCAACTGGTTGCCACACTGTTCGGGATATCAGGCGCATTCAGAACCTGCAGGCTGATCAACAAAAGAGAGATTCCAATGAAATTGATCAGTGCCCACAGAATTCCCTGTTGAAACAGAAAATTAACAGCTGCGAGGTAACACAGTATGAAAAACAGCACGTACACATCCCGCGTTGTGCGGGTTTCCAGCCACTTCATACCCACCGCAAGCACAAAGAACGAAGACGCTGTCTCAACAGAAAACTGACCGCGAGCGCCTAGCACATAGAACGCGATCAAGGCCACCATGATGGCGATCCGAAGTATTCTGCCAGGCAAACGAATGATGCCGAGCTGAACGAGCCAGCGCCAACCTGCCAACGCCACGCAACTAACGGAGAGCCAAATAGGCAAACGATCGAGCTGAGGGAGCAAAAGCAGCCCAAACGCGATCAGTAGCCACAACAAAGCCGATGTAGGCAATACCGGCGAAATACCATGCCGCTTAGTCATGTTGGTGGCTCATCGAATCCGCTGCTCTATCGAATCTGCCCGATTGGCCAAGCAAGTCTCCAGGCAGGACGCTTTCAGCCGCCGGGCTGCCAAAACCATGCCGACCAAGCGCTCGCAGGCAATGCGCCCGGTGAAGCCTGCTCGCATCAGGTTCAATGCGACTCCCCGGTAAGCGCAATCCGTAAGGTGCGCCAAGCTGATCCCGCTGTTCAACCAATGCCGCGAGGTAGCTCAGCCGCAGTTCCTTGTCGACGCCCGGAAAACTGTCGAAATCCAACCATTCCGGATCAGCTGCATCACCTTCCCAGTCCGCAATCACCATTTCACCGGTTCGCGCAAAGCGCTTCCAAAGCACCCTTTGGGTGAGATCCCCCTGGCGCCAGGGACGAATGTTCATATTGGAAAGATCCGAAGAAGCAGCAGTGCCCGAAGATTGTTCGCCCTCTTCACCTCCTCCTGGTATGTCAGGCGGCGCAATCGCCCGGGGATAACATAAACCTTCCCGGACCGGCCTCATCCATGACCAGGCGGTGAGCAAACCAAACGGAAAACGGGTTTCAACCCGCAGGTCTCCCGCCGAAACCGGCCCCCGGGATGTGCCCTGGGCGCTCAAACAGACTTCGACAAGTTCGCCTTTTTGGACAGTGAATGATTCAACATCGCCGTCCTCGGGTGTGATGTGGATTGCAACAGCATCACTATGATCACTGGTCGCTCTCAAACGGAACTCGATATCTGTGCCAGGAAAGCCTTCACCGGTGTTGATGAGCGTCAGGCGAAGGCCTACCAGATTGCGGTGAGTCTGGTGCATTGCGGCTACAAAAATGGCGCCAAGCAGAAAGGTAAGGAGATAAATCAGGCTATTCTGATAGTTGATCCCCGTCAGCAGCATAACCAGCAACAAAAAACAGAACACGGCACCGGCGCCTGTCGGCAGGATAAAAACATTGCGCTGCGAAAAGGTTTGGCTGTCGGATCTGGGGATTCGCCGGTTAACCCAGCGTCGCCACCGCCGTCTGAAAATACCTGCCATACTAAAATAATCCGTTCATGCCACTGATCTGATCACATTTTCACCAAAAACACCTTGAAAACGATGAGCAATATTCAAATACTTTAACAAAGGACGTTCCGAATCTCTCCGAGAGGCTGCTCAAATGTTTAATAAACGCATACTCGTTATGGCTGTGGCGAGCACAATTGCCGCGTCTGCCAATGCCGGTGTGGAATCGCTGACATCCGATGAAATGGTCGACACCTATATCAAGGACTCCGCCATCATCATTGTGCCTCGCGCACAGCAAAAATCTGAAGAGGAGCGTCAACGGGTTATTCGATCGTTGACCATCTCACCGGGCGAGCCGGCGGTCCAGGAGTCAGAAGAGGAAGCCTACGCGAATATCTTCAGAAAATCCGAGTACGAGAATAATGAAGAAGCGCTTCAGGATGCAGAGGAAGAGTTCATTCGCCGCTCATTGCAGTTGACAGGTGCGGAAGCCGCACTGGCACCGCAAGTGGCAGACCTCTACCCCACACTCCCTCCGCTGATCTACGGCCAGCAAATGGTAATCCCCGATCAACCCTTCACCCAGACATTCCTGAATGATCAACTGGGCATCGGATTCGACGGTCAAAACGTCAACTTTTCAATCGGGAACCTGCCAGGGATTCAGCCAATCAATATTCCACAAGGCATCAACGAAGGGCCGGTTCAGCTGACGCCGCGTCCAGGCGGCGGATTTGATCTTTCGATAGCCGTGCCTGACCAGTAATGGCCTGAAGCAGCCAAGCTGGAGAGCGCACAAAACTCCGCGCAAACCGATACCGATGCACTTCAAATGCATCGGTTTTTTTATGTGCGCACTCATAACAGCAACCAAATCCTTACTCCGCCATCTTTTTGTAGCCGAAGCATCGAGACCAGAACCAGCCCAACATTGGGCACCTGACGATGCATGGTTCATACCCAGCGGGACAAAACCACTTTTTTACAGGCATAAAAAAACGCCCCGCAAGCGGGGCGTTCTTAACAAAGTGCTACGTCTTAGTGACCGTAAACAACCATGTTGGTGTTGCTGATAGTCAGGTTATCCAGCTGGATAGTACCGATTGAAGCGCCACCGATCTCAACTGCAGCTACGTTGATGTCTGTAGTGAAGTCAGAGATACCGATTGCCAGGCCTTCGCCTGAAGTAGAGCCAACACCAGTCGCTTTGCTGACGGTGATCTGTGCAGCTGCGAACAGGCCAGCAGCATCTGTTGGCTGACCACTAGCAGCAACCTGCTCGAAGAACTGACCACCCATAACCTGCATGCCACGAACGTTCACACCCAGGAAGTCGATGTCCATATCCATGTTGGTGATGTTGAACGCAACGTCAGTGATCAGGGTATCAGTAGCAGTGTCAACACGGATGTCGAGCTGCGCCAGGTTACCTACGATACCGATGTTAGATGCCAACAGCGTGCTGTCAGTGTCGCCACGCAGGCTAACTTCGTTGATAGCAACTGCGAAGTCGATTGGCACCTGTCCGTTTACGTTACCAACGTGAATAACGGCATCGCCGTCTGCTTCTACGTCGATGTCGATTTTCAGGTCATCCAGGTTGCCACTGGTAGTCAGGTTGCCGTTACCGTCGTCAACGATATCGCCGCCACCGATGGAGACGCCAGTCATCGCGAAGGTACCTTCGTCAACATAGCGGAACTCGCCGATGTCAACTTTGGTTTCCAGCTCGATGGTCACACCAGCCTGACCAGTAACGTTGCCCATGGCACCGTCGTCAAGGGCTTTCAGTTCTGCCTGAGCGGCGAACGGAGCGGCTGCGATAGCTGTAGCAAGTGCAATTTTCTTCAGGCCTTTCATATTGTTCTCCATAACGGAATTTGTTGTTGTTCCAATGCGGATTGTTTTGTTTTGTTTCCGCACAATTGAAGATTAGTGCCTGAGCCTGAAACGTTCCGTGACCCCCTTCACAGTCCAAATAATCACATTGTCTGACAATCTCAACCGGTTATTCTGCAGCCTCTTCATTGACTTTAAATATCACCGGCTCCGACTTTACAACAACAGGTTTACCAAACACTGCTTTACCACCTTCGACTGCAAATGGCGTCAGTTCTGCCAGTGTAAACCCGAAAATATGCTCCATTTCTGCAACAATCACCTGCTTCGCTTCTGCCTGTGGATTTGGATTGTCTGCGATATAGACCAGACAAGTAGCGCCAATATTACCTTTTTTGACCATGGCCTTAAGGCTACGTCGCATCACTTCCAGCGCAACATAGGCTTTCATCTGCTCGATTTCACCAATGCGAATAAGGCGTACTTTGTTGCCCCTGTCCGCAACAACGGCAAATGGTTTGATTGCCTCGCCTGCTTCAAGCTGCTCAGAGGCGCTCTCCATGGCGCGCTTATACATTGCTTCAAACTGTTGCTGGGCGAATTGTTTCATTTCCTTCTCCGATGGTCCTTTTGCTGCGTTTTCCTGCGCCACCCCAAGCGTAGACAGGCACACCAGCATGACTGCAACCACTAGCTTTGAAGCCCAATCGAAATGAATTACTCGCATTTTTTTCTCCTGGAAATTTAACGTCTTTTTGGTATTGCCGTGTCGAGCGTGATGCTCAATCAACGGTAAAATTGCGTTATTATGGGTGCCTGCCATCATTATTCAGCGCCGAGCTCATCTGAAACAGGACCCGCGTGCAATCATCCCTCAAAGAAATTCCCGTTTCTGCCGAATGTCTGGCACTTTGGCTTGACTATTTGTCCCTGCAGCCCGGTTTCATACTGATGAGCAAGGCCGACGGTGGCTACTTTGTCAGCGCCTGGCCTTCAGAACACTGGCTCCTGGAAGGCTCTTCCGATCAGTGGGCAACCGCAATGTCAGAGATAAAAAGGGCGCACGCAGGTAGACAAGCGCTTTCGCAAGATGGGCAGAAAAACTCAGGCGGGGATTTCCTGTCGGGTATGGCGGGCATTCTGAACTATTCAGCGGGAGCCCGAACTGTCCCGGGGTTCAGTCAACATTTGGATAAGCAAGAATACGGTGGCGCAGGCTGGGTCGGGCAGTTTGATTGGTCACTGCATATTTCGGCTGACTCTCAACGAGCGGCCATACATATTGATACCGAGTGCAGCCTGCTCACGAGGAATTCACTGAAAGCCCTGATCAACGGTGCTCCTCCACCGGAAAGCCCAACAGTTGGCGATACATCAGCATTCAAGATGGTGCGGGATTTCGAACCACTCCAGCGCCCGGATGCCTATAGGGCTGGCGTTGACGCCATACTGGAACTGATCGCCGCAGGTGACTGCTATCAGGTTAACCTTGCACAGCAGTTTAAAGGGCAATATAGAGGCAACCCCTTTGACGCCTTTCTGGCACTTTTAAACGCAGTACCAGTTCCGCACGCTGGCTACATCAATGCCGGCGACTACCAGGTGCTCAGCATATCGCCCGAGCGCTTGCTCCGCATCCATGATCGCGCCGTCGAAAGTAAACCGATAAAGGGCACCCGGCCGAGAGGCAATACCGCGGAGAAGGATCGTGCTTACAGGGAAGACTTGCTGAATGACCCGAAGGACCGTGCCGAAAACCTGATGATTGTGGACTTGATTCGCAACGACATGTCTCGCTTCTGCGAGCCCTTTTCCGTGAAAGTCCCCCTGCTGTTTGATGTGGAAAGCTACGAAAACGTTCACCAGTTGGTCAGCACTGTCACCGGTACTCTGGCTCCGGGTTGTTCTGCATTTGATGCATTGCTTTCGGCGTTTCCAGGCGGTTCTATAACCGGCGCTCCGAAACGTCGCGCAATGGAGATCATTGATGCGCTTGAGCCCACCGGGCGCAGCGCTTACTGCGGCAGTCTGTTCTATTGGGACTTTAACGGTAATCTGGATAGCAATATAGCGATCCGGACAATGATCACTGAGTCAGGCGGCGAGATTTATTGCTGGGGAGGCTGCGGCATTGTGGCGGATTCCGACCCGGAATCGGAATATCAGGAGTCACTGACAAAAGTACAGCGCTTGATGGACACGCTGGAATCGCTCTGATGCCAGCGTGTCATCAATAATCACATCTTGTCATTCAATCAGATGCGGGTGCTCAGCTCTTCAAACTTCTTCTTCAGATCATCGAACGTTTGTACCGCCGGGAACTGGGGAAACTCATCGATCACATTTTGTGGTGCGTGGAACAGAATACCGGCCTCGGCCTGTTTCAGCATGGTGGTGTCGTTATAGGAATCACCAGCCGCGATTACGCGGTAGTTCAATAGCTGGAACGCCCGTACAGATTGGCGTTTCGGATCTTTCTGGCGAATGAGGTAGTCCGTAATTCGCCCGCTCTCGTCCACTTCCAGCTTGTGGCAAAGCAATGCCGGATAACCCAGCTTTTTCATCAGCGGCATCGCGAACTCATAGAAAGTATCGGACAGAATCACCACTTGAAAGCGTTCGCGCAGCCAATCGAGAAACTCCCGGGCGCCTTCCAGAGGATCAAGCGTGCTGATCACTTCCTGAATTTCCGGCAGGCCAAAACCATGCTCATCAAGCAGACGCAGGCGTTGCTGCATCAGCACATCGTAATCGGGAATGTCGCGGGTGGTTGCCTTCAGTTCCTCAATGCCGGTTTTCTCGGCGAAAGCGATCCAGATTTCAGGTATCAGCACCCCTTCAAGGTCAAGGCAGGCAAGTTCCACAACACACTCCTTCAAGTTCGTTTGTAATGACCGTTTGGCAGCTCGACATCTGTCAGCCATCTGAAAACGGCCTGCAAAAAGCGCATCTATCATAAGAAAAACCCGGCCGAATTGCACAGCTGATATAACCTTATGAAAGGAGGTTACTTTTGATTGGCGCCGGGCGGTGATAAATTCACCGCAAACTCCGTGACACGATGGTTACCATGGACACTATAAAAGAACTGAATGAGAGTCTGACCAGCCAATCGCCCCGCTCTATTCTCAAGCATGCGCTTAAAAGCTACGACTCTGTAGCTGTGTCATTTAGCGGTGCCGAAGATGTGGTGTTGATTGAGATGGCCCACAAACTGACCGATAACCTGAAGGTGTTCACACTGGATACCGGCCGGCTTCATCCCGAAACCTATGAATTTTTGGAGAAAGTACGGGAACACTACGGCATCAATATCGAAGTGCTGTTTCCGGACGCTGTCGAAGTCGAAGAGCTGGTGGCCGAAAAGGGCCTGTTCAGTTTTTACCGGGATGGCCATAAGGAATGCTGCGGTATCCGCAAGATCAACCCGATGCGCAAGAAACTCGCAACCGTTGACGCGTGGATTACCGGCCAGCGCAAAGATCAGAGCCCGGGAACGCGGAATGAGGTCCCGGTTGTGCAGCTGGATGAAGCGTTTGCCGGGCCTGGCAGACAACTGGTCAAGTTCAATCCATTGGCAAACTGGACGTCAAAGGATGTGTGGGACTACATTCGCATGACCGAAGCGCCTTACAACTCACTGCATGAAAAAGGCTTTATCAGCATCGGCTGCCAGCCCTGCACCAGACCGGTTCTGCCCGGCCAACATGAACGTGAAGGCCGATGGTGGTGGGAAGAAGCCACTCACAAAGAATGTGGCTTGCATGCGGGCAATCTGATTGCCAAAGAGCAGTAGTCATCATTGCAATAAAAAAGCGGGTCCGGATCAATATCCACGTCCCGCTTTTTTTGACTTGCCTTCCCGCGCCCTGAAACCCTGCTGAGCGCAATCACCGAAACAGCAACAGACCTGCCCATTCATTCAGGCCATTGAAGCGCCACTCTCCGCTCATCAAAATGTCGGTATTTCGATGTCTTCAAACAATGCTTCCACATCGGCCCGACTGGACTGATGAGTCGCAGCTTCCACCATCTCCTGTGTCAGATGCGGCGCAAAGCGCTGAATGAACTCGAACATATAGCCCCGCAGGAAGGTCCCTTTTCTAAAACCTATTTTGGTAACGCTGGGCGCGAAGAGATCTTTGGCATCAAGTGCGACCAGATCGCTGTCTGTTTTCTCATCAAATGCCATGCTGGCAATAATGCCAACGCCTAATCCCAGCCGAACATAGGTTTTTATGACGTCCGCGTCTGCTGCTGTGAACACCACTTTTGGTGTCAGTCCTTTACTTTGAAACGCTTCGTCAAGTCGAGACCGACCGGTGAAGCCAAACACATAAGTCACCAGAGGAAACTCCGCGACACCCTCTATCGTCAGCGGCTGACAGCGGGTTAGCGGGTGCCCCTTTGGCACAATCACACTGCGATTCCAGCGATAGCACGGCATCATGATGAGGTCATTGAAAAGCTCCAGCGCCTCGGTGGCAATCGCGAAATCTACAGCACCGTTGGCCGCCATCTCAGAGATCTGCATCGGTGTTCCCTGATGCATATGAAGCGAAACGTCGGGGTATTCCTCGATAAAACCACTGATCACTTTCGGCAGCGCGTAGCGGGCCTGAGTATGCGTTGTCGCAATACTGAGATCGCCCTTCCGCTGGTTACTGAACTCCTGAGCGATCTTTTTGATGCCCTCAACCCGACGAAGAATTTCACCAGCTTCGCGAATAATGGTTTCGCCGCCTGGCGTGATGCGCGTCAGGTGCTTGCCGCTGCGAGCGAACACCTCGACGCCAAGTTCGTCTTCGAGCAACCTGATCTGTTTGGAAATGCCGGGCTGTGATGTGAAGAGGCTCTGGGCTGTCGCGGAAACATTCAAATCATGGTGCGCAACTTCCCAGATATAGCGCAGCTGCTGTAATTTCATCGACCGTCTCGCTCCATCTCGTTATTTTTCGTATAAAAATATAAGTAATAATTCTTTTTAAGAATAGATGCAAAGGTCTACAGTTGGAAATCGCTGAGGCGAACGGACCACAAAATTCCGACGTTCCGCAGTTTTTGGAAGCGCTGAGCCCATCTCCCGGCGATTCCTTATTATTCACTTCATCCGGGAACGTGATGATCCACGGTTATCAGTGTAGATCATAATTTATGGATATCCTTTTTTATATATTGGCCGGTGCAGGTGTAGGACTAGCGGTTGGTCTTACCGGTGTCGGTGGTGGTTCCCTGATGACCCCCCTGCTTCTGATGTTTGGCTTTCCTCCGCATATCGCAATCGGCACCGATCTGGTCTATGCCTCTGCGACAAAGGCAACCGGGGTCTATGCCCATCATCGCCAACAGTCAATCGAGTGGCCTATCGTATTGCGGTTGCTTGCGGGCTGCATTCCAGCCTCAGCAGCTGCGGTGGTGCTGCTATCGTTCTTCTTCACCAACCCCGAAGACTACAAAGGGATTCTTGTTTCTACTTTGGGGGCTATGCTGATCCTGACCTCGGTCGTCCTTATCTTTCGCCCCTGGATTCTTCGTCACCGAAACATTGAAAACAAAGAGACTTTTCTGGTCCGTCACCAGAAGGGGCTAACGGTTATAGCCGGCGTGTTCCTGGGTTTCGCCGTCACACTGTCCTCCGTCGGTGCCGGTGCATTCGGCACTGCCATTTTGATGATGCTGTATCCCAATCTTTCAGGCATTCGCATCGTGGGCACAGACCTGGCCTATGCTGTACCTTTGACCTTTATGGCAGGTATGGGGCACTGGCATCTGGGCAACATCGACTGGTACCTGTTGGGCTCCTTGTTGATTGGCTCAATTCCAGCCATTCAGCTGGGCACCCGCCTCGCTCGCAGGATACCCAGTCGCGTTCTTCAATCAACGTTGGCGGCTATTCTGCTTCTCATCGGATTGAAATATACGTTCTTCTGATCGCAAAAAACGGCGCTCTGCTGATCGATCTGGCCTGCTGAGCGCCCGTTACCGCTTGACTTCACAGCGCAACAGCCGACAATCAGTTCCTCGGTCTTTCTGACCGCTCAATTGGATTCTGTAGTCCGCCGATCTGACCTGACGCGTTGAACCACATGCTGTTAACAACCAAATTTCTGAGACCCGCTGCTGACTTGCGCGCGATACGCAGAGAACGTCTGCTTGACGTCCTCAGGATGCGGCATGGCAAGCGGCTCAGCCTTGTTATTGGGCCCGCCGGTTTTGGCAAAACAACGCTTGTAAACCACTGGTCAGAAACGCAGACCAGCCCAGTCGCCTGGTTGTCACTCGACGCCAATGACGACGATCCCCGGCGGTTTTGGCAATACGTTAGCGGCGCACTGGTTCACGCTGGCATAGAAGGTCTGGAAAGCGCTCAACAAGCGGTTAATGGTTATGCGCTTCACGAACTGGAAGGCGCCATTACCGAGTTGATTAACGCCCTTATAAAAGCATCACGTGAAGGCGTCAGCCTCGTTATCGATGACTATCACCAGATCCAGTCCCCGGATATACATCGTCAACTGACTTACTTCATTGATTACCTTCCCCCCGGTTTTCACCTGCTGCTGGTATCCCGCACAGAGCCGCAGCTACCGGTCTCACGCTGGCGTGTGCGTGATTGGGTTGATGACATTCACCCGCAGTTACTTGCGTTCTCAGAAGAGGAATGCCGGCGATTCTTCGAAGACTGCATGTCGATTCCACTCTCCAAAGAGCAATCGCGACATATCTGGCAAAAAACAGAAGGCTGGGTCGCAGCCATGCAGCTCAGCGCCCTCTCCGCCAGAAACAACCCGGCTAAAGGCGATTTGCCATCAGCTCAACCGGTACCCGAATCGAACCGCCAGATCAGCGATTACATCCTCAGCGAAATTCTCGATCAGCAATCGGATAGCGTTGCCCGCTTTTTGCTGGATACGTCTTGCTGCCTGAGACTGACGGCGTCTTTATGTGACAGTGTGCGCGAACAGTCAGACAGCCAGGAGATGCTCGAATCGCTCAGTCAGCGAAACCTGTTTCTGATCCCTCTGGATAACCGCGATGAATGGTTCCGTTATCACGATCTGTTCCGGGAGGCCCTGTTCCAACGCTTGCAGCAAACGGCGCCTGAGCGGATCGAGCCGCTTCAGGCCCGGGCGATTCACTGGTTACTGGAGCACGACCACATTCAGGAAGCCATTGCGCAACTGGTGCAACTGGCGGACTGGAACTGGCTTGCGCAAGTGCTTGAACAGCATGGTAACAACCTGATCCATGGTGGCTTTCACTTGCCGGTACTGGATTGGCTTAATCGCCTGCCGCCCGGAACCGTAGAAGACAACACCCGATTATCGATGCTGAGAATCTGGGGCCATTTTTTTGCCAACCGGCTGGACGTTATCGAGCCTCAGCTTGGCAGACTGGAAGACCTGCTTGATAAGCGCGTTGCTGACTCTCATCCGGATGCCGGCGGTGCGCTTGCACTGCATAGCGAGATCGCGCTTATCCGTTCGTATCTGGCGCGTACCCGAAGCGACCTGAAAAGCGCTGCGGACCTGACGCAACAGGTTCTCAGGGACATTGACCATACCCAGATACCGCTCAAGTCCGTTACCTATTACGGCTTGGGTATCGATTATTTTGCCGGGGGCGATCTGGCTGCAGCAGAAGAAGCACTTCAGTCGGCCGTTTCCAATGGCCAGATTGAACGTAAGCCATCGACCGTTCTGTCCAGTGGCGGGTTGCTGGCATGGATTCAGTTCAATCGCGGCCACATGAATCTGGCCCTCGATAGCTGTGTCTCTGTCAGGGAATGGATTGATCGCCACTACACTGATCCCAAACAGCCAAAACTCATTTCCTGCTGGCAGAACTGTGCGCTGATTGAAATATACCGGGAGCGCGACGAACTGGCTCTGGCTGATACCTATCTGGCGCCATTGCTCGATCATCTCGAGAAAGGTACAGAGCCCGGCCAGCATCTGATCATTCAGTATGCCCGGGCACACCTTGCGTTTACCCGAGGCAACTATGATCTGGCCATCAGCGCGCTTGATGATGCCATTTCAGTGCTGGAGCGGCGGGGGGAGCACATTGTTTTCGAGCCCCCGAATCTGGCCGCGCTCAAAGCCCGTTGCCATTTGGCACAAGGTAGGCTCAAGGAGGCATCTGCCTGGCTGGAAACTCGTGGCGATGTCGCTTTTCGCAATCCACTCAATGGCGAACAGAGCGACATTACCGCGGCGCGGATTCTGAACGCTTCAGACCAGCCCTCTGCAGCGATTGAACTGCTGACACCGTTGCGGTTCTCTACCGAGCTGGGGCAACACCACAAACACCTGATCGAGGTCATGGTCGTATTCGCTGAAGCTCAGCTGAAAAACGGCAAGCGTACCGAAGCGATTAACGTACTGACCGAAGCACTCAAGCGGGCGTCTAAAGAAGGTTTCATCCGCCTGTTCGTCGAAGAAAATAGCGTCATCCACCCGCTGATCCTCGCCATTGACGACGCCAGCATCCAACCTGCTTATCTTGATCGTCTCAAATCATTGCTGAGGGATCAGGCGACTGCTGCCAACCCAACATCCGGCAAGGCATCCGCGGGCGGAGATTCGCTCATCGAGCCACTCAGTACGCGCGAAGGCGAAGTGCTTTCGTTAATTAACGAAGGGTTGGCCAATAAAGAAATAGCGGAGCGGATGGATGTCGCGGGTACAACGGTGAAAGCCCATATCCGCAACCTGTACGGGAAGTTACAGGTGAAGAGCCGAACCGAAGCACTAGCCCGCGCGCGCCAACTGGGAATTCTCTAACCGCGACACAAAATGTGACCTATATCACACTTATTTGTGGTTTTTTTTATCCCACTACGCCCTTTGGACGATCCGGATACGCCCCTACTCCCACTAAACTGTGTTCAACGGTGAGGGAAACCTCATTTCAGAATCTGAAACTTCAGGCCTTTGGATTCTAAAGTTCCGTGTTGCAAAACCCCAGGGTTACCAAGTCAGAGCCCTGCTTCAGAAAGGCGTTATCCATTTTGGATTAACGCCTTTTTTTTTGCTTTATCGCCACGTAATTCAGCAGATAATGCAGAAGAAAGGTCTACGGTTTATCCCCTCGCAGCCCAAGCTGCGAATACAAATAAGTCTGTTCAGTTGGAGACAAGGCGACGGAATGGCGGCAAGGCATCCAATAGCAGGCTTCCATACCGACGTGTGACGATTCGGCGATCGAGAATTGTGACGCGCCCCTTGTCGGATTCAGTTCGCAATAGCCGCCCTACGGCCTGCACCAGTTTAATCGATGCATCTGGGACAGTGATTTCCATAAAGGGATTGCCGCCGCGGGCGGTTACCCATTCGGCAAGACTGGCATCAATGGGATCATCCGGTACCGAAAACGGCAGTCGGGTAATAACGACATGCTGGAGATACTTGCCAGGCAAGTCGATACCTTCTGCAAAACTGGCAACACCAAACAGAATGCTTGGCAGCCCGGCATCAACTCTCTCTTTGTGTTTGCGCAAGACTTCGCCCTTGGCCATGTCATCCTGGGTGATGATGACATCAGGCCACTCAGGTGCCAGACGGTCACGAACAGCATTCATCTGACGCCGGGCGGTAAAGAGCACCAACATGGCCTGACCATCGCTCCAGAGTTTCGGCAGACGCTCAACCAAAGCATCGGTAAAAGACTCAGCTTCAGTGGGCAGGGCTGGCATCGGTGGCACTTCAACGGTTGCCATATCGCCGTAGCGAAAAGCACTGGGCACCACCATAAAGTGGCTTGATGCAGGCAGACCGGCCCGGCTTTTCAATCGGTCAAAGCTACCCAATGCGGTCAACGTGGCACTGGTCAGGATGACGCCAAACGCCCGTGACCAGAGGCGACTGTGCAACAAGCTGTCCGCCAAAACCGGGCTACTGAAAAAGGTAATATCCTCAGCGTGATCGAAGCGCTGGCGAATGGCCCAACGCGCAGGCGGCGGACGCCTCTCTTCCCGTACCTCCCGCCACGCTGTCCAAAGCCGCAACTGGTCTTCGGCGCGACTGTGGAGTGTACCGGCTACTGGAAACCATGACTCGGCGGTCTGGCGATCAATGTCATGATCCTTTCTCTCATCAAATGCCTTCTGGAGTTCGTCTACCAGAACCCCGAGATGCCGGGATAGATTGGCACTGGCGGCACCGGCCTCGACCGTAAGCTCCGCCAGTCGCTCGGATAGCTCACCATCAGGAAAACGCCATTGCGCCGACTGGCGATCATCCTCAAAGGTCCAGGTGATGTTGCTTTCCGCCTCTTCGTATACCTGCGCCAGCACCAGTTCGTAAGCACGCGAGGCTTCGCTGATTCTGTCCAGGGTCTTGGATGCGGTGGACACCGGCGTCAGGTAGGGCTTCATTTTAACGATGACCTGCGCAAGCTGCTTGAGCCAGTTACGCGTGCCATTGATGGAGACGGAGGCCGCAAAGTGGTTCAGTGCCTTTGCAGGCAGGTGATGGGCTTCATCAAAAATGAAGATGGCCTCTTCCGGCCGCGGCAATATAGCCCCGCCACCCAGTGCCAAATCCGCCAGCACCAGGTCGTGATTAGCGACAATCACTTCCGCTTCGTCCAACCCTTTTCGGGCTTCAAAAAACGCGCAGCTGTCGAAATAGCTGCAATGGCGGTTAGTACATTGACGATGATCTGTGGTCACCTGGCGCCAGGTGTCGTCCGGTATCTGCTGGGGCCAGTGGTCGCGGTCCCCGTCCCACTTCCGATTCGCATACTGGGCGAGCATTTCTTCGAAGAACTCTCGGGTTCCCGGCTCTTCGTCCTGTCGTCCCTCCAGCAGAAAAAGAGGCATGGTATCGCTGTCCTGTACACCTTCCTCATGCAGGCGCCCCTCGAGTCGGGACAGGCACAGGTAACGACCGCGCCCCTTTGCCAGGGTCCAGTTGAACTTGAGATTGGTATGTTCGCGCAGCTCCGGTAGGTCTTTCTGAACGATCTGGTCTTGCAGCGCGACAGTGGCGGTTGAGATAACCAACTTTTTATCCATGGCTTTTGCCATGGGAATGGCTGACATGAGATACGCCAGCGTTTTGCCGGTACCCGTGCCCGCTTCCACCACGCATGCAGATGCGGGAGACGTCCGCTCGCCATCATCGGATGTGATGCCGCCAAGGTAGCGCGCAATTTCCGCGATCATCAGCCGTTGGCCATAACGGGCATTGATACCCTTTGCGCCTAAAAAGTCGCGATACCCCTGCTGTATGGACTGTTTGACATCGTCAGGAATCGGCATCAGCGGGGCGTAACCCAATCCCGCACAACGCCGACCCGGAACTCGGTGCCAATCCGGCTGAGAATCACGCCGTCAGAAGTAATCGCAACCACGCGAATGCCAGAAAAGCTGTCGCCGGCGCGCAAATACTTGTCGTTGATAATCACACGCCGGGCTGCGGGATCCGAGGCATAGATATGACTGTTGAAACGGAGGCTCGGTATCTGTCGCTGGAATGACAGCGGCATTTCGATCAGATGAGGCACGCCGTCATACTCGCGGTCTTGCTGGTACGCAGTATCGGGCAACGCTGAATCATTTGACGCGCTGCTGCGCGTTGGCACTATCAGCGTTGGCTGTTCCGCCAGCACGACGGCTTCCTTCATGGGTGGGTTAGCCGCTTCGCTATTATCTTTTTGCGCAGAGTCCACCGGAACAGTTGGAATCGGTTTGAAGTCCTGGCTGCCAGCGGTCCGTTTGGCTGATGTTGGTTCCTGCTCACTGGCAGGCGCATCAGGGGGGCTGTTTTGCGCCACTGAAGCCCCATCCGGTTGTGCATTCGGAGTGCTTGTTTGCGCAGCGGGCTGAACTTCACCTTCAGCTGAATCAGACTGTAACCCCGCTCCTGGCCAAAACACCAATGCGACGATTGCGCCATTAAAAAACAGTGCCACTGCAAGCCACCAGGCAACAGGAATGCCTTTGCGCCTTGGTTTGTGAACCATCTGGACCGATTGATTCAAGTCAGGCACACGGCCTTGCTGGCGCTCAGATTCGGACTTGCGGAGTGCGTCAAGGATATAGGACATGGACTACCGGACCCCTGCTGTCTGTCGTTGAACCGGGGACAGCGTCGGTATCGATGGATAAAGATCAGAATTCATCTGAATCAGTGTTTTGGCTCCAGCGATACCGTCGGGAATCAGGCCCATCGTCGATTGGTACCAACGGATCTGTTCTTTCAGCGGTGCCGCGATCAGCTTGTCCTGCTCGCTCACGGATGCCTCATGCGTTGAGATCAATTGCATCATTTTTGCACTGAGCCATGCGCCCTCGCTCACGGCCTCGTTGGCGGGTACCAAACCGGATTCATAGGGTGGTACTCGCCATACCAGTGAATAATCGCCGAGCCAGAACTGGTCGATGACATCAACCGGAAAGTCGAGCTGTTCACCGTCCAGCACTAATGTTGCGGTGTTACCTTCAAGCCCTATCAGGGTTGCGAACCTTGGATTACCGCCGGTGTCATACAAGCTAAGAATGGCCGGGCGATTGATTTGCCGGAGACTGCGCCAGTTTCCCTGGCGGTGAAGACAACGTAGCCCCACTGTTTCGGCAAACTCACAGGCGTAGGGCCATTCAGTCGAGACATAGTCGAAGCTCCAGCGTTCAAAAAGCTGACGATAGGCGGCCGTTTGGTTCTTGCCCTCATCCGAAAGCCGATTACCAAGTTCCTGGCTTGTCTGCTCGAACGTTGGCTCAAGAGCAAATAATGTCGTGGCCGACTGATCTGCCTCAGGCTTTGTGGTGACCTTGGGCTCAGTCTTGGCCGGCAGCACGACTTCAATCGCCTTGGATGTCGGCGAGGTACTCGTTTCCTTCGACTGACTTTCTGTTTTCTCAGTTGGAGGTGCCGCTTTCCGTGCTTCAGTTTGCGCTACGGCGACTGGCGCGCTGCCCTCAACTTCCCCGCGGAATTGCTCAACAGCTACCCATAGCATGACCACCGCTGCTGCGACCGCTGCAACCGCCGACGCTATGCGCAGATTCTGCGATGGTGGCGCGCTTCGCAGTGAAAGCCGCCGCTTGCCAAGCACTTCCCGGGCAGCGCCAACAATATGAGCTTTACCGACTTCATGGGAGCCTTCCGAATAGGCCCCCAGCAACGCCCTGTCGCAGACAAGATTGATTACCCGGGGGATGCCACGGCTCACGCGATAGAGCTGGTTCAATGCTTTGGACGTGAAGAATTCGCTTTTCTGTCCTGCGACACTCAGGCGATAGCGCAGGTAAGCCGGCAGCTCATCACGGGCTATGGCGTCGAGATGGTAGCGCGCTGTTATGCGCTGGGAAAGCTGACGCAACTCTTGAGTATCCAGGATGTCCTGCAGTTCCGGCTGACCCAGCAGTACAATCTGAAGCAGCTTTTTCTCGGCCGTTTCCAGATTGGTCAGGAGCCTGAGCTGCTCCAACACGTCCGCAGACAGGTTCTGTGCTTCATCGATAATAAGCACTTTATGACGACCCGCCGCGTGTGACTCCAGCAGGTGATGGTTGATCAGGTCAATCAGCTTTTTAATGCTGCTGCCACTGGGGTGTGCTATACCGAGTTCATCGCATATGCTGGACAGCAACTCGCGAGCGGACAAACGCGGGTTCAGCACCAGCGCAATATCGACATTGTCGGGCACATTTTCAATAAAGCAGCGGCACACCGTCGTCTTGCCAGTGCCTACCTCACCGGTAATCACGATAAAGCCACCCTGGCCCTGAACGCCATACATCAGGTGCGCCAACGCTTCTTTGTGGCGCTCGCTAAGGTATAAATAGCGGGGATCGGGTGCGATCGAGAACGGAGGTTCCCGAAAGCCAAAAAACTCGTAGTACATGAAATTCCAGTTGGCTGACGACGCTGTTTCAGGTCGCGCTATGATAGCGCCCCACTCTTGGCACTGTCACCCATCAAGACACCTAAACCGGTGAAGGATCACGGACCGAACGTTACTCCCGAGCGGGCGCTATTTCACCTGATCAGAGGCTGATACCAGTCGAAGATCCCCTTTATGCGACCCCATACTGTCTTTGGTACGCGCGATGCAACGTTCCAGCGTCTTGGCAATCTTGGCCTGTGAACGGATCATTGCAATCTTGGGCCAGGTGGCCCGCTCACCTTCAAGAATCATCTGGCGGAAGAACTCTGGCGACGGGTTAGACATCATCTGCGTGTAGTGGCGCCAGGTATAATGCGGCGCAATCGTCACATCACCCGAATAGCGCTGCGCCATAATGGTATAGAGATGACCTGAAATCTGCCGCATTACTTCCGGTCTCACACGCTTACGCAAGTAATCAAACGCGCCCATTCCGTGAAACCGCATTTCGGCCTTGAGCACATGCAGCGGGATTTTCAGTAGCGACAGTTTCTCTTCCGCGCTTTTGCGATTCAGGAATGGCACAACATGTGGGTTTGTCTGGCTGACGATCGTGAAATCAACATCGTAAAGATGCTTGAGCCTTTCAATCGGTAAATCGCTGACAACCGAGCCATCTACAAATTTCAGTCTCGGTAAATAAGGCAACGCAGCCCCGTTGAGGTCCTTTTTCATCAGCGTAACGGGCGGATATATGCCAGGAACCGCGGCCGATGCCAAAGCGGCACTCCATACCATCAGGTACGGCGAGGTATAACCGCAAAGCAAGCGCGTTTTCTGATTTGTACGAACCGGCGAAACCGAGATGTTGATGGAGCGCCCAGTTCGCTCGAATGCTTCCTCGAACGTGTGATCGCCCATATTGGCCTTCAGATTGGCTCGCAACTGCTTCTGATCCATGAAGCCTTCGCCCCGCAGGCCTTTCAGCAGGCCGTGCCATTTCCATGCATTCAGGTCATGACCTTCAGGCTCGAACAATTCGGGAATCTCGGCGTCAGTATGCGTACCGAGAACACCTGCGACGATCGCCCCAACACTTGAGCCGGCAATTGTTGACGGCAGCAGCCCTCTGCCCCACAAGGCTTTAACTACCCCAAGGTGAAACGTACCCAGAGTCGCACCGCCACTCAGCAGCATGGCCGGCCGACCATAGCTGGTCAGCGTGTCTCGGAAAAAGCGCAATTTGGCAGCGTTATCAAAACCGGGGATCGGCTTGTCGCAGATAAAGGCGAGGGATTCACAGACCTGATTGATATATTCTTCGATGAGATGCTTAGTGCCAACCCTTGATCGGGTGTACAGGGCGGGATTACCCATATTGCCCAAATCGTGGTGCAAGCCTTCGCGCAGCGCGCGCCGCAGCTTGTCATATTCATGCTTTTCATGAAACTGACGAAGATGCGAGAGACGCTCGTAGATCAACTCGTAGTGATAGAGCTCGGAAGGGGTTTCCTCTTTCCATTCGACATTCCCCTCCAGAAAATCCAGTTCCAGAGCAGCCGCCTTCCACATTTCATACGTCGGCGCCTCGCGAAGATGTCGACGAAACTTTTCCAGACGACTGTTTAACATGGCCCACCTTCCGTTTATTCCGGCATCTGAATCACACTTTGGCCAGATGCCGTAGAGGAATGATCAGCGACGCACTAAAAATCATCAAGCATAAGATCTTCGTCATCACTGGCAAAGGGATCAGGCTGCACCTCGCCATCGTTAATCAGGAACTCTCGGCGTTGGAGATAAGCGTTCCGGACAAAGATGTATTGGTCACCGGAGATAAAATTTTCTGCCGGTATCAAGTCCGCTCGGACGTCAACCAGCTGCAACCCACGCATGTAATATTTGTCCGGTTCTTCAATATAGTCCCAGGTACTGGGCATCACCGTCAGATCAAGCGCTATGCCACCGGCATCCCTGATCGTTGAAGGCCCAAGTAACGGCAGCATAAGATAGGGCCCGCTCCCCACCCCCCAGTAACCAAAGGTTTGACCCAGATCTTCAGGCCGTTCCGGAAGATCAAATACAGTCGCGACATCGATCAACCCGCCAAGCCCGAAAGTAGTGTTGTAGGTAAAACGACCTGCCGCTACCAGAGCAGATTCACCTTTAAGCTGTAGCAGGCTGTTAACCAGGTTCTTGAGTTCACCAAGGTTGGAAAAGAAATTGGTGACCCCCTGATCGACGAGCTGTGGCGTCACCGTGCGGTAACCCTGCGCGACGGGTCTAAGGAACCAGTCATCCAGGAACTTGTTGAAACCATAGACTTCACGATTCCAGCCTTCCCAGGGGTCGACCGACTCCTCACGGGGCTGAGAGTCCTGAGCATAGCCGGCGGTAGGTCCGACAACCAGTGAAGTGAGGGCGAGAGCCCCGAATAAGGCCCGGCTGGTTTTCGGTTGAAGATTATTCATCAGGGAGTCCATACGTCTGATGTCTTTGGCGATTCGTTAAAAATGTCGCATCCTATGCGCTTCGCTAACCTGCCACAATAGGTAAAATTCACCGCCAATACTGGAGATGCATCATGTCTGAACCGGGAAACCTGGTCCATACCATTCAAATTCCGCTGCGTTGGGCCGATCAGGATGCCAACGGACACGCAAATAACACTGTGTACTTTCGCCTGTTCGAGGAAGCAAGGGTAACCTGGCTCGCCTCTGAAAATATGGGCAGGAAAACGGGCGATATCGGCCCGATTATCGTCACGACCAGCGCGACATTCCTGAAAGAGCTGAATTACCCGGCAACGCTCGAGGTCAAAACATACGCAGGTAAAGTAGGCAATACCAGCCTCGAGACCTGGCATGACGTTGTTGACGCAACGACGGGTGCCAAATATGCGGAAGGATACGCAAAAATCGTCTGGTTCGATTACAGCAAACGCACTTCCGTGCCTGTTCCGGACAAGCTTCGCGCCAAAGGTATTGCCTGATTGGAGTGGGAGCTGCTGCATCCCGCAGCTCCCCAGCCTCCAACCCCCCGGCTCTATCGCTTGCGAATAATCACACAACCGATCGAATAACCGGCGCCAAACGAGCAAATTACCCCTAGATCGCCTGTCGACAGATCACTGTTGTGCAGGTGGAAAGCAATGATAGAGCCTGCAGAACTGGTGTTGGCATATTCATCCAGAATAACCGGCGCTTCCTCAATGGTAGCGTCACGCCCCAACACCCGCCTTGCAATGAGCTGGTTCATATTCAGGTTTGCCTGGTGCAGCCACATCCTCTTGAGATCGCTGGGGGCAAGATCGACGGACGCAAGGTGCGACTGAATAGTTTCAGCCACCATCGGCGACACTTCCTTGAAGACCTTTCTGCCCTGCTGGACAAACAACTTGTCCGGCGCGCCAACGCCCGCATCATCACCGCGGTTCAGGAAACCAAAGTTGTTACGGATGTTGTTTGAGAACTGGGTTTTCAGACGGGTGCCGAGCACATCGTAGCCTTTGCCCGGCGCTACACGGTCTTCCCGTTCGACCAGAATCGCGGTGCAGGCATCACCAAAAATAAAGTGGCTATCGCGATCACGGAAATTCAGGTGGCCGGAACAGATTTCCGGACTGATCACCAGGACCGCATTGGCTGATCCCTGTTCAACTGCGTTCACCGCAGCCTGCAAACCAAAGGTTGCCGAACTGCAGGCGACATTGACGTCATAAGCAAAACCATCAATACCCAGTGCGGCCTGAACTTCTACGGAAATCGCTGGGTAGGGGCGCTGCATATTGGAACAAGCGACAATCACGGCATCAACATCAGCGGCGCTATTGCCCGCCTGATCCAGCGCTTCTCTGGCCGCCGCCACCGACATATCACATTGAACACTGGGCTCGTCATTGGGGCGATCGGGAATGATTGGGCACAGACGCTCCGGATCAAGGATGCCTTCGCGGTCGATCACATGGCGACGCTTGATACCTGATGCCTTTTCAATAAATTCCGGTGCCGAGGGCTGGAGCGCATCTCGTGCGCCGCTGGCGATTTCATCTGCATATTGCCGATTATGGTTGTCGACGTATGCATTGAACGCCTGAACGAGTTCTTCGTTTTCAATTGTTGCTGGTGGCGTATAGAGCCCTGTCCCGCTAATAACGGCTTTAGTCACGTGTAACCCCGCAGTTCAAAGTTGCCCTGTCCAATACTGAAATCCGGCGTGCGTGTTTTGGGCGATACTCACAGTGCCTGCACCAGAATCTGGCACGGGGATAAACCCATCAATTGCCCCGTGATTCCTCTGGTAGCCCCAAAGTACTCAAAAGCAAGACGCCGGGAATTCATTGTCTGCCCCAAATAGTAACATAGTACAGATGCGCTGAAGCATCGGACTAAAGGCCTAACACGCCTCTGATCAAGTCCTTACGTTTTCCCACTGCTTGTTGATGCGTTGAATGGAGACCGGCATTGCTGTCCCGAGTTGTTGTGCAAAGAAGGACACGCGAAACTCTTCAAGCATCCAACGATAGACCACCAACTCAGGATCGGTTCTCCCCTGCTTTCTCAAGGCCTCAAGACGCTGGGCGTAACGCGCCCACAACCCGTCAAACTGATGCAGAAACTCCCGCTCACGACCGCCTTCGCGGGCCATCTTTTCAAGTCGAACCGACACGGCTTCCAGATACCGGGGCACTTCTGTCAGCCACTGCGCAGGGGTTTCCACCAAAAATCCGGGAAACACCAGATTGCTCAGCTGAAATTTTACATCTGCCATGCTATTGGCGAGCGAGAGCGGGATCTTTCCTTTGAGACTTTTCATCAGTTGGTTATAGGTTTTGAGAATCGCGTAAAGCAGGCGGGAGCGTTCCTCAAGAAACGGGATAAAATCCCCCCGGTGCGCGTTAAATACGGCCTGAAACTGATCGGCACTGCGTGGAACATCATCTTCGAGAAAGTGATCAATAACACAGGCAATCAGCAAATCGTCACGCAGCTGACTGGCTTTTCCGACCGGAGCAAACAGCAACGCTGCTGCTTTGAACTCGGGAAGCTTTCGCTCTATACCGTCAAGGGTTGAGCCAAACCGGTTCACGATCAGTCGCGCGACACCGCGGGCACTCGCACTACGACTGGTCAGAGGATCGAGGAATCGTGACAATTTTACCTCTCCGCCCAGGTCTTCGAGCGCCGGGTAAACTCTGACCTGCATCCCGCCGCGCTCGGTCTCGACCGTCTCGGGAATACTGCCAAATGCCCATTCCCGCGAGCGCATGTCACTCAACTGGTCGCCCGGAGTTTCCGGGGCGTCACTCAACGCGGCCTCAGCCCTGGCTTCCAGTTTTGCCTGCAGCTCACCTACATCGCGACCTTCAGCCAGCGCCTTACCGGCATCATCCACCACCCGGATGTTCATTCTCAGGTGGTTCGGCAACGCCTCCTGAGACCAGGCATCCGGATCGATTCGGATACCGGTATCACGCCGCAACTGCTCAGCCAGAATGGCGGTCAACGGCTCATTGGACGGCACCATGTTCGCAAGCGCCCGATCGACGTAATCAGGCACTGGCACAAAGTTTCTGCGAATGGCTTTTGGCAGCCCTTTGATCAGGTGAATACATTTGTCTCGAAGCAAACCGGGAACGACCCAATCGACACGGTTCGCCGGAACCTGCTTTAGCGCCATCAGCGGCACTTGCAGGGTCACGCCGTCGTCGTCACCGGTCGGCTCAAACTGATAACTCAGGGGATAGCGCACACCGTCCCACGCCAGCTCATCAGGATAAGCCTGATGCGTATCGGCTTCGGGCGACCGCTGGTAGATATCATCCTCGGTAAGCTCCAGCGCTTTGACTTCAGATGCTGACAAGGCTTTCCACCAACTCTCGAAGTGCTGCCCACTGACCACGTCGGCTGGAATGCGCCGATCGTAAAAATCGAACAAGGTGTCTTCATCCACCAGCAGATCCCGACGCCGGGTTTTACGCTCCAGATCCTCAACACTTTCCAGCGCTGCCTGGTTGTGACGGATAAACGGTGCTTTGGTGTCGTACTCCCCTTCTACCAGCGCCCGGCGGATGAAAAGCTGCCGCGATTCCACCGGATCAATAGCGGCGTAGCCGATTCGGCGTCGAGGGACGATATCCAGCCCGTAAAGACTGACCTTTTCAAACCCGACCACTTGCGCCCGCTTACGCTCCCAATGCGGCTCGAAGTAATGCCGTTTGAGCACATGAGCAGCCAGGGGCTCGATCCACTCGGGTTCAATCTTTGCAATCATGCGTGCAAATACGCGGCTGGTTTCGACGATTTCTGCCGCCACGATCCATTTAGGGGCAGCCTTGGCGACTTTCGAGCCAGGGAACAGCATGACTTTGCGGTTGCGGGTCGCCAGGTATTCTCGCTTTTCATGTTTGAGTGCGACCTGCCCCAACAAACCAGACAGAATCGCACAGTGGACCTTTTCGTAGTTGGCAGGCCTGGCATTCAACTGCAACGACTGTTCGCGGCATACCAATGCTAGCTGGCGGTGAACATCACGCCATTCACGCATCCGCATGTAAGAAAGGAAGTTTTTCTGGCACACCCGCTTGAGTTGATTCTGGGTCATCTCCTGCCGCTGCTCTTCGTAAAAGCGCCAGATGTTCACCAGTGTCGCAAAATCGGATTCCTTGTCATTAAACGGCGCGTGAGCCTGATCCGCTGCCTGTTGCTTATCCTGTGGTCGTTCGCGCGGATCCTGAATGCTCAGGCCGGCAATAATAATCAGGACTTCATCCAGGCTGCCCTGTTCGGCGCCGGCAACCAGCATGCGCGCAAGCCGGGGGTCCACCGGCAGCTTCGCCATAGTCCGTCCGAGGCGGCTAACTTTGCGTTTGGTGCTAACGGCCCCCAACTCTTCGAGCAACTTGTAACCGTCGTTGATAAGTCGGCTGTCCGGTGCGTCCAGAAACGGGAAATCCTTGATCTCGCCAAGTCCCGACACCGACATTTGAAGAATGACCGATGCAAGGTTGGTTCGCAGGATTTCAGGATCGGTAAACTCCGGCCGGCTAATGAAGTCCGCTTCGTCATAAAGCCGGAAGCAAATGCCAGGCGCGACACGACCGCAACGCCCTTTTCGCTGATTTGCGCTGGCCTGCGATATGGCTTCAACCGGCAGGCGCTGTATTTTTGAGCGCACACTGTAGCGGCTGATGCGCGCTACCCCGGTATCCACCACATAGCGGATCCCGGGGACAGTCAGAGACGTCTCGGCAACGTTGGTCGACAGCACAATCCGCCTGCCGGCATGGGACTGGAATATGCGGTTCTGCTCCTGATTGCTCAGCCGCGAATACAACGGGACAACTTCAGTATGGCGAAGCTCTGCATGGCGTAGCGCCTTGCTCATCTCCCGAATTTCCCGCTCCCCTGGCAGAAACACCAGCACATCACCAGGGCGCTGGCCATTCTGGCGCTCGTGGGCTTCAATTTCGTCCAATGCACTGACCACACCATCCGGCCAGCCCTGATCCTTGTCGTCTTCCTCGCCGACCAAGGGCCGATAACGCACTTCTACCGGATAGGTCCGACCTGATACTTCAATTACAGGAGCGTTGTTGAAAAAACGGCTGAATCGCTCAACTTCAATCGTCGCGGAGGTAATCACCACCTTCAAATCCGGACGACGCGGCAATAGATTGCGCAAATAACCCAGCAGAAAATCAATATTGAGACTGCGCTCGTGCGCCTCATCAATTATCAGCGTGTCATAACGATCCAGAAACCGATCATGCTGGGTTTCGGCCAACAGAATCCCGTCTGTCATCAGCTTGACGAGGGAATCGGACGACGTCGTGTCCGTAAAACGCACCTGATAGCCGACGCGTTCGCCTACCGGCTCGCCCATTTCTTCTGCGATACGTGAGGCCACGGTCCGCGCAGCGAGCCGTCGGGGCTGCGTATGGCCGATAATCCCGCGCGTACCCCGGCCCGCTTCCAGGCATATTTTGGGGATCTGAGTGGTTTTGCCTGACCCGGTTTCGCCGGCAATGATGACAACCTGATGCTGATCAAGCGCCTCGCGGATATCGTCGACTCGCTCGGATACCGGCAAGTCGCCGGGATAACGAATCTTGGGGCGGGAACCCAGACGCGCTTCAACTTCCAGCTCTCCGGCAGTCAACCAGCTGTCAATTTTCGCAAGATCGGCGTTGTCCGGCTTGCCTTTTTTTCGCGCCAAGAGTTTTTTGACCTGGGCGACACGGCGCTGGGAAGCCTTCGCAAAACGCGATTCAAAAGCAACCGGGTTACCGCCCGCCGTCGTCTGGGCAGAAGATGCAGGATGAGTGGAGGCTTTTTGCGGCTTTTTCATGAAATGATTGAACAACTCCGGACTATGGACACTAAGAACAATACGGAAAACAGTGCCACGATAACAAACATACAGGCTTGGGAACCTGAGTATCTAATACCAATAAAAAACCCTGTCGCCGGTTTCGCCGGGGACAGGGTTTACTGATCAGCAGAACTGAATCAGGACTTCTTTGGTTCCTCGTCGCGCAATTCGCGACGGAGAATTTTACCCACGTTGGTCTTGGGCAACTCATCACGGAATTCGAAGAACTTCGGCACCTTGTAGGCTGTCAGGCGCTCGCGGCAGAACTCTTTCAGTTCCGATTCTTTAAGATCGGTTGAGTTGCTGACCAGGAATACCTTGACGGCTTCGCCACTCTTCTCATCGTCAACACCAACCGCGGCGCATTCGATAACCTGAGGATGGCTGGACACCACATCTTCAATTTCGTTCGGGAAGACATTGAAGCCAGAGACAATAATCATGTCTTTCTTGCGATCAACAATCCGGATGTAACCGTCTTCCTGAATAACAGCAACATCGCCACTGCAATAGAAACCGTCTTCGGTGAAGGCTTTCTTAGTCTCTTCAGGACGCTGCCAGTAGCCCTTCATGACCTGCGGCCCCTTGACGCACAACTCACCAGGCTCGCCAACCGGCGTTTCATTACCGTCATCGTCAAGCGTTTTGATCAGAGTGTCGCAGATCGGCAAACCAATCGTACCCAGTTGGATAGCGCTTGGCGGATTAAACGTGACAACCGGCGACGTTTCCGTCATGCCGTAACCTTCGGTGATTTCACAACCTGTCACTTCTTTCCAGAGCTTGGCTGTGCTGCTGGTAAGTGCCATGCCGCCCGAGGACGTCATTTTCAGGCTGCTGAAATCAAGCGCCTTGAAATCCGCGTTGTTGCACAGGGCTACAAACAGGGTATTCAAACCCAGGAACGACGTGAACTTGTGGTTTTTCAGTTCTTTGATGAAACCCGGGATATCGCGCGGGTTGGGAATAAGAACGTTGTGAGCACCGGCTTCCATCATGATGCCGCAGTTCAGCGTAAACGAGTAGATGTGATAAAGCGGCAGCGGCGCAATCACAACCTCCCGACCCTCTACAACGTTATCTTCCATCATCGGACGGGTTTGCAGCAGGTTGGATACCAGGTTGGCCTGGGTCAGCATCGCACCTTTGGCAACGCCGGTTGTGCCACCGGTGTATTGCAGTACGGCAATATCATCACGCTTGACCTGCGCCGGCGTAAACTTGCACTTGGCACCCGCACTCAGAACCTTGGGCAGACTATGGGCATTTGGCAGGTTGAAATCCGGCACCATCTTTTTGAGGTGCTTCACCGCCATGTTCATTAGCGTGCGTTTGACTGGCGAGTGCATATCGGCAATTTCAGTCACGATAACGTGTTCAATACCGGTATGGGGCAGTACTTTCTCGGCGTTATCCGCCATGTTGGCCAATACCACCAGCGCCTTGGCACCCGAATCGTTAAATTGGTGCTCCATTTCCCGCTGGGTATAAAGAGGGTTGGTATTAACAACAATCAGCCCCGCGCGCATCGCACCAAAAACCACGACTGGATACTGAGTCAGGTTAGGCATCTGGACGGCAATGCGGTCGCCTGCCTTTAGGTTTGTCTTGTTCTGGATCCAGGCGGCAAAGTTACGGCTTTGAACATCCAGGTCCCGGTACGTCAGCGTGACGCCAACAGCACTGAATGCCGGGCGATCCGAGTACTTTTTAACCGCTTGTTCGAAAACATCAACCATGCTTTCGTACTGATTCAGATCGATCTTGTTGTTAACCCCGGGTGGATATTTATCCTGGTAAAACTGCTCAAAATCCATCACACCATCTCCTGTATACATGCTTGTAGTGACCGACAGGTACTGATCAGCTTATGCGCATCGATATCGTGGGATATACAACGAGCCTAATGTACTGATTTCTATTCTGTGTCTGTGGCTTCTTTTTTATTGGCTTTCGACTTTTGCGGACCTGAGCATCATTATTCAAGCCTGCATTCGGCTCCGTGACTGGGGTGGTTTGAACTCACCATTACCACGAGCCGACATAAAAAGTGACGTGAGAATACCAGTTTTCACAAGGATGAGGTAGCCACTAGCATGCCTTCCGGTCCATTGCATTAACCTGAACGTCTAAACGACTAAAGGAGACCCTGTTCACATAATTTCCTCCCGGCACTGTCAATCACCTCAATGTCCTTGAATGCGACAGGCAGACCGATAAGATTCCTGTAATCTTTCAAAAACAATCAAGACAGGGTATCCGGTGAATCAATCGACAACAGTGCAACGCCCCCTGCCGGAGGCACAGCACAGGGAACCCTGCACAGCGCATGCGCTGCTACCATCGGAGGACAGCCACCGGATTCCGGTCTATCTCTGGCAACAGGACATTAATCCCGATAGTGCGCTCGGCGTGATCCATATAAACCACGGGATGGCTGAGCACGGGCTCCGTTACCAGGCACTGGCCACAAACCTGAATGCGGCAGGCTACATAGTGGTTGCCCATGACCATCGAGGGCACGGCCCCTACACTAAAGCTAGCGAGAGGGGCCACTACGCCGATACTGACGGATGGGAGAAGGTAACCCGCGACATTGGCATTGTGCAGCAATGGATAGCCGATAAATTCCCCCAGCTTCGCTGCTATTTACTTGGCCACAGCATGGGCTCGTTTATCGCACAGGGCTATCTGGTTGGGGATGGGCCTAAAAGTACAATCAGCGGTCTGATTCTCTCCGGTTCAAATCGGGATCAGAAGCTCAAACTGGCTGCACTGCGCTCAGTCGCAGCCTCTGCCCGGGGATGGAACGGCCCGCGCAAAACCAGCCGGGTCATTCAAGCCCTTACCTTCGGGGCCTTTGCAAAAACAGTCACTGGCGCAAAAACCGAATTTGACTGGCTGAGTCAAAACGAAAGCTCCGTGTCGGATTACATCAAAGACCCATTTTGCGGGTTTGATTGCACCAACCAGCTCTGGTGCGACCTTGGGCACGGGCTGAATCAACTCCAGAACAAACGTGCACTGACCCGCATTCCCTCTCACTTACCCATATTGATCATCAGCGGTGATGAAGATCCGGTGGGTGAGTTCGGCCGAGGGCCACGTCGGCTGGCAAGCGCCTATCGCGAAACTGGCCACACCGACGTCAGTTGTGTTGTGATGCCGGGCATGCGGCATGAACCATTCAATGAGGCCAGACGCGAAGAGACAATTAAAGCCCTGCTCAACTGGCTTGGCCGGCACACGGCCTGAACCGATCATTAGCAGGTCAGGACAGAACCGACGAATCGATCTCACTACCTATCAAACCGTTCAGGAAGTAACGACTGATGGAAACTCTCGAAAATATCGTTTATGACGATCTGCATGTTGGCGATACCGCGAGCTTTACCCGATCCCTCACCGAAGACGAACTGGTGTTGTTTGCAGCCGTTTCAGGCGACGTCAATCCGGTTCATCTGGACGCAGACTTTGCAGCCGACAGCATGTTCAAAGAGCGTATCGCTCATGGGATGTGGAGTGGCTCGCTGATTTCCGCAGCGCTGGCAACTGTCATGCCTGGCCCCGGCACGATTTATCTCGAGCAAAGCCTGAGTTTCAAACGACCGGTAAAACTCGATGACACTTTGACGGTGAAATTAAGCGTTGTCAGCAAGGAGCGGAAAAACCGGGTCACGATTGCCTGCGACGTCGTGAACCAGCATGATCAAACCGTCGTCTCAGGCGAAGCCAAGGTCATCGCGCCGACCGAGCGCTTGTCGCTGCCCCGCCCCCGACTTCCGCGTATTACAATCGAATCATTCGATTCCGAACAGCACGAAGACTGAACAGCCTGGCCGCCCTGGGGACGGTATTGCGAGGGCCCCTTGAACCCGTCTCAGGACGGCAGGAAGTCGATCGGGAATCTGACCTGCCGTCGCTCAACTTGAGCCGCGCCGAAATTAAACAAGCGCACCCGGTTCACTATTTTACTCTCCAGCGCTGTATTGCCCAGCTCCGAACTCACGATCTCGCAATGGGACACCTGGCCATTGGGCTCAATCGTAATTTCCAGCATCACTTCACCGGCAAGCATAGGATTCTGCCGCAACTCCCGGTTATACAGAGAAAACAGTGATGATTTCTGCTGATCAAACACCTTTCTTATATTGGCCATAGAGCGCTCACCAGGCCCGCTTTTAGCGGCTGCCTTTGGTTGGGGTTTTGGCGCAGGCTCTGCTTTGGCAACCGCGATTTCGCGAACGTCGTGACTGGCAACGGCTACATTCTCAGTCGGGCCGCGGCTATCTTTGACTGGACCATTACCCTGAAGCACATCAGCTTTAGCTGTCTGGTCAGGTACCGATGTCGCGGACGCATCATCAACATTAGCCGTGATCCTTTGCACTGGCGCAGAAGATGTCATGGATTGCATATCTGAAAGCTGAGTCTGAAGCGCCATTAAGCCGGACTTTGCAGCCACTTCGCGAGCCTGCTGTACCGTCTGATTTTCCTTGGGCGGAGCAGGTTTAACCGGTTTTGGGGTCGGTTCCGGAGCCTTTGCGACATCAGGTTCCGGTACAGGATCCGGCTTTGGCTCAGGGACCGGTTCCGCAACCGGTTCGACTGGAACCGGCTTCGGTTTCTCTGGTTCAGGTTTGGCCTCAATCAAGCGGGCCAGCTGAGCCGGCACTTTCTCCAGCGTTTCACGATCAAGCTCTGGCACGTCAGTAAACGGAATAATTAATGCCAGGGGTGCGGTTAATAACAACACCACGAACAGACAGATGATCAGGCGTCGGCTTTCGCCTGGCTCGCTGCTCCAGGGTAGGCGTGTCGTATTCGCTGGTATCTCAAGCCTGACACTTTCCCGTGCCGAAGGGCTCCTGGCGGGTGGCTTCGCCACTGCACCGTCAACCATTAGCCGCCTCCACTGCGGCACCAGGCTGGTGCTCTACTGCTAATTTGATCCTTCGATAATCGGCATCGACGCAGGTCTGCATAATCTGGCGTAATTGCCTGTACTCGGTGCTTCTGTCGGCCATCACTGTGATTTCGAGGCCGCTTTGCGGAATGTCTGCCTGTCGGGCTTTTCGGTAATTCAACTCTGTCAGCAGGCCTTTGAGGTGCCCATTTTCATCCACTCCATCAGACAAGGATGCCACCTGACGTCCCTGGACCATAACCGCTTTTGTCGTGACTTCAATTGTCAGGGTTTCCTGTCCTGGCTTTTCGGACGAAGACTTTGGCAATGCCACGTCAGAGGATTGCTGCATCACTTTTACATCGGACGAGTTCACCATCAGGAAGAAAACCAGAATGGTAAAAATGTCCATCAACGACACCAGGTTCAGCCCACCCGCACGGTGCATTCGGCCATAGTGGCGCTGCATTCGCTGGGCTCGCCGTGAGGTTTTCATCGTGCGACCTCCACCGTACCGGCTAACCCTGACAGCGCGATGTTTTGGCCACCAGCCCTGCCCTGTAAAACGTCTACCGCCTGCGACAGTTCGGCATTCTCAGGTGCATCACCCAATGCCACGTCTGGAAACAATTCAGCTTGAACCACACTTGCAGCGATGACATCAGGATAGGAACGCACAGCATCCATCGCCTTGATCAGCACCTGATAATCAATGTCGGGCGCTACGCGTAATGTTAAATCGGTTTTCTCAGGCATACGGCTTTTGATGCCTTTAAGCACCGTCTGGAGACCGCTAAAGTCATAATCACCTCCTGCGCTCACTGGCAACTGCTTGATTAATCCGCGCTCTGAGTCCGCAACCCTCAGCCCGGTTGGCACCAGCAACACCTCAAGCTGAAATGCATCAGGATCAGGCGCTTGCCCGCTCGCCATTCCAGGGAAATCCAGATCAATCATTCGGACTTGGGTGAACACCATGCCCAGCAACAGGACGGGCACCAGCACGATCATCAGATTCATGAACGCGGTGATATCCAGTTCCGGGCTGGTGTGCAGCCGACGGTGTCTGCGTCTCATGCTTTGTGGCTCCGGGTCGTGACCGTCATCAGAGCGGCGTTGATGCCTGACCGGACACGGTGTTGAGCAATTTCACGCCAGCCATCTCGAAACTATCCACCAGTTCATTGGTTCGGGTTTGCAGCAAGGCATGAAATATCAGTAGCGGAATCGCGGACATCAGGCCGAAGGCAGTCGTGTTCATCGCCACGGAGATACTCTGGGACAACAACGACGCCTTTTCTGCCGGATCAGCACTGGCGACGGCTGTAAACGCCGCAATAAGCCCGATAATGGTGCCAAGCAACCCCAACAATGTTGAGATGTTCGCCAGCGTAGCAAGATACTGAGTGCGCTTTTCCAATCTTGGCAGCACTTCCATCAGGCCCTCCTCCATCGCGTACTCCACCTCCTCTCGACGGTGATTACCCAGCAATCGGGCGATACCTGCCCCCAGAATTGAAGCAATTGCACTGTCAGAGCTATTGGCAGCCTGCATTGCCCGCTTATAGTCCTGCTTGCGTAGCAAAGGCAAAATCCCTTGCTCGAAGGCGGCGCGATTTGAACGGCGTACTTTCCCCAGATAGATAAAGCGCTCCAGCGCAATCGCCAACCCGATCACCAGCACCACTGCGATTGGGTACATAAAGGCGCCGCCGTTCTGGAAAAAGCGGATAAGAGTATCAAGCATGACGTTGCTCCGGGGGTTTGCTGATGTTATCGATTATGGCTGAGACACTGGCTCAGCTAACGGATCCAGTGTTTTTCTGAATTGCTGATGGCGTTGCAGAACACCGGGATCAACCGGATCGAGCAGTCCTGACGGCTCCATACTCAACGGATCCCGTGAGCGGGTTGAAACCGAGGGCGCCTGCCAGGGCAATATATTAAGCACCCGGGGATAGTCGTCACTGGCCCGCACCGATATGCCTTCTACTGTCAGGGCAACCGGCGGGGCAACGGGTGCTCCGGCTGACTCAGGTGGCTGCGCGTTAGCGTTTGCTTCCTGGGCCAACGCAGGGGTGCCTGTGCCCCAAACTGACAGCAAGCATGCCAGCAACAGCCTGTGAAAAACGCGATCGAGCGCAAGGAAATGGCCCCGGGTTCCGGCACTCAGCTGATTTAACAGAATTTGATTCAAACTCATCAGTTAAGGCGCCTCTGCAAGTCAGCAATCCAGCCCTTAACCTGTTCGCTGCCGTTTGGCTCCAGGGTCTGATAACGCTGATAGTGCTGCAATGCCGACGGCAGATCCAGAAGGTAAAGCTCCGAAAGGACAGCCAGGTTGTAGTGCAGTTTTGGTGAATCAGGATGCCAGCTCAGCCCCTGATCCAGGTATTCACGGGCCTGCTTGAACTCTCCCTTCGACTGTAACAACAACGCCAGATTATTGGTCGCCATCTCATTGCCTGGATCCGTGTCCAGCGCCTCTTTATTCAATTCAATAGCCTGTTCAACATTGCCGTGTTGTTGTTGCAGCCAGGCCAGCCGCGCCGACACCGCCGCGAGATCAGGGCGCTCAGCCTGCAATGCAGCCAAAATGGCAATGGCTTCTTCCGTTTGACCGGAGGAAGCACGCTGGCGCGCTTCGTCATATTGCTTTTGCTGAACCGGGGTCATCGCTGCCGGCTCCGGACGCACCTTTGCCGAAGTAGCAGCCGCAGTTACTTCAGTTGTTGCATCACCACTTTGCGGTGAAGGTCCCGCCGCGCAACCGGCGAAAACAAGCACCACAAGGCCCATCGCCGCAGCCTTGAGTGCGTCAGCGCAGTGGCCACCAATAAAGCACTTACGATCCCGAATTTGATGCATGCATCACCTCCTTCGTCACGATGCTATTGGCCGACTGCGCGCTGTCGCCGCTCCATGGCATCCAGTGGGATTCACGGCTGTAACGTGCCGGATAGAGCGCCGCCAGCGCATCCATACTTTTCTGAACCCAGTCGTTATAGACTCCGGATGCAATCTGCTGATGATTGGCTGCATGGAGATCGATTGCTTTTTCTTCAAAAGGATAGGCTTGCTCTTCCAGCAGCACGTCGTATTGCGCCAGCTCCAGCTCGGTCAAGTTAGAGGGGCGTTCTGAGGACATCACGTCCCGCGCCAGAACGCGGTAGAGTTCAGCCCGACCAAACAAAGCCTGCGATTTGACCTCACTCCCACCGAGCGACTCTGCCTGCTGATAACGATCCAGCGCTTTCTGCAGTGCAGCTTTTTTTGCAGCCAGAGTCTGGCTCAGTGGCAGCGTAAGCCGGATATCGGCATAACGACTGGATTCATCGGCTGCAAGCACCAACGCTGCTGCTGCAGCCCAGGTCAGCGTTTTATCTGAGTGCCACTCGCTTGCAAGCTCGGTGTCTACCAAAGACTCCAACCGGGGGCTTGGGATATTGACGCCGTCCGCCTCTATCAGCTTTTGGCGTAATGACTGCTGTCGGGCATGTTCCTCAGCTGAAGCCGGGTCGCTGGCCTGATCGAGGTAATCACCGTAAATCATGTTTGCGCGCCCGTTGCTTCCTGCCTGCTCAAGCAAGCCCGCTGCCATAATGCGGGCCGGCCAGGGATCGGCGCTATCAGCCGAGCGCTCCAGAATTTCGTTGGCCGCGAGATCGTATTGGCCCGATGCTTTATAGGCGTATACAAGTTTTTCATCAACATTGTTGGCTTGGGCTTGTTCTGGATAGCGCGATCGAAAATCCTGAAGCTGGTCGATAGCGGGCTGCCAACGCTCTGCTTTTAAAAGCACAACTGACGCCTCAAGCGCCGCCCCTATCGTGAGCCCCTGCTCGCCGCCAACCCCGGCAACCCGCTGGAAATGCCCAACAGCGGCGTCCACCTCATCCTGTTGGGCTGCAGCTTCACCCTGTCGGTATATACTCAACGCGAGTTGTGAACGGATTTCAGCTTCGCGTTCTGGCTTTACGTTCGAATCTGCTTTTACCGATGCAAGCGCCTGTCGATACGCCTGTTCTGATTTATCGTAATGCGACGCGTCAAACTCCGTCTGTCCTATTACCAGCCAGCCTGCCAGCAGTGTTTTGTAGCTTGCTTTCGGGTGTGCGACTGCAGCCTCGGCAAAGCGCTGTGCCCGCGGATTGTCGCCAGCAGTGAGTAGTTGGTTGGCCAGATCCGCCTCGGCAGCGGGCAAACGGCTATCACCAGGGTAGGCCGTGGCGAACCTGTCGAGGGCTGCCACCATCACATCAAGTGGCTCAACGGAACCTGCTTCCGCAACGGATTGACGCGCCGATGCCTGATAAAGAGCAACTGCCGCCCAAGCGGAATCTGCAGCGCCGTCATATCCAGGCTGTTCGTAGCCCGCCTTTTCAAATGCTTCAATGGCCCTTTGTTCTCTGCCTGCCTGAAGCCAGGCATCACCCGCAAGCCGTCGCTGTTCTCCAATTTTTTGAGGCGCTTCGATTCCGCTACTCACATCCGCCAGACGATCATATATGACACCTGCTGATGCGAAGGTGCTGGTTACCTCAGGGGATGGACTACCTGTCGCCTGGGCCTCAGCATATAGGGATGAGCCGACCTGATCGGCCAGGCTGCGCCACTGAGCCTGCTCAGTTTCTGAAAGCCCGCCATAGGTTGCGGGCTGATCGTAGGCCGCCACAAAATCGGTACGCGCCGCTCTTGCTTCGGCAGCAAACCCACCAGCTTCCCAGACCGAAACAATCTGCGCTCTCATTGCGGGCGCCCGCGGATGGGCAGGATTGTTGTCTATAAAATACTGATTGACCTGAACACTGTCGGTATAGCGCTCATTCGCCAGGTAGTAGTCTCCCAACCGGTCGTACAACAAGTAGTCATAGGGCTTGCCCCCTTCCGCGGCAATCATGCGATCAATTGCAGCCGCACCACCGGTACGAGACGCCATCAGGGCGAGAATCCGGAAAGTATCGTTAACCAGTGCCTCAGCTCCCCCATCCAACGCCGTAAAGCCGTCAGATTGAGCGTAGTAGTCATCAAGCACGGTCAGAAAAGTGTGGCTCGCCTGACCAAGCTTATCCTGCTTGTACTGGCTCCAACCTTTCATGTAGATAGCCTTGCCCTGCAGATCAGCTCGGGCATCTGATCCGATAACCTGGGCGTAGGCTTGCTCGGCCTCACTGAAGTGCTCCTCAGAGAAGGCGGATTCCGCAATCCTGAAACGGGCTTCAGGTGCCAGGTTTGATGTCGGGTACAAGCCCACAAGTTGCTTGAGTCGCTGGACGGACTGCTCGTCGTTGCCAATAAAAGCGTAGGCTTTGGCTGTCTGATACAGCAATTCGTCGAGTCTGCCCTGATAACGCCCTGCCTTTACGATCATCTCGTAGCTTTTGAGTGCTTCGCGATAGATGACCTCCTCCTGCTCCGGCGACAGATCAAGCCCTTCACCACCAATGGAATGCAGATTGGTGAGACGGTGCAAAGCGTCAATTCGAACCTCTGGTTCTTCAGACTCCTCAAACAGCCGTTGGTATCGGCGGGCGACTTCCTTCAAAGAGATCGCAGGAAGCGCCTGCGAGGACATTTCAAGGAATACCGGCCGCATTTCACCGATAGTTTTGCCATCCTCTCCAAGATTAATCTGAAAGTTCCCGCCAGACTCCTGCGCACTGGCGCCAGTGGATATCAGGGCAATCAGGATGGACCTTGCGATCAGTCGTCTCACTGGCTTGCCTCCTGCTTCTGGCCGGTAGCACTGGAGACCGCGAGGTATTCGTATAGGTGGGCGATTTGCTGTTCACTGCGGTCGAGGTGGGCGGTCATGACACGGCTCTGTTCCTGCAGAAATTCAAGCAATGCCGCATCCAGGACCTCTTCACTACGTTGCTTGACTGTTGCCAGTCGATCCAGTTTTCGGTCTACGTCTTTTTGAGCTGATTCAACGCGCCCCAGTAGCGATCTGAACCTGTCAGGTGCCGATCGCCGTTCACTTTCGAATTTGTCGTATCCAGATCTTGCTGCGGCCAGAGAACGGGCAATAACGTCCAGGTTTTTTTCATGCTCGCGACGCGCGAGATCATATTGCTCCTGCGCCTGCCATTTCAGCACACCTTCAAGACGTTCAACCCGTGCTGACTCTTCAGCAGTCAGATTCCCCTTGGCTTTTAGCGCACGCACCTGTGCAAGTTTCTTTGCCGTCTCACCGCTTGCGATGGCTGCCCCATCGCCGCTTTCAGCTTCATTCAGCCGGGTGCGCAATGCAGCCTCCCGGTCGGCGAGCACTTCAATTTTATGGCCGAGCCGCTCGAGGTCGCCTGCCCCCGAGGCACCACTGACCGTGCGCAGCCGGTTTTCCAGCATGCGGCGAAACACGACAAGGTCAGCACTGCGGGACTGTAATTCATGCTCCATAGCATCAAGTGAGGCCACTCGCCGTACCGCTTTCTGGGCGCTGGCGTCCTCCATGAAATGCATCAGGTAAGCAAGTCTGGGCTGGGTCAGGGTTTTGCTATCAGCCAGAAACCATTCGACATCTTCCGAGCGGGCCGAGAGCACCATTGAATGGTATCCGCCCTCTTGCCGGATCTGTTTCATCAAAGTATCAAGCGTGACCACTTCGCCCTGAAAGGCCGCTATCGCTGAGAGATAGGCTTCCCCGGCGAGCCCGAGATAACCCGACTCGTCATAACCGCGCCCCATGCCAAGCCATGCCTCGGCTGCCCCGGGAAAACCAAGTGGAAATTTGCGGGCCCGATGCCACGATTGCATGGCAGCGCGATAGTTTTCTTTTTGGGCTTCTGCGAGGCCGTGGAGATAGAGTGCCTGAGGGGTTCGATATCCTTTGAGGGCGACCTTGTTGAGAAAGCTGATGGCCTTCTCAGGATCATCACTGCGCAACGCCAGATAACCGGCGGTGATCTGAATTCGCTGAATCAACTCCGTCAGCCCGGCATCCGGATTGTCGTCGAGCATTGATCTGGCCACCCGCAAGGCGATGAGGCTGCGTGCCGTATCCTTATCCTGCCGGGCATAGGCGGTGGCCAGATTGAGATAGCCCAGCGCTGTCCAGTATCCTCCCGTAGAGGCACCGAGCACTTTGCCAGCAAGATCGAATGCACCGGAGGCAATTGCATTTTCAGCAAGCAGGAAACTTGCCTCCTGACCAACGGCACCCTGCTGAGAGCGGTGCAATTGCTTCAACAGCGCCAGTGCCTCGTCCTGTTTGCCGAGTTGACGCTTTTCCTTCGCCAATGTCAGCCGCGCACTTGCGTTGGCCGGTGTATCGCCCTTGATCCGAGATTCAAGTTCTGTTTCTGATCGCGCAGGGAGCCCCAAATCAGCGTATGCCTGGCCCCGAACAAGTCCTGCGTCATCCGACTGCAGCCCATAAACCCAATGCAGTGCATCAGTGGGTTTACCCACCACCAATGCATACTGAGCCAGACCCACCCTGATCGACTCCGGTTTGTCGCCGGCCAAGATGCCTGCTGATAGCAGAGAGCCCGCAAGCACAAGAGCGAGACGAAAAACAAAGGGAGTGACACCAGACATCAAAGAAGCGCCTATTCCCATTCCTTGATGCGGAAAGCCGGCTCGAACGCCGGCGCCTTGGCATCGAGGATTAATTCGTACTGGGCCTTCTCACCCGTTTTCTGAACGTTGAAGCTCGCATCCTTGCGATAGTAGTGATCGTTGGCGCCCTGACCGTTGAATACGGCATCGATTTTGTGCTCACCAGCAGAAAGATTGCCCAGATACAACTGCTGCACTCCGCCCTGCTTTAATGCCTGACGTTCGCGCTCCGTATAGAGATGGGAAACAGCCGGATGACCATCAATCGACAGCTCGACGGAATCGAGAACAAAGTATTCGCGGGCAGCAAATGAGAGGTAAACAGCCACTTGAGTATTGGCCGGATGAAGAATGTCTTCCTCGAGTTCAAACAGAGAGTGGTTGAGCGCAGCGACTTCACCTTTCAGTTCCGCAATGTCGCTATCCAGGGAATCTGACATCGCCGGAGCCGACAGCACACTGATCAATAATGCACGGAGAAACAGAGCGGTCAAACGCATGAAAAGCCTCTTGGTAACCCATGGGGTATAACAACCGCACCCATCCTGGATACGGCGCCTACACTGAACTGTTTGGCGACAGTTTCACCCTTGGTAACCGTGTGCAAAGGGCGTGTAAGCAACTGTAAGGAAGACTACCACTGAGCGAAGCGCTGAAACGGTACCCAGATCACCAAATCGGAATTCGAATACCGGTTCCGTCGAGGGGGTTTACACACGAGCGTGCCGCCATCGGCCAATAGATGTTCGTATTAAAAGAAAAATACGCTACATGACTGTTATTTCGGTAGTTTATTGATCATGGCCGAGAGTCTGCTTTATCTGATATGCGGTGCACTTCTTCAACGAAGACGAAGCCGTTCGATATGCCGAGCTTCGCCGGCGCGCCTCAACCGCGTCGGCTTTTTTATGGGCACCGCCAGTAAAAGCGATAAGGGAATATCGAGAGGTGGGCGCTTATACGCCGTTAGGCATTTAGAGAAAGTGTCGGCAAAGGAAGGCTTATTCAACAATAGCAGTGCGGCCCGCCACGATCGACGGGCCGAACAATCAGAACATATTACTTACTGAGGTAACGCATCGCGGATTCGAGACCTTCTACGGTCAGCGGGTACATGTGATCTGACGTCAACTGACGTGTCATACCAACCGATCCCCCGGTGCCCCAATAGCTCTCCGGTAAAGGGTTCATCCATACCACCTTTCGGAAGTGATCCTGAATACGCTGGAACCAGACGGCACCGGCTTCTTCATTCCAGTGCTCAATGGAGCCTCCGGGATGGGAAATCTCATACGGCGCCATGCTCGCATCGCCGACAAATATCACCTTATAGTCTGGTGTATATTTATGGAGAATATCGAAGGTGCTGGTCGTTTCGTTCATGCGGCGCACGTTGTTCTTCCAAACGCTTTCATAAACAAAATTATGAAAGTAGAAGTACTCCATGTGCTTGAATTCCATCCTGGCCGCTGAGAACAGCTCCTCGCAGACCCGGACGTGTGGGTCCATTGACCCGCCGACATCAAAGAAAATCAGCACTTTTACCGAATTGTGCCGCTCCGGTACCATTTTCAGATCAAGGTAGCCCGCATTGCGTGCAGTCGACCTTATGGTGTCATCCATGTCGAGCTGATCTGCGGCCCCCTGTCGAGCAAATTTACGGAGTCGTCGCAGCGCTACTTTGACGTTACGGATACCCAGCGTGATGCTGTCGTCCAGGTCTTTGAATCCACGCTTTTCCCAGACCTTGACTGCCCGACCATGGCGACCGTCTTTTTGCCCGATCCGGAAGCCCTCGGGATTGTAACCATTGGCGCCAAACGGCGAGGTGCCCCCCGTACCGATCTGACGATTACCGCCCTGATGGCGTTCTTTCTGGTTTTCCAGACGGTCCTTGAAGGCTTCAATCAGCTCTTCGAGCCCGCCCAGTGACTCGATCTTGGCTTTGTCTTCCTCGCTCAACTGCCGCTCGAACTCGGCACGCAACCAATCTTCGGGTATCAACTGACTCATCAGTTCATCAAGATTCTCAATGCCTTTGAAGTAGGCATCGAACGCGCGGTCGAATTTGTCGTAATGTCGCTCATCTTTTACCAGGCATAGCCGGGAGAGATAATAAAACTCCTCCATATCGGCAAATGCCAGACGATGCTCCAGCGCATTTACGAGGTCCAGATACTCACGCAGGCTGGCCGGGATTTTCGCCCGGCGCACCTCCATGAAAAAATCAATCAGCATAGTGCCCTCCTCACCTGAAACGTCGAAATCAACTCCGGCGACGTGCCATAAAGGCGAGTTTCTGCAGCAGATGAACATCCTGTTCGTTTTTAACGAGCGCGCCGTAAAGTGGAGGCAAGGCAGATGCAGAATCACGGTCGTGCAGCATTTTTGCCGACAGATCGTCGGCCATCAACAGCTTCAGCCAGTCGACCAGTTCGGATGTGGAGGGTTTCTTTTTCAGGCCCGGCACTTTGCGCACGTCGAAGAAGACTTCAAGAGCATCACGGACAATGTTCTGCTGCACATTGGGGAAGTGAACATCGACAATGCTCTTCATTGTCTCCGCATCCGGGAAGGTGATGTAGTGGAAGAAGCAACGACGCAGGAAAGCATCCGGTAGCTCCTTCTCGTTGTTACTGGTGATCACCACGATCGGGCGCTTCTCGGCCTTAACTTTCTGCTGCGTCTCGTAAACGTAGAACTCCATGCGGTCGAGTTCCAGCAACAAGTCATTGGGGAACTCGATATCAGCTTTGTCGATCTCGTCGATCAGCAGAACGACCTGATCATCAGCTTCAAACGCTTCCCACAGCTTGCCTTTGACAATGTAGTTACCGATATCCTTGACCTTCTCGTCACCGAGCTGCGAATCTCGCAGGCGCGAAACCGCATCGTACTCATACAGGCCTTGCTGAGCCTTGGTCGTAGACTTGATGTGCCAGGTAATCAGGCGCGCTCCCAGACCTTCTGCAAGCTCCTCGGCCAGCATGGTTTTACCAGTGCCCGGCTCACCTTTGATCAGCAATGGACGCTGCAACGTGATCGCAGCGTTTACCGCCATTTGCAGATCTTCGGTGGCTACATACTTGTCGGTACCTGTGAACTTCATCAGTTTCCTATCCTTCTGATCGGGTTAAGTCAGCGTGACGGTCAACTCAATGGAGCACGCTGTTGAAAACAAGGGGCGCCCAGTATACGTAGGTGCCTATCAAGCGCCAAACGTCCGGACCGGATCACCCGAAATAACCAAGGGTGTTCGGCGTATCCTGAACTGCCGGCACCTTAAGCGCCGCCCTTCCTGTCGGCTTCGTCTTCATCAATGGTGTTGTCGCTGTCGGGCGCCTTGTCAGCCGCATCTTTCTCGGCCTCTCCAGGCGTGTCCAGATCCGGCAAATCATCAATATCGGAGAGATCAAACTCCTCAAGCATGAATTCATCTTCCGGTGGCTCTTCGTCAGTGAGCGGTCCGGCATGATCACTATCGAGTTCGGTATCGGGCGGAAAACCATCTTCCTGACTGATATCGAGTTCAGGAATTTCAGGCTCCGCAACTACTTCAGGAGGCTCGCGTTCCGTTTCAGCCAGTGGCTCTGGCTCTGGCTCTGGCTCTGGCTCTGGCTCTGGCTCTGGCGCAACAGTATCCGCCTCTGGTTCCTGTACTTCGTCTTCAGCGACGGGCAGTTCCGGCTCTTCGGGCTCTGGCTCAGGCATCTCGTCTTGCAGTTCCGGCACCTCGGCGTCACTGATGGTGGACTCATCAAGCACGGGCAAGGGCTCCTCGTCTTCCAGCACCGGCTCTTCTTCGCCTTCAGCGTTTGTCATGGCGGCTTCATCCGACGCGTTACTGTCCTTTTTTCGTGCTCGAATAACTGCAAAAACGAGCAGCAGAACCGCCACAGCGCCGCCTACAGCCACCCATATCCATGAAGGAATTGTGTCCAACCACGATGAGGTATCGTCAGACTCACTGACAGCAGCGCTCTCGGGCTGAGCTGGCGCTGCCTCGCTGATATCAATAGGTGGCGCAATTTCCTCCTGGACCTCTTCAACTGGCGGGGCTGTCGATTCTTCCGCTGGCTCTGCCGTCTCAGGCAATGCACTCTCGGGCTCGACGGCAACCGGAGGGGTTTCTTCGGCTTCTGGCTCAATGCTTTCTTCTTCTCTCGCAGCTGACACCGCGGTTTGTAACTCGTCGGTTACTTCCGCTTCATCACTCGGCGTGGCGCTCATTGAGGCATAAGGCGATGCTGCGGCATCTGAGCGGGGAAAAGTGGCAACATAAGGCTGCGGCACGTAGCTCAGACGAGCACCATTTTCAGTTTCTCCCCGGAACCGCAAAGCCACACTGTAGTCACCCTGTCCGGAATCCGGCGTAACGGTGCCGTACCAGCCACCTCGTTCGGCATTGTATTCCAGTGATTCGAACGGCACCTCCGCACCATCAACTTCACTTTTCAGGCTACGCAGCCCTACTTCGGCATTTTCGATGTTCAGTTCCGGGTGCTCCGGGCGCACCAGGATGTCATAGCTTGAGCTATCGCCCTTGCCCTGCCCCTTGATCTCAATACTGACCGGAGGGCGAAGCGCAATGCGGGTAGAGTATTGACGCGAGAAAGTTTTACCGTCGGCGACCAGACTCAGCTCGTAAGTGCCCGGTTGCTTGAGCTTTTTGATGGTATCCCGATAAACGCCGTCATTAGGTGGTGTTTCCTGAGACAGTGGCTTGGATCCTGAGCGACCATCTTCCGTGGCAAGCGTAAGCGATACATCAATGACATTCAGGAATTCAGGATCGGTGATAACCTCTGTTTTTTCGTAAAATGCCGCTTCCACATGCACTGATTGTCCGGTGTAGTAAAATGCCGGCAAGGGGGCAACTGCCATTCTGAGATCACTAACCACGGTTACGCGGCTCTGTTCACCCAGGTCTCCATCGATCTTCCAGTCACCCGATTTCGGTTTGGTTACCGTGATCAGGTCATAGGGGGCTTCATGAACCCACTTCACATTGTCAGGCTTCGATTCAACTTCCAGTACGTCGCCGTCAGGATCGATCAAGCTAAGACTGGCTCCCGGTTCGCTGTGAAAAATCAGCGCAGTGAACTCATCAATGCCTTTATCAACGCGGAAGCCGTTGTCACGAATCGGTAACTCAGGCTGCGGAACCGCTTTGTTCAGCGCCGCCGCAAAAGCCTGATTCAACTCATCCGCCGTCGTCGCCACCGAAAAGCTACCACCGGTTTCGACCGCCATTCGCTCCAGCAGCGCGCTATCAGCCTGATTTGAAAGCGCAATGGTATGGATAGTGCCGCCCCGGCTTTCAATGCGCTTTTTCACCACATCATTGAGGATACGTTTGCGCTCTTTGTCATTCGCGGCACGGTCAGCGGAGACATCAACCACACCATCAGTGAGCACAATAAAGTGGGTGTTATCGAACCGACGATCGCCGAGGAAATCATCACTCGCTGTTTCCAGCGCTTTGCCGATATTGGTGCGCAATGCCACAGAGTTGATCTTGTCCGACTGGCTAATTGCCCGTTCGCGCCACTTGTCGTCCACCGTCTCGATGCCGACAAGCATGTTGACGTACTGACCAAAGGTCCAGACACCACTCCGCGAGCCTGCAGGCAACAATCGGGCAAGCATCCGCACAGCAGGCTGACGGAGGTTCGTCGGGTCGCTGTCTTTCATGCTGCCGGAAATATCAACAACGATCCGGACGTCCTGGGATTGGGGTAATTCGGGAGCCTGGCTCTCTGATTCAGGCGCTGAGACAGCGGGCGCGGACTGAAAAAGGAGCGAGAACAACAGGACAGCGGACAACAGGATGTAGGAAGAAATAATGCGGGGGCTTTGGACAGTTATCATAAGTCTCTTCTTGTTGGGGAGCCGTTAAACGCGCTTTTTGACAGCTCCTTGAGCGCACGACTCCACTTTATCGCACGCGTGACCGGAAATCACTTGCGCCCGAAATGGCGGGCGCACAGCCCGTTACATCGGGCCCGGATTTTGGTTTCAGTCCTTTTTCCGGCGCCAGATTCCGACCCGGACAAGATCAAGAACCCACACGATGCCCACCACAGCACCTGCCAGCGCCATATTGGTAAACGCGCGGGTGGCCTCCCCGGCCTCGCCCAGTATCGATTCGTACCCACCATGCAGCCAGGCCGGAATCCACCAGTCGACGGCCTCCGGAGAGGCGACTGGCGTCAGTAATACCACGACCAACACCGCCTGGATCAGAGTGCGCAGACCATAGATGGGCAGCGGCCTGATCGCGCGGGTGATCAGGATAAAAAAGACAACAAATGCGACCACATAAATCGTCCAGAAGATGCCATAGGCCATCTGAGCATCTGCATTCATGCGTGATTCCTGTTTCGATAGTCTGTTTCGGGCTCAAAGAACCCAGTGGATAATATGGTCTTCCCAATCCTGCTCATCGACCTGGCTATTGGGCACCGTGCGGTTCCTGACCGATACCTGAGCATCGTGAACCGTTTGCGGATCACCCGATATGAGCGGATGCCAGTCCGGCAAAGGATGTCCCTCGGACAACAACCGGTAAGCACAGGTCCGGGGCAACCAGCCAAAGTCCTGAACGTTATGCGGTGTTAGCACGATACAATTGGGTTCCCGCTGTTTACGTTCCGGATAAACCGTACATTGGCAGCTTCCGCTGTCCATAAACTGGCAGGCAAGGTCGGTGTAGTAAACATCGCCGGTATCTTCATCTTCCAGCTTGGTCAGACAGCACTTGCCACAGCCGTCACAGAGAGATTCCCATTCAGCAGTCGACATCTCATCAAAACGCTTACGCTGCCAGAAAGGAATCGCCGCAATCATGACGCGTTCGACTTCAGCTTCTGCTTGAACTCGATGATATAGCCGTCCTGTTCTTTCGGCATTTGCAGAAAAAAACCTTGCTCAGCAATAGATTCCAGCACCTGCTTGCCAGTTTGACGGGCCAGCTTTTTCTCGGGCGTCAGCAACAGGTCCATGCTGTGGTGCGGCTTGCCGAATATGTCCCGCAAGACTTCGGGTAGCTCTGACCAGTCCTGGCCACGACGCACATAGACGTAGGTATCCGTTTTTTTGCTACTTCTGAAAACTGAGACAAACTCTCGGGTAATCATGCCTTCAATACCATTGAAATATCGTTAACAAACGGCTGAATCAGTGCGCCACGCCATCCTTCAAGGAAGAAGCGCGACGCGTCTGTGTTTTCGCCCCAGGCTTTCAGGCAGGCTTCAACGCGCTTGCGGGGCGCCAGCAATTCAACTGGCACGTCATTGTCTTCGGCCGCTTTTCGGAACAATCCTTTGACCTGTTTGAACAGAGCCTGCTCATCACGGGTCAGCGGTGGCTCGATTTTATCAGGCTTTACGTCAGACGACCGTCCCGACTCAACCAGCTCAAGCAACGTATCACCGTAACGGCGGACGACCACCGACGGCATTTCATCAATAGCGCCCAGGGCCCCTTTGTTTTGCGGCATGCGATCGGCGATCCCGATCAACACGTTATCGGCCAGAATCCGGCCCCGAGGCCGGTCACGGCCTCTGCATTCGTTCTCGCGCCACAATGACAGGTGATAAAGCACAGACTGCTGCTCCTCAGAGAGCTGCCAGCCGCCCCGCAACCGGTGGAAATACATTGAGGGATCCGACTGCTTGCCCAACTCTTCAGCAAAACGCGCCGTTTCCTCGCGCCACGCGTCTTCGAATCCTCGCTCTTTGAGCGCCGCAAGCAGGTGTTCATAGGCCGGTTGAAGATAGCGAATATCATCCAGGGCATACTGACACTGCTTGTCTGAGAGCGGCCGTGAAATCCAGTCGGACCGGGTCGCAGACTTATCGAGCGTTTCGTTGAATAACGTTTCTACCAGGCGGGCGTAGCCGAGCGAAAACCCGAGCCCCGCAAGCGAGGCGGCGATCTGCAGATCAAGCATATGCCGGGGCTCAATTCCAAGCCAGTGCCTGAAAAGCTCCAGATCTTCGCTCATGGCATACAGTAATTTGGGCCGTTCGGGATCTGCCATCGCGCTCCGGAACCCTTCAGACGCTTCGGCAACAGATGGCTCAACAAGACGAAGATCATCGCCCTGCCCGAGTTGAACCAACCCGGGAATAGGGAAAAACGTGCTGACCCGTTCGAATTCAGTGTCGAGTGCCAGCGGGCTGCTTCTCCCGGCTGACAACCAATCGTTCAGTTCTGCAGGGGATTCCAGCCAACGAGGACTGGCCGAACCGGCCTTGCTAGTCATGCGCACTATCCGTTAGGGAGATGGCGTTGCGTTTCAGTAATGACGCAACCTGATATTAATCTATGAGCGGCTTGCGACCGCGGAATGCGTGGCTCAGGGTAAAGCCGTCGACATAGCCCAGCTCGCCGCCGACCGGGATGCCATGAGCCAGACGCGTAATCAGCACGTCACGCCCATCCAGTCGATCCGCGATATAGTGTGCCGTCGCCTCGCCCTCAACGGTCGGGTTAGTGGCCAGAATCAGCTCAGATACATTTTCCTGCGTCACTCTACGAAGCAGTTGCTCGATACCGATTTCCTGCGGGCCGATACCGTCAATGGGAGACAAATGCCCCATCAGCACAAAATAACGGCCCTCGTAATAACCTGCCTGTTCGATTGCCAAAAGGTCTGAGGGGCTTTCAACAACGCACAGGATACCGTTCTGACGGTGGTCATCCTCGCAAATATTACAGGTTTCGGTATCTGCAAAGTTCTGACATGAGGTACAGCGCCTTACACCGCTCATCGCTTCTTGCAGCGCAGAAGCGAGTCGATCACCACCGCTACGGCCCCGCTCAAGCAGATGAAATGCCATGCGCTGAGCCGTCTTCTGACCCACTCCAGGCAGGCAGCGCAACGACTCAACCAACTCGTCAACCAATGGGCTAAATGCCATTAAAAATTCTCTGAATTACATAATATTCAAAAAGTTAGAACGGCATCTTAAAGCCAGGAGGGATGCCTAACCCAGAAGCCATGCCGGACATGCGGTCTTTCTGGGCTTCCTCAATGCGCCGCACCGCATCATTCACGGCAGCGGCCAGCAAATCTTCCAGCACGTCCTTTTCTTCGGTCATCAGGGAAGGATCAATATCCACTTTGCGCACATCATGGCGACCAGTCATCACAACCTTCACCAGCCCCGCGCCGGATTCGCCTGTAACCTCCGCTTTTTCAGCTTCGGATTGCGCTTTCTTGAACTCTTCCTGCATCTTCTGGGCCTGTTTCATCAGGTCGCCCATGCCATTCATCATCACGATCACCTCAATAAGGGGTTTACGTCAGACGGAAGCCGCCATCACGGATCCGCTGTCACCTGTCTTTAAAGATTAGGTGAAAATCCTAAATTTCAACCCGGAACCGTGAGTCTTAGCCCACAGGCTCAATGCTGCCATCCACAATCTGACCATCAAACTCACTGACGATACGCCGTACATACGGATCGTCTGCGATAGCAGATTCGGCCGCTTTCTGACGCGCAATGCGGGCTCGCTCTGCGAAGGCTGAAGGAGTTGCCTCTCCCGGCGCCCCCTCAATGATGACCAGTTTCAGTGTTTCGCCAAAATATTCATTCAGTACGTCGCTAATGCGGGAGCGGTGGCGATCATTCAGCAAGCGCGCATGGCCTGAGTCCAGCGTGATGGAGATCGTATCGCCTTCTTTGCCGAACGCACCCTGACCAGCGAGATTACCCGCCATGCCGGTGAGCCCCAATACCCTGAAATCCCGTTGCCACTCAAAATCAGCCGGCGCGACAGCGGCGTCGGTCGCGGTAACAGCGGCAGGCTCAGTTGAGCCAACTGCGCCCGTTTTTTCGCCGGCACCGGATTCAGTTACAGCGTCACGGCTAACCTCTTCAACGACTTCGGTTTCCACAACGGGCGGTTCAGGCAGGTCATCCGGGTCACCCTGTTCACCAATCGGAGTATCCGATGCCTGTCGGTGGGCGTTAACGTCCTCAGTTTCTTCGGTGACAACAGGTACCGGCTGCTCATCATCCACTGAGGTGTCGTCCACCTGAATATCGTCGTAGGCGCTCAGCGGAACTTCATCATACTGTCGGGGCTGTTGATCCTGCTGCGGATCATCCAGGCCAGGTGCCGGCTCGTTGCCCTGCACTTCAGACACTGCAGGTTGAGGTTCGGCCGCAGATTCAGACGCTGGCGATTCTGGCTCACTAATAATTTCCGGTTCAACTGAAACTGGCGCCGGTGACAGCTCGGCAGCAGGCTGTTGCGAAAGTTCAGCAGCGACGGGTTGTTTTTCGGCAACCGGTTCCACAACGGGTTCAATCGGTTTTGGCTGGACGTCGGGAGACGCGGTTGCAGGGTCGGGTTCGTCTTTCGCCTGCTGCACCGGTGTTGATGACGCGCCGGACTGCCCTGCTGGGGGCGGCTCTCGCCGATCGCTACCGGGGCGAAATGCCAGCATGCGCAGCATGGCCATTTCAAAACCCATCCGGGCGTCCGGAGTGATCGCCAGATCCTTTCGCCCGATCAGTGCCGCCTGATAAAACAGCTGCGCATCTTCGGCACAAAGTCGCTTTGCGAGCTCCTTGACCTGGTCCGCATCGCCGAGCGCATTGTCGGCGCTTCCCGGCACAACCTGCTCCAGGGTAATGCGGTGAAACAACGACAGAAGATCGGACAGGATCATGCTGTAGTCAGGGGAAAAATCGGCGATACGGGCGATCTCAGTCAGCATTGCCGGACCATCACCTTTTACGAGCGCTTCGACGATCTCCTGAATGTCACGTTGATCAATTGTTCCCAGCATCGCACTGACATCACTGGCCGCCAGCTTCTGGTTACCAAAGGCGATCGCCTGATCCGTCAGGCTGAGCGCATCACGCATACTGCCATCGGCAGCGCGCGCCAGCAGCCAAAGTGCCGGGTCTTCAAAGGGGATTGTTTCTTCCTTCAGGACATAGTTCAGGTGACCCACAATGTGCTCTGGCGTCATCCGCTTCAGGTTGAACTGGAGGCAGCGCGAGAGAATGGTCACCGGAAGTTTCTGGGGATCGGTGGTGGCAAACAGGAATTTAACGTGTTCAGGCGGTTCTTCCAGTGTTTTCAACAAGGCGTTGAAACTGGAATTGGACAGCATGTGGACTTCGTCGATCAGGTATATCTTGAATCGCCCACGGGTCGGCGCGTACTGAACATTGTCCAGCAGCTCCCGCATATCCTCTACTTTGGTGCGGGATGCCGCATCGATCTCAATCAGATCAACAAAACGCCCACCCAGAATTTCCTGACAGCTATTACACTCGCCACATGGCGTCGACGTAATGCCGGTTTCGCAGTTGAGGCAGCGTGCCAGCAACCGGCCGATGGTGGTTTTGCCAACCCCGCGTGTGCCGGTAAAAAGATAGGCGTGATGCAGCCGCTGATGGTCGAGTGCGTGAACCAGAGCCTTGAGCACATGCTCCTGGCCGACCATATCCTGAAATGTTTTTGGCCGCCATTTCCGGGCCAGTACCTGATAACTCATCGAATGCGTCGCGTCCCGTTGTTGCTGGCCTTTGGAACCTCTGAAGAAGTCTATCGGCGATATGGCAACCTTAACATGAGCCCGGAATGATAAGAAGAAAAGCAGCAACGATACACCGGCTTTTGAAGCGTTGGTGAGTGCCACATAGCAGTCGGGAAATGTTCGGGGTAGAGGTTTTCGAGGGGCAGAAATGGGGGTGGCCCTACCAGCGACACTCCGGCACACGAATCCACCGCTGTGGCTGCTCCCTTCCGGGCCTGACCAGGTTCACGGTTTATCATTGCGGAGGCACCAGCAGAGCCACCATAACGATCCGGTATTAACCGGATGCGGCGCGCATGTTAACAGGCAGTACCGCCTGCTTCAACGGCTTTTTAAATCGACCTCACACGCCATGCTCTGAAACACCCTGTCTGAACGACCGCATCAGACGGCTATTCCCTGGATCGGATCGCACCGGAACCAACACGCGATGCTGTAACGGGTCCGCTGCGCTCGCAACACTTCGTGGGGCACCTCTTCACTCAGAAAGAAAACCATGCGCCCGGCTTCAGGCAAAACAGTCGCGCAAATCTCGTTCTCGCTTTCCCGATTGAAGATCTGCAACTGGCCGCCATCAGTGGGAAGCCAATCTTCATTGAGATAAAGCACCGCGCTGACAATACGGGAAGAGCGACCCCGAAAGCTGTCCAGATGCCGCCGATAAAAGTCCCCTGGCTCGTAAGTCGCATAATGCGCCTCATAACGACGCAGGCCAAGGAACAACTTACGATTCAGGCCCTCTTTCAGGGAATCGAGAAAGCTGAACAAGCTCGACTGAGCTGCACTCAAACCATTCAGCCATGCAATCTGGTCACGCCGGATCGATCGGTCCTGAGTGTGTGCGGCACCTCGTCCGATACCGGCAACCTCAAGCGCGTTGGTTCGGTGCAGCGCCAAGATTTCTGTCCGCAAATCCTGCAACAGGCTTGCGGGCACCAGGCCCTCAACCGTCGAGGACAGCCAGCCCAACTCCGCCAAGTTGACCGCCAGCGCTTCCAGCCACGATTCCAGTGCGGCTTCTCCAGACAGTTCAACCGGCAGCGCCGGGGCCGCAGCCGATGCAATAGGCGGTATCGGAAACATAAAAAAGTGCCCTGAGTGATGTGGCGGAATTCTACGCCAGATTGCGCTCGATACCGCCATTAAATCATCACTCCAGTTGCATCAGTTAATACCCTTACGGGCGCGCGACCTCCGTCAGCTTGCCCTTGGAGCCTTCCGCAAGATCGGCAATGGCATCACCGTCAAACGCATCCACCCGTATAACGTCATAGAGCGCCGCAAGCGCCTCAATCAGCAGGTCGCGCTCTTCTGATTTAATCGCGCCTTGCTTGATAGCCCAATCGACAAGCTCTTCACGCTGGTGGGCCATCAGCATGCTGGCATCATGCAGCTCATCACTGTCTGAATTGCGGATGGCATCATGCAAACGGTCGCGCAGTTCGCGGGTTTCGTTGGCAATACGGTAGGCATGCAGAACGCGACCGACCGGGTCGTTGCTGGCCTTGGCAAGATAGACGCCCTGCACTATCCGCTGCCGCACCGGCGTATCCTTGACGATACTCTGGGCCACTTCGGCCCCCAAAGCATCACCCGGGCCTTTGAGCCTTGCGCCAGTCGGGAAAACCAGCAGTTTCAGAGGTATCCGGAGCGAACGCACCGGATATTCTTCAATCAGCTTTTTCAGACTTGCCTGAAGATCGGCAAGCGATTGCTGAAGCGCCCATTCCACCACCGGGCGGTGAGCTTCAGGGTAGCCATCCTCGTGCCATTGCTTGATAACAGCTGAGGCGTAATACAATGCCACCAGGGCGTCGGCCATTCTGCCAGACAGGCGCTGCCGTGCTTTGAGTCCGCCGCCTATGGTGAGCAGCGTCACGTCGGTGAGTACTGAAAATGCAGATGACAGTCTCGCCAATTGACGGTAGTAAGTCTGGAGCTGCCCCTGCGCGGGCACAGGCTCCAACCAACCCTGGCTGACACCCAGCACAAAGGACCGCATAGCATTGCGGGTAGTGTGGGCAATATGCCTATAGAACACCTTGTCGAAAGCTTTCACGCCTTCATTCTGGTCATCCATTCCCGCTGCATCGATTTCATCCACAATAAACGGATGGCACCGAATCGCCCCCTGACCGAATATCATCAGGCTGCGCGTCAGGATGTTGGCACCTTCAACCGTTATCCCGATGGGTACCGCATCGTAAGCACGGGCCATGAAGTTACGCGGGCCTGTTATAACACCCCGCCCGGCTACAACGTCCATGGAATGGTTGATCACTTCCCGCATCAAATCTGTATTACGGAATTTGAGTACCGCAGATGGCACAGACGGGCGAACGCCCCGATCCAGCATACCCGCGGTTAGCAGGCGGGCGGCATCCATCATGTAGGTGTACCCGGCAATAGGTTCAAGCGCCTCCTGAACCCCCTCGAACTGGCTGATGGACCGACCAAATTGCTCTCGCACACAGGCATAGGCACCGGTTGTCAGCGATGCCAGCTTACCGGCACCGGTACCCAGTGCCGGAAGCGAGATGCAGCGGCCGATGGACAGACATTCCAGCAGCATCGTCCAGCCCTTGCCCACCATCTCCGGGCCACCAATAACCTGATCCAGCGGAATGAATACATCCTTGCCCCATGTAGGACCATTCATGAACACTGTATTCATGGGCAGGTGCCGGGCGCCGTGATGCACGCCTTCTGTGTCATGAGGCACCATCACACAGGTCACGCCCCGATCTCGCCCCTCACCTAGCAGGTTGTCAGGATCGAATACTTTGATCGCCAGACCCAGCAGCGTGGCAACCGGCGCCAGCGTGATATAGCGCTTGTTCCAGGTCACTTTAAGACCGAGCACTTCCTCGCCATTCCATTGGCCACGGCATACCACGCCTTTGTCGGGGATCGCGCCGGCATCGGAGCCCGCCACGGGGGACGTCAGCCCGAAACAGGGAATCTCCTCACCAGAGGCCAGGCGTGGAAGGTAATGCTGTTTCTGTTCATCGGTGCCGTAGTGTGCCAGCAACTCGCCTGGCCCCAACGAATTCGGAACCATCACCGTTACCGCAGCTGATACGCTGCGGGTCGATATTTTCATGACGATCTCTGAATGGGCGGTCGCAGAAAACCCCTTACCACCGAATTCCTTGGGTATCACAAGCCCGAAAAAGCCCTCATTCCGGATAAACTCCCACGCCTCTTTGGGCAGATCATAGAGCTCATGGGTAATGCGCCAGTCATCCAGCATTTCGCAAAGCGTTTCGACCGGCCCTTCGAGAAAGGCTTTCTCTTCGTCTGACAAGACTGCATGCGGGGCGTCCAGCAACTTCGACCACTCGGGCCGACCGGAAAAAAGCTGGCCATCCCAATCCACACTGCCGGACTTCAATGCCTCGGACTCGGTATCGGATAATTTGGGCAGACGCTCCTTGACCCAGTCAAGCAACGGTCGGCTCAGCCGTTCGCGACGGAACTGACTGGGAATAACCAAGAGTAGCGATGCCGCCAGCAACAAGCCGCCGATAATGACGCTCGCGAAATGCCAACCGTCCTGAAAGGCACCCAATACTGTCGCAACAACCAGCACCCCGGCAGCGGTAACTCCGCCGATACCGAAATAAAGCAGTACAACAGCACTGAGGATAAGAAACAGCACACTCATGATGGTTTCTCCTTGTCCAACACTGGTCAGTGGCGCAAATGTTCGGGTTCCGACAAGCCCCTTGGTTTTCCGGACCCGTCCATTATGAAACGATGAAAATGTAACTTGCTGAATTCGAGTCTGGTCATACGACTCGTATCGACACTATGATCACAAAACCCAGGGAGACTCAAACCAATTTCTTAAACTGAAGCTTCCAAAGCAAAGGTTAGCGTTAATGTCACGAAGCATTGAAGCATCATCGTTTTGTCGCACGGTTCGCATTGGCGAGCTGGAAGCAATTGAAGTAACTCATCCGTTGTTTTTCGCCCGCCTGTTCACTCAAGGCGCACATCTGACGCACGTTGTCCCAGCCGGGCAGGACAACCTTCTCTGGATGAGTGATACAGCACAGTTCACCACCGGTAAAGCCATCCGCGGCGGCATCCCCATTTGCTGGCCCTGGTTTGGCGATGCCGACCGCAACCCCGAGCCAGTTGCAACGCGCATCGGTTCGGAAAAGGCGCACGGCTTCGCCCGCACAGCCGACTGGTCATTCCGCAGCGTGACAGAGTCTGACTCAGCGGTGGAAATTGAGTTAACGCTCGACGCCTCCGCGATCACCGGGTTTGGCGACTGGCCATTAATGGCCGTCATCACGTTTCGTTTTACTGAATGCGGATGCGAGTTGAGCCTGACCACCACCAACATGAGCGAAACCTCGACAGCCTTCACTCAGGCCCTCCACAGCTACTTGCCAACACCGTCCATTGACGCGACATCTGTGAGCGGTTTTGACGGTGTTCAATATGTCGACACCCTCGACGAGTGGCGCGAGTTTCTCCAGGACGACGTCGTGGTGTTCAAGGGCGAAACCGACCGCATATACAAGGCAGGCGGCCAGGCCTCTATACACACGCCGGCAGGTACCATTTGGCTGTCCGCAACCGGAAGCCAGTCAACGGTTATCTGGAATCCAGGGCCGGAAAAGGCTGCGCGTTTGTCTGACTTCCCTGACACGGCCTGGCGAACGATGCTCTGCGTAGAATCGGCCAATGCACTGACAGACTATGTTGATTTAAAACAGGGGCAGTCACACCGATTAAACCTGAGCATTTCCCGGCAATAGGCGCCTTTATATTCAGGCGCATTGCCATCGGTCGCTCGCCGTACAGATGACAATGCGGCATATTTCCTGCACGCTCCCAATCATCAATCGGACATTGTCGGCATCAGTCGTAATCAGTTGCTTTGACGAACAGCATATTCAGGAACCGGACATGGGATTAAGAACTTTCCTCAAGAACAAGATCGTCCCACAGGCACTTGAAGATCAGATCAACCGCATCCGAAAACCCATTGGAACCCTGGGCTACGACCCTTGGGGCTACAACAACGAGTCGGTCAAAATCGGCTTCACCCTCACCCGCCAGATCTACGAAAAGTACTTCCGGGTGACGGCCGATGGCGTTGACAACGTGCCTGCCGAAGGCCCGGTACTGATCGTTGCCAACCACAGCGGCCAATTGCCGCTGGACGGCTTGCTCATTGGCTATTCACTGGCAGCACGGGAGCGCCTGCCGCGCATTCCCCGAGCCATGATCGAGCGTTTTTTTCCAACCGTGCCTTATCTTGGCAACATGCTGAATCAGGTCGGCGCCATTCTGGGCGACCCCGTCAACTGCGCAAAGATGCTGGCCAATGACGAAGCCATCATCGTCTTTCCCGAAGGGATTCGCGGATCAGGCAAGCTGTACCGGGACCGTTACAAACTCAAGCGCTTCGGCAACGGTTTCATGCGGCTGGCGATGGACTACAACGCCACGATCGTTCCTGTTGGTGTTGTCGGCTGCGAGGAAACCATTCCAGCCATCGCCAATATTCGCCCCCTTGCTCAGGCGCTTGGTGTTCCCTACGTGCCGGTAGCGTTACCCGTGATACTCCCGGCCAAGGTTATCCTGAAGTTCGGAAAACCGATGCATTTTGATAACGCCGATATCCCCGAAGACAAGGTAACGGAGCGCGTAGAGGTGGTGAAAGCAGAGATCAGCAAGCTGATTGACCAGGGGCTGAGTGAAAGGAAAAGGCTGTTCTGATGACCAATAAAGCAAAACCCACCATCCTTGTAACCGGCGCAGCCGGCGCACTGGCCCAACAGGTCATTAATCGCCTGCGTGATGATTACCACCTGGTTGCCGTCGACTTCCGTGAACAGGTCTATCTCGGAGACGACATTCCCAGCTATTGTATCGATTTCAACAAGCGGGTTTTTGAAGACCTGTTTCGCCGTTACGAATTTGAAGGCGTGATCCACCTTGGGCGCATCATGTCCAGCCAGGAAACCCGCATGCGGCGCTACAACGCCAACGTGCTCGGTACCCAGAAACTGCTCGATCTCAGCCATAAGTACGGCATCACCCGGGTAGTCGTGCTTTCGACCTATCACGTATACGGTGCCAACGCCTATAACCCGGCACTGATCGATGAAGAAGCGCCGCTCAAGGGTGCCGGCCTGAGTATGGATCTGATCGATTCAGTCGAGCTGGAAAACCTTGCCAACATCTACCTTTGGCGCTATCCGGATCTGAACATTACGGTACTGCGCCCCTGCAATATCGTCGGTCCCGGCGTGCGCAACTCGATCAGTACCTTGCTTGCGAGCAGGCGCGCGCCGGTGCTGGCAGGCTTTTCACCTATGATGCAGTTCATTCATATCGATGACATGGCCGATGCCATTGTGCTGGCTTACCGAAAAAATCAGCGCGGCGTGTTCAATGTCACGCCAGATGACTGGGTGTCCTACCAGCACGCATTGCAGCTGTGTGGCTGCACACGCATTCCGCTGCCCTCGATTCCTCCGGTATTGCCACGCACGATCGCCAGGCTCCTGAATCTGAGAAGCTTTCCACCCTATCTGATGCTGTTTTTCAAATACCCTGTGATCATCGACGGCCGCTCATTTCGTGACACTTTTGGTTTCAAACCCAAGCGGCCACTGAAAGAAGTCTTCCGCTATTACAGGGAAAACAAACAACCCGTATGAGGCGTCAGATATGGGTGAATGATCAAGCCTGCAAACGTCCCGCTATATCAACGACATATTTCTCACTATAATGACCCTGGAAGCGGTGCGAATGTTCTGGCCTCCGGCCCGGCTTATTGCTTTACTCACTGCGCGGTAAAAGGGAGAGTCTGGTCAGTAGCTCCCCGGCACCCTAACTCACAGGACGAGTTGCTTCATGGTGATCAACTTCAGTCTCGTCAGCCACGCTGCCGCGGCACTCTCGTTTTTACTACTGGCGATACTGATCGGCACCCGCTATCTCAGGCGAAATACTGATCGCGCACTATTGCTGGCCGCACTCGTTTCGGCCATTTGGGCCGGCTCGCTTGTGGCCCAGATCATCTGGAACCAACCCCCGTTCTTTATCCGTTATCTGCTGGAACTGGTCCGCGATGGCGCCTGGATCGCTGTACTCTTTGCGTTACTCAAAGACAGCTCCCGCTCCGGCACACTGGCAACAAAGCTACGGCGGATAATCGGAACCTCAAGCGTCATCCTCATCATCACACTGCTCACCTGCGGAACTCTTGAATACGCCCTTGGATGGCAGCTATTTGACGGAAAAACCAAAATTATCGGCCAGATCGCGCTCTCTCTGCTCGGGGTCTGCCTGGTGGAACAAATCTGGCGTAACTCTGTTTCTTTCGGGCGCTCAAGTATCAAGTACCTTTGCATCGGCATCGGTGGCCTCTTCGCCTACGACTTTTTTATGTACTCCGACGCGCTTCTGTTTGGTCAGGTGTCGGACTCATTCTGGACTGCGCGTGGCGCTGCGAATGCCTTCTTCGCGCCGCTCTTTGCGATCAACATGATCAATACCCGCAAGCAGCCGGTTGAATTTCAGCTGTCCCGCAATGCAATCTTCCACGTCGGTGCACTGATCTTTGCCGGCGGCTACCTGTTGTTCGTCGCAGCGGGCGGCTACTACGTGCGAGCACTGGGCGGAGCCTGGGGCGAAGCACTGCAGATTCTGTTCCTGACAGCCTTTCTCGCCCTGTTCGCCGCACTGCTCAGCTCAACCCGCTTTCGTGCGCGCTTGATGATTTTTATCAGCCAGAACTTCTTCGACTACAAATACGATTACCGTGAAGAATGGCTGAAGATGACCCAGATCTTCGCCAACGTGTCTGAAGATCCGCCTTTACCAGAGCGCGTGGTCCGTATCCTTGCTGATCTGGTGGAAAGCAATTCCGGCGCATTGTGGATCAAAGATGAGGATCACAATTTCGCGCTCCATACTTCGGTCAATATTCCGCCACCGAAGTACACCACCATTGACGGCGAATCCGATCTGGTGCGTTTTTTCGGCGAAAAAGAGTGGATCATCGACCTCCATGAATACCGGCATGACCCGGTGCGTTATGAGCTACTCGAGATCCCTGACGCGGTACTCAAGTTTTCCGATGGCTGGCTGACCATTCCGCTTTATCTTGGTGACGATCTCTACGGCATTTGCCTGGTGGGCAACCCCTACGCCAAAGTAGAACTGAACTGGGAGAACTTCGATCTCATCCGGGTTGTTGCGCGCCAGACCTGTAACGTACTGGCCCAGGCTGATTCCCAGAATCGCTTATCCCGTGCCATGCAGTTCGAAGCGGTCAGCAAAGCGTCTGCCTTTATGGTTCACGACCTGAAAACCATGATCGCCCAGCTATCACTGCTGGTGAAAAATGCTCAGCGCCACCGAAACAACCCTGAATTTATCGACGACATGATCACCACCACAGAGCATGCGGTGAACAAGCTATCCAATCTGGTGGATCACATTCGCAAGCCCGCTACTGATGAGACCCCGGTTCAATCCGTCGATCTCGCCGTGATTATTGATGATCTGGCCAAACACCATGCCCGCAATCAGCCAAAACCGAAGTTCAAGCCACCTGAAGACGCCGTCACCGTTAAAGGCGACCCTGAACAACTGCGCAGCGTGCTCAGCCACCTGATCCAGAATGCTCAGGACGCAACGCCACCAAACGGTGATGTCACGCTGACCATGAAAAAAAGCGTCGATAACGTGGTGCTGTTTATTCAGGACAGCGGCACAGGTATGTCCGAGGACTTCATCAAAATGAAACTGTTCAAGCCATTTGAGAGTACCAAAGGCCTTGCCGGAATGGGGATAGGGGCCTATCAGGCTCGGGAGTATGTTCGTCAGATCGGCGGCAACATTGACGTCACCAGTGAACTTCAGGTTGGGTCTTGCTTTTCTGTCCGGCTCCCCCTCGCTCGGGATGATGAACAAAATAATGCCGGTGAGAAGCCAGATCAGAATGAGAGCACGATCAGTCAATTGACGGGCGATGCATGATGCGCTGCTATGGCCTTAGACTACGGATGGTAAACGCAAATGCACCGGATGCGCGTTATGTGTCGACTTAGGGTATGCAAGACACCAAATAAGGGGCAGAATTAGAGTAACAATATGTTAACTTGAATTCTGCAGTTCGTTAGAAGGCTATTGAAGACGGTACGCTCGGGCCAACATGATGTTACCCGTACAGTCTCGCCGTTTCAGTTCAATAAAAGGACTTGGTTCTGTTGTGAGTAAACGTCTTTTAATCGTCGAAGATGATCCGGGCCTGCAAAGCCAGATGCGCTGGTGCTTCAGTGATGACATTGAAGTTGTCATGGCCAGCGATCGGGATTCAGCCATTACTTCCCTCCGCCGCTTTGAGCCTGAAGTCGTCACTCTTGATCTGGGTTTACCACCTGATCCGGGCGGCGCCACCGAAGGGTTTGCGCTACTTGAGGATATCCTTCGCCTTGCGCCGAATACCAAAGTCGTGGTTGTGACCGGCCGTGAAGACAAGGAAAACGCAGTACGCGCAATCGGGATGGGGGCCAGTGATTTTTATCAGAAGCCTCTCGATGCCGATATCCTCACCTTTGTGGTCAACCGGGCGTTTCGGTTATCAGAGCTTGAGCGGGAAAACCGCGAACTGGCCCAAAGCCGCAACGGCACCAATATCAAGGGCATTGTAGCTGCCAGCCCGCAGATGCTTGCGCTTTGCAGAATGGTAGAGAAAGTCGCACCGGCGGATGTCACCACCCTCATTATTGGTGAAACCGGCACTGGCAAAGAACTGTTCGCACGGGCGATCCATGACCTCAGCCCCCGCGCGGGTAATGCATTTGCCGCCATCAACTGCGCCGCCATTCCCGAGAATCTGCTTGAAAGCGAGCTGTTCGGCTTTGAGAAAGGCGCATTTACCGGCGCCACCCAAAGCAAAAAGGGCAAGATCGAGATGGCCAACGGCGGCACGCTGTTTCTGGATGAAATCGGTGATATGCCGATGGCCCTTCAAGCCAAGTTGCTTCGATTTCTTCAGGAGCGCGTAGTAGATCGCGTCGGCAGCGTTAATCCTGTCCAGGTTGATGTGCGCGTGGTCTGCGCAACCCACCGCGATGTCAAACAGCTCGTCGCCAATGGTGATTTCCGGGAAGATTTATACTACCGGATTAACGAAATCACACTGGACGTTCCTGCTGTACGAGAACGGGACGGCGACGCCATGGTCATAGCCCAGTCATTGCTCAAGTCGCTGGGCAAACAGATGGAACGCCCTCAGCTATCGTTTGCCGAAGACGCCATCAACGCCATCAAGAGCTATCACTGGCCCGGCAATGTTCGCGAGATGATCAACAAAATCAAGCGTGCAACCATCATGTCCGAAGGCAAGCGCGTCACGGCTGACGACCTTCAACTCATGACCGACGAGGAAGCACATGACGGTAACGTGCTGAACCTTCGTCAGGTACGGGAAGATGCAGAGCGTATCGCCATCAAGCATGCACTGCAGACCAGTGGTTTCAATATGGCGCAAGCCGCACGATTACTTGGGGTCACCCGCCCTACTCTTTATAACCTGACTGACAAATACAAAATAGAAACCTCTCCTGTGGCGTCTGACGCATAGGCGCGCGCTGAGCACCAAGGACCGGGAAAACAAGGATCAGATCCATGACGTTCAAGAAAACGCTTCGCATTACTCTGCTTTCAGCGGCCATCAGCTTGGTACTCGTAGGCTGCGGAGACGACAGCAAAGAGATGAGCCAGCAGGAGGTGCAGTACCTCAGCCATCTGGATCAATCCCGCTTCTTCCAGCGCCAGGGTGAACTCAAAGCCAGTACGCTGGAGGCGCGGAGCGCCATTGAACTTAATCCCGGCAGCGCGGAGCCCTACTTCATCATTGTCGATAACCTTGTGACAGCCGGCGATGCCGTCAATGCCGAAAAGCAGGTCCAGGAAATTGCAGCGCGACTGGATCAAGACAAGACCACCGATACTGTCCACAACCGCATACTGCTGATCACTGCCCGCACCCAGATGATGCGCAATCAAAGCGTTGAAGCCCTGGCCTCGCTCGACAACCTGCGCTCACCGGATAGCAGCCAACAATTGGAAGCAGCCATTCTCCGGGGCGACGTCAAGCTTCGCGCCGGTGATGCCTCAGCCGCTCGAAAGGCATATCAGGACGCCCTCAGTACCGATGAAAACTCAGCACTCGCATTGATTGGCCTGTCCCGCGCAGCGTACGCCGACAAAAACATATCAGAAGCTAAAAGCTACATAGAAAAAGCCGAAAAGGTCGATGCGAACGATCCGGAACTCTGGCTCTGGAAAGCGCAGATCGCTCAGGTAGAAGAGCGGTGGCAGAATGCTGAAGACGCGTATATTCGCGCCCTCGAGGATATCGGCCAGTACGACATTATGACGTACAAAAAGTACGCCACCATGTCTGCATTAATTGATGTGCTACGAGCACAGGGCAAATCGGCAGAGGCGTTTGTATACGAAGAGATTCTAGCCAAATCCGCCCCCGGAACAATCAAGAGCAACTTCGCAGCCGCCCAGGACGCCTATCAAAAAGGCAACCTGGAGGAATCGGCCCGCTATCTCAGAGAAATTCTGAATCAGGCTCCCAACCACATCCAAAGTGTGGTTATGCTAGGAATGATTCGTTTCCAGCAGGGACGCGTAGAAGAAGCGGAAAACCTCCTTGCCCCCCTGTCCAAGGAAGATTCTCCGGCGATAAACAAATTGTTGGCGGCTACACAGCTCCAGCTCCAGCGGCCGGATGAAGCCAAGCGACTGCTCGAAAACCTGGATGAGAGCCAGTCTGATCCTTCGATGCTTGCGCTAGTGGGTATCGCATCTCTGGCGACCGGCGATACCCCAGCAGGCCGCAGCTATATTGAGAAGTCGCTCGAACTTAATCCCGAGAACACTGATCTTCGCCTGCGCTATGCGACCTACCTGCTCCAGCAAGAGGAATACGAGGCAGCCATTAACCAGGCTACCACCGCAATGAAGCAGGATGAGTCCAATTCAGACGCCCGGGTACTCATCATCAGGGCGTATATGCAGTCAGGCGATCAAGATGCGGCGAGAGAGTCAGCCAGCGCATGGGTGAAAGAGCAACCGGACAACACCACTGCCCTGCTGACACATGGCGACCTGTCTTCCGCAATGGGGGATCTGGCAGAAGGCAAACAGTTCTACGCACAGGCCCTTAAACAATCGCCGTCGGATCCACGCGCTAACATTGCACTCGCAACACTGGCTGCACGCCAGAACGACAAAGCCGAAGCCGCTAAACAGTTCAAGGAGGCAATTAATAAAGCCCCCAATAGCAGACGTGCACTGCAAGGCCTTGTTCAGGTCTCGGAAGATGACGATATCAAGGCTTATCTTGATAAATTGCTCGCCAAGCAACCTGATGCTGTTGGTCCAAAGTTTGTGCTGCTTGAATACGCTCTGATGGAGGACGACAACGCAAAAGCCGACAAGCTCTCAGCGGAGTTGCTAGAGCCTGTTAACGAATTTGAACCCTCCACTCATGCGCCGGTTGTTGCTGGGATTTATCGCGGCACCGCCGCTGCCAGATTAAACCGGGATGACAGCAAAGGTGCAGACAAGATTCTACAGCGTGCCCAGGTCCTGTTTCCGGGCAACGAAGATGTCGCTCTGCAGACCGCCAGCTTCTACTTCACCAGTGACCGCGAGGATGATGCGCGTAAATTGCTCAGGGAAACCCGCCTTGAGCACCCCGAATCCGCGCGCCCTTACGTGCTAGAAGCAAACTACGAAATCAGCAAAAACGATCTCGATAAGGCTGCAGAGCTTTACGAGTTAGCGTTGAACAAAGCGACGAGCCCGGACATCTACTTGCGCCTTGCCGAAACGCTACAGAAACAGGAACAGCGTCAAAAGGCGATTGAGACGCTCGAAAACGGAAAGGGCAAATACCCGAAAAGTAGCCAACTCATGCTGGCACTGGCCCTTTCCTACCAGAACATCGACGACATGCCCAAAGCGATCGATGCTTATAAAGCGGTACTGAATATCAACCCGAAGAATTCGACTGCGCTGAACAACCTTGCCTGGATCTACCACGAGAGCGGAGATGGTCAGGCTCTGGAACTTGCTCAAAAGGCTTACGACATCAATCCTGAATCAGCCGCTATCGCCGATACCTATGGCTGGATCCTGTACAAAAAGGGCGACCATAAACAGAGCATCCCGGTACTCGAAAAAGCACATCAACTGGCACCGGACTCCAACGAAATAGCGATGCATTTAGCCGATGCCTATAAGGCTGCAGGCGAAGAAGGAAAAGCTAAAGAGGTGCTCAAGAAGCTATAAGCAGAGCGTTTGAACGGTCAAAGCAACTGAAATTAAGCCAGAAGTGAAAAGCGCCCTTGCCTACGCATCGGCGCTTTTTATGTTTTAACGAGGTTCAATTTTTTTCGCCAGGCAGCGTGGTTCAAGCCTAAGTTGGTGCCCATCAACTGAAGCATCAGCCGTGATCGAGTCGCAATATTCCTAATCAGATACCCTCAGGCAGCCTCGCATGCAGCACCAAAGCTGGACTTTTGGCCACAAAGGCTACAAAGGACGTTTACAGTGAACAGGCAAGCCAGAAATGGGCGGGTCAGTATTTCAAAAATGGCTGCTACAAAGAGAAAACCGGCAATTTAAAACCGGGCAAAAAGAAAGCCGGACATGACGCCATGCCCGGCTTTCTTCAATTCAAGTGCTTATCAGGCTTTGCGACGACGAGCCGCAACACCAGCACCAACCAGGCCAAGGCCGATCAGCGCAAGAGATGAAGGCTCAGGCACGTCAGTAATGCGAAGAACCAGGTCATCGTGGTTGTCGTCATCAGGGTTCGCGCCACCATCATCCAGTGCCAGAATTACAGAACCGCTGTTCAGCGGGTCGTAACCAAGCCAGAAGTCCGGAATACCTGCAGTAGCCGGGTCGTTGTTAGCGCCATTCGCTACACTGCCCGCGCCACCTGTCAAAATATTGAACAGTACGGTGCCGGCAACCACGTCAACGTAAATAGAGTCACCAACAGTGCTGGCAGTCGAAAGCGACTGGCCGCCCAGGGTGAATGTATTCAGCCAACCAGCTTCCTTACCAAGAAACTCAATCTTGAGCTTGGTAGCTGCACTGGTTTTAAGTTCAGCCTGGAACGCACCAGCGATAGGTGATCCAGTGTATGTGTCCAGCACATCGTTTGAAGGTGTAACACCCACATTACCCGCAGTGCCGCCGTCAATAATCAGTGCAGCTGATGCACTACCAGCTCCTACAAAACCCAGAGCCAGCGTTGCTGCCAAAAGTGTCCTTTTCATTGTATAGATCCCCTTAACAATTCAGTTATGTAAGCCATGGATAACAGCCATCACCTAAAGCAAATGCAATTGTCGGGCCACATAATAAAAACGATAAAATTCAATATGTTAATATACCTCAAAAAGTTCAATTCAATAAATCGTAAAATATTTCGACAAATCCAGTGGAGTTCTTTTGGCTGCTCCGTAAGAGAAGCAGTAATGGCCAACTCGATAGTCAGCGAATGGAAAATTAGCTGACATCATTCCGAATAAGACTAAACGTCACGTTTATATTCTTAATCTGTCCAAGCAAAACGCATCTTACTGACCATACTGGTATTACTGGATTTATCACTTCGCACCTATAGGCCTATACCTCATGAAAACCCCGGTCATTATGAAGTACCTAGGCATGTCAGTGACTGTCTCTCTCGCGGGCTGTAGTACCTGGGACACAAACGTTAACGAACTGGAGCCGACAGCGGCCGGCAAAACCAACGTTCAGGGACAGGTGTACCGAGATTACTGGTTGAATATAAAGGGGAATACCGTCGACTCAATACTATCTGCCCCCGGCTACCCCGATACACCTGAGGGGTCCGATTTGTGGAGTCGGCTTCAGGCTCCTACGAATCAAGGGAATAACTTCGGCAGCAGAATTACCGGTCTGATTACGCCACCAACTGACGGCGCCTACACCTTTTATCTTTCCAGTGATGATCAGAGCGCATTTAGCCTTTCCTCATCCACTGACAATGCCGGCCTTCAGCAAATTGCGTTTGTGCCCGCGGCCGTCAAGGATAAGGATTACACCCGGTATGGCAGTCAGGTTAGCGCGCCGGTCAACCTTAAAGGCGGTCAACCCTACCGTTTTGAACTTCTCCATAAGGAGGGAGGGTGGGATGATCACGTTGCAGTTGAATGGGAAGGCCCCTCAATCGCCCGACAGGTCGTTGAAGGTCAATATCTGTCGAGTGGCGTAGGATCTACACCAGTAACGCCGGACGTATCCGAAGACTTCATAAAGGGCTACTCATCGGGCTATCGTATTGGCTATTTCGATGGCGACCAGAACCTTACTTATCAGGGGAGCTACCCGTTTCTTGATGAGGATTCAGACGGCATGTATGACAACTGGGAGGTCGTCAATGGTCTGGATCCTTCCAATTCAAATGATGCCGCCAGTGATGCTGATGGCGACCTTCTAAGTGCCTTCGAAGAGTTCGGGTTGCTTACCTCTCCAAATACTGAAGACACCGATGGAGACGGGGTTCCTGATGGAGCCGAGTTTGCATATGGGCTCAACCCGCTGGATCCGGCCGATGGGGCTGCAGATGCTGACGGGGACGGATATGACAATGCGACGGAGTACCAGCAAGGCTCCGATGTTCTGGATCCAGAATCTGTGCCTGCCAGTGAAAATGTGCAGTCTTATGTTCCGGGCTTTGTAGGGCAGTATTTCCGGGGCACCAATTTTGACGAGTTTGTGGTTTCGGAAGTGAACAGTGATATTAACTTCAACTGGGGCTCAGGTGCACCAAACGCTGATACACCGAAAGACAAGTTTTCAGTACGTTGGACGGGACAATTCATCCCCCCCCACTCAAGCGGAAACCGTACCTACGCATTCACTACTGATGCCGATGACGGCGTGAGGCTGTGGGTCGGTAACGAACTGGTCGTCGATCACTGGAGCACATCCAAGCCGACAACACATTCAGGCGAAAAGTCCCTACCAGCAGAAGAGCCGGTTCCGATCAGAATGGAGTACTTTGAAAGCGGATGGGATGCAAAAGCCAGTCTGAAAATCGTCGACACTTCAAACAATTCAAGCATCGCTATAGCTCAAACCATCAGCTCACCGACAATGGAAGTCGAGGGCCAGACGCAAGATCTGGACAGCGACGGCATTCCCGATAGCTGGGAGCTTCGTTACGGATTAAATCCATTTATTAACGATTCATCCGCTACGATGAACAGTGATGGTGTATCCAACCTCCAGGCCTATCAATCTGGATTGAACCCCTGGACCCTTGAGGATGCGTCGTCTTCGGGCCAAACCGTGCCTCCAGAACCTGTCGTACCCGGCCCCACTAATGGCGTCACCCTCAAATGGGCGCTTCCGCTCACCCGGGTTGACGGCTCTTCGTTAGCCGTTGGAGAAATCGATCATTTCGAACTCAGCTATGGACGTGATGCAGGAAATCTCGATCAATCAGTTTCTGTGCCAGGAACAGACACCACTTATGTGTTCGATTCGCTGGAAAGCGGGACCTGGTACTTCGATATCAAGGCTGTTGATACTGACGGGCTGAGCAGCCCGTCGTCTGAAACGGTGTCAACGACAGTCGAGTAAGTATCAGCGATGTCGCGTGGTGGCTCCCCCTCTCATATATTGGGGGAGCTTTTTTACTGGGGCTTGAACATCCGCGAAACAAAAATCTTTGTCTGCTTCTGGGTGTCTGCCAACACGCGGTTTAACAGATTATCTGAAGCACACGCCTCACAATCCAGAGCCACGAAAACCTGATGGACATCTGGCTGCCCGGCGAAGGCAGCGGAAATCTGGGCAAGCTTTGCTTTAATCGGATCGGCTAACCACCTGCCGCCCACGAGGTAGCTGAAAGCCACTGTGATCGTCTCATTGGTTTGCCGTGACTGTATCGTCAATACCGTCCAGTCGACATGATCGACTGTTTGCTCGCGCGACTGCTTTATTGACCATCGCTCCCGATCGAACGGATGGTTCGAGTCCTGCACCAACTCTTTACCCGGCTTTTGATCAAGGTAGGTATACACTTCGATAGCGGCAATGGCTTTCGGCGCACGGCCTTCGCTTAGCCCTTTTCTCAGGAAATAAGCCTGAACTTCTATATTGTCAGCTCCATGAATAACCGGAACCCAGCGAACGGCGTTACGTTGAAAATAAGGAGCCCAATCAGCATTGGTCATCAGCCTCGGTGCTTTCTGCCCAGCAATTAATTGTGAAGACTGCGTCGATATAACGCCCAAAGCTAAAGCCGGAGCTAACAACATCAACAACGTAAACACGATACCCACTTTTGAAAACCGCGAGAACTCAGCCTGCTCGGCATCCTGAATATCCTCTGGTGCTCTGACACGAGCTTTGGCTGTGGCGTTGTCGCTACGCTCCATCCGGTTTGCCATCCAGAACAGTGGTATCAATGAAAGTGCAAAAACGATCCAGCCAAAAAACTCGTGATTGCCTACAAGAGGAGACTCCATGTTCGTAACATATCCCTGATGGATAATCACAAATACCCGAATCCAGTTTGCAGCCAGCGCAAAGACAACACTTAGTACACAGAGCATGATGCGGTTGCGCCACAGGGTGAAATTCATCTGTCCGTATACAACGCTGAGCGTCAACCCCACCAAAAAATATCTTAATCCCGAACAACCGTGTGCCACTTCAAAGGCACCGACACCAGTCAGAAATACAAACACACCGTCAACGTGAAACTCGATGCCAAGCAGGCCAAGAAGTATTTCGTTAACCTTGGTGGTAATGAGTTGGAGCGGCCACGCCAGGTAGTCCCAAAACGGGATAGCAAAGACGAGCAGACCGACAGGAATGAGGAAGCGAACCAATTCTCGCCACCCCCAGATCACACCGAGCGCACACAAAAGAGCCGGTATAAGAACAAACTGCTGGACCGCTTCAATCATCAACATTGAGCCGCCGATGTAGAGCAGCAAAAAACCCAAAAGCGGTAACAACCAGAACGGCGAAAACAAGGTGACGGCTGGACGCACACGCCACTGCTGAACAACGAGGTAGGCTGAAACAGCCAACAGAAGAAAACCGTGGGAATAGGATTCGTCAACGGCCAACCAACGAGAAACGACGCCGTCAATAGTAGACCAGGCACCCAAAATAAAAGCGAACACAACGGCCAGCGGTACCAGCACCGACCTCGGATGCCCTCCTAGCATAACTACTCCTGAACAACAGATTATCGAGCGTTACGCCATTAAACATTAATTCCGGGGGAGCGACCAGTATCCCGTTCGGCTAATTGTCTGGCTTGAGATTTTCTTCAATCAACAATTTAAAACGACGGCAAAAAGCAGAATGGTTTTCATAAACCCAGGACCGCGCTTTAACCGACATTGCGGTACGCTGCTCGGGACTCAGTGCCAAAATGCGATTCACGGCTTCTGTCATATGATCAACTGAAATTCCATATCCATCCCCGAGCCGCACCTTGGTTTTCCACTCTGCAGGCACCAAAACTCCACGTTCGGCATCTACCAACTCATTCATTGGCGGTGCATCGGTTGATAGGACAATCGCCCCTCTTGCCATACCCTCAAGTAGGGTGTGGCCAAACCCTTCAACTTCAGATGGCGCAAGTACGGCGAGCGCATTCCGCTGTAAATGCCCAACACACTGGTCGTCCGCATCGGTAAGCACTTCAACGTTATCAGGAATAGGCGCAAGCCGGTCTACAGAATCGGTAACGACAACAAGCTTTGGCCACTCCGGCTGCAATCGCCAACACGCCATAAGCAACTGCGAGCCTTTGCGCCGGTTCTTGCCCGCAACGTGAATAAAAAACGGTGAGCTCTGTTCTTCAGGCGCCCCTACCTGAAGCATCCCTGCAGGTTCTACGCTAGTCGCATACTCGCCTGAAAAACCGGTAAACACAGTATTTTTGTGCCACTGCGAAAAAAGCGCGCGAGCCGCCTCCGTTTTGCAGACGACGGCATCATAGAACTTCAAATATATCAGGCGGTCCGCCCTGAACCATTCCTGGTTAGGCACGAGCCACGTGTGTCTCGCGGCTCCGAAATAACGCATGATCGGAGACTGAAGCTGGATAGTCAGCAGCGGCTGGTAGCCGAGCCGCCACCGACGCCACTTTGCAATCAAATTGATAGAGAGTGACAGCAACCAGGGCATCCGCTTGTAACACGTATCGAGATGACCTCTGATACGGAACTGGTAGCCTCTCGTCGGCGGCACCTTGATTATGATGACGTCAAAACCAAGGCTCTCAAGAATGGACCGCAGCATCTCGCCATCAGCAACCAGACCTCGCCCGGTATTTCGGTAAACAATCTCTATCCGTCTATCCATGCAACTCTTCCAATTCCAGGATTAATCCCTAATCCGCGACGTCTTCAGTTCAGAGCCGGATTGTTTTGTTTATGCGCTGGCGCCAGGCCGCAGGTAATTTAGCTTGTTGGGTGTAAATCAACCTGAGCACGGGCTTTCGGACGAGTTGAACCGTTTTAAAACTATAGGCTGTGCCATGCAGGCGATCTTTATAGAACGTATTTTTTCCACCCCCGGCCAATAGGTCGTAGTAATGGATGTCAGGATCCGCAAACGCTTGCTCTATCGCATACCCAAGATGGAGGGTGCCCAATGCAACCTGACGGTCGAACGACTCATCGTATCCGGATTGAATGTTGTAACGCCGGGCCCCAATAACAACATCATAGAGCACTGATACGCACTTTCCGTCTACCAGCATTTTCGATGCTTCAAGCTTACCGCCGCTTTCGGTGAAACGTTGAACAAACGCTTGATGAAACCTTATGCCCTCTCTATCAAATGCTGGACTCCCCCACCGGCCGATATGAAACCGGGAAAGCTCTTCAAGAAACTCCGCAAATTCATAGCTGCTGCCGGCGTGGATAAAGTCTATCTGCGATCGCCTGGATATCCTTTGGCGACGGTTATATACCTTCAAGCGGGTGTTTTTTCCAAGCGCCGCAAGCCACTCTTCAAAACTGTTTGAAACGTTGATGGCAATTCCGCTATCAAACGCCCGGTCCACCTGGGTTAACTGACCAAGATGGGTTCTCATGGCACGCGTAATCAGGTCAACGTTGGCAGGACTGCAATCACACAACACAACTTCATCCCAAGTGAGCTGGCTAACAAACGCCACGATGGCGCTTGATACCTCTTCTGAACAATTGGCGTCGGTAATCAAGTTGGTATATTCAGACCTCACAGATGGGCCAACATGCCAAGCATTTCCGAGCATTTGCACTCGGTTAACCCGCAACCCAAGGGGCATCTGCTGTGCCCTTCGGTAGAATGGTCCTATCCCGATAAGTCGACCACCATCATCGAACACACCAATTAGAAGAAGATCCAGCCCCATTACTTGTGACCACGTCTCCCACCAACTATAGAGCCAACTCCAGCCCATAAAAAGACGATCGGCGCCAGAACGCTCAACCAGATCATCCCAGTCGGGACCGAGCTGGCTGAACTCATATGCACTAAGCAGGCGGGCATTCACCCTGCAACCACTATCGGGCACGCTTACCTCGAATATCCATCACTACCCGCGCTGTTGTCCGCCAAGGGCCCAGCCAGAAAGGGTCAAGACCAAATGCCCTGCGTAATGCGCTGAAACATCGCCTGCGCTGCCCCGTTGCAGACAAATATCGTGCCTTTCTGAGATAAAAACGACACAAGCCGGCCCGCTTCTGTTTGCGGGTTAACGCATCAGGAAACTGCTCAAGGAAAGAGTGAATAATTTGTTCATTTGCACTAAAGCGCGCCTCTTTATCAGTGGAAATCTGATCATCCATTACCCGGTAATATCCAAAGTAATGCGGGACGTATAAAAAGCGGAACTGGGTCGACAGACGAAGCCAGAGTTCATAATCCTCAGCTAAACGATCACGCTCGTTAAAGGCCCCAAGCGTGTCAAAACAGTGTTTTCGCACCATGGTGGTATTCATACTGATAAAGTTATCCGCGAGCAGGCGCTCGGTAATCATGCCGGAGTGCCGGGGCATATTTAATCGACTTAATTCAGCGCCGGTTTCAGAAATGGTGACGTTGTTGCCGTAGACAATGTCTACTGACGGATTATCGGCAAACGCCTTCACCGACACCTCAAGCTTGTCAGGAAACCATTTGTTATCAGAATCAAGAAAACAGACAAACTCTCCCCGGGATTCCTGAATCCCTCGGTTTCTTGCAACACTCTGACCCTGATTATGCTGTTTGAAATAGCGTATACGGGAGTCTTCCTGCACATAACGCTGTACCAGCACTTCTGACCCATCAGTCGACCCGTCATCAACAATAATGAGCTCAAAATTCTCATAGGTTTGGTCGATGACACTTTGTATCGCCTCCGCCAGAAACGCTTCGCGATTGTAGGTAGGGGTAACGATACTAATGAGTGGTTGGTTGCCTTTCATTCCCTGCTCCCTAGAGCGCTGAATACTGATCTTGTGCCGCCAATAATAGTTCACCATCGCTGTCGCCAGCCATAATGAACCAGTTGTCCTCCCAGCGAGCCTTGTCTTTCAAGCGTGTCCGAACAAAAAAGCGCGGCCGGGACCGTGGTCGAAAAAATCCTTCATCCAGCAAACATTGCCCTAACTCTTCATCAGAAGTTGCCGTTGTGATGTGGCGAGCGTGGCGCCACTGATATCTGCACTTTCTGATCAAAGCTCTTTTTAGATCGACATCCCTTGCCGCGCCAAGATAGTCGACAATTCTCAAGCTTCCGCGGGAATAACGAACAATGAGCATGCCCAACAAAATACCGTCACGCCATGCGCAAACAAAAGCATACTGCGCAAGAGGATGGTTCTGATACTTCCAGTCAAGATATTCATGAGTGCGCGCAATGGTCTTACCAAACCCACCTTTGCTGACAGTCCAGAGGTAGTCGATAGCCTTTTTGCCCGGCAGCTGGCTCCGCACGTCTATGCGGTAGTCGCCACTATGGCTTCTTCTGCACAGCGCACCCCGAATAACATTGGCCCATTGGAGAACCTGGAACGCAAGCATCCGGGGAGAATGCCATTCCCTGATCAACCGAAAATTGTAGACCGATTCGCTTTGATGCCAGCCCATTTTAGCGAGGACATGGGACGCTTGATCGCTTACGCCAAATGACATAATGATATCGGCCTGCTCAATTAGCGTTCGCTTAATCTGCTTTCCCAAGCCCTGCCCCCGCATGTTGGCGCTAACATGGAAGTCACAACTCCAAAGCACATCGATCGGCACGCCAAACTCGGTAGCTTCAATGGGCATAATCCCGTTAAAACCCACAACCTTATCAGCGTCATCTACCAGAATGACGGGGTTAAAGCGTTCAGCATAAGGCGTTTCTTCAAACTGCCATTTCCAAAGCAATGGTTTATAAGGCACCGACTCGAGGAGCGCCACAATGGGCTGCTGGTATCGCGCCTCATAGTTGACTGGTCTGATGCTCACGAATCAACCATCTGCTGATCAAGCCAGGACTGGAACATAAGAATGCCCCAAAGCTGAAATGAAAAGTCCTCACGGCCGGTCAAATGCTCTTCCCAATAAGCTCTGATGATACCGGTGTTCCACAAACCCTGTTGATCAAGACGGCGCTCATCCAACAACGTCTCGGCCCAATCACGTAAGCTCGAACGTAACCAAGCGCCAATCGGCACTGCAAACCCCGCCTTCGGCCTGTCAATCAATGCTTTGGGCACATGCCTGTACAGCACTTGGCGAAGCACCTGCTTGCCTACTCCATTTTCCATATTCATTGACACCGGGAGACTTAATGCATACCTCACGACTCGCTCATCAAGAAGCGGCACCCTCGTTTCCAGGCTACAAGCCATGGCGGCTCGATCCACCTTGACCAGTATGTCATCAGGAAGGTACCAGTTGAGATCGCGCCACATGAGCGTCTTAAGACTGTCACCTGGAATGCTCTCAGGCAAACCCGCGCTCAACCCATAAACCGGCTCATTGCTGTCTCTCAAAATCACTGAGGGATCCGGCCAATAAGAGATCCGCGAGCGATAGAACGCCGATAGATCTTCTGCCCGAGAGCAGGCTCGGTCTGCAATCAAACGATCTTCGATAGCGGTTAGGGACCGGGTCCTCTGACCCGGCACAGCACGGCGAATAAGATTAGCCGCTGCCCGCGTCGGTAAACGAGAAACAAAACCGCGTAGCCGAGATGTGGCTGAGTGCCGCTTTTGCCAACCGGCCATCATCGAGTTGTATCGCCCGTAACCGCAGAACAACTCATCTCCACCGTCTCCGGACAACGAAACCGTTACATGCTCGCGGGTCATCCTGCTGACAAGCATCGTTGGCAACTGCGAGGAATCAGCAAATGGCTCGTCATAAGTAGCAGGCAAATCGGGCACAACATTCAGCGCATCCTTTTCGCTCACATACAGCTCATGGTGCTCTGTACCAAGATGCGCAGCTACTGCCGCGGCGTGCTCAGCCTCATTAAACCCGGGTTCATTAAAGCCGATCGTGAACGTTTTTACCGGTCGGCTGGCGCGCGCCTTCATCAGGGCCACTATAGTTGAAGAGTCAATTCCTCCGGAAAGAAAAGCACCCAATGGAACATCCGAAATCATCTGTTCCTGGATGACATTTCCAAGAATATCCTCAAGCTTGTTCGCAGCAGCGTCTCTGCTTTGCGGGGGAGGCTCGCGCTCACTAATGGCTGACATATCCCAAAAAGCTGTATCGCTAGTCACTTCGCCGTGGCCGGCGGCGCCATAGCTAATTTCGACAAGGTGTCCCGGCCTTACCTTAAAAATACCCTTAAAAATGGTATGGGGAGCGGGAATAAAGTTATGGCGAAGCAAAAGAGGCAGCACGTTTTTCTCTAGCTCACCACTGAACGACGGGTGTACACGCAACGCCTTTAGCTCAGAACCAAACAACAGCGACCGGCTTTGCCAGCCATAATAGAGAGGCTTTTCACCCATTCGATCACGGGTCAGATACAGTGCCTTTTTCTCTCGATCGACCAGCGCAAAGGCAAACATGCCATAGAAGCGAGGTATCGCGCTTTCAATGCCCCAGTGTTCAATAGCAGCCAGCATCACTTCGGTATCAGAATGACCTTTAAAGGAATAGCCGTACCCGAGCAACTCCTTCCCCAGTGTTTTGAAGTTATATATTTCGCCGTTGAACACAATGATATAGCGCCCGGAAGGCGAAACCATCGGCTGAGCGCCGGCCGGGGAGAGGTCCTGAATGGCCAACCGCCTGTGTACCAGGCCGAGACCATGCGCACCATCGAACCAGACGCCGTCTGCGTCCGGTCCTCGATGGGCAATGCTCTTGCCCATTTTCCTGAGTAGCCGCTCAGGGCCCTCGATACTATCTGGCGTTAAAAATCCTGCTATGCCACACATCTACTGAGTTCCTTTCAAAATTGGCAAGCGTGCACGAATATATTGCTTTTCCATTGGATTCAGCGCCATTAACCAAAACGCTACTGCCCAGATCATGCCAGACACCAGTACCGCCACAAAAACATCCAGGTAACCTTCCAGTCCCACCCACTGCCGGAAACACCACGCAGAAAGTGCTAGCAATAGTGCCGGGACCACGCACGGCAATACGCTCTCCTTTAGATACCGGGAAACAGCGATGCCCAGTTCATTACAGGTGTACTTCAGATAAATGGGAACAAAAATAAACGCCGGAACGGTTGAAGCAAAAGCGACACCCAGGATGCCAAATTGATGGACCAGAACAAGACTCAGGCCCAGGTTAATACCGGCAGCGATAGGCGTCAGGCGTGCAAAAATGCCGTGCTTGTTTATCGCGGTGAGGTAACGGCTATTAAACGGATCAATTAACGGCAACAACGTAAAAATAACCAAAAATGCGATAATCCATTGACCCTGCGCCTCAAATTCCGGCCCTATCCAGATGCCAAGAAATGGCGCTCCCAAAATCAACATCCCAGCCGCCATCGGCAATATGACGCCAACAACATATTTACTCGCCATCAGATAGACCCTCTGGATACCCTCCTGATCGTTCATTGCACTCATGCCACTGAACAACGGCATAAAGGCATGACTTAGAGTCCAACCAAGGTTACGCAGGTGCTGCACCAAGTTCGCTGGAATACTGTAAAAAGGCACGGCTGCGGGCCCCAGCACGAAACCGATAACCAGCGAATCCGTCATATTCTCAATACGGGTAGCGACCCCCTGAATGAGAGATTTAACCCCGAACGAAATAAGTTCTTTCAATTTTGGAAAGGAAAAATTACCAAGGTTTGCCCGAATAGCGCCGTAGGCGGGTTTGAACAGAATCAAGAAAAATAGAACGTACTTCACAGAGAGCCCTATAGCATTGATCCCTGCGAGTAATAACAGACCATTTTCAGGTGTGATGAAAATATAGAGAATTGTCGATCCGATAATCGAGTTAACAATCGTAATATTGTTCTTCAAATAGTACTTCTGGAACCCTTCAAGATAACTCTCAGCGACCTGCCCCGGGAATGCGAACAACAATTGAGCACCGATGATTGTCAGCAGTATGGCGTAACGTTCCGATGGGCTACCTTCAGGTGCCAGCACGTTGGGAAACCAAGTCGCCCAAAGAATACAAAACAGGCACAAAAGCAGGCCCGTCAGAATCATGAAAAACAAAGCAGATGAAAATACAATCAGCAGTTGAGATTGATCCCCTTCCGCTTTGTACTTTGCCGCATAACGACTGATCGCGGGCTGGATTCCGAGATTCAACATGCCGGCATAACCGATGATCGCTCCGATCATCTCCCAAAGGCCGTAATCGTATTTACCCAGGTTGTATACAAATACAGGGGTCATCACGAACGTAATGATCAGTTTAACGATCATTACCAGAACATTGGATCCGGTGTTCACAAGCAGGCTGCGTATCACGTGTTTTACCTGCTATTGGGTCATTCTGGAGTAAATAGCATGTAAGGACTTAGCGGTGTGGCCGACATCAAAGCGGTCTGCTGCCTCAGGCCTGAATGCCACGCACTCTTCCTTAATAGCGGGCTGGTGCTCCTTGAAGTATTTCAACTGGGCGATAAGATCGTCAACCGAACCCTGAGGAAACATTAATGATGGAGTATCCTCGATTACCTCTTTCAAACCTATACAGTCACTCCCCAATACTGGAGCCCCTGCCACCATCGCTTCCATAGGCAACAGTGGGCACGCTTCCCAGCGAGAAGGCATGACTACAATATCAACACCTCGCAGTGCTGCGGGCATCTCGTCAGTAGCAGGAAAAAAATGAAAGTATTCAGTCAAGCCTCGAGCTTCAAGTGCGGCCTGCTCTTCGCGAATAAAACCTCCCCAACCGAAACACGCCACATAGATCGGCAGCTGAGAGTCCTTCATCCGCTCAACAGCTTCAACCAGTAAACCAAAGCCTTTCTGCGCCATAAAGCGTCCGAAAAAGCCAGCCAGCAGAGCACTGTCAGGGATACTGGATTCGGCCCGAAGATCTCGAACCTGGTCCGTCATAAAGAATGAAGAATCAATACCATTTCTAATTTCAGCGATTCTATTTCCCTCATCGAGGCGTGGGTATGTCTCTTTCATATTCAACATCGCATCGCGACCAACCGGATTAATCACAGTACAGGTTTTTAATAGCGTACCGATGAGCCACCGCTTAACCCGCCCCTTCATCCCTTTAAACTGATCAGGTAAAAATACGTCATGAGTCGTTGCAACATGCGGAACTCGCAACAACACCGCGGGAATGGAGGTGATTATTGCGGCGGTAAAACCGTGCGAATGCACCAAATCGGGTCGTTGTAGCAGCAGCCGCAGTAAGCCTTTAAACAGCGAAAACAGTGTATTTTCAGATCTACAGACTTGCGCCACGTTCCCGAGTCCTTGGTAGATAGACTCCATAGAATCTGTTTTTGGCGTCAGGAAAGTGATGGAAACATCACTCATAACCTCTTCGCCATACACATAACGAAAATACGTCCGGATCCCACCTCCAGGATGCCGGGCGACCACCAAAATATTCATCCATTCCCCTTGAACGACATATAATTAGACGCCATCAGCCTCTATTAACCTTCCAACCGAGCCCAACTCTAGCCTGCAAATGGTCGTCAGCTTGTAACGAATCAGTATTTCGGCCGAGTTTGTCCATAACCCTGCCAAAAGCTATGGTTATTCCTCCAAGCAGATACCAATAATATTGCGACAAGCCATAGTAGTTGAGGCTGTACACAACATACATCCAAAAAACTGCTAGTAACGCCTTGTTCAGGTTGGCAAGGAACGGGTTGGCGTCACCTAGCAGCAACAACCGTTTCTGATTTTCTCGGAAGCGTCGGTATATGGCGATAATAAATCTCAGAAAAAGTACAAACCCTATCAGACCCAGTTCAATTATTAGCTCGCCATACATGTTGTGGCTTGCTTGTCGGCGCCCCCAGCTATGGTATTTTGATTCTGGCGTTGTACCTAACCCATGACCAACTATAGGGCGCTCAAAGCCCAGCTCAAATTCATGCAAAATCAAATGGATACGTCCATCAGTTGTTTTGGCGCCCTTAGTGTCTGACGAAATCAAAGAAAGATAGCGGTCTTTCTGAATCGGAGTCATGACGCTCCAACCACCAATAACAATAACAACTGCAACCAATATTAGAACTAATTTATGACTCGAAGATTTAAATACCATCCATGCGACGACTAGAAGTGCAAGAAAAGCTCCTCGGGACATAGTAAGGATAAGCGCATAAAGAAGGACCGGCATGAGGCCCAGATAGAGCACCGATGCGAACTTTCCCCGGCCGAACAGCATATAATGTAAAAACGGTACTGTTGTAGCTATGATAAAACCAAGCCCATTAGGATTTATAACGTCAGATGGAGCTCCAGCCAAGCGCCCCGCAAAGTCACCTTCACCTATATAGGTTCTGTCGCCCCAGTAGCCTTCTGTAATGTGAAGATACAAAGGTTCAAGTATTCTGAAGACTTGGCAAACAATAAATATACATAAAAATATTTTTATACGTTTTTCGGAATCTACAATTAATGCAGTAAAAAATAGGAAAACGATGGCTTTTACAAATTCAGGCAAGTTATTTTTTACTACGCTACCGGGAAACTCCACTAACGGAACAGATAAAACGACATAGCCTAGTAAAATAAAAATAGCCTGAAATACCGGGTCTTTAGCTCGCCCCTTAAGCTTGTGCCTTTGTAAATACAGAACCAGAGAGATCGCAACCACCAATAGCAAGGTGGGTCGTAACTGGCCGTAAAATGAAATTCGCTGGGAAAGGTGGAGAAAAAAATCCACCAAAAAGTACATATACAACCAAAACACCCCCCCAGAGACCTGATCACCGGCTCTCTTTGAATGTCCCGTGCACTTTTCGACCGAAGAAGTCCTATCTTTGTTCAATCCTGCCGTGACGATTGCCATTAAAACGGCACCCGAACGGTATTTCGAACTCTATGCCCAAGGGTTTCTATACCCGAAACGGACTTCATAAACTGGAACTTATCTTCGCCTGACGAATGTCTCCTCAACGCGAATGGATCGCGCAAGCAGACATTGTCTGCAAATGCCGTTACAGCGCAGCTAAAACCTGACTTCTGGACGACAGATTTAAGCTCGGGACTAAAGTCGGAGGGTTCACCATTAGGATAGCAAAAGGGTCGAAGTTTAACGCCTAATTGTTCATCGAGCATCTGCCGGCAACCGTTAATCTCGTTCCAAGCTTGCTCTCGAGAAACTCTACCTAGCGAAGGATGAGTAATCGTGTGTCCGCCAATTTCCACCCCTTGCGTCTCCATAGACGCTAGCTGACTCCACGAGCAGGCCTGATACTCGCGAGGTGCCTCAAAAGGCAAACTTAACCCCCAACTCTCTGCCAATGTGGAGAGACTAAGCCATTTTTTTTCATCAGGTAATGATAGCAAATAACTTATTAGCGCCCTCCATGTAAGCTCGTAATTAAGAGCTACGTCCGTATTGGAAATAGTGAATTTACCAAGCTTACAGATCAATTCGTTCGATTGCGGGGCATGTTTTAGTAGCCAAGTGACTTGATCCGGCCACAACCATAAATCACCATTTACAAAACCAGTTGTAGCGAATAGCGTTGCAGGGACATCTAGTTCACGAAGAATTGGAAAGGCAATATCATGAAAATCACGATAACCGTCGTCAACTGTTATAACAATCGAATTGGGAGAAACAATTTTATTATGAAAAATACTTTTGGAGAGGTCGTTTAAAAAAATAGGATTATGGAATTTTTTAATATAAGACAACTGGTCGCGAAAAGTCTCTGCCGAGACATAACCAGGCTGACGGCTTTCTGAAAATCGATGATACATTAGTATCCGCGGCTGTAGACGAGTTAGCGACCGGGCCAAATGATAAGCACCAAGTGCGCCAGCCACCTTCACCGATTTTGAAAAAAAACTCATCCGAGCCTACTCCGAAAGTATTTAAACACCATTTTCATTCCATAACCTTTAGCATGTAACTGTGCCATAAGATCGCTATTCTGATGAATAACTTCTGTATAAACGTGTATGAGCCGATGTCATCTCGGTTATACTATATCTCCGGATAGCAATACTCTTTCCCTTTCCACCCATTTTAGCGCGTAATGCACCATCATTCGCTAGTATTTCAATAGCTTTCCGAAGTTCATTTATGTTTCCGACTGGATACAGGAAACCATTAACTCCAGCCTCCACCGCTTCGGGATTCCCCCCCACAGCGCTACACACCACCGGTAGTGCAGCTCTCATATACTCTACTAGTGAGTTTGAAAACCCCTCAGATTCCGAGCTTAATACCCCGATGTCAAAAAAAGGAAGACTCGATGTAACATTATTGCACGCACCCAAAAAATGCACGCGGCTGCCAACACCCAGTTCAATGGCTAAAGAATGCAGCTCTGAAATATCACCGCTTCCGATGACTACTAAATCAAGATCTGGATTACTGTCTTTTAGCATCCCCAACGCCCCGATCACATCATCTATACGCTTAATTGGACGAATGTTCGCGACAAGACCGATGAGCTGTCGACCTTGGTCTTTCAAGCATCTCAATTTCTTGTTGAATTCGGAGTTCAAACAACTAGCCTTGATTTCATCGTCGAACCCATTGTAAATTACGGATACTGAATAATCTGAAAAGCCCTCTGCATCCATCGTAACTTTCTTTACAGCCTCACTATTTACAACCACTCCAGACACAAACCACCCCGTAAAATGCAATAACCGCTTTATCGTAGGGGTGTACCAATACCCCATATCTCGCCGAGATATAAGGGTACGAATACCGTTTATGTGAAAAATTGGAGGGCAAATAAGTGAAGGATCATTAAAAAAAACGTGAGCAAGCTTAATGCCTCGCCTACGCATTAACCTCGCATATTTGTACAAACCAACCCATGTTTTCAGAGACTTGAGCGAACGTGAACCGAGAACACTATACTGGCATGGAAACCCGTTATCTCTCAGCCATTTAGATTCTTCAAAAACCAATAAATGAGGATCAATACACGACCTATCAAGACCCTTTATAAGGTTGAAAAGCTGGCCTTCGGTGCCCGCATTTGGGTCACGGAAATAGTCAATTACGAACAATACACCTATAGGCTCGACCAAAGGACCCTCGCCATAATTTTAGTTTATTATTACTGTGATTTTTCGAAACCAAGAACAACTTTTGCAGCTCGCAGAGGATCAAGCACAGCAGCTTTGAAGAAATAACGGGTAGACTGTATAAAAGATCCGTTTTTAAAAAGAACTTGGCCTAATCTGAAATTTAAAACCGCTTCGCGTCGTCTCACGATTGATGCGCTGTATGGATAACGAGCACTCGCGCGCTTTAAGATTTCGAAGCCGGTTCGCCAACGTCTCTCGAGACCATTATTACTGATTGCTTCGGCGTGTTTTCGATAGTAAAAGGCAATCTCGGGCAAATAAGCAACTTTATACTTCTCAAATATTCTAAGAGCCATATCATGGTCTTGTCCCGCCCGAAAGCTTTCTTCGAAGTCGCCCACCTCACAATAAACGAAGGAACGAACCATAGATCCGCCTGGAAGTGCGATATAACAATTCAAAAGAAGGCAATTAGGATCGCCAACCTCAACATGATTTTCAGGTAATGTATTAAAATTTAAATAATTACCATATTTATCAACGGCAGCTCCATTTCCATATACGATATCAACATCTTTATTTCTATTAAGAAAATTAACATGCCTTTCTAAAGTTTTATTATCCAAGTAATCATCACTATCTAAAATAACGACAAACTCGCCATTTGCCTTTTTAATTCCTAAATTAATAGAGGCGGATTGACCCTTGTTTTTATTATCATCGTGAAAATAAAGCGATACTTTGCTTTCTTTTGCTTCGAGATCTTTTAAAAAACCATAGCTGCCATCGCTAGAGCCATCATCAACTACGATTATTTCAAATTTTCTATAGCTTTGAAAAAGCACTGAACTAACCGTCTTCTCGATATACTTTATTCTATTAAAAGATGGAATAATTACCGAAACTAATCCTACCTCACCGTTCATAATTAATTCCGTTATAAAAAACTATACAAATCGCTCAATCAATACTTAGTGGGACTGCAGCGGGTGGGGACTTACAGTCTTCACAGAGAGGAAATCCGATATCATTTACTGAACCATCTTCAGAAATAACATATAAAAATCGCTTCTCCCCGACGGGGATAGAACCTAAGTTTAATTTAAAATCTATTTTTTGATTACTCCACGCAACAGGTAACTGAAGTTCATATCCATCCAGATCTTTGTAGCTAGGTTTGTCACCAATAACTATTCTGGAGAAACGATCATCCATATAAATATCATCGATCTCTGTCATTTGAAACTCCTGCAAGGCGCCATTGAAGCCCAACAAAGCGACCGTAGGGCTCCACCGGCCTTTATAAGCCGGCGAATTCGATACATCTATAACTCCCAACAATTCACGATCTGTCCAAGCTTGAACAGTCTGCTTTTGTGTATCAAGATAAAACTCCATCAAGTGCCATTCATTGGGAGTGACAGGAGCACTTATCCAATCTTTATGGATTTGAGCCTGAGTCCAAGAAATCCTCGTTCCTTGGACACCATTCGGATCTTCCCAAACTCTAAGATATTTATTCGAGCCAGGGGAAACGTAAAAATTATCGGTATTTGGTGTAGAAGTTTCTGGGAAAATAGCTGTAGCTCCTGATTGCACCCCTTTCACTTGAAGACCTTTTAGCGTTGAGGAACTCGCTACGCCGTCGAACTCAAAATGATGAAGTCCCTTGCCTATGGCGAGAGTACCGACTCCGATAAATTGACCGGTCCCCCCATTCGACAGGACAACCTCCTCCCCTGGCACAAATTCTCCTGAGCTGCTTTTACGATAGAACGCCCAGTAGTATCGTGGATCGTACTTGACTTTAATTTGCCAAGCTAAATACAGTTTCGTGTTATCAACCGGGGTGTCGCTCCCTCCATACGCACGAGGCCAACCCAGAAACGAGTTGAGCCCCCGAAGGCTGTATAAAGCACCAGCTTTACCATCTCGTCCTTTTTTGGTTCCAACTAGCAGCGCTGATTTTGGCCCAGAATCAGACCCTGTGGCAGGCTTCTCCCAAACCTCCGCCTGACTCTTTTCTGGCTGACGCACAAGTTCGAGTATCTCCCCAGGCTTAAGAGACCTCTCATCAGCATTCCCATTTTCATAAGCCACACTACCGAGGTCGAACAATACGGGAAAGGGAGCGGATCCACGAGTCCCAAACCCATCTCCAACAATCGAAACTATTTGACCGTCGCCGCTACCGGAAACTATTGCAGACGAAATTTTAGGTGCCGCTGTGACGCCCAGAGAGCAAAGAGAGCCAATTACAATAGACGTAAAAAAAAGGTAACTACCTTTACCAGAACTTTTAGCTGCCATCACTAAGCACTCCTTACAAACCGTACGCGGAATATTCTGATCAACCCACTTTAAAGATAACCTACTAAGACACTTCGTCAACTAGTAGTTCAGTTAAAGTGGGCACTTATACCTGTTTTTCATTAATAAAATCTCTTTAGTCCAATTTATCAGGTGGACGATCCTATTTTTTAAATGGATCGAAAGCCAGCCCTATCCACATACCAAGAGACCTAGAAAAGAAATAAAGAAAATTTAAAAACAAAGCTCCGAACAGCACATTCAGCGATACGTCAGCAACACCTACCGACCAAACTTTTTTTACAGTAAACAAAACAGGCACAAAAACAAAAAACAAAAAACAAAAAAGTGAATAAAAATATAGAGAAAAAATTGATAACAAAATAAATAGCGCAAAAGATACGCTAAAAACAAGGGTAAGTAAAAAAGTTCTGTCACGCCAACTCTTTTTTGATTTAAAAAAACTAGAGCTATGCCAAAACTGCCTTTTTAAAAAATCAAAAATATTTGTCGGGTATCCTAAATGAGTTACGGCCAACTTAGTATCCTGATATAAAACGTAACCGCGTTTCGAAATTTCGTGTGAAAGCTTTGTATCCTCTCCAGCGTTAATTTTTTCATCGAATCCACCTAGATCATTAAAGTCAGATCGACGAAGAAAAAGACTACCACCAACTAAGTGATCAACCACTTCACTTTCCACTGGGGTTTTTATTACCCAAGATTTTTCAACCCAATTGGGATTGCTCCTGAGCAAATAAGCTCCACCAGTAGCGCCTATTTCAGGGGCCTGTAGATTCTTCACACCATTAACTATCCAATCTAATGGCGCCACACAATCAGCGTCCAAAAAACAAACAATGTCCCCTTTAGCCAATGATTCTCCATAATTTCTTACCGCACCAACTTTCCCGCCCATGAAAACCTTATAGTCGATACCTATATCATCCAATATTTGGTGCGTATCATCAGTTGAACCATTATCGACAACTATAATTTCATATCGATCTTTCGGATAGCATTGAGAAAACAAGGATTCAAGACAACTCCGAACGTATTTCTCTTCATTATAAATCGGAACAATTACCGATACATACGGGGAATCGATCATTAAATTTTCCTGCAGCTCCAGACCAAATCACTATAGATCTTAAATATATGAGAGGGAGAAAAAAGCTTAGTACACAATAGCTTATTGGATTCAATCATCATAATAATATCTTCCTGTGTAAGAGATGAGAACTTTTTCATAGCTTTAAAAATAGAACGTTCATCTTTTCCATTATCTATTTTTAGATAGTAAAACTCATCAAAATCTAGAAACACACCGACTTTTGTTGAAATAACTGGCTTCCCCATAAGCATTGCTTCTACGATCGAGAGTCCAAACCCCTCATATAGAGAAGTACAAATATACACATCTATAGAAGCATAAAACTGTGGGACATCATCTACGAAACCTTTTAAACGAATATTATCTCCCAATCCAGATTCTTTAATACTGGACTCAATTAAATCTCTCTCATCGCCCTCGCCCGCTATGCAAAGATAGGCGTTTTTTTTGCTGGAAATGAGGTGTGACATATAGAACGAAAATGCTTTTATTAGTCGCCTGTAATTCTTTTGGTCGGCCAACCTACCCACACTTCCAAAAACCGCACCATCAGAATATTCTCTTTGGAACTGTGATATATACTTTTTGTTTACTGGATTTTGTATAAAAATCACTTCACAATTAAATATTGAACTTATTTTATTAGATAAGTTTCTTCCGACACAAGTTACAACTGGTGATTTTATTTTTATTATAGACCTAATCAACCTACGTTTTAATCGATCCCTTAACCCAACCCCGGTCAAATAAGGGTAATCGTTGTGAAAAGTTATGGCAGATTTTTTACTCCAGGCAAACAAAACTAATAAATATAATAAAAAAGAATGTGCGTGATAAAATTGCTTGCCACGAACAATTAAAAACAATAGCTTAACAAACTTTATAAACGAAAAAAAATCAAACTTATAATCATTTATCACAACCATATCTTGGTTAAACCTGCTAGGCTCTGCTTCATCTAAAAGCGTTCGAACCACTTCATATATTCCAGAATGCTTCCAGTGAACCCCATGAATGACTTTACTGGGGGCTGTATTTTGATTCGACTGCTTTGAATTTTCCATTTCTATCCTTAGGAAGGCAATCAACTCTCTTTACTGTTATAGCTAACTTACTGCCAACTCTTTTTCTTAGCTCAGCAACCAATATAGCCTCATTTTCATTATTAAATTCATTGCTCGCTTCTATATATACTATTATTTCACTACTCTCTAGCTGCAATACTTTTGCCGCTTTTATCCCAATACCTCCTTTAAATATTGGATCTAAACGTCCAACAGGAGTACCTTCTTGGCTGTAAATTATGTCATCAACTCTCCCAATAACTTGCTCGATGACTGGAAAACTTCGCTTACACTCGCATATCGATTCCGATATTATAACTCTATCGCCAACTTCATAACGAATAAGAGGCATAGCAGAATTAACCAAACCTGTTACAACCAAGGAGCCAGGAGCACCGACAACAGCTCGACCTAAATCCATAACCTCCACAATGCCGTGCTCTGGATGAAAGTGCATTCGTCCAAATTCACATTGAGAAGCAAAAAAAGCCATTTCTGTACATCCGTACTGATCGACTAGCGGCCCTTCAAAAGCTTTTTCAATACTCTCTCTTTGATACTCCATTAGAGTCTCTGCGGTAGATATAACTAACTTCGTATTTAATTTAGACAAACCTTTCCGATTTATGTATTCAGCTATCAGGTATAAGCTAGATGGATAACCTATTATTTCTAAAGGATCATAGTCTTTTAGCTTTTTATAATAATACAAAAGATTACTATCTGATAGGTGATAGGAAGACATGAGAAGGTTGTTTTGTGCATAATCAAACCTCCAAAATGGCGGGCTATTTGATTCAGGTAACATTATGATACGGCCAAATAACGTAGCCCTTCTGCTTCGCCTTCCTAACCCAAACCAACTTCTTAGTCTAGAGAAAAAAGCATAATGCAACGTTCTTGAGTTACTATCGCTATAGACAGTTAAAGGTGATCCACTTGTTCCGCTTGTGTAAAGCTTAAATAAAGTTTTTTTAGAATGGCTCTCAGAAACAAAGTTTTCAGGGTTAGCTCTCACCTTTTCTTTATTCAAAATAGGGAATAATTTTACATCTTCAATACTTAAAATGTCCGCCGATTTTATCCCGTTTTCTTTAGCCCAATCTCGATAAAAAGGAACATTCTCTATCGCATCTTTTGCGATTTTTAGAAATCTGTGTTCTTGCCACTCAAGCATCATTTCGGCAGACATCTTTTCTGTTTCTAAAAGCATATTAAGATGTTTTTTTTCAGTCTTACCATAACGCTCTTTATATAGCTTAATTCCATACAAAGTGACTAGAATATTTTGGATAAACACCGGAGATTTTAAATAAAGTTTTTCTGCCAAACCGTTCATTATTCCCTCAAACAAATTTTTGTCGTCGGTTTTAAAAGTATTTGTTGTATACTGAACTATAACTTTCAGCCATAGTTTCTGAGGTGTAATTTTTTATAAAATGGCGATATGCCATCTCCGCTTTATCTTCCAATTCTTCTTTCCTATTTTCTATATCAAGTATTGCTCTAGAAATTTGGTCCACGTCGAGGGGATCAAAAAGAGTACCTAACTCCCCATCCTTGAGCACACTCGGTATTCCGCCTACTCTAGCAGCAACGATTGGAAGCTTTGCAGACATAGCTTCTAGCAACGTAATCGGTAATCCTTCAGTAAGAGACGGCATAAGCAGAGCATCGAAAAAAGCCATAGCTCCCTGAACTCCACTTCTATAGCCGAAAAACTCAACACTGTCACATAGTTTTAAACGATCCCGCTCTTCCTTTAGCACGTCAAATAGACTTCCTTCGCCTATAACACAAATGCCAATAGATCGTTCTCGGACCTTCGCACGGGACATGGCCTTAATCGCTGAGGTTATATTTTTTTCGAGAGATAAACGCCCAACAATTAATATATTTACCTTATGCTGCTTAATAAAATCATTAATATCTTTTTCCAAATTATACGTAGTAATTTCAGCAGTTGACGGCAATCCGTTTGGTACTACTGAAATATATCTTGACTCAATTGCTTTGAGCATCGGCGAATTTAGCATATGACCACTAACTAAAAATACATGATCGAGCCTTGTAAGTGCGATTCGGTCTAATGCCTCATATAGCCACATTTTCGAGTATTTTCGAGCATTTACGTATCCATGGATCGTTGTCAACATCGGTAATCTAATAACACTCTTCGGAAAAAATGAAAGTAGGATGTTGAATTTGTATCCATGCGAATGTAGAACGGTAACCCCTCTTAGTTTTGCCCATTTCACTATTGATATAACTTCCAACAGGTTCAATCCTGGAGTCATCCTCCAAGCTTTAACCGGCAATCCCAGCCGTCGAGCCTCGACTTCAATAGCCTTATCCTCTATCCCTTTTTCGCCAGCGCTTAGTATCATGGGCTCTAGCCCTTGCTTGATTTGCTCGGCTACCAGGGTGAGCAGCATCTTCTCCGCGCCGTAAAGGCCGCCGGAATCAATAAGGTGAAGGACCTTTATCGTGCCTTTTTCTATGGGGGTGTCCTGTGCCTGCAGGGTCATAGCGCTCCCTCTTTTGCGCTAGGCTTGTGTGACGACAACAGCCTTTTTCCTTTCAAACGCAAAAAGGGCTTCTCAATCAAGTGGTATGACATAGCCGCGAGCAATATCGAAGCTCCTATTCCTGCAACAATTTCCAGTGATTCGGGCAAAAACCCAAGCTTATGGCCTGCCTGTATTCCCCATACGTGCCACAGATATATTGGATACGAAATCATGCCCAGGTAAACAGATACCGGGTGGTTCAGCCATCCCCACGCCCAGCCTTCACTTAATCGCAGAAACTGAATTAGCAGTATCCCCAGCAATATTGCGTCTATGCTGAACGCTGGGCCGTATCGGTAGTTATCATCAAACGCGCGAAGTGATAGAAAGAGTAAGCTGATCGTTACCAGCGGCATCCAGGCCTTCGATGACAAGGCCTCCAGAATACGACGGACCTGTAGATTAGCCAGTGCGAAGGCCAGCAAACAGCCGACCGCCAGGTTATCGAATCGCGTATCGAACGCGTTATAAACGTACGATGTTCCCCAATCCAGAACCGAAAATGCGTAACTTCTCCAAAACATCACCCCGATAACGGCTACGCAAAGAAATGCGATAGCGACCTTACGGCCTGATTTCATAGCCAGAACAAAAATCAAAGGCCAGATGAGGTAAAACTGCTCTTCAACTGCAAGCGACCACAGGTGGGTCAATGAGGTAGAAGAATGGCCAGCTAGCGCATTGTGGTAGTTAACCCAGTAGAAAACGCTCGGCAATATCATGGGTTCGACACTGGTGTTTCCGCGATACAGATCCCAGCTGATGGACACCAACAAAAAAGCGTAATACGCCGGGAATATGCGCAAAGTACGTCGTTTATAAAAATCCTTAAGGGATACCCGCCCTGATCTGTCAAACTCTTTAAGAAGCAGCCAGGTGATCAGGAATCCGCTGAGCACAAAGAAGCCAGCAACCCCGTGGCGGGCAGAGAAGATTGTTCCAACGCCAGCGTGATAGAGCACAACGGACATGACAGCAATCATTCGAAAGCCATCAAACCCGGGAAGCTTGCTACGTTCGAGCAGAGTGTCCAGTGAGGGTAATGCGCGATCGACTTTGGCGTTGGAAGGTCTCATTTCCCGTTACCCCTTCCTGGGATTCCAGATGACCTTCTTCTCTCCTTTCAGAAAGGAGGCCGTTGCCCGGTAACACGCCGTGTTAAGGAGCATCAGGTAATAAGGCGCTGCGTAGTACACCGGAAGGTGATGCCCGCCAGATTCTTTTCGTTTACCGGTCCAAGCCAGCCCATAGAAAATAAACAGACCGGTTAACGTTACCAAGTAGACAGGGCCCTTCCCTGCTAACAGGACAGCTGTCACCGTCAGTAAAGCTTGAGGTATAAATGCGAGGTAGCGTAATAACTTGTGGGAGATCATTTGAAAGGCAAATAGGCCAAAATCGACTGGGCTCATTAGTTGGGACATATCTTTTAGCGCCCACAGCGCTCTCAGCGTGACACGTACCCGCATGCTGAACTCGCTGGCGCCATCATCCAACGCTTCTTCTTTAAGTAATGCTTCGCGCTCGTACACGACTCGTTTGCCTTGCTCTACGACCTTCAGGGGCTGGACAAAATCAGGGAGCTGGTCGGCGCGTAAGGGTTGGTACAGTGATTTGCGCATGGCATCAATGCCGCCATCGACGCCGACAATCGAACCGATGCGTGTTTCCTTTTCCCGCAGCCAGTTTTCATACTTCATGTAGGCGCTGCAGCCGTCGCCAACCAACGATCCATCGTCGTTGACGTACACCATCTTTCCACTGACATACCCGATTTCCGGGTCTGCAAAGTTGCTTGTCAGTTTGCGCAGCGCCAGGCTGTCCCAGTGAGAATTGGCATCGGAGAAAGCGAGGATTTCGCCTGTTGCTTCCGGCACTAGCATGTTCAAGCCAGAGGTTTTGCCCTGTCTTGGCACTTGGCGTACCAGGCGAATGCTGTAGTTTGAATTGTCAGCGAGTCTTTCGACGATGGCATCGGTGCCGTCTTCGGATTCGTCAGACACCACCAGGATCTCCAGCTTGTCTGAGGGGTAGTCAAGTGCCAGCTTGTTGAGGATCGTTGCCTCAATATCGGCGGCTTCGTTATAGGCCGCAATCATTATGGAAACACTGGGAAGGTGCTCTGGATTCTTTTTCACCAGGCGCGGCGAGGTAGCCAGCAACGCTACTAGCAGTGGATAGCCAAAATAGATATAAATCAGCAGTACCAGTGAAAGCCAGAAAAGCAGGGTTAGCATTGATCGTCGTCCATGATGCCGGTCCAGTAATTAGTGTGGCGTTTTGTGGAGCACATAACCATCCGACTGGCTTTCGGCTGGTTCCGGTGCTGGTGGCTGAGTCGCATAGGCTTGAGCGGCTTCAGGCGCATCAAGCACTCCCTGGCTTATCAGCACGTCGCTCATGGTCGTAAACTCAAAGCGTTTAATAAGCTTCTCAAGCCGCTGCTCGCAAACATCAAGATTGTTGTAATGCCGAAAGCGCGAAAACCAGCTCACTTCAAGACGCGGTTGGCCAGGGTCGACTTCCCAGGGGTGCAGATAAAAGACAAACGGCTTGCCTTGGCGGTTAATGGAGCCGAGACCCCACTGACTGAACCAGTATGGGAAAAGACGGAAGTAACCACCACCCGCGATGGGCAAGGTATAGCCTGGTAGTTTCAGTGTGCTGAGTGGAAATTCCGCCAGCACATGGCCGTTATCTGTTGTCAGGCGATGCGGCCAGCGCGGCGTGCCCGGCATGCCGTAGCGGTCGTGATGCACGGGAAAAATGGAAGAGTCCCAGGTGAAACCTTCTTCTGCCAAAATATCGAGTGCCCATCGGGACTGAGCCGTAATCGAGTAGCTTGCAGCACGATAGCCGGTAACCGACTCGCCGATAATATCTTCAAGAATCTTCTTGGAACGACGGGTTTCTTCCCGAAAAACTTGCGGGGTCTGATTGTAGATCAGTTGATGACTATAACCATGACTGGCAACTTCGTGACCCGCTTGCCTGATGCGCCTAACCAAGGCGGGGGAACGTTCTGCAACCCAACCCAACGTAAAGAAAGTCGCGCGTGTATCGTATCGATCAAACAAGGCCAACAAGCGGTCGGTGTTGGCCTCAACACGGTACTCCATTGAAGACCAGTCGTCCCTGGATACCGCTTCCGCCAGTGCCGCGACTTGAAAGTAGTCTTCTACGTCAACTGTGAGTGCATTTTTCATTTTCATGACCTGTTCCCCGGGAACATCCTTTTCCCTACCAAACCCGATACTCAACACCTACGAGTATCCAGTTTTCGTCATATTCGCGATTTGACACAGTACTGGCACGTTCGTTATGACCAATGCGTCCGTCAAAACTGAGGTCTTTGGCGGCCTGATAGGTCAGGCCCACATCGAGGCTTAAAATATTGTCCTCTGAATCATCATCACTGTAGGTGAGGTAGGCATATTCAGCGCCCATATTAATATCCACAAATTCGGATACGGGGCGCGAGTAGCCCACAACCAACGCCGCCCGATCTTCGACGATACCGGTCAGTTCATAGTCGGACCGGTCTGCGTTTACACTCACGTTTAGCCTTGAGGTGTTGCTGAACCGCTTGGTCAACCCTGAACGGAGCGCCGTTACCGTAACGGCGGACGAATCGCGCAGGCCGTAGGTAAAGCCGTTGAATTCGACATCATAATCATCGGTTTGGTCAGTCAGCTCCTGGCTGACTTCGATGAATGCGAATGCACTTTCGGTGATTTCGCGGTCTAGCCTGATATTGCCTACCCAGCCATCTGACTCTGAATCAAAGCTCTGAAACGTGTTCTCAAGGTGCGTAACGCCCACAGAACCGCTCAATCGCGTGGTGGTGTATTGCTTGTCGAACGTAACCGAGGCGGTCTGCCGTGATATTTCCTGATCGTTATCCAGTTCATTCTTGTCTGCGTAAAGGCTAAGACCGCCACTGAAGGTTTCACTGAACAGATGATTCCAGGATGCAGAACCCAGGATTCGGTTGCCGTCCCGCTCGTCTGGCTCTTTGTATTCAGTGTTTTCATAGCCGGCAGAGAACTGCAACATATCGATTTGACTCAGCCGTATGACGTAACGTGGGCCAGTGGAGAATATGTTGCGACGGGTTGTGTTGTCGGGTGTTGTTGAGTCGCGGGTATCCTGCACGACGTCCCGGGTGTTGTTGCTGACGTCCCAGTAAAATCGCTCGGTTACTTTGCAGCTGCCTAACCAGTCAATGGTGGTATAGGTTTGAGGGTCGTAAGTGTCGTTCTGGTATACGCCGTAACCGAGATCTGCAGAAAAGTCAGAGTTGCAATCACTGGGATCCGATTTTTTGCGAATGTAGACCGTTGCCCTGGTTTCAAGATCGCTTTCGACGTTGGTATTGCTTCTTCTGACGTTGTCGCTGAAACGTGCATCCGCACCGACGGAGACGGTAGCAGGTTCAGCAAACGCAATCGGGCTGAAGAGCGGTAGGGAGACGGTCAGTAGCAGGGGTGGAAGATACCGAATCGTCCTTGATTCATAACATCTAGCCATTGATGATCGCTCCAGCAAATTTGTCAGGCTGGAAAGCCCCTGCGGCATGCTCCACAGCAGACGCCGTAACCTTCCCATGTGGAACAACCAATAGTGCGTAATCACAGAGTTCCGCGAGTATACGGGCGTCGGGCGTATCACTGACGGATGCGGTATCCAGAATAATGAATCGGTCGGGATAACGTCGCCGGATAGCTTGGAGGAACTGCTTCATCCGGAAAGAAGTAAAGAACTCTCCCGGCGATTCGCGGCGACTACCCGCCGGGATGAGCCTTAGCCGGGGAATGCCCGTGGGGTAAATAATACGCGCTATGTCGTAATCAGACTCGTCCAGGAAGTCAGTCAGCCCGGTTTCCGGCGCCATGTCGAGCATGGTGTGCAATGAGGGCTCTCTGAGATTGCAGTCAATTAGCAGTGCTGTTTTTGACTGATCAAATGCAAACGCGGCCGCAAGATTCAACGCGGTGAACGATGCCCCGGCCCCTTCACTTGCGCTGGAAACGACCAGGGTGAAGTTGTTGCCGCCCGAGATTTCCAGAAGTTTGGTACGCAGGTTTCTGAAGCGGTTAACCAGATCACGATTGGAAGACTCGGGATAAATGATCCTGCGCTCATCCAGATCATCATTGGTGAGGCGCCGAGGTTCCTGCATCCGCCGAATCTGCTTACTGATAACGTACTTATCAACAGCACCGGCACCTAGCTCGAGTGAGCTTGGCACCAGCAAACGGGAGTCGTCCCACTCGCTGAATGCCGCAGAGTCTGTTTTTGCCGGGGTGCCTTTACCTGCGTAATCGCCCTGGCCCTCAACACGCGTATCGTCGGCGCGGTCTTCCAGAGTCGGCTCCTCACGGGTTTCGCTACGGTTTGAGTTTTCTGTCGAAGAATGGCGGTTATCTGTCATCAAAATACTCCCATGACAGAAGACACAGCAACGGCGATATAAACCACGGCGACAATGGCCGCACTGATAATCACGGACATCGTGACCCGTCGATCCCTGCGTTTTTCAAATGGTGTGCGTATATTCGGAATTTCAATCAGCACCGGAATGCCCGAATCACCTTCGAGCTGGCTCTTGGCCCGCACTCTTGGATCAACTTGCAATAAGCCGGCAATTGCACCGAATGGTGCTATCAGGCCAAGCAACAACCCTGCTGCTGCAAACTGAAAAAACTGGGGGCCCGAGGGCGCAAGCGGGAATTGTGCCGTTTCGTTAATGCGGTAGTTCAAACCCTGCCCTTCGATATCAAGATGCATGGAGACGCGCGCCCGCTCACGGCGCTTCAGCAAGTCGTCATAGATCTGTTTGTTGACTTCCATATCCCGGGTCAATTCGGAGTACTCGGCTTTATTGCTCTGGATTCGTTCCATGCGTACAACTTGCTCGGCGATCAGGTCTTCAAGTGACTGGATCCGCGTGTTGACCGTTTCAATGTCGGTTCGTGCCTTGGCAAGATCAGCACTGAGCTCCTGATACAGGGGGTTGACGATTTGCTCGCCCTGAACAGACTGGCTTGAACTACCACCGGCAATAGCGGCGGCACGCTGTTTTCTCAGTTCACTTAACTGCTCTTGCAGGATGACAATATCGGGATAGGTGTCGTGATACTTGAGGCGGAGTGCATCGAGCTGCTCCTGCATCGAGCGAATCCGGGTCTGGTAGGCATCCTGGGTTCTTTCCTGACGGAAGGTGGAGCTCACATTGCCCAGTTGGCGCTCAAGGGAGGCCACTCGGGTACCCAATTCGCGTTTTTCCAGTTTGGCGAGTTCCAGTTTGCCCCGTAGCCCCGCCATCTTCTGGTTTGCTTCCTGCTCAGTGCCATCGACATTCTCAGACAAAAACACTTTCAATCGGCCCTCGACGTCTGATAACTGACGTTCGTAGCTTCTCACCTGCTTGTCTATGAACTCGTAGGCACTGCGGCTTTCCGCCTTTTTGCGACTGGTTGATGCTTCAATAAACGCCTGACCTAACCGTTGGGCGATCCGGAATGCCTGCATCGGTGATTCCGCTGAATAACCAATACTGAAAAAGCTCTCGCCTCTTGGGCGGACTTTCAGGTTTTTGCGGAGAACTGCGATACGGCCTTCAAGTTTTTCCGGGTCGAGTTCATCAGCGCCGGCACCATATATGGCGGTATCCGTCGCAACCTCATTCATGACGTTGCGACTCCACAGCAACTCCTTGGCTGCGGAAGCGCGGTCGTTTATTTCCGTTGTAACGGCACTTCCCTCCATCAACGGCCCGATAATGTTCTGGTCGTCGACGAAAATAACCACTTCAGATTCATATTTGTACGGCCACAGAAATCCAAGCGCGAGCACGCCAAAACTGACGAGCGCAAAAACCAGAACCGCATGCCATTTGCGGACTCTTACTTCGCGAAAGATTTCACCTGGCAGGTGAGAAAGCGGAAGTGCCATATCGAAAACCTGACTATCATCTGTCTCTGTGCTGAATCCACCTCAGCACCGCTATCTGGGCGTTGTGCAACCCAACTGCAAGCTGTCATTCATACGGCTGAAAGTTAAAAATTACGCTCCGGCACCGTCATGATGTCGCCCGGCTGTAATCGGTAATTGGTTTTGATGTCACCACGTTTGAGGATGTCTTCCAGGTTGACGGGGATGGCCACAACTTCATCCCCCATTGGACGATAAAGCATGGCATCTTCCATTGAGGCAAAAGGCGTTGCACCGCCGGCAGACAGCACCACATCCATCACCGTCATGCCTGCGCGAAACGGCACTGACATGGGCGCCTGCACGGCACCGGTAATACGAACACGGTCGGTAAATTCATGGGAGTTCATGCCGGTAACCACAATGCTGACCTGTGGCTCACGAATGAATTCGGCCAGGCGTGATTCGATGGATGACGAGAGGTCTTCAGGGGTTCTGCCACTGGCCTGGACGTCTCCAACGAGAGGCACGGAAATACGGCCATCAGGACGAATAGGCACCGCGACGCTGAGGTCGGGATTACGCCAAACCGATACCTGGACCACGTCGGTAGGCCCCAGGATGTATTCATCAGCTTCCTGGGTTTGTTTGCTCAGGGCCTGCTGGATTTTATCAGGCGACGAAGCCGGGTTACTGGCACAGCCTGAAAGGATCAATGAAACCAACGCCAATGTAGCAATCAACATCCTTGCCATTTCTATTCCTCTACGTTTTCTGTAAGACGCCTTTAGGCCTGCAATTGCGGGTGGCCAACGGCTTTAGCCCTATCGTGAACCTTTTTTAAACAATATCACTTCTACTGTCTGAATAATAATCAACAAATCCAGCAAAAGACTCTGGTTTTTAATGTAGTACAGATCGTAGCGAAGCTTCTCTCGCGTATCTTCTTCGTTGTCCGCATAGGCGAAGCACAATTGCGCCCAACCGGTAATGCCGGGCTTTACCCGATGCCGTTCATCATAAAGCGGAATATTCTCGGAAAGCTGCTTCACGAAAACCGGGCGCTCAGGACGCGGGCCTACAAATGCCATTGTACCGTTCAATACATTAAAGATTTGCGGCAACTCATCGATACGAACCTTGCGAATAAAATCCCCTACCCGTGTCACTCGCGTATCGTTTTTCTGAGCCCATACGGCACCATTCTTTTCAGCATCCGTTCGCATGGAGCGGAACTTGTGCACGTGAAAGACTTTGCCGTTGAGCCCGACACGCTCCTGACTGTACAGCACTGGCGCTTTCAGTCCTTCCTCAAGCTTTATTGCCAACACTGTCAGCAGCATCAGCGGCGACGCGGCGAGGAACAGCACGCCGGCTGTTAGTAAATCAATTGCCCTCTTCCCAAAACCAGACACCGAGGACACCGTGAAACCGTCCGAAAACACCAGCCAGCCCTGGGAGATCATTTCCAGCGCCACTTTACGGGATTCACGTTCATAGAAAGTCGCGCCATCGACAATCTTGACGCCTTCCATTTTGCACTCAAGCAGATCTTCCATCGGCAAACCTTTGCGGCGGTCGTCGACCGCGACAACAATTTCGCTAACAGGATGATTCAGTATGTAATGGTGAAGAGACGATGAAGGCTGCAGACAATGTTCAAGTGGGACTTCTCTGGCTTCACTTGGTAAGGGTACAAAGCCGACAAGCGTAAAGCCTTTGCGGTTGAATGGTGTTCTGAGATCCTCAAGCAGGCGCGCAGCGCGCACGCCGGCACCCAATACCAACACCTTGCGCTTGAATGCATCATCGCCCAGCAACGCAAAAAATAGCGTTCGCGACACACCCAGCAAAAAGAAACCCAGCACCGATGCCGCCGCAATCAGGCCACCACCGATATACCAGAGCCACGCGGGTGCAATCAGGTAGGCCGTTAACGATAAGGGAATGCTCAGGATCAAGGCCATGATCGTGCGCAGCATCATGCCTGACAGCCCTTCCTCGACCCGAGACTGATGTACGCCCAGGGCCATCATCACGAGCAGATTGATGCTTGAAAAAGCAATTGCCGAGGGAAGTATGAAAAACCAGCTATCGAGAAGAAACTGCAAGTCGCCGAAATAGCGAAAGAATGATGCGATGTAAAATGCAGCCGTGAGGACGCAAAAGTCGATCAGGCCGAGGATCGCAAAAGGGAGGTGAATGTAGTGTCTGAATATCCTGACGTGTGCCACGTCAACTCCTTGAGGAACATCGCATCCATTGCAATCCCATCGCCATTCATTGGCATTGGGCAATAAGTCACCAGCTTACAGTCCGTTAATCGGTGCGAATTGTACGGTAATCTGTCAAATATTCAATTAACTAACTGCTGATAACACCTATTGGGACTCTGCAAAACTCAAGGCGCTTACCCTGAATCGCCAAAGGGCGTGTTCAAGGTTCGCTAATCACTCCATCAGGGTAAAGAAAAATACTGCAAAATCATTCGCCGGAATCCGGGGATCAGCACTGGCAACGCTCAATCAAAGGTACTGAGGGCTGCCAGCTCTACCCTGCTAAATCACAAACATATCCACAAACCTGTGGACTGGCGTGCCTTCAAGCAACGACTGGTTTTTGCACAACTCGAAAATCCGGTCACATTGCTGCGCCGGAAAGCGGGTTGCGAGATGTGTGCGGAACTTGTCTTCCAGCAATGGGATGCCGTTCTTCCTGCGCCGACGGTGGCCAATGGGATACTCGACAGCGACCTTGTCGGTGCTGGATCCATCCTTGAAGAACACCTGAATCGCGTTGGCGATTGAGCGCTTGTCTGACTCCAGGTATTCACGGGTGTAACGTTCATCCTCGATCACTTCCATTTTGTCCCGAATGACGTCGATGACGGGATTGGCAGCGTGGAAGCCGTCTTCATACTGCTCTGCAGTCAAGGTGCCGAAGATCAATGGTACAGCCGTCATATACTGCAGGCAGTGATCCCGGTCAGCGGCATTTGCCAGCTTGCCCACTTTGGAAATGATGCGGATGGCGGATTCGTGAGTGGTGATAACGATTTTGTCGATATCATCCAACCGGTCTTTTACTTGTGGGTGCAGCGTGACGGCGGCTTCGGCTGCAGTTTGCGCATGGAATTCAGCCGGGAAAGAGATCTTGAACAGGATATTTTCCATTACGTAGGAACCAAAATCCTGGGGCAACGAGAAGCGTTGTTTGTCTTCCGGCTTCAGCGCCTGATCTTTGTTGGTTTTGCTGAACAGCACATCATAGAACCCCCATTGAGGGGCCGTTAATGCACCGGGAATCCCCATTTCGCCTCGCATCGCAATATCGACCAAACGCACGGCTCTGGAGGTGGCATCGCCTGCCGCCCATGATTTGCGAGAGCCTGCGTTAGGGGCATGCCGATACGTGCGTAGCGATTGGCCGTCGACCCAGGCATGAGACAGTGCCGATAGCATCTGCTCACGACTGGCGCCCATCAATTTCGCGGTTACGGCTGTTGATGCCACCTTGACCAGCACCACGTGATCCAGTCCGACCCGGTTAAACGAGTTTTCCAGCGCCAGCACACCCTGAATTTCGTGAGCCATGATCATGGCTTCCAACACGTCACGCATGGTCAACGGCAACTCGCCACTGGCAACACGTTTCTGGGATAAGTGGTCAGCGACCGCAAGAATACTGCCCAGGTTATCGGAGGGATGCCCCCACTCTGCAGCAAGCCAGGTATCGTTGTAATCAAGCCAGCGCACGATGCAACCGATATCCCAGGCGGCCTTAACCGGATCAAGACGGAATGAGGTACCGGGAACGCGCGCGCCATGTGGCACGGTTGTGCCTTCTACAAGGGGACCAAGATGCTTGGTACATTCAGGGAAACGTAAAGCCAGCAGCCCGCAGCCGAGTGTGTCCATCAGACAATTGCGGGCGGTATCCAGTGCTTCGGGACTTTGTACTGTAAAGGTCAGGACGTAATCGGCGATTTTCTGCAGAACGTCGTCATAATCGGGGCGTTCATTGAGATCGTAGGTGGCAGACATGGTGTGCTTCCTCTTTCTCGGGGCGTATTCATATAGCGCGCCGTCGCAGGTCAGCTCGCAACCGGCGCGCTCAGAAACCGGGATCTCTGGTATTAAAAAGCATCCCCCGGTATGCGTACCCAACCTTCCATCAGAATGCGGGCACTGCGACTCATTGAGGCCTTTGTAACGGTCCATTCGCCGTTGACCTGATTAGCTTCACCGCCTACACGCAGAGTGCCGGAGGGATGACCGAACATAACGGCATCACGTTCACCACCTCCAGCTGCAAGGTTGACGAGCGTGCCCGGTATAGATGCCGCCGCACCTATGGCAACGGCTGCCGTGCCCATCATGGCATGATGCAGTTTGCCCATGGACATGGCGCGCACAAGCAGATCCACATCGCTGGCGACAATGCGCTTGCCACTGGATGCAGTATAGTCCGTGGGACCGGCCACAAAGGCGACCTTCGGGGTGTGCTGACGATCAGCGGCTTGCTCGATGTTCTGAATCAGCCCCATACGCACAGCCCCGTGGGCGCGAATCGTCTCGAACATCTCCAGCGCGCGAGCGTCGCTGTTGATCGCGTCTTGCAGTTCAGTGCCGTTGTAGCCGATGGCTTCGGCATTAACAAAGATCGTCGGAATACCGGCATTGATCATCGTCGCCTTCAGCGTCCCCAACCCGGGTACATCAAGATCGTCCACAACGTTACCGGTCGGGAACATCGCGCCTTCGCCGTCCGCCGGGTCCATGAACTCGACCTGCACTTCCGCTGCAGGAAATGTCACCCCGTCCAGCTCGAAGTCGCCGGTTTCCTGCACAGCGCCGTCGGTGATCGGAATATGCGCAACGATGGTTTTGGCAATATTTGCCTGCCAGATTCGCACAATCGCCACGCCATTTTGCGGCACGCGATCGGGATCAATGAGGCCGCTGTTAATTGCGAAAGCACCAACGGCGGCCGTCAGATTGCCACAGTTACCGCTCCAGTCGACAAAGGCCTTGTCGATGGCAACCTGACCGAACAGGTAATCGACGTCATGATCTGGTTGCATGCTTTTCGAGAGAATAACGGTTTTGCTGGTGCTGGACGTGGCGCCGCCCATTCCATCGGTTTGCTTGCCATAGGGATCGGGACTGCCAATCACTCTAAGCAGCAAGTTGTCGCGGGCTTCTCCCGGAACCTGTGCCGCTTCAGGCAGATCAGCAAGGTTGAAGAACACGCCTTTGCTAGTGCCACCGCGCATGTAGGTCGCGGGAATTCTGATCTGGGGAACATGACTCATATAACCTGCTCCGAATAAGGCGGGACAACGGGCTGATATATGCCCGCCGCCCCGCTATCTGATTCGTTAGACGGCAACTTCCGCTTCGGCGATGAAGTCTTTGGCGAAACGCTGCAGCACGCCACCCGCTTCGTAGATCGACACTTCCTCTGCGGTATCCAGGCGGCAAATAACCGGCATCTCGACCTGTTCGCCATTACGGCGTGTCATCACCAATGTCAGCGTTGCACCTGCAGTGGGCTTGCCGACGACATCAAAGGTTTCGGTACCATCGATCCCCAGGGTCGTGCGAGTTGTGCCTGGCTGGAACTCCAGTGGCAGCACACCCATGCCGACAAGGTTGGTGCGGTGAATGCGTTCAAAGCCTTCGGCGGCAATGGCTTCAACACCCGCCAGCCGAACACCTTTGGCAGCCCAGTCACGGGACGATCCCTGGCCGTAATCAGCACCTGCAATGATGATCAGAGGTTGCTTGCGGTCCATATAGGTTTCGATAGCTTCCCACATACGTGTGACTTTGCCTTCCGGCTCGAGGCGCGCCAGTGAGCCCTGCTTTACCTTGCCGTTTTCCTGAACCATCTCGTTCAACAGCTTGGGATTGGCGAAGGTCGCCCGTTGCGCTGTCAGATGATCGCCACGGTGTGTCGCGTAGGAGTTAAAGTCTTCTTCCGGCACGCCCATCTTGTGGAGGTATTCCCCGGCGGCGCTTGCCATCTGGATCGCATTGGAAGGCGACAGGTGGTCCGTGGTGATATTGTCCCCCAAAACCGCCAGTGGCCGCATGCCTGTCATCGACCGTTCACCGGCAAGCGCGCCTTCCCAATAAGGAGGTCGACGGATGTAGGTACTTTGTGGGCGCCATTCATACAGCGGCTCGGCCATTTCTCGCGCATCGGAGGTCACATCAAACATGGGGATATAGACTTCGCGATACTGCTCGGGCTTCACGCTCTTTTTGACGATCGCATCGATTTCTTCGTCGCTTGGCCAGATATCTTTCAGAGTAACCGGGTTACCGTCCTTGTCGGTTCCCAGTACATCTTTTTCAATATCAAACCGGATAGTACCGGCGATAGCGTACGCCACAACCAGCGGCGGTGACGCCAGAAATGCCTGTTTGGCATGTGGGTGAATACGGCCATCGAAGTTACGGTTACCGGACAATACTGCGGTAGCGTAAAGGTCGCGATCGACCACTTCTTTCTGGATAACCGGATCGAGCGCTCCACTCATACCGTTACACGTAGTGCAGGCGAATGCCACAACGCCAAAGCCAAGATTCTCCAGCTCGGGCAGGAGCTCGGCTTCTTCGAGATACATTTTGACGGTCTTTGATCCCGGCGCCAGTGACGACTTCACCCAGGGCTTACGGGTCAGCCCCAGCTTGTTGGCATTACGCGCAATCAGCCCGGCTGCAATCATATTGCGCGGGTTGCTGGTGTTGGTGCAGCTGGTAATCGCCGCAATGATGACTGCGCCATCCGGCATCTTGCCTTCTTCATTTTCGACTTTGCCGGCGATACCGCGTGCCGCCAGATCGGATGTCGGCAGACGGGCATGAGGGTTTGACGGCCCCGCCAAGGTGCGGGTGACGGTCGACAGATCGAACTTCAGAACACGCTCGTACTCGGCTTCTTTCAGACTATCTGCCCAGAGCCCGGTCTCTTTTGCGAAAGTCTCAACCAGTTTGACCTGCTCATCTTCACGCCCGGTCAGCGTCAGGTAATCGATGGTTTGTTCATCGATATAGAACATTGCAGCTGTGGCGCCGTATTCGGGCGTCATGTTGGATATAGTGGCGCGATCGCCAACGGTCAGGCGTGACGCGCCTTCACCGTAGAATTCCAGATAAGCACCGACAACGCGCTCTTTGCGCAGGAACTCGGTTAACGCCAGCACCAGATCAGTACTGGTGATGCCTGGCTGAAGCTTGCCTGTGAGTTCGACACCCACAATATCCGGCAGGCGCATATAGGATGCGCGGCCCAGCATGACACTCTCGGCTTCCAGGCCGCCTACACCAATGGAGATAACGCCCAGCGCATCCACCATCGGCGTATGGCTATCGGTGCCGACACAGGTGTCCACAAAGGCAACACGATCGCGGACCTGAACCACTGGCGACATTTTCTCCAGATTGATCTGGTGCATGATGCCATTGCCCGGAGGAATCACATCGACGTTCTTGAACGCCGTCTTGGTCCAGTTAATGAAGTGGAAACGGTCATCATTCCGGCGATCTTCAATAGCACGGTTTTTTTCAAACGCGTCTTTCTCGAAGCCGGCATGCTCGACTGCCAGTGAGTGATCCACTATCAGCTGGGTAGGCACAACCGGGTTAACCTGCGCAGGATCGCCGCCCTTCTCGGCAATGGCATCACGAAGACCTGCCAGATCAACCAGCGCTGTCTGACCCAAGATATCGTGGCAGACCACCCGCGCGGGGAACCAGGGGAAGTCCAGATCACGTTTGCGTTCGATCAACTGTTTCAGCGAATCGGTCAGCATGGATGGATCGCAACGGCGCACGAGGTTTTCCGCCAGCACACGCGAGGTATAGGGCAAACCGGCATATGCGCCAGGCTGAATCGCCTCGACCGCTGCGCGGGTATCGAAATAGTCCAGGTCGGTGCCTGGCAGGGCTTTACGGTATTCAGTATTCATGGGTATCGACTCAATCAGATGATCCGGGAAAACGACGACGGGGAGCCGTGCAATCACACGCTCCCCTGTGCTGACTAACGCAGAATCAGCGCTTGTCGATCGGCAGCCATTCCTGATGCTCAGGCCCGGTGTAGTCGGCGCTCGGACGGATAATCCGGTTATTTTCGCGCTGTTCCTTCACGTGTGCTGTCCAGCCAGAAACCCGGGACATCACGAAGATCGGCGTAAACAGTTCCGTCGGAATGCCCATGAAGTGGTAGGCAGAGGCATGGAAGAAGTCGGCGTTGCAGAACAGTTTCTTCTCGCGCCACATCACCTCTTCACAGCGCACAGAAACGGGATAGAGCACGTCGTCACCCACTTCTTGTGCCAGCTTTTCGGACCACTTCTTGATAATCGCGTTACGCGGATCAGATTCGCGGTAGATCGCGTGGCCGAAGCCCATGATCTTTTCCTTACGCTCCAGCATGCCCATCAGGCCCTTCTCTGCTTCATCAGCAGACGAGAACTTCTGGATCAATGCCATGGCAGCTTCGTTCGCGCCGCCATGCAGGGGGCCTCGCAATGTGCCAATCGCGCCGGTCACACAGCTGTGGATATCGGACAGCGTGGACGCACAAACGCGCGCGGTGAAGGTTGAAGCGTTGAACTCATGCTCAGCGTAAAGAATCAGCGATACGTTCATCACACGCTCGTGCAACTCGCTCGGCTTCTTGCCGTGCAACAGCTCCAGGAAGTGCCCGCCAATGGAGTCACTCTCACCTGCGGTATCGATCCTCACGCCGTCATGGGCATAGCGATACCAATAGCAAATGATGCCCGGAAACGCCGCCAGCATGCGGTCGATCTTGTCGTCCTGCTCGCAGAAGTCGTTTTCCGTTTCAAGGTTGCCCAGCATTGAGCAGCCGGTACGCATTACATCCATCGGATGCGCATCTTTGGGGATCTGTTCCAGGACGGCCTTCAAGGCGTCGGGTAATACACGCAGACTCTGGAGCTTGTCGACATAGGCATCCAGTTCCTGCCGGTTCGGCAGCTTGCCACGCAATAACAGGTAGGCCACTTCCTCAAACTGGGCGTTCTCGGCAAGATCGGTAATCTCATAGCCGCGATAGGTCAAACCCGCGCCGGTTTTACCAACGGTACAAAGTGACGTCTGACCCGCGACCTGGCCACGCAGGCCGGCGCTGTTCTGTGGTTTCTCGCTCATCAGAAAATCTCCTGTTGGTTAGCCTTTTTGCTGGGCAAAAAGCGCGTCCAGTTTTTGTTCAAATTCGTGATAGTTCAGAAAATCGTAGAGTTCCATGCGGGTTTGCATGGTGTCGACCACATCTTGCTGGTCACCCTTGTCGAGGATGTTCTGGTAGACGTTCAGCGCCGCCTTATTCATCGCCCGGAACGCGCTTAACGGATATAGCACCATTCCGGCACCTGCTTCCGCAAGTTCCTTGCAGTTATAAAGAGGTGTCGCACCAAATTCCGTAATATTTGCCAGAATCGGCACATCAAGCGCGTCTGCAAATGCGCGGTAATGCTCAAGCTCGGTTACGGCTTCGGCAAAGATGCCATCAGCACCCGCTTCAACGCAGGCTTTCGCTCGCTCGATTGCCGCCTCCAGACCTTCCTGCTGGAACGCGTCTGTGCGAGCAATGATGAAGAAATCATCGTCAGTGCGCGCATCGGCACAGGCCTTAATGCGATCGACCATTTCCTGCTGGGACACAATCGCTTTGTTGGGGCGATGACCACAACGCTTCTGCGCCACCTGATCTTCAATATGGACCGCCGCAGCACCGGCACGTTCCATTTCTTTGATGGTACGGCCAATGTTGAACGCCCCACCCCAGCCGGTATCGATATCAACCAGCAAGGGTGTATCAGTGGCTGCGGTAATCCGGCGAACATCTTCAATGACATCGTTCAGCGTCGTCATGCCCAGGTCAGGCAGGCCATAAGAGGCGTTAGCAACGCCACCGCCTGACAGGTAGATGGCCTGGTGCCCAACACGTGATGCCATCATGGCGCAGTAGGCATTTACTGCCCCGACAATCTGTAGTGGTGCGTTTTCTTTGAGTGCCTTGCGGAAACGGCCTCCGGCGGTCAATGACTGGCTCATAGATCTTCCCCTGTGTTCAGAGAGTTAAACTGCCTGATTGAATTTTGTTTTCGATATTGAGGCGCGCAGCGTTGATATGCCGCTGCATCAGAAACCGGGCCAACTCACCATCCCGCTGGGCAATGGCGTCGGCAATACTGCGGTGTTCGCGGAGCGCTTTGTGAGGGCGGCCGGCAGAGGTACTCAAACGATAACGATACATGCGGACCATGTAGTAGAGATCGCCCAACAACATCTGGCTCAGCTTGCGATTACGACTGCCCATCGCGATGCGATAGTGGAAATCATAATCACCTTCATGCTGATAGTAGGCCTGGCCCTGAGCCTGATCCACCATTTCTTCATGACGGTCGAGCAGCGCCAACAAATCGGTAATTTCTTCGTCGGTCATCCGTTCCGCCGCCTGCTGTGCAGCAAGCCCTTCCATGGCTTCCCGTATCCGGTAAAGCTCCACCAGTTCATCCCCGCTGATGGACACGACTTTGAACCCGGCATGAGGCCGGCGGATCAACAGGCCTCGGGACTCGAGACGCCCCAAGGCTTCACGCAGAGGACCGCGGGTAAGCGCGAAACGTTCGCAAAGATCAATCTCACCGACCTTCTCACCCGGGGCAAGATCACCTTTTACGATCGCAGTTTGTAGACAATCGAATGCGTCGTCTGCTCGCGTGGCGGTCTGGGAACGATTTTCCAGGATAGTAACGGACATATTGTTGACAATATCGGCCTATGTGAGGGCCAAGCTACGCCGCAGACTTGTTTTTGTCAACAATCAAACGTGAGTCGAGCCATTTCATGCTCGAAATAGGCGAGAAATCTGTAAGAAACGAACTTCGAACGGCGATCTTGTTAACAATCCAGTTAACCTGATTGCCGTTTTCCACTATCACACCAGCGGCGCTCCAGAGCTTAAAAGAGCTTCCGCTTGTCAGTTGGAGGTGGGGTGTATTGGTACAACCAGGTTTCAGTGAGCGGCTGATCGCCCAGCTTGAGGTACACCCGCAGATCTATCGGTGTCTCGGTATCATCAGGCACCAGGTCGAACATCGCGCGATAGCCGTTGATTGAGGCCAACGGACGGGCTGAGGTAATTTCGACTTTCCCGCGACTGGCGACAATAACAGCTTCAATTTCGGCATCGTCTCCAAGCATGCCGAGTACACCGCCCGCAAAATCAATAGCAAAACGCCAGGAAAAATACTCGCGTTTCTGTCCCACGACGCCGCCCAGGCCAGTGCGGGTAGCCCGGGTTGTCGCCAGCTCACGGGGGCTATCCGGAGCGCGTTCCCCCCATGTCAGTTTGTAGGAGAACAAGTGCTCCTTGCCAACCGCGAGCGGCTTTTCCGGCTTCCAGAAAGCCACAATATTATCGAAGGTTTCATCCTCGGTCGGGATTTCGACCAGCATAACGGCGCCCTTGCCCCACTCTTCAGAGGGATTTACCCAGACACTGGGGCGCTTCTCGTAGAACACGCCATCATCCTGATAGTGATCAAAATCGCGATCGCGCTGCAGCAGCCCGAAGCCTTTGGGATTGTTATCACTGAAACTGTTTACCCGCACATAATGCGGATTGACCAACGGTCGCCATAGCCATTCGCCACCGCCGGTCCACATGGCCAACCCATCGGAATCGTGGATTTCCGGCCGCCAATCGTAGGATACGCGATTATGATTCTCGCCCACCTGATACATGCTGGTGAGAGGTGCGATACCGAGCCGTTCAATCTCTTTGCGAGGATATAGCGCAGCGCCGATGTTCATCACCATATTGCGCCCCGGGTAGATATCGAACACATAAGCACCGGTGATACTGGGCGAATCAAGTAAGGCGTAGACGGTTAGTTTTCCGGAACCATCTGACGGCTTCTCCAGCCAGAAGGCGGTAAACGTCGGGAACTCCTCGTCATGATCTGTTGCCGTGTCGATCGCAAGCCCGCGGGCGGACATGCCGTATTGCATATCTTTGCCAACGGCGCGGAAGTAACTGGCCCCCAGAAAGGCAGCCAAATCGAGCTTGTAGTTGGTATGGAATTGAACGCGAAAACCCGCATAGCCCAGGTCGTCAGGAAGGTCGCCCAGCGGTTGCTTACCGTCATACTCGAAGTAATCCGGATCATAAGCTAACTCTCGCGCTTCTCCGTCAATTACCTCGAAGATATGCACCGGCGTCTGAAAATACAGGCCAAGATGGAACAACTGGGCACGAAATGCGCTGCCATCGTCCTGCCAGAGCGACTTCTCGGGCCGAAAGCGGATCGCCTGATAGTCATCCCATGACAGCTTCTGCAGCGATTTTGGCAGCTCGCCCTCGTGAGACTTGAATGGCTTTGAAGCCAGATCCCTTGCGTGGCCTTTGAGCCAGGCGTAATCAAAACGTTTTGACTCGCCAATCGGCTTACCCTGCGCCAGACGGCTTGTGAGCAATGCCGGAACCGGCAACCCGTAAGCCGCCAGCGCCGCTGCCGTTTTCAAAACTGATCGTCTGTCCATAGCGTGCTCTGCCTTTCACGTTGGAATTGAAAAGGTTTGACTCAGAAAACCACTGAACGCCCCAATCCGTCATTCAGAGGTTCAGTCAGGTTTGGTTGGAAACAAGGGTCAACCGGCGCCCCCAGTAACTTTCAGGTTCTGCCCGCCAGACCGCCCGGTGAAGCCAGCTGAGCGCTTCCCGGTCGCGGCAGATGTGACTTAGCTCACTGCGGGTAAGCGCATCAGGCCCGTCTCTCAGGCATGTTTTACACAACCGCAGCAATATTTCCTGGCGCAAGGTCGCTCTGTGGGGTCGGGCAAAACTTTGATGCATTTTGTTCAAACCAGGCGAAATGATGGCCTCCTCGAAGCGGGTCAACCCCTTGAGGCGAGGCAGCAACTTCCGCTCATCCTCTGTGTCGTTTAGTAGCTTCGAAGGCGCTATCTCCTCCGGAATCAGCAACATACCGTGCCGACGTAGCGCCTGGCCGACACGAACGCGACTCAACAGCACCGACGTCGGCGCCGCCAGCACCAGCGGTATCGCAACCGGCAACGACCACAGGAAAAACATCATATCCAGCGACCAGGCGAAACCGGACCATGCCAGCCCGGCAATCATGCCTGGCAGCTGTGAAACAAAGGCGTCCTTCCAGGTTGTTTCCTCAGTGCGATTTTGCCCGGCCCAGCTCAATGAAAAGTTCAATAACGCACCCAGAACATAACGGCTATGCGCCAGCATGCGGATGGGTGCCAGCAACATGGAAACGAGAATCTCAAGAAACACGCTGATCAGCATCTTGAAAAAACCGCCGAATTTCGCCGAAGTCTTGTTCACCAGCACATCGAAAATCGCCATGAATTTCGGCAGGAAAAGTAACGCAAAGGTGCTCAGTGCCAGCCCAACAGCCCATAGCGGGCGCCATTCCGGCCAGCGCGGAAACAGTCCCTGATGACCTTCCGGAAAATAGTCTATCGGCGTTAACGCCATCTGCGCGGCCTCTACCGTTGTGAGCGCCAGAAACGCAAACCAAAGCGGGGATGCCAGGTATGCCATAATGCCGTTGAGAAACGCCATTCGGTGAGCAAAGCGTATTTTTTTGCCAAACAGCATGATCCACAAGTGCTGCAAATTGCCCTTTGACCAGCGCTCGTCCCGGGTTAATTCGTCGGATATGGTAGGCGGCGACTCTTCGTAGCTTTCACCCAGACCGGGCTCAAGCCAGACTTCATAGCCTGCACGACCAATATAGGCAGCCTCTACAAAGTCGTGACTCATAATCGGACCTTTGAACAGACCAAAGCCCGGTAGCTTGCGAAGACCACAGTGCGCCATAAAAGCATCGGTTCTGATGATCGCGTTGTGCCCCCAGAATGCGGCATCGCCCATCTGAACGGCCGCCAGCCCGGTTGAGAACAGCGGCGAATACACCCTGTTGGCAAACTGCTGGAGGCGGGCAAACATCGACTGGCCGTTGATGAGTGTGGGGTTGGTCTGAAGAATACCCGTGCGTGGTTCGCGCTCCATCAGTTGCACCATGCGAACCAGGGTATTGCCGCTCAGCAGGCTGTCTGCATCCAGCACAATCATGTACTTGGCGCGTCGCCCCCAGCGGCGAAGGAAATCAGCTACGTTGCCGCTCTTGTAATTCAGGTTCACCGTACGGCGTCGATAAAACAGGCGCCCTTTTGCACCCAGCTCATCACACATCGCCTTCCAGGCCGCTTGCTCCTCCAGCCAGACATTGGGGTCGCGACTGTCGGACAGGATATAGAACTCGAAATGCTCGATATTGCCGGTGCGTTCAATGTCCCGATAAACCGCGCGTAGGCCTCTGAGTGTGCGCTGTACCGGCTCGTGATAGATCGGCATGACAACCGCTGTTCGGGCCAGTGGTGTTTGATCAAGCTGATCTGCGGAATGGCGGTTGAGAAGCGAATAGCGATCGCCCCTTCCAAGACGAAGCACCAAGCCGAACACAGCCGTCCAGAAGCCGACAGCGATCCACGCATACAGCAATGCAAACAGGGCGATCAGCCCGATTTCCACCAGCGTTCCGCCGTGGTAGGGCAATATCCAAAGCAGGTAATAGCTGGCAACCGCAGTCTGCCCCAGTACAAAGGTAATCAGCAGCATGCGCCGAAAAAAAGCCACCCCCCGCCAACTCACGGTGCTTTCGGGAAGCTCTGGCGTTGGTGCTACATCGGGTACTGCATTCGGAACCGCTTCAGACATAAGGGCGGTATCCTATGCTGCCGCGTTTTAAGGGAGGCCGCTGCTCCGGGAGATCCGGCTCAGGGAGGTCGAAATAATCGGCTATGCGATCGACTGCACGCTCAATCACCTTTTCGTCACTTTCGGCGAACACCGAATCAACTAACTGCAATGCGCGCCGGCTGACATCCTGGGTAGGCTCGATATCGTAACCCTGCAGGTAAATCATGACGCGATCGAGCGCCTGCTGACATCGTGTTCTGGCCATAACATTCTCCCTGTTGCCGCAAAGTGCAGCCCGATCGACTTAGCCTTCGCTAACGAGGCGGTTCACTCGGAATCGGCTCGAATATCCGAACCGGGTGGCAATTCATAACTCCAGGTTTCGGTCAGCGGTTTGTTGTCCAGACTAAGGAAAGCGCGAAGCGACATCACCTGATTCGATGCCGGCTTGACGAGCATCGACAAACGCCAGGTATTCTCCTCCGGATTGCGGACGACAAAGTGCTCCAATACTTCGACACCTTTGCCCCCGGTCACTTTACTCACGACTGCGTTTTTCTCGGTCAGGTCATCCAGTTCGCCGCCAGTAAAGTCGACAATAAGCCGATAGGCGCCGTCTACATCACCACCCCCAACACGGTCACCGTCACCTACAAACGTTCGCACCGCGTGAGCAGTTTCCTGACCCGCCACCGTTTCATCGCCAAAGGTAAGCGAATAATCGAGCCCCATTTGCGCGCCCGCTTTGATCGGCCCTTCCGGTCGCCAGAATGCCACGATATTGTCGTTCACCTCCGAGCGGGTCGGAATTTCAACCAGCACGACCTGACCTTTGCCCCAGTCACCCTTGGCTTCGACCCAGGCGCTTGGCCTTTTATCGTAACGGGCTTCCAGATCTTCGAACTTGCCGAAATCCGTGTCGCGCTGCATGAAGCCAAAGCCGCGCACATCTTCAGTCTGGAGATAACTCATGCGCAGATCGCGCGGGTTAATCAGCGGTCGCCACAGCCATTCTCCCGATTTGCCGTCATGCACAAGCAGACCATCCGAATCATGAACCTGAGGGCGCCACTCGCCTTTCGGCTTAACGGTGTTTTCGCCGTAGTAGAACATGCTGGTGAGCGGTGCCATGCCCAGCAAATCAATATCAGAGCGGAAGAAAAGTTTGGCCGTGACATCAATACGCGTGCTGTCCCCCGGGTGTATCTGGAACTGATAGGCGCCAGTCACACTAGGCCCATCCAACAAGCCGTACACAGTCATTGATTTGGAGTCGCCTGCCGGGTGCTCAAGCCAAAACTCGGTAAACGCAGGTACTTCTTCACCTGAAGGCAGACCGGTATTCAGTGCGATACCACGTGCCGATACTCCAAACTCGTTGTCACGCCCGATACCCTGGAAATAACTGGCCCCGGCAAACATGAGGAATTCATCCCGACTCTTGCCGCTTTTCATCGGAAACGTCAGCTTGAAGCCGGCATAGCCAAGATCAGCAGGAATACGCTTTTCAAATGCCGGGCTGGGATAGTTGAACACCGATTTGTCAAAAACAACGGGCCTCACACCTTCGCTATCAACCTCATTTATGGTGACAGGGTGGGAGTAGTACATGCCGGGAGGCATCATCTTGACCTGGAAACTGGATTTACTCCCGCGCCAGAGACTCCTCTCAGGTTTGAAGCGTACATCGTGGTATTGGCTATAACTCAGGTCACGCAAGAACTGCGGGGCCTGTTCGGGCGCTTCGTAGGCTTTTTTGGAGAGCGACTGTGCCTTGTCTATCACTGTGTTGAAATCGAATGCGGCAACACCGGATGAGCACACCATCAGGCCCGCGCAGATTACCGGTGTAAAAGCAGAACTCCAGAGGGAGCGAACTGAAAGCATGGACTATCCTTCTCCGACGTTTCAGGATCTCCACAGCGATAAATCAAACGCTATGAATGCTTCAGACGACGCCTCTGCACCTCGGTACGCTTAAAAAGAAGGACAGCGGCATTGCCTCGACAGGGTACGCGCACCAAACCGAATCAAGAGATTTGAATGACACATTTCCTTTGCTTGAAGATCCTATTTGAAACAACAATTTAACACCCGGGACGAGCATTGCATCAAGTGAAAACTGTGTAAGGCGAGTAATTCAGGTGATCCGACAACTACCTGCCTCAAGTTACGATAGGCAAAATCGGCACAAAAAAACAGAGGGAAAGACCTGTCTTCGCAGGCGATGGAAAATGGCCGGATATGGATCCGGCGCGGGCGTTGTTTCAGATACCGAGAGAGAAAGACAGCTTTACGTCGGGCAACTCAGGGGGTGACGCCGCATCGCTGGAAGCGCCCAACATTTTACCTACACTCAGGCCTGCGCTCATACGCTGCCCCGTCAACCTGAGAGAGACTTCTGCCGCACTCGCGCTGCCATAGTTATCGCTCTGGCCCTCGGTATTGGGTGCCCAGCCCTTGAGGAGTGAGAGCCGCACATCCGACGTGAGCGTCGAGGTCAACGGGAAAGGCACTGCCGGACTACTGGCATCGAATCGCAGCCATCCACCCTGCCCGGCAACGAGACTCTGGCCGCCAAATCCGCTTACGAGAGATGATCCGGCGATCAACATTTTCTCACTTCCCGGAAGAATGTCCGGCGTATACTGATAACGTCCACTCAAGCCCCAGGTCCACAACCAGACGGGTTTACTCAGCGAACCATAGAAGGTGTATTTGCTGAACTGAGAGGTGCCATCCGACTCGGGAATATCGTTATCTCCGGCACCAAATGCATCCAGTCCCTGCTCTGCCGAAAGACTAGTGACCGCCGTCGTATCCAGCCAGAGATCCTGACTCAGGCGTCCTTCAAAGCGCATGATCGTGTACTGCCTGCTGGAATTGTCCAGCCGGTAACCGTCCTCAAACGAATTATTTTCCTTGGTGGACAGCCCCATGAGACTCTCAAGACGCGTGCCGTTGAAATCGAGCAAGGTACGGCGGCCGGAAAAATCGATTACCCGGGTATCACCGCTCACTTCGTAGATGCGATCGCTACCCACCACCGTGTCTTCGTAGTCATAACGCTCGAAGTTGATCGCGAAATCATTGTTCCGCCAGGGAAAGGAGTAATCGAACCCGAAACCCTGGGAACGCGCCTCCAGCCGGTTTGCCGACGCTCGCCGGTATTGGAACTGGAGCGCATCATTGGCGCTCGCCAGATCATCGGCGATGACATCAATATGACCGCGGCGCTCATCCGACATATTCTGACTTTCACCCGCCAGCGAAAACCGTGACCCCAGCCAATGGCGGCGAACCGTATGGATACGGGCACTGGATTGGGCTGCAGAGTCGACAGGGGCGCTGATCGCGCTATCGTTGATGACGATGTCATGACTATCGTAATCCGGTGCGTAATCCAGCAGACTCAAACGCTGACCACTGGTTTTGATCTCCGCGTTGCTAATAACCTCATCCGCGGGGCTTTTCGAGGCGCCAAGCTCAACCCGCATGGTGAGCGTGCCGTTTCGAAGGGCGTTGTCCGGCACGTAGGCACGGGTCGTTCCCCACCCTTGACTGGCAAAAAGCGAGTTGATCGTTTGCGTAATGCCACTCACTCGCTCAGGGTCCACACATTGCCCCGAGTTTGGCTGCACCAGTGACTGCACCTGGGTAACCATCGACGTTGGCAGCAATAGCAGGCCCGGCAGGTTAAAGGATTTGATGGTGACACAGCGCCCCTTGGGCCATTGATCTACCCAGTCGGCGGGTTTGGAATCCGGTTTTGTGGTAGCTGCGAGTGACGCTTCCGTCTCATCGATAGCCGGGAGCACATCGCGGTTATACAACTGCCTGGAAATATCAGTCTGGCGCTGCCACTCAATAGTCTCAGGCGACTGGGCAACCGCGTACAGGTTTGCACTCAGCAGACTGCCAAGTAGAGTAAACCCGATGCTCACCCACTCCTTGCGGAGGCCTGACTTCAACAACATTAACTGGAACCTGCTAACCGGAAAATGGCGGCGTTGATAGCCGTTGGAACCTGGACTTCTCCTGCGAACCCTTGAACCACGAGCACGATGAGCGCGAATCAACACGCCGCTTATCGCGACACAGATAATCCAATCCCTTCAAGGCATCAGCGGAAATCTTTCGTGGTGTGCAATATAGTGGACAAGGAATAGGCAATCCATAGGTAGTTTTCATTTTTTAACAGATTTAATCTTTCATAAAAACAGAAACTTCCGTATAGAACCAAAAGCAAATTCTTGATCTGGCAGAAACTGGTGACGCGGCAATGGCTTAACTCGATCTTCTTAGGCCACGCCTGTCAAAACCCCAGCAAAAGCCGCTGCCCGATGCCGTGCACCGTAATGGCACACGGGTAACGCGATGTATCCGGCAACGTACGAACCGATTACACAAACGCATAACTGAAGTCCGCGTTTAAGCAGCCCGCGACGCCACATCAAAATGCTCACAAAAAGGGCAAACGTCAGCAGTCCCCGCTCGCCTGTTCCGCCATTAAAGTAGCCGGTGAAAGAATGGAATCGGCGGCCCACCGGTTACAGTTCTGTCAATTTCAGCCTTCGATCCACATGAGCCGGCGCCGTTTTTCAAAGCTCAGGCTATAATCCCCCACTACTCTGAAAGCACTGCCGTTACTGCATTCAGGCATAAAGGGATGCAGGCTGCGTCAGCGGATTTAACGATTCGACATATTTTTTTGGGCACCGTGACAAAACGATCATGTTGGCCCTGTACGCTCCCTTTGTTCTGCGAGGTTAGATACACTTGGCAGACTTTGTGCAGCGATGACATTGACTGTTCGAAACAGCAGCCGATATTCGCTTTATCCGCTGGAATTGAGATTTTTCAGAAAAAGGACGATACACATGATCAGGAAGTGCTTATTTCCCGTTGCTGGTTACGGTACACGGTTTCTACCGGCGACCAAGGCGATGCCGAAGGAAATTCTGCCCATCGTTAACAAACCTCTGGTTCAGTATGGCGTAGAAGAAGCGGCGGAGGCAGGCATTCACGAATTCGGCTTTGTGACCGGCCGTGGTAAACGCGCCATCGAAGATCACTTCGATATCAGCTATGAGCTGGAAACACAGATTGCCGGATCCGGTAAAGAAGAGCTGCTCGTATCGATCCGCGATTTGATTGACAACAACACCTTTGCCTTTACCCGTCAAAATGAAATGAAAGGCCTGGGTCATGCCATTCTTACCGGCCGCAATCTGGTCGGCGATAATCCGTTTGCGGTTGTATTGGCGGATGACTTCTGTGTTGCGGATACCGATGGCGAAGGCGTACTCGCCCAAATGACGGCACTGTACAATCAGTTCCGCTGCTCTATCGTCGCCATTGAAGAAGTTCCTGCGAATGAAACACACAAATACGGCGTGATCGCCGGCGAAACAATGAAAGACGGCCTCTACCGTATCACTGACATGGTTGAGAAGCCGGCTCCGGAGGATGCGCCGTCGAATCTTGCCATCATCGGTCGCTACATCCTGACGCCGGATATTTTCGATATTCTTGAAAATACCAAGCCTGGCAAAAATGGTGAAGTTCAGATCACCGATGCTCTGCTGGAGCAGGCACGCAAAGGCTGCGTCATTGCGTATCAGTTCAAGGGTAAGCGGTTTGATTGCGGTAGCATTGATGGCTTCGTAGACGCGACCAATTACGTCTACGAGCACATTTACAAAGCAGGCAAAGACAAAGCGCCGAAGGCTGCCAAACCTGCTGCAAAGCTTAAGTCAGCCAAGTAATTGTACGATCATGCGCCGGTTCTCGGCGGTTGCCTTGCGGAACCGGCGCAGCATTTCGACCTCTTCTTCATTTAGCTTCAGGCGGTCCATTTCCCGCTCAAGCGTTTCCAGTGCCTTTGTCAGATCAGTGTCCGTGGTGAACGTGAGCCCCGGCAACTCCATCTGACCAGCATCAGGCGCATCTTCAAAATCCAGCAATGCATCCAGCGGCGTTTCCGTCTTCAGACACAAATCCATCAATTCATCAATATCCGGGTAGCTGCGGTTCTTTGGGGTATCACTTTCCCAACTGGCAACCCGCCGCTCATCAACCTCACATAACTGCGCAACATCAGACACAGACATCTGCCGGGTGTCACGCAAGTGCTTCAATCGTCGATGAAAGGACTTCATATACCGCATCACCGATCACTCCCTGTCTGATTCTTCAAGATTTGTCGCTCTGCCATCGGGCATCACGTTTTTCCAGCACCGCGGCAACACCTTCCAACTGATCCGGCGTGCCCAGAACAGCGCTCAACCAATCCCGCTCTGCCGCAAAACCGGTTTCCAGCGGCCTCATACGCGCATGCTCAATCAATTGCTTGGTCGCATGGGTCGCATCAGGACTGTGGGCAAATGTTCGTTTGGCCCATTCAATCGCTAGTGGGTAAACCGATTCCTGATCAGCTACCTCGTCAACCAGGCCAACGTGCTGGGCCCGCTTTGCATCAATCCGTTCTCCGCACAGCATTAACCGCTTCGCCCAGACTTCCCCGATGAGTCTGGGCAGCAGTTGAGTGGCGCCAGCCAGCGGAGTCAAACCGTAACGGCCTGGTGAAATCGATAATATCGCGTCATGAGCGGCGATCCGGAAATCGCAGCATACGGCACACTCCAGCGCCAAGTCCGACACGTCGCCATTAATAGCGGCAATGCTAACCCCTTTGAACTGACGTAACAGCGAAAAAGTCTTGGCACACTGCCTGGCCAGAACGGCCGCCTCTACCTTGCTACCAACCGCAAACACGTCAGGCGCAAGCCCATGTGAAAACACACTATCAGCCTCGCCAGTCAGGATTAGCGCCCTAACACCCGAAGCCTTCATTGCTGTGCGTAACGCCATTTCCAGCGCTTCTGGAAAATCCGGCGACCAATGACCGTCCTGACCATTGTCCAGGCTGATTGTGGCAATTCGCCCGTCCTCACTGAAGGCGATCATGTCGGGATCTGGCAATGGATACTCCTGCTGATGGTTCTCGATCATTACACCTGATTGTAAATCGCTTTGGCAATGCCAGGATACTGGCAAGCGCCTCCCACTTCCCTGCGGCAGCTCACGTCGGTTAATCCATCAACCGCTATACCCTAAAGGACTAGTTCGCCACCTAACCATCTCGTGCTAGACTTTGCAGCCCTCCGCTTTAAACTCAGGAATACCGCTCCGTATGTCGAGTAGTCAAGCGCGCAAGGCCGATGGCCTTTTGGTCATTGTTACACTTCTGGCAGCCATCAGCTGGATCTTTTCAAAAGAAGCCGTGCTGCTGATGCCGCCGCTGCTCTTCATGGCCGTTCGATTCCTGCTTGCTGGCAGCCTGCTTGCTCTCGCGGGACGCAAGCAATTAATGCGACTCACACCGGAACAGCTTTTCCGGGGCATCCGCGTTGGCCTGGTGTTTGGCGTTGCCATGAGCTGCTGGATAACCGGACTGTTCCTGACCGACAATGTCGGCGAAGGCGCGTTCCTGACGAGTTTAGGCGTGGTCTTCGTGCCCGTAATTGCACGCATTGTCTTCAAGGAGGCCCAGCCACTGTCCACATGGCTTGCGCTGCCAGTTGCTATCGCCGGGCTGGCATTGCTCTCGCTTAAAAACGGATTTCGCCCGGAGCCAGGTCAGCTGTTCTTCGTCATTGCGGCCGCTATCTTCGCGCTGTACTTCACGCTCAACACCCATGCAGCCAACAGTCGCACCTATGTGCTGTCTGACGGAACCGAGCGTCACCGAGAGAGACTCCCGGCACTGGCGCTCACTGCGATTGCCCTGTTAACGGTCGGCTGTGTAACGCTACTGGCGTCATCCTTCAGGGAGCCATGGCACCCGACCCTGAGCGATTTTTCGGCGGTGCTCGCGGGCTGGGTCATTGCCAGCGCCGTTGTCGGCACCGCCGGGCGCTTTCTGCTTCAGACCTACGCTCAGAGCCTCTCAACCAACAGCCACGGGGTGGTAATTCTCGTACTGGAGCCGGTGTGGGTCGCATTGTTTGCGGCCGGCTGGTTCGGTGAGTCCATGTCGGCAACACAGCTGGGAGGCTGCTCACTCATTTTCGGCTCATTGCTGATCAATCGGTGGAGCTCTGTCCGGAAACTGCTCAGAGGGCTCTAGAGGACTTTCTTGAGGGCACAAAAAAAGCCACTCGGCTTACGCTCTAAGTGACTCTTTTAGTTGACGTTAGATTGGTAGGACCAGGCAGATTCGAACTGCCGACCTCTACCATGTCAAGGTTGTGGTCTTACGGCGGCAGGCTGTTGATATTGCGCAGAAAACAGGGCTTTTTTGACGCATCTAACGCAAGCCGCGCAGACCAACGCAATCAATGACTTGCGCACTGTATATCTGGAAATCATAAGGCTCGGACCTGAGCGGAGGCAAGAGTGATACTGAACAAAAGCGATACCTGCAGGCTTTGCGGCGAAGTGAAAATGGTCACCTGGGCGCTTATCGACTGGCGGCAACGGCCGTGGCATGAGCGTCACCCGCCCGGTGAATATGTGGCAAATAACGAACTGCAGCAGGCTGAACCCGTCCATGTGTCGTGTGCAGGATGCGGGATCGTGTACGACCCTGAGTCTCTGGAGACTGCTGTTGTGTAGCGAGGGATTCGAACCCTACGCCTGTTCTGGACCCAGCCGGACAGGCGCGGAATTGTGGGATTTGCAGTTATACTGAACGGACTGAAACGGACACAAGCGGGCACCAAGTTGCCCCAATTTTGCCCCAAAGGTCTGCCATGAAGATCACCGCCAAGATGCTGCAGCAACTCGAACAAGCCATCGCCCCAGATGCCGAGGCATCCGTTATCATCCTGCCCGCTGGCTTCGATATCCACGTTGAGCGAAACGGCGGCTTGACCCAGCAGACCAAGCGAATCCATCACCTGGACTACCGGAATATGGGAAAGGTGGATGAGGTGAGAATGCAGGCAGCATGGGATCGGCTGATCAAGGCGTTTGTTGATGCTAAAAACAAGCCAAAGGAAGAGTGAGAGATCTCGCACACCAGAGCACGCGCCTTTCCTATACCCGCCGGAATTCAGAACCTTACAATAGCTCTCGAGTCATTTGATCAGGACGATCAGGGCTCACCGCCGGCATGGATGCCAGGCGTCCGCGACACCTGCATAGTGGTGTGACTACCAGGGAGAGGTCTGGGCCGATTTTCTCAAAGTCGCCTAACTTGTTTCTTCCCCTGACGGTATCGATCGATGACTTCCGAAATAGCGCCATTCCCTTCGTCATGCAGGATTCAGTTGACGCAGTGATCTCCCTGGCCGAGCAGATCCGCCAACCACAGCTTTCGGGTTATGGGTTATGGGTTATGCCTCGATGATTGATGCCTGCCGGAATAAATCATCCAGTTGTAGGTCTGTAATTCCAAGCTCAGCGGCAATAGCGGCCACTAAGGGGCTGTTTCGTCGAAACTCCTGAGCGTCATTCCATGCAAGCTTTGCTAGGTCGTCAGCGCCCTGTATTGCGGCGTCAGCGTTAGCTAATAGGCCAGCACCATATAGCGCAGCGCGAGCTTGAAACCGCGAGACAATCATCCGGGATCGCTCTATGTCCAACTCGTCACCATTCGCAGGCGGGACTGGCAGCCCGCGATTCTCGTGCGCCGTTCGAACTTCGGCTGCGGCGCCCTGAACATAGCCCATAACGGCAACATCCAACTCTTTCCCAGCAAACGGCTCGCGCTCGTAGAAGCTTTGACCCTCCGCCCATTGGGCATAAACCACATCCAAATTAGCCAAATAAGAGACCTTAATTGGATAACGGCGGCCGGAGATAACACCGACGCCTTCCGATACGAAGAGTTCAATCATGTTCAGCTCCAAGCCAGGCGCATAATAAATGATAGGGCACGGTAAGGCGGACGGTTCTCGTGAGACTGACTGCCACCCCTGTAATTGATGGACAAACTATGACTGTGCGAGCCATTGGAGTTGATGGCACCTGTCGTGGAGGTCTCGCCTAATGTGTTACCGCCAGGCAGGCTGTCCCCCTCCCAGTGACTCATGCCTGATCCGGTAAGATTCATCTGAGTGCTGTGACTGTGGTTTCCAGCGGTGCTCGTCAATCCGGTATGGTTGTGCGAAGGCATTTGCGATTCAGTGAGTGTCACGCTGTCGGCGCCCCCGGTGGCACCTGGGTTATAATCGCCCCCAGCCCCAACCGGGAACACACCGCGCATGTCGGGCGTACCGTTCTGGCCGTCACAGAGAACCCAGCCAGAGGGTATGTCCTCAATGGCGTCTGGCCAGAACATGATCGATCTGGGCGGCATCAAGTCCATTGGGTTGAGAACAGCGGCTCCACGCACAGTCTGACTTGGGAGTGCGGCCAACTCCGTCTGAAACTCACGGGCGAAATCAAGGAACGCGTTGATACCGTCCTGAAATTGCGACGTGATCCTTAGAGGGTCGCCAAGATAGTCATCCGTTGGTAGCGGCGTAGTTGGCATGTTTAATACCCCTTTATTTTTGCGTTAATATTCCCAGTCACGGAGGTCGGCCCATCGAAAGCCTCGATCAACGGGCCAAGCTCCGAATCCCTATCCATCACAAAGACGCTCTTGGCGCTGCCGCCGTCGAACTGAAGCGTTAACATTACGTTCTTGATCGCCCGATAAGTCTTGGTAATTGGCAGTCGCGTGCCGCCAACCGCTATGGCGATGTCGTTGAAATCTTCTTCAATGTCTTCAGCATCTAGGCGGACAATGATATCCGTGATGCGCGGAGGAGTGCTGCCCTGCTGCTGAGGGAAAACCATTCGGAACTGGTAGACGCCTTCCTGTGCAGGAACGCTGCCTGGGAAGGCTAGCCAGTCCGCGGTGTAATCAGGGGGCATGTAGTCGATACGCTCATTAAACTGGCCGTCATTTTTCAGAACTTCAATGGTGATGGCAGCTCCAATATCTTGGACCGGGACCGTCAACCCAAAAACATACTCCATCCGGGCGTAGTCATCCTGATAAAATGGAGAGTCCGAATCGCCATAGAACACGCTGTCAGGTTCGCCGTAGAACGAGCCCAGCTGAGTTGCTTCAAGCTCGTTGTCGGCATTTATGAGCCCGCCCGTAAGCGTGCCAGCCCAAGCCGGCGCCTCATTCTTGTCGTAGATGACGTTCAGCAGCGGGGCATCGCCAAGATCCTGAATTAGAAAAGCGGGCTTGCTGGAGAGATTGCCGGTGGTGTCTATGGCCCGAACCATGAACGTCTTAGTGCCAGTAAACTCGGATACATCGAACTGCGTTTCGGTAATGATGTTTCCCGTGACCGGTGTGGCGTCTGGCCAGACGCGGCGATTGCCGTTCTGGAATCGCACCTCAAAGCCGGCTAGATCCAGAGGAGCACTGCTGTAGCTCCACTTAAGATTGCCGTTCTGAATGAACAGGGTTTCCACGTCAGGCGGTGGCGCCGATTTGCCCTCGACTGTGTAATCCAAATAAACCCAATCTGAAGGGTTCCCTAGAACATTCCTGGCTCGTAGCCTGAGATTATAGGGCGCATCCAGTACATCATTGATTTCGATATCGTTATCTTGCCAGTATGTGCCCGCTGACTCCCATTTCGAGGTTGAGGACAGCTTATATTGAATGTCATAAGCGTTCGCTACATCGTCCGCGCTCCAAGCAATCAGCATTCGGACTTTAATAGCCGCGCGGGTAAGGGTCTGGTAAAGCTCTTCTGTCACGACAATGTTCTCGGGCGGGCTGATTTCAAGACCGTCTGGTAGGTTCAGCGGAGGCGGAGGATCCAGCGCCAGGGCGTCGCCCTCTTCCCACTCATATATCTCTGGGGCATCTTCGCGGAGTCGCAGCTTGACGCCGGCATTGTAGTCCGCGTCAGTGTCATCGACCCGGAAGACCCTCTTGTCCCAACCTAGTTGCGCAATGCTCAGCGTGACGCGGTCGCCCGGAGTAAGTCGCAGCGTGCGGAATTTGAACCTGGCTGACGCGCTCAGCCCATACCGGCCCCGCTCAATCTCGATCTTGGAAAGGCGCCGCGCCATCGACCCCGAGGTGGTCCATGGAAACTCGAACGAGCGTTCAAGTTCTTCCAAATCATCCGAGATGTAATCTCCGATTTTGATTGGCGGAAACTCGACGGTCTCAAAGTTCTGAGAGGCATCAACGTAAGTTCCTCGGGCCATGTTGTGCCTGGCTTTCTTCCCGGGCCCCGGCTGAAATGACAGACCGCCAATCAGGTCGGACTCATCCAGATCCATGACCGGTTCAGAGTATTTGCCCGGGACGGTCCCCCAAATTCCAGCGGACCGAACTGGGTACGCAGCCCCGGCCGCCGCCACGCTTTGCAGAATCTCAGGTGGCGGCGTTTCCATGCGAAACGCGCCGTTGACCGTGTAGCGTTTCTCTGTCTTGCCAGGGCCAGCAACCACTACTTCATCGGCGACATTCGCGGAAGCGACATAGGAGTCAAAATCAATCTTGGAATCAGGCCGGTTACCGAGTCGAGGCCATCTGAGTACATCCAACTCAACCAGAGCTTGGTTATTTGAATAGCCAACAGAACCTGTGCGCGGATCGTACAGGTCGTTCTTGCCGTACAGTTCTATCTCAAACTTGGGCAAGCCGGATTCGAACTTGCTGTCGGCATAGGCGCAGAAAATGTGAACGTACGCCTGGCCGAGAAGCTTATGCTTGCTTGTCCATCCGGGGGGTGAGTATTGGCCATCTTTTAGAGATGTTGCGGGGATGATGGCGGCGCTCTGATCGCCTTTGGCCGACCAGCACCGAACGTACCATTCGTCAGCCCCTTTATTCAGCTTCCCATCGTCAACCCTTGGCATCAGTCCGTTGCCTGAGGATCTCGCAGAAGCCACCTTTTTGCCGTTGGCGTAAACCGCCGTAATCTGTTCAACCTGATGCGCAGCAACGATCAGCGTCAAATTGATGAAACGCTTGTCCTTCCCGCCCGACTCGATGTAGGCAGCGTGCCCGCCCACCCGGCAATGGCCGTAAACCACCTGCCTTGCGCCGGCTGGCGATTTGATCATGCGTTTGCGATCCTGATACGGGATCGCAGGCATCTCAAACAGGCCGCGAGCCTGATCCTTGGCGTACGAGAAGGTCCCGAGGGAGATCGCATCAAAGGCGACGTTGAATATATCCTCGCCCGCGCCAAGAATGTCGCCTTGTTTCAGGCTATCCCAGGCGCTTGAGAGCTTGCCGCCTACATTATCGCTCCACCAACTCATGTAATGGCCTTAATCAAAGTAGCTTGAGGCAGGCCAGATAGTTTCTCTATCTGCCACTTGTGACATGTACTCCAGCGCTATATCGCCTGGGTAACGGGCTTGCTGGTCTGCGTTCGTGTAACGCTCAACCTTGGGTCTGGCCCAGTCGGCCAACTCATCCCGAACGACAATCGTGATCTTCCCTCGCTTTCCGATCTCACACGGAATCTCATCGACGTTGCCGGAGAAAGAATGCATCGGCCCATCGTCGGGCCCACCAATGATTTCGCCCTGCTCGTCAATCAGCGCTACAAAGCATGAGGCCTCCCGGTTCAGATAGTTCTGCGTGATCACGGCGGCAAGCGAGGCTTCATTGACCCCGGCCACGACGATCTTGAATTCCTGCGGGTTGAGGTCTACGCCTTCGCTGACCTTGCTCACGCTGCCGAGATTGCCAGCGCCGAAATATTCCTTTCCACCAATGGTCATGCTGCTGTATGCGCTGGTGAATCTAAGCGGCTCATCGAACATTATTTCGACAAAGAAGATGGGCGTGAACAGGCGAGATTCGAGGGCGGTGATTACGTCCGGGTGGATGTACCTCATATATCCAAAGCCTCTTCAATATCAAGCGTCATGCCGTATACAACCGGAGCAGAGAGGTTCCATCCGGCAGTGTTTGTAGCGAGCTTCATTTGGCTGCGAGGGTATTCCGTGCGGATCTGCGTGCCTGCAGGTAGCGCTACCCGAGTTGGCGGGCAGAACTCGATGGTGGCGTGCCCATTTGCGTCGGCGCTAGAAATGCTGGTCGCCCGCTTTAACTCGCCGTTGATCTCGAAGAAGTCGCCGGTATAGAGCAATTCAGGCTGATGCGGTTCCCATCCGGTGGTTGTTATGGTAGTGGCGAACTGACCGACCGGGGCTGATAGCGAGCCTTCGCCCACGGCAGAGCCCAGCGGCTTCCAATCAGTGGGCGTTATCCAGAACCTTCCCGCCGCCCCCTGAAGGCCGGTAACGAAGCCTTGTAGTATCCGGGCCTCTTTGCCCATGCGATTGGCGAACGTCAGGCTTGCTTTCCACTTTGCGCCCGGCATAGCTTTGGTTTGGATGGCGCGATTCAGATCGCTGGGGAACTCCTGATTGTTGTAATCAATATCCCAACTTTCATTGCTGCGGCGAATCTCTGGGAAGTCCTTGATCATTAGCCGCGTCTCCCGACTGCTCGTGCCATTGAACCGCCGCCATTAATCGCTGCAATCACGCTGTTCTTTGTGCGCTCTTCGATCATCGGCATTACTTTCATGAGATCGGCGCTGAACGTGCTTGCCGCCGCTGAAATCTGGAAAACGTTGGTGATATTGGCTCCGCCGCCCGACTGGTTCTTTTGAACGTCATCAAGGGTGCGGTCGAGTTTTTGGCTGGTGTTCGCGGTAGTAACCCGCTCACCTTCCTGCAAGAGCCAGGTTCCGGTTTGAGGAATGCTGTCGATGCCGTCATGCGCCATGCCAGCAAGAGCCAGCCCGGCAGACAGCGCTGTAGTAGAAGTGATTGCTGCAGCGGCAGGGACGGCGTTAGCACCGAAAGTGGCGAGAGAAGCCATAGCAGCAGCAGGCGCATACGATGTTGCGATCGCGGTACCAGCAGCTGTCGCGCCAGCAATTGCGGCGGCTTGAGAACTCTGACCCGTTGCCAGCTGGACAGCCTGATACGCAACCCATTGCGCTGCCATTTGAGCCAGCGCGTTCACAACAGAGCGGGCCATCGATTCCGCCAGCCCATCTATTGCGTCACCCAGGGTCTCGGCGTCGAACACCATTGACTCGAACGCATCACCAAACCGGGAAGAAAAGCCCTCGAGCATCGATTCAGAAAGTTCATCGAATGAACGCAGGTTCTCTTCCGTCGCAGCCAGGTACTTTTCCCAGTACGACCCATTGAGTTCGAGCAGTTCCTCGTTGCGCTTTTCCTCGTTGCGCTTCAGTAGGTCGCTCTGCGCTTCGCCTATGATTTTGGTGTTGTCCAAAATGATTTGGCGGCGGCGTTCATACGAGGCACGAATGGCCTCTTCTTCGGTGAGCAAACTGTCAGAAATGGATTGCGCGTTCTGGTTTATTTGGTCCTGTTCTTTCTTTGCTTTCTCTGCAGCTTCCGTCTGCGCTTTGTATGCCTCAATCGTCTGGACAGCTGCGCGAGCCTGTGCCAGCTGGGATTCGGTTGCGCCTTCGTTGGCAAGCTTTAGCAGCTTCACTGCCTCGGCCGTCATGCCTACGGTTTCAGCCTGGAATTGAAGCGCAGCTATCTGATCCTTGATTTCCTTGGTGGACCCCAGACCGCCTGTACCGCCAGCGGAGTTAGGCTTATCAAGCAGTCCTGACATCAAGTCATCGTATTCTTTAAGTAGCGTGCTGCCCGCCGCAATATCGATGTTCAGCTGTTCAATTTCACCGCGGAGCGCTTTACCCCGGGCGATATCCTCCGAAGTTGCAATCGGCAGCGCGCCACCTTGAGGAGTTAATTGGCCTGACTGTTCGATTACTTTCGAGAGCTTTTCAAGTTCCGCCTGGGCTTTGGCAGCCTCGATGCGCATCTCGGCGATATTGCCGGCCAACTCAACTCGGCGGTTCTCCTGCTGAGACTCAGTCAGATCCCTGAATGATTCCGCCAGCTCATCGACTTTGATAGTTGTTTGTGCAGCTTCTCGACCTGCCAGACCAAGTTCGTCACGGAATGCATACAGTCCGCCAGCAGCAGCGCCGATAACACCCACCAACACGGCAACGGGGTTGGCGGCAGCGGCAACATTAAACGCCCACTGGGCAATAGTGGCGGCGGCAATGGCTGTTCGGTATGCGGCATAGGCTGCGGCGGCGCCGCCAGCGACAGAACCAATCTTGGCGATGATCTCTATCTGGTCATCGTACTCGCCAGCGCGGAAGGCGTTCGCAGCTTCAATCACCTCATCGGCGACCATACCCATGGCTGGGGCCAGTTCAGCTGCCGCGATGTTGCCGGCGGCTGACATGACACCGGTGATACGGTCGACCTGACTTGCGAAGTCAGTCAGTGCTTTCACCTGCACTTCGTCGAGAACAATGCCGAGGTTGTCAGCCTCTGATGCAAGATCAGCAAAGCCCTGCCCGCCATTCTTCAGCAGCGGTATCAGCTTTGTGGTATCGGATGCGATCGCTTCCAGATAGAACGTGAGGTCTTCCTGGGAAAGGTTCGCTTTCTCAAGGCTGTCATAATAGAGCTGAAGCGCTTGGGGTCCGGACAATTTCCTGAACTGCTCGGCGGTGACGCCAACTTGCGGTGCAATCTGCTCAAAGAAGTCGAGCATCGGCCCGCCGCCGGTTTGGACGAAGTCACCAACCCGGTCGTTTACATCCTTCAGGATGTCGCTCAACTTCTCTTGGTCAATCGATACGGTGCGCGAGGCATAGCTGAGTTTCTGAAATTGCTCGACCGAGGTATTCGCCACTGCAGCTTGGTTTTTGAGCTCACGCGCATTCGTCGCGGCGTGAGCGGTGAATGCCAGCAAGCCTGAAGCTGCAACGCCGGAAACGGCGGTGATCTTGGCGATACCCGCCGCAACATTTTTGGCCTCTTCCTCGATCTCCTTCATGCGCTTTTTGCTTTCCCGGGATGCTTTGTCCAGGGGAGCAGTGAAGCCACCGATTTTGGCGACCAGATCCAGTGTTAATGTACCGAGACTTCTGGTTGCCATGCTTTTCTCCAGGCATAAAAAAACCCCGCCGAAGCGAGGTTTATGTAATCAGGTTAGGAGAGCGTGGGGTAAGGCGTCCGCCTAACCACCCGTTCCAGAAAAGGTGTATTCCTCCACCCGCTTCTCTTCATCAAAGAGAACGGCCAGATTCTTCTGTTGCTGTATTCCGATGAAAGCCCCGGTCTTTACGTAGAACCAAGTTGCCGTGAGCTTTCCTCCGGAGCCGTAGCCCTGCGCAATAGGAGGCCCAAAGATCTCCTGCATCTGATCGAAAGTTGTTTCTCCGATCTGAATCTGGTCGACCTTATCTTGATTGATTGGACGCCCGGAAGTGGCACACCCAGTGAGAAGCAATCCGAACAGCGCCAATGCTATCAAGACCTTCATGACGTTACCTTTTATTGGTGATTGTCCCCCAATTTAGCAGGCTCAATGCCAGGTCGCCATTGCCTCTTCAATGGTTAGCTCCATATCGTCCGGATGCTCGTGATCGTGGGGCATGAAGTCAGATAGCTTGAAGTCACCATTCTTGCTGTTCCGGTTGGCGTACAGCGTGGCGAGCAACGCTGATCCTCGCTCTACTCTCATGCCCAGATTAAAGCTGCCGCGTTTTGATCGGTACTTCATCCACGTAATGAATTCGGCATAGCTGAGTCGATTCTTTGCTTCGGCGATGGTGCGGCCACCGATCCCGCAAAGAACCAGCTCGCACCACACCTCATCAGTTTCGCTCAGCTCTTCGTCTTTCCCGCGCCGTTTACCTCCCCGATCACATTCAGCAGTGCCATTGTAAGATTGCCATCCAAAGCGCCGCGCGCAGGATCAGCGTCACCAGTAATGTCATCAGGGGTAAAGATGGGCTTCCCGTCCTCATCCACAATGCTCGCAGCGATACGGCCGGCCAGTGCATCCTTCTTCTGATTCAGAGAGGTAAGATCACTGACCGCCGACTGATACGAAAGCGGTCGAACGAATACAGTGGCCTTAAGCTCTTCCTTCCCTTTTTTCCAGGTGATTTCCTTCTCAACCGGGGCGCCGGTAAAGGCGCCCATATCATTCAGTGAATCAATCGTCAGGTTCATAACGGTACCTTTTTGGTCCAGTTGAGCTTGCCGGTGCGTTGCAGTGAGACCTCAGTCTTCACTACCTGATTCGACGAGAAGTCGAACGGGAAGTCGGCAACGTAAACATCAAGATCACACCAGGTGCGCGTATCCGGAAGTTCAAGCTCACCAGCAGCAACTGTTGGGGGTGCCGTGCCGTCACTCCACCCGACAACCAGCTTGAACTTGTCAACCGTGTCATCGTTGGAGAGTTCGTGAAGACGAATGTGGGACGGTTCGTTCGGATCAGCGTTGATGGTTAGCGATGCCTGACCAGGCGTGCGTAGCCCACGACGGTACTCCCGGTCGTTAGCTTCAAGCGGCGTTGTATCGATCTGGTCCGCTGGCGCGCCGCCAGGGTTGAAATTGGTGGCTTGCTTCACTTGAACGACAGATTCATCCGCCGGATCGATGAAATAGATGTAGGTGCCTTGCGTGAGTTTTGACACTTGGTATTCCTCCGCCCCAAAGGGGCTATCTGTGGGGCATAAAAAAACCCGCGCGTGGCGGGTTTGGTTGGGGGTCGTTTATCGAGGCGTAAGCCAGTCGATATCAAATCGGATGCGGTAGCGGCCGGTGGCAGGGTCTTTGTTCTGCCCTCCCCAACTGCCGATGTTGGCCTGCAGCTCTACGGCGTTTCGGATCGCAATTGCGGCGGCGGTCACTTCAGTGTCGGTATTGCCATACACGTCGACCTGTAGCGTGAACTCATCAATGTCGGGGCGGTCGGAAATGAAGTTCTCTGGCTGCCCGGAAATAACCTGCCAGACGGCATAGGGCGCGGTTACGTTTTGAGGGGCTTCACCAAAAGGAAACAGCCTAACGGGGTTGGCGCCGAGGACTGTCAGGACTTCAGCATCTGCAGCACAAACCGCGAAAATGGGAGGAAACATTATTTACCCCCTGCCCGTTTAATAGCGCGGTCCAGCGCCTTACCATATTGGTTCACGAATTCACGGGATGCCCGGTCGATATTACTTGCCAGAGCAGGACGCAGAAACGGACGGGCTGCATTCGTCTCACTACCAAATTCAACCAACCGCCAGTGCCAGGTATCGCCACCAGGGTTGGTTTTGTCGCCACCTGTCGGATAGCTTTTGCCGACGCGTTGCTTGCGGGCATTCTCCCGAGTCTTGGCGTATTCCTTCGCCCCACCACGAACACCCACCCGGAACATCAAATCGCCAGTTCGCTTGAATCGACGGGATGACCAGCGCACCGCGATGTTTTCTGCGATATCTTCCGGCGTCGCCGGGTCATTGATTGACCGAGCATTTGCTTTTGCAGCATCCCTTACTAAGTTGGCTGCCTTTCGCAGTGCGAATCGGCCACCTTTGTACTTGATGTCGTCCTGTATTGTGGCGAGCCGATCCGCCAGCGCGTTCAACCCGCTCACATCAAACGTCACTGAGTCAGCCATCGTTGACCCCCGTCGATACTGGTAGCGCTAGGTATTCGAGGCCAGAGCCGGCATCCGGCAGCACGCCCTCGATGTTAAAAACCTGCTCGCGGTGAATGATTCGCATGGCAGCGGTAATGCCAGGACGGTATCGGATGACGATTCGAGCGTTGATTTCCGATTGGCCGGCCTGGGCAGAGATAAACTCTCGGGCGCTCAGTGGTTCGACTGATGCCCAAACTTGTGCAACTTCTTGCCAAGTAACAACCATGGACCCCGTGTTCGGGTTCTGAGCAGTTACAGGCTTCTGGATTTCTACTCGGTGACGGAGGCTGCCGGATCGCATGCTAAACCCCCATCCCTACACGGTAGAAGTGAAGCAAACGCTCTACGGCTGGATTGTCCGCACGTATAGTGCCGACTATCTGCGCTTCACGGTTTTCATAAAGATCGCCAATCACAAGCAGCAACGCAGCTTTGATGGACGCAGGGACCGGAACATCTTCACCTTCACTATCTTTCCAGGGAATGCTTTGTCCGATGTATTGAGCTGCGTAATCTTCGGCGGCTTCACTCAGATTTTCGAGATGCGCGTCCTGACTTTCGTCGTCCAGCTCCAGCCTTAGGTGATGCTTGATCTGTTCCAGAGTCATCACTGACATTGTCGGGCACCTCATGAATTACTTTTGTCTTGTAAACTTCGACGAACGGCCGCACTCCAGATAGTTGGGCTGCGTTTGCTTCAAATTCTTGCCCGGCCTTGATTCTGCCGAGTTCATCATGCAGAAAGTCTTTGATGGCTTTGCACTTCATGATTGTCTCCAGATAGAAAGGCCGGGTTGCCCCGGCCCACCCTGATTACGCTGCGGTGATGTCGCCGTACATAATCCCAGCAGGACGATCAACGCCCAGGCCAAGACGCTCTTCGGCGCGAATGGTCACCAAGTTCTTAGTGAAGTCATCGTTCACGAAGCCCATTTCTACCACCGCACCTTGGCGCTGATAGATGATGGCCGATGTGCGAAGGCTGCCGATCAGGAAGCTTCCGGCAGGCATGTGCTGAGACATTACCACCGATACACCGAACGGCTGGGCGCCGGCATTCGTGCCCGGGGCGCCGTACAGATAAGCTCCTGAGCCAGCGCCTTCACGCAGCAGTTCCATTTCCGCCCAATCGGCTGGGTTAACGATGACGGTATCCACCACCTCACCTACAGCCCAGCGGTTGTACTTCGCCTTATTGATGGACTCAACAAGGTTGGCGCCGGAGGTCGGAGTAAATGCTGTGAAGTTGCCAGCATCGGTCAGACCGGAAAGGTTTGGAGTTGTGCCATTCCCAAGTAACAACTGCCGGTCAATGCGTTGGGCAAGCCCGTCACGCAACCGGGTATCAATGTACGCAGCCACAGCAGGGGCATCAGCCAGAAGCTGATTCGAAACCTTGATCCAATGAGCCACGGTCTCAATTTGCACGTTGTATGGCTCGAACGTGATGGCAGATTCAGGCTTAGCTGTGCCCTCTGCTGTTTCGGAAGCACTATTGGTGTTGGCCAATTCGCGGAGCGAGCTGACCGAGTTGCTTGCCACGGTGATGGTAGGGATCTGCTGACGAATGGTCAGAGGCGCAAAGCTGCCAGGGATCACCCCGGGGCGCTGCATCTCAAACGGCATATTCTCACCGGTGACGACAGTGTTCTTAACCTCGAACCGTGCCTTTTCGCGCTCGCCAGTTGCCAATGACTTGAATTGATCCGAATTGATGAACTCGGCGCCCGCTGTCTTTACTATGTCAGCTTCACCACCAGCCGGTGTCTGGCGCTGCGCCAAATCGGCGATCTCATCACGCAGAGCTTTGTACTGACCAGAAAGTTCATCAATCTGTCCAGTTAGCTCAGTTGAGGCCTTGCCGTGTTCAGCCAACTCCTGGTCATACTTTGCCATCGCTGCTTTGATGGCTTCGCCTTGCGCATCAAGCGCCGTCTTGATCTCAGAGACTTCCATTATGATTTCCTCGCGGTGATTTGATTTGTTGCTGCCTGGATGACAGCCAACAGTTCGCTGGTCTTGGTTTCGTCGTCGCGCTCACCGCGAGACAGAGACTTGATGCGCGCCACCAGCGCTGTCGCATCAGCCCTTGAGAACCCGGCAGCATCACGCAGCAGGGCTTCAATCTGTTTTAATGATTCGGCTTCGCCAATGGCAGCTTTAACATTTCCAACTTGGGCGGCCAGATCTGCAGGAGACTCGACAATACTGATCTCAACAAGATCAATCTCTTGAAGATCGTATCCGCCAGTCTCATTCTCTATTTCTTTAATAGCCCTATAGCCAATCGACAGGCCGGTAACCGCACCGTGCTTAAGTAGCGCGTATGCGTCCTCTGCAACGGAATGACCTAGCGTCAATTCGCCCTCAACAAATAGCCCGGTTTCATCCTCTTCGAACTTTGTCCACTTTCCGATGATTGGCCCGAAGTGATTCCAGCGCATGGCAATAGGGCGAGCCCTTTCGCCAATAGTGCCTTTGTATGCGCCGGGCATAATGGTGTCGCCGTAGCTGTCGACTCCGCCAAATACGGAGGCGTAGCCCGAAAACTTTCGGCCGTCGCCGACCATCTTCAATTCAGTTTCGTTGAGGCTAAGATTCTTGCGCTTCATTGGGCATCTCCACAGGCTTTTGCCCGGCTTGCTGAATAGGCACCATTGCACCCTGGATAAGTAGTTTGTCGCCCCCCTTAAGGGCGGGCTTGCCTTCGCTGATGCGGGCTTCGTTTGGTGTGGACTGGCCCGAGTTAATGGCAATTCGGTTGGCTTCCATTCGGGTCTTCAGATCAGCGCGCAGGAGCGCCGCATCAAAATCAAATTCGCACTCGTGCTTTGACGCGTCATCGGAGCTCATCAGCCAGCGGGGAACCGAGGCTTCGAACTTCTCGAGATAAGGACGGAGATTCAGTTTGTAGAAGGCAGACAGAATTTCGTAAACATTGGAGCCAAGGGATGACTGGCCAAATGTTTGGTTCAAAAGAATTGAAGGCACTCCGAAGAAGCGGCCAATGTCTTCAATCTGGAAGCGTCGAGAATCAAGCAACTCGATGTCCTGCGGGCTCATGCTGACGGGGGTGTAGTTCATCCCGGCCTCAAGCACGAACAGCTTGTCTTCGTTTCCCTCCTCTAACCCTGCGAACGCGCTGCGCACTTGGGTTCGCTGATCTTTCGTCAGCGTTTTATCGATCGTCAGTATGCCGGAGGGCTTAGCGCCGTTGCTGTAAACCTTGCTGACCCGGTTGTCAGCAGCAATAGCGATACCAATTGAGTTGCGGGCATAGGACAGTGGGGACAGCCCCACAATGCCATTGCCAAATAGCTTGACGTGCCACATCGACTCAGAGCTGTACACCTTGACGTTTGCGCCGCTGGTGTAGCTATGTATCACCGTGCCGTCCGACAGCAACGTAGTTTCAACCTGCGCAGATGAGACCGGAAGCAGGCCAACAATGCGCGAGCCAGAACGCTGAATGATTGCGTAAGCGTTCCCGCTGATAGCCAGGTTCAGGGCCAGCGACTCCCAGAACTCCACATCTGTCTGGTACTGGTTGGGGTTTGAGGTGAGCACCCGGTGAAGCGGGTGATCTGTAGCAATTTCGCGACCTTTGTCCGTGACCTTGTAGACGTTAAAGGGCATGGAGCCAATTGACTCAGATATCAACTTCACCGCGGCCCACACCGGACTGATCTGCATGGCGGTATCAAACGAAACTTCGGCAGCAGCCGTGGTGCCGTACCCGCCAGGGATACCGGTTTGAAGCCCGTCAACTCGTGGAGGCGCGCCCGGCGATCGAAAGAATCCGCTGAACGCGGTGAATAGGCTCATTAAAGCACCAGTGGGTCAGAGAGAAAGGAATCAATATCAATCGGGTCGCACTCGGCTTGCATCACACCAACTGCCATTAGCAGAGCGGCCATGTCATCGATCTTGTCGGCAGAGCGCTTTTTATCAGGGGCCATGTTCAGGTTTTGATCCCGGCGGGCCACAATATTAGAAGCACACCAGTTCAGCAGTGGATCGCCACCATGGGCTAAATTGCCCGCAACATAGGCCAGCTCCAGCGCTTGCATTGCTGGGTGATACGATTTCGGGCCTTGGATAAACTCGATTAGAGGGATCTCAGCGGCCACCAGGCGGTTGACCAAGTCGGTCGCATTCCATTTGTCGTAAGCCATGAGCTGAACGTTGAAGCGTTCACAAACACCAAGAATATCGGCCTCAACCACGGCATAATCGATAACGTTACCTTCGGTCTGTTTCAGCAGCCCTGACTCGGCCCAGGCCGCATAAGGAACGGTGCCGCGCTCTGTTCGATAGGCCACTGCACTCTCTGGTGCCCAACGGATGCCCCAGGTATAAGTGATGCCCTCGACATTCCAGACCAATCGAAGGGCCGCAATATCTTGAGTTGATGCGAGGTCGAGTCCAGCCCAGCAGGGGTAATCCGCCAGCCACTCGAGGTCAACTTCACCGCCACACAACTTCCACTTGTTCAGATCGATCCATCCGTCAGCAGTTGACGCTGGGCGGTTGAGTCGCTTAATCCGGAACTCCGCCAACTTCGACGGCATCTGCTTCGCCTCCACCGCTTCCTTGCGAATCGCAGAAAGCAGATGGGGGTTCACATCCATCAGCGGATTGGCTTTGATCCAGATCTTTTCATCGAACTCGTCGTCCGATTTGATCCCGGCAGTTTTGTCCTCGTCGTCTACCGCATAGAAGACAACCAGGAAGTGATCGGCATCGTTGTTGAACAGGCCAGCCAGCAGACGCTTGGCAAACATTCGGATCTCAGCCCAAGGGCCGGGATTGGTGTAACCCTCTGTGGTTGTGTAGAGCCAGAGCGGGTTACCGCGCGCGCCGGCGGCCGAGGTCAGAACGTTCAGCAGGTCCGCTGTCTTGTGAGCATGAATCTCATCGAGCCCAACATGCGACGGGTTCAGACCATCCTGAGTTGATGCTTTGGCGTGGATTGGCTTGAAGCTGCCGCCCGACTCGAACCGGCTGATCGACTTGGCCCAACATTCAAGGCCAAATGCCTCTCGCATGTCCGGCGTCTTTTCGACCATGCGTTTGGCGGTGTTAAAGATTATCGACGCCTGCGGGAATGTGGTCGCAGCACTGATGACCTGGGCGCCCTCTTCCGGTTCGCAGCACAGGCAATAGTTCAGGATTCCGGATGCCAGTGTTGATTTGGCGTTCTTCCGGGCAACCGCGAACAACGCTGAGGTGTACCGGCGCGGGTGGAACATCCCGTCTTCGCCCCAGCCCTCGATGTATACCGGCTCACGCTTCCGGAATCCGAAGAGCTGGACCACAAAGAAGACGTGTGACGGGTGCATCACAATCGTTGGCGTGTCCCACTTGCCTTCAACGTGGGGCAGTTTTTCGATGAAGTCGCACGGATCGTTTGCATGCCAAGGGTCAAAGAAGAACGGACAGGTCTTTTTCCGGGCCCGCTTCAGGTCATCCAGAAAGCGCTGGGAGGCTTCGCGTATCAGCCGGCCGTGCTTTTTCCGCTTCTTATCGCGCACCGCCGCCCGGGCGTAGTCCTTCGCAATCTTGACGTAATCACGCACGCTTACCGTTATTCCCGAATTTGTTGCCCTTCGCCTTCTCCCCACCTGATGAAACCTTGGCGCGACTGGCCGGCGTCATGCCGAACTCAGAGAAAAGGGATTTCAAAGCTGTTGTTTCAGCTGCTGTTGGCTCCATTTCCGCTTTCGCTTTACGCCGAAAGCATTGCCAGGCGAAGCAAAGTTGCTCGAGCGAGAACAGATCAACGACCTGAAGAACGCGGGCCGCGACCAATTGGCGACCGATGTCGCTCCACATTTGCGCGCCGTCCGTGTTGAGGTACTGCGGCGGATCCGGAAATTCTTCGACCAGATCATAATCCGGGGCGTCCTGCGCCCCCCGATCTGGACGGTCAGTACCGGCCAAGACCTTGAGGTTCGGAGCTGTTGGCTTCCGTCCTCTCGTCAATTTCACGTCCTCTAATTTTCAAATCTCAATTTTGACGGTGCAAAAAAATGGCTGAGGGCGCGGTCTAGAAGCAAAACGCTCTAGAAATCCGACCCACCCCCACCCTTTTTACCCCGATTTTGGTTGCCGAAGCCGCCATCTTCCCGGGCGGTCTTGGCGCTGTGGCATGGATGACAGAGGCCCTGCCAGTTCGATCGATCCCAGAACAGTTGCATGTCGCCTCGATGCGGCTTGATGTGATCCACATCCGTGGCCGCGGCAACGCGGTTATTGTCGGAACAGTTGACGCACAGTGGGTGCTTTGCCAGGTAGCCAGCACGAGCCTGCTGCCACTTGTATCCGTAGCCACGCTGGGTGCTGGTCTTTCGTTCTTGCGCCGGCGCGCTGTGGCGGGCAGTGGTTGGCTTGTGCGGTTTGTGGGTCAGAGGCCTTACCGGCAAGGGGAACCGTCCAGGTAGGTGTCAGGTTCTCCCTCTCCATCGCTCTCCACTTCCTGACTGACCAGGTAGTCGATGACCTCACGGTTGCTATCAGCCAGCGAATTGATTGCTTCCGTTTGCGCAGTGATGGCAGCGATCAGCTGTTGCATCTCTGTAGGCTCGGCTGCTGGCCCGCTCATACTGGGAACTTCTGGAACGTAATCTTGTTTGGCGACAGGATGATGCCGCGCTGCTTATCGCCTTGATCAGTAACGCGGGCATAAATGTCATAGGCACCGCTTGTGGCAATCTCATCACGCGCGATGCTAAAGATGATTGCACCATCCAGTATCGTGATGCCTGCACCCAAGCTCTTCTCCAGCCCGAAATCACCTTTTCTTAGCAGGATGGTCACATCCTTGACGTCTTCAATGGCGAAGCCTTTGACGATATCGAATGGCAGGTCAACGTCGGTATTGACGAACAGGGTCATAAGCTCATCCTGATACGGGGCGTTTCGATGGACATCTTGATGCGGTGACTGGAAAGAAGGCCGGGCACGATCACACCACCAGCCGTTACCTCATACTCCACAACCCATGACTGGGCAGTGCCGTCAGGGTAAATACGCGTGTGGTTCGACCGCATCCAGCCCTCAAACTCTGAAGGAGCCTGGAGGTAGTCGTTAACGTCATTTGCAATGGGTGCATCTGACCAGTCGGTGTAAGCGGGCTTGAATGTCAGGCTTTCGCCGGATGCAACCGGGCTACCGGCTTGCCCGTCGATCTCATATGGCGCCGGGGCGTTATCCATGTAGGCCGCGCCAGCGTATCCAGTGCCGAGCTTTTGTCCGAACAGGATCGACTTACCATCTACTGCAGCGGCAGCGATGTTAATCGGATATGGCTGTGTGTGGGTGACCGTTGCGCTGGCTGACTCTGTTGGGCCTGATACGACCAGAACCTTATCGCCTGAACCAACGCTGCCTGGTGACCGAAACGTTACAGAGCTGGTGCTGTCTGCACTGAAGCCCAGCACCGCCACACCGTCCAGGGTTGCGCCGGTGGGCGACTCCGACCAATCGGTCAGTGTTACCGTTTCAGCGCCGTACTGGTTGGTATCGCCGTCAGGGGTAATCTGGGGAGTATCGCCGCCGGCATACGGGCCGGTATAACCCAAGCTGTAAGCGCTACCCGATGCGCTGCCGAGGTTATAGTTCATCAGGAAATGTCCTCAACCGTCCGTAGCGGTCCAATAGTCTCGCCAGATGACAACAGCACGGTGTCTCGAACGGTATCGCCCACACTTAAAGCCGTTGCTGAAAGATCCAGCGCAGGCATAAACCCTGATGCGTCCGTGGTTACATCGGTGGCGTAATGCCGCTGAACACCGTTCAGGTTGGCCCCCGCAGTAATGCGACGCTGAATGCCCGTCTTGCTGACCTGCAGGACGCCTTCAACGCTTAGGGTAGTGGCTGGGATGCCTGGCGTAGTTGCAGCTGTAACCGTAACATCAAAAAAGGACCAGTAGCCTGCGACATCCCCGCTAGTAGCCCGAACCACGGTCACGTCGATAACAGCGTTACCTGACCCATCGTCAGTTGTAACGGTAGTGATGCTTGCTGCTGGTCCACACGAGGCAATATCGGCGCCGTTTGTATGAGTCGCACTGACCCCATTAGAAGCAAAAAGTGTATCCCGCGAGTTCTTGTTGAACCCCATTGCCTTAATAACGACGGTGTCGCCGACATTCCATGAGGCAGAGGCAAAGCGCAAGCTGGCCGGTGTCGCTCCTGTGATATAAGCTGAGGCCGGGAGTAGCTTTCTCGGATAGCCTTGTACCGGGGAGTTATCCGCATACTCAATATCACTCATCGTATCGAAGTAGCCGGTAAACACCGCAGTAGTTGTCGCCGTGACCGAGATCGCCGCACCGGTATCATAGTCCTCGGAAATCGTGGTCGAGGCGCTGAGGGTCGTCAGTTTCGAGGAATCGGAGTAATCACCATGAATCTCAACGTACTCTGGGTAAAGCTCGGAAGGGTTACCCCCACCCGGGACAAGCATGAACCTCATACTGACACCTCAACACCTGATGAATTAACGTCGCCGTTATCGTCGGCCACATAAAGGTAAAGAGTCGCGCCGTCAGAAAACTGACCTCGGTTGATGGTGACTTCGATCTGGGAGGTGGACCATGACGCTATAGAACAAAGCTCAAAATTCTTTTTGGCCTCAGCCCAAGCCGGTTCATCCGATAGCATCACCCGCTGGAGGGAGGTGTCGTAATACTCCTCTCCATACCACGAGCGGACCGCGTCGATTGCCGCACCTGCCGCGTCTACGCCGTGGTAGACCGCAAGGCCTTTCTCTGTATTCAGATACTGAGGGTCTAGCGCCTCTGTAATAAGCCACTCACGCCCATCAATCAGAAACGAGGGTGGAGCGATAAGCCCGTCGCCTCGGTCTCTGAAATCAAAAATAAACTCAAGGCGATGCCAAGTGTTCTCATAGCCTCTGACGTCGTATATCCCCGCAGTAATCGGGTAAAGATCGGCTACTCTACCTATTTCATCGGAATTTTCGTCGTCCCAGGCAGACCACCACTGCCTAAGCGGCAGCGCTGCGATGAACCCAAATCCTGAACCGCTCCCGTCTTGGTCGGCCCTTATGTACTTATGGGCCGAAGGTGTCAGATAGGTTGAGGCCGACAATATGTCCGCTGTCGCACCAGAGGACTGGCCTACTATTGTCTCCCCTTGGAGCTGAGACCCTGAGCCTGCCATCCGATCGTCAAGATCAAAATAGACATAACTCGGGGACGCGGAATCGTCTATATGTATGATGCGGGCCGGCTTATCTCCACCGATCAGGATTGCCTCGCCAAGGCCCCAAGAGTTGGCGCCTTCATCAAAAACGCCAGATACGTTTTCCACTTGGTACCGGTAAACTGTGTTGATGTTGGCGCTGTGCTTGATCTGATAGCTAAAATACACTCGGTCACTTTGCCGTGGGTTATTCAGTCCACCGACCGAGACCATCTGACCTATATCCGTCTTACCTAACCCTGTGAACACGGCCCCCACTCTGGCGTGACGAGTCTCGGCCCGGTCTAGATAAACGTTATCTACGCCTACCCACACTCCTGCCGCCGTTACTTCGTCCCCGTCAGACAACCCTTGGTAAGCGGTGTTTTCTACCCCGTCTTCATAGACCGTATCACCGTCCACCCTGAACGCTTCAACTGCCTGCGACTTAGCCCCAAACGGGTTCGTGCCGTCTGTAAGAACGCGCAAGGTAGCTCCGTGTGCAAGGCTACCTTCGGGAGCAACCCACCCCAGCGCCTCCGTTCCTCCAGACATCGACTCCGCGCTAGTTGTTACATCAACCGCAGTAGACCACTCGCTGGCCCCATCGGCGTTGATGCCCATAACCGAAAACGGGTACTCGGTCTCCGCATCAAGCCCTGAAGCTGTAAGCCCACTAACGCCAGACCCAGAGTTCACCCGAACCTTGTAACTGGTCGCCCCGTTAGCCTGAGTGACGACTGCCGTTATGCTGTTCGTCGATTTGACTACAGTGAAATCAGGGGGAGCCGACGGACGGCTGCCACCTGTTGATACCAATACCTCAATAGCCACGCCAGGGTTTGCCAACGGACCATCCAGGGACCAGCTTTCATCGTTAGGCATATCGTCTCTCGGATGCGTCGGATTAATTTACGGTTAACAGATTGCGGGGTGCACGCTTAGCCTTGGATGGGGCCTGGCACAAACATTGATGGGGCGTTTTGTTGCACACAATAAAACGAAAGGAAGCAAACTAATGTTTAAAAACTTACTAAAAATCGCTATTGCAACTGCACTGATATCGGTGACGCCTGGGACTCACGCCGCCATCATCGATATAGTTAGCCATCAACGAACAGACCACAGTCACCCAGACTGGGAAAGCAAACCTGACTTCTACGTAGGGTTCACTGTCGATACAGAAGCTCAAACAACCTACGATTGGTTTCTCGAGAAAGACGGTGAGTTAATAGGGGAATACGGTACAGATACGTTTGAGTGGAAAGAAATTTGCGATCCAGATTATTGCTACTCTTACGACGCGTACGGGAAAATTAATTTCGCGAACGATCTGAACCTTTTTGTTTTTCTAATTACTACCGAACATGGACATGATAATCCGTGGGATGACCTCGCAACTGGCCAAATAGTTACTTTCGAATTAGACATCAAAATAGGCGAGAACTTTTACATTACTACTAATTCTGGTGTCGAGACGACTGTCCGGCACATGGTCCCAGAACCTTCCACAATAGCACTGCTCGCGCTGGGGATTCTGGGGTTAGGAATTCGCCAAAAAATTTAGTTTGTGCTGTCAGAATCAGGAAGCCGAGTAACAAACTGCTCGGTTTCCAGCTTCACCTGCATTCGCCGTTCATGGAATTCTTGCTCACGCCGGTCGCGTCTACGCTGCATCCAGACATTGAATAGCAGAGTCAGAAGGCCAAGCCCGAGCCCGGCCAATCCGATCAATTGGTTAAGGGTAAGCGCGCCGAACACTGCAAGACTTCCGTTTGTTAGGTATGAGGCGTTCGCCGCGAGAGAATCAGCTTTGGCTTGAAGGCTCATTTACTACGACCCTTAACCTTTTCAAATGTACGAAGTCCGCCCAGACCAAGCAGGGCCATGAGAATTGATTCGAGATTACCTATCGCCAGATCTGGCGGCGGCATTACATCAGGTGCCCAGATGTTCATCCCCCAGGCGACCAGGTCACGAACGATAAAAGAGTACGCCAAGGCAAACCCGCAAACCCAGCCGATCCAAGGGCGCCAGCCGGCAACAAATATGCTCCGGTGCTGCGCTTCAATTTTATTGATCTCGGCCTGAAGGATGTGCGGTTGCTGGGCTATCTTTTCGAGGACAGCCGCAGCCTGCGCCTTTTCCTCATCGCTGGTGAACAGCTTGTCGAAAACGTTTCCTATCGCCTCGATGGGTTGAGCCGCAGTGCCGCCGAAAAGGTTGCTCAGGAAGCTCATACTTCACCCGCACTCATGATCTCGGCCAATTCCTCAGCCCGCGATCCGACCTGATTAGCCCATTTTGAGTTGAGCATTTCATCAGCCGCCCGCTCCCAATCCATATCGTCGAGTGCCGACCACATGTTGCGAAACTTCAGCAGCGTGGGCAGGCCCATGTTGAACGACATGTTCGCGATCACTGTCTGGCGAACTTTGCACAATGCGTTGTATGCCGGTATCCGGCGCAACTCTGACTCAACCTCGTCAATGTCGTTGTCCAGCAGGTGCTCCGCTTCGTCTCGGCTGATCCCGTTATCATCGATGTTACGGCCATAGCCGATTGTCAGTTTGCCTACGGTGTCAAGGTAAGGCTTCAGGCGCAGCCCCTCGTGCCGCTCAAGCTGACTGCGTAACAGGGCGCGATCCATAAGGGGCTCCGGAAATAAAAAAGCCCACTCAAGGCGGGCAAAGGTAGCGCTGTCGGAACAGAGCTGGGGTATGTTCGGGCACAAAAAAACCCGCTCGGTGGTGGCCGGCGGGCTTTATGGGGGAGATTCCCCTGATACAGTTGAGCATACTCTGCAATGCGGAATAGTCAAGCAGCCTGTGCGGCTTTTTCGTTCAATATCTGTTCGATGCTCTGGTAACCCTCCTGAACACGCTTCCTGAAAGCATTCACAGAGCAATCCAGCTGGCGGGCACACTCATTATCACCCCAGTAGATTTCCACTTTCTTCGTGGGGGTGAAGGGGTCTACAGCGACTTTGGTTCTGCCGCGGTATGCACGATCGAAGCAAACAGCTTCCCGCTGCCGGTCACTCAGCTTGCGGAGCACGATCAGCGACATCCGGTGACACTCCGACCAGTGCCGCATGCGATCGACCCGGCGGGCCAGAGTGCAGAACCCAGAGAAGCCGGAAGACTGGGGAAGCTGACCTTTGAAGTCAACCAAGCGCCCGATCAGCCCCATCCCCTCCCAAGCCAATCCGTCCTCATTCGTCAGCAGCACATCAAGGAACAGATCAACTGTCTGTTCAGCAATCCGCCGTGTCGTCTTTTCGCTATCATTCTTCGTCGTCTTCATTGCCCCACCCCCCAACATCAGTCACCCGTGTAAACCGCACCGCCTGGCCCTCGGCCCGGTCTTTCGTAATCCGCCAGCGTTTGGCGCATAAATCTGATCTGGTCTGTCGCCTCATTCAGCCGCAAGCGCAGCTGAAGAATGATCTCTTCAGTGGTGAGCGCTTCGCCGGTGGTGCCGTCCACAAATCCGCCAGCCAAGCAGTCATCACACACCATTTCGTAGAACAGCCCCTGCACCTTCCCTTTTCCCTGGCATGCGGAACAGTCCTTTATGGGTCGTATCTGCTGGCGGAACTCAGGGCCAGCACTTCGGTTTGTCATGCAGCATTCTCGTTCTCAATTGGCTCCACTCTGATCATCCCCTGCACACCCCATACCTTCGTGATTCGGTGATCCCAGACCTGACAGTCCTCTTTGAACACAGCGTCGAGCAGCCCTTTGTGCAGGTTGTCGACATCCGGGCGCTGTTGATGAGGTGTGCCCAGCATCGTTTCGCGCTTCTTCTTCGACCAGCTGGCGGGCATGGGGAGAACAAACGTGATATGCGTAGCCCCTTCCGGAACCTTCACACGTCTCAAGCGAAGCTCATCCTTGTATGCCCGGTACCGCAAAACGACAGTTCGCTGCTTGAACTTGTCGGCGCGCGTCATCCGAGGCTTTGCCATCGGCGTTACCAGGTAGTTCAAGCCGCCACCCCCTGAACCACAATAAAGCCCTTCTCAATCAACACGCCCTGAGTCCGCACAATGGCCTCCAGGTGAATCAGGTCTCGCTCTGCCCGGGTGTGGGTCTTTGCATAGCCGCCGTCAAGCCACATATGGCAGGTGATGCAGGCGTAAGCGCCGTGGATATCGCTGTGCTTTACGCCCATGCCGCCCCCGTTCAGGTGTGCAAGGACCACAGTTTGCGAGTCACCACAGCAAACACCTGGTACGCGCACAAGGCATTGCTCACCAGCTGCACTCATCCGGACCTTGCTCGGCTTGGCCTTCCTGCTCTTGATACCGGTGACCGAGGGCTTCAGACCGGTCTTGGCTTTCAAGGGCGATTTGCGCTGCAGCGGGGTCCGCTTCATTACGCCACCTTTCTCGTTTGCGGGGTGTCGCCACCAGATGGAAGCCGATACAGATACCCGTCTTTCTCGATGACACCCTCATCCGTCAACGTTTCCAGCCAGGCGCGAGCAGTGAATGCATCAACACCCACCACCTCAGCAACCTGGCCGCAGTGCATTGGCCCCTTCTCAAGCGCTTTCTTGATCTGCTCTTCAATGCTCACCTTGCACCTCCACAACCGCACCGTATTGCGATAGCGCACGGCGAATAGACTGGATCCTGCAGCGCGCTGACATTTGTTGCTGATTGGCCTTGCGAATGACCTTCTCCAAATCCTCAAGCTCGCGCAGGAGTTTTTGAATCTCCACTGGCGCCGGGCCGTTCATGCTGGCACCGCCGATTGCTTCATGCTTTCCACGATCTGGGCAAACGATTCAGATGCCGCCTTGCGATCGGTCGGGAGGATTCTTAACCGGTCTGGTCGAGTGCAGGCCACGATGCCGTCAGGCTGGATGACCTCGATCGTTTCCAAGTGTCCGCAGGCCAGGCCGAGCATATTGCTCCCCAGAACCACCACAAGCAGGCCATTTCGGTCTGGGTGGCTTATGCAGTTCACAACCTCGCAAACGTCACCGGTGCGAATGGGCTTGCCTGCAACGTCGTGGTCGATGATGTCGTTCATGCTGCACCGCCAGCGACGAGAGCTTTCAAAGACGCAATACGCGCCTTGGCCCTGTCGGGTGTTGTGGTCTTGTGAGTGGTGCCCGTCACGCCCTGGTGGCGGAAACAGGATCGGTCGCAGTTCTGACAGCTGCAGCCTTCACGCTTTGCTGGGTTCATGATTCAGCCTCCATACGGTAGCTCTGCCAATCGAACAGAATCGCGCGGCCCCCGCCCTCTCTCAGACGGTCAGCCGAACGCTCGCCCAGAAAATCCTTGATGCCTTGAATGTCCAAATTGCTGATGAGAATCATCGGTCGCATCTGCTCGTACCGGGCGTTGATGATCTCGAACAGGGTCATCCGTTCAGAGTCAGTGCCAAGCTGGATACCCACCTCATCAAGAATCAGCAGGTCCGGCTCAGCCATCGCTTGAATTACCTTGCGCTCGGTCGTGTCGTCCTTGCGGTAGGTCTCCCGGATCCGGCGAATTGCGTTCATCGCAGTCATGAACATCGCCGTGCGGCCATTGCCGATGATTTGGTGAGCGATGCCAATCGCCAGGTGCGTTTTGCCCGTACCAGGTGAACCGGCCATGATCAGATTGCCACCCTGCTCCAGAATGCCGTCGAAGTTGTCAGCGAACCGCCGCGCAGAGTTCAGGGCCTTGGCTTGGGGTTCGGATTTCGCCTGATAGGTATCGAGCGTGCGGAGCTGATAGCGCTTGGGGATACAGGCCTGCTCCATCGCTCTCTCGAGCCGCACCTGGTTGCCGTGGGCGCTCAACTTCTGGCGATGAATGCGCTGGGCGGCTGCCTCCGACTCTGCATGACACTCCGGGCACGGGGACCAACGCACGCTGTCCGCTACGGGCAGGCCTGTGGATTCGTATGCGCCATGACGATCGCACTTGGCGCTCTCGACCTGCAGCTTGCTCATGAGGCTGGTGACAGAGTTCATCGTCAAAACCTCCCGTCTTGCGTGACGCCTTGGCGGTAATCAATCTGGGACCAGTTCGGCTCCATCGTTTTCGGACCGCCGCTCGGTGGCGGAGTATCCTCTGGTGGGGTCCACTCGTTCTCGTACTCACAGGACGTGCCAAAGAACCTCACGGCCTGCATGACGAATTCAGTGTTTTGTCGCTTGGTCGCCTTGATGAAATTCGCATAGCGGATCACGCCGGACAGGATCGTTGCAGGATCGGCGCCATCCTTGAGGCGAGCCCGCCATGCACCGAACGCTTTGTTCTTCGGGTTACTCCCCGGGCGCTTCGGGTACCTGGCCCAGGTCATTTCGAATTCTGGTGGGTAGGCGGGCTTCTTCCCGTCATCGGGATCAGCAGCTGAAACTGCTTCTGGCTGAGCGGTCTCATCGCCCGGCGATGTGACAATAGGTTTTTCTATGGAGTCAGGATTCAGAGAATCAGGATTCAGAGAATCAGGGCGATTTCTACGCCCGCTGTTTTGTGATTCTACTGTAGACCTACCGTGAACCTCCGGTGAACCTACCGTAGATTCACCGGTATCAGTCTGAGATTCACCGTTATTAGTGCTGCCTTCTTCGTTGGTTGTTGCGGCTTTCTCTGGTGGATTACTGTCGCTGGCCGGTGAACCTTCCGTTTTACCACCTCCTTTCTTCGGTGATTTAACGGCATCAAACCCGTCTTTACCCGGTAGATCACTCCGCTTCTCCGAATGGTGGGGCGACTGATGCTCGGCAAACTTCGTAATTAGAATGACCTTTACGCCCTCGCTCACGTAACGCTCAACCAGCCCCATAGCCATGAGATCCTGAATACCGACCTCTACGTTCACGTCATCTGAAGGAAACACTTCCATCTTGATCCGCTTCGGGCGATCCTCGAGCCGCCCTTCCCGGTCAGCCAGCATCCACAGTCCAACGAACAGCAGACGGTGCTCAAATGGCAGCTCTACTAAATCCTCATTACGCCAGAAGCCTGGCTTTATGTTGCGAGCTCTCATTTGGACAGCCTCCGGTTGATGGTGTGTTGAGACTGAGCCAGCTGAGCCGCGCTCAGCTCACGATTGGCCTTCAGCAGCCGCTCACCCAGCGCTCGGCGGTCCTGAGATCCCGGCATTTCAAAGGCCATGGCAGCTCGCACACGCATCACTGCTGCCTGGTGATAGAGCACTCGCATGCGCAACGTCATTGATTGCATGTCCATCACGCCACCTTCTTGATTAGGCCGAAGCGGCGCGAGATCCACGCAATGCCTTCGGGAGTGAATCGTGTTTGCTGGAAGGCGTGACCGTTGGATTCGCCAGTCTTAACCTCGAAATAGCCCTTGTGGTGGTAGTGGGCTGTAGGGAGCAGGTTTCCGCTCTGACGGAACAGGATCTTCTCGTCTTCCATGCGGGTGATGAACTGGCGTTCTTTCAGTCCCAGAACCTTAGCTACTTCGCGGAGCGATTTTGCAGAGCGCGATTCAACGAAGCGTTCGACAAACTCCACAGCCGGGCGAGATTCTTCGAGTTGCCGCTGCTGAGACTCGATGCACTCCGCCTGCTCTGCTGCTAGGCGAAGGGCGCCTGAAAGCGTGGAAGGCACCTGGAACTGACTGGCAGGCTGGAAGCTACCGGTCTTTCGGATCTCCGGTAGCACCTGCTGTGTAACCCAACGCTTGAATCGCTTCGCCCCTGGCTTTCGGCTACCAAAAATCAATGAATAGAGACCGGATTCATTGACCACATTCAGATTTTGAACACCACCCGGGGTGTCCAGTGAACGGACCCCCCGATCTTCCGGCTCTACGTGACTGTTCAGCGCTTGGCGTGCATTCGCAAACTCCAAGTGAGCACAAACATCACTTGCCAGAAACCAAGGGTCACCGCTGGAGGTACACACTACCCGCAGTGGAGACCCGCAAAATTCAAAGGCTTTACTTGTCAGAGAGATATTCGTCATAATGACCTCCTCGTTGTAGAGAACCCCGGTAGGCCGGCCAGCCTGTGACCCGGGGTTTTTTATTGCCTGTTCGATACAGATCCGTTGGCCGCACCTCAGTCCGTTATCAAACAGACATTCGCCAGTGCGCTTTTTCGTAAAACTCGTCTCATCTGCATCCGAGGAAGCACCCTGCCCTGTGTTCAAGGCGCTTCCGGTTGCAGCCTGTTGCCAGGTCAAATTTGCTGTGGGCTCCGCCAGCCGATAGCGGCCGTCAAGCTCGCCGCACCTCCGGACGGCAGGGTCAGTTCGGTGTCCATCGCGTATTCAGTCGTCACGTCGTCCGCGTCCGGGGACGCTGACAATCGTTCCGACTCAATCGGGTAGCCCGGCCACTCTGCATGTGAATCGACCGCCAGCCAGTCCATCGGTAATGCATCATCCGATTGATCAGCTACTACAGGGGTCGAGGAGATCGTCAGCACCAGTAACAGTGCGAGCAGAACAAAAACGATTGCGGCAATAATCTTGAAGTTCTTTTCAAGCCATCCCATTTCGTTTCCTCTCCGTTTGCCGGGCTTTGAGGGCTGGCCCGGTAACGCCCAACTACTGTTAATTTTCACACCCCGGGGTTTTCCCGGTATTCCCGTGCATAAAACTTGTTTCAATGAACAAAGCTCAGGCGGCCGCATGATCAATTGGCAACCCGTCTGAGCAGTTCGGATAGATGTCGGGACGGAGTTCGTGGGGCGTGATCTCGAAATTCGTGGCTTGAGATACCCTCAGCACGTACTCAGCGGGCACCCTTCCATCCCTGTTAATCCAGTTCCAGACGTACGGCTGTTTGACGCCGCATGCGCTGGCTAAAGAGGTCTGACCTCCCGATAACGAAACGGCTCTTTTGAGGGCGTGGGTCGCCATGCATATCTCCTCGTTCTCTGCGCCTCAAATAACAACACTAGTTGTTTACGTTGTCAACCATTGTTGTTAGCCCTGTAACTACATTTGTTTTAAATTTGGGCAAGATAAATAAGGACTTGAAATGGCCCTCGGAAACCGACTTAAAACAGCACGTACAAAGAAAGGGCTCTCCCAGCAGCAGCTCGCGGACATTGTGGGTATGACTCAGGCCGCTATAGGTGCGCTTGAGAAGCGTGATAGCCACCAGTCGAGCAAAGTTGCAGAGCTCGCGAAGGCTACAGAAGTTAATATTGAGTGGCTGGCAAGTGGCTCTGGGCCAATGGATCGCAACCAGGTGGCGGAACCGCAAGCAACTTACGGAGTCTCGGGCGCCACCCAGCCCTCAGCGAATAGCGACGAATTAGAGTTCTTTGGCCACATGGACGCCTGGGACAGCAACACACCGCTGGGCGAGGACGAAATTGAATTGCCGTTATTTCGAGAAGTCGAGCTGGCTGCAGGTGGTGGCCAGACTCAGGTAATAGAAAACCACGGTGCCAAACTCCGCTTCGCTAAATCCACTCTCTCACGAGCTGGCGTGGTACCTGAGAACGCGGCGTGCGCTTTCGTTCGCGGTAATAGCATGGAGCCAGTGATGCCTGACGGAACCTGTGTTGGAGTCAATACCGGCGACAAGACCATTCGGGATGGTGAAATCTATGCGATCGACCATGACGGAATGCTCAGGGTGAAGTTCCTGCACAGGCGTCCAGGTGGCGGAATCAAGATTGTGAGCCAGAATGGTATGGAACACCCGACAGAGGAATACTCGGTCTCAGATATTGCAGCGGCGAGTATCAGAGTGATTGGGCGGGTGTTCTGGTGGTCAGTTCTTCGCTAAGGAAAGGCAATGATTACAAAAAGGGAATTGAGAGAGCACCTCAAAAGCCCAAAATTCGTTTCCGGAATTGAATTTACGCCGGTAACCAAAAGCCGAAACCTTCCTCGCTTCGTCAAGTTCCGCAGCAGGGGACGAGTCCGTTGCTCGGATATCCTAGATGCCGGGGATGGCTATCGCGTTATGTTTGTATGGCGCTCTGGACCTGCTCGAGTAAAGCGCCTATTCTCCGCCTGGCTTTTTCTAGCGGCTGGTGATGACCTCGTACCCTTGGCCAGATTGGACTATCATCCCTCACATAAGGGTATCCACATCCATGTGAACTGCGATGAGTCTCGCGATCATACGAATAGAATGATGCCCGGATGCAAGTCACTGAACATGAAGACCACGGGTGATTACGACCCGGACAACAGCATCGATCGGCAGAACTTAGTAGGTATCGCCATGGATCGCTTCAATATAGAGTTCTGGCAGGCGGATCAAGGACTGTTCTGATGAAAACAGAGTTTCTCAAAAGCGAACTGTGCAAGGCCTTTTCAGTCGCGGAAGCAGAGCTGAATTCGCTGTACGTAACTACACCCTTTTCCTATGAAGACGGTGACAGCGTTGTTGTTTTCGTTACCCCATTGAAGGATGGGTCATATCGCGTTGACGACAACGGGGAGGCGGCCTATCGATTAGCCATTGACGGCATAGATCTTGACAATGCAAAGCCGCAAGCATGGCTTCAGTCGATACGTGAGCGATATGGAATTCAGTGGGATGAGGCAGATGAAGAGCTTTTTGTCCACGCCTCGAGTCCAGACATAGTAGCTAAAATGGCTATGCGGGTAGCGGAATGCTCCGTTCAAATGCAGGCACTCACTGCATTGCGTGTAGAGCGTCAACTCTCTTCTTTTAAAGATGATGTTCTAGCTGTCCTAAGAGAAATCGAGAACGAAACTCAAGTAACTGTTAAGTATGATATTTCCATAGATCCTGATCAGCAGTTCAAGGTTGATGCCTACTTCCTTACTTCAACGCCTGTAGCAGTAGTCATTGCCTCAAGCGTTGAGCGGCTACTTGAAGCCGAGTTAATTTGGACAAACTGCCACTATCGAAAAGAACCCTTACGGCTATTTGCCGTAGTTGAAGACACTGATAAAATCAGCGCCAAGCAAGTGATGCGTGCAAATTACTACACAGATAAGACCGTGCAGTTCAAGAATATGAGCACCGCATTCCATGACCTAGTTCATGATGCCGTCAAAGCGCCACGGCACTGACATAGATTGTAACCATTCAATACCCACCTTCTGTGTAGGTCTTTTTTACCTGCAATAGTTCGATAGCTGCCCTTTGAAACGATGCACCTCGCGCTCCGAGGGCTGCAAGCCGTAAACCTTCGAGATTCTCACAAAGCGACTCACGTACTGACACTGGCCCGCGGGCGGCAACCACTCGTCTGGCCCCCTTGCGCCCTTCTGGCGGTTCAGCGATAGCTCAACACTCCACAGGTTCACCTGGTCGTTTGCAAACCTCTCTCGCTTCTCCTGGGTCCAGCTCGCGGCCCCATGGTCCCAAGCCCACTTCAACGGTACGACGTGATCAATGTCGATCGCTGAGGCGTCGTGAATGACCTTGCCGGTGAAGGGTGATATCCAGCGACCAGCGACCACCCTGCACTTCTTGTCCGTGGCATAGCGCACTGGCGCAGTTGATTGAGCCGCCAGCGCTTCCATCCTGGTGTTCTGACAATCCCCATCCGCGTCATCCCAACCATTCCCGAACCTGCTTCGGTCATATCCCCTGCTCTCGCTTGTGTCGACCTGCGCCGCAGCAAGCTGCTTTGGAAGTCTACCGCCAGCATCAAGGCACTGCTGCACAGAATCGAACGGCGTGAAATTACTGATCCTACCGTAATAGCTACTGCTTGAAGGATGGCAAATTCCCGCGCCCGTCCTCTTAACAACATCTGCGACAGCGGTACCCGACAAAAGCACCGCAACTAAAAACCAAGCCTTAAAACTGACTATCTTCAAGCTCACCTCTCTAGACAAACAAAATTTCGGACCCTTTATATCATATTGATTTTGCGCCGAACTTATTATTTTTCGCCTTAGAATCCAGTTCAAATTTAGTTTATTACAACAGTAGTTGTTGACAGCAATAACAACCTGTGTTGTTATTTGCTTATACCACAACAGTTGTAATTGGAGAGCAAGAATGGCTCGTAAAAAACACTTCCAAAGACAAGAAGTCGAGCTGGCGATTAGGGATGCATTCCCACCGCGCCGGGGCTCGGTCTATGAGATGGCCTGTAACGGCTTTAGCGCTGCTGAGATTGCGGCCAATTTGAGCATATCGGCGCGGACTGTTGAGTGGCATTTGGATGAAGTGAAGGGGCAACTCAGCGCCATCAATCTACGTGACGCCATCAGCCAAGGGTGGATGCATGGGCTTCTGAAAGCCAAAGGAGGCGTGCGGGCATGCGCCTTCATTCTCGCGATATTCAGCTCCTACCAGATGGCACCAGCCAGAACTGTTCGCACAGCTCGCACGGCAAAAGTCGCTTCCTATTACCGCCTTTCACGCTCTGAAACGGCCGCCAGCTAACTGGAATTGAGGACACCATCATGAACCCACTGACCCAACTGCATCACCGCATTCAAGCTTCACTGCGCAAGGCCAACAAGCGCCCTGCTTTGTTTAAGCGTCCTGCTCGCCGGCTTAACCCCGTCTTCCTTCAGTCGGCAGCCTTTAGCGCCCAGTCTTCCGGGCGCTCCTTTTCTTCCCTGGAATGCCAGTGGCTGGATATCCCAGCCGTTGAGCGCCGCCGCCAGCCAGCCGATAACTTCAACGATGCCTGTCGTGAGCCAGAGCGGGCACCGCGGTATCTGTCTATCGAGGATCTGGAAGCACGGCTTGCCTACGCACAGCGGTATCTCAGCTTTCTGACAGACCACCCCTACATGCTGGTTGCTCAGAGCATTTCCGCCAGCCAGATCAATTTGGGGAAAGCAGCATGAGCATCCCAGAAGAACTGAACAAGATCATGGAGCTCGCCCTTGAGATGTGCGAGCGGAAGGTGGCGAACGTCTTCGTCCACTACTCAGGGCATGTGAATAGCGTCCACGTTTATGCGCACCCGTTTGATCAGGATTACGGCGACTATGATCGCACCGAGTTAGTGGACAAGCGTGTTGACTTTGACTGCCCCAGTGAGGCGATCGAAGAGCTCAAAGCTGTGCGGAAACAGATCGAGCAACTGCCAAGTGCTGTGCCTGAACCTACAGGCAACGATGCAGATGGTGGGAAGCAGTGGGTGGCGTCATGAACATCGATTGCCCAGACAGCTTCGCCGAGGCCTTCAACAGCGTCCCCGACTCTCAGGACAAGCCATCAAGCTACCGCCTCCCATGCGGCGAGCACGTCGATATCAGCTATGTGCGGAAGGACGGAAGCGCTGTCACCGCTACTGGTGAGTGGGTGGATTCGGAAACCATGCGGAAAGCGGAGAAGTTGGGATGAGAGCTTTAATAGGTTGCGAATCCAGTGCTGTCGTTCGGGATGCTTTCCGTGCCCGAGGTTATGACGCGTACTCATGCGACCTCCTGCCTTGTGAGGGTGATCCGGCTTGGCACTTCCAGTGCGACGTTCGCACTCTGCTGAAACCTGGCATGTGGGACTTGTTCATTGTCCACCCGGACTGCACCTATCTGACCAACTCCGCGGCATGGGCATACGGTGACGGACCCTACCACCAGAAAGTGAAACCGGAAACGCTTGTTGGCGCAGAGCGCAGAGCGCAGAGGCTGAAGGCTTTGGCCTTCGTCCGGGAGATGCTGGACGCACCGGTTCCGTTCATCGCCCTGGAGAACCCGGTGGGCGTTATCAGCACACAGGTGCGCCCCGCCAGTCAGTACATCCATCCGCACGGGTATGGCGAGGATGCCAGCAAGAAAACCGGACTTTGGTTGATCGGCCTGCCGAACCTGAAGCCGACAAGCGATTTCCCGCCGCGCATGGTCGAGTGGCCGAAAGGCTCCGGGAAGTTGGTATCTCGCTGGGGCAACCAGACCGACAGCGGCCAGAACCGTTTGACGCCGGGCGAAGATCGCTGGCAGGTCCGGTCGCGAACCTTTCAGGGCTGGGCGGATGCCATGGCCGACCAGTGGGGCGCATACGTGCACGCACAAGTGGCGAAGGAGGCGGCGTAATGAACACCAACTTCGCACACGAGAAGAAATTGGAGGCTACAGCCTGATGCTCGTCGTCACCGAGAAGACAGTCGAAGTGCTGCGGGATCTGAAGGACGAAGGCATGAACTTGGCCGAAGCCTGCGATTACCTGGACTGGAGCCGCGCCAGCCTCCGAACCTGCGCGATCCGCGACGGCTACTGGCCCGAAATCAGTGCCATGTTCCCGGCTGGTGGCAGCAAGCCCGCCAGCGACGAAGGCGGAATGCGGAGGGTATCGGCAGAGGTTATTCAATTTGAGCGCCCGGCGACAAGCCGGTGGCTGACTACAGCATGGAGGAAGACAGCATGAGCAAATTCACCTACGACGACGAAGCCCATGCCCGCCTGACCGAGTACGCCAGGTCAATGCGCAAGGTTCCGGCCTGCAACGCGATCGGTTATTGCGCGAAGACGGTTACAAACGCGGCCAAGGAAGCCGGGAGACTGCGCGATCTTCAGGCGCTATTCCCAACAAGCACCGCCCGAAAGCTCGCGAACGATGACGGCATAGCCCTTGGCGGCATTCATCGGGTTGACCTATCACAGATCAGCAGCGTGGCTGTCAGCGTGCCCAATACGCCGGTTACGCGCTGGCTGACCAGATCGTGGAGAGCTGTGGCATGACCAACCCAAGCGAAATAATCACCGATCCCCGCGTCATCGAAGCGTTATTCGAGGCGGATCAGCAGGCAGACGACGATGCCCGGTACAGCACGACGCTGACGGTGGCGGATGGGGAAATTGTCGAGGTGGAATCATGACCTCAATCCGCCTCCAAAACCTCAACCTCACCAACAACAGTCAGATCGTTCGGGCTCTTGATGGGCTCGCACACGAGCGGTGCGGCAATGTGGCTCTTCATCAGCCCCAGAAAGGCGTTGGTGTCGTGGAAGTCTGCATCAAGCCACATGTCGAAGTCGTGCGGCCTCAGCATCAGCGGAATGCTCTTGCTGTGGATGTGATTGAACCGCTCGTGCGGGGGCAGCGTGATGACAGTGAACGAGTTCACCAGGTCGTCGCCAAAGTGCCAGGACTGCCACAGGCCAGCCAAAGCAGTGGCCTCCCCTTCCGGGTGGATGTTGTAGACCTGCTTCCCCTGCCACTCGTGAAAGGCGCTCACGGGAACGACGCAGCGGCTGGACGGATAGGCGCGCTTCCAGAGCTTGGACTCGGTCAGGCGAGTGGACTTGGCGTTGAAGGTCTTGAACTTCGGATTAGGCCGGTACCCGGAGCCGTCCGGCTTCTTCTCAATCAGAAGCGACCAGATGCCCGACAGCAACTGTCTGGACCCGCCAGCCTCAGCAACAAAATCAGCCACACCCCCAGGCGGAACATTCAACTGCGGACGCGGGTAAAGATCCGGCAGCCCAAGGCTGTACATCAACGCCTTAACGTCCGGGGAATCAATAACATTGAACCGGCCACACATCGGGACACCTCCATCGTCTCGGGCCTCAAGTATAGCAATCAGGAACAGGGCCTGACGCTGAATGATTTCGAGGCTTGGAAGGTAAGCGAGGTGGGCAATGGATGAGTTCAAGGCGCTGGCGATTCAAGAAGCAGTGAACAAGTTGTTCAGCGAGAAGCACTTCAGCATCTGCACGCTGGACAACATCATCAAACTGACCGGCGCTCCGGTGAATCACGGGATCTATGATCAGCTTCGCGCTTTTCATTGCTCTCACTTTGCCAGCATGAGCAACAGAACCCGCCAGCTACTGCAGCAAAAAGTGGTCGAGTGCTTGCGGGGCGATCCGTTTCTGAATCCCGCCAGGGTATTGCAACAACTGACTGACGAAGGACGGGATTTCGCGTTTACCGAAGACCGGTTCATCGACGGCCCGATACAGTGAGGTGATATATGGGTAAATTAATGGAGCTGTCCGAGTGGCGCGAAAAGCGGTTTTCTTCACCCCCTCCCCTGCGGACGTGTCAGCATTGGGCGGCGGTCGGAGAGATCCCGGCAGTTAAGCGCGGCAAGAAGTGGTTTGTGGACGTGGAACAAGAAGAGAAGCAAACCGGCAATCCATTGGTGGACGACATACTGAATGGCACCAAGAAAGCGTCTTAATAAAAACCGGGGGCTGGAAGGCACCAACCTCTATACCAGTACCAAGGGCGGAGTGACGTACTTCAGCTACCGGCACCCGGTGACCGGCCAATATCACGGCATGGGTACCGACAAGCGGAAAGCGATGGCGGCGGCACGTCAATTGAACGCCAGACTGATCACCGACGAGGATCTGGTGGGCTCGGTGCTGGGCACCTCAGATCGCAACATGGCCGAGTTGATCAAGGTATACCGGAAGGAGATTTTGCCTGGAAAGAAACTGGCACAGGGTACCCTTAACCTTCTAGGCTATCGCCTCGACCGAATCGAGAGGGACCTTGGTAATAGGCTGGTGGAGAATCAGGCCACAAGCGATATCGCCGAGTACCTGAACAAGAACTTCAAGCGCAACGCCTACGTGAAGCATCGCGGAACGCTAATCGAGTTGTTCCGATTTGCAAAGATGTTGGGCTGGTTCCCGTCACAGCACGACAACCCGGCCGAAGTCACCTACTCAAAGACGGATTATGAGAAGGACCGCCAGCGGCTCACCCTGGACGCCCTGAAGGCGATTCACGCCAACTCTCCGGGTTGGATGCAAGTCGCCATTGAATTAAGCCTGGTCACCCTGCAGGGCCGCAATGAGATCATAAACTGCGGGTACGCCGACGCCAAAGGCGGATGGCTCTACTTCGTACGCCAGAAGAGCGAATCGAAAGAATGGGCGTACATTCGAATCCGGATGACCGCGGTGCACGAGCGCATCATAAAGAAATCCCGTGATGACATTCCAAGTCCCTATATCGTCCACCGCATGCCGAAGCGGCGCAAGACTGCAAAGGGACGTACTCACTGGACGCAGATCGATGGCAACTGGTTTTCGCGGAGGTTCCGGGAAATCAGAGACGAGACAGGCCTATTCGACGATGTGCCACGCGAAAAGCGCCCCACCTTCCATGAGGTTCGCGCTCTGGGCTCATGGCTCTATGAGAAGAAGGGTTACGACGTCAAATACGTGCAGGCACTAATGGCCCATGGCGATGAAGAGATGACCGAATACTACCAGTCTGGACACGACGATGAGATCAAGTGGATGGACGTCGAAGCGGGCCTCGACGTGTCCGAATTCATCGGCTGAGGACCACTGTATACGGTAGTTGTTTCTGGAAAATATCTGGAAAATATCTGGAATGGCTTATCCCAGACACAAAAAAAGCCACTCGGCTTACGCTCTAAGTGACTCTTTTAGTTGACGTTAGATTGGTAGGACCAGGCAGATTCGAACTGCCGACCTCTACCATGTCAAGGTAGCGCTCTAACCAACTGAGCTATGGTCCTCCGTCAACGGGGACGAAATATACTGATCCCCGAGGGAGTGGTCAACCAGTTTTTTCCCGAAGATTCAGTTTTCCGGCCCCTGGCCCTTTAAACCTCGTAAAACTCTCGATACCAGTCTACAAAACGCGCAATCCCGTCTTCGACCGAAGTCGCGGGTTTATACCCGACATCATCGATCAGCGCATCGACATCGGCGTAGGTTGCGGGCACATCCCCTGCCTGCAGTGGCAGCATGTTCTTTACCGCCTTTTTACCAACACGCTCTTCGATGATCTCGATAAACCGGGACAGTTCCACCGGATTATTGCTGCCGATGTTGTAGATCCGGTAAGGCGCCTTGCTCGTGCCCGGATCCGGACGTTCGCCGGTCCACTCTGTATTCGGTGAGGCGACCTTGTCGAGCGTGCGGATAACCCCCTCAACGATATCATCAATATAGGTGAAGTCGCGTCTGTGCTGGCCGTGGTTGAAAACATCGATCGGTTCGCCCGCCAGGATCTTGCGGGTAAAGATAAACAACGCCATGTCAGGACGGCCCCAAGGGCCGTAAACGGTAAAGAACCGCAAACCGGTTGTCGGTAAATCGTAGAGGTGACTGTATGTGTGCGCCATCAGCTCGTTAGCTTTTTTCGAAGCCGCATAAAGACTCAGCGGATGGTCGACATTGTCGTGGACCGAAAATGGCATGGCTTCATTGGCACCGTAAACCGAGCTGCTGGAAGCATAGACCAGGTGCTTCACTTTGTTATGGCGGCAGCCTTCCAGAATATTCATGAAGCCGACCAGGTTGGCATCAACATAGGCGTTCGGGTTTTCAATTGAGTACCGGACACCGGCCTGCGCCGCAAGATGCACGACACGCTCGGGCTTATGCACGCGGAACACCTCCGCCATGGCCTCTCGGTCAGCCACGTCCTGACGCACTTCTGTGAACCCGGCCTGACAGGTCAAACGCGCCAGACGCGCTTCTTTCAGGTTAACGTCGTAATAGTCGTTGACGTCATCGACACCAATGACTTCGTCGCCGCGGGCCAGCAGGCGCAAAGCAAGTGTAGAACCAATAAAGCCGGCAGTTCCGGTGACCAGAATCTTCAAGTTAAATCTCCCTGTGTCGTGTCAGCGCAACGGTTGTCATCAAACGCTGGGCAACCAGATCCGGTTGCAGATAAAGTCATTTTACAGAAAACATAAAAAAAAGAGCGCACAAAGGCGCTCTTTTATTGATACCGAAACAACCGAATGTCCGGAATTTCCTGTTATCTGCCTCAGAAATCCAGACCGACACTGGCGTAGGGGCCGGCGATATCAACATCCAATGCGTCATCGCCGTCTTCGTAATCAACTGTCATCTGGCGGTAACCTGCCTGAAGGCGCACGATAGAAATATCGAACTGAGCGTACGCTGATACATCAAACAGGGTGTCGTCTGAATAGGTTATACCACTGCCTTCAGCGCCGACCGAAAGTCCTGTCAGCGGAAGATCAAAGCGTGCAGCTGCGTAGAGCAGCGGAAGAATGGCATCCACTTCCGTTTTGCTGGCCGTGAGAGTTCCAGTCCTCTCCTTCACGGTTAGCTTTCCATCAAGACTGCGCACAGTCAGGCCCGCATCCAGGTTGACCCAGTTGTCCAACAACTCGTAATACATTGTCAGGTCGATCTGATCGAGATCCAGTTCCGAACGGACAGGAGCACCGGCGGGCAGGTTGTCATAGCCGGTTGTCAGTTGACCGTTACCACTCTGGGAGATCGACGTGTAATTCAGACGAAAATTTGGAATGATCGGGATTGGATGTTCGAAAATAGCGGTGAGGTTCACATTGCTGTCGCCGCTCAGATCAAGATCATCATCAACATCGACAACCGAATCATTATTGCTTGCTGTACCGGAACTATTAACATCCCAGTAACCGATGTTGGCCCCAAGACCCAGAACATCCGCTGCTGCATAAGGGCTCAGGCAGGTCAGACCACCGAGCATAACAATTGCAATTTTGCGCATGGTTTTCACCTGTTGTTGGCGGGCCAGCCATCACTGACCCTCTCTTTCTTGTGGTGACAGTCTAGTCGAACTTGATACCAAGGCGACTGCCGACTTCCTCATAGGTTTCGATAACGGAACCGAGCCCCTGACGGAACCGGTCTTTGTCCATCTTCTTGCGCGTTTCCTTGTCCCAGATACGGCAACCATCAGGACTGAACTCATCGCCCAGCACAATTTCACCGTCGGAGAGCCCGAATTCAAGCTTGTAATCCACAAGCAACATCCCCGCATCATCAAACAAGGTTTTAAGTACCTCGTTTACTCTATAGGTGAGGGATTTCATGGTTGCAAGGTTATCTGCGCTGGCCCAGCCAAATGTGACGGCAAGTGATTCGTTGATCATCGGATCATGCAGTGCATCATCCTTGAGGAACAGTTCGAAGGTTGGCGGGTTGAGAGCTTGGCCCTCTTCAACACCAAGGCGGCGGCACAAACTGCCCGCAGCATAATTCCGGATGACACATTCCACCGGCTTCATATCGAGCTTTTTGACGAGGGATTCAGTCGGCGAGAGCTTCTCAACAAAATGCGTCGGGATTCCGGCCTCTTCCAGCTTGCCCATGATGAATGCGTTAAAGCAGTTATTCACCATGCCCTTGCGAGCCAGCTGCTCCATTTTTTCGCCGTCAAACGCCGATGTATCGTCACGAAAAACCAGCACAAAGCGGTTTGGATCATCGGTACGGTATACGGACTTCGCCTTACCCGCGTAGAGCGCTTCGCGCTTTTCCATTGTTCGTCTCCGGTGGGCAAGTGGCACGCTCAAAGCGCCACCCGCGCTTTGTCAATTAATACAGGTGCTCGAATAGTCGTGCCAGCAAACGGGCCGACCGGTCATCGCCATCATAATCCGGTGAGGTTTGCGTGGTCAGCCAAACGCTGTTGCCCTGCTGGCGAATCGTCACCAGGTAGGTGTATTCAGGCTTTGGCGGATCAGCGAACCAGCTGAACCAACCTGGTTCAAGCTCTTCCTCGGTTCGGAAATCGACGTAGAACTGCCCTGCGCTGCGATCAATATCCACTACTGGAACATCGGCATCTGACAGCGCACGATTCACTTCGGACCACGAACGGTCGAGCGACAGATCCATCTCGATGTGAGGCTCAGCGCTTTGACCCGAAATCAGCTTCACCTTGGGCGCACTGGGGATGCTAAGAGCCGCACGCGAGTATGACTTGGTGTTCTCGCGTTCCTTCAAATACTCTGCGAGATCTCCCAACAGGGCCTTTTCCCGATCGATAACCGAAGTCTGTGACGGCCACTGCAGCATCGCGTCCGGTGTCGAGTCCACCTTACGAAGCCGGAACTGAATCTCGGTTGTTTTGCGACGGACACCAGGCGATACCCTCGCCTGGACAATGGTCTTGCCAACAGTTGGGTCTTCAATCGTGAGATCAAGCAACGTGCGCGCACGCTGGCTGTAGTCTGCAATTTCCGATTGCATCAGACCAATCTGAGGATTATCACGCGCGACGCCGAGACCACGGTCTGTCAGATAAGACGATACAACAGGCCAAACGCGACCCGGAACCTCGTTGACCAAGAGCCAGGCCTGCCCGCCCAATTCTTCAATAACATAGTTCTGATCGAGGATTTCGGAGGTCATATCCGGCGGTCTGGGAATTTCGAATTCCCCTGTCGAGACCGCATCACCAGCCTTTGCTTCAGGCACACTGTAGGTGGGCTGAATACGGCTGCTATCCTGAAAGTCCGGCACCTTTACCGTCGTGCCCGTGGGTGCCTTGCGATATTCTTCAGACCGATCATGGACCAGACTACAGCCCGCAAGGACGCCAAGAATCAGCACGCCTGAGACCGAACGCACCCGGTGTTTATTTACTGCCATCAAACGTCTCCGGGGCGAACGAAGCGCCCCCTGGATACCTTGTTGTTGGAAAGCCTTTTGCCGGAAAATCAAAGAGCGCCGGCGCTAACCAACGCTTCTTCTACTTCCCCGTGGAATCGCGCATCAAGCGGTGTGAGCGGCAGCCGTATGCCTTCACCAATCAGGCCCATGCGCTTTAGGGCCCATTTAACGGGTATGGGGTTGGCCTCGAGGAACAGCTTGCGATGAAGCGGCATCAGCTTTTCATTGATTGCCTCGACCCGCTCGCGATCACCAGCAATAGCGGCCTCACACAAATCAGCCATACCGCGCGGTGCAACGTTTGCCGTGACCGACACGTTACCTTTGCCACCCAGCAACATCAGGTCCGCTGCGGTCGCATCATCACCTGAATATACCGCCATCCGACCCTCAACCATGCGAATCAACTCTTCGCCGCGGGGAATATTACCAGTGGCATCCTTGATTCCGATGATATTAGGCACATCTGCCAACCGTTCAACGGTTTCATTCATCATGTCGCAGGCTGTGCGGCCCGGCACATTGTAAAGAATCTGGTCGATAGGAACGGCTTCTGCGATGGTTTTGAAATGCTGATACAGCCCTTCCTGCGTAGGCTTGTTGTAATAGGGAACAACAAGCAATGCGGCATCGGCACCCAGCTTGTGAGCGGCCGTCGTCAACTCAATCGCTTCACGGGTCGAATTACCGCCGGTACCTGCGATCACCGAAATACGACCACTGACCCGTTTGATAATATGCTCAATAACCCCACAATGCTCTTCCGGATCGAGCGTAGAGGATTCACCTGTGGTGCCTACCGCTACAATGCCGTGAGTTCCATTCTCGATATGGAAATCAATCAGAGTGTCCAATTGCGTCCAGTGGACACTCCCGTCCGGATGCATCGGGGTAACCAGAGCGACAAGACTGCCAGTGATCATAAGAACTCCGTTCGGGTAAAACGGTAATGGTAATTGCGGGTGCGAACCGAAACAACCATTCTGTATGACCTCATGACCGACTTTTAACGGAAACCCAACCAACAAAGAGGATTAGCTATGTCCAGCGTTGCACTAGACAAGCCTGTACCTGAATTCAGTTTGCCGGCTACTGGCGATAAAAATATCAGCCTGTCCGACTTCAAGGGCAAACAAAACGTCGTAATTTATTTCTATCCGAAAGACAGCACACCTGGCTGCACCACTGAAGGTCAGGACTTCAGAGACAATCACGCGGCATTCGAATCAGAAGACACTGTCATCCTCGGCGTCTCTCGTGACGGCATCAAATCTCACGAGAACTTCAAAGCCAAGCAGGCGTTTAACTTTGACCTGCTTTCCGACAAGGAAGAGGAACTCTGCAAGTTGTTTGACGTCATCAAGCTAAAAAAAATGTACGGCAAAGAAAGCCTCGGCGTTGAACGGAGCACCTTCATCATCGACAAGGACGGCATTCTGCGCAAAGAGTGGCGGGGCGTGAAAGTCAAAGGTCACGTAGACGAAGTGCTAGAAGCAGTACGCGCACTGTAAAACTGCCACCAAGCAAGAGCGCGAACTGCGCTCTTGCTTGGTCCGGAATCTAGCCCTGCTCTACGCGAGGCAACTCGGCGTCTTGCCGTACTGGCCACGCTGAAAAAACCGCTTTCAGCATGGTAGCCAGCGGGATCGCAAAGAAAACGCCCCACAACCCCCAGATGCCACCAAAAAACAACACCGCAATGATGATCACAACAGGATGAAGGTTGTTCACTTCAGAGAAGAGCAAGGGAACAAGCACGTTCCCATCGAGCGCCTGGATGATGCCGTAAATCACCATCAGCCAGATGTAATGACTGGTCCAGCCAAACGCAAACAACCCGATAATAGCCACAGGCACCGTAACAACCGCTGCGCCAATGTAGGGAATAACAACTGACAGCCCGACCAGCAATGACAGCAGCGCTGCGTATGGCAACCCCATTACCCGAAAACAGATAAAGGTTGCCCCGCCGACAATCAGTATCTCCACAGCCTTACCACGGACATAATTCGCACATTGAAGATTCACCTCATGCCAGATGCGCTGCATCATCGGGCGTTGTTGCGGCAGCGTGGCGGCCAGCGCGCCAATCAGTTTGCGACGGTCCTTCAGGAAGAAGAAAACCAGAATCGGCAGCAATACCAGATAAATCAGCAACGCAACGATGTCGGGAATACTCGAGAGCGAGAAAGACACCAGCCACTGCGTAAAGTTGGCAACCTCTCCGGTAACCTGGGTGTAAACGCTGTCAATGGACTGGATAGAAATAAGATTCGGATATTCTTGCGGCAACAGTTCAAGGTAAGTCTGCAGTATGCCGAACATGCGGGGCGCTTCGCTCGCAAGCGATGTCAGCTGCACCCAAAGCAAAGGCATCATCCCCAGGATAAAGCCGACCAGAATGCCAATAAACAGAAGGAAAACGAGAATAATCGATGCGCCTTCCGGAACGCCACTATGGGTCAACCGGGTGACCAGCCCCTGAAGAATAAAGGCGATGATGATCGCTGCGATAACCGGCGCCAGCATATGACCGAGCCAGATAATACCCAGGGTTCCCAGAATGAGAAGCAGGAAAAGAATGACGGCTTCATCATCCGAAAAGTATTTATGGGCAAGGCCCCGAATAATTCTGACCATCAACAAACTCCGTTTAGTGCGAATCGCCACAGCGTATCAGAAACCGGAACAGACCCTCGGACTCATCCGCCTGCTCAAGCTCATGCACTGTTAAATTAAGGTATGCAGGAATATCCCGGGCTGATCCCGGATCGTCTGACACGACCTCAAGCTGATCACCGGGCTTCATCTCGTTGAGCTGCAATTTGGTTTTCAAAAGAGGCATGGGGCAGCGCATACCGCAGGTATCGATCGTTATTGTGTTCATATTACGGTAATTTTTACCCAATCTTTTCAATGTGTCATCATCCGAAAAGAGCCAGCGTGCGTTACACTGCAATCAGGCTTCATCAGAGAATTCCGGCCTGTCGCCTTGAATTCATCGGCTCTTTAGCCCGCAGGAGTATATCAGGCCCGTTATGCGCCACGCCTCTCCATACCGTAAGAAAACGCGGAAATACATCACCCGGGTTCTGCACTTTTCGGCAAGTCTGCTTTTCGGGCTCGCGACCGCCCTTCCCCTGCAGGCTGCGGATACTGACTTGCCCTCGCTTGGCGGCGTCGGTGGCGGGCTGATTTCCGAGCAGCAGGAAGCGGCTATCGGGCGACAGGTGATGCAGTCGCTGCGCAGATCAACACAGCAAATTGAGGACCCGCTCGTCGTCGATTACCTCGGCAGTATGGTCTACCGCCTGGTGCCCTATGCTCCGCTGCAGAATCGGGACCTGAGCCTTGTTGTTATCGATAGCCCGGAGATCAACGCATTTGCCGTTCCCGGTGGCATTATCGGAGTAAACGGCGGCCTGTTCCTTAACGCCAACACCGAACAGCAGTTTGCGTCGGTACTGGCCCACGAGCTTGCGCACTTGAGCCAGCGACACTTTGCCCGCCGACTGGAGCAACAGCAAACCAGCACACCGATGACCATCGCCGGGATGTTGGCGGGCATTATTCTGTCCGCTGTGACCAAATCCGACGTTGGTATTGCCGCGATCGCGGGCACTCAAGCGCTCGCCATTCAGAACATGCTGCAGTACAGCCGGTCAAACGAGCAGGAAGCCGACCGGGTTGGCATTGATATCATGGCGGACGCGGGCCTGGACCCTCATGGCATGCCCGAAATGTTTGAAATCATGATGCGCCAGAACCGCCTGCAAGGGGGACAGCCGCCAGAATACCTCTCGACTCACCCACTGACCCAGAGCCGGGTCTCTGACTCCCGTAGCCGGGCCAATCAATATCCGGTGAGAAAAAATGGTGACGAACTGGAATATCATCTCGTACGGGCAAGACTTCAGGTTCACTATGCACAATCAGCCGAACAGGCCGCAGAGTCCCTGCAGGCGATGCTGGACAGCAACACCTCCGGCACGCCGGACGCCGCTATCCGCTATGGCGTAGCGGTGGCAAACCTTGAGGCGGGTAAAATCGAGGCAGCCCAGAGCATTATCGAAGCCTTGCTGCGTGAAAACCCGGGACGAATTACCTATCAGGTGACCCTGGCAGACGTGCTGACCAAGCGTAAGCAGTATGATCAGGCCATCGAACTGATGAGCAAGGCGCTGAGCCGCAACCCCCGAAACTATCCGATTACCTATGCCCTGGCGACTGCGCACTACGAAGCGGGCAATGGCCGGCAGGCCGCCGAGCTTTTCGGTCAGCTGACACAGCGCTTCCCGAGTTACGTTAACTTGTGGCTCAACCTCTCGGATGCCGAAGGTCTCGCACGGGATATCGTCGGCGTGCACCGGGCGCGGGCGGAATACGACATTCTGATGGGTGATCTTGAAGCTGCAGGACGGCAACTCAGAGAAGCCTTGAACAAGGTACCGCCGGGCACGCCTGTGCGGGAGATCGTGACCCAGCGGCTCACGCAGGTAACCAAAGCTCTGGAGCAGCAGCGACAACAATAACCCCCTTCACACGCGAAGACCTGAGCCCACTCAAACATCCGCCGGTGAAGGGCGCTGAAGAGAAGGTCAGGCGTTGCCGGCGGCCTTGAGGTTCATGTTTGCGGTGAAATCCAGCATTCTGCGCAGCGGCTTAAGCGCCAGTTCCCGCAGTTCAGGCGTAACCAGAATCTCCTGATCACCCTTCTGCAGTACCTGCAACAGATTCTCCAGGCCATTCATCGCCATCCAGGGACAATGAGCGCAGCTGCGACAGGTTGCACCACTGCCTGCCGTTGGTGCTTCGATCAGCGTCTTGTTCGGCGCAAGCTGCTGCATTTTGTAGAAGATGCCGTTGTCGGTCGCCACAATAAAATGCTGATTGGGCATGGTCTGGACAGCGTGAATCAACTGGGAAGTTGATCCCACGACATCCGCAACATCCACGACCGACTCAGGTGACTCGGGGTGAACCAGTACCGCCGCATCCGGATAAAGTGCTTTCAGGTCTTCGACGCCACGGGACTTGAACTCTTCGTGAACGATGCAGGACCCATCCCAGAGCAGCATGTCGGCACCGGTGGTTTTCTCGATGTAGCGCCCGAGGTGCTTATCCGGCGCCCAGAGAATTTTCTCACCCTGCGCATCCAGATGCTCAACAATGGCTTGCGCGCAGCTGGATGTCACAACCCAGTCAGCCCGCGCCTTGACTGCCGCTGAGGTGTTGGCATAGACCACGACAGTGCGATCCGGATGCGCATCACAAAAGGCGGCAAACTCGTCTGGCGGGCAGCCAATGTCGAGCGAACAGGTCGCTTCCAGCGTTGGCATCAGGACGGTTTTTTCAGGATTGAGTATTTTTGCGGTTTCGCCCATAAACTGGACGCCGGCAACTACCACGGTAGTCGCCGGGTGCTGATTACTGAATCGGGCCATTTCAAGCGAGTCAGCCACGCAGCCGCCGGTTTCTTCAGCCAGGCGCTGAATCTCCGGATCGGTATAGTAATGCGCTACCAGCACGGCATCGCGCGCCTTGAGCTCCTGCTTGATCTGGGCTTCCAGATGATCGCGTTCGTCACCGCTCAGTGCGCGCGGTTCCGACTCGTGAGCCAGATGTTCCTGTACCAGAATTCTGTCTTGAGCCTTGGTCATGAGGTTTCATCTCTCCCGGATATCAGGTCACTACCCGCATCGAGCCGCATAAAGGCATGGCGACCGACAACTGACCTATAGCTTATATAACGCGTTATAAGGGCGATGACAGGATTTTACCACCCCAAGGATACTGATTTCGCCCTCAGCGCAGCCACAATAACGAGAGTCGCGGCTGTTGATAAGACCTGTACAGACCGCCAACCCCTATCAAATCGCCATTCGGGTGCGGCGCATATACATGCGACCACACCCTATAAAATCGCCAGAAACAAAAAAGGGAGCCTGCTGGCTCCCTTTACTGCAGAACTGCCACTGAGTGCAGTTCCGACCACCGCGACGGATGGCATATTTGGTGGGTCGTGATGGATTCGAACCATCGACCAATTGGTTAAAAGCCAACTGCTCTACCAACTGAGCTAACGACCCAATGCTGTCGCCGGCTTTCGCCGTATCAGACCAGAATCAACATATCCTGCTCTGTTTTCGTTCGGTGGTGGGTCGTGATGGATTCGAACCATCGACCAATTGGTTAAAAGCCAACTGCTCTACCAACTGAGCTAACGACCCAAACGAGGCGCATATGGTACGGATTTTTTGAGGCTTGGCAAGCCCTTTTTAAAGGCAAAAGTCGAATCAATTCAGCATTGATCACGATTCAACCAAAACACCGGTCTATTGACCAAAATCCGCACTATCGAAAACTGAATCAGAGCTTTGTCAGGTACTCACTTGCCAGCTTAGAAGCGTTACTGTCGCCGTAGCGCTCAGACACGGACTCCAGCGTTTTGCGGGCAGCCGCCTTATCGCCGAGTCGATCTTCCGTCACACCCAGCTTGTAGAGCGCGTCAGGCGCTTTACGATGATCACCGAACCGGGATGCCACAATGGAAAATGCCTGTTTAGCCTGCTCCAGTTGAGGCTTCACCAGGTAGACCTCACCCAGCCAGTAATAGGCATTAACTGTCAGGTCGCCTTCCGGATACTCGGAAATAAAGCTGTAAATTCGATCGATCGCGCCATCATAGTCCTTTTTCTCGCGAATCAGGGTCTGGATTTCATCATATGCAGCCCTTTCTTTGTCTGAAGGTGCACGATATTCGCGAATTTTGGTGGTGCCTTTTGAACCGCCCGACTTTGACGGCTCGGCAGCAGCTCCACTCGCAGATGCGCCAGAACTGTCAGTCGCCGGCTGGTTGCGGGAAAGCTCCAGAATACGCTGATCCAGGTCGATGTAGCGTTCTTTCGATTGTCGGGTCAGTCGATCCAGCTTGTGCTTTTGCTCTTCGACTACACCATTGAGCTTGCGAACTTCCTGTTGCAGTTGCTCAATCATGAAAAACAACTCGGCATTGCCCTGGCCCGAAGCGGACTGCGTTCTGGCCTGAGAGCCGGCGTTCTGGTATGCAGGTACAGTTGATTGCGCCAGGGCGCTACCGCAAAGCGATAGCGCCACAGTCGCCATGAGGATCTGTCTCATGGGGCCTCACATCTTATTGGTAGATCAATTCTACACGACGGTTCTGTGCCCAGACGCTTTCGCCCTGACCCATTACCGCAGGCTTTTCTTCACCGTAACTGATGGTTTCGATCTGGTCGCGCGACGCGCCATTAACGATCAGGAAACGCTCAACAGCTTTGGCACGACGCTCGCCCAGCGCAAGGTTATATTCCTTGGTACCGCGCTCGTCACCATGACCTTCCAAACGAATGGAACGGTTAGGGTTTTCTGACAGGAACTTGGCGTGTGCAACCAGCACGTCACGTGATTCTGACTTGATTTCAGAGGTATCGAAATCGAAGTAGAACGTTGTGATTTTACGCATGGCGGCTGCTTCAGCCTGAGCCGATTCCTGAGCGCGCTCTTCAGCTGTCATGTCTGAAGACGATACGCCGCTGGATCCGTCGCCACCGTATACTTCACTGCCGCCTTCCTGATCGACTGCAGAGACATCAGAGCCGTAGGCGCCTTCTTCCTGAGTTTCACCCGTTGAACTACAACCTGCCATAACGCCCAGAGCAAACATCAGTGCAATAAGTTTTGGAAAGGTACGAGTCATTTTAATTTCCTTGGTTATGTAGTGACTTACAAATAGTGACTTACAAATATTTCAAGCGCTTAGAGTTACAGGTTTTACGTCAATTGACAAAGGGCGACCATGCAGGCTCCCGCACATCGCCGAAACGTGACGGCAACGTGTAGGTGGAACCCCCATCGGCTGAAACGACTGCCAGCACGCTATTGCTTCCTTGCTGGGTCGCGTAAATCAAAAGACGCCCATTGGGAGCCACGCTGGGTGACTCGTCCAGTTGGGTCCGGGTGAGGATTGACTCATCACCGGAATCGACGTTCATCCGCGCGATATGAAACGCTGAATCGCGCTGATGAACATAGAAGATGTTTTTGCCATCAGCGCTGTAACGCGGACGGGCATTGTAACGGCTGCCAAAGGTCAGTCGCTTGAGGTCGCCGCCATTTGCATCCATTCGATATACCTGTGGCCCACCAGAACGATCAGATGTGAACACGAAGCTCTCGCCGTCAGGCGCCCAGCTTGGCTCAGTATCGATAGCCCAGTGATCTGTCATTCGCGTCAGCTTGCGGCTGGCGATATCCATTTTGTAGATTTCCGCGTTGCCGTCCCGCGAGAGCGTCAGCAACAGCGACTTTCCATCTGGCGAGAATGCTGGCGCAGAGTTGAGCCCCGGAAACTGGGCGATCTTGTTGCGTTTGCCTGTCGACAGCTCGTGAATATAGATTGCTGGGCGCCCTGTCTCGAAAGAGACATAAGCCAGTCTCTTGCCATCCGGTGCCCAGGCTGGCGAAAGAATCGGTTCGTCGGTCTTCAGGCGCACTTGCGATCGCTTACCGTCCACATCACTGACGTTCAGACGGTAGATGCGCTTGCCGTCTTCCATATCCAGCGTGATATAGGCAATACGAGTCGAGAAGATGCCTTTGGTGCCGGTGATGGCTTCGTATACCCGATCGCTGATGTGGTGCCCCAGAGTGCGAAGATTTTTCGCCGACACCGTGGCAGTTGCGCCCAGGATGCGCTTTTCCTGATTAACATCAAACAGCTCGAACTGCGCTTTAACGTCCTTTCCGCCGTTCGCCGGACTCAACTGCCCTACCAGCAGGTATTTTTGGCCCAGCAAGCGCCAGTCCCGGTAATAAACATCATCTCCCTTCGAAGGCAGACTCAGCATCTTATCCGTTGCCAGCGGCGCAAACTCACCACTCATGGCCAGGTCATCACGCACGATCTGGGCGATGTCTTCATCCCCACTGATGCCGCCGGATTCACCAAAGGGTACGACGGCCACCGGAAGCGCATTATCTGCCCCTTCAGTGATTCGAATCAGTAGTTCGGCCTGTGCGGGCATGGCCAGGACACCCGCCAATACCAGGGTCAAAAAAGCACGCATCATTGTTGGCACCTTGTTTTAGTCCGTTGTAGTCCGTTTCAAGCTGATCGAATACTGTCGTCAACAAGTACACCGTGCATCATGCCCGATGTTATTTAAGCGTCTTGGGATCGAACTGAAGCGAGAAGGTTCGAAAATACCGATTGAACACATCCGCGTCATCCGGCACCGGGAACCGGCTGATCCCCCTCACCGCACTCAGTGCAGAGTTATCAAACGCACTGTTGCCACTGCTCGTGGTCACTTTCACCGATACCAGCTCACCCGTCGGTAGAAGCGTGATTTCCAGGGTCGCAACCAACCCCGGCTGAGCAGAGGACGGTATGAACCAGTTTGCCCCGACCTTGTCCCGGATCAGCCCTTCGTATTTTTCACTCTCTGACTGCATCCGCGCATCCCGCGCTTTTGATGCCGCGGCCTGCTCAGCTCTTCGCTGGTCCGCCAACGCCTGATCCTGTTTTGATTGTGAGGCCAGGGCTGCTAGCTGCTCTTCCCGCTTCTTGCGCTCCTGCTCACGACGCTTGGCTTCTTCCTGCTCTTTTCGTTTACGTTCAGCCTCTTCCTGTTTACGCTTCTCTTCAGCCTGCCTCTTTTCTTCCGCTTTCCTTTTTTCTTCCGCTTTACGCTGCTCTTCAGCCTTGCGCCGCTCTTCAGCTTTGCGTTTCTCTTCGGCTGCTGCTTTCTCTTTTTCGGCTTTTCGCTTCGCTGCAGCCGCAGCTTCTGCCTCGGCCTTTATTTTGGCCGCCTCTTTGGCTTTTGCTTCAGCTTCCGCCTTTTTCTCTTTCTCGCGAACAAGCGCCTTTTTACGCTCTTCTTCGCGTTTCTGTTCCGCCTCAGCGGCTTTGCGCTCCTGCTCTTGCCGCTCAAGCTCCTTCTGTTTCTCTTCGTCCGGCTTTTTTTCCGGTTGCGCCTTTTCCGGCTCAGGCTTGGGCTTCACTGCCGGCTCAGGTTGCGTTTTTTCCGGCATGATCAGACGGGCCGATATACTTCTCGGCGGCGGCTCGTGAGTCGGATTGGACCAGCTCCATCCCACCAGTGCGAAGAAAAAGATGGCGGCATGAAGCAGCGCCGACAACACAACTGGCTTGCGCCAGGGGGGCCGGACCTCGTTACTGTTGGACTCGCGTATGTTATCCGTCACAAGCGATTAACCCTGAGGCTCCTCGGTAATCAAACCCACACTTGAAGCACCAGCGGCCTGCAATGTTGCCATCAGGCGCACCACTGTTCCGTAATCGACGTTCGAATCCCCACGCACAAGCACGTCACGTTGGGTTCGGGTCGACAGCACTTTGCCGATCTGCTCGCTCAATTTTGCCAGCGGCAACGGCTTTGAGTCCTTTTCACCGACTTCCATGTAGTACGCGCCATTGGAGTCCACCGATACAATGATCGGCTCGACGTTCTTTTGGGCCGCAATCGGATCCGATGTTGTTTCAGGCAGATCGACCTTGACGCCCTGTGTCATCATCGGCGCTGTGACCATAAAGATAATCAGCAGTACCAGCATGACGTCGATATAGGGCACCACGTTGATATCAGCCATCGGCTTGCGGCGCGGATGCTGCGATATTCCCATACCTTTCATAACACCTCCGTCAGCCGATCAGGCTGCGCGCCCTTTTTCGCCAGTGTGGACCCTGCGATGCAGGATGCTGGAAAACTCTTCGGCAAAGGTTTCATAGTTTTTCAGCAGGGCGTCTGAACGTGCCGCGAAACGGTTGTACGCAATAACAGCCGGTATCGCCGCAAAAAGACCCATAGCAGTTGCAATCAGTGCTTCCGAGATCCCCGGAGCAACGGTTGCCAGGGTAGCTTGCTGAACCTGTGCCAGGCCACGGAAAGAGTTCATGATGCCCCAGACAGTGCCAAACAGGCCGACATAGGGACTGGTGGACCCAACAGTCGCGAGAAACGGAAGATGGGCTTCCAGTCGCTCCTGCTCACGAGACAGCGCAACCCGCATTGCCCGCTGGGAACCTTCCATGACCGCATCCGCATCCTGACTTTGCTGACGCAAACGGGAAAACTCACGGAAGCCGGCACGAAATACCGATTCCATCCCGCTATGGGGAGTTGGATTGCTGGTCACATCGCGATAAAGCTGGCCCAGATCCATCCCCGACCAGAATTGCTCCTCGAATGCCAACTGGGACTTCCGTGCTTTTTTGAAGACCTGCAAACGCTGAAAAATCAGCCCCCAGGACATCACCGATGCCGACACCAGCAACAGCATAACCAGCTGCACCAATAGACTGGCGTTAGCAATGAGACTCCAAACCGACAGTTGTGACTCCACGTTTCACTCCTGATCTATGTATTGAGGGCAACCAACCGGCCCGTTTTTATTCAATGCTCAATCAATGATTGTTCTGTTCTGTTGCTGCCAAAGCGGTCATGGCTTGCGGCAACGCTCTCGGACGACCGGTATCAAGCGCAACGCATGCCACTTTTACATCGGCGCTGGCCAGTAATTCGTTGTCTGACTGGCGGATAACCTCCTGACGAAATGTCATCCACACCCGGCCAATAGCGGTCAGCTCCGCGGTGACCAACAATTGGTCATCCAGTTTGCCGGCTTTTCGATAGTGAATCCCCAGCTTCTGGACCACGTAACTGATGTTTTCTTCCAGACCGCTACGCAGCGCCACACCCCGTGATCGCACCCATTCAGTGCGGGCCCTTTCCATAAAGTGCAGGTACTTGGCATGAAACACGATGCCGCCGGCGTCTGTGTCTTCGATATAAACCCGCATCGGCAATCTGAAGATACTCTCCATCTCGATGCCCATTACGCATCCCCCCCGGATTCAGGCGGAGTCACGCCGAAGTGGAGATAAGCGTGAGAGGTCACCATGCGCCCACGCGGTGTACGGATCATATACCCCTGCTGGATCAGGAAAGGCTCGATCACATCTTCAATTGTGCCTCGCTCTTCACTGATCGCTGCAGCAAGACTTTCGACGCCGACAGGGCCGCCACCGAACTTCTCTATCAGCGCCAACAACAACCGCCGATCCATATGATCAAAACCCTGATTATCTACTTTCAACATATTCAGCGCCTGATCGGCTACTTCAGCAGTAATCACACCATCCGCCTTCACCTCTGCGTAATCTCGCACGCGGCGAAGCAAGCGGTTCGCAATTCGAGGCGTGCCCCGCGAGCGACGCGCAATTTCGACAGCGCCCCCCTCGTGCAGTTGAACAGACAGCAGTTTTGCCGAGCGCTGGACGATGTGGGTAAGGTCCTTGGTGTTATAGAACTCCAGGCGCTGAACAATCCCGAAACGATCCCTTAGCGGCGACGTTAAGAGGCCTGCTCGTGTCGTTGCGCCAACCAGAGTAAACGGTGGCAAATCAAGCTTGATAGAGCGCGCTGCCGGACCGTCTCCAATCATGATATCGAGCTGGTAGTCCTCCATCGCCGGATAGAGCACTTCCTCAACGACGGCATTCAGGCGGTGGATTTCGTCTATGAAAAGGACATCACCCTCTTCCAGATTGGTGAGCATGGCAGCCAGATCGCCCGCCTTTTCCAGTACCGGCCCTGAGGTCGTTTTGATCGCAACGCCCATTTCATTGGCAACGATATTGGCAAGCGTGGTTTTGCCAAGCCCGGGAGGACCGAAGATAAGCACATGATCAAGCGCTTCGTTCCGGCCGCGAGCGGCAGAGATGAAAATCTCCATTTGCTCGCGAACTGTTGGCTGACCCACATACTCACTGAGCAGCGTCGGGCGAATGGCACGATCCTGTACATCTTCATACCCGCTGGTCTGCGGCGAAATCAGGCGGTCAGATTCAATCATGATATGGGTTCGCGGAGATCCTGTTGTTTATCAATCTGTACTCCGTTGCGACGCGTTCGGACTCAATTGACGTTCATTTTACAAACGCAATGCCCACTGTCACGTTACGCTCTGGACAGATTCCATTAAGACATTAATGATAGGCAGGTTCAAACCCGCCCTTTTGGGACATGGGCTTAGGCGGTGAAGATCAACCGGCGGGGATCATGCTTTTCAATGCAAGCCTGATAATTTCAGTGGAGCTCATGCCGTCTTTAGCGACACGGGAAACCGCCTTGGCCGCCTCTTGGGGCTTGTATCCGAGAGCAATCAGCGCCGCCTCCGCTTCGTCAAGCGGATCATGCCCCGGTGGAACCGAACCGGGTGTCGTAACATGACTCTGAGCGCCCCCATCGATTGACGGCATTCCCTCAAGCTGACCAAGCCGGTCCCCCATTTCAATCAGCAGCCTTTCAGCCGTCTTTTTACCTACTCCGGGCACTTTGACGAGCGCATTCACGTCACGATTATCGACGCAGCGCACAAATTGCTGGGTATCCAGAGCGGACAAAATAGCCAGCGCCAGCTTGGGACCGACACCGTTTACCTTTATCAGCAAACGAAACAGGTCGCGCTCGAGCCTCGCCGAAAAACCAAACAGGCTCTGGGCATCTTCACGCACTGAAAAATGGGTATACAGGAGCGTTTCCTGGCCGGCGTCAGGCAGGTTGAAGAAGGTAGTGTAGGGAATGTCGATTTCGTAACCCAATCCATTGCAGTCAACGACAACATGGCCTGGCTGCTTTTCAATGAGACGACCCCGTATCTGCCCTATCAAAACCACGACTCCCAAAAGGTTATGACAATGCCGCTCAGCAGCATTGCGTTATTGTTAATTTCGCCCCTGCTAGTCAGCGCAGACGGCCGCCCCGCATGCGACTGCCGGAGGCAATACGCGCGATACTCTGGCTCATGGTGGCGTGACACAAGGCAATCGCGAGTGCGTCGGCAGCATCAGCCTGGGGCTTTCGACTTAATGAGAGGATGCTTTGCACCATATGCTGAACCTGTACCTTGTCAGCGCCGCCTGTGCCAACCACCGCCTGTTTGACCTGTCGGGCCGAGTATTCATGCACCGGCAGGCTGCTGTTGGCTGCTGCGACTATCGCCACACCTCTCGCCTGCCCCAGCTTGAGCGCCGAATCCGGGTTGCGGGCCATAAAGACCTGTTCGATTGCAAATTCCTCCGGCCGGAATTGCTCAATCAGGGTTACGAGACTCTGGTAGATGATCTGCAGACGCTCCGCCATTGGCTTTTCGCCCATGCGAATGCAACCACTGTCGACATACTCGGTAAGACGGCCATCGCTCCGGATCACACCGTAGCCGGTAATACGTGATCCCGGATCAACGCCCAGAATAATAGGCACTAGCGCAACCCTTTGTGGAACAAGCCTGCCATAGTGCACCAACTCGCTATCCAGCGCACGCTGGAAAGGCCGTTGCGATATCTTGTATTGGCCCGCTCACTTTGATCTGCCATGACTTTTTCCACCCTCAAAACGACCATTCCCGTCAGGCCATAGGCACTGACGGGAATGGATACTGCGACCTAAGGAATCTCTGATTAAAAATCAGTCTTCCTTTTTCTCCGCTTCCGGATTTGCGCCCTTCACCGCAGGCGCCTTGCGCAAGCGAATATGCAAATCCTTCAACTGACGCTCGTCCACCTGGCCTGGGGCCTGAGTCAGCAGACAGGTCGCGCTCTGTGTTTTGGGGAATGCAATCACGTCACGAATCGACGTGGCGCCGGTCATCAGCATGATCAACCGATCAAGACCGAATGCCAGACCACCATGTGGCGGGCAACCAAACTTGAGTGCGTCCAGCAGGAAGCCAAATTTGGCGCGCGCTTCAGTTTCATCGATACCCAGAATTCGGAAAACCGCCTGCTGCATATCTTCGTTATGAATACGAATCGAACCACCACCCAACTCGGTACCGTTCAACACCATATCGTAAGCACGGGAAAGTGCCGTTGCCGGGTTTGCTGCCAACTCTTCCGGCGAGCAGGATGGCGCAGTGAACGGATGGTGAATAGCGGTCAGATTGCCGCTGCTGTCTTCTTCGAACATCGGGAAGTCGACAACCCAAAGCGGTGACCATTCACAAGTCAGCATATCCAGATCGTGGCCGAGCTTGACTCGCAGCGCTCCCAAAGCCTCATTTACAACAGTTGTCTTGTCGGCACCAAAGAACACGATATCGCCATCTTCAGCTCCAACGCGCTCCATCATCGCCAGCGCAATATCGTCGCCGAGGAACTTGACGATCGGCGACTGCAGACCGGCGACACCCTGAGACAGATCGTTCACTTTGATGTAAGCCAGCCCCTTGGCACCGTAGATACCAACAAACTTGGTGTACTCATCAATCTGCTTGCGGCTCAGCTCACCACCCTTGGGCACACGCAATGCGGCGACGCGACCTTTTGGATCCTTCGCTGGGCCCGAGAACACCTTGAAATCGACGGATTCAACAAGATCAGCAACGTCAATCAGTTCCAGAGGAATACGCAGATCCGGCTTGTCACTGCCGTAACGCTGCATCGCCTCGGAGTAAGGCATACGCGGGAATTCCGGTAGTTTTACGTCAAGCTGATCGGCGAACAGTTCGCGGATCATGCTTTCGGTAATGCCCATCAGGCCCTCTTCATCAATAAATGAAGACTCAATATCAATCTGGGTGAATTCAGGCTGGCGATCCGCACGCAGATCCTCGTCCCGGAAACACTTGGCAATCTGGTAGTAACGATCAACACCGGACACCATCAACAGCTGCTTGAACAGTTGTGGCGACTGCGGCAATGCGAAGAAAGAGCCTTCCTGGGTCCGGCTTGGCACCAGATAATCCCGTGCACCTTCCGGTGTCGCACGGGTGAGGATCGGCGTTTCAACGTCCATGAAATCATGGCGGTCGAGGAAGTTACGGATATAACTCGTCACTTTCGAGCGGAAACGCAAACGATTCAGCATCTCTGGACGACGCAGGTCAATGTAGCGATAACGGAGTCGCACGTCTTCGCCCACATCTGAGTGCTCATCCAGCGGGAACGGCGGAGTTGCCGCTGCATTGAGGATGGTCAGCGACTTACACAGGACTTCAACCTGGCCTGTCGGCATGTTGGCGTTTTCGGTGCCAGCCGGACGACGACGGACGCGCCCTTTGATCTGGAGAACAAACTCGCTACGCACTTTTTCTGCAAGCGCGAAGCTGTCTTCTGTATCCGGATCCACCACAATCTGGGACATGCCATCACGATCACGCAGGTCCAGAAAGATAACCCCGCCGTGGTCACGGCGACGATGGACCCAGCCGCAGAGGGTGACGTCCTGATCGATGTGTGATTCGTTGATTCCACCGCAATAGTGACTGCGCATACCCTTTCCCGTTAATCAGTGTGCGTTTGTTGGTGTGAGCTCAGCCGGCAGTCGGCCCAGCTTTTCCCGTTGTACTGTTTGCCGAAGCGGCGTTGCCACTGTCAGCGAGATTCTTTTTTGCGCCGGTTTTAAAATCGGTTTCATACCAACCCGTACCTGACAGCCGAAACCCGCCGGCCGAAATACGCTTACGGAACTTGTCGGTCTCGCAGGACGGACAGTGTTTCAGCGCAGGATCGCTCATCTTGTGGATCACGTCTTTCTCAAAACCGCACGCGTCACAGACGTATTCATAAATTGGCATGACCAAACTCCCCATAATATAACCAATACCAGCAAGCTCACTCGCACAGGCTCGGGAAATCACCCTGCCGCCTGTTCTGGAGCACTGATCACATCATCGGAATACTGCCAGGCCCGAAGAACCGGAACCGCATCCGTTAAAAGCGGCACATTATAAACATAACCCGCGCCAAAATCAGGCAGCACAACTGTGCATTTCTCTTAATCCTTTGTGTTTTTTTGCACGCAGGCAAAATGAATCCGGCAAACCGCTATCAGCTGAAGGATGACGCCCCCGCCCACTGACGGTAACATGTGCTCGCCGTATCCTCGTTGCTGGAGATAAAAGTGCCCACTCGCGCAGAACAAAAATTAAAAACACGCCGCTCCCTGATGGATGCCGCCCTGCGACAGCTCAGCGCTGATCGCGGCTTCGGCAGTTTGAGCTTGCGCGAAGTCGCCCGGGAGGCCGGCATTGCCCCCACGTCGTTTTATCGGCATTTCTCTGATCTTGATGAACTGGGGCTGGCGCTGGTTGACGAAGGTGGCGTCGCGCTCCGCCAGCTGATGCGCCAGGCCCGCAAGCGAATTGCCCGCGATGGCGGCGTTATCAGCACATCAGTCGACACCTTCATGGAATACCTGAGCAACAACGCCAATCTGTTTCGGCTGATGCTGCGGGAAAAAACGGGCGTATCCAAAACCTTTCGTACCGCGATACAGGCGGAAATCGATCATTTTGCGACCGAACTCGCCGACGATCTGCGGCGGTTCGCCGAAGAGCAGAAAAAGCCGCTATCCAGCGGTCGACTGGTTGCAGAAGCGATGGTGACGCTGGTCTTTAATCAGGGAGCGGAGGCGCTGGACGCGACACCCCGGGAAAAAGAAGAACTCAAGGAACGACTCAAAGCCGAGTTGCGAATGGTACTGGCTGGGTCGCAGGCAATGGCAGCCGCTTCCCATAAAAAAACCGAATAAACGATAACGCGGATTAATCCAGCAAAGCCGATTGATACGCTGACACCACCGGCACCAGCCTCTCTTTCATGCTTGCCAGAGCCGACTCTGAATACGGCTCTGCCGGTACCACGCCCCAGACCGGTCTGGGCCAGGCCGCATCGCCTTCAAAACGTACAACATGGTGCAGGTGTAGTTGCGGCACCATATTACCCAGAGCCGCCACATTAAGCTTTTGTCCGGAGAATGCCATCATCAGCGCCTCGCCTATAGCGCTGGATTCGTGCAACAGGCCCTGCTGGTCAGCGGGAGATAGCTCATATATCTCCCGCACTCCCGCGCGTCGCGGCACCAGCAAAAGCCAGGGATAGTGCGCATCGTTCATCAACCGCAGTTCGCTAAGCTCACTGGATGCTAACAGAAGCGTGTCGTCTGCCAGCTTATGATGTAACGCGAACCCTTCCCCGGCCATTTCAATCAGCTCCCAACAGCAGAAAACTGATTCTGACCACGACCAATGGCGTAATAGGTCAGCTTGTGGCGCTCCAGCATTTCAGAGGTATAGAGGTTACGCCCATCAAATATGACGGGATAATTCAGCGACTGCGCAATCATGCCGAAGTCCGGCGAGCGGAACTCTTTCCACTCGGTGCAGATCACCAGCGCATCCGCACCTTTGAGTGCCTGCTCTTTGGTGCCGCACAACTGAAGTCCGGGCTCATCGCCGTAGATCCTCTGGGTTTCGTTCATCGCTTCAGGATCAAAGGCCTGCACCTTGGCGCCGGCTTTCCATAGCGCTTCCATCAGCGTCCGCGCGGAGGCTTCACGCATATCGTCGGTATTCGGCTTGAATGCCAGGCCCCAGATCGCAATGGTCTTGCCCGCTACGTCGCCCTGGAAATAATGGCTGACCTTGTCGAACAGCACCTGCTTTTGCGCCTGGTTGACGCCTTCAACTGCATTCAGTAGCTGAGCGTTGTAATCGCAATCCCGCGCTGTTCGCGCCAGAGCCGTCACATCTTTGGGGAAGCAGGATCCACCGTAGCCACAGCCGGGATAGATAAAGTGGTAGCCGATCCGCGGGTCAGAACCAATACCGCGACGTACGGCCTCGATATCAGCCCCCAGTCGCTCCGAAAGGTTGGCCATCTCGTTCATAAAGCTGATTTTGGTAGCCAGCATCGCGTTCGCCGCATACTTGGTCAGCTCGGCGGACCGCAGATCCATAAAAATCATCCGGTCGTGGTTCCGGTTAAACGGATAGTAGACTTCCCGCAGCATATCAGCTGCGCGATCGCTGTCAGTCCCCACGACAATACGATCCGGCTTCATGAAGTCGGTTACCGCAGCGCCTTCTTTCAGAAACTCGGGGTTGGACGCCACATCAAATTCCAGCTCCAGGCCACGGCGATCCAGTTCTGCACGTACCGCCGCTTTTACCTTGTCTCCAGTGCCGACCGGTACGGTCGATTTGTCGATCACAACCTTGTAGCTGTCCATGTACTGGCCGATCGAGCGGGCGACAGCCGTGACATACTGCAAATCCGCGGAGCCATCTTCGTCAGGGGGGGTGCCCACCGCGATAAACTGGATATCGGCGTGCTTGACCGCCACCTCGGTATCGGTCGTGAACTTGAGGCGACCGGCATCGACGTTATGGGTAACGATGGATTCCAGCCCCGGTTCATAAATCGGAATGACACCGCTGGTCAGTTTCTCGATTTTTACAGGGTCAACATCCATGCACAGCACATCGTGCCCTACATCTGCCAGACAGGCGCCTGTAACCAACCCTACGTACCCGGTTCCAAAAATGGTGATCTTCATCTGCTCGTCCTGAGTTAGACAATTAAATTTGAGTGGTTAAATTCAAAGGCGGTAATTTAACCGAAACTTGTTAAACTTTCGTTCATTGTGCCTTACGATCCGTCCACACTTTTTCCCAAGCCAATGCTGTGCCAACAATCGTGTCCAGATCGGCGTAATCAGGCTGCCATCCCAGCACCCTGGTAATTTTGGAATTATCCGCCATCAATGCCACCGGGTCCCCTGCCCGCGGGCCGACTTCTTCGACCGGAAAATCCACACCAGACAAGCGCTTCACCACATCAATCACTTCCTTAACGGTGAAACCGCTGCCGTAACCGCAGTTCATAAGCTGGGACTGGCCTTCCTTCTTCATGTAGTCCAGTGCCATAACATGCGCTTTGGCAAGATCCTCGACGTGAATGTAATCGCGTATACAGGTGCCGTCACGGGTATCGAACTCGGTGCCGAAAATCTGCATTCCTCTGCGCGAGCCTGTCGCACACTCACACGCCACTTTAATAAGATGCGTAGCCTCAGGCGTTGCCTGACCGAGCAAGCCTGCAGGGTTTGCCCCCGCCACGTTGAAATAACGCAGGATCACATAGTTCAGAGACGACGAAGACGCCGCCAAATCCATAATCATCCGCTCGCTCATCATCTTTGATGCGCCGTAAGGATTAATCGGCGCGAGCGGCATATCTTCGGTCAGCACCGTTTCTTCAGGCATGCCATAGACCGCAGCAGTGGACGAGAAGACCATGTACGGCACTTTATGGTGATCAATTGCCTTGAGCAGATTAAGCGTATTGCGGGTGTTGTTGCTGTAGTACTTCAAAGGATTTTCAACAGATTCCGGCACCACAATGTTCGCAGCGAAGTGTAAAACTGCCTCAAAATTGTGCGCTTTGAACACCGCATCAAGTGCAGCTTCATCCGCCAGATCGCCTTCAACGAGCTCACCGCAGGTAACAGCCCAGCGATAGCCGGTGGACAAGTTATCGTAAACCACTACGTCATGCCCCGCTGCGCCAAGCTGACGTACCACATGACTGCCAATATAGCCGGCTCCGCCGGTAACCAGAACTTTCATAACATTCCCTTTATCTGAAGGCACCAGAATGGGTTGTCTGTCGATGAAGCCGCTGCATTGGCGACTGCATCCCGACTGCTTATTTGCTTAAAACCTGTCAGAAACTAACGGCTCGATTCCGTCTTGCGCTGACGAATCTCGGCACGACGCGCCGCGAAAAAAGACGAAATCGCCTCACTGCACTGCTCGGCCAACACGCCCGCAGTCACTGAAATACGCCAGTTCATGGCATCACTTTCAAGTAATCGGGCCGAGGATTCAATAGCGCCGGCCTTGGGCTCAGTTGCGCCATAAACCAGCCGTGAAATCCGGCTGTGTATGAGCGCACCGGCGCACATCGTGCAGGGCTCGATTGTGACGTATAGCGTCGCGCCGGGAAGGCGATAGTTTCCGATGCGTGCTGCCGCGTCCCGCAATGCCCTCACTTCAGCGTGAGCGGTCGGGTCACAACCGGATATGGGCGCATTGAACCCGGTACCGATTTCCTTGCCGTCCAATACGACGACGGCACCCACAGGCACCTCGCCGGCAGCCGCCGCCTGTGTCGAGAGTGAGAGCGCGCGCGCCATCCAGCGTTTGTCTTCGGTCATATTGTTTAAATGCTGATCATTCGCTCTGGTCACAACCGGACTCCCTAACTCAATCATAGCCAAAGCGCTGTGAACCTTTTTCACCTGTGCACTGCAAAAAAGCCCGGCTCAGCACAAAACGGGCTGAACCGGGCCTTTCGATCACGTTGAAACCCTCGGGATCACGTCAGAGCCTGATGCTCAGCCTATTCCCACTCAATAGTTGCGGGCGGCTTCGAGGAGATATCATAGGTTACTCGTGAAACGCCGGAAATTTCATTGATAATCCGGTTCGAAACCGTTTCCAGCAGCTCATATGGCAGGCGGGCCCAGCGAGCAGTCATGAAATCGACAGTCTCGACCGCGCGCACCGCAATCACGTACTCGTAGCGACGGGCATCGCCGACCACGCCGACGGATTTTACCGGCAGGAAGACAGCGAAGGCCTGGCTGACTTTGTGGTAGTAGTCAGCGCGATGCAGCTCTTCAAGGAAAATCGCGTCAGCGCGACGCAGGATTTCGGCATATTCCTTCTTCACTTCACCCAGAATACGCACACCTAGCCCCGGCCCCGGGAACGGATGGCGGTAGAGCATATCGTACGGCAGACCCAGTTCAAGACCGATGCGACGCACCTCATCCTTGAACAGTTCGCGCAGCGGCTCAACCAGTTTCATCTTCATGGTATCAGGCAAGCCACCAACATTGTGGTGTGACTTGATAACGTGGGCCTTGCCGGTTTTGGATGCAGCGGATTCGATGACATCAGGATAGATCGTACCCTGAGCCAGCCAGTTCACGTCCTTGATTCGGCTGCCTTCTTCATCGAATACATCGATGAACGTGTTACCGATCACCTTGCGCTTCTGTTCCGGATCGCTGACGCCTTTGAGCTTCGACAGGAAAAGGTCTTCGGAATCGGAGCGAATGACTTTAAGCCCCATATTCCGGGAGAACATCTCCATCACCTGATCGCCCTCGTGAAGTCTCAGAAGGCCGTTATCAACAAACACACAGGTCAACTGATCACCGATCGCCTTGTGTAGCAAAGCGGCTGTTACCGACGAATCGACGCCACCGGAAAGCCCCAGCAATACCTTCTCCGAGCCCACCTGTTCGCGAATCTGGCGGACGGCATCATCAACAATCTGCGCCGGCGTCCAGAGCGCTTCACACTGACAGATTGAGAGCACAAAGTGCTCAAGAATCCGCTGCCCCTGCAGGGTATGAGTCACTTCCGGATGGAACTGAACACCGAAAAGGTTGCGCTCAAGATCCTGCATGGCCGCAATGGGTGCACTCTCGGTGGAGGCCAGTAGTTCGAAGCCTTCCGGCATGGTGACGACCTTGTCACCATGACTCATCCACACATCCAGCAGGGGCTCGCCGCGCTCTGTCAGGTGGTCTGTTATATCTTTCAGCAGCGGCCCTTCAGCCCGCACCTTCACCTGGGCGTAACCGAACTCGCGCTTCTCAGAACTGGCGACCTTGCCTCCCAGCTGCTCCGCCATCGTTTGCATGCCATAGCAGATACCGAGGATCGGAATGCCACGCTCAAACAATCCTTCCGGCGCACGAGGGCCGCCCAATTCGGTCACCGATTCGGGACCGCCAGCCAGAACTATCCCCTTGGGCCGGAACTCTTCCAGCTCTTCACCGGTGATATCAAATGGCCGAACCTCACAATAAACACCGATCTCCCGAATACGACGGGCGATTAACTGGGTGTATTGGGAACCGAAATCCAGAATCAGAATGCGGTGATCGTGAATATTTTGAGCCATGAATTCCTCAATTCAGAAAATGCGAACGGGGCACAGGATAAATCCCGGGCCCCGGAACAGCGCCGACAGCGAACCCTGGCGGACTCGGCATCGGAACATGCAGACAAGGTTTGCAACCCATCGCGGGATTCACCGACGCGACGGGTTAACCAACACGATAGTTCGGCGCTTCCTTGGTAATGGTCACATCGTGAACATGACTTTCACTCATGCCGGCACTGGTGATGCGGGTGAACTGCGGACGGGTCCGCATCTCGCCCATATCACGGCAGCCGGTATAGCCCATGGAAGCCCTGACGCCCCCCATCAACTGATGCAGGATGGCGCGCATCGGGCCCTTGCAGGCAACCCGGCCTTCGATGCCTTCTGGTACGAGCTTTTCAACACCTTCACTGGCATCCTGGAAGTAACGGTCACTGGACCCCTGACCCATCGCTCCGAGTGAGCCCATACCACGGTATGCCTTGTAACTGCGCCCCTGGAAGAGTTCAACTTCGCCGGGTGCTTCGTCGGTACCCGCCAGCAAACTGCCTACCATCACACTGAACGCACCGGCTGCCAGCGCCTTGGCAAGGTCACCGGAAAAACGTACGCCGCCATCGGCAATCAGAGGAACGCCACGCTCTTTAAGCGCCGCTGCAACATTGGATACGGCCGAAATCTGGGGGACGCCAATACCCGCCACGATGCGGGTCGTGCAGATCGAACCCGGGCCGATACCTACCTTGACTGCGTCAGCACCTGCGTCCGCCAGAGCGATTGCCGCTTCAGCCGTTGCGATGTTGCCGCCGATAACCTGCACTTCAGGGAAACGCTTCTTGGTCCAGCTGACCCGGTCCAGAACACCTTTCGAATGCCCGTGAGCGGTGTCGATAACAATCACATCCACACCCGCTTCAACCAACGCCGATATGCGGGCTTCGGTGTCTCCACCGGTTCCCACTGCAGCGCCAACACGCAACCGACCCTGCTCATCCTTGCAAGCCAACGGATAGTCCTTGGCTTTCTGGATATCTTTTACTGTGATGAGGCCTCTCAGCTCAAACGCATCGTTTACCACCAGCACTTTCTCGATACGATGACGGTGCAGCAGGTTTTTAACCTCGTCGAGGCTCGCGCCCTCAGGGGCTGTCACCAGCTTTTCCTTTGGCGTCATGATCTCGGAAACCAGGGTGTCCAGACGGCCTTCAAAACGAATATCACGACCGGTCACAATGCCAACCAGATCGCGGCCGTCGACAACCGGCAGACCAGAAATATTGTTCGCAGAGGTAATATCCACCAGCTCACGCACCGTAGTGGAAGGCGATACGGTGATCGGATCCTTCACGACGCCGCTCTCGTATTTTTTGACCTTGCGCACCGCAGCGGCCTGCTGCTCGACACTCATGTTCTTGTGGATAATCCCGATGCCGCCTTCCTGTGCCATGGCAATAGCCAGTTCCGCACCGGTAACGGTATCCATCGCTGCTGACACCAGCGGAATGTTAAGGGTGATCCCTTTGGTTAACTGGGTTTCAAGGCTGACATCCTTGGGCAGAACTTCTGAATAACCTGGAACGAGGAGGACGTCATCAAATGTGAGGGCTTCTTCGGCAATACGCAGCATGGGACCCGCCTTTTTTGGAGCTAAGTGTTCGGAGGCAACGACAGAGTTGAAAGCAATTAACAAACCCATCCAGAATGGCGAGAATGTTTAAAGTTTTCAGATAAAACAAACGCCTCGGCCGCCTCAATGCCATCTGTGCATTGTAGATTCAACCAAGGCGTGTTTATCATCGCTTCCTTTAATCGATCTATTATAAAAGGGTGCAGGTAGACAGTAAACCTGCACTACAGAATGATATCGGTGCATGTTTTTGAAATTGCGCCTTTTTTATAGCCCCCGGTTCTCGGAAAACCCCTATATTTTATGGATATACCATCACCCAAACCCCGCGCACGTGCTCTTTCAGTCAGCGAACTGAATCATCAGGTACGGCATCTGCTGGAAGTCAGCTTTCTTCAGGTCTGGGTTGAGGGTGAGATTTCCAGTTTCTCCCGGCCTGCGTCCGGCCACTGGTATTTCACCCTGAAAGACGCCAAAAGCCAGGTTAAATGTGCCATGTTCCGCGGCAATAACCAGCGGGTTCGCACGCCCCCCAAAGAAGGTGATCAGGTTCTTGTGCGGGGCAAGGTGACGCTTTATGAAAACCGCGGGGATTATCAGATTATCGCGGAAGCTATGGAACCTGCGGGGCTGGGCGCCCTTCAGCAGGCATTTGATGCACTCAAGTTGAAACTGCAATCCGAAGGCATGTTCGATGCCGAACGGAAGAAGCCTGTCCCCACATTGCCGAAGCATATCGGCGTTATCACATCGGCCACGGGCGCAGCGATCCACGATATTCTGACTGTCCTGAAACGCCGCTGCCCCGGAATCCCTGTGACACTTTATCCCGCGTCCGTTCAGGGGAATGCCGCTGCAGGGGAAATCGTCAATGCGATTCAGGCTGCAGAGCGTCACGGTGTGGTGGATGTGTTGATTATCGGACGTGGCGGTGGCTCCCTCGAAGATCTCTGGCCATTCAATGAAGAAAAGGTGGCGCGCGCCATCGCTGCATGCTCGCTGCCCACAGTCAGCGCTGTGGGTCACGAGGTTGACTTCAGCATTGCCGATTTCGTCGCGGACTTCCGTGCCCCTACCCCATCCGCCGCTGCCGAGCATCTTGCGCCGGATCAATCCGCATGGATCCGGACGCTGGAGCAACAATCCAGCCGACTGGAAGGCATCACCCGACGCCTGCTCGCCCGGCTGCAGGAACAGGTTTCAGGTCTTGGCGGCAGACTTCGCGATCCGCGACGGGAGCTTCAAAACCACCATCAGCGGCTCGATGATCTGGAGAGCCGGTTAAAGTCATCATTTGCTCAGCAACTGCAGGCCCGCTCGCAAACCCTGTCGCAACAACAGGTGCGACTGGCAAACCAGAGTCCCCGGCGACAATTGGCTGATAGCCGGAATCGTGTATCCCAGTTAAAAGAGCAGTTATTCCGAGAACTTCACTGGCAACTGAACGAGCAACGCGACCGCCTCGGCCATGCTGCACAGTCGCTCCAACTGGTCAGCCCGCTAGCGACACTCGGGCGCGGCTACGCCATTGTCAGCACGCGCCGTCAGCCGGTTATCCGCGATGCCAGCCGGCTCAAACCGGGCGATGAGATCAACGCGCGACTCGGTCACGGCAACATCGATGCAACCGTCACCGCTATCCACTCTTCGCTTCTCCCCTCGGACGACGACATCGAGCCATCATAAAACAGCTCAGGCATTCGCCGGCCTCTGACAATCTCGCTCAGAGGCTCCTTAGCCGTTGGTCTAGTAGCGACACCGTGACAACCCCCTAAAGTGAGAATAGCCATTCTCCCTCATAATCCTGACAACAATAGGGGCGGGTCCATGAGTTACAGTGAGGATTTCCAGCAGTCCGTCAACGCACCCGAACAGTTCTGGGCCGACAAGGCACGGATGATCGACTGGTATCACTTCCCGGCAAAAATACTCTCCAAAGATTCGAACGGTTACCATCAGTGGTTCGCCGACGGCAAACTGAACACCTGTGACCTGGCACTGGATACTCATGTGCGCAGCGGTCGCGGCGACCAGCTGGCACTGATTTATGATTCGCCGGTCACCGGCCAGCAGCAACGCTACAGCTACCGAGAACTCACCGATAAGGTGGCACAGTTCGCAGGTGCGCTGGACTCACTCAACGTACGCAAGGGTGATCGCGTCATCATTTACATGCCGATGATTCCCGAGGCGGTTATCGGCATGCTGGCGTGCGCACGTATCGGCGCAGTGCACTCTGTCGTATTCGGTGGTTTTGCGTCCCATGAACTGGCTGTACGCATTGATGATGCCAAACCGAAAGCCATTCTGACCGCCTCCTGCGGTATCGAGATCCAGAAAGTCATCCCCTATAAACCGCTGGTCGACGCCGCCATTGATGAAGCCCGCCACAAACCGGATTCCTGTGTCGTATTCAGCCGCCCCCAGGCATCAGCAAACCTGTCACCGGGGCGGGACCATGACTGGCAAACGCTCGCTTCCTCAGCCGCTCCGGTAGAACCTATCCCTGTGCTTGCCACTGATCCTCTGTATATTCTCTATACCTCGGGCACTACCGGAAAACCCAAAGGCGTTGTCCGCGACAATGGCGGTCACGCGGTTGCAATGCGCTACAGCATGGAGCTGGTGTACGGCGCCAAGCCCGGCGATGTTTTCTGGGCCGCGTCCGACGTTGGCTGGGTGGTGGGCCATAGCTACATCGTATATGCCCCTCTTATTACCGGCTGCACCACGATTCTTTATGAGGGCAAGCCGGTAAAAACACCGGATGCCGGCGCCTTCTGGCGCGTATGCGATGAACACAAGGTCAATATTCTGTTCACTGCGCCCACAGCTTTTCGGGCGGTCCGAAAGGAAGACCCGGAAGCCGATGCCCTCGGTGATTACGATATCTCATCGTTGAAACGCATCCTGCTGGCCGGCGAACGCCTGGACCCGCCGACTTATGACTGGCTCCGTGAGAAGACCAATCTACCCATTCTCGATCACTGGTGGCAAACCGAAACGGGCTGGGCAATCTGCTGCAACCCTATCGGCATTGAGAACATGAAACTCAAACCCGGCTCTGCCACATTACCTTCGCCAGGTTTTGATGTCCGGATACTGGATTTCAGCGGCAAGCCGGTGCGACGGGGCGATCAGGGCCAGGTCGCGATCAAGCTGCCGCTTCCACCCGGCTGCCTCAGCGGGGTTTGGGAAGACCCTGTGCGCTTTAAAAGCACTTACCTCGAGCCACTTCCCGGTTTTTACAGCTCGGGTGATGGCGGCTATATCGACGAGGATGACTACGCCTTTATCATGGGCCGTACCGACGATGTGATTAACGTGGCCGGCCACCGACTATCGACAGGTGAAATGGAAGAAGTGGTGGCGTCCCATCCTGCTATCGCAGAATGCTGTGTTGTCGGGGTGCAAGACGAGCTTCGAGGACAGGTTCCTGTAGGCCTGGTACTGCTCAAGGATGGCGCCACAATCGAACACGACGAGCTCGAAGACGAGCTTGTCGAAATGGTGCGGGAACGGATTGGTGCGGTGGCCTGTTTCCGGCGGGCAATCATGGTGGAGCGCCTGCCCAAGACTCGGTCGGGCAAAATACTGCGGCGCGTTATTCGCAACATCGCCGACGGCGAAGACTATGCCATCCCCTCGACAATTGATGACCCCTCCATTCTCGACGATATTCAGGTGCGCTTCAGGCGATCCTGACCCTCAACTAAAAGCACCGGGAACGCGGTTGAAAGCCGCGCTTCCGGTGCTCCTCGAATATGCCCCTTCTATATGACGAGAGTGTCACCAAAGCTGAAAACTGCTTAATTAACGGGCATATGATTTTTTTGACGCTTTTTGACCACCGTCTATACTCAAAATTGCTGTGAGGCAGCAGCGGTATTCTGTGAAAGCGTTACGAAAGCCAACCCGATTGGCTCTGCGTTTATCCTTCCCCGGTACTCTCTGATTTCTCAGCACGCAGTTTTTCCGTGAGGAAATCTATAATCCCCAAAGGGAACACCATCAGGAATACAGGAAAGATTCATGTCTGAGATGAAAACCGGCCACGTGAAGTGGTTTAACGAATCCAAGGGCTTTGGCTTTATTGAACAGGAAGGCGGCAGCGACGTGTTCGTTCACTACAGTGCGATCACCTCTTCCGGCTTTCGCACGCTGGCCGAAGGTCAGCAGGTGCAGTTCTCCGTCACGCAGGGGCCCAAAGGCCCTCAGGCCGAGAACGTCACACCTGTCTGAACCGGCACCTCAGTCAACGCTTTCACGATGACTGAACAGCAAAAAGCCGACACCCTCGCGGGTGCCGGCTTTTTTGTTACTTCTGGAGTGGGCTTCAGGCCGGCGACCCTGCCTGTTTCTGGCCCGCATCCTGCCGTGATCCCACATGATGCGCCACTGCCGACAACAAGGCCTGCAAGGTCGCTGAGGTTGTATCCTCCGCCAGCGCAGCCGCGCTGTAGGGCTGACCGCCAACCTGGATGCGGATACAGGCCATGGCATTCGCCTTGGTACCTTCACCCAACGCAAATTCATCGTAGGCCTCAACCGCAAGCGAGAACCCATGATGTGATTCAAGGCCTGCGGCAACCGCCTCGACAGCGCCCAACCCTTCGCCGGAGAGCTTCATCAGCTTATCCTGTCCATATTCAACGGTAGCGGTTACCCCCTCATCCGTGCGGTGCAGATCATACGTCCTCAAACACCATTCCGGCCGCACCGACAGGTAACGATCCTCGAACAGGCGGTGGATAGTGTCAGAGTCGACCTCACCGCCTTCAGCCTCAGCCGCCGATTGGACGACTTTGCTGAATTCGATCTGCAACCAACGGGGCAACGAGATGTTGTAGTCACGCTCGAGAACATAAGCGACACCGCCCTTGCCCGACTGGCTGTTAATCCGCACCACTTCTTCATAACGACGGCCAAGATCCCGCGGGTCGATAGGCAGATAGGCAATTTCCCACGGATCGCCCGCGCTGTAGGTGGACAAACACTTGCGAATGGCGTCCTGATGACTGCCGGAAAATGCTGTAAAGACCAGTTCGCCCGCATAGGGATGGCGCGGATGCGTCTGGATTTCAGTACAGGCCTCCACCACATCGGTAATCTCTGCCATACCGGACAGATCCACCTTGGGGTCGATGCCTTGTGAATACAGGTTCATGGCCATGGTCACCAGGTCCATATTGCCGGTGCGTTCGCCATTACCCATCAACGTGCCCTCAACCCGGTCGGCACCGGCCATTACCGCCAATTCAGCGGCTGCAACACCACAGCCCCGGTCGTTGTGGGTGTGGACGCTGATCCGGATGTGCTCGCGATATCTGACCGTGTCACAGATCCATTCGATCTGATCTGCGAAAACGTTTGGGGTGGCCATTTCGACCGTGGCTGGCAGGTTGATTACCACCGACTGCCCTTGATCCGGACGCCAGACATCGTTGACCGCATCAATGACGTCTGCCGCGAAATCCAGCTCGGTCCCGGTGAAACTCTCGGGTGAATACTGGAACGTCCACTGTGTACCCGGCTGCTTCTCCGCATGTGCCTTTACAATCCGTGCACCGTTAACGGCAATCTCGCGAATGCCGGCCCGGTCGAGCCCAAACACTTTTTCCCGCTGCACTGTCGATGTGGAGTTGTAGACGTGAACGATAACGGCCTTCGCACCCTCAACGGCTTCGTAGGTGCGGGCTATCAGTTCGGGACGCGCCTGGGTCAACACCTGGATGTGGACATCATCCGGGATGCGGTTTTCATCAATCAATTTACGACAGAAATCAAAATCAGGCTGGCTGGCCGCCGGGAAGCCGATCTCGATTTCCTTGAATCCCAGTTTGACCAGCAGGTCGAACATTCTTGTTTTCTGCGCAACCGACATGGGCTTGACCAGCGCCTGGTTGCCATCACGCAGGTCAACTGCACACCAGTCCGGCGCACGTTCAATAACCTTGTCCGGCCAGCGGCGATCTGTTTTCCGCACCGGTGTGAATGCAACGTATTTGCGATGATCAAATCCCATCTCTCAGGTCCTTATACAAGTCAGGTAAAGGTGCACATCAACGATATCACCAGTGTAAGCAACGCCACGCGCAATGTGTTTGCTAATTTTCTTTATTTTTATATTTTATTGGATGAAACTGCTAATAATTAATCAATAAGCAAAGAATACTGCCATGAAACCAGAAAAATTACTAAAACTCGATCGTGTAGACCGGCAAATCCTCGAGCAACTACAGCGGCACGGCGAGTTGAGTAACCAGGAACTGTCGGAACGAATCGGCCTGTCACCCTCACCCTGTTCCCGGCGTGTGCGGGCGCTGGAAGATGCCGGCATTATCGTTCGAAGAGTCACAATACTGGATCATAAAAAGCTGGGGCTGGCGCTGACTGCCATTATTCTGATCGGAATGGATCGCCACACACCTGAGCGGTTCGAAGCATTTGAGCAAGAGGTGGCGGACTATCCGGAAGTGCAGGAGTGCTATCTGATTACAGGCCAGGATGCCGATTACATGCTCAAGGTAGTGGTCCCCGACATGGACCACTACCACGAGTTTCTGCTGAACAAGATCACTCGAATCCAGGGGGTGAGCGGCGTGCACTCCAGTTTTGTGCTGCGACGCGTCATCGACAGCACGGCACTGCCGCTGGGTTACCTGTAAGCGGGAAACGTCAGGTCAAGGCGGTGTTCCGCCGCTTTGATCAACCCAGATCAGTTCGTCCAAGGAGTAACCGGCGTCAGCGGCGACCTTCAGCATCTCGTCTTTGACGTCATCCGGCAGTTGTTTTTCCCGGGACAGGAGCCAGAGGTAGTCCTTGTCTGGTCCGGTGACCATTGAATATTGATAGTTGTCCTTATCGAGCAGCACGACCACATAGCTGGCATAAAACGGTCCCCAGAATGAGACCTTGAGATGCCCCACTTCCGGACCTTCAACAAATTTCGCCACGCCCTCGGCACGTTCCCACTCTTCCGAATCTGCGTTGTAGCCGGTGTTAAGCACGCGAATATCGCCGTCGTCCCGCAACGTATATTCAGCCTGCACCTGCGACAACCCTTCTTCGAAGGAATGCGGCAAACGGGCCACCTCGTACCAGGTGCCAAGATAGCGCTCAGCGTCAAAGTCATTCACCGGCGTTATATTCTCGGGCACCCCGGTACATGCCGTCAGCCAAACACTGGCACAAATGACGACACCCAACCCAAGCCGTTTAAACGGATTCATGCTGCATCCTCCTTGCGGAATCAAGACAGGGAACCACTGCCCTTTTCGTTAACCAGAGAAAACAGATACGCACGCACCATACGCTTCAGTTCATCAACGAGTAGCACGGCCTCGTCATCAGGCATGGTGACCGCCAAACGCAGCATGCTGCCGCAGGTGCGGGGCAGCATCAGGCTTGCAGACCGGCGTTCGGTTTCGCCAAGCTGTGGATACTGGCGCGCAAGAAAGCGATCAATGTCTTCGGCGTTTGAGTACAACTCCCGAAGATCAAGCGCCTGCAATTCGGGCATGGCCTCGACGCCGGACCAGATTGCCTTGTAGGCCGGTTCATCACGATAGAACTGATAATAGATGTCGAGCACCGTGTTGATGATTTCAACGGGCCCATCCTCCGATAACTGTTCGCGCAGGACTTGCTCGAGCTTTTCAACGTGTTGCTCGGCTATCGCGCGGACAATAGAGGATTTGTTGGGGAAATAACGATATAGCGATGCCAACGACATTGATGAGCTGCGGGCAATCGCTGACATACTGGTGGCATCCACGCCATTATCGTTAATGATGTGTGTTGCGTGCGTGAGGATACTGTCTACCCGCTCGCGGCTGCGGGCCTGAACCGGCTTGCGGCGGATTGCAAGATTATCGCTGTCGCTCATTGTTCTACCTGGTCAGGAGATGGAGCCTGTCTTCGCGGTGTTACGCGGGTAGTGCATAGCTGCCCGTCACATGCGCAACAAGCTTTTCATCACTACCGGACAACAACCGCACTTCACAAAAGGCAAGACGGCGCCCCATCCGCAGAACAACAGCCTCGGCAACCAGATCGGCAGCGGCAGGCTTCTGCAAAAAGTTAATATTAAGATTGCTGGTGACGGCCATTTCGACCCGCCCCAGCGAAGCCAGAATGGCAGCATACATACTCGCGTCCGCCAGAGCCATTTGAACCGGCCCGGACAGCGTCCCGCCGGGCCGAACCAGATGACTGGCAAACGGTACCCGCGCTCTGGCAAAACCATCCCTGACGACATCAACCCTGAAATCAATATCAACGGCCATGGGAACACCTTCCCGAATCAGCATTTCTACTTCAATGGCATTGAGGGTCATGATGGTTACTCCTGAGCACACAATATTCCCCCGGATACCAAACCCGACGGGTTTTGGCAGCATAAAGGAAACAGCAAAAGTTGCGTGGGTATCGGCTGTACCTGATCCCCTTGGCTCCGTACAATAACCGGCAGATGCGTTCCAGGAAACCTCTTCCGGTTGACCTGCTATGCTCGGCATGTGCGATTCACCGCAAAACGCGGTGGATACACCCGGGATGACCGAAGAACCTTCTCTAAATCCAAAGACTGACTGCACGGACTTAAACGATGCGCGCTAGCCGTTATCTGATTGCCACTCTGAAAGAAACACCTTCCGACGCCGAGATCATCAGCCATCAGCTGATGCTGCGCTCAGGCATGATCCGCAAACTGGCGTCCGGGCTTTATACCTGGCTGCCGATGGGCTTGAGGGTGCTACGCAAAGTTGAGCGTATTGTGCGCGAAGAGATGGACAAGAGTGGCGCCCAGGAAGTGCTGATGCCTGCCGTGCAACCGGCCGAGCTATGGCAGGAATCGGGCCGTTGGGAACAGTACGGCGGCGAACTCTTGCGGATGAATGATCGCCACGGTCGCGACTTCTGCTTCGGTCCGACCCATGAGGAAGTGATCACCGATCTGGTTCGTAACGAGCTGAAGAGCTACAAAGAGCTGCCCGCCAATTTCTATCAGATTCAGACAAAGTTCCGCGATGAGCGCCGCCCTCGTTTTGGCATCATGCGCGCCCGGGAATTCCTGATGAAGGACGCTTACTCGTTCCATATCAGCCAGGACTCACTGGACGAAACCTATCAGGTGATGCACCAGACCTACTGCAACATCTTTGATCGTCTCGGTCTTGACTACCGCCCGGTTCAGGCCGATTCAGGCTCAATCGGCGGCAGTTCGTCCCACGAGTTCCATGTGCTGGCCTCTTCAGGCGAAGACGCGATTGCGTTCAGCTCAGGCGGCAAATACGCTGCCAACATCGAGAAGGCAGAAGCCGTCGCACCGGCGGGTGACCGCCCTTCTGCTTCTGCGGAGATGGCGTCAGTCGACACCCCTGATCAGCGTACAATTGCTGATATCTCGAACTTCCTGAAGGTCGATGCAAAGCAGACGGTGAAAACCCTGATCGTTAAAGGCGTGGCGGGTGAAGACGAGAAACAGCCACTGATCGCACTGATTCTTCGGGGTGATCACGAACTGAACGAGATCAAGGCAGAAAACCTGCCCGACATCGCCGAGCCCCTCACGATGGCAACTGATGTTGAGATCGAAGCCGCCGTAGGTTGCAAGCCTGGCTCAATCGGCCCGGTTGATCTGCCGCTTACCGTTATTGTTGATCGCAGCGCGGCCCATCTGGCCGACTTTGTTTGCGGCGCAAACAAGGAAGGCGTTCACCTGACCGGCGTCAACTGGGAGCGTGACCTGCCCCTGGGCCGGGTTGAAGATCTGCGCAACATTGTGGAAGGCGACCCCAGCCCTGACGGCGATGGGCACCTGGAGATCAAGCGCGGTATCGAAGTCGGGCACATCTTCAAGCTGGGCAATAAATACAGCAAAGCGATGAACGCCACCGTGCTGGATGAGAATGGCAAATCCGCAATTCTGGAGATGGGCTGTTACGGCATTGGCGTATCGCGCATTGTGGCGTCCGCCATTGAGCAGAACAACGACGACCGCGGCATTCTGTGGCCTGCCTCAATCGCACCATTCGAAGTCGTGATTGTGACGCTGAACGCCCACAAATCGCCGGATGTGATGGCCGCAGCAGAGAAGTTGTATGAAGAACTGGGTCAGGCAGGCTTTGACGTGCTGCTGGATGACCGTAACGAGCGCCCTGGCGTCAAGTTTGCCGACATGGAGTTGATCGGCATTCCGCATCGCTTTGTAGTTTCAGATCGCGGCCTGACCGCCGGGACATTGGAGTACAAAGGCCGCAGCGATGCCGACAAGCAGGATATTGCGATTGCAGATGCGCTCACAGTTCTGAAAAACGCTGCTGATCAGAACCACTGATCAAGTACGGCTTCGGGCGTCAGACTGCTGGCGCCCGAAGTGTTTTGCCATTCCATTTCCAGCAAGAGCACCTGATCAGGTCTTAACCTGCCATCAGGCAACGGCCTTTCTGAGTGCCTCGTCACCGCTGGCACGCAACAATTCGCACATCCGGTCTGCATCATTCTCGCGCTTCACGGTCTGCCAGCAGGTTTCGGCTTCGGCATACTGCCGACGGGTGTAATTGAGCCATTGTTTGATCCGGCCGGCGGCGTATCGTGACTCGATGATCAGCTGCAGTGCACGACAGTATTCGACCATTAACTCGATCACTTCTGGCCACTGCATGTCCGGGCAATGGGCCTGCTGCTGGCTGGCTTTGATCTGGCGAGCGAGGTCTGGCCGGGCGATCAGCCCTCTGCCGATCATCACGTCGTCACAACCCGAAACATCGCGGCAGCGCCAGTAGTCCTCTACCGACCAGATATCACCGTTGGCAATGATCGGCGTATTGACGGCTTCCCGCACCTTCGCGATTTCTTCCCAGTAGGCCGGAGGGCGGTAGCCGTCGACCTTGCTTCGGGCGTGGATACAGATTTCAGCCGCGCCGGCATCCGCCAGCGCCTGGCCACAGACCACACCCATCGAACGATCATCAAAACCCAAACGCATTTTCGCGGTGACCGGAATATCCGCGGGGACGGCTTCGCGAACAGCACGCGTAATCGCGAACAGGAGATCGGGTTCTCTCAGAAGAACAGCACCGCCCTTGTGCTTGTTAACGGTTTTGGCGGGGCAACCAAAGTTAATATCAATCTGGGGCGCGCCTAGCTCCACCGCACGCTGCGCATGCAGCGCCATCTGGCCAACATCCGATCCCAGCAGCTGAACAGCCACGGGTACACCGGCCTGCGTCAGGCAATTATTATGCAGTTCAGGCGCATAGCGGTAGTACACCCTGGGTGGCAGAATGCCGCGAGTGACCCGAATAAATTCGGTGACGCAGCGATCAACGCCGCCAACGGCCGACAGGATCTCACGGATATAGGAATCAACCAGCCCCTCCATAGGGGCGAGAAAAATACGCATGCCACAAATTACCGCTAAAGGAATGGGCGCATTGTAGAGGGATTGCGGACAAAAAAAAGCCGGTGAGCCATTCCCACCGGCTTTTACTTACGTCGTCTGCGGCGTTCCGCGTTTGCAAATGCCGTCAGCCGGTACCCAGACGCTCAACAGAATGAAATTTACCAGTATCATCAAAGTTGATCTGAAATGAGCCGTTAATACCATCCCGAAGCGCAAACCGGGACAGGATACGGGCAGGAAAACGGACAGTTCGTCCATCCCGTGAGACCGTACTCACATCGCGGGCAACGCCTTCGTATAGCTTCAGCCACTCCTGTGGCCCGATGGCGATGTCCACGATGATACTTTTCATGTCAGACGACTCTATATTGTCAACGATGAACAGGGATCAGCTGTTGCTCATATCAAGTAGCAGGCGGTTCAGGCGACTGACGTATGCGCCCGGATCCTGCAGTTGTTCGCCGCTGGCCAGTGTCGCCTGATCGAACAGTACGGATGCCAGATCACCGAACTGGGTGTCCGATTTTTCCTGTTCAAGACGGCCTACCAGCGGATGATCCACATTGATTTCGAAGATCGGCTTGCTGTCCGGCACTTTCTGCCCGGCCGCTTCCATAATCTTCTTCATCTGTGCACCCATGTCGTAGTCACCGACGACCAGACATGCCGGCGAATCGGTCAAACGGTTGGTCACGCGGACTTCCTGAACACGATCTTCGAGTGATGACTTGATCCGGTCAAGCAAATCCTTGTGCGCCTTGGTCGCTTCTTCCTGGTGCTTCTTCTCTTCCTCTGCTTCCTCATCACCGAGGTCAAGCTCACCGCGCGCCACATCCTGCAGTTGCTTGCCGTCAAACTCGGTCAGGTAACCCATCATCCACTCGTCGATACGGTCAGAAAGGATCAGCACTTCAATCCCTTTCTTGCGGAAGATTTCCAGGTGCGGACTGCTCTTGGCAGCGGTATGGCTGTCTGCAGCAATGAAGTAAATCTTCTGCTGGGCATCTTTCATCCGACCGATGTAGTCCGCCAACGAGACTGTCTGCGCACTATCGCCGGTATGAGTTGAAGCAAAGCGCAACAGGCCGGCGATTTTCTCTTTGTTGCTGAAATCTTCAGCCGGCCCTTCTTTGAGCACTGAACCGAATTCTTTCCAGAATGACTGGTACTGCTCAGGCTCTTTCTTGGCCAGCTTCGACAACATATCCAGCACCCGCTTGGTAAGCGCAGACTTGATGCTTTCAACGGTGCTGTCGTTCTGCAGAATCTCGCGAGATACGTTGAGTGACAGATCATTGCTGTCTACTACACCCTTAACAAAACGCAGGTACAGCGGCAGGAACTGCTCGGCATGGTCCATGATGAATACGCGCTGGACATAGAGCTTCAGGCCACGAGGCGCTTCACGGTTATAGAGATCAAAGGGAGCACGGGCCGGGATATACAGCAGACTGGTGTAGTCCAGCTTACCCTCGACCTTGTTGTGCGACCAGCTCAGTGGATCTTCAAAATCATGCGCAATGTGCTTGTAGAAAGCTTTGTATTCGTCGTCTTTGATCTCGGTGCGCGGCAGGGTCCACAAAGCTGTCGCTTCGTTTACGGTCTCGTCGGCGGCGGCTTCCGTCTCTTTTCCATCTTCGTCAGACACTTCGGCTTTCATTACAACCGGGAACGAGATGTGATCACTGTATTTCTTGACGAGATTACGCAGACGGTAGCCGTCAGCGAACTCTTTGGCTTCGGGTTTAAGGTGCAGCACAATTTGGGTGCCGCGGCTCTCACGATCGACCGGTTCAATCGTAAACTCACCGTCGCCTTTTGATTCCCAATGCACACCTTCGCTCACCGGAGCGCCGGCACGGCGGGTGAAAACATCAACCCGGTCAGCCACGATAAACGCCGAATAGAAGCCCACACCAAACTGGCCGATCAGTTTGCTGTCTTTCTTCTCGTCACCCGTGAGCTGGCCCAGAAACTCAGCAGTGCCGGAACGGGCGATGGTCCCCAGGTTCTGAACCACATCTTCACGGTTCATGCCGATACCGTTGTCCGTCAGGGTGACGGTGTTGGCTTCAGCGTCGAAATCGAGACGGATTTTCAGGTCGGGATCATTCTCGTACAGGCTGTCGTCTTTCAGCGCAGCAAACCGAAGTTTATCTTCCGCATCCGACGCGTTCGAGATCAGCTCGCGCAGGAAAATTTCCTTGTTGGAGTACAGCGAGTGAATCATCAGTTGAAGCAGTTGCTTCACTTCAGTCTGAAAACCGAGAGTCTCTTTTTGGGCTTCGACCGTCATGACGGGGTATCTCCTTGCTCAGTACCATTATTCAATGTGGCGGCCGCCTCCGCGAGCGGCCGTTCAACGTCTGGCAATGAAGATTGGGGCGGCCCCCGGTATTTCAAGAGTTAAATGGGGTCAGTCTTCCATCAGAAAATGGGCGCGGGCGGTCGCAATAGGCTGGGCACGGGACTTCTGCCAAGCGGTGACCATCACGTTCGCTACCCGGTTGCCCTGCCGTGTCAGCCGGCATTCAGCGTAAGTCTCGCGATCAAGCCCCGCACGCAGATAATCCAGAGAGAAATCGACGATGCGTGGCATTCGAAGTGCGTCCTGGGACATCATCAGATAGATCGCTGCCGACAGCTCCATGAAGCCGCCAATCACTCCGCCATGAATCGCCGGTAGAATGGGGTTTCCCAGATTTTCCTGCTTGCGGGGCAGACGAAAAATCAGATCGTCGCCAAACTGTTCGCACATCAGCCCGATGGTGCCGGCGTATGGAATACTCGCCAACATTTTTGAGAAATCACCGGTCTGCTGTGTGTACTTGAGCACCTCGGGCGTGGTCATTCGACATCTCCGGTAATCAGGTCACGGTAGGCTTTAGGGGTCGCTTCCTTGCCTATGCGCATAAAGGTGGCGACACAGTTGGCTATCGTCTGGCCGTCGGATTCCTGGAAGGCTTCGCAGCGGGTAAAGATGATATTGCGGGTCACCCGGTAGGCTTCAGCTCTCGCGAATACGGGCTGGTCCGGCTCTGCCGGGCGCATGTAATCAACCCGCAGATCAAGCGTTGGGCAAAGTTCAAAATCGGGTAAGGCACAGATCACGACCGAACCCGAGGCGGTATCCATCAACGTGGTAATAGCGCCGCCATGAATGACGCGGGTTTCGGGGTTGCCGATAATCTTTTCGCTATAGGGTAAGCGAAGAATCAATCTGTTTTCTCTCGCTTCAGTGACTTCTATACCCAACTCTCCGGCTTGCGCCAGCGTGCTTACAAAGCGGCTGACCCGCCCGAATCGCATCTCATCATTCATTTGGATTTACCTTGGATCACAGGTATCGCTCACTGGTCTGGCGGTGAGGCCACAGACTGCAAATGATACAGAATGGCCCACCTCACCTCTACCAGCCCCCGCTTAATCACCTGCTTCAGGTCGTCGCCACTGTTGTGCTATAACCTGACGCCAGAACCTGATCATTGACCATGGAGTGATACGTGATCCCTTTTTCCTTGTCTCGCCTGACCGTCTTGTGCACCACCTTACTGATGCTGGCTGGCTGCTCAGTCAACCCTGTCACCGGTGAATCCCAGTTATCGCTTATACCCGAGAGCCAGGAAATGGCGATGGGTGCAGAGCAATACCAGCCAACCCAGCAGACTCAGGGCGGGAAATACTATGTCGACCCCGAGCTCACCCTCTATGTCAGTGAAGTAGGCAAGAAACTCGCTGCCGTCAGTGATCGACCGGATCTGCCGTATGAGTTCGTGGTACTGAACAGCGGCGTACCCAACGCCTGGGCCCTGCCCTCCGGCAAGATTGCGATTAACCGGGGGCTGTTGGTGCAACTGCAGGACGAGGCACAGCTTGCATCGGTTCTGGGCCACGAAATTGTCCATGCCGCAGCCCGCCACAGCGTTCAAAGAATGCAGCAAGGCATGCTGATCAACGCCGGAGTTGCCGGCCTTGGCATCGCACTTAGTGACAACGACTATGCCGGCCTGATTATGGGCGGTGCGGCACTGGGAACGCAGCTGACGATGGCCCAGTACAGTCAGTCCCACGAACTGGAATCCGACCACTACGGCATGCGCTATATGGTCAAGGCAGGCTACGACCCGCAGGCTGCTGTCGAGCTTCAACGAATATTCCTCAAGCTATCCGAAGGCAGCAATCCCGGCTGGATAGATGGACTACTGGCATCCCATCCGCCGTCGGAAGATCGGGTTGAAGAGAATCAGGCGTCAGTAAAGGAATTGGGAAATCCCGGCGGTTACCGGGGTAAAGATGTCTACGACAAAAAACTCGCCTACCTGCGCAGCAAGCAACCGGCCTACGACGCTCAGGCCGAAGCGCAGAAACTGGCCGAAGCCGGCGATCTGGATGCGGCACTGGGCAAGCTAGATAAGGCAATCAAGATTGAGCCCGATGAAGCGGCCTTTTATGCACTCCGCGGACAAATCCTGAAGGAGCAGAAAAAAGACGCCGCCGCCCAGAAAGATTTCGACAAAGCGGTTTCACTGTATCCGGAAATGTTCAGCTACCGACTTCACCGCGGCTTGGGCTATCTCGATGAGAACAAGCTGGATCAAGCCAAAGAGGATCTGCTGGCAGCGAATCAGACCGTGCCAACCTCCATCGCGTTTCTTCGACTGGGCGATATTGCGGTCAAACAGAATAATCGGGATGAGGCCATCAAGTACTATCAGGTGGCAGCCCAGGCCAGCGGTGACATTGCCGCAGAGGCGCAACAGAAACTCGCTGCATTAACCCAACAGCAGTAATCAGGAATCACTCCCCTTTTTGCCGGCACCACCGCTGAAGGTGGTGCCGGCACGCCCGCCCGCTGCCCCTCCATCCCCTGTGTTCCAACCTGCTTTAATGCCGCATGGCTCAAAATGACAACTCCATTGGTGTTCTTTCGTTGACTTTTAGAGCAAAAGCTCTAAAAATCGATAAATACAATCAACAAGTGGATTGCACAATGCTAGCCAAACGATTGAAACCGATGGCGCTGCAGGCACGACGGCTCTACGTCGAACTGATGTTTCAGGTCATGGGCCGTGCCATGCAGGGATTGAGTGAGGTCGATGCCTCAGCGCGGGAAGAAGCCAAAAGTTTACCAGTAGGCTTTCTGTTCGAAATGAAAGTCATGCCGGCAGGGTCGAATCTGATCGTCGAACACCTGGGCGAGGGGTACCTCAAGTATCTCGGCACAACCGCACCCCGGCCAATTGATCTATCGATCCAGTTCAAGCACATCGCGCACGCCTACATGGTGGTGTCCTTCCAGGAGAAAACCGCGATCGCCTTTGCCAACGACCGCATGTTGGTGGATGGCGATGTCAGTTACGCCATTCGCATGACCCGCATTCTCAACCGTTTGGAAGCGTTTATTCTGCCCAAGTTGGTTGCCAGCAGAGCCGTCAAGGAATACCCCGCAAACCTGGGCCTGCCGGAAAAAGTTGTCAGTGCAGCGCGGATATACCTGAAAGTCGCCAACCTTTTCTTTGATACAGCGAGAGCATCATGAGTCAGCGTTATTACGAGTTTTTTTGCCCTGTCAAAGTGATAGCCGGTAAAGCGGCGCTGGAGCATATTCCCTATGAATTGGCCGGACTGTCCGCCACACGCCCGCTGCTGATCACCGATAAAGGTGTGCGCGCCGCCGGCCTGCTGGAGCCGGTGATTGAAGCGTGTGAAGAAGGCGGACAGGAGATCGTCTCGATCTATGATGACGTACCACCGGATTCATCTACCCACGTAGTGAAAGCGATTGCAGCGGTCTATCGCGAGCAAAAGTGCGATTCAATCATTGCGGTCGGTGGTGGCTCTGCAATCGATACGGCGAAAGCCGTTAACATTCTGGTATCAGAAGGCGGCAATGACCTGTCGGCCTACGCCGGAGCGGGCGTTCTGAAACGCGCCCTGAAACCCTTTTTTGTAGTGCCGACAACAGCCGGAACAGGATCGGAAGTCACTTCTGTTGCCGTTATTGCAGACCTTGAGAAATCGGTGAAATTGCCTTTCACCTCTTCTTTCCTGCTGCCGAACGCCGCGATAATAGACCCGCGCATGACACTCACGCTGCCACCGCACATCACGGCGGCAACGGCCATGGATGCGCTGACCCACGCCACTGAAGCCTTTACCTGCCTGGCCAAGAATCCGTTGAGCGACGCGTATGCCACCGCCGCTGTGCGAAAGATTACCGATAACCTGCTGCATGTAATGAAGCATCCAAAGGACGCTGACGGTCGGCTGGAACTGGCTCAGGCGTCCACCATGGCGGGTATCGCATTCTCCAATTCCATGGTGGGGCTGGTTCACTCTCTGGGGCATGCGACTGGTGCCATCTGCCACCTGCCCCATGGTCTCTGCATGAGCCTGTACATGCCTTATGTACTGGAATATAACCTGGAGAACATTCGCGACTCTCTGAGCGATCTGCTGATCTATATGGTCGGCCCCGATGTCTATGCCACAACGCCGGCAAACCAGCGCGCCGAGGCATGCATTTCAGCCATTCGAAAACTCCGCGACGAGCTCTACCAGCTTTGCAAATTGCCACGCACACTGCAGGAAACCGGCAAGGTCACCGAAGATCAGCTTGAACGCATCGCCCGCACCGCGCTGGACGATGGCTCCATTATGTTCAACCCTCGAGAAGTGACATTCGAAGATGCCATGGCCGTGCTGAAACGCGCCTGGGGTTGATCCCCACCTTTCGCCGCAGGTCTATCGCCTGCGGCGACATATTTCTCCAAACAAGTCAAATGTTTACATTTCACTACGCGACATTCAAACCCCCTCTCTGGCAAAATACCGGCCTGTCCATGGAATAAGAACAGCCCTATTTTTTGTCTGTAATACCTCATCGGAAACGGGGTAAATTCAGGCTTTTGTTTGCTGGATTGCGCCTCAATGTTTCACTCGGTTTATCGCGCGCTACTTATCGGGCTCCTCTTCACGCCTGCCGTTTTTCCTGTCGCCTCTGCTTCAGAAGTATCGGGCCCGTCATCTGCCCGAGTACTGAAACTTAATGTCTCGCCTAACGGGTATCCGCCATACACCATCGTCGAAAAAGGCAATCGTTTCAGCGGTATCGTCTGGGATATCACTACAGTGATCTGTGACCGGCTCGGCTACCAACTTGAAGCTCTCAAAGTTCCACGCAAGCGTGTGGATGGCATGCTGATCAATGGCATGATCGACGCAACACCCAGAGCAAAAGAGTGGACGGAAGAACCCGATAACTTTGTTTTTACAATCCCCATCGTTCAGGTAAGCGAGGTTTTCTTCAGCCGCGCAGAGCGCGCCTTTGAGTACTTCAGCCCGGCTGATCTGGAATCAATGACCGTGCTGACGCATCTGGGTTACAAGTATCCGAATATCCGGGATATGTTTACTTCAGGAAAAGCCAAGCGTTTTGATGTTCCGAAAGATCAGGATATTTTCAAGTTTCTGATGCACGGCGATGATTTCGATGTGGCGGTGTCAGATCGACTGGTTGGCCAGTGGATGATCCGTAAAAATGGCTGGCAAGGCCAGTTTCATATCAGCAAGCAGCCGCTGACTGATGTCGGCCTGCGCCTGATGCTGCGTCCGGACATGGCGCCGTTTGTCAGCCAGTACAACGAAGAGCTGGGGAAGATGAAAGACAGCGGCGAGCTGGAATCCATACTCGCCGCTTATCGCTAAGACGATTATTCAAGGCGCCGCAAAAGCAGCATTGGCGATACTTTCAAAACCGGTTGCAGTTGCCAGTAGCCGAACACCGACAGCACAGCCGCACTGATCAGTGGCAGCGTGGCTACGATCCTGAAATGCCATTGGAATTCGCCCTGAAACATCCGGTACTGCAGCGCCCATACGGCGACTTCCGCCGCCACGACGCCCAGCAAACCGGCAAAGAAACCCAGCAACGCAAATTCAAGCATGGTGCTTCTAACCAGCAGCGACTGCCGCCCACCCAGCGTTCTAAGCAATGCCCCTTCTCTTTGACGGTCCTGAAGTGTCGCACTGACCACAGCAGCCATGACGACGACTGCAGCCGCAAGAATCATGATCAGGATGGCCTCAATCGCCTGCGTCACCTGAACAACAATCTCGCGAATGCGATCAATAATGTGATCAACCTCCAGCACCGAGACTGTCGGGAACTCGCGGGTAAAATCGTTCAGCAGCAGCTTCTGATCTTCCCCCAGATAAAAACTGGTAATCCAGGTGGCCGGTAAACCCGTTAAACCGCCACCTTCCGGAAAGGCCAGATAGAAGTTGGGGCGCATACTGTCCCACTGAACCGTGCGGATACTGGTGACGGGCTGTTCAATCTTTTGGGAACCGATGGTGAACCCAAGCACATCCCCAACCTTGACCCCCATGCGATCCGCCAACTGGGATTCAATTGAAACGCCCTCTGTCTGCCCCGGTTCGAACCACTCACCTGACACAATCGTATTGTCGGCCGGCAGGCTGTTCATCCAGGTCAGATTGAGCTCGCGATTCAACGCCCGCACTTCCCGGTCTTTACTGACAGCCTGCTTGACCGGCTCGTTATTCAACTCTGTGAGGCGTCCGCGCACCATCGGATAGATGGCTTCTTTGGCAAGATCGTTCTTGGCCAGAAACTGTTCGACATCGTCAACTGCATCGGGCGCGATGTTGATCAGGAAATGATTGGGGGCATCATCTGGCAACTGTGCCTGCCAGTCATCAAGCAGCGATGAGCGGATCAGCAGCAGCGTCGCGGCCAGCATTAGCGTCATCGAGAATACTGCAATCTGCGACAAGCTCGCCTTGCGATGACGATACAAACCCACAAGCGCCAGACGCCAGGCGTTACCACCGCCAACGACCCGGCGCAGCAACAACACCATCGCCCACCCCAATAGCGCAAGCACAGCCAGCAAAGCCGCAAGCCCGCCGAGCAGCGACAACACGAGCCCCAATTCGCCGGCGTAGAGCCAGATCAAACCAAAGATCGCGATCAGCGCTATCAGGCCGTCGCGGACAATACCGGTACCGGATTCACCGGGCTCACTGCGCAATACGCGCATTGCCGGCACGCTGCGCAAGCGTTGTAACGGCGGGTAAGCAAACGCCATCATCGACACCAGTGCCGTTACCAGCGCTGGCGTGAGAGCGAACCAATCAATACTGTAATCTACCGGCCGCTCCAACAGCCGCGCGGTCAACGACGCCAACCCCCAAAAAGCTGGCAGGGCAATTACCACACCCGCCAGCGTCCCGGCGACACCCCAGATCATCAATCGGGACAGGTAAAGGCGACCGATACGCTGGCCGCGCACACCCAGCGTTTTCAATAAGGCGACGGTATCCCGCTGGCCGACGGCATATTGCCGGGCCGCAACGGCTACCGCGACCGAAGCCAACAGCACTGCCAGACTGCCGCCCAGCAAGAGAAAGCGGCGCGCACGCTGAAGTGATCCTGAGAGAGCTTCGCCATCGTCAACGCTTTTCCACTCGTGACTTGGCGAAAAATCAGGCTTCACCTCGGCATAAAAATCATCCAGTGCCGCCTCTTCGCCTGCAAAGAGGTTCACGTACTCCACCCGACTGCCAACCTGCAACACTCCGGTTGCCGCAACATCAGCCGCATTCATCATGATTTTCGGCGCCAGCGCCGACATGCTGAAGCCACCATCCGGTTCACGGATCAGCAACCCGCTCACAGTAAGCTCGAGATTACCCACCTCAATGCTATCGCCGATCGTCACGTCCAGCAGACGCAGCAACCTGGGGTTGAGCCAGACATCGCCATGCCCTGGACCGGCGCTGCGCATTTCCCGTGGACTATCGGCCGACGCTTGATACTCGATCTCACCCCGCAGCGGATAGCCTTCACTGACAGCCTTGACCGCCACTAGCTGGAAATTGTCGTTGCCGTACACCATAGTGGAAAACTCCACCATGCGGGCTACCTCAAGCCCTCTTTCCGTCGCTTTATCCCGCCAGGCTTGGGGGATGGGTTGCCCGTTTTCGCTTTCGAGCTGACGATCAGCCGCAAGAAAAGCACTGGCTGAAGACACCAGCGTCCGTTGCAGGTGACTGGCAAACAGTGCAATGGTTGCCACCGTTGCGACAGCCACCACCAGCGCGGCGATCAGTACCCGCACATCCCGTTCACGCCAGTCGCGTCTGACTGACGACAATCTGCCAGAGGCCTGATTCATAACGCTTCCTGTTGAGCCGTCCGTGGGGGCGGGTTATCGACCGGCTGACTGGCTGGTTCAGTCAGGACGCCAGCCTCTATCGAGAACTGGCGCTCACAACGGGCTGCAAGGTGTTCGTCGTGGGTCACCATAATCAGGGTGGTACCCTGTTCGCGATTGAGCGCCATCAGCAAGTCCGACACCGTCTGGCCGGTATTGTTATCCAGGTTGCCGGTGGGCTCATCCGCAAACAGAATCTTTGGCCGCGCGGCGAAGGCACGAGCAATGGCAACCCGTTGCTGCTCGCCACCCGACAGTTGTCGGGGCGTATGTGTAAGCCTGTCACCCAGCCCCACCCGCTGAAGCAGCTCAGTCGCCTGGCTGGCTGCTTCCTTCTGGCCGGCCAGTTCCAACGGCAACATGACATTTTCCAGTGCGGTCAGTGCTGGCAGCAGCTGAAACGATTGAAAAACAAACCCGACCCGCTGGGCCCGCAGAGCCGCACGCTGATCTTCACCCAACTGACTGATGACCTGCCCATCCAGCTCGATCTGCCCGTCCGAAGGTGTGTCCAGCCCGGCAAGCAATCCCAGCAATGTGGTTTTGCCCGAGCCGGAACGCCCGACAATAGCAACTGACTGGCCAGCCATAACGGTTAAATTAACATCGTGCAAAATGGTCAGAGTGTCGTGCCCCAGATCGACCCTGTGGGTAAGATCTGTCACCTTCAGAATATATTCGCCGGTTGCCACGGCACCTCCTCAACGTTTTCATGATCGACTCCTCTGGTATGCTCACTACAGAGAGTCTTGATAAATCGGGCCGGAGTTTTACGACCGGCAAAAGTACTTAGTCTAAGGATACGGGGTATATGTTCCTGAGATCAGTCGTTTTATTTTTCACACTGGCATTCGCTGCAATTGCATCTGCTGCTCCGAACACTCTCCTGGTGATGGGTGACAGCCTGAGTGCGGCCTATGGTGTTAACACTGAAACAGCCTGGGTGGCGCTGCTGCGTTCCCGGCTGGATAAAGCGTCGACCGATGATTGGGAGGTCGCCAACGCCAGCATCAGCGGCGAAACCACTGATGGCGGCCTGCGGCGCCTGCCAGAACTACTCGAGCGCCACCAGCCCTCCATCGTGATTATCGAACTCGGTGCCAACGACGGTTTAAGGGGCTTTCCGCCAACGGTGACCCGCAACAATCTCAAGGCCATGATTGAGCAAGCCCAGGCCATCGACAGCCGGGTCCTTCTTGTGGGCATGCAGCTGCCCCCCAATTATGGCAAGCGCTATACCGAGGCCTTTGCTGCGATTTATCCTGACCTTGCAGAAAGCGAAGATACTGCCCTGGTCCCCTTCTTTATGGACAATATTTATAACCAACCCGGCATGATGCAAGGGGATGGATTACATCCAACCGAAAAAGCACAACCCCGGTTGCTGGAAAATGTCTGGCCACATCTTGAGCCACTGCTTGAGGATTGAACTTACAAAAAACCGCCGTCTCAGAGCAGTTGATCAAGATATCGCACGGCCCGGCGCTCTGACCAGTAGTAGCCATCCCGCGCCAGTTCAACAAAACCGACATGACCACCCCACTTCGGGGCCTCGACCTTAACGCAGGGCCCGAGGATCTCGCGTTTTCCGGGAAAGCAGGAAGATGACAGGAAGGGGTCGTCCTGCGCATTGACCATCAACGCCGGAACGCGAATATCCTTCAGCCGGTGCAGGCAGGCGCTTTGTTCCCAGTAGTCCTCAGCATCGCGAAATCCGTGCAACGGCGCTGTATACCGGTTATCAAACTCTCTGAAGTTGCGGATCGCCTCGAAGCCTGCCACGTCGATGCGCTCAGGAAATAACACGGCCTTGGTTTTCATTTTCTCGTGCAGGTCATCAAGAAAACGCTTCATGTAAATTCGCCGACTGGGCAGCGCCAGCATGGCGGCACTGCCCGCCAGATCGCAGGGCACTGAAAACGCGACAGCGCCGCGGATACGCGGATCGATGTGCTCGCCCTGCTCTGCCAGATACAGCAGCGTGAGATTACCTCCCATCGAAAACCCTGAAAGTGCAACGTGCTGGTACCCATCGGAAGCTCCCAATGCATGCTGCACAACGGCTGCCAGATCGACCGTGGCGCCACTGTGATAAAAGCGAGGCTGCTTGTTCATCACGCCACCACAGGATCTGAAGTTCCACGCCAACACATCCCAGCCCTGCGCGATCAATGCTTTGGCCAGCCCCAACACATAAGGTCGCCGACTGTGACCTTCCAGGCCATGACTGATAATCGCCAGACGCCCGCTGCCCTGTCGGTACCAATCCAGATGCAATTCATCCTGATCGCTGGTTTGCAGCGTTTCACTTTGCGGCGCAGCCAACTCAACACGCCTGAAAAGGCTTGGCCAGACCGACTGCAAATGGCCGTTGCGCAGCCAAAGCGGCGGACGGTAAGTACCTGTGGCCGAAACCGCTGCCGGCACGGGTTGGGGTTCTGACTGGTATTTTTTCATCGCTTGATCAGGAGAATCCGGAATTTGAGTGAGTTTTACCTTTCAGAGGGTTGACCACCCTGAGCAACTTCCTTAATATGCGCGCCTGCTGTTCCCTGATAGCTCAGTTGGTAGAGCAACGGACTGTTAATCCGTTTGTCGCTGGTTCGAGCCCAGCTCGGGGAGCCACTATTCTAAAAGGCCGCTCAATTGAGCGGCCTTTTTCGTTTCTGGCAATGGTGAAAACCAGACCACGCAGGCGAAGATTATTATCAGCCTGCGTGGCTCTCCCGCTTACTCAATCAGTTCACCTGAATGCTGAGCGGGCGCTTGCTACCCTCAGCTTACCGCCTCAAGCCCCAGGAAGGCCTTCAGCACCTTGTACAATACAACACCGTCCCTGGAACCGATCATTTCGCGGATAGAGTGCATGGCAAACTGGGGAACGCCTATATCGAGCGTACGAACCCCAAGATTACCGGCTGTCAAAGGACCGATTGTACTGCCACACCCCATATCGCTGCGCACCACAAAAGTCTGACAAGGCAGCGACAGGGATTCGCTCAGATGGCGGTACAACGCAGCGGTACGGCTATTCGTTGCATAACGCTGATTGTTGTTCACCTTGATCACCGGGCCGGCGTTCAGGAGCGGCCCGTGATTACCATCATGCCGATCCGCAAAGTTTGGATGCACACCGTGTGCATTATCAGCAGAAATCATCATCGATTGGGCAATCGCTCGCGAGCGATCACCAGCACCAATCCAACGATCAAGTACTGACGACAGAAACGGGCCCTGAGCCCCTTCAGCCGACATGCTGCCCACTTCCTCATGGTCATTACAGACCAGCACCGCCGCCTGGGATGAATCAGCATCAATCAAGGCTTTCAGGCCGATGAAACAGCTCAGCAGATTATCCAAGCGGGCCGAAGCGATAAATTCCTCTTCGAGTCCGACAAGTGCCGGCTTCTGCGTGTCATACAAACTAAGCTCGTAATCGAGCACCTGACCGACATCCAGCGCCGGCTGCTGCTTGGCCAGTTCGGCAGCCAACAGAGCCTTGAATGGCACGGCATCAGCTTCAGCAGATTGCATCAGCACCGGCGGAAGATCGGTCTGGGCATTCACCGTGCGGCTGTTGTTGGCTTCGCGATCCAAGTGAATCGCCAGACTGGGGATCGTCACGACCGGTCGCTTGAAATCAATCAGCGCATCCTGAAGCTTACCCTGACTATCCGCAAAGCTGACTCGGCCGGCAATCGACAAGTCACGGTCAAACCAGGGATTGAGCAGGGCTCCGCCGTAGACTTCGACACCCAACTGGTAAAACCCCTTTTTGTAGATCTCAGGGTTCGGCTTGATCCGAAGACAGGGGCTGTCTGTGTGCGCGCCAATCATTCGGAATCCGCTCTCTACCGGGTTGCCTGTACCGGTCTGAAATGCAATCAGGGACGAGTCATTGCGGGTCACGTAATAGCGCTTACCCGCTTCCAACGACCAGCTGGCACGTTCGTCCAGGGGCTCGAAACCGACGGCCTCAAGTCGCTCTGCCATTTGCCCTACCGCGTGATATGGCGTTGGTGAATTGCCGATAAAATCAAACAGCTCTTGATTGAATGCCGCGTAATCCATGAGTACCCATGTGCCCGATTGAAAAGAGAATAAGTCTTGTGATGCCAGTATCGCATGATCCGCGAGCGTGCCGAAATCGTGATTCCTCAGTAATTCTACTGTGTTCACGACTATCACCGAAAATCGCCCATAGGCGTGGCTCTCGGGGTCCGTCAATTCCTGTTATGCTGGCGCCTTCAACCTGACAGGCTTAGGGAACTTCTGAGCAATGAGAATACCCCAGTTTATAGATATCGAATTCGCCGACGCTGGCGAAATGTGCTTCCCCACCGCCATGGCTTGGTCACTGGAAGATGGCAGCATGAAGACGGTCGTTATCGCTCCTGACGATAACTGGCTTCCCGACGATCCGGAGTCACTCGATGTTGACCTGCGCTACCTTGAAGAACAGGGCGTCCCATTGATTGAACTGGTACGCGACCTGAATGAAGACCTGTCAGACAAGACCGTTTTTGTCGATGGCATCGACCCGGACGAAGGCCTCGTCGACCTGATATTCGATGCACTGGCAATGCCCGTGCCCTTTGAACTCGCAACCATCGACAATCTGGTCAAGCGTCTTACGGCTGCTGAAATTGAAGACTGGCGGCGCGAAGTGCTTTTCACTCATGGACTGGATCCTCAACTCCCGGAAAGCGGCGTTTATGCATTGCTGATGCTTGCGCGGGACGAAGGAATCATCCCCGAGGACTACCAGCCCGACGATTTGTGATCTGAGTCCGCGCAAGTCCCGGCCTCACCCGTCAGAATCGGATGCAGATTTATATGCGTCAACCGCCTGCTCACGCGGCGCCATTGCGGGTGGCGCGTGAATCGCCCCGCTCTGACATTTAGCTGCACCGCCCATCACGTGGTCAGTCTCCAGGCCAGGAATGCCAACAATGACGAAGTACGCCGTACGTTTATCGCTCCTTCTTGTCTGTTTAACTCTGGGAACATCACCGCTTCAGGCCCAGGAAAACAAAGAAAAACCGACCAAAAGCCGTGCAGGGCTTGATTACATCAGTATTCTGGGTTCGGCCTTGCAACTCAGAAAAGTAGCCGATACCGACGACGACAGCGAAGGCTGGCTATCCGCCGGAACGCTCGTATTGGGAACGAACATTTCTGATCTTTTTCACGTTGAACTACGAGCCGGCACCGGTATCACCAGCAGTGAAGTCACCAGCGACCTGACGATCGATATCGACTATTTTGCAAGCTGGTACATGGGCATGCACTACAACGTTGCCAGTTTCAGTAACGTCTACGCGCAGCTGGGCTTCTCTCACATAAAAGGCAGTGCAGATCTGGAAAACGAAGGCCTCAACGCCAACCGGCCATACCGGGATATCGAAGGCGATTTTCCGGGTAGCTCGTTCGCCTTCAGCTATCTCGCAGGCATTGATCTCAACCTTGCCGAAAATACCTACCTGGTGCTTGAAGCCGGCCGTCTGTTTGAAGATACCGACTCATCAGCCATGGGCTACCAGTTCAACGGCGGCTTGCGCTACGAATTCTGATACTTCCGGCATAAAAAAACAGGCGCGAAAGCGCCTGTTTTTTTCTAATGGATCAGGTTTACGCCCGTCACTGCGCCCTGCTTTTCCATCCCTTCACATACAATAATTACTCGCCTACTGACTTGTGCCTAATTTCCCAGCACTTGTGGATGCGCTGGTTGCGAGCAAAATCCTTGTCGAGCGTTCTCGCCGTAATATCGACAACGTCATAGCTGTCCTCGATCGCCTCAGACAACTTGAACCGCCTGAAATTGTTAGAGAATATCAACACACCATCCTTTTTCAGACGCTTCATCGATTGCTGAATCAGACGTGAATGATCGCGCTGAATATCCAGCACGCCTTCCATGCGAGCCGAGTTGGAGAAGGTCGGTGGGTCCATAAAGATAATGTCGAACCCGGTATCCTGGGGCAGTGGCTTTTCCGCCAGCCACTGCAAGCAATCCTTCTGGAGCAGACGGTGTGACCGATCAGGCATTTTGTTGAGCTGGAGATTTTCCCGGGCCCAGTTGAGATAGGTGCGCGACATATCAACGCTCAGCGTTTCTCTCGCCCCACCTACGGCCGCATGCACAGTGGCAACACCGGTATAGCAAAACAGGTTTAGCACTCGCTTGTCTTTCGCATTCGCCTGAATCCACTGGCGCACCAACCGGTGATCAAGAAACAGGCCGGTGTCGAGATAATCTTTGAGATTCACCTTGATCAGACAACCGCCCTCATGCACCGTGAAGAAATCGGCTGAAGATGCCTGCTTTTCATACTGGGCATCGCCACTCTGACGCTGGCGCTGCTTGCAGACCATCGCCTCCGGCTCAATGCCCAGCGCATCCGGTATGACAGCCAAGGCTTCGGCCAGTCTCTCTTGAGCCGCCCTCGCATCGACTGTTTTCGGCGCAGCATATTCCTGAACATGTACCCGATCCCGGTACCAGTCTATTGCCAAAGCAAACTCGGGCATGTCCGCATCATAGAGGCGATAGCATTCAATATTGTTCTTGCGCGCCCACTGCCCCAGCTGCTTCAGATTTTTCTTGAGACGATTGGTCAGCATCGCGGCTCGCTCGGGATTGGCAATGCGCGGGGTTACAACGCCTGGCTCTTCCAGGGTTCTGACCCTTGCTTCGCTCTGCCCATCAATGCTGAACAGTAATAACTGGGCGGGCAACTTGCCGTTAAACAACCGGTATTGACGGTAACTGCGAAGCCCAAGAGAGTGACAGAGCTCCGGCGTGCCGGTGAATACACCCAGCCTCCAGCCTTGCGCATCCCGCTTCACAACTTCGCCAAGGCTCTCGTACAGCGGCGCCAGCGCTTTTCGCTCACTCAGACGTTCACCATAAGGAGGATTGGTCAGAATCAACCCGGTGCTGGCCTGTGACTCGTTTGTGAAGTCGGCGACCGACCGCTTTTCCACATGAATCAGGTCATCAAACCCGGCACGTTCAATGTTGCGCCACGCCGTTGCGATGACGGGCTTGTTCTCGTCATAGCCACGGAATCGAGAACGCAGGTTTTCTCGACCAATCCGAAACCGTTCCCGGGCTTCTGCCACCAACTGCTCCCAGAGAGCCGGTTGATGCCCCAGCCAACGATTGAAACCATACGCATCCCGCTCGAGGCCTGGCGCCCTGTCACAGGCCATCATCGCGCCTTCTACCAACAACGTCCCCGAGCCACACATCGGATCAGTGAGATCACCGCCCTGGCTGGCTATTTCTGGCCAACCAGCCCGTATCAACAGGGCGGCCGCCAGGTTCTCACGGACCGGTGCGATCCCCTTTTCGGTGCGGTAACCGCGCTTGTGAAGACTCTGACCGCTAAGATCGATGCCAATCTGCACTTCCCCACGGTGAAGACGAGCAGAAACAGAAAGATCCGGCTCGCTGGTATCAACGTTGGGCCTCTCACCTTCGGGGCTACGCAACCGGTCGACTATGCCGTCTTTTACCCGCTGAATACCGTACAGAGTATTGCGAATAGCGTCGTTCTCGCCGCTGAATGCCACTCGAAACCGGCCAGACACGGCCAGATGCTCTTCCCAGGGGAGCGCCATCACACCGTCATAAAGCCCGTCGCCCGAACGCCCGTCCACTGTTGCCAGGTGGAGGATGACCCGGTTCGCAAGACGAGACCAAAGACAGGCGCGATAGCCTGATTCCAGCGAGCCCTGAGCCCAAACGCCTGCTGGCGCATGACGCAGCACCTCGAGCCCGAGCGCCGTCAACTCATCAGCCAACAGGTATTCAATGCCTTTCGGGCAACTAACAAAAAATTCGAGGTGAGACACGCGGCTCTCCCGGTTAAAGAAAATGGTAACTGACTGATTCCGGCGCTTCGTGTGATTCGTTATGTCACACAACTATAAGACGACCGTCATCTAGATGAAATTAATTGTGTACACGGGCTTTGGTTTCGACTTACCTTGTTCTTGACGCGTCTTTTCAAGTGTCGGCGAGAAAGCTCGCTGGCGCCAGGATCCTGAATGCTGATGACTGCGAAATCCGCGGCCCGGTGGAAACGGCAACCCGGACTTTAACAAGTCATCTGGCATGTGTGCACACTCATGATCTGTAAACCCATGAGGTGAGGAACAGCATGAAAAGACAGAAAAGAGATATGAATGCCCGCGCATTCAAACGGGGTTATCTGGCCGGCGTTTCCGGTAAATCCAAGGATAGCTGCCCTTTAGAGCAAATCGAAATCCGACAGGAATGGCTGAGCGGATGGAGAGAAGGAAGAACGGATAACTGGGAGGGCTACACTGGCGTCTCCGGTATCCATAAACTCCCCAACATCACAGCCTGATACAGATAATCCGCTGTCTCTTAGTAAGGACATGTTGCTAATCCAGTTGCCAGAGACGTCTCTGGCGACTGATCCTGAACACATCGGACAGCTTTCATAAGGCAAATTCAAGCAACCCACAAAGGGTCCACCCGACCCTTACTATTGCAAGAAGTCACGCCACGGGGTTTATCCCCCGCACGGGCCCGCTCTGCGGGCCCACTTTATTTATGCTCCCCACGATTTCCCGACCGGACTCAGCCCTTGTTTAATGCGGCAATGGCATTAACCGCTTCGGCAATCAACGCGGGACCACGATAGATGAATCCGGTGTAGACCTGGACCAGCTTGGCCCCGGCCTGAATCTTCTCAGCAGCACTGGCGCCATCGCCAATCCCACCCACACCAATGATCGGCATTCGATCGCCCAGCGTGCTATGAAGCCCTTCTATTACACGCACAGATGACGCCCTGACCGGACGACCACTGAGTCCGCCGGCTTCATTCGCAAAGGCGTGGCCCGCAACGTCGTCACGCTCAATCGTGGTATTGGTCGCAATCACGCCATCGAGCCCGCTTTCAAGCAATGCATCTGCAACAAAGCGGATTGCCACATCGTCCATATCCGGCGCAATTTTCACGGCAATCGGAACATAGTGACCGTAGCGCGCCTGCTGAACGCCCTGCTCGTCCTTGATTGCAAAGAGCAACTGCTTGAGGGAATCACCAAACTGAAGATCCCGTAAACCTGGCGTGTTCGGTGACGAGACATTCACTGTAATATAGGAAGCCAACCCATAGGCACCGGCAATACCTTTACGATAATCGGATTCCGACTCTTCGTTGGGCGTCACCTTGTTTTTGCCCACGTTGATGCCAAGGACCCCACTGAATTTCGCCCGCTTAACATTGGCAACCAGGCTATCCAACCCATCATTATTGAAGCCCATGCGGTTAATGATGGCCTCGTGTTCAGGCAACCGGAACATTCTGGGCTGGGGATTGCCGGGCTGAGCCAGCGGGGTTACCGTACCCACTTCGATAAAACCAAAACCCAAAGCTGCAAGCGCATCGATATGCTGCGCATTTTTATCCAGGCCCGCCGCAAGCCCAACCGGATTGGGAAACCGGATACCCATCACATCAACCGGCGCAACCGGCACTTGCGGACTTAACTTTTCTAGCAGCCCCAGTTGATTGCTGATATCCATCGCTCGCAGGGCAACGTGATGTGCCTGTTCGGGTGGTAATCTAAAAAGCAGGTTGCGGATCAGGTTGTACATGGTGGGAAAACTCCTGCGCAAAGGTCGGGGCGGAGTATACCGGAATGTGTCGGAGAATGGCGTAAAGAGGTTGCATACCCTGGCATCTGATTCGACATGAAATTGTCATAAATGCGCACTGTGGCTAGCGCCCGAAAAGACCGCATGGGTTTTCCACAGGCGGGGTGAGCACACCAGGATGAACGCTAAATGACTGTATGGTGAAGGTCTTGTGACCTTTTCCACGGAATCTGTGGATAACCCTGTTGAAAATGCCGCTGCAGTTTTACGGATCCCTTGTATTCAGGGCTAATCTACAGATTGGTTAAATTTTGAGCAGCTATATTTTTCTTTATTTTTCATGTTGTTATAAATGCATCACGGTAGTGCATGCATAAATTTCCGGACAGATCGCGCTGTTCGGAATATGATCAGTTTGTGCATAAGACAACCAGAGATTTTTAAGCAAAAGGCATCAGAATCCTCAATTATGACGGCACAATCCCGTTTACCAGACCAACTTGAGCGTGAAAAATCCGCCGCATCCCGGGTCACCCTGATCGGCATGCTGCTCGACGCCCTGCTCGGCGGACTCAAGTGCGTCTTCGGGGCAATCTTCCATTCGCAGGCATTAATTGTCGACGGTATCCACTCATTCTCGGATGTGTTGTCCGATCTTGTCGTACTGGCCATCGTGCGTGCCTCCCGGCAGGCGCCTGACCGAAACCACCCTTATGGCCACCAACGCTTTGAAACAATGGGCACCATGTTCCTCGGGAGTATTCTGATAGCGCTCAGCGGCGCGTTGATCTGGGACAGCCTCGACAAGCTTGTATTCAGACCTGCCGAATTGATGACGCCGGAATGGCCTGTGCTGGTTATCGCAGCACTGTCGGTTCTCAGCAAGGAATGGATTTACCGTTATACCCGAAAGGTCGGCGAACACATCCAATCGGATCTGATCATCGCCAATGCCTGGCACAGCCGCACTGACGCTTTCTCGTCTGTCATCGTGCTGCTCGCAGTTGCCGGCGCAATGCTGGGTTTTCCCTGGCTCGACTCAGCTGCAGCGATAGTCGTCGCGCTGATTGTCGGCCATGTCGGCTGGCAACTCGCCTGGAGCAGCGTGAAGGAGCTGGTCGATACTGCACTTGATCGGGACACAACTGAGAATGTACTGACCATTGCCCGCAAAACTCCCGGGGTGCGCAACGTCCATGATATGCGCAGCCGGCGCATGGGAAGCGATGTACTGCTGGATCTTCACCTGCAGGTCAGCCCGGTAATCAGTGTTTCGGAAGGCCATGAAATTGGCGTTAATGTGACGAGCCGAATCCGTAGCGAATACCCGCAGATTCACGATGTCACCTTTCATATTGATGCCGAAAACGATGCTGAAGCGGAGCCAACAGCATCCCATTTACCTGCCCGCCATGACGTTATCGGTGCCTTGAGCGATGCCTGGGCCGGACTCGTGGTGCCCGAAACACTGAACAGTATTCGCCTCCATTATCTGGGCGCCCACGTTTCAGTCGAGCTGTTCATTCATAATGACGACAGTGCGTGTGACGGGCTGACAGCGGAAAAACTCAAAGCCAGAGCAGCTGAACTGCCCTGGCTGGGTGATGTTCGGCTCTGGTTCCGGCAGCCCGTAAAGGACCGCCATGACCAGACCTGACGCTAGGCTCGACGCTTCTCTTCCATCCGTGACAAGAATTCCTGCATGACCAGCGTATAAAGCTCGCCTCCCAGGAATTTGTCTTCCACGCCGGCATCAATACTGGGGTTGTCGTTTACTTCAATCACTGCCACGCGATTGCCCGCCTGCTTGATATCCACGCCGTACAGCCCGTTACCAATGAGGCGGGTCGCCCCCAGCGCGGCCTGAATCACATTGCGCGGTACCTCGTAGGTCGGGAGGGTATCAAACTCGCCGCTGTCAAATTGCTGGTTATCGCCGTGGTGGTAGATCTGCCAGTGGCCTTTCACCATATAGTATTTACAGGCGAAGATTGCGCGACCGCCCAGAACACCGATGCGCCAATCATACTCGGTATAGAAATATTCCTGTGCCAGCACCAGCGCCGACTGCTTGAACAGGGTTTTCAGTGCAGCCTTGAGTTGCTGCTCATTCTCCGCACGCAGCACGCCGCGGGAAAAGGCACCATCCGGTATTTTAACCACCATGGGGAAACCCAGGTACTGCACGGCCTGCTCCACAACGTCTTTCTGATCTTTCGACAGAATCAGCGTTTTCGGTGTCGGGATCTTGTTGTTCTTCAACAGATCCGCCAGGAACACCTTGTTAGTGCAGCGCAGAATCGAGACCGGGTCATCAATGGCCACCATGCCCTCAGATTCAGCCTTGCGGGCAAATCGGTAGGTGTGATGATCAATCGCCGTGGTTTCACGGATAAACAAACCGTCGTATTCCGGCAGCCGCATGTAATCCTTGCGGGTAATGGGCTCAACATGAATACCCAGCTTTTTGCCGGCCGTAATGAAATAATCAAGCGCTTCAGGGTCGCTCGGTGGCAATTTTTCATCCGGATCCACCAGCATCGCGAGATCAAAACGGAACTGGCGCCGAGAGCGTGGCTTGCGCCAGAGTGCGCTACTGAAACGATCAAGCGCGCCGGCAAACGCATCCTGCTCTGACTCGGCCAGATCCGCCGGAGAGGCAGGCTTCATGGACTCAATCTGCCAGCCTTTGCGGTATCGAAACACGACCTCCAGAACCGGGCACGGAAAGCGCTCGAATAACGCACGCGTCACCGGCTTCAGTGCATCATGTTCCGACTTGCCAAAGAAACTTTTCAGGCGCACCTGTTTTACGGCACCTTTGGCGTCTTTACCTTCGTGAGCATCTTTGCCTTGCTCAGTGGCAGGCACAGTTTCTGCTGCATGATCCAGCCATTCCACCACACGGGGATCCAGCTCACCCAGTTGCAGGGAGAACAGATCCTTGCGGCGCAGATCATTCAATGTCATGACCGATGGCACAACATTGTGGCCACGGGCCTCAGCCAGCAACGAGCAGTAATAGCCTCTACTCAGATAACGGGCGCTCTGACAAAGATTAATCACCCGCACACGCTGATTCGGCGTCGCGGTGAACTGGACATACTGGTCGAAAGTGAGCACATCCGAACTGGGGTAATACGGCGCCCAATCCTTGTCACTATCAACAACAATCAGAAGTCGGGTCATGTATCCGGTTTCCTTCCTGAAACGGGGTATAAAACGCGACAATACGCCGGTACCGCGAACCACACAAATCAATTCTTATAGCGGATTTCACGCACCTTTCGCGCTTTGTATTCAGCCCCCATAATGCAGCTTGTGGCCGGCCACTCGACGACTGTCGACCAGTGCCGTTTTTGCCTCACTCTGATGCGGAAAGCCAATACTTGATGAGCTATAACCTACGTCTTGCCATAGCCGACGACCTGAATGCATTGGTCGCTCTGGAAACTCGCTGCTTTTCGGAAGATCGTATTTCCCGGCGCAGTTTCCGACGGTTTATCGATCTGCCCCGGGATCGGGTGATCGTGGCTGAACGCGACGGCACGCTCGTGGGATACAGCCTGGTGCTGATGCACAAGGCGACACGACTGGCGCGCATCTATTCGATTGCAGTATCCGATACAGAACGCGGCAACGGGTTGGGAGAAAAGCTCGTGCGCGAGAGCGAGGCCGTTGCGGTTGAAGCGGACAGGATTATCATGCGGCTGGAAGTGCGGGAAGATAACACCGCAGCTATCAGACTTTACCAGCGACTGGGCTACCGCCAGTTTGGGACCTATCGGGATTACTATGAAGACCACGGCACTGCGCTGAGGTTTGAGCGCCGGATTCTTTATGTTGACGAGTCCGTCGCGATCCGTCCGGTGCCCTACTACTGCCAGACTACGGATTTCACCTGCGGTCCTGCAGCGCTGATGATGGCGATGGCCGCGCAGTCACCGGACCGGCGCATGACGACGCTCGAAGAACTGCAAATCTGGCGCGAGGCAACAACCATTTATATGCTCGCCGGGCACGGTGGATGCGGCCCCCACGGCCTTGCCCTTGCAGGCTGGCATCGAGGCTATGAGGTGGATGTTTACGTAAGCAAACCCGGTGCGCTGTTCAAGGAAACGGTACGCAGCGCAGAGAAGAAACGGGTGCTGGATCTGGTTCACGAAGGCTTTATTCACGATATTGCCCAAACCGGTATCGCACTGCATCACGAGCCACTACCGCTTGAATTGATCGAGAACGCGCTGAAGGCACAACGCGTACCGATTATTCTGGTTAACACCTGGCAACTGAACCGCAGCCGCGTCCCTCACTGGGTGACGGTTTGTGCCATGGACGATCAATTCGTCTACCTGCACGACCCCGAAATTGACGTTGAAGAGGGCGAAACCGTGGCGGATAAACAGTACCTGCCGGTTGACCGCAAAGTGTTCGAGCGAATGGCACACTGCGATCAGCCGACCCGCTTGCAGGCGGTGGTGATTGTGGGCACCAGCCGGGCAACATGACACCGGCTGTGATCACTGCCGGACAGGCCGTTCAGCCGAGGCGAATAGCCGCCTCTTTCAATTGCGAGATATCGTCCCGCAGGCGTGCTGCTTTCTCGAAATCCAGATCAGCTGCAGCCTTGTACATCTCATCTTCGAGCTGGTCGATTTCCTTGAGCAACTCGGCCGGCGATTTGCCATGGGCCGTAACGCGATACTTCTCGGCTTCTTCCGCCGCCTGCTGACCCGGCCGCTCACCGCCGCGACGACGTCCATTTACGCCCATCACGCGCGCGCCTTCCATCACGTCCCCTACTTTCTTGTTAAGCGCTGTCGGGGTGATGCCGTGAAGCTCATTATGTTCATTTTGCTTTTCCCGCCGCCGTGCGGTTTCATCGATGGCTTTCTGCATGGACCCGGTAATTCGATCGCCATATAGAATCGCTTTACCATTTACATTACGGGCTGCACGGCCAATGGTCTGGATAAGTGACCGCTCCGAACGCAGGAAGCCTTCCTTGTCTGCGTCGAGAATCGCCACCATAGAGACCTCGGGCATATCCAGACCTTCCCGCAACAGGTTAATGCCCACCAGTACATCAAATTCGCCCCGGCGCAGATCCTGAATAATCTCAATTCTTTCGACCGTCTCGATATCAGAATGAAGATAACGAACGCGGACCCCGTGTTCCTGCAGAAAATCGGTAAGATCTTCCGCCATGCGCTTTGTCAGCGTGGTAACGAGTACCCGCTCGTTGATGCTCACCCGCTTATGGATTTCTGACAACAGATCATCCACCTGGGTGGACGCAGGGCGCACTTCAATCTCGGGATCAAGCAACCCTGTGGGCCGCACAACCTGTTCGATCACCTGCCCCGAATGCTCTGCCTCATAAGCCGCCGGCGTTGCTGAAACGAATATCATCTGCGGCGCAATCCGCTCCCACTCGTCAAACCGCATCGGTCGGTTGTCCAGTGCCGACGGTAATCGGAAGCCATACTCCACCAGGGTTTCCTTTCGGGAACGGTCGCCCCGGTACATGGCGCCGATTTGCGAAATCGTGACGTGCGATTCGTCCACCACGAGCAATGCGTTGGGAGGCAAGTAATCAAACAGCGTCGGTGGCGCCTCCCCCGGCGCCCGCCCGGACAGATACCGGGAATAGTTTTCGATTCCGTTGCAATACCCGAGCTCCAGCATCATTTCCATGTCGTACCGGGTGCGCTCCTCCAGGCGCTGTGCTTCCACCAGCTTGCTGTTTTCGCGTAGCTGCTCGAGCCTCGGATCAAGCTCCGCCTTGATGTGATCAACCGCATCCAGCACGACTTGCCGGGGAGTAACATAATGGCTTTTCGGATAAATGGTGACGCGCGGCACGCGACGCAGCATCTCGCCGGTCAGCGGATCGAAGAAGCTGAGATTCTCGACTTCATCGTCAAATAATTCGATGCGGACTGCTTCTTTTTCGGATTCTGCAGGAAACACATCAATCACATCGCCCCGAACCCGGTAGTTAGCGCGGTGGAACTCGACATCATTGCGGGTGTATTGCAGCTCGGCCAAACGACGAAGAATAAAGCGCTGGTCAATTTTGTCGCCCCGGTCCAGGTGCAACATCATCTTCATGTAGGACTGGGGATCACCCAGACCATAAATTGCCGACACAGTCGCCACAATAATGGCGTCAGGTCTTTCCAGCAGTGCCTTGGTGGCAGAGAGTCGCATCTGTTCTATGTGCTCGTTTATCGAGGCATCTTTCTCGATAAAGGTATCAGAAGATGGCACATAGGCTTCCGGCTGGTAATAGTCGTAATAGGATACAAAGTACTCAACAGCATTGTCCGGAAAGAACTCCTTGAACTCGCCATAGAGCTGGGCCGCCAGTGTCTTGTTGTGGACCATGACAATGGTAGGCCGCTGCACCTTTTCAATTACATTGGCAATGGTAAAGGTCTTGCCGGAGCCGGTAACACCCAGCAACGTCTGATGGGCCAGGCCGGATTCAATACCTTCCACCAGCCCTTCTATGGCCGCTGGCTGGTCGCCCGCAGGCTGGTACGATGATTCAACCCTGAACATATGGCGCTTGTGCCTCTCTTTCCAGAAATTTCCGGTGAACGATGGCCGGAATCGCAATGTTTAGCCGTCAGTCAACTTATCCTGACCAAACCTTCATGGTAACATTTCAACGTTCTATATTTACTTGGCATTCGATGACTTTTCGGCCATTTACCGAGCCGTCAACGATCATGCTTCTACTGACGCATCTCAAGGAGCGCTAGTTTGGACGTTCAACTCTCGAACCGTGTACAAGCGATCAAGCCTTCACCTACTCTGGCGGTTACCAATAAAGCCGCAGAACTGAAAGCCGCAGGGCAGGATATTATTGGCCTGGGGGCTGGCGAACCCGATTTCGATACGCCTGACCATATCAAGGCAGCGGCCATCGAAGCGATTAACGCAGGCCAGACCAAGTACACCGCTGTGGACGGTACGCCGGCACTCAAGAAAGCGATCATCGAGAAGTTCAAGCGCGACAATAACCTCGATTACGAGGCCAACCAGATTCTGGTCTCCAGCGGCGGAAAGCAGAGCTTCTTCAATCTGGCGCTGGCAATCCTGAACCCTGGTGACGAAGTCATCATCCCTGCCCCTTACTGGGTATCCTACCCGGATATGGTACTGGTGGCAGAAGGCTCGCCCGTGGTATTGGAAACCTCGGCAGACACTCGCTTCAAGATCACCCCGGATCAGCTCGAGCAGGCGATCACGGACCGTACCCGGCTGTTTGTTATCAACAGCCCATCCAACCCCAGCGGCATGGCCTACTCAATAGATGAGCTGAAGGCTCTTGGCGATGTGCTTAAGCGCCATCCGCAGGTGATGATAGCCACAGATGACATGTACGAACCGATTCTGTGGACCGGTGCCGCCTTCGCCAATATCGTCAACGCAACGCCCGAACTGTACGACCGCACTTTCGTGCTGAACGGCGTTTCAAAAGCGTACTCCATGACAGGTTGGCGCATTGGCTATGCCGCCGGTCCGGCCAAGGTCATTGGCGCGATGAAAAAGATCCAGTCCCAGAGCACCTCGAACCCCGCGTCTATTTCACAGGCTGCGGCAGTAGCGGCGCTGAACGGGCCACAGGATTGCATCAAGGTGATGGTTGAAGCATTCAAGGAACGTCATGACTACCTGGTAAACGCACTCAACGAGCTGCCCGGCGTTGAATGCCTGCAAGGTGATGGCACTTTCTATGTGTTCCCCAGCTTTAAAGGCGCTATCGAGTCGAAAGAAGGGATCAGCACGGATGTTGAGCTTGCAGAGCATCTGCTCAAGGAGGCTGGCGTGGCATTGGTGCCGGGCTCCGCTTTCGGCGCGCCAGGTCACATGCGACTGAGCTTCGCTACGAGTTTTGATATGCTGAAAGGCGCAATGGAACGACTGAAAAAAGCGCTGGCGTAAACCCTGATCCCGACACCCCTTAATCGTTAAACTGTTACCGATTAAGGGGTTGACGGTAAAGATTCACCGCCGTAATATACGCGCCTCATCACTGATGACGTTCCCCGATAGCTCAGTTGGTAGAGCAACGGACTGTTAATCCGTTTGTCGCTGGTTCGAGCCCAGCTCGGGGAGCCACTATTCAAAAAAGCCGCTAAACCTTTACAGGTTAGCGGCTTTTTTATGCACTACAGATTAACGTTCTGCGCAAATAACACCCCGGCAAAAGCCACATACTTCCCGGAACTTACTTACGCGTGAAGCGCAGCAAAGACTGCCGCACCCCACGTCAAAAATGCTACTCGTTGGTAAGCTGAATCTCTGCCTGAATCTCCTCCAGCACCTCGAGGGGTTTCTCAGCCCGGGTAATCGGACGCCCGATCACCAGGTAGTCGCTACCGGCCTGAATGGCCTCTGATGGCGTCATGATACGCTGCTGATCCCCTTTGGCGGCAAAAGCGGGCCGGATACCGGGCGTAACAAGCCTGAACCGACTACCATGCTCATAACGCAACACAGGCGCTTCCTGCGCCGAGCAGACCACACCATCCAGCCCTGCGTTATAGGTCAACTGGGCAAGCCTTGCGACCTGATCTGCCGGCGCCCCATCAATACCCACGCCCTGCAGATCCGATTCGGACATTGACGTCAGAACCGTCACCGCAATCAGCAAGGGGCGATCATTACCGAAAGACTCCAGCCGCTCGCGACAAGCGGCCATCATGGTCTCACCGCCAGAAGCGTGCACATTCACCATCCAGACACCCAGATCTGCCGCCGCGGCAACCGCAGCTGAAGCCGTGTTCGGAATATCATGGAATTTCAGATCCAGGAACACGTCAAAGCCCCGCTGCTGTATCTGGCGCACGAAATCCGGCCCAAAACGGGTAAACATTTCCTTGCCGACTTTCAGCCGGCACAGCGTCGGATCCAGAGAATCTGCGAGCGCCAGCGCCTGCGCCTGATCGGGAAAATCCAGTGCCACAATAATTCTTGGCCCCAACTCGATGCCATGCTCTGTCATTACGCGTTCACCACTTGATTCTGGTTCATGTTATTCAGCCTCTACTCCCAGGATAGGCTGAACTTTTTCCCACTTTTTACAGCTCGGGCACAACCAATGCATCTGCTTGCCCTCAAAGCCACAACTGATGCAACGATAGACAGGTCGGTTAGCGAGCAACATCTGCCCTATCCGACTGACCAAACGCCCCTCATCGGTTGTCATACCTTTCTCGTAACCGGCCAATTCAACCAACCGAAGCAGCCCTTTTACGCTTGGCCGTATCTCAAGCTCTTCGCGCAACAAATCAATAGCCACGGGACGACCGGAGGCACGCTCTACCGATTCCACCATCGCCAGCAACAGACTGGTGCTGGGCCAGGTTTCATAGAGCTTTTTAAACTTACGTGCGAAACGGGCCACGTCACCCTTTTCCCGAGCCTGCCTCATAAGCCTCTCAACAGCCTCCGGACCAAACGAAGGATTCTGATCGAAGACCTTCAGCAAAGTCTGAGGAACGTCTCCCAGGTTACCTTGCCGACGCTGAATCTCGGCCTGCAGAAAAGTCGCGCGTACACATGTCCGATCCTGCTCCAATGCCTCCCTGATCAGCTTCTGGGCTGACCACCGATCATCCTTGCGCAAGGCATCTTCTGCCAATTCACATGTCAGGTAAGCCAGTTGTTTCTTGAGCTCGTCTTCAGGAAAACCCACGGTAAGCGTACTGGCAACCTGTCGGGCTTTATCCCACTCCCGCTCCTGCTGATAAAGTTCGATCAACTGGTCCGACGCCTGCCGGCTATAATCCTTGGTACCCAATAGTTGGTGAAAGAGCGCTTCCGCCCGATCCAGCAGGCCGGCATTCATATAATCCATGGCCAGCTCAAACGTGACCTGTACCGAGTAGCGGGCGGGAAGTTCAGGACGGGCAAGAAGATTCTGATGGATCAGAATGGCGCGATCGGTTTCGCCCTTGAGACGGAAGTGAGCACCAACAGAGAGGTGTAGACCAACAGTCTGGCGACTGACTGCAAGAGATTGAACGAAGCTTTCGATGGCCTCGTCAGAATAATTGGTGAACAGAAACTGAAGACGATCTCTGACCGCCTCTTCATCATCGATTCGTTGCCCTGAGGCCGCATTATCACGCCCCCAACGCCCCATAAACCAACCCGCTGCAACTGCGATAACGAGCAGCAGCCAATGAAGCACTGTGTCCATCAGAGTTTCCGGTCAGATTCCAGTCTCAGGCGTTCAAGCTGTTTTTCAGCCTGATCAAGCTTTTTCTGAACATGGCGCTTGGAGACGGAAATTCTGATCATAGCGAGCGAGGTAAGCAACATTCCAATCACACCGCCTGCCACAAATGCCAGAATGAGCCAGAACGCGATGCCGTAGGCTGCCGTTTCAAAAAACAGGAAATTGAGTGAGACAGAAACCTGATTATTTAACGAAAATACCAGAGCGGCCAGGATCAGAAAGATCACCACCAGGCCAATAATTACCTTTTGCAGCCAGGCCATAGCTTAACGGCTCCCAAGCGAGTTGCTTCCTTGTCTATACCGCTGCCATGTTAGCACAGCACTACTGTAAATAGAGCGCCCACCCGTACTCCTTTAATTGAACAGCAACGCCTCCGGAGATCCATAAAGACGCGCCGTCATTTAACAGACTCAGTAGCCGCTTTTCATGCTGTCGTTTACCTGCTCACGCAGCTCTTTTCCCGGCTTGAAATGGGGCACAAATTTCGCCGGCAACTTTACCGAATCACCTGTCTTTGGATTACGCCCTGTGCGCGCAGCCCGATGATGAAGAGAGAAACTACCAAACCCCCGGATTTCAATCCGGTGCCCTTCAGCAAGGGATTGAGACATATGCTCAATGATGGTTTTAACTGCCAGCTCCACATCTTTCACGGAAAGCTGTGTCTGCTTGGACGCTATCAGCTCGACCAGTTCAGACTTTGTCATGCGATTATTCCTTCTGATTCTTATCGCGAAATCAGCCTTCAGGAGAAGCCTGATCAATTCCACCAAGCGCTTCTGCAAAGCGAATGGAGACAAAAGGCATCGCTCTGGCTTAAACGCTTACCAGACTGAGATACAGCATCAGGTTCAAGAACGCCACACCAGACGCGCTAATCCCAACCATCACAACCGACTATCAAAATCGAGAGAGTGACTCACAAACTGCCTGCGAGCGACAACATGCACACTAAGACCACCAAAGCCAAAATGACAGTCATGCTGACAAAACAACCACCCGAACACGGATACCTTTCGGGATAGTTTAGTCAAACTCAAAAAAAAGACAAAAAAAACGGGCTGTTACAGCCCGTTTTTTTACAATTCAGCATAATTGCCAATTAATCTTTATTGGCGTTCTGCTGCTGCATCTGCTCTTTGATCAGGTCACCGATAGTGGTAGCGCCTGAGGATTCCGCTGACTTCTCGCGAACACCCTGCAGTGCAACCTTGTCATCTTCAACGTCCTTGGACTTGACGGACAGGTTGATGACGCGGTTCTTACGATCAATGCTGATGATCTTGGCTTCAACTTCGTCGCCTTCGTTCAGAACGTTGCGCGCATCTTCTACGCGATCACGACTGATTTCAGACGCCTTCAGTACAGCTTCAACTTCTTCGTTCAGGGAAACAGTTGCTGCTTTCGCGTCGATAGCAGTAACAGTGCCTTTAACGATGGAGCCTTTATCGTTCAGCTGGACAAACTCGGCGAAAGGATCGCTTTCGAGTTGCTTGATACCCAGTGAGATACGCTCGCGCTCAGGATCAACAGACAGGATAACAGTTTCAACTTCGTCACCCTTCTTGTACTGGCGAACCGCTTCTTCACCGGTTTCATTCCAGCTGATATCAGACAGGTGAACCAGGCCATCAATGCCACCGTCCAGACCAATGAAGATACCGAAATCGGTAATCGACTTAATCTTGCCGGAGATACGATCGCTCTTGTTGAAGTTGCTGGAGAAATCTTCCCAAGGGTTGGAAGCACACTGCTTGATACCCAGAGAAATACGACGACGCTCTTCGTCGATATCCAGAATCATGACTTCAACATCGTCACCAACCTGTACAACCTTGGATGGGTGGATGTTCTTGTTGGTCCAGTCCATTTCAGACACGTGAACCAGACCTTCAACGCCTTCTTCCAGCTCGGCGAAACAGCCGTAGTCTGTCAGATTAGTCACACGAGCAGTGACCTTGGCGCCTTCAGGGTAACGACCTTTGATGTCGACCCATGGATCTTCACCCAGCTGCTTCAGACCCAGAGATACGCGGTTACGCTCGCGATCAAACTTCAGGACCTTCACATTGATTTCGTCGCCCACATTCACGATTTCGCTCGGATGCTTGATGCGCTTCCAGGCCATATCAGTGATGTGCAGCAGGCCGTCAACACCGCCCAGATCTACGAACGCGCCGTAGTCGGTCAGGTTCTTGACTATACCCTTGATTTCAAGACCTTCGGTCAGGGTTTCCAGCAGCGCTTCGCGCTCGGCACTGTTTTCAGCTTCCAGAACAGCACGACGTGAAACCACGACGTTGTTACGCTTCTGGTCCAGCTTGATAACCTTGAACTCGAGCTCCTTGTTCTCCAGGTGCGCGGTATCACGCACAGGACGAACGTCTACCAGTGAACCTGGCAGGAACGCACGAATACCGTTCAGGTCAACAGTAAAGCCACCCTTCACCTTGCCATTGATCACGCCCTTGACAACTTCTTCGGCCTCGAAGCTCTTCTCCAGAACTTTCCAGGCTTCAGCACGCTTGGCTTTTTCACGCGACAGACGGGTTGCACCGAAACCGTCTTCTACTGCGTCAAGCGCAACATCGACAACGTCACCGATCTGAATTTCCAGTTCACCCTTGTCATTCAGGAACTGGCTGGCAGGAATAGCGCCTTCAGATTTCAGGCCCGCGTGAACGGTTACCCAGTCGTTATCAATATCAACTACGGTTCCCTGAACAATGGAACCGGGCTGCATGTCAATTTCTTTTAGGCTTTCTTCAAAAAGATCCGCAAAGCTCTCGCTCATTATGAGTCCTATATGATCAACGCAAGTATTCTCCGTGATGCCAGCAACACGGTCTGTTTAAATTTATCTGAAAACTGCCAAAGACTGGCGAAATACACAGCGTCCAGACTTCCAACGACAAAAGGGTGCTGTCAGGCCTGACCTACTGCGGCCATAACCTTGCCCAACACCTCTTCTATGCCCAACCCTGTCGAATCAATGACTTGCGCATCATCCGCAGGCTTGAGCGGGGCACTTTCCCGGTTCATATCCCGGTGATCCCGTGCCCGTATCTCCTTTAAAAGGGCGTCAATACTAACATCCACGCCAGCATCCATCAACTGGCGATATCGCCGCTCAGCGCGGGCCTCAGCACTGGCAGTCAAAAAAATCTTGAACTCGGCATCAGGGAAAACGACGGTCCCCATATCACGTCCATCAGCGACCAGCCCCGGGGCCACACAAAAATCCCGCTGACGCTGCAACAAGGCGTCTCGCACCCGTTGAATCACCGCAACCTTTGATGCATTGTCGCCACAGGTTTCGGTGCGGATTTGCGCCGTCACATCATCTCCGGCCATCAACACCCGCGCCGGCTCGCCGGGAGGTGTTGGCTCAAAGGCCACATCCAGCCTGCCTGCAACGGCAACCAACCCGGACTCGTCATCAAAAGCCACACCTGCACGCTCGGCCGCCAGAGCTGTCAACCGGTAGAGCGCACCGCTATCCAACAGGTGATAACCGAGCCTCTTCGCCAACATCTGGGTGATTGTCCCCTTCCCGGCACCGCTGGGACCATCAACCGTGATAACGGGCGCCTTGCCGGAAGCAACCATTACGATGACTCCTCAACCGTAATACGCATACCAACCTGCTTTGCCAACTCGACAAAGTTCGGGAATGATGTGGCGACGTTCGCGCAGTCAGTCACCTCGATATCACCTTCGGCGCGCAGTGATGCAACGGCAAACGACATAGCAATACGATGATCGCCATGACTGTTAACCTGACCACCTTTCATCTGCTGACCACCTACAATCACGATGCCATCTTCGGTCACCGTCGACTTGATACCAATTGCAGACAGGCCATCCGCCATCACCTGGATCCGATCGCTCTCTTTGACCCGCAACTCCTCTGCGCCCGCCAAAACGGTTTCGCCCTCGGCGCAAACGGCTGCAATAAACAGCACAGGGAATTCGTCAATGGCGAGCGGCACCTGATCTTCGGGAATACGAATACCCTTGAGTGGTGCATGCTGCACTCGCAAGTCAGCAACCGGTTCCCCGCCCACCTCTTGTTCATTAAACACTTCAATATTCGCGCCCATTAGCTTGAGAATATTGATAATTCCGGTGCGGGTTTCGTTAACCCCAACGTGCCTTAACGTCAGATCGGCACCCGGCGTGATTGATGCCGCTACCAGAAAGAACGCTGCCGAAGAGATATCCGCCGGCACATCAATTGCCCCACCCGTAAGCCTGCCACCGCCGCTCAGACGCGCAGTTGCACCTTTACGTTCCACACTGAAACCAAAGCCGTTCAGCATGCGCTCGGTGTGGTCACGAGTCGGCGCCGGTTCCGTCACGCTGGTTTCGCCATCAGCATACAGCCCGGCCAGTAACAGACAGGACTTAACCTGGGCGCTCGCCATTGGCATATCATAATGCAGACCTTTCAGCGCCTGACCGCCGCGAATTTTCAATGGCGGGCGACCGCCCTCACCGGTTTCGATCACGGCTCCCATCTGCCGGAGCGGATCAGCCACCCGCCCCATCGGCCGCTTGTTCAGGCTGTCATCACCGGTCAGTTCCGAGTCAAAATCCTGCCCGGCCAGCAGCCCCGCAAACAGGCGCATCGCCGTACCAGAGTTGCCGACGTATAGAGGGCCCCGCGGCGCCTTCAGACCATGAAGTCCGACACCACGAATCCTGACATATCCCTGGTCTGGCCCCTCAATTGTCACCCCCATATCCCTGAATGCCTGCAACGTGGCCAGGCTGTCTTCGCCTTCAAGAAATCCGGTGACCTCGGTAACACCTTCAGCCAGAGCGCCCAGCATAATGGACCGATGCGACATTGACTTGTCACCTGGCACACGAATATCCCCGGCAACGGTGCCGCCGGCTTGTAGCTTGAAGGTTACCTGTTTCTGGTTCATGTTGGTTACGTAGGCCTGTCCTGAAAGCATTTTTGAAAAATGGTCCCGTGCCGCCTTGGCGCGGCCGAACACCTGCAAAAGCATGTCCCCATCACCCGATTCTATGGCGCTTCTCAACGCGCCAAGATCATCGGTGAAATGGTCAATGACGCGTAGCACTGCGTCCCGGTTTGACAGAAAAATGTCGTGCCACATCACCGGATCACTGGCAGCGATGCGCGTAAAGTCACGAAATCCGCCTGCTGCATACCGAAAGATATCGAGATTGTCGTCCTCACCCGCCAACGTATCGACCAGAGAGAATGCAATAAGATGAGGCAAATGGCTGGTTGCAGCCAGGACCTCATCGTGGCGGTCAACGGTCATTGTCAGAACCGTCGCATCACAACCTTGCCACAACGCTGTCAGGCGTCCCAGCAGATCCTGCCGGCTATCGTCCGCGGGTGTAAGAATGACTTTGTGGTGGGCAAAAAGGTCCGTCCGCGCGGCAGCAATACCACTCTTCTCGGAGCCCGCTATAGGATGACCAGGAATGACCCAGTCCGGCCAGTGGCCAAACACGTCTTTGACCGCCGCCACAAAGCTTCCTTTGGTGCTGCCGACATCCGTCAGCAACACATCATCTGACAGTTGCGGCCTGATACTTGCCAATACCGACGCCATCGCCTGCACCGGCACCGCAATGACGACCAGATCAGCGCCTGCGACAGCTGACGCAAGTGAATCAGCAGCTTCATCAATAACCCCAAGGGAAACGCCCAGGGCCAACTCATCCTCACGGCGATCAAACCCTACCACGGTTTCAGCCAAACCCTGTTCACGCACAGTTTTTGCGAGCGAGCCCCCGATCAGCCCAAGACCGATCACGGCCATTCGACGAAACAAGGGAGTGACGGCCCGATCAGCCATGAAGCGACTCCATAACAGCACCCAGAGCATCCAGGCACCGGGCATTCTGATCTTCAAGACCTACCGAGATCCGCAAATGACGCGTCATGCCATACCCGCTCACCGGGCGAACAATTACGCCTCGCTTCAATAGCCCTTCAAACACGGCGGATGCTTCATCACCGACTTCGACGGCAATGAAGTTGCCACACGACGGAATATAAGTCAGGCCCAGCGCCTCAAATCCCGCAGCCAACTGCTTCAATCCCTGACGATTGACCTCTCTTGAACGCTCCAGGTAATCCGCATCATCCAGCACGGCTGTGGCGGCTGCCAAAGCAACTGAATCAACATTAAATGGCTGACGCACACGGTTCAGTACATCGGCGATATCTGCTGACGATACCGCGTAGCCAACCCGCAATGCGGCGAGCCCCCATGCTTTGGAGAAAGTGCGGGTTACAATCAGGTTTGGATAGGTCGAAAGCAATGAGACGCCATCCGGAAACTCGTTGGCTTCAAAGTATTCGCAGTAGGCCTCGTCCAGTACAACCAGTACGTTGGCCGGCACCTTGTCAAGAAATGCGACCAGATCATCTCGGTCGAAAGCAGTTCCTGTAGGGTTGTTCGGGTTGGCAATAAATACAATACGGGTACGATCCGTAATCGCATTCGCCATTGCATCCAGGTCATGCCCCCAGTTTTTACCGGGAACAGCAATACCTTTCGCCCCTACAGCCTGAGTCGAAATGGGGTATACCGCGAACGCATATTGGGAAAACACAATTTCCGACGTGTGATCGGCAAAACCGCGGACAATCAACTCCAGCACATCATTGGAGCCATTACCCAGTGTGATTTGCTCGGCCCCCACGCGCAGGCGCTCAGACAACTTTCGCTTCAGGTTAAAACCATTGCCATCCGGATAGAGGCACATGTCGTCCAGTGCCTGGCGGGCAGCACTCATTGCCAAAGGGCTTGGCCCAAGAGGGTTTTCATTACTCGCAAGCTTGATAATCGCCGTCGGGTCGAGCCCCAGTTCACGGGCGACCTCATCAATTGGCTTACCTGGCTGATAGGGCTGCAACTGCTGGACGCCCAATACCGCCAGCGTTTTGAAATCAATCGACATGGTTTCTCCTGCCACGGTTTATCTCTGCAAAGACATCAGCGGACAACTGACGAGCGCGCTACAAAAGCTTAAATACTAGAGCACGCCAATCGGGTAGGAACCCAGCCGCTTCAGCTCAACAGCCTCGGCGTCAATCTCCTTCAGCACCGCCTGCACCTGAGGGTCATCAAAGTGAGCCTCAAAGTCGATATAAAAGACATAGGCCCAGGTACCACTTGGCGAAGGCCGGGTTTCAATTCGGGTCAGGCTAAGACCATGTCGATGGAAGGGCTCAAGCAGTTGATACAGGGCACCCGGCTTGTTTCGCATGGATACCAGAATTGAGGATTTGTCATGGCCACTTGGCGCTACCTGCTCCCGCCCGATAATAAGGAAACGGGTGGTGTTATCCGGACGGTCTTCAATTGTAGCGGCCAGTTTACGCAATCCATAAAGTTCAGCCGCCATATCCCCGGCGATAGCCGCTGTGCCCGGCTCTGCAGCCGCTCGTCGAGCGGCTTCGGCATTACTGCTGACAGCAACTCGTTCAACACCATGCCAGTGGGTATCCAGCCACTGGCGACATTGGGCGAAGGATTGCTGATGGGAATAAATACGGACGATGGAAGCAGGCTCTACATCTTCAGCCGCCAGCAAATGATGGTGAATCCGCAACTGGACTTCACCGCAGATTTTCATCGGCGATGACATAAACATATCCAGCGTATGGTTGATCATTCCTTCCGTAGAGTTTTCAACCGGCACCACGCCGTAGTGCGCAGCACCTGACTCGACTTCACGAAATACCGCATCAATAGCAGGCAATGGCACGCTGACCACCGAGTGGCCAAAGTGCTTGAGCGCGGCCGATTGCGTAAAGGTGCCTTCTGGCCCCAAAAACGCAATATGCATGGGCTTTTCAAGCGCCAGGCAAGCCGACATGATTTCCCGGAACAAGCGCGCCATTTCTTCACCGGACAAGGGCCCGGGGTTCTGCGACTTGATCTTGCGCAGCACCTGCGCCTCACGCTCGGGACGATAGAAGAACACATCCTCATCCGGCCTTGCCGCCATTTTGACGTGTGCTACCTCTTGTGCACATGCTGCTCTGGCACTGATGAGCTCCATGATCTGCTGATCCAGACTATCGATCTCATCACGCAATTCAGCCAGGCGGGTCTGTTCGTCAGTCATGCTCAGGCCCGCTCCTGCTCGAAGGTTTTCATATAATCGATCAGCGCATCCACGCCCTCTTCCGGCATCGCGTTATAAATAGAGGCACGCATGCCGCCAACAGAGCGGTGCCCTTTCAGGTTCAGCAAACCACGCGCATCAGCACCTTTCAGGAAGGCGCTGTTCAGGGCATCGTCTGCCAATGTGAAAGGCACGTTCATCCAGGAACGGAAACGGGGATCAATCGGGTTGGCGTAGAAAGCGCTATCGTCAATGAAGCCATAGAGCTTGCGGGCTTTGCGAAGATTCACCTCACCCATCGCCTCTACACCGCCACGCGCCTTAAGCCACTTGAAGACCAGGCCCGCCAGATACCAGGAATAGGTCGCGGGCGTGTTGTACATTGAGCCGTTATCCGCGATGACCTGATAATTCATCATTGTTGGCGTCTGCGGCTGAGCCTGCCCCAACAAGTCCTTGCGAATCATCAATACGACCAGACCAGAAGGCCCGATATTCTTCTGGGCGCCGGCATAAATCAGCCCGTATCGGGAAACATCCACCGGACGGGACAACATGTTGGATGACATATCCGCCACCAACGGTACATCGCCGGCATCCGGAATAAAGTCATACTCCAGGCCGCCAATCGTTTCGTTGGGGGTATAATGCAGGTAAGCCGCATTGGGATCGGTGCGCCAGCTGGCCTGATCGGGAATTGAGGTAAACCCCTGATCTTCACTGCTGGCCGCCACGTTCACATTGGCAAAACGGCGAGCTTCATCGATCGCCTTTTGAGACCAGATGCCCGTATTGATGTAATCCGCTGACGCTTTACCACGCATCAGGTTCAGCGGCACAGTAGCAAACTGGCTGCTGGCACCGCCCTGCATAAACAGAACGGCGTAGTCATCAGAGACACCTGCCAACTCGCGCAGGTCCTTTTCCGCCGTTTCGGCAATGGCCACAAACTCATCGCTACGATGACTCATTTCCATCACCGACATGCCGGTGCCCTGCCAGTCCAGCATTTCCTCACGGGCTTGCTGAAGCACTTCGACCGGCAAAGTCGCCGGGCCTGCACAGAAGTTAAAAGCTCTGCTCATTGCCGCCTAATCTCTCTGTATGTCCTGACTGTTTTATCCCGAGGGCTGCGATCAGCCCTCATCACCCTCTTCAGACGTATCACCGGTAGATTCAGGTCCTGAGACCTCGCCTGATACATCCGGGGCGTCGACTACCAACGACTCGTCATCACCCACAACTTCGTCTTCGGCCAGACCGGTATCGGCGATGCGCTGCACACCGACCAGACGCTCATCTTCCTGGGACAGACGAATCAGACGCACGCCCTGAGTATTCCGGCTGAGGCACGACACCTCTTCTGTGCTGGAGCGCACCAGCGTGCCCTTGTCGGAGATCAGCATCATTTCGTCGCCCTCAAACACCTGAGTGGCGGCGACAAGATTGCCGTTGCGGTCCGAGCACTGCATGGCAATAACGCCCTGGCTGCCGCGACTATAAGCCGGGAACTCTTCAAGCTGGGTCCGTTTGCCGTAGCCGTTTTCACTGGCTGTCAGCACCATGCCGTCTGGCTGTGGAATCATCAGGGAGACCACAGAATGACCTTCCTTCATGCGGATACCGCGCACACCGCGCGCCGTTCTACCCATCGCCCGCACCTGATCTTCCTGGAAGCGGACGGCCTTGCCAGCTGTCGAGAACAGCATGACTTCGGATTCGCCGGCAGTAATAGCCGCACCAATCAGGGTATCGCCTTCGTCCAGTGACAAGGCAATCAGACCATTGCTACGCGGACGCGAGAAGTTCGGCAGTGGTGTCTTTTTCACAACACCGGCCGATGTCGCCATCAACACGAAATGATCTTCCGGATAATCACGAACCGGCAAGAACGTGGTCACACGTTCGTCCTCATCCAGCGGCAGGATATTCACCATTGGACGGCCACGCGCTGCGCGACTGGCTTGAGGAATCTCAAACACACGCAACCAGTAAACCTTACCCTTGTTGGTAAAGCACAGGATGGTGTCGTGAGAGTTTGCCACCAGCAACTTCTCGATAAAGTCTTCTTCTTTCATGGTGGTGGATGAACGTCCACGACCACCGCGACGCTGTGCCTGATACGCTTCAACCGGCTGGGTCTTGGCATAACCATTGTGCGAAATGGTGACAACCAGATCTTCTTCATCAATAAGATCAGCGATGGTCAGGTCACGACGCGAGCTGGTAATTTCGGTCCGACGCTTGTCGCCATATTCAGAAACAACAGCTTCCAGTTCTTCCCGAATGACTTCCATCAAACGCTCCGGAGAACTCAGGATCAGCATCAGCTCGGAAATCTTCTCGATAATTTCGCCGTATTCTTTCTGGAGCTTCTCGGTTTCCAGACCCGTCAGGCGGTGCAGGCGCAGATCAAGAATAGCTTGAGCCTGCTCTGGCGACAGATGGTACAACCCGTCACGCAGACCATAGATTTCAGGCAGCTCATCCGGGCGGCAGGCATCTTTACCTGCGCGCTCCAGCATGTCGGCCACCTGACCTGGCTGCCAACCTTTGGCTACCAGTTTTTCTTTCGCTTCAACCGAGCTGGGCGACTGCTTGATCAGCTCGATAATTTCATCGATATTTGCCAGTGCTACCGACAGACCTTCGAGAATATGGCCACGTTCACGGGCCTTACGCAGTTCGTAGAGCGTTCTGCGCGTCACCACTTCGCGACGATGACGCACAAACGCTTCCAGAATTTCTTTCAGGTTCAGGATTCTTGGCTCGCCGTTAATCAGCGCGACCATATTGATCCCGAAAACATTTTCCAGCTGGGTATGCGCAAACAGGTTGTTAACGACGACTTCCGGGTTCTCACCACGGCGCAGCTCGATAACAACGCGGATACCTTCCTTGTTCGACTCGTCCCGCAGCTCGGAAATGCCTTCAAGGCGCTTTTCCTTCACCAGCTCGGCGATTTTCTCAATCAAGCGAGCCTTGTTCAGCTGGTACGGCAACTCGGTGATGATGACGGCGTCACGACCGGTTTTCTTGTCATGCTCGATTTCGTGACGAGCGCGCATATAAATGCGGCCACGACCGGTGCGGTAAGCTTCAATAATGCCCGCGCGGCCATTGATAATGCCGTCGGTCGGGAAATCCGGCCCCGGGATGTACTCCATCAATTCATCGATGGTCATATCCGGGTTTTCGATCAGCGCCAGACAACCACTGACCACTTCTGTCAGGTTGTGTGGCGGGATGTTCGTTGCCATACCCACCGCGATGCCAGATGAACCGTTAACCAGCAGGTTGGGCACACGGGTTGGCATGACTTCAGGAATATGCTCGGTGCCGTCATAGTTCGGCACAAAATCGACGGTTTCCTTGTCCAGATCCGCCAGCAGCGAATGGGCAATTTTCTCCATACGGATTTCGGTGTAACGCATGGCGGCCGCATTGTCGCCATCGATGGAACCGAAGTTACCCTGACCGTCTACCAGCGGATAACGTAATGAGAAAGGCTGGGCCATCCGGACAATGGTGTCGTATACGGCAGAGTCACCATGAGGGTGATATTTACCGATAACGTCACCGACCACACGGGCAGATTTTTTGTAGGCCTTGTTCCAGTCGTTGTTCAGCTCGGACATAGCGAACAGAACCCGACGGTGAACGGGCTTCAAGCCGTCCCGTACATCAGGCAAAGCCCGACCAACGATGACGCTCATGGCGTAATCGAGGTAGGACTGTTTCAGCTCATCTTCAATATTTACGGGCAGGATCTCTTTGGCTAATTCACCCATCGAGAAAGGTTCCTTTGCGTTTGCTGGAAGTCGTCGTTGTTTTGAAACCGCTGTAAAGCGATTCCTGAATCATTATGAGACGCTGTTTTTATCCCTGGAAAAACGGGCAGTGACGATGGCCAAACGGGAAACCCTGCGGCAGACACTACACCCATACTTTCCTGATCTAACGGGGATTGATAAGCCGGCTATCGTACCACACTCAGAGGCACAGGGAGACAGTGAAAAAGACTTTGGAGGGTAAGAAACAAGAAGCGGGTATGATCTGCGCAGGGAGAGCTCGCAGCGCCCTCCCTGCCGCGACACCCAATCAGCCGAAAACGACGGTTTTGTTCTCGTGGGTAATGACGCGATCTTCGATATGCGCACGCAATCCACGCGCCAGCACATTTTTTTCGACATCTTTCCCCAGGCGCACCATATCGTCGATGGTGTCACTGTGATTCACCCGGATCACGTCCTGCTCAATGATCGGGCCTTCATCCAGATCCTGGGTCACGTAATGACAGGTCGCGCCGATCAGTTTCACACCGCGACTATAGGCCTGATGATACGGCTTCGCACCGGCAAAGGACGGCAAAAAGCTGTGGTGGATATTGATCACTTTGCCGGCATACTTTTCACAAAGCTCAGGCGGCAGAATCTGCATGTAACGCGCAAGCACGATCACTTCGGTGCCGTAAGACGCGAACAGTTGGCCAATTTCTTCAAACGCAGCTGCCTTGTTGTCCCGGGTAACCGGAACATGATGGTAAGGAATGCCGTGCCATTCGACCATGCGGCGCAAATCATCGTGATTGGAGATAACGGCGACGATCTCGGTATTCAGCTCTTTGCTGTGCCAGCGATGCAGAAGATCCGCAATACAGTGCGATTCCTTGCTGCACATCAGGATTACCTTCTTCGGCGCTGCGGAGTCCGCAACATGCCAGGTCATATCAAACTCACGGGCAATCGGCTCAAAGGCAGCACGGAACTGGTCAAGACCAAACGGAATGGAGCTGGCCTTGATCTCATGGCGCATGTAGAACCAGCCCGCCTGATTGTCGGAGTGGTGACTGGCTTCGGTTATCCAGCCGTTGTAGGTGGTCAGAAAATTACTGACCTTGGCCACAATGCCAACCCGGTCAGGACACGAAATAACAAGACGATATGTATGTTCCATGCACCACAGCCTTCATGTTCAGGTTTCAGGAGGCACAAATTGAGGGCCCTAAAAGCCCTGCCCCCAGCGGGAAACGGTGCATGATAACGGATTGTCAGGGCCGGCGTAAGCCACCGGCCTGACACTGGAGAACACGACTTTAGCTACTGAAAAGATCGTCCGTGCGGGCCGCCATAATAAAGTCATTGCGATGCAGGCCGCCGATTTTGTGGGTCCACCAGTTAACGGTCGTCTTGCCGTATTCGGTAAGAATCGCGGGATGATGATCTTCTGATTCAGCCAGATCCCCGACCTGTTGGGTAAATGCCAGCGCCTGGGCAAAGTCCTTGAACTTGAATGTGCGCTCGAGCTGCTGCTCCCCCAACTTCTCAACCAATGCCCAGTCTGGCACTTCTGACAGCATTTGCTTCAACTCCTCCCCCATTACCTGAGGTGCGTCCGAACGACAGGCTTCACACGCTTGTGTCTTTAGATCGGCCATAGAGCTCTCCTTGTGTGACAGATGATGTGACTGACATTGAAATCACATAGCCAGCCTGCGCTCACCCCCGACAGCCGGTCAAGACTTTCAAAGTGACCATTGTTTAAATATACTGTATATAAATACAGTATTCGTATAGCACCTACCCGGCAGTTAGCAGACTATGAGCAACATTATTGACACCCTGATCAACGACGCACGCGTCTGGCAGGCCCGCCAGCAAAAGCAGACATCAGCACCGGCAGAAAGCACCGGCTTCGCCCTGCTGGATGAGCACCTGCCCGGTCAGGGCTGGCCACGTGGCGCGCTGATCGAATGCATGCCGGAAGCGCTAGGTATTGGCGAACTGCAACTGCTCCTGCCGGCAATCAAACGCCTCACCGGCACCCGACAGGCAGTGTTCTGGATTGATCCGCCCCATATCCCCTATGCTCCGGCACTGGCTCGGGCCGGGGTGGACCTGAACCGCATTATTCAGGTGTCCACGCAAAGCCGGCAAGATCATCTCTGGACACTGGAAAACTGCCTGCGATCATCCGCAACCGGGCTGGTGATCGCCTGGCCAGACCAGATGAAACGCAGCGATATCCGGCGCATCCAGCTCGCCGCAGAGTCAGGTGACAGCCTCTGCATTCTGTTCCGGGATGCCCGACACGCTGACAACAGCTCACCCGCGGCTCTGCGACTGAAGCTGGCCGCCAGTGATCCGCAACATATCCAGACCGATATCCTCAAACGCCGGGGAGGATGGCCGGTACAGGCATTAAAAATCCCGATTACACCAGTCGTGACCATCCCTGACACGACAACCGCTCAGGTCATTCAGGGTCCCTGGCCAGAACAGCGGCACTGAGGCGCCTATGCTTTGGCTCTACCTTCACTTTCCTTATCTACTGCTGGAACATTTCAGCCAGAGTGATCCTGAACCCCGCCCAATGGCCCTGATTAGCGGAAAACCCGCCAAAGTACTGCAGGCCAACCCTTTGGCAGCAGCCAAAGGTGTTGCGCCAGGGCAAAGCGTGCAGACCGCAACGGCACTGATGCCCGACCTTCAGCTGATTCCTGCCGACCTGACCGAGCAGCAACGCATACTCCGGCAACAGGCAGTCTGGCTTTATCGGCATGTTGCCCGCATTACCTTATATGCACCGGATGGCATCCTCACCGAAGCAGGTAGTCTGTGCCGTCTTCACGGTGGCTTGGAAGGATTATGGAAAACGCTGGAATCAGAGCTCGACCGCCGAAACCTGACGGCATGGCTGGCCTGCGGCCACACGCCGAAAGCGGCCCGCTTGCTGGCCCGCACCCGTCAGGGCCAGTGCACTGACGACCGGCAGGTGCTGAAACAGTCGCTACGCTCAATTCCGGTGGAACATGCCGAACTGGACCCCAAGGCAACGGAGCGCCTGCAGCGTATGGGACTGCAGTCGCTGGGCCGTATATTCCAGCTACCTGACCGCGAACTGGCACGACGGCTGGGGCCCGAAACCTGCCTGGGGCTGCAAAAACTGGTGGGCACTGCCGCTGACCCGCAAAAGGAATGGTCGCCTCCGGCCCACTTTCATCGTCGCCTCGACTTCGCTGAAGACGTAGAACATACCAGCGGGTTGCTGTTTCCTCTGCAACGGGCATTGCAGGAACTCGAAGAAGAATTGCGGTGGCGGCAGCACAGTACCGACACGCTGGAAATCCAGCTTCATCATCGTGTGGAATCCGCTACCGATCTACCTCTGAGATCAACCGCTCCGGAGCATCGAGCCTCAGCGTTTCTGGCCTTATTGCGCCTGAAACTCGAACGGCTTGAACTTATATCGCCGGTTATCGGCGCCACACTTCAGGTAGAGCGCTTCATTTCCCGCCACACCCCTGCCGGCGACGACCTTTTCGGGGAGTCGGATTCCGGCAGGGACGAGGCCTGGCAACATTTACTCAGCCGACTGCAAACCCGGTTAGGTGATGGCGCATTGCGCGCATTATCTGTGCAGGATGACCACAGGCCGGAGCAGGCCTGCCAGTACCAATCCATCGATACCGCCAAGACAGGGGCCGCAATGACCCGGCACGCACTCCCCCGGCGCCCACTCTGGTTTTTAAAGGCCCCTCAACCTTTAGTCCACATGCCACTGGAATGGCTGGCCGGCCCGGAACGCATCAGTGCCGGCTGGTGGGATGGTGAGCGAATACAGCGTGATTACTACATCGCCCGTCTGCACAGCGGACAAACCGGCTGGCTATTCCGCGACGTCACCGGCGGCTGGTTTATTCACGGCTGGTTCGGCTAACGGAGCCATTAATGTCATACGCTGAGCTGCATTGCCTGAGCAATTTTTCTTTTCTGAGAGGCGCCTCCCACCCCCACGAGCTGGCAGAGGAAGCCGCTCGCCTTGGCTATCAGGCCCTCGCCATCACTGATGAGTGCTCAGTAGCAGGCATGCCCCGCGCCTACGCCGCACTAAAAGCCCATGCCGAATCCGTAGCCGAAAAAAATCGCATAAACGGTACTGACGACGCCCCCATCCGACTACTGACCGGCAGCGAATTCCGCACCCGGGACGACGCCCTCATGCTGGTACTGCTGGCACAAACCCGGCGCGGCTACGGCCAGCTTTGCCAACTGATCACAACCACCCGCCGGCGGGCAGAAAAAGGTGACTATGATTTTCTAACCGGCGATATTGAAAGCCATGACCTGAGCGAATGCCTCGCACTCTGGACGCCGCTTTCAACTCATCAGGACACCCTGCCCGCACAGGGTGAATGGCTGAAGCAGCACTTCCCCCAGCGACTCTGGATAATGGCCACCCGCACCCTGACCGATCAGGACGAGGAGCAACTCGCCCGCCTGCGCCAGCTTGCTGGCCAGTTGGCATTGCCCATCGTCGCCACCGGCAATGTGCATATGCATCAGCGACAACGCCAGCCGTTACAGGATGTGCTGACCTCGATTCGCCATGGCTGTACTGTCGCCACTGCAGGCCACCATTTATTTGCCAATGGCGAGCATTACCTGCGACCGCTGAAAACGCTGCAGCGACTCTTTCCCGCCCAATGGATCAACGCAACTCTTGAGATCGCCCGACGCTGCACCTTTGACCCCGGCGAACTGCGTTACGAATACCCGCCAGAAGTTGTTCCTGCTGGCTACAGTGCCGCCCGCTACCTCCGTGAACTAACGGAAAAAGGCATTGAACAACGCTTCCCTGAAGGCATCACCCTACCGGTGAGAGCACTTATTGAGAAAGAACTGCGGCTGATTGGGGACATGCAATATGAAGCCTACTTCCTGACCATTCAGGACATCGTTCGCTACGCCCGGAGTCAGGGTATTTTGTGCCAGGGCCGAGGCTCCGCTGCTAACTCGGCAGTCTGCTATTGCCTTGGCATCACGGAAGTGAATCCCGAAAAATCCCAACTTCTTTTTGAGCGGTTTATCTCCAAAGACCGTGGCGAACCGCCCGATATTGATGTGGACTTCGAACACGAACGGCGCGAAGAGGTGATCCAGTATATTTACCGGCGCTATGGCCGTGAGCGCGCCGCACTGGCCGCAACGGTCATCCGCTATCGCTCAAAGAGCGCAATCCGGGACGTCGGCAAAGCGCTCGGTCTCGATATCACCCTGCTGGAACAACTGATCAGCCAGATTGACTGGCGGGATCGGGAGCATGACTGGCGCCAGCAATTATTCGACAAGGGGGTGGTCAAAAAGGCCCGAACTGCTGAGCAATTCGTGGCCCTGGTCAACACCCTGCTCGGCTTTCCCCGTCACTTATCCCAGCATGTGGGCGGCTTTGTCATTAGTGCCGGTCCCCTGGCCGAACTGGTGCCGGTAGAAAATGCAGCCATGGCTGATCGCACCGTCATTCAATGGGACAAGGATGATCTGGAAAGTCTGGGACTGATGAAAGTCGACGTGCTGGCCCTGGGCATGCTCACCGCTATTCGCAAAGCTTTCGAGCACATTGGCGATAAACTGGGGAGACGTTTTGGCATGGAAGATGTCACTCCAGATGATGATGACGTTTATGAAATGCTCTGTAATGGCGACAGCATCGGTGTGTTTCAGGTGGAGTCTCGCGCCCAGATCAACATGCTCCCTCGCCTGCGCCCCCGCAAATTCTACGACTTGGTGATCCAGGTTGCGATCGTTCGCCCGGGGCCGATTCAGGGCGATATGGTTCACCCTTACCTGCGCCGCCGCGATGGCCTGGACGAAGTGGACTACCCCAATGACGCAATACGCGAGGTGCTGGAGCGCACACTGGGAGTGCCTATTTTCCAGGAACAGGTGATCAAACTGGCGATGGTCGCCGCGGGTTTTACTGCCGGTGAAGCGGACCGGTTGCGGCGCGCCATGGCTGCGTGGAAATCTACCGGCGACCTGACGCCTTTCCGCGACAAGCTGATTACCGGCATGCTTGCACGAGGCCACGGTCGAAGCTTTGCCGAACGCCTTTATCGGCAGATTTGTGGGTTTGGTGGCTATGGTTTCCCCGAATCTCACTCTGCCAGTTTTGCCCTCTTGGTATATGTCTCCTCCTGGATTAAACACCACCACCCGGAAGCCTTTTACTGCGCCCTGCTGAACAGCCAGCCAATGGGGTTCTACTCACCCTCGCAGCTTGTTCAGGACGCGCGTCGTCATCAGGTGGATATACAGCCCATCGACATAAATTTCAGTCAGTGGGAGCACACCATAGAGAACAACCATACCCGGCTCCGGCTGGGATTCTGCCTGGTAAAAGGCCTGTCCCGTAACGGCGCTCAAGAGATCGTGGCACAACGCCCCCCGGGCGGCTACCAGACGATTGAGCAACTGCGCGATCTGGCCACGCCTGATAACCGGGATATGGAGTGCCTCGCCAGCGCCAATGCCTTGCGCAGCCTATCTCAGAATCGCCACCAGGCCCGCTGGGATATACTCGGGCATGACACACCACCTCCCCTGTTCAGTGGCACCTCGGTTCATGACACGGCCGGTCATTACATCTGTGAGGATCGGCGTATTGAGCTGACGGCGCCCAGCGAAGGCGAAGACATACTGGAAGATTACGCCAGCCACGGGTTAACCCTTAATCGGCATCCACTGGCACTCCTGCGGGAACAGGGTCACTTACGATTTTGCCGGACAGCGGAAGAGCTCAAGACCGGCAATCCCGGTCGGCCGGTCCAGGTGGCAGGCTTGGTCACTGGCCGCCAAAGGCCCGGCTCAGCATCCGGCGTCACCTTTGTGACACTGGAAGACGAAACCGGTAACGTCAATGTAGTGGTCTGGCTTAATACTGCCCGCCAACAACGCCAGCCACTGCTAAAAGCACAACTACTGCATGTCAAAGGCATTATGGAGCGTGAGGGCGATATTGTTCATATCATGGCGGGCAAGCTCACGGATCTCAGTCACCTGTTGGGCAGCCTGAACGTGCAATCCCGGGATTTTCACTGACCTTTCACTCAAAGGTGATCAACGCGCTAAAGCAGAAACAAAAAAGCCCCACAATCGCGGGGCTTTTTCATGGGCAGCAAATAATCAGCTCAAGAGCTTGATCATCACACCGGCCGCAACCGCCGAGCCGATAACACCGGCGACGTTGGGACCCATGGCATGCATCAACAGGAAGTTGTGAGGATTTGACTCCAGCCCTACCTTGTTGGATACACGCGCCGCCATGGGGACAGCAGACACACCGGCGGAGCCGATAAGCGGGTTGATCTGCTCTTTCGAGAAGACGTTCAGCAACTTCGCCATCAGTACACCACAAGCCGTACCGACGCAGAACGCCGCCATACCCAGCGCCAGGATTCCCAGCGTCTGGAAATCGAGGAACTTGTCAGCGCCAAGCTTGGAGCCAACCGACAACCCGAGGAAAATCGTGACAATGTTGATCAGTGCATTTTGCGACGTATCGCTCAAGCGCTCGACAACACCGCATTCCCGCATCAGGTTACCAAAGCAGAACATACCCAGCAGCGGCGCTGCGTCAGGCAGGAACAGCACCACCAGCATCAGGACAACAATCGGGAAAACGATCTTTTCCGCCTTGCTGACATGACGCAGCTGGGACATCTTGATAGCCCGCTCCTTCTCGGATGTCAGCGCACGCATGATCGGTGGCTGAATCATCGGCACCAACGCCATGTAGGAGTAAGCTGCCACTGCAATCGCACCCAACAGGTGAGGCGCAAGGATGCTCGAAACGTAGATCGAGGTCGGGCCATCTGCACCACCGATGATACCAATCGCAGCCGCTTCAAGAATGGTGAAATCCATGGTACCGGACCAGTCCAGCAGCGCTGCACCAATCACTGTACCAAAGATGCCAAACTGCGCAGCCGCGCCCAACAGCAAGGTTTTCGGATTCGCCAGAAGCGGTCCGAAATCGGTCATTGCGCCTACACCCATGAAGATAATCAGAGGTGCAGCACCGCTATGAATCGCCACCGTATAGAAGTTGTAGAGCATGCCGTTGGCATAGCCCTGGTCTTCAGCAAGCGCGTTCGCTGCGGCAATCATTTGCACGCCACCGGACTTATAAGCCTCTTTGAAGGCTGAGATCACATCAGGTGTAACAGCCTGAGCCGCCTCATAGGGTACGTTCAGCACTGAGGCCAGTGCTGCCAGCACTTCCGGCTTGGCAACGTGAATCGCGTTTTCAGCGGCAGATAGCGCAAGCCCCGCTTCGGGGATGTTTGCCAGAATACCGCCAAACCCGATCGGGACCAGCAACAACGGCTCAAAGCCCTTGCGAATCGCAAGGAACAAAAGCAACAGGCCGACGACAATCATTGCCCCCTGACCTATCGAGAGATTGAACAGGCCACTACCTGTCCAGAGAGTCATTATCTTATCCATGGAATGCTGGCCCTTATGCGATTGTCAGCATTTCATCACCGACAGCTACGCTGTCGCCAACCTTGACGAAGATCTCGCCAACGGTACCGGCCTTGGGTGCGCGAATTTCAGTTTCCATCTTCATGGCTTCGAGGATGATCAGTATTTCACCATCTTCGACAACGTCGCCTGGTGATACCAACACCTTGAAAATGTTACCGCCCAGTGGCGCCGCCACAGGTTCTCCGTCACCGGCTGCTGGTGTCGGCGCGGATGATGCTGATGCAGCAGGCGCTGCAACTGCCCCGCCCTGAGACTGGATCTGGCTGATCTCGCCACCTTCGGCGACAGCAACGACATACTCCTTACCATTTACGGCAACGGTATAGGTTTCCGGACCTGATGACTTCGCAGGGGCTGAAGCAGCCGCCGCATCCGCTCCGGTCGGCACAGGCTCAAATGCAGAAGCGTCGCCACGGTTTTCAAGAAACTTGAGGCCAATCTGCGGGAAGAGTGCATAGGTCAACACATCATCTTCGATGTTGTCGGCCAGCTTGATACCCTTCTCGTCAGCCAGCTTCTTGAGCTCGTCAGTCAGCTTGTCCATCTCCGGCTCAATCAGATCCGCAGGACGGCAGGTGACAGGCTCCTTGCCATCAAGTACGCGAGTCTGAAGCTCTTTATTGAACGCTGATGGTGCAGAACCGTACTCACCTTTGAGAATGGCAGCCGTTTCCTTCGAAATCGACTTGTAACGTTCGCCGGTCAGGATATTGAGCACCGCCTGGGTGCCGACGATCTGCGACGTTGGCGTAACCAGCGGAATGTAACCCAGATCTTCACGGACTCTTGGAATCTCAGCCAGAACCTCATCGAACTTGTCGCTCGCGTTTTGCTCTTTCAGCTGGTTCTCCATGTTAGTCAGCATGCCACCAGGCACCTGAGCAATCAGGATGCGTGAATCAGTACCTCTGAGGCTGCCTTCAAATTTCGCGTACTTCTTGCGAACGTCACGGAAGTAACTGGCAATCTCTTCAAGCAGGTTCAGATCCAGGCCGGTGTCACGCTCGGTACCTTCAAGGATCGCCACAACGGCTTCGGTCGGCGAATGACCGTAGGTCATGCTCATTGAGGAAATGGCCGTATCGACGTTATCAATGCCGGCTTCCGCCGCCTTGATCGCAGTCGCAGTCGACATACCGGTTGTTGCGTGACACTGCATGTGGATCGGGATATCCAGCTCTTTTTTCAGGCGGCTGACCAGATCAAATGCGACGTAAGGCTTGAGAATACCGGCCATGTCCTTGATCGCAATTGAGTCGGCACCCATATCCGCGACTTCTTTTGCCAACTCGACCCACATTTCAATGGTGTGCACCGGACTGGTGGTATATGAAATGGTGCCCTGAGCGTGTTTGCCGGTTTTGCGAACGGCCTTGATGGCAGTTTCCAGGTTACGGGGATCGTTCATGGCATCGAAAATACGGAAAACATCGACCCCGTTTTCAGCGGCCCGCTCGACAAACCGTGACACAACATCATCAGCGTAGTGGCGATAACCCAGCAGGTTCTGGCCTCGCAGAAGCATTTGCTGTGGAGTATTCGGCATTACCTTCTTGAGTTCCCGAATGCGCTCCCAGGGGTCTTCGCCCAGGTAGCGGATGCAGGAATCAAATGTTGCCCCACCCCAGGATTCAAGAGACCAGAAGCCGACTTTGTCGAGCTTCTCTGCGATAGGCAGCATATCGTCCAACCGCATACGGGTTGCCAGAAGGGATTGATGGGCGTCACGCAGAATGACGTCCGTAATCCCCAATGGTTTTTTTGAATCTGTCATCGTGTCAGCCTTCTACTTAATAGTTCTAATATGTTTGCCAGGCCACTTACTTGTGACGCGACCTGAACTTCGCAATCGCCTGCTTGATAGCCTCTGCTGTGTCAGGGTCAACTGACGCAGGTTCAGGGGCTGCTTTGGCTCGCGGAGAACGTGCGGGCGCTGCCACTTCGGGTGGCGCCAATCTGGACACAACCTTGGACATTATCCCGGTTGCAAACACTAGGATTACAAGGAAGACAAAAACGAATCCCATGCCCGCTACCATCAACTCGATGGCCTTGGTCATCAGGTCAGTCATGGTTTTTTCCCTTAATAAACGGATTTACCCGACTCTGCCTTGAGTGGCATTACCACAGACTTTGTAATATCGGATGGCAAAATCCTGCGTAATTTACCGGTTTATGCACTACTGAGCAACCAGAGCAATCCGTAAAAACCGATGGATCATCCCGAGAAAACGGGTCATTTCAGGCCAGGAGAGTAATGGAGGGCACTTCAAAAAGCGGACGGTTACCAAGAGTACACCAGTCCACCAACAGATGATATCAAAGAGCAACATTTGCAAATCGCACTTAAAACCCACCAAGTGATAGCAACCATCCGCAACAAGCAATCGCACACCCACAATAACCGACACCCGAAAAAACTGCATTCTGCATCCATTTTCCCGCAGAGCGCGTATACCTAAGGCAAGCAACACGATAAATCAAAATAAAGGATGGCAAATCATGATCGCAGGAAAACAACTCGCACTGACAGGGCTCGTCTGCGCAGCACTACTGACGCCACTCTCGGCTGTTGCCGGCCACACCAACCCGGTTCTGAAAGCAGAGCTGACCGGCGACGCCATGGCCGGCTCAGAGGGCGACGCTGCAGGCAGTGGAACAGCGTATGTCTTCGGCGTAGACGGTGATACCACCACCCTCTGTTACGTGATAGAAGTTAGCGGAATCAAAATGGTGCCGGTAAAAGAAGGCATGGCCGCCCATATTCACGAAGCAAGAAAAGGCAAAAGCGGTAGCGTGGTCGCCAACCTTGCAGGACCGGAGGACGGGAACGCCGGTGACTGCCTGACAGAAGGCGAAAAGGGTAAATTCCCGACTGCAGAGGAAGGCATTGTCCAACGCATCCTGACTAACCCGGATGACTTCTATATCAACATCCACAACCCGGACTACCCTAAAGGCGCCATTCGCGGACAGCTGATGGAAACCCATGATCACGGAATGTAATCAGCAAAACGACAAGAAGAGTGCCTGAAAACAAAGAACCCCGCACATGGCGGGGTTCTTTGTTTGATATGGCGCGGCTGGGAGGATTCGAACCTCCGACCGCCTGGTTCGTAGCCAGGTACTCTATCCAGCTGAGCTACAGCCGCTTAAAACACGTTGGGTCGGACTTTGTAATTAATGGCGCGGCTGGGAGGATTCGAACCTCCGACCGCCTGGTTCGTAGCCAGGTACTCTATCCAGCTGAGCTACAGCCGCGCAACAAAACCTTCCAAACTTCGTTCTTTTATTCTTTAAAAAAGAATGGCGGAGAGGGAGGGATTCGAACCCTCGGTACGCGTAATGCGTACGGCTCCTTAGCAGGGAGCTGGTTTCAGCCACTCACCCACCTCTCCTTAAGAACGCGGCACATAGTACCAGAATTTTTCTGTTTTCATAGGGTTGACAGTGATTTTTTCAATTTTCTCTGTCCAGGCTTTGTATAAACCTACTCTCGCACCACTGACACAAAAAACCCGTCGGTGAAATCAGCGACGGGCTCTTCGATCAGATCAGATGTTGCCTGGCTCCGGCTCACCATCAGGATCTGACTTTTCCCGCTGAATCCGCTGGTAAATCTCTTCGCGGTGAACGGCGACTTCTTTAGGCGCATTAACGCCAATACGTACCTGGTTTCCCTTCACCCCGAGTACGGTGACGGTCACTTCATCACCAACCATCAGGGTCTCGCCAACACGGCGGGTCAAAATCAACATGTCCTTACTCCTTATGTCCAGAGCTACCTGTTCCGACTTTAAAAACTAATTCCTTTATAGCGGGACAACTGACCGCCCGTAACCCGGAATTGTCCGTAGGGGGTTTCCCTGAGCCGGACAGTTCCTATGATCGCTTCTGGTGTTAATCGTTCCCTTATTATTGAGGCACGGACGGAGAAAGACCGCCATTCCACACTCTATGCCTCTGTCTCGGGCCCCTGCAATCCAAACGCACTATGCAGTGCACGAACCGCAAGTTCCAGATACTTTTCATCGATGACCACCGAAATCTTGATTTCCGACGTGGAGATCATCTGGATATTGATACCTTCATTTGAGAGCGCCTCAAACATCTGGGTGGCAACACCGGCGTGCGAACGCATCCCCACACCCACGATACTGACCTTCGCGATGCGGCCGTCACCACTCACCTGCCTTGCACCCAGATCTGCCTTGACCTGCTCAAGCACCGCCTGGGCACGCTTGTAATCATTGCGATGAATCGTGAACGTGAAATCAGTGCGGTTATCCGCACCTACATTCTGGACGATCATGTCCACTTCGATATTGGCTTCGCTCACTGGCTTCAATATACGCAGCGCACTGCCCGGGGTATCAGGTACACCCGAAATCGTCAGTTTTGCTTCATCCCGGTTAAACGCAATCCCGGATACGACCGGTTGTTCCATGTCACCCTCGTCATCAAGCGTAATCAGGGTGCCCTCGCCTTCGCCGAAACTCGACAAAACCCGAAGTGGCACGTTGTACTTACCTGCAAATTCAACCGCCCGGATCTGCAACACTTTGGATCCGAGACTGGCCATTTCAATCATTTCTTCAAATGTAATCTTGTCCAGACGTCGGGCACTGTCGACAACCCGGGGATCAGTTGTATATACGCCATCAACGTCAGTGTAGATCTGGCACTCGTCGGCCTTCAATGCAGCCGCCAGCGCTACAGCCGTAGTGTCTGACCCGCCACGCCCCAGCGTTGTAATATTGCCCTTATCGTCGACACCCTGAAAGCCGGCAACCACAATCACACGACCGGCATCGAGATCGCCGCGCATATTCTGCTCATCAATGCTCTGGATGCGCGCCTTGGTATGCGAGCTATCCGTCACAATGCTTACCTGAGCACCGGTGTAGGAGCGGGCATCGATGCCGCGCTTCTGAAGCGCCATGGACAGCAATGCGATGGTGACCTGCTCTCCGGTAGACAGCAGTACATCCATCTCCCGCGGGGTCGGGTCTTCCATGATAGCGTTTGCCAGCCCCACCAACCTGTTGGTTTCGCCGCTCATGGCGGAGACAACCACCACAACGTCATGCCCGTTCGCCCGGGTGCGACAGACCCTGTCAGCAACCGCTTCGATTCGATCCGTGGTACCTACAGAAGTACCACCGTATTTCTGAACCAGTAGTGCCATTATTGTGTGCTACCTGCCATCTAAGCCTGAATACCTATTCTCGCGCGCGGCGATTATAGTGATAGTAATGAAAACTCGGTACTGTTTTCGGCGCTACTGGGTTGCTTCACTCACCCAGGTTGCCACCTTCGCCAGAGCATCAGGCAACTTATCCGCGTCCGTTCCGCCGCCCTGCGCCATATCAGGTCGTCCGCCGCCTTTGCCGCCAACTTCCGCGCAAAGTGACTTCATCAAATCACCCGCCTTGATCCGGGAGGTGGCATCCTTGGTCACACCCGCGACCAGGATAACCTTGCCATCCTCGATGCTGGCCAGCACGACAACGCCAGATCCCAGCTTGTTCTTCAGCTGGTCAGCGGTATCCATCAGCGCTTTGCGATCAGCCCCTTCAAGCACCGAAGCAACCACTTTCAGGCCGTTGACATCAACAGCGGAATCAACCAGATCCGAACCTGCAGAGCTGGCGAGTTTTGATTTCAACTGCTCAATCTCTTTCTCAAGCTGGCGATTACGCTCAAGTGTCGCCTCAACCTTGTCGATTACGGTCTCACGGGTACCGCGTACCAGTGAGGCAACCTGACGGAGCCGGCCCTCTGTTTCATCGAGCCACGCCAACGCGCCCTTGCCGGTCACCGCTTCGATGCGTCGGACACCGGAGGAGATCCCACTTTCGGAAACAATCCGGAACAACCCGATGTCGCCCGTGCGAGACACATGGGTACCGCCGCACAATTCCACGGAGAAACGGTCTGACCCCATGCTGAGAACCCGCACCTGATCGCCGTACTTCTCACCGAACAACGCCACAGCACCCTTCGCTTTCGCCTGCTCCATGTCGGTAATTTCAGTGCCAACCGCAGTGTTGCCCAGAATCTGCTCGTTAACCTGCGCTTCAATGGCCGCCAACTGCTCTGGTGTGACAGCTTCAAAATGGGAGAAATCGAACCGCAGACGATCCGGATCAACCAGCGACCCTTTCTGGGTCACATGATCACCCAGCACATTGCGCAACGCAGCGTGCAGCAGATGCGTAGCCGAGTGATTCAACGCAATTGACTGGCGGCGACCATGATCGATACGGGCATCGACTTCCAGCCCGGGAAACAACTCACCTTCGATCACAGTGCCGATATGCAGGTGGTTAGCCCCGTCTTTTCGGGTATCCGACACCTGGAAACGACCACCGCTCCAGGTCAGCAAACCGGTATCACCTACCTGGCCGCCAGATTCCGCATAAAAGGGCGTCCGCTCTAGAACAATCACGGCCTCTTCGCCGGTTTGTGCGCTCTTTTCTTCACCATTAACGAGCACGGTACGAATTTTCTCGTGGCCGTCCACGCTTTCGTAACCGGTAAATTCAGTGCTCCCACCCAGATCGGCGGAGGCATTGTAATCAATACCAAATTTCGATGCGGCTCGAGCCCGCTCGCGCTGAGCCTCCATCGCCTTTTCGTAACCTTCGTAATCCAGGGTGAGGCCACGTTCGCGGGCAATATCATTGGTCAGGTCGACCGGAAAGCCATAGGTGTCATAGAGGGTAAATACCGTTTCGCCCGGAATCTCATCGCCTTTGAGTTCGGCAATATCCTGTTCGAGAAGACGAAGCCCCTTGTCCAGAGTGCGGGCAAACTGCTCTTCTTCCTGCAGCAGCACTTTTTCGATCTGGGCCCGGGTGCGGACAAGCTCAGGGAATGCTTCGCCCATCAATTCAACCAATGCGCCCGTCAGCTTATAGAAGAATGCATCCTTGGCTCCCAGCTTGTTGCCGTGGCGGGCCGCACGTCGAATGATACGACGCAGCACAAAGCCGCGACCTTCATTCGATGGCATAACACCATCGGCAATCAGGAAGGAGCAGGCCCGGATGTGATCAGCCACAACGCGAAGAGATGCTTCAGTAGTATCAACACCACCCAGAATATCGGAGGCGGCTTTCAACAAATCCTGGAACAGATCAATTTCGTAATTGTTGTGCACGCCTTGCAGCACAGCAGCAATACGCTCAAGCCCCATGCCGGTATCAACTGACGGCTTGGGCAATGGCTGCATTTCGCCATCGGCGGTGCGGTTGAACTGCATGAAAACGACGTTCCAGATTTCGATAAACCGGTCGCCATCCTCCTCAGGACTGCCCGGCGGGCCACCTGCAATATCGGCACCGTGGTCGTAGAAAATCTCGGTGCACGGACCGCAAGGCCCCGTATCACCCATCTGCCAGAAATTGTCTGATGCGTAAGGTGCGCCCTTGTTATCACCGATGCGGATAATCCGGTCGGCCGGCACACCCATACCTTTGTTCCAGAGATCGAACGCTTCGTCGTCTGACGCGTAAACTGTAACCAGTAATTTCTCTTTCGGCAGGGCCAGCCACTCATCGCCGGTCAGGAAAGTCCAGGCAAACTCGATGGCTTCCTTTTTGAAATAATCACCAAAACTAAAGTTTCCCAGCATCTCGAAGAAGGTGTGGTGGCGTGCTGTGTAGCCGACATTCTCGAGATCGTTGTGCTTGCCGCCCGCGCGCACGCAGCGTTGTGAGCTGGTCGCTCGGGTATAACCACGATCTTCGCGCCCCAGGAAAGCATCTTTGAACTGGTTCATCCCCGCGTTGGTGAACAGCAAGGTCGGATCATCATGGGGAACCAGAGAACTGCTGGCGACGATTTCGTGCCCGCGCTGCTGGAAGTAGTCAAGAAATGCCTGGCGCAATACTGCGGTTTTCATAGCCGTGTCCTGATCGCCTTGTCAGAGAGTCGAATCATTGGCAGAGCCGCCAGAATCTCCGGCAATATCACGGTGATGGCGCTCTGCGATACCAATACGCAAGGGCGCTACTCTAGCACACGCTGTGGGGGTTAAAAACGAGAAACGCCGCTCAATTGATAGCGGCGTCGGTGTGGATAGGGAGAGTTTATCGCGCTGGGCCCGAGAGCAACCAGATGGCCGCCGGACCGACGCCTTTAATCAAACCCGATGGATCATTGGGCGCTATCAGTATCAGCGGGCTTCATGGTGTCGAAAATCGTCTGCCAGAAGTCCCCCATAAGACTGGCCGTGTCCTCAGCCACCGGCCGCGACGCCTGTTCACGCCCATCCTCCAGCATTCGCGTCATAAGGTCATTGAGAGACGTCAGATCAAGCCCATTTTGCTGAGCCTTATCTGCCAACTCCTGCAGACCCTGAGCAAGCGAGCCCAGCGGCTTCAACTGTGTCGCCGGCGAGGAGATCCGCCCGGAGTCAGACTGGGACACAGACTCATAAGCAGCGGCACGGACCGAACGAACAGACGACAGGCTAAGACTGAAAGCGGCTAACTCCTCGCCACCGAGATCCAGAGACTTGGCCGCCTCGAAAGCGCCCATAACATCGCCGTCAAAAAACTGAGCCGACACCGCCTCCACGTCCTTGAACAGGTTATTCAGCGCCTCGCGCTCGCCCGCATCCAGATCACCCTCAACGGAAAACGCGTAACGCCCCGAGAACATCGACGTCGAACTGGCTGAACTGAATCGGCCCGTTCCGTCTGATCCACTGACCTGGCTGGCACTGGCATAGCGGAGCTCGTCCATGCGCACCGTAATCCGATCACCATCACTTGTTGTGACCTCAAATGAAAGCTGATCACGGGATGCCGCCTCTACGCTACTTGCCGAGGTTGTCCGTTGAGCCCCATCTACGGCCTGCGATGGTTTTTCCGCGCCATTGTTGGCGACAGCCGCATCATCATTGCCAAGGAAGAGTTTCTCCAGCTTGTCCAGCCCTTCGGTAATGCGATCAAAACTGTCGTCAATACCCGCGCCAAGCTCGTCGTTCATCATACCCAGCGCTTCAATCTGTTCTCTGGCCTCTGCAAAGCCCTGCTCTACACCGGCTCTCGCCTGTTCCAGCAAGCTGGCCAAACGATCCGGGTCGGCGCCTGCCGCCGCCTCTTTCTGCAAGCGATTCTGCACAAAGCCCAACACATTATTGGCGACATCCGCGGCCGAGTAGCCTGCTGATGCCGGCTTGCCCGCGCCAGATGCCGCATCAGTTCCACCCATGCGCTGTTCAAGCCGCTGCTCCAGCCGGGCGCGCAATACCGCCATGGCATCATCAACGGTGCGGATGGTTTGTGAGGATCGGGCATCGGATGCTTGCGATGTCTGAGACTGGCGCTGCGAAGCAGCGGCATCATTGCCCGTGCGTTTCGGCAATACCGACGCATCGGACCCTGGACCGGAAACTGACGACACCATCACAAACCTCCATGCACAACATGCAATCGTTGGGACTATTCAAACCCTGAACATTCGCGGCACGCCCTGAAGGGCTCGCATCACGATCGTTATATCTCGTCTAGCGGCCGGAAGGCATCAAACTTTAAGACCTTTTCGGTATACTGTTCGCCGTTCTCAGGCAATCGGCTGGCGAGAGCACGCACGAAACCGGCCGTCACGCACACCGCTAACACATTAAATCGTTTTGACTGGAGAGATCATGGCACGCCAATTTCACCCTGCCGACGAACTACTGGCACCTGCCGGACTCGGGAGACGGTTGCTTGCCATGCTCTATGACGGGCTTATCTGCATTGCCGTACTGATCGTCTGTACGTGGGGTTACACCATGCTGGCTGCGTGGATTATCGGATTCGATAAATACAAGACTCTTGCGGAATCCGGCGCGCTTAACAGTGATCCGCTACTTACCTCGATCCTGTTTGTATTGCTCTTCATATTCTTCGGCTATTTCTGGACCCGAACCGGCCAGACACTGGGCATGCAGGTTTGGCGAATTCGTATCGAAAACGCCAATGGCACATCGATTCGCTGGCCACAGGCACTGTTCCGGTTCCTGAGCGGTTGGGTGAGCTGGTTTGCGGCAGGGCTGGGTTATATCTGGATGCTGTGGGACAGTGACAAAAGAACCTGGACGGATCACTTCTCAGAAAGCCGGGTCGTGCGGGTCCCCAAAGAACCCTGAAACCCATCAGATCAGGCGTGCTGGCGGGAGCCTAACCCGCCCGCCGCATCAGGACCGCACCGACAATGGCGCTCAGCAAGATGGGCGCTGCCACCGCAAGAATCGGATTAAAACCAAATACCACGCTAAGTGGCCCCAGCAAGTCCTGCATGTACTTGAACACCAGACCAACGATAATCCCGGTGAACACCCGAAAGCCCATGGTGACCGAGCGAAGCGGTCCGAATACGAACGAAATCGCCACCAATACCAACACCGAAATCGCGACCGGACTGAGGGTCTTTTTCCAGAATGACAGCCAGTAACTGGACGAATCAAGATTCTGTTCATCCAGGTAGCGCGCGTAGGTATAAAGTCCGCTGATTGACAGATTATCCGGCTTGACTATCAACACACTCAGCACGTCGGGCGAGAGCTCACCTTCCCAGCGCCGTGATTCGGCCTGATCCCGGGTGATCTTGTCTTTCGAGATATGCGTTGTAACCGAGTTCTCCAGCAGCCAGTGGTCACCTGAATAGGTCGCCCGATCTGCGAAAGTGGCCGAATCCAGCCAGCGATTGTCATCAAACTCGAACAGGGACAACCCGCGAATCACACCATCAGGTTGCACTGCATTCATGTGGATAAACGTATTTTTTTCCCGATGCCACACGCCCTTGACCGAAGCACCGCCACCCCCTGCGCCCTGAGCAATATTCTTGCTACTCTCTGCGATGCGCTCAAAATGAGGCGCAACGTATTCACCGAGAAACAACCCCAGCAAAACCACCACAATAGTGGGCTTCATTGCACTCCAGACAATACGGCGAATCGATACACCGGCGGCACGAATGACAACGAGCTCTGATGAGCTGGCCAATGTTCCCAGGCCGATAAGACAGCCCATGAAGGCACCCAGCGGCAGGTAATCGTAGATGCGGCGCGGCATCGTCATCACCACATAAAGCAGCGCATCAAGAGCCTGGTAATCGTTCGCGGTATCATCCAGCTCGCCAATAAAACCAAAGATAAAATCAAGCGACAAAACCACCAGCATTACGAGCAGCGTGGCACCACCGACCGTTTTGATGATGTAGTTATCAAGCTTGCGCATGGGACTTCCCTTCCTTTACCAGCTGGCGCTTGCGCATCCACGCCGAACCGAATTGCAACCAGAGCCCGAAAGCCAGGAACAGAAGATGCACCCAGGCCATACCCAGCCACTCAGGGACTTTCTCCTTGGCCAACGCATCCCGCGCAACAATCAGCAGCCCAAGGTAGAGGATGTAGAGCAGCATGGCCGGAAGCAGGTGGAAGAAGCGGCCCTGTCGAGGATTAACCCGACTCAGGCGCACAGCAAGCAAGGTCACTATGGGTACGATGAATGGTAGCGAGAAGCGCCAGTGCAGCAGCGCTCGCATTTCAGGGTCATCAGATGCCATCAGGTCAGCCGTTGAGGTGGCCTCGTCGTTCTTGCGCTCGTTATAGGATTCCGGGCCCGTTATTTTCAGGCCATAGTCGTCAAACGTCATCAGCTTGTAGTCAAGATTACCCGGCCGACCGGAAAAACGCTGGCCGTCGCCAAGCACCAGAAAACGACTGCCTGTCGAGTCATCAACAAACTGGGAACCCTCCTGAGCGGTAATAAGCGCCCAAGATGACGATGCCTTGTCATATTCGGCGATAAAAACGCCCATGAGCTGCTTTTTATCATCAGTGAGCGCCTCGGTGTAGGTCACGCGACTACCCGACGCAATGCTCTGGAACCGGCCGGGAGACAGCAAATCAAACTCTGTCGCCTGCCGCTGTTCATTGATGATATCAACCACCTTCTGTGCACCCCACGGCGACAGAAAAAGGCTCATGGAGCCCACTATCAACATCACAACAACACTCGTCACCATGGTTTGCGCCAGCACCTGCCTGTCACTGACGCCGCAAGCGAAGAGCACCGTCATTTCGCTTTCAAGGTACATGCGGCCGTAGGCGAGCAGGATGCCAATAAACAGCCCCAACGGCAGAATCAGCTCCAGGAATCCGGGAAAGCGGTAACCCATGATGGTGAACAAAACATCTGCAGACAGCTTGCCGGCAGCCGCATCAGCCAGATATTTGATAAAGCGGCCACTCATGAACACAAGCAGCAGAACGCCGGAAACCGCCAGCATGCTGACAATAACCTGACGGGTCAGATAGCGGAAAATGATGAACAAAATGTCCCTACCCAATCAGAACAGATGGAGGTGTACACCCCTGATCTTCGGCTACAAGGGAGACACTGGCGAACCCGCGCTATTCTAGTGAACCTTGTCGACGATTGACAGATCAGACGCCATACCCGAAACAGTATGGTGCAGTTTGTCGTTGTGCACCCTAAAATTGACGTACCCGCGTCAAGTGCAAGGGAAAAAAGCTTCGCGTACACTTGAGCGATCACGGACATTACCCCAGAATCTCACGTCTGACGCAGGCACAGTTCGCCCGACTAATGCACCGTTAAACAGTGCAAGCTCAAGGCGGACAAAGAGAGGCTCACGCGCAGAACTCTCTGTATGCCCAACGCATGAACCAACGGAGCTGCCATGAAATACGCCCTGAACAGCAAACCCCTCGCCGAAGTAAAAGCTGATTGCCTGATCGTATCCGTACCGGAAAAAGGTGACTGGCCTGCCTCAACAGCCGCTGCAGATGCGGCGCTCGACGGTCAGATCAAGGATCTTCAGAAAGCCGGTGACATTTCTGGCAAGGCCGGCTCAAGCCTGCTGCTGCCGCTGTCAGGCCAGCCCTGGAACCGGCTTTTGCTGGTGGGCAGCGGCAATGGTGGTGCCCAATCAGCACTGGCATATCGCAAAATGGTCACCGCCGCGCTGTCGAAGCTGACCAGCTCTGCGTCAAAGAAAGCACTCGTCGCGTTAGCAGACAACGACGTTGAAGATCGCGATGAAAGCTGGAAAGTCAGCCTGATCGCCAGATTGTCTGAAGAGTTGCTATACAGCTTTACCGGTTTCAAAAGCACCAAAGCCAGCGGCAGCGCGCTTGCCAGCTTGACGATCGCAGCCTCAGCCAATAACGCGGCTCTGAAAAAGGCAATGGCCACTGGCGAAGCGATCGGTCACGGCATGAATTTCACCCGGGATCTGGGCAACACGCCTCCCAATGTCTGCAACCCTTCCTGGCTGGCTGATCAGGCGAAACAGCTTGCCAAGACTCACGATGTCATCAAGACCGAAATCCTTGATGAAAAGCAGATGAAAAAACTGGGCATGAACAGCCTGCTGTCCGTATCTGCCGGCAGTGACCAGCCTGCGCGCCTGATCGTCATGGAATACCGGGGCGGCAAGGCCAAAGACAAGCCTCACGTGCTGGTCGGCAAAGGCATCACCTTTGATTCAGGTGGCATCAGCCTCAAGCCGGGCGAAGGCATGGATGAAATGAAGTATGACATGGGCGGCGCTGCCAGTGTGTTTGGCACCATGCGCGCCCTGGCAGAAATCAAACCAGCCATCAATGTTGTTGCGATCGTTGCGGCGGCGGAGAACATGCCCGGCGGCGGCGCCACACGCCCAGGCGATATTGTGACCTCAATGTCCGGCCAGACCATCGAGATCCTCAACACCGATGCCGAGGGGCGACTGGTGCTGTGCGATGCGCTCACTTATGCCGGCAAATATGACCCCGAATCGGTCGTCGATATCGCGACGCTTACCGGCGCGATCATCGTTGCCTTGGGTAAGGAAGCCAGCGGCCTGTTCAGTAACAATGAAGAACTGGCACTACAGCTGCAACAGGCCGGTCAGCGCACATGCGACCGCGTTTGGCAGCTTCCCATTTGGGAAGAGTATCAGCCACTGCTGGACAGCAACTTTGCTGACATGCAAAACATCGGTGGGCGCATGGCCGGCTCGATCACCGCAGCCTGCTTCCTGTCACGGTTTACCCGCGACTACCGTTGGGCGCATCTGGATATCGCAGGCACGGCCTGGCTCTCTGGCAAAGAAAAAGGCTCAACAGGCCGTCCTGTGCCGCTGTTGGTCGACTACCTGCTATCCAATGTCTGAACATAGCCCGCAATCAACCAGTACAGGTCAACACCGGCACTGGTTTTACCTGATCCCCCAGGATACCGAATCCGCCCGGTTGCTCTACGCCGCCAGGTTGACGGAAAAAGCCTATAAACAGGGGGATCGGGTGTGCCTGATGTGTAATCCAGGTGAGCAGATCCAGGCACTGGACAGGGTGTTGTGGCAGTTCAGCCCGGATAGTTTCATCCCCCATACTCTGATGGATTCAGCGGTTGCACCCGGTTCCCAGCCAGAAAAAGTAGGCCTGGTGTCAGGCCAACCCTCTCCTGCCGACTGGGATACTGTGATTGTGCTGGGCGCGTCACTGCCAGCAGAAGCGGACAGGTTTGCGAGACTGGCACTGATCGCCAGTAGCGATGCTGCCACTCTGAACCAGGCCCGCGGCCACTTCCGCCAACTGCGCGAGCTAGGCATCCAACCGCAAGTGCATGACGCCAGAAAAAGCCGGTCTTGAGCCCACCTAACAGCCGGACTCTCTCATTATTTGGCACTCAACGCCCTGGCTCATGACGCAGCAGGCATGGCCATTAAATCCGGTCCGGGTTAATCCCGTTTTGCGGTTCGCCCATCCCCGCCCTGCCATGTATAATTCCGATCCCACGTTTAACCAGGCTTTAAGCAGACACCTCCATGGAAAAGACCTACCAGCCAGAGAATATTGAGCGTCAGTGGTACGAAAACTGGGAGAAGCAGGGCTATTTTCGCCCCCGCGGCGAAGGCGACCCGTTCTGCATCATGATCCCGCCGCCCAATGTCACCGGCAGTCTTCACATGGGCCACGCGTTCCAGCACACCATTATGGATACGCTCACACGCTACCGCCGCATGCAGGGCCGCAACGCCCTTTGGCAGATCGGCACTGACCATGCCGGCATCGCGACCCAGATGGTGGTCGAGCGCAAGCTGGCAGTCGAAGAAGATAAAAACCGTCATGACCTCGGGCGTGACGAGTTCATCAAACGTATCTGGGACTGGAAGGGGGAATCCGGTGGCACGATTACCCGCCAGATGCGCCGCCTTGGTAACTCGGTCGACTGGGACCACGAACGCTTCACAATGGACGATGGTTTTTACCGGGCTGTACAGGAAACCTTCATCCGCCTGTATGACGAAGGCCTGATCTATCGCGGCAAGCGTCTGGTCAACTGGGATCCCAAACTCCATACCGCCATTTCGGATCTGGAAGTCGAAAACAAAGAAGAAAAAGGCCATCTGTGGCACCTGCGTTACCCGCTGGCCAATGGAGCGAAGACCAAAGACGGCAAGGATTATGTTGTTGTTGCCACCACGCGCCCTGAAACCATGTTGGGTGATACGGCCGTAGCCGTGCACCCAAGCGATGAGCGCTATCAGGACCTGGTAGGCAAAACGGTTCTGCTGCCGCTGGCCAATCGCGAAATACCGATAGTCGCTGACGAGCACGCAGATCCGGAGAAAGGCAGCGGCTGTGTCAAAATCACACCTGCCCACGACTTCAATGACTACGCCGTCGGCAAACGCAACCAACTGCCAATGCTCAACGTTCTGACCAAAGACGCGAACATTCGTGACCGGGCCGAAACGTTCAACAGCGACGGTACTGAAAACACCGAACTCGACGGCACCATTCCGTCTGCCTACGCCGGTCTTACCCGCGAAGCTGCGCGTAAACAGATCGTGGCCGATCTCGATGCCGACGGACTACTCGAAGAAGTCGAAGACCATGTTCTGAGCGTGCCGCGCGGTGACCGCTCGGGGCTTATCATTGAACCGATGTTGACTGACCAATGGTTCGCTGACGCCAAGACCCTGGCCAAACCGGCTATCGAAGCAGTTGAAGACGGGCGTATTGAATTCGTGCCCAAGCAATACGAGAACATGTACTTCTCGTGGATGCGCGATATTCAGGACTGGTGTATTTCCCGGCAGCTCTGGTGGGGGCACCGCATCCCCGCCTGGTACGATGCCGAAGGCAACATCTACGTCGGCAAAGATGAAGCCTCAGTGCGTAAAAAGTACAGCCTGAGCGCCGAACTGGATATCCGCCAGGATGACGATGTTCTCGATACCTGGTTCAGCTCTGCCCTCTGGACCTTTGGCACTCTGGGCTGGCCCGAAGACAACGCGCGTCTCGCCACCTTCCATCCGACAGATGTGCTGGTCACTGGTTTCGACATCATCTTCTTCTGGGTCGCCCGCATGATCATGATGACGATGCATCTGATCAAGGATGATGAAGGCAAGCCTCAGGTACCGTTCAAAACCGTGTATGTCACCGGTCTGATACGTGACGAGCAAGGCAACAAGATGTCGAAGTCAAAGGGCAACGTCCTTGACCCGCTCGACATGATAGATGGCATCAGCCTTGATGATCTGATGGGCAAGCGCACCGGCAACCTGATGCAGCCCCAGCTGGCGCAGAAGATCGGCAAACGCACCCAGAAAGAGTTCCCCGAAGGCATCGCTCCTCACGGCACCGATGCGCTGCGCTTCACTCTCGCCTCACTGGCTACAACCGGCCGTGATATCAACTGGGACATGAAGCGACTGGAAGGCTACCGAAACTTCTGCAACAAGCTTTGGAACGCCGCGCGCTACGTGCTCATGAATACGGAAGGCGAAGATTGCGGACTGAAGGGCGGCAACATTGAGCTGTCACTGGCTGACCGCTGGATCATCAGCGCATTGCAGAACTGCGAGCGCGATGTGACCCGCCATCTTGACCAGTACCGCTTTGATCTGGCCGCCTATGCGCTGTATGAGTTTATCTGGAACGAATACTGCGACTGGTATCTCGAGCTATCCAAGCCAGTGCTGACCAACGACGATGCCAGTGCAGATGCGAAGCGTGGCACGCGTCGCACGTTGGTACGGGTGCTGGAAGCTGTCCTTCGCCTGGCCCACCCCATCATTCCGTTTATTTCGGAAGAGATCTGGCAGCGTATTGCGCCGCTGGCGGGCAAGCAAGGCGACACCATCATGCTACAGGCCTATCCTGAGCCGGATGATGCCAAAGTCGATCTGCAGGCAGAAGCCGATATCGAATGGCTGAAAGGTATGATCGTCGCTGTGCGAAATATTCGCGGCGAGATGAATATCTCCCCAGCCAAGAAAATCCCTGTATTCCTGCGCGGCCCGGAAATTGATCGCGAACGGATGGAAGCCAACCGTCAGTTCCTGATTTCACTGGCCAAGCTGGAAACTCTGGAATGGCTCGGCGACAAAGAAGCGCCCATGTCAGCCACCCAGCTTGTAGGCGATCTGGAAGTACGGGTTCCGATGGCAGGCCTGATCGACAAGGATGCGGAGCTGGCACGGCTCGACAAAGAGCTGGAGCGCATTAATAAAGAAATCAAACGCCTGGAAGGAAAACTCGGCAACGCCGGCTTTACCGATAAAGCCCCTGCTGAAGTTGTTGAAAAGGAGCAAGGCAAGCTGGCTGATGCACAGAGCAGCCTGAGCCGCCTCCAGGACCAGAAGGCCCAGATAGAGGCGATGTAAGCCTCAGCACACCTTACGCCGGACGCCGCTGATGTCACAGGAGAACCGTCAGACCATCCTTATCATCGGCGCCGGCGCAATGGGCCGCCTATGGGCTGCGTATCTTTCACCCGCGTTTCACGTGATGTTTGGCAGGCGCCAACCTGGCGCCGCTGAACTCGCCTATCAGTTTTCTCCCTTCAATCCGGCATCCCGTCAGATCGTCACTGTGCGCATCCCCGTGGCAAACAGCACTGAAATTCAGCCTGACCTGGTGTTGGTCACCACCAAAGCTCCCGATGCACTTGAAGCGCTGCGGCGGTTTTCGTCCTGTATCGGTGACAATACCCCCATATTGCTGTTCCAGAATGGAATGGGAAGCCAGCAGGCAATCGCTGAGACCTGGCCGCATATGCCGGTGATTGCCGCCTCGACCACGGAAGGTGCGTATCTGGATGATCAGGGTAAGGTTATTCACGCCGGCAAGGGATCGACGTGGCTAGGCGGGCTCACCCCCTCGGGCCAGACCAAAGCGGCTATCGGCGCTGAACTGCTGGCGCACTCCGGTCTCGATATCCAGGTCGACGCGGACATAGAACGCAGACTCTGGATGAAGCTGGCGATTAACGCAGGTATCAATCCTTTTACAGCGATATTGGATTGCCCCAACGGTGGCATCATTGGTCAGCCATTTTTTGAAACGCGTATTGGTGATGTGTGCACTGAAGTCAGCCGCGTAATGACGCTGCACAACTACCCCTGCACCGCAGAAATGCTCGAGGACGAAGTCCGCACCGTGGCCCAGCGAACCGCTGCAAACAGTTCATCCATGCGCCAGGACGTTAAGGCGGGTCAAAACACCGAGATAGAGATGATGAATGGCTTTATTGTCAGTGAAAGTGAACGTCAAGGACTGGACGCGCCGGTGAACCGTTTTCTCGTCAATAAAGTAAAGGCTCTGTAACGCACATTCATTCTACTGATATCAGAAAGGATCCACACATGGGGTACCGGCTTTCAAAAATCTACACCAAAACCGGCGACGATGGTTCAACCGGTCTCGCCGATGGCAGCCGCATCAACAAAGATGCCCTGCGTGTCGAAGCCCTGGGTACCGTCGATGAACTCAACTGCCAGATTGGCGTGATGATCGAATACCTGGGCAAAGACGATGCGATGATATCGGTGCTTCGGCGCATTCAGCATCATCTCTTCGATCTCGGCGGTGAATTCGCCATTCCCGACAGCGTGTTGATCCAAAGCAGTCTGATTGACTGGCTGGAGGAAACCCTGGACAAGTGGAACGAAGACCTCCCACCCCTGAAAAACTTTATCCTGCCCGGAGGCAATAAAGTCGCCGCCCACACCCACCTGGCGAGAGCAATCTGCCGCCGGGCGGAACGGGTCGTGGTGGCATTGGGGCACGAGGAAACAATTAATCCGTTCGGGCGCCAGTACCTTAACCGGCTGTCGGACCTGCTGTTTGTTTTTGCCCGAGTGCTCGCCCGGCGCAACGACGGTGAAGAAATTTTGTGGCAGCCCGGCAACAGCCAGTGAGCACATTCTAAAAGGATGAGAGATCAACCCCAGCCAACATCAAACCGGGGTTGAAGGAAGGGCCCAGTCAGACCCGGAAGGATTCGACCAGACGACCGAGCTCGGTCGTCAGCCCCGACATTGAGCGAGAAGCTTCAAGTGTTTCACTCGCGTTGTCAGCCGTTGTATGGCCCAACTCGGTAATTTGCTCAACGTTGACGTTAATATTCTTGGCAACGGCTGATTGCTCTTCAGATGCCTGCGCAATCTGATGACTCATATCCACGATGGTTGATATGCCAGCCAGAATCTTCTCCAGCGCGCGGGTCACTTCGGACGACTTCTCAACGGTCGCGTTCGTCACCTCGTGACTATTGTTCATCGCCTTCACGGCATCTTTCACACCGCCCTGAAGCCGGCCGACCATACCTTCGATTTCCTCAGTGGACTTGTGTGTGCGTTGCGACAGCGAGCGCACCTCGTCCGCCACAACCGCAAACCCACGCCCCTGCTCGCCCGCCCGGGCAGCCTCGATCGCTGCGTTCAATGCCAGCAAGTTGGTTTGCTCGGCAATTGCTTTGATTTCCACCAACACCTGACTGATGCTGTCACTGTCCTGGCTGACGCGGTTGATCACATCCGCCGCGCTGCGAATTTCGGTTGCCAGGCGGTTAATGGTATCCACGGTTTCGACCACAACCAGACGCCCCTGCTCCGCATCCTTCTCGGCGTGACCTGCCGAATCAGACGCGCGCTGGGCACTCTCCGCCACTTCCTGCACGGTATCGACCATCTGGTGCATGGCGTCTGCAATCTGGGTGGTTTCCGACATCTGACGGGCAACCGCTTCGCTGTTTGCCGATGCTGAATCGTTGACCCGAACAGCCTGTTGCGCCACATCGTCAGTCGTGCGGGAAACAGACTTAACCAGCTCCGAAATTTTCGTCGTCATGTTGTTGAACTCGCTGGTTAACGCACCCAACTCGTCCCGGTTATCCAGATCGATACGCACGGTCATATCGCCGCCAGCCACTTTCCTGGCCGCTTCACCAAAGGTGGTAATCGCCGTTTTGACCGACAGGAAAAAGCCCATATACAAAAACACAATGATAACGAGCAATACTGCAAGCGCGATAAACAACAGCATCCGCTGATCGGTTTCGGCGTTCAGGCGATACGCGAGATTATCGGCCACGATATCGAGGATGGTGGACTGAAGCTCAAAGTGGCTACTGATGGCGTCCGTCGCGAGCGCATCAAACTCTTGCCAGGGCATTTCGAGGCGATAGGGTGTAATAACGTTGGTATCCAGCGCGTCGCGTACTTTGATCGGGCTCTCGGCCACCTTCTTCAGAAGATTAGATGCACGATCCTCAAGCCCGGATGACGCACTGACAGCTACCTGAAATTCCGAATCAATCCGGGTTTTCAAATTGGTGAGCCGGTCAAACATTTCATTCATTGCATCAGCGGTTGCGGAATCCAGCTGCCCCTGCGAAAGACCGTAAATGGCATAAGAGCGAGCCTGACCTTCAGCCCCTGCTGACTCCAGCAAAAGATTAGTGCTGATCTGAAGCAGCAACTGGTTTTCCGGCAAGGAATCCTGAGCCAGACCGGACACTTTGAGCGTCGAAGCCAGCAAGGCCCGCACTTTCTGGACGAATTCCTGATAATACTTGTACTGGGGATCAATGTTGCTTTGCAGAATGTCTTCCGACTTCAGGGATTGCCACTCGTCATTCAGGATCGCGACCTGATCTTTCCAGCCACCGGAAGGATCAAACGAACCATCCGCTTCCATCATGGCTGCCAGCGATGTATCGATCAGCTCGCCCGCTTCATCACTTTTGGCAATAAGCTCCTGATCACTGCTGACTTTTCCGACCGAGCGATAGTCCCGATAGGCATAAGAGGCTTCCAGCATGCTCGCCGCTTCGTTCAGCTGAACAAGGCCATCGGCCTCACGGGCAACCGCGTCAATGGACTCATTGAGCTGGCTAACCAACAGGTAGGTCAATCCGATAATGGGCAAGAGAAACAGCACGCTGATAAGGCTGAACTTGTAGAACATCGGCAGCCGGTTCATCAACGCAACAGCTGGATATAACAGTTGCTTCACTCGTTCCCCCAAAGCATTCAGTGCCCGGCAGCTGACGCGGCCTTCGTATTATTATTGGTATTCCTCAATCTGCCTGTCGAGCGGCAGTTGAGAAGGTCACATAACGGCCAATCAACTGAATAGCCGTTCAAAAATTCATATCTATATTGTCGCCTTAGTGGCCAGAATCTTGAGTTTAATTTAATAAAATTTTGTAAATTCTGGTGCTGAACCTGCGTGACAGGCGCCTGCGACAGGATAGTACGCCCGCTCGAGTCGCCAACATACTTTAAATTATTCTTATAATTAGTTGAAAATACCAGCAATTGCCAATAATGCCAGCACACAAATCCATACCAGGAAGCTTCGATTGAGCAGATCGCGGACCGCGCTGAGGCTGCGGGCTCCGAAATCAGGCCAGTCATCAGGATGGGCAGCTTCAAATCTCACCGGATCAAGCGCATAACTCGAAAGCGCGCCATTCGCGCTATCAAAGAGCAAGGCGGGCGCTTTGCCCCGCAATACAAACGTTCGACGCTTCGCCGTTGCCAGCCAGCCGCCGAGATCGCCAGCCAACCCGAAACTGATTGCCAGCAATCGCACCGGAACCCAGGCAACGACTGCAATCAACCGGCCAAAAGCCGGGCGTGCGGGAGCTGATGGCCAGTGGTCACGAAGCGCCAGGCAGAGCCGAATCACCACGGCCCCGGCAGGACCCAGCAATACAAACCAGAACACCACCAGGAAATAACGCTCAAACACCTGAGCCAGCAGACGTGAGGTAACGGCGCGATGCAACCCTTCCGGTTCGAGCCCTTCTGCACGCTGATCGGACGTGAGCAGATGACTGACGTGATGCCACGCTGCCTGCATATCACCCCGGCGCCAGCTTTCGCCATAGGCCTGGAGCGCATCACGCCAGCCCGGAAGCCCCATGGTCAACAACAGCACCACGAAATCCAGCGGCCAGGTCATGGGCGACCAATCGCCTCCCCTCAACCAATAGTCCAGCGCCAGCACGCTAACGAAAACCAGTACCAGCATCAGAAAGCCGATCGTGGCCCTGTGCTCCTTGCCAGGCTTTGCAGCAGGCGCCCTCGAAACAAGGGCGCGAAATAGAGCATCAAGGTCCAGCCGACCCGACGCATCCAGCCGGCGACGAACGAAATAGGCCAACAGCAGAATGATGAAGTTCATGGTGTCAGCCCCTCGCGCTGGGAAGCGTCGATATGATCATCGAGTGTCCGGAGAAACAATGCCCAGTCGAATGCCGGCCCCGGATCAGTTTTCCGCCCGGGCGCGATGTCACTATGCCCGGTTATACGCGACCGGCTGATTGCCGGCCAACGCTGCATAACCGCCCGGCAGATAGCCGCCAACGTGGTGTATTGCGCGATTTCAAACGGCACATCATCAGCACCTTCCAGCTCAATACCAATACTGAAATCATTGCATTCCTCCATGCCGTCAAAACAGGAGCGACCGGCATGCCAGGCGCGGTCGAGGAATGACACAAACTGCACGCAATCGCCATTGCGACGGATCAAGGCATGAGCAGAGACTTTCATCTCTGCAATTTCTTCGAAATAAGGGTGCTTTCCGGCGTCGAGCGAATTACAAAAGAACTGCTCGATGTGATCACCGCCAAACTGACCGGGCGGCAGGCTGATGTTATGGACAACCAACAGCGAAATGGCAGAACCAGAAGGCCGCTGGCCAAAATTGGGTGACGGGCAGTGCCGCACTCCCTCAAGCCAGCCGCTGGCATCGATTGGATAGTGTTTCGGAAAAAGCTCAGTGCTCAAGGGAATACCATCGTTTAGCCGCAAAAACTGCAGCGAGTGTACGATGATTGAAGCACAAAGCAAGATGGCAGGCCAACGCGCAGCCCTGGAAGTCAGTCCTTCCGGCTATGGCGCAGGTTATCGATAATGGACTCAAGCGCACGATCGAATATCAGGCCATCATCAAGCATATTCACTTCGCCGGTTTCCAGAGCAGTGGCGACATCCGCCAGGTTGTACTCCGCCACTTTTGCACCGTTTCGGTTTACGAAGATGTACTTGCCTGTTGCCTTGATCACGGCAGCAAGCTTGCAACGGGTTTTCTGGTCGTCCCTGGACAACTCGACCCAAGAGCCAACGCGAAGCTTCTCAGCCATCTCAAGCCAGCGAGTATCGGCCAGAGGCACATCGACCTGCTTTGCCGTCATCGGCTCAACTGCCACCGAAGATGTTGCCTCGACAGCCGCTACAGGCTCTGGGATAACCTCTGCCTCAGGGGCAACCACCTCAACAGCCGGCACAACCGGCACAACCGGAGTTGGCTCGACAACAGGTTGTGATGCTTTGGCATCAGCCTGCATTTCGGCAACCGCACTTGCGACTTCAGGCGCCACGGGTTCAGGCTGAACGACCGGTTCAGACTTAACCTCCGGAGCGATCTTCTTCGGTTTTGTCTCAAGCGCCAGTTGCTGAAGGGTATCCACATGGGCGAGCTCGAGATCGTGCACCAGTGCATCGCTGGCAAACGGGTCCCAGGAAACTGAATGTAGCCCCTTGCGAAGATCATCAACGATTGCCGGAATCCGGCGCAGCAATTCAGACCGGGTCTGATCCGTTACCGGTTGGGGATCCACACTCCACACCAGTCTTTCCGCCAGCGTTACTGCATGATTCCAACCTTCACTACCCTCGCCCTCGCGCAGGTATAGAAACTGCAACACTTTGCTCCAGGGTTCAGCCAGCAATTGCTGCATAACAGATGGGAGTGTTCTGTTTTCAGTAACCCGGGTCAGGACCTCGCTGGCAGCAGCGCGTGCACGCTCCTGTCGCGCACGCCCTTCTTCAGCATCACGCAAGCGCTGCTCAATCAACTCGCGGCGGCGGCGATCCAGATCCATGAAATGGGCGAATTCATTCAGCAGATCCGGGAAAATATCGACGTTATCCGTGAACTCCCGCAACAACCGATCTGACACCGATTCAATTTTTTCTCGCAACGGGTCACGCTGACCTTCCGACTTTTCATTCCAGCCAATACCCGCCATCGCCAACTCATTCAGCAATTTACGTGCGGGGTGACCGCCACGATTGAAAAAGCTGCGATCAAGCAAGGCCACTTTGAGCATGGGGATTTGCAGACGGCTAATGATCGATTTCATTGGCACAGGCAGATGACGATCTTCGAGGATGAAGTCAAACAACATCGTCACCAGGTTAACCACGTCAGCGTCTACCTGATTGAGCGCCTTGATTCCCTGTGACCGGTCATCCAATACGCTTTCAATTTGCGACGTCAGGCTACCCGGCATTGTGCCAGCAGCATCGTGCTCGTTGGCCGCTGCCGTCTGCTGCAGCTGGGATAACCGGCGCATAAGATCACGGGTATCAAGCGACGCACCAGACCCTGAGCCCTGAGAAGAACCAGCTGACGCCCCTGAGCTCTGCTGCCCACTCTGGTCGCCACTATGCAGCAACGCGGACAGTTCGGAGAAGGTCGCACGGGTTTGCCCGGTCTGGATCGCGCCGTCGCCCTCACCCGAGCCATTACTTTGAGCTGGCGAAGCAGATGAAGGCGGCACAGGCGCACGGTTGGTAACGGTCGGCACTTCGGGTTCGGTGCGGGTGCGCTGAGCTCCCTTTGGGGCACCTACCGGTGCGCGGGTCATATCAGGGAGCACGCCGTCTTTTACCAGCAACGCATTGGCATCACGATAAAGACCATCCAGTCGACTGATCAGCAATTTATCGAATAACTTGAGTACCACCAGCTTTGCCCTGATATCGATATCCAGATCATCGCAGGCTTCCTGCAATCCGCCGCAGATCACCTCAGGGCTCAGCGGCATCTGTCGGTCTTCAAGGCTGACGCTGGGTGCAACGTGCTGGAAACGGGTAACCAGCATACGAATGGCATCAAGATGGCGATTTCGAAGCTTGGTTATCAGGTTATCGATGGCGACTTGCTGCTCTAACTCTCCGTGCCCTACCAGGCTGAGATTATCCTGATTCACGTCGGTGAGGCTGCTGTTAGCAGGACGCGGGTCAAATTTACCCAGTTCGTTAAATGCCCGGGCAACCCACTGCAACATGGTGAGTGTCATGGATTTGCGGCGTAGCCGAAGCTCGCGCATGGCATCAAAATAAGCGGCCTGGTCCTGATTTGACCCGGCTTTGTCCGCCATATTGAACAGCGCGTCGTCCGCGCTGTCGAAGAATTCCGTTAGTTCCTTGGTCAGAGACTGCCCCGAAAAATCACGCAAGCGAATCAATGCAGACGGCAGCGTAAACGAACGCTCTCCTCCGGTCTTGTGCAAGTTCACGACACGATTTTCGTTGGTCATTTCGGGTTCCCCTGGAACAGCTTTACTTACCGAATTCGGGATTAATGCAGCTGGCATTTCACAATTATTGACATCACCTATGCATCATAGGCGCTAACCACGTCACCTTCTGTCAGGAATTGTCACCGTTTGTGATCGATGGAACTGGTTCACATTTTCATTTTCAAAACCGCCAAACAACGGTCACTGGCCCCGGCTCCCCAGAACACCGGATTTCGCCGACCATCCCAGGTCGAGTGACAAAAACCGTCAGCTTTTGAGCACTTTCGGTAATGTTCAGTTAACCGTTCGCGCTTGGCCCCATGCCGATGAGCCAGTAAACTTGCGCGGTTTACAGACCACTCCGGAGCACACCATCACCATGTCCACGCTTTCTGCCGATATTCTGCGCCAGTCCCGAATTGATACTGTCAGCCGCAGTCTCGATGAAGATATTGGCACTGGCGACATCACCGCCCAGCTCATTCCTGAGGACAAGCGGGCATCCGGCCGGGTCATCACCCGGGAACATGCCGTCATTGCCGGGCAGGAATGGGTAAATGAAGTATTCAGACAGGTGGATCCGACCATTACTCTCGAGTGGCAATGCAGCGATGGCGATATCGTGAAACCCGACCAGGTGTTGTTCACCTTCCATGGCAGCGCGCGCAGCCTTTTAACCGCCGAGCGTTCGGCCCTGAATTGGCTGCAGACGCTCTCCGGTGTCGCCACACGCTGTCATCACTATGCAAGCAAGGTCGCGCATACCAACGTACAGCTGCTCGATACCCGAAAAACCCTCCCGGGGCTGCGACTTGCCCAAAAATACGCGGTTACCTGCGGTGGCTGCCACAATCATCGGATCGGCCTGTATGACGCGTTCCTGATAAAGGAAAACCACATCGCGGCCAGCGGAGGCATCCTCAACGCCATTACAGCGGCCCATCGAATCGCGCCGGGCAAACCTGTTGAAATTGAAACAGAGAACCTGCAGGAATTCAGAGAAGCGCTGAACGCCGGGGCCGATATCATCATGCTGGATGAGTTCAGTCTTGCAGATATGGCAACCGCCGTACGGGAGAACGCCGGCAGAGCCAAAATTGAAGCCTCTGGCGGAATTAATGAAGACACGCTGGTCCCCATAGCGGAAACCGGAGTGGACTATATATCGCTGGGCACGCTGACCAAGGATATACGTGCAACTGACCTGTCTCTCAGATTGGACAGCCAGGCGGTAAGTGATTAACGCCGCGCAGCAGGATTCAGGGTCAATCTGCCGAGTAAGCAGACGCGTCGCTGAATTCGCCTGTCGATTACACGCGGTTACCATACCGAACCCGCTTTACATAAAGTTTCGGGTAATCTGAGAGTGAGCCCTGCGCACGCGGCGAGTACTCTCAAGCATAAGGGTATACGGTCACATTTGGACCAGAGTTAATGTAGCGACACCCGATAATCGCGACTATTTTTACTAAGATAGAAATCCTGTGGTCATAAAATGCAGACGGTCCGCTATCTCACCAAGCCGACATCCGGCAACCACCACAGGGAGTTGCGTTCGCGCATAGCCAGGGATGGGATTTAATTGAACGTTCGTTTCCAACTGCTCTCTCGAGCCAAAACCATACTGTTTCAACTGTTGATCGCAGCTGCGGTAATGGGGCTGGCCGCTACCAGCATTCAATTACCGGGGCCTGGCGCCTATTATTCTATTATCTGGCTGCCATCCGGGTTTGCACTGGCATTGCTATTACTGCTCGGACACAGAGTCAGCGTTGGCATTGCTGTCGGCTTGCTGGGAGCCGCCTGGCTACACACCCTGGAACTCAATACCGGCGACAGCCAAACAGCAACGGGCACATTCCTCGCCATTTTGATGTCCTATGGACTGGCGCCCTTCGTTGCTTTCCATGTATTTCGCCAAACACCGGCCGAGCAGTCACCACTTGCGGACTACCAGACCTTTCTCTGGCTGCTTGGCGCCATCACCCTCGCTTCGCTCTGTGCGGCCCTGCCGGTCACCTATCTTATTGACACCCTGGCGCCGGACGCCGGGCCGGGCCACCCCCTTAATGAAATATTCCTGCAAGCATGGTTTGCTCATTTCCTCGCGTCTATAACCATAACGCCGCTTATCCTGTCGCTCGTCCGGGAACCCATGGTGAGCCGTATTTTCCACCGGCCGCTGGAATGGGTGCTCTGGATTGCCGGCTTGCTGTTTATTGTCGGCCTGACCCAGCGTGACGTGCTTCAGGGTCTGTTCCTGTTACTCCCGTTGATGACCTGGGCGGCCACCCGATTTTCACTCAGTGGCAGCATGATCGCGATCGCAGCCGCGACCTTTACCGGGCTGGCCTGTATTTTCTTCGCGACCAGTCCTGAATTTGTTAACGGGATCGACCCGCTGCTCGGCGAATCACTCATCGCCGCAATGGCGGGCACGTCCTACTATGTTCGGGTTATTCTGGCGGACCGGGAGCGTGTCGAGAACAGTCTGGAGTCAACGGTTGAAGAGCGCACCCGCCAGCTGCAGATCACCAACTTTGAACTGAAGGACGAAATTTTTATCCGGGAACAGGCCGAGAAGTCTTTTCGCCGCTCGTCCCGCCACTTCCGTGCCTTGTTTGAAAACACCAGCAACCCGATTATCGTAGTTGATCGGAGCAACGCCATAAGGCAATGGAACAGTGCTGCCGAAGCGCTATTTGGCTACAGCCGTGACGAAGCGCTTGATCGCAACCTGATTGATGCCTTTATTCCGCCAGCCCAGAGAGACGAGCTTGCCTGGAAAATTACCAAGGTGCTCAACACCGGCCTTACCCGGGATCAGATTGAAACTGAAGTGAACAGTTTCGATGGCACGCCGCACACCATCCTGTGGAACCTGAACCGGCTACAGGAGGAAGATGATGATCACCATGTCCAGCTGATCCTGATCGGTCAGGACATTTCCGAAATCCGGGAAACCCAGAACCAGCTTCATTATCTCGCACACTATGACGTGCTGACGGACACGGCCAACCGCCGTTTGTTTGAGGACCGCTGTCGCCAGGCGATTGCCAGTGCCATGCGGCACGGCCACTACTGCGCGCTTATTGCGCTGGACGTCGATCATTTCAAGCGCATAAACGACACATTGGGTCACGACGCCGGCGATGAGTTGCTGCAGGAACTTGCTCGCAGACTGCAAAGCAATGTCCGGGAAGAAGATACAATTGCACGGCTCGGGGGCGACGAATTCGCCATCTTGCTGAACCAGGTAAACGGCGCCGAAGGCTGCGAGAAAGTGGCGAGGAGCATTCTCAACACCATCACCCAGCCAATGCGTGTTCCCAGCGGGGAACTGGTGATCACATCAAGTATCGGGATCACTCTGGCGCCGGTGGATGGCAAGAGTTACGACGAGCTGCTCAAGAATGCGGATATGGCCATGTATCGCGCCAAAAAAGCAGGCCGCAACAACCTGCAGTTTTTCAGCAGCGACATGAACGATGAGATGCAACGCCAGATGTCTCTCGAGCGGGAGCTGCGTGAGGCGCTTCGGGGCAACCAGCTGGATCTTTATTACCAACCTACGATCAATGCCCGCAACGGCCGGGTCGTTGCGCTGGAAGCGCTGCTTCGCTGGCGCCATCCAACGCGCGGGTTACTCTCTCCCGCCGACTTCATGGATATAGCCGAACAGACCGGGCAGTTGCAGCACCTCGGAGAATGGGTGTGCCACAACGCGTGCCTTCAATCACGAGCGATCCAGGCCATGAGCCCATCGCCCGTGTCTGTCAGCATCAACCTTTCATCGCGCCAATATAACCACCCTCAACTTGCAGAGAGCCTGCAGACGATCATCCAGGACACCCACCTGGATCCCAATCTGTTTGCCCTCGAAATTGATGAACGCGTGCTCAGCGACCGGCTTGAGGATACGGCAGCCACCCTGAATCGCCTCAAAGCGCTGGGCATTACATTGGTGCTGGACAGATTTGGCAGTGGACTCTCATCACTACGGTTATTGCGGGAATTGCCTTTCGATCAGGTAAAAATCGACCCGGAACTGCTGGAGCAGGCCCCCAAAGACGAAAACACCGCAGCCATTGTGCACACGCTGATCAACCTGGCGCGACAGCTGTCGTTAACGGTCGCGGCATCCGGCGTCCAAACGGCTGAGGAAGATGCATTCCTGCGGGCTGCGGGCTGCCATCTGCTGCAGGGCAACCGCTTTTGCGAACCGCTATCCAGCTCATCCCTGGGAGAGTTCTTCGAGGAAATCCGGAATGGGCGGGAACTGCTGCCCGCCGATCAGTTTTCGTTGTCACTGCCCCACGGCGGGCCGAGGCCAGACCGATCCTGAGGATCAGGCCTTGTCAGACAGTAGCGAATCAATCCGTGCGAGCTCGTTAACCAGCGCACTTCCGGAAACCGGTTCATTGCGGAAAAACTCTTCTGCCATCGGCGCAATCCCTGAAACTTCAGGTAATGCCAGATCTTGCTCGATGATAATTTTCATCCGTGGCAGAAAAATAAACTGCAGCCACTGATGAAAGCCCAGCGTGTCCATGCAGAACGGTTGAGTGCTGGTCAGCGCCTCCGGTGGAGGCGGCTCACTCTCCCAATAGGCCATGCGGCGCAGCTCGGTTTCAATCGCAAGAAGGCCGTCCGCCACATCGGCGGCCAGCATTGGTTTGGTACTCAATTTATAATCCTCCGTCACTGCCTAAAGCGGCTCAACCTCGACTGATTCACCGTTCAGGAGGCGATACAGATTGACGTACTGGCGCGTCAGATTGTGTTTCGGTGCAAAGTGCACCAATGGCTTTCCGGCCTGGTGGGATTCGCGCATTTTGACAGAACTGGAAAGCCGCACCGATAGAATAGGCAACCCTTCTTCCATAAGTTCACGCACCAGCTGACGCGGCAAAGAAGCCCGGGGCTGAAACTGGTTCGCGACAATCCCTTCCACGACCAGATCCGGGTTGTGATCCTCCTGAAGGTCCTGAATTTCGCCCATCAGGTTGTACAGTGCCTGCCGCGAGAAGTCATCGCAATCAAACGGGATCAGGCAACGCTGGGCTGCAATCAACGCTGATCGGGTATAAAAATTCAGCGCTGGCGCCGTATCCACATAAATCTCGTCGAAGCTCTCTTCCAGCTTTTTCAGTGCTTCACGTAATTTGTAGATTTTGTGCTTGGCTTCCAGCTTGCGCTCTAGAAAATCAAGTTCAGGACTGGACGGCATCACAAACAGATTGGGATAAGGCGTGGCGTGCACAAATTCGTCAGGACGACGGTTAAACATTGAAAACGAGACCGTCTGCTCGAGCATGTCAGCCACGGTATCTTTTACTTCACCCACCCGTTTGCCCAACAGGTAATGGGTCGAATTACCCTGCGGATCAAGATCCACAACCAATGTTTTCTTGCCTTCAGCGGCTGTAATCGCGGCCAGGTTACAGGTAATACTGGATTTCCCTACGCCGCCTTTCTGATTGAAAACAACGCGTCTCATAATGTCACTATCCTTTTGATTTGAGTCCAGAATTCCAGGTACTGCCAAAATCGTCATTGCCGGCACGAACCCGCACCCTTTGAGTGCGCTTACCGGTCAATAACACGCATAGGAGGCACGCCAGCCATGACCCGCACTACCAGCCCATCACCGATTTAACAAAGGGAATGGTGAGTTTGCGCTGCGCCTTGAGCGAGCTTTCATCAAGCCGGTCCAGAATATCGAGCAGATCCCCGGTATGGCGTGTGGCGCGGCGAAGTATAAAACGCCCCACTTCTTCGGGCAGATCCAGGCCCCGTGCTTCCGCCCGGCTTCCGAGGATCAGCAGGCGATCATCATCCCGCGGCAGTAACAGTTGAATCACGATGCCATGCTGCAAGCGCGATGCCAGATCACGGAGCCCCAGGCCCAGTGATGCGGGGGTCTGACTGGCTGTCACAATGAGTTGGTGACCGTTGTCCAGCATTCGATTGAACAAATGAAACAAGGCTTCTTCCCAGGGCGCATTGCCAATCACAGCCTCGATATCATCCAGGCAAACGCGCGGATAGTCAGCCAGCCCCTGCAACACATCCGGTCCCAGCGGCAGAAGCTCCTCAAGGTTGAGGCAAAGCGACGACAACCCCAAGGCCTCGGTGTGATGGCAAACCGCCTGCAACAAATGACTTTTGCCCGTGCCACTATCACCACAAACGACAATCACGGGCAAAGTGCTGTCTTCTGATAACAAACGGAGTTTGTGAGCGGCATCGGCGTTACGCTCCCCCAGATAATTTCTGAAGGTTGCGTCATCGCGAATACGCACGCCCAGCGTGAGCTGATCGCCGCCTAGTGTGTCGCCAACCATGCGCGCCTTGCCCAGACAATAATGTAATGAAGCCCACTGACTACAGCCATCACCGCAACCAGCCAGACTCCCCAGGGTAATATCCAGGCTGGCATCGGCAGCGACGCCAGCAGGGTTACAATAGAGAGCACCACTGCAATCTGCACCAATGTGTTGAGCTTGCCGGCAATGCTGGGCTCCATATCAAAGCGTCCAATAAAGTGATGAAAAGCGAGTCCACCCAAAACTATCAACAGATCCCGCCCAAGGATCAGGGCGAACAGCCATACCGGCAGTACACCAGTGAGAGTCAGCATCAGATAGGCGGTAATCAGTAACGCCTTGTCTGCAAGAGGATCCGCGATGGCGCCCAAACGGGTGCGCCAATCGTAACGGCGCGCCAGAAAACCATCGACCCCGTCCGTCACAGCAGCGACAAAAAATACCAACAGTGCCGCCTGATAACGCTCATCGTATAGATAGAACGCAAAAGGCACGATCAGAACCAGCCGCAGAAACGTCAGTGCGTTCGGAATCCATATCCATCGGCTCACCGGAGTCACCTTTAGCAGCCCTGTCGCCGTTATTGAACGGTTGCCCCGCCCTTACCCTGCCAGCGATAACGCAATACCGGGTAAAGCGATTCAAAGGTTTCTTCACTATTGACCGATCCTGACGCTGCACCGTTAACTTCCAGCGGTTGGTACTGCAGTGTCGGAGCGGCTCCGCCCTCATCCACGGTGCTATCATTACGGTTAGAGTCAGTTCCCGCAGCGGCCTGCGAGCCTGCAGGTGGTGCACTCTCTGACGCTCGGCTATCGGAATTACGCTGATCGCCTCCGGACGACTGCCCCTCCTGGTCCGTTGGCATTGATGCGCTGGAGGACCGCGTCGGATTAGCCGGCGTCGCCTTGCTCTCAATGGATGTGAATCGAGTGTCCAGAGCGATGTATTCCTTCAGCACTGATAGCTCACCCGAGAAGGCAACGCGCCAGGTCGAGACCTTATCGCTGACACTGACCGGGCCGGCACTCACAACCGGCGTCATGGACTCCAGAGAGCGTTTCAGAGCACCGTAAGCCTCAACGCTGGCAACATTTTCAATGACCAGGTCAACGCGCTGGGCTTCGGAGATTTTGCCTGCATCAACCGAATAGCGTGCCGCCAACATATCGGCCCAGGCGCCGACAACGGCGTTGGCCAGAGCTTCAGGTGACGCAGCACCGGTCTCGGTGCCAGACTCTGTGAAAGCCGCGCCCTCAAGCTTCCAGGACGCTTCCCATCCGCCGCCCCGGCGCGTCACGTTCACAACTGTCATCAGGTTGTGCGGATAATCAGAGGAAGCCGATTTCAGGCTGTCCATAAAATTACCCCGGATTTCAGACAGCAGGGCCCGATCGTCACCTGAAGTTGAGGGCGGCAGACTCAGCGGCAGCCCTCGATCTGATGACGCAGCGGCAAAAGCTGCGGACCAGCGGGCACGTTCACTATCACCTGCGCCGGCATCCGGCGCTGTCAGAATATGCCGGTCTCTGCCGGAATCCACCGCAATCCATGCCAGCGTCAGTGGGCGGTTAGCTCCCCATACAGGCACTTGCATATTGGCAAGCGCCCGGTTGACACCAACAGAGCCGAAAGTCATCAACAGCTGATCGCTACCGCCGTCAACACGACGATACTGATAGGCCTGCAAAAGTGATTCAGCGTTAGCCAGCAGGCCGTCAATCTGGTCACTGTTCAGAACTTCCCGACTGCCCGAAACGCGCAGCAGAACCCGGCGCAGACCTTCTGCGTACGCAGCTTTCTGTTCACTGTCCGAGGAACCCCCGACAGCAACCTGGGTACGATAAAGACCGTCGACCGTCACGGCATGGGCCGCAAGCGGAATCAACATCAAAAAACCGAGAATCAGCTTTATGACCGGTATCGTTGGCACTGACTTCATGAATCACCCTGCAGTTCGCTGGAATGGCGCATAGGATACACCATGGTCCAGGCACTGAGTAGCAATCGCACGAATGCATTTGGACCACTCTGCCCCACCTGTTAAAATCGCCCATCTTTCATTTTCCATGGCAGCAAAAGACTCATGACCGACCAGAAAACCGGACTGACCTACCGCGATGCAGGCGTCGACATTGACGCAGGCAATGCACTTGTCGAGCGTATTAAAAAGACCGCCGCACGCACCAAGCGCCCGGAAGTACTGGGCGGACTGGGAGGCTTCGGCGCCATGGTCGCGCTGCCTTCGGGCTACAAAGAGCCCATTCTGGTGTCCGGCACAGACGGCGTAGGCACCAAGCTGCGACTGGCCATGCAGCTGGAACAACATGACACGATTGGCATCGATCTGGTGGCCATGTGTGTAAACGACCTGATTGTGGGCGGGGCTGAACCGCTGATGTTTCTGGACTACTACGCCACCGGCAAACTCAACGTTGACGTTGCTGCCGACGTGGTAGACGGCATCGGCAAGGGATGCGAACTCGCCGGCTGTTCGCTGGTGGGCGGCGAAACAGCTGAAATGCCCGGCATGTATGAAGGCGATGATTACGACCTCGCCGGTTTCTGTGTCGGCGTTGTTGAACGCAACGACATTATCGATGGCATGAGTGTCCGCTCCGGCGATGTACTGCTTGCGCTGGGTTCCTCCGGCCCGCACTCCAACGGCTACTCACTGATCCGCAAGATTCTGGAAGTCAGCGACGCCGATCTGGCAATGCCGGTAGGCGACACCACGCTGGCAAAAGCGCTGATGGAGCCCACCCGCATCTACGTCAAGAATCTGCTGAAGCTGATTAAAACCATCGACGTTCGCGCCATGGCACACATTACCGGTGGCGGACTGCCCGAGAACATTCCCCGCGTATTGCCCGATGGCGCGGCTGCGATTATTGATACTGAAAGCTGGACCCTGCCTCCCGTCTTCCAGTGGCTGCAACAGGCTGGCAATGTTGAGATCAAGGAAATGTACCGCACCTTTAACTGCGGTATAGGCATGGTTATCTGTGTTCCCGAAGACCAGGCCGAAGCCGCACTGGATACCCTGAAAGCTCTGGGAGAAACAGCCTGGCGCCTGGGCCACATCGAAACCAGTGCAGACGGCGACCGTGTACAGTACCGCCCGGGTGCAGCGAAGGTATGACCGAGCAGACCAGCCCGAGCTACCCGACCAATGCGGACACGATCATCCCGCGCATTGTTGTCCTGATCTCCGGATCAGGCACCAACTTGCAGGCTTTGATTGAGGCGGCGGCATCAACGGACTTTCCCGGCCGCATCGTTGCGGTCGGATCCAATCGTCCTGATGCCGGCGGCCTTGAACGCGCGCAACAGGCAGGTATCGAGACCTTTACACTGGATCACCGGGAGTTCAGTGATCGGGAGACGTTTGACGCCTCCCTGCTCCGCAAGATCGAAACCTATGAGCCGGATCTGGTTGTCCTGGCCGGCTTTATGCGAATTCTGACCGCGGATTTTGTGCGCCGCTATCAGGGACGGCTGCTCAACGTTCACCCTTCCCTGCTACCCAAATACCAGGGGCTCAACACTCACCAGAAAGCCATTGATGCCGGCGACAGTGTGCACGGCACCTCCATCCACTTCGTCACCGAAGAGTTGGACGGCGGACCGGTCATTGCGCAAGCTAAAGTGGAAGTACTGACCAACGATACGGCAGCGACGCTGAGCGCAAGGGTGCAGGCGAGGGAACACATTCTGTATCCGATCATTGTTCGCTGGTTCTGCGAAGGCCGGATCAACCTTGACGACAACGGCGTCCTTTTCGACGGAGCACCACTTCCCGCGGTGCTTGATCTTCCTGCAGACAGCTATCAGTGAGAATGCGCTGACATCCCGCCGGTTTGCCAATTAACCGGACGGGGTGCTGCAGCTAACGGGATTGTCACACGTCCACAGTTGCACGCGGGAGCACCTTGCTCTAGCGTTGTGATTACGATGGCTCAACCGGGCCACCTTCCCCTTAAATGCTTTTGGAGATGCGACCTCACCATGGCCAGTTTTAGCACTCCAGCGGGCCCGTTCAAATGCGCCGTCGCACTTGCTGCAGCGCTCCTGCTCTGCGGTAGCGCTGTAGCCAACGAGCAACCCGACGACCGCACCGAACCGGAATCACTCTACCCGATGACCGCCACCTACCGCGCTAGCCTGGATAAAGGCATACCGGTAAAAGGCTCGGCAACCCGCACGCTGGAAAGCAAAGGAAATGGCCAATGGCTGTATCGCTTTGACGTCGATTCTTTCATTGCCGATATTCGCGAAGCCACCTACTTCCGCTGGGAAGATGATCGCGTTGTTCCGAATATCTATCGCTACTCACTTGAAGGCATGATGATCCCCGACCGCCATCGGTCGATTGACTTTAACCATGCTGACAACAGGGTTAGTGGGGATTATGAGGGTGACGAAGTGAACTATACCGTGCCGGCAGATGCGCTGGACCCCATGGGGTACCAACTTCAATTGCGCCAGGATCTGAAGAACGGCCTCACTGAAATGGAATACGAAGTCGTCGACAAGAGGCACCTGGAGACATCCCGATTTGGTGTCGTCGGCGAAGATGTACTGGAAACCAAGCTGGGCAAGGTCAAGACGCTGAAAGTCGAAAAAATACGCGCACCAAAGAAAAAACGAACGACACTCATGTGGTTCGCGCCCGACTGGGACTACCTGCTCGTCAGGCTTGTGCAGGTCGAGACCGACGGCACGCGGTATGAAATCCACCTTGAAAGCGCAGAAATAAACGGCAAAAACGTCAGTGCTCAGACCAAATTCTGAGCACTTCATCCGCAATAATCGAAAGCCCGCACTCAACCTGATCGTCATCCTGGGAATAAGTCACCCGCAGGCATTCATGCCGATGCCGCCAGTCATCGCCCGGTAAACCGGGGAAGAAGTAATGCCCCGACACCACCAGCACACCCCTCGCCTTGAGTCGTTCGTATAGCTCAAGACTGGATACCGGAAGATCCGGAAACCATAACCAGAGAAACATCGCGCCTTCAGGCTTGTGAACAGACCAGGGGCAGCGTTCACCCAGCCGCTCGTGCAGCACGCCTACCGCTTTTTGCATTTTGCGCTGATAGAACGGACACACGACGTCACGACTGAGAGACAGAATTTCACCAGATCGCACCAGAGGCTCGGCCAGCATGGCGCCAAAACTGCCGGTTGCCAGATTCATGATCGCGTTGATTCCGGAAAGCGCCTTGATGACGGATTCGGCGGCGATCACGATACCTGTACGAGCGGCCGGCAACCCCAGTTTAGATAGGCTGAGACACAGCACAATCCGGTCGTTCCAGCGGGGCGTTGCGTCAACATACAGCAAGCTTGGGAAGGGTGTGCCGTAAGCGCCATCCACGATCAACGGAATATCATGCCGTTCGGCCAGCGCTTCGAGCCGTGCCATCTCGTCGTCGGTCACCACGTTACCGGTTGGGTTCGTCGGCCGGGAAACACAGATTGCACCGGTTTCGTCGCTTATTTCCAGCGCATCAAAATCGACCCGATACTTGAACTCGTGAGGCCCGGTTTCGGTGATTTCGGGCTTCACGGCGCGAAACAGATCATCGCTGAGGCCCGCATCGGCATAGCCGATATATTCCGGCGCCAGCGGTAACAGGATATGCCGTTTGGTGCCCTCGCCGTCATCCCCCGCGAACATATTGAACAGCATGAAAAACGCCGCCTGACTGCCATTGGTCAACGCGACATTGGCTTCCGTCAGATTCCAGTCGTACTCAGCATTCAGCAACTCCACCAGCGCCGAAATAAAACGCTTTTCCCCCTGAGGCGGATCATAAATACCCACCAGACGGCGAAAAGACGTCTCGTCCCCGGTGATATCAGAAAGGATGCCCCGCAAACGCTCCTGAATTTCCGGCACATGCCCGGGGTTACCGCCACCCATCATGATCATGTCATCCCCGGACGCCAGCGCGTTACCGAGATCATCCATCAATGACGTAATACCGGATTGAGCGGTAAATTTTCTTCCAAATGCTGAAAGCTTCATGACACGAAAAATCCTGCTGGAGTTATGGAGCCACTGATCAGGTTATTCCGGCTCTGCATCGTCAATCGCGATGCCAATATTGCTGACGCCGTCATTGGCGGCCATTTCACGAATCGTGGCGATAAACGATGCAACCGGCACGCGCTGGCGCTTCACTTCCAGCAGAACTTCACGCTGGAAGGCCTTGTCCAGTTTCATCAACTCATGACGATCCAGCAGACGCACCAGCTCGTCTTCGTCCAGCTCCTCACCTTCGGACATTTCGATAAACTGTGCCACGGTATCCGTCGCCCAGAGAGCTGCCTCCAAGGCGCGAGAGCGGGTATTGTTCAGCCGATTCAACAGGGCCTGCTCGAACAGCCGGCAAAAATCATGGGCGGGATAGACGCCATACATGTCATAGGCATCAGGATCCGGCGACAAACCCTCAAGGCGGGCAAGCATCTGCGTTACTTGCGCGTCACCGCTGTTTTCCTCAAGCATGGTCCAGGCCTGATCCAGCATCTGGCGAACCTTGGCCCCACCTTTCATGCCCACAGCATCCGCAAACAAGGCATAGTTGGGAAATGCCCGCTCGGCCAGCGCGAGAATAAACGTATACTCCCGCCAGCTTCGCAGTTGCTCCAGTGCTTTCAGAAACTGATTAGCATTCACTGCCTATCTCCCGAGATGTCCGCCGCCTGATGACACGCGCGCGAACAGTGAACAATCATGATGTGAGTCTAGCCACGAATCGTATTGAGCAACGCATTACACAGAGAATCTTGATCAGGCGCCTTTATACAACCAGAACCCAAACAGAAAAGCGCCTGAAAACAGACGCTTTTACGATCCAGGGTCGATTGCCCGATTCAGATAACGATCAGGTGCGAGGCAGAGTAACGCCGCGCTGCCCCTGATATTTACCGCCGCGATCCATATAACTGGTTTCGCAGACTTCATCTGACTCAAAGAACAGCATCTGCGCCACGCCTTCGTTTGCATAGATCTTGGCAGGCAGATTGGTCGTGTTTGAGAATTCCAGCGTCACCTGGCCTTCCCACTCTGGCTCAAGAGGTGTGACATTGACGATAATGCCGCAACGCGCGTAGGTGGATTTTCCGAGACAGATGGTCAACACCGTGCGGGGAATACGGAAATACTCAACCGTGCGAGCCAGCGCAAACGAGTTTGGCGGGATAATGCACACGTCGCTGGTGATATTCACAAAGCTCTGCTCATCAAAGTTCTTCGGATCCACAGTGGCTGAATGCACATTGGTGAAGATCTTGAATTCATTGCTGCAACGGACATCGTAGCCATAGCTGGAAGTGCCGTAGGAAATAACACGCCCTTTTGAAGACTCCCGGACCTGTCCGGCCTCAAATGGCTCAATCATGCCATGGTCCTGCGCCATCCGCCGGATCCACTTGTCTGCTTTAATCGTCATCGGTTCATTCTCGTAAAAACGTGAGAGGGCAGTGTTAAAACACACGCAAGCGCGCTGCATCAAGTGGGCCGTATGGTACCGTTTGCGACGGTTTAAAACAAAGGCAGCATGCCTGAAAAATGCACGCTTCCGCTGCCCCCTTCAGCCACATCCAGGCAGACCACTAATCGTCGCTGATTGAAATACTGGGAATAGGAGACGCCAGATTCCGTTCACGCTTCGAAAGGAGCGCGCCCAGCTTGCGCGCGATATCGCGGTACAGCCTTGCGATTTCAGAATCAGATTCGGCTACAACAGTGGGCGAACCACCATCTGTCTGCTCGCGAATGGTCATATGCAATGGCAGCTGACCAAGCACCTCTGTGTCGTACGCTTCAGCAACACGGTGCCCACCACCCTCGCCAAACAAGGCTTCGTGATGGCCGCAGTTGCTGCAGATGTGCACACTCATGTTCTCGACAATACCGAGAACCGGAATATCCACCTTCCGGAACATCTCGATTCCTTTTTTGCAATCAAGCAAGGCAATATCCTGTGGCGTGGTAACCACAACAGCGCCGGTCACCGGCACTTTTTGCGCGAGCGTGAGCTGAATATCGCCCGTGCCCGGCGGCATATCAACGATCAGATAGTCCAGATCGTTCCATAATGTCTGGGTCAACAACTGCTGCACTGCCCCGCTGACCATCGGCCCGCGCCATACCATGGGCGTTTTGTCGGTCACCAGAAACGCCATCGACATTGCCTGGATGCCATGGGCCTCGACCGGGATAAAGAATTTGTTGTCTTTGGTATCAGGGCGTTTCCCTTCAGGCACGCCCAGCATCATGCCAACACTGGGCCCGTAGATATCGGCATCCAGAATACCCACCCGGCAGCCTTCCTGACTCAACGCCAAGGCGAGATTGACCGCAGTGGTGGATTTGCCCACACCACCTTTGCCTGATGCCACAGCGATGATATTTTTCACACCGGCGATTGACTGCAGCTCCTTCTGAGCCTGGTAAGAGCGGATTTTCTGGCGGGTGTTCACGTTGACGGACTCCACTCCGTCAACATTCTCGATCGCATTGCCAACCAACTGCTTCAGCGCGCCGGCAATACCTTCGGACGGGTAATTGAGTTCCACGCTTACTTCAACCCTGCCTCCGTCAATTTCCAGAGACTTGACCGCATCCAGCTCGTACAGATCCGAGTTCAGATAGGGGTCCCGGTATTCTCTGATCGCATTCTCTACCGCTTCACGGGATATCTGGGTCATTGCGTTCTCCAAACGGAACAATACCTGACTAAATTACTGTGACTCTTCTGAATCGCCATTTAATCACAACGACCTCGAACACTGAACCGCAGCAGCGCTTTACCTCCCACGTTTTGATTCACAATCGCCCCTAAAACGGGATGAAAAATAGCCGCAGGAAAGGTATTATTCTGAACCCGTTTTTCCGGCTTCATGGCGAGGTTTCACGGCGCCATCGGAACTCAATCCTTTTCGAACAACGTTTGGTACATCTCATGACGCAAGCGAACGCCCAGTCCCGGCGCGACATTCTGGTTACCAGCGCGCTGCCCTATGCCAATGGTCCTATCCATCTGGGGCATCTGCTGGAATACATTCAGACTGATATCTGGGTGCGTTATCAGAACATGCGAGGCCATAACTGTGTGTACGTCTGCGCTGACGATGCCCACGGCACCGCCATCATGCTGCGTGCCGAGCGCGAAGGCATTACCTCTGAAGCATTGATTGACCGCATCAATGCCGAGCATCGGGAAGATTTCGGTGGGTTCCTGATCCACTTTGACAATTACTACAGCACCCACTCGAGCGAAAACCGGGACTTCTCCAATCATATCTATGAACAGCTGAAGAAGAACGGCCACATCGCGACCCGTCAGATCACGCAGTCTTATGATCCCGAGAAAAAGATGTTCCTGGCAGACCGCTTCATCAAGGGCACCTGCCCCAAGTGCAAGTCGGAAGACCAGTACGGCGATAACTGCGAAGTCTGCGGTGCGACTTACACACCTGCCGAGTTGATTAATCCGCGTTCGGCCGTTTCAGGCGCAACACCGATCGAGAAAGAATCAGAGCACTATTTCTTCCGGTTGCCGGAGTTTGCCGATTTCCTGCAGAAATGGACCCGCAGCGGCACGCTGCAGCCGCAAGTGGCCAACAAGCTCGCTGAGTGGCTGGATGCCGGCCTGCAGGAGTGGGACATCAGCCGCGACGCGCCCTACTTCGGCTTCGAGATTCCGGATGCGCCGGGCAAATATTTCTACGTGTGGCTCGACGCACCTATCGGCTATCTCGCCAGCTTCAAGAACCTTTGCGACCGTCGTGAAGATCTCGATTTCGATACTTTCTGGAAGCCGGATTCCCAGGCCGAGGTCTATCACTTCATCGGCAAGGACATCATAAACTTCCATGCGCTGTTCTGGCCGTCCATGCTGCACAGTGCCGGCTACCGCACCCCGTCTGCGGTCTACGCTCACGGGTTTATCACGGTTAACGGCAAGAAGATGTCCAAATCCCGCGGCACTTTTATCATGGCCCGCACCTACCTGGACCATCTGAATCCGGAATACCTGCGTTACTACTTCGCCACCAAGCTGACCAGTAACGTGGACGATATGGACCTGAACCTCGAAGATTTCGCCCAGCGCGTGAACTCGGATCTGGTCGGCAAGGTCGTCAACATCGCCAGCCGAACGGCCGGATTCATTACCAAGAAATTCGATGGGCAGTTGGGTCAGATTACTGAAACAGACAAACTGAACACGTTTGTCACCGCGGGCGAAGAAATTGCCGAGCATTATGAAAAGCGCGAGTTTGGCCGCGCCATGCGCCGCATCATGGAACTGGCAGACGTTGCCAACCAATATGTGAACGACATGGAACCCTGGGTGCTGATCAAGGACGAAAGCCGCGCCGCAGAAGTGCAAGCCATTTCGACCAATGCCATCAACATGTTCCGCCTGCTGATGACCTATCTAGCGCCGATTCTGCCTCAAACCGCCCAGGCGACAGAGGCATTCCTCAATGCGCCGCTGAACTGGAACGAACGCGCTAACCTGCTTGAAGGCCACACAATCAACAAGTTCAAGCCGCTCATGAGCCGTGTTGAAATGAAACAGATTGACCAGATGCTCGAAGCATCAAAAGAAGAGATGCCAGCCGCAACAGGCCAGCCCGCGCCTTCAAAGAAAGAAAAGGCCAGCGATCCGATTGCAGATGAAATCGAGTTCAATGACTTTGCTAAAGTGGATTTACGCGTGGTTGAAATCGTCAAGGCTGAACACGTCGAAGGCGCTGATAAACTGCTGCGCCTGACCCTCAGCCTGGGTGATGGCGAACGTAATGTGTTTGCCGGCATCAAGTCAGCTTACGCACCGGAGGATCTGCAAGGCCGCCTGACGGTAATGGTCGCCAACCTCAAACCGCGCAAAATGAAGTTCGGCATGTCCGAAGGCATGGTTCTGGCGGCAGGCCCGGGTGGCAAGGATATTTTCATCCTGTCACCGGATACGGGCGCAAAACCTGGCCAACGGGTGATGTAAGCACAATAGCATCGGATCGTTTTCAGAAGAGCGTCGGAGAGAGCATTGCCATGTCAGAATACCTGCTGATTCTGGTCAGCACCATTCTGGTCAATAACTTTGTGCTGGTTCAGTTTCTTGGCCTTTGTCCTTTTATGGGCGTGTCCAACAAACTGGAAACCGCCATGGGCATGTCGCTGGCGACCACCTTTGTCCTGACGCTGTCCTCAGTGTGCAGTTATCTGGTGTATACCTATCTGCTGGCGCCACTCAATCTGGACTTTCTGAAGACGATCACCTTCATCCTGGTGATTGCTGTTGTCGTCCAGTTCACCGAGATGGTCGTGCGCAAAACAAGCCCGGTACTCTATCGCGTGCTGGGTATCTTTCTGCCGTTAATTACAACCAACTGTGCGGTGCTTGGCGTCGCCCTGCTGAACCTTAATCGCAACAACAATTTCATCGAATCCGTGCTCTACGGGTTCGGTGCCGCCGTTGGTTTTTCTCTGGTGTTGGTTCTGTTCGCCGCCATGCGGGAGCGCATTGCGGTCGCCGACGTCCCGGTTGCGTTTCGGGGGGCCGCTATCGGCATGGTCACCGCCGGACTCATGTCGCTGGCATTCCTGGGCTTTACCGGCCTGGTCAGCGTGTGACGGAGATTACCTGATGTGGACCGGAATTCTGATCGCGGTTGGTGCACTTGTCGCACTATCATTGATATTCGGCGCTCTGCTCGGCTTTGCGGCCGAGCGCTTTCGGGTTGAGGGCAATCCGATTGTCGACCAGATCGACGCACTGCTGCCACAAACCCAGTGCGGCCAGTGCGGCTTCCCCGGTTGCCGCCCTTATGCAGAATCTATCGCCAATGGCGACGCAATCAACCGCTGTCCTCCGGGTGGTGAGACCACAATCCATGCCCTCGCAGATCTACTTGATGTTGAGCCCCAGCCGCTGGATGCCGAACACGGTGTGGACCAGGGTAAACGGGTCGCCATTATCCGGGAAGATGAGTGCATTGGCTGCACCAAGTGTATTCAGGCCTGTCCGGTAGACGCCATTTTAGGCGCCGCTAAACATATGCATACGGTGATCGAAAGCGAATGCACCGGCTGCGACCTCTGTGTCGAGCCCTGTCCTGTGGACTGCATTGACATGGTCTCAGTCGAAACCGATATCCGCCAGTGGCGTTGGGAACGGCCAGACACCCTGCCGAAAGATCAGATCATTGCGTCCGACCGACAACAGGTGGCCTCGTGATGCGCAAGCTTTGGGACTTCCCCGGTGGCATCCACCCCGAAGAGAACAAACACCAGTCAACCGGCAACGGTATACAGGTTCCACCACTGCCAGAGAAACTTTATGTGCCTCTCCAGCAACATATCGGTGCGGCGGCACAGGTCAATGTTGAGCCCGGAGACCGGGTACTGAAAGGCCAGCTTCTCGCTGCTCCCGAGGGACGCCTTAGCGTCGCCGTGCATGCCCCTACCTCCGGCACCATTGACGCGATCACCCCGCATGCCGTGCCTCATCCATCCGGGATGACGGACTGGTGCGTGGTGATTCGGCCGGACGGAACCGATAGCTGGGCAGAGCGCCAACCGGTTGACGATTACCATGAACTCGATGCGCCAGCGCTGCTCAGATTGATCCGCAATGCCGGCATTGCAGGTATGGGAGGTGCCGGCTTCCCGACGGAAATCAAACTGCACCCGCCAGTCGATGACAAGGTGCGAACGCTGATCCTCAACGGCGCCGAATGCGAGCCCTACATCACCGCTGACGATATGCTGATGCGGACCCGGGCCCGGGAAGTGGTCGGCGGCCTCGAGATCATGGCGTACATCCTGGAGCCGGAAGAGTGCATCATCGGCATCGAGGACAACAAGCCCGAGGCGATTGCCGCCTTGCGAGCCGCCGTTGAAGGCACTCGAATTGAAGTGGTCGTCATTCCCACCAAATATCCTTCGGGCGGTGAAAAACAGCTGATCCAGATTCTCACCGGGCTGGAAGTACCCTATCAGGGTATTCCGGCAGATATCGGCGTCATGTGCCAGAACGTCGGCACGGCGGCCGCTGTCTACCGGGCGATCAGACATGGCGAGCCGCTGATTTCCAGAATCACCACCTTGACCGGCGAGGGCCTCGAGCAACAAACCAACGTCGAGAGTCTTATCGGCACCCCGATCGGGTTCCTGCTCGACCAGTACGGCTTTGATCCGGCGCGCACCGAGCGCCTTATCCTTGGCGGGCCGATGATGGGCTTTACTCTGGACAACCCGGACGTGCCGGTCATCAAGACCACCAACTGCGTGATCGCGGGTTCTCCCCGGGAGTTCCCGGCGCCACCTCCGGCCCAGCCCTGTATCCGTTGCAGCATGTGCGCGGACAGTTGTCCGATGGAATTGCTGCCACAGCAGTTGTTCTGGTTCTCTCAATCACAGGAATTCGGCAAAGCCGAGCAGCACAATCTTTTTGATTGTATCGAGTGCGGCGCATGCTCCTACGTGTGCCCAAGCTCAATTCCTCTGGTGCAGTACTACCGCTACTCCAAGGGCGAGATTCGCAAGCAGCGGGAGGAACAAGCCAAATCCGATCGAGCCAGAGAACGATTTGAAGCGCGTCAGGCCAGGCTGGAACGCGATCAGGCCGAGAAAGAAGCCAAGCGTAAAGCAAGAGCCGAGGCAGCCGCGCAAGCCCAGGCGGAAAAACGGGCGCAGGCTGCCGACACGCCGAATACAGGCCGGCAGTCTGCCAGCGCGGCAGTGCAGGCCGCGCTGGCGCGAAAAAATGCCAGTGCAACTGAAAGCAAGCCCGAAACAGCTGTCAGCCATGCACCAGCTGCGCCTTCATTGGACGAGCTGGAAACCAATCTCACTAAAGCGAAAGCCAAGCTCAACACCATGCAAGGCCTGCTGAAAGATGCCGAAGCGCAAGGTGCTGATACAGAAAAACTGGCCCGCGCTGTGACCAAGAACCAGCAACGCGTCGATGCAGCCCAACAGGCGCTGGACGATGCCAGCAAGGCGAATCCGACAGCCGAAACTGTAGCGGAATCGCCAACCGATACCGCTGATGAAGTGCCACTGGAGACATTGCGAACCAACCTCGAAAAAGCGCGCAATAAACTCGATACCATGCAATCAATGCTCGACGAAGCCCGTCAGCAGGGTGCTGACAATATCGAGAAACTGGAGCGGGCGGTTAGCAAAAACAAGCAACGGGTTGCAGTCGCCGAAGCGGCCCTCTCAGAGAGGGAACTCAACAACGCCTCAGCGCCCGAAGCAAATTCGAAGCAGGAAAGCGTGCCTGCGGTTGAGATGGCCGAACTCGAAGACGCCCTGACGAAAGCTCAGGCGAAACTGGACAATATGCAAGCCATGCTCGACGAAGCAACTGCCAACGGAAACGACAACGTCGACAAACTGACCCGTGCCGTGGCCAAGAATCATGACCGCGTCGCCCGCGCCCAGGCAGCACTGGATGATGCCCGCAACCCATCATCAACATCAGCCTGACGTGGCTTAAACGAGATATTTTCATGGCTTTTCTCAGACTGTCATCCCCCCACACCCGAGGGCCCAATAAAACATCGCGGGTCATGCTGTGGGTTATCCTGTGCACGCTGCCAGGCCTGTTGATGCAAACCGTTTTCTTCGGCTGGGGGAACCTGATCAACACGGCGCTGTGTGTCGCTATCGCCATTGCCACCGAGGCCGCGATATTAAAGCTGCGGCAGCGGCCGGTCGCCTTCTTCATCAAAGACAACACCGCGGCGGTAACAGGTTTGTTATTGGGCCTCGCGCTGCCGCCGCTCGCCCCCTGGTGGGTCTGTGCAGTGGCCGTGGTTGTTGCGATCATTCTCGCCAAACAACTTTATGGCGGGCTCGGGTCTAATCCGTTCAATCCCGCTATGGTGGGCTATGCCCTGGTTTTGATCTCATTCCCGGTCGCCATGACCACCACCTGGTCGAGTCCGACCGGATACGGCAGCGCGACTCCGGGATTCATCGAGACACTGCAGATTATTTTTGGCAATGCTCCGGTGATTGATGGCTACACCATGGCAACCCCGCTTGATGTGTACAAACACGATATCGGCGCTGCATTGTCTAGCGAAGTGTTGCAACACCCGGCATTCGGCGACTTTGTTGCCCGGGGCTGGGAATGGGTCAACCTGGCCTTTCTCGCCGGCGGCATTGTGCTTGTTGTTCGCCGGATTATCAGTTGGCATATCCCGGTCAGTATGCTCGCAGCGCTGAGCGTGATGAGCCTGGCGTTCGGTTGGGACCCGGACCGGTACACGCCCCTATCCGTTCACCTGCTTTCTGGCGCAACAATGCTGGGCGCGTTTTTCATCGCGACGGACCCCGTATCAGCAGCAACCAGCCACAAGGGCAAGCTGGTCTACGGCGCCGGAATTGGTGTGCTGCTGTATATCATTCGAGCATGGGGTAACTACCCTGATGCGGTCGCTTTTGCCGTGCTGTTGATGAACTTTGCCGTTCCTTTCATCGACTACTACACACAGCCCCGTACTTACGGACACAAACGTTCGCGACGCATTAAAACCAGCGATTCCTGAAAGGCGTGACTATGGCCCTCATTACGGCTCCCATTGGACAATCCATTGCCCGCAACGCTATCGGGCTGGCACTGTTTGCCGTCATTACGGCCGGCACAATCGCCCTCACCCATGCGATCACCAAAAACCGCATTGCAGACCAGGTCCGTAAAGCCGAAGCCAGTGCCTTACTCGAAATTATCCCTGCCGATCTGCACGACAATGATCTGCTGTCCGATACGGTGGACGTGGGACCGGCGGAAGACCTGGGCCTCAAGTCTGCAGCGGTCGCGCACCTCGCACGGGAAGATGGCGACATTACCGGCATTATCCTTCCAGCAGTCGCGCCAAATGGATACTCCGGCCCCATCCGTTTACTGGTAGGCATCAGTAGCCGGGGCGAGGTGCTCGGCGTGCGCGTCACCCAACACAAGGAAACACCAGGCCTTGGCGACAAGGTAGAACTCAAGAAGTCGAATTGGGTTTACAGTTTCGACGGAAAATCACTCAAGAATGTGCAAGACGAACAGTGGGCGGTAGCCAAGGATGGCGGTGAGTTCGACCAGTTTACCGGTGCTACCATCACGCCAAGAGCCGTTGTAAGAGCCGTTCACGGCGCTCTTGTCTACTTCGACGAGCATCGGCGCAAGCTACTCAACACCCCGGCCTCCAAACAGCCGGTTGAGGATCACTGATTATGGCCACCAAGACTTCATTGGAAATCATCAAGGACGGGCTTTGGGTCAACAACCCGGCGCTGGTTCAGGTGCTCGGTCTTTGCCCCCTGCTTGCTGTCACCGGCACGGTGGTCAATGCAATCGGTCTGGGTGTGGCAACCTTGCTGGTGTTGGTTGGCTCCAATCTGTCGGTATCACTGATTCGCAATTTCGTGCCCGATTCTGTCCGCTTGCCGGCGTTTGTGATGATTATTGCGTCTTTCGTCACCTGCGCGGAATTACTGATGCAGGCGTTTACTTACGAGCTTTACGAAATCCTTGGCATTTTTATTCCGCTGATCGTCACCAACTGTGCAATTCTCGGGCGTGCTGACGCATTCGCTGCCCGAAACAGCGTACTGCCCTCAGTGCTTGATGGGCTGATGATGGGAATCGGCTTTTTGCTGGTACTGATCGTTCTGGGCGGGATGCGGGAGCTGATCGGCCAGGGCACCCTGTTCACCAATATGAATCTGATCTTCGGTCCGGCGGCGGCTGATTGGACCCTGCATGTGTTCGATAATTACGCAAACGTGCTGTTTATGGTTTTGCCACCCGGTGCGTTCGTCGGGCTTGGCTTTATCATCGCACTTAAAAACGCTATTGATGGTCAGATCAAAAAGCGCCGTGACGCGCGGATTGTCGAGCCCACGATCGCTGGCAGCAAACGCGTGCGTGTCACCGGTTCCGTTTCCTGATCACGAATCCCTGACCGTCAGAGAATGTTATGAACAAGCAAAAACGAACGGCCATTTTTGAACGCCTCAGGGCTGCCAACCCCAACCCCACCACCGAACTGGTATACAGTTCGCCGTTCGAACTGCTGATCGCCGTTATCCTCTCGGCACAGGCCACTGATGTCGGCGTCAACAAGGCAACCGCCCGGCTTTACCCGGTCGCCAATACGCCAGCTGCGATTCTGGCGCTGGGCGTGGACGGGCTGAAGGAATACATCAAAACCATCGGCCTGTTCAACAGCAAGGCCGAGAACGTGATCAAGACCTGCCGAATACTGGTCGAACAGCACGACAGTATTGTGCCGGACACGCGGGAAGCACTCGAAGCCCTCCCCGGCGTGGGCCGAAAAACCGCCAATGTGGTCCTGAACACTGCGTTTGGCCAACCCACCATGGCGGTGGATACTCATATCTTTCGCGTATCCAACCGCACAGGTATCGCGCCGGGCAAGAATGTTGTCGAGGTAGAGCAACGATTGGTGCGGCTGGTGCCCAAGGACTACCTGCAGGATGCCCATCATTGGCTGATTCTGCATGGGCGCTATGTCTGCGTGGCGAGAAAGCCAAAATGCGGCATCTGCCCGATCGAAGATCTGTGCGAATTCAAACAGAAGCGAGACTATCTGGAGTAAACCCAGGGAGAGGACTAGTCTGCGGACCAACGGGGCCGGATCCCAGACACAAAAAAGGGAGGCGATGTTGCCTCCCTTTTTTCGACTTGCCCCCAATAGAGGCAGATGCTTAGTCCTTACCGAGCATGGCGGCCTTCAGATCTTCCTGAGCCGGCTCGTCAGACAGCCAGATGCCGAACAGCGCCTTTTTGAAGTCGATACCAGAAATCGTATCCCGGGCGTTACCATTCTTGGACACCTTCACACCTTCACCCGGCAGGTAGACCAGATCAAAAACGTCACCTTCCTTGATTTCGTCTTTGAACACGCCCATAAACTCGTCGATCTCGGCCTGAATCGGTGCAGTGTTGCCGCCCGTTGACGCATCAAAGCCCTCCAGTGTGGCGGAGGTCATCTTATCGCTGGTGATCATGCCAGAGATAATATGCAGGCGAATGGCCTGGGGCTCATCAGCAGCAACAATCGCCTTTGGATCAGAGCCCACGTGTGACACGTAGAGGCCGCCAACGTAGAGATCAATAAACCACTTGGAGCGTACGCCTGCGCCATTCAGCACCAGTTCAGAGCCGTCTGCCTTCATTTGGTTAGGCATATCCACACCTTCGATGGTTACGGCAGAAACCGGTGCGGCGAGTGTCATTGAAAGCAAAAATGCAGAGGTTAGTTTTTTCATCGTGTCATCGTCCCTAAAGTATTGTTTCTTATTTATTTTATAAAGCGCCATTCGTCAAAACCAGTTGCATTTTAGCAATGTGCCGGGCCGCGCTCTGATGTGTGGTTCTCATTTGCTGGAACAGGCGTCAACGGCGGGGTCGCGAGCAATCGCAGCTGCCCCGAACAACAATAAACCACCTCACCGTCACTCCGGACACAAAAAAGGGGCGCCCTAAGCGCCCCCTTTTTGCCAGACCTGCAATGTTCTGGCCTATGGTTTTGCCTGAAGTTGTCGCTTCAGACCTCTTCGATACCCAACGACAACAGCGAAGCATTTCCCCCAACGGCTGTCGTGTTGATCGTCCGGGTTCTTTCTGTCGCAAACCGCAGCAGGTAGTGCGGGCCACCAGCCTTGGGACCGGTTCCGGACAGCCCACGTCCGCCGAAGGGTTGAACACCCACTACAGCACCAATCTGATTGCGGTTGATGTAGGCGTTGCCCACCTTGACGTTTTTCTCAATATAGGCCGCCGTGGTCTCACTGCGACTGTGGATACCCAACGTGAGGCCGTACCCCGCATCGTTTATTTCGGCTATTACGTCGTCGAGCTTTTCTGCTTCATAGCGCACCACGTGAAGAATAGGGCCAAAGTGCTCTTTCTTGAGTTGTGCGATGCTATCAATGCCGTAGGCAGAAGGTGCTATAAAGAAGCCCCTCTGGCATTCGGCTGGCAGTGGCGCTCGGGCAATGAAACGCGCTGATTTCTCCATCTCATCCACATGCTCCTGCAAGCCCGACTGGGCGCCGGCATCAATGACCGGGCCGACATCCGTACTGTGAAGACGCGGATCGCCAATCACCAGTTCTTCCATAGCGCCCGCCAGCAGCGTTTCCATCCGCTCTGCCACATCACGCTGAACATAGAGCACACGCAAGGCTGAACACCGTTGCCCGGCGCTGGCAAATGCCGACTGGACAACGTCGCGCACGACCTGCTCTGGCAAAGCGCTGCTGTCGACAATCATGGCGTTCTGACCACCGGTTTCGGCAATCATCGGCACAATTGAGCCTTCGCGATCGGCTAGCGTACGATTAATCACATGGGCTGTCTGGGTCGAGCCGGTAAAGGCGACACCGGCAACCCGGTTATCCGGCATCAACGCACCACCAATAGTGGCGCCATCGCCCGGCAACAGTTGCACTGCGCTGCCCGGGAAGCCAGCTTCAAGCATCAGCTCGAAGGCCCTATGAGCCAATAGACTGGTCTGCTCCGCAGGCTTGGCGATCACCGTATTGCCGGCGACCAGCGCCGCCATCATCTGACCGGTGTAGATGGCAAGCGGGAAGTTCCAGGGGCTGATACAGACAAAAACACCACGGCCTTCCAGGTAGAGTTCATTACTTTCACCGGTAGGACCTGGCAGCGTGATGGCTTCTGCGAAGCGCAGGCGACCCTGATTGGCATAGTAACGACAGAAATCCACTGCTTCCCTGACCTCGTCGATGCCGTCCTGAAGCGACTTGCCTGCTTCACGGGAACAGATCGCCATCAGCTCCTCAAGGTGTTTCTCCATCAGGTCTGCATAGCGTTCGAGGCAACGGGCCCGCTCTTCAACCGGTGTTTCATTCCAGCTCTTGAATGCGCCTGATGCAACGTCCAGCGCTTCCCTGGCGTGGGCCTCGGTCGCCCAACAAACACTGCCGACTTTCTGGGACTGATCAAAGGGCGCATGCACTGTTTTGCTCTCGCCGTCAGTGCGCTTCTGTCCGTTGATGACCGGGCCCGCCGTCCACTGATGACTGTCCCAGGTTTTTAATGCACGCATGAGCGGGTCCAGATGGGATTCAACGTGTAAGTTGACCCCTTTGGAATTGCGACGGTCAGCACCGTATATCTGGGATGGCAGCGGAATACGGTTGTTGGCCAATGTCTTGTGCTTCTGCAGGTCCTGAACCGGGTTCTGAACCAGATCCTCTATTGGGGTTCGCGCATCAACCAGACGATGGACGAACGAGGAATTCGCGCCATTCTCAAGAAGACGCCTTACCAGATAGGGCAGCAGATCTTTGTGTGCGCCGACCGGCGCGTAAATACGCACCGGAATATCATGCTGGTTGAGCACCGTGTTATAGAGCGCATCCCCCATGCCGTGCAGCCGCTGGAATTCAATCTTGCGTCCCTTGTTGCGTGCCATGGCCAGTACCGACGCAACCGTGTGGGCGTTATGGCTCGCCAATTGCGGATAGATCGCGCCCTTGGTGAAATCACTTAACAGGAAGCGCAGGCAGGCCAGGTAGGACGTATCCGTCGCCTCTTTGCGGGTGAACACCGGGTAACTCTCAAGCCCCAGTTGCTGGCAGATTTTGATCTCTGTGTCCCAGTAAGCGCCTTTGACCAAACGGATAGGAATTTCTCTGCCCTGCTCCTTACCCAGCTTCGCCAGCCAGCAAAGAACCGGCAACGCGCGCTTGGAGTATGCTTGGATAACCAAGCCGAAACCGTCCCAGCCTTCGACAACAGAATGTTTGAATACTTTCTCGAACAGCAGAAGCGAGAGCTCCAGTCGATCCATCTCTTCAGCATCGATGGTAATCGAGACGTTCTTTTCCCGGGCGAAGCGCAGCAACTCAACGACGGTGTCATGGAGCTCGGTAAGCACGCGCTTTTCCTGAGCGACTTCATAGCGTGGGTGTAACGCGGACAGTTTGATCGAGATAGACGGTCGCGGCGCCTTGCTCTCGGGATAGGGATCGTTGCCAACGGCTTCAATCGCATTGCGGTAATCGGCCAGATAACGGCCTGCATCTTCTGTGGTCAGCGCCGCTTCACCCAGCATATCGAACGAGTAGGTGTAGCCCTGATCCCGATAACTACGGGCGTTCGACAGCGCTTCATTGATATCACGACCAAGCACAAACTGCTTACCCATGATGGCCATGGCCTGATACATCGCGCTGCGGATAACCGGTTCACCGGAACGCTTGACCAGACGCTTCCAGATATTGGAAGGCGAGCCATCAAGCCGCTTGTCCATCTTCACAACACGCCCGGTCAGCATCAGCCCCCATGTGGAGGCATTGACCAGCGTTGATTCACTCCGGCCAACATGCTTCTTCCAGTCTGCATCGGACATCTTGTCGTGAATCAGTGCGTCAGCCGTGTACTTGTCGGGGATCCGCATCAGCGCTTCAGCGAGGCACATCAGCAAAATACCTTCCTGGGTATCGAGGCTGTACTCCTGCAACAGGGCATCAATCATATGGATGGAGTCATCCTGAGCCCGCACCTTTTTGATCAGATCTGTCGCAGTCTCGGTGACGTCACGATATTCCTCGGCATCACTCTGTGCCAGCGGAATCAGTTCCTGCAGGTATTCCGCCTCATCAACAGCGTAGTTCTCGGTGATACCCTTCCAAAAATATTCCCTGGGGTTCTTCTGAAAATCAGCATCCAGAATTTTGCTCGCGCTGAACATTACCGAACTCTCCAATGCAGAAAATGGTTCACCCAGTATGGTTCACATGAGCCGTACCGTATGACCAATTGTGAAATTTCAACCGTCATGCCGCTAATCTAGTGGCGCAACCGACGACAGGCTTGCAAAAATCTACGATTGTTTTACAAAAATGTCTTTTTTCACACCATAACAGACTGACTGTCACGCTTGCGCAATGCAGATGGCGTTACACCGCGGTGCTTTTTCATCGCATTGGTGAGCGCACCCTGGCTGGAAAAACCGGTTCGGAAACTGATATCGGCGAGTGAACTGCGAGACTGCACCATCAGATCGGTGGCCCGCTCGAGTCGAGCCTGGATAATGTATTGGTGAGGGCTGATACCGGTCATTTCCCGGAATATTTCGTGGAAGCGACTGACACTGAGACAGGATTCTGCCGCCAGCTCGCGTATGGTGATCTTTCTGTGGAGGTTTTTGCGGACGTAATGTCGAATGGTTTCAACATTAAAACAATGGCGTTTTTTCCGCGATGCCTGGTCGCCGACCAGACGTGAGGACAGACAATGCATGATGCCGGCGGCAAAATGATTATGGAGAGAAAGGTTGTCAGGAGCCTGATTCAGCTCTGAGGCACACAAATGAATCAGGCACTGGAGCCTTTCATCCATGTCCAGATGAAGTGGCCGGTCAAATAATGGTGCCAGCCGATCATATTCACTGTGAAGCGGGTTGGATAATGCCGGAGCCCGGGCATCCAGATCAATCACCAGGACATGGTTGGCATCGTTGCCAAAGAAGTCGTGCCGGGTTGCGGTCGGCACCAGACAGGCACGCCGGGTACCCAGATCGACACCCCAGCCATCACCCGCAAGGCCAGAGTGACCCTGCAAACCGATCACAACCTGATGATGCTCGTGTTCGTGCTGGTGCGCGTTTTCCGGCAATTTGACTACTTTGGCATTCAGCATAGAGGGCTTTTGGCCAACTTTAATGACTGAATGTTCATTAAACCATACTGAGCACCCAGATTCATCCCGACCAAAGCCTCACAACCTCTTATGCGCACTATCGGCATGATGACGCCATCGAAACCGTCTCCGTCAGGCCGCAAATTCAACTCCGACTTCACTACCGGTGCACCATTTTACTTTCGCAGTACGATCGCCAATGCGCGGGTGTCGCAACCTGACATCGCCACCGGTGCTAACCGAGCCGTTGCCGCTATAGTAAAGTCGTGCTCCGGATTCCGACATATCGAGCAACGTACATACCTCTCCGACATCCGGCATATCGGCAACCGAAAGTGACTCCGGCAACGTGAGCCTTAAATGGCGACGCTCGTGAAACACCTGACAACCCTGACTCAGGGCCTGGCGAAGATTGGCGCCATTGTGAAAATTGCCGCCGGCTTCAAGGCGATCCAGCGCAGCAATGTGAATTTTTTCGGTAACGGCCGGCTCCATTGACTTCGCTTCTCTTTGCACCTCACCAATAACACGTTGATGTGGGCGCATCAGGCGATAGGGCAAGCGATAGCTATCGTGCAACGTCCCCTTGAACCGCTCGTTGGGATCCGAGCTGAACACACTGCCGATTTGCCACTCCAGCCCCTGTTGATTGGCCTGGCCAATCATGAACTGAAGCGCAATATCGGCCAGTGCCGCATCCGGGTAACCACCGCCAATATCCCCATGCACGCCAGGCAACCAAACCTGTAACGTCCGCCGGGAAGTGGAATCCCGCGCCACCCTGGTTGCATCCGGAGAGTGTGTCCAAAGATCTGGCTTGAACGGCCCTCGCAATTCGTCAATCGCCAGTGCCTGAACGGCATAGGACACCGAGTCAGAAAGCTGCGTGTCGTGAAACCCTATCCAAGGCCGGGACAGGCGCCGCAGCCCCGGAACCGGCAGCCCCAATGCACCCACCGTATCGAAAACACCGAGAAACCGTATTGGAATACGGCGACTGGACTGACGCAGTTCCTCGACCAACGCAGCATTCGGCACATTATCCCGGTCCTCCCCGGGTGAGGCTCGATACCAGCGGTAAGCGTCCGGCAGGTGCTTCATCTCGGCCTTGCCAATAAGCCCGACCATATGAATAAAGCCCGCCAGGCTGCGCACTGTGTATGCACCACGACTGAAACCCAGCAGGTAAATATCATCACCAGGCGCCCAGTTATGGGCGATAAAACGGTAAGCCTGAATCAGGTTTGCGGACAGCCCAACGCCCAGCAGTCCACCGAGCCATCGGTCGACCCCACCACGGTTACCGATGCCTTCATCGTAAAAAACCACTTGATCGCGGCGGCCTGAATGGGCCTTTAGTGCACGCACACACTTGAGGATATTGGACGGGACCGTGGATTTTGATTCAGTTTCTGGCTGATTCCAGGTGCCGTCGCAGCAAATAACAATTGCCTTGGACATCGATTCACCTCCACGCTCGGCTTACACCTGACAACAGGTGACCGACTGCATGCAGGGTCCACCGGGAAAACCGGGCTCCGGCTCGCACCTCCATCGGATACTCGAGGCACATATAGAATAGGACGTTTTTTGACCAACACTTGTAGACTAGCAGACAACGCTCAATAGAGTTAGCACAGTCTCACGCTGAAACGGAGCGAGCCAGAATGCCATCCAGCGCTTGCCCGAGAGAATGACTGACAGCATCCAGTGCTTGAGTGGCGTCAATCACGTGATAGCGTTCAGGCCATTGGGCTGCCCGCTCAAGATAGGTTTGGCGAATGCGATCGAAAAATGCCACTGTCTCTCGCTCGAAGCGATCCAACTCACCTCGCTTTCGTGCCCGCGACATGCCAACTTCGACGGGCGCGTCCAGCAGTACCACATGATCGGGCCTCAATACCCCCTGCACCAGATTTTCAAGCAGACTGATATTGGCCTGGGACACACCACGCCCGCCCCCCTGGTAGGCATAAGTTGCATCGGTAAAACGATCGCACAGCACCCATTTTCCGGCTTCGAGATGCGGTTTGATTAGGGTTTCAAGATGTTGAGAGCGTGCCGCGAACATCAACAGCAACTCAGTCATATCCGCCACCTTCTCTTCCCTGGGTTGCAACAGCAACTCGCGAATGGACTCCGCCAAGGGCGTTCCACCCGGCTCCCGCGTGACAATAAAATCGATATCACGGGCTTTCAGCCAACTGGCTGCGTACTCAAGCTGGGTGGATTTTCCAACGCCCTCGGTGCCTTCGAAGGTAATAAAGAAACCTGATTTCATGGTGTGGCCTGTCTCTCTATTGCGTTGCTGGCGATGAACGGTAATCCGAACGACGACGAAGCTGAAATTCACGCACCGCACGCTGATGTTCTTTAAACGTTCTGGAAAAAGTATGAGAGCCATCGCCACGCGCAACAAAGTACAGTGTATCTCCTGGCGCAGGATGCAGTGCTGCATGTATCGCTTCTCTGCCCGGCAAGGCGATGGGGGTCGGCGGTAAACCGGATATGCGATAGGTGTTGTACGGAGTCGCCGTGCGCAGGTGCTTGCGAGTGATGTTGCCCTCGTAGCTCTCTCCCAGACCATAGATGACAGTGGGGTCTGTCTGAAGCCGCATACCTTTCTGCAGGCGCCGGACAAATACACCGGCAATCTGGCCACGCTCTTCCGGCACACCGGTTTCTTTCTCTACAATGGACGCCATGGTCAACGCGTCATAGGCCGTTTCATACGGCAGGCCGTCTGCCCGACCGGCCCATTCCTCCGCTAATAGCGACGCCATGCGATCATAAGCGCGTTGCAGGATGTCGAGATCGCTATCGCTGCTTGAAAAGACATAGGTATCCGGGAAAAAACGGCCTTCAGGGAACTCTTCGGGCTTTCCAAGTTTTGCCATGATCTGCTCGTCTGTCAGATCGGCAATCGTCTGGTCTAACTTCGGATGTTCGGTGAGCGCCTTGCGCAACTCACTAAAACGCCAGCCTTCAATAAACCGAACGGTCCAGGTTTTGGTATCCCCGCGCACCATCTTGCCAATCATGTCGTGCGCATCTGCGCCGGGACCAAACTCGTACTCACCAGCCTTGATCAGCGTTTCATCAGGATTGATTCGACCCCAGACCTTGAGCCAGAAAGCACTACTGACCAGGCCTCGCTGTTCCAGAGCCTGAGCCACAGAAGTGAACGAACTGCCCTGCTCAACTTTAAACAGAACAGGCTGTTCGAGAGATGCCGGCGTTTCCAGCCCCTTCAACCCCTGCCAGATCCAAAGACCTGTTCCGCTGGCGACCAGAACAGCACCAAGCAGCGCAACTAATATAATTCGTTTGAGCAAAGTCAGGACCCAACAGCGTCAGAAAGAAAGGAAACGATTGTGGCAAGGCGGTCAGAGATAGGCAACTGAAAGCGATCAATCCGTTTCACTGGTAACGCGCCCATCACGCTGTTCGTGAGTATCAACCCTCCGAAATCACGGCGATAAAGCATCGCCATTGAAAGAGGGTACTCCTCCACAGGTGCGTTTTGCGTATTCAGGTGGTCAATCAAAGCCGCTCGCGCCACCCCCGCAACCGCCAGCGATGATACTGGAGGTGTCACCCAGGTATTACCCAGCAAGCAAAAAAGATTGGTACGCGTACCCTCGATAAGGCAGCCTGCGCTGTCACACATCAGCACGTCGAACCATCCAGGCTGTATCTCGCGACTGGCCTGTACCTGAGCGAGACGATTTAAGGATTTCACGCCTGCAATAGCCGGATCCACGACCAGCGCCGATCTGGCAATGCCTACCTCGACGCCACTGCGATCAGGCGGCGCCGGTAACGGATGCGCACTGATAATAAGGCGGGACGTAGGATTTTCAGGCGGCAGATACCCACGGCCTCCTGAGCCACGGGTCAGCATCATTTTCAGGATCCATCCCTCGCTATCCTGCGGGAACTCAGACTGAAAATGCACCAAGGCAGAATCGACTGCACCTGTCAGCTGATCACGCGTGAGCGGAATAGCGAGGCGGTTTGCCCCATCGAGCATCCGTCGCAGGTGATAGTCCAAAAGGGAGGGTTTTCCGTGCGCGATGCGCAAGGTTTCAAAGAGGCCATCGCCATAGGCCAGCCCGCGATCACTCGCGGGTACGCCCTGCTCGTCAGCCCATACCGTTTCAAGCACGTGCCGCACTAATCCTCGAAACGCTTGAAGATCAAAGTCCCGTTAGTGCCGCCAAAACCGAAGGAATTCGACAGGGTAACGTTGACGTTGGATTTGCGGGCTTTATGCGCCACAAAGTCCAGATCACACCCTTCATCAGGATTATCAAGATTGATGGTCGGCGGCAGCATATTGTCGCGAATAGCCAGCAGCGAAAAAATGGCTTCGACGGCACCGGCGGCACCCAGCAGGTGACCGGTCATCGATTTGGTACTGGAAATTGCCAGTTTGTTGGCGTGGTCCCCAAACACGGCCTTTACCGCTGCAACTTCTGCTACATCCCCTACCAGCGTGGAGGTACCGTGAGCATTGATATAATCAACGCCTGTAACATCAAGCCCGGCGTCTTTGAGCGCATTGCGCATCGACCGTTGGGCACCTTCACCATTTTCTGGCGGCGATGTGATGTGGTGGGCATCATCGCTCATACCAAAACCGACGACTTCACCATAAATGGTCGCGCCACGGCGACGGGCATGCTCAAGCTCTTCAAGCACCACTACACCGGCGCCATCGCTCAGTACAAATCCGTTCCGGTCTGTGTCCCAGGGACGGCTGGCCTTCTCGGGTTCGTCGTTGCGGGTCGACAAGGCTCTGGCGGCGCCGAACGCCGCGATTCCAGTTGGCGTGGTCGCCATTTCTGAACCGCCGGCAAGCATCACATCGGCATCGCCGTATTTAATTGTGCGTGCAGCATAACCGATGTTGTGCGTGCCAGTGGTGCAGGCAGTCGTAATCGCGATATTAGGCCCCTGGAAGCCGTATTTGATTGCGACATTACCGCCAATCATATTGATCACTGAGGCTGGAACAAAAAATGGCGAAACCTTGCGCGGACCGCCTGCTTCCAACGCTTTGACGTTACGCTCGATAAACTCGAGACCGCCAATACCCGAACCGATCGCAACACCAATACGTTCGGGGTCACAGGCGCCTTCGGCATCCAGCCCTGCACTTTCCACAGCCTGGCTCGCAGCAGCGACACCGTAGTGGAGAAACGCGTCCATTTTCCGGGCATCTTTGGCACTGAGATAGCGCTCGAGGCCAAGGCCTTTGATGGCGCCACCGATACGGGTGTTGAAACCCTCAGCGTCAAACCGTTCGATCGGTCCAATGCCGCTTCGGCCAGCCAGTATGCCCTCCCAGGACGAGGCAACATCGTTGCCCAATGGAGACAGCATCCCAAGACCAGTGACTACCACACGTCGTCCAGACATTATTCATCCACCTATTGCATCATCAGATATCGGCGTTGCTGAATTATCCTGCACTATATGTTGCAGCAACCAACACCCCTTTCAGCGGGCTGATCAAAACCCACCCGGAAAACCAGGTAAACGCGGGAGCGTTTATCTCAAACGCCCATGACGGTTCCATGACAATAGCAAAATGCCATGAAACTATCGTTTATGAAATCTGCCGCTGATCAAATCTGCGGAAATCTTTATCAGCCGACAGGAAAAGACCTGCCCGTCGCACATTGGCCCGGACAAGCGGCAGACTGTCGGCCTGAAAGCCAAATAAAAAAGCCGTCCTTTACTTCAAAATAAGGACGGCCTCTGCTTGGCTTTCAATACTTACTGAGTATCAGGTATGTGCGACGATGTAATCGATCGCATCCTGTACACTCGCGAGCTTTTCCGCTTCTTCATCAGGAATCTCGGTCTCGAACTCTTCTTCGAGGGCCATGACCAGCTCAACGGTGTCCAGTGAATCCGCGCCCAGATCCTCTACGAAAGAAGACGTGTTCTGAACTTCAGAATCCTTAACGCCCAGTTGTTCACAAACAATCTTCTTAACGCGCTCTTCGACTGTACTCATATTTTCCTCACTTAATTACCAACCAAGCACTGATTTGCGTGCAGTTTAGTTTAATCCCCACCCGCAAACAAGCAGGGTTTGAAGCTAAAGGCTTGTCGTTCAATGGCTTACGACAAACCCACTTATCCCATGAACATACCACCGTTCACGTTGATGGATTCTCCGGTAATGTAGGCCGCTTCTGTTGATGCCAGAAAAGCGACAACCGCAGCGACCTCTTCAGGCTCACCAAGACGCCCCGCAGGAATGACTCCCATCATAGCGTCCCGTTGTGCCGCGTCCAGTTTCTTCGTCATATCGGTATCGATAAAACCCGGTGCAACACAATTTACGGTAATGCCCCGATTTGCCATTTCTTTTGCCAGGCTGCGACTCATACCTTCAACGCCAGCCTTGGCGGCACAGTAGTTGACCTGACCGGGATTACCCATGCCTGCAACCACTGAGCTGATGTTTATAATACGGCCCCAACGCGCCTTTGCCATTCCACGCAATACGGCTTTGCTGGTGCGGAAGATCGCGCTGAGATTGGTCGCGATGACGTCATCCCAGTCGTCTTCTTTCATTCTCATCAACAGGTTATCACGGGTAATGCCGGCGTTGTTGACCAAAATCAAAGGAGCGCCAGATTTTTCTGCAATGGCTTTCAGCCCTGAATCGACGCTATCCGCATCCGCCACATTCATGACAAGACCGTAACAACCCTGAGCATCGATTGACCGGAAATCTTCTGAAATCGACTCCGCGCCCTGCTCGGTTGTGGCTGTGCCGATAACAACAGCGCCCTTGGCGGCCAGAGCCCGGGCAATTTCACGGCCGATACCACGAGAAGCGCCGGTTACCAGCGCTACTTTGCCTTCCAAAGATGACATATCAAATCCTTTAATTTCGCGTTACCCGGCAAAGCCGTCCAGCGCCTTTTGCAATGCCGCCTTGTTCTCAATACTGAAGACCGACATGTCCCGCTCAATACGTTTCACCAGTCCGGCCAGCACCTTGCCCGCGCCACACTCCACTGCTGTGCCGACACCTTCTTCGCTCAGGTAGCGCACAGAGTCTGTCCACTGTACGGGTGAGTATAGCTGGCGCACCAGGTTCGCCTTCAGAGCGTCGCGATCCTGCTCAGGCGCCGCGTCTACATTCTGCACCACGGATATGACCGCATCATTGAACTGAACGTCATCCAGCGCTTGCGCCAATTCATCGGCGGCGGGCTTCATCAGATCACAATGCGACGGCACGCTGACAGGCAAAGCCATCGCGCGCTTGGCACCTTTCGCCTTGCAGATATCAATTGCGCGATCGACCGCAGCGCTGTCGCCCGCAATGACCACCTGCCCCGGAGCATTGAAGTTCACGGCAGCCACGACGTCTCCATTGGCAGCCTCGCTACACGCTTCGATCACAGCGTTGTCGTCCAGCCCCAGAATGGCAGCCATTTTGCCCTGCCCTGCCGGAACGGCACTTTGCATTAGCTCGCCACGCAAGCGAACCAGCTTAACCGCGTCAAAAAAGTTCAGGCTCTCCGCCGCAACCAGCGCGCTATACTCGCCAAGGCTATGACCTGCCACAAAGTCCGGCCGGGGGCCGTCAGCGACAAACCACTGACGCCAGAGCGCGACACTTGCGGTCAACAGCAACGGTTGCGTAATAGCGGTAGCATTCAGCTCTTCCTCAGGCCCTTTCTGACAGATGGCCCACAAATCAAAGCCCAGCACCTGGGACGCTTCGGAGAATGTTTTTGCAACGATAGGCCAAGTTTCTTCGGCTTCGGCAAGCATGCCGATAGATTGGGAACCCTGCCCTGGGAAAAGAAATGCTGATTTCATGATGATCAGTCTACTCCTGTTTGGTATCTGAGAAGATTAGCCAATGGTACAAGCCTTTGCCTCCCAAAACACGAGGGGTTAGATCATCAATTCGTCCAGTTGCTCATTGATTCGTCGCGGCACTTCGAGCTGGATCTCTCGATGGGCTTGGCGGATTGCGGCCAACATCGCCCTTTCATTCGCGTTGCCGTGACTTTTAATCACAACGCCCTGAAGCCCGAGAAGGCTGGCACCATTGTGACGGGAAGGATCGATCGTTCTGAGCAGGCGCGCTATTGTAGGACGGGCCAGCCAGCCAACAAAACGGCCATACAAGGTTTTGCTGAAGGCCTGGTCCAGCAGCTCCATTAACATGGTGGCGACGCCCTCGCCTGTTTTCAGTGCAATGTTGCCGACAAACCCGTCGCACACCACCACATCCGCAACATCCCTGAACAAGTCACTACCTTCCACGTAGCCGATGTAGTTGAGCGATTCACACTGGGCCAGCATATGGGAAGCGAGCCTGACCTGCTCGTTACCCTTGATCTCTTCTTCACCCACGTTGAGAAGAGCGACCCGAGGCTCCTGCAGGTTGTTGATCGCCGCCGCCATCAACGACCCCATCAACGCAAACTGATAGAGGTTTTCGGCTCCGGCATCGACATTGGCGCCAAGATCCAGCACGTGGCAGCGTCCGCGCAAGGAAGGAATTTGCTTGACGATCGCTGGACGCTCGATACCGGGATACATTCGCAGCAGCGAACGACCAAACGCCATTAACGCACCGGTATTGCCGGCACTGACGCACCCTTGGGCCTCGCCATCTCGCACAAGACGAAGCGCCACCGCCATTGACGAATGCTGCTTATGTCGTAAGGCGTGCGATGGGCGCTCGTTCATCCGGACAACTTCAACCGCCTCGACAATGCGAATGCGGGGATGCTGCGGCTCAACCAAAAAAGCCTCGAGCTCACTCTGTTGACCTACCAGAATGATGCTCAAGGCCTCATTTTCGCGCACAGCGTCCAGCGCCGCAGCGACAGCAACGGCGGGACCGCGGTCACCGCTCATCGCGTCAATGGCAATGGTGAAAGATTTCACCGGTTACCCTTCACACGCACAGGAACAACCCGGAATACCGCGCCATTCCATAACGATTACTCGTCGCGCGCTTCAACCACTTGCTTTCCACGGTAAAAACCGTCTGGAGAAACGTGGTGACGACGATGCACTTCACCTGTTGTTGAATCAACAGACAGGGTTGCTGCAGACAGCGCATCGTGTGAACGACGCATACCGCGCTTGGAGCGGGTCTTACGATTCTTTTGTACAGCCATGGTGTTACTCCTGAGCTAAAAATGACAAAGTCCCAAAGCCACCGTTTAAAGGCTGTGGGTCAATTCTGAGACGCACCTGAATCAGTGCTGGTCTTTTTTCTTGAGCTCCGCCAGCACGCTGAACGGACTCTCTCGTTTTTCCGGTTCCTCGGATCCGACTACTTCATCCGTACGCTCAAATTCCTCAAGCGCTTCGGACGCCGGGCACTCCTCCCGCTCATGCAACGGAAAAGGCGGAACAGCAAGCAGTAGCTCGTCTTCAACCATCTGCCAGAGATCAGCCTCAAAATCCTTCATCAGGAAAGGCTCATACTCTCGCGGCAGCTGACGCGCCTGGTCATCGCTGATCACAAGGCCCAACACGAAATCGGACGACAGAGTTGTCCGAAGCGCAGACATACAACGCTGACACTCCAGTACCACTGACGTATTCAGGCGACCTTCGATAATTCGCCGCTTTTCCGGGTCGCGCCCGAACTGCAATACCACACTGACTTCACCTTCCGGATCATGCAAAACTTCAGCAAATCGGGTCAGTGAACGCAAAGGGACTACACCTTCAAGACTGACGCTCTGTTCCGCCAGCTTGCTGGGATCCACTAATCTGGGCAGTTCGGTATTTGACATAGGCGCGCAATTTTAGGGCTCTGCCCGCCCGCTGTCAAAGAGTTATGTACCTGATCGTGGGAACTACCGAGAGAACCAAGCGATTTGGTTCAGAACCCGGACATTTTCCGCTATGCTCAAGCGCCAAAGCCACAGCGCATTCGGAGCTTTTCGTGAATACCCGGCCTCTTCTGCTTGCCTCATCCTCCCCTTACCGGAAAGCACTACTGGAGCGGCTGAGACTACCGTTCACCTGCGCAAGCCCGGATATCGACGAGACCGCCCTGCCCTCGGAATCCGCCGAAACGCTGACACTGCGGCTAGCCGAACAAAAAGCCCGCGCCCTCGCCAACGAATACCCGCGCCATCTGATTATCGGATCGGATCAGGTCGCACTGCTACCCAGCGGGCAAATCCTGACCAAGCCCGGGCACTATGACGCCGCCTTCCAACAACTTCAGGCCAGCAGCGGCAAAGCCGTTACATTTCTCACCGGCCTGGCTGTGCTGGATGCGGAAAGCGGCAAAGTCCGCCGGACATGCGAACCTTTCAAGGTCCACTTCCGACCACTCTCGGCAACTGATATCGAGCACTACCTGCTCACCGAAGAACCCTACGACTGCGCTGGCAGCTTTAAAATGGAGGGACTTGGCATCAACCTGTTCAGCCGCTTTGAAGGGAGAGATCCGAATAGCCTGATCGGCCTCCCCCTGATCGCGCTGATCGAACTGCTACATGCGCTTGATGTCGATCCACTGGCGATGGCCTATCGCAACTCCACCCGCGACTGAAGCAGTTCACTGGCCACACCGCTTCCCAGCGATACACCCAGCTGATCAATAAGCTGCTTGAGCTGGGATGGTCGACGACTGTAATCAACCAACTCTTCGGCGCCAACCACTTCCCGGGCAACATAGCTTGAACTACCCAGGCCGTCGATCAACCCCAGATCCAGCGCCTGCTCGCCTGTCCAGACCAACCCACTGAAGAGCCTGCTATCATCTTTCAGCCGATCACCACGCCCTTCTTTTACCTGCTCGATAAACTGCTGGTGCGTGGTATCCAATACGTCTTGCCAGAATGCAACTTCCTTGTCGTTCTCCGGAGTAAAGGGATCAAGAAACGCCTTGTTTTCGCCAGAAGTGTATAGCCGCCGCTCCACACCCAACTTATCCATCAAACCGGTAAAACCGAAGCCACCGGCGACAACACCAATAGAACCGACAAGACTCGCCTTGTCGGCATAAATCTCATCTGCTGCTGCAGCGATGTAATAGGCACCCGAAGCACCAATATCGGAGATCACCGCATAGACCTTTTTGTCCGGGTGTTCGGCGCGCAAGCGCTCAATCTCATCATTGATATAACCGGACTGGACCGGACTTCCCCCCGGACTATTGATGCGCAGTACAACCGCCTTGGCTTCCGGCTCATCAAAGGCTTCGCGAAGCGCCGTCACCACACTGTCGGCATTTGCCTCCTCATCTGCGGCAATAGGGCCGTTGATCTGGATTAACGCGGTATGTTCACCACCTACTTTTTCGAACCCGGACTGCACGGGGGCATACAGAAGAAAAAGAATCACAAACAAATAGATAAAAGTCAGGGATTTGAAAAAAATGCCCCAACGACGACTTTTTCGTTGCTCTGCCTGCGATGACAGCACCAGCTTCTCGATCAACCTCCAGTCGCGACCGCTCTCAGACTGTTGAGCCGCTGAAGATGAAGGTACACTCTGATCGCCCCAGCCAGGGTTTTTATCACGATCCCAATCCGACATTTATCCATCCCTTTTAACTACGTTAACTGCAACTATTCAGACAAGCTTCAGTGCATCCCGCAAAGCTGGCACCGAATCCACGACTGCAAACGGCGCAAACGCGGATAAACGATCCCGCTTGTGCACCCCCCATTCCACACCGATCGCCGGCATCCCCATACGCTGCGCCATATCGAGGTCGTAAACCGTGTCACCAATCATCACCGCCTCTTCGGGCGCAATTCCAAAATGCTGCACAATTTCCTTGAGCATCGTAGGGTCAGGCTTTGATCGTGTTTCATCAGCACAGCGCGTGATCGCGAAATGAGCGCCAAGCCCGCTACTCTCGAGTGCCAACGACAATCCCCGACGGCTCTTTCCTGTCGCAACCGCCAACCCCGATGAACGACCACCAAGATCCACGAGCACATCTTTCATGCCGGCGAATACATTCTGCGGCGTCGTCTTTTTGCTGAAAAAATAATGGCCATAACCTTCCCGGATCGATTTCATCTCGTCACGACTCAATCCCGGATACAGTTTTTCCAGCGCCTCGACCATTCCCAGGCCGATGATATCCCGATAGGCCTCGCGCTCCCGCGCAGGATAGCCCAGCTCTGTTGCGGCCTGCTGCAGGCTATCGGCGATGTGCTCAACCGAATCCACCAGCGTTCCATCCCAATCAAAAATAACAACCTTCGGGTTCATGGTACGACTGACTCCGTGTAATAAATGACTTTAACTGGACGCTTTACCGGTTCGACGCTCCCGCAGCCGACGTACCGTTGTGTCAAAAACAGCGTCGTAGGGTGCCTCAAAACGCTCCTGCCGGCCATCAGGTAATACCAGACTCAATGCGAATGCGTGCAACATCAGCCGCTGCCCACCCTGGGTCCTGAACGCGCGTAAACTGACATCATCCATATACTTGTCATCACCCGCGATCGGATGACCGCCGTAGGCACTGTGCACCCGAATTTGATGCGTGCGACCGGTAACAGGGTATGCCTGGACGAGGCTGTAGCCATCAAACAATTCGAGCAACTGGTACCGCGTTAGCGCGCTCTTGCCGGCCTCGGAGACTTTTACCATCCGCTCACCCGACTTTAATTCGTAACGCTCCAGCGGCACATTCACTTCTGTGCAACTGGCCGGCCAGTGACCCGCAACGAGCGCATGATAGTGCTTCACCACTCTTCGCTGGCGAATTTCTTCCTGCAAGTGGCGCAGCGCTGCTCGCTTCTTCGCCACCATGATCAGCCCCGAGGTATCGCGATCGAGGCGGTGAACCAGCTCAAGGAAGCGTGCATCCGGCCTCGAAGCCCGCAACGCCTCGATCAGACCAAAACTCAATCCGCTCCCCCCATGCACCGCGATACCCTGGGGCTTGTTCACCACGAGCATTTGCTCGTCCTCGTAAATGACTGCAGCCTCCATCACCTTCTGCACGCGGGATCCCGGCACCGGGCCGACAGGCTTCTCTTTCTGAACAACAGGCGGAATGCGCACCTGATCCCCCGCCTCCAGACGCGTATCGGGCTTCGCCCGCTTCTTGTTGATACGGACCTCCCCTTTGCGAACGATCCGGTAAACCACACTTTTGGGAACACCCTTGAGCTTGGTCAGCAGAAAATTATCCAGCCGCTGGCCGGCACCGTCCTCATCAATATCAACCCAGCGCACCTCGCTTTTGACTGCCTCGCCGGCGCCCTGTTGCGGCGACATACTGCTGGCAGGCGTACCCACCGAGGCAGATTGCGGTATTGATGACGGTGCCGATTTACGCTTCCCCCGGTTCGCAGCAGGGGACTTTTTCATGCTTGCTTTTCGAGAGTCTTTTTTCCGGGGTGGTTTGGCCATGGGTTGGCGGCGTCCTGGGTGGTGACTTTGCAGGATTGACGGCTCTGGGTATTACTGTTATGTTCCGGCCTGCTTTTATGCTCAAAATCTCGGCGCTCTCTCGACAATCCTGAGCGAGCCGCCTGAGTCAGATGAGCCCGAAGTATACCGACACTATTCGAGACTTTGAAAGCCAACGGTTGGTTATCTCGACGACCGTTTTGCTATGTAAAAGGCTCCATCCCGGCAACCGTCGATCCGTTTTAAGATCCAGAGTTCGGGATGGATATTTGATCAATCCGCACGGAAAGCCGGCGGGTGACATCGCGAAGAATCATTGCAATCACGCCGGGTCGGGCCGTCCAGCTTACGAATATGACGTGAGACCTAGACACCGGAGTGAACTTGAACTGGATAACATGCGCCAACTGACACTGAATCGTTACGGTATATTCCTGCTTTTGCTGGAAGAACTGGCCGCTAGCCTTTTGAACCGCGCGGAACGGATGACCGTTACCGCCTGATTGTGTCTGGCTGCTTGTTATTTTGCAGCCCGCTGTATCCTGCCTCGCCGATGAACGCCATTCAGGCCGGTTTCCGTCGTTAACCGACAGGAAACTCGTTCTTCATGAAAAGAATGCTCATCAATGCAACCCATCCGGAAGAGTTGCGCGTAGCCCTCGTAGACGGACAGCGTCTGTTTGACCTGGACATTGAAGCCAGCAACCGAGAGCAGAAAAAATCAAACATTTACAAGGGCAAGATCACCCGCATTGAGCCCAGCCTTGAAGCCGCTTTTGTCGATTTCGGCGCCGACCGCCACGGCTTCCTCCCACTGAAAGAAATTTCCAAGGAATACTTCAACAAGTCTCCGAAGGAAATTGAAGGCAAAATCAATATCAAAGACGTCCTGAACGAAGGTCAGGAAGTCATTATCCAGGTCGACAAGGAAGAGCGCGGCAACAAAGGCGCAGCTCTCACTACCTTTATCTCCCTAGCGGGCCGTTACCTGGTCCTGATGCCCAACAATGCCCGCGCTGGCGGCATCTCACGCCGCATTGAAGGCGAAGAACGCGCCCAACTGAAAGAAGCCATGAACGGTGTTGATGTCCCCCGTGACATGGGCGTGATCGTGCGCACAGCCGGCATTGGCCGCAGCTCCCAGGAACTCCAGTGGGATCTCAATTACCTGACCCAGATCTGGCAAGCCATCACTGAAGCTGCCGGCGGACGCAAAGCGCCCTTCCTGATCCACCAGGAAAGCAATGTCATCATCCGTGCCGTACGCGACTACCTTCGCCAGGACATCGGCGAAGTACTGATCGACTCCTCAGTCGTGCATGAAGATGTCCTGAACTTTGTTCAGGCCGTCATGCCGTCATTTGAGAACAAGATCAAGCTCTACAAAGATGATATCCCTCTGTTCAGCCGCTATCAGATAGAAGGCCAGATCGAAACGGCATTCCAGCGCGAGGTCAAACTCCCGTCTGGCGGTTCAATCGTTATCGATCCCACCGAAGCGCTGGTCTCAATTGACATCAACTCTTCGCGCGCGACCAAGGGTCACGACATCGAAGAGACGGCGCTACAGACCAACTTAGAGGCGGCAGAAGAGATCGCACGCCAGCTGCGCCTGCGTGATATCGGCGGCCTGATTGTCATCGACTTCATCGACATGACACCCGCCAAGCACCAACGCGAAGTAGAGCAGAAAGTCCGCGAAGCACTGGAAATCGATCGTGCACGCGTACAGGTTGGCAAAATCTCGCGCTTTGGCCTGCTCGAAATGTCCCGTCAGCGCCTGCGCCCATCACTCGGCGAAACCCGCAGTGAAGTCTGCCCACGTTGTGACGGCCAGGGCTCGATCCGCGGTATCGAATCACTCGCACTGAGCATCATGCGACTGATCTACGAAGAGTCGTCCAAGGACAAGACAGGCGAAGTCCGCGCGATTGTTCCGGTATCAGTCGCTACCTTCCTGCTAAATGAAAAGCGCAAGCAGCTGGCTGATATTGAGGCACGCCAGGAAGTCACCGTATTGGTTGTACCCAACCCGCACATGGATACGCCTCATTTTGAAATTCTGCGTGTGCGCGATGATGAAGTCGGCTCGGTAGAGCGTGCGTCAAGCTATGAAATCGCCGATGAATTCAAAGAAGACGACACACCGGAAACCCAGGTTGCACGTGAGCAGCCTCAGCGCGAAGAAGCTGCGGTTAAAGGGATTCGCCGCACAGCGCCCGCACCGGCTGCCAACGCTCCTGCAAAAGCAGCAACCGCACCAGCAGCCGCCGACCAGGAAGAAGGCCTGTTCAAGCGTCTGGGGCGCAAGCTTTCTGCCTTTTTCGGTGAAGAGTCATCAGAAGAGCGCAAGACCACAAGCACCGGTAATGCCCGCAATCAAAACCAGCGTCGCGATAATAGCGGTGGCCGCCAGGATCGCCGTAAGACCCGTGTCGCAAGGGATGACAACCGCAGCGAAAACAGCCGTGATGGCAACAAGCGTTCTGACAACAACCGTCGTCAGAACGACAGTGAAGGCGGCAACCGTCGCAACAACCGGAATCGCAAGCCGAACGAGCAACAGAACCGCGGTGACCGCAATGAGCGGCCTAACCAGAGATCGTCTGCGAAATCCGGTGGTGACCGCAACAACAACCGCAAAGAGTCCCGTAACGACGACAAGCGCGGTAATCGCGATCAGGATAACAACACTGCAGCACCGCAGCAGGATCAGAACACTCAGAGCAGCCCCAACCAGGGAGGCGAAGAGAAGCGCCGTCGTCCGCGCCGCCAGCGCAACCGCGATGGCTCTCCTGTAGATCCGGCGAACCGCCGTAGCGAAGAGCGCAAGCAAAACACTGCCGGGCCCCAAACAGATGCAGCAGCCAGCAAATCGGCTGAAAAGGCACCTGCGGCCTCTTCGAAAGTAGCCGATGCAAAACCTGCTGAGCAGTCAAAAACGGCTCAACCGCAAACTGCCGAAGCCAAACCGGCAGAACAGGCACCTGTTAAGGAGTACCGGACAACGGACGGTCGTACCGTGACCACTCCCCCTCCGGAATATCAAGCGCCGGAAAGAACTGCCAGCAAGCCCGAAACCGCAACAGCGGAAACAGCGCCGAAGGCAGACAAAGCGGAGACTCCGAAGATCGCCGAGAAGCCAGTTGAGAAAGTTGCAGAGAAAACCGCGGAGAAGCCGGCCGAGAAAGTAACACCAACGCCGGAAAACACACCTGCGGCGGACACACCAACCAAGCCTGAAAAAGCAGCAGCGCCTGCGCAAGCTAGCGAAGCGGCGCCGAAAGAAGCGGTCGCCAAACCCGCTCCAGAGAAGCCTGCTGAAAAGGCCTCGGAAGCCACTAAGCCAGCCGCTCCGGCCAAGCCTGAGAAACAGGAACAGGAAGCAACTGCTGATGCACCAAAGGCGGCGCCAGCTCCTTCTACTGAAAACGCAACGCCCGCGGCGAAGCCGGCTGAGCAACCAAAAACGGAAGCACCTGCACCCGCACCGGCGAAAAAGCCGGAGCCTGTAGCCGAAACGCCAGCGAAACCCGAAAAGCCTGCTGGCGAGCCAGCCCTCGCGGAATCGGGCCGGGCTTACAATGACCCTCGGGAAGTGCGCAAACGCCAGCGTGAGGCCGCACAGAAGGCCAAAGCGGCGGAAAATTCGGCGAAGGCAGAAGCTCCAGCCAAGGCTGAAAAGCCTGCTGAAGCGAACGCAGCTGAAAAGTCAGCGCCAACCAATGAAAACTCTGCCGCCTCCGATCCAGCCAAAGACTGATCGGTCACTACGCCCTGACAGCGCTGCTTAAAGCAGCCTGTTCAGCAGCGAAACGGATAGAGTTATTCAGTATGGACAGGCGGGATCAGGGTGTTATGCCCTGCCCGCCTTTTTTGATGTTCCGGACTAACCGACGGAATATTAAGCGGCGGTCACACCTCTCGCCCTTTTAAACGCTATACTCACCAGCGATGCATCTCAGGAGTCCCAACATGCTGTCCCCTCAAGAGATCGAAGCAGTCGAAGATATTTTGTTTGCAGAACCATGGGGCGAAGACGCGCTCGACTTTTTTGGTCTGCACGGTGTCGTGAGCGCCAGCGTTGTCGGCCCGACATTGCTTGACGCCAAGGCGATTTTCCTGATCTCAACCGGTCTCGACGAACTGCCTGAGGGCGGCGTGCCGGATGCCTTCGACAATGCCGTGAGCAAACTGGCTGACGACATGACACAGCTATTGAATATGGGGGAGGCTATCGAACTGCCCGAACCGGAAGACGGCGACCCGATGAATGCGCTGGAAAACTGGTGCGCAGGCTTTGTCGACACCTTCCTTCAGAATGAGGACGCCTGGCTGGAATCAGATGAAAAAGAAGCAGCAGATCTGCTCGTCCCCATGTTGGCGCTGTCAGGCCTGTTCGAAGACGAAGATTTTGAGAAGGTACGGAACAGCGAAACTCTGAGCCAGCAAATGGCTGACGCCATCCCCGACTCGCTGACAGATCTCTATCTGCTGTTTCACGTTCCCGGCTGAAACGCGCTAAACCCTTGCCATACAGGCTCAAGCCCGTCTGGCAAGGCAGGCAATCGTCCCAGCTCGCACCAAGGCGCACCGGGGAAGTGAAAGTCGCTTCCTCTGGACGCAAGATACCCTTCACGCCGACACAATTCAGTAAGAAAACCCAGATCACCGCTGGATTGGCCTGACGTCAGTACCTCCATCCCCTGCCCACCTGCTGACTGAAAATCTTTCATCAGGGATCTCAGCTTGGTTGCCGTCATTTTGTACTTACGGGGATGAGCCACAACAGCCACACCTCCTGCATCACATATCCACTGCACAACCTCAGCCAGTTCGGGCCAGCACGCTTTCACATCGCCGGGTTTACCTGCCCCCAGATGACGTTTGAATGCCTGCGCGGAATTGCCAACAACCCCTTCCTCGACCAGCACAGAAGCAAAGTGCGGGCGCCCGGGGACATCGCCATCGGCTTTGGCAATGGCCTTGTCCAGTAACGCCTCCACTCGCAAATGGCTTAGTTTATGATCAATCAGTCGGGCGCGCTGCCAACGGTTATCTTCCTGGCGGGCCAGTGCGGATCGCCATGCCGGCTGGTCGTCATCAAAGTCCAGCCCCACCACATGAATGGTTTGCGAACGCCAGATGCAGGACAACTCGATGCCGTTAATCAAGACCAGCCCCAGCCTGGCGGCTGCTGCACGGGCCTCATCCAAACCGGCCGTTGTGTCATGATCGGTCAACGCCAGGTGCGTCACCCCTTTTTCCACTGCGCGCTCCACCAGCGCAGAAGGGCTCAGTGCACCATCTGACGCCAGGCTGTGACAGTGGAGATCGACATTCTGCAAGCCGCCCGATGGGAGCGAACGCGCATCATGGTCAGGTTCTGCAGATGCGGCCGCAGGGCTGGTAGAGATGGAATCAGCAATTGTGGATGTGGTCATGAACGCTACAAACCTATAATGTACTGCACAGCATACGCGTGCCGGCCAACACAGACCAGTTACGCAATGAGATGACCATGACACCAGGAGGGTTAGATGTACTACGCCATTATCAGTCAGGATGTACCCAACAGTCTGCCGCTTCGCAAACAGGCTCGTCCGGCACACATCGGCCGATTGGAGCAACTCAAGTCCGAAGGCCGCCTCCTGCTTGCCGGCCCTTGCCCTGCCGCGGATACCCCGGATCCGGGTGAAGCGGGCTTTACCGGCAGTGTTGTCATCGCCGAATTCGATTCACTTGAAGCCGCCAACCTCTGGGCTGAGGCCGATCCGTATGTCGATGCGGGCGTCTACGACAGCGTTGTAGTCAAGCCATTCAAGCCGGTTCTACCCTGAAACGGGGCGGCTTCCGCCGCAATCATTGACGGATCGTAATACCTGGTCGCTTGATCGCTTCGTCGACTGTGCCAAAATCCCGGGTTTATAATGATCCCAATCAGGGTAGCGTTACTGCTCAGCATCGCTACCTATTTTAATAAGCAGAATAGTCAGGGATGGCACTGCCACCATTTTTCCTGGGCTTATTCAGTAAATTGCAGGAAACAGACGTTGTGATCCATACGAAAACCTCCCCACTCAGACTGTTATGCGCGGCCCTCCTGACTGTACTTGCGGTACCAGCATTCGCCCAGACGATGTATATCGATGACATGCTACTTGCACCGCTACGCAGCGGCGAAGGCCTGCAGTACCGCATAGTTAACAAGGGTCTGCCGTCGGGCACTCGAATTGAACTAATCGAAACAAGCGACTCAGGCTACAGCCGGGTACGAACATCAGAGGGCCAGGAGGGTTGGCTTCCCACCCGATTCCTGACCCCGCAGCCTGTCGCAAAAGACCGTCTAGCTGCCGCAACCCGGAAAATGGAAGACGCTCAGAACCAACTGAAAGAAACTCAGGAAGAGCTCGAAAACGTTCGCAACGAACGCGATCAGCTGGCCTCATCAGAGTCCGACCTCGAGACCCGATCAGGGAAGCTGAGCCAGGAGCTGGAGCGTATCAAAGCGGTTTCCGACAACGCCCTCAACCTCGATAGACGCAACCGTGAGCTTCAGCAGAGCAACCAGGAGCTGAAAAAGGAAGTCGAGGTGCTCACTGCCGAAAATGAGCGACTGGAAGCCAACAAGGAATCCGATTTTATGCTGCTTGGCGCCGCGCTTGTGGCACTTGGGGTGTTCATTGCGGTCGTACTCCCATGGCTTAAACCTTCCCGCAAAGCGGATAACTGGGCATAGACATTAAGCCCGGGCAGCCCCGTCAATCTGCCCGGGCCCATCACACCCTCTCCTCCTATTGACAGAACTGTGTTTACCGCGCCGCACACCCCATATCTTGTGTCTCATAGAACCAAAAACCACAAAATAGTTGGGTTTTTGAGTTTTTTATAAACGATCAATCTTTGACTGTGCCCTCCCATCTCTTTATAACAGGTAAAACAACAGGCAAAGAGGTACGCGCATGGCCATGACAATGAGAGACTATTCTGAAAAGCGGGATTTCCACCGTATGCAGGTCAATTCAGAGGTCATCATTACCGATAGTCTGGGCAAGGAACATCACGGTATTTGCAAGGACCTGAGTGGTACCGGGATGCAGATTCAGGTGGACACAGATTTCCCTGAAGGCTCGGAGCTCCAGACACTGTTACCATCAAACAATGATCAGTTTCCGCCATTCGAAGCGACGGTTGAAGTGCTCCGATGCCATCAGCATGGTGATGGTTTTTTACTCGGGGTCGCAATAAAAGAAGTGAAGCGCTGAAGACGCTCTTTTGAGATAGCAAACCGGGCGACATAGTGGCCGCCCGGTTTGAAGCAAAAACGGCCGACAACCCGTTTAGGCAGGCAGTTCGAGCGCCTTCTCTGACACGATAATACCGTTGTTGTCAGCGTAAACGTAGTGACCGGGCTTGAACGTCACACCGTGAAAGGTAACCTCGACATTCAGATCGCCGATACCACGCTTATCTGTCTTGCGCGGATTGGTAGCAAGCGCCTGCACACCCAGTGACGTTTCGCCAATGACATCAACATCACGAATGCAGCCGTAAATAATGATGCCGGCCCAGCCATTGCTGGCCGCCTTCTCCGCAAGCATGTCACCCAGCAGCGCCGCTCTTTTCGAGCCACCGCCATCGACAACCATCACGCGGCCTTCGCCTGGCAAACCAACCTGCTCTTTGACAACCGAATTGTCTTCAAAGCACTTTACCGTCACGATCTCGCCACCAAAGGCCTTGATGCCGCCATAGTTGTTGAAGCCAGGATCAACCACGAGGACTTCCGGGTAATCATCACAAAGATCAGGGGTCACAATAGTCATGGAACGCTCCTTTCAGAGTTTCGTATTTAACAACAGACAAAAAAAAGCCGGTGGTCTGGAAGAGATCACCGGCTTTTATGGATAAATCAGGCTCCGGGCAACTCTTCTTCCGCGAGGAAGAACCAGGTATCCAGCACCGAATCCGGGTTCAGCGAGACACTGTCAATGCCCTGATCCATCAGCCACTTGGCCAGATCCGGATGATCCGACGGGCCCTGGCCGCAGATGCCAATGTACTTACCGGCTCTCTTGCATGCCTGAATGGCATTTTCCAGCAGTGCCTTCACCGCTTCGTTACGCTCATCAAACAGGTGAGCCACGATTCCGGAATCCCGATCAAGCCCCAATGCCAACTGGGTCAGGTCGTTTGAACCAATTGAGAAGCCGTCAAAGTGCTCCAGGAACTGATCTGCAAGCAATGCGTTAGCAGGTAGCTCGCACATCATAATGACGCGCAAGCCATTCTCACCGCGCTTGAGGCCATTCTCAGCAAGCAGTTCAATCACCTGACTGGCTTCGCCCACAGTACGCACGAATGGCACCATGATTTCGACGTTTTCAAAGCCCATGTCTTCGCGTACACGCTTGAGCGCGCGGCATTCGAGCTCAAAGCAGTCGCGGAAGGTTTCCGAGATATAACGCGACGCGCCGCGGAAGCCCAGCATCGGGTTTTCTTCGTCTGGCTCGTAAAGTGTACCGCCGATCAGGTTGGCGTATTCGTTGGACTTGAAGTCCGACAGGCGCACAATGACTTTCTTGTCGGCAAAAGCAGCCGCAAGCGTCGAAATCCCCTCAACCAGCTTGTCGACGTAAAAGTCGACTGGTGAGCTGTAGCCGGAAATCCGCTTTTCAACGGTTTCCTTGATATCCCGCGGCAGGCCGTCAAAGTTCAACAGCGCTTTGGGGTGCACACCGATCATGCGATTGATAATGAACTCGAGCCGCGCAAGGCCAACGCCTTCATTCGGCAACGACTGGAAATCAAACGCGCGATCCGGGTTCCCGACGTTCATCATGATTTTGAACGGAATATCAGGCATTGATTCGACGGTGTTCTCACGCAGCTCAAAATCGAGACTGCCTTCATAGATCAGACCGGTGTCGCCCTCGGCGCAGGATACGGTTACTTCCTGACCCTCTTTGAGCACATCGGTCGCATCCCCACAGCCCACTACCGCTGGAATGCCCAGCTCGCGCGCGATAATCGCGGCGTGACAAGTACGCCCACCGCGGTCTGTCACGATTGCAGAGGAGCGCTTCATGACCGGCTCCCAGTCAGGGTCCGTCATATCGGTGACCAGAACATCACCTGGCTGCACCCGATCCATCTCCTGAATGCTGGTGACGACACGTACCGGGCCTTTGCCGATACGATGGCCGATACTGCGACCTTCCGCGATCACCGTGCCCTGCTCTTTCAGCAGGTAACGCTCCATAACATTGGCAGAAACCCGGCTCTTGACCGTTTCCGGACGTGCCTGAACGATATAGATGCGACCATCATCGCCGTCTTTTGCCCACTCAATGTCCATCGGACGCTTGTAGTGCTTCTCGATAATCAACGCCTGCTTGGCCAGTTCTTCCACCTCGGCATCGTTGATACAGAAACGGTTACGCTCTTCCATATCCACCTTGACGGTTTCTACCGATTTGCCGGCTTCCGCGCTGTCACCATAGACCATCTTGATAGCCTTGCTGCCAAGATTGCGGCGCAGCACCGCAGGCCGACCAGCCTCGTAGGTGGGCTTGTGTACGTAAAACTCGTCAGGGTTTACGGCACCCTGCACGACAGTCTCGCCCAGACCGTAGGATGCGGTGATGAAAACCACATCCTGGAAGCCGGATTCGGTGTCCAGCGTAAACATAACACCACTGGACGCCGTTTCACTGCGGACCATTTTCTGGATGCCGGCAGAAAGCGCCACCAGTTTGTGGTCAAAACCGTGGTGTACCCGGTAGGAAATCGCACGGTCGTTGAAAAGTGAAGCAAATACCTCACGCACCGCGTGCTTGACGTGGTCTATGCCAACGATGTTGAGGAAGGTTTCCTGCTGACCGGCGAAAGACGCGTCAGGCAGATCTTCGGCCGTTGCCGAAGAGCGAACCGCAACGGCCATGTTCGTGTTACCGTTCTGAAGTTGCTCGTAAGCCGCCTCCAGAGCGTTATCCAGTGATTCGGGGAACGGTGTCTCCGAAACCCACTGGCGAATCCGGGATCCGACACGGGCGAGTTCGTTAACGTCATTGATATCCAATGCGTCGAGCTCTGAATCAATACGGTCCTTGAGTCCATCCTTGGCGAGAAACTCGCGATACGCATGAGCAGTTGTGGCAAAACCACCCGGAACCGTTACACCTGCATTGGCAAGGTTGCTGATCATTTCTCCCAGTGAGGAGTTCTTGCCGCCAACCCGGTCAACATCTGACATTCCCAGGTTTTCAAACCAGATGATGTAATCTTCCAAAGCGCATCTCCCTAAAGTCTGTGAAGCCTAAATGACTGCTAATGTCTCGTCTGGCTAATTCGCCGAACTACTGAGCCCTGTGGGCGAGCCGCTAACGCCTCTACCCTTGCGTTGCCAGCCTTTGACGGAGAGCCACCCCGCCTGCAGACTGACGTTTTGTTCAGAATCACCAGCGACTCGAAGCAGGTCAACGAATTAACCGAACGGGGCACTAGCCACTCGAATATCGCCCGTATCATACTGTAACCTGCGACGATAACCTAGAAAACAGCCTCTAACCCGCCCGCAACGGGGGTTTCAGAGTGCCTCTACGCTACTGGCAGTCACAATCTGTCAGTTTTATTGCGACCCACACGGAGCCTTACAGATCAATATGAAACGGTCTGCTTTTTTTATATCCGACGGCACTGGCATTACCGCTGAAGCATTGGGCAACAGTCTACTTGCCCAATTCGAAAAAATTCATTTCGAGCGAATTACGATTCCGTACATTGATGATCTCGAAAAGGCGGCCAAAGTCGTCACACGGATCAACAAGGCGGCCGAACTGGACGGCGACAAGCCCATCATCTTCGACACCATTGTCGACAACGCCATTCGTGAAGCCGTGTCCAAGGCTGACGGCTTCATGGTTGATATTTTCGGCACCTTCCTGCAGCCGCTCGAGCATGAGTTGGCTGCATCGTCTTCATACTCCGTCGGCCGATCGCACTCAATTTCCAATGAGAGCAACTATGAGCGCAGAATTCATGCTGTAAACTTCGCTCTTGATAATGATGATGGCGCCCGAACACGACATTACGATGAAGCGGACATCATTCTTGTGGGCGCTTCGCGTAGCGGAAAAACGCCTACCTGCCTGTATCTTGCGCTGCACTATGGCCTGAAAGCTGCCAATTACCCCATCACCGAAGACGACATTGATGACCAGCGCTTGCCGAGCGTGCTGCGTGCTCATCGCGAGAAAATTTTCGGCCTGACGATCGATCCCGAACGACTCGCGACCATACGTCACGAGCGACGCCCCAACTCACGCTACTCGTCTGAACGGCAATGCCGCTTCGAAGTAGAGGAAATCGAGTTGATGTACCGCCGGGAACGCGTGCCCTTCCTCAACACTACTGCCTATTCCGTTGAGGAAATTTCGACGCGGATCATGGTGACGTCGGGTATCGAGCGCATTCGCTAGCACCCGACACCCTTTTACAAGCAGCTTAAAGTTCCCGGATCGCCAGGCCTGCCTGCTCCAGAGTTTCACGATGTTGTGAACTGGAAATTACCGCAGTGCTTGCGCGCTCCGGTGCCAGCCACTCTGCTGTCACTCGCTTCAGATCCGCTATGGTAACGGCAAGTACCCGTTCACGGAAACGCTGTTGCTGCTCCCGGGTCCGGCCAAACAGACGACTATGGAAGGCGTGCTTGGCTTCACCCGCGGGCGAACGGGGCTTGTCGAGTTGGCTGATCACGCCCAGCACCGCTTCTTCCAGTGATTGAGCATCATGATCTGTGTCAATCAGCCAGCTCAATGCGGCGTCAAAATCATCCAGTGTATCCAGCAGGCGAGGATCCCGGTACGAGAAGAACCGGAACACGCCATTGACGCTATCCTGCGCTGCGCCGCCGCCGTATGCCCCGCCTTGCTCGCGGATTGCGCGGTGCAAATAACCGTTGCGCAGGAACCCGCCCAGTACGCTGAGCGCAGCGGCGTCCGGATGATCGATGGCCACGGTACTGAAGGCCTTGGCGCAGAAGTTGACCTGGGTGGAAGTCAGCCAGGCTTCTTTCACGGCTTCATTGATACCGGGAACTTCCCAGTGATCGTTACTGTCCGTTGTGACCGCCGGCCATGATGACGTCAGCCCGGCAACCATTGCATCCAGATGCTCCTGTTCGGCCACCACCAAAAACTGACGCTCTTGCTTCTGAACACGGGCATGAATGCCTGCAAGATGATCGCAGAGTGCCTTGAGCGCTTCAGCATCATCAAGGGAATCATCCAGCGCCTTTATGCCTTTGATCGCGGCCATGCCTCCAAGCCTGAATGCGAGTTGTGCACCGGGGCTCAGTCCCTGCGATGCGGCACCCATCGCCAGGGCATGCCCGCTGCCAGTAACAGCCTGCTCACGACGGGCCCGAATCTGTGCAACGGTTTCGCGAATACGGGTGGTTTCATCGAACCGGGCGCCGTTAAGGATATCCCGCAGCAAATCAGTCAGCTTGTGCTGGTTCCGCGCCAGCGCCTTACCGCTCAGCACCAGATAACCGGTCAGTTGCTGCACATCATCCACACGCCCTTTGGCCACCGAGAAGGCACTGACTCCGCCGGATTCAGCCGACATGCGATCCTGCATCTGCAGATAATCGAGATCGCCACATCCGACTTCTGTCAGGCATGTTGTGTACAACGGCAGCAATAGCTGCTCTTCCTCACTCAGCGAGGGCAGCGGTAATACCACTTGCTCGTAAACCAGTCCGTTTGTGCCTTGAGCATATAAGGTCGCGGGGAAGCCCTTTGCCTCAATCGCCTCAGGCTCCGGCAGCTGCAAAGGCACATCGCCAAGATCAACTTTCGGGAGAATGGAATCATCGTCGCGGCGCTGCTGACGGGCTTCCAATGCGGCCGCCCGATCGATAATGAGCTGACGCTCATCCTCGGACAGGGCCTCTTTGCGGCGAGCCAGCGCGTCCGCTACAAACTTCTGCTGGTTAACTTCCATTTGGTCATCCGGACGCAAGGTCAAGGTGACGCGATGAGGGTTATCCAGCAGCATTCGACGCACCAGACCCGGCACAAAGTCTTTGTCTTTGATTTTTTCGCGCAAGCTGACCAGTACCGGCTCGAGATCCAGAAGATCAACCGGGTCGCCGCCATGAACCATGGGTGAGATGGCAGACATGATCAGCTGCAGACCATAAGGGAACTGGTCACCGGCTATTTCGCGCTGATGCAGTTCAAGTTGGTGCAGGATCGCTTCCAGACGCTCTTCCAGCACACCCTCATCGGCCACTTTTTTCAGCACGCCTTCGATCAGTGCTTCGACGTCACTTGCACGCTTGGGCTCAGTGCCTTCGATACCGCATACGAACGTCATTTCGCGATTGGAGTCTTCGAGCCCACACATTGGAGACGGCGCATGTCCGATGTCGGTGGTTTCCAGTGCGCGCAACAAAGGCGAGGCACTGTTCTCGAGCAACACATTGGCCAGCAGATGAGCTTCAAGATTTTCCTGCAGATCAAAACTGTGACCAAGCAACCACCCCATCACCACATGGGTTTTACCCTCGGTATCCTCACCTTCACTGACGGCATAGGCCTGATCGACGCGTATCGGGGAGAAGAAGCGCTTTTCATCGCGGACCGGCAGTTTCACTTCCTGATGCTCGAAGCGGGACAGCGCCAGCGTCTCGAAGCGTTCGTGATGCTCGTGGGCCGGAATATTGCCGAAGGTTGCGAAAATGGCGTTGCTGGGATGGTAGTGGTGCCGGTAAAACGAGAGGAGGTCGTCGTATTTCAGGTCGGTGATGTGATCAGGCTCACCGCCACTGTTGTAGTGATAGGTGGTGGTCTGAAACAGATGGCTGCTGAGAATCTGCCAGAGTTGCGAGGTCGGCGCACTCATCGCGCCTTTCATCTCGTTGTAGACGACACCTTTGTAAACCAGTGGCGACGACGGATCAGACGGGCTCTCGAATTCAACCCGATGACCTTCCTGGGCAAAATCCATTTCGTCCAGCTTGGAGAAGAACACCGAGTCCATATAAACCGACAGGAGATTATCGAAATCCTTACGGTTTTTGGTAGCAAACGGATACGCCGTCCAGTCGCTGCTGGTAAAGGCGTTCATAAAGGTGTTCAGCGAACGCCGGATCATCATGAAGAACGGATCGCGTACCGGATAGCGTTCACTGCCGCAGAGCGCTGTATGCTCGAGAATATGCGCCACCCCGGTCGAATCCATCGGGAAAGTGCGAAGCGCCACGAAGAACACATTCTCGTCGTTCTCCGATGCAAGATGCAGATGTGTCGCCCCTGTTTTCTTGTGGCGATATTCTTCCACATTGATGTTCAGCGTTTCGATCCGATGGCTACGCACCTTTTCGAAGGCCGGGTGTACAGCGTGTTCAGTGGCTAGGGTCATTGCATAATCCTGATCAGAATTCGGAACTGAATGGGTCTCAGGCGACGGTGGCAACCGAGCGGCTCTGATAGACGGAAAAATCTGGCTGCCGACGCTGGTAACTGCTGAAGCAAGGAGAACTGACAATAAAATCGGCCGAGCTCTCATTACAGGCTATGGGAATATTCCAGAGCGTCGCAATACGCAGTAAGGCTTTGATATCGGGGTCATGTGACATGGGTTCAAGGGGATCCCAGAAAAAGATAAGTAAATCGATCCGCCCTTCTGAAATCCGGGCACCGATTTGCTGATCGCCTCCAAGCGGGCCACTCTGCAAACGTTCGACCTCCAGCCCGGTCTCCTGGGCGACAAGCTTTCCGGTTGTACCCGTCGTAATCAGGCTGCACCTGGACAGAGCGTCGCGATTGCGACTGACCCATGCAATCAGCTCAGACTTTTTGTTGTCATGAGCCACCAGTGCCACATGCCGGATCGCTTCAGTCATGATCGATTATCCCCTGTTATTATTGATAAACACCTCTTACGGCGAGGTTACCTGCCAAATAGGGTAACATGCACTATGAAACATGAAGCAGCCGTATAGGAAGAGCTACCCGGTTAATGGTTCAATTAGAAAATACCTATCGGGCCTGCGAGTGCATCTGACATCGTGCGTCTACAATTTGTATGGTTACAATCTAAAAACCAATTAAATCGATACCGGCAGGATAACAACGCTACCGAGTGTAATCGTTTGAACTTCAGGACAACCTTACCCGCATGACAACCTCTTCTGACCTTCAAAGCGATAACCTGACTGTCGAGACACCCTCACCCGCAGCATTGGCCCCGGCAGCGGCCGCTGACACCTTGCGCTCAAAGGCCAAGCCCGAGCCGGGCAGTGCGGAACTGGCGCCCTACTGGGTTGAACGCAAGCGCTACGTAAAACAGATCCGCAAGGTCCCCGAGTTGCGCCGGCGGTTCTGGACCTCCGCAATGGTCTACCTGCTGAGACGCCTGCTCTGGTCATTTGGCTTCTTTCCGGTATTCATCGCATTCTGGGTGCCATTGGTGATGGCCAGCTTCAATCCTGTCGTTATGGTCACTAACATCTTGCCCGACCTGCAGGCATTCGTCGCTTCAAACCCTGAAATGCAGGCAAACACCGCTCAGACTCTGGTAGTGGCGTGGTTGTCAGTAGGCTTCTTTTTCCTGATTTTTGACTTTGTTCTGACTCCCTTTCGCTCGCCCTACGAATACGAAGCTGACGTCTATATGCGTGCTTGGGAATACCGTGAAACCGGTACCACGCCCCACACAGAAACCAGCGCTCAGAGCGAGACGCAACGCAAGGGTGATTCCATTCCGGACAAAGTGTGAAGCATCCTGCAAACTCGGCAACTCCGTTCACTTTCTGTTACATAACAACGATCCGAAACGCTAGTATGAAAGTCCGGATCGCGGCCTGCCAGAAGGTTTCTGGTAAGCCGGAATTGTCGAAACGCGTTATTGCGAGGTAGTTCATGGTCGATTTCAGACCATTACTGTTTATCAACGCGCTAGCACTGATGTTATTGGTGACAGCAGGCTTTGCTTCCATTCAGCGCGAGACTGGCCATTTCCCCGGGGTTGCGGCTGAAGCCAATCACGCGCCCGCTCAAACAGAGCCAGCAGCCAAAATAGCCAGCGCAGACAAGCCACCTGAACCGGCCTCCCCTGCACCAGCCCAAAAGCCTGACTCGGTATTTGTCGATAAGGCTCAACAAATCCCGGCATCACCTCCTGCTGACACGGCAACCGTTGCCACCGCGACCGATAAAGCGCCCGAGATATTCAGCGTCGATCCTCCTGATACTCGCGAGCCCGAAACAACAACACCCGCGACCGCAGCCGTCACTATCGCGACCATTGACGCCAGCAAAGCGACAACCTCCAGTGCCCCAGCAGTAGCGGAAACAAAGCCCGAGAGGAAGGACGCACCCGAACCTAAACCGGTAACAGCGCAACTCACGCTTCGTTCAAACGTTGAAAATGACAGCGTTGAAATCAACGGAAAAGCCTACGGCCCGACCCGCCTTGATCTTGAATTTGCTCCTGGCAACTATGACATCGTGATCAACAAGGAAGGCTACAAATCCTGGTCGCAAACCGTTCGCCTGAGCGCTGGTGATGACCTCACCCTGCGCGGCAAACTCGAAGCCTACACCCGGGTCGACTACCAGAATGGCACCTGGACCGGCGGAGTCAAAACCGGCGATGGCACCTATATCGATGGTGACGGCCTTCAGTACACCGGTCACTTCATCAACGGCAAATTCGAGGGACAGGGCATCGCCCGCTATCCAAACGGCGACCGATACGAAGGCAACTGGTCCGCCGGTGAATGGTCTGGTGAAGGCACACTCCGCAAAGCCGGGGGCGCCAGCTACTCAGGAAGCTTCGCCAACGGCGTCTTCAATGGCCAGGGCACGCTTACAAAAGCGGACGGCGATATATTGACCGGACACTGGCAAGACGGGCAGCTCGACGGCCACGGCTCCCTGACGGGAGACGATGGTAAACTCTACGTCGGCGGATTCAGGAAAGGCGAGTTTCACGGCGAAGGCACCCTCACCTATGCTGACGGCCGCCACTACGAAGGCGGGTTTTCCAATGGCGCTTATAATGGTGAGGGCAGCGAAATTTTTGCTGATGGTAAAAAATACGTTGGCAACTACATGGAAGGCGAGTTTCACGGTAAAGGCACGCTGCTGAATCCGAACGGGAGTTCTATTGAATCCACGTTTCGCTATGGCAAGCCATACGGTCAGGCTAAACTGACCACTCCGGAAGGCGAAGTCTTCAACGCCCGTTCGAGCGAACCGGGTGTTTGCTACCGGGAAAAAAGTTACCGGGCAACGCAGTGCCCACCTCTGGAAGGCTGGTAATCCGGGAAGGAATCCTACCGCGCGGCCAGTTTAACGAATTCGAGTTTTATTTGATTGAGGTTGTATCATGGCGATCAAGAACGCACTTCTGGTGGATGACTCCAAGGTAGCCCGGTTCGCGCTCAGCAAACTGCTGGAAAACCGGGACATGGACGTCAACATGGCAGGCTCCGCCGAAGAGGCGCTGGATTTTCTCAGCAACAACGGCCGACCTGACGTGATCTTCATGGATCACCTGATGCCCGGCATGAACGGTGTTGAGGCGACCAAAGCGATCAAGGGAAACCCGGACACGGCCGGAATCCCGATTATCATGTGCACCTCGAAGAAATCATCCTCGTTCATGGACGAAGCACGCAACTTTGGCGTGTATAACATCCTCACCAAACCCCCTCACAACGACGGCCTGAATTCACTACTGGATCAGCTCGCAGCGGATGTTGCCAACGACAGCCTTCCGCAGGCACCCGCTTCAGACGAACTGGCCGCGTTTAATCTTGAGATGGAAGAGGACGACCTGCTGGATCTGCCCGACAACGCATCACTACAGGTGTCGCTGAAAGAGGAAGTGCAGACCCTGACCGAAGATGACAGCCAGGATCGTGAGCGCGCCGCCAGCAACCCGCAAGTGGTTCCGCTGACCAGCGACCTGATTGAACAGATCGCCCGCTCCGCCGTGAAAACCCATATCAATAACCGTCTGCACGAACTGCTCAGCAGCCTGTTCGACGAGCAGTATGACCACCTTAAGCGAGTGCTGGACGACAGCGAGCGTAAGCAGCATGACGAATTGTCGGTGCAGCTCACCTCCATTCGCGAACACTTTGAAACCCGGACACAAAGCCTGAAAGACGAAATTGCTGCAGAAGTAAATCTCAGCATGTCACGGGAACTGTCAGACCTGCAGAAAGCCGTAAACACCGGTAGCGGCTTTTCTGCCGATGATATGGCCGAACTGAAAGACCACATAACCAGCGTCCAGACGATCGATACCGAGTTCTGGCAGACGCTTCAGTCCGAAGCCATTCAGCAGGCTCACGATATTTCACGGGAAACCGCTGAAGACATCGCCCAACGCACTATCGACCTCTACGTGCGCCAGCAACGGGCCAGCGCATCACGCACCTACACGATAGGCCTCGCGGTCAGCCTGAGTATTTTTGCAGTCGGCATCGCATGGCTATCAGGCGTATTTGAACTCTTCTAATACTTCACGTTACAAGGCAGGTCGGTAAGCCGGCCTGCCTGCATTCCAATCAATGCTACAGATAAATCCTCGCACGATTTCAACAAAATCGCCGATTCATGCTGACAACGCATCGCCCCACTCCGTAAGGAGTTTCCACAGTACGCCCGCATCCCTTCGATGACGGGAACCGAGCCAAGCCCCTCCAGTCTGCCGCCACCGCGCAACATTCAAATCCGGGTCCTATTTTATCCCCGCGCCCAAACATTCACGTCCAGAGCAGGATTTTTGCTAGAATCGCTCTCATTCACAACCCGTCTCCGCCCAATAGAGAATCGCATCGCTCATGAACCAGCTTTTTGTCGACAACCTGACAGTCATTGACTTCGCCTATCTTGATCACCAGCGCGGGTTGGTTGGCGAAAGCTGGATCGTTGATGTTGTGCTGGCAGGCGAACTCGATGAGCAAGGCATGGTCTTCGATTTTGGCTCCGTCAAACGGACCATCAAACAGGTCATTGACGAGCGCGTTGACCATCGCCTGTTAATCCCCACCGGTCAGCCCGGCATCCAGATTCAGCAACAGGGAGATGTGTCGGTCGTGGAATGGCCATTGGCCGATGGCAGCGTCATTACCCATCGCTCGCCAGCCGAAGCTATCCTGGCCCTTGATGGCAGCCAAGTCGTGCCCTCGGCTGTGTCCGCACTGCTGGAGCGCGAGTTGCGCGCCGTACTGCCAGCCAATGTAATCGGTATCGACGTTATTCTGCGCGAAGAAGAAATTGACGGCCCTTACTATCACTATGTCCATGGCCTCAAAAAACATCTGGGAAACTGTCAGCGTATCGCCCACGGCCACCGTTCGCGCATCCAGATCACCCGCGACAACACCCGCGATGACGATCTGGAGAGGCACTGGGCCAGAGAGTGGCAGGACATCTATATCGGAACAGAGGATGACATTACCGCGCGGTTCGTTGAAGAGGAGATCAGCTACCTCACGTTCTCCTACGAAGCCAATCAGGGTGAGTTCAGCCTGACCATGCCCCAACAGCGCGTCTATCTGATGGATACCGATACGACCGTCGAGTTGATTGCTGCTCACCTGGCAAACCAGTGCAAGCAACAACACCCCGATGATGAGATCCGCGTGAAGGCATTTGAGGGCGTCGGCAAGGGTGCTATTGCTGCACGCTGATAGCGAAGCATGCCCGGGCGCTTTCTGCGCGCCCGCACGCCCCTGAGCCGACCCTTTTCTGAAGACATAAAAAAACCGCCCGAATGGGCGGTTTTTTTGTGACTGATCCGCAGGACTAGTACGGTTCAGTCAGGAACCTTGCTGATACTGCCGACACGATTCCGAAGTGGCGTCCCCTAGGGGGTTCGAACCCCTGTTGCCGCCGTGAAAGGGCGGAGTCCTAGGCCACTAGACGAAGGGGACTAGAAAAATTGGTGGAGCCAAGGAGGATCGAACTCCTGACCTCAACGCTGCCAGCGTTGCGCTCTCCCAGCTGAGCTATGGCCCCGTCAACGGAGGCGTATATTAGTGACACCCCCCTATGTCGTCAACCCCTTGCCCTGACTTTTTTCAAGGGAATGACGACATTGCCTTCAAATATCTATGCGTCTGCCTGATTTTCACTCAATGCAGCGTATTCTTTTTCTACTCGCTTGGTCTCTTTTTTAGAGAACCCACCCAGCAACTGTAATGCGTGGCGCAAACGGGCACGGGTCATATCCGGACCAAGCTGCGCCATTGAATCCATAACCGACCAGGAATTAGGCGTACCCGCAATGGCAACAAAAACCGGGAACATGAAATCCCCCATTTTAAGCTCCATCGCTTTTGCCAGACCTTTTACGTCGGCAAAGATGTTGTCCTTCGTCCAGTGCCGTTGCGCTTCCAGGCGCCAGAGCGTGAACTGCAGTACTCGCAGGACCTGCCCCTCTTCTAGCTTGTTGTGCCTGAAGCTTTCAGCGGTCAGGTCCAGCATGCCGGCAAACATGAAATTCGCCATCGGGGCGACATCACTGAACACTTCTGCCCTGCCCTTAATGTGTGGCACCAGACCAGCCAACGACTCGCGATTGAACCACCACTGCTGCAGACGATCCATAAAAGCGGCATCGTCCAGATTTTCACGTAACCACAAACCGTTCAGCCAACGCAGCTTTTCAACATCAAATACCGGCCCGCCGAGGGAAACACGCTGGATATCGAAATGATCGATCATTTCCTGCAACGTGAACTTTTCGCGCTCATCCGGCATCGACCAGCCCATGCGACCCAGATAGTTGAGCACCGCTTCGGGCAGGAAGCCCATACGCTCATAAAAATTGATGCTGGTCGGGTTCTTGCGCTTCGACAGTTTGCTCTTGTCCGGGTTACGCAGCAGCGGCAAGTGGCACAGTACCGGCATATCCCAGCCGAAATACTTGTACAGCAGCTGGTGCTTGGGAGCAGAGTTAATCCATTCCTCACCTCGCAGCACGTGAGTGATCTCCATCAGGTGATCATCGACAACATTAGCCAGGTGGTAAGTTGGCATACCATCGGATTTAAGCAGAATCTGGCAATCGACTTGTGACCACTCGATCTCAACCTTGCCGCGCAGCATATCGTCAATCACGCATACGCCCTCATCCGGCACCTTCATACGGATCACGTGTGCTTCGCCGGCCGCCAACCGCGCTTTCACTTCTTCGGCAGGCAATTCGAGATCACCTTTAATACCGGGATTCAGGCCCTGCGCCTTGCGGTCTTCGCGAATCTGATCCAACTCTTGCGGCGTGCGGAAACAATAGAACGCGTGCCCACTCTCGACTAACTGCTCGGCGTAAGCCCGGTAGTCATCCTTGCGCTCTGACTGGCGGTACGGACCGTGCGGACCGCCAACATCCGGACCTTCATCCCACTCCAGCCCAAGCCAGCGCAGCGCATCCAGAATATCCTTCTCGGATTCACCGGTACTCCGCGCCTGATCGGTATCTTCGATCCGCAGAATGAATTGCCCACCATGCTGACGTGCAAAGCACTGGTTAAACAAGGCAACATAGGCTGTGCCAACGTGCGGATCACCGGTAGGAGATGGCGCAATGCGGGTACGAACGGTCATTAGGATATCCTGTTATGGGAACCGGCCAGAGCTTAGAAAAGGTATTCAGTCACCGGTCGCAATAAATTCGAAGCGCGCATTATAACGTCATGAAAAAGGAATCGCATGACATCAGCACGACAAATACTCCGGATTGAAGTGGCGCTGCCTTCCTCCCGTTATAGAAAAACATCACACTATCGGTTTACTCTAATATTGATACATTATAACATTTCGAAAAATGACAGCGAACAGGACGCATCATGAACCGCTTTTCAGGCTCTGCACTTGCCATTCTTTTAACTCTTGCACTACTACCCCTACATGCGGTCGCGGCGCCGCTCAAGATCGTGACTTCCATCAAACCGATTACGCTGATGGTTCGCGCCATAGCGCCGGAATCAGCACTGGTAACGACCCTGATCCCTGCCGGAGCAAGCCCTCATACTTATCAGCTACGCCCGTCCGACCGTCAGGCTTTAGCCGATGCTGACCTCATTTTCTGGGTAGGCCCTGATATGGAGCTCTTTCTGGACCGCATACTCAGCAGCACTGAGCTGGCACCCAAATCCCACCAACTGATGAGTGAAATGGTCATAGCCGATGATCAAGAGCATAGGCACCATGATGAACATGAGGATCACGACAGCCATGATAGCGAGGACGGTCATCATCACAACGGTGTAGACCCGCACATCTGGCTGGATCCTGAGGCTGCATTGGGCATGACGACCATTATCGAGCAGGCTCTGGTCGGCGTCGCCGATGATGCACCCAGCAGCGAAGCGGATGGCATCGCCCAGCGACTGCAGCAGTTTGAAGCTCAGTTGAATGAAAAAGAGACAAAAATCCGCAAGCAACTCACTCAACTGGACGCTGTTGATATCTTTACCTATCACGATGCTTTCCGTCGCTTTGCCGAACATTACGGCATGACGATAGCAGGCGCACTGACCATTACCCCGGAAAAGACCCCAGGGGCTAAACACATGCAGGACATTCAGAACAGGCTCCACGCGGCGCACCATCCCTGCCTGATGACCGAGCCACAGTTCAACCGGGACTGGTGGCAAAGCCTGTCCGAAGGAATTGATATCACGATCGTGACCTGGGATCCGCTGGCATCGGATATCGCCGACTCGCGCAATGGCTATGTGGAGTTTCAGCAATCGCTGGCCGATGCGGCACTGAAGTGCCTACCAAAGTAGGCTTAGCATCACCGGCATCGTGAACATAGCCAGCAGTGTCTGTCCGCTGATTATCCCGGCCATTAGTGACGCATCACCCCCCAGTTGCCGGGCCAGAATATACGCAGATGATGCTGTTGGCAGCGCTGCCAGCAGAATAACCACTTTTACAATCAGGCCTTCGAGACCGAAAAGCGACGCCAGAGCAGCAGCCAAAACGGGGAACACACACAGCTTGAGCACTGATGAAACCGCAATCGGCATAGAGGCGCCCCGCAGTGCTTTCAATTGCAATCCCGCCCCTACCGTCAACAGCCCCAGGGGCAACGCCATACTGCTAAGCGGGGCAAGGAAACCAACGAGCAATGGGTGAAAGCCCAGCCCGACAAAGCCCCATACAGCACCGGCCAGCGAGCCAATGATCAGAGGGTTGCGGATAATTGTCCCGAAAACAGACCGCCATTGAACCGGCCCCTGCCCTATCACCAGCGCGAACATCAGAATACAGAGCAGGTTAAGCAACGGGATCATGATCGCGATAGCCACAGCAAACAGGGACAATGCCTCGTCACCCAGCAACAAACCGGCGGCCGCCAACCCGACAAAAGTGTTGAACCTCAGACTCCCCTGGAACACCGAACTGAAAACTGCGCCCGGCCATTTCCAGAACAGTTGAATAACCACAACCTGCAGCGTCATCACACCCACTAGCGCAAAGACCACAAACAGTAGCTGACCGTAGGCAGATGGCGGTATTGAAGCGGAACCCAGCTTGAACACCAGCATCGCAGGAAAAAGCACGTAGTAGGTAAAGCGCTCCGCCAGCGGCCAGAAACCATCCCCGGGAAAATGCATCCGCCGAAGAAACTGCCCCAGCAGTATCAACGCGAAGACCGGCACCAGTGCCTGAAGAACCACATCCACCCGATTTTTCTCCTGCAATCAATCGTTAAACATCACATAGCCGGAACCGTTACGGTGACCCGAAGTTGCCCAGTGTATCAGGTGGCCGCTATTGCCGGGGGCACAGCAGGCTGACACTTTTCGCTCATTTTTTATTCACAGAACAACGCGCTATAATGCCGCCCCTGAAATCGACCCGGGTCGATCAACGCCGTGTTCACCAACCGATACCTGAAGGCAAATGTAATGGCAGTGCCGGATACACAGAATGCTACCCCCATAGCCTCCGCAGATACGGCACCTTTGAGCCGCCGCTTTTCTGTGGCGCCGATGATGGACTGGACTACCCCGGCCTACCGTTACTTTGCCCGCCTGATCTCACGTCACACATTGCTCTACACTGAAATGGTGACAACCGGCGCGCTGATTCATGGCGATACCGGCCGATTCCTGCGCCACAGCGCAGCAGAGTATCCGCTGGCGCTGCAACTGGGCGGCAGCAAGCCTGATGAGCTGGCGCACTGCGCCGGGCTGGCCGAAGCCTATGGCTTCAGCGAAGTAAACCTCAATGTCGGCTGCCCCAGTGACCGGGTGCAGAACAACATGATTGGCGCCTGCCTGATGGCCCATCCGGACCTTGTTGCGGAAGGCGTCAGCGCCATGCGCCAGGCGACTTCACTGCCCGTCACGGTCAAGCATCGCATTGGCATCGATGGCCGGGAATCATTCGACCAGCTCTGTGAGTTCGTGGAAAAAGTCGCAGCGGCAGGTTGCGAAACTTTCATCGTGCATGCCCGCATTGCCGTACTGGAAGGTCTGAGCCCAAAGGAAAACCGGGACATACCGCCGCTCAAGTACGACTGGGTTTACGCGCTCAAACAACGGTATCCGCAGCTTGAAATCATCATCAACGGCGGCATTCAATCGATGGAAGACACTATCCGGCATCTTGAACAGGTTGATGGCGTAATGGTGGGTCGCGAGGCCTATCACAACCCCTGGATGCTGGCTCAGGTTGACCCGATGCTGTTTGGCACTGACGCACCGCTTGCCAGCAGACACGATGTACTGCGAAGCATGCTCCCCTACATCCGCTCTGAGCTTGAACGCGGCGTGATGCTGGGCCACATTACCCGGCACATTCTGGGCCTGTTCCACGGCTGTGCTGGCGGTAAACAGTTCCGCCGCTACATCAGCGAAAACGCCCACAAAAAGGGCGCCGGGATAGAAGTGGTCGAGAATGCCATGCTCAAAGTTCCCGAAGAAAATGAGCCCGCATCACTGGCCTGCGCGGCAATCTGAGCAGATGGCGGCAAGGTTTTCTTCCGCCGCTGACCCGAACCTGAAAAAAGCGTCATCCTACTGATCACCTTCGTCAATTCCCCGCCCTGTCGCTCTTGTTCAGGCGCGGGCAGATCGCTATTGTAGTCCCAAGGAGCCACATGATGCTGGCACCAAGTAATCTACTGTCAGGACGATAGCCGATATGAGCAATAAACTGGAACAGCTGAAAGCCATGACCACCGTGGTTGCCGATACCGGCGATCTTGAAGCCATTGCCCAGTGGCGCCCGGTCGATGCGACAACCAACCCCTCGTTGCTACTGAAAGCGGCTGACCTGCCAACCTATCGCCCCATGCTTGATGCGGCTATCAATTATGCTCAACAACAGTCCGGCTCGGACATCGAGACCCTGGCTCATGCCACTGATTATCTCGCCGTTCAGGCAGGGCAGAAAATTCTGGAATTGATCCCCGGCGTGGTCTCAACAGAAGTGGACGCACGGCTGTCATTCGACACCCAGGCCACCGTCGACAAAGCGCGCCACCTGATTACGCTATATGACCAGATTGGCGTCGACACCAGCCGGGTGCTGATCAAAATAGCGGCTACCTGGGAAGGTATTCGCGCCGCAGAAATTCTTGAGAAGGAAGGTATTCGCTGCAATCTCACCCTGCTGTTTTCTTTTACCCAGGCAGTCGCCTGCGCCGAAGCGGGGGCCTTCCTGATTTCACCCTTTGTTGGCAGGATTCTGGATTGGCACCTGAAGCAGTCCGGCAAAACCGCCTACCCGGCAGCAGAAGACCCGGGCGTGCTGTCCGTCACCCGCATATACAACTACCTGAAAACCCACAACTACGACACCGTTGTAATGGGCGCCAGCTTCAGGAACACGGGTGAAATCGAACAGTTGGCCGGTTGCGATCGCCTGACAATAAGCCCTGCACTGCTGGAGGAGCTCCAGAACGATAAGGGTGACCTGGCGCGCCAGCTGTCTCCTGAGACTGCCGCTTCTGCTGAATCAAAGCTGATGTTGCCCGAGCGGGATTTCCGCTGGGGTATGAATGAAGATGCGATGGCTACCGAAAAGCTGGCTGAGGGCATTCGCAAGTTTGCCGCTGACCAGGTTGAACTGGAGCTGCGCGTACAAAAAATTGCCAAGGTCGCCTGATAATGTTTGATGTATTGAAGAAGATGTTTGGATCGGACAACGGGACAACCCCCGCAAAACCCGATGCCAATCAACTGGCTGTTGCTGCGACGGCACTCATGGTGCAACTTGCCCGGGTTGACTCATCCGAAGATGATATTGAACTGGACACCATTGCCGAGTGCGCAACGCGATCCAAACAGGTTTCCGATACAGAAGCACAAGCGATTGTGGCCGATGCCCGTGCTATCGCTGACGACGCCACCTCCCTCTACGAATTTACCGAGCTGCTGAATGATAACCTTGATCAGCAGGGCAAAGCCGAGATTCTCGAAAGTATCTGGCGAGTTGCTTTTGCCGACGGGCGTATCGACAAGTACGAGGAGCAGTTGATTCGCCGGATTGCGGATCTGCTCCACCTCAACCACCGTGAATACATGGAGTGCCGGCACCGCGCTGAGCAGTCCACTTCCTCCTGAAGGAGATCGACATGCTCGCCATTCTGCACCCTGATACCCAGCTCGATAGCCCTGAGTACAAACACACGCTTGAGTTCCTGAAAAACCTGCCGGGTGTCACCCTGCGCGTTCATGAAATTCAGGGCGCGCAAAAAAAGCTGACTGAGATCTACCTGTTGGGCGATACGAAGTCGCTCAGCAAGGAAGAAATCGCTGCGTTACCGGCGGTTGAACGGGTCATCCGCATCTCTGACGACTACCGGATTCTCGGGCGCCATCATGACGAACAACGCCAGACCGGTTTCACCTACAATGGCGTGCATTTCGATCAGGATAACCTGCACGTATTTGCGGGCCTGTGTGCCGTCGACAATGCCGAGCATGTCGATATCATGATGCGGGCACTGGCCGAACACGGTCAGGTATGCACCCGGATGGGGGCCTACAAACCCCGCACCAATCCTTACTCCTTTCAGGGGCACGGCAAGGCCTGCCTGCCTTATGTGTTCGAAAATGCCGGCAAACACGGCATCAAAGTGGTCGCCATGGAAATCACCCATGAGAGCCACATCGAAGAAATTGACACCTGCCTCGAAAAGCTCGGACGCCCCACCGGCGTTATGCTGCAGGTTGGCACCCGCAACACGCAGAACTTCGAGTTACTGAAAGCTATCGGTCGCCAGCGGGAGTACCCGGTGCTCCTGAAACGCGGCTTTGGCATCACCCTGAACGAGTCTCTGAACGCGGCGGAATATCTGGCCAGCGAAGGCAATGCCAACGTCATATTCTGCCTTCGGGGCATGAAAACCGAAGCCGGACTACCCCATCGCAACATGGTCGACTTTGCCCATGTACCGACGGTCAAACGCCTGACCCGGATGCCCGTTTGTGTAGATCCTTCGCATTCAGTCGGTAACCGTGATCTCGCGCCCGATGGCATATCAGACGTCATGCACGCAACGGCTCAGGGCGTTATCGCAGGTGCCAACATGGTATTGGTGGATTTCCACCCGAAACCGGAGAAAGCGCTTGTGGATGGCCCACAGGCACTGCTGATGGATGAACTTCCCTACTTCCTGGAAGATATTTCGCTGTGTCATGATACCTGGCGCAAACGCGAACAGATCTACGAGCGCGCCAAAGGCTGAGTTCCGCAGGACACGCTCAGGGGCTTCCGCGAAATGACACCAGCAACCACCAGATCACTTTTCCCGTCAGGGCGACAGGTTTAACAGGCAATGATTATATACGGACACCGAGGTGCCAGAGGCGAAGCTCCCGAGAATACCCTCCCAGGCTTCAAGGCTGCCTACAGCAATGGCATCCGACATTTCGAACTGGACATACTGCTATCAGGCGATGGCATCCCTGTCGTTAATCATGACACCACAACTGATCGCACGACCGGCGTCAGCGGCAAAGTTGGCAATATGACCGCCAAGGCGCTTTCGGAACTGGATGCCCGCAAGAACACAACGCCATGGTCGCGCCCCTGCGGCATACCCACGTTGCAGGAAGTGTTCGACGTGTGCCCTGATTTCCAGCATCTTCAGCTGGAAGTCAAACCGGATCAGCAGCAGCGGATGAACATCCTCTGCAACCGCCTTGTGGAGCTGATCCAGCGCAACCACTGGCATGAACGGGTTACCATCACATCGTCAGACAGCTGGTTCCTGAGGGAAGCCAAACGACGTAACCGTCACTTGAAAACCGGCCTTGTGTTCGACAAGCGCTTTCCGAACCCGGTAAAAAGCGCCATCAAACTGGGCTGCGACTACCTTTGCCTCAACTCCCGACTATGCTCAACCGCTGTCGTCGAAGCTGCCCACAAGGCATCTTTACATGTGTCTGTCTGGACGGTAAACCGCATACACGACATGCTCGAACTGGAAAAAATGGGCGTGGACAGCATCATCACCGACTACCCCACCAGCACCCTCATGTACTTTGACAACCGTCCGGGCATCGCCGGCTCACGCATGCCCAAGCGCGTTGAGAAAGACCCTGAGAGCATCACAGGAACAACCACAACGAGCTAACCGTTAGCCCTGTCAGTTAGCCAGAAACAACAATGCCCCGGCACACTGAGTGTGCCGGGGCATTGTTTATTGCAGGTAAGCGATTGCCATAGCTCTGGCGAAATCCAGAGGATCAGAAAATACGGTTAAGACCATTCAACGCCGCTACCCGATATGCTTCAGCCATCGTTGGGTAGTTGAACGTCGTGTTGATGAAATAGTTCAGTGAATTCGCTTCACCTTCCTGGTTCATAATAGCCTGGCCGATGTGAACAATTTCTGCCGCCTGGTCACCGAAGCAGTGAATACCCAGAATCTGGCGGGTTTCGCGATGAAATAGTATCTTCAACATTCCTACCGCTTCACCGGTAATCTGAGCTCGAGCCAGATCCTTGAAAAAAGCCTGCCCCACTTCATAAGGCACTTTTGCTTCCGTCAGCTCGCGCTCTGTTTTACCCACCGAGCTGATCTCCGGAATCGTATAGATCCCGGTAGGCACATCCGACACATAGCGGAAATAATCATCTCCCACCAGATCAGACGACGCTGACCGCCCCTGATCATAGGCTGCACTGGCCAGACTCGGCCAACCGATGACATCACCAACAGCGTAGATGCCGTCAACCGAGGTCTGATAGTGCTCATTCACAGCCAGCTGACCGCGCCCGTTAGGCTCCAGACCTACACTCTCAAGGTTCAGCTTGTCAGTGTTACCGCTGCGCCCGTTGCACCACAGAAATGCATCGGCACGGATTTTCTTACCAGACTGAAGACTCAGAATCACACCGTTATCGTCACCCTCAACGGATTCGTACTGCTCGTTATGACGAACCAGAACACCGTTATTGCGCAGGTGATAACTCAGTGCATCAGAAATTTCGTCGTCCAGGAATGACAGCAAACGGTTACCCGGGTTAATCAAATCAACCTTGACGCCCAGACCGGCAAAGATCGAAGCATACTCACTGCCGATGACACCCGCGCCGTATATGATCAGCGTGCGAGGCGTGTGGGACAGTTTGAGGATCGAATCGCTGTTATAAATCCGGTGATGTCGAAAGTTAACATCAGGCGGCAAATAAGGGCGAGAGCCAGTGGCAATCACCACTGTTCGGGCATGAAGCACGTCATCACCTTTACCGCCTTTTACCTCTACCCTGTTGGCATCGAGAAAAGAGGCGCGTCCGCCGTACAGGTCCACCCGGTTGCGGGCGTAAAACTGGGTGCGAAGCTTGACCTGCTTGCCCATGACCTTTTCAGCGTTCTGCAATACACGGGGGAAAGAGAACCAACGCGGCTCGCCGATATCCCGGAACATCACATTGGTGTTAAAGGTAATAATCTGTTTGACGGAATGTCTGAGCGCCTTGGACGGAATGGTTCCCCAGTGTGTGCAGTTACCGCCAACAGTGGGTTTGTCTTCAACGACCGCCACCCGCTTGCCATGCTTGGCCGCGTTCATTGCCGCGCCCTCGCCTGCAGGGCCGGCGCCGATGACGACAACGTCGTAATGATGTTCTGCCATACGCGCAGTGACTCCTTATCTCCGTCGCAAATTGACTATCGTGTAATTACCAGGCGGGGACGCTACCGGCGATGCAGTTGGCCACAACTCCCTGGCGAGAGTGGACGGGGTCAGCTCGCGTCTTTATCGGCGTTATAGGCCAGCGACTCAGCATTCTCAGTCTTCGCGGCCAACGCTGCCACGCGCTCATTCTCTTCTTCGCACTTCTTGTCATCACCCCCGCAAATATCGCAGGCGCCAACCATTCCCAGCGCTCCGATACCGCCACAGGTACCACTGATCGGCTTACGGCCCATCAGTACGCCAATGGACATACCGGCAAGCAGAATACCGACTATCAGGAAAACCAGAAGAAACGTACCCATAACGTACCTCCGTTTATTGCATCAGATAAGAGGAAAAGGCCGGCGTATAGCGCGTTTCAAAGCCTTTATCACTCCTGTAAACAAAGTATGCGGCGATATCGTGCCTGACTGCAAACTCGTAGCCGCGTTTTTCACCCTTCACATTCAAAGCCGTCGCCATGGCATCAGCCGTCATGCAATCGTCGCTAATTACGGAAACCGACGCCAACTTGTGAGTAATCGGGCGACCGGTCGACGGATCAATGGTATGGGAATAGCGCTTGCCGTTCGATTCGTAATAGTTCCGATAGTCGCCGGACGTCGCCATGGATTTATTCTCCAATGCGACAATGCTTTGTACCGTTTCAGCCTCGGATACAGGCTTCTCGATCGCAAGCCGCCAGACTTCGCCTGATGGCTTCTTGCCGCGAGAGCGAACTTCGCCCCCGATCTCAACCAGATACGACTCGATGCCCTGAGCCTCAAGGTAGTGGCCAACCGCATCAACGCCAAACCCCTTGGCAATGGCTGACATATCGAGATAAAGCTTCTCACGGGAGCGGATAGCATGAGGCGACGTCTGCAACTCAAGCTTCTGGTAGCCGGTTTCAGCCAATCTCCTGGCTAGCAAATCCGGGTCAGGCACCTTGTCCGGACGCGCTTCCGGGCCAAAACCCCAGAGATTCACAACCGGACCAATCGTGATATCAAAGGCGCCGTCACTGAGTTCACTGATCCGCCGGGACTCTTTCAATACCGTGTAGAAAGAGTCGGAAACAGGGAACCAACGGTCACCATCGGCGTGCTGATTAAAACGGGAAAGTTCCGAATCATCACGCCAGGTCGACATTGATGCATCTACGTCTTCCAGCTCATCGATAATCCCGCCGGCGATCGCCTCCATTCGCTCCTTGTCGTCAGACATCACCACCTTTACGTGGTATTGAGTACCGAATACCGGACCACTGATTTCCCAGATTTCTTCATCAGGCTGAAACGAACAGCCCGCCAGGGCGGCGATGCTGAACAGCATCACTACCAAGGCGGGCCGGATCATGCAGGATTTCATGCGGTTAAATTAGCCCCCGAAGTCATCCAGCATAATGTTTTCGTCTTCCACACCCATGTCTTTCAGCATCTTGATAACAGATGCGTTCATGATCGGTGGCCCGCACATGTAGAACTCGCAATCTTCAGGTGCAGGATGGTCCTTGAGATACTGATCGTACAGGACATTGTGGATAAACCCTGTCGGGCCTTCCCAATTGTCATTCGGCTGTGGATCAGAGAGGGCAACATGCCACTCGAAGTTCTCATTATCCTTCGCCAGGTCATCAAAATCTTCGACGTAGAACATCTCGCGCACGCTACGGGCGCCGTACCAGAAGCTGATTTTCCGGCTCGAGTTCAGACGCTTGAGCTGATCAAAGATGTGCGAGCGCATCGGCGCCATACCGGCACCACCACCCACAAACACCATTTCCGCTTCGGTCTTCTTGGCGAAGAATTCACCAAACGGACCGAATACAGTGATCTTGTCGCCTGGCTTGAGGTTAAAGACGTAGGAGGACATCAGCCCTGGCGGATGATCAGTTCCCGGCGGCGGTGTCGCCACACGGATATTGAACTTGAGAACGCCTTTCTCTTCCGGGTAGTTGGCCATGGAGTAGGCACGGATGACCTCCTCCTTGTTGACGGCCTTGAAACGCCAGAGATCGTGCTTGTCCCAATCTTCGCGGAACTCCTCTTCGATATCGAAGTTCTTGTAATCGATATCGTATTCGGGGCATTCCAGCTGAACATAACCGCCTGCGCGGAAGTCAACTTCTTCACCCTCAGGAAGCTCAAGTACCAGCTCCTTGATGAAGGTCGCGACGTTATGGTTGGACTTGACAGTACATTCCCATTTCTTGACGCCGAAGAACTCTTCCGGCACTTCGATTTTCATGTCCTGTTTAACCGGCACCTGACATGACAAGCGCCAGCCTTCCCGCTCTTCACGGTTGGTGAAGTGGGTTTTTTCAGTCGCCAGCATTGAGCCGCCGCCATCAAGCACTTTGCACTTGCACTGGGCGCAGGTACCGCCGCCACCGCAGGCCGACGACAGGAAGATGCCGTTGCCCGCCAATGTATTGAGCAATTTGCCGCCCGCTTCAGTGGACACCGTATGCTCAGGATCGTCATTGATCTCAATCGTTACTGCGCCGGTACTTACCAGCCGTGAACGCGCTGCCAGAATCACCGCCACGAGCGCAAGCACGATGACGGTAAACATGACCACGCCGAGAATAATTTCTGTATTCATGGTCTCGCCTTAATCGTTAATTACCGTGGTCCGGTTGATTTACAGTGAAATCCCGGAGAAAGACATAAAGCCCAGCGACATCAGGCCAACCGTGATAAAGGTAATACCCAGGCCACGCAGGCCTTCAGGCACATCGCTGTACTTCAGCTTTTCCCGGATACCCGCCAGCGCGACAATTGCCAGCGCCCAGCCAAGACCAGCACCAAAACCATAAACAAGACTTTCACCAAAAGTGTAGTCCCGCTCAACCATGAACAGTGACGCACCCATGATCGCGCAGTTAACCGTGATCAGTGGCAGAAACACGCCCAAAGCGGCATAGAGCGCAGGGATATACTTGTCCAGTACCATTTCCATGATCTGAACGATCGCCGCGATTACGCCGATATAGGTCAGCAGGCCAAGGAAGCTGAGATCAACTTCAGGCAAACCAGCCCAGGCCAGCGCCCCCTCACGCAGCAGGCCGTTATAGATCAGGTTGTTCACCGGCACAGTGACTGTCAGTACCACGACTACCGCGATACCCAGACCAATAGCGGCTTCAATCTTCTTGGAAATCGCCAGGAAGGTACACATCCCCAGGAAGAACGCCAGCGCCATGTTTTCAACAAACACGGCCTTCAGGATCAGACTGATATAGTGTTCCATCAGAACGCCTCCCGGGTCTTGTGGCGGGACATTTTGTAATCAGCCTCTTCAACCTGATCGCCTTTCCAGGCACGCAGGCCCCAGATCGACAAGCCGATGATGAAAAAGGCACTCGGCGGAAGCAGCATCAAGCCATTTGGCTGGTACCAACCGCCGTCATTGACGACCGGCATCAGGGTAATGCCGAATAGCGAACCCGAGCCCAGCAATTCACGGAAAAAGGCAATGACGATCAACATGATCGAGTAGCCCAGCCCGTTACCCACACCGTCAAGGAAACTGAGCACCGGTCCGTTCTGCATTGCAAAGCCTTCTGCACGGCCCATTACAATACAGTTGGTGATGATCAGGCCAACAAATACCGAAAGCTGCTTACTGATTTCGTAGGCAAACGCTTTCAGAATCTGGTCCACCACGATAACCAGTGACGCGATAATCGTCATCTGAACGATGATCCGGATGCTGTTCGGGATCTGGGAGCGCACCACCGAGACAAACATGCTGGAGAAAGCGGTTACCGCAATGACCGACGCACACATAACCAGTGTGACGTTCAGGCTGCTGGTTACCGCCAGCGCCGAACAGATACCGAGGATCTGCAGGGCGATAGGGTTATTATTGAAAATCGGTTCGAAAAGAACCTGCTTGGCAGTCACTTCAGCCACGATCAGACCTCCCCTTCACGAAGTTTATTGAGGTACGGTGCGAAGCCACGCTCACCCATCCAGAAGTTAACCAGATGCTGTACACCGCGACTGGTCAGCGTCGCGCCCGAAAGCGCATCAACCTTGTGCTCACTGTTGGGGGCGCTGGCATCTACGCCACCCTTGACCAGCTGAATCATCGGTTCGCTCTTGTCTTCACCATAGACCTTTTTATCAGGCCACTGGCTTTTCCACTTTGGATTATCGACTTCACCACCGAGCCCCGGTGTTTCGGCGTGAGAGTAAAAGCCCAGACCTTCAATGGTATTGGCATCTCCCTTAAGCGAAACGAACCCGTACAACGTGGACCAGAGGCCATATCCGTGGATCGGTAGGACAACGCGCTGAAGCTCGCCGTCCTTTTCCAGCACGAACACCTTGGCCACATTGGCCTGGCGCTTGATACCCGCAGGATCATTCGAGGAGTTCAATTTCTCTGATAGCGCCGGATCCGCAGCAGCACGACGTTGATCGTAGCTCATCGCGTCCTTTGCCTGAACGCTTGCAGGATCGACATATTCGCCGGTTTTCAGATCAACCAGCTTTACTTCAAAACGCTGGAATTCATGTTCAATATCATCTGCCGTAGCACCCGGCTCAAGCATCCCGGCTGCCGCAAGGATGTTGGTTTTCATGTCCAGGTTGCGGTTAGTGACCTGGGCCGGCTTGAGAATAACGGCAGCCGCAGACACCACCACTGAACAGACGATGCACAATGCAAGCGCGACAGTAAGTGTTCTAAGAGCAGTCTCTTTGCGTTTAGCCACGAGCGAGCCTCCGTTTGATATTGGCCTGCACGACGAAATGATCCATCAGCGGCGCAAACAGGTTGCCGAACAGAATCGCCAGCATGATCCCTTCCGGGAAGGCCGGGTTAACCACACGGATAAGTACCGTCATAAGGCCAACAAGGATACCGAACGTCCACTTGCCGGTGTTGGTCATGGCCGACGATACGGGATCTGTCGCCATGAACATCATGCCGAACGCGAAGCCACCCAGAACCAGGTGCCAGTGCGGAGGCACAGCAAACATGGGGTTGGACTCAGAGCCGATTGCGTTCATCAGCAACGATGTCGCAATCATGCCAATCATCACACCACCCACGATGCGGTAGGAGGCGATCTTCATCATCAGCAGCACACCGCCGCCGATCAGAATGGCCAGTGTGGAGGTTTCACCGATAGACCCCTGAATCGTGCCCAGGAATGCCGAAGTCCAGCTGACGGACTGCTGAACAACTTCCAGGCCAGCAACGGCCGCTTCACCCAGTGGCGTTGCACCGCTGAAACCATCGATCGCTGTCCAGACTGTATCCCCTGACATTTGCGCAGGATAGGCAAAATAAAGAAATGCACGACCACTCAGTGCCGGGTTCAGGAAGTTCTTGCCAGTACCGCCGAATACTTCCTTGCCAATCACCACACCAAAGGTAATACCCAGAGCCACCTGCCACAGTGGAATGGTCGGTGGGCAGATAAGAGCAAACAGGATGGATGTGACGAAGAAACCCTCGTTAACCTCATGACGACGCACCGTGGCAAACAGGACTTCCCAGAAGCCCCCCACGATGAATGTCACCGCATAGACCGGAACGAAGTAGGCTGCACCGTAAATCATATTGTCCCAGATGCTACCGGGATCATTACCTGCCAGTGCAGAAATAAAGGCAGTGCGCAGACCACCGTCGCCCATCAGGGCATCCGGATTGCTGAGCAGGAAGTTATTGGCCTGATAGCCAATATTCCACATACCAAAGAACATCGCCGGCCAAACGCAAAGCCAGACTGTGATCATAATGCGCTTCAGGTCTACACCATCGCGCACATGAGCAGTCGTGGACGTTACCTTGCCCGGTGTGTAGAAAATTGTATCGACCGCTTCGTACAACGCATACCAGCGCTCGTACTTGCCACCTTTTTCAAAGTGGTGCTCGATACCATGGAGGAACTCTTTCAATGCCATGCGATTAGCCCTCGATCTCAATGCGGGTCAGGTTCTGACGGAGAATGGGGCCGTACTCGTACTTACCAGGGCAAACAAAGGTGCACAATGCCAGATCTTCTTCGTCCAGCTCCATGCAACCCAGCTTCTGCGCCATTTCGGTATCGCCCACGATCAGCGAACGCAGCAATTGAGTCGGCAGGATATCCAGCGGCATCACTTCTTCATAGGACCCTACTGGCACCATCGCCCGCTCACTACCGTTGGTGGTTGTTGTGAAATCAAACAACTTACCGGCAGCCAGCTTTGACAGGTAGATATTCAGCTTGGAGAACTTGCGGGTACCCGGCGACAGCCAACCCATAAATTCGCGCTCATTACCCTCTTCGAGCAGACTGATCTGGTTGGCAAAACGCCCCAGATACGCGCACGGCCCGCGGCCAGTCCGGCCACCGAAGACGGAGCCCGAAATCGCTCTGACATCGGTTGCAGAATCAAACTCGCCTTTGAGCAACTCGTCCAGATTCGCACCCACACGAGTGCGGACCAGGCGAGGCTTGGTCGCTTTCGGGCCTGCAATGGCAACAATGCGCTCAGCCGGCACTTCACCAGTGACAAACAGGCGCCCAATTGCCATCACATCCTGATAGCCAATAGACCAGACAACCTTGTCACCTCCAACCGGATCAAGGTAGTGGATATGAGTGCCCGTGTTACCGGCAGGATGAACGCCATCGAACTGTTGCACTTCGATCTGTTCAACCTTGGGTACTGAAACGCCCGACTCCGGCTTGCCGCAGACAAACACCTTGCCATTGGTCAATTTGGCGATAACAGCGAGGCCGTTCTCGAACGACGCAGGATCATCTTTGATGATAACGGTGGGATCAGCGGCCAGCGGGTTTGTATCCATAACCGATACAAATATTGAGTGAGGCGCAGTGTCGATCGCAGGGACTTTGCTGTAAGGGCGCGTTTTGAACAGCGTCCACAGACCAGACTCGACCAGGTTATCCACCACCTGCTGGCGTTCCAGCGACGCAAGCTGTGAGGCCTCGTAGCGGGCGAAAGTTTCGGCGTCATCCTGATCGTCCATCTCGATCACGACAGACTGAAACACACGGCGCTCACCGCGGTTAATGACTTTAACAACACCGGCGGCCGGTGAGGTATAGCGTACACCCTCGGTCTTCTTATCCGTAAACAGCAGCGAGCCGCGCTTGACGCGCTCTCCTTCCTGAACCGCCATGGTCGGCTTCATACCGTTATAGTCAAATCCGATGAGCGCTACGTTGCGCACAGGGTTGGCTTCGGTAATCTTTTGCTCAGGAGCGCCGCTGATGGGAAGATCCAGGCCTTTTTTGATCTTGATCATTAGCCTCATCCAATCATCAGAAACTTTCAGTCGGTTTTTTACGTCTGACGTATTACTTCAACCATTACCGAAATCAAAAGAAAATAACCTCAAGACCGGCGTTATCAGGCAACTGATGGAAATCCGGACGTAATGGCAAGTTAAAATATTGGCAATCAGACGCACCTAAAATCGCGCCAATTATAGAGAGTCAGGCGTTTTATTTCCACCAGCACAACGGATACTTTATGCGTAGACGCCTGAGCATGACGATAGCGGCTATCCTTCGAAAACACCAAAAAAAACGCCCCGCAAGCACTCAGGCCAGCGGGGCGTTTTTTGAATCGACCAGACCGGAGCACGGCCCAGGTCGGTATTTTAGCGAACTCGTGCCGGATAGATCGGGTAGTTCACGCCAGCCATCTGATTGACCACGCGAATAACCTGCGCACTGTATCCCGCTTCGTTGTCATACCAAACATAGAGGATCAGGCGCTTGCCGTTTGCGATCGTCGCCTGCGCATCAACGATGCCAGCATGTCGGGAGCCCACGAAGTCGGTAGACACCACCTCCGGTGAGTTCACGAAATCGATCTGCTTCTGCAACTCGGAGTGCAGCGCCATCTCGCGCAGGTAATCGTTAACAGCCTCGACATTGACATCCTTTTCCAGGTTCAGGTTCAGGATTGCCATGGAGACGTTCGGCGTCGGAACTCGAATCGCGTTACCGCTCAACTTACCCTTCAGTTCAGGCAGCGCTTTGGCGACGGCTTTCGCAGCACCTGTCTCGGTAATTACCATGTTCAGTGGCGCGCTGCGTCCGCGACGCTGCCCCTTGTGGTAGTTGTCGATCAGGTTCTGGTCATTGGTGTAGGAGTGAACGGTCTCTACGTGACCGTCGATAATGCTGAATTCATCATGGATAGCTTTCAACACTGGGGTGATAGCATTAGTCGTACAAGAGGCCGCTGACAGGATACGGTCGTCATTGGTGATTTCACCGTTGTTGATCCCGTAAACGATGTTCTTGATATTGCCCTTGCCCGGCGCCGTCAACAGAACCCGTGACACACCTTTGGACTTCAGATGAAGGCCAAGACCCTCTTCGTCACGCCACTTACCCGTGTTGTCGATCACGATCGCATTGTTGATGCCGTAATCGTTGTAGTTAACCTTGTCCGGCCCATCGGAGTAGATCACCTTGATAAAGTTACCATTGGCAATCAGAGCGCAGTTTTCCTCGTCAACCGTGATGGAACCGTTGAAAGGACCATGAACGGAATCGCGACGCAGCAAACTGGCACGCTTTTCCAGATCATTGTCAGCGCCACCCTGGCGCACAACGATGGCACGCAGGCGCAGGTTGTTTCCGCCGCCGGCTTTCTCAACCAGGATACGCGCCAGCAAGCGGCCGATACGACCAAAACCGTAAAGCACGATATCCTTGGTGCCGTTTTCTGCGTCTTCCTGAGATTCTTCAGAATGCTTGCCAATCACATCAGGGATTTCATCACGCAGGAATTGCTCGACAGTGCGGTCGCCACCCTGCTCCATGAAACGGACGGTCAGCTTGCCGATGTCGATATGAGCGCGCCCCAGATCCAACCGGTCCAACGCCTCCAGCAGCGGCAATGTATCGCACACTGACAATTCACTGTTCTCGACCTGGCGCACAAACCGGTGAGCGCGGAGGATACCGATCACAGACTGGTTAATGATCGCCCGGCCGTACACTGAAGTAACCACGTTGTTCTTCCGGTACAGGCGGCCGATCAGGGGAATCATTGCCTCGGCAATTGATTCTCGCTTGGTCCAGTCGGACAGGTGCTCGTTCATCTGTTCGTGACTCACGCGTAAACCTCTAAAGTTAGCTCTGGATTGGCGGACGCCAGATACTCGGCCGCCCCGATAAAATGGGCGCTTATTATCCAATTTAAAAAACGCCGGAACAAGCCCATTGCGTGGACTTAACGTGAACGCGTCATGACAGCGCATAACACGACCGTTAGAATGACCGACCATTTAGCTTAACGAAGCCAGTCGGCACACCGCCCCGCGGGACGTGAAAGCCGGCACACTTAATCGACTCAGGATTGCGTATACGTCATGACCCAGGCCGCTGCAGACCGCTTCCTTATCGCTCCGGCAATGCCCGAACGCCCTTCAGACCACAACATCTGGAGTGGCCTGCATGGCAGCAGCCAGGCGTTGGCGATCTGTGAAGCCGCGCAGACACACGCCGGCCTGACCCTGATTATCACCACCTCCACGGATGAAGCGATCCGCCTGGAACAGGCGCTGCGCTTCTTTCTCGGCCTGCCATCGGACGACGATCTGGCAGCGACCGCTTCGCAGGGGCTGGAACTGCTGTCGCTGCCGGACTGGGAAACCCTGCCGTACGATATGTTCTCGCCCCACCAGGACATTATTTCCCGACGCATCAGGACACTTCATCGGCTACCACGCACGCAACGCGGCCTGCTCGTCGTGCCCGCCAGAACTCTGTTGCACCGCCTGGCACCACCATCGTTCCTGCAAGGCAATACGCTGCTACTGGAAATCGGTCAAACCCTGGACATTGCAACCTGGCGCCACCAGCTGGAATCCGCCGGTTATCGCCATGCCGAGAACGTCTATGAGCATGGCGAGTACGCCGTGCGCGGGGCGATTCTCGATATCTTCCCGATGGGCGCCACTCTGCCCTATCGCATCGACCTGTTTGACAATGAAATCGAGACACTGAGAACTTTCGATCCCGAATCCCAGCGCTCGATTGATCGTATTGAGCGGATCGAACTCCTGCCTGCCAACGAATTCCCCTGGCATAAAGAAGCGCGTTCAGCCTTTCGTAACCGCTGGTTCGAGCACTTCCCTCGGGCCGACAAGGATGCCCCTATCTACCGGGATGTCAGCCAGGGAATCACACCACCGGGCATTGAGTATTACCTGCCGCTGTTTTTCGATGATACAGCGACCCTGTTTGACTACCTCCCTGCACAGACCCGCGTCTTCACCTCCGCGGGCCTGGAAGATGCCATTGATCACGCTCGCGAGGAAGCCGAGCTGCGTTACGAGGATCGACGCCACGACCTGATGCGCCCCATCCTGGAGCCGCGCCTGTTGTTTATGGCGAAGGAAGAGTGCTTCGGCCAGATCAAGCAGTTTCCGCGGGTAACCGTTCACGCCGATCCGGTCGACGCCGGAGCGCGAGAAACAACGTGCGATACCCAGCCACTGCCCGCAATTGCCATTGACGGTAAAGCCAGCGATCCGGCAAGACGCCTGAAAGCGTTTGTCTCGGACTTCGGCGGCCGGATATTGCTGTGCGTCGAGTCCGCAGGCCGGCGCGAGGCGCTGATTGATAATCTGACCGAGTTCGGTGTCCGGCCGACGCCAACGGAAAGCTGGGAAGCGTTTGTGGCGAGCGACACCCCTCTGGCGATTACTGTGGCACCGCTGGAAGCCGGGCTTCAGATGAACGCGCACCGGATCGCGCTGATCACCGAAACAGAGCTCTACGGCGAGCGGGTGCTGCAGCAGCGTCGAAGGGAGAAGCCTACCGAACTCAATGACGCCGGCTACCGTGATCTTTCCGAACTGCGTATTGGCTCGCCAGTGGTTCACATCGATCACGGTGTCGGGCGCTATCAGGGCCTCCAGACCATTGCCGTTGATAACGACAATGCCGAGGAGTTTCTGACTCTCGAATACGCCAACAATGCAAAGCTATACGTCCCGGTTGCCAGCCTCCACCTGATCTCTCGTTATGCAGGTACCGACAATGAGCTGGCGCCGCTGCACAAGTTGGGCACCGATCGCTGGAGCCAGGCGAAGCAGAAAGCGCTAGAGAAAATCCGCGACACCGCAGCAGAACTGCTCGACGTATACGCACGCAGGGAAGCCCGCAAAGGGTTTGTGTTTGAACATCCCGGCGAGGCCTACCGCGCATTCTCCGCTGGTTTCCCTTTCGAGGAAACGCCGGATCAACAGGTCGCCATTGAAGCGGTCCTCGAGGACATGACCAGCGAACAACCGATGGACCGACTGGTGTGTGGCGACGTGGGCTTCGGCAAAACCGAAGTCGCCATGCGGGCTGCGTTTATCGCGACTTTTTCCGGCAAGCAGGTTGCCGTGCTGGTCCCTACAACCCTGCTAGCCCAGCAACATTATGAATCCTTCCGGGACCGCTTTGCTGATACCGCCGTTAACGTCGAGTTGCTGAGTCGCTTCAGAAGCAGCAAGCAAACCAGCCAAACACTCGAAAACGCGAACGCCGGAAAGGCCGATATCGTGATTGGCACTCACAAACTGATTCAGAGCGATGTCCGGTTCAAGAACCTGGGGCTGGTCATCATTGATGAGGAACACCGGTTTGGCGTCCAGCAAAAGGAAAAGCTAAAGGCCTTGCGGGCCGAGGTCGATATGCTGACGCTGACGGCCACCCCCATCCCCCGAACGCTCAACATGGCAATGGGGCATCTGCGTGACCTGTCGATTATCGCCACCCCGCCGGCTCGCCGGCTCTCGGTCAAGACCTTTGTCCGTCAGCGAGAGGACGCGATGGTGAAGGAAGCGGTCCTGCGTGAGATTCTGCGGGGCGGTCAGGTGTACTTCCTGCACAACGAGGTCAGCTCTATTGAAAAAGCTGCGGCAGATCTGCGGGAGCTCATCCCGGAAGCACGGGTAGGTGTAGCGCACGGTCAAATGCGCGAACGTGAGCTGGAACAGATCATGTCGGACTTCTACCACAAACGCTTCAATGTATTGGTGTGCTCCACCATCATCGAGACCGGCATCGACATCCCGAGCGCCAATACCATTATTATCGAACGGGCGGACAAGTTCGGCCTCGCCCAACTACACCAGCTGCGAGGCCGTGTCGGCCGCTCTCACCATCAGGCATATGCCTATCTGCTGACTCCGCCACCCAAAAGCATTAGCAAGGATGCCGAGAAGCGGCTGGAAGCCATTTCGGGCGCGCAGGATCTGGGTGCCGGCTTTATGCTGGCCACCCAGGACATGGAAATTCGCGGCGCCGGTGAATTGCTCGGTGAAGAGCAAAGCGGCCAGATTGAGAGTATCGGCTTTACCCTCTACATGGATCTACTGGACGAAGCGGTCAAAGCCATCCGCGATGGCCGCACACCCAACGCTGAACTGCCGTTGAGTCACGGCACCGAGATCAACCTGCGCATTCCCGCGCTGATTCCGGACGATTATCTGCCGGACGTCCACAATCGCCTGATGCTGTACAAGCGCATTGCGAGCGCCAAAAATCAGGATGAACTGAAAGAACTCCAGGTCGAGATGATCGACCGCTTCGGTCTGCTGCCTGATCAGGCCAAAAACCTCATCAGGCAAACGCAGTTACGCATTCGCGCTGATCTGTTGGGTATCCAGAAAATCGATGCCGGCAATGAATGGGGGCGACTGGAATTCGGCAATACCACATCCGTTGACCCGTTAATTCTTGTCCAGAAAGTTCAGCAAGCGCCCCAATCCTATAAACTCGAGGGTGCAAATACCTTCCGCTTCAAGCTGAAGGACACCACGACCGATGGTAAACTGGCCGGCGTTGCCGACATGCTGAGCGAACTGGAGCAGAAAAAGTCCGCTTGAGTGAAGGCCATCTGAATGCCGCCTTTGGCCCGCTACGCAGGCCTACAAACGGGAGTACAGAGTGTTAAATAAAGTGTGGAATCGATGGTTGGCCCTGGCTGTTCTGGGCATTTCATTCAGCGCCGCCGCCCCTCAGGCCTGGGCAGCCGACTTATACCGTGCCGAGTTTGTATTGTTCGAGCGTCTCGCTGCGGATTCGGGCATTGATGAGCAAATGGAAACCCGCCAACCCGAATCTCCGGTAAATGCAGACAAGATGCTGTGGGTTGTGGACGGTAACGGCCAAGCCAATACCAGCATGCAACTGGTCCCCCGTAGCGGTCTGTACCTGCGGAGCTCGGCTGCTCGACTGGAAAATAGCGGTCGCTTCAAGGTATTGATGGCGAAGGGCTGGGTTCAGTCATTCCCCCCCAACTACAAGGGCCAGCCTTTACGCGTTTCGGTAGGCGATCTGATACCGGGCAGCGACAAGCGCCAGATAGAGGGCTATATCAATGTCGACCGGTTGCGCTACCTGCACGTCACCGCACACCTGAACAACTGGCAAGCGGCCACCGCGTCCAAGCCGCCTGCAGATACCAACCAAACAGGCAGCGACGCGAGCAACAGCCCGTACATGGCCGCCCAGACTGGCGCTGCAGATGCTCCGCTAACAACGGCAACGGCGAGCGACAAGGCCCAGCTGCTGACCTGGTTACACGAAACCCGTCGCATGCGCAGCGGCGAGATCCATTATCTGGACTCCCCGACAATCGGTTTGCTGGTTTACTTTCAGCCACTCAAAAGCAACTGATTCCTACACCTGCATCGCAAGTGCAGGCCTTTACGATGCAATGAACCGGGCCAGCATGGCCCGGACACCCGACATCCCTTCGTCAATTGCCGCCTGAATTTCATCCATCGTAATGATGTGATCCGACTTACCTGCCGCCCAGTTCACCACCAGTGCCAGACAGGCATAATCAATTTCAAGTTCCGCCGCCAGTGCGGCCTCCGGCATACCGGTCATGCCGATCAGATGGCAGCCGTCTCGCTCCATGCGTGCCACCTCGGCCGCCGTTTCGAGTCGAGGCCCCTGTGTCGCGGCGTACACACCAAAATCGACGCAAGACACCCGTTCATCTTGAGCGGCCGCTTTCAGGGCGCTGCGAAGCGTCTCTGTATAGGGATGGGTAAAATCAATATGGGTAACATGCTCCAGTTCGGCATCCACAACGGACTCGAAGAACGTATGCCCTCTGCCCCAGGTGTAATCGATTAGCTGATCTGGTATTACGATCTGGGCAGGCCCCATGGCTGCGTGAATCCCCCCAACAGCATTCACCCCGACAATGGCAGTAGCACCTGCGTGCTTGAGCGCCCAGATATTGGCACGGTAGTTCACCTGATGCGGCGGATACCGGTGGGGATTACCATGGCGAGCAAGGAACACAACAGGCACACCGCCCAACTTACCGCTAACCAACGGAGCTGACGGCATCCCCCACGGCGTTTCAATAACCTGCTCGCCCGTAATTTCCAGTCCTTCGAGTTCGGTCAAGCCGGTACCACCAATAATACCAATCAGGGTCGTGTTAACCGGGGTATCGTGCGCCATCAGTCGGCATCTCCGTATGTGGTCCGATTTGCCTTGGTTTTTGCCTTGTAATCGGAAAGCTTGTCGCCGTCGTCATGATAGTTGGGGCGCTCTTCGCCATCCTGACTATCACTCTCGTCACCGCCCTTTTCTGTACGGGCTTCCTGCTGCCTTTCGTTGTTATCTTCGCTGTCGCGACTATCGTCTTCGCCACTGTCGTTTTCAGCGCTCTCCTGGGCATCGTTCGAGGCACCCCCCTTCTCTAGCCGAACAGCATCCGCCAAATGCAGAGTGCGGGTCGGGAAGGCGATCTCAGCACCGTAACTCGCGATAATTTCACTGATCTGCAGCAGCACGTCCTGCTTTATCGCATGGTATTTCACCCACTCGACAGTCTTGGTGAATGAGTAAATCATGATCTCCAGGGACGACTCATGAAACCCCAGGAAATTGACGATAAGCGTTTGCTGGGCATCAATTTCCTCATGATTTTCCAGCATTTCCCGAATGTCATGAACAATCGACCCCATGTCGCCGACATCCACGTAACGGATCCCGATGGTTTCGCTGATTCGGCGATTGGTCATGCGTGAGGGGTTTTCAACAGAGATACTGGTAAACACCGCATTCGGGACATATAACGGGCGTTTGTCGAACGTTCGAATGGTAGTCAGACGCCAGCCAATATGCTCAACCGTGCCTTCAATTTCCTGATCAGGCGAGCGCACCCAATCACCCACTTTGAACGGCCGGTCCAGATAGACCATCAAGCCGCCAAAGAAGTTGGCCAGCAAGTCCTTGGCAGCAAAACCGATGGCAATACCACCGATACCACCAAAAGCCAGAACGCCGGAAATACTGTAGCCAAGCGTCTGCATGACGATGAGCGCAGCGGTAATGACCACAGCCGACCGTGCCAGCTTGCTCACTGCCAGCACCGTTGTGTAATCCATCGGCTGCTTCATTTTGGCAGGCGACGCCAGTATGCCTTCAGCCTGCTTCACAAAGCGCAGGAGCACCCAGACCAGAATCCAGATTAGCCCGAGTTTCAGGATGGTATCGTTCGCCTTGAACACCTCCGCTTCCGAATATTTATAAGCAATTTCGGCAGCCCAGTAGACGCCCTGCAACCAGACAAACCCGACTGCGGGTTTGCGAAGTGCGTGCAGGAAGGCGTCATCCCAGAGGTTGTTAGTGCGATTAAACTTGCGTTCCAGCGCGTAAACGATCCGACTGACGATGAAGGCCACCAGTGCGGTGAGCAGGACCATCGCAAAGATCGCAAGCGCCACTCTCCATTCAAGAGACAAGAGATTGAAATTCTGGATCCAGCTATCGATCTTATCTGGTGTTTGCTCCAAACCATTTCTCCTGAAACAACGACTGTTTAACTCGCCACAAGCGATGGCACATGGCATCTAAAGAATTGGACCTGCAAATCGGCATCTCGCCGAATTGAACCCTCTGCTAACCGGGGGTATTTCTATCGATTGATGTCTACGGAGACGCCCGTTCCCACACTATCAAAGAGAACAATCACCTCATCCATGCGCATCCGGATGCATCCGTGGGACAGCGGCACACCCATTGGCTCCGAATCCGGCGTCCCGTGAATGTAGATATAACGTCGCATTGAATCCACATCCCCGCCGCGGTTTACACCCGGCTCCAAACCACAGAGCCAGAGAATGCGAGACAGAATCCAGTCCCTGTTCGGGGAGGACTTACCCAGTTCCGGAGTGTAGATCTCGCCCGTTGGACGACGGCCGATAAAGACCGCCCCGGGCATCTCACCTTCGCCAATTCTGGCGCGGATGTAATGACGCCCCAGTGGCGTGCAGCCCGACCCGTTCTGTTCGCCCGCGCCATTAAGCGCTGTTGATATGGCAAACGTCGTTTCCGAACCATCAGCAGCATAAGCAATCAACTGCTGGCGATCGAGACTGATGTCTATATGTTCCGTTGGTAGCACTTGGGAAACCCCGGGCGGTATCTGCAAAGACCGCCAATCATACGTTAGCGGGGCACAGATTACCCGAGTCAACAACAGGCAGGCAAACACAGAAGCAGGGGTCGTCCCGGGGAAAATCCCGGGGTTACATAAGGGTTATCGGTGGCCGGCCGTTAACCACGGCGAGGGCAAGCGCTGGACAGCTCAGGCCGTCCGGGACATGGCAACAGGATCAGGTGCCTGAAGCCCCGCTGCCAGGAACGGTACCAGACGTGCCGCAATTTCCTGAACAGTGGTATCCACACCCAACTTGTTTTCGAGTATTTCTCTCAGGGCGTCACTACTGGACATCGTAAACGCGGTCGCTCCCAGCATGAACTGAATGCGCCAGTATCGATCCACTGCCGTCATGTGGGGTGAGGCATCTTTAAGCAAGCGCATAAAACGGCCAAATGGCTCGCTGTATTCCTGCTCCAGAAACTTGCGCAAATGCCCTTGTGACTGGGTATAGGCAAGACCGAGCAGACGCATGAAAATGGAAATGCCCTTTTCATTACGATGCGGCATACGCACCGCACTCTCGGTCAGCGCCCACAACGTCTGATCCAGTGTCGCAGGTTTACCGGCACACTTGAGCTCAAGTTCATCAAAGGCTTTCTCGAGCGTTGCTGAAAAAGGCGTCAGGAAGCGAGCAAACACTGCGTGAATCAACGCGTTCTTTGAGCCAAAATGGTAATTGACTGCCGCGAGGTTCACGTTAGCCTTGCTTGTGATCATGCGCAGTGACGTCTCGGAAAAGCCCCGCTCTGCGAAAAGCTCTTCAGCCGCATCAAGAATGCGATCTACGGTATCGGATTGGGCCATAACAGTACGCCAGTGACAATTGAGCAAACATTTGTTTAAAACATACGTTTGACTATCAGGCTTGTCAAGAAATCCGCTCCCCTACCTGTTTAATCCGATATTTCAACAGGCGCGACATCTGCACATTTTCTGCGCGCCCGCATCAAAATCATGTTCAATATTCCATAAAAAAAGCGCCCAAGATATCCCCGGGCGCTTTTCCAACGCAGCCTTATCTATCAGTACCGAAACACGAACTACTTATCCATAGATGTTGACGCGATGCGATGGATGCTGAGGTCTGCACCCTCAAACTCATCTTCTTCAGTCATTCGAATCGCGCTGATGGCATTGACCAGGCCGTAAACAATCAGCCCCCCCACAAACGCAATCACCACGCCCGCCAGTGAACCCACAACCTGAGCACCAAAACTGACACCACCGAGCCCGCCCAATGCGCTTTGACCGAAAATACCAGCCGCAATACCACCCCAGACGCCGCAAATACCGTGCAAAGGCCAAACACCGAGAACATCGTCCAGTCGGGTAACCCGATTCTGGGCCCATTCGAACAGGTACACGAACAGAGCACCCGCGACACCGCCGGTCACCAGAGCACCAATCGGATGCATCAGATCTGATCCAGCGCACACCGCAACAAGACCGGCAAGCGGCCCGTTGTGAATAAACCCGGGATCCTTTCTGCCCACAAGCATAGACACCACAATACCGCCCACCATCGCCATGAGGCTGTTGACCGCCACCAGACCACTGATGCCGTCGAGCGTTTGTGCTGACATCACGTTAAAACCGAACCAGCCAACCGTGAGAATCCAGGCACCCAGCGCCAGAAACGGGATATTGGACGGCGCAAACGCGACCACGCGCCCGTTGCGGTAACGGCCGCGACGCGCACCCAGCACCAGTACTGCCGCCAGCGCAATCCAGCCGCCGACCGCATGAACCACAACGGAGCCCGCAAAATCATGAAAACCGAACCCGAATACAGCTTCAAGCCACGCCTGAAAGCCGTAGTTTCCGTTCCAGACAATGCCCTCGAAAAACGGATACACAAACGCGACGATCAGCGAAGAGGCCGCCAGCATGGGGTAAAACCGCGCACGTTCGGCGATACCGCCCGACACTATCGCGGGAATGGCTGCAGCAAACGTGAGCAAAAAGAAAAACTTGACCAGTTCGTAGCCGTTTGTCTCTGTGAGCACCGTTGCGCTGGCAAAGAAATTGGATTGGTACGCCACTGTGTAACCAACAAAGAAATACGCCAGCGTTGATACGCCAAAGTCCGTCATGATTTTCACCAGCGCATTCACCTGGTTTTTATGACGAACAGTTCCCACCTCCAGGAACGCAAAGCCGGCGTGCATCGCCAGCACCATGATCGCGCCCAGCAACAGGAAAAAGGTATTCGTGCTGCTCAACAGCGTCTCAACTGCACTGGTCATTGCTACTGCATCTTCCACGGTTATCAGGCTCCCGTCTGTTTTATTCATTAGAAGCGCCCCGCCCGAAAACCGACTCAGGTCGGCATCGTTTATGTGCATTCAACGGGACGCTCCATGCATCAACAATGCACATATATACAAAAAATGTTCCATGCTGGAACACTTTTAGTTCGCTCAGTCAGTTATGAGTTATAAGCAGGAAGCTTGAATAGCAGATAGGTATTACGGGGCATCAAAAGGCACTAACTTAGTGCGTTATCGCAGGAATAATGGTCTGACGCACAATTATGGAACAGGCTCGAAAGGTAAGGCAGCGGTTTAAAACAAACGAGGTTTCAGGCGTCAGGTTTCGGTTCAGGCACGGTCATCGACGCAACATCAGCTGTATCATCCTTTAGCTCAGGCTCTATCCAGCCTTTGTCGACAGACAGCTGGTGGCCCTGGAAATAGGCATTCTGAAGACGCTCATAGGCCTTCTCGGCCTCAAGCATGTAAATCAGATACAACCGGATGTGTTTGCGGTGACGTAACTGGCGAGCCAGCACACGTTGCTCCGAGAGACGTATCAGCGTGTTGAAGCGCTGGGATTTCAGAGCCGGGTTGTGCTCACTCATCATGGCGCACTGCCAGGCCAGCCCTTCGTTGCCCTCGAGATGCTGAATATGGCTGCGCGCTTCTTTTAGCCTGCGTTGGCGTTGGATAACCAGGTCCAAATGACTCGGTTTGTCACTGAATAGCCGTCGCACGGCGGGTATCCCTGCAAGCAACACCAGCACCAGAGCACCGAAGCCCGTACCCGCTATCCACGCAGGCACCAGGCCCGGCACTCCCGCCAGAAACACAATCGCAGTAAGCGTCGCCGAGAATAGCCACAGATCCCGACGGCGCCGGGCTGCAGCCATCGCGAAGTCATCGGGCCAATCAGGCATCGCCAAAGTATTGAATTCAAGCAGCAGCACTCGCTCACATTGGCGAATGAGCCGACGATTGTTGTGCTGGCGAGACATTACCGTGGTTTTTTCGTCCACTTCGTGGTCGGTACCGCCATCCGCAGTGACAGCAGACTGGTCATCTATCTGAAGCGGGTCAGTTGATGATTCAACTGGGACCTTGGCAGCCGCATTGTTGTTGGCATCCGCCACGGGAGGGGCCGGTGGCACCGGATCAGCCGGGCGCCCAGGCTGCAATACCGGCGAGCGCTTTGCCTGCGTACCCGTGCCTGCCATATCAGCCTCCAGTGCTTCAGCCATTTTGAATGCCATTTTTTACCTTGAATTACTTCGCGTCAGTCAACAATACCCATTTCGGGAATTACTAAACAGGTTATCGGTAAAGGCCGGGATTTCTTGAGTAAAAGCACGACGGTTATGCGTAGGTCGCTTGGCAGCACTGAGCCACACCGCTATTCTACAGCCTTTAAATTTACCCGCTGGAGCCGTCATGTTTACCGGTATTGTTCAGGGCAAAGCCCGCGTTGACTCGATTATCAGCCGTCCAGGACTGAACACTTTGGTGATCGAACTGCCGGCAGCCTACACCGACCACGTGGCTATTGGCGCGTCCGTGGCAATCAACGGCACCTGCCTCACGGTCACCCGCCAGGAAGGCAACCGGCTCTGGTTTGACGCCATGCAGGAAACCCTTCAACTCACTACGCTGGGCGATCTTGCGGACAACGCCACCGTTAATTTTGAGCGGGCCGCGCGCATTGGCGACGAAATCGGCGGGCACCTCCTGTCCGGCCATATTCACACCACCGCCGAGGTGGTGAAAATCGAGCGTCCGGAGAATAATTGCACGCTGTATTTCAAGGTGCCGCAGGCGTGGATGAAGTATGTGTTTGCAAAAGGTTATATAGCAGTGAATGGCGCCAGCCTCACCATCGGCGCGGTAACGGAGGACACCTTTAACGTACACCTGATTCCGGAAACATTGCGGATGACCACCTTCGGAGAGTTCAAAGAGGGGGATCAGGTCAATCTCGAGATCGATAGTCAGACCCAAACTATCGTGGATACGCTAGCCCGCATGGGTTACACCGGCCCGGCTGCGGTTTAGGAAACCGCTGGTAGCGTCTATTGGCGAGCGACTAGCTTTCGCGCCTCCAACACCACAAATTTAGGATCGGAGGCGCGCTGTTCAACCCGGACAAAGTCCTTCTTCAGCTTGGCGTGATAGCCAAGATGGCGATTACCGACAACCAGCAACGCCCCGCCCGAATTCAACGCCTTTGATGCCTGCCTGAACATTCTCAGCGCGATATGATCTCCGACTGTTCCGCCTTCGTGAAAAGGCGGATTGCACAGAATCAGGTCGTAATGCTCACCCTGCGGCACGCCATCGGTATGATAAAATCTGGCACACGCTTCAACAGCGAGCCGTTCCAAGTTTCCTCGGGCACTGGCAATGGCCTGACTCGATACATCCGCAAAATCCACAGCGAGATCTGGCCGCTGAATCAACGCAGACAGGCCCAAAACGCCATTTCCGCACCCGAGATCCAGAATACGGGCGCCTGGCGTAAGCCGCGCAACCGCTCCGGCTACCTGAGGCAGAAACACCCGTGTGCCAATATCCAACCGCTCGCGCGCAAACACCGCCGGCATGCCCAGCAAAGAAGCCTCTTCTGATGCCGCGGCATTCCCTGTAAATGACGGCAGCACATAGCCTTTGTTCAAGTTCGCCCAACCTTCCAGGCCCGCTTCACCGCGAGCAGCGACAATCACTCTCGCCTTACGTTTGGCCCGCTGAGGCTCGTTTGACCCCATCAGCTTCGCAAACAGATCAGCACAGCGATCCGGCAAATGTTTGATCATGCCGCCCGCCACCACACGGCCCTGCGGGCTCAATATCGTATTACTCCATCGCAGGAGATATTCCAGATAATCCAGCTGGCGCGGAATTTTCAGCAAGATCAGGTCAAATGGCCCTTCCGGTGGCGCCTGCCAATTCAGGGCGGCGGGTACCGGCAATTGATTAGGGCCGGCATTTTTACGCAATGCCTGAGGTAAAAGCGCACTGTCTGCAATACTTGCAGGTGCCATGTCGTTCAATGCCAGCGTCAGGGCACCAAAAGCATCGTCGATAATCGCAAGCGCGCCCGGAGCGATGTGATGGGTCGTAATATGAGCGTCAGTATATTCAAGCAACAACTCATCGGCAGCATCCCACGCCCGCAAATCCCGGCCCCCGCGCCCCGGGCGCTCGAGCTCAAGCAGGTGTTCGCCACATTCAAACCGGTTGTCAGACGCCAACATACCCTCCCCAGGACTTCACGCCATCGCCCGAGAGACACCGCTCGATGTCGCACTAGGCTGAATATTCTAAAAATGATCGCTATCTTACCTTTAAATTCAGTCTGTGCCGCGATCCAGTTGATTATCAAAGTCACGATCGACAACCAATCAACGCCTGGATCAAAGCAAACAGAGACTGGCAGATCCCCATCAGTGCAGGCCACAAAACCGCCCACTGATCCGAAACGCAGAGGCAAGACGATCATGTTGCAGGATTCATTTAAATCAGGGCTCGAGAGCTTCAATGCCGCACGCGACAAGGTGACCAACACGTTGCGTCCGCAGCTTGATAGCGCCAGCATTGAGCTCAAAAAAGTGCTGCGAGAACTGGGCGTTGAATCCAGCGAACCCCAGTCACTGAGAGACATCGTCAGCCAGATTCGCGGTCACAATCCCTCTTTACGCAAACTGTCGCTGAGATTGGACCTGGCAACATACGATCTCCGCAAAAAACTGTGGTGGAACGCCAACATGATGTCCGCCTACATCATGGATCATGCCGAGCGCACCTATGAGCTGGAGCTCAAACCAAAGTTCTCACACTATCGCTCCACCGCTGAATCCCGCGCCAAATCACTGATCGACCAGATCCGGGACTTCCGTCCAGCAGCCAAACCTGCGGACAGTCAATCCGACTGAGGCGCAACGAAAGCCATGATGATTACAGGTTGCGCTCCTGACATATCGGAAGCAGACCTCTTCGCCCCTCCACCCCAGGGGCTTTTTTTTATCTTTATGAAAAGCCTCCGATCTGCGCCACAGATGACCTTGCAGCTTAACTCTGAGAAACTGGTACTCACGCATACCCAACGTTAAGCGTGGGCTTTAGTCACGCCAACTTCCGCAAAAGGCACCTCGATGACCCAACACCCGAAAACCGTTTCCGCTTCAGCAATCGACGGCTATGTGTACAAGGTTTTCCCTAACGATCTAAACGCCCACCAGACGGCTTTCGGCGGTATGATTATGGCGCACTGTGACCGGCTTTCACTGGTGGTTGCGGAGCGGCATTCCGGAAGAGTCTGCGTAACGGCGGCTGTCGATTCGCTGCAATTCAGAGCGCCGGCAAAAGGCAATGACACGCTGCTTTTCAAGGCGTCAGTCAACCGCAGCTGGCACTCATCGATGGAGATAGGGGTGCGGGTGATTGCCGAGAACAGCTACACCGGGGAGGAACGGCATATTGTCTCCGCCTACTCCACATTTGTTGCACTCGATGAAGACGGCAAAACGATTGAGGTGCCCGAGGTGCTGCCCGAAACCGAGGCCCAGAAACGCCGGTTCTCGGAAGCCGACATGCGCCGCACCGGCCGCTTGGAGATGCGCAAACAGCTGAAGCGCTCTCGGGACCAGCAACGTTAAACTGACTTCCAAATCTATACGCGGCTTGCGGGTTGGCTGGATGAGCGGTTTGTGCCGGCCAGCGAAGCGATGCCACCTGACGCTTGCGTGGGCTGCCTGTCAGGCGTGCGTGCCGGTTCGCACTCGACCACATGTGGCCGCTCCGACCAGTGCAGAATCTCCAGGCTACCATCAAAGCTCTCGGTCAGCGCGGTGCAATGCTCAACCCAGTCGCCGTCGTTGCAGTAAAGTCCGCTACTACCCTGCCTGAAGCCCGCCGAATGGATGTGACCACAAATGAAACCATCGTACTGACCGCGCTCTGCTGCCATAAGCGCCGCCGTCTCGAATCGCTGGATAAAGTCCTTGGCTTTACCTATCCGTGACTTCATCCAGGCAGCGAGAGACCAGTAGGGTTTGTTTCGCATCCGCCGCCAAACGTTGAACCAGCGATTGAGCCTGAGCAAAAGACCGTGGGCCCGGTCCCCCACCAGCAGCATTAAAGGACTACAGCGCATGACCTGATCGAACTGATCACCGTGACACACCACAAATCGCCGACCATCCGCTGTGGTGTGTACCGCTTTTTGCTGTAATGAAATACCGGCCAGTGTCTGCCCGCAAAAATTACGCAGGAACTCATCGTGATTTCCCGGCACATAAATGACCCGCGTACCTTCTGCCGCAAGCCTGACAAGACATCGAATCACAGCTTGGTGTGATCTGGGAAAATGGACCCGCTTCTGCATAGCGATCAGATCGATAATATCACCGACCAGATAAAGCGTTTCACACTGTACGTTATCCAGAAAGTCCAGCAGGTATTCCGCCTGACAATCAGGTGATCCCAGGTGTACATCCGAAATAAAAACGCTGCGGTACTGGTGCATCGGCCCTTTCCCCGTCTCAGATGCCCTGACCGGCGGAGGCACGCCCCGCGCAGGCCTTGCGTAAAACCCTGATCAACACGACAGGTTTAGCGTCGCGTGATACGGTGACAGGGAAATGACATTTCGCAGACAATTACATGACCGTCACTCACGCAGCCGCGCCTCCGGGTGACGCCTGAGCTCCACAGGCCTATGCTGTATGGAGAAGCGAAAGATACTTCTGAAGGCCATTCATCTGACGACACGACCTAGCGTATCCACGCAGACGGAGGTTCCATGCTACTGAAGCATATAAGCACCCACCATCTTGTAGAAGTGGACGATCTGACAGCCCTGACCAATCCATTTACACAGGACGTCACCGGGCAGTTTTTATGGGGCGAGGAGATTCAGGAACCAGAGAAATTCAACAAGCAGTCACTCAGCTTTCCCTCTGGAGAACAGCTGCCACACTGCTGGTGGGACGCACACTATCAGGAGGAGGCCCGCATTCTGCACCGGCCAACAGCGACAGAGCGCACGCCAGGATACTACGGCGCCTGACAATACGTTTTTTTCAACAGGACGATTGAAGTACCGGAGTCCTGGCTAACATCGGATTCAGGGCGCTGGCTCTGAGCCAGCGCCGGCGACATCAAACCGGTCGCGGAATAGTCAGCACCTCACCGAAGGTCACGTACTCCCCCCCACCGAGACGCCCGATCGGATCAGCGGCCTTGGCATCAATACGGAACCGGCCTTTCTCATCCTGTTTGCCAACCGCATCATCAACATACAGCTTGCTGACTTGCGCAAAGATGACGGATTGCCGCTTATTCCCCATCTCCTGAAGTTGATATAGCTCACAGGCCAGCGCAATACGGCAGTCCGCCAGACGCGGAAGCTCAAAACCATCAAACGGTACAGTTGCCAAGCGGTTTTCCGACACTTCAGACACCCCGAAAGGCAAGGTGCGGGAAGTCTCGGTCATGGCTTTGGCCATATCCTCATGGGCGATGTGGACCACGAATTTCTTGCGCTCTTCGATATTGACCCGGGTATCCTTGAAATCACCATCAGGCTTACGCCCTACCGACAGCATGATAATCGGGGGATCCGCAGTGATCGCGGTGAAAAACGAAAAGGGCGCGAGGTTGTAATCACCATCGGGATTTTCGGACAGGACCCACGCCACCGGGCGCGGAATCAAAGACTGCGTCATGCAGTGATATGCGCTGTCGGCGGACAGGTTTTCAAAATCAATAATCATCCGGCATTCCCTCCGTCATCAGACCGCAATTAGCGGCGGTATGCTCGATATACGTTAAAGCGACGATCTTCGGCCAGTATCTCACAAGGCCCGACGTAACGCCGGATCCAGTCAAGATAAGGCAGGAACCGGTTGGCTACCAGCCTCAGCTCGCCCCCTTTTTCCAGGTGTTGAGCAGCAGAGCGGATAAAGGATTCGGTCATGGTTGTATCTGTTCTGATGCCAGCATGGAATGGCGGATTACTCACCAGCAACTGATACCGACCCTCAACGTCGCTCAATCCGTCAGAAGCCCATGCCCGCGCTTCAACACCGTCACCCAGACGCGCGAAGGTGGCTTCGGCACAGGCGACGGCCTGGCTTTGCACATCCACCGCATCCACTTTTAAATTGGGCACCTGGCTGGCCAGCCAGGCGCCGATAACGCCAGCGCCGCAGGCAAAATCGAGAACCGGGCCCACGGGTAACTTGTCAAAGGTGGATAGTAGCAGCGCCGTGCCATCATCCAGCCGGCCGTCACTGAAGATACCCGGAAGCCCGGCCACATCCACAGTCGTACCACTGGCTTCAATGGTGTGCCACTGCTGCCGGTCATCAAGCCGGAAAGCCTGTGCCCCTTCGGGTGCGGCGCCTTCCCAAACCTGACAATGCCGGGCACTGTCCGTTTTGAAAGCCTGTGGCAAGGCGATCTTGAAAATCTTGGCGCCGCCACTGATTCCTTCCTTTTTCTCACCAATCAACATCAACGTGCCACCGGCTTTCGCAAGATGCTGTGCAAGTGCAAGCCGCATCTCCAGCTCCGGGCGTGACTTCGGCATGAACACCACCACGCAATCAAATGCGCTTTCTGCCAACGCTTCGCTGCTGTAACCAAACACCGGCTGCCAACGGCTCAGCGCACTCCAGCCGCCATAGATGCCAAAGTGATCAGTCTGCACCAGACCACCATCACACGGCAGGCTTGCCAGTACCGCCGCATCGGACAAACCAAGCAACGCCACCTGACCGGACAGAGAATCACGGTTGCGGAGCAAAGCCTCATGGGTGTTCAGCATGAAATTGGTAACTCTTTTAAGTGGTGAAAGATGAGCAGAGGTTCTGACGCAGGCGCGCAGGAGCTGTATTGTGCGGTACTTCAGAGGGTGTTGCAAAAACGTCGCGACGACACTCTGCAACACCGATTTTGCCACCGGGCAACCTGATTCTCCGACAGGGTTCACCGAACCCAGGAAGATTACGCTCGTGGTGCACCGCGCCTCTACTCGCCGTTGTACTGGAACGTCAAATTCCGGTAATAGCGGGCGACGATCATCGGTGAATTCGGCACCTCAAACCGCGGCACCGACCTGATCGCCTGCAGAGCACTGGCATCGAGCAATACATTGCCGCTGGAGCGCTGGATTTTTGCCGATAACAGGTAGCCTTCAAGATCTATCGTAAAGACAATGACGCCCTCCTGATAGCTTTGGGCGCCCAACGGCCGTCTGAAGCGCTGATTCACCTGGGCCAGCATGCGCCGAAGGAAACGGTTTTTCATTTCTATCCTTCGACTCTCAACATCGCTTTCCGGGGAACCCGCGTTAATACCCGCCAGCTTCTCATCCGAGAGCTGATCCATCCCCTTGGGCGTTTCGGATTCGGTATCAGAGGGCTTGGGCCGGGAACCCTCTTTAGTAGACGTCACCGATGGCGCCTGGGCTGATTCTCTGTCGGGTTTGCCCTCTGCAAACCGGGTCGGGTCAGATTCCTTTTCGGCCAGCTTTGGCGCAGGCTTGTCCTGTTTGCCCTTCACAGGCTCCTTCTGTACAGGCGCCTTGAAATCGGTGCCCTGGAGATCGTTCTTGTCGGCATTGTCCCTCGGCAAGTGAGCCTGCTGCGTTTCCGGCTTTGGTTTGGGTTTGTGACTGGGCTTGGGCTGCTTTGGTGCTGGAGGCTCGGGCGGTGGCGGCTGAATCAACTGGACCGCGACAGTACGATGCATCGATTCAGCTTCAGACGAAGGCTCCCAGAGGCGATCCTGAAACACTAAAAACAGCGCAATATGAACCACAACGCTTAGTGCGAGAATAAAGCCAAAGGGCGCTCGTTTTTTCGGGCGGGGATCATCGCTTGAAGCAAGCAGAGGCGGTACCGTCATCATCAAAACGCTGAAAAGATAAGTCGAACGGGCCGCCTAATGGTTTTCAGGCGCCCGGTATCCTGCCATACAAGACATCATCTTTTCATACTGCACAGCATCTTTCCACGCTACTGAGGCAGCGCCGGAGATGTAAGGTCAAGCGTTATAGAAAGCCGAAATACAGAATTCCAGCGAAGGATAAACCGGGAACAACAAAAAGAAACGGAGTTGGGAAATCAGCCGCCATTGGCGACTGCTATTTGTAGCGCGCGACTATCCCGACCTGCAGCGCATCCTGTGGTGACATATCCCAGTCATCTGGAAGCGTTTCATTGTTGGCAGCCACCGCCGATTTTGGCGTTACGGCTCCAGGCGCCATTGGGCGAGATGTTGACTGTGCAGACTTTCTCTCTTTCAGCTTGCTCATTACTTGCTGTAGTTTTTCTTTCATTGCACTGACCTCTTGCGCCATCAACCAACCAATAGGGCGGTGACTGCATCCGATGGCGACGATGCTCATGTAACCCGTTGCCACATCATTATCCCTACTTGAGCGGGACTTTTTAGTGAACTGTTTCACGCGATTTTACACTTTGCAATTCAATGCAATAGGTAACATCAAGTTACACTTGAAGTAAGATGCTGATTTAACTTATTTATTATTGACATTCAGAATAAAAGCCACGGATCCCGGCACCCAATTGTAAAATCCACAGCCTGAACCGGACGCACCAACCACTCCCTGGTTATCACACCATCAAACCCGCAATCAGCGCGTAATAGGCAGGTTGAAGGCGGGAAAGTCGCCACTCCTCAGGGCTACGCTGGTCAGGCAAGTTTTTCAGCAAAGCGACAAGATGGCTTGCGGCCCCCTGCCCTTCTGCCAAGGGATCTGTTGAAATCGCCGGATAGCGACAGGCGTCGGGAATGTATTCAGGATAAGAAAGCCGGTCAGGGGCCAGCGGAAGGCAGCCCGCCGCCATCGCCTCAAGCATCGATAGCCCCTGAAAATCGTGTGTTGCGGTCGATATAACGATATCTGCGGTCGCCAACAACCGGTCATAACTCGCCCGGTCTGGCAAAAATCCCCAGTGTGCAATCCGTTCCGCAAAGCGCTGCTGGATGTCATTAAATTCAGCGGGCTCGCGACGGAATTGTTCTCCCACCACGCTTAGTGTGAACGGCTGCCCCATTGCCTCCAATTCTGCCAACAGGGCCAGCAGTCGATCAGGTCCCTTGTCGTATTCCCAACGGTGATTCCACAACAGATGTGGACAGGCCGAATTGATCAGCCTTGGTGCACCAAACAGCGCGTCATCAATCGGCACCGGCAGCACAGTGGATTTCGCATCAATGCGGTCAGCCACACCCTCAGGAACGGCATCCGGCAGTTTGCCGAGCAACAGATTGACGCCGTCCAGAAAGCTGCGTCGATTCCAGTCACTGTTAAACGCCACATGCTCGGCTGACAAGGCGCTGTATAGATTGACCATCAGAGGATCCACACTACTATGCTGATCCCCCGAATCCGGGTAGGCAAACTGGTTTTCGTGCATGTAAAGAAGAACCGGCACGTCACGCAGTGCGGGATGCAACGCGCGAATGCCCGCAACGTCCACCATCGACGTTGCCACCACGAGATCCCACCGCTCCTGCATTGCGGGTTCATCAAGCCAGCTCAAAGCGTTTCCGCGAATACGCCAGCGAAAATAGCGCGGCGGCAAAGTCAGCACTGTCCAGTCAAACGCCGGTTGCGTGGCAACCAACTGTTCTCGCCAGCGCCGATGGCTACCGGCGTCGTAACCGGACAACAACAAGATACGGGGACGCGCTTGCGTAGACGCAACAGCAGGCGTTTGCTCAGACAAAGGTGGGTGAGGCTCAGGCATTGGCAGAGTGTACCGAATGCCCGTGCGGAACGCTTGGGCTGTTGTAAAGAGCCAGTGCCAGGTGCCCGGGTTCTGCATCGGTACGAAGGTCATTTTGAAAAACTTGTCTTCACCCGCAGGCGTCCTTCACCATGAGGATTACACCGCGAAAAGCACATTAGAATGCCCGGGTACATTGCAAGCACATTGAAAGTGATCAGGATTGGGCTGACTTTCCTCAGCCGAATTCCACCAACCATCAGGTGACGCCCCTGTACGATCTCAAGATCAGTAATCGTTTTATCCAGCTACCGGCCCATTTTTACAGCCGGGTTGACCCCATGCCGCTGCGCCAGCCAACGCTTGTCTGCTTCAATGATGAGCTGGCGCAGGATATGGGCATTGACCCAACGGCCAAAGACACCTGGACCGAGATTGGAGCTGGTCAGGTATTGCTGGAGGGTATGGAGCCACTGGCCATGAAATACACCGGCCATCAGTTCGGCATGTACAACCCTGACCTGGGGGACGGTCGTGGATTGCTTTTGTGGGAGAGCATTGGCCCTGATGGTCGCCATTGGGACTGGCACCTCAAGGGCGCCGGGAAAACGCCCTACTCCCGCTTTGGCGACGGTCGCGCCGTCTTGCGCTCGACCCTTCGGGAATACCTGTGCAGTGAAGCCATGCACTACCTTGGCATCCCCACGACCCGCGCCCTGTTTATGGTAAGCGCCAAAGACCCTGTCATGCGGGAATCCATCGAATCCGCTGCGACACTGATGCGGGTAGCCCAAAGCCACATCCGCTTCGGGCATTTCGAGTACGCGGCTTACCATCAGGGGCCGGACGCCGTTCGCACACTACTTGATCACACGATTGACATGCACTTCCCTGAGCTGCTCGACCTGCCCCAGCCAGACCGCTATGTAAGATGGCTGGGGGACGTTGCAGCCCGCACCGCCCGCCTGATTGCCCGCTGGCAGGCCGTCGGTTTCTGTCATGGCGTGATGAACTCGGACAACATGTCGGTTATCGGTGACACTTTTGATTATGGGCCTTTCGCCTTCCTTGATGATTTTGACGCAGGTTACATCTGCAACCATACCGATCAGGGTGGCCGCTACGCCTACAACCGCCAACCTCAAATCGGCTTTATCAATTGCCAATTGCTGGCCCAGTCGCTCAACGGTGTCATCAATGAAGACGATCTGCGACGCGCGCTGCGCCGATATGAAACCACTTACAATGCCGAATTCGAATCACTGATGACGCAGAAGCTGGGCCTCTATCGCAGCGCAGAGGAAGATGGCCAGGACATGGCGCTGGTGATGGAAATGTTCAGCATGCTGCATGAGCACCATATCGACTTCACCCTGTTTTTCCGGGGGTTGTCGACTCGTCACAGCCTCGGAGACGCCCCTGTGCGGGACTTGTTTGTGGACCGCAGCGTCGCCGATAAATGGCTTGGCCACTATGACGAGCGCCTTGCATTTGAAACCCTGCCGGCTGCCGAGCGTGAGAAAGCGATGCGTGCTGTGAACCCCCGATTCATCCTGCGCAACTATCTGGCGCAGGAAGCGATACAGGACGCTCAGCAAGGGGACTACAGCACCGCGCACAAGCTGATTGAAGTACTCAAGCACCCCTATGACGAACAACCGGATAATAGCCGCTACGCCGTGCAACCACCCGACTGGGGCCAGCACATGGAAATCAGCTGCTCATCCTGACACTGATCAGATGAAAGGAACGTCATCGAAGGTACCTTGAAAAACACCCTGATTGACAAGAGGTCCGTTTCAGGACATCCCGGTTTTACGTTTCACGGGATAGCCAGAACGCACGATTGTCCTCACCAACGGGATACAGGAGACACATCATGACGGCTCAATATATTGAACATCCCGATATCAAAACCGTTGAAATTGTAGTGGATGGCAAATTCACCGCAGATGATCTGAACACGATGGTGCCAAAGATGAAGGCCTTTATAGAGCAGCACGGTAAGGTCAAGGTACTGGAAATCGTCCGCGACTTCGGCGGATTCGATTTCGCTGCCCTCAAAGACGGCATCAAGTTTGATATGGAGCACCTGAAAGACTATAGCCATTGCGCCGTCGTCTCAGACAGCGGCTGGGTCGGCCCCGTCGCCCGGGTGATGTCAAAGTTTCTTGATCTGGAAGTGCGCGTTTTCAAGGCCAGCGAAGAACCTGACGCTCGCGCGTGGATTGCACAGGTATAAACAGAACATTCAGAAGCAAATAAAAACGGGGCTCGAAAGCCCCGTTTTTATCGCAATCCACCGATACTAAACGTTCGGATCAGACAGCTTTGGCTGCGATAATTTTATCGTGCCATTCGACCGGACCGGTCTGGTGCACTGACGTACCGCGAGAGTCAACGGCAACCGTCACCGGCATGTCCTCTACTTCAAACTCGTAGATCGCTTCCATTCCCAGCTCTTCAAAGGCCACCACATTGGCCGCCTTGATCGCTTTGGATACAAGGTAAGCTGATCCGCCGACCGCCATCAGGTAAACCGCGCCAAATTCCTTGATCGCATCTATCGCTACCTGGCCGCGCTCCGCCTTGCCGATCATACCGGTCAAGCCGGTTTTCTCGAGCATAGTGCGGGTGAACTTGTCCATCCGTGTTGCGGTAGTCGGACCTGCAGGACCCACCACTTCTTCACGTACCGGATCAACCGGGCCTACGTAGTAGATAAAGCGGCCTTTGAGATCAACCGGCAGCTCTTCGCCGCGCTCAATCATATCGACCATTTTCTTGTGGGCCGCATCACGACCGGTAAGCATCTTGCCTGAAAGCAGAACGGTTTCGCCCGGCTGCCAGTCTTTGACGTCTTCCGGCGTTACGGTATCGAGGTTCACGCGACGTACGCTATCGCCAACTTCCCAGGTGATTTCCGGCCAGTCATCCAGGCTCGGCGGGGTTTGCAGCGAAGGGCCGGAGCCATCCAGCACAAAGTGCGCATGCCGGGTTGCAGCGCAGTTCGGGATAATGGCCACCGGTTTGTTGGCCGCGTGAGTCGGATAGTCCTTCACCTTTACATCCAGTACGGTCGTCAGACCGCCAAGACCCTGTGCGCCAATACCCAGATCATTAACCTTTTCGAACAATTCCAGACGTAACTCTTCAGCACGATTGGAAGCACCGCGCGCCTGCAGATCATGAATATCGATCGGATCGAGCAGTGATTCCTTGGCCATCTCCATCGCTTTCTCGGCGGTACCGCCGATACCAATCCCCAGCATGCCTGGCGGACACCAACCGGCTCCCATCTGCGGCACCATTTTAAGCACCCAGTCAACGACCGAGTCAGACGGATTCAGCATGGCGAACTTGGATTTTGCTTCAGACCCACCGCCCTTGGCCGCGACGTGAACATCCACCGTATTACCTGGAACCAGCTTGTAATGGATGATCGCAGGTGTGTTGTCCTTGGTGTTCTCACGCTTGCCGTCGGGATCGGCCAGAATAGAAGCGCGCAGTACGTTATCCGGATTCATGTAAGCACGGCGAACACCTTCATTGATGATGTCATCGAGCGCCATATCGGCATCCCACTGAACATCCATACCCACGGTGACAAACACCGTCACAATTCCGGTGTCCTGACACAGCGGTCGCTTGCCCTGTGCGCACATTCTGGAATTGATCAGGATCTGGGCCATCGCGTCCTTGGCAGCCTGCGACTCTTCCTTTTTATAGGCTTCATACACACCCTGGATAAAATCCTTCGGGTGGTAATAGGAGATAAACTGCAGTGCATCAGCAACGCTTTCGATCAGGTCGTCCTGGCGAATCACTGTGGTCATATCGGCTCTCATCAGTTTTTTGGGTCTATCTGCGGTCACCAGCGATGCGACAGCCATTGCCGCCCGATGATCCGGAAAAGTGCGCCATAGTTTACCCGAATCAGTGAATGGAATCAGCGGTGATCTGAATCCCAAAGCCTCGCCCTGGGCAAGAACGATTACCCTCAGGTCCCGAATAGCACAAAACCGGCATCCACGGTTTGTATTGGGCAGCGTGACGGCGGCCACAGAATACGTCGATGTACTCGACAAACCACCGCCCGGCTTCTATTTTTCAGGGAGGTCAAACCTTCTGTTGCCAAATGGCATAGGAGCAGAATCACACTTTAGAGCGATCAACAGGTTTATCTTTCTTTCGCTATAGTCAGAATCACAGAAACCTTTAATAAGTGCGTGCTGGGGAATGTCGCTGCTTCCCTGAGGTTTTCAGACAAGACAGGTGACTGACAGAAGGCTTGCGGAAAATACCGTACCGGTCAGCACCGACAATAACGATACAACAACAGAGAAAGGTTCCATCCATGTTCAAAAAAACGCTATTGGCCCTCGCCGTGGCTTCTTCCGTTGGTCTGACTGGCTGCCTTGATGACGGCTCAAGCGGGAAGAATGCGAATCCGGATTATAAGATCAGCAACCCTGACTTTGATGGCAAAACCTGGCCGATTTTTAATCCTTTGACCAGCGAACTGCCCATTCCGAACGACCTTATCTTTGACTCAAAACAGGCCGATGGCACCTTTGGCGTGACTGACTCAACACCGCCAGTGACCACCGCCCTCAATGAATTGAGCGGTGCATCCACCGTCGCGCCGGCTGTGATTCAGTTTAATGGACTGATCGATCCTGCGACTGTTGCAATAAATCAGACTGTATTCCTGATTGAACTGACCTATGCCAGCGGCGACCCTGTCAGGGCGCTCAGCATTGGAGAGCCTCCAACAGTCAATCCTGCTGAACAGCCTTCTGTTCGCGCTGACGTAGAAACGCTGGATGGCCAATCCGCAATCCGGATTCTACCGCTGGAACCTCTTGACCCTCGCAAGCGCTACATTGCGGTTGTGACAAATGATGTAAAAGACATTAACGGAGACAGCATCGTTGCCTCTCCAACCTATCAGAGCCTGACCGATGCAGAACAGCCGTTGGGTAACGCCGCTCTTGCACCTGTCAAAACACTGATTAACAGCTTGTGGGAACCACTCGTTCTGGCAGCGACCCAAGGCGCCATTACTGAAGACAAAATTGCTATCAGTTATAGCTTCACAACTTCTAACGACGAAAAGGTACTGCCTTATATTGCAGAGCCCGCCGCCTGGTTCTCTGACCAAATTGCATCGTTTATTAAAATTTCGGCTGCTAAAGCAGCTCTCGCAGCAGGCGCCAAAGATTACGCAACGGTTAATACGACGGTCACCGGTGCAGTAAGCCAGTTCCCGACAGCTGAGCAAAAAGTCGCGTTTGCTCCCATTTTCGATGCCGCTCCTCCTGCCGGCTGTAATGGTCTAACTGCACAAATGGCGTTCGACTGCGCAGGTACTGCTTTGGCAGGCTCTTTTGACTCACTTCTGCCAACCCCAACAGGCCGGGGTGCTGCTGACTTTACGTTCGCCGCTGGCGCAGCCCAACCTGCACCACTGGTGTCCGCTGTCGTTGCTCCGATTCTCACCGCCAATGGTGCTGCTTCAACGGATGTCCTTGTTGCGCAGGGAACAGTCAATCTGCCTTACTACCTCGGCACCTCCGCTCCAGGTGTAGTAACTGACAGCTGGAAGGCTGATAGCGGGCTGGCAGCCGGCCTCAATGATCAGTTCAAGGACATTGGGCTGGTTATTCCTCAAGCAGACCCAAGTGTAAGCACGGCCGTCAACTACAACTTCCCGTTCCCCAAAAAGCAGGCTGATGTAGACGTCCCTGTGCTTGTGATTCTGCCCACACCCGGCGGTGGTGTCACCTCAAACGGTAAAGTTGTTATCTACCAGCACGGCATCACAACTGACCGAAGTGCTGCGCTAACGTTCGGCACTGCACTTGCAGCCAATGGCTTTACTGTGGTCGCGATCGACCAGCCTCTGCATGGTATCGGGGCGTTTACCGCCGAAGAACAGGATGCACTAGCGGGTCAGCTTCTGACCGCAGCTGGTAATCCAGCAATCCCCAACGACGCCACAACTCGGGAAGCACTCATCAACGGCACTCTGGCCATTGGTGTCACTGCTCAACTTGTCCCCACAGACCCTGCCACAGCAGCAGGAATTGTGAACGACGTAAAAACTGGTGGCACCTCAGGTGATCCAACGCTTGACGCCACGATTTTGTCAATTGTTTCCCTTGAAAATACCGTAGCCAACGCAGGCAGCACGGTTCCCGGCATCGCACCAATGATCGGCGACGAGCGTCACTTCGGGCTTTATGCACCGGCACCGAGCCAGCCTGCTCCAATCGACTATGCCGCTGGAACTGGCGATTCCGGAAGCCTGTTCATCAACTTGACGAGCTTCCTGACGACTCGCGACAACATGCGTGAAAGCACGGTTGATCAAATCAATCTTCGCGCCAGTCTTGCGGCCGGTGTTGAAATCGCAACTGGTATTAACATTCCGGCTGCGACCAATACCAACACCTATTTTGTTGGCCACTCACTGGGCACCATCACTGGTACGCCATTCGTTGCATCAATCAACGCGAACCAAACTGCGGGCGTCAATCCCGCTGTTGCAAGCAACGACATCGCAGCTGCCAGCATGCTCACTCCAGGTGGTGGCGTAGTAAGGTTGCTGGAAAACTCGCCATCATTTGCTCCACGAATACTTCTGGGCCTCCAACAATCTGCAGGACTTGAGCAAGGCGATGCAAACCTGGAAACTTATTTCAACGTATTCCAGGCTACCATCGACACTGCCGATCCTATTAACTTCGTCGATAATCTGACGGCGTCCGGCACACCTGTGCTGTTCTCGGAAGTGGAAGGCGATACAGTCATCCCTAATGCCGCTGACCTGGCTCAATGGGGCGTAGGCCCTCTGGATGCAACAATCCCGGCTTCAGTAACAGGGCTACCAGTGAGCGTTACCGTCGATAGCTTTAATGCACCGCTCGCAGGAACCGATCCTCTTAGCTTGGGCTTCGCGAATGGAGTAGATGACCCGCTATTCAGCAAGTACCTCCAAGCCGATTATCCGGCAGGTACAGGTGAATCTGCATTGAGCCATGGTACCCCGGTATCGGCATCTCCTGCCGCTGCATTTGGCCAGATGGTGATGGAAACAATCGGTACATTTACCCCGGTCCCATAAATCCATAAGCTGATCCACAGCACCTCAGAGCAAAGCCCTTTAGCGAAAGTTAAAGGGCTTTTTTTATTCCCCCACTCTCAGCCCCAAATTTGTGCAACGCCTAACACAAAAAAAGAACTAGGCTTTGCATATAATCCATGACGATCCCATTCAATAATAAAAAACGGCTGTCTAATGCCTCCAGATACAGACTCCCGAAACTCAGTAAAGGAACCCTCAACACTGTCACCAAACCGCATTGAGCAAGAACAACGTCTCAGACTTCGCCGCCTGGGTATGTCGTTTTTGTCATACCAGGTGACGTTTGCTGTGGTTGTCATGTTCTGGTTCCAATCACTATTACCGTTTTCAGTCGTCGTTCAGTTTTTTATCGCGTCACTGCTGATCAACGGTGCCTTTTTTACTCTGATCAAAACCAATATTAATCTTCGACTGAAAGATCCCGCCCTGACTGCCTTGCAAATTGTGGCGTCTGCCCTGCCACCGCTATGGGTGATGTACTTTCTGGAAGCCGCCCAGGCGCGTACGATATTTCTGTTGATTGCGGTTGTGCCGGCGCTATACGGTATTCTCGCACTCAAAACCCGTGATTTTTTCGTTGTTGCGGGCTGCTTTGTTCTGGCATATGCCGGGCTTGTCTTTGCACTGTGGATGACAAAGCCGGAAATTCTGGACGTGTCTCTGGAGTTGGTTCAGATATTCGCCTACTTCCTTGTTATGGCGCAGATCGCCATGATCGGAGGGTTCATAAGCGGCCTGCGCGGTAAGCTCAGGAAGAAGAACCAGGAGCTCAAACATGCCATGGCCCGCATCAATGAATTGGTGAACATCGATGAGCTGACCGGGGTCTGCAACCGTCGCAAACTGTTCGCGGTATTAACCGAAGAGGCCAACAGGTTCAGTCGCACCCATGGCCCTTTCAGTGTGTGCATTCTGGATATTGATTTCTTCAAGCAGGTAAACGACACCTTCGGGCATCAGGCCGGCGATCAGATTCTGAAAGAAGTCGCACAAACTGTTCACAAGGGCCTCAGGCAAATTGACTGTTTTGGCCGGTACGGCGGGGAGGAATTCCTGATGATTTTGCCCCAGACCATGCTGGAAGGCGCCGAGATAAAAGCGGAACGGGTGCGCGCCGATATCGCCGCGCTGCGCTTCAACGGCATTGAGCCTGAATTCTCGGTTACGATATCCATTGGCGTTGCTCAATGCCGAGAGGGCGAAGACACTGAAGATACCATTGCCCGGGCCGATCAGGCGCTCTACAGCGCAAAGCAGAACGGTCGCAACAGGGTCGCCCGCGAAACACCGGCATCAACCGAGTCGGTACTTACGCAACAAAACACTAATGGATAGCGCTCGAACGCTAACGACATCTGGCATATAGCGCTGCAAAGTGCCTGCTTCCAACTAAAAAGCCGGCTACCCAAGGGCAGCCGGCTTTCTCATTTCACATCAATATTACAGCCCGCTATCAGTCGCTGGTAATCGTAGTTTCACCTTGCGGTAGCAGATTCGCCATAATCTCCGATTCAGAGAACAACAGTTTGCGGTAATTCTTGTCAGAATAGCGCTGACTCTGGTCCTCAAAGTACGGTGACATTTCATCACTCGACTGAGAATAGCTCACCAGTCCATAGGCTTCGGGCCCCTGGTCAGTAAATTCCAGACCAAAATGCCAACTAGTGCCGCGCGCAATATTCCATCCTTCCCCTGAGTTACTGGAAAGGCCCGCCGCAAAGCGGCTACCCGACGCGCTGTTGTACTCCGGCGTGTTGATGCGCGGAATGATCGTATCCTCAGCAAAATCTGAGTCGACAACACCAATCGCGTTGAACGCACCGTCTACATTGCCATCACCACCGTGCCAGGGAATTTTTGCCCCCTGAGTCATGGCGCTGGCAAGCGGACTGCCTGGCGGCACGCTGCCTGAAGGCTGGTAATACTGCACATCACCAAGTTTCGCATCGTATGCAATGCCGGCTTCATCCAGCACTGTCAGCCCCGCAGCCAGCGCCTGGAGCATGTGGTCATCCCCTGTTCCTTTGTTGTCTGCTGAAGGGTCAGCGGGGGTATTAACCGGGTCAGCCGAATTGAAGGCGGTTTGCAGATCGTCCGGAAAGCTACGCCTGTATATGTCAATAAAGGCTCGGAACGTATGAGCGCCAGTGCTATCAAGCCCGTACGTTCCATTCCAGTTTTTCAAAGCGTCACAGCCTGCAGTCACTGCGCGAGATCCTCCACCCGGCGGCGCAACAACCGGGTCTGCTGGCAGTAACGCCGTGGGTACGGTGACATTCGTGCCGCCAATCAAGTCGCACCGTTGCAGAAGCTCACCCAGAAATTGCTCCGAATACCAGGCGCGGTCGTTCCAGATAGCGCCAATGAGATCTTTCGCGCCAAACTTGCCATCCTGCCCCGCCGGTGCCGGCGTATTCACATCCAGGCCGTGATCCATTGGGTTTTGCAGCATTTTGATGCCAAGGCGAGTACGTGGATTAATTTCGGTTTTCTCGGAACCAAACATTGGAGAGTAGCCGGTCAGGAATGCTGCCGGATTGGTTGACCAGTAACTGCTGTTCGAGTTCTGGACAAAATCCGAACGCAGCAGTTTGGGCTTGGCGTCGTATGGCGCCAGGCCATTACACTCACCTTCAACCCAATCATCCCTGGACGAGCTTCCGTCCAGCAAGGTAAGACCGTTTTCAAACAAAGTGTTGTAAGCGGTACTGAAACGACGCTTGAAATCGATCGTCGAAAGCGACGTTTGCGACAGATTGGGCACCGAACTGCTATCGATATAGAAGGCATTACCTTGGTCATCGGCATAGGTTGAGTTGGTCCAAAGCGTGGAGCCACAGTTTCTGAACACATCCTGGAATTCTTGCAGGTTGGATGCGCGACTCATTTGCAGCCAGGTATCCAGCAGACCACTGGTATTGGCGTTAGCATCGCGATAGGTGTATGCCACCGTTGTGCCCTGGGAATTAACGCCACCCCAGGCCGGCAACCCGCCGCCGGTTACAGCATCAGCTGCCAACATTGGGCCGTACTCGGAAAAATAGAATTTCCGCTCCAGAACCGTTGGGGTTGCAGTACCATTGGCCACCTCAATCTGGAAGGTTTTGCTGGTGATCGGCTTTTCTTCCCCGTCTTTGATATAGGTCATCTCGTCGCCGGACTTGAGCGTCAACTCATACATCGTAAAACGGCGACTGGTGGTAACAGTATGCGACCAGGCCAGGTTTTCGTTGAAATTGATCAGCGGAATGGCAGTACCCAGCAAGCCCGCGCCGTTGATATTCAGGTAGCCGGGAACGGTCATCTGCACCTGATACAACCGACGATGGCCCGTATATGGGAAGTGGGGGTTGGCAAGAAGTGCGCCCCGGCCCTGCTCTGTCATATCGCCGCCGATACCCCAGGCATTGCTGGCAAGACCCGTCTCGTTGTAGTTCGTGCGACTTGAAGCATAGCGCTTGGCTTTCTCGGCCACGCCAACTCGATCAAAGTCTTTTTCTGTCATCGACTTTGCAATCACCGGCGAGGGAGCTGGCGACCCACTTGGCGGAACCGCGACAAAAACAGCACCGGTGGCAAAGAGTGCGCCACTCGCGTACTGCCCGACAATGCGATAGTGCGCCAGAAGATCCGTTGGTTCGATTTCCTTGACCCACGGCTGATTGCGGCATTCCGCCGGCAAGTCGGTCGCCGGAGTATCGGCAATATATTTGTTATAGCCCGCGGTAAAGCCATCAATCATTGCGCGGCTTTCCGGTGACAGATTGGCGTAGTCACGTTGGGCACCGCCCAAAATATCCTGTGCTTTATAGGAGAAATCATTGATGACGTTCATGAAATCACCGGAGCCCAATACAGCGTCGGGCCCAAAGTATTTTGAGCGCTCACTGCGAGCCTTAACGATAGCTTCCGCCAAAAGACAGACGTTGTCCTGCGCCTGAACGTAGCCCGAACCAAAAGCAGCTGAAGACAAATCGTCAGCCTTGATATGGGGGACGCCATTTGTCGTGCGCCGTATTGTGGCCTTTAACTGACCGTTCTCGGGCGTTAACGGATCAACGCTCGCCGAACCCCCACCTGAGGAGCTGTCATCACCACAACCACTCAACAATAAACTGCCTGCAACCGCCAGCCCCAGAACACGAAGGTGCCCCCGAGAGGAGCTACCAAGCCCCAACCTTTTGTATTTCATTGTTATCTTCCATTTTTTGATTGTTGATCTTTAGAAGAGGTCGTCATAGACCAAAGTTCAGGCTAGCAGAAGTCATCAACGGCTCACACAAAAACGTGAGCAATTGTTCAGTCTTTACTGTTTCAGACTGTAACAAGATGATTTATATAATATTTAGGATAGAAAACCATTTAAGCAAGGATCAGCTTTTTACTATCGGGCGTAAGCTTGAAATGGAGAAAGATAGAAAGAATGAGAGCAAAAGACGTGTTGTGAGCACAGAGAGGTGACGAGGTTTTCAAAAGCCTGGGGAATCTGACGCGCCGCCAGATTCCCCAATCGAACTTTAGCCCGGCTTACGACCTTTGCCGGCAGCAATGCGCAGGCGCAGCGCGTTCAGCTTGATAAAGCCGGCCGCATCTTTCTGATCATAGGCGCCTTGATCTTCTTCGAAGGTGGCAATTTTTTCGTCGAACAGTGAGTCGTCGGATTTACGACCCACGACGTCTACGTTGCCTTTATAGAGTTTCAGGCGAACAACACCATTCACGTGAATCTGGGTCTGGTCGATCAGTGCCTGCATCGCTTCACGCTCTGGCGACCACCAGTAACCGTTGTAGATCACTTCGGCGTAGCGTGGCATCAGGCTGTCTTTGAGGTGCGCGACTTCGCGGTCCAGCGTGATGGACTCAATACCGCGGTGAGCACGCAACATGATGGTTCCGCCCGGGGTTTCGTAGCAGCCACGCGACTTCATGCCAACATAGCGGTTCTCAACAATGTCGAGACGACCGATACCATTATCGCCGCCGACCTTGTTCAGTTTCGCCAACACTTCGTGGGGCTTCAACGCTTCACCGTCGATAGCAACAATGTCGCCTTTTTCGTAGGTCAGCTCAATGTAGGTTGGCGTATCCGGGGCTTTTTCCGGTGATACGCTCCAACGCCACATATCTTCTTCGGCTTCGGCCCAAGGGTCTTCCAGCACCATGCCTTCATAGGAAATATGCAGCAGGTTGGCATCCATGGAGTAAGGCGATTTGCCCTTCTTCATCTCAACCGGGATATCACGCTCGGCACAGTATGCCAGCAGCTTCTCACGGGAATTCAGATCCCATTCACGCCATGGTGCAATAACGTGCACGCCAGGCTTCAGTGCATAGGCGCCCAGTTCGAAGCGTACCTGATCGTTCCCCTTGCCAGTCGCACCATGAGAGATGGCGTCTGCGCCGGTTTCGTTGGCAATGTCGATCAGATACTTGGAGATCAGCGGGCGGGCGATGGAGGTACCCAACAGATACTCGCCTTCATAGACGGTATTAGCGCGGAACATGGGGAACACGAAGTCGCGCACGAATTCTTCTCGCAGGTCTTCGATGTAGATTTCTTTGACACCCAATGCCTCTGCCTTGGCGCGGGCAGGTTCAACTTCTTCGCCCTGGCCCAAATCCGCAGTGAAGGTCACCACTTCGCAGTTATAGGTATCTTGCAGCCAGCGTACGATTACCGAGGTATCAAGCCCTCCGGAATACGCCAGTACAACCTTTTTGATGTCTGACATGCCCATGCTCCGCGTCGATCAGAAATGATTGAATAACGCCAAACAACGCAACAAACTGCCGCTTTTGACGCCTTCATTACTTTAGGAAGGGCGCTATTGTACGGCAGCTCAGCGCTGCATCCAATTGGCAGAAGGAATTAGCGCCCTTTTCAGAGCGCTTTCAGACGTATTCGGGCGTTTTACTGCGGTGGTTCAGCGGTGCTTGGGGCCAGTATCACCCATTTTTGCGAGGATCAGCATCCGCTTCAGCCCTTTGCAATCCGCGCCGCTCACCTTCCCGCTCAAGCCGGACGGTAGTGCGACGGTTCTCCGCCGGGCGAGACGACGCCGGGTAACGTTCGCCATGGTAGCGAGTGATGATCTTCTCGCTGTCGATACCGCCCTGCTGGACGAGGTATTCAGTCACTGCATTGGCCCGCTCTTCTGACAGGCTGCGGTTATGAATTCGGGATCCACTGCTATCTGTGTGGCCGTCGACATAAATTTTGCTGATGCTGGGGTCAGCCTGGATGAACAGGATAATCATATCCAAACGATTGTAATCAGCGTCATTGAGGACAGCGCTATCCAGCGAGAAGTGTATTTTTGAGCGCTGGATCTGATCGTAATTGACCGGCAACAGGCTGGCGACGCAGGTCTGGTAGTCACCGTAGTTTGCGGCGAAATTAATATTGGAAACCCTCACCCGCACCGGATCGCTGCTGTACCAGGCTGTGCGCGTTACCGTTGGCGACATGCCGGACATCAAGCCTTGCACCATCGCCATGCTGCGCAGGGGATCAACTGTTACCGCCCGACGCTCTCGGGAAACCGCAACTTTGCCCAGTGGCTGAGGATTAACCCCGGGGCGCCAGCTGGGCGCCTCCACCACAAGTTCGCCGTTGCCCGGCTTCATTAATTTGCCGTCGGACTCCAGATAGAATGTCAGCCGTTCCCCGGCTCGGTGCTGGAACACCGCGCGACCATAGCCCGGAACCTGATGCGTCAAGGTGCAACTGAACACCGATGAACTCAGGTACCACTCACTGTTTTCAATGCCGGCACCGTATGTCTGCGCAATGCTACCGGATGCAGGTGCCAGCATTAAAGCGCTGACAACAATAGGGCGAATGATTGATTTCATGCGATATGCCAGGGTTCGCAGGTGTATTGGGATACCTGCTTAACGACCCGGCTCCGGATATCTTTAGTGAGGAGAACAAAAAGTAACACGGTAATCGGATCGTCATCAGACCAGCGCGATCAGGGCCAGGCCTTCCGGGTATCAAGACAGGGCAATTCGTCCCCGGTGTCTGATATACTGCGCAGCACCAGACTGTGACCAAGGAACCCTGCGCTAACGATGTCCACTACGCTGACGATTACCCGACCTGACGACTGGCACCTTCACGTGCGCGATGGTGACGCACTTGCCGACACCGTGCCGGCTTCCGCCCGCTGTTTTCGTCGCGCGATCATCATGCCTAACCTGGTGCCGCCGGTTCTCAATGCTGAGCAGGCCATCGGGTATCGCAACCGCATTCTCGCGGCTCTGCCGCAGGGAGCCGATTTTGATCCGCTGGTCACGCTGTATCTCACAGAGCAAACCACTGCCGCTGATATACACGCCGCAAAAACGGCAGGTGTTGTAGCAGCCAAACTCTACCCGGCCGGCGCAACTACCAACTCGGCCTCGGGCGTCACCGATATTCGCAACATTGACGCCGCACTACAGGCCATGAGCGATAGCGGCATGTTGTTGCTGGTACACGGCGAAGTAACCGATGCCGACATCGATATTTTTGATCGGGAAAAGGTGTTTCTGGAACGCGTCCTCGCCCCGACTCTTGAGCGCTTTCCCGACCTTAAGGTGGTGCTCGAGCACATCACCACTGCGGACTCCGCCGAATTTGTGACCAACAGCACAAGCAATCTGGCCGCCACCATTACGCCCCAGCACCTGCTGTACAACCGCAACCACATGCTGGTCGGAGGCATTCGCCCACACCTCTACTGCCTGCCTATTCTCAAGCGCCAGCGCCATCAGCAGGCCCTGCAGGATGCCGTTGTAAGCGGCGACCGCCGCTTCTTTCTCGGTACGGATTCAGCCCCGCACGACACCAGTAAGAAGGAAACAAGCTGTGGTTGCGCCGGCTGTTTCTCCGCCAGCAGCGCCATTGAGTTATACGCAGAGGCATTTGAAGATTTGGGCGTGCTGGACAAGCTTGAAGCCTTTGCCAGTTTCAACGGCCCTGATTTCTACGGCCTGCCACGCAATACCGATACCATTACGCTGGTGCGTGAGCCCTGGACAGTGCCGGCTACCCTGCCGCTGGGTTCGGGCACAATTACACCATTGCGTGCCGGCGAGTCTGTTCGCTGGCGCCTTGCCTAAAATTCGCTAACAGTAAGGGTCTTCAGTGACTGAGGAAGAGAATCTGACCTCCCCCATGGCCGCACGTTTTCGCGGGTTCCTGCCGGTAGTCGTAGACGTCGAAACCGGCGGTTTCAACTCACAGACCGATGCCCTGCTGGAAGTGGCCGCCGTTCTGATCGAGATGGATGACGACGGTATGCTGCGTCGCGGCGACACCATCGCTTACCAGGTTCATCCTTTTGACAATGCTAATCTCGAGCAGTCTGCACTCGACTTTACCGGCATTGACCCCTGGGATCCCGAGCGGGACGCCGTACATGAAATGGATGCGCTGAATGACCTGTTTGGCCCGATCCGCAAGGCCATCAAGCATCAGGGTTGTAAACGCGCGGTACTGGTCGGCCACAACGCAACCTTCGACCATAACTTCCTGTTTGCTGCGTCTGATCGTTGTGGCATCAAGCGCAACCCATTCCACCCGTTCTCCACCTTTGACACCGCAACTCTGGCGGGCCTGGCGTACGGCCACACGGTCCTGGCACGCGCGTGTAAACTTGCAGGCATTCCTTTCAGTAGTCGTGAAGCACACTCAGCGGCGTACGATGCAGAGAAAACAGCTGATCTGTTCTGCGGCATCGTGAATCGCTGGAAGGAGCTGGGTGGTTTTCCGCCACCGCCAGTTGAAGAAGCGCCCGTTGACGAAGAAAGCGCTGACGCTGATAAAGCCTGAATCAGACTTCTGCAAACAAACAATCCCGCCAACGCGGGATTTTTTATTAGCCCAGATACGCTGATGCCATGTCTTTGAATGCAAAAAGGCCGGTGCATATGCACCGGCCTTTTGGGTTTTCAACGATAAATCAAAGCTTACCAGTAGATGCCGCGCATAATTGCAGCGAACGCCACCTGCTCGGATGAAACCTTCGGCTTTTCGCCAGACTTGGAGCCCGACGCTGCTGCAGTATCCGGGAACATCCGGTAACCGGAGTTCATCACAATCTCACCCAGCTTCGGCGCAATGGCGTGCAGCACCTGCGCAAAAGTGCCCAGACGAGTCGCAATGCGCTTGGGCCGGTAGATGATTGCCTCAGCCACCATGTCGGCCGCTTCCTCCGGGGTCAACGTCGGCACCGAGTCATAGATCTTGGTCGGCGCGATCATCGGAGTTTTGACCAGTGGCATGTTGATGGTGGTGAAGGTCACGTTGCGATCAGACCACTCCGCCGCCGCACAGCGGCTGAATGCATCAAGTGCAGACTTGGATGCCACATACGCCGAGAAGCGCGGTGCGTTGGTGAGCACACCAATAGATGAAATATTCACCACATGACCACGACGGCGCTCTAGCATAGCCGGCGCAAAACCCATGATCAGACGAACAGAACCGAAGTAGTTCAGTTGCATTGTGCGTTCAAAATCGTGGAAACGGTCGAAGGCAAGATCAAGTGAACGACGAATCGAACGACCTGCGTTATTGACCAGAACATCGACGTGACCGTGGTTATCCAACACGGTGTGCACGAAGCGATCGCACTCTTCCATATCGGAAAAGTCGCACTGATACGGGTGCACGCTGGCGCCACGGGATTCCAGCTCTGCTGCCACTTCGTGCAGACGCTCCGGCTTGCGGGCGCCAATGACCAGAATGGCACCGGCATCTGCCAGTTTCTGAGCGGTTGCCAGCCCGATACCGGATGTTGCACCTGTGACAACGCAAACCCGACCTTCAACCGTGCCACGCAGGGTACGATCCTTGAACAGATCGGGGTCGAGGTGACGCTCCCAGTAATCCCAGATCACCGGCGAATAGTCCGGCAAACGGGGCACTTCGATGCCGGTGCCCTGGAGCACGCGCTCCGTCTCACGGGCATCAAATCGGGTCGGATAGTTAATAAATGACATCACCGACGGCGGAATGCCCATATCGTCCAGAACTGCGCTGGTCAGACGCTTGACCGGTGGCAGGTTCTTCAGGCTCTGGCGAATAAATGGCGGAATAAAACCGAACATGCGGTTATCAATTCGCATCGCCATGCGGGGGGCGTGGCCCGCTTCGCTGAAGATATTGAGGATTTCACCCACCTTGTACGGGTCAGAATCAACCAGATGGAAGCAGTTACCGTCCTCGCCTTCAACGTGGGCGATGTGATCCAGCGCGTTCACCACGAAATCGACCGGCACAATATTCAGGCGGCCACCTTCAATACCGATTGTTGGCATCCACTGCGGCAGAGCGCCACGGATTTTCTGGATCATCTTGAAGAAATAGTAAGGGCCATCGACCTTATCCATTTCACCCGTTTTCGAGTGGCCAATGACCATACCCGGGCGATAAATGCGGAACGGGATTTTGCAGGCATCGCGGACCAGCTTTTCCGAATCGTGTTTGGTGCGCAGGTATGGATGATTGAGCTTTTCCGCTTCCTCAAACATGTCTTCGCGGAAGGTGCCTTTGAACATACCCGCCGCCGCAATAGACGACACATGATGGAAACAACCGGCTGACATGGCTTCAGCCGCATTCAGCGCCTGCTGCGTGCCATCGATATTGGTTGCGATCTGTGAGGCCTCATCAGCCCCCATGTCATATACAGCAGCCAGATGGAAAAAGTGATCCACCTTGCCCTTCAAACTGCCAAGAACGGCCGAATCAATCCCCAGATTGGGCTGAGTAAGATCACCAACGACGGCTTTGACCCGGCTTTCGTTGTCGCCCCAACGTTCGCGCAAGACGTTCAGCTTCTCAACTGACTCTTTACGCACCAGCACGTGAACCGTGCCACCCCGCTTCAACAGTTTGTCGATCAGAAAGCGACCAATAAAGCCGGTTCCACCCGTCAGGAAATAATCCATACTTTGCCCATCCGTTATTACTATTGTTCAATTTATTAGGGTTCCGCGCGCCCTCTGCCGGGTCGCGTACACCATCCCTGAAGTCGGTGGAATTCTACTCCAACAGATTCCCCAAGTACCGGAATTTATTAGAGCAATTACTCACCAGACCCCTGTTTTTATTAGAGTATTTATTCAAATAACCTGAATTCACTAAACCGGACAAACGTCGAACAGCGTTCAAAAAACGCGGGCGCCGGCCACTGAAAAGCCTAGCACAGGGTTGAGCTGCCGTGAGATCGATTCTGGCACACTGGCGGCATCCGCCAATAGCAGCCAATTCAAGCAGATTGCAACGACGTCACGATCAGCATAACCGTATGCATTGAAGCGACGACGATGCCATAATTCGCAGCCTGTGAACTTTTAAGGAGCACACCATGTCTGAGAAAGACGCCAATTCCGAGCGTTACATCAAGATTGCCCGCGCCTGCCTGCGCGCAATCAACAACTCAGGACCGAGTGAGCAAAGCCGTGAAGAGAAAGTTCAACTGGTGTATGACGCAATTGATGATGCGTTCCAACACGAGTTTGAAGACTATCGCCAATCGCTCGCCGTCATGAGCACGGTGCTTGAACGCATTGCATCAGGTCAGCTGGATGCAGAAGCCTCTGCCGATCTTGCGCGCAAAACGCTGGGAAAATCCGGCTATAACGCAATCAACAAACCGGTTCACTGAACCCGTTGGCTTAACCGTTGTGCTAAAGAGCACTGCAATCTCATTGAAGACAGCGCCGGCCCACACCTGAGCCGGCGCGCCATTCAAAACAAACTGCCGCAAGAGGATTTCCGTGTTGATCAGCCGCGTCCATGCCGCCCGCTTCTCTGTCCGCTCAACCCTCACTCAATGCTTGTTAACCCTGTTTTTTGTCGCATTCAGCAGCAGCCTCTGGGCCGCCGTCGACCCGGTCAAAAGCCCCAACGACAGCAACAATTACCGGTTTATTGAGCTGGACAATGGCCTGAAAGCATTGCTGATATCCGATCCTGATGCAGACAAGGCCGCCGCGGCGCTTAACGTTGCAGTGGGCAGCGGCGATGACCCGGTGGGACGCGAAGGCATTGCGCACTTCCTGGAACACATGCTGTTCCTCGGCACCAAGAAGTATCCCAAGCCGGGCGAGTACCAGCAGTTTATTGCGAGCCACGGTGGCAATCACAATGCATTTACCGCATTCCAGGACACCAACTACTTCTTCGATATTCAGGCTGATTCACTGGAGCCTGCGCTGGACCGGTTTGCCCAACAGTTCTCAGCACCGCTATTCACGGCCGATCTGGTAGACAGGGAAAAGAATGCCGTCAACTCGGAGTACTCCTCCAAGCTGAAGGACGATGGCCGCCGCTTTTACTCAGCAGAGAAAGCCACCTTCAACCCTGAGCATCCTCTTAGCCATTTTGCCGTTGGCAGCCTGGATACACTGGCGGACCGGCCTGACTCGCCTGTTCGGGATGACCTGGTCGCTTTCTGGAAGGCCCACTATTCAGCCAATCTGATGACGCTCGTGGTTTACGGCAAGCAATCCCTTGGCGATCTGGAGAAAATGGTTCGTCCCCGATTCTCGGCGATTGAGAACCGCCAGCTGTCTGCCACCGAACATACGCAGCCAATGTATGCCCCCGGATTCTTGCCAGCCCTGTTGCAGGTGCAATCGCTGAAAGAAGTCCGGCAGCTCGAGCTAAGCTTCCCGTTGCCATCCCAGCGTGATGATTATGCAGACAAGCCAACCGGTTATATTGCCAATCTGTTGGGCCACGAGGGTCAGGGCAGCCTGCTCAATGTATTAAAAAATGCGGGCCTGGCCGAGCGCCTCTCAGCGGGCCAGGGGCAAGACACCGGCCACGAGGCAACACTTAACATCCAGATGTCCCTCACGCCGAAAGGTTTGGAGCGCTGGCAGTCTGTAGTTGACCTGACGTTCGACTACATCGAGATGATTCGCAACGAGGGCATCAAGCAACAGTATTTCGATGAAATCAGCCAACTCTCGGAAACCGCTTTCCGTTTTCAGGAAGCCTCCTCGCCAATTGGCAAGGTCAGTGGGCTGGCAATGCAAATGCAGGATGTCGCGCCAAAAGACATCCTGCAGGCACCATACATGATGGAATCGTATGCGCCGCAAAAGTACGCGAAAGTGCTCGACCGCCTGAACCGGAACAATGTGCGGATCTCTATCCTGTCGCAGCAGCCTTTAGCTGACAACGCGCCCCATACCGAACGATACGATACCGTCTATCAGGTCAAATCCCTGAAAGACACTGAGCTGGCAAAAGCCCCTGAGGAGCTGGTCAGCGAGCTGAAACTCCCCGAGCCCAACCCGTTTATTCCGGAGAATTTCGACATGGTGACAGGCGACACCATGGATAAGCCGATGCTACTGAAAGGCTCGGGCGAGCCAACGCTCTGGTATGCCCGCGACAAGCAATTCAATACCCCTAAAGCTAACGTGTACATGAGCCTTCGCTCGCTACTTACCCACGATTCAGCACGAGGCCAGGTACTGACGCAACTTCTGGTGGACAGCATCCAGGACAATCTCAATGCCTATGCCTACCCGGCTCAACTTGCCGGCCTTGATTACGCGGTCTACTCGCACTTGCGCGGCATCACCCTGAGGGTCGGCGGCTATAATGACAAACTGCATGTACTGATGCGCCGGATTATGGGCCAGGTCGCTCACCCGGAAATCGCCGAAGACCGCTTTGAGATCAATCGCGACCGTCTGCTGGAGAGTCTGCGTAACGAGAAAAAGCAGAAGCCGGTGCAACAGGCTACCTCCGAACTCCAGTCAGCGCTGATCGAAGGCGCCTGGTCCGCCGAGGATCAACTAGCCGAGGCAAAGACCGTCACGCTTGAGGAGTTACGTGCCTTCGCAGACAAGTTCCTTGACCAGATCGATCCGGTCATGCTCGCCCACGGCAACCTCACCGAAGCGGCCGCGATTAATCTCCAGCAACAGGCCCATGCGCTGCTGCTGGAAGACAGCACCATCGCCAAGGTGCCCCGTAGCGGTGTGCGCCAACTACCTGAAGAACTGACGGACATCGCTCTGCAAGTTGATCATCCGGACACCGGCTACGCGCTTTATATTCAGGGGAACTCCACCCGTTTCGCAGAACGCGCCCGCTACCAGTTGCTGGCCCAGATCATCGGCACACCTTTCTACGAAAGCATCCGCACACAGCAGCAGCTGGGCTACATTGTCTCCGGCTCTTCCTTCGAAATGCTTGAAGTACCTGCTCTGGGCTTTATGGTGCAATCACCATCGGCCGATATGAAGGCTATTGATAGCGCCGTCGATAAGTTTCTGAACGATTTTGAAGCGCAGCTCACCGGCCTCAGCGAGAAAGATCTGGATCGGGAGAAACAGGCCGTAATCAGCCAGTTACTGGAGCGGGACCGCCAGCTTGGCGAGATTTCAGAACGCTACTGGCGCGAGATTGATCGCGGCGCGACCGGGTTCGACAGTCGCGAGAAGCTGGCTGATGCGATTCGTGGCACCGAACTGGACGATCTGATCACGCTCTATAAAAAGACCATCAAGCCCAGGCAACACGCATTGCGGGTATTCACCGCCACCGAAGCGCCGGATACTGAAGAACAAAGTGACGCCTTGCGTAGCGCGCCTTTCGTTTATTGATAAGAATTAGTGGGGAGAAACTCGCCCGTGTAGCCGAAGCTTCGGCTACACGGGCACACTGTGACTATTCGCTCAACCAAACACCTGCTTCATTTTATCGGCAGTTGGCTGTTCGATAACCCCCTTCTCGGTGACAATTGCATCAATCAGGCTGGCTGGCGTCACATCAAAAACCGGGTTGAACACCTCAACGTGCTCCGGTGCAATAGCAACGCCCCTCACCGATCGTACTTCGGTGCCGTCCCGTTCCTCAATCGGAATAGCCTCACCTGACGCCAGCGCCATATCCACAGTGCTGGAGGGCGCTACGACCATGAACTTCACATTGTGATGACGGGCCAGAATCGACAGCGAATAGGTGCCGATCTTGTTCGCCACATCACCGTTGGCTGTAATCCGGTCGGCACCGACAATCACCCAGCGCACTTCCCCCTGACGCAAGATCTGGGCTGCGGCGCTGTCGGCATTCAGGATCACCGGAATACCTTCCTGCTGAAGCTCCCACGCCGTCAGCCGACTGCCCTGTAACCAGGGGCGTGTTTCGTCGGCGTACACATGGGTCAAGCGCCCTGCCCGCCACAGACTGCGCACCACGCCCAATGCAGTGCCGTAGCCTCCGGTCGCCAGCGCGCCGGTATTGCAGTGGGTAAGCACGGCAAATTTGCCTTCCCCCATGATATCCAATGCATGGCGCCCCATCAGTCGGTTGGCAGCGACATCTTCAGCATGAATCGCTTCTGCTTCTCCTGTCAGGCCGGCAATAGCATCGGCACAGCTGGCGCAGCTTTGCAGGCGCGAGCGCATGCGATCAAGCGCCCAGAACAGATTGACTGCGGTAGGACGGGACGCCGCCAGCACGTCGATTGCATCGACGATACTCTGCTTCCAGACGGGACTCTGGACTGCCCCTCTCGCCGCCAGGACGACACCATAAGCGGCACTGATACCGATAGCCGGCGCACCGCGAACCACCATGTCCCGAATCGCGTCAGCGACGATGCGGGGATCGCTGTATGTCAGCCAGACTTCCTGCTCGGGCAACAGACGCTGATCCAGCAGGGCAAGGTGATCGCCATGCCAGAGAATTGCGAGGGTACCGAGATCGTTGTCTGAGATAGAAGGCGTATCAACGGGGTTCATGGGTAATTGCAGTCCTGCCAGAAAGGTCGTCCGGAAATGGAGCGTTGAATCGATTATAACGAGAAGGGCGCAGCCTAAGGAACCTCTGCGGCTGGTTCATACCTGACGTGATCGCTATACTGGCGAGCATATTCGGGCGTCGTAGCTGAGTGCGCCCTCCAACGCATTTTAGCGCGCAGCGAGCGCTGCGTCGCGCCATCAGGAAACGCATGACTGCTGACACCATCACCGCCGTCGATACCCGCATCAACGCTCGCTGGCTCATTCCTGTTGTGCCGGCAGGCGTGGTACTCGAGCATCAGGCCCTGCTGATCCAGGGCGACAGGATTGAAGCCATTGTTCCACAGGCCGAAGCCGATCAACGCTATCGTGCCCGGGAAACGGTAGATCTGCCGCTTCATGCCATCATGCCGGGATTGGTCAACGCCCACGGCCACGCCGCCATGTCGCTGTTCCGGGGTATGGCCGATGACCTGCCCCTGATGACCTGGCTGAACGAGCACATCTGGCCAGCAGAAGGCAAGTTCATCAGCAGCGAGTTCATTGCTGACGGCACTCGGTTGGCGATCGCTGAAATGCTACGCACCGGCACTACCTGTTTTTCGGATATGTACTTCTTCCCCGAAGTAGCGGCCCAGGTCGCATCCGACATCGGCATTCGTGGCCAGATCTGTTTCCCTGTGCTCGACTTCCCAACGCCTTGGGGCAGCGGACCGGATGAATACCTGAGCAAAGGCGCAGCGCTTGCCGAACAGTGGGCGGGCGATCCTTACATCCGCATCGCAATCGGGCCTCATGCGCCCTATACCGTCTCGGATGAACCGCTCAAGGCCATTGTAAAACTGGCAAAGCAAAAGCAGATTGCCATCCAGATTCACTTGCATGAAACCGCATTTGAGGTCACCGATGCCCTCGAGAAAACCGGCCTGCGACCGAGTCAGCGCCTGGCCGATATAGGCCTGCTGTCGCCGGCGACCCAGTGTGTTCATATGACGCAGGTTGATGATACAGACCTCGATCTGATCAAGAGCAGCGGTGCTCACATCATTCACTGTCCGGAATCCAATCTGAAGCTCGCCAGCGGGTTCTGCCCGGTTGATCGTATTCAGAAAGCCGGCATCAATGTTGCGATCGGTACCGATGGCGCGGCCAGCAACAACGATCACAACCTCTTCGGTGAACTCAATACCGCAGCCTTGATTGCCAAGGCCGTTGCCGATGATGCAGCAGCCCTGTCGGCTCACGAAGCGCTGGCCATGGCCACGATAAATGGTGCAAAAGCACTGGGCCGTGAAAATGAAATCGGCTCGCTGGAAGCCGGCAAACTGGCCGATGTCATTGCGCTCGATCTGAGCGACCCCTTTTGCCAGCCAATCTACGACCCCGTCTCCCATCTGGTGTACAGCCAGCACGGCCGCGAACTCAGCCATAGTTGGATCGGGGGTATTCCTCAGGTTCAGGGTGGCAAGCTGACCCGTATTGATGTGCCCGATCTGATGCTGAAAGTCGATCAGTGGGCCTGTAAAATAAAGAACAGCTGAATTTATCTGATACTGAGCCAGTCCTCATAGGAAAGCAGAGAATGACCGAGCAAAACGTAGACCGGAACGAGATTGCCAAGTTTGAGGCGCTGGCCAGCCGCTGGTGGGATCCCGGCAGCGAGTTCAAACCGCTTCACGAAATCAACCCGCTGCGACTGAACTATATTGACGAGCGAGCACCTCTGCCCGGCCGGAAAGTGCTGGATGTCGGCTGCGGCGGCGGCTTGCTGAGTGAAGGCATGGCCCTGCGTGGCGCCCATGTGACCGGAATCGATATGGGCGAAGCACCGCTTTCAGTGGCCCGCCTGCACGGTCTGGAATCCGGCATCAAAGTCGATTATCGGCAGATCACCATTGAAGAACTGGCCGCTGATCCGGAACACGCCGGACAATACGATGCCATAACCTGCCTGGAAATGCTGGAGCATGTCCCCGAGCCCGCCTCCATTATCCAGGCATGCGCCAAACTCCTGCGCCCCGGTGGAGACCTGTTTGTGTCGACCATCAATCGCAACCCGAAATCCTTCCTGTTTGCGATTGTCGGAGCAGAGTATGTGCTCAACATGCTCCCCAAGGGCACCCACGAATGGCGCAAGTTTATCCGGCCATCCGAAATGTCCGAGTTTCTGCGCAAAGCAGAATTCGATGTGCAGGATCTCACCGGTATGACCTACAACCCGGTCACCCGGATCTATAAGCTCGGGCGCGACGTGGATGTGAACTATCTGATGCACGCCAAGCTGGACGCCATCGCCGGCAATACAGCACCCGAGACAGCATCAGCGTGACCCGCCCAAGCTCGGTATTGTTTGATCTCGACGGCACGCTGATCGATACCGCACCGGATTTTGTGCGCTGTCTCAATGTGATTCGCAAGCGCTACGGGCTCCGTGCTCTGCCGGAGCACCAGATCCGTGAAGTGGTGTCTGAGGGCGCGCGGGCCATGATTCTGTTGGGCTTTGATCTGTCGCCAGATGATGAAGACTACTTCGATCGCCACAGTGAGTTCCTCGACCTTTACGAGGATGAAGTGGCCGTCGACACGCGTCTTTTCCCCGGCATGGACGCGGTGCTTGATACCCTGGAAGACAATGGCATCCCCTGGGGCATCGTGACCAACAAACCACGGCGCTTCAGCGTGCCGCTGCTGCACGCTTTGCACCTGCACGACCGCTGCGACGCGCTGGTTTGCCCGGATGATGTTGAACATCGCAAACCTCACCCTGAATCACTGCAGCTGGCCTGCCACCTGATGGGCGTGAGCACTGAAGGTGGCATCTACGTGGGCGATCATATCCGTGACATCGAAGCAGGCAGGCGAGCGGGCATGAAAACCATTGCAGCGCGTTATGGCTATATTCAGCACCCGGGCGTCATTGCAGAGTGGAACGCGGATATCATTATCGACTCAGCCAGAGAACTGGAAGCATTGCTCACGGCGTCCTGAGACATCGCGACGCCGCTGACAACACCTAAACAATTTGATGACGTATCACTGACTGGTAATCTGATCGTTACCGCACGATTTTCTGGTCACTATTTTCGGGACGATTCAACATGCAAGACTACAGCGCACCTGCAGACCTACTGAAAAATCGCATCATTCTGGTGACCGGTGCTGGCGACGGTATCGGCCGTTGTGCTGCCAAAACCTATGCTGCACATGGCGCAACCGTGATCCTGCTGGGTCGGACCATCAGCAAACTTGAAGCCATCTACGATGAAATTGAAGCCGCAGGTTACCCGCAGCCGGCGATTGTGCCGCTTAATCTGGACGGCGCCGTAGCAAAAGACTACGAAGATGTTGCCATGACCATTGAGGAATCCTTCGGTCGTCTCGACGGCATCCTGCACAATGCGGCTCTGCTGGGGCAGCGCACGCCTGTGGAAATGTATGACCCGGCCACTTGGGATCAAATCATGCGGGTCAACGTTACGGCGCCTTTCCTGCTGACCCGGGCACTGATTCCCGCTTTGCGACAGTCAAGTGACGCCTCAATCGTCTTCACGTCATCCAGTGTGGGCCGCAAAGCCAAAGCCTATTGGGGTGCCTATTCGGTGTCCAAGTTCGCGCTGGAAGGTCTGAGCCAGTTGCTCGCCGATGAACTTGATGACGAGCGCCACAATGTGCGCGTCAACAGCCTGAACCCCGGCGCAACCCGCACCAACATGCGTGCCCACGCCTACCCGGCTGAGAATCCAGCCAGCAATCCGACGCCGGAAGACATTATGCCCGCGTACCTTTACCTAATGGGCCCAGACAGTGCCGGTGTCACGGGCCAACAACTGGATGCACGATAACAATGGAACTGGTTTTCTACACTACTGAAAAGTGCCACCTCTGTGAACTCGCTGAAGAACTGATGGTGCAAACGCCGATGGATCCGCCCATACCGGTGGATGTGGTCGACATAGCCCAATCCCCTGCGCTGGTTGAGCGCTACGGCACCCGGATTCCCGTGCTGCAGCGCACTGACACCCAACAGGAGCTCGACTGGCCATTTACCCAGGCCGAGTTAATGGCCTTTCTGGGTTCTATGCACTGAGACACTCACTAATCACATTATAGCGATTCACAATTACCCAGCTTTTTTACGTTAGTTTAAGCTATAGCATCTTTCAGGAATTCAAAGAGGATATCCCGCCATGCTGATGGTGATTTCACCAGCAAAGAATCTCGACTTTGAAAGCCCTCTGGCCACCGAGACATACACTCAGCCGGCCTTTCTTGATGATGCCTGTGAGTTGATCGACCAACTCAAACCGCTGGAGCCACATCAGGTCAGCAACCTGATGCATATCAGCGAAAAACTGGGCCAATTAAATGCCGACCGCTTCAGTCAGTGGCATACACCATTCACACCTGATAACGCCCGGCCCGCCGTACTGGCATTTAATGGTGATGTGTATACCGGCCTGAACGCTCCGGACTTTTCCGAAGACGATTTTGCCTTCGCCCAGAACCACCTGCGGATACTGTCCGGTCTTTACGGACTTCTCAAACCACTCGATTTAATGCAGCCTTACCGCCTTGAAATGGGGACCCGGTTTGAGAACACGCGTGGCAAGGATCTGTATGCCTTCTGGGGTGACACCATCACCAACGCGCTGAATGATGCGAATGATGCGAATGATAGCAGTGTACTGATTAACCTGGCGTCCAACGAATATTTCAAAAGCGTCAGGAAAAAATCGCTCAATGCCCGTATCATCACGCCTCAGTTCAAAGACTGGAAAAACGGCCAGTACAAGATGATCAGCTTTTATGCCAAAAAGGCCCGCGGCCTGATGTGCGCCTACGCCATCAAAAACCGTATCACCGCGCCGGACGACCTGAAGCAGTTCGACTACGACGGCTATCGCTTCAGTGACGAACAATCCAGCGGCGACAACTGGGTATTCCTCCGCGACGCCCAGGCCTGATCACAAGCACGGCTCCCTTAATATCCCGGCGATACCGGACGACAAACACTGTTCGGGCGCCCTCCTTCTGCGCCCGGAAACACGGAGTACTTGATGAACGAAGCGCTTTTTTCTGAAATTTCGATGTACGTGTTACTGACAGCACTGATCGCGTTTATGGGATTTATCGTTTTTGATCTCGCCAAAAAATCCAAAGCCGGCCGCTTTGGCACTTTCATTCTGTTCACTGCGCTGGGCGCCGGAGTGGTGGGCTTTATTATCAAAACCGTGATGGTCGAGGTGGTACAGATATAGGGCGCCGCCCTTCGCCGACCGTCAAACCTTTTACTTAAATTGCCAACAACAGGACACGATGTCATGTGGTTCCGTAACGCCCGAATTTACCGTTTTACCAAGCCTTTCTCAGTCGATATCGCAGACCTTGAAGCCAAGCTCGAAGCCGATGCCTTTACCCCCTGTGGTTCGCAAGACACTTTCAAACAAGGCTGGGTCTCGCCACTGGGTCGCCATGGTCAGCTAAAGGTACACAGCGCCAACGGCTACCATCTGGTTGCTCTGCGCAAGGAAGAAAAAGTACTGCCGGCTGCTGTCATAAAAGAAGCCGTCACCGAGCAGGTAGAGCAGATCGAAGCCGAGCAGATGCGTAAAGTGGCTCGCAAAGAAAAAGAGGAAATCAAAGAACAGGTGACCCAGGAGATGCTGCCGCGGGCCTTTACCAAATCCCGCCGCACCTTTGCCTATTTGGCGCCTCAGGACGGCTTCATGATCGTCGATACGGCTTCCGACAAGCAGGCAGAAGAAATCGCGACAACATTGCGCAAGGCGATTGGATCATTGCCCATTCGCCCACCTGCACTTGAGCAAGCTCCCGCATTTACCTTTTCAGGCTGGCTAAGCGAGACCATCGACATCCCTTCTGCCGTTACGCTGGGCGATGAATGCGAACTCAAGGATACCGGTGAAGAAGGCGGCGTCGTGCGCTCCAAAGGCATTGACCTACTGGGCGATGAAATCCGCAATCACCTGAACGCCGGCATGCAGGTCACCAAGCTGTCTCTGACCTGGGACGACAACCTCTCGTTCGTACTGGACGAAGAGCTGACCCTGCGTCGCCTCAAGTTCGGCGAAACGCTCCAGGAAAAGCTGGACGATATCGACGCGGACGATGCTGCAGCGAAGTTTGATGCGTCATTCACACTGATGACGCTGGAGCTGGCCCAGATGATCCCGGCGTTGCTTGAGGCACTCGGCGGCGAAGACCGCTCGGCCATTATCGACGAAGCCTGAGGGCCGTCATCGGTCGTGAAGGTTAATAACGTGAGGGGAGCCAAACGGCTCCCTTTTTTGCGTCATCTCCAATCGGCATTATCGCCCTTTCAGGCGCTCTCGCTGCCAGTCTTTCTGTGGTTCATTGAGCTGAAGACGCAAATCAATGACGTCTTCTTCGATATTGTACTTGGCGTCAAATCCCAGTCGTTTCGCCAATGCCAGCATTGGCCGGTTATCCGGTAATACATTACCGATCATCTCGACCGTACCCCGGTTGCGGCAGTAATCAATCAATTTTTGCATCAGGCTGAACCCCAGCCCTTCGCCCGCCAGCTTATCCTGCACCATGACAGCAAACTCGCATTGAAGGTTGTCAGCGTCCGTCCAACCACGCACGGTACCCAGCGTTTCCTCGCCAACCCCCTCTTCCCGTTGGGCGTTGGCGATAAAGACCATTTCCCGGTCATAGTCGATCTGAACCATCTGAGCGACATCTTCATGGGAGAAGTGCTTTCGGTACTGGAAAAAACGGTAGCGGATAGACTCAGGTGACTGTTGGTGATGGAAGTCTCTGTGTGTGGGCTCGTCTTCTGCCAGCACGGGCCGGACAATCACCTTGCGGCCGGATTTGGGCAGGACCAGCCACTCCTCCAGCTCTCGCGGATACGGCTGAATAATCGGCCGGCCGGGCTTGTCTGCCAGATCAATCGCAACATCAACTGCCACGGCCCCGTCGCGACTAAACAAGAGCGGCAAAATTTCCAGCCCACGAATATGAGGAATATCGATAACGATCTGCGACAGCGTCACCAGGGTTTCGCACACGGCACGAATATCTTCTTCAGGCTGCAGGCTGTATTCCCGAAGCAGACGGTACATGTAAGTGCGGCGCAGTAACTCTTTAGCCAGCACCATATTCAATGGCGGCAAGGCGATCTGTCGATCGGTACGCACATTGACGCTGGCGCCGGCAGCACCACAGACCACCAGCGGCCCGAAGACCGGGTCGCGCGTGATACCCACGCTGAACGCAATGCCCCCCAGATGCTGATAAGTCCGCTGCACTGCGAATCCCAGAAATCCGCTGCTGGGGTAATGCGCCCGATACTCTTCCAGTAACACCCGACAGGAATCGATGATGGCGTTTTCGCTATTGAGCCCCTGGATCGTCGCCTTGTACCGTCCCCGACCTGACTGTTCTTCCATAAACGGATGGCAACCGCGTTCATGGATCAGCGTGATGTCGATTGGCCGGCGCTCAACCTGGAATGTCTCAAGCACACCATCCACGTCATCGCAGTAGAGTGTATTGACTGTGCGCAAGCCGTAATCCTGAATCACCGCCCGCGCTTCACTGTTCGACAAATGATTGCGACCGGAGCGATGCGCTTTCATGACGATTTTGCGGGCTGTTGAACGGTCCAGATAATGATCGGTAAATGATTCCGGCGTTTCACGCAGCAGGCGCTGAACCCGCTGGTGATTCACGTGTTGCATAAACGCCGTCACGGCTTTCTCGGGAGAGAAAAACGACGGAATGCCCACTCGATAGAATTCGTCCCGGGCATCCAGAACCGTGCTCTGCCCCAGCCAGCAGGTAAAGATGTTCAGTCGCGTGCCTTTGCTGGCCTGCACTACAGAGTCAGCAATATGAAGGCTGTCTTCGGTCAGGCTCGGGGCATACATCACCAGCACGTTGGACACATTCGGGTCTTTGGCCAATACCCTCAGCGTATCCGCGTACAGCGTCGGTGAAGCATCGTAGCCCAGATCGATCGGGTTCTTGCGGGTCCAGTACGAGGGCATCAATTTGGCCAACGCCTCAATGGTATCGTTTGAGAGACTGGCCAGCTCCCCCCCCAAAGCCGACAGGCGATCAACTGACAGCACCCCCGGGCCCACGCCGTTTGCCATAATCACCAACTCTTCCCTGCGCACCGGGCGCATTCGGGTGAGTGACTCAAGCGCATCGAACATTTGGCCGAGGCCATCCACTCGCAAGACACCCGCCCGTCTCAGAACGGCATCGTAGATCGGATCTGTTCGCGAGATACCCATCGGCAGCTTTACCGGCATCCATTCGGATTCCGGTACACGTCCGCTCTTGACGGCAATAACAGGCTTGGTTCGGGAGGCCACTCGCACCGCAGACACGAACCGGCGAGGGTCCGGAATATTCTCGATATGCAGCAAGATGGCCCGACAACTGGGGTCCTGGGCCAGATAATCGATCAGATCATCGTGGCCGATATCCATCCCATCGCCCAGGGTCAGAAAGTGAGAAAAGCCGACGCCACGGGCAAAAGCCCAGTCGATAATTGAGCTGGCGATCGTGCCGGACTGCCCCACAAACGCAACCTTTCCGGGCAGAGCGCCCATATGGGCATAGGTGGCGTTCATGCTGCGCGACGGCACCATCAACCCGATCGTGTTGGGCCCCAGAATACGAATGCCATATTCCCGCCCGGCATCGCGCACGGAATACATCAGCGGCTGGCCGGTTTTACTGTGTGCACGGGACATACCACCGGTCATGACTATCGCCGTTTTGACACCGGCTTCGCCGAGCTGACGCACCATGCGGGGTACGGTTTCAGGAGGGGTACAGATAATCGCCAGATCCGGTGAAATTGGCATCTTTGAGACTTTATGGAAGCACTTAACCCCGTGCACTGTCTCGTAGTCATTGCGGTTAATAACCATAAGATCACCGGGAAAACCGCCGGACATCAGGTTTCGCAGCACCATCCCGCCCAGGTTGGTGGCGCGCTCGGAAGCCCCCACAATCACAATGGACCCGGGATTAAACAGGCTTTCCAGATAACGTGTGCCCACAACGTGCTCCCTATAAACCAAATATCATCTTGATGACTCTGATCGTAAAGGGAAAGTCGGACAAATCAATGTCGTTCTGATAAATATACCGGCAATCAACGAATTTAATGCGCGTATGAGCTAGCTTAAAGAAGCGCAGCGCAATAGCGACAAGACTGATACCATGGCCTTAAACGGCATGGGGCTTGAACGGCCGCCCGGATTGGACCTGCATTTTATGACAACCGCTTTTTTTTCCCACGATGACTTCCAGAAACACAATATGGGGGCTGAACACCCCGAGTCACCGGAGCGTCTTATCGCGATTATCAGCTATCTGGCTGATATGAACCTGGGCAGTGAACTGGACTGGGTGCGACCGGAAGAAATCACTCGGGATCAGCTCCTTAAAGTACACCCGGAAACCTATTTACGGCAGCTCGATATGATGCAGCCAACCCAGGGCCGGGTTTTCACTGATCCTGACACCGCGATGATGCCCCATACCCTGCGTGCTGCGCGGCTCGCTGCCGGCGCCAATGTGCAAGCCGTTGATATGGTGTTGTCAGGCCAGGCAACCAACGCCTTCATCGCGGCGCGACCACCCGGTCATCACGCTGAGCGCGGCAAATCGATGGGGTTCTGTTTTTACAACAACATCGCGCTGGCAGCGTACCATGCCCTCACCTTTCATGGACTTGAGCGGGTTGCGATAGTGGATTTTGATGTGCACCAGGGCAACGGTACCGTCGATATCGTTCAGGAAGATGAGCGAATCCTGATGTGTTCCAGCTTCCAGCACCCCTTCTACCCACACTCCCACGTGTACCGTCAGCCCGAGAACATTATCAATAGCCCTATCATGGCGGGCACATCAGCCAGCGATTACCGCAAGAAAGTGGAAGCCGACTGGTTGCATAAACTTCAGGATTTCAAACCGCAACTGGTGCTGGTCTCGGCCGGTTTCGACTCTCACAAGCTCGACCCGATGGCGAATCTGGAACTGGAATCGGCGGATTATCGCTGGTTGACGGACATGCTCACCAGCGTCGCTCATGACACGGCGAATGACCGAATCGTCTCAACACTGGAAGGTGGCTATCATCTAAAAGCACTGGCAGAGGGTACCGGTGCGCATCTGGAAGGATTGGTTGCGGCGGGCTAGGCACAAAAGCGGAAGTTCCCTATCAGGAGCTTCCGCTTAAAAGCAGATCTGCCAGTGCTTTGAACTCAGACAGCAGCCTGCTGCTGATTCGCCGCTGCCTGCTCACGAATGCCATCCCAGCCATCTTTAACCTGGCGCAGCAACCGGCCTACTTCATCCAGCTTACCCGCATCGTTGTGACGATTGGCTTCGAAAAGGGTCCGCTCCATATAGTCATAAAGCCCTTCAAGATTAGCAGCCAGTTCACCGCCCTTTTCGAAATCAAGAAAACTGCGCAGACCGCCGATAATCTCGATTGCCTTGCTGATCAGGCGACCTTTGCCTTCGTAGTCATTTGCCTGCATGCGGGCCTTGGCCATATTGATTCGCTCCAGGGCACCGTTATACAAAAGCTGAATCAGCTTGTGCGGGTCCGCATCGGTGATGCTGGTCTGTGTGTTAACGCTCTGGTAAGCCTGCAAACCGTTCATAAGTAACCTCTGCTACGATCCTGTGCGCGGATCAATTGCTGTTGTTCTGTGGTGCCAGCGCTTCAAGCTGCTGGGTAACGTAATCCCGAGTGCTGTTGAGCTTGGCAATCAATGAATCGGCCGCCGAGAACTGGGCAACCAGCCGCTCCCGGTAGGACTCAATACGCTCATTCAACTGAACGCGATCTTCAGCGATGCTCGCCAGTTCGTCCTGCAGCGTGTCTGTACGCGTTTCAATAGCGCCATCCGCACCAACAATGCTGGTGACCAGATCGACAGCCCTGCCACCGACACCCTCAATAAATGTGAAACTGCCGCGTGGACCTGTTGAACCACCGGTAATCTTGATCTCGAGTCCCGCTGCCGAGCCGTTGCCATCAACGAAAAGGTTTTGCCCTTCGCCGGTAGCCTGCTGTCCGCCGACAGTACCAGCCACATCTTTACCCGGAGTACCGGTCTGGACGCTCAGGCCAAGATCAGCCGTGCTATTGGTATCAACGGCCGTAAGGCTGACGTTTGAATTGCTGCCATAAGAACCGGATGAGAATGACAACGCTCCCGTTGCCGCATCCACACCAACCGTGACGGACTTCCCCGATGCACTTAAAGCGCTGCTGTTATCAAGCTGAGACTGAATCTGTGTAGCCAGCTCTTCACGGGTATAGGTACCGGCTGCCAACTTGATACTTACCGAGGTTTCACCATCAACCTTGAATGAGAGCGCATCATTGTCATCGTTGATCGTAACGCTACCAGTGCCAGCACTCGCGCCCTGAAGCGAACCTTGTGTCGCGATCTGGGTAATGTTGACAGCGAAATCGCCGGCTTCTGTGTTAATTCCGCTACGGACAAATTCGATCTGCTCATCCGATGCGCGGCCCTGCTCTGCGAACAATGCGGTCACATCGTCTGGATTCTGTTTCAGCTGCGTCTCAAACTTCTCGCGATCAAACGTCAGCGCACCGGTTTTATAGTCGGTGGTAATGCCGACATCGGCCAGCGTACGTACCGAGGCATTTTCGAGGCCAGGTACCACACGGGTTAACACCTCACGCATCTGGCTCTGAATGGTTCGAATCGTCGCATCGCCGGATAACAACCCACCCTGCTGGGTTTCCGAGTTGTAACCCGACAGCGCCTTGACGGTGTCCTGCAGTGTGTTGAACTTCTCAACGAAGGTAGCCACGCGATCTGCAACTGCAGACGTGTCCTGTGCAACTTTGACTGTTGAGGTAACCCCTTCAGCCTTCACTTCAAAGGACAAGCCGTCGATGACGTTTTCGATGGTGTTGGTCGGCCGGGAAATCGTGATGCCATTCACCTGAACCACGGCATCCTGAGCAGCAACGGTTTCGGTCAGATTGCTGGTAGTGGCGTTAAACGCAAACTGGGACAGGCCCGCGGCGTCCGTGTTGTCGCTATCTGAATCATTAACGGTAATTTCGATGGCGTTGTCGATGCCGGTCTCTTCAGACGACAACACCAGGCGGAAACCGTTGCCGGTATCAACAACACCTGCGGTCGCACCCACGCCGGCGTCATTGATGGCGTTCGCCAAACCTTGCAGCGTATTGTTGGAACCGTCGACTGTGATGGTTTTGGATTCGCCACCGACATTCAAAGTGATCGATCCAGTGCCAATTGATGTCGCATCTTTGTCGGCAAACGTACCGGAAGCAAGCGACTGGGACTGAGCCAGGCTGTCGACCTTGACCGTGTAATTGCCGCGGCTCGCTTTCGAACTGTCCAGCGTCACTGTGACGTCATCATTTGAAGACGAAGCAGAAAAAGATTTGAGATTGTCAGGCGAACTCAGCTGACGCATGGGCAGGCGCAGTTCTGTGACGGCACTCTTCAGTGTGCCGTAGGCTGAAATAAGAGCCTCCGCGCGCTGCTGATTAAAGTCCAACCGGTTATCTGACGTCTGGCGCTCAGCCGCAACCAGCTGATCAATCAGATCTGACGTCAAAACCCCTGAACCAATACCGACTGAAGAAATACCTGCCATAACGAATGCCTCCTCAAGAAGGCGTGCTACCCATTTAATTACGTATCGGCGGCTAACGGCAAAACTTTGCCTCCGACCACCGCATTTTTGTAACAAACTGTGCCGGCCAATAAAAATATAGTACGCCTGACCCGCTTGAGCCGCCACGTCGCGATCAGCACAGAGGTTATTTGCGCCTCTGCTATATAAAACCGGCCAGGGGCCTATGACCTCAACCCGGTTAAAAACAAAACACCGCCGGCTTCTCACGAAGGCGGCGGTGCTGAAATACCGTCATTTAATACCGGAATGCAACCGGCAAGGCTTCACACTTCGATATTAAATAACGTCAGCGGTTCATCCTGCTGCAATTTTTCTGCCAACCTCAAAGCCACATCATCAGGAATCTGGCGAATAACTTTGTCCGTCTGCTGATCAACAACCCGGACAATGGTCTTGCCTGAGCCGTTATCGACCTCAAAATGAAGATCGCGCTGAACGGTTTGTACAAAGTCATTAAGCTGGGATACCGCCTGATTGAGCGATTCCCCCTGCACCTTCTGCTTATCCTCCTGCGCTGATGCCGATGTTGTCGGCGGCGCAAGGGACACCACAGTCGATGCGGCTGACTCCTGGACTCGAGCGGAAGGCTTGACTCCTTCTGCCTGAGGTGACGTGGACGCCCGAGCCGGTACCTTGGACGAAACCAAGGTCAGATCCGTGCTGTTCAGGTTTACGTCATTCATAGCTCACCTCACTCTCCAGAAACGGCGGAAGCCGGCTCCCCTCTGTTTAGAGTGGGAGCCGGCCGGTGCCGCTATGCCCCTGTTACTGCAGGAGAGACAGAACCTGCTGTGGACGGGCGTTAGCCTGTGCCAGTACCGAGATACCTGCTTGCTGCAGTACCTGAGACTTGGCCAGCTTGGCGGTCTCTGAAGCGAAGTCCGCATCCAGAATCCGGCTCTGTGCTGCTGACAGGTTCTCAGAAGTAGTCGCAATCGCATCGATAGTCGATGTGAAGCGGTTCTGGATCGCACCCAAATCAGCTCGCTGGCTGTTGATAGTGCTCAGCGCCGCGTCGATAGTCTCGATTGCCTTGTTAGCACCTTCGGTTGTGGTGATATCGATGGCAGCAACAGACTGCAGCGAACCACCTTTGGCCGCATCAACAATTTCGGTCTGGGCCGCCGCCTGGACACTAAAAGCACTTGAGGAGCTAAACTCGATAGTGCCGGTTACCAGAGTGCTGTCAGTGCCGCCTGAAGTCAGATCAACAGCAGCTGCAGCATCAGGACCATCGACAGACATTGTAGTGTTCGTACCGTTGTCAGTCGTAAAGTTCTCAATCGCAATGTTGGAACCAACCTTATTCTCAAGTGTGATGGTTGCGCCATCTACGACTGCGGTTACGCCTGTAGTAGCGGATGCATCGTTAATTGCAGCAGCCAGAGTGCCTAGGTCGCCACCACCAACAGTCGCAGCAACCGAAACAGTGGTGCCGTCATCAGCGGTCAAATCGAAGCTGACCGTGCCGTCACCAATGCCTGACAGCGTCGCTGTCGTGGTGGCATTCGCGGTAACGCCAGTGTTTCCAGTTACAGCATTGACGTTTGTTGCGATATCCGCAGCCGACGCCCCCACTCCAACGGCGACGTTTTCAGACTGGCCGTTTCCTGAGATCGTGAGCGTGTCAGCCTGCACAGCGTTACCAGCTGATGCATCGTTAGCTGCGGTAATCGCAGAGCCGAGAATAGAGCCGCCCGAATCAGCCGTGTAGTTACCGATATCAGTACCGCGAGCACTGCTCAAAGATACGTTGATAGTCTGGTTAGCATTAGCACCCACCTGGAACTGGGCGTTAGCGAAATCACCGTTCAGCAGCGTTTGGCCGTTGAAGTTGGTGGTGTCCGCAACACGGTTAAGCTCAGCCTGCAGCTGGGTCACTTCAGCCTGCAGTGATTTACGGTCTGAAGCAGAGTTGGTGTCGTTGGCTGACTGGACAGACAGCTCACGGATACGCTGAAGCAGATCACCCGCCTGACCCAGAGCGCCTTCAGCAGTCTGTGCCAGCGAGATGCCGTCGTTCGCGTTACGCTGAGCAACACCCAGGCCACGAACCTGTGTATCAAAGCGTGAAGAGATAGCCAGACCAGCCGCATCGTCTTTGGCTGAGTTGATACGCAGACCTGAAGACAGACGCTCAAGAGCCTGATCAGACAGTGACTGAGATTTGCTCAAGTTGTTCTGAGCGGAAAGTGATGCAACGTTAGTGTTGATACCGAGAGCCATGATGCTTCTCCTAAACCTGTTTAGTTTCTCTTGAAAGAGGTCAGGCGCCCGGTCATTTGGTTTGGTACGCCGCCCTGCTGAAATGCTTAACGGCGCTGATTAAGAATCCTTTAGGCGGGTTTAGCGATTATATTGTTAAAGAATGTAATTCCCGCTCAACATCCTCTAAAAGCGGGGAATAAAGCGGCAATGCTCTGCCGAATTTCCGTCGCCCTGTCTCTCAAACCCACTTCATTAAAAATCTAAAAATCAATATTTTTCAATACATTAAAACCAAAAAACAAAAACTGGCACGATTTACGCTTTAAGCCCTGCAAACGGTAATTCCATGAATTCAGGCCGGTAGGGCGTCCTTTTGATCGGGCACTTGGCTTCCGGCTTCTCTTTTAGAGTAAGGAGAACACCATGCCTCAGATCATCAATACTAATACGGCGTCGCTGAATGCTCAGCGCAACCTGAACAGCACCCAGCGCGATGCTGATACGGCATTGCAGCGCCTTTCTTCAGGTCTGCGTATCAACTCAGCCAAAGACGATGCGGCAGGTCTGGCGATCTCCGAGCGCTTTACGTCGCAAATTGATGGCCTCAACCAGGCTATCCGTAATGCCAATGACGGTATCTCGCTGGCACAGACCGCTGAAGGCGCGCTGGGCGAATCAGGCAATATTCTGCAGCGAATCCGTGAACTGGCTGTTCAGTCGGCCAACGCCACAAACTCGGCCTCTGACCGTCGTGCTTTGCAGTCCGAAGTCAACCAGCTCAAGCAGGAACTCGAGCGCGTTGCGACGACAACCGAGTTTAACGGGCTGAAGCTGCTGGATGGCTCGTTCCAGGCGCAGAAATTCCAGGCTGGTGCCAACGAGAATCAGACAATTTCAGTATCTATTGCGGGCGCCAAAACCACCGATCTGGCAAACAATACCGCTGATGCCGCCAACACAACGGCTCGCGTGGGCACCGGCTCCTCGCTGGCAGCTGCGGCTGATGCCACTGCAGCAAACGGCATCGGCGGGCAAGACCTGACGATATCCAGCTCGCTAGGCAATGCCACGGTGACAATTGCCGCCGGCGATACGGCGGCCGAGATCGCAGCCAACATCAATAGCAAGATCGAGACAACAGGCGTCGAAGCCAAGGCGCGGACAACCGCTGAACTCTTCAATCTCGGCGGCACTGGCACCGTCTCCATGACAATTTCCAGTGGCGGCGAGAAAGCCACTGTCTCTGCACAGATTGATGACGTCACTGACCTGAGCCCTCTGGCACGAGAAATCAATTCGGCTGCGGGTAAAACGGGCATCACCGCCGAAGTACAAGATGGTCGCCTGATATTCACTCAGGAAGAAGGTAAAGACATTCTGGTTGAAGATTTTTCAACCAATGCCGGTACCGCAACCGCAAGCTTCAAAGGTGAGGCAGAAGCCGATGGCGACGCGATAACGCTGAGTGGCGCACCTGCCTCGACCACCGACAGCACCCGTGTCTCAGGCCAGATCACCTTTGACTCGTCATCCAGCTTTGCAGTGTCATCAAGTATTACAGCTGCAGCCGGCAGCATTCTCGATACCGCTGCGGCGGATACCGCAGTTGGTTCCACAACTGAAGACGTGAGCAGTATCGATATCAGTACTTTCCAGGGTGCTACGGATGCGCTGGCAGTTGTTGATGCAGCACTCGAATCCATCAGTGGTATTCGAGCTGATCTCGGTGCTGCGCAGAATCGGTTGGAGTCGACTATCGCGAATCTGAGCACCACGTCCGAGAATCTCTCGTCCGCACGCTCCCGTATCCGCGATGCGGACTTTGCTGCCGAAACCGCAGAGCTTGCCCGTACCCAGGTACTGCAATCTGCCGGCCTGTCGGTACTTGCCCAGGCAAACGCCCGGCCACAGCAGGTATTGCAGTTGCTGCAGGGCTAATTCCGCAGGCAACAAGCACCCCAAAAACGGTCAGCACTTGCTGGCCGTTTTTTTGTTTCAAGCCCTGCCAAATTCAAATAATCCCATTAATTATTAAACAGTTAAAAGAACTCCTCTCAGACCAATAACTGGCACACCTTTCGCTACACCCTCATTAACCACTGCATAAAACATTCAAAACTGCAGATTATTGCCGCTTCAGATGAACGCGGCGCGGAACAGACGAGGTGATCCATGCACGCTCAGCATCAAACTCAACAGTCAGTACAGAACAAGGCCGAGATTGCCCGCCTGTTACTTCAGGCCAATGACGCATATGGCGAATCCAACAACCCTCGCCAGCGTTACGCGCGTCGTCTTGAGGCCCGGCAGGAGAGCCGCGAGCTGCTTGAGAAGATTGCGACCATGGCGCCTGATAATGCGGCAGTCTATGGCCTGCTGGGCCGGATCGAAATGGACGAGGGACGGCTGGATCGCGCACAGCTGCTATTTAACCAGAGCCTGTCGATTAATCCGGACCAGGCCCAGCAATACACCAACCTGGGCTACTGGGCGCTGACATCTGATCGCCCTGCACTGGCTGAGCAGTATTTTCAGGAAGCCCTGAACCGTGACCGGCAATCCGCCGCCGCCTTCTGCGGCATTGCCCATGCCAAGCGCCAGCAGGGCCAGTTTGATGTAGCCTATCTGCACTACCGCAAACTGGTTCAGCTTGATCTGAACTGGCCGTCGGTTTTCAGCGGCATGGCCACCTGCGCCAGCCATCTGTCAGTTGATCGTGCCGATACGGAACTGGCTCAGGATGCCATCCGGTTGCTGCAGCGTTCTGATTTGCCGCATCAGGTCCTGGGCGGCTTCGTCGCGGGGATCATCCGTCAGCAATACGATCTGGATAACCCCGCTGCCCGCATCATTCTTGATGCCGCCAGTGATGATGAACTGTTGCTGCTGGCTCTGGAAAAAACCCTGATGCCGGATGTCGCAGTTGAAGGCCTGATTACACTGCTGCGTCACGCCATTCTTGTTGAAGTTGCCCAAACAGCAGACTTGCGTGAAGAATTGCATCGCCTTGTCATGGCACTTGCGCTTTACGATGATCGCACCGGCTACGCGTTGCTGACCGGCGAGCAGGAATCCGCGCTGGTGGATACGATCAACAACAGCATCGCCGCCCAGTTTGCGCTGGGAGAATCCATGAACGCGATCGCAGGATCACTGATGATCAGTGCCATGTACGGCGCTCTTTTTCATCAGTCGTTCGCGCCGTCAGTCGGCCAGTGGAATCTGACCGAGTGGCCCGTCGGCCTGCAATCATTGATGGCCGCCAGCTACTATCACCGGGCGACTGAAGAATCCATCAAGCAGCAATTCGACGAAAAAGCAGGCGAACTTGCCCTGGCCCGCGCCGATGTGCCACAAGCCTGGCCAAGCTGGACCCGACTGACGACTCACCCTGAGACCAGCCTCAAATCACTGATGAAAGTGCGACTGGGCCTGGACGACATCGCCATGCCGGAGACCGCTCGCATCATGATTTGCGGTGCGGATTCCGGTCAGCGCGCGCTGGAACTGGCCACTTGCCTCAACGATGTCGAAATCATCGCCGTGGATGAGTCACTGTCGAACATCGCCCGAGCCGGTCGCCATGCTCAGGATCGGGGGCTCGAGAACATCGTGTTCTGGCCCTGGTCACTGGCTCAGCGCTTTATCGCCGACGGCCACAAAGTGCAGTGGATCGAGATTGGCCGCCTGCCATCGACAGCAATGACGGAGACATCCCTGGCCGCCATTATTCAGGACGCAGCCGCACAGGATACCGTGGTGCACCTGCATACCTGCCCGACCGGACAGCTGCCCGTCGACAGACACCTGCGGGAACTGATTGAACAGCATGATCTGCCTGCAACGAGCGCATCACTGCGTCGGTTACGCCGGATGGTATTGAACAATGCGCAGGATCCGGTTTGGGCCGATCTGCTTAAAGAGGAAGACTTCTTCGGACTGGGCGGCTGCCATAGCCGATGGTTCCGGCCGCAGGATAGCCGTCAGCTCGAGACTGTGATGGCCATGCTCTGCAACGAAGTGGACTGGAAACTGGTGCGTGCCCAGGACAATGATGGGCACACGCTGTCACTGGGCCCGGTTCAGAAACAACTGCATGCAGAAGCCTCGGGCAACAGCGTCCAGAGCGTTGTGGGTCAGCCGCTGACGCTGTACTTCACGAAGCGGCGCTAAACGCTACCTGCCGATTCAGCTGGGCGCGATTTCTCCTCAAGAAATCGCGCCCAGTCTTCAGGCTCATCCACATCCCATCTTGGCTCAGCCAGCGCGACTGAATAGCCGGCAGTCTTCAGCTTTTCCACTGTTTGCTCCAATGCCATCGGCGTCCCCCACGCCACGTCAGCCAACGTTTGCGGCAACGGCCTGCGAGCGCCTATCAGCACAAACCCACCGTCATCGGACGGCCCAAGCACAACATCCACGTTAGCCAGCAACCCGAACGCAGTTTGAATATGCGCAGGATCAACCGACGGGCAATCGCTGCCAACGATCATGACTTCGCGGGCAGAGGCCAGACTTTCTTCGATCGCGCGGCGCATACGCTCACCCAGCGAGTGGCCATTCTGAATGTACTCGGGAACTTCGGCGTTTCTCAGATGATCAAGTATCGGCCCGGCTGGCTCTGTTGAGGCAGGTGCGGCACGGTCCCACCAAAAACTGACGGGGATACCTGTCGCTGCCAGATTCGCAAGCACCGCACACGTCAGTTCGATATGCGCCTGCATGGCACCGTCATCACCCATTGCGACTGCCAGGCGAGTTTTTACCCGACCCGGTTCTGGCCACTTGGCGAACTGGATCAGCAATCGGTTGGGATCAGCCGCGGTCTTTGGGGTAAGCATCAGGATAATAGGCCCTGGCAAGTGAGTGTGGGTCGTCTCCCCGCCAGTAGCGCCAGCGAAGGCGCCACATCAGAAAGATTGTGCGCCACGGCCCATGCTTCTCCCAGCGTCGGCTGTCGGTAACTACCGGATCACTGATACAAAATGGCCGTGACAGGGCAAGCAATTGCCGGCTCAATGCGACATCTTCCATTAGCGGCACGGGAGCATAACCGCCCGCGTCGTGAAATGCCGCTCGCCGTGCAAAAATCGCCTGGTCGCCTGTGGCAATCCCGGTGAGGCGGGAGCGACGGTTCATAAACCAGCTAATCACCCGAAAGAGCGGGCGCTGGCCGGAAAGCCGCACATCGAAACGGCCCCAGAGTGAATCACTCTGAACAAAACGGGAAAGGTGCTCAAGCGCAGCCTCCGGCAGGCGGGTATCCGCATGAAGAAATAGCAGCACCTCACCACCTGCGATGCTGGCGCCGGCATTCATTTGCGATGCACGTCCAGCCGGGGCTTTCACCAGCCGGTCGCATAGCGGTTCTGCGAGCGCAGCCGTCTGGTCCGTACTGCCGCCATCCGCCACAATAATCTGATGGCCCAGCGCCCGGATATCCTGAAGCCGATCAAGCGCGGCAACCACGCCTTCGGCTTCATTGAGAACCGGCATAACAATAGTGAGGTGTAATGGCAGGGACACCGGTGGCGTACTCCGACAGGTAACAGCAAAGCCAATAAGGTATCAGGGAAGCCGGGTTTCAACCACTGATGTAAACCCCACGGTTGAGCGAAAAGCGCCGCATGGGTATGATACCGGCCTCTTGCCCCAGTAGCTCAGCTGGATAGAGCAGCCCCCTCCTAAGGGGCAGGTCAGAGGTTCGAATCCTCTCTGGGGCACCATTTCAAGCCGTATCGTTTTTCCGCTGCATCAGTCCGACGCTACCTCGACACTTTCCCCTGACGTTTTCAGCCTGTTTTCCCATCCGCCCTGGGGCTGCTCAAAATGAGTGTGTAGCGCAGCAGAAAAATGACGAACGCGATTTCCCACAACAGCGCAGACAAGCCTATCCCCGGCGACCAGGGCAGGCCTCCCAGAGCGGTGATCACCCGAACAACTGCCGCCAACTGAATCGCAGTAAAAGCGAGCACCATGCCGCCGGGCAACTGAAGTGGCCGGCCCGTGTGGCCCAACGAAACCCGCGCAATAACACCCAAAATCAAGCTGCCGATCACACCTACACCTGCGGCGTGGCTCCAGGCGGTCGACTCCCAGCCGAATACCAGATGCCCTGCCATCAGTATCAACGCGACCGGTATCCAGAGCAGTGAGATGTGCAGAATCCAGAGCAACGGCTCACTCCGCGCGGCCCAGCCGTGCCAACCCGTCAATCGCACCAGCATCAGTATCGCGGACGTTAAAGCAAACAGCACTTCACCCCAGCGCCATCCAATAACGAGCATGGCCAGCAACAGCAGCAGGCTTACAAGAGTTGCGAAATCAGTTCGGGGCGACACCTTGACTACATCCGGATTACCACCATTCTGACGCAGCCAGCCGACGGTAAAGGCCGGCGTGATACGCCCGCCGATAATTCCGGCCAGCGCCATGGCAAGCACCAATGCGCCATCGACATAATTGATATTCAGGGTATTCACGAACGCAATCTGCATAACCCAGAGCAGGCCCAGCACCACCAGAATGACGTTGTGTCGTTTCTGCCCGGAACGCAGGATCCGCCAGCCAGCATCCAGCATTATCAGCGGTAGAAACAGAAGGTTAACTGCCTGCATCAGCCAAAACGGCAAATCGCCGCCGAATGCGAGGAGCAAGCGGCCAGCCAGCCATACCAACCAGAACAACATGAGCGGTACACCGTGCATGCGCTCTGTTTTTGTCCAGACGCACACCGCTGTCAGCAGGAACCCGGCGATCGCCGCCGTCAAAAAGCCGAACAGCATTTCATGCAGATGCCAGTAGAGTCCCGGTAGCGCGGTTGGCAATATCCACTTGCCGGTCACCACCATGACCCATACCGGCACAACAACAATCGCCAACACAGCCAGCGAGAGAAAGAAGATTCTGAAAGGATAGGCAAACAACAAGGTCAGTCGAGGATCAGCGTTTTCTCCGGAAAGCATTGCACGGATACTCCAGGTAAAAAATAATGAGTGACCACACGGTATGGTGGGAGCCAGAAGGAGCTAAAGCACTGGCCGCGTCAACGCCGATCAATCAAGAGAACCGGTAAATGCATTGGTACTCCATTCTGAAAACGATCCACGTTTCCGCAGCGCTTCTCACCGCAAGCCTTTTCGTGCTGAGACTCGGGCTTGATGCGACAGGCAAAACCGGCTGGCGGAGAACGGCTTTACGCTGGATTCCCCACCTGAACGACACCCTATTGTTAGGCGCCGCTATTGGTTTGTTGCTGGTTAGCGGCTGGTCGCCACTGGTCCATTATTGGCTCTCCGCAAAGATCATCGTTCTTATCGGCTATATTGTAGCTGGCAGAATGGCCATGAGCGCAGATCGTCCGCGTCGCGCCCGCATGATCGCGGCGCTGGCAGCGATACTGCAGCTCGCACTCATTTTTGCGCTGGCAATTACCAAACCGGCTCTGCATACCTGACTGAACATGCCGCTCTCAGCACGGCGCCACTGCGCCCTTGCGAGCCTAGTACCACCAGGTCAAAAGCACACAGCTGACATAAAACACGACGAACCGTATGCGACAACATCCACTGACAATGATGGTTGAGTCTATCCGGCCCGGTAATTCAGGCAACGACCTGCCGAACGACCGGGGCGATGAATTGGTGCATCTAACCCTCTGAGAGAACAACATTCCCCCAAGACCCGCGTCGGATATCCGGTTAAACTACTGTCTTTGAAGTCCATAACTGCAGAGATCCATGAACAGGCCAGCCGTTCAACTATGTTATCGCGCACTGGCGTATATTAGCGTTGCGCTTGCTGCGGCCGGCGTTGTCCTCCCCTTGCTCCCTACAACCCCTTTTGTCCTGCTCGCTGCCTGGGCGGCCAGCAAAGGTTCACCTGCATTTGAGCTTTGGCTGCACAACCACCGAATTTACGGGCCGATTATCCAAAACTGGCGCGATCATCGTGCAGTGCCACGCAAAGCCAAATGGCTGGCCTTTATAATGCTGCTATTCAGTTGGAGCATTCTTTACTGGACGGGCGCCCCGACGCCTTTGCTCGTTGCTTCTGGTCTATTCTTTATCGGCCTGACACTGTTTCTGGCCTCCAGGCCTTCGGTGTAAGGCAAGCGGCCCTCCTGCCCATAAACAGATTGCCAATATGTAGTGAGGCTGGAAGCGGAGGTTTGAGGTAGGCTAGTGTCCAGTCTGATGAATACGTCAGAAACCAGAGCCACGAAGACATCATTTTGCTCCCGAGGTTGTCGGATGATAGAAAGGAAGCGCGCCACCGGTGGAAGCCCCCACACTTTGCAACAACTGCCACGCCTGTTTACTCCGCTTCTGCTTGTTTTACTGGTGTTGCTGGCCCCGCTTTCTGCAGCGCCGGTAGCCGCTCAATCAAATGAGAAAAGCCTGTCGACGGGCGAAGACACGCCGGTGGTCGCCGACACATCGATCAGCCAGCTCAAGGCCAGCATTGAATCCGTAAAGCAGCGACGGGAAACCCTGTCCCGGAACTACGAGAAACTGGCGGACGATTACGAATCCCTCAAATCACACCTAGACGCCCTCCACGACGACGTGCCACCGGAGCTCGGGGAACTGTTGCGACACCGCCGCGACCGACTGACCGAAATCATCAGTGACAATCAGTTCAATCCCTCACTCAATCGGGAAATTACCCAAGCACGACTGACACTGCTCGAGCTGGAAGACATGACCGGTCCGGTGCAGGTGGAGGAGAAGGCCAACGAGCCCAGCGAAGCCGTTATAAAACAAAAAATAGCGCTCGTTGAAGAGCAGATTAAAGAACTGGAAGCGCTACGAAAGGTGTTTAACGAGGCAACGGCGAAAAGCCAACAGTACCTTGAGTTACTGGATGAGCACCTGTTCTGGCTACCCAATGTAGAGCCCTTCAGCTGGGATACATTCACTGAACTCGCCGATGCATGGGTCTGGCTGCTTAAGAAGGTGTCTACCACTCGGCTGATTGATCCCAACACCCTATCGTTTACTGAAAAAGCAAAGGCGATTGGCGGCACTGTAATCGTCATACTGCTCTTTTCCCTTCGTCGCCGCTGGAAACGGGTTCTTGAGACACTGGCGCCACGCATCGGCAACGTCGGTAACGACAACTTCGGGCTGACACTCAGGGCTCTGCTGGCAACCCTGATGCTGTCACTCTCCTGGGCACTTCTGGTTGCAGCGCTTTCTATCGTTATCAATGACGACACCGCCTTTACCAAGGCCCTGTCAGTAGGTACGCGGCAGGCAGCCTACGTCATATTCCTGCTGTCATTACTCTCCAATATTTGCCGGCCCAACGGGCTGGGCGAAGTCCATTTCCGCTGGCGTCCGGAAACGCTACAGGCCGTCCGTATAGGCGTTCCCTTGCTATTGGTCGTGCTGGTGCCCGCCACAGTTCTGACCGCTTTGGCGGAAAGCGCAGTCGCTGAAAACTACCGCGGCAGCCTTGGACGTATCGCTTTTATCATGGCGTCGATCCAACTGGCGTACTTCGCGCATATTGTCCTGCGCACCAAACGCAAAGCCACCGATCAACACCCACCACCGAAATGGATCAAGGTTGTGCATCCAGCGGCCGTGACGCTGCCAATTCTTATACTGGCACTGTCTCTTGCCGGCTATCACTACAGCGCCCTCACGCTGGAAGGCACACTATTTATCTCGGTGTGCTGGATTTTGCTGGTGGTGTTGGTCTACTACATTGCCCTGAGGGCCGTGGCGGTAAACGAACGGCGAATGACACTAGCGCGCCTGCGGGCCGAGCGAGCCGCGGCCAAGGCACAGGATGAATCCCGGGAAGCTGCGGAAAACGCGGGCGAAGGTGTACCGGAATCCCTTGATATTCCGCAGATGGATCTTGACGACATCAGTGATCAGGCTCACGCCCTGTTGGGTATGCTCGCCCTGTTCGCAGCCGTTATTGGCCTGTGGATGCTCTGGTCTAACGTTTTCCCGGCGTTCAATGCGCTTGAGGACATTACCCTGTGGACCGTGGCTGCGGTCGATGGCAACCCTGATAACGCTACCGTCATCACAATGCAGGGCGTCGCCTTCGCGCTCGGAATTGCATTTGCTACCTTCTTTGCCGCTCGTAACCTGCCCGGCATGCTTGAAGTGGCCTTTCTCAGCCGGATCGAGATGTCACCCGGCACCGGCTATGCGATCACAACCATTTGCCGCTACATCATTGTGATGGTTGGTGTTGCGGTTGCACTGGGGCTGCTGGGGGCAGAGTGGTCCAAGCTACAGTGGCTGGTCGCAGCTCTGGGCGTTGGGCTGGGCTTTGGTCTGCAGGAGATTGTGGCCAACTTCATATCGGGCATCATGATCCTGTTTGAGCGCCCTATCCGCGTTGGCGACACCGTCACCGTAGGGGATCAAACCGGCACGGTGTCGCGGATCCGCATCCGCGCGACCACCATTACCGGGTGGGACCGCAAGGAACAGATCATCCCCAACAAGACGTTCGTCACCGAACAGCTGACAAACTGGACCCTCTCAGATCCTATCACCCGGGTGATCGTGAAAGTCGGTGTCGCCTACGCGTCGGATATAGATCAGGTTCAGCAGATTCTTGAAGAGGTCGTGCTGGCAAATGAGCGGGTGATCAACGATCCACCTCCGGCTGTTTTCTGTGTGTCATTCAATAGCAGCAATATCCAGTTTGAAGTCCGGGCCTTCGTTAAGAGCATGATGGATATTCTGCCGCTGACCCACGAACTGCATTCGTCAACGCACCAGGCCCTCAATGCTGCAGGTGTGGCGATAGCTTATCCACAGCTCGACATGCATGTGCGCTCAATACCTGAAGATTTAAAGGGGCTTACCGGGCCTAAAGTCGACGGCAACGGCAACAAAGCTGACGATAATGATGGAAGCGCCACCGCCAAAGACAACCGCAAGGACGAAGACGTCTGATCACCCATCAGGCAGACGTCAAGTTGGCCCGAAACCTGCTGTGACATGATAAAGACCCCATTATGTTCCGCTTCGGAACCTCAGGATCAGCATCATGTCATTGCTCGCATCACTGGCCAAAGCCAGCGCCAGCTTCCAACAAGCCACCGAAAATCGCGCCAGCCGTCAGGCTGCTGCGACCAGTAGTAGCAAGGCTGCGGCCGCTACCGAAACGGCTTCGAATGACGACAGCGTGACCCTCAATGGTGGCCAGGAACGCAAGCCCTCTGCCCGCTTGACGGTTAACCAGTACAAACAGAACGTGGGGCAGGATTATGCCTTCGTACGGGAAACACTGCGGCACAAACTTGCCGAGTACAGTTTGAATCCGGCAACGCGGATCAGCGTCGAAAAGCACACAACCGGCGAGGTTAAGCTACAAGCCTTGATGCCGGAAAACACACGTACCCAGATCGAGAAAGACCTCAATAACAACAAGGCTTTCCGCGAGGCGTTTAACCGGTTGAGCGTGAATGAGCCTACAGTCGCGTTTGTGGATACCGCGCTACGACTGAATCAGGCTTATGGGGTCAGTAACTCTTTGCTTGATCAGATGGTGAGCGAGAATCAGCAATTCAATGGCCTTCAGGATCTGGTTCACCGCTATGACAGCCTGCGTCAGACTGTCAACGCGGAACAGATGGCAGCTGCCGGCATGAGCCCACAGTACGCTTTTAATCTGAACGCCCGGGCGTAAGCGCCCACCAACGCGAGTTTACGCTGCATCACTGAAACGGCTCAGGATCACCCTTACCCACCCGGGTCACTTCGGGTGCATCACCGCAGAAATTGACCACGGTTGTTGCCTCAAGTCCGCAGAAACCGCCATCAATAATCAAGTCCAGCTCGTGCTCAAGCGTCTCGCGGATATCGTAGGGATCCGTCATCGGCTCGTCATCGCCCGGCAAAATCAGCGTACTGCTCATGATCGGCTCACCCAATTCCGCCAGCAACGCCTGAACGATCGCGTTATCAGGAACCCGCAAACCAATGGTTCGGCGCTTGGGATGAAGCAGCCGCCGCGGCACTTCCGTGGTGGCATCCAAAATAAAGGTGTAAGGGCCGGGAGTGAAATTCTTGAGTAAACGGTACTGGGTGTTATCGACCTTGGCATACTGGCCGATATCCGAAAGGTCCCGACACATCAGTGTAAAATTGTGCTTGTCATCCAGGCGGCGAATACGCTTGATGCGATCCGTTGCCTGTTTGTCTTCCAACTGACAGCCAATCGCGTAGGCCGAATCAGTGGGGTAAACGATAACCCCGCCTTTGCGCAGAATATCGACCGCCTGTTTGATCAGCCTCAATTGCGGCGTCTCGGGGTGAATCTGGAAAAACTGACTCATAGATAATCCCTGCTGAAATGGGTCAATGAAAACGGGATCCGCGTTAAGCTCAGGCGTGGTCGTGTTTCGAACCACCCATACAGTTGGGTGACGACGGCGCAACAGCCTGGCGCGCTTGCCATTCATCCGGCGTATAGAGGTGCAGCGCAAGGGCATGAACCCCCCCCTGTATCTCGTCATTCAGTACTTTGTATATCGCCTGATGACGCTTAACCTTGTTTTCACCCTCAAACTGGCCCGATACGAGCGTCACCTTGAAGTGAGTCTCGGAATTGGGTGGCACGCTGTGCTTGTGGCTTTCGTTTTCTACCGCGAGCAGTTCGCTCTGATAAGCGGCACCCAACTTGGATTCGATAGCCGCTTTTACGGGCATCTGTACCCCAGACATTATAGATCTCCCATCCCGGTTTGTTTCGGCATTGTGTTTATTGTACAGCATTAACAGAGAGTTCCATCACGGAGCTACATCAGTGCGCGCGCGGGGTTTCATCGCCCCCCTTGACAGTCTGCCGCCCCTTCGCCATCTTCCAACGCCTGCTGTTGTGGAACCATTTTGCTCATGCGTTTGTTTATTGCCGAAAAACCCAGCCTCGGCCGCGCCATCGCCGCCGCACTACCCGGCCCTGTAACCAAGGGTTCCGGCTGGCTGCAATGTGGCGACGCTGTCTACGTGAGTTGGTGCATTGGCCACCTGCTCGAGCCTGCCGAACCTGCGCATTACAATCCCGGCTGGCAACAATGGCGGCTGGCTGATCTACCCATGGTTCCCGCGCCCTGGGCCCTGACCCCCAAGGACAGCGTCAAAACTCAACTCGACGTACTGGGATCGCTTCTGGGCAAGGCCGAGAGCATCGTGCATGCCGGCGACCCTGACCGAGAAGGCCAACTGCTTGTCGATGAAGTCTTGCGCTACTTCAAGGTAAAGCTTCCGGTGGAACGATTGCTGATCAACGACCTGACGCCTGCGGCCGTTGTCCGATCACTCTCCCAACTGCAGGATAACCGCGCCTTCCGTCAACTATCCCATTCCGCGCTCGCCCGCCAGCGGGCCGACTGGCTCTACGGCATCAACCTGACCCGTGCCTATACCCTCCGCTACCGTCAGCTCGGCGGGCAAGGCGTTTACTCTGTTGGCAGAGTGCAGACACCGGTGCTCGGCCTGGTGGTCGAGCGCGATAAAACCATAGCGGAATTCACTCCCAAACCGTTTTACAGCCTGACGATCACCTGCGCCGGAGTGGATGGTGAAACCACCGAATTCACTGCGCGCTGGCGGCCTGACGATCGGTTCAGCGACAAAATGGATGATGAAAGCCGGGTACTGGATCGCGCGACAGCAGAGTCAGTCGCCGATGCGGTCAAAAACCAGCAGGGCGCCATTACCGACGCCCGTTTCCGGGAGCGGGACGAAGCAGCGCCTCTGCCCCTGTCCCTGTCCACTCTGCAAATTGAAGCAGGCCGGCTACACGGGCTCAGCGCCAAACAGGTACTGGATATCGCCCAGAACCTGTACGAGAAACACCAGTTAATCACCTACCCGCGTTCCGATTGCCGCTACCTGCCGGTAGAGCACTTTGCCCAGCGCAAAGAAGTGGTCGCTGCGCTGGCAACGGTCGCCCCAACGCTGGCGCCTGCTGCCGCACAGGCCGACTTTCAGCGCCACTCCCGTGCCTGGGACGACAGCAAGGTGGATGCTCACCATGCCATTATTCCCACTGCGCGTCGGCGTCCGTCCGGGAACCTTTCACGGGCCGAGCATCAAATCTACGAGCTGATCAGCCGTTACTACCTGATGCAGTTCTATGACGATGCCATCCACCGTGAAGGTCGGCTGGATCTGACCATCGCCAGCCATGCCTTCAGAGCCAGTGAAACCGGGGTGGTGAGGCAGGGCTGGAAGGTACTCGAGCCACGCAAAAAAGAAACTCAGGAAAAATCGGCCCGTCCGCTGCCTCGCCTTGAGAGCGGCGCTGCCGTTACATGTAAGCATACTGCCATCAAAGACCGGCAGACCCAGCCACCCAGCCATTTCACCGACGGCACATTGTTGTCCGCCATGACCAACATTGCGCGCTTTGTAGCAGATGCGGAATTGCGCAAGACGCTGCGCGAGACCGACGGGCTGGGCACCGAAGCCACGCGAGCCAGTATTCTGGAAACCCTGTTCCGCCGGGAGTTTCTGGTTCGTGAAGGGCGACACATCAAAGCGACAGCAAAAGGCCATGATCTGATCGAGGCATTGCCTGCGAACGTCGCCCAGCCGGATATGACCGCCATCTGGGAAGCCACACTGGAAGGTATCCGCCGTGGCGAAGCCGACCCCCGTGCCTTTCTGACATCCGTGCAATCACAGATCACCGATCTTATAGCTTCAGTCAACGCTGCACAGCCATTGCGCAGTCAAGGGACAGAATATCCGGCAACAAATAGCACAACGCCGTCCCAGCCGTTTACAGCCAGCCCGGACAGCAACGGTATTCACTGCCCCCGTTGCCGTGCGCCGATGCGCAGCCGGGAAGGACCTTACGGCGCATTCTGGGCCTGCACGCGTTACCCTGACTGCAAGGGTACCCGGGCCATCGAAAACGACAACAAGCAAGGTGACGGAGCCGAGCAAGCGCCGGTCCCCTGCCCCGCCTGCTATTCTCCGCTTGTGCGCAGAAACGGCAAAAAAGGCTGGTTCTGGGGCTGCAGTAATTATCCTGGCTGCCGACAAACAGTAAGTGACGATAACGGCAAGCCTGGCCGGCCGCACTGAGCGCCCAGGCCCAATGCTCACCGACATTGTGTCGAACGCAGTGCTTCGTTAACCATACGCAACATAATGACACTGAACAGGCTGCGTCATTTTGTCAGAATGTCGACTAGACTGGCGCCTTGCCTACACGCAGGAGAAACTTGAATGCGAATTGCGTTACTGGAAGATGAGCCGGAACAGGCCCGGAATATTGTCACTCTGCTAAGCGACAACCAGCATAGCTGCGAGAGCTTTCAAACCGGTCAGTCGTTCCTCAGTGCCGTCACCCACCGCAGTTATGATTTGCTGATCCTTGACTGGCAGATTCCGGATTCATCCGGCATTGAAGTGCTGCGCCATGTACGCGCCCAGTTGAACTGGCCCATCCCGGTGATCTTTCTCACCCAACGGGACAGCGAACAGGACATCGTCCAGGCACTCGATGCCGGCGCCGACGACTACCTGTCAAAACCGGCCCGACCTGCTGAACTGCTCGCCCGCATCAGCGCGCTGGCCCGTCGCACTCAGCCTGATGTTGATCGGCCGGTGCTCGAATACGGCCATTTCAGAATCGATACCAAATCGCGCACGATCCACCTGCGGAACGAGCTGCTAACGCTGACGGACAAGGATTTTGACCTCACGCTTTTCCTGTTTCAGAACCAGGGCCGTCTGCTGACCCGCGAAATGTTGCTCGAGCGTGTTTGGGGCGTCACCCGTGATATTAATACCCGCACGGTCGACACGCACATGAGCCGCCTGAGACGGCGCCTCGGCGTTAAACCGGAAAACGGTTTCCGGATCAAAACCATTTATCAACGCGGATACCGGCTTGAAACCATGGATGAGCAGCCTTCAGAAGACGCGGTATCTGACGATATTACGCACTCAGATTAATCATGCTCATCAGTTCGGACTCAACCGGTATATGTTAAAGGTATTGTATTCACTGCCATTGCACGCAGTTTTAGCTCTGGCTTTGTGCCTCCCTGCTGCACTTCATGCAGAGTTACCTGTCGCCCAGGGATCATCAACCGGATCCTATCAGCAGGCTACCGGGACCCGCACAGCCGACTGGACTTATACCCTGAGACCGGATGAAACTCTCGGCCAGATTTCAAAGCGACTGCTGGGCAACGGACACACTCTCGCCTCGCTCACCCGGTACAACAGCATTGGTGACCCTTCAGCTGTAATGCCAGGCGAGTCGATCCGCATTCCTCTTAATTGGCTGGAAAAGCAGCCAGAACCCGCCGTCGCACTTGCTGTGACCGGTTCAGCGCAGCACCTTGAAGGTATCAGCGGCAAGCGCCGGACACTCAAGCCGCAAATGCAAATCAGGGCCGGCGACGAAGTGTCCACCCAATCCGGCAGTGCGGTGATTCAATTGGCCAATGGCTCACTGATCCGCATGGGGCAGGATAGCCACCTCATCTTCAATCGCCTGACCCGATACGGCAAAACGGGCATGGTCGATACCCTGATGCGCCTCGAGCGCGGCAGTCTTGAAGCCGATGTCGAAGCACTGACTGAAAATGGCTCCCGCTTTGAAATCGATACGCCCTCGGCCATTGCAGCCGTTCGGGGAACCGCTTTCAAACTCCAGTCCGGAAAAGGCATAACACAACTGCAGGTGACCGAGGGCAAAGTGGCTTTTGGCCCACCAGGCCGCACTTTGCCAGTACCTGCCGGTTACAGCGCCACCGCGGGCAAGGGTACGCAAAGCGCTGTGGATATCCGCAAGCTTCCTGCTGCGCCTGAAATGGCACCCTTGCCGGCGAACGCCAGCCGCCTGCCGCTCGACATTAAATGGCAGCCCGTTGCCGGGGCCAACCGCTATCAGCTCGATATATATGACAGCGCTTCCGGGCGCTGGGTGGCCCGCGAACAGTCCGTGAACCCCGAACTGACACTCAAGCATCTGGACAACGGCAAATACGACATCAAACTCGCTGCGATCGGCGCCAGCGGTATCTCTGGCATGCCCAGTGAACAGACCATCAAGCTGCAGCAACAGGCTAAAGCTGCCAACTTGGTTGCACCGGCGGCAGATGACAAGATTGACGACGATGTCCCCGACTTTAGCTGGGCATACACCGGCGACAACGAACTGGGCCGTGTTGAAATTTCAGATTCTGATGATTTTTCCAGCCTCGTCGCATCCAGCGAATGGGCTCCCGATAGCAACGCCATTCTTACCCGCGCGCTATCCCCGGGCGAATACTTCTGGCGTGTCGTAACACTTGCCGGAGGTGACTCGAAAGCCACCTCACCCGCCAGAAAACTGATTATTAACGGTACGTTGGAGCCTGCGAAGATCATTAACGTAAACTACGTGGATAGCCAGGTGCGCATCTTCTGGCAACGTGTCGCCAAGGCAGACAAATATCAATTACAACTCTCTGAAGACCCTGCTTTTCAAAACATCGTCAAGGAAGCAAACGTCACCGATACCACAGCGGCCTTGCGCCTCATTCCCGGAAGACGGTATTTTGTGCGCTTAAAAGCGCTTTCTGATGGGCCCATTAGTGGTCGTTGGGGATCTGGCAGGGAGCTTTTTGTTAACTGATCCGCCTCTGTTTGCGGACTGCTATAAGCGATATTCATGTTCAGGGAATGGCTTCGAGTCACGCAAACAGCCTGGAAACTGGCCCTCCCCCTTATTCTGATTATTTTTGCGCTGAATGCCGCCGGCATTCCCCAGCGCGTTGATCTATGGATTTACGACACCCTGACACTGGGCTCCCCAGCCTCTCCGTCCCCTGACCTTGAGCTTGTGGCTGTTGACGAAAAAAGCCTGCGAGCACTGGGACGCTGGCCGTGGCCTCGAAAGCTGCACGCCGAGTTGATCGACAAGCTTACCGATGCCGGCGCCCGAGTCGTCGTGTTTGATGTACTGTTCAGCGAACAGAGTGACGACGATAACCTCTTGGCCAAGGCCATGCAGCGAAATGGCAAGGTCGTCTTGCCCGTGCATATCTTTCCTTCGTCAGCCAATCAGCCGCTTTCAGAGCAATTACCGACTCCACCTCTGACACGATCAGCCGGCGCACTGGGCCACGCCCACGTCGAGCTTGATAATGACGGGATCGCCCGCGGCCTCTATCTATACAGCGGTCTTGGTGATGCCTTGTGGCCCGCCATCTCCCTGGCCGCAGCGCGGCTTGCCGGTGACAGCGCGCCCACTCCTTTAATTCCGGACGGCAACACCTCGGCTTTTGTGAACGTACGCAGCCAGTACGTTTTTGTGCCGCTTTCCGGCAGGGCCGGCGTTCTGCCGACCACTTCCTACAGCGACATACTGAATGGACAGGCCGACATGTCCCGCTTCAAGGATAAAGTGGTTTTTATAGGCGCGACCGCGCCCGGGTTCGGTGATGTGCTACCGACACCACTGTCCGGGCTGGCAACGCCCATGTCGGGAGTAGAGTTTCACGCCAATACCTATTCAGCCATTGCGCAGCAGCGACTGATTCAGCGTCTGCCGCCATACCAGACGCTGCTGCTTGTCATTATTACAATTGTATTCATCAGCTTCGCCTTGCCACGCTTAAAGCCCGCCCACACTTTATGGGTGTGCCTGATGTCCAGCGCGTTACTGCTGTTATTCTCGAACCTCCTATATCGTCACCTGAACATATGGGTACCGATATCCGAGGCGTTACTGGTTCCGCTGATCGCCTATCCACTGTGGAGCACTCGGCGCCTGACACTGCTGAATACTTTTCTGAACCGGCAACTGGACTTGTTGGGGCGGGATCCCGGACTCGGGCTCCGCGAACCTCAAAACCAGCAACCCCAGAGAATCCTGGCGGATCTATACCAACTCCTCAATGCAGAAGGATGCTGGCTATCCCAGGGCGACGTCATTATCCGGCAGGAAGTGCTGAGTGCTGCTGATATTCCCCGGTTCTCCGATACCGGGCGCTGGTTTCATTCAGGGGATCAAAGCTGGATCCGGATTTCCCGGGGCAACCGCATATTTGAGCTTGGCCTGATATTGCCTCAGAGCCTGACCCGTGAAGCCAGCCGACGCTATCTTCAGCGCCTAAATCTGGATCATCCCTTGTCATTGAGTCACCTGGAAAAAGACCATACCACCGAGATGATCGGCGCCCGGATCGAGCGTGTACGCGGGGCCATTGAGACACTCACAGACATGCGCGAGTTTATCGGCCGGGGTTTTGAGCGGATGCCGGATGGCGTCATCGTTACCGACGCTCTGGCGACCATTCAGTTCGTGAACGGCCATATTGAGGAATGGTTTGGCGAACCCAGGCCGAGCCTTATCGGCATGTCGCTGACCAGCCTCCTTAACGCCCACGACCCACGCGAGTCGTCACCCTGGCAGGATACTATCGCCGATACCCTGACGCTGCGCCAAACCCGCACCGTCGATCTGCGTGTCAAAAACCTCGATCTGCTGATTCACCTGGCGCCGTTCAGTATGTCCGACAGCGACCAGCACGGCATCATCGCCAACATCTCCAACATCTCGGAACTGCGCGAACAACAACGCCAGCACCGGGAAGCCATCGACTTCATCTCCCACGATGTCCGTTCGCCACTGGTGTCACAGCTCGCACTTATTGCCCAACTCAAACGCAGCCCCGAATCCATTGGTCCGGACCAGCTGGAACAGCTCGGCAACCTCGCCCGCCGCAGTTACCAGTTAGCGGAAGAATTTGTGCAGCTGGCGCGAGCCGAGCAGCTCACCGAAACCCGTTTTTACGACTGCGAGTTCTTATCCGTCGTGGAAAACGCCCGGGATAGCGTCAGCGAGCAAGCTTTGTCGAAAGGGATTCAGCTGGAATTAAATGACTCTGAGGATTTCTGGCTTAGGGGCAATGCCGAGCTTCTTGAGCGCGCGATCATCAACCTACTCACCAACGCCGTTCAATACAGCCCTTCAGGCTCTACGGTTAATATTCAGGTATTCAGGGCGGGGCATCAGGTCTGCCTGACCGTCACCGACGAAGGCAGCGGTATCGCGAAACACGAGCTACCTCATCTGTTTGATCGTTACCGCAGACAAAAAAGCAGCGAACTGTCGGGCAACCGCGGTGCCGGACTGGGGCTGTCATTTGTAAAGGTTGTAGTTGACAAGCATCGGGGCGAGATTGAAATTGTATCCGCCGAGGGAGAAGGATCCGCCTTTACGCTAAGGCTGCCCATTGCAGACCCTCTCGCAATGTCAGAGCCCACGCCCTCATCGAGCCTGGGCGATAGCGAATAACACGTCCCTAGATAGACTTGCTGACGACAGCTGATAACGGGCTTGAGAGATTTTCGGTATCCAGCACGCGAATAGCAAAATACCAGTCACCCTCACTCAGCCCATCAACGGTATAGCTCATTACGCTGGCATCATTGATGACGACGCGCTGACTCAACTCATTGGCATTACGACCGTACACGATCTCGTATCCCTTCAGCTCGCCCATAGACAAGCTTTCGCCATTGATCCGGGTCAGCGGAGCCGTCCAGCTCAAACGTGCCACAGCGGCTTCTGGCGCTGTCTCATGAAGCGAGGCGTAGAACTGCTGTGTGCGCTCGGAGACATCAGCCAAAGCAGACAAGGCGCCGGGATCGATAACACTCTCTTTAAGACCTTCAGACAGCACCGCCGCCTCAAGAACCAGATCATCAACCGACGGCCCACCACTTGCCTCACCAGACAGCTGACCATCTACCTGAATCGCCTGCTCACTGGCACTCAGCACCTCTTCAATGGACTGCCACCTGTCACCGTCAACCATCGCCAGAAAAGCAGCATTAATCACCGCCAACTGAATAGCATCAGTACTGCCGGAGAAGCCATTCAAACGAACAAGATCCGGCGGCGGCAACTGCAGCGTACCCGGACGCAAGCCGAATGACGATTCCATCTCTTGATAAGCACGAACCAGCTGACCAGCGCTGAGCCCTTCTGCCGAGTGCTCTGCCAGCGCTACCGCAAGCGTTGATAATGGTGTGATATAGACATCGCGGGACTGATCCACATTGATGGCCGCCCGCAAACGGAAGTCGGACTGCAACGGGAAAGTCTCCCCAAATGCCACAGCGTCCGGCGTACCGGCCATGCAGGTGGGCACCACATCGCACGTCATTCGGGTTTGATTCGTGGCAGCCAACTCAATCAGCACCCAACCTGAAGCAGATTCACTGATAGGTAGTTGAAACTGCCCTTGCTGATCAGTCAGTACCGCGCCACCCAACTGCGCTCCAGCCACAAACCGATTAGTGTCGTCATCTTTTTCAAGACGCCATGCTGTGACCTGACCATCACGAATAACACCCTTGATCGCACCACCATTCAGTACAATGCCTTGAGCGCCACCGGATTCGACATCTGATCCGGCATTGCCAGCGACCGCTACAGTGTCGGAAGAACCCCCGCCGCCACACCCTGCGAGCAGCAGAGAGAATAAGGCGCCAACGACAACTGCTTTTGACGATTTTATGGTGCTAAATGACATAATAAGTGACCGATTTACTGACGTTTCAAGGTCACTTTAGAGGATCAAGATGTTAAATGGTGTGTTTTACGTCATTTTATAGGCTACTTTTTCGCCATTTTTTTGACTAACAACTGAAAAGAAAGAGCCAGCAGCATGCCCAACCTGCCCGACAAACCAGCCCCTGGACAACGCAAAAGCACCAGCATCACCGTCACCCGTTTTATCGCCGAAAAGCACACTGACGAGGTGGCTAGCTTATATATTGAGTCAGTTAAAAAACTGGGCGCGTCCCACTATAGCCAGCGGGAAATTGACACCTGGCAAACCTGGGCGCACAACAAATCAATTGTCACGAGTACGCTTCGGGAAGGCGAAACCCTACTAGCCTGGGACAGCGGAATCATTGCAGGGCTTGCCCAGCGCTCACCCGCCAACCGGATTAACATGCTCTACACTCATCCTGCCTATGCCCGCCAGGGCATCGCCTCGAAACTCCTGCATTGTTTAACAAATCACGCCATTTACGACGGAGTGCCAGAGCTGTTCGCCAACGCAAGCCGAGTGTCCCGGGCAATCTTTGAACAACAAGGGTTCACTTGCGGCGGAGAGGAATGGGTAGAGCGAAGGGACGTGCGTATACAGCGGTTTTTGATGTTAAAACAGCTCTAAAAGCCCAGCAGGGAAACACGCAGAAACCTAAAGGGCGAACGGAAACCGGCTCAGCAATGGGAACAGGAACACCACAAGAGGCGCTGATTTTACGTATTCCACAAAGCAAAAAGCCCGGTCAATTGACCGGGCTTTTTCAATAATGGTAGCGGGGGCTGGATTCGAACCAACGACCTTCGGGTTATGAGCCCGACGAGCTACCAGACTGCTCCACCCCGCATCAAAACTTTGACCTTTCAGCCTGAAAGACTCTGGCTTTCTATCAGACTTTCACGCTTGCGCATGACTATATGGTAGCGGGGGCTGGATTCGAACCAACGACCTTCGGGTTATGAGCCCGACGAGCTACCAGACTGCTCCACCCCGCATCAAACTTGTTACTGATAACGACCAGAGCAAATATTTGCGTCGCCGCCCTGATCTCAGTGGCGCGAACTATACGGAGTTGGACGAGAGCTGTCAATTGATTCGCCAAAAAACCCTGTAGATTTCGGCGACTACGTACTCTTAGGCATGCCGGACTTGCGGAATACCGGGTAACACGCTATTCAGGTAGCGCGATACTTTTTTACAGCGACTGGAAAGATGATGGCGCAGCCCGATAACAAGAACGATATCCAGAACCTTGAGCACCTGATCCAGCAGGCGCGACGAAACGAAGCGATTGCACTCAAGCTTTTCGAAATTGAGCTTGGCATGCTGAAAGCATCGGAACTCTCAGAATTTACAGACAGGCTCACCGAACAGGTCCGTGATCGATTTCAACTTGATGATGCCTGGTTTGCTTTTATCGACATTGAAGAAAACAGACGCATCATGGCACTAATGAGTGATCAGGGCGCACTTTCAGAGCGACTTTTATGCCCCTCAGGTGAGCTAAAAGCCCTTACTGCGACCAACCATTCGCCGATACTCAGCAGCACCATGGGCCATCTGCAAAAGCTGACGCCTGGCCACTTGCGGGACACTATAAAATCAACCGCACTACTGCCTCTGGAAATGGAAAACCGGATCATTGGCGCCCTGATCCTCGGCTCATCCGACCCGCAGCGTTACACCGCTGATATGGCATCGTTTTTCCTGGAGCAACTCGCTGTAAAAACATCAGCGGGTCTCACCAGCATCTGGGCGCGCGAACAACTCCGCCAGCTCGCGACACGCGATCCGCTTACCGGCCTCAGAAACCGGCGCGATATGGAAGCAGCGCTTGAGCAGGAACTGGGGCGATCAAAACGTTACGGCCTGCCGATGGCGCTTATGTTTTTTGATCTGGATGATTTCAAACAGATTAACGACAACTGGGGCCATGAAACCGGAGACGCCTGCCTGGTCCACGTGTCGCAACGACTTGAATCTTTCTTGCGCAGAGATGACAGCCTTTTCCGCTTTGCAGGTGACGAATTTGTTGCCCTGCTACCCGGGCAATCGGAAGCCAGCGCAGAGCAGATCGCACAGAGGATGCAGGAAGCCCTGAGCAGCACGCCGCTGCATACTCAGAATGCTGCAATCGTTATTTCATTCAGTTACGGCGTTGCCTGCATCAAGCCCGAAGACAATGTTAAGCCTGATGAACTGATCAGAACGGCCGACCAACGCCTGTACGAGATGAAACGTAATCCGGACCGAGCAAATACCGCGCAGAACTCATCTTTATAACTCGAATAGATCTTCAGGAAATGCGCCCTCTTCAACACGCGCAATACCGACGGATGCCAGTGCATCACTGACAGGTCGAAACGATCGTCGATGTATAGGCGTGACGCCCAAGGTGTTCAGAGCGTCCACGTGAGCCGGTGTAGGATAGCCTTTGTGCCCCGCAAGACCATACCCGGGGTACAACGCATCCATTACCTGCATTTCCCGATCCCGGGTCACTTTCGCCAGGATCGATGCGGCGCTTATTGCAGCAACGCGACTATCCCCTTTGACGACCGGTTCGCTTGGCCATTGCCATCGGGGGCAACGATTGCCGTCAACCAGCACGTATTCGGGCTCCCGGTGCAGCCCGTTCACAGCCCGCTCCATTGCCAGCATCGTTGCCTGATAGATATTAAGCGCGTCAATTTCATCCACTTCACAACGCCCCAGGCTCCAGGACAGCGCCTGATCCACGATCAGGTCAAACAGCCGTTCACGCCGCTTCTCAGTAAGCTTTTTGGAATCCATCAACCCGTCAATGGGACGCTCTGGATCGAGAATCACCGCGGCGGTAACCACTGGTCCGGCCAATGGGCCACGCCCCACCTCGTCAACACCAGCCAGCAACGGGCCATTGTATGCGCACTCAAAAGCTGCACCTGTCAGGTCAAGCGCCATGATTCGCTACCTCGATCAGTGGCACCAGCGCCTCAGCGGCACGTTCATTGGCGTTTTGACGCAGCTGGTCGTGTATTTCGCAGAAGGCCTGATGGAGCGAATCAACACCTCCATCTGGCTGAAGCCAGTCCAACACAGCCTGCCCGAGCGCTTCAGGCGTCGCGTTATCCTGTAGTAACTCCGGCACCAACTCGCGCTGAGCCAGCAGATTGGGCAAGGAAACATAAGGCACTTTCACCAGTTTGGTCGCGATATAGTAGGTCAGCCCACTCAGGCGGTACCCGACAACCATCGGCTTTTTAAGCAGCATCGCCTCTAATGTTGCCGTACCAGAGGCCAGCAACACCACATCCGCCGCTGCCATCACCTCTCGGGAGCGCCCAAGAACCAACGTTACAGGCAGCTTCACCTCAAGCTCTTCAAGCATCTCGTTCAGCTGCTTCTGTCGGGCGCGATTCACGCAAGGGATCACCAACTGGAGGTCTGGTTGCCGCTCCTGCAACCACCTCGTCGCTGACAGGAACAACATGCCAAGCCGGGAAACTTCACCGGCTCGGCTACCAGGTAAAACCGCCAGTACCGTGCGATTCCGGTCGAGCCCAAGCGCATCACGTGCAGCACCGGTATCCGGCTGCATGGGTACGGCATCCGCCAGAGGGTGCCCGACAAAGGCAACGGGAACATCGTGCTCTTGATAAAAGCGCGCTTCGAATGGGAACAGCGTCAGCATCTTGTCGACAGCGCGGGCAATCTTGAAAATCCGCTTGCGCCGCCACGCCCATACCGATGGGCTCACATAGTGCGCTGTTTTTATCCCGGCTTCCCGTAGCTGGAGCTCCAGCCCAATGGTGAAGTCGGGAGAGTCAATACCAATGAAGACATCAGGGCGGGTCGTTAGAAAAAAGGAACGAACGCGTTTGCGGATAGCCACAAGCTCGCGGATACGGCCGAGCACTTCCACCAGCCCCATAACCGACAAGCGGTCCATCGGCACTAGCGAGTGAAAGCCGGCCGCTTCCATTTCCTCACCACCAATGCCGATAAAACGGGCATTGGGGTAACGCTTGCGCAGAGAGCGAACCAGGCCGGCTCCCAGTATATCCCCGGAAGCTTCACCGGCAACGATGCCGATGGTCAGTACCCTGTCACTCACTGGCGATACCACACCGGCGGGTTCAAGTGTCGCCGTTATGTCCGCCAATGCGGTGTTGGTTAAAAGACTCACTGCCCAGTCACTATCTGACGATACCCCGATGGGCATTTCGAAGAGAGGCTATCAGGGGTGCGACTTCTTTTACGTCTGCGTAGTCTCTTTCAAGCACCTCAATCGCCTGGACCAGAGTCAGACCCTGACGGTAGATAACCTTGTAGGCGCGACGTAATTCGGAAATAACGTCTTTGGAATAACCTCGGCGCTTCAGGCCTTCAACATTCAACCCATGCGCCGATGCCGACTGGCCACTGGCCATGACATAGGTGGGAATATCCTTCAGCACGATGCTGCCGCCGGCACTCATACTATAGGCGCCCACATGGCAGAACTGATGCACCATTGTGCCACCGCCCAGAATCGCCCAATCACCCACTGAAACATGGCCCGCCAGCGTCGCGCAATTTGCAAGAATGGTGTTGTTGCCAATGACACAGTCGTGGGCCACATGCACATAAGCCATCAACAGATTGTCGTTGCCTATGCTTGTCTCACCCTGATCCTGAACCGTGCCGCGATGGATCGTGCAATTTTCCCGAATGACGTTATTGTCGCCAATGACGAGCGTCGTTGGTTCACCAGCGTATTTCTTGTCCTGGCACTCCTCACCCACGCTGGAAAACTGAAAAATGCGGTTACCACGACCGATCACCGTCGGCCCCTTGATCACAACATGAGACAGTATTTCAGTGTCATCGCCAATCTCAACGCCTGGCCCCACATAACTCCAGGGTCCGACAGTGACATTCCGACCCAGCTTGGCAGCAGGATCAACAATTGCCTGAGGATGGACTCCCGACCATACCTGTGATGCCATCAAACTTCTCTCTCAGCGGTCATGATTTCAGCAACGCAAGCCACTTCAGAGCCTACCAGTGCCCGGCATTCAAACTTCCAGATACCGTGTTTATCAGTCACGAAACGTGACTCCAGTCGCAACTGATCTCCCGGCACAACCGGGCGTTTGAAGCGCACTTTGCTAGAGCCTGCCAGGTAATGCACGACCCCATCTGAAGGTTTCTTGCCCGCAGTGACAAAACCCAGAATACCGGACAACTGCGCCATGGCTTCAATAATCAAAACGCCCGGCATGATCGGCTTGCCGGGGAAATGCCCCAGAAAAAACTCCTCATTTATCGAGACATTCTTGTAGCCTACAATCGTCTCTCCCTTGACCACCTCATCAACCCTGTCGACTAACAGGAATGGGTAGCGGTGGGGCAAAAACTCCATGATTTCTTCGATGTACATCATCAGGTACCGGCCTCAGGCTCGTTTAAGCATTTTTATCCAACTTACGCAGTCGCTTCGCCAAATCATCCAACTGACGGAATCGCACTGCATTTTTTTGCCACCTTCGGTTTGTATCCACTGGTACGCCGGACGAATAGACCCCTGGCTCAGGCAAATCACGGGTGACCATAGTCATGCCGGTCAGGTGGACCTGGTCACCAACCTTGAGATGGCCGGAGATTCCGCTCGCTCCCCCGAATACACAGTGTCGCCCGATCGTTGTGCTGCCTGCCACACCAACAAACGCCGCCATCGCCGTATGATCGCCAACGGACACGTTGTGTGCAATCTGAACCAGATTATCAAGCTTCACGCCATTGCCAATGACCGTATCATCCAGCGCGCCGCGATCGATTGTCGTATTGGCACCAACTTCAACGTCATCGCCAAGTATGACCCGGCCGATTTGCGCAATCCGGTGCCAGACGCCTTTCTCGTTGGCAAACCCGAACCCCAGCGAGCCAATTACAGCACCACTCAGGATCAGACAGCGCTTGCCCAGCTCAACCCCGTGATAAAGCGTTACTCGCGCATCCAGGGTAGAGCCATCACCAATGCGACAACCGGACCCAATAACGCTGCCAGCGCCAATTGTCACATTCTCTCCAATCAACGCTTCCGCCTCGATCACCACGTTAGGGCCGACAGAGGCAGTCGGTGCAACTTTTGCGGATGCATCGATAACTGCAGAAGGGTGAATGCCCGCTGGCGCTCGGGGCGCAGGATCAAACCAGTGACTCAGCTGAGCATAGCCGAGATAGGGATTATCAAGTAACAGGACATTGGTCGGACACTGCTCAGCGGCGGACGGAGCAACAATAACCGCCGACGCCTTCGTTGTCTGCAGGTAGCGCGCATAGGACGGATTTGCGAGGAAACTAACATCCCCCTCCTGCGCCGACTGCAGGGTGGCAATACCGCGAATTTCCGTCGCAGCATCGCCCCTAAGTTTTGCACCAAGCGCCTGAGCAATATCGCCCAGCGAATGGGATATTCTTTTCATGGAGTTCTCCGCCCTGCCTGAATCGGGCTGGCGCACAGTTACAGAACGATTACTTGTTCAGCTTTTTGATCAGCTCTTCTGTCAGATCCATATCTGGCTTGGAATAAACCACCGCTTCGCTAGGCAGTACCAGATCCAGATCATGTTCTTTCAGCAGCGCTTTAACAGCCTCGTCTACTTTTGGGCGTGCCTCTTCAAGGAAGGCCTGCTTACGGCCATTAACAGACGAATCCAGGCGCTGCTTCAGGTAATTGAATTCCTGAACCTTTTCTTTGAACTTGCTACCCAGTTCATTGCGCTCGGTTTCATTCATCATAGCACCGTCTTTTTCAAGGCGTTCTTTCAGCTTGCGTGCTTCTTCCTGAGCATCACGAACCTTGGCCTCGTCATCAGAAAACTCGGACTGGAGCTTCTTACTGAACACCTGGGCGCTATCTGAGGAAAACAGCGCACGACGCAGATCAACCACGCCAATATTAGTATCCGCCAGAGCGGGTGCGGCGATGACAATTGCCATAACGGCCAGTATCAGTTTTTTCATCATGTTGTGAGCTCCTGCTTACTTTCGTCTTATAGTTAATAATGCACTTAAATCTCGCCAGCCGCCGAGTGATCAGAAACTCTGACCAAGTGAGAACTGGAAGACCTGCGTTTCATCGCCGGATTTATCGTTCAGCGGTTTCGCCAAACTGAATGCCAGCGGCCCGATTGCGGTGATCCATTGGAAACCGACACCTGCTGACAACCTGATTTCATCCAATGCCGGATCGTAACCGCGATCCACGTCAAAGACCTGACCACCGTCGATGAAGAACGCCGTTCTCATAGAGCGAGAGTCACCGGCGAACGGTGTCGGGAAGATCAGCTCAAGGCTGCCCTCAGTGAGCAGATTGCCGCCGAATGGATCCGGTTCTGTCACGTCATTCACGTTGTTGGTGGCAAGAGGCCCAAGAGAGTTCGCCTCGTAACCACGCACCGAGCCATAACCACCAGCAAAGAAATGCTCGTAAAACGGCATCACCGTCGCATCACCATACCCGTCACCGTACCCTATATCGGTTCTCGCTCTGAAAACCCAGGTCTCAGCATCGTTAATCGGCTGGAAGAAATTGGTGCGATGATTGATTTTGTAGTACGTCAGGTCACTGCCGGGAACAGCCAGATCAACTGAGAGCGAATGACTAAAGCCCCGCGTCGGCAACACGCCCCTGTTCAGGGTGTTCCGGCTCCATGAGCCTGTCAGGAAGTAACTGTTGAAGCGATTGCCCTCTTCGTTAACGAAGTCTTCAACCTCTACAGCAGGAAATTGATTCGTTTTGACCTTGGTGTGGGTATAGCCCACTCCAAAATTCAGGCGGGTCACGCTATCGATCGGATAACCGAATGTCATGCGTCCGCCATACTCATCAAGCAGGAAGGATGAAATATCCTGCTCCTCGAAGTCTGTCTGGCGGGCAAACAGGCTGAAACCACGGCTCACACCGTCAACCGTGTAGTACGGATTGGTATAAGAGAAGTTCGCGCTTTTGATTGAATCACTGAAGTTTGCGCCAACCGATACCCGCTTGCCTGAGCCAAAGAAATTATTCTCTGACACACTCGCACCCAGAATAATCCCCGACACCTGTGAGAAACCAACAGAGGCAGAGAGACTGCCCGTTGGCTGCTCTTCTACGGTGTAATTAACGTCAATCTGGTCTTCTTCACCGGGTACGCGAACAGTTTCAACGTCGACGGTTTTGAAGAAACCAAGCCGCTCCAGTTTGGTCTTGGAGTATTCAATCAGATCTGTTGAGGCAACGCCCCCTTCCATCTGGACCATTTCCTGACGAAGCACTTCGTCGCGCGAGGATACGTTGCCACGGAAGTTGATCCGGCGTACGTATGCCCTTTTGCCTGGCTCAACATAAAAAGTGATGGACGCCGTATTGTCGTCTGCGGTTTCGGGAACCGCGTTTACATTGGCAAATGTGTAACCTTCACGCCCGAGGCGCCGGGACAGCGCTTCCGATGTAGCGGTCAATTGTTGCTGTGAAAACACATCACCCGGGCCCATTTTGATCAGCTTGCGCAGGTCTTCTTCCGGCAGGATCAGCTCGCCGCGCAGCTTAATATCGGAAATGGTGTAGCGGGGACCTTCGTTTACGGAGAGGGTGATGAAAACATCTTTCTTGTCTGGTGAGATCGAAACCTGGCTGGATTCTACGTTGAAATCAATGTAGCCCCGATCCAGATACCAGGATCGCAGGCTTTCAAGATCGCCGCTAAGTCGCTCGCGCGCATATTTATCCGCGCTGGTAATGGACGTCCACCAATCAGATGTTTCCAGTTCAAACAGGTTGAGAAGTTCTTCGTCGCCGAACGCGTCGTTGCCAATAATATTAATGTGACGAATGGAGGCGACTTCGCCTTCCTTGATATCGAGCTTTATCGCGACCCGGTTACGGGGCAGCGTCTCAGCCGTAGCTTTAACCCTTGCGCTATAGCGCCCCTGCGCGACATAGGACCGAAGAATCTCGAGCTCCAGTCGTTCCAGCGTGGCACGCTTAAAAACCTGACCTTCCTTCAGTCCGGCACTGTCCAGCGCCTCTTTCAGCATGTCCGTCTCGATGGCTTTGTTGCCCTCGATGTCGATCGAGCTGATGGCAGGGCGCTCCTTTACAGACAGAACCAGCACGTCATCGTCACGACTGGCACTCAAATCTGTAAACAACCCGGTTCGGAACAGGCTTTTTATCGCGCTGGCCAGCGACACATCGTCAACAGGCTGACCTATATCGATGGAAAATGCACCGAAGACCGTGCCGGCGGAAACCCGCTGCAGTCCTTCCACTTCAATATCGGACACGACAAATTCGTCGGCCAGAGCCGTTGGCAGAACCCCAGCAGTCGAGATGAGGCCCAACGCCAAACTCAGAAGAGAACGTCTCATTCAGTTAATTCGCCTGTTTATGCGCGTACGGAAGGTGGCAATTCTCACAACCGCATCAGGTCGTTGTAAAGAGCAAACACCATCAATGTAAGAATCATTGCCATACCAATTCGTAATCCAACGGCCTGAACCTGTTCCGACAGCGGCTTGCGACGTATCGCCTCGAGGCTGTAAAACAGGATATGACCACCATCAAGTACGGGTACTGGCAACAGGTTAAGTACCCCAAGGCTAACGCTCAGGTAGGCCAGAAAACGAACAAAGTCCTCGAATCCTGACCGTACACTCGCTTCAGCTACGCGGGCAATGGTAATCGGGCCGCTAAGATTATTCAAAGACAGCAGCCCGGTAATCATCTTCTTGATCGCGACAAGTGTCAGGCGGGTATCAGCCCACGTCTCGCCCACAGCTTCCGGAATGGCCTCAAAAACGCCGTAACGGTTTTTTCTGACCAAACCTTCAGGCCACTCGATTGGCGCTGCGCCAGCCCCGATCAATCCAATAACTTCTCCGTTATCAGCCTCGTGCCGTTTCGGCGTCACAGTAATCGTGCGTGGCTGACCCTCACGCATGATATCAAGCGTAAGGGATACGCCTGGCGATGCCTGCACTGTCTTGACCAAGGCAAACCAGCCATCCACCGGCTCGCCGTTGATCCGCAACACTTCGTCGCCCGACTGCAGGCCGGCGCTCTCTGCCCGGCCTCCGGGCAAAATCTCGCCAAGCACTGACGGCACATCCGGCCGGTAAGGCTGTATGCCAAACAGCGAAATGGGATTGGGTTCATCGGTGTCCAGCCGCCAGCCGTTCAACTCGGCCTGCCGCTCGACAACATTATTATCTTTTCTGAGAGACATGTTGATCGGGCCGAACTCACCGGCCCGCTCAAGCAACAAGCCTCCGATATCGCGCCAATCCGTCACTTTCTCACCATCAATGGCGAGAATTTCCATACCGGACTCTAACCCCATCCGCTCGGCAATACTGTCTGACTCGATATCCCCAACCACCGGAGCAAGCGTGCTGAAGCCGACAACACTCAAAACCCAGTAGGCAAATATCGCAAAGATAAAGTTGGCAGCAGGCCCAGCGGCGGCAATCGCAATGCGTTTGCCTGGGGATTTCTGAGTGAATGCTTCGGAAAGCTGGTCCTCGGGAACCGGACCTTCCCGCTCATCGAGCATTTTGACGTAGCCGCCCAGCGGAATGGCAGCGATAGCAAATTCAGTCCCCTTCCGGTCATACCAGGAGAACATCGGCTTGCCGAAGCCAACAGAAAAGCGTAACACACGCACACCGCACTTTCTGGCCACCCAAAAATGACCGTACTCATGAATGGTGACGAGAATGCCCAGCGTAACAATGAGTGCGAGAGCCGATTCTATGAACTGCATGACACTCCAGAATAATAAAAAGTCAGGACGACCCAGGACAGCAACTTGATCAGACCGCCATGCGGCCAATCCGTTCCAGTGCAAATGCCCGGGATTCACGATCCTTGTCAAAGATCACGTCAAAATCCGTGGCAGACGTTGAAGGCAAAGCCGATAATGCTTCTTCAATAATTACAGGGATGTCGGTAAAACGCAGCTGCCCTTTCAGAAAAGCGGCCACAGCCACTTCATTTGCCGCGTTCAACACGGCCGGGCTGGTCCCGCCCTGATCAAAGGCTTCTGCCGCCAGCCTCAAGCAGGGAAACCGCTCAAGATCAGGCCGCTCGAAATGGAAACGCCCCAAAGCGAACAAATCGAGCGAGGCAACGCCGGCATCGATTCGTTCCGGCCATGCCAACCCATTGGCTATCGGCGTCCGCATATCGGGGCTTCCCAACTGGGCAAGCACCGAACCGTCCACATACTCTACCATTGAATGAATAATACTTTCGGGATGAACATGGACCTCGATCTGGCTGGGTGATGTATTGAACAGCCAGCAGGCTTCTATGAGCTCAAGCCCTTTATTCATAAGGGTTGCTGAATCGACAGATATTTTCTGCCCCATGCTCCAGTTGGGATGAGCACAGGCCTGCTCAGGGGTTACGCCAGCCAAGCTGCTCAAGCCTGTGTTTCTGAAGGGACCGCCCGATGCGGTCAGGAGGATGCGGCGCACGCCGGCACCGGTCATATCGCGCGCCAGAGCAGGCGGCAAACACTGGAATATCGCATTGTGCTCGCTGTCAATCGGCAGCAGCTCCGCTCCGGATTGCGCCACAGCGTCCATAAACAAGGCGCCTGACATCACCAGTGCTTCTTTGTTTGCGAGCAACACCCGCTTGCCTGCACGCACAGCCGCCAGAGTAGGTTCAAGTCCCGCTGCCCCGACAATTGCCGCCATCACGGTATCGGCCTCCGCCGACTGAGCAACAGCAACGAGACCTTCTCGCCCCGCGAGTACCTCGACACCCAGATCAGCTGGCAGTCGTGAACGCAGCGTGACCGCGGCTTCTGCGTCGGCCATAACGGCCACCTTGGGGCGATGTTGGCGGCATAGCGCCACCATCTCATCGACTCGACTGCTGGCCGTCAATGCAAATATCTCAAAACGATCCGGGTGCCGCTGAATCACATCCAGCGTGCTCAAACCTATGGAGCCTGTGGCGCCAAGAATGGCAACTGATCGCCGGCCTGAACCGGCGTATTGGTTCGCGCTGGAGCTTGGACCCGTCATGCCAATGCGCTCGCCTGCAGCCATCCCAGTAGCGTGATACCAAGGGCAAATACCGGAATAGCGGCCGTGAGACTGTCAATACGATCCATAATACCGCCATGCCCGGGCAGCAACTGACTGCTGTCTTTTATCCCCCTGAAACGCTTCAGCATGCTTTCCAGAAGATCGCCCAACACAGACACCGCACCTGTCACGACGCTTATTACCACCAGCAGGGCTCCGGACTGCAGATCACAGCCAATCACCAGTCCCACAATGACAGCCAGGGCGATGACAGCAGCCAAACCGCCCCAGACACCTGCCCAGGATTTGCCCGGACTGACCCGTGGCGCCAGCTTGGCCTTACCAAAGGCGCGACCCGCAAAATAGGCGCCAATATCAGCCACCCATACGATGCAAAATACATAGAGCAAAAGCAGCAGATTATTATCAAGACTGGCTAACTGGAATTGACCGGAGCGCAAATGATTAAGCCCCACCCAGGCGGGTACCAGCACCAGCAACCCCATTACCAGTCGCACAACGATCGGTGACCAGAGCGCGCTTCCAGCCGGATAAGAACGAACCAGCAGCAAGGCAACACACCACCATACGGCCGATCCAATCAACACTGAATTCACAGTGGCGTGGAGCAGCCAGAAAAGAATCAACGCGGTCACGGCAGCGTAAGCTACCCGGGCAACCTGCTGGGTCAAACCGGCCATATTGGCCCACTCCCAGGCACCTATCGAAATGATAATGCCGGTAAACAGGGCGAAGCCAAGCGGAGGCAGGAAGAAAATGCAGCCGATCGCAATCGGGGCAAGAATTAATGCGGTAATTACACGGGTCTTGAGCACAAGGGGGCTCGCTCTTTTATCGTTGTCAGTTCGTGGAGCCTATTGCAGCGCGCTGTTCCAGCTGATCATCAGTCTGGCCAAACCGGCGCTTACGACCGGCATACGCTTCAAGCGCGGCAAGCATTTCATTTTCATTGAAGTCAGGCCAGTACACTTCTGAAAAATAGAATTCGGTATAGGCAAGATGCCAGAGCATGAAATTGCTGATGCGCTGCTCTCCAGCTGTCCGGATCATCAGATCAGGCATCGGCAACTCGCCGATGCACAGCTGCGCCTGCAGCCTTTCTTCAGTGATGTCTTCAGGCTGCAACTGCCCATCTTTTACCTGTTGCGCCAACACCCGGCTAGCTTGGGCGATATCCCATTGCCCGCCGTAATTTGCTGCAATCACCAGCGTCATGCGGGTGTTGCTTTCGGTCAAGGTCTCGGCTCGCTGCATATGTTCCTGCAGTTTGGGGCTGAAAGCACTGCGATCACCGATTATCCGCAGCCGGATATTGTTCCGGTGCAGCTTTTTGACCTCACGCTCCAGCGCCAACAGAAACAAACGCATCAAGGCGGATACTTCATCTTTCGGACGGCGCCAGTTTTCGCTACTGAATGCGAACAGGGTCAGTACCTCCACCCCTTGTCGAGCGCAGGTTTCAACTGCCGCCTTAACGGCATTAACACCCGCCTTGTGGCCCGCGACACCGGCCAGCAAGTGCTGCTTCGCCCAGCGGTTATTCCCATCCATGATGATAGCGACATGACGAGGCCGAGCACTCGCAGCTACCGGAATCTTGGCGGATATACTTTCCGTCATGCCTTCCCCTAATACGTCTCGGGGGCTTCAGCGTGCTTATTTGCCCACACCCTGACAGCCCCCGCTTTAAAAATTCAACCTATATCGATAATGGCCGAACTCAGACTTCCATCAAATCGTCTTCTTTGCTCTTGAGCATCGTTTCGATTTCAGCGATGAAGCGGTCAGTCAGTTTCTGTACTTCTTCCTGACCTTTGCGCTCTTCATCTTCGGTAATCTCTTTTTCCTTGAGCAGCTCTTTCAGGTCGGCGTTAGCATCGCGACGGGCATTCCGGACCGATACACGGCCATGCTCAGCATCCGCTTTGGCCTGCTTGACCATTTCACGACGGGTTTCCTGTGTCAGCATTGGCATCGGAACCCGAATGACATCGCCGTTGCTGGACGGATTAAGCCCCAGATCCGACATCATGATCGCCTTTTCGATGGCGGGCGCCAGATTCTTCTCCCAAGGCGCAACAACCAAAGTACGCGAATCTTCAACATTGACCGCCGCAACCTGCTTTAGCGGCGTGTCCTGGCCGTAGTAAGTGACCATCACGCTGTCGAGGATCGCTGGGTGAGCGCGCCCTGTCCGAATTTTGTTAAATGCAGCGTGCAGAGATTCCAGGCTTTTCTTCATGCGCTGTTCAGCATCTGACTTAATTTCGTTGATCACGGTTTATTCCTCAATTCAGTCCGTTTGCCGGTCAGCCTGGTTCAGATCAAACCGGCCATTTCCGGCATTCTATCAGTATTCGCTTTATTCGATGAGAGTGCCTTCAGGCTCACCCACCACAATGCGTGTCAGCGCGCCGGGCTTATTCATATTGAAAACCCTTACCGGCATCCCCTGGTCACGACACAGACAGATAGCAGTCAGATCCATCACACCCAACTTTTTATCCAATACCTCATCGTAGGTCAGACGTTCGTATTTTTCTGCTGTTGGATCCTTGACCGGATCAGCAGAGTAAACGCCATCAACCTTCGTGGCTTTCAACACCACGTCCGCCTCAATCTCGATACCACGCAGGCAAGCGGCAGAGTCAGTGGTGAAAAACGGGTTACCGGTACCGGCACAGAATATCACGACGTCACCATCCTTGAGGTCCCGGAATGCCCGACGGCGGTCATAATGCTCCACAATACCGCTCATCGGAATCGCAGACATGACCCGCGTGCGGATATTCGAGCGCTCGAGCGCGTCCCGCATGGCCAGACCATTCATCATTGTGGCCAGCATGCCCATGTGATCGCCGGTAACACGATCCATACCAACGGCGCTCAGCGCTGCACCCCGAAATAGATTACCACCACCGATAACCAGGCCAACCTGTACACCAATACCGATTAACGCGCCGATCTCCAGCGCCATACGATCAAGTACCTTGGGGTCAATTCCGAAATCCTGCTCGCCCATCAGTGCTTCACCACTGAGCTTGAGAAGAACGCGTTTGTATTTGGGCTGGGTCTGAGAATTCTTTGGCATTGCGAGGGATCCCCTTACTGGCGTCCGTGCGGACGGTGACAAAGCGGATGCATCAGAGCAGATTAGCCAATCCTTGTTGCAGGACAACTGGCATCACCTGGATCAGGGTTGCATGCGAGATATCCCGAAGCACGGAGCATCTCGCATGCAACCCATGCGCACCGGGTGGCGCACACGGGTTACAACAACGGTCAGGCCTTGCCTGTACCCGCTGCTGCCGCAACTTCAGCAGCAAAATCAACTTCTTCTTTCTCGATACCTTCACCAACTTCAAGGCGAATAAAACCGGAAAGTTCGGCACCTTCTGCTTTCAACAGCGCACCAACGGTCTGATCAGGGTTTTTAACGAACGGCTGATCAACCAGGCTGTTTTCTTTCAGGAACTTCTGGATGCGGCCAGTCATCATTTTCTCAACGATTTCTGACGGCTTGCCTTCCATGTCAGGCTGGGCACGAATAATGTCTTTTTCGCGCTCGACTTCTTCCTGAGGCATATCTTCTGCCTTGCCCACACGTGGGTTAACGGCAGCGACGTGCATCGCAACATCACGAGCAGTGTCAGCAGAACCGGCAGTCACTGCGACAACAGACGCGATTTTGTTTGTGCTATGAACATAACCTGCGACCACAGCGCCTTCGATTCTGACGATACGACGTACGGTAATGTTTTCACCAATCTTCTGAACCAGCGCTTCACGCTTGGCTTCAAGATCGCCTTCCATCAGCTTGGCAACGTCGGTTTCGCCATTCTTAACAGCAACTGCCAGTACGTCATTCGCAAAGTTGAGGAAGTTATCATCACGTGCAACGAAGTCAGTTTCCGAATTCACTTCCAGGATAGTGGCGCTCTTGTTGTCATCGGCAACACTCAGCACAGCCACGCCTTCAGCAGCGGTACGACCTGCTTTCTTGGCCGCTTTCAGGCCAGATGATTTACGCAGCTCGTCGATCGCCTGCTCAACACTACCACCCGCCTCAACGAGTGCCTTTTTGCACTCCATCATGCCAAGACCGGTACGCTCACGCAGTTCTTTGACCATTGCAGCAGTAATAGCAGCCATGTTCAGTCCTCTCGTTTCAATATCAGAAGAAGGCCCCGGCATTACCGGAGCACTCTATTAAATTCAACGCAGAGCAAAAAACGTTGCCTTTTGGCAATTCGCCCTGCCTGCTTGCCGTCTGCAGCGAGGATTAAGTATTCAACTCCCCTGACCACAGATCCCTTTAACCAATTGCGGTATTACGCTTACAAAAAAGGGGGACTCAGCCCCCCTTTTCGATGCTGAATCTGAATCAGCTCAACCACAGCGATTATTCAGCTGCAGGTGCGTCCTTCTCTTCTTCGCTCACTTCAACAAACTCATCCGCACCAGTGCCGGCGGTTGCACCTTCCAGACAGGTATCAGCAATCGCCTTCACGTAGATCTGAACCGCACGGATCGCGTCATCGTTACCTGGAATCACGTAATCGATGCCGTCTGGATCACTGTTGGTATCAACAACACCAATAACAGGAATGCCCAGCTTGTTGGCTTCTTTGATAGCAATACGCTCATGGTCAACGTCGATAACGAACAGTGCGTCGGGAAGACCACCCATATCCTTGATACCGCCGATGCTGCGCTCAAGCTTTTCCATTTCACGCGTGCGTTCGAGCGCTTCTTTCTTGGTCAGCTTGTCGAATGTACCGTCTTGGCTCTGGGACTCAAGATCACGGTAGCGACGGATAGACTGACGGATCGTCTTGTAGTTGGTCAGCATGCCACCCAACCAGCGATGGTTGACGTAGGGCTGACCTGCGCGCAGTGCTTCTTCTTTAATGATCTTCGCAGCGGCGCGTTTGGTACCAACAAAGAGAACCTTGTTCTTGCTTTCAGAAAGCTGACGAACAAAAGTCAGCGCTTCTTCCATTGCAGGAACAGTCTGCTCCAGGTTGATGATATGAATCTTGTTGCGGGCGCCGAAGATGAACTTCGACATTTTCGGGTTCCAGTAACGTGTCTGGTGACCGAAGTGTGCGCCTGCCTTCAGCAGGTCACGCATGCTTACTTGTGCCATTTTAAATACCTATATACGAACTTTGGGTTAGTCCTCCACGCGTCCAATTGCCCAACCCTGCTGCCATAAGACTTGGCAGGGCACCCTGGGTCAACGTGTCGACGCATGTGCGATTTAGCTGAGCAGCGCTCTGGAAAAGCCTGTTTCGAAGACTGATCACAGAGTCGTTGCGGGAGCCATTACGGCTTCAGCGGGCGCGTTTATACCATAAAAAGCCAGAAAAGCGCCACCAGTTTATTAAGCACTTCCCGAAATTCAGGCACTTGAGCAGAGCGCCTCAAGCCCTCTAAAGCAGCCGCCGGGCGCCATACTTTGTGGGCAATCGGGCGTAGGCCAGGCAGCCAACCTCACGCGTATAAATAGATAGCGTCCAACTCAAATCAAAGAGCCACCTTGTACCCGCGCACCCACCTCCCTAAAATGTGAACTTGACTCAGACGAATTGGAACCCCGGAAAATGCAGGTATCGATTAAAACTCCCGAAGAAATCGAAAAAATGCGCGTAGCCGGCCGACTGGCTGCCGATGTTCTTGAAATGATCGGCGAACACGTCAAACCGGGTGTGACCACGGAAGAGCTGGACCGGATCTGCCACGACTATATTGTTAACGAGCAGAAGGCTATACCGGCCCCCCTGAACTACAAGGGGTTTCCGAAATCCGTCTGCACCTCTGTCAACCACGTGGTGTGCCACGGCATCCCCAGCAGCAAAAAAGTGCTTAAGAGCGGTGATATCATCAACATTGATGTCACTGTCATCAAAGATGAGTATCACGGCGACACCAGCAAGATGTTTTTTGTCGGCGAACCCAAAATCGCCGCCGAGCGCCTGGTCAGAATCACCCAGGAGTGCCTCTATAAAGGCATGGAACTGGTCAAGCCGGGTGCACGCCTGGGAGACATCGGTCACGTTATTCAGCAACACGCCGAGAAAAACCGTTTCTCCGTGGTGCGGGACTACTGCGGACACGGCATTGGCCGCGTATTTCATGAAGAGCCTCAGGTAATGCATTACGGCCGCCCCGGCACCGGCCTGGAGCTCAAAGAAGGCATGACGTTTACGATTGAGCCCATGATTAATCAGGGCAAATACCAGTGCAAACTGCTGCCCGATGACTGGACTGTTGTCACCAAGGATCACAAGCTCTCAGCACAGTGGGAACATACGATTCTGGTAACGGCTAATGGCTATGAAGTGCTGACCAAGCGACCGGATGAACCATTCTGAACGCCATCTGACTAACGCCTGCATATGCCCATGACCCTTGCCGGCATTCAGTGCCGGCCTTCTATCAGCCTTTGAGGCAACGAACACGATGGCAATAGCCGACGCTCTGGACACCGAAAGCCTGGAAGCTCAAATTGCCGCGGCGCCTTCCCCAATTGGCCCTGCCCGCAAGGCTTTGAAAGCCGCATACGAAGAGCATGCCAAGGCGTTTACCAACGGGGCCGACGTCAGAGAGCTGGTTTTGGCCCGAGCCCTCACCGTTGACCGCATCCTGAGCCTGCTATGGCAACGCTACCCGTTCAGCGAATCCAATGACATTGCCCTGATAGCGGTTGGCGGCTACGGGCGTTGCGAACTGCACCCACATTCCGATATCGACTTGCTCATCCTCACACGTCGCGATGTCAGTGAAGAATGGCAGGAAGACCTCTCCACCTTTATCACCCTGCTCTGGGACCTGAAGCTCGATATCGGCCATAGTGTACGCAGCATTGACGAATGCCTGACTGCCGCCAGAGGCGATGTCACCATTCTCACCAACCTGCTCGAAACCCGCACGATCGTGGGACCGGACAACCTGCGCTCCGCGCTGAGCCACCAGATATACTCTGATAACGTCAGCGAAGACCGGGCATATTTTATTGCCAAACGGGAAGAACAGCGCAGGCGCCACGAAAAATACGGCGACACCGAGTACAACCTGGAGCCCAACATCAAGGGGTCTCCTGGCGGGCTAAGAGACATCCAGACCATCGGCTGGATCACCAAACGCCACTTCGGGCTTGAATCAACTGCCGATTTGACCCGATTCAGCATCCTCACAGAAGAGGAATACCAGATCCTGCTGGGCGGTGAAAATTTCCTCTGGCGCCTTCGATACGGCCTGCAACTGATCTCGGACCGCAATGAAAACCGCCTGCTCTTTGATCACCAGCGGGCACTCGCGCAAATGCTGGGCTATCACGACGAAGACAAGCGGCTTGGCGTCGAAATCATGATGCAGGAGTACTACCGTACCGTCCTCGCACTGGCCGAGCTCACAGACGTCATTCTTCAGTACTACGACGAGGCTATCCTGGAATCCGCCGAGGCGGATGACATTCGCCCGATCAACAAGCGCTTCCAGATCCGCAACCGCTATATCGAGGCCGTCAACAATCAGGTTTTTGCCTACGCGCCCTATGCCTTGATGGAAATCTTTGTCCTCATGGCGCAAAACCCCGATATCCGGGGCATCCGGGCCACAACAATCCGCTCACTGCGAGCCCACCGGCACCTGATTGACGACGCCTTTCGCTCCGACCTTGCGGTCACCACGCTGTTTATGGAGCTACTCAGAACCCCTCATGCGCTTGACCAGACCCTGTCGGCCATGAAGAAGTACAATGTATTGGGGCGATATCTGCCGGAGTTTGGCAATATTATCGGCCAGATGCAGTACGACCTGTTCCATATCTTTACCGTTGATGCCCACACCATGCGGGTAATCCGGAATATGGTCCAGATGAGCAGCGAGGACGCGCTCACCCATTACCCATTAGCGTCCCGCCTGCTCCACCGGCTCCCCAAACTCGAAAACCTCTATATTGCCGGCCTTTATCACGATATTGCCAAAGGGCGCGGCGGCGATCATTCAGAGCTGGGTGCAGAAGACGCGGAGCTGTTCTGCGAACGCCACCATCTCAGCCAAAGGGACACGCAACTCATTGCCTGGCTGGTGGAAAACCACTTGCTGATGTCGATGACGGCCCAGCGCAAAGATATTTCGGACCCGGATATCATTCACGCCTTTGCGCGCGCCGTGCCATCGCAAATCCACCTCGATTATCTCTACGTGTTAACGGTCTGCGACATCAGCGCAACCAATCCGAAGCTCTGGAACACCTGGCGAGCGTCACTTCTGCGCCAGCTCTACATTGAAACCAAGCGCGCACTGCGACGCGGCACTGAAACGCCAATCGACCGCAGCGAGTGGGTTCAGGCCACGCAATCTGAAGCCCGGGAAATCCTGCTTGCCCAAAATATCAGCGACGACCAGATTGATGCCGTCTGGAATGTCATGGATGAGGACTACTTCCTTCAGGATTCCACCGTCGATATCGCCTGGCAGACAGCCGCCATCATTCGCCACGGCGACAACCCCGACCCGCTGGTGATGATTCGTGACACCCGCGGCGGCCCAACTGATGGCTACTCGCAAATCGTCATTTATATGAATGACCGGGCCGCCCTTTTTGCAGCGACGACTGCGGTACTGGAGCAACTCAACCTCAACATCGTTGATGCCAGAATCAGCAGCAGTGAAGGGCCGTATTCGGTCAGCGCCTACATCGTTCTCGACGAAAAAGGTCAGCCGCTGGGCAAAGACCAGGCCCGCAAGGAGCGCGTCCGCCAGCGCCTGATTGAAGAACTGGACGATCCGGACGATTACCCGGACATCATCCATCGCCGCACACCTCGACAGCTCAAACATTTCTCGTTTCCGACCCAGGTGACCTTCTCCAATGATACGGTCAATCAGCGCACCGTCATGGAGCTCATCACCCCGGACCGCCCCGGCCTGCTCGCGAGAGTCGGCAGCATTCTGTTCGAAAACAATGTGCGGCTGACAAATGCCAAAATCGCTACGCTGGGCGAAAGGGTCGAGGACGTTTTCTTCATTACCGACGACGCGGGTGATCCGATCAGCGATCCGGCGACTTGCCAGGCGCTACAGGATGACCTTTGCAGCCAGCTGGACGATCACGTCGGAATATAATTTTTTCAGAGATACAGGCGCCATGAATCCGAATCTAGACCGACTGCACCCCTATCCGTTTGAGAAACTGGCGGAGCTCAAGGCCAGCATTGTGCCACCGGCTAATGTGCCACCGATCGCACTCTCGATCGGCGAGCCCAAGCACCCGGCACCGGATTTCGTCAAACAGGTTGTCAGCGACAACCTGGATAAACTGGCGAACTACCCCACCACCAAAGGCACCGATGCGCTACGCGAAGCCATCGCAAACTGGGCAACCCGGCGATTCAATCTAAAGCCCGGATCGTTGACCGCTGCGAGCCATGTCATTCCCGTTAATGGCACGCGCGAAGCCATCTTCTCGCTGGTTCAGGCCACCATCAATCCTGTCGCGAATGCGACTGTCGTCAGCCCGAACCCGTTCTACCAGATCTATGAAGGTGCCGCATTTCTCGCAGGAGCAACCCCACACTACCTGCCCTGCGCGGCTGACAATCATTTCATTCCGGACTTTGAAGCCGTTGAGGACAAGGTCTGGCAGCAATGCCAGATACTTTTTCTGTGCTCTCCCGGCAACCCGAGTGGCGCGGTTATCCCCAGAGCCACGCTCAAACGCCTGATTGAACTCGCCGACCGTTTTGATTTTATTATCGCCTCGGATGAGTGCTATTCAGAGCTCTACCCTGATGAAAACAACCCACCTGAAGGGCTTCTCGAAACCTGCGCCGCCATTGGCCGCGACGACTACGCCCGTTGTATTGTTTTTCACAGCCTGTCCAAACGCAGCAATTTACCCGGGCTGAGATCCGGCTTCGTCGCTGGCGATGCGCGGATTCTGGCAGATTACCTTCGCTACCGAACCTACCACGGCTCGGCGATGCCTATTCAGCACCAGTTGGCGAGTATCGCCGCATGGGACGATGAAGCCCACGTTGCTGAAAACCGGGCCGCTTACCGTGCCAAGTTTGACGCCGTAGTCCCCATTCTGGCCGAGGTCATGCGGGTCGCAGCGCCGGATGCCGGTTTTTACCTCTGGCCAGAAACACCCTATGCGGACGATCGCTTTGCCCGGGATCTTGCTGAACAGCAAAATGTGCATGTTCTCCCCGGTCGCTACCTTTCCCGGGAAACTGACGGCCATAACCCGGGTGAGAATCGTATCCGCATGGCACTTGTGGCACCGCTTGAGGAATGCGTGGAGGCGGCAAAGCGGATCCGGAACTTCATACTGAATTCAACGACATAAGCCTGGAACAGACCGACAGATGACTGACAGCATCAATATTTACGGCATCAAGAACTGCGACACCGTCAAAAAAGCGCTGAAATGGCTCGACGCCAACGAGAAACCGTACACCTTCCACGACTTCAAAAAGGAACCACCAACGGCGACCCAACTTGCAACCTGGGAAAAGCAGGTTGGCTGGGAAACCCTGCTTAACCGTCGCGGAACCACCTGGCGTAAATTGCCGGACGCCATTCGTGATAACATTGCCCGCGATTCTGCGCTCGTCGTCATGGAAGAGAACCCTTCGGCCATCAAGCGCCCAGTGGTCGAGAGCCATGATTCCGTTATGGTAGGGTTTGACGATCAGCAGTGGCGGACACAGCTTTAAGTAACAGATACAAGCGGGGCGGCATTTCAATGCGCACGGCCATGAGCCTCGCGTGGCGCCGGATTCAGCAGCAACTTCTCGAGGCAGGCCCGCACGATAAAGCAGGCACCTAACGACACGTTTACTGACACAGGAGCAGTTTCAACATGAGCTTTGCATTTGGCATTGGCATCGGCACACAAAACCACAAGGGCGAATGGCTGGAGACTTACTACCAGCAACCGCTGTATATGCCCGATGCCATCATCGTTGAAATTGCCAGCAATACATTAGGCTATAGTGGCGGCAATCAGGCTATCGAACCCAGCACTGAGCAGCTGACGGCTTTCGCTGAAGGCCTGAAAGGCGCGGGCCGGGATGATCTGGCCAAACTGGCACACAAGGCCGCCACCAGCGCAAGCCCGGCTGTTGTCACACTATTGGACAGCGACGACAGTGCGTCCAGCACACCGGAAGTCTATCTGAAGCTGCATTTGATATCGCACCGTTTGGTCAAACCCCATGGCCTCAAGCTAGACGGTATTTTCGGACTGCTACCTAACATTGCCTGGACCAACGAAGGCCCGATCGATCTGGATGAACTACCAGAACGCCAACTGGATGCACGTATCGCAGGCCGCACTCTGGAAGTAAAATCGGTTGACAAGTTTCCCCAGATGACTGACTACGTTGTTCCCCGTGGCGTGCGCATCGCCGATACCGCTCGTGTGCGCCTTGGCGCCTACGTGGGAGAAGGCACGACTGTCATGCATGAAGGCTTTATCAACTTCAATGCGGGCACCGAAGGTACCAGCATGATTGAGGGTCGTATCTCCGCTGGAGTTATGGTCGGGAAAGGCTCGGATCTGGGCGGCGGCTGCTCCACCATGGGGACACTTTCTGGCGGCGGCAATATCATTATTGCGGTGGGTGAAAACTGCCTGATCGGCGCAAATGCGGGCATTGGCATCCCGCTGGGTGACCGCAATACGGTCGAGGCAGGTCTTTACATCACCGCCGGCACCAAGATTGCTCTGCTTGATGAAAACAACACGCTGGTTCAGACCGTCAAGGCCCGTGACCTGGCCAACAAGCCAGATCTGCTATTCCGTCGCAACTCACAGAACGGCGCAGTTGAATGCAAAACCAACAAAACGGCTATCGAGTTGAATGAGGCGCTACACGCCAACAACTGATTAATGAGCCACCCGAGCTACCCGGACAGAACCCTTACCTTTCTGTTCGGGTGACCTCCTCGCCAGCCTCAAAACCGGATTTCTGGATGCCTGACTCTCCTACCCTTCAGCTTACAATCGACCTGATCCGCCGCCAATCCGTCACCCCCAGCGATGCGGGCTGTCAGGATCAGCTCATGTCTCGCCTTTCCAGGCTGGGCTTTGTCGACGAGCGACTGCATTTCGGTGACGTTGAAAACCTGTGGGCCCGAAAAGGCAGTGACGGCCCGCTTCTGGCCTTCGCCGGCCACACAGATGTCGTCCCCACCGGCCCCGAGAAAAACTGGTCCGTACCGCCGTTTGAACCCGCTATTCGTGACGGCTACCTATACGGTCGCGGCGCTGCGGATATGAAGGGAAGTCTTGCCGCCTTTGTTACTGCCTGCGAACGCTTTGTCGCCCGCTGCCCAGACCACAAAGGCTCTATCGCATTGCTGATTACCAGCGACGAAGAAGGACCGGCACACGACGGCACCGTTAAAGTCATTGAGGCACTGGAAGCAAGAAACGAAAAAATCGACTGGTGCCTCATAGGCGAACCCTCAAGCACCCATGAGGTCGGGGACATTATCAAAAACGGTCGCCGGGGCTCACTCCATGGCTACCTTACCGTACAAGGCATTCAGGGCCACGTTGCTTATCCGCACCTTGCAGAAAATCCGGTTCACAGGGCAGCGCCAGCACTTGACGAGCTAGCTCAGACCGAATGGGACCAAGGCAACGAGTTCTTCCCGGCGACAACGTTCCAGATTACCAAAATAGAGGCCGGCACCGGCAGCAACGTCATACCGGGTGAAATGCTGGTGCATTTCAACTTCCGCTACTGCACTGAAAACACCTCAGAAAGCCTCCAACAAAAGGTTGCTGAAGTACTGGAGCGGCACAATCTGAAATATGACCTGCTGTGGCACCTTAGCGGCGAACCCTTCCTTACAGAAAAAGGCGCACTCGTTAATGCCGCCTCTGCAGCTATCAAACATGTCACCGGCCGGGACACTCAGCTGTCGACGTCAGGAGGGACTTCAGACGGACGCTTTATTGCACCGACCGGTGCCCAGGTTGTTGAGCTAGGCCCAGTCAATGCCACCATTCACAAAATCGATGAGTGCGTAAAAGCGGACGATCTGGACACGCTGTCGGAAATATACGAACGTTTGCTAGAAGAACTTCTGAGCTGACAGCCCACCAAAAAGATCGCTGTCGCCGCCCCGGAAGCTCTGACTTCAATAATGGGGCGGCGGCGTTTCATCTTCCTCGCTGCGGATATTGGAAGGCGAGAGATCAGACACCTGCTTGTTGAGCCGCTTCTTGGCTTCCCATAACAGCCGGATATCCAGTTCCTGCTGGGCGACCTGATCATTCAGCGTCGCGATCATATCGTCCTGAAACGCCACCCGCGTTTCCAAATCATTCATTCGGGCTTCAAGTTGTTCCAATGTCATGTGACCCATTACGCTTCTTACCTGTATACGGGGTGGGTAGGTTGCTGACTTATCTGGTATCATGCGGCGCTTGCAGGGAAGGCAACACAGTCACCCGCCACCCTGCTTTTCCACGCCTGAGCGTTTATTTTACGTGAAATCAGGCTGTTATTGTTTATTGATTGATGGAGATTTAGTCGTCAAATGCGTAATCCAAAAAAAGCGATTCTCGTTGCTCTGCTAATCGCGATTCCCGCTCCTTTTATTCTGGCGTTTTGCCTGCTGAGTTTCACACCGGAGCTTTTCCAGATCCTGTCAACAAACGGTTCCAATGACGTTGCAGGCAACCCTGCATTCGTGCTGGGAAGCGATCAAGGCATCCTGGCTTATATCATCGCTCTGGTGCTCTTTGGCCTGACAGGCTTCCTGACGGTGCTGTTCGCCCAGAAAGGTCGTCAGCAAGCAGCTCGCCGTCCGGCACAATCATCCTCCTCGCAATACAGCGATGACGAAGAAGACAGTGACTACGGCCCTGAAGGTGATGAAGAGGGTTCCGTTAAATGGTTCAACGTGAAGAAAGGCTTTGGCTTTATTGTGCGTGATAGTGGCGACGAAGTCTTCGTTCACTTCCGTGCCATTCGTGGTCGCGGCCGTCGCGTGCTCCGCCAGGGGCAACTGGTACGTTTCAACGTTGTTGACGCGGACAAAGGCCTTCAGGCAGACAACGTCAGCATTCTGGAAGACTAAGAGCCCGCTATTGGCTTTTTGAATGCTCTGTTCGGGGGATGCGTTACAACAACGCCTCCCCCGAATTTCGTTTAGCCTGTTGCTTTACTGTTCTAAATTGAGCCTAAACGCTATCAAAGGATGACTGGCCAAACCTTCGGGGTATTCTCTTTAATTCCAAACGACTTTCTGTTCACCTCGCTCGTCGATCCGCCACCATTTTTCCTCCTCAACCGGATCCCCTTCTTTCCAGTCACCGGGACTGCAGCGGACCTCAACTGCCATAGCACCCCACGCACTGCGGGCGCACTCAATATCCGTATCCCACGGAAGCACCTCGCCCTCAAGTACGACACTGGAAAAGTGTTTGGAAAACGCCTCCGGGTAGACACTGATGCGAACAGGCACACCTTGAAGACGCCCCTTCCCTTTGAGCACACCTTTGACGCCAATCGACTCCAACTCAATTTGGTCAAGCTCCTGAGCCAGCCAAACTTTTAAGCCACTCTCGGTTAAGCCGCGAATATAGATTTCGAGATCGACCATCACTACCTTCTTCCATTGGAACAACAACTACAGCAAGATCCTGCGAACCTCACCCATCGACCCACATCATGCCCCAGGGTGCTCTCATCAGCAATCCGGGGTGTCTATGAGAGGCCTGGACCGGCATCACATCTCAGAAAGGGAACGGAGTCGCTCACGCTCAATGGAATCGCCGGTTAGCTGATTAAAATACCCTGCCCGATGCTGTTCTCGCCAATCCACTTCATAAGCCGCTTTTGCTAAATCCAATTCAGCAATCGTTCGCTGCATATCCGCAGTATCATAACCTCTAGCCTGAGCAACAATTGTAAACATCCCTGTTTCAGTTGCACCGCTGATTAGAGTTTTCCGCCCGTTGGTGTTTCGCCAGGTATTCCCATGGCGTCAGGTCTTCCAGTGAATCGTGGGGACGTTCATCGTTGTACTCCG
>JANZNS010000019.1 GCA_025153445.1 Marinobacter sp. BGYM27 | reverse complement strand
TGTAAACATCCCTGTTTCAGTTGCACCGCTGATTAGAGTTTTCCGCCCGTTGGTGTTTCGCCAGGTATTCCCATGGCGTCAGGTCTTCCAGTGAATCGTGGGGACGTTCATCGTTGTACTCCGTCATCCAGGATTCGGTCAGCTCTCGGACTTCGGTGAGGTTCCGGAAGACATACATATTCAAGATCTCGTCCCGATAAGTTCGATTGAAGCGCTCAACATACGAGTTCTGAGTGGGTGTGCCGGGCTTGATGAATTCTAGCTCAATGCCGTGTTGCTCAGCCCAATCTGCCAAGGCAATCGAGATGAATTCTGGGCCGTTATCCATGCGTAGTTTGGCCGGGTAGCCTCGCCAAGCGATGATGCGTTCCAGAACCCGTATGACCCTCGGTGCTGGCAGGTTCAGGTCAATCTCGATAGCCAGTATCTCTCGGTTAAAATCGTCCACCACGTTAAAGGTGCGGAACCGGCGACCACAGAACAGACTGTCGCTCATGAAGTCCATGGACCAGCATCGATTAACGGTCGCTGGTACGCTCAATGGCTCCGGGTTTCGTGTCGGCAGTCGTTTCTTGCCGCGTCGCCGTTTATTCAGGTTGAGTGCACAGTACAGCCGGTGTACCCGCTTGTGATTCCATCCATGACCCCAGCGGCGCAGCACCTTGAATAGTTTGCTGAAGCCATAGGCGGGATAGCGTTCAGTCGCACTTTGAAGCGCTGCAATCACCGGTTCATCCCGGGAGGTGTCCGGCCGATACCGGTACACAGAGTCACTGATGCCAGCGATTCGGCAAGCTCTGCGAATGCTGACGCCGTGAGCCTGCTGGAGGTAATCCACCAGTTCTCGTCGAACGGCTGGCTTTACAGCTTTTTTTCGATCACATCCTTCAGCAGCTTATGATCCAGGCTCAACTCAGCGTACATCTGCTTCAGGCGGCGGTTTTCCTCTTCAAGCTCTTTGAGGCGCTTCACATCAGAGGCCTCCATGCCGCCGTACTTCGACTTCCAGTTGTAGTAGGTCGCGTCGGAAATACCGTACTCCCGGCACACTTCCTTGATCAGGCGACCGCCCTCGACCTCCTTCAGGATCTTGACGATCTGTGACTCGCTATACCGTGATTTCTTCATGCCGTTCTCCATTTGCCTCATTGTAGGCTGGAGAACTCTAATTACGCATGCACCGATTTTAGGGGATGGTTACA
>JANZNS010000018.1 GCA_025153445.1 Marinobacter sp. BGYM27 | reverse complement strand
TGTAGTGGTCAACTAATCCCGGACAGTATTTTAAGGTTTTCCTCTGCTGCAACGGGAGAAATGCTGCCGTTGAACGTATGAGGTCTTTGCTGGTTGTAGTAGTCCATCAGATAGCCACCAACATCTTTTTTGGCCTCAGGCAGATTTCGATATCCCAGGGCCGGTATCCATTCAGATTTCAGACTCCGGAACAGTCTCTCCATCGGTGCGTTGTCCCAGCAGTTGCCACGTCGGCTCATGCTTTGTGTCATTCGATAGCGCCAGAGCCGCTGACGGAACTTTCGACTGGCATACTGGCTTCCTTGATCCGAGTGGAACATGACTTTTTCTGGTTGACCACGCTGTTCCCAGGCGTGGTCTAGAGCTTTGACCACCAAATCGGCATCGGGGCTGGATGACATCGCCCAACCAACGACGCGTCGGGCATACAAATCCAGAACGACAGCCAGATAGCTCCACCGCTGGCCGCTCCATACGTAGGTGATGTCACCACACCACGCCTGATTCGGCCGGTCTACCGTAAACTCACGAGCCAGATGGTTCGGGATATCCGGTCGCTCAACGGTCGCCTGCTTGTAGGCGTGAGGCCCCGGCTGCTTACAGATCAGCCCCAGCTCATCCATCAATCGTCGAACCTTGAAGCGCCCGATGACAACGCCGTCGTCATTGAGCATGCCCTTGATCGTTCTACTGCCGGCAGAGCTACGGCTCTTGGTAAACAGGCGGTTTACCTGAGCCTTTAGGGCCAGACGCTCAACATCCACGTGCTTCCGCCGTTGGCGGTACTCGTAATAGCTGGAACGGCTGATATCAAACGCATTGCAGACCATTTCAACAGGCACTTGCTCACTCAACTGGTCTATCAGCGCGTACGATTCATGTCGTCCGACATCAAGAGAGCGGTAGCCTTTTTTAGTATGTCTTTCTCCTGTTCAAGGCGCTTGCAGCGGGCTTCCAGCTCCTGAATACGGCGCTGCTCCGGGGTTAAAGCCTTGCCCTTCGGGGTGACACCGTCACGCTCCTCGGTCAGTTGGTTAACCCAGCGCCGGATAGCGCTTTCACCAATTCCCAGGGACACGCTCGCTTGGGGAATCGTGTAACCTTGATCCAGCACCAGGCTGGCTGCTTCCTGTTTGAACTCAGGAGAAAAAGAACGTCGCTTTCTGGTCATCAGACACCTCGTTTATGGTGGCGATATTACCACCTACGTTGGTGTCCGGAATCATTGGACCACTACA
>JANZNS010000017.1 GCA_025153445.1 Marinobacter sp. BGYM27 | reverse complement strand
TGTTGGTGGCTATCTGATGGACTACTACAACCAGCAAAGACCTCATACGTTCAACGGCAGCATTTCTCCCGTTGCAGCAGAGGAAAACCTTAAAATACTGTCCGGGATTAGTTGACCACTACAAAGCGATGCTGATTATTTCACGCAATATACTTCTAGTGATGGGCATGGGGCCGTTGGGGGCGTTGCCAACCCTATTCCTATAAAAGGGACCTTTGGATTCTCGGGTGGAATTTCGGAAGAAAATGGAGAGCTTTCTGGGATTGTGGGGCGACGAGGGCCAGGGGTTGGCGCGTTTGCAGGAGAAGTCGAAAGTCAGTCTGTTTATAGATATAAGATTGCACCTGATTTTAAATTTAACCTATTTAAGAAATAAAAACATGGATTTATTAAAAGTGATAAATGCTTTTTTTATATTGTTCGTCGCGTTTTCTGGGGGGGCAGTTCTGGCTTTCTGGCTTTCTGGGTTGTTGCTTTCTAAAAAGATTAAGAGCCAAATGCCAGTTGTTTTTCAAGAACTAGGTCGCCCATTAGGAGTCGCTACTATACTTATGCGAAATACGTCTTTGTATGATGAGTTTCTGAAACCTGGAAAACATCGGTGTGGCGTGTCAATTGAAATAGAGAGGTTGGGGAAAGTTGTTGTTTTATCAAAGTATCTTTTTCATTTTTTCTCCACATTATGTTTTATTTTACTTATTTTAATGCTCTTGTTAAAGTGAAGTGAAGTGAAGTGAAGTGAAATTGAATATGCTTCTGGTAGCTTGAGTTTTTTGTAGTTTGCTTTGTGATGACGAATTTTGATTTGAGTGTTTGTTTGGTAAAGTTTTTTATTTTTGGTGGCCCTTTCTTTGCACGATAAAATAATAATAAATATTGGCTGCAATTTTATAGGTTTTAATAACAATGGAACTGTTATGAAGCACTTAAAAGTTATTTTCGGCCTACTGGCGGCCCTTATTACAATGCAACCCGTTTTTGCCGCCACGCAAATGTATTTTGTCCATGTGGACCACTTGGGTACTCCCCAAGTAATGACGGATGAAAGCCAAGCTGTAGTTTGGCAGCGTAACGCTTTGCCGTTTGGAGAGGTTGTTCAGGAAATCGTGTCCACCGATCAGACACTGCAGTTTCCGGGGCAGTACAAAGATCTAGAAACGAATTACTTTTATAACTATTTTCGGGATTACGATCCGACAACGGGACGGTATGTTCAAAGTGATCCGATTGGGCTGGGTGGAGGCATCAACACTTACGGCTATGCCTACCAAAACCCACTTAGTTATACTGATCCCAGTGGTTTAGTCGTTTGTGGTGGCGCTTGTGTCGCTGGAGGTGCAGTCGCTGTTGCGAGATTTGGTCAGGTTGCCTATAGAGCTTACCGAGCATACAGCGCCGCTCAAGTGGTACAAAGTGCCGTGGCGTCTAGTCCTTATTACAACGAAGATGCTTCTGATGCGGGTGAGTGCCCCGCATTGCCTGGAGGACTTGTAGGAGACCAAAGTGATCCAAGAGCAAAAACTAATAGAGGGGGCAAGAAACACACTAGCGGTCCCTTAACGCCTGAAAATGGTGGTACAGGTAATTTTGAGGAGGATTTACGTACGCTTGCCGGCCCCGTTAGGCCAGCGGAAGCAGGTGATCCGGCACCGCCGGGAAGCTTGATTGGTGAAAATAACATATTTGGGCGTCCAAAAAACTCTTCTGGTGGCGCTAGCATCGATATTCCACCAAATGGAGATAAGCCTCATGAAACCTTACATTACTAACTCCTTTAAAGATGGAAAGCACACTCTTCCTTACCAAATAGAGGGAATGGATCGCGCTTGTATTGCTGAGGTTTTGGCTGGTTCCACTATGGAAAGCTATGAAATACCGCGCAAGCAGTCTTTAAAGAGTTGTTGGCAGTTTAGAGTTAACCTGGATAATGGTTTTTGGTTAGAGTTTTCATCTGCTTGTACTGAAGTTGGTGAATGGGAAGAAATTGGCAGTCTCAATATAATAATATCTAATAGAATTGAAGCGTTGTCGCCTGAAAAGTATGAGAAGAAACCACTAATTTTTAAAATAAATGGCGTTGAATCACTAACGCTTGATAATAAAAATATATTTTCTGAATGTGGGTTGGTTTTCATAGGAAGGTTAGGAGAGTTAATTGTCGCTGCAGGAATCTCTCCAGGCAGTGTGTCGATCAAGCTACCTAACCAAGAAAACGAGTTTGAACCTGAGTTAGAGTGCGAGGAATACTCACGGTGCAGTCTTTAAAAATGACAAGAGCATAAGTGTAGAAAACTTCAGTTGTGTGCAGTGAAAGACAGAGCTTCGGGTTTTTCACTCGCTTTACCGATCGAAATACCAAACCTATTTAAATTCATGGTTAAGGCCTTGATTTTTTAATTGGTTTTATCAAAGCACAAATTAATTCGATGCTTTGATTGTGGGATTGATAATGGACTTACTCAAGGATAGAGCATGCGCACACAATGTAGTTTGATTCGACTTGAAAGTTTTATAACGCAGCGCCAGTGTCTGGTTTTCGTTTTGGCTATATCGTGGCTTCTTGCAACACCAGTTTTGGCTGACAATATGTGTGAGGCATCGAATTGTGCGTGGATTGAATGTTCGGACCCTGGATACTTTCCGTCAGCAGTTGCAGCCTGCAGCCCACATGTTCCGAAGTTTATCGGAGCTTCAAGCGAAGGAACTGTGTCTTATCTTTGTTTTGATAGCCGTGTAGTAAACAGAATAGCAAGCTGTAACGGCAATTTGTGCCCCAGCGGTGGTACCTTTAATAACGATATAGGCGAATGCGTTACTGACGAGAAGCCAACGTGCGCCTCGATGGTTGGCGATCCGATTGATGTTCGCAACGGCAACAACTACCAGACGGAAGATGATGCCTCTGGCGGTGGGCTAAACCTGCAGCGTCACTACCTCTACACCGTTGGCCCCAATCCTGAAGCCCTCGGCCAGGGCCAGTGGTTGTTCCCCTATACCCAATCCATTGAGACAAGGACCACGACAAACGGCGACAACCCCCAAACCAGTTATGCGGTGAGCTGGACCGGAGGCGTGCGCTATGTTTTCAAAGGCAATGAAAATATCGGCTATGCCTTTACCTCCTGGCAGCAACCGCCATTTGAGTCTGTGGAAGTCACGGTTAATGCCTCAGGCGAACCTTCCGGCTGGCGCCTCCTCGCCAAGTCTGGTGTTGAATACACCTTCGACAATAATGGCCAACTCGCCGAAATCGATGAACTGCATGGAAAGGTTCTCGCCATCGAGACAACGATTGATAGCGAAGGTAACCCCATCCAGCGTCAGATCAACAATCTTGCAAGCCAAGCGTCTCTGACCTACAGCTACAACACGGTGAACCAAACCATAGAGACTGCGGTCCTGGCGCGTAATGGCACATCGCTGACGTTCGAC
>JANZNS010000016.1 GCA_025153445.1 Marinobacter sp. BGYM27 | reverse complement strand
AAATTAGTGGTTGACAAGGTTGAGGATCGCTGTAGAATACGCGCTCTCAACAGGGCTACACGCCCCGCTCTTTAAAAAGTTGACCAAGTAATTTGTGTGGGCGCTGACTGGGATATTTCGGCAAGAAATATTCAAGACAGCGACTCGTCAAAATTGAGTTTTGTCTTGAGCAAGATTTGCGATTCTATAATCGCTATATGATTTAAACTGAAGAGTTTGATCATGGCTCAGATTGAACGCTGGCGGCAGGCTTAACACATGCAAGTCGAGCGGTAACAGGGGTAGCTTGCTACCCGCTGACGAGCGGCGGACGGGTGAGTAATGCATAGGAAACTGCCCAGTAGTGGGGGATAGCCCGGGGAAACCCGGATTAATACCGCATACGCCCTACGGGGGAAAGCAGGGGATCTTCGGACCTTGCGCTATTGGATGTGCCTATGTCGGATTAGCTAGTTGGTGGGGTAAAGGCTCACCAAGGCGACGATCCGTAGCTGGTCTGAGAGGATGATCAGCCACATCGGGACTGAGACACGGCCCGAACTCCTACGGGAGGCAGCAGTGGGGAATATTGGACAATGGGGGCAACCCTGATCCAGCCATGCCGCGTGTGTGAAGAAGGCTTTCGGGTTGTAAAGCACTTTCAGCGAGGAGGAAGGTCTGTAGTTTAATACGCTGCAGAATTGACGTTACTCGCAGAAGAAGCACCGGCTAACTCCGTGCCAGCAGCCGCGGTAATACGGAGGGTGCAAGCGTTAATCGGAATTACTGGGCGTAAAGCGCGCGTAGGTGGTTTGATAAGCGAGATGTGAAAGCCCCGGGCTTAACCTGGGAACGGCATTTCGAACTGTCAGGCTAGAGTGTGGTAGAGGGTAGTGGAATTTCCTGTGTAGCGGTGAAATGCGTAGATATAGGAAGGAACACCAGTGGCGAAGGCGGCTACCTGGACCAACACTGACACTGAGGTGCGAAAGCGTGGGGAGCAAACAGGATTAGATACCCTGGTAGTCCACGCCGTAAACGATGTCTACTAGCCGTTGGGGCACTTGATGCTTTAGTGGCGCAGTTAACGCACTAAGTAGACCGCCTGGGGAGTACGGCCGCAAGGTTAAAACTCAAATGAATTGACGGGGGCCCGCACAAGCGGTGGAGCATGTGGTTTAATTCGACGCAACGCGAAGAACCTTACCTGGCCTTGACATGCTGAGAACTTTCCAGAGATGGATTGGTGCCTTCGGGAGCTCAGACACAGGTGCTGCATGGCCGTCGTCAGCTCGTGTCGTGAGATGTTGGGTTAAGTCCCGTAACGAGCGCAACCCCTATCCCTAGTTGCCAGCACATTATGGTGGGAACTCTAGGGAGACTGCCGGTGACAAACCGGAGGAAGGTGGGGATGACGTCAGGTCATCATGGCCCTTACGGCCAGGGCTACACACGTGCTACAATGGCGCGCACAGAGGGCTGCAAACCCGCGAGGGGGAGCTAATCTCACAAAACGCGTCGTAGTCCGGATCGCAGTCTGCAACTCGACTGCGTGAAGTCGGAATCGCTAGTAATCGCGAATCAGAATGTCGCGGTGAATACGTTCCCGGGCCTTGTACACACCGCCCGTCACACCATGGGAGTGGATTGCACCAGAAGTGGTTAGTCTAACCTTCGGGAGGACGATCACCACGGTGTGGTTCATGACTGGGGTGAAGTCGTAACAAGGTAGCCGTAGGGGAACCTGCGGCTGGATCACCTCCTTAAACGATGCTGAACGTCTCAGTCAGAGTCCACACAAATTACTTGGTCAGCCGGATAGAGAGCATATTGGGTCTAAGCGGGCCCATGCCATTGGGTCTGTAGCTCAGGTGGTTAGAGCGCACCCCTGATAAGGGTGAGGTCGGTGGTTCAAGTCCACCCAGACCCACCAAAATTGTTCAGCTCGGCGTTGCATTGATTCTTGCATAGCAGGCTATGCGGCGAATCAAAGTGCCTTGATCTGAATAATTTGAGTCGCCACTTGTAGAGGTGATAACAAGTGAGACTTGATAGCTTAAATGGGGCTATAGCTCAGCTGGGAGAGCGCCTGCCTTGCACGCAGGAGGTCAGCAGTTCGATCCTGCTTAGCTCCACCAATTTTACCTGACAGCGTCCCTGGCGCCGGTCAGTGTACAGAAACAAGTGTTACAAACAGGTGACCGTTTGCAGCCCTTCTTTCTGATCACTGGGTCAGACATGCTCTTTAAAAATGTGGACAAGATTGATAGCTGGGTAGATTCATCCAATTTATCTCCAGGATGGGTTTATCCAATGATAGCGATTTCAAGCGTTATCCGGTGTTAAATCGTTGGATTGCTTAATCTTGAATCAAGCGTCAGCAGGACAAAAGGCTGCTGACACTGTGAGATTGATTCGGAACGACTTCGGTCGGACTGAACCGGTTAAACAGTTGGTTTGGGGTTATATAGTCAAGCAATTAAGCGCATACGGTGGATGCCTTGGCAGTCAGAGGCGATGAAAGACGTGGAAGCCTGCGATAAGGCTCGGGGAGCTGGCAAACAAGCTTTGATCCGGGCATTTCTGAATGGGGAAACCCACCTGGTTTCGGCCAGGTACCTTGCACTGAATACATAGGTGTAAGGGGCGAACCGGGGGAACTGAAACATCTAAGTACCCCGAGGAAAAGAAATCAACCGAGATTCCCTAAGTAGCGGCGAGCGAACGGGGATTAGCCCTTAAGCTAAACAACTGGTAGGAGAAGGCTCTGGAAAGTGCCGCCATAGTGGGTGATAGCCCCGTATCCGAAACCTGAGTTTAGTGAAATCGAGTAGGACGGGACACGTGGTATCCTGTCTGAATATGGGGGGACCATCCTCCAAGGCTAAATACTCCTGACTGACCGATAGTGAACCAGTACCGTGAGGGAAAGGCGAAAAGAACCCCTGTGAGGGGAGTGAAATAGATCCTGAAACCGTATGCGTACAAGCAGTCGGAGCAGACTTGTTCTGTGACGGCGTACCTTTTGTATAATGGGTCAGCGACTTATGTTCAGTGGCGAGGTTAACCATCTAGGGGAGCCGTAGGGAAACCGAGTCTGAATAGGGCGACTTAGTCGCTGGGCATAGACCCGAAACCGGGCGATCTATCCATGAGCAGGTTGAAGGTGCCGTAACAGGCACTGGAGGACCGAACCCACTGTCGTTGAAAAGCCAGGGGATGACTTGTGGATCGGAGTGAAAGGCTAATCAAGCCCGGAGATAGCTGGTTCTCCTCGAAAGCTATTTAGGTAGCGCCTCGGACGAATACCATTGGGGGTAGAGCACTGTTTCGGCTAGGGGGTCATCCCGACTTACCAACCCGATGCAAACTCCGAATACCAATGAGTACTATCCGGGAGACACACGGTGGGTGCTAACGTCCATCGTGAAAAGGGAAACAACCCAGACCGCCAGCTAAGGTCCCGAAATACCAGTTAAGTGGGAAACGATGTGGGAAGGCGAAGACAGCTAGGAGGTTGGCTTAGAAGCAGCCATCCTTTAATGAAAGCGTAATAGCTCACTAGTCGAGTCGGCCTGCGCGGAAGATGTAACGGGGCTCAAACTGGTTACCGAAGCTGCGGCTGTGCACGTAAGTGTACGGGGTAGAGGAGCGTTCTGTAAGCCTGCGAAGGTGTGTTGAGAAGCATGCTGGAGGTATCAGAAGTGCGAATGCTGACATGAGTAACGATAATGGGAGTGAAAAACTCCCACGCCGGAAGACCAAGGGTTCCTGCGCAACGCTAATCGGCGCAGGGTTAGTCGACCCCTAAGGCGAGACCGAAAGGTGTAGTCGATGGGAAACGGGTTAATATTCCCGTACCTCGCATGACTGCGATGGAGAGACGGAGAAGGCTAGGTGAGCCGGGCGACGGTTGTCCCGGTTTAAGCATGTAGGGAGAGGACTTAGGCAAATCCGGGTCCTTAATCCTGAGACGCGACGACGACGGCTGCTTGCAGCTGGAAGTCATTGATGCCCTGCTTCCAGGAAAATCTTCTAAGCTTCAGGTCATGAGGGATCGTACCCCAAACCGACACAGGTGGTCAGGTAGAGAATACCAAGGCGCTTGAGAGAACTCGGGTAAAGGAACTAGGCAAAATGGTGCCGTAACTTCGGGAGAAGGCACGCCGGTATGTACGTGAAGCCCCTGCGGGTGGAGCGGAAACCGGTCGAAGATACCAGGCCCCTGCGACTGTTTATTAAAAACACAGCACTGTGCAAACACGAAAGTGGACGTATACGGTGTGACGCCTGCCCGGTGCCGGAAGGTTAATTGATGGGGTTAGCATTCGTGCGAAGCTCTTGATCGAAGCCCCGGTAAACGGCGGCCGTAACTATAACGGTCCTAAGGTAGCGAAATTCCTTGTCGGGTAAGTTCCGACCTGCACGAATGGCGTAACGATGGGGGCGCTGTCTCTACCCGAGACTCAGTGAAATTGAAATCGCCGTGAAGATGCGGTGTATCCGCGGCTAGACGGAAAGACCCCGTGAACCTTTACTATAGCTTCACAGTGAACTTTGAGCAGTTTTGTGTAGGATAGCTGGGAGGCTTTGAAGCGGTGACGCCAGTCATCGTGGAGCCAACCTTGAAATACCAGCCTGAACTGTTTGAGGTTCTAACTTCGTCCCCTTATCGGGGATAAGGACACTGTGTGGTGGGTAGTTTGACTGGGGCGGTCTCCTCCCAAAGAGTAACGGAGGAGCACAAAGGTGGGCTAAGCACGGTCGGACATCGTGCGGTTAGTGTAATGGCACAAGCCCGCTTAACTGCGAGACAGACACGTCGAGCAGGTACGAAAGTAGGTCATAGTGATCCGGTGGTTCTGTATGGAAGGGCCATCGCTCAACGGATAAAAGGTACTCCGGGGATAACAGGCTGATACCGCCCAAGAGTTCACATCGACGGCGGTGTTTGGCACCTCGATGTCGGCTCATCACATCCTGGGGCTGAAGCCGGTCCCAAGGGTATGGCTGTTCGCCATTTAAAGTGGTACGCGAGCTGGGTTTAGAACGTCGTGAGACAGTTCGGTCCCTATCTGCCGTGGACGTTGGAGATTTGAGGAAAGCTGCTCCTAGTACGAGAGGACCGGAGTGGACGAACCTCTGGTGTTCGGGTTGTTTCGCCAGAAGCATTGCCCGGTAGCTATGTTCGGACAGGATAACCGCTGAAAGCATCTAAGCGGGAAGCCCCTTCCAAGATGAGATCTCCCTGGCCCCTCGAGGGCCCTGAAGAGCCGTTCAAGACCAGGACGTTGATAGGTCGGGTGTGTAAGCGCTGCGAGGCGTTGAGCTAACCGATACTAATTGCTCGTGCGGCTTGACTATATAACACCCAAGCCAACTGCGGATAACGCAGGAAATCGCTTCAAAATTCAATCTTGTCCCGCCCAGTGGTCAAACTTTTTTGCCTGACGACTATAGCGATTCGGAACCACCTGATCCCATCCCGAACTCAGCAGTGAAACGAATCAGCGCCGATGGTAGTGTGGCTTTTGCTCATGCGAGAGTAGGTCATCGTCAGGCTCCTAATACTGAAAACCCCAGCACAGCGATGTGT
>JANZNS010000015.1 GCA_025153445.1 Marinobacter sp. BGYM27 | reverse complement strand
AGGCTGGCTGCTTCCTGTTTGAACTCAGGAGAAAAAGAACGTCGCTTTCTGGTCATCAGACACCTCGTTTATGGTGGCGATATTACCACCTACGTTGGTGTCCGGAATCATTGGACCACTACACTTGGCAATATATCTCCGCTCCCTCCTGAAGCCTCTCCTCCTCCAGCATAATAATACCCAGTACCGGAAAGCTTCTGATGAGTCACCGTGCAATAAAGCCCATTACCGTCAGAGGCTAAACTGAAACTGGTGCTAGTTCCATTCCCTTCTGTGACGAATGTAAAATTGATACCTATGCTATTCCACCATAGGCCATAATAGTCCCTGTTTATAATTGGATTAGCGCTAGCGTATGCGTATGTGTTCAGGCCAGCTCGTATACCGATCGGATCACTTTGCAAATACCGCCCTAAGTCACCATCGTAATCCCGGAAATAATTGTAATAGTAGCCAGTCTCCCCGTCACGATACTGCCCGGGAAACCGTAACGACTGAGCTAGGGCACCAGTCTCCTGAACAACCTCTCCAAACGGCAAAGCGTTACGCTGCCAAACTACAGCTTGGCTGTCATCCGTCATTACTTGGGGAGTGCCCAAGTGATCCCCGTGGACAAAATACATTTGCGTGGCGGCAAAAACGGGTTGCGTCGCTATAAGGACGGCTAGCAATCCTAAAATAATTCTGAGATATGTCATAACAGCTCCCTTGTCATTAAAGCTAAGAAACGCGCAAACAGTAGCGCTTATCCTAGTTATTCACTCGCTCCACCTTGATCGCATCAGCAATTACAGCGCCGTTGGCGCTATCGGACACTGATACACTGAAGCCTGTAGTCAGCTCGTATGTCCCTAGCAATTGCCAACTGCCACCACCACTGCGCTGGTTTTTAGTAACAGCTTCAGGGCCATTAGCTGTTTGAACTATGTATTTTGCGTTGGATGCTCTTTTGTAGTGGCTGGTCCACTTTGCATAAACCTGATAGGTGCCACTGCCGGAAAGTGGAGGTGACCAAGTAAACGTATTTTCGCCAACGCCCTTAGAATGGTAAGCATAGTTATCGCCTTCATATCCACCCTGGTTTGTCGACAAAGGCCACTCACCAATGCTGGAGGTATCACTGGAAGTATTATCAGTGATGATCACAGATGGCGCCGTACTTGCCAGCGTCAATTTGATCGCATCCGCAATAACATAGCCATTCGCCCCATCTGATAGTGAAATAATACTTTCCGGGCCCAGTTCAAACGTGCCAAGCAACTGCCAGCTAGAGCCATTATTGCGCTGGTTCACGACAACCGATTTATTCACCCCGTTGTATGCAACCACATACTGAGCATTGGAGGCTCGGTTTGAGTGACTGGTCCAACGGGCATAGACCTCATAGGTGGCTTCTTGCGTTAAACCCGGCTCCCATTGAAAAACATCGGCGCCACTTCCAGCAGCATTGGCCTGGTAGTTATCACCCACATATCCAGCTTGTTTCACTGATTCGGTCCAGGTGCCCACACTGGATGCGCGGGTATCGGAATTATCGATAACGAGTTCAGGTGTTTCTCCTCCAGCACCACCCTCTGCAAGCATTGCCACTGGCAGATCATTTAAATAGATATACTCGCGCACCACCTCTCCGGAAGGTTTGCTTTCGGCTATCAGATGGCCACTTTGATCGTAGTGAAAGTGGAGATTACTGGCAGGTTCCTGCGCTACTTTAACGACTCGCTGGCCTAAAGCATTGTGGAGGTACAGTGCCTGCGTAGCACCGTCTTCTTCGATTTCCTGGAGTCTGTTACGCGCGTTATAGATGAGTTCTCTACTTTTCGCTGATGTTGTGTCGGAAATGGTGTTGCCGACTTCGCTGTAGGCGAACGTACGATTATCCAAAGTACCGTTCTTATCCGACGCAACGTCCACCAAACGATTGCTATCTGCGGCGTAGGTATAGTTCTCGGTCAAAGTCTGACCGCTATCCAATATGCTACGCAGCAATCGGTTACCTACTGCATCATAGGCATAGGTGATCTGGCCATAAGGGCCCGTCGCATCCGTCAGTTGGCCCTTCGCGTCATAGAAAAAGGTTTCATTTTGGTCGGGGTCAAGATAGTCGCTGATCTCAGCGATATTGCCCGCACCATCATAGGTGTAGCCTTTGTCCATGACCGGGCTCTGGATGGCTGTTGGTTCGTAGCCATCGTTATAGCTGAGTTGGCGGGCAATACCGTTGCCGTATACTAATCGGGCCAAGGGTCCAAAAGGCAGGAAGTCGAGTTGATCCGCGACGATCTGAGGCTCGCCTCCAGCAGGGCCCTGGGTGCCGATACTGACTAGTTCGCCATCGGTGTCGTAGTTGTACAGGACAAGCCGGCCCGAGGGATAAGTAATGGAGATAAGTTGGCTAACGCTGTTATAGGCGTAGTCTGTCACATACAGCGTCGACTCCATCGTGCGCTCTTCCCGTACCGTCCTGCCCAAAGCGTCGTAGACGTACTGAATGATTCCACTGCGGTCACTGATGCTGGTGAGCCGTCCTACGCCGTAATTCCCGCCGGCGTTATCGTCGTAGCCGTATTCGATATTCTCTTCAGGGGATCCCGGGTAGGTGATAGAGATTAGCCGATTTAGCGCGTCGTAGGCGTACTCTGCAACAACACCCCTCGCATCGGTCTTTCTGATGCGATTGCCCGCCGAATCGTAGCTGTAGGTTGTGGTTCCGGTATCCGGGCTATGACGTGCGGTGAGTTCGCCAGCAAAATTATATTCGTAGGTTGTTTGCAAACCCCGCTGGTCGGTGACCGAGACCAGGTTATCCATATCATCGTAAGTAAAGGTGATCGTGCCTGAATCAGGGTCTGTGATTTGAGACAGGCGGTTCAATGCATCATAGCTTCGACGCGTCTCCTGGCTGTTGCCATCAATGGTCGAAACAAGGTTTGAATCCACATCGTAACGGTATTCCGTTGTCCGGTTTTCGGCCCCAATGACGCGAATCACTCGCCCCAATTCATCGAACACCTGCTTGTGTTGGCGGGCAACCACATTCGATGATCCTTTGGTCGTTTCCAGCGTGACGTTGCCCATAGCGTCATGCTCAAACTCAATTCGGTCACCAGAGGACACTTCTATTGCCGTCAGACGTCTTGCAGGATCATACTCGTAAGACACGTCCTGTCCGTCAGGCCGCGTTATCTTGGTGAGCAGGCCTACAGGATCATATTCATAAAGTGTTGTGATGTTACCCTGTCCGGTGGCGGTGGTCTGGCTGGTCGCCTGGCCTCTGAAGTTATAAGTCACTTCGGTTACCACATCATTGCCATCGACAATGCGCTGCGGGAGGCCCAACACCGTGTAGTCTGACAGATTGACCTCGTGGCCCAGTGCGTTCCGGGAGCGAACCAAATTGCCAGAAGTATCATAGGTATAGGTTTGGATATCCTGAACATCCGTTCTGGGGCCATCGGCTTCTGTCATTAAGCCATTTTCGTCATATTCGTAGTTCCAAACCCGGTCGGCCTCGCAGACCACCGGCACTAAAAACATCATGACAGCACAGGCAATTTCAACTGGACGATTAGTGTTCGTCGATTTGTAGAGTTGGCGCATGTTACATCCCTGTTCGATTAATCGGGTTTCCATTTGAATGGCTACGGATTGGTACAATCCAATGATGGCTCTGCCGGTTCGCGTGTTGCGCGAGTTACTTCCTGACCCGACGCGTCATAGCAGTATTCAGTGACTTTCTGGCTCCGTGTCACCTTCATTGGCACGCTCAGATCAGGGTGCCAGGTTGTTTCAACCGTTTGTTCGGACGCGCTACCGACACCTATTGTTTTGGCCGTAACCAGCCCGCGATCATTGTATGTGTAACGAGTGACCTTGCCGCTCCAGTCAGTCTCTGTTTCAACCCGACCTTCTGGCGTATATGTAAAGGCCTTGCTGGCTGCCGCGCAGTTCGAACTCGCCTGACCATCAATTTGCGTCAGTTTGCGTGAGCCCGCCACCGTCTCGAAGTGATAGATACTCCGCTTACCTAAGGCATTAGTGAGTGTAGTCGTGCCGTCCGGGTTGAAAGCCAGGGACACAGATTCAGTGTCGCCCGCATGTGAGCTTCGCACTGCCCGCCCCTGATCATCGTATGACCATTTAGCGTAGGCATTATCGCCCTCATCCGTTATAGACGTTAGCGCTTGAGGCAATGTCGGAGCGTCATAGTGGTAATCGCGCTGTGTGCCATCAGGATTTATTACCCGGTTGAGCATGCCACTACTCTTATAGCTATATTGGAAGGAAAACGACTGACCATTAAAAGACAGATCAGCAGACTCAATATGCTGGCCTGACGCATCAAAGGTATAGGCTAACTCCGCACCACTGCGGAGGTTGCGGATGATCTGGAAATCTCGTGTTCCATCTGCTCGGTCGGTGTACTCGATGGCGAATTGAGCTCCATCTGTGTGCTCAACCTTGGTCAGGTAACCACCATCGTTGAAGTAATAAACCGTACCGTCTTTATGTGTTACCTCCCAACCAGAGGGCGTGCCCGATGCATATAAACGTTCAACAGACTGGAAAGGCGGAAGCTGCCAATTCCGGAACGCATACCCTGTCGCCTCATTACCGCGGAACACATAACGTACGTTCTTATCCGTGAGCACGTATGACAGATAGCCATCATCACCGTACTGCCTGGTGTAAGACGCAACTGATTGAGTATAGGGAAACTGCCAACGCCCCCAGCCCGGCGCACGAGGATTCGGACCAACAGAATGGGTATAACTACGAACCAGTTCCAGTCCTCCACCGCTAACATCTACCTCTTGCTGGTATTTGTTGCCATTGCGGGCATCAATGGGGTTGCCCACAACCGTGGCGCACTCTGGTTTCTCGTCAGCAACGCACTCACCAATGTCCGCGTTAAATGCACTGCCACCGGGGCATTGATTTGATGAGCAAACCGCATAGCTGGCGAATACACTAGGCGATGTAGGTGGAACACAATAATAATTAGCGTCCCCGCTCGAGTTTTGGAAACGCAATTGAGGACTATTGCTTCCACACGCAGCTGCTACCGATGGATAAAAACCATAGCTTGTGCATCCGATCGAACCACATGAAGAGCGTTCGCACACGTTAGCTGAGAAAGCATAACCGGAAAACAGGCACAACAGTCCACCTAAATAAACTATGGCTCCGATTTTCAATAGCTTCAACGGTAGTTTTAAAATATTCCCATATAAATACCCCACTCCATTCATGAACTGTATAATTATCGATTGGTAGAACTGGCGCATGTCACACATCCCTGTCCGATTGATCGTTCTTATATCCATTACTGTCGGCTGGTACATTTTATTCGCTCTTTCCTTGCGAGAAGCCGTCCTTTTACCCCTTCTGTTCGTAAACAAAAGGGAGCTCATTCAGCCCTGATTCCATCGACACTTACTGCGTGCAGGCCAGTTCAGGTTCGCTCGTTTTCCGGGTGGCCTGGCGGGTCACATTGCCTTCAGGGTCATAGCAGAATTCCTGAACCCGGTCGCCCTTCTTGATGCGAATGGGCTCGTCGAGAGTGGGATGCCAGATCGTGCTAATCCTCTGTTGTTCGACGGTTCCTTCAGCCAGTGCTTTCAGCGTTGAGGCTGTAGAAAAACCCCAAATCAGACTGGTTTTGGTAGCATTGGGCAAACAGACAAGGAGCCGTCGGCATGCCTCGTTTCAAGCACTACAACTACGACCAGGACGCCATGGTCGTG
>JANZNS010000014.1 GCA_025153445.1 Marinobacter sp. BGYM27 | reverse complement strand
CTTCAGGATCTTGACGATCTGTGACTCGCTATACCGTGATTTCTTCATGCCGTTCTCCATTTGCCTCATTGTAGGCTGGAGAACTCTAATTACGCATGCACCGATTTTAGGGGATGGTTACATGAGCATGCATTTGCTGCTACTTGAGGATGATCGCGAAACCGCAGACTACGTCGTTCGCGGTTTTCGGGAAGACGGCCACGTGATTGATCTGGCTGAGCGTGGGGAATATGCCTTGATGATGGCTGCTGAAGGCGATTATGACACGCTTATTCTGGATCGCATGGTGCCGGGGTTTGACGGCCTCAAAGTACTGTCCATGCTGCGCGCCGGCGGCGATACTACACCGGCGATTTTTCTGACAGCTGTAAGCAGTGTCAACGACCGGGTTGACGGTCTGATGATTGCCGACGACTACCTGGTCAAGCCGTTCGCGTTTGCGGAGCTACGCGCGCGCGTGGGCGCGCTGATTCGGAGACCACAAATCAAGCAGGCACCGACTAATCTTTCGGTCGATGATCTCGAAGTAGACCTGCTTCGGCGAAAGGTTTACCGGGCAGGGAAGGAAGTGATGGTCCAGCCCACGGAGTTTCGACTGTTGGAGTATCTGCTAAGCAATAAAGGCAATGTGGTCACGCGAACCATGTTGCTGGAGCATGTATGGGAATTTCACTTCGATCCGAAAACCAACGTCGTCGAGACTCATATCAGCCGCCTGCGCTCCAAGATTGATCGGGGATTCGGTAAAGAATTGATCCAGACGGTTCGCGGTTCCGGCTACATGATCGACGATGACAGTTAACTGGCTTCGCACCGCCAGCTTTCGTTTCGCGGCACTTTCGGCGGTGGTCTTTGCGCTGAGCACGCTGCTTTTGAGCATTCTGTTCTACTATACCGTTCGCGAGGGAATGGAGCAGCAACTACGCGAGCGCATCAGCACTGAGACGACTCAGTTACTCGGTGAGTATAACGACAACGGGCTTGAAGAATTACGCCATGATATCGGTGAACGGCTGGAACGCGCACCAAGCCCGCGACTAATCTACACCTTGGTCAATCCACAGGGCGTCGCCGTATTTGATCGTCTCAAATTGCCACAGCGCGATGGGTGGAGCCGTATTCAGCAATCCGCGAAGCCGGAATTGCTGCTGCTGACAACCTCCCTTGATGACGGTTTTCAACTTGGCGTCGCCGCGAACACCCGCAGTATTGCTGAATTCCGCCAAGCGATTCTCCGTTCGACAGCACTTACGCTTTGCGCGGTGCTGGTTCTGAGTGTGGTTGCAGGTCGAATCGTCAGCAGACGATTCCTGAGGCACGTTGAAAGATTACGGAACATTGCTGAGCAGGTCGGTACCGGTTCGTTGTCAAAGCGGATTCCGTTAGCGGACATCGGTGATGACTTTGAGCAATTAGCGGTCACCATCAACGGAATGCTCCAGCGAATAGAGCATCTGGTACACGACGTACAGAGCGTATCTGTCAACATCGCGCACGATTTACGAACCCCGCTCGGCAGGGTGCGCCAACAACTGGAAGGTCTGGAAGAGCTTCAATCAACGGAAAAAACGCGCCAACTTTGCAGTGGCGCCATTCGCAATCTAGACCAGGCATTAGAAACCTTCAGCTTACTACTGAGAATCGCCGAGATGGATTCCGCTACGGTCGCCATCGAACGCGAGCAAATCGATTTATCGAACCTGCTCGAAAGGCTTGCAGAGATTTATACTCCGGTCGCGGAGGATTCCGGGCAAACCCTCGTCTGCAAGGTGAGCGGCAATACGGTGATTGAGGGAGATCAGCGACTTCTGACACAAATGTTCGCCAATCTGGTCGAGAATGCGATTAATCATAATGGCGTCGGTGCCAGTATCCAATTATCGGTAACGTCCCATACCAGCGTCGTTGAAGTCGTTGTGGCGGATAACGGTATCGGTATACCGGTGGCCATGAGGGGCGAAGTGCTTAAGCCTTTTTTCAGAATAGACCCAAGCCGGCACAAGCCGGGTAGTGGTCTTGGACTGAGTCTCGCATCACGTATCGCTAAACGGCATGACGCGACGATGCTACTGGCTGACAATTCCCCCGGATTGCGCGTTCAGCTCCGATTCCATAAGGCATAACACCGGGCTCCCTGGCTATTGCGTTCAGGGCCGTCCAGGCATTTGAGCAATTATCGTGCGTGTTGACCAACCCGATTGAGCAAACGCGCCGCCGAAGCGACTGTTCGGTAGGAGAGCCGGGAGATACCATGGTGCAGTTCCCGAACAGGCTCGCTTACGGTGTTCGTAATCGGTACCCGGGCGAGTACATCAAAGGTTTCGTCTGCGATCGACAAGTGAACCTGCTCAAGCCGAGTCGCCACAACTGCGGTACCTTCAAAGGCGAAATCGAAAAAGCCCAACCACCATTGGCGGTTATCCTGGGTTTGCGGTTTATTCATACCAACCACTCCTTTAGTTGCCGGTACACCAACGGATGGTGGCTTAGCCGGATATGATCGATTCGGGGAAATACTGCGGTTGCAGTAAGCTTCCATTCAGTTTGACGAGACCCTGTTGCACTTGATTCCTGCACAAGTGCGTCACCAAACAAGCGGCTCACCGGATGGCTGGACTGAGACGCCAAAAGCCCGGCTACAGCGTAATGGCGCACGCCTTCCACAAGGGGCGGTTGCTGCAACGCCTCGTGGTCGGGGTGAATATTGCCCTCTGTCAGATCATGAATACCGGGGCTTCGCACATTCAGAAAATCCGCTATCGCCCGCACGTAGTCACGAGGGGCTTTTCCCAGAACATCCGCGCTTTTATGGGCGGCTCTCGCAAGCCATGAACCTTCGTGAGGTGAGCCGATATAGACACAGCTCTCCAGTTTGCAAAGCCACGGGGAGGGGGAAGGTTGCCGGCTTGCCTGATAACACGCGCTTCTCGTCACTAACCCGCCCATACTATGGCCAATAAGGATCAACCGCTCCACCGGCACCGGCCAGTGTGCAACAAGCTCAGCCAACAGTTGATCAAACGCGGCGCCGTTCGAGCTGATGGAACGTCCGCTGTTGTAGCGCAGGCTCAGTGGCGTGGCATCCAGTTGCACGGCCAGTTCCGTGGCATAATTCTCACCTGGGCGTTCGGGATAGTCGAAAACGGTCTCGAGCTCCGTCAGGCCATGCACCAGAACAACGAGCGTTGGACGGGCAGCATCGAACGATGGGTTTGCGATATCCAGAACCTCATCCTGAAAACGCAAGTCCATGGAAAATGCCATGGGGTTTTGGCGCTGATGCAGCCATTCACCCAGGAAGCCGCTGACAATCGCCGAGGTTTGTTCCTGCCACTTGGCAGGTATGCGATGCGATGACACCATAATTCAGGCTCTACAAAATGTGGTCTCAGCATAGCACTGTCTGTTTTTTGTCCAATGTCTGCAGAACCATCTGGTGGCGTGCATTTGGGCCAATCAGGCTACCTCTACCGCTGAACAGCATTGGGGATGGCCAAAGACACCCAATCCAAAGCCTTAACCGTATAATCCTGACTAATCAGAGATCCCGATAAAATGCTAAATTGCTATTGAGGCGAATCAATCGGTTAGGATGATATTCTGTACCTAGCCAAAACTCGCCCACGACATTCGGCCATAGGAAGGACACAAAACGATGAAGCGAACACAGTTTCTCCAGGATTTGATCAAGCAGCTCTCGCCAAGACTCGACTCCAATTCCTATGTCTACTGCACAGTGGCCAACGCCCGGTACGGCGAACTGGAAAAGCTCAAACCTATTGTCAGCATTGCCGAGCTCGAAGGCCTGACGCTGGTCATTCCTCGCGAACAAGCCGAATCAGAGGGTTTGGACTATTACAGAGTCTTCCGCCGAATCACCCTTGAAGGGCACTCCAGCCTTGAAGCGCTGGGGCTCACATCCGTTGTTACAAGCTTGCTCGCAGAGCGCGGGATCACCACCAACGTCATCGCAGGCTTCTACCACGACCACATGTTTGTGCCGGACGATCGCGCCGATGAGGCAATGGACGCATTGAAGGAACTGGCCAGCAAACCGAATGGCTAGAATGCGATATTGAAAGCGTACGTATTCGAAGGCTGGTTCAGGTGTTTCCTGTTTTCGCAGGTTAGGCGAAACCTCAAAACAGGTTTCCCGTGATGGCCTTAAGCTCAGCGGGGGTAATTCAAAACTATGTTTACAGATGTCATAAATCGTTCGACCGACAGGTATAGCTCATGAATGTAATCATTATCGGCGCGGGAATTATGGGAACTACGTTTGCCACGCTGGCAAAGGAGTTTGCACCCGATTTGGAAATCACCATTCTAGAAAGGCTGGACGGCCCTGGTGCAGGAAACTCGTGGGCATTTAACAACGCTGGCACGGGACATGAAGCGAACTGTGAGCTTAACTATACCCCGGTGGATGAAGAAGTTATTTCAGTTGAAAAGGCGTTGAAGATTCATGCTCAGTTCAATATTGCAAAGCAATTCTGGGCTCACTTGATCGAGCAGGGCGCCATCAAAGACCCTAAAACGTTTATCAACCAAACCAAACACTGCACCATCGTTTCCGAAACGGCGATTGAAGAACTGCGATTGCGATTCAAGGAAATGTCGGCGCATCATTTTTTCGAACACATGCGTTTTTCGGAAGACTTCGACGAAATAAAAGACTGGATTCCCTACACAATGGAAGGGCGCCCACGCCATGAAAAAATGGCGGCTACCGTTATTGAAACCGGCACAGACGTAAACTTTGGGGCTTTAACTGAGCAAATGGCCGCCCACGCAGTGAATGACCTGGGGGTAAAAATAGAATACGGCACCCACGTCAAGCGCGTGCACAAGAGTCCATCCGGACAATGGATTATTGAAACTGAAGGCAGGGGAGAGCCCATCAAATACAAGGCAGACGTGCTGTTTGTCGGTGCCGGCGGCGGTGCATTCCCGATCCTTAAAAAAAGCCACTTGCCATTTCGGCACCGATATACCGGCTTCCCTGTGGGCGGGCGATTTTTACAAGCGCCAATCAGTGACGAACAGGCCGAGCATTACCGGGCCAAAACCTATGGCAAGGCGAAAGTCGGCGCGCCTCCCATGTCCGTACCTCATCTCGATTTGCGTGTAGTGGACGGTCAGCGCTACCTGCTTTTCGGACCGTTCGCGTCATTTAACCCTGTTCTTGAGAAAGGGCGTGGCTTTTTTGATTACCTCAGCTCAATGCGTCTGCATGACATCTCTGGCTTGCTGAATGTCACCCTCGAGCACTTCCCTCTTGTTAAGTATCTGGTTTCAGAGACCTTTAAAGGCAAGAAGAGCATGTTCGAGGAACTAGAAAGCTTTGCTCCGGGCTTGAGCGAACGGTTTGAGTGGGAACCGGTTCAAGCCGGTCAACGGGTACAGATCATTAAAGACGGCGATTTGCAGATGGGTACAGAGATCATTGTGTCCGAAGACAAGACTTACGGGACATTGCTCGGTGCATCGCCCGGCGCATCGGTTTCGCCCGAAGTGATGTTGCGTTGCGTGGAGCAATTGATGCCGGCAATTTTTACTAAAGAAGCCGCCCAGAAAAAGAAAAAAGAGATTTTTCCCGAGGATGATCTCGACATATTGGCCAACAATCCTGACCGGTATCGGGAGATTCGCGATGCGGTTAACGAAAAGCTGGGGATCACCCCGTCAGCGACGTAATGAAATCGGCAGTTTTGGCCAGCACGACAAAGCGATGACGCTTCGCATAATCAACTATGATGGAAGAAATAGGAAAACAGTATAAATAGAGATAGCGGAGTTCATCGAGCTGCCTTTATTTGTTATGTTCCCGAACAGGTTGAAACTAATTGCAGAACAGATGTGTTAGCGGGAGAGACTGAGCGCACGATTAGTGCTCAGCGCCGAAGGAGCAACTGCCCCGGAAACTCTCAGGCAAACGGACCGCTAACACGATGACTTTCCGAAGAGCTGCCGACGACTGCGTCAGTCGGCACACCGAAGGAGCAAGCGGCCAACTCTGCGGAAGCGGCGCGTGAATCTCTCAGGTACAAGTGACGGAAGGGGTGCTTTCTACCATACCGTGTGGAAAGGAAACCTTGGGGCGCCGTTAGGAGAGTTTATGAGACGCATTGCAGTTATTGGCGGTGGTATTACGGGTATTACCACCGCTTACACTCTGGCCAAGCGCGGCCTGGATGTCACCGTTTACGAAAAACATCGATATGCGGCAATGGAAACCTCTTTTGCCAATGGAGGTCAGCTATCAGCTTCGAATGCCGAAGTCTGGAACAACTGGCAAACCATCAAAAAAGGGATGAAGTGGATGCTGCGCAGTGATGCGCCACTTCTGGTCAACCCCAAGCCTTCCTGGCACAAGCTGAGCTGGTTCGCAGAGTTTATTGCAGCGATACCCCACTACGAAAAAAACACCACCGAAACTGCCCGAATGGCCATCGCAGCCCGTCAATATTTATTTGAATGGGCTCAGGAAGAAGGCATCGATTTTGACCTGAAGAAGCAGGGCATTCTCCACATCTACCGCGACAAAACAGGATTCGATCACGCCGCCCACGTGTCCAAGTTACTGGCGGCGGGAGGCCTGGAACGTCGCGCGGTGACGCCTGACGAGATGAGCGCGATTGAACCCACACTCGCGGGAACCTACTACGGTGGCTTTTTCACCGAAAGCGATTCCACCGGTGATATTCATAAATTCACCAACGGCCTGGCCGATGCCATCGTGCGCCAGGGCGTGAAAACCAACTATGGCCACACGGTAACGGAGCTGAGTGCAGACCCAAAAAACGCCTGGGTAACCGCTCATGACGGTGAACAGCAGCATCGCGAAACCTTTGATGGCGTGGTGATGTGCGCAGGCGTTGGCAGTCGGGCACTGGCTGCAAAACTGGGCGATCGGGTTAATATTTATCCGGTAAAAGGTTATTCCATCACTGTCGGGCTGGACGATGAAGCCTCCCGGAAAGCGGCACCAACCGTCAGCCTTCTGGATGACGAAACCAAACTGGTGACCAGCCGCCTCGGCGATGATCGCTTCCGCATCGCCGGAACAGCGGAGTTTAACGGCTACAACAGAAACATCCGGGATGATCGTATCCAGCCGCTGACCCGTTGGGTCGAAGAATGTTTCCCTGGCGTCAGCACTCGCCGCGTCGTGCCTTGGGCCGGCCTGCGTCCGATGTTACCGAACATGATGCCGAGAGTCGGTGGCGGACGGTTGCCCACTGTGTTCTACAACACCGGTCACGGACACCTTGGCTGGACACTATCGGCCATCACCGCTGAGATGCTCGCCGACGAAATAGCGGGTTGAGAAGCCGATGGCGGTATCCAGATTTCAGATGTGGAGTCCTTATGCTTGAGCAACCGCCCAGGAGCACGCACGCTATTGTCACGACGCTAGACGACCTCGCAACATTGGCAGACTATTCGCTCGTCGACACGCTCAACTGCGACCCTGAGGGGAAACCAAACGGAGCCGATCACGCGCCGCGACAGGTCTTCTCGGGCCATTACGTTCCGGTCAGTCCTACGCCCATCGAAAACCCCGAATACGTCGCGCACGGCAAAGAGCTGTTTCGTGAACTGGGATTCGCCGACAGCATGGCGCAGTCGGGCGACTTCGTGCGCATGTTCTCCGGCGACTTATCGGGTGTTCCGGAGCCGATGCGCAAAACCGGGTGGGCCTGTGGCTACGCACTGTCGATCTACGGCACCGAATACATCCGGCAATGCCCGTTCCAGACCGGCAACGGATACGGCGACGGTCGCGCCATATCGGTATTTGAGGGCGTCATCAACGATCAGCGCTGGGAAATGCAGCTAAAAGGAGGAGGGCGCACACCTTACTGCCGAGGCGCGGACGGCCGGGCGGTTTTGCGCTCCAGTGTGCGGGAGTTTCTGGCACAGGAGCACATGCACGCGCTGGGTGTGCCAACGTCACGGTCTCTGAGTCTGTACGTGTCTAAAACCGAGAAAGTCAGGCGCCCCTGGTACTCGGAGGGCTCACGCTCAATAGATCCGGACGTGCTTATATCCGAGCCAGTTGCTATCTCAACGCGTGTTGCACCGTCGTTCCTCCGGGTTGGGCAGCTCGAGCTCTTTAGTCGTCGTGCCCGCACTGAGGAACACCCGCAGGCGATGGAAGAGCTCGAGAAGATCGTTTTGCACCTGATTGATCGTGAGTACCATGACGTTATCGACCGGAACCTGCCCACCACTGAAAAAGTGGTGTTGCTTGCACGTGCTTTCCGCAGTCGATTGACGTCGCTTGTGGCGAATTGGATCCGTGTCGGCTACTGCCAGGGCAACTTCAATAGCGACAACTGTGCGGCTGGCGGCTTCACGCTCGACTATGGCCCCTTTGGATTCTGCGATGTGTTTGATCCGCAGTTCCAACCCTGGACGGGTGGGGGGCGTCACTTCTCGTTTCTCAACCAACCCATGGCGGCAGAACGCAACTTTCATTCGTTTTGTTCAGCGTTGCGGCCGCTATTGGCAACGCATCAAGAGAGTCTGCAGCAGCTAGACGAGATTCAAAGCGAATTCCCGAAGCTGATGCAAGCGCAACTGGAGACGATGTGGGCTGCCAAATTGGGGCTTGATGCGTTTGACGCAAACCTATTCCGTGAACTGGCAACGCTGATGATGCAGACGCCCGTTGATTACACCATTTTCTTCCGGGAACTCTCGCTGGTGCCTGACGACATTGGCCCACTCAAGAAAAGCTTCTACAAGGGCTCAACTTATGTTGCAGACCCCGAAGCGATAGAAAAGCGCTGGTCAACGTGGCTCACAGAATGGCAATCACTCACTCGAACGATCCCGCGCGAAGAGCTTTCCAGTCAGATGAAGCGCGTTAACCCAAAGTACAGCTTGAGGGAGTGGCTCGTTGTACCGGCTTATAAGCAAGCGGCAGCCGGGGGTTACACCTTGCTGCGAGAACTGCAGAACGTCATGACGCAGCCATATTCCGAGCAATCGAAGGACATAGAAGAGAAGTTCTACAGGCTGAAGCCATCGGCGTATTTTGAACTTGGTGGATCGTCGCATTACAGCTGTTCGTCGTGACGGTCTAGAACCCGAAATTCACGTTGGCTTGGCACGCATTGCAGGTATCAATCCACGGCAATACCGCGCTCCACAAGCTGACTCCGCAGCAATTCGACCCTGCGCCGATTCACGCCCATATCGTATAATCCGAAGAGCGATTGCGATCGGACGTTCAAGCGCTGCATGTCCGCATCGACCAGAACTTCAAGATAATCCGGGAAGCCAAACAAATCGCTGTAGCAGGTGATGTCCGCATAACCGAAGCGGGCGTCGTTAATCGACGCTCCAGGTAGTTGCAAAGCTTCAGTTTTGATAATTGCCCATGAAGATTCATTTAAAGGCTCCGCCAACCGAATAGGTTCTATAGCGTAAAGGCCAACAGTGGATGAACTCGACACGCAGTTCAGAAATGGCGGGCAGCTATCCAGAGTAAAATGGGTTCCCGCGGGCGGTACGTTGCCAGTTGACGCGCATCCCGAGAGAATAAGCAGTATTGAGAGTGCCATAAAGTGGCGCATGTTTGGGTAAGGCTCCGTGTTAAAGACGTCATGATGGAAGCGAGATCGCGTGATAATTTTGCATTACGGGTTAGACGACGGCAGAGTGTAGTGGTCAACTAATCCCGGACAGTATTTTAAGGTTTTCCTCTGCTGCAACGGGAGAAATGCTGCCGTTGAACGTATGAGGTCTTTGCTGGTTGTAGTAGTCCATCAGATAGCCACCA
>JANZNS010000013.1 GCA_025153445.1 Marinobacter sp. BGYM27 | reverse complement strand
CTGGCTGCTTCCTGTTTGAACTCAGGAGAAAAAGAACGTCGCTTTCTGGTCATCAGACACCTCGTTTATGGTGGCGATATTACCACCTACGTTGGTGTCCGGAATCATTGGACCACTACAGAGATCACTAGACTGGCTCGATAATTAACCGCTTATTTTTTCACAAAGCACTAAACAAGAATTAGCTCAGGCGCTGAAATGGCGAGCCGAAGGCGGGTTGTTTGCTGTTTTATACTTTGTGTACTCGCATACTCTATATCCATGACTTTTCGCACCTCAGGTTATTCAATAATGCGCATAATCTATATTATGTTAAATACTGTACCAACTCACATAACGCATCCTTGCAGTAATGGTAATTAAACTTGGCGATGAAATAATTCAATTTAGAGGAAATCTAGGCAACCCCCTGTCCCAGCAAAAGATTCTCTGTTCAACCAGGGATTTCTCTAGTAAATCTTGACGTCGTATCCCAACGCACGGAGAGATTTGCTGGTTCGACCATTTCTTGGCGGAAACCAATCTGGTTGGGCCCACCCCGCAAGTTCTGCCAGTTGATTTATTCCGATGTGAGGAATTTTGAGAGCTGGGTCATGTTGGGCTTCGAATAAACGGACTGGTAGTTCTTGCCTCGGCCCTCCATACAGCACGTGCCTGACAAGTTCTTTAAAGCTCTGCCCTTTATCGTTGCGCTGTTCGTTCAACCAGCCTGCGAAACGTTCAATGCGGTCAGCCAGCTTCGCTACCGATCCGCCTGGCAAGCTAAGCATTGACGCAGGAAGTTTCGATACGTGGTCTTTCGTTGAGTGATTTGCCCGGATAATTTCAATGAGATCTTGTTCTTGAAGGCTGTCGATTCTTTCAGGATCCAGCAATGATCTGATCACGGGCGCACGATCATAGAGGTTAATATCTTCCTCTGATGGAGCTTTCTCTTGGGACTGCCACCAATTAAGCGCTCGCTCTAGCGCCGCTCTCGGATTAGCTCGGTGGTCCAAATAAAATTTTTCATATGGGTGCCCGCCACTTCCGGTCACCTCGTTGTAGTAATAGGCATGAAGGAATTGATCTGCCTGCCAAGACGCGGGTGTGTTGGGACGCAGCCAATCTGGTTTATGGTCCTCTACTAACGATGCAATTTCGCGTAGAACGGTCAGTCCGTTCTCCCATTCTTTAAGGAAATTTTGTTTTCTTTTTTCGACCGTTTTTTTTCTATCTACAAAGGCAGGTCCTTCCCAAATTGGCTTCCGTCTTTTTCTCTTTGCCTCGTCCTCGAGACGCTTTAGAGCCTTGCGTCGCTCTTGGTGCAGCTCTGTCTGCTCATCGATAATTTCCTGAGTCAATGGAAATGCTGCTTCCAACGATTCAAGGTAGTCGAAGAAATCAGAGATTTGCTGTAAACCACCAGCGTTTTCTAGCTCTTCCTCAGTGAAGAAAATTCCGGCTTCGAGGTTCGTCACCCACGCCCTATCTGTAAGGTTTGCGGACCCAATATAGACACCATACCCTTTCCACCAAATTGTTTTTGCGTGGTGAACGTCAGGGATCAGGTAGCAGAAGATGTTTTGATTGGTGGCCTTCAACAGATTTTCGAGTAGGCCCGGGGATACGGGTACCGTGTGATCGTATCGCATCCAAATATCCAACCTATGTTGATATTGAAGGCAATTTTCAATCAGAGTGTCCGAGTCACTTCCATAAGCAATAGCGGCTTTAACCCAGTCAACTTCATGATCTGGTCCTGGTAGCTCACTTCTTAAAAAGTTGCTGTTCGCATGGTTTGCGATGAGCTTCATGTTTCTCCCGGCATGGCCTGAAATCGAATGGGATCGTTGGTATTCGGCGACACCTAACAGCTAGCGTATCGCCCTACCTCGCGAAACTGTTACTTTTTCAGGACCATAGTCTGAACATGTTGATTGATTCAGCTGGCCATCCGCGCTGCAACTACGCCAATCTCACCTTCTGAAAGTCGATCTAGAACCCAACCTTCGGCAAACCTCGCAGTTTCCGATTTAGGCAGCTTGTTCTTCGGTAGATCTCTAATGCGCACTCGAGCTGGCATCGAAGCACCTTCGCCTACGAAAATCGCTTCTTGTTGTGCAAGGTTCGGAAGAGCTTTTGTCATTCCCGATAGTCCATCCGGGAGAAAACGTGAGACGTGTTGTTGATCGGCGGAATTCGTAAGCCTAAGTACTAACCATGTTCCACATTGTGAAATTACAGTGCTCTCGATATCCGCAGGTCTCTGGCTGACGAGCATAAGACCGATACCATACTTCCTGCCTTCCCTAGCAATCCTTCTTATTGCGGTTTGAGCGGCCGCGTATTCGGCATCCCCCCGGTCAGGAACGTACCTGTGAGCTTCTTCGCAAACTAGGACCACCGGGTCTCGCTTTCTTTCATCAGAGCTTTGATAGACCTTATACTGGAATAGAAGGCGAGCAAGCATAGCGGTGAGAGGTCCTGCAACTTCATTTGGAAGGCCAGATACATCGAGAATTCGAAGGTCCTGATCGATCCCGTCAGCGTCTTTTTGTTGGCCAACCAGCTGAGCGATCACGTTCTGGAGAGAAGGATTGTTGTCATCCCGTTCTTCCATCATGAAGCGAATACGAGGGTCTCTCCTGAGAACGGTAAGCTTATCCAATATCGATCGAAAGCCCTCTTTTGAAAGATCCGTTGCTGATTTAGCCCTTGTTTTTCGGGCAGCTGTTAAGTTAACCCCTTGCGCGTATTTGATGTGATTCACCAGCTCTTCAAGCGAAAACGGCCGAGGTTTATCCGTATCAAATTCAGCTATCTGAGCTTGACTCACGCCCTCCTTTGGGCGAGGCGCATCTGCATCAAGCCCGTCATCGGGAATATCTACATCATACTCTTTGGGAGCTTCCTCCACTAAGCCTGCTCCGACCATCCGGGCATGAGTTAGTGCCTTGTAAATGATGTTGTTCTGAGAGGTTGCCTCGTGTTCGGTCTTTCCAATGGCGAGGAGGCGGAATTCATCGGAACTCATTAACCAATATGGTAATCGTATTGGGCACCCTGCCCCATCTTCGTTCCCGAGGGGATCGTAAGCCCGATAAACTATCGAATTACTATCAAATGCACTGCCGTATTCTCCATGTGGATCAATAATGAGAACTCGCGGGTGGCTCGCTTTTCCTGGTTCGGGAGTGTGCTCCAGTAGACTATGAAGAAAGGCAGCGACGGCTCCCGACTTCCCAGCTCCCGTCGACCCTAGAATGGCACAATGCATTCCCAGCATCTTGTCGATATTTGCACTACAGACTGCATTGTCCGAACCGACATAGTGTGCAAATGGAACAAGCGGACTGTATTCGCCCTCCTTTTGTTGACCCTCTGCTGCTGCATAAATAATGGACGCCTCTTCTCGGGTAAGCAGGTGAACGCTCTGCCGTGGTAGCGGATAAGTTGTAACACCGCGGATGAAGGTTAGAGCCTCCTTCGCCACGTCCCAGACACCTTCAGCGAAGAGTTCAACCTCCATAATTCGTTGATCAGCTTCAGGTGGGACCGGCTTTCCACTCTCTTCCAGTTCCTCGGAACGCATTCTCAATAACGTCACGAACCCGAATATCAGACGCCTGCCGAAATGAACCTTAACCATGCTGCCAATCTGCCCGATAGGATACACTCGACCTTCATGAGTCCTGATAAGTTCAGTGACGTCTCCTGACAATTCGACTCGAATGGAAGTACCGGATACCTCAACTATCCGCCCTATCTTTAAGTCTGGGATGAAATCAAAGTCGTTCATTGAGTACTGGCCTCCGCCCCACTGCTGAGTATTCGAGTCGCCCCTGCAAACGTCCACCAGTCGCGCTTTTGGCCCACATCGGGTGGCGCATACGGACCATTAGTCCCGACGTACAGACCATCTTCGGTGAGGATATAAAGTCGATTTCCCCACGGCCTCTGTCTCCATTCGTCAAGAGTAGGATTGAGGGTTTTAGCGAAGGCAATTATCGTGGTTTTATTTTCGGGGCGATCCAATGACAATTCGATTTCTTGGTTAATGTGCTCATCACCGAAACTGTATCCGCAAGTGATAAAGACATTTTCATCTCGGTTACCAAGCGCGCGGCGAAAAAGGTCGAATTGAGCTGCAAAAGGATCTCTTTGGGTGGCTAGGTATTTAGTAGACTGTGGATAGATTAATACCCTGGAAGCTTTTTTGGGGTAGATGTCACCATCTCTTACTCGCCAAATACGTCCATCCTCCCCCACGTGCCAATCTATTGAACCGTGTAGCTTGATAACGTGAGCCCTTTCCTTTGAGACTGGCTCATCATCGCCATATCGGTGATTGCGATACGCCACTGCCCCACCGGAAAAACCATCCCAGTAAGAAAAGCCACCCAGTGCAAGCGCATCTTCAATAAGCGTGTCATAGTTTGTAGTGAACAAACGAACAGCGTTACGACGCTCTGCTACTCCAGCTTGGTTCCTATTGAATAAGGCGGATACAAATGCCTCATGTTGGTCTACCGATACAATGCGATTCTCTAGGGTTCCAATTTCTTCTGCCGTCCACTCCGATTGTGGCTTATATCCCCATCGAATTGTCTCAGCGATCCAAGTAAGGATCCGCTGGTGGAGCTGGTCCAACTCCTCAATGGATAACGTCAGATCTCCGAATGCTACGGATTGATCTTTAGATCTCTCTGCAATCGCACGATAATCTCCCAGTTGACTGAGAATATGCTCTATATGGGAGTCGTCTGCGAGCTGATCGTTAACGTGGTTTAGGACGCGAATGTCGCTGGGCTGACCTTCTTCACGCGCTCTCGAGAATACGCGGGCGGTCAATGGCCACATCAGGGGAATTCCTGCATCAAGGCTGATGCCCGCTCCAAATAGCCAAGACTGGTTACTTGCAGCAAAAAGGCTATCAAGCTGGCCCAGGGCGTCTCGTGTTGTCGGATCCATCGCGCACTAGCTCCTTTTCGTTGAACGACGGGTGTCAGCCTGATGATTGCCTACCGTCTATATAAATTGCCTTAACGAGGTTTTGTTTGATTTCAATGAATGGTTTTTAGTTGACAGCTGTCATTGACCCAGCCAAATAATGGGTCCTTAGACGTAAATTGCAGCGACTTGGCTGTTATAAAGCTCGTTAATTGAAGTGGAGGAATTAATGGCCTCACGCACCTCTTCTTCTTTGAGATCTAACACCTTGTAAACATCGCCAATCTTTGCCACCGCATCGATCCTACGATAGTGTTCCCCCGACGTTTCGGCATATCGAGCTAATCCTCTCAATTTCGGAATTGAATCGCTAAACTGAGTACCGTGAGGGTCAACCATGTCAGCTACAACGGAGCCGTCGGCGAGCTGCGCAAAGAAAATAAAGTCGGGTCGCATCATTTTGACAATGCCTGCGTCGTCATAGTTAACTCCTAAGGAATCTTGACTGGCACGCGCCGGGTTTCGATACCATGCGACAGAATCGCTACGCTTCAATTCAGTATCAATTACATCGATTTCCCATGTGTTGAAATCCTCAGGAAACAAACCTTCCGAGTCACATAGCATATGCTTCTCATACCTTGGCAACGTCCTTTCTTTGCCATCCGCCTCTCGGATTGTAGTTGGCTGCATCCATGAAGCGGGGCTTGCCAAATCTACATCCATTGGTTCCGTGCTCATCTCGCGGATTTCTCGGTACACATCTTGGCGCTCATCAGACAAGTCCTTGATGGAAACTCGATAGTGCGCTAACCACTCTTTTGCCAACTTGTCAGCCTCGGCTTCCAAATATTCCTTTATTTCTGGCACCAGTCCAAGCGCTGCAACTGTTGCGTGGGCATTCATCAGCGCTTCTTCAAAATCTTCAGAATCCTCCTCAGTTCTCGCTAGAAACTCACTGTACGAGTTTGCAAGGTCGGGGCTGATACCCCTACTAGCCTGGCGATAGGCATCTTCGATGACGGCGTAGTCCGCCGCTTCCAAAAACTCGTCAAAAGACATCCTCTTGTCTACTAAACTGGCATTCAACGTCCTACCTTCAACCGTGAGCACGGACTGCCTAGCTTCGGAAATCTTGTCTTTATGACGTTGCCGAGCTGCATTCAGTGTTTTATGCATTTCAGAGTGGGCCAAAGCTCCTGCGTCCGGCAAAATTCCATCAAAGGCAAGTTCGTGGGCTAATGAAGTCAGTCTTTTTATTGGTTTCGATTGCTTTTTTGGCAGTGTCTGGGACGGTAAAGAAAGCAACTTTTCCCAAACTGCTTCAGGGACGCCCGGATTGGCCAACATTTCTTCTGGATTGACAAGAATTCTGCGGCCTTGCAGCTCATCGCCACCATCACCGCCCGTCATCAAAGATTCAGCGACTTCCTTGACCGATTTTTCATCGAAAAAGGGTAGCAAACAATCTACTGAGTTAAGTCGATCATTACCGGGAATACGTCGCGCCAGGGGGGTTCTAACCATGCGCCCCAGCAACTGAGTTATGTGTGTTTTATCCTTTGCGGGGCGAAAGGACACCATCACTTCCGCCCTTGGGCAATCCCAGCCGGTGCTGATGGCGTCTTTCGCAATCAGTACTCGAACCCAATTAGATTCTTGCACTCTTTCCGGTGAGATGTAGGGAACGTTGTACCTCCCAAATATTTGGGTGGTATGGTCACCGAGCACATGCGCTATTGCATCGGCTGGAATCTCAGGCCAACGCTCATAAATTGTATCCAGTGCTCGGCCAATCTCATTGTGGTCCGGCGTGTTTGGCACTTGCAGTACCATAAGCGGAAGTACTTCCTCAGCATCATCTTGCTCCTGGTGATAAGTCGCCCAGGCAGCTGATATTTCTTTCAGCTTATCAGTCCCCCTGCGCACCAAAACCGTGTCAAACTGACCTGATTCGTTGGGCACGTCGAGAACAATAGTATCTTTAAGTAACCCGGAGGCTTGCACCTTTGCGGAATCAACGACCACGTTTGGTAAAGTAGCTCGTCCTTGCATGTCAGTAATGGCATCATTAAATCGCTCCACGGTTGCTGAGATTCCCCATACAACCGGAATTCCTGGTACCGGCCCATTGCCATTTATTAAACGTTTAACAATGGTTGTTTTTTCACCCTGCCTAGAACCGGAACCCATTCCTCGGTGAGCTTCATCGAGCACTAAAATTAAAGTTAACGATGGGTCTTCAATCGTATTTTGAATCGTATCCCAAATGGTGAAAGCGCGAAGATCAGGCATAACCTGCTGGCCAGAATTGTTATATCCCTCATCATCAACCTCTGCGCCACGGACTAGTAGGCTGTTTTTACTTAGTTTTTGGGTATTTAGGAAATAAATTTTGCCCGGTTCAAATGTCCCTCGATTAAAAGTGTTTTGCACAACAACAAGATCGCTCGACGACACTCTGTCTGATGCCTCCAGCAATCGGAACTTAGTTTGTTCGTTCAATGAGGGGTCGTCACTAAACCAAATAACCACAGCGCCAGGATCTGGTTCAAAATCAAAATTATCATCACCATGAAATAAAGCTTCAAATACAGCCGCAGCCATGACAGTTTTACCGGCACCAGTAGTTGCTGTCAGTGAATATGCGTGTTTGTCACCATCCTCTAACCAACGTTTGGAAGCCTTTCTTAAGTTAACGAGCACGTCTCTAACAGCATCTTCCTGATAGTCTTTTAGGGTAAACTTCATATTTAACGGCCCATTGAAAAACGAAAATTGGACAAATAGGATTCATAGAGGCGAACAGGCTCTACCGAATCGGGCAATTGACGAGTTACTGCCTGAAAACGTCGATCATCGTCAGTGACGATATAGGCAATGCGAAGACTTTTTTGGGCTTTTACAGCCCTACAGAATTTTATCGACTGGTCAAGGTTCTCTAAGATTCCGAACGTTTCAACGACCTCCCAACCTTTTTCTGGAATTTTATCAATTCGCTTTCCCTGTGAACCTGCGCGGATCCAAAGAAGTGGAGCTATACGCTTAAAGGAGACATTGTGTTGTACCGCGACAGGTGTTTCGTAAGTGAGAGTGAAAAATTCGGCATTTTCCTCAAAGCCGTCCGCCATTGGAAATTCATCTCGAAATTTGTAATCGCCCTTAACACTAGATTCTTGTGAGGTCTTTCCTGTTATCGCCGCCTGAATCCTTGGCTTGGTAATGTACTCGCAAATTCCCCATTGCTCCCAATCTCTATCTCCAGGACGAAGGTGCTTTTTCTTTAGTGTTGATTGCTCTTCAGCCGCCACCTCATTGTTAGTGACTAATATTGCTTTTCGACGTCCACCATCTTGCCTATTCAAACGGAAAACAGCATGCGCAGTTGTTCCCGATCCAGCGAAAAAATCTAACACGGTTGCATTCTTTTTGTCTTCGAGAAACACTCTCAGCATATCCTCAACTAAATAGAGAGACTTGGGGAAAGGAAACTTTTTGCCTGGCAAAAAGTTTTTTAGTAGTGCTGATCCATACGTACCTGCATTATGGGAATCTCTAAACCAAACAGTTCGAGGCAATCGTTTTCTTGAAATACTGTCAGATAACTCTAAGAGCAAAACTCCATTTTCATCCTTACCTAGCACCTTAATCTCACCATTATCAATCCTTTTTATATCTTTGGAGATTAGATAGCTAATTGACCACGAGTCTCTTTTTTTATTATACGAACCAACTTTTGCCATGCCTCTCTTCGCATATAAACGGAGTTTCTCTGCACCCAAGGTCCACCTTCCCTCATCACCATTGGTTCTGAGGGGCCACACAATCTTAAGGCCCTTTGGACATTCCACCGTATCTCTAGACGTATTTACATCTAGGGGGTCTCCAACATCAATAATTGCTTTTCTTTCTGGATCTATAAATATTGGGTAGAATTGCCTTGGTGAATCCTGACGTAAAGAATCGGTGCCCCGCCTCATAAGCCGATTCCAAATATCGATTCTTTGTTTAGATGCCGTCTCATCTGATGTTAGGTAATCATCGGAGTTTTCATTAACCTTGCCCTCGCCAACGAAAACAATAAATGCATATTCATCGACTCTCGCAAATTCTTGTCCGCGGGCAACCCCTCTCTGATTTGTGACTGTCGTAACCATTTGGGTTCGGCAACCCTGAAATATTTGCTCCAATAGTAGCCCCAAACGGTGTACTTCTTTTTCATCGATAGTAACAATCAGAGCACTGTCATTTGGATTTAACAGATCTTTTGCAATCTTAAGCCTACGCTCCATGAAAGCCAGCCACTTAGAGTGGCGATATAGGTCTTCAGATTCCACGTAATTGTTATTGTACTTCCAGTCTTTTGCACCAGTGTTATAAGGAGGATCAATGTAAATAAGATCTATCTTTCCTCTGTGAGTATATGTGAGCGCCTCCAAAACATGAAAGTTCTCTCCATTAATAACTGTGTGATAGGGCTTATCTCCCCCTCGCTCGACCTTCCCCGTACTGATAAGACCAGGGTAGATATAATCCCGGAATTCAGCGACAACTACCAAATTATCAACTTGCACTTCCCGTACATCTGGCTCATCAACACCAAGCTGCGAAAGTTCCGCAACTCGAACATCGCCGACCTTGCTTATTTTTAGAACCTTCCAGAGATTTTGATCGCCTTTCTTCGTAGATCCTCGCTGAGGTAAGATGTTTACCTTGTCACCTTTGCGGATCGGACGTCCCGGTAGTTCTACATTCTCAGGCTTATGTCGCTCAAAATTTAGGCCGAAAGACCTGCGTGATGAGAGTGCTTTAAACTCTTTTTCCAGTTCTTCACCCAGAGCTGCATCTTTCGCTCTAGCTCTGGCAATTAAATCGGTCAATCGAGACACTGGTGTTCCCCAAATTCTTTTCGTAGAGGCCCATAGGCTATAGGTAACGAATTCATGGCGTTCAGCGCTGCTTTATTTTTGCAAAGCAACGCTCTGAAAAGGCAAAAGTTCGTGTCTTTTTGCATATTCCAGGATCAAGACTTCCATCATAGAAGACTGTGAGCGGTGCTCTTTTTCAGCCGCAGCTTTCAGTAACTGTTTGATTTCTTTAGATGTGCGAAACGACAAGGTTTCATCTTTAACCCGAGTCATTGTCGATCCTCAGTAGATTCGTTGCGCTACAAGGTACTGCGTTTTACTTACAACATCCATGGTCCGCCAAAATTCCGTTCGCCCTGCCAAACGGCAGCTCTCTTAAGAAGTCTAGGTTCCGGGATCGGTAGCAAGAAGCCAAAGAGATTGAGCGGTTCTTTAATCCCAGCATGCGACGTAGGACCCCTTGTAACCATCCCCTAAAATCGGTGCATGCGTAATTAGAGTTCTCCAGCCTACAATGAGGCAAATGGAGAACGGCATGAAGAAATCACGGTATAGCGAGTCACAGATCGTCAAGATCCTGAAGG
>JANZNS010000012.1 GCA_025153445.1 Marinobacter sp. BGYM27 | reverse complement strand
AGGCTGGCTGCTTCCTGTTTGAACTCAGGAGAAAAAGAACGTCGCTTTCTGGTCATCAGACACCTCGTTTATGGTGGCGATATTACCACCTACGTTGGTGTCCGGAATCATTGGACCACTACATCTCATTCTTTTTGTGCGTTTCAAGGAACAATCTTTAATTTTAGTAGTTCCGAAGGTGCTAAAAGGGAAAGGCATGATCTCCCGGTGAAATGCTCAGGCGTCGGTGTTGGGGCATCGGCTCGTTGAGCCTTCCGATACCAAACGATCGCCTGCGCTTATTGACCGCTTTCGAAAATACCCTTGCGGCATTTCCAATGCGAGGTGGTAGCTGACACCGGCCGCATAGTGAGCACACTGGCTGCTGTTGTCCGAGGCGCAGGGCAGCATCTTTTTGATGGCTTTTATGGTGCCGTTGGCATCTGCATAAGCGATGTCGAGCGGGATGAAGGTGCGGTACATCCAGAACGTGGCTTCTGGCGGGCGTTCTTCGTCGTAGACGAACAGCATACCGTGGTCTTCCTGAAGCGCTTCACGCCCCATCAAGCCTTTTGCTCTTTCTGTGGATGTGACAGCCCGCTCGACCACGAGTTTGTGAGTAGTCGTTGCGGTTTGAATGCACATGCCAACAGTTTCAGGTGTGTTTTCGGTAGCGCCAGGGGCGCGGCATGCCGACAAGGCCAGCATGGCCGCAAGTACGCTGATAGCCCGAATAGAGTAACGCGAAGATGTCATCAACTGCGCAGCCGGTAACCGGTTTTGAAGATGTAGCCAATCGCCAGTATGCAAAGCAGCAGGAAGAACAACGTCATGCCTGCGCTGACCACGACATTAACGTCGGATATACCGTAGAAGGCCCATCGGAAACCGCTAATGAGGTAAACCACCGGATTGAACAGTGTGATGGTTTGCCAGAGTGGGGGCAGCATGTTGATGGAGTAAAAGGTGCCGCCCAGAAACACCAGCGGGGTCACGATCATCAGCGGGACGATTTGAAGTTTCTCAAATGTGTCTGCCCAGATGCCGATAATAAACCCGAAAAGACTGAACGTGATGGCGGTGAGGGTCAGGAAAAACACCATCCAGAACGGATGATCGATGCTGTAGTCCACAAACAAACGCGCCGTGAGAAGGATGATTGCGCCCAGAATCAGCGATTTCGTTGCGGCAGCGCCTACGTAACCAATGACGACCTCCACATAGGACACGGGAGCCGACAGAACCTCATAAATGGTGCCGGAGAATTTGGGCATATAAATGCCGAATGAGGCATTGGATATACTCTGCATCAGCAATGACAGCATCACCAGCCCGGGAATAATGAACGCCCCATAACTGACGCCATCGATTGCCCCCATACGAGAGCCAATAGCGGAACCGAAGACGACGAAATAAAGTGATGTCGAGATTACCGGTGATGCGATGCTCTGCATCAGGGTGCGCCACATGCGGGCCATTTCAAACTTGTAGATTGCGCGAATACCGTGGAGATTCATGACTTGGCCTTGACCAGGTTAACGAATATATCTTCGAGTGAGCTTTCCCGGGTACGCAGATCCTTGAAATCGATACCCAGATCGCCGAGCCGCCGCAGCAAGATGGCAATGCCGGTTTGCTCCTGCTGTGCGTCGAATGAGTAGACCAACTCGTAACCGTCATCCGAGAGTTCCAGTGACAGGTCGGAGAGGCCCTCCGGTAGCGTTTCCACCGGGTTTTGCAGATGCAGTCGCAGCTCTTTTTTGCCGAGCTTTGCCATCAGTGCGTCTTTTTCTTCAACCAGGATCAGCTGTCCCTGACTGATAACGCCGATGCGATCCGCCATTTCTTCCGCTTCTTCAATGTAGTGGGTCGTCAGAATAATGGTGACACCGCTTTCCCTAAGCCCTCTGACCATTTCCCACATATCCCGCCGGAGCTCTACATCGACTCCTGCTGTTGGCTCATCAAGAAACAGGATCTGAGGCTCGTGGGAGAGGGCTTTCGCAATCATGACCCGGCGCTTCATACCACCGGACAGGGCCATGATGCGAGAGTCCTTCTTATCCCAAAGCGATAGTTGTTTGAGAATTTTCTCGATGTGCTGCGGGTTTGGTGCTTTGCCAAAAAGGCCGCGGCTGAAGCTGACGGTATCCCAGACGGTTTCAAAAGCATCGGTGTTCAGTTCCTGTGGAACCAGTCCGATTTTGCTGCGGGCAGACCGATATTCAGTAACGATGTCGTGACCATCGGCAAGCACAGTGCCGGAACTCAGGTTGACGATCCCGCAAATGATACTGATCAGTGTGGTTTTGCCGGCACCATTCGGGCCCAGTAACGCGAAGATCTCACCGCGATGGATATCAAGGCTGATGTCTTTTAATGCTTCATGGCCGGAAGCATAGACCTTGCTGAGATTTTTGACGGAAATGTCCGGATGCACGACAGCTCCTGTTTAGAAGAGAGTGAACGACACCATTCAGTGGAAATGATGAGTTCGGATAAAGGTGAAGTTGGGACGCATGTTCGTTCGCAAGCGAGCATTCTATACGAATATTGGAGCAGGCGGGATGGGGATGCTTAAAAGGAAATACACCTACACTCATTCAAAATGTTCCGATCAATTCAAGTATCCGGTTTTTAATGGAGTGTACATTTATGTTAGATAAGATCGATTAATGACAAATATAGACATTAAGTCCTAAGAGCAGTAGCATGATGGTATAGGGTATTTCCAACAGGTGATGTCATGACACAGCCAATCGCACATTCGACTCAGGCTCCCAATATTGACGAGCGCAAAGGGCAGGTGGCACTTAAAGCGTTCTTCAATATCACAGCTGAGTGGGGCTGCACTCAGGCTGACCGCCAAAAGTTGTTGGGTGATATTGCCCGATCAACATTGAATAACTACGCAAAGTTGCCCGCACTGCGGTTGAACCGTGACCAGCTTGAGCGGATCAGTTACATCATGGGCATCTACAAAGCCCTTCAGATCCTTTACCCCTCAAAATCGCTAGCCGCTCGCTGGATTAAAGCGCCCAACACGGCGCTGCCATTTAACGGATCGACGGCACTCGCTTTCATGACGCGCGGTAGCATGATGCATCTTGCGGAAGCCCGTCGTTACCTTGACGCCGCACGGGGCTGGTGAATGGCTTCATTTCCTGAGCCAGAAGGGTGCATACCCGAATGGCAGGCACATCGGATCGTGCCATCGCATTTTCCACCTATTGAAATATTTGAGTCGGTCCTGTCCCAGGATGAATTCGAGTTGGCTGCTGAAATTGAGGGGTTGACCAACGATCGGTTGCGGGATCTTACCGGTGATATTCAAAAAGTAGCGGAGGAAGATCGCGTCTTTGGGGCTGGTTCAAGCCCCATAATGGCTGCTTTTACCCACATGGGAGGGCCAAGCCGGTTTACCGATGGTACTTTTGGGGTGTACTACGCTGCGAGCTCCCTGAAAACCGCTATCCGGGAAACGGTATTCCACCGGGAGCGGTTTCTGGCGGCTACTCAGGACCCGCCGATGGAATTGACCATGCGCTGTTACATCAGCAAGGTTGTGCTGCCGGTGGATGATATTCGAGGGAAGCCCTTTGAAAGTCTCTACGACCCGTCGCCTGATCGCTATGGGTTGAGTCAGGATTACGCACGTGCGCGCAGGGAAGCCGGGAGTCACGGCCTTCTGTACCGCAGTGTGCGTGACTCGGCCGGAGAGTGTATCGCAGCCTTTCGACCGCGAACCATGGCGCTTCCCTGGCAGGGGCCCCATTTGCGGTATGTGTGGGACGGCCGGCAGATCACCGACACCTTCCGAATCACCCGTCATCGGCGTCTGGCTGCTGACTTTGACGACGCGCCATGAGGTGAGTCTCAGGATCTTTGCCCGCGTTCCGTGCCGTTTTGTAGCGTTTGGTAAAATGTGACTTGCCTCGGCTTTTGATATAAATTCTCTGCTAAAGTCCCGGAAACAAAGGCTTTCCCAAAAGCCAATCATCCGTACGGAGTGATTCATGCCAGAGCGTCGCCGCAGAGAGCGTTTACCCCTGATCCAGATGGATGCGCGCATCAGAGTAAAAAAGAAGCTGTTTTCCAGTAGCTGGGAAGAGGTCAATGTGTGTGATTTCACCCGACTCGGATTGGCGGTGGTTGGCGAACACGATTTCAAGGAAGGCGAGACGGTTACATTGAGCCTCCGGTTGTCCACCGAAGTCGGCGATATTACCGCAGAGCAGGTGGAGGCGATCGTTCGGAATTCCAGGGTGGGCGATGAAGGGACGATCTTCGGAATGGAGTTTGTCGAAAACCAGAAATCATCGATTACCGAATCCCTTGGACGTATCGAGAGCGTTTTGTCCCGCTTCCGAAAAGTGACGGACCGTATGCGCGAGCGCTCGGTTTGATTTACTCTGCTCAAGTCAGAGCGCCCGATTGATCGGACTGATCGACACAGGCATGGATTTTCACGCGTTATTACTGGAATAATGCGCCCTGCTTGAAGGGAGAGAGAAAGTCGGTGCGAACAGGTCTGGTTGTTGTGTTTGTTGCTGTAGTCGCCAGTGCTGCTGTGTTGGTGCCGCGTTGGCTTGAGCAAAACAGTGGCAACGAGAAGGTTGCTCCAGAACCCTGCCTGCTTGATTCACAGGATTGTCGCTGGATAGCAAACGGCAATGACTGGCAGATATCGCTAAGCAGGGAGGCGGAATCACGCAAGATGACCTTTACGGTTACCACTTCTGCCACGCCGGCCAGACTTTTGGCGGTGCTCACAGGTGAGTCCATGTATATGGGCGAGTACCCGGTACCATTGACCAAAACTGCCAAGGGTACCTACCAAGCCAAGTTTAACTTACCTGTCTGTACGACTGACCCGGATATGCGCTGGCAGATCAACTTGAAAGCCAGTGGCGAAAACGTCACATCAGACGCTGTGATGCCGGTTCTCGACGCACATTACGGGTCTTGACCTACCGAGGGGCCAAACCTCAAATTCTTGATGACCTTTGACAACTGCCTTCCAAAGCGCCATATCCCGCTCAGTAGCGGCGCATGCTAAACTGCGTAATATTATTGAAACCTATAGAATTCATGGAAGACGTTATGGATTACGCAGATAGTGTGCATCAGGTTCTGATTCGCAAAATCAGTAAAGCAGAGCAGGATTTGCTGCAATTAAAACTCGACTACTGCCGTTTTATTTTTGGCTTGTCTCATCGCGCTCAGGTCAGCCTGGAAGGGAGGCGATACCAGGTTGTGTCTGTTGATGTGGATAGCATGGTTCGCCAGGATGACGGTCGTTTCAGCAAGCCAACGCTGGTAGGCGAATTGGTTACAGAATCCCGGCAGGGCCAGGAAAGCAAAGTCGTGTCGCTGGGCAGCGATTGGGAGCTGATCAAGGATACCAAAACCCGCAAAGTGCCGGTTGAAAGCTGACGGCATTGGGGGAGCGCTGGTGCTATTCCCATACGTTCAGATTCAGTTCAGGAACGGCACCTGCGGTGCCTCTTCTTCAAATCAACGCGTTAGCTGTTAAAGCTGCGTAAAGCGAATGCTGGTCCGGCACGTAGCGTCTTTCCCCCCAGAATTCTGCCCCTTCCAAACCATTTCTGAAGCAGTAAAGCGCACTGCTGCTTTGCGTGAGGGTTGATAGAATCTGTTGGGTTTCCAGATCGTTAATGTGCAGTGACCTTCGCGCGACTTTAACCGCAGTTATGTAAGCTTTTTCCCGGGCATCGCCGCCAAACGGTGCCAGGGCACACGCAGCGCCGTATAGATAGGCCGCCGCAAGCGCCTTCAGCGCCGGGCTCGCAGCATTCAACTCAAGTTCCCGCCGCCTTACGTCCAGCAGCTGGATGCTGGCAAAGATGTGAAGCTGAGCCGTCAGATCACTGCTTGATACCACGGGTTGAGACTGTTCCGAGGTGACGCGATGGAAAGCATTGCGGGATGCCGATACCGCTTCAAATGCCAGTGGCTCTGCACTATCTGGCGTGACATCGGGTGTAAATGGCTCACTTATGCCGTGGGCTGCTACTGCATTCAGGCCTTTCGCCAGCGTCATCATTCGCAATGCCAGTACCAGTAACAGCACGGCAAGTGTGACTTCGACTGCACCTACGACTAACCCTGTCATGACCAATTCGCCCTATCAATGTTTCATCAAGTAACAAAATGTTACATCACACAGTGCATTGATAGCAGCGAGCCTGGGTCAATGATGTGACGCGAGTACGCTTTACAGCAAATTGTCCTGATAAGGTGGACAAGTGCGCTGGCTTGACTGCGCCTTAATGGCCTTCGCAGGTCACGGATGTGCGGAGTTTAAGGTGTTGCCTGACTCGGCGAGAGATGGTGTCGACCAGTATGTTGAGTGACGCAGTGATCAGGATCAGCACCATGGCACGGTCAAACTGGATGTTCTGGATGGCGCTGTCGACGTAGAATCCAAGCGTATAGATACCAAGAATGCCCAGTATCGCCGTTTCTCTCATGATGATTTCCCACCGGTAAAGCAGGAAGGCGATAAAGGGGCGATAGAGACGGGGCAGTAACTCGTAGTGATAGCGATCACACCCTTGCGGTGCGTCCGGCCGCAGTCTGATTTCGTTACTTCGCTTGCCAATCAGGTGACCGATAATGCCGCCATTATGCAGGGCAAGGGCAACGATGGCCGGCAACATTGACGGCCCCCAAAGCTGCAGCAGGATATAGGCAAGCATGTACTCTGGTGTCGATCGGGCGATGACAAGCAGGATGTGGCCGATCCCGCGTCTCTTGGGGCCGCCGAAATGGCGTGATATTAACGGGAACGCAATCAGGGTACAGATGCCTGTCAGCACCAGGGCTACCTGGGTCAGTACCAGCGTGTTCCAGATCCCGGGAAGGGCCTCATGCAGCGTCAGTTCGCTCAACCATGTCGCAAGCCCGGCGATACCGTCTCCGTTCCTGATCGGTGAGGGGACAATATCCTCGGTGAAAAACCGGACGACATTCCCCCAGACAATGGGGAGCCCGTCACCCAGAAAAAACGGGGCGGCAATAATATAAAACGGCACCAGCCGAGGCCGTGCCCAGAAACGAAGTGTGGCAATCAGGACGTAGAAAAGAATCAGAAGGGCGCCGACCTCTGAATAGAATCCTTGTGAAAAGGACGATTCGAGATAGAACCCCAGCGTTGGCAGGCCCACAAAACCCAGGACGGCACTTGAGCGTAACCCGCACTCGAGCCGGTATGCAGTGTAGGTGGCCAGGTGAGGCAGAGCATCCGGCACACGTGCATACAGAAATGCAGAAAATGTGCTGGTACCGGCAGGGAGTACGCGAGCCGGGGTGGGATCGACCTCATCGAGTATGTCGGAATATACCTTTGCGAAGATGCCGGCATAGGGAATTGCGATTGCGAGGACGCCGGTAAGTGGGTGAAATCCGAAAAACTGAAGAAAGATCAAAGCCCAGAACAACTCATGTATCGCGCGAATAAAAGCCGAAAACATGCGAACGACACGCCAGCGAAAGGCCAGCGCCAACAGAAATCCGGAAACACTGCCCAGCGCAACGCCGGTAAACGCAAAGGCAATCGTACGCAGTAACGCTGTGCCCATACCCTGGAGTGACAGGAAATCAGGCGTGACGATGCCAATGAAAAGGGCTGTCAGGTCTTTCCACGGGTTAATGCTGGTGATGGCAATGTCGGCAAAAAAAAGGCTGAGCAGGCCGATAGCGACAAAAAGCAGCGATATCCTGACCGACGCTGATGCCATCATTATCAAGCCTTAGTAGAGAGGAAGGATGTCGGCGGGCGAAAGTCGATCACTGGCAGCATCGAGGGCGATCTGACCATCCTGTATGCCGACAATCCGGTGGCAATAACGCAGGGCAAGATCAATATCGTGAATCGCGATAACGCTGGTGCTATAGGCCTCTGCCATAATCCCCATCACCACATGGGCCAGCGGGCCATCGAGGGCTGACACAGGCTCATCTGCCAGCAGGATGTTGGCGTTCTGATACAAAGCACGGGCGACCGCCGTGCGTTGTTTCTGGCCGCCGGACAGTGCTTCAACGGGTTCTCGGAGCTTGTCGCTTATCGATAACTTTTCGAGGATGGGGCGGATCTCACGCAGTTCCCGCTGGCGAGGCCATACCAGGTTGGTGAGGTTGTACCAGCGAGAGTGAGTCGACAAGCGCCCCATATAAACGTTGTGGAACACTGAAAGCGATTGCACCAAGCCCTGTTCCTGAGGCACGAGTGCAGCCTGATCCCGAACCCGATCATACAGCAGACTGAGTAGCGTCGATTTGCCTGCGCCGCTGCGACCCACCAGACCAATCCGCTCGCCTTCGCGGATTTCGAGTGTGATAGGCCCCAGAACCTGCTGACCGCCATATGCAGCGGTCAGGTTGTTAAGGCGCAGCGCATCCATTAGTCGATAATTCCGATTTCTTCGGCAGTATTCCGAATGGAGTCGTAATCGTCGTTACTGGCCGGGATAAATTCAGAACGAGGGAATTTACCCAGTAGTTCGGGATCCTTCATTTCTACCAACGCGGTCTGAACCTTCTCGATAAACCCGTCGCCATAGCGTTCGTCTACGTCACCACGAATCGTCCACTGGTAATCCTGATAGGGAGGCGTTTGCCAGATCACCTTTACCTTGTCGGTATCAATGGTGCCGGCTTCCATCTCACTGTCCCAGACCGCATAGTTCAATGCGCCGATCTCATAGGTACCGGCTTCAACGAGGCGTATGGTGCGTGAATGGTTGCCACTGAATCCGACCCGACTGAAGACGTCATCCGGTGACTCGCCAAAAGCCTCGCGAATATAGTATTCGGGCATCAACCGGCCAGAGGTCGATCCTTTCGAGCCGAACGTGAAGGTCTTGCCTTTGACCGCATCGGGCAGACTGTCGGATTTTTCGATTCCTGTGCTCTTATGGGCAATAAAGTAGGACACAAACTGAGTGTCTTCCTTGCCTTGAGCAATCGCCCGGGAGCCTGGCACCAAAGCGCGCGCCTGTACGCCCGACAAGCCGCCGAACCAGGCCAGTTGTACCTGATTGTTACGGAAAGCTGAAACGGCTGCGGCATAATCTTTGACCGGAACATAGCGCACATCAACGTCCAGCTTTTGCGAAAGATAATCCGCAACGGACTGAAACCGTTCCCTAAGCTTGGTTTCGTCAGCATCCGGAATGGCGGTGAACACAAATGTTTCGGCGACTGCAGGCGTTATCAGCGCCAGGGAAAGAAGAAGGGCGCGTTTTAAGGTTTTTAGCATGTAATAAGTCCCTGATGGTCACATGTTATGAATAGCGGCCGATATTCCTTCGGCCTCGGTGGCGCCAAGAATAACGCCAAACGGCAGCGTGTTGAAGTGCGCTCGCTAACAGCTGCCGATGGTTACAGTGAAGACGACAACATAATCGGGCCGGAACCGTCGCCGGTATCGATTACTTTGCCAATCACGCAGGCTTCGGCGTAGCCAAGGGCCTTTAACTCAGTCAGGCATTGCTCTGCGTTGTTTTCGGGAATGCCAGCGAGAAGCCCGCCCGCGGTTTGGGGATCGAATAGCAAGGGGTAGCGTGGATCGGCCCGCCAGTCACCGGCGTTCGCGATAGCGGATTCAACCTGCAGATTTCCCTGCTGAAGCGAACTGACGATCCCTGCCGCAAGCGTCTCGACCGCACCGTCCAATACTGGCAGTTGGGATACGCTAAGCAGTGCATCGACGCCTGAGGGCCGGGTCATTTCCACAAGATGTCCGACCAGCCCGAATCCTGTGATATCGGTGCAGGCTCGAGCGCCGTGCCGCCTAACGCACAGGGCAGCCTGCTGGCTGGATTGCTGCATAAACGTCAACGCATTGTCGATCCAGCGACCCTTTGCCTTGAGCTGTTGGTGGGCGGCGAACAGGGTTCCCGTGCCGAGCGGTTTGGTCAATATCAGCAGGTCGCCGGGCGCCAGACCCTTTTTGCTCATGACATCCTCAGGGTCGATCAAGCCGTTAATAGCAAACCCGAGTGCGAGCTCCTGGGCCTCGCCAGTATGGCCGCCGACCAGAGCACAGCCAGCGTCGTTGAGGACTTCAACAGCACCGCTCATTATCTGGAACAGCACATCCTCAACTTTTTTGTTCAGTCCTTGAGGGATGGTGGCAATCGCGGTGGCACTTTGAGCTTCAGCGCCCATCGCGAAGACATCTCCGAGGCTGTGGTTGGCCGCCACGCGCCCAAAAACATAGGGGTCATCAATAAACGACCGGAAAAAATCGACGGTATGAACCACTGCTTTTCCTGGAGGCACACTCAGTACGGCGGCATCGTCGGGCGAGTGAAGGCCAACGATTACATCCTCACGCTGCAATGGTTGCAGTTTTGCCAACGCGCGCGTCAGAGATGAGCTGGACACTTTTGCTCCGCAGCCCCCGCAGCGCATCGCCATAGCGGATATCGCCTGATTGGCGTCATCGGCATTTAATGCAGCGCTGGTATCAGCATCCGTGCTGGCTGAACGCATAGTCGGAAACTTGCTAAACCGCGCCATAAAACGCTTGTCGATCCAGTGTTTCCAGAGCCAGACCCACCGCCCCTTGAATGCAAGATCACCCCGAGAGCCAACTGCAAAACGATCGCCACTGCTGATCAGCGCCAGCCATTGCTTCTGTGGCTTGAACGGTTTGGGCGATTTTCCCCGGGCAACGCGGGCCAGATTAAGCGCTAGCGGCTGAGCCTGCCTTACGGCGAAAACACCTGCTTTTTCCCGGGGGTGATCCGTGACATGGGCGATATCGCCTGCGGCGAAGACAGTATCGTCATCTGCAGTCTGTAAAGTGTCCCGAGTCAATATGCAGCCGTCGTCATCGAGCGAGAAACCGGTACGTTTAAGCCAGGCAGGGCCGCCGGCTCGCGTTACCCATAAAACTTCGTTCAGTTCGATCGTCTGTCCGTCGGCAGTATGCAGGGTGCCTTTTTCCAGCCGATCGACTGCATTGCCCAGATGCAGGTGAACACCGCGATCAGCCAGAATCCGATGGAAAGTGTCCCGGACCTTGTCGTTGTGTGTCGGTAAAATTGATTTAGCGCTATCGAAAAGGTGAAAGTGCAGTGACTCAAGGCTTCGGTTGCGTGCGCGGAACTCGTTGGAAAGTCGGTGTTGAATGGCCAGTGTTAATTCTACGCCGCCAGCACCGGCGCCAACGATACCGATGCTCAGTGGGCCCGAATGCTGATCCATACGGTCGAGGATATCGAGCCAGCGACGATTGAATCCGTGGATCGGCTTTACCGGGGTCGCAAACTCATGAGCCCCCGAAATGCCATCGACCTTAGGTGCGGAACCAATGTTGATGGACAGCAGATCATAAGGCACGGAGGGGCGGCCGTTGCAGTGGACGAGTTTTCTGTCGCGATCAATATCGATGACTTCGCCACGATAAAAGCGGGCGCCGGCAAATTGCGCCAGCCGGCTAAGGTCGATATGCACGTCATCGTAGCTGTAATGGCCTGCGACGTAACCGGGCAGCATGCCGGAGTAGGGGGTGTGGGTGTCCCTGCAAATCAATGTAAGCCTGACGCCGGGCAGCGGATTCATTGCAAAATAGCGGAGAACGCCGACATGACTGTGGCCGCCGCCAACGAGGACGATATCACGTAGTACCGGTTGAGCAGGCGTCAGCATTGATTCTCCGACATGTGTTATCCGAAAACGGGCAAAAAGGCCCGGCTATCATACGCGTTGCAGGATCGAACGAAAAACGGAAAGGCGGAATCAGGAAAACAGGAGGTGGGCAAGGTGACTGTGAAGTGACAGGCGACCCGCTGGGGGTCGCCTCGCCCTGTTATCAGCCTACAATCTTTTTTGCTTCGGCTGACCAGCTGTCATATCCCTTCATGCTGGAGAACTCTTTCAGCTTGTCTTGCTCAGCCGCTGTCGGATTGGCGATTTGCTTGATTGAGCTAATGCCCATACCTTGCATTTTCTTTGCCGTGGCAGGCCCAACGCCCTTTACCAGCGTGAGGTTGCTCAGATCGACAGCCTTGGGCTTAGCGGGTGCTTTTGGCTTAGCAGCCGCTTTGGCCGGCGCTTTTTTCGCTGCTGGCTTTGACGTTGCGGCTTTAGTTGCCGTAGCAGGTTTGGCAGACGATTTTTTGGCTGCCGGTTTGGCCGCTGCTTTTGCTTTGGATGCAGCAGGTTTTGCCGTTGATTTTGCTTTTGATTTAGCTGAAGTGGCAGCGCTCTTCGCTTTAGCGGCTGTTTTTTCAGACGTCTTTTCAATTTCCTTGCTGGCAAGGCCTACACGCTCAAGCAAGGATTGCTGGAGCTCGTGAAATTCACTCAGCCGCCGGTCGAGCTCTTCATTAAAGCGCTTCATTTCGCGCTCACGTAATTTCTCTACTTCGTCGATGAGCTTTCTGATCGGTTCCTGCACCTGGTGTTGCAGCGAATCGAACTGCTTCAAAGCGTCACCAATCACCTTCTCGAGTTGACCGGAGGTTTTTTCAAATTCCTTGTTCACTTTCTTTACCAGCTTGTCCACGCCAGCTTTTTCTTTCTTCGCCATGATCAAAATCCCCATTTCATTCAGTAGTGGTCAGGTATTAATAAAGTGGAAGTATGACATTGTTGCGGAATACGCGGGACGCGTCCTTGTGCCAGGTCAAAGAATAACGCCTGCTGTCTTCAGCGTAGCGCATGTTGCTGAAAAAACGACCAATCTTTAGAGCGCGTCTTGCAATCAATGCGTTGGAGAAAAATCAGCGCCCTGGCGACCACGTCGGGAACGCAGGGTCTGCTTCCGATCAAGCACTTCCTGAATACGCCCGAGTTTTTCGCTGAGTTCTGAGCTCTGCCGCGCTGAAGACTGAATAAAATCAATTGAATAGAAGAAATTGCTGCAGTGTTTTTTGACTTCGACGACCAAACCCTGAAGTGCTTCGGCTTCGATATCCTCGAAGGGCATTTGCATAACCAGATCAAACTGAAGGGTGTCGCCGGGTTCAAAGACTTTATCGGTTTTCAGAACGCAACCGTACTGATCAAGGCCAAATAACCGGGATTCAACCATTTCCTTGCGAAATAACCCCCGCTTCAGGCGAAAGCGCGCCAGAAGATCAGGTAGAGGGTCTTGCACGTTCAGGTCAATTCGGTCCATGGGCCTCGGCCGTTAAAGCTTTCGAAGAAAAAGGAGATTACGAGAGGACTTGGCTGCATTTTTACATGGTTTCACGAATCGATGCTATCAGGTATCGGATCAGTGACGCCGCGTCATCGTTTAAACTTTAGACAAACGAATTCAATTTCGCAATATGATCAGCTGTGTACATTAACTATTTGACTGCGAACATCAAGTCAAAGGTGTGGCACATCGGGCCAGATTTCCTGGCTTGAGTCTGGCCCGATGTAAAGCGGGGTCAGTCTTTAGAGGTCGTTTCAATTGAATACAGATCAGTACGTCTGTCTTTCAGGTTGGTGACCGACCCTTCGTTACGTACTAACGTGAGCTTCTCCAGATCAAGATCCGAGAACATGATCATTTCGGTATTGGGTGTCGTCTCGGCCATCACCGCATCGTGGGGAAAAGCGAAATCCGAGGGTGAAAACACCGAAGACTGCGCGTACTGCACGTCCAGGTTCTCCACCTTCGGCAAGTTACCGACGCTGCCGGTGATCACCACATAGCACTCATTCTCTATCGCCCTTGCCTGAGCGCAATGTCGAACGCGCAGGTAGCCGTTCTTGGTGTCGGTCCAGAAGGGCACGCAGATGATGTCGACTTCCTGGCTTGCTGCGATACGACCCAGCTCAGGGAATTCGATGTCATAGCAGATCATGATCGCAACGCGTCCGGCGTCGGTTTCAAAGACCTCGAATTTGTTGCCGCCTTCAATTACCCAATCCCGCCGTTCGTGAGGCGTGATATGGACCTTGCGCTGTTCATCAACCCGGCCATCACGATGACATAGATACGACACGTTGTAGACGCGGTCGTTGTCCAGTAAAGGCATCGACCCAGTGATGATGTTGATGTTGTAGCTGACGGCCATCTCGGACATCTGATCCCTGAACTGCTGGGTGAAGCCAGCAAGGAAGCGGATGGCGCGGGTCTGATCCATCTGGTCCGTCAGGCCCATTAGTGGGGCGTTAAAGAATTCAGGGAAGATCGCGATGTCACTTTTGTAGTCTGAGAGTGCGTCAACGAAATACTCGACCTGCTTGAGCACTTCATCTACTGATGTGAATTCGCGCATCTGCCACTGCACTGCGCCCATCCGCACCTGGGTTTTACGGGTTTTGAGCACCGACGCAGGGGGCGTGAACAGGATGTTATTCCACTCGAGAAGTGTGGCATAACCCAATGATTTTTCGTCCTCCGGAAGGTATTTGTGCATTAACCGGGTGACCTGGAAATCGTTCGATAGCTGGAACGTCAGAATCGGATCGTAGATTTCCTTGCGATCGACCCGCTCAATATATTCCGCCGGCGTGTATTGCTCTGAATGCTTGTGATAGTTGGGAATCCGGCCTCCGGCGAGAATCGCACGGAAGTTCCGCGAGCGGCACAGTTCTTTGCGGGCTTCGTAAAGCCTGCGCCCAAGACGGTAACCGCGATAATCCGGGTGGATGAAAACATCCAGTCCATAGAGCGCGTCGCCCTTGGCGTTGTGCCAGATCTTTTCGTTTTTGAGGATCAGGTCATCATAGGTATGCGGGTTACTGAAGCGCTCGTACTGGACGCTCACCGTGAGCGCAACGGCGATCAGCTCACCATTATCTTCTATGCAGATTTGTCCATCGGGGAACTGTTCGACCAGTGCTTTGATGGTGTCCTTGGGCCATGCACCGCCAATGTCATCATAAATTCGATCCATCAGGATCTTGAGCGGACCGTAATCTTCAAGAGTGAGGTTACGGAGATTCAAATGAAGTTCTTCATGAGCCATTCCGGCAGGTCTCCCGCGATAAATCAGCGAATGTAGTGGCTCTCAGGATAACAGATCGAATCAAAGAACCCCTGATTAAGTCCATTGGCTATTCTAATTTTTGCTTTGCTTTCCGGCGCGCCGCCGGATTTCAAACAAATCACTAGTTGCATTTCCTAAAGTTATTCCAGTGTCAGCCGATTCAAACATTCATAGGGCGCAAGTCGGGCAATGCCTCGTCTCCGCCCAGGCAGCTACTACCGGTGCTGAACGTACAATAATTGGACTATCCGTCAGGGATCCCACACATGCGCAACTTTTCTTTTGGCCAGAAGCTCCTCGCTACCGTCGCGGTACTTCTTGTATTGGTTATCAGTGTTTATGCCTTTATTGGCGATCGGCGGCTGATGAGCACGACGGATACGTACGTTGAAGCCATGATTGATGATGCCATCGCCCAGAATACGGCCAGCGTCGCGGTCTGGCTGAATGGCCGACTAGATGTTACCGAAGCGGCTGCTACGGCGTTGGTAAATGCGACTGATGATGATCAAGCGCAGACGCAGTTGCAATTAGCGACCCGCGGCGGAGGCTTCAAGGATGTATATGTTGGTCGCTCAGACGGCATGATGCTAATGCCTACGGCGGAAAGTGCTTCGACCCTGCCTGCTGGCTATGATCCCCGTACTCGCCCGTGGTACAAGCTTGGGCAGAATTCGGGTAAGGCGACATTCACCGAACCTTATGTTGATGCTTCGACCAATAGCATGATTCTGTCTACAGTAGCACCCGTAAACGCCGGCAATTACAGGGGCGTCGTAGGCGGCGACATTACGCTGGAAAGTATCGAGCAGATTCTTGCTGAAGCGACACTCGCCCAGACTGGCTACGCCATGTTGATCAATAGTGATGGCGTTATTCTGTATCACCCAAACCGTAAGCTGATCGGCAAGAACGTAAAGGCGATGATTGGAGAAGCGCCAGGCCTTGATGGCGCAGCACACCTTTACGAGTTTGACGATGCGACTTGGCGAGTCAGTTTCCACAAGATCAAAGGAGCCCGTGGTGTTGACTGGTACCTGGGCGCTGTTGCCAATGACGATCTCATTATGGCGCCTATTCATAGTGCGCGGATCACGGGCGTGATCATCGCGGCTGTCGGGGTATTGCTGACACTGGTTTTGGTGAATATCGCGATCCGTATTCTGATGAAACCGGTGCATTCACTGCGCGACGCCATGGCTGATATCGCCAGTGGTGATGCCGATTTGTCCCAGCGTCTGGCAATGGAAAGTAATGACGAATTTGGTCAGACCGCTGCCAGCTTCAATGCTTTTATTACGAACGTTCAATCGGTGGTGAGCGACGTTCAGCGCGGTGCGATTGAGCTGAGTGATGCTGTGGGTTCTCTGAAACAAACCGCCGGCGCCAGCCGCAAGAGCGTCGAAGGTCAGCAGACAGAGATCGATATGGTGGCGACCGCCATCAACGAGATGTCTGCCGCTGCCAACGAGATCGCCCAGAATGCGCAGCAAACCGCTGACGCCTCAACCAGGGCAGATCATGACGCTCAGCAGACGCAGGAGACCGTTAAAGCGTCCCGTGATGCAGTTGAACGTCTTGCATCGGAAATCGGCGCTGCGGCGGACGTGGTTGAGCACCTGGGTCAGGATGTCACTGACATCAACAGTATTCTTGAAGTTATCCAGAGTGTTGCTGAGCAAACCAACCTGTTGGCGCTGAATGCTGCGATTGAGGCTGCCCGGGCGGGCGATGCTGGGCGCGGTTTTGCCGTGGTTGCCGATGAAGTGCGCAACCTCGCACGCCGCACGCATGACAGCACAGAAGAAATCAACGCGATGATTGACCGGCTGCAGAAAGGCGCAGCCAACGCGGTAAACGTGATGCAGGCATCGCGAGCTGTGTCGAACGTCAGCATGGAGAAGGCTCAGGATGCAATGGACTCTCTGAACCGCATTGCTGAAGCGATTACGTCGATCAGCAATATGACGACTCAGATCGCGACCGCATCCGAAGAACAAACATCGGTTTCCGAAGAGCTGAATGCCTCAATCAACCGGATTGCAGATCAGGGGCAGGAGGCTGCAGCAGCGGCCAGCGAAAACGATGTCTATAGCGGTAAAATTGATGATATCGGGCGCAACCTGCAACGGAACGTCTCGCGCTTCAAGGTATAGCGGGCCGCTGTATTCAACCAGGGTCTAACCCACTGGGCCCGGACGATGCTGAAAGAACAGCGTTGTCCGGGCTTTTGTCGTTTAAAAGGTTAAACTGATTACTGACCCAATTGGATCCGCATCCGCATTTGCTGCATGACTTCGTCGCCCAACTCGCCTGGCTCGGCGGGTAACCATGGGTTTCCCAAGTGCAAAACAGTTCTGGATGACAAACTCAGGTCTTCGATAGGTTTGGCGTAGAAGGTATCCAGATACACTGCAAAGCTGCCATCCATAATCGCCCGTTCCAGCCCAAGCTGCACTCGCATCGCCAAAACATGATCGTGTTTTGCTGCGAAGAAATAGGACGGCATGATGTAGCTGAATAGAAGATCCGGCTCGACCACCAGATCCGGATTGTTCTTGAGCTCAAGGTCAAAGGCAACTTCGCTTACGCCGCGTGCAAAGCACTCGAAGCGGCCGGCTTCGAGCATGTCAAACAGCGTTTCAAAGCGCGGGTGGGTCACAACATCCAGCCCATTTGCTCTGAGGATACGCGTATCGGGCCAGTGGCGGCCCTGCCCAAAGCGGATATTGCGCTCCCTGACGTCAGCCAGTCGATTGATTCCCTTGAAGCGCTCAAGCATGTTGCGGGTCGTTACGCAGACGCGATAGCCCAGCAGGCCAGCATCTATAGGAATGGGAATGGCAAGAAGCGCATCTTCACGTTCAGGGCTTGATGCGACATTGGCAAGTTGAACGACTGATGAGTTTCCGTTTTGAAGCTCTTTGAGGACCCGGCCCTGGTTCATGTCGCTGCTGCGGACGATGCGATAGGGGCCGTACTCGGGTGTTTTTCTGAGCGCCAGATCCAGCAATGCCTTGATCGCAGGGCTATCATAGTTGCGATACCAGAGGATCACCGAGGTGGTCGGCAGTGCGCGGACCTGTTCTGCGAGCGGTTGGTGTGCGGGCAGCCAAAGCACCAGCGCCGTTAGCAAAAAGAGCCGCCAACGATTGCGGGCAGGGCGATTCCGGATGCTCATAGACGAACAATGCCAAAAATGGCGCCAACAGCCCGATTGTGGCAAGCGAGCGAGCAACAGCGGTTTGTATCGATCCTTTTGCGACAAAGCAGCATATCCTATGCAATGCATCAGAAAACCCAGGCTCAGTGCGCGACTTGCCAAACCGTGTGGCGCCCGTGACAGCAAGAGCTTGTTGGTATTATTGTAGCGCCGCAATGGGCTAGCTGAACCCATAATAAGTAAAGAAAGGTAAATCCATGAAGATAATGGACCGAATGATTGATTTAACCGGGAACTGGTTAGCAGAACTTGGCCCCGACAACGGACTGAGCGAGCCGGTTATCTGGCTAAAGCGACGGGGTGGCTATGCGTTTGTTAATCGGCTGGTGGGCTCTGCTATTCCGTTTGCGCCCCGAAACCGGTTTGCGGTGGAAGAGGTGCGGACCGGTTATGTGCGGGCGCGAATCGCCATCAAAGGCAACAAAAACCATTTTGGCAGCCTCTATGCCGGGGCCTATTTTGTGGTCGCAGAGATCCCGGGTGGGGTTCTGACCCTGTTTGATCTTGGGCCGGCATACGTACCCATCCTGAAAGAAATGACACTGGCATTTCTGAAACCGTCAGACACTGACGTCATTGTTGAAATGAGCCTCACCGATGCAGAGTTAACGAGAATCCGTGAGGAATCGGATGCTACTGGAAGGGCGGTCTTTACGCTGACCGGCGAGTTGCGAGATGAAACAGGCGAGATCGTCGCCCGCTCCACAGCTCACTATCGCGTAAAAAAGAAAGGATTTACCGGGCTTGAATGAGGTCAGGTTCAGGCAGGCGTAATCGATTCAAGTGTGTCGAGAAACGCCTGCCCATAACGATCGAGTTTAGCCTGGCCAACACCACTGATATCGGCCATTGCGTCCAGAGACCGCGGCCGGCGTTCCAGGATTTCAAGTAAAGTCGCATCGTGAAAAATCACGTAGGGCGGTACGCCCTGATCATCTGCCAGTTGTTTACGGCACGCCCGTAACGCCTCCCATCCATCTGGATCACTGACTTCAAACTTGCGGCTGCCCGACCCATTACGTTTACTTCGCTTTTTATCCGGGTCTTTTCGCAGCTGCAGGGTCGTTTCACCGCGCAGCAGAGGGCGGCAAAGCTCAGTCAGCACGAGGCCGCCAAAACCTTCGGCATCCGCCTGCAAGTACCCATTGGCAACAAGTTGGCGAAAGACGCTTTTCCACTGGTTAGAGGACAGATCTTCACCTATGCCGAACGTGCTGACCTTGTCATGCCCCTGAGAGCGGATTCGCTCGTTATCAGCTCCGCGCAGGACATCGATCAGATAGCTGACCCCGTAACGCTGGCCGGTTCGGAATACGCAGGACAGCGCTTTCTGAACAGCCACGGTGCCGTCCCAGGTCTGGGGTGGCTCAATGCAGGTATCGCAATTGCCGCAAGGCTTTTCCAGAATATCGCCAAAATAACGCAGCAGCATTTCACGCCGGCAAGATGTGATTTCACAAAGCCCCAGCATTGCGTTGAGTTTATCGCGTTCAACCCGTTTGAATTGATCGTTGCCGGGTGAGCCCTCAAGCATCTGGCGGATTTTGATGACATCCTGCAAGCCATAGACCATCCAGGCTGTCGAAGGGGCGCCGTCCCGGCCTGCGCGCCCGGTTTCCTGGTAATAGGCTTCGATGCTTTTAGGCAAATCAAGATGGGCCACGAAGCGGACATCCGGTTTGTCGATGCCCATGCCAAAGGCAATGGTCGCCACGATAATAATGCCGTCTTCCCTCAGGAAACGCTCCTGGTTCGCAGCCCTTTGTTCAGCCGGCAGGCCTGCGTGATAGGGCAGCGCACGATAACCCTTATCGCTCAGCAGGCGCGCTGTTGCCTCTACCTTGTTGCGAGACAGGCAATAGACAATGCCGGCATCACCGTCATGTTCCTGCTTGATAAAGTCGAGCAATTGCTTGTTGGCATTGTCCTTCTGGGCAATACGGTACTGAATATTGGGACGATCGAAATTGCTGATGAAATGCTGTGCATCGGTCAGGTGAAGTCGCGTGGCAATTTCTTTGCGCGTGCGCTCATCGGCAGTGGCGGTGAGCGCGATCCTTGGAACAGCGGGAAATTCACGTTCCAGAATGTCGAGCCCGAGATAATCTTCACGGAAGTCATGACCCCACTGGGAAACGCAGTGGGCTTCATCGATCGCAAACAGGGCCAAAGGTGCCTGATGGAGAAGCTGTTGCATCCGGGGCTGTAATAACCGCTCGGGCGCACAATAAAGCAGGTCCAGTTCGCCCTTGAGCAAGGCATTCTCAATATCCCGCGCTTCGTCTGGCCAGAGTGTTGAGTTCAGGAAAGCGGCCCGGACTCCAAGCTGATTCAGCGCGGCTACCTGATCCTGCATCAGCGCGATCAGAGGCGAAATCACAATACCCACCCCGGGGCGCACAAGCGCCGGCACCTGATAGCACAGGGATTTACCGCCCCCGGTTGGCATTAGCACCAGTGCGTCCCGACCCTGAACGATCGCGTCAACGACATCCCCCTGCAGGGCCCTGAAAGACTCAAAGCCAAAAACCTTGTGCAGTACGTCAGCTGACTTGGCTCGAAGGGCGTCGGGATTGGGCGATGTGGGCGCAGCCAGTGGTGGCATGGATAGGTAGACCTGAGTGTCGGTGAATAAGAGTCGATGGCTATACGAGGCAATGGAGGTGCCGGAAACAAATGCCACAAAATACCGCAGCAGATCATACCAGATTCGCCTCCCGGAAGCTTAAGGCAGGCCTGGGAAATCCGGGGCACCGACCAGCCTGCTTATTTGGGCAATAAGCCTCTCAGATATGTACAATGCGGAGCACTTGGCCGGCTCGGCAGGGCCTCCAAAGAGGTTAGGTGCAGGTAGGGCGAAGGTGTCGCCCTGACACGAAAATTACGAATCTTGGCAATGCGCGCTACAATGGCGCCAATTCCAAACGTCTATTTAAGGACACCATGCAGGCATTCGAGGCGATTCGGCCCTACAAAGACAGCGAAGCTCCGGCCGCATTGGACCGCTTGATCAATGATCGCGAGTTCCTTGACCTGATTGGTCGTTTCAAAGCGCCCACGTTCACCAGACTGGCCCCGGGTGTCGCTCGTGTTCTCACGAAGCGCTGGATGGCGCGGCAATTTGGCAGTGTTAAGTCGATTGATGCACTGCAGGAAGAGCTTGCAGGGTATGTCAGCCAACTGATTGATAAGACCACTTCCCATGTGTCGCAGTCAGGCCTGGATGGGCTCGATCCGGATGGTGCATATCTGTTCATTTCAAACCATCGGGACATCGTGTTTGATCCGATGGTGGTGAATTATCTGTTGCACGGAAGCGGATTCGGCACCACCCGCATCGCTATTGGCGATAACTTGCTGAAAAACCGTTTGTTTGCCGAAATGATGCGACTTAACAAGAGCTTTGTGGTCAAACGGAATATGTCCAGCCCACGGGAAATGCGGGATACCTACCAGACCTTGTCCGCGTTTATCCACCACTCGATTGAGGATAACCACAGCATCTGGATTGCACAGCGTGAAGGGCGGGCGAAAGATGGTCTGGATATCACGGATCCGGCGATCATCAAGATGTTCTACATGAGCCAGAAGAAAAGCGGCGTATCGTTCAGCGAGTCAATGAACGCACTGCGCATCGTCCCTGTCTCGATTGCCTATGAATATGATCCCTGTGATCTCGCAAAAGCACGCGAGCTTGAAGCGAGAGCGCGCACCGGCAGTTATGAAAAAAAGGCGGACGAAGACACGCAACAGATTGTGCAGGGGCTTACCGAGTACAAAGGGCATGTGCACGTCCATTTTGGCGAGCCCATCAAGGATTCGCCCGAGACACCGAAAGCACTTGCTGCCCGGATCGATCGCGAGATGCATCAGCATTACCATCTGCATGCCTCCAATATTGCAGCCTACGACCTGAGCCAGGTGCACCGTCTGAGCCATTTCACAGCGCCCCAGGTACCGGAATCCCTGGAAACGGCCGAAGCCTATTCTGAAGTTGAGATTGAGGCGGCTCGCACGGAGCTGGAACGGCGCCTGGCGGCAGCAGATGAGGCACTGCATCCGTTCTTGCTGGCAATGTATGCCAACCCGGTAGCCAGCGCGTTCAATGCGACTCTGCCGGATCCCGACGAGCCTTAGGTTCCGAGGCTGTCATGAATCATCTGGCCCATCTGTTTCTGGCACAACCGACAACCGAGTCCCGTGTTGGCAACCTGTTGGGCGATTTTGCCAAGGGCGTCAGAACGGACCAGCTGGCGCCTGATATACAGCGGGGCCTGGCCAATCACCGGGCTGTCGATGCCTTTACTGACCGGCATCCGGAAGTGGCGCAATCCCGTGAGCTGTTCTCGTCACAACGCCGACGCTTCTCCGGGATTGCCCTGGATGTGCTCTACGATCATTTTCTGATCCGGCATTGGTCGACATATTCCAGCCTGCCTTTTGATGACTTTATTCGATTGATCTATAGCGATCTCGATAAAGGCAGATCATTGATGCCTGCGAGCATGGCCCAGGTTGTTGGCCGGATTATCCGTCATGACTGGTTCACGGCGTATAGCGATTTTTACAATATCGGGAGTGCGCTTGACCGGGTGGCAGAGCGTATCCGTTTCCAAAATGCGTTCGGCGGCGTTATCAAAGAAATCGAACCTCTTCACGATGAGCTCGAAGCTCATTTCCTGAGGTTCTTCCCTGAACTGATTCACCATGTTCAAGCGCGAAACATAGAACTTGCCCGGGATAAGCCCCGGGATGAGACCCCTTACTGGATTCGCTACAATCGCGGTTCCTGACCTTTCAACTTATCAACATGACCGGCGAAGAGGCTTCTGTGACCCAACTCCAGACGATAGAAATTGAAACCCGTCCATCACCCAATGCATCGGTCATCTGGCTCCACGGACTCGGTGCCAGCGGGCACGATTTTGAACCTGTAGTACCTGAGCTCCGGCTCCCGGCTGATGCTGCCGTCCGGTTTGTATTTCCGCACGCGCCGGAATTGCCGGTCACCATTAATGGCGGTATGCGAATGCCGGCCTGGTACGACATCAAGGCAATGGATATTGATCGCACCGTTGATGAGGCGCAATTGATGCGCTCGGCGGATGCAGTCGGCGAATTGATCGAGCAAGAAATTGCCCGCGGTGTGCCCAGCGAGCGCATCATTGTCGCTGGCTTTTCTCAGGGTGGTGCGGTTGCTTACCAGGTTGGACTGGCTTATTCCAAGCGACTCGCCGGCATTCTGGGGTTATCGACTTACTTCGCTACCGCCAAAACGATTCAGGTGACGGAGTGCAATCGCGAGATACCAATCCGGATCTATCATGGAACACATGACCCGGTTGTACCTGAAAGCCTGGGACGCCTGAGCCTGCAAACCCTGACCGATATGGGGTACGAGGCGAGTTACAAGACCTATCCAATGGACCACAGTGTGAGTCTTGAGGAAATTCTGGATATTGGCCAGTTTATAACGAAGCATCTGAAACTGGCCTGAAGCCAACAAGGCACGACCGGGGGCAAGCAAGATGTTGCCCCGGCGATCGTGCCGGGAAGGGGAGCTGGAGGAAAGAACCTTTGCCGTTCAGCAAACGACCATCCGCAAAGCAGATGTTGGGCAGAATCCTGCTGATCACAGCTGTGTTGATCGCGGCATCAGCTTTGGCCAAGAGCGTGTTGTTCGTGACGGCATTGGAACCCGATGATTCGGGGCGGCAACGGATAGAGGCGACCCGCGATGACGCCCGCCCGAACCCGTCAGACTCGACAGTCGAAACGGATTCAGCTACGCCAGAATGATGGCGAGAACAGAATAATCACACTAAGCAATTCAAGACGTCCCAATATCATCCCGATGCTCAGTACCCATTTGGCCATGTCCGGCAGAATAGCGAAATTGCCCGCAGGCCCAATGGTTTCGCCCAGACCGGGTCCCACATTAGTGAGTGCCGTCAACGAACCCGTCAGACTGGTCGTAAGATCAATTCCCATCAGTGACAGCAGCAGCGTCATCGCTGCAAGACTCATCAGAAACATGAAAACATAAGCGATCATCGAGGCGATGATTTCGTCGCTCACCGCTCTGCCGTTGAAGTTCCGGGTCAACACAGCGCGGGGATGAAGCAGCCGCTTGAACTGCTCACGCAATACCATCACTGATAGCTGGAACCTGAATACCTTCATACCGCCACTGGTTGATCCCGAACAACCGCCGACAAATGTAAGGAAAAAGAAAGCCACGGCCGCAAAGGGCCCCCAAAGCTGATAATCCTCAGACGCGTACCCGGTCGTGGTTACAATGGATGTGACATTGAACAGCGCGTGGACGAACAGGCGAAAGGGGTGATCTTCGTGGTTCCACAACCGGTAAAGCGTGAGCACCAGAGCTGCGGATACAAGAATGAGCAGAAACATGCGCACTTGCTGGTCGCGCCAGAGCACGCCGTGCTGGCCGTGAAGCTCCCGTACAAACAGAAAGAACGGCATGCTACCGAGGGCCATGAAAACTGACGCCTCCAGCAATATAAGTTCGGATCCGAATTGCGCCATGGAGCTGTCAGATGTTGAATAGCCGCCGGTCGAAATCGTCGTAAACGCGTGGTTAACGGCATTGAAAAAACTCATCCCCGACGCCCAGTAAGCCAGCGTGCAGAGCACGGTGAAACCTGTATACACAAACAAAAGGCCACGGCTCAGGCTTTTCATTCGGGGTAGTGCTTTGTCGGTCCACTCCGACGATTCAGTCGAAAAAAGCCGCATTCCGCCGATGCCGAGGAATGGCAGTACCGCGACGAACATCCCGATAATGCCAATACCGCCAATCCACTGGATGATTGATCGCCAGAGCAGAATATCCGGGGACATCAGATCAAGACCGCTCAGGACAGTCGAACCGGTTGTTGTAATCCCCGAAAAGCTCTCAAAAACCGCATCCGTCCAGGAAAGGTTAAGGTTACTGAGATAAAGCGGTACGGCGCACAGCAAGGCGATCAGCAACCAGCTGCTGACAGTCAGCACGAACATAAAGCGCGGCTGCAGCCGATGTGGTTTGTCGTGCGTCAGAAACAGCCCGAGGAGTGCCACCGCCATAATTGCAGCTGCAGGATAGGAGAATGCGGTGGGGTTCTGGCTTCCTTCGGCCCCGAGCGCCAGGACAGGAACCGTCATGAAGATGCTAAGCAGCACGAGCATAATGCTCACAATAAATGTGACGGGTGCGAGATTCTTCATTCAGGCAACGTCGCTTCAGGCTGGAAAACTGGAGATGAAAGCTTATCCGCGTCGCTGTAAATTAGCGAGCAGAAACCTAATCTTAGCCTACTTTTTAAGGCATTGTGATGGCATTCAATTATCGGGATCAATGCGTCGCGGTTGTCGAGTCTTATTATGGGATGGGTACCCAGCATGAAACAAACGCGCCATGCAGGCCAGCCGGCTACGCTTCGTCTTTGTGATGTTTCGGTTGGGGGGCTTGCAGGGATTAGCTTTGAAGTGCCGGCTGGGGCCGTCGCCACACTTGGAGGTCCGTCCGGCTCCGGTAAGTCGCGCCTGCTGCGTGCGATTGCAGACCTGGAACCTCACGGTGGCGATATATATTGGCGCGGAACAAACCAGTCTGAGTGCCTGCCACAGGAATGGCGCCAAAGGGTGATGATGGTACCCGCTGAAAGCCATTGGTGGTTTGATCGGGTTGTTGATCATTTTCCGGAGGGAGTAGAGGTCGATTACCGGGCAGTGGGGCTCGCGGATGCCACGGATCAGTGGCAGATCGACAGGTTATCGTCGGGTGAGAAGCAGCGCCTGGCGCTACTCAGAGCCATCACACGAAAGCCGGAGGTGTTGTTGCTGGACGAGCCGACTGCGAATCTCGACCCCGATAATGTGATTCATATAGAACAATGGCTCAGGGCGATTGCTATCGAACAGTCGATCGCTATTGTCTGGGTTGCACACGACCCGGCGCAGGCTGAGCGTGTGGCAGATTGTCAGCTGAAGATACGGGATGGAAAGGTGCTCGCGTCATGATGGGAGCGATAGAACTTCCAGCCTGGAAGCTGGCGATCGTTGCCTCGCTTGTGCTTATGCTGGGTGTGCTATCTCATTGCCTCAGGCTTGGGATTGGCAAATCACTGATCATCGCGGGCGGGCGTACATTTGTGCAGCTCAGCCTTGTTGGATTGATTCTTGAGTCGCTCTTCGCGTCAACCTCTCCGCTCTGGATCGCGCTCGTTGCGCTAGTGATGTTGCTGTTTGCGGGCAGGGAGGTGATGGCTCGTCAGAAGCGGCGCCTTGCAGGCTGGTGGGCCTACGGCATTGGCACAGGCGTTATGTTTGTGTCCTCGTTTTCGGTCACCATTTTTGCGTTGGCCGTAATTGGGCCGACGCCCTGGTACTCACCCCAGTACGCTATTCCTCTGCTCGGTATGATGCTGGGCAATACAATGACGGGTGTCGCCTTGTGCCTTGACCGGCTGACCGAAACGGCCTGGCAGCAACGTGGCGTTATCGAAAGCCGGCTGATGCTTGGAGAAACGGCTGATTCAGCTATTGGCGATATCCGCAGGGAAGCCATGCGCAGCGGGATGATGCCGGCGATTAACGCGATGGCTGCAGCCGGTATAGTGAGTCTCCCCGGGATGATGACGGGGCAGATTCTGGCAGGCACCTCACCATTGCTGGCCGTGAAGTACCAGATTCTGATCATGCTCACCGTCACTGTTGGCTCAGGTTTTGGCACGGTGTTGGCAGTTGTCGCAGGAAGCCATCGTTTATTCGATGATCGTCAACGCCTACGTCTCGATCGGCTCGTCACTGAACGCCGATGAAGCACTGCCAGCGAGAGCTGGGTAGCAGCAAAGATGGGGCAAGGCATTGAGTTAGGAGGGAGAGCAGGGTGCCTCAACCGGGCACCCGGAAAACGATATTATTTTGTTGGACTGACTGCCTCGATCCGATCAAGCACTTCCTGTGCTTCCTGGGGTAGCAACTTGAAGGGCAGCGCCTCACTGGTTTTCGGTGATCCAATTGACGCCTCTGGCTGTTCAGTCGCACTCGCAATCGCCTGAAGCTGCTCTCTGGAAAGTGGCGACGTACCCAGCTTGGCATAGTGGCAGCCGTAATCGGTACAGCTCATATCCTCACCCGTCCAGATAATGCTCGACGTGAACGTCTGGCCACCTGTATCAACCGTCAATGTATCCCAGTTTCTCCAGCTATCACTATTGACCGCATAGCTGATCTGATAGTTGGTTTCACCGGTCGCTTTGACGATATTACTTACAAAATAATAATCAACAGGATCCGGATAGCCGTTGGCCGGCAGGAAAAACATGTTGGAGGTGATTTCAACCTTTTTGCTCAGAGCATCATCCGCTCCTTTCACGGTAATGCCACCGTTGGTGGCACAAGCCGTCGAAACCACAGCCATGCCTGCAATCGCAAACATGCGGACCAGTGAAGAGCAGGCTGAAGCAGGCATGTTGATATCCTTTTGAAATAGAGTTTCGCTGTGTAGAGATTAACAATATTAAATTGAAATATGGATAGTTAAAACCCTAACCCGTGAGTGACATCAGGTTAGAGCGTTTTTTTTCAGTCTATAGGCAAGAATGAGTAACCCAGAAGAGGCGTGTTGTTTAACAGGTTTCGGCGGACAAGGCGCATGTTCAAGTGGGCTCAAGTGCTCACCACCTTTTCGCAAATCACACGCAGGCAAGCAGGCTGACACCGAATGTCGAGAGGGGTTTGACCCATGACTTCGCCATCGGCGGTAATGACTTTGTGTTTGGTGGTGTCGATCTTGCACCAGCGACTTTTGATCTGAACCAGCGTATGAGTGCTTTTTGGCGAGCGTCGCATAATGCGAACGGCGACAAACGTTACGAACAGCCGAATGAGGGAGCGGGGGCGCACAGCCATGACATCAAGCTGTCCGTCATTGGCAGAGGCTTCGGGGATTTCATTGCCGCCACCATAAAAGGCCCCCGTTGCAACCGCAATTGATAGCCACCGCCCTGAAGTCAGCCCGTTTTCACACTGTATTTCCGCGCGAAAGCCACGATAAGCCACAGCCTTTTGCAGCAGGCTGACGCCATAGCTGAATTTGCCAAGGGCTTTCTTGGTTTGTCCGGTCGCTTGGCGCGCAGGCCAGGAGCCCAAGCCTACATGGGCAACATTGAGAAAAATTTCATCGTTGAACCTGGCCACGTCGATAAGCTGGTTGTGGCCGCTGGCAATTAGTTTGCAAATGGCCTTGGGTTGGCTTGGCAAACCAAGGTTGCGAGCAAAGTCATTTGCGGTTCCAGAGGGTAAGATCCCTAACGTCGCGCCGGTTTGCAGGCAAAGTCTGGCCGATGCGTTAACTGAGCCGTCACCGCCCGCCGCCAACAGGCAGTCCGTTTCATTTACCTGATTGACCCAATCCTGATCATCCAGGGTGCAACGGTTGATAGCCGTTATCCCTGCCTCTTCAAGGTGCTTCTGCCAGAAGTCTGCGCCACGAGCACCATTGCCAGCCTTCGGGTTTGCTATAAGCCAGTATCGCATAGCTCGTTCCCTGATTATTAGCGCAAGCCTCTCAATCAATTCCTGACTGAGAGGTCTTTATGTATAGGCCAGTCCTGTTCGCGAATCCACCGGCCAGGTCGCGTGAGCCGACCTATGTTTTAGTCCGAAATCTATCCGGCGCGAAGTGCCTGGATCGTGTTATCAAGCCGGTCCAGACAATCCGCTTTTTCGGCTACGGAGAGCCAGCTTCCTTCAAAGCTGTTGCGCGCCAACTGAATGATATTGTCTTCAGTGATTGGCAGATGATTGATAATCGCGCGGAAATTATCGTTGACGTAACCACCGAAGTAAGCGGGATCATCGGAGTTCAACGTCACCCGCAAACCGGAATCGAGCATGGTCAGCAGCGGGTGATCCGCCATGTCATCGACCACGCACAACCGCAGGTTCGACAGAGGGCATACGGTCAGCGTCAGGCCCCGGTCTGAGATGGTTTTAACCAGTTCGGTGTCTTCGAGCGCCCGATTGCCATGATCAATACGATCGGTGTGAAGCGTGTTCAGAGCTTGCCAGACGTACTCCGGCGGCCCTTCCTCGCCGGCATGGGCGGTAATGAGGAGCCCCAGGTCACGACAGCGGGCAAAAACACGGGCGAACTTTTCCGGTGGATGTCCTTGCTCAGAGGAGTCGAGACCGACGCCATCAATTCTGTCGAGAAACGGCATGGCGAGCTCCAGCGTTTCAAACGCACTTTCTTCACTGAGGTGACGCAAAAACGACATGATGAGCCGGTAGCTGATTCCAAACTCTTTTTTGCCTTTCTCGAGCGCCCCGACAATACCGTTGAACTGGGTTTCGAACGCAATACCCCGTTCCAGATGACCCTGGGGATCAAAGAAAATCTCGGTGTGGATGACATTGTCCTGATTGATTCGTGACAGATAGGCCATCGTCAGGTCATGGAAATCCTGCTCGGTCTGGAGCACTGACATTCCCTGATAATAGAGATCCAGAAACTCCTGAAGGTTGGCGAATTGATAGGCCTTTCGAATATCTTCCACGCTGCTGTAGGGCAGGGTGACGCCGTTTCGCTGTGCCAGTTCCAGCATCAGCTCGGGCTCAAGGCTGCCTTCAAGATGCATGTGCAGTTCCGCTTTGGGCAGGCTCTCGGCAAACTGGATCAATTTTGATGGCATTCTGGACTCCCGTGACAATATCGGAACTACTTTAACACAGCCTATTCAGCAGGTTATCCAGCAGACGCGTTGTTTAATTCAATTGGTAATGTTTTTCGGCTGGAAGCCCTCCGGAAGCACTACTAATCTTCCCCTTGGCACCGAAGGAAGCAGTGGTGTCCGGGTTGCTCTGTGCATTCGCATTCAGGGCGCCCGCGGTGAAAGCCCGCCACAAGCGGGCTCAATAACAAACTCCCAGGACTGGAGAACATCAATGAAAATAAGCACCGCAAGCCATACCCTGGCTTTAGGATCCCTTCTTTTCGCTATTACTGCACAGGCCGACTCCGGCCACAAATCGACCGCAGATCTACTCAACGATTTTTGGAGCCCGGATCATATCAGTCGGTTTGAGTGCAGGTTCGGCATCTTGAATAGCACCCCCTTCGGGTTGCCGCGCTGTATGCAGGCGGAGAACATCAAGTATCACCTCGACATGCTTTACGGCATTGCCCAGGCGAATGATGGAAACCGGGCAGCCGGCCTTGCTGGCTATCAGGCATCTATTGATTACGTAAAGTCGACGCTGGAAAGCGCGGGCTACGACGTGACAGTTCAGCCTTTCCCGTTTAACGCATTCTATCCTTCCGGTGACGGTGTGCTTCAGGCAACAGCGCCAACCCCGATGGAGTACGTATGGGAAGAAGACTTTACCTACCTGTCGCAAACCGAACCCGGAGATGTGACCGGTATGGCAGTTCCTGTCGATGTCCAGTTGGGCGCTGGCAATACTTCCACAAGTGGTTGTGAGCCTGAAGATTTCGCCGATTTTCCGGCTGGCGCCATAGCCGTGGTACAGCGGGGTGCCTGTAGCTTCGGTCAGAAAGCGTCGAATGCCGGTGCTGCCGGCGCGGCTGGCGTGGTTATCTTTAATCAGGGCGATACCGATGACCGTAAAGGGGTTATCAGCGCCACCCTGGGCGATGATTATGCCGGCGGGATTCCGGCGTTATTCACCACCTATGACATCGGTGCTGCCTGGGTTGCACAGTCGGAGCTTGAATTGAGGCTGGTAGCCGATGTAGTGCGCGAGCAGACGGAAACCTTCAACGTGATCGCGCAAACCAAACGGGGCGACCCGGACAACGTCGTGATGACCGGCGCTCACCTGGATTCGGTATTCGAGGGTGCAGGCATCAACGATAACGGTTCAGGCAGTGCAGGGTTGCTGGAACTGGCGCTGCAGATGAAGCGTGCTTATCCCAAAAACAAGGTGCGGTTCGCCTGGTGGGGTGCGGAAGAGGCCGGTCTTGTGGGCTCAACCTATTACGTCAACAGCCTGAGTGATGAAGAGAAAGCCAAAATCAAGGTCTACCTCAACTACGACATGATCGGCTCGCCGAATTTCGGCAACTTCATCTACGATGGCGACGGCTCTGACTTCGATCTCGCGGGGCCTCCAGGATCCGCTGCCACGGAAGCCCTTTTCGAAAAGTACTTCAACCTGCGTGAAATCGCATTTGAAGGCACCGAAATCAGCTTCCGGTCTGACTATGCCCAGTTCTTTGAGGATGGCATCGCATTCGGCGGTCTGTTCACCGGGGCTGAAGGCATCAAAACCGAAGAGCAGGCTGCGAAGTTCGGCGGTGAAGCCGGCGTCGCGTACGACCCTTGCTATCACTCAGCCTGTGATGACATCACCAACGTGGATGATCTCGCGCTTGAGATCAACGGGGATGCTGCAGCATTCGTAACCAGCTGGCTATCGCTCTCAACCAAAGTGATCGACGATGAAATTGCAGCAGCTGAAACGCCAGAGCCGGCTATCGGTGCAAGATCGTTGCAAGTTCAGCAGAAAAAAGAACCAACACATTGGGGGGATAAGTGGGTCAGATAATCGCGAGATATTGTCTTGATAAGCGATAACTGAAGCAGGGGGCCGTTCAATAGAGCGGCCCCTTTTTTATGCTGGATCAAGAATAATCCTGCAGTCTATTCGGATACTGTAAAGCGCCCACTACCCAGGACTTTGCCCTGTTCGGTGACGGCTTCAACTCGCCATTGCCCCAGCATGTTGCGATTAATGTATTTCGCGCTTGAGGCCCGCATAAGATCGGAATAGGGCTGAATCCGCACGTGGGCGACGCGCTTGTCGTTCAGGTACCAGTTATGAAAGACCGTTTGCCCTTTCAGATCCGCCATCATGTTGAAAAAATAAATGCGGAACACGCCCTTGTCGTTCATTTTAAGATCGGCAGGAAGCTGATCGACAGGTTCTTTATCTTTCAAACCCCGGGTCAGGCCTGCGGCTTGAAGGTGGCTGGAATCAATGGATACCCTTGCAATGCCCGAATCATCACCTGTCTCCAGCGCATCAGCGGCGGTTGGTTCGCTGTCGAGTTCATCGTCGCTTGAAGTCGCTTCTGCTGCCGCCGATTCTTTCTCCGGGTCGCTGATATCATCGGCGGGTTCGACCGGCTCAGCCGCTACAACCTCATTGGTGCTGCTATTCCGGACTGATTCGGATGGCGCTTCCGGTGATATATCAACGGGCTCAGCAACGCCGATATCGGTGTTCGGCCGCTCGGTAACGGGCGCGGGGGAGAGGGCCTCGGTCGATGAAGTGTCTTGCGTATCGTCCTCGGAGGCTTCGGCGTCAGCCGGTGTTTCATGTTCCTCGATGATCAGCGGCTGCGAGTGAATTGGCCCCGTTGCCACTGTATGTCGGGAGTCACCTGTCGAGTCACGCCATTGAAGCCAGGCCCATATTGCGACACTCGCCAGGGCGAGGATGACGACCAGCGCGATGACGATACGATCCCAGCGATAGCTGACGGTTTCTTCAACCTGTGGTCCACCTATTCTGTCAGAGGTTTTGACCCGGAGTTTCAGGGTGGAGTTGGGTTCCGTCATTGCTGCGTCCCTGTCTTGAGCGGTTTTATAAAAGTCGAACAACTGAATGGATTATCCGCGCAGTATGTTAATGCCTCTGACAGGCGACGAGAAGCGGTTATCGCAAGGCTGTCATGTTCGTAATATTTGAGTATTGATGCGAGCGGCTGGCTGCATCTGATACTTTAGTGGGCGTTGCAATGCATCACGAGCGATGGTCAGCTAATGCGGCCACTCCAGAACAGGCGTTGCTTACTGAGTGTAAGTGAGCATTCTGAGCGGATTTTCAACTTCGCATGGTCAAGCGCAGCCTTTTTACAACATGCGCCTTAAGCGGCAGATTGGTATCCATTTGCGGCAGTTTAAGTGGTAACAGGAGGAACCTTACCTACCATGTATAAGCAACAGTTTGTCATTATCGGACTGGGTGTTTTTGGCGAAACGATCGCCACCGAGCTGACGCGAATGGGGCACGACGTACTGGGCATTGATACCGACGAGGTCAAAGTCGACCGGTTGGCTGAGCGCATCACGCATGCCGTCATCGGTGATGTCACTGACGAAAGCGTGCTCGATGAATTGAATGTGGGCGACTACGATGTCGGCGTCGTTGCGATCGGGCGCAACATTGAGGCCGCTATCCTCGCCACGATGCAGCTTCGTGATCGCGGCGTGAAAAAAGTCTGGGCCAAGGCGCTCACCAACCAGCACCACCGTATTCTCAAGCGCCTGGGCGCAACGCGGGTCATTGGCCCGGAGTTTGAAATGGGGGCGCATGTCGCGCAGGAACTCCATTACCCGATGGTGAACAATTATATTGGCCTGGGTGAAGAAGAGTTTATCGTTGAGCTGATCGTTTCCGATAATCTTGATGGCTGCCAGATGGATGCGCTCATCGAGAAGGCCGATGCCGAAGTTGAATTAGTACTCCTGAAGCAGGGCAAAACAACGTCAACCAACCCGTCGAGCGACGTGACGCTCCACAAAGGCAATCAGGTCGTGTTGGTGGGTCAACTCGACGAACTCCGGAAATTCGCAGACCACCTATGAAGCTTTGGCCACCCGCCATTCTGCCGCGAACCCGGCGTTCCGGATCAACGGGCCCCCGGCGAATAAGTCCCCCTCGATTGCTGATTGAGGGATTTCTGGTACTTATTATTCTGGGTACGTGCCTACTCAAACTTCCCTGGGCCACAATTGCTCCAATCAGCTGGATCGATGCCGCTTTTACCGCGACATCTGCCGTGACGGTGACAGGGCTCGTCGTGGTAGATACCGGTAGCGAGTTCACGCTGTTCGGCCAGCTTGTCATTCTCACACTGATCCAGCTCGGGGGTATCGGGTTAATGACATTTGCGGTGCTCACCGCAGTGGCACTTGGCTTCAAGCTTGGCCTCGGGCATCAGCTCGCCGCAAAAGAAGCGTTCAACCAGATCTCATTCAGCACCACTACCCAGACAGGGGCCTCGATAGCGCTATTCGCCATAGTCGTAGAGTCCATTGGCTTGATGGTGCTCGCCTGCTTTTTTGTGCCGGAACTGGGCTGGAGCAACGGCCTCTATCACGCCTTGTTCTACTCGATATCAGCCTTTAATAACGCGGGGTTTGCGCTGTCTGCCGACAGCCTCAGCGCCTATGTCTCCCACACCGGGGTGTCACTGACGATTACTGCGCTGCTGATTACCGGCGGGCTTGGCTACCTCGTGGTGCAGGAATTGATCCAGAAGCGCAGCCTGAGAGGGCTTTCGGTCTACGCAAAGCTGATACTCAGCACCACCCTGGTGCTTAATATCGTTGCAACTCTGGCGTTTCTCAGTTTCGAATACGGTAACGCGGATACGCTGGGTAGTTTGCATTCATTCGGCGATAAATTACTGGCGTCCTGGTTTCAGGCCACAACGCCGCGCACAGCAGGGTTCAATACACTGGATGTTGGCACATTTACATCGGGCACCTGTGTGTTGTTCCTGCTATTGATGTTTGTTGGCGGCGCGCCGAACTCGACCGCCAGTGGTATCAAAATTTCCACGTTTGTGGTGATGATGGCCGCTACCCGCTCGTTCCTGCGCGGCAACCTCAACGTCACGCTTTTCCGTCGCTCGCTTTCCCGAGAAGTTGTGATTAAAGCACTGGCACTGACGACGATTGCAATGGCGACAATCTTTGTCGCTATTCTTGCACTTAGCGTGATTCAGAAGGGCGCGTTTCTGGATATCGCATTTGAAGTGGTATCGGCTTTTGGCACCGTGGGCCTTTCACGCGGTATCACCGACGATCTCGGTGCCGGGGGCCAGATTATCATTATGGCGGTCATGCTCATTGGACGGGTAGGGCCACTAACCCTGGGCTATATTCTGACGGTCCGCCGCAAGACCCATGTTCGTTATGCTCAGGCGGAGTTCCCTGTAGGTTAATACTGCCGATTTAAGGAGTCAGCGCAGGACACTCCATGGAAAATGGTCTATAAATAAGGCTTTACCACCACATGTTACGAGTGTTTGCGTCAGTAAAAAACATGGCAAATTCAGAACAAAAACCACGAAAGCGTAATAATCAGCAGCACGGAAAATGATACGAGGCGATTATCAACGCCTTTCAACGCTTGATGTCAGGGACCCATTACTTAATGCATTTCCCATCAGTGTTTATGCATCGCGGGCTTAAACGTATAGCGAAGTCCGGCGGCCGCGCGATGCCCACCTTCCTGATCGCACTGATTGGGTTACTGGCGTCGAATGGATCCTTTGCTGTTACCGAAAGCACTCCACCGGAACCCTCTTTTGTCGGTGGTAGCCACTGTGCAGCGTGCCACCAGACCGAAGCCGAGAATTGGAAAGACTCCCACCACGATCTCGCCATGCAGGTTGCGACGCCGGAGACCGTGGAGGGTAATTTCGACGATGCCACGTTTGACTATGCCGGCACCCGCACAACGTTCAGCCGCAAGGGTGACCAGTTTCAGGTCTCGACAGACGGCCCCGACGGCAAGCTTGCCACTTATAAGATCCGCTATACGTTCGGTGTATATCCACTTCAGCAATACCTGATTGAACTTTCCGGTGGTCGCTTGCAGGCGCTGACGATTGCGTGGGATTCGCGACCTGCGAAGCAGGGTGGGCAGCGTTGGTACCATCTATATCCTGATCAGAAAATAACTCATACGGACCCTCTACACTGGACCAAACCCCAGCAAAACTGGAACTTCATGTGCGCAGAATGCCATTCCACGGGCCTGGAGAAGAATTACGATCAGACCACGCGTACCTACGACACGAAGTGGGCGGAAATTGATGTTTCCTGTGAGGCTTGTCACGGGCCAGGGTCGGATCACATTAAATGGGCAAAGCAGGGCGGTGATTCGTCAGAGGAGCTTGGTTCACTCAAGAACTACGGCCTGACTCATCTCTTCAACGAACGAAAGGGCGTTCACTGGCGCCAGAATCAAAAATCAGGCTTGCCTGAGCGCAGCACGCCCAGAGTGACTGAGACTGAAATTCAGGTCTGCGCAGCCTGCCACTCCCGCCGTGCCCAGCTCAGCGAGGATGATCGCAAAGGTCAGCCGCTCATGGACAGCTACCAACCTGCGCGGTTGGACGCTGGACTCTATCACGCAGACGGGCAGATAGACGGTGAAGTCTATGTGTATGGCTCGTTTATCCAGAGCGCCATGTACAACGCAGGCGTTACCTGTAGTGATTGCCATAATCCCCATAGCCTCGAACTGAAAGCAGCCGACAACGGCGTGTGCCTTCAGTGCCATACCCCGGAGTACGACAGCCCCCAACATCATTTCCACGAAACATCAGGCGCAAACAGCGGATCGCAGTGTGTGGATTGCCATATGCCTGACAAAACCTACATGGGGGTTGATCCCCGCAGAGACCACAGCTTCAGGATCCCGCGACCTCAGCTTTCGGTGGATATTGGTGTGCCCAACGCGTGCACCCAATGTCACAGCGCCCAGTCTGCAAACTGGGCGGCCAAACAACTGAGAGAATGGTACGGCCATGATCCTGAGGGGAAATATGACTATGCTCACATTCTCAGTGCAGCACGCCACAACGCCACCGATGCTGGCGCGAGACTGAGTGCACTCTTGGATGACGTCACGCAGCCCGCTATCGTCAGGTCCACCGCTGCCAAGGCATTGTCAGGCTGGCCTAATCCACGAACACTACAAAGTCTGGCGGCCGCTACCCGCGATAGTGATCCGTTGGTTCGATTGGGGGCTCTGGAGGGCATTGCGCCTTTGCCTGCATCTATACGTGTTCAGGTTGCCTTGCCACTTCTAAATGATCCTGTAAAAGCGGTGCGCCTGGAAGCGGCGGCTCAACTTCGCGATATTTCCGCTCAATCGCTGTCGCCAGAGCAGGCCAGACAGATGCGTAATGTCGCTAACGATTACCGGGCAACGCTGGCTTTCGCTGCCGATACGCCACAGGCACATGTCAGTTTGGGGGGATTCGAAGCGGCGCAGAGACGTCTGGATGCAGCCGAACGCGCCTACCGGAGTGCGATTGCCACCGATCCGGATTACGCCCCGGCCTATGCAAATCTTGCGGATTTTTATCGGGCGACAGAGCAGGACGACAAAGGGCTCGACGTGCTGCAGCAAGGCATCGAACGCCAGCCCAAAGCCGCCGCACTTCACCATGCATTGGGTTTGCTCCACGTCCGTCAAAAGCAGCTCGGCAAAGCGCTGGATGAATTGGCGCTCGCGGTGCAGTATTCGCCTGATGTGAGCCGCTATAGCTATGTCTATGCCGTAGCGCTGAACAGCACCGGGAAAAAGGCTCAAGCTATCGCCGTGACCGAGCGGGCACTACTGCGATCACCCGCAGACCCGGGCCTCAATCAACTGATTGTACAGCTTCGCCAGTCCCGCTGATTAATGAACGGTATCAGCGAAACCCGTCATTGTTTCAGTTCATCTCGCCGGCGCAGACTGCTTTTATCGATAAATCAATTTTATAGCACCTGACTTAACCAGGAGACCCGTATATGAAAGCTGTTGGCCTGACTCGTTATCTGCCTATAAGTGATCCGGATAGCCTGATCGATTTGGAGCTGGATACACCAGCACCGAAAGGTCATGACATTCTCGTGGAAGTGAAAGCCATTTCCGTAAACCCGGTTGATACCAAGGTGCGCGCACCAAAGGACGCAGTCCCCGAGCAGCCCAAAGTATTGGGTTGGGATGCTGCTGGTACTGTGACTGCCATAGGCGATCAGGTCACTGGCTATGCCGTTGGTGACTCCGTTTATTATGCCGGCGACGTTACCCGGCAGGGGACCAATAGTCAGTTCCATCTCGTCGACGAGCGCATTGTTGGCACCATGCCGACCTCCCTTGATTTTGCGCAGGCTGCGGCGTTACCGCTCACTGGCATCACCGCCTGGGAAGGGTTGTTTGAGCGTCTGGGCATTAGCAAAGACGGTCAGGATGAGGGCAAATCTCTGCTGATCGTAAATGGTGCCGGTGGTGTGGGTTCTATTGCGATCCAGTTAGCGAAAAAACTGGCGAAGCTTGATGTTATTGCTACTGCGTCGCGGCCGGAAACGAGCGACTGGTGCAAGCAACTGGGCGCCGATACCATCGTCAATCACAGAAAGCCTCTAACGGATGAGCTCAAGGCCGCGGGCTACGAGACTGTCGACTATATTCTGTGTCTCAATGATACTGACGGACATTGGGCGGCCATGACCCAACTGATTCGCCCTCAGGGGATGATCTGCAGTGTCGTCGAGAATCGGGAGCCGCTGGCGATGGATACGCTGAAAACAAAGAGCGCCGGTATCGTGTGGGAATTCATGTTCACCCGCGCCATGTTCAAGACTGACGACATGATCGAGCAGCAGCACCTGCTCAACCGAATAGGTGAACTCGTGGATGCTGGCGAACTGGTCACAACCTGCAATCAAGTGGTAAAACCGATCAATGCGGCCAATCTTCGGAAAGTACATGCAGAAATCGAGAAGGGCGGGAGCATTGGTAAAATCGTGCTGAGCGATTGGGAGTGATTGCGCTGTTTTAGCCAGGTTGAATAAAAAACGCCCCTGAATAGGGGCGTTTTTTAGCGCATCGTTTTATTCGCTGCACTCAGTGGTAACGGCATTGGCCAGGGCGCTGACACTGCTTTTTCCAAATATCAGTTTGAATGCCGCTCCCGGCTTCGGGCATTTGCTCCCCGCGAGCGTATTGATGCTTGAAGCTCAACGGTACGCGCATGGCGGCTAGCTGCTGACGAACCTGGTTCTCGAATTCAGTTACCTTGTCTTTCGGTACTTTGGCAAGCGTTGGAATATCTGCGGTCAAAGGATTAACCGGGTGATTGCGAACGTGGAACTCAAAATGCAGGTGAGGGCCGGTGGTCCGCCCGGTATTACCTGAAAGCGCAATTCTCTGACCACGTTTCACAGATTGCCCGCGCTTCACCAGTACTTTGTTCAGGTGCAAATACCGGGTTTTGAAAGTACCGCTGTGGTCGATCACAATGTACCGGCCGGCGTAGGGATGATTGCCCACGCGGGAAACGATGCCGTCGCCGGTGCTCATGATGGGCGTATTCATCGGCGCGGCTGTATCAACACCATTGTGAGGTGCGTGCCGACCGGTTACGGGGTGAAGTCTTGCAGGATTAAACGAAGACGTTACGCGATAGTGTTTGGCAGTCGGCCAGCGCAGGAATGCAGGCGTCACACTTTCACCGTTTTCGTCATAGTAGTTACCGTCGCTGAACAGAAAAGCGTTATAGGTTGTCTTGCCACGATGAATGGTGACGGCTTCAATTCGGTCGTTACCGGTTGCTTCAAGCGCCATCATTTCACGGCCAACAAGCACTGAAAACCGGTCTCCGGCACGCAATGATCGACGAAAATTCAGCTTACCCTTGAGCAACTGGCTCACTTCAACGACCTGCGCTTTACTAAGACCCGCCGCCAGGCCCGAACCATAAAAACTGCCTTTGATCTCGCCTTCAATCGCTGCCGATTCCCAATGCACGGGACGGGTTTGCTCTTCATGGATGAAGGATCCATCATCCTGCCTTGTGAAGGTGACCGTTCGTGCCGGATCCACCTGCAGCGACATACTTTTTAGTGCGTTCTGTTTATCAACATCAAAGGTGAGGGAAGTGCCAGGGCGCAGAGTCTCGAGCGACAGGTATTCCGCATCGGCTTCCAACAGACGGTGCAGGGTTTTCGCCGGAACGTTGTTGGCGTCAAAAATCTCGCTCAACGTATCGCCAGGCTGAATTTCGTAACTAACCGGTAGCAGTTCAATTGGCTCTTGCGGAGTGGCGACTGACATTTCCGGCTCAGACTTGGCTTCCTGAGTCGCTTTGGCCACATCTTGCTGGAGATGTTCATTGCTATCAGCGGTGGTAGTGGCATTGTCAGATGGCAGCAATACCGCATTGGAAGAAGCGGATAACCATAAACCCGTAACAGCCACAGCGCCTATTACGCTGGCTACAACAAAGTGGCGGGTTTTCTTCGGTACACGGGGCGTCTTTCGCATAAAGCAGAAACATCCTCTTGATCAAACATCGTGGAACTGTGCGTTGAACACCTTCGTGTTAACCGACATAAAAGTTCCACATCTGCTACTCAGGCGATCCATGCGTGAATAAACAAAAAAGGAAAGCCGGGTCACTAACCATTGGACCGGGCGGGCACAACCATTAAACAAGCCAAACATCAGGCCATCCGCACAGGTAAAACCATCAGCAGGGCGGCTAAAAATCCCGAAAGCGATACAAGAAAGTCGCAAAAAACGCACAAAGAAAGCGTCACGCGGGTGTTTGGCGAGCGCATTTTACTGGAAGCAGACGGTTTTTTCACCTTAACTGCTGTACATCAATTCACCAGCTACAAAGCAAATAGCGGCGTTAACCTGCAAAACTTGATGTGCAGGTTAAAGAAAAAGTAAAACACTACTCAACGATACGCATCGACACACAAACGAGGTGCTTCATGACGATCGAATGCAAGCGCGCATATGACGACATCAATAAGAATGACGGTTACCGAGTACTGGTCGACAGGGTCTGGCCGAGAGGGATTAAAAAGGAAGCACTGGAACTGGACGACTGGATAAAAGATCTTGCACCGTCAACAGAGCTCCGAAAATGGTTTGGGCATGATCCCAAACGATGGCAAACGTTCTGCAAACGCTATCGGAAAGAACTGGAGGAGCAACAGGAAACTCTCAAAGCGCTTGTGAAAAACGCAGGCAAAAAGAGAATCACGCTAATCTACAGCGCGAAAGACTGCGAGCATAACAATGCCATCGTCTTGAAAGCAGTGCTGGAGGAGTTGTAAACATCCCTGTTTCAGTTGCACCGCTGATTAGAGTTTTCCGCCCGTTGGTGTTTCGCCAGGTATTCCCATGGCGTCAGGTCTTCCAGTGAATCGTGGGGACGTTCATCGTTGTACTCC
>JANZNS010000011.1 GCA_025153445.1 Marinobacter sp. BGYM27 | reverse complement strand
TTGGTGGCTATCTGATGGACTACTACAACCAGCAAAGACCTCATACGTTCAACGGCAGCATTTCTCCCGTTGCAGCAGAGGAAAACCTTAAAATACTGTCCGGGATTAGTTGACCACTACACTCCTCGTTGCCTTCCCTGCCAATGAAAAGATCCGAAATCACTTTTCCTTTGTTCGACTTCGCACGCAACAGCTGCTCCGACTCTCGAAGGGTAGCGCTTTTCCCCGCATTATTGGGGCCTACTAGGACTACAATGTCGTTTTTCGCCAGCTTTACGGTGTTTCCGTCGTTGAACGTCAGTGCATCGATCCAAACTTGCGCCACTTATAAACCTCGCTTACTTTCTCATCGCCCTGTAAAAACCACCGCAACTCGACCTGCGGGACTTTCTGTGTGCCTAACAGTGGTTAGATAGAACGCTTCGATATTGCACAAACGTGACCGCTTCATTATTACAAATAAACATCGAACGCTATCTTCATTAATTCTATTTAAAACAATAGCTTAAAAATATCAGACATCACCATCCTGTATTCGCGCTGCCTCTATTATTTGCTCTTTCAATAACACTGTATAAACAACCGCACTATAACGGTAGTGCTCATCGCCCCGATTTCTTGGTGCCCAGCTTCGCCTCCGCCGTTAGCGGATCTTCCGGCCAGGGGTGTTTTGGATACCGCCCGCGTTGTTCCTTTCGTACTTCCGGGTAGGCTTGCGTCCAGAAGCTTGCGAGATCTGCCGTTACGGCCAGTGGGCGTTGGGCCGGGGACAGCAGGTGGATGACGACCGGCAGGCGTCCGTTTGCCAGTTTGGGTGTTTCGGTCCAGCCGAACAGGGTCTGGAGTTTGGTCGATAGTACCGGGCCATTGTCGGTAGTGTAGTCCAGCGTGACACGTTGGCCGGTCGGAATTTCCAGAGTGGTAGGCAGTTCACGGTTCAGGGTCTGTTGGCGGGGGTAATCCAGCAGGGTGTTGAGCGCGTCATGCAGGTTGATCTGTTGCAGCCCTTTCCAGTTACGGATGCCGGCGAGGTAGGGGGCCAGCCAGTTTTCGAGGGTTTCGAGCAGGGCGTGTTCACGGGTGTCGGGCCAGTGTTCCGGTTCGAGGGTGCGCATGTGCTGTACGCGGGCACACCACTGGCGGGCGGTGTCGGTCCAGGGAAGGCTGTGGATACCTTTTTCCCGCACGGCGGTGAGCAGGCCGAGCTGGATTTGTTCCGGGCCAGGATCAGGCAACGCTTTTTGTTCGAGTATGAGTGCGCCGAGGCGTTTTACCCGTTGAGCGGTGACGGTGCCGCGGGTGTCATCCCAGCGGGCGTCGTCGGTGAGGGTGATGTGGGCTGCGAGATCGGTTTCCAACTCTGCCAGATCCACAGATGCTGCGAGGTAGATTTGCGACTCGCGGGTCTGGCCATCAAGTTCGGCGGCCACCAGCCAGGGGCTTTGGCCGAGCCCGTCTTCATCTCGCAAACGCGCGCCACGGCCATTACTCAGCTGATAACGGCTGGCATCACCGGGGCGGCGCCGCGCAATGCGATCCGGGTATGCGAGCGCTAACAAACGTCCGGCGGGAAGGCTGTCGTCCCGGTCTTGGGCTTTGCGGTCTGGCAGTAGTTTATAGACTGCACGCTTCAGTGCATCGAGCCGGCCCCGATCGACATTGGGGGCGCGGTACTCGCCGGTCAGCAGTTGCAGCCGGTGCGTCATATCAGCGCCGGCATGGGAGCCGAGCAAATCCCGCTCGCCCAGCAAGGCGGCCAAGCGGGCAACCGTCACCGGATACCTCATTTCGCGTCCCAGCAGCACCATGTGCGCCAGTCTCGGATGAATACCCAGCTCCCGTGCAGCCCGGCCGTGTTCGGTGATCGCGCCTTCGTTATCCAGCAGGTCTAGCCATTGCAACAGCGTCACGGCCTGGGCCCAGTGAGCAGACGGCGGCGGATTGAGCCATTCCAGATCTGCCGGATCACGCGCGCCCCATTGCGCCAGTTCCAGCGCCAGCGGGGCCAGATCGGCTTCGAGGATTTCCGGCGCGGTGAAGGCCGCGAGACCTTGCTGTTCGGATTCACTCCACAGCCGATAGCAGACACCCGGTTCGATGCGGCCCGCGCGCCCTTTGCGCTGTTCGGCGGCGGCCTGGGAGAGCCGGCCGGTGGTCAGGCGGGTCATGCCGCTATTGGGGTCGAACACGGCGCGGCGTGCCTGGCCTGCATCGATCACAACCCGCACGCCATCGATGGTCAGGCTGGTTTCGGCGATGGCAGTGGCCAGTACGATTTTGCGCTGGCCTTCCGGAGCAGGCTGGATCGCGCGGTCCTGCTCGTCACCTTTCAACTGGCCATAAAGTGGTGTCAGGTGGGTGTTGGGTGGCAAATGAGGACGAATCAGGCGCTCCACCAGCCGGATTTCGCCGGCACCGGGTAGAAAAGTGAGGATTGAGCCCGTTTGAGCCGCCAGTGCTTCGCGAATTACTGCGACCACGTGATCCGGTAACCGGGGTGGCCGATGGGAAGACGGCGGCAATGGCCGATAGTGCACGTCGACCGGGTAGGCGCGGCCTTCGCTGGTGAGTACCGGTGCGTCGTCGAGCAATCTGGCCAGGGGCGCGGTGTCCAGCGTGGCGGACATGACGACGACGCGCAGATCATCCCGCAGGGCCTGCTGAGATTCCCGTACCAGCGCCAGGCCAAGATCCGCCTGCAAAGACCGCTCGTGGAATTCGTCAAACAGGATGGCGGCATAGTCTTCCAGCGCCGGGTCCTGCTGGATCATGCGGGTCAGAATGCCTTCGGTGACGACTTCAATGCGGGTGCGGACGGATACGCGGGTATCCAGCCGGGTGCGATAGCCGACGGTTTCGCCGGGTTTCTCGCCCAGTTGCTTCGCCATGAAGGTGGCAGCCGCACGGGCGGCGATACGGCGCGGCTCGAGCATCAGAATGCGGCCATCGCCTCGCCAGGTTGCATCCAGCAAGGCAAGCGGTACGCGGGTGGTTTTGCCGGCCCCCGGTGGCGCCTGCAACAGCACGGTGGTGTGGTCGGCGAGAGTGGTGAGCAGGTCGGGTAACAGGGCGTCGATTGGTAGCATGGTCACGATGATGCCGGGAAACGACGCCAACGCCTAGTGCACTGTCAGTATGAAGCGTTAAAGCTGCCAGTTGACCGATAGAGTGCCAAAGCGTAACGCCTCTTTGCTGGTTTTATCAGGGCTGGTGGAGGCCTTCAGCGTGAAGGCAGCCTGGAAGCCCGGAAAATGCCAGCCAACACCAATACCCGCATATCCTACAAATGGCCTTTGTTCGAACGTGTAGGGGCCTGAGCGGTCATCCAGATAGGAGTAGGGCACCCACTCCGTGCCCAGCCCGGCAAACAAAGACCAGCCGGCAGCAGTCGCGTCTGTCGCACCCGGTAAGCCGATGGTTGATGATGCACCGGAATAGTCGGGAATGAAATTGTGGGGCAGATGGGTGCCTATACGCCATGCGACGCCCAGTTCGGCATTGGTGATGAAGTTGGACAAGCGCACGCCGGTGCCCCAGGTTATTTCGGAAGTAAAGTCATCAGCACTGGTGGCGCGGAGCAGTCGCTCGGCGTGTAATGCCTGGATACCGCCAATGGCATCGTTGCCGAGCTGATTGTCCCAGCCTTTGGGGTTATCGCTACCCGTGAGTTTATGCGCCCACTTCTGGGCATTTTCGGCGCCGGATTCCGGGCCCACTACGCCGACGATTAAGCCGTAACCGGTAATGCTCCGATCATTCCAGCTCCAGAGCATGGCAACGCCTGACAGATAGCCCGCATAGGGAGTGTCATCATATTGGGGCGTCGTCGCCTCAATATTTTCGGGAGTAAACATCAACTGACTCAGGCTGAAAGCGACCCCGTGATGGTTACCGGCGTCGCCAATGCCGGGCAGCCACGCCAACCCCTCGCTCGCATGGTCTGCCAGGCATAGATGACAGCTGTCAGGGCCGCCGCTGGCCGCTTCCGTCAGGTAAGAGAAACGTAGGCCATTGGTATAGCCTTTGTCCGAAGCCGCCAGCAGGTCATTGTCCCAGGACAGGTTGAGCGTGTCGGCCTGCACCGTATGAGCCCCCACCAGAAAAAAGAAAATGCCTGCGCGTAACGCAGAGGACGATTGACTCATAGGGGTAAATGGTTCCGATGTCACATCATATTTTCAGATTCGGGGCAGGCAGCGGCTATCTGTATTGGAGCACCGCTGCCCGGTTGGGCACAGGCAAATGATTAGAACTTGTACGTTGCCAGCACACTGCCAAACAACTGATTGGCGTCGCCCACGTCTTTGACGATCGGGCTGTCTGCCGCGTCACCGTAGAGCCGGCTGTAGCGGGCGATCAGCGAGACGTTGAGCTTGCGGGTGAGGTAATAACTGAGACGACCGTTCAGACTGGTTCTGAAGTGGCTGTCGTCCGCACGGTAGGCGTCGAGGCCTGATCGCGCGGCATCCGCTGCCGAAACACCGTAGAGCGAGTCGTTCCAGTCGCTGTCAGCCCAGGTTGCGCCGGGTCCGATGGCATAGCTCAGACGCTCTGTGATGCGGGCACGGTAGCGGACGTAGCTCCGCAGGCGCCAACCTTCGAGATCGCCAGTGACGGGGGTGGCCAGATCGGAATCCAGCTCCCAGTGGCCCGACTGCCAGTTGAGTAACACGCCGGCCATAGCGCTGTCGCTGACATCATCAAAGGCACTGATCGCGCCTTCGTTATCCCGGCCGCGGGCATAGGAGATGGTCGGTGCGAGGGTCCAGTTTTCAGTCTGGATGACCTTCCAGCCGATGCCTCTGAGTATATCCGCAAAAAAACGCCCTTTGCTCACGCTGAAATAGGGAAGCGGTATGGCGGCATAGCTGTCAGCACCGCGATATTCCGGGGCAATACCAACACCCAATCCGGCCATCACCTGCCAGTCATCTTCAGCGCTGGCGCTCTGGGATGATTTGCTGGCATGGGGTTTTTCATTGTCGGCATCTTCGCTCTGGGCGGCCGCAGTGCCGGTCATGAGACAGACGCTTGCCACCAGCGCCAGCGGCATCCAATTACGTAATATCATTACCCTATCCTTACTTGTTCACGTATCCAAACACCCGATGTCCGAGGTTATACGACGCGTATTCAAATTGTATTAAAGAGGCCGCCCCGGCATTGCGGGGCGGATGTCGACTGCCCGCCGGGGCATGGCAAGGCGGGCATTGTGATTACGATCGCCGGGCCGGATCGTCCAGAACCGGTACGTCCTGATGGTCACTGTTGTCGTGATCACTGTCATTGGCCAGCGGCACCCCCGAAATCCGCCGCACCACCACGTAGAACAGCGGGATGAAGAAGATCGCCAGCACCGTGGCCGTCAACATACCGCCAAATACCCCGGTACCGATGGCGTTACGCGCACCAGACCCCGCGCCTGTGCTGATCATCAGTGGCGTGACGCCCAGCATGAAGGCGAGGGAGGTCATCAGGATCGGCCGCAACCTCATATGCACCGCTTCCAGAGTGGCCTTGAGCAGGCCCCGGCCTTTTTGTTCAAGCTCCAATGCAAATTCGGCGATCAGGATCGCGTTCTTCGCTGACAGGCCGATGGTGGTCAGCAGGCCCACCTGGAAGAAGACATCGTTATCCAGACCGCGCATGGTGGCCGCCAGTACCGCACCGAGAACCCCCAGAGGCACCACCAGCAACACCGCAAACGGGATCGACCAGCTCTCGTACAGGGCTGCCAGACACAGGAAGACGATCATCAACGACAGGGCGTAGAGCGCGGGCGCCTGGTTGCCGGACTCACGCTCCTGATAGGAGAGGCCGGTCCATTCGAAGCCGAAACCTTCAGGCAAGTCGCGGGTCAGTTGCTCCAACGCATTCATTGCGTCACCGGTACTGAACCCCGGTGCGGCGTTGCCCTGAATATTCACCGATGAGACGCCGTTATAGCGTTGAAGCTGCTGCGGGCCATAAGTCCACTCGCCCGTGGAGAAACTGGAGAATGGCACCATATCGCCCTCACCGTTACGGACATACCAGTTGTTGATGTCGTTCGGCAGCATTCGGTAGGGTGCATCGGCCTGCATATACACCCGCTTGATCCGGCCGCGATCAACAAAATCGTTGACGTAGCTGGAACCCCAGGCCACCGCCAACGTGGTGTTGATGTCTTCCAGCGAAACGCCCATTGCCTTGGCTTTCTGGCGGTCCACATCCAGCCGGTATTGCGGGGCATCGGGCAGGCCGTTGTAGCGCACCTGTACCATCGCCGGATCCTGGTTGGCCTTGCCCAACAGTGTGTTGCGCGCTTCAACCAGTGCGTCGTGCCCCTGACCCGCCCGGTCCTGTAGCTGGAAGTTGAAACCACTGGCGACACCCAGCGCCGGAATCGACGGCGGGTTGAGGGCAAAAATGATGGCCTCACGCACCTGCGAAAAAGCACCCATGGCCCGGCCGATAATGGCACCGACGCCATCCTCGGTCAGATCCCGATCCTCCCAGTCTTTCAGACGCACAAAGGCGAGGCCGGAGTTCTGGCCCTGGCCTGCAAAACTGAAGCCTGCTACCGAGAACATCGACTCCACAACGTCGGATTCTTCTACCAGGAAGTGATGCTCCATTTTCTTGAGCACGTCGATGGTCTGCTCCTGGGTAGACCCCACCGGCAACTGGACCTGGGCCAGCAGAATCCCCTGATCTTCATCCGGCAGGAAGGCGGTGGGCAGACGCATAAAGCTGTAGCCCAGCGCCAGCACTATCAGCAGATACATGAACAGGTAGCGGCCACGACGTCCGAGGATTTTTTCCACCCGCCCCTGATAGCGTCCGCTGGCGCTCTCAAAGCTGCGGTTAAACCAGCCAAAGAACCCACCCTTGGTGTGGTGGTCGCCCTTGTGCGGCTTGAGCATGGTGGCGCACAGGGCCGGCGTCAGGATCATCGCCGTCAGTACCGACAGCACCATCGCCGAAACAATGGTGATCGAGAACTGGCGGTAGATAGCGCCGGTTGAGCCGGGGAAGAAGGCCATGGGTATAAACACTGCCGACAGCACCAGCGCGATGCCAACCAGTGCGCCGGTAATCTGGCTCATGGATTTACGGGTGGCCTCTACCGGCCCCAGCCCCTCTTCAGACATTACCCGTTCAACGTTCTCAACTACGACAATCGCATCATCCACCAGCAAGCCGATGGCGAGCACCATGCCGAACATCGTCAAGGTGTTCACTGTGAAACCGAAGGCGAACAGAACACCGAAAGTGCCCAGCAGAACCACCGGCACCGCGATGGTCGGAATCAGCGTAGCCCGGAAGTTCTGGAGGAACAGGTACATGACCAGGAACACCAGGATGATGCCTTCAAACAGGGTCTTTGCCACTTCTTCAATCGAGATTCTGACGAACGGCGTGGTGTCGTAGGGGTAGCTCACCTGCATCCCTTCCGGGAAATAGGCACTGAGCTCGTCGATACGGGCGCGGATGGCGTTGCCTGTGTCCAGCGCGTTCGCACCGGTCGCCAGGTTGATCCCCAGACCCGCCGCCGGCTGGCCGTTAAAGCGGCCCTGTACCGCGTAGTTCTCGGCACCCAGCTCGATGCGCGCGACGTCTTTCAACAGCACCTTTGAGCCATCAGCTGTGACTTTCAGCAGAATATTGCCGAACTCTTCCGGCGTTTCCATCAGGGTCTGGACCACGATGGACGCATTCAGTTGCTGATCGTCGACTGAGGGCGTCCCCCCCAACTGGCCACCGGCGACCTGATTGTTCTGAACCTGGATCGCGCCGATCGCGTCCGCCGGAGTGAGGTTGAACTCGGTCAGTTTGTTCGGGTTAAGCCAGATTCGCATCGAATACTGGGCACCGAACAATTGCACCTGGCCCACGCCCTGGGTTCGACTGATAGCATCCTGAATGTTGGCGGCGACATAGTCCGACAGGTCGGCCCTTGTCATGGTTTCGTTTTTGTCGGTAAAAGCCGCCACCATCAAAAAGCTGTCAGATGATTTGGTTACCTGCACACCTTGCTGCTGCACAACCTGCGGCAGGCGGGGCGTTGCCAGTTGCAGCTTGTTCTGCACCTGTACCTGGGCAATATCCGGATCGGTGCCTGCGGTGAAGGTCAGTGTCACCGAGGCGTTGCCCGAGGAATCACTGGTCGAGGCCATGTAGAGCAGGTTGTCGATACCGTTCATTTCCTGCTCGATCACCTGGGTCACCGAGTCTTCCACCGCTTCGGACGAAGCACCGGGATAGTTCGCCGATATGCTGACTTCAGGCGGCGCAACGGTGGGATACTGCTCCACCGGAAGGGAATAAATCGCCAGGCCACCGGCCATCATCATGATGATGGCGATAACCCAGGCAAAGATCGGTCGGTCGATAAAGAAATGCGCCATCAGATCAGCCCTGCCCTGCGTCTGCCGGTGCGGACGAATCGGTCCCGGTCTTTTGCGCGTTCACATCAACCGGCTTTACCTGTGCGCCCGGGCCGATCTTCTGCAGGCCATCCACAATCAGGCGATCGCCTTTTGCCAGTCCGTCACGAATCAGCCAGCGATTGCCGACTGCTTTATCGGTCACGACCTCACGCTTTTCAACCTTGTCGCCTTCGCCGATGACCATTGCTGTAGCCTGGCCACTGGGATCGCGGGAAATCCCCCGCTGCGGCACCAGAATAGCCTGTTGCTGTTCACCCTGAGGCAATCGCGCGCGTACGAACATGCCGGGAAGCAATTCACCATTCGGATTGGGAAACAGCGCCCGCAAGGTGACAGAACCGGTGTTTTCGTCGACCGAAAATTCGGAGAACTGCAAGGTGCCTTTCTGGTCGTAGGTTTTGCCGTTTTCATCGACCAGGGTAACGGCCGCCTTATCTTCACCCAGGGTTTCGAGCTGACCCTGCTCCATTGAATTACGCAGTGCCTGCATATCAGCGTAGGACTGAGTCAGATCCACATAAATGGGATCAAGCTGACGAATGGTGACCAGTGAGGTGGCCTGATTAGCGGTTACCAGCGCACCGGCTGTCACTGCCGAGCGCCCGATACGACCGCTGATCGGCGCCTTGATGGTGGTGTACTCAAGGTTGATCGTGGCCGTTTGCACCGCGGCTTTTCCCGCCGCAACCCGGGCCTGGTTTTCACTCAGGGATGAACGCACTTCATCCAGATCCTGCTGACTCACTGCGCCGCTTTTGATCAGTTTTTCGTAGCGATCCGACTTCAGCTGCGCGGTCTTGAGGGTTGCCTGTGTCGAGGCCAGATCTGCCTTGGCGCTCGCCAGTGAGGCCTGATAGAGCTTGTCATCAATCTGGTAAAGGGCATCGCCGGCTTCTACGGTGTTGCCTTCGTTAAACAACCGCTTTTCCAGAATACCGGTGACCTGGGGCCGGACTTCAGCCACCTGATAAGGCGATGTACGGCCCGGCAACTCGTTTACCAGCGTAAAGGCTTCAGGCTCGATTGTGATGTAGCCGGCTTCCGGAGCAGGGCGAGCACCGCCACTCTGGGCTGGCGCTTCAGAATCACTGCAACCTGCCAGCAGGGCTGCCAAAGTCAGCGTGATCAAGGGGGGCAGGAAGGCATATCGCATGGGCAGAAACCTCTATATCAACAGGTGCAGGTCAGGCCGGAGCACTTCAGCCAAAACCGGGGGCAACACAAAAGGGATGACTGCAATCATACATACATTCTAGAATGTATGTATAGTGACAAAAGTATGATCATTAATAGTAGGAGCAGTGATGGCGCGCCGCACGAAAGAAGACGCAAATAAAACCCGGGAACAGCTTATTGATGCTGCCGAGACGGTCTTCCACGCCAAAGGCGTTTCCAGCACCTCGCTTAACGACATCGCCAACGAAGCCGGCGTCACGCGTGGCGCAATTTACTGGCACTTCAAGAACAAGCACGACATTTTCGAGGCCATGATCAGCCGGCAGGAAATGCCACTCGACATGATGCGATCCATGGTCGAAGACCCAGAAGCCCCCGACCCTTTGGGTCGGCTGAAGTCCTTTTTGTTGTTCATTACGCGGGAAATTGCACGCGACAAACGCCGCCGCCGGGTTTGCGAGATCATTTTTCAGAAGTGTGAGCTGATTGAAGCCAACGAGCCACTGGGGACTCGTCACCGGCAAAACTTTGTCGAAGGGGCCGCCCGGCTGAGCACGATCATGCAGAATGCGATTCGGCGGGGCCAGTTGCCGGCGGACCTGGAGATCGACCGGGCCATCGTGCATCTGCACGTTCAGCTTACCGGTCTGATTTATATGTGGCTGTTGCTGCCCGACTCGTTTGACATGGAACAGGAATCCGAGCGGGCGATCGAAACCTACTTTTACTCTCTGCCCTGCTGCTTCAGCAAAAGCGGAGGCGCCTCGCACTAACGCTGGTGCCAGTCTTCCGGTCGCGGCACCAGACAGACGAAGAACAGCCCCCAGACCAACGCCCCCACACCAATCCAGAATGCGCTTTCCAGCGTGCCGCCAACATCCAGCCACTGCTTGGCCAACCAGGGCCCCGCCATCTGCGCGAAGGCATAGAGTGCGACTGTCGCCGCCGACAATCGCGGCCCCTGATGCGGATGCAGTGCCCGGGCGAGTCGCTGGGTAAGCAGCACAGTCCCCAGAAAGGTGCTGCCAACCAGTGCGGCACACAGCACGATACCCACAGGCCCCGGCCACACCACTGCGGCCAGCACCCCTAGCAACTGGATCCCATAGTTGATCCGAATCGCGAGCACATCGCCGATCCGGGCGCCCAGATGATTCCAGATGTAGGCCGAAGGAATGGTCACCAGCGCCACGATCAGCCAGGAGCCGTCAATCAGCCAGTCACCGGCCGGGAGCTGCATTTTGGCCAGCAGCGGCAGGAACGTCATCGGCAGGATGTAGCCCAGTCCGGCGCCAGCGTATGACAGGAACAAGGGGGTGCTGGCGCGATCAAACAGGGGTGTTTTGACGATATCCGTGCCATCGTCGTTTTGTTGCCTGACCGGCACATCCAGTTTGCTCAGGCGATGCCAGCCCCACCAGGCCAGCGGTATGGACAGCAGGGCAGCAGGCCACCAGCGATCAGGACCGCTCAGCCACGACGCCGTAAACGACACCAGAGCGCTCGAAACCAGCAACCCCAGGCCTACACCCAGATACACCAACCCGCTCAGCGAAGCGCGATTACGCAGCACCAGCCATTCCAGAATCAGCGCAGGTGCCTGCACAAACACTGTTCCGTTCGCCACACCATTGAGCCAGCGCACGGTGTCCAGCACTGCCACATTTTCAATCTGGGTTTGCAATAAGGTGGTGATGACGTGGACACACAGGGCCAGCGGCAACATGAAGCGGATGTGATCAACCCGATGCCAGCGGATCGCCAGAATCGCGCCCATCAGGTAACCGAGATAATTCCAGGTGGCGAGCGCTGCGCCCTGCTGGGCGTTCACCAGGCCGTCATCTACCAGATAGGGTAATAGCGGGGTGTAGATGAACCGCCCAAGGGTATGCACCACCAACAGGATGGCCGCGCCGGCGGCGATCACCATCAACAATTCACGGGACGATGCTTTTGAAGGGGTGGGGGCTGCCATGGAGAACCTGTGTTGGTTATTCAATCGGCCCGCAAGTCTAGCACCCGGCGCTGGGTTTAAAAGTAGCGATACTACCGACCCGGTATCAGGATGATGTGCGCTGGCGATTTTCCAGCGCCCAGGCATAAATCTTTTCGAAGATTTCAGCGACCGCTTCAGGCTTGAACGGCGGCTGCAGGATAGCCGTCATTTTGCCCTCAGGGTTAATCAATGCGATATGGGCACTGTGATCCACCAACACCTCGCCATTGGCCCCTTCACGGTGAACAAATACCCCATTCAGGTCTTGCGCCAGCGCGCGCAGGGTATCGATATCACCGGTTAAGCCCATAAACGGCTCACCGAAGAAATTGAGGTATTCCTCCAGGCGCTCGGGGGTATCCCGCTCCGGATCACCGGAAATCAGCAGGTACGCCGGATCGGGCAGGTCATCAGGGATAGCCTTGTCTGCACGGTTCAGCATCGACAGGGTAGCGGGGCAAATATCCGGGCAATAGGTATAGCCGATAAAGGCGAAGGTCCAGTGCCCCTTGAGCGCATCTTCGTGGACCGTATTGCCCTGATCATCGGTCAGCGTGAACGGGGTTATCGGACGTGCTTCGTCGTAGACGTAGGCATTCAGAGTGCTCAGATCGGGCGCCGGCTCTGGCGCCTCGGCCTCCGGAACCAGCAGCACCTGCCGGGCCACCATCATGCCAATGACGGCCGCCACCACCATAATCAGAATGATCAGTGTGCGCCGGATGGCGCGTTTCGACGTTCCCGGTGGTGTCTGAGCCATGCGTTCCTCGCGATCTAGAAATAGACGTAATGATCAACCAGCAGGAAGACAAACAACAGCATCAGATAGCTGATGGAATATTTAAACGTATCCATCGCAAGCTTGCGGTTGTCTTCCCGGATAAGACGAATCGAATAATGCAGAAAACGCAGCCCCAAAACCACCGCGCCCACCAGATAGATGCCGCCGGACATGCCGGTGACGAACGGCAACAAGGTCGCGGCCAGCAGAATCAGGGTGTAGAGCAGAATGTGCAGCTTGGTGTAGCGCTCACCGTGGGTGACCGGCAGCATCGGAATACCGGCCTTGGCATACTCTTCCTTGCGGTGAATCGCCAGCGCCCAGAAATGCGGGGGCGTCCAGGCGAAAATGATCAGCACCAGCAACAGCGCATGTCCTTCAACCTGATTGGTGACGGCAGTCCAGCCCAACAGCGGCGGCATGGCGCCGGCAATGCCGCCGATTACGATGTTCTGCGGTGTGGCGCGCTTGAGGAACAGGGTATAGACACCGGCATACCCCACCAGTGACGCCAGCGTCAGCCAGGCGGTCAGGGCATTCACCTGCCACACCAGCACCAGCATGCCGGCAAGGGCCAGTGAAAGGGCGAAAACAAGCGCCTCGACCGAGGATACCTTGCCAGTCGCAACCGGACGTTTGCGGGTACGGGCCATGATGGTATCGATTTTGTGATCCACCACGTGGTTGACCACGGCAGCCGCGCCCGCCAGGAAGGCGATCCCCATATTACCGAACACAAATACCGTCCAGTGGGGAATTCCGGGGCGTGCCAACAGCATGCCGATAACGGTTGTCAGCATCATCAATGCGACCACCTTGGGCTTGGTCAACTCCAGGTAATCTCGCCATGTGACTGGCTGGGAAACCGAAGCAGCGCCGTCGTGAGTCGTATCGGTCATGCAGGAACCTCCTGATCGAGTGTTTGCCCGGCGGGGGCGCGGCGCGGTAGCCGAAGCGGGTGCAGGCGCCATAAAAGATTGATCACGGTCAGCAGCAGACCTGCGCCGAGCGCATTGTGCGCCACCGCAACGCCCAATGGAATGTGAAACAGGATATTCGCCATTCCCAACATCACCTGCGTCAACAATACGCCGCCACTGAGCAATACCCAAGGGCCGATGGATGTCTGACGGGCCTGTCGCCAGAGCAATACCAGTAACGCCCCCAGATACAACAGAACGGTCATTGCCCCGATTCTGTGACTGACATGGATCGCCACCCGGCCATCAGCATTGAGCTGGCCGCCCAGATAATTGGGGCCCACTGCCTGAGTCACATCAAAACCGTGGCGGAAATCCATATCGGGCCACCACTGGCCCTGACAGGTCGGCAAATCGGTGCAGGCCACCGCAGCATAGTTGGACGTGGTCCAGGCACCCAGACCAATCTGCATAATCACCAGAGCCAAACCACCGAACAACCAAGGACGGAAACGGGCCAGCGCCCTTGCTTTGGCTACATCCGGTTGTAGCACCTTGCCTCGCAGGCGCAAAGCCAGCAGGCACAACAGACTGAGCGTGGTAAAACCACCCAGCAGATGAAGCGACACCACCTGGGGCCACAACTTGAGGGTGACCGTCCACATCCCGAACGCCCCCTGCAGCACCACAAAGCCGGCAATAAACAACGGCAGCTTCAGCGGCAGTTTCTCCCGGCGATGCCAAACGGCATAGCCGGCTATCGCAAACACCAGCATGCCCAATGATGCCGCCGCATAGCGATGGATCATTTCCGGCCAGCCCTTGGTGGTATCCACCGGCGCTTCCGGGAAACGGGCTTCTGCGATCGCAATATGTTCGGTTGATTGCGGCACGCTGAGGAAACCGTAGCAGGTGGGCCAGTCGGGGCATCCCAGGCCGGCATGAACCAGTCGCGTCCAGGCGCCCAGCATTACCACAACCACCGTCAGCAACGTCGCGATCAGTGCCAGCCGGCCCATGAATCGACGATGCTGTGCTGCTCGCGCCTGTGTTTCGGTCATCGTTAACCTATCTGTGACAGTTTCATCAGGTGTTTAAGATCTTTCAGAATGGCTTTGCCTTTGTACTCCGAACCATACCGGAGCATGATATTGCCAAACGGATCAATTACATACAGTTGCGGCGTCTGTTCAATACTGATGCCGCCCGGCCAGCTTTCAGGGCCGGTCGCTCCGGAGCGCAACAACGGCATTTCCGGGTAACCGGAAAGATCCGCTGGTGGCGTTTTCAGATAAGCTGCCCGCCGCATGCGCTCCTGGTTCTTGCCCAACGCGATGTTCACTTGTCGGGCCAGATAAATCAGTTGTTCACAATCCTGCTGACAATCGCCCGCAGCCACTACCATCATCCAGGTCGGCGCTTCGACATCCGGTCCGAAGCGATCTGCAAACGGCTGGCCGTCCGCTTCCGTCAGTGCCAGTGACGACACCGGAACAGGCGGCTCCACCAGGATTCCGTTACTGCTAATGCCCTCGGGATTCAACCAGCCGGTGTAGTACATCACGGTGGCGAGAACCAGTGGACCAAAGCCAACTGCAAACAGTAGCAGTGCAGTACGACGACCGCGCCGGACCTGCGCCGGTGTTGGCGCATCAGATGATCTTCCGCCGTCTGTTGAATGCTGTTCAGCCATTGTGTTGGTCATCCTGTTGATCCATTTTTTGTTGTTCTGGCTTACGAAAACTGGCGATGAGTGTCAGTACAGTCAATACGGCCGCCAGCGAGAACCATTGCACGGCGTAACCGTAATGCGTTGCGGGCCCCATGAAATCGGGTGTCCAGTCAGCACTATAGGCGCCCGGCTGATCATCACCCTCGAGTTTCAGCAGTATGTCGGTCGCGCCTGGCACCTCGCGCTGGACAACATTCGGCTTCAAAGATTGTACCCGCCTTGGCCAGCCGGCTTCATCCGGGGTTTCCGCGAGAACAGGTGGCGTCGGGTAGGCAGCAGCACGGGCCGTGACAACAACGGATTCGGACGGCGTTGTGATCTCCGGTAGATCGCGCCGCAAGCGTGGCGCTGCAACCCAACCCCGGTTGATCAGCACCGGCGGTCCCGCAACCGGATCAAAAACAGTGAGAACTTCGTAGCCATTTTGCCCATTGCGGGTCCGGTTATCCAAGAGCCAGTCATGACCTGCGCGATATCGCCCTTCGAGTTGAACGGGTTGGCCGGGGGTTATCCCGCGACTGACGGCAGTGGCCCAGGGAAGAGAATCGAGCTGCTGCTCCCACTGCGTCAGCAGTTTTTCCTTGTCGTGTGCACGGCTGATCTGCCAGCTGCCCAGCCCGACCAGCAACGGGAAAAATATCCCTGCAAACAACCATAAACGCCAGTCCGGGCGCCATTGTCGTACTACCCGCTTTGGTACTGTCCCCTCAGACATGCTTTGCTATAGTGACCTCATTGCGGATATTGAGTTGCGGAGTGGTAGCCATGCTGAAAGTGTTGATAGTAATCCTGCTACTGGCGGTCGTCGTGAGCTTGTTCAGCGGTCTGTTTTTTTTGATTAAAGACGAAGGCAAATCAACCCGGGTGCTCAATTCGCTTATTGTCCGGGTTGGTCTCAGCCTGGCGCTGGTGGCGTTGATCATTATCGCCATGTGGCATGGAGATATATCCCTTAACCCCACGCCATAGCCGCATTCGTTAGAGGATGTAGACGAATACAAACAGCCCCAGCCAAACCACATCCACAAAGTGCCAGTACCAGCTGGCCGCCTCAAACCCGAAGTGCTTCTCCGGAGTAAAGTGCCCCTTGGTGATTCTGATCAGCATGATGGTGAGCATCAGCGTTCCCAGAATAACGTGCGCGCCGTGAAAGCCGGTCAACATGAAGAAGGTGCTGCCGTAAATCCCTGATTGCAGGGTCAGATCAAGATTGGTGTAGGCATCGACGTATTCTTCGGCCTGAAAGGCGACGAAGGCGATGGCCAACACAATGGTCGCCGCCAGCCAGATTTTGAGACGAACGCGGTTGTCTTTCTTGAGCGCGTGGTGCGCCACCGTTACGGTGAACGATGACGTCACCAGCAAAATGGTGTTCACCAGCGGCAGGTGCCAGGGATCAATCACGCCAGAGGGGGCCGGAAAGGCCTCCGCATCCGGATTCTGCAGCAGCGGCCAGGTTGCCTGAAACCCTTCCCACAGCATGTTGCTGCTGCCACGGTCGCCTTCGCCACCGAGCCAGGGTATGGCGAAGGTCCGGGCGTAAAACAGGGCCCCGAAGAATGCGGCGAAGAACATGACTTCCGAGAAAATAAACCAGCTCATCCCCCAGCGGAAGGAGCGGTCCATCTGCGGGCTGTACAAGCCGTCGCGACTTTCCTTGATCACACTGCCAAACCAGCCAAACAACATGTAGGCCATGATCAGCGACCCGATCATGAATATCACCCAGGCCGTGGTGGTGGATTCGCCCGCTGAGCCATCCACCATAATGGAACCGAGGCCGTACATGGTGACCAGCAAGCCGACGGTGGCAATAATCGGCCATTTGCTCTGTTCCGGAACGTAATATGTCTGCTCTGTTGCCATGGCAGCCTCCGACGGCTTATCCGTTATTCGTCATTTTTGTTGTCGTTGTGCTGACTTGTTTTGCGTCTTTCGGTTCTTCTCCCATCCGTTCCTGATCGTATAGCGTGTAGGACAGGGTCAGGGTGTGGATCTCTTCGGGCAGATCGCGATCCACGATAAAAACGAGCGGCATATCAATAGACTCGCCGGCTGCCAGTGTCTGCTGGTTGAAGCAGAAGCACTCGGTTTTGTGGAAAAACAGCACGCCTTCTGAAGGCGCCAGACTTGGTACCGCCTGGGCGGTCATTCCCCTACCGGTGTTGTTCTGCGCGACGAAGGTGACATGAGTCGATTCGCCGGGATGCACCGTGATACTGGTTTGCGCTGGCCGGAACGTCCAGGGCATATGGGGACCGTTCTGGGCGATGAACTGGACTTTAACCGTCCGGCTCATATCCGCCTCAGCGGTTGTGGTTCCTTCATAGCGCCCACCGGTTTTACCGTTGATCCCCGTAATGTCGCAGAACACGTTGTACAGCGGGACCAGCGCGAAACCGAAGGCGAACATGCCGAACACCCCCGCAATACACCAGCCGACTACCTTGGTGTTGGACCGTTTTGCCGTCGTCATCATTAGCCTCCGGCGCGCCGCGCTGCTCTATTTGACTTCAGGCGGTGTTGAGAAGGTGTGGTAAGGCGCCGGCGAAGGCACCGTCCATTCCAGTCCCTCTGCACCATCCCAGGGTTTGGCGGCGGCTTTTTCGCCGCCCCGTGCGCACTTCACCACGATGAACAGGAACAGCAACTGGGTGCTGCCAAACATAAACGCGCCGATGCTCGAGACCATATTGAAATCGGCAAACTGCAGCGCGTAATCGGGTATCCGCCTTGGCATGCCCGCCAGCCCCAGGAAATGCATCGGGAAGAAGGCCAGGTTCATACCAATAAATGACATCCAGAAGTGGGTCTTGGCCAGCGTTTCGTCGTACATGTTGCCGGTCCACTTGGGCAACCAGTAATAGGCCGAGGCGAAGATACCGAAGATAGCACCTGGCACCAGCACGTAGTGGAAGTGAGCTACGACAAAGTAGGTGTCGTGATACTGGAAATCAGCCGGAGCGATGGCCAACATCAAACCGGAGAAACCACCAATGGTAAACAGGATGACGAAGGCAATGGAGAACAGCATGGGCGCTTCAAAGGTCATTGAACCACGGAACATGGTGGCAACCCAGTTGAAGACCTTCACCCCTGTCGGCACGGCGATCAGCATGGTGCAGTACATAAAGAAGATTTCACCGGCCACCGGCATGCCCACGGTAAACATATGGTGGGCCCAGACCACGAATGACAGCAGGGCTATCGCACCTACTGCGTACACCATCGAGGCATAACCGAACAGGCGCTTGCGTGAAAATGCAGGAATGATCTCGGACACGGCACCGAACGCCGGCAGGATCATGATGTACACCTCGGGATGACCGAAGAACCAGAACACATGCTGGAACAGCACCGGATCCCCACCGCCCGCGGCGTTAAAGAAACTGGTACCAAAGTTGATATCCATCAGCATCATGGTGACCACACCGGCCAGAACCGGCATAACCGCAATCAGCAGGAAGGCTGTGATGAGCCAGGTCCAGACAAACAGGGGCATTTTCATCAGGGTCATGCCCGGCGCCCGCAGGTTAAGAATGGTCGCAATCACGTTGATGGCGCCCATGATCGAGGAAATCCCCATCATGTGGATGGCGAAAATAAAGAAGGTGGTACTCGGCGGCCCGTAGGTCGTCGACAGAGGTGCGTAGAAGGTCCAGCCGAAGTTGGGGGCGCCACCTGACATGAACAGGGTTGAGACCAGCAGCGCAAACGCGGCCGGCAGAATCCAGAAGCTCCAGTTGTTCATTCGCGGAAGCGCCATGTCGGGCGCACCAATCATCAGCGGAATCATCCAGTTGGCCAGGCCAACGAAGGCCGGCATCACCGCGCCAAACACCATGATCAGGCCGTGCATGGTGGTCATCTGGTTAAAGAAGGCCGGCTCGACAATCTGCAGCCCGGGCTGAAACAGCTCGGCCCGGATCACCATCGCCATGGTGCCGCCCAGCAGGAACATGGTGAAACTGAATATCAGGTACATGGTCCCGATATCTTTGTGGTTGGTTGTCAGCAACCAACGCTTGAAGCCCTTCGCCGGACCGTGGTGATGGTCCTGGTCGTGACTGTGATCGTGGGTATCAATGACCGCACTCATGGTGAACCCCCGTAAGCCGCCTGTTGTTATTCTTGGCGTTTAATGTCGTCCGGACCACAAACAGAAACCGGTTCTGTCTGTGGCCTCCTGATTCAATTGCTATCCACACTGCCGGTTACTGCTGCGCGTTTTTGTAATCGAGAATCTGCTTGGGCGTCACCATTTCGCCAGTGTCATTACCCCAGGCATTCCGCTCGTAGGTGATGATTGCCGCCAGATCCACTTCGCTCAGCTGCTTTCCGAAAGCCTGCATTGCTGTGCCGGAGACACCATGGACGACGATGTCCATGTGATGATCAACCGGTCCGGTGGCCACAGCGCTGCCCTTGAGAGCCGGGAATGCCGGCGGTGAACCGGAACCGTCCTGCTGGTGACAGGCGGCACAAGTGGTGTCGTAGGCTTTTTCGCCACGCGCCATCAGCTCCTCAAGTGTCCAGTCCTTGCTGGTGAGCTCCCGTTCCTTTTCGGCCATCGCGACCTGCTCGGCCACCCACTCGTCGTATTCGTCCTGCGGCACCGCTTTCACCACAATCGGCATGAAGCCGTGATCCTTACCGCACAGCTCCGTGCACTGGCCGCGGTAAATACCGGGCTCGTCGATACGGGTCCAGGTCTCATTGATAAAGCCGGGAATCGCGTCTTTCTTGACACCCAGCGCCGGCACCCACCAGGAATGGATGACGTCGTTGGCGGTCATCAGGAAACGCACTTTTCTGCCAACAGGCAGTACCAGCGGCTTATCCACTTCAAGCAGGTAGTTTTCGTTCTTCTCGGCACGGTTATAGATTTCGTCACGCGGGGTCGACAGTGTCGAGAAATAGCCAAACTCTTCGTTGATGAAATCGTAACGCCACTTCCACTGATAACCGGTGACCTTGATATCCACTTCCGACTCATCGGTGTTGTACATATCAAGCAGCGTGATGGTGGCCGGAATCGCCATGACAACCAGTATCGCAAGCGGAATAATGGTCCAGAGAATTTCCACCCAGGTATGCTCATGGAAATTGGCAGGCTTGTAGCCTCTGGATTTTCGGTGGGCAAAGATCGACCAGAACATCACCCCGAATACCACGATGCCGATGGCAACGCAGATCCAGAAGATGGTCATATGAAGACCAAAAATATCGCGGCTTACGCCGGTGACCCCGGGGGTCATGTTGACTTCCCAGTCGGCCAGAGCCAACTGAGACAGCGTGAGTCCGGCCATCAGGGAACCGACTCGCAATGCCTTCTTGCGCATACCGTGTCTCCACAGAGTTTGTTCTTGTCGTCGACACGACCTCGCCTGAAGCCGTGTCCGTGAGCTTTGGGCACACGATACACGACCTTGCCTGCGTGGGCGGCCTGCATGTTCTGCGTGACACTTCCTGTGGGAAGCGTTGCTTCCCTTGCCCTCCGGTTTGCGCGACCTCGCACGTACGCACAACATGGAGCTGGAAGTCTTTTCACGGATAAGAAGTCAGCGAAGATCCTGTAAGCTAACGATACTTCAGGACTTATTCGATGACTCCAAGGGTCAGTATAGACAGAGGTTGAGAAAAGTCTCAAAAGATTGCTTAAAATTTAGACGCATTAAAAATATCGTTTTATTCCCGGTTAGCATAACCAACTAATTAGAGGCTCGTGTTTTGCGGATTAACGCACTGGACTACCGGCTCTGGCAACTGGCCTGGCCCCTGATGCTGACCAACATTACCGTGCCGCTGCTCGGTCTGGTGGACACCGCTGTGCTGGGCCATCTTGAAAGTCCCGAATACCTGGGCGCAGTGGCGATAGGCGGTAACCTGTTCAGTATTCTTTACTGGACCTTCGGCTTCATGCGGATGGGCACCACCGGCCTTGCGGCACAGGCATTCGGACGCCGTGATGCTTTCGCCCAGAGTGCTTTGCTGGTGCGTTCACTGCTGATGGCCACCGCTATTGGCCTGGGCCTTATCCTGCTGCAACAGCCGTTGATCCGAATTGGTCTGAGCCTGATGGGCGCAAGTGAGGATGTCACCCGATTGGCGAGCGAATACGCCAGTATCCGAATCTGGAGCGCGCCGGCGGTGCTCTGTCAGTACACATTGGTGGGTTGGCTGATTGGCACCCAGTATCCTCGCGGTCCCATGTTGATGCTGATACTGGCCAACAGTCTTAACATGGTGCTCGATATTCTGTTTGTTACCGTCTGGGGCTGGAACAGTCAGGGGGTTGCCGTGGCAACAGTGATGGCTGAATACTCCGCTACCGGCCTGGGGCTCTGGCTGGTGTGGCGCAGACGGCCACTCGACCTGCGCTTTGATCGCCAGCTTCTGGGCGTGATAGCCGACTACTTCGCAATCCTGCAGGTCAACCGATACATCCTGGTGCGCACGGTGCTCCTGCTACTATCAATTGCCTTCTTCACGGCTCAGGGAGCCCAGCAGGGTGACACCGTGCTGGCCGCCAATGCGGTGCTGATTACGTTTCTGATGTTGATATCCAATGGCCTGGATGGCTTTGCCAACGCGGCTGAAGCGCTGGTGGGCGAAGCCATTGGTCAGAGACACCGGGAGCAGTTTATCGAGGTCTGCCGAACAGCACTGCGCTGGTCGTTATGGGGGGCGTTGCTGTTCACCTTTATTTTCGTCGTCGGTGGCGACCTGATCATCAGCCTGTTGACCAGCATTCCGGAGGTGGTTGTCACCGCCAAGGTCTATATACCCTGGATCTGGGCCATGCCGTTCGCAGCCGTCTGGGGCTTTCTGCTGGATGGCATCTTTATTGGCGCCACCCGCACCCGCGACATGCAGAACACCATGCTGCTTGCCACCATCGGCGTGTTTTTGCCCGTCTGGTGGCTCACCCAGAGCTGGGGCAATCATGGGCTCTGGTTCGCGATGCTGAGCCTGATGCTGGCCCGGGCAGCCGGCATGGGCTGGCTGTTCTTCCGCCACAGCCGTCACGATCGCTGGTTCACCCGGAGCAATCCCACTACCGGAATTAACCAGACTTAACAATTAGAGACGGGACCTTTGCCTCGCCGGCCGAAATTCTCAACTACACTGAAATTGATTTCTGTAGTCATGGTTTCGAGTCTCTATGGGTTATCAGGCGCCGCTATATCCCGCCTGCACGAAGTTGGGAGGCGTCTTGCAACCTTATTCTGGAACGGTACGAGCAGTTTCAAAGATGACACCGTCAGCTGTCCTTCACATTGTTGAGCAGGCCCGCCGACAGGAAGCCCGTTCAGGGGTCTTCCTGAAGCAGATGGACGATCGTGCCCAAAACCTGCCCGATAGTATTTCCGTCAGCGGAGGCGAACCGGCAACCTGCCTGTTCCAGTTCGCGGTGGAATATATCGAAATGGCACCGCGATTGATCGACTGTGTTGAAACCTGCGCCAAAGAAGCCGGCGCCGAGGCGCTGTTCGCGCCTTTCATAGCCGCTGCTATCCATTATTTCACCCAGCCCTCTGTGCTACTGAGCCAGTATGACGGGCTGGACGGGCTACTGATCAAGGCGTACCTGTGCCATCGGCTGATGGAAGAAATGTACGAGAACAATCACAGTTTTCGTAACAGCGAACTGGTGGATCTGAAGGCCACGCAGGCCAACCTGCTGGCTCACCATCTGGTAGGAGAGCCTTTTGCCAACGAACTGGACCAATCCATTGCCATCACGGTCATTCAGATTGCCGGCTCGCCGGATTACTACGAACTCAACTTGTCGCCATTTGTCGACAAAGCAAGAGACGCCGCATGGGACTGGATGCGTGAATACTGGCAAAAACTGCTGGTGAGAAACCAGATCCGCTTTTCGCTCAACTCCGGTCTTTAACAAGTGATTTGTAGAGGCCGGACACTAATGTAAAAGTCTATAAAAACAACAGGACTGATACAGAACCACACTACGTATAATGTTCAAATGCTATGTAAATAGAAAACATGGACTGTTTCAGGCTGATTTAACCGCAACGCAGGCAATAACGGATACTGACAGCGCCGTGCAGCCTTCAACCCGTATTTCGAGCAGCCATTTATGACAAGCCTGTTTTCTGCACCGCACTCAATCCGCCTGCGCGCCACGCTGGCACTGCTGCTATTCACAGGAGCTTCCGGCGTCACACAGGCGATTACGCTGACAGTCACCGACGCAGCCACTGGCGAGCCGCTGGCCAATGCAGTCGTGGCTGTCGCTGGCGAGACACTCCAGCCCCCCTTGACGGAGCCGGTTGCAGTAGCCCAGGAGAACCGTCAGTTTGTGCCACACCTGGTGACCATTCCAAAGGGCACTTCGGTCGATTTTCCCAACCACGACAACACCCAGCATCACGTTTACTCGTTCTCACCGGCGAAACCCTTCAATCTGGAACTGTTCGCCGACCGACCGGAGGCTCCGGTGCTATTCGATAAAACCGGTGTCGTCGAACTTGGCTGCAACATTCACGACCAGATGCGAGCCTTTATTGTCGTCACCGATGCAGCCCAAACCGCTGTCACCGGCGATGACGGGCAGGCGGAGGTAAGCCTGTCAGACTCTGGCACAATTCAGGTCTGGCACGAGACGATGACCGACAACCGCACCATGAAAACCATCAGTATCGAGCCTGCAGACCAGACCGCTGCCACGATTGCGCTTGACGTGACCGCACCTGCCGCCAGCAAGAATCCGTTCTCCGACTTGCAGAAGCGGTTTAACGCTCAATGATTGCAGGGCGTCGGGTCGGATTTCGCGGCCGTCTGTTGACGGCCATGCTGGCGCTGGTGCTGGGCACCAGTTTCAGTATTGCGGCTGCGTTTATGGTGTCTGCTTTTCAGGAAGAGGAAAGCCGCGCCCACGAACGCCTCAATGTGGCAGGGGACGTTGTTCAGGAAGTATTGGCTCGCCGCGCCGCGATTCTGTTTACTTCACTGAATGTGCTGGTTGAGGATTTCGGCTTCAAGTCGGCCATTGCGACCCAGGACGAACCCACCATGCGCAGCATGCTGGAGAACCATAGCCAACGTTTCAACTCACCGCTGGCTATCGTCACCGACCGCAACGGCCATATTTTGGCTAATCTGCAGGGGCTGCCACCGGGCAGCGCGCTGCCGTTTCCTCAATTGATGGAAGAAGCCAACCGCACCGGCGCCGCCACCGCACTGATAAACTGGAATGATCAGGCCTTCCAGGCCTTGATGGTGCCGGTTCAAGCGCCGGGGCTGAGGGCCTGGCTGGTGATGGGTCAGTCGCTCGATGATCGCTTCGCCGAAACCATCAGCCGCCTCACCGGCGTCGATGTTATTTTCCGATCTACCAGCAATGGCACCGGCGCACCTTCAATATACGGCCATACTGTTACGCTCGAGCAGGCTATGGGGTCTGCAGACGTCATGCCCGCCACCACCGGCATGATCGGTAACCAACGCTATTTCATTCGCATCGCGCAGCTTGGGGGCCAGGATACGACGCCGGTTCAGGCGCTACTGTTGCTCGATCGACAGACGGCGCTGTCGGCCTACTATCGACTGGCGTTTGATCTGTTGTGGGTGGTCATCGGCGCTCTGACGGTGGCTGGTCTGATCGCCTTGGCTCTGGCCCGTGCACTGGGCCGGCCGGTACTGGAGCTGGCCGGTTTCGCCGGCTCCATCGGTGATGGTAAAGCGGCAGCGCCCCCCGGTATCCGTACACGGGGCGAGCTGAAAACACTGGAGCAGTCGCTGGTCTCGATGCAGCAACGCATAAGCCACCGGGAGCACCGGATCCGCCACGACGCCAACCACGATTCCCTCACCGGGCTACCCAATCGCCGGGCAATGGAGCGACAGGTCAGGCAGCAGCTCGCCAATAACCAGCAGGGCTGGTTGCTCACGCTAAGTATCACGGGTCTCAAGGAAATCAGCGAAACGCTGGGGTTCGAGTTCGGCGACAATGTGTTGATTGCCTCCGGGCTGCGCTTGCGCGGCACTTTGCCGCCTCACCAGATGCTCGCCCGGACAGGGGGTAACGAGTTCATGGTGGTGGCCCCTGACACAGACGAAACAACCATTCGCGAGACCCTTGCCAAGTTGCGCGCCGCGCTCGAGAGCGCCGTCACGATCAAGGATACGCCGGTTTCCGTTGAGCTCGCTGCCGCATTACTGGAGCTGCCGAAGCACGCTCACACCGTCGATGACGTACGACGGCGCACCAGCCTCACCCTTGAGCGTGCCCGCAAGCACGAAACCCGCACAGCAACCTACCTGGAGGGCGGCGAAGAACACCACTTACGCGAACTGCGGATCATTCGCGACCTGCAGCCGGCGATGGCCAACCGGGAAATCCGGATGGTGTATCAGCCGAAGATTCGCTTCGATACCGCAACCCTGACCCAGGTCGAGGCGCTGGTGCGCTGGCAACACCCGGAGCTGGGCTTTCTGAATCCGGAAGAATTTATCCAGCTGGCGGAGCGTTCCGGACAGATCCACCAATTAACGGACTACATCATTCGCAGCGTCGAACGCGACGGCCGCGAGTGGTATGGCCGGGGCATGCCCAGAATCGGCGTGGCCATCAACCTGTCCACACTGGACCTGACCAATGCCAACCTGCCGGCGCTGATCAGCACCATTTTTGCTGACTGGCCACGGCCGCTCAACATGCTGACATTCGAAATTACAGAAACCGCCGCCATGGTCGATATGCAGGCATCCGCCCGAACACTTGAGCGCTTGCGCCAGTTGGGAGCTAAGCTGTCTGTAGATGATTTTGGTACCGGCTATTCATCGCTGGCGCAGATGCGCCAATTGCCGGTGCAGGAACTCAAGATCGACAAGTCATTTGTAATGAAGCTGGACTCAACGCCCCAGGATCAACTGATCGTCAAATCGACAGTGGATATGGCCCACGGCCTCGGTCTGACAGTGGTTGCCGAGGGCATTGAAAACGAAGACAGCTGGCGACTCTTGCAAAGCTGGGGCTGTGAAATGGCGCAGGGCTATTTTCTCGGCCGTCCCATGTCACCCGAGGGTCTGGTGGACTGGCATGTCGAGTTCCAGCAGAAGTCTGGCGGGTTGCTGGCCGCAGCGCCGCTGATCCAGTAAACCGACTGGCACCGTCAGTCCACTTTGATGATGGCCTTGAACATGATGGAGCATGCGCATTGAAAACTCGGTTGGCGATATCGACACTGCTGCTGATGAGTAGCATGGCCGCACAGGCAGAGCCGGGCAGCAGGTTATGGGCCACCGGCGGCGTCACCACAATAGAAGGCAGTGCCGGCGGTGGACTGGTCCCGATGGCAGTGCTCAGCGGCTATGCCAGCGATACCGAATGGGGCGGCTCGGTCGCGCTGTCTCATGCACCGGTCGACGACTACACTCTGGACGTGATGGCGGCATCGCTGAACTATCACAACCGGATCGAACTGAGCGTCGCCCGCCAGACACTCGACCTGGACACGCTGGGCGCTGCGCTGAATCAGGATGACCTGCAGCAGGACATTTTCAGCGCCAAGATTCGCCTCTACGGTGACGTGCTCTACAACCGCTTCGGCCAATGGTCGCTGGGGATTCAGCACAAACGCAACCGCACCTTTGACGTGCCTTCCGCTGTCGGTGCCAAAGATGATAGCGGCACCGATGTCTACCTGGCCGGATCGAAGGTTTTTCTGTCCGCTCTTTTCGACCGCAATATTCTGGTGAATGGCCTAGTTCGCGGCACCAAGGCCAACCAAGGCGGGCTACTGGGCTTCGGTGGTGATCGCAATAACAGCTACGAGGCCGTCTTCGAAGGCAGTGCCGGCCTGTTTTTCAACCGCAGCTGGCTGGCCGGTGTGGAATACCGCCAGAAGCCGGACAATCTGGGATTCGCAGAAGAAGACGACTGGTACGACGTCTTTGTTGCCTGGGTACCCAGCCGCAGCCTGTCGGTGACAGCGGCCTGGGTAAATCTCGGCAGCGTCGCCGGCCTTGATGACCAACAGGGAGCCTACCTTTCAATACAGGGCAGCTTTTAACGATGAGGACACTTTCAATGCTCGTGATGCTGTTCGCACTGCTGATCGGTTATCACCCCGCACCCGCCGCAGAAAAAGCCAGCCTGTATGAAGCGCTTGGAGAACGACAGGGAATCGCAACCATTGTCGAAGACATGCTGTACCGCATTGTGGATGACCCCCGCATCGCCAAACAGTTCAAGGGCGTCGACATTGCGCAGTTACATCAGCATCTGACGGACCAGGTCTGCAATATCAGCGGCGGGCCCTGTGCCTACACCGGTCGGGATATGCGTGAGGCCCATACCGGTCTCGATATCTCGGAAACCGGGTTCAACGCACTGGTCGAGGACCTGATTCTGGCGATGGAAAAGAATGATATTCCGGTGGGTGCCCAAAATGAGCTGCTATCGCTGTTGGCGCCGATGCATGGTGACATCGTGGGCCATTGATTGGCAGCCGCGTGACGCTCGCCCGGCATCAGATTAATTGACCCGGCCGTCAGAATCGCTAAGCTCTCGGGCCATCTGCAAAACCACTACAAAGGAATCTCGCCATGCTGGAAAACGCCGACCTTGGCAAACTGATCGTCCGCCTGACGCTGGGTGGCCTGTTGTTATTCCACGGAATCTCAAAGCTGTTCAATGGCATTGGCTTCATCGAGTCGCAACTGGTGAGCCACGGCCTGCCCGCAGTGCTGGCCTACGGTGTCTACATTGGCGAAGTCATCGCGCCGCTGATGCTGATTCTGGGCTACCAGACCAAAATCGGAGCGCTGATTGTGGTGGTCAACATGGTGGTCGCCATAGCCCTGGTGCACGCCAATCAGCTGATGTCGCTGTCGGGTAATGGCGGTTGGGCGCTGGAGCTGCAAGGCTTCTTCCTGTTTATTGCACTGGCCGTAGTTTTCCTCGGGCCGGGCCGCTACAAACTCCACTCCTGATCTGACAGCCTGACCTGCCGGAATGCATCACTGCGCCGGCATGTCAGGCAAACGGCAACTACACTGTCCTGCATCCCGGCGTTTGAGCCGCAAAAGGAGACTCCCTGATGGCCCAACCCGTAAAGCCCGGTCGCTACCGGCATTACAAAGGCAAAGACTACGAAGTGATTGGCGTTGCCCGTCACAGTGAAACCGAAGAGAAAATGGTGGTCTACCGGTGTCTCTATGGTGATTACAGCTTGTGGGTAAGGCCGCTCGAGATGTTCCGCGAAACCGTCGAAGTAGCCGGCGAAACCGTTCCCCGATTCAGCTTTATCGACGACTGACCCCACCCCGCCGCCAGCCGGCATTACCGGAATTCAGTAGCTTACCGGGGTTCCCGGCTTTCGTTTTGACTCCGCTGGCCATTTACTGCACATTAGCGCGCTTTTCCGACCCCCAGAATACTCCGGAGTGCGCTATGAACGCTGTTGTTGCCGCCGTTGGCATCATGTTGATTCTCAGTCTTTGCCGTATCCACGTCGTTGTGTCACTGATCATCGGCGCGGTGGCCGGCGGCCTGATCAGCGGTCTCTCGCTGGATGAAACCATCGCGGCATTTAACAACGGCCTCGGTGGCGGCGCCACGGTGGCGCTGTCATATGCCACTCTCGGTGCCTTCGCCGTTGCTATCGGCAAATCCGGCCTGGCCCACGCGCTGGCCGACAGGGCACTGGCCATTGTCGGGCGTCAGGACAGCGCCGGCGGCAGTAGCACAGCCATCAAGTTCATGATGATCGGTCTGTTGCTGGCAATCGCCATTTCCTCCCAGAACGTGCTGCCCATCCACATTGCGTTTATTCCGCTGGTTGTGCCGCCACTGCTTTATGTTATGGCGCGGCTGAAGCTGGACCGTCGGCTGGTGGCCTGCGTGCTGACCTTCGGCCTGATCACGCCCTACATGTTTCTGCCGATCGGCTTTGGCGGGATTTACCTGCACGAGATCCTGCTGGCCAAAATTGAGACCAACGGCGTCAGTGTTGAAGGGCTGCACGTGATGCAAGCCATGGCGCTGCCGGCGCTGGGCATGCTCACCGGCCTGTTGATTGCGGTGTTTTTCAGTTACCGCGGCGAGCGGGAATATGATCTGAGCGTCATTGAGAGCACAGAGCGCGTCGACATCCGCTACACCAAGTGGACACTGATCATGGCACTGGCCGCGATCGTCGTGGCCTTCGTTGTCCAGTTGACCCTGGACTCGATGATTCTCGGTGCGCTGGCCGGCTTTGTGTTGTTCAACGTCTCCGGCGTTGTGAAGTGGAAAGAAGCCGATGACCTGTTCACTGAAGGCATGAAGATGCTGGCGATGATCGGCTTTATCATGATTGCCGCCTCCGGCTTTGCCGAAGTGATGCGGGAAACCGGTGATATACGCTCGCTGGTGGAGAGTTCGGTTGGTGCTATCGGCGACAGCCAGGCACTGGCTGCGCTGTTGATGCTGGTGGTGGGGCTGCTGATTACCATGGGGATTGGTTCATCGTTCTCGACCATACCCATTATCGCGGCCATCTACGTGCCGCTGGCACTGCAACTGGGCTTCAGCCCACTGGCGATTATTGCGTTGGTTGGCACCGCAGGTGCTCTGGGCGACGCCGGCTCACCGGCCTCCGACTCCACGCTTGGGCCGACCGCAGGTCTGAATGCTGACGGCCAGCACAACCATATCTGGGATACGGTGGTGCCGACTTTCCTGCACTACAACCTGCCATTGCTGGTGTTTGGCTGGATTGCAGCGATGGTGCTCTGACCCGATAAAGACTCTCTGGGCCGCATGTCATGCGGCTCAGTCCTGGGATTTTTCGTCATCTTCTGCGGCGGATTTGAAAAACACCACCTGTTTCACCGTGTGGTCGTCTTCGTTTTTGCGCTGATTGACGCGGGTAGTGAGTTCACCCGACGTGTCGCTCTCTTCCGACTGCTTGTCCTCAAACCCGCAGGCAACGCATTCGCGGAACTGTCCTTCGTCCGTCGAATACATCATGATTTTGTCCATCTCGCCGCAGCGGGGACAAACGGCGCCGGCTATAAATCGCTTGGGCCTGCCCATCATTTCTCCAGTTCAGTGACGGCAGCACGGTTGTGCTGCCGCCTTATCAAGTTGCCGATCAGGCGGCTTGGGTGACGATCCCGCACTGCCGTAACAGGGCGTCGACAGCGGGTTCACGGCCGCGGAATGCCTTGAACAGCTCCATTGGTTCCTGCGAACCACCGCGCTCGAGGATATTCTCCAGGAAAGAACGGCCCGTCTCCGGATCGAAGATGCCATGCTCCTCGAACAGTGAGAAGGCATCGGCCGCCAGCACTTCAGCCCACTTGTAGCTGTAATAACCGGCCGCGTATCCACCCGCAAAGATGTGCGAGAAGGCGTTCGGGAAACGGTTGAACTCCGGCGTCTCGGTAACCGCGATTTCAGACCGTACCTCGCGGTGCATATCCAGCGGGTTCACCGGGCTGACCGGCTTGAACTCCGAATGCAGCCTGAAGTCGAAGATCGAGAACTCCAGCTGACGCACCATCTGCATACCGGCCTGGAAGTTCTTTGCTGCCAAAAGCTTGTCCAGCAAATCCTGCGGCAGCGGCTCGCCGGTCTCGTGGTGCCGGGCGATCAGGTTCAGTGATTCGGGGTTCCAGCACCAGTTTTCGAGGAACTGGCTGGGCAGCTCGACTGCATCCCAGGCCACGCCGTTGATACCGGACACGTCCGCGACTTCGACCTTGGTCAGCATGTGATGCAGGCCATGACCGAATTCGTGGAACAAGGTGGTGACCTCGTCATGAGTCAGCAGAGCGGGTTTGTCACCCACGGGCGGAGTGAAGTTGCAGGTCAGAAACGCTACCGGCAACTGGAGCGTGCCCCGCAGGTTACGCCAGCGCACCCGGCAATCGGCCATCCAGGCACCACCACGCTTGCCTTTGCGGGCGAACAGGTCAAGGTAGAAGTAAGCGATCGCTTCGCCGCTGCGGCTGATACGGTAAGCCTTGACGTCAGGGTGCCAGGTTTCAGCGTCCTCCACCTGCTCGATGTTCAGGTCGAACAAACGTTCGGTGACCGCGAACAGGCCGTCAACTACACGGTTTACCGGGAACCAGGGACGCAGGGTTTCCGGTGAAATATCGTAACGGTCCTGGCTCATTTTCTCGCTGTAGTAGCCAATGTCCCAGGCTTCCAGCGTATCGACACCACTGTGCTCCTTCGCAAAGGCTTTCAGGTCGGCAAATTCCTGCTCGGCCATGGGCCGGGATTTTTGCGCCAACTCTTCCAGAAATGCCATGACTTCGGCCGGACTGCGGGCCATCTTGGTGGCCAGCGAACGTTCGGCGTAGTTTTCAAACCCCAGCAACTGGGCCATCTGGTGCCGGCGCTTGAGAATTTCGGCCATCACCGGGGTGTTGTCCCAGGTGCCGCCATCCGGCCCCACATCCGATGCCCGCGTCACAAACGCCTCGTAGACTTCGCGGCGCAATGCGGCGTTGTCACAGTAGGTCATGACGGGGTGGAAGCTGGGGAAATCAAGCGTGATCACGTAGCCGTCCAGATCACGCTGTTGAGCAGCCTGGCGAGCGCCATCAAGTGCCGATTCCGGTAAGCCCTTGAGCTCTTCGGCATTGGTGATGTGCTTGAACCAGTGCTGGGTGGCATCCAGTACATTGTCACTGAAACGGCTGGTGAGCTCGGACAACTCACGGGACAAGTCGGCATACTGACGCTTCTGACCTTCAGGCAAGTCAACGCCGCCCAGATGGAAGTCGCGCAGGGTATTGTGAATGGCTTTTTGCTGGGCTTCGCTCAGCGAGCTGAAAGCATCGTCTTCAGACACCTTTTTATAGGCATCACACAGGGTCGAGTTCTGGCTCAGTTCGGTACCGTATTCCGTGAGCTTGGCGAGGCAACGCTTGTAGACTTCGCGCAGCTCGTCATTGTTCATCACCCCATTAAGGTGCGAAATCACCGACCAGGCGTTATTGAGCCTGTCATCCAGTGACTGCATTGGCTGCACGAGCGTATCCCAGGTTGGCTGTTCCTGCGTCGCAAGCTGCTGGATCTGCATGCGGTTATCGCTGAGGATCTGATCTATCGCGGTTTCCATGTGTTCGGTCCGCACGTGTTCAAAGCGGGGCAGCAAATCATTACTCAGCAAGGGGTTGTTCATGGCGCTCCTCATGGGGTTAGTCGCGTCTTTGGTTGCATCTTCGGCCGTGTCACGTGTCGCGTAAAACAGGGCGAGCCTGCCATACTTGTCTTCACATTGCCGTCAATAATACGCGGTGGCGACACGCAACAGATTAAACGGCGTTTATATCCGTTTATAACAACACGGTCATAGACTATAGGAACTATGTAATGGCGCAATTGCGATCTCACAAGGGGGTGACCCCAAAAACAGGTGATCGGGTGTGGATTGATCCCAGTGCTGTGGTGATTGGCGACGTGGTTTTGGGCGATGACTGTTCGGTCTGGCCCCTGACGGTCATTCGCGGCGATATGCACCAGATCCGGATTGGCGCGCGCTGCAGTATTCAGGATGGCTCGGTACTGCACATCACCCATGCCAGCGACTTTAACCCTGACGGCTGGCCGCTAACGCTGGGCGACGACGTAACGGTCGGCCACAAGGCGCTGCTTCATGGCTGCACGATTGGTAGCCGGGTTCTGGTGGGCATGGGATCCATTATCATGGATGGCGCAGTGGTGGAGGACGAGGTGATCGTCGGGGCCGGCTGTCTGGTGCCACCGGGTAAAACGCTGGAATCAGGCTACCTGTATGTCGGCAGCCCGGCCCGTCAGGCGCGTGCGCTCAGTGATAAAGAGCGTAGCTTCTTCAGTTACACCGCTTCGAACTACGTTCGGCTGAAAGACGAGTACCGTATCGACGCCAGTCATTCAGAAAGCTGATGGCGTTATGCCTGGCTGGTCGCGGCGGATTGGGCGCCATACTTCTTCAGTGCTTCGAGGTAATCCCCACTACGGCGATGCTCGGACACATGATCAAGCATGGTCTGGCCATCCGTGCCCAGCGCGTTCAGGTCACGACCGGCTTCAGTGAAAAAGGCCAGAAACCGGTCGAAATCACCCGCTCGCATGGCCTGATAGGCTTTAATGAGAACCTGATAGTCCGGGTTCAGTTTCTTGTCATAGGGGGTAATGAACAGGAAGCTCTTGACCCGCTCGTCGCTCCACTCTTCCCCGATGACCTTTGGCTTATCCGGTCCGCTCATAGTTACCCTCATCAACTCAGTTCGTGATTATTTGCCGCAATCCGGCATTGCCTGGCGCAGGACTCAAGGTCGAGGCCGGCTTTGAGAAAGGGCGTCAGTATAACGATGTTGTCCGCCGGGTGTTATATGAATAGGGCATGAGCGCCTTCAGCTCAGTCATAAGGCGCATGCTGCACTCCGTAGCTCGTTCAGGGCATCACTTCGATTGGCTGAAAATCTGGATCCGCGCCATTGCATTGGGGATCACGCACACTGATTTCGACACGTCGGTTGCGGGCGCGGTTTTCCGGTGAATCATTGGGCACCAGCGGGTTGGTTTCAGCGCGCCCCGCAGCCACCACCCGATCCGCAGGTACGGTGCGGTTCAGCACCAGCTCGTGTACAACGGATACCGCTCGCGCCGCCGAAAGATCCCAGTTGGATCGATAGCGATCACTGACTATCGGTCGGTCGTCGGTATAGCCGGCAACCACCACATCCCCCTGACACTGGGCCAGGACATCCACGACACGACCAATGATCGACCCCATCTCAGGTTTCAGTTCCGCACGACCGGATTGGAAGGTCGCATCCTCGGCAAAGCGGATCACCACCCGGTGAGTGTCGTAACTGACATTGAGGGCTTCACTTGCGACTTCGCTTTCCAGTTCGCTGATCAGCCTGCTGGCCAGCTGGGTAATGCCTTGCGGCACCGTTGTGACGTCATCGCCACCGCGAGGCGAATCGTCGATCAGATCCGGCGTCGACGCTGGAATCGGGGCAGGCGTCGGTGATGCGACAGGTGGCGGCGTTTCACTCTCGATCAAAGTAAGCGGGGAGCCGCCCACCGCATCGGCTGCAATGGTGCTGGAGCCAAAGGCACCCGCCATTGAGGCCGCCATCGACTTGTATTTCTCGACATCCAGTTTGGAGTAGGACAATAACAGGATAAAGAAGGTCAGCAGCAGGGTAGCCAGGTCAGCAAAGGTGACGATCCAGTTCGGCGCACCTGCCGGCTGTTTCTTTTTGGAACGTCGCAAACTCTGCAGTGCCGCCATAGCCTCAGGTCTCCCGCTCCCGAATCAGACCCTTGCGCTGCTCCGGTGGGATATAGGCAGACAACAACTCGGTAATCACTCGCGGATTCTGACCCTTCATGATGTTCTGGATGCTGGTGACGATCAGCGCCATGTTGCGCTGCTCGTCTTCTGCCTTGAGCTGCAGCTTGTCCGCCAGCGGCAGGGCAATGAGCTGGGCAATAAACGCACCGTAGAGGGTGGTCAGAAGGGCGATCGCCATGGCCGGGCCGATGGAGGAAGGATCGTCCAGCGAGTTGAGCATCTGCACCAGCCCAACCAGTGTGCCCAGCATGCCAATGGCCGGCGCCGCGTCGCCTATGCCGCGAAACATCCGCTCGGCAACGTCGTAGCGATCCATTCGTTGCTGCATATCTTCCAGCAGGGCTTCTTCGATGAACTCGGGGGGATGACCATCAACGCACAGGTTGATGCTTTTGCTGAGGAATTCATTATCGGTCTGGTGGGATTCGAGACCGAGAATGCCTTCCTTGCGCACCAGTTTGGCGAGGCTGTTCACTTCCTGGATTAACGCCACTGGCTTGTCCGTTTGTTCACGGAACACCGTTGATAACGCCAGCCGCAGGGAGCTGGTCACTGAACGCAATCGGAATTTGATTAGCGTGACGGCCATTGTTCCACCCAGCACAATGGCCAGGCCGGGCAGGTTGAGAAAGGTCGAGATCGTGGCATCCGCCAGCATCGCCGCGGTTACAATTGCCACGCCCGCGATCAATCCGACAAGTGTCAGGATATCCATGGAAGGCCTTATTATGGTTTCAGAAGCTCACACTCCGGAAAGAATAGCCTATCTGCCTGAAATCGACCGCAATATCAGGGTAACAAAGCGTCACTTCAGGTATCAGAGGTGCCATCTCTCAACGCGGCCATCACCGTCGCCGTCTGCGGGCGAACACCGCGCCAGCAGTAAAAGGACTCGGCCGCCTGCTCCACCAGCATGCCCAGCCCGTCGATCGCCCGGGCGGCGCCCTGGTCCAGCACCCAACCATTGAACGGGGTAACCTCGGCACCGTACATCATGTCGTAGCCAACGGTCGCAGGGTCAACAATGGCAGGATCCAGCGGCGGCAAATCGCCCTGCAGACTGGCGCTGGTGCCGTTGATGATCAGCGCAAATACGCCGTGAACGTCAGCAAAACCGCAACCGGTCACCGGAATACCCGCATCAAATCCGGCGGCCAGGGCTTCAGCCTTGCTGGCGGTGCGGTTGGCAATCACCACTTCAGCCGGTTGCGCAGCCAACAAGGGTGCGAGAATACCCCGCACCGCACCGCCGGCACCGAGCACCAGTACCCGGCGGCCTTTTATGGTCACGTCGTGATTGACCGTGAGGTCCCGCACAAGGCCGGTGCCATCCGTATTTTCGCCCCAGAGCTTGCCGTCGGCATCGCGAAACAGCGTATTCACGGCGCCCGCAGACTCGGCGGCGGGGGTCAGCTGGTCGGCCAGTTTCCAGGCCTGTTCCTTGAACGGCACCGTCACGTTCAGCCCCTTGCCACCGCGTTCAAAAAAACGCTGAACCGTGCCTTCGAAATCGTCCAGCGGCGCCTGAATGGCGGTATATTCCACCGGTTCACCGGTCTGGACGGCAAACAGGCTGTGAATCCTGGGGGATTTGCTATGACTTATCGGATGGCCGATGACGGCGTACAGATCATCACTCATTCCGGCGCTTCCTCTGCCAGCCAGTCCCGGTCCTGCAGGAAGTAATCCGTCAGTTCCGCTTCAGGACTTCCCGGCTCGGCTTGGCGGTCATAGTCCCAGCGCGCCATCGGCGGCATCGACATCAGGATCGATTCGGTGCGCCCGCCGGATTGCAGCCCGAACAGGGTGCCCCGGTCATACACCAGATTGAATTCCACATAACGGCCGCGACGATACAGCTGGAAGTCCCGCTCGCGCTCTCCATAGGGTGTATCAAGCCGGCGTTCAACAATAGGCGCATAGGCTTCGACAAAGCTGTCACCCACCGACTGCATGAATGCGAAATCCTGCTGGAAGTTGCCGGTGTTGAGATCGTCATAGAACAGCCCGCCAACACCCCGGGGCTCCTGACGGTGGCGGATATGGAAATACTCGTCACACCAGCGCTTGTAGCGGGGATAGACATCATCGCCGAATGGCGCACAGGCCTGCTTGGCCACCTTGTGCCAACCGACGCAGTCTTCCTTGAAGCCGTAATAGGGCGTCAGGTCAAAACCGCCACCAAACCACCAGACTGGCTCTGCATTAGCCGGCGTGGCGATAAAGAACCGGACATTGGCATGTGAGGTCGGAACATAAGGATTCAGCGGGTGCAGAACCAGTGATACGCCCATGGCCTCCCATGGCGCGCCTGCCAGATCTGGCCGGTGTGCGGTTGCCGACGGAGGCATCTGATCGCCGGTTACGTGAGAGAAGTTTACGCCGCCCTTTTCGAAAACCCGACCGTTTTCAATCACACGGCTGACACCGCCGCCACCTGCGGGCCGGTCCCAGCTATCGGTACGAAAGGATTCCGTGCCATCAATCGCCGCCAGACGCTCGCATATGGAGGATTGCAGCGATAGTAAGTACTTCTTTACTGCGGCACTGTCGGGCCCGTTCATGATGACTCCTTCTTTATCTATCGATGTTACGGGTCATGGAAAGCGACCCGTTGAATTGATCCGCACAGCCTCGTCCGCTTTAGCGCAGTTGGCGACCGCTTTCCAGATCGATAATTCGGCTGGGTCGGCGCTCCCGCCCCAGATCCCCCGGCAGAATGTAATCCAGCTCATCGCCAAAGTAGCCACGCACCTGCCAGGGCGTCCGGGCGGAAGTGCGACCGGCAGGATTGCAGGACGTTGATACCAGCGGGCCACCGAAAGACTCGCACAAACGACGCACCAATGGATGATCACTGACCCGCACCGCGACCGCACTATGCCGGCCTCGAATCCACTCCGGCGTTTGCTTCAGGGGGTCGGGAATCAGGCAGGTGACCGGTCCCGGCCAGTAGCTGAGCGCGCGATCCTGCATAATGCTGTCGAGGGGATCCAGCAAGGGCATGACCTGTTCAGCCGAGCTTGCCACCAGAATCAGTCCCTTGTGCACCGGACGGCGCTTGAGCTCCAGAATCCGCTCCACCGCCTCCTCATCCCAGGGATCACAGCCCAGGCCCCAGACAGCTTCGGTCGGGTAGGCAATGGTGCCACCACTGTTTAGCGTCCGGGTTGCGCGTTCGATGTGCCACCAGGGCGGGGCGTAACGGGAGCCTGAATCAGTCAACTGCGTCATGATGCGAATTAGCGTCCGTAGTCGGGATGTTGTCGGGTTGTAAAGCACAAAGAGCTGCCATTATGGCGCCTGTGGGCTTCACTGAACAGACGGCCCGTGTCATCCGCCGACAGCCCGCTGGAATCCGCCCGGTACTGTATTGACCAGGCCTTCCATTTCCAGCATCAACATTGATTGCATCAACTGATCGGCCGCCAGCCCGGTCTGGTCACAGAGCTCATCGGTGGAGCAGGGTTCGTAGCCGAGCGCCGTCAGCACCCGGGTTTCGATCTCTCCGAGATGCTCGGGCACCGGCGGCGCCGCAGCCGCTTCCCGATCCTGGGCCGGCACTGATGGCTGCATCCACCAGGCGGTCAGCTCTTCCTCGATATCCTGCACCGACTCCACCAGCTTGGCGCCCTGACGAATCAACTGATGGCAGCCTCGTGCCAGCGGATTGTGAATAGAACCGGGAATCGCGAACACCTCACGCCCCTGCTCAAGTGCCAGTCGCGCGGTAATCAGCGAACCGCTTTTCACCCCGGCTTCTACCACCAGCGTGCCCTGGCACATACCGCTGATAATCCGGTTCCGGCGGGGGAAGTGGCCAGCCCGGGGTGGAGTCCCCGGCGGAAACTCGGACACCAGCGCTCCCTGTCCGATCACCGCCCTGGCCAGCGACTGGTGCGACGCCGGATAGGCTACGTCGACACCGGTGCCAAGCACGGCCAGTGTCGACCCGTTACCCTCCAGCGCACCCTGATGGGCGGCACCATCGACCCCCAATGCCAGGCCGCTGGTCACCACAAAGTGCCGTTCAGCCAAAGCCCGGGCAAACTGACGGGCGTGATCCAGTCCTGCCCGGGTCGCGTTCCGGCTGCCGACTATGGCCAGTTGCGGCTGGCTCAGCAGCGCACGCTGGCCCTGCAGATACAGCACCGGCGGGGGCCCGTGAATCTCACGCAATAGCGCCGGGTAATCGGGGTCGCCCCAACTGACGATATCAATACCCAGTCTGCTCGAGTCGGCCAGTGCCCGTTGAGCGCTCTGCAGGTGGTCATTTTCATGGTGCCGCTGCTGCCAGGCGTCGATCAGCTGGCGCCCCTGGGGCGTCAGGAGCTGTTTCAATGCTGCCGGCGGCATATCAAGGAGTGCCAGTGGTTCGGCAAACGCATCGAGAATGGCCTGCCAGCGCACGGCGCCCAGCCCCGGCAGATGCGCCAGTACCAGCCAGGGTGCCTGAGGATGTTCAAAGAAGTGATCGCCGGCAGCAGAGGCCAGCGGCAAAGAGTAGGTCATCAAAATCGTCCCTGAGAGTAAGCCCCATCATCCTGATGGGCTGATCTGCCATATCGTTGGCATAAAAAAACGGGAGGCGGCTGAACCGGCTCCCGTTTTTAATTCTAACCCAGTTGATCAGGGATTTTTGACTTGATCGCCCACTGACAGCGTGCGAGTCGCCTTCAATACCAGACCGTAACTGACTTTTTCGTAGACCTGGAAAACCATCAGCAGGCCTGCGCGTTCCGCTGGCAACTGAATCACTTCCTTGGTGTACGGGTCACGGGCCTGACTGCCCGCCTTGAATACCGCCAGCACATTGCCGGCTTCAATGCCTTCACGGGCACCGCGGTTGATAACCACAACATTGTACTGGCCGATCTGGGTAACACCGCCATCGACGGCAATCATTTTGCCATCAATGTCGCTGTTCGGTGCGCTGGGGGAGAACTGGGACGTGATCTTGCGATCTTCCGTTGGCAGCAAGCGGTCACCAATACGGACTTCCTCTTTGCTGCGTTTCAGTTCAAGTGTCAGCACATCACCATTGGTATCCAGCACTTCGCCCGCGCCAATTGCCTTGGCTTCCAGCCCCAGGAACTCCTGGGTGTCGGGGTCGATGTAGGTGACACTGCGACGGAACACACCCATGGTGTCGTGGGTAGCTTCACCGCGAGCATAGATGCGATCACCGGCACCGGTCACGATCCGGGCATCTTCGCCTTCAAGCACATAAGGTGCGGCTTCCAGCACGGCCGGATCAACGATGCGGGTATCAGTCAGGAAGCTGCTGATGGCGTCCAGCGGAATCGCGGGCACCGGCGTATCGATCGGCGTCGACCGCACTGATGGCGACAACTTGGTCACGCCATTACCACCGGATACCTTGGTCACGCGTTGTTTTCCATCGATGTACACCAGCGCCAGTTGGTCACCGGGATAAATCAGATGCGGATTACTCACTTGCGGGTTGACGTGCCAGATTTCCGGCCAGTACCACGGGTTGTTCAGGAAACGGGATGAGATATCCCACAGAGTGTCTCCTTTAACAACCGTGTAGCGCTCGGGATGATCCGACCGAAATTCAGGGCCGGCTGCGTGTGCCCAGGGCACTCCCAGCAGCATGATAGCCGTCAGAGCGTACAGCAGTTTCCTCATTGTCTGATCCTTGATCGCTTGCCTAAAACTGATGATTCTTGTTCACGTTCTCCTACTATAGAAGAAGTGATGCTGTTTGTGATGTTATCTTTTGTTCTTCCAGTAAATTCTGGCCACAGTCTGCAACTATCTGAAACACAGCGCGTGGCGCTGGTCAGTTTGTAATCAACCGCAAAGTTGATAGATAATAGACTATCAACACAATAGATGTAGCCACCTTGAAACTCAGGACAAAGTCACGATCATAGTGGATATGTCGAACAAGATGCGGTCTACACCGTCGCATTTTGGTTATCACACGCGGTTTAACGAATAAACAGGCACTTATGATACTCGAAATTCTGGAATTCCCTGATCCTCGTTTACGCACGATCGCCAAGTCGGTCGCAGAGGTCACGGATGACACCCGAAAACTGATCGATGACATGTTCGACACCATGTACGACGCAGCCGGCATTGGCCTGGCTGCAACCCAAGTGAACGTCCATGAGCAGATCATTGTTATGGATCACTCCGACGACAAAAGTGATCAGCGGGTGTTTATCAACCCGGTCATCGAGGTGCTTGAAGGCGATCTCCAGGACATGCAGGAAGGCTGCCTCTCGGTTCCCGGATTTTATGAGGAAGTCAGTCGTATCGATCACGTGCTGATCAAAGCGCTTGACCGCAACGGCGAGCCATTTGAGGTAGAAGCCAGAGACCTGCTTGCGGTATGCATCCAGCACGAAATGGATCATCTGAACGGCAAGCTGTTCGTAGACTATCTGAGTCCATTGAAGCGGACCCGGATCCGTAAAAAGCTGGAAAAGCAGCACAAGATCCGCGCCTGACGAAATGCGCTACCGCATGGCGCCGATGGCCTGAACAGTATTCATCCTCAATGTGGTTTACAATGCAAATCGTGAGACCGGGCACCAGGCCCGGTCTTTTCGTATCAGCCTGAACAGTTGACCAGTCCTTGCCTCTGGTCTGGCCTAAAACCGTTTTGCACAGTTCAATTAAGGAGGCGCTGCTTGCGCATTGTTTTCGCCGGAACACCGGAGTTCGCCGCAGTCGCTTTACAGGCCCTACTGGATGCAGGTCATCAAGTGGTTGCCGTATATACCCAGCCCGACCGACCTTCAGGCCGTGGCCGCAAACTGACGCCCAGCCCGGTGAAGCAAACAGCCCTGAACGCCGGCCTGCCAGTCTGCCAGCCCGAATCCCTGAAATCTGCCGAAGCCCAGGCCGAACTCGCCAACTTTGAAGCGGATGTCATGATTGTGGCCGCATACGGGCTGATCCTGCCACAAGCCGTGTTGTCGATACCGACACACGGCTGTCTCAATATCCATGCATCATTACTGCCTCGCTGGCGCGGTGCGGCGCCAATCCAACGTGCGATTGCTGCCGGCGACAGCGAGTCAGGCATTACCATCATGCAAATGGATAAAGGACTGGATACCGGCGCGATGCTGTTGAAGTCTGTCACTGAAATCACCGACCGGGATACGGGCGGCAGTTTGCATGACCGATTGGCGGTATTGGGCGGCAAGGCAATCAACGATGCCCTCGCGCTGCTCGCCCGCCAGTCCCTTGAGCCAGAGATACAGGATGACGCGCAAGCCTGTTACGCACACAAACTGAACAAGCAGGATGGCCACATCGACTGGTCTCAACCGGCCTCTGCCATTGACCGTCAGATTCGCGCCTTTAATCCATGGCCCGGTACCTATACAGACGCTGGCGACCAGCGCATCCGGATTCAAGATGCCGCGCCTGTTAACGAAGTCAGTGACGCGCCCCACGGCACAGTGCTCAGTCGAAGCCGCGACGGCGTCACCATCGCCTGTGGCGGCGGCGTTTTGCAACTGACCCGGGTTCAGCTTCCCGGCAGTCGCGCCCAAACCATATCCGATCTGATCAACGGTGGCCGCGACGTGCTGATGGCCGGCGAGGTGCTGCACTAGATGGCCAGTCAACGTCTTCCGCTCCGGGCTGTCGCCGCGCAGGTGGTCAAAGCCGTCGAAGAGGGGCAATCACTGTCGCAGGCGCTGCCCGGCGGCATGGCCCAGATTAGCGACAACGAGCGTGGCCAGCTGCAGGCATTCTGCTACGGCACCTGCCGCTGGTATCACCGACTCAATGCCGAACTGACTATTCGTCTTCGCAAACCTTTGAAGAAGGGCGACAGGGTGGTTGTGCCGCTCATACTGGTGGCACTGTTCCAGCTTCGTCACAGCAATCAGGCGAACTACGCGATTCTCAATGAAACGGTGGAGGCCTGCCGGTCTCTGGGCAAACCGCACCTGGCCGGATTGGTTAATGCCGTCCTGCGGGCCGCATTACGCGAGGGCGAACCGGAACCACCAACACAGGCTGTGCAATTCAGCCATCCCGAGTGGCAGGTTGAGAAACTGCGCCATAACTGGCCCGAGCGCTGGCAGGCCATTCTTGATGCCAACAATGCCCAGGCGCCGATGACCCTGCGGGTCAATGCCCGCCGGATGTCCCGCCAGGCCTATCTGGATCAGTTGGCAGAGGTGGGTATTGAGGCAGCACCTACCGCCTTTGCCACGATGGGCATCCAGCTGGCTCAACCCTGCGCCGTCGACCTTCTCCCCTATTTTGCTGACGGCGTGGTCAGCGTGCAGGACGAAGCCGCACAGCTCTGCACCCAACTGCTTGACCTGCAACCCGGTCAGCGGGTGCTGGATGCCTGCGCTGCACCCGGCGGCAAGACCTGTGCGATTCTCGAACATGAGGCGGGGCTGGCCGAAGTGGTCGCGCTCGATCAGTCTGCCGAAAGGCTGGTGCGCGTTGAGGAAAACCTCGAGCGGCTCGATCTGAACGCCCGAGTCGTCGCCGCAGATGCCGCCGATACCGCATCCTGGTGGGACGGCACGCCATTCGACCGCATTCTGCTCGACGTTCCCTGCAGCGCCAGCGGCGTGATCCGGCGTCATCCGGACATCAAACTGCTTCGCCGTGAAGAAGATGTACCTGCACTGGCCGGTATCCAGCTCGGGTTACTGGAAAAACTCTGGCAGACACTCAAGCCTGGTGGACGGCTGGTCTATGCCACCTGTTCGGTGTTCCCGCAGGAGAATCACCGTATAATCCAGCGATTCCTGCGACATCAGGACAATGCCACATTGGCGATGCCAGCACTCGACTGGGGGCTGGATACCGAAGCGGGGCGTCAACTGTTCCCGGAGACCGGATCCCATGACGGCTTTTTCTATGCCTGTCTGGTCCGGGCGGACGATCAATCAGCGAAGCAGGCGGAATCAACATGAAAATCATCATCCTGGGTGCAGGCCAGGTCGGTGGCACGCTCGCCGAAAACCTGGCCAATGAAGCAAACGATATCACCGTTATCGACAGTGACAGTTCACGATTGCGCGAGTTGCAGGACCGTCTCGATATCCGCACGGTTCAGGGCCGGGGCTCCTATCCCAGCGTATTGCGCCAGGCCGGCGCCGAAGACGCCGACATGCTGATTGCCGTCACCAACAGTGACGAGACCAACATGGTGGCCTGTCAGGTGGCCTATTCACTGTTCAAGACACCAACCAAGATCAGCCGGGTGCGGGCCAACGCCTACCTGTCTCGCAAGGAACTGTTTACCGGCGATGGCTTTCCGATCGACGTGCTGATCAGTCCGGAGCAGGTTGTCACCCGTCATATCACCCGCCTGATCGAGTATCCGGGGGCGCTGCAGGTACTGGAATTTTCCAAGGGTCTGGCCCGACTGGTCGCGATTCGGGCCACCAAGGGCGGGCCACTTGTGGGCCACGAGTTGTCGTTCCTGCGCACCCACATGCCCAAAATTGATACCCGGGTCGCCGCTATTTTCCGCAAGGATCGGCCCATCATTCCCCAGGGCGATACTGTGATTGAAGATGGCGACGAGGTCTTCTTCATCGCCGGCACCGATCATATCCGCTCGGTCATGAGTGAATTGCAGCCGCTGGAAAAACCCTACAAGCGCATCTTCATCTGCGGTGGCGGCAACATCGGCCAGCGACTGGCCCACAACCTCGAGAACCGCTATCACGTCAAACTGATCGAGCGGAACCGCGAGCGCTGCGTGATGCTGTCGGAAAACCTGCGCAAAACCATCGTGCTGCAGGGCAACGCAGCCAACAAGGATCTGTTGCTGGAAGAGAACATCGAAAGCACGGATGTGTTCTGTGCCGTCACTAATGATGATGAAGCCAATATCATGGCGTCATTGCTGGCCAAGCGGCTGGGCGTCCGCAAAGTTCTTACCCTGATCAACAACCCGGATTACGTGGATCTGATTCAGGGTGGCGAAATCGATGTCGCGATCTCGCCCCAGCAAACCACCATTGGCAGCCTGCTGACTCACGTCCGCCGCGGCGATGTCGTCAATGTGCACGCCTTGCGTCGGGGTGCAGCCGAGGCCATCGAAGCCATTGCTCACGGCGATCACCGGTCGTCCAAAGTAGTAGGCAAGCGACTTGACGAGATCACCCTGCCGGAGGGCACCACTATCGGCGCCATCGTCCGGCACAACGAGGTGCTCATTGCCCATGACCACCTGCGCGTTCAGCCGGACGATCACGTTATCCTGTTCCTGGTAGATAAATCCCGCATCCGCGATGTTGAGCGGCTGTTCCAGGTCGGCCTGACCTTCTTCTGACCCGGATCCAACGGATTTACTGATGCGACTGTCCGTCATACTGAAAATCCTCGGCATCCTGATGATGCTGTTCAGCTTTACCATGCTGCCGCCCATGGGGATTGCGCTGCTCTATGACGATGGCCAATGGCTGCGTTTTGCAGATGCGATGGGGCTGGTGTTTGTTGGCGGCCTGATGGTATGGGCACCGTTCCGCAAGGTTACCGGCGATCTGCGGGTGCGGGACGGCTTTCTGATCACGACCCTGTTCTGGGTCGTGCTCAGCGTTGCCGGCTCCATTCCGTTCTATCTCAGTGACAACGCACCGATCACCTATGTCGACTCGCTGTTTGAGGCGGTTTCGGGCCTGACCACCACCGGCGCAACCGTTATCACGCATATCGACGGCCTGCCGGAATCCATACTCTGGTATCGCCAGCAACTGCAGTGGCTGGGCGGCATGGGGATCATCGTACTGGCAGTAGCCATCCTGCCAATGTTGGGTATCGGGGGGATGCAGCTCTATCGTGCGGAAGTTCCCGGTCCGGTGAAGGACAACAAGCTTACACCCCGAATAGCCGAGACGGCCAAAGCCCTCTGGTACATCTATGTGTCGCTGACCATCGCCTGTGCCCTGGCATACTGGGCGGCCGGAATGAACTGGTTTGATGCCATCGGCCACAGTTTCTCGACCGTCGCCATCGGCGGCTTCTCAACCCATGACGCCAGCATCGGCTACTTCGACAACTCGGCTATCGAGTTAATCGCGGTGGTGTTCATGATCCTCAGTGGTGCAAATTTTGCGCTCCACTTTATGGCCTGGCGGCAACGCAACCCCCTGCTTTACTGGGCCGACTCCGAGTTCAAGTTCTATATGGGCGCACTGGCAACCGTCAGCCTGATCACCATTGTGGTGCTGATTCTGACGGGCACGCTGGAGCCTTTTGCCGCAGTGACAGATGGCCTGTTCCAGGTAGTGTCACTGGCCACCACAACGGGTTTTGCCACAACCGACTTTTCAGTCTGGCCTCTCATGTTGCCGTTCATGCTGTTCGTGATGTCGTTTATGGGCGGCTGCGCAGCGTCAACCGGCGGTGGTATCAAGGTGGTCCGTATTCTGCTGATTTTCCGCCAGGGTCTGCGGGAGATGAAAAGACTGTTGCACCCCAATGCGGTGATGCCGGTCAAGCTGGGCAACCGGCCTGTCTCGGACCGCGTACTGCAGGCAGTCTGGGGCTTTTTCTCGGTCTATATGTTCATGTTTTTATTGATGCTGGTGGTACTGCAAGCCACAGGGCTCGACCAGATCACGGCATGGACGGCGGTCGGTGCCACCATCAATAACCTGGGTCCCGGGTTGGGTGAGGTGACTTACCATTACGGCACCATCAACGACGTCGCCAAGTGGGTTCTGTGCTTTTCAATGCTGCTGGGACGGCTGGAAGTATTTACGCTTCTACTGTTGCTGACCCCTGCCTTCTGGCGTCGCTGATTAAACCATTGTCTATTCCGTGCACCGGACTTCGAAATAGCTGAAGGAGAAGCGTATAATGCCGTTTTTCCGAGCGCCGCTCGCCAGCCGTATAACCGCTGGCAGGCAATCCCCGGCCACTTGCTGCCGGAACTTGTTAGCTGCTTTCCCAGATACCGGACAGCGGCGCCACACACTGATTAACAGGCAATCGTCGTGACTGAGATGGCAAAGACGGACACCAAAACATTCCAGGGACTGATACTGACCCTGCAACAATTCTGGGCCGAGCGTGGCTGTGTTGTGCAGCAACCGCTGGATATGGAAGTGGGCGCGGGGACTTTTCACCCGTCCACCTTCCTGCGCGCGATTGGTCCCGAGACCTGGAACGCCGCCTACGTGCAGCCCAGCCGTCGCCCGACCGATGGTCGTTACGGTGAAAACCCCAACCGTCTGCAGCATTACTACCAGTTCCAGGTAGTTCTCAAGCCTTCGCCGGACAGTATCCAGGAACTCTATCTCGAGTCTCTGCGCGCCCTGGGTCTGGATCCACTGGTGCATGACATCCGTTTTGTCGAAGACAACTGGGAATCGCCCACACTTGGCGCCTGGGGGCTGGGTTGGGAAATCTGGCTGAACGGAATGGAAGTCACCCAGTTCACCTATTTCCAACAGGTCGGTGGTATTGAATGCTATCCGGTTACTGGCGAGCTGACCTACGGTCTTGAGCGTATCGCGATGTACCTGCAGGGCGTCGACAGTGTTTACGACCTGATCTGGACTCACGGCCCAGATGGCGACGTCACCTATGGCGACGTGTTTCACCAGAACGAAGTGGAGATGTCGACCTATAACTTCGAGCATGCCGACACCACCTTCCTGTTCCACAGCTTCGATGTCCATGAACGCGAAAGCCAGCGTCTGATCGAAGCCGGCCTGGCATTGCCGGCCTACGAGCAGGTGTTGAAAGCGTCTCATACCTTTAACTTACTGGACGCCCGTCACGCGATCTCGGTTACCGAACGGCAGCGTTTTATTCTGCGCGTGCGCACTCTGGCCCGTGCTGTCGCCAAGGCCTATTTCGACAGCCGATTGGCGCGGGGCTTCCCGATGGCGCCGGCGGCATTGCGTGAAGAAGTCACAGCAGCAGCCGAAGCGGCCATCGACGCAGAGAATGAGAAGGCCGCAAAAGCAGCGGCGAAAACTGCGGTGAAAAAAGGAAAAGCATGATCATGGCACAACAGGATTTTCTCGTAGAAATCGGTACTGAAGAGCTACCGCCCAAGGCCCTGAAAAAGCTTTCTGATGCCTTTACCGCAGGATTTTGCAAAGGCCTGGACGACGCCGGTATTGAATACGGAAAAGTGGAATCGTTTGCTGCGCCGCGCCGCCTTGCGATTCGTGTTCACGGGCTTACCGACGCCCAACCGGACAAGGCTGTTGAACGCCGCGGTCCGGCCGTCAACGCGGCATTCGATGATGCCGGCAACCCGACCCGTGCACTGACCGGCTTTGCCACCTCGCTGGGTGTTACGCCTGACCAGCTCGACACGCTGGAAACAGACAAGGGCGCCTGGGTGGTGTACCGCACGGTTGAAAAGGGGCAGGCGACTGTTGAACTGCTGCCGCAACTGATCGAGCAGTCACTGGCGGCGTTGCCGATCCCCAAGCGGATGCGCTGGGGCGCCCACAAGGTCGACTTCGTGCGCCCGGTACACTGGATTGTGCTGCTGTATGGCAACAAAATCATCGATACCCGCATCATGGGTATTCCCACCGGCAACCAGACCCGCGGCCATCGTTTCCACTGCCCCAAATCTCTGATCATTGCCACGCCTGATGCTTATGAAGTCGTGTTGCGCGAAGACGGTCACGTACTGGCTGATTTTGCAGAACGTCGTACCCGTATTCGCGACGGTGTAACCGAGATTGCCCGTACCCAAGGCCAGGGCGAAGCAGTCATTGATGATGATCTGCTTGATGAAGTCACCGCTCTGAACGAATGGCCGGTACCTCTGCTTGGCAAATTTGAATCGCGCTTCCTCGACGTGCCATCAGAAGCGCTGATCTCGTCGATGAAAGAGCACCAGAAGTATTTCCACGTTGTGGATAAAAATGGCGTCATGCTGCCGCTGTTTATTACCGTTGCCAATATCGAAAGCAAAGACCCGTCGCAGGTTATCTCCGGCAACGAAAAGGTGATCCGTCCGCGCCTGTCCGACGCTGCGTTCTTCTACGACACCGATCGCAAGCACACGCTTGAGAGCCGGATAGAGAAGCTCAAGCCAATCGTCTTCCAAGACAAACTTGGCAGCATTTATGACAAATCTGTCCGGGTTGCAGCTCTGGCCCGCCGGATTGCGGATGCGATTGGGTCCGATGCCAACCACGCAGAACGCGCGGCGATGTTGGCCAAGACTGATCTGGTCACCGAAATGGTGCTCGAATTCACTGACCTGCAGGGTGTGATGGGCGAATACTATGCCCGTAACGACGGCGAGCCGGAAGAAGTGGCCAAAGCCCTGAATGAACAGTACCTGCCGCGCTTTGCCGGCGACAGCCTGCCAACCGGCCTCACCAGCTGTGCGGTTGCACTGGCGGATCGGCTGGATTCATTGGTTGGCTTGTTCGGTATTAACCAGCCGCCATCAGGCACCCGTGATCCGTTTGCATTGCGCCGGGCCGCACTTGGCGTGCTGCGCATTATTGTCGGTCGCGAACTGCCACTGGATCTTCAGACCTGCTGCGAATGGGCGTCTGAAGGCTTTACCAACCTCTCGGCAGACGACACGGTAACGCCCGTCGTGGATTACCTGCTTGAGCGTTTCAGGGCGCATTATGAAGAGCAGGGCATTAGCGCTGAAGTCTATCTCGCGGTACAGGCCCGTCGCCCAACCCGCCCGCTGGATTTCGAACAACGCATCCGTGCGGTGGAAGCCTTCCGCCAGATGCCCGCAGCCCAGGCGCTGGCCGCGGCCAACAAACGAGTATCCAATATCCTGGTCAAACAGGGCGGAGACACCCTGAGCGAGAATATCGATAACAGCCTGCTGCAGGACGACGCCGAGAAAGCGCTGGCAGCTGCTGTTACCGGTCTTGAAGCCCAGGTCATGCCGCTCTTTGCCAAGGGTGATTATGCCCCGGCATTGGCCGCACTGGCGGATCTTCGGGAGCCGGTGGACCGGTTCTTCGAGGATGTTATGGTCATGGCAGAGGACGAACAGGTCCGCGATAACCGCCTGGCCCTGCTGAACCGGCTCAGGAACCTGTTCCTTCAGGTAGCGGATATTTCTCTGCTGCCAGCCGGCTGAGCACCATGCTCGTCATCCTCGACCGTGATGGTGTGATCAATCACTATCATGGCGATTACATATGCTCGGCGGACGAATGGCATGCTATTCCGTCGAGCATAGAGGCAATCGCCCGACTCACAAAAGCCGGGTATCAGGTGGCCATTGCCACTAACCAGTCCGGCATTGCCAGAGGCTTCTATGACGAGTCTGCGCTGCAGGCGATGCATAACAAAATGCAGCGTCTTGTGAACGATGCAGGCGGTCGTATCGTTCACATCAGTTACTGTCCCCACTTGCCGGATACAGGCTGCGACTGCCGCAAGCCCAGAGCCGGCCTTCTGATGCAGATACAGGATGCCCTGGGGCTCGATACCCTGGACACCGCCATTATGGTGGGAGACAGCCTGAAAGACCTTCAGGCCGGCCAGACAGCAGGCTGTAAGGCTATTGCTCTGGTGAGAACCGGTAACGGGCTTGAGACTGAGCGCTTTCTCTCAACCCACACTATGGCGAACGTTACGATATGGGATGATCTGGCCAGTCTCGTGACGCAACTTGTAGGCTCCGGAATTTCCAGTGTGATTGAACATTCCCGGCCCTAAAACCCTGTTTAAACAAGCAATGGGGAGGCTGGAAATCCGTTTTATCATGCGTATAATATCGCGCAAATCGGCGTGTGGCGCAGCTTGGTAGCGCACTTCGTTCGGGACGAAGGGGTCGCAGGTTCGAATCCTGCCACGCCGACCATTATTTCTTTACCATTCAATATCTTAACTAATACCCTTTCCTGTTTTATCCTGTCTTTTGACCTCCGGCACCCGCAGCAGGTTTCCGCCAGAATTCTCGTATATACTGGGCATCACTGTTTTCCCCGTCATTCATATTCCGGGCTTGGTATTTCATGAATCAGACCAGCAAACCGCAACACCAGCAGCGTCCCTGGGTTGACCTGTTAATAAGTATTATCATTCCCTCCGTCATTCTGATGAAGCTGAGTGGCGACGAATACCTTGGTTCTGTACTCGCGCTGCTGATCGGTCTCGCCTTCCCGTTAGGGTGGGGCCTTTATGAATTTTTCCGCTTTGGAAAAAAGAACTTTATCGCAGTCCTCGGCCTGGTCAGTATCCTGCTGACCGGCGGCATTGGCCTGCTTGAGCTCGACGCCCAGTGGCTGGCCATCAAGGAAGCTGCCATCCCTCTGCTGATTGGCATTGCTGTGCTGGTATCGACCCGCACGCGCTACCCGCTGGTCCGCACGCTGCTCTACAACCGCAGCATTCTGGATGTGGACAAGATCCACAATGCACTGGTGGAAAAGGGCAATGAAGGTGTGTTCGAGGCGCGGCTGATGAAGGCCAGCTATTTCTTCGCCGGCACTTTCATGTTCTCGTCGATCATGAATTACGTGATCGCCAAATGGATAGTGACCAGCCCATCAGGCACGGTTGCGTTCAATGAAGAACTGGGTCAGATGACACTGGTGAGCTATCCCATGATCGCCATCCCTTCAATGGTGATGATGATCGCTATCTTCTATTACCTATGGCGCGCAATTCGCAGTCTGACAGGCTTCAAGCTCGAAGAAGTGCTATCACCCGCACTTGCTGCGGATGATGACGGGGAAGATAAAAAGGAATCCAATTCCTCTAACAACGATCAGCAGCGCTCGTCTGAGTAAAGTAATAACCGGGGCTAAAACCCGGCTCATTGCAGACGGTTACCTCCAGTCCAGCATAAAAAAGCCCGATCCGTTTCCGGATCGGGCTTTTTTGTTTGTGGGCTTTCTGATTCATCCCACAAGCTGCAAGGTTGGCAAGTGTCACTTAGTCACTCGGCTTCGCAGCCCGTTTACCAATGAGCCGACAATCAGATATCCAGATTGGTGACCTGCAGGGCATTGGTCTGGATAAAGTTACGACGCGGTTCCACATCGTCTCCCATCAGCGTAGTGAAGATCTGGTCGGCTGCAATGCCATCTTCGATCGTCACCTTCATCATCCGGCGTGTTTCCGGATCCATGGTGGTTTCCCACAGCTGATCCGGGTTCATTTCACCCAGCCCCTTATAACGCTGAATGGTAAGGCCACGCTGGGCCTCTTTCATCAGCCACGCCAGTCCACCTTCAAAACTCAACGCCGCCTGCTTGCGCTCGCCGCGCTGCACGTAGGCGCCTTCTTCGATCAACCCGTCCAGTTTTTCACCCAAGCGGGCGATGGACAGATATGCGCCGGATTCAAAGAAATCACGGTTGAAGATATGCGTGGTAGGAATGCCGTGAACGTAGATATCCACCTTCGGCAAATACAGTGACCGTTCCTGATCCTGATGCACCGAGAACACATATTTGGTGCCTGTGCGGACATCCAGATCAAGACCTTCACCCAACCGCGTTGCCCACTTGCTCACAGCCTCTTTATCAGTCAAGTCAGCGGCAGTCAGTGTGGCGTTATCCAGCATCTGTTCCAGTACTTTCGCGGGATAGGCCCGTGAAAGACGCTCAATCATCGCCAGCACGCCCTGATACTCCTTCACCAGGGATTCCAGAGCAGAGTCGGCAATAGGCGGCGCTGACGGATTGACGTAGAACTGGGCGCCTTCCAGAGCGGTTTGGGTGAGGTAGGCTTCTTTTGCCTTCTCATCCTTCAGATACTGCTCCTGCTTGCCACGCTTGACCTTGTACAACGGCGGCATCGCAATGAAGACATGGCCGCGCTCGATGATCTCCTGCATCTGACGGAACAGGAAGGTGAGCAGCAGGGTGCGAATGTGTGAGCCGTCGACATCCGCATCCGTCATGATGATGATCGAATGATAACGCAGCTTATCGGGATCAAATTCCTGCCGACCGATACCACAACCCAGTGCCGTAATCAGCGTGCCTACCTCGGCGGACGACAACATTTTGTCGAAACGCGCCTTCTCGACGTTTAGGATCTTGCCTTTAAGCGGCAGGATGGCTTGGGTCTTACGGTCACGTCCTTGCTTGGCGCTGCCACCGGCAGAATCACCCTCCACAATATAAAGTTCGGAAAGGGCCGGGTCTTTTTCCTGGCAATCCGCCAACTTACCGGGCAGGCCGGCGATATCCAGCGCACCTTTGCGCCGTGTCATTTCCCTTGCTTTGCGAGCTGCCTCCCGCGCCCGCGCCGCTTCCAGCATCTTGTTGACGATCATCTTCGCTTCATTCGGCTGCTCATTGAGGAAGTCGGAGAAGACCTGATACATCTCCTGTTCTACCGCCGTTTTAACTTCGGAGGAGACCAGTTTGTCCTTGGTTTGCGAGGAGAACTTGGGATCCGGCACCTTCACGCTGACAATCGCAGTCAGACCTTCGCGGGCGTCGTCACCAGAGGTTGTCACCTTGGATTTTTTACCCAGACCTTCTGACTCGATGTAGTTGTTGAGCGACCGCGTCAGCGCCGCTCTGAAGCCCGCCAGGTGCGTTCCGCCATCCCGCTGGGGGATGTTATTGGTGAAGCAGTAGAGATTCTCCTGGAAGGCATCGTTCCACTGCATCGCAACTTCAACTGTCGTCCCGTCGTCCCGCTCTTTGGAAAAATGGAACACCCGGTTAATCGGCGTCTTGTTGGTGTTGAGGTACTCGACGAATGCGCGAAGGCCACCTTCATATTCGAAAATTTCTTCCCGACCGGTGCGCTCGTCAAGCAGGCGAATGCGGACACCGCTGTTCAGGAACGCCAGCTCTCGCAAACGCTTCGCCAGAATATCGTAGTGGAAAACGATATTGGTAAAGGTATCAGGAGAGGGGATGAAATGGACTTCAGTACCACTGCTATCAGTCTCACCCTTGGCAGCAAGAGGCTCATCAGGCACACCTTCGTGGTAAGTCTGCTCCCAAACCACGTTGTCCCGACGGATCGTCAGGCGCAGCTGGGAAGACAATGCGTTAACAACAGAAACACCGACACCGTGCAAACCACCGGAAACCTTGTAGGTGTTGTCGTCAAACTTACCGCCGGCGTGCAGTACCGTCATAATGACCTGTGCTGCAGAAACCCCTTCTTCCTCGTGGATATCAACCGGGATCCCACGCCCGTTATCCTTAACGCTGATGGACTCATCAGGGTGGATAATAATTTTTATCTCAGAACAGAATCCAGCCAAAGCTTCGTCAATGGAGTTATCCACTACTTCGAAGACCATGTGGTGTAGGCCGGTGCCATCGTCGGTGTCACCGATATACATACCGGGACGCTTGCGAACTGCATCCAGCCCCTTGAGAACCTTGATGCTGGAGGAATTATAGGTCGACGTTGTCATTCGGACGCTCCTAAAGCGCAGAGATCTTATTCTTCCGTAAACTCGCCATGTTCCACGTGGAACATTTTGAAATCGGGCATGGGATCCCGCCACAACAAGTCGGGGCGGGGCGGCTCAATCGAGGTTATAAACACCTGACTGCCTAAATCACGTAACTTGCCTGCCAGCATGCGACGATGCTGATCATCAAGTTCGGCATTAATGTCATCCAGTAAAAATGTGCACTGCTTGCCACTGGCCGCCAGCAATTGGCCCTGGGCAATCTTCATCAAGATCACCAGAGTTTTCTGCTGACCACGAGAAAAGGTCTCAGCAACAGGCCGGCCTTGAAATTTGACACGGATATCGCAGCGATTGGGCCCATAAAGGGTATGCCCCATTTTTGATTCCTGTTCCCTGTGGGCCAACAGCACATCGCTCAGCGACAGCTTTCGATCCCAGCCGGGGAACAATTCAAACCGCAACCCCTCAGTCCATGGCACATCAACTTCAGCTAATAACGACTCGAGTAACGGGTGAAAGCGATCAAAAACACCTTTTCTCGCGTCGTTAATCTGTTCTGCCAGTGCAACATATTGGCGATCCCAGATGCTTAGTAACGCCTCGTCTATTCTACCATTTCTGAGAATTTTATTCCGCTGGGAAACGCACCGCTGAAACTGCTGCCAAAGGACGGAAAAACCATGTTCCACGTGGAACACTGACCAATCGAGAAACTGACGACGTTTGCCGGGCCCACCGGAAATGATGTCGAAAGTTCCCGGATCAATCACCGATACCGCGAGATGGCGAGCAACTGACGACAAGCTGCGCACTTTCTCACCGTCTACCCTCAAGCGGGTTTCCTTGTTGACCAGGTGTCGCGCTATGCCAATCCGGTGTCGTTCTTCCTGCGCCTGTTTTGATTCACCATTCGGCGGGGCATTTTCTGAAATCTCACCAAAAACTGTTAGCTCATCCGCACCATGGCGGACTACTGCTTCGTGGCGATTCACTCGAAAAGATCGCCCGAGCCCGAGATAGCCAATGGCCTCGAGTACGCTGCTCTTGCCGCTGCCATTTTGGCCATAGACGAGGTTCACTGATGGAGAAAAAACCAGTTCAGTGGGGGCAAGGTTTCGAAAGTTCTGGGTTTGGAGTCGGACGAGCGCCATGCAGGAATAAAATCCGGAATGGAATGAGTAAGAATGGATAGTCTACAGGGAAGCCGGTGCTGAGGGCAGGGCTGTATTCGATATAGCTCGAGGGTCGCTTGCTGCAGGGCGTCATCAGCGTTCTGTCATCAAGAAAAAAGGAGCCCGATAGGCTCCCTTTTTTTTTACGCTGTTATCTCAAACACGCCCTCGTTTTTAATGCAGCATGTTAAGGCGCTCATCCATAAAGACATCCATTTCTGGCGCAAGGATATGAACGTAGCGATCAAAGTAGAGGAACTGTTTGATCAGGAGCGCAAATTCGCGAGGGAAGTGCAGGCCATGTTGCTCACCAATTTTTACCATATCCATCAGGATACTGTTCACTTCGTCCTCTGTCTCTTCACCAATGTAAGGTGTGTCCGGCGTCATTCTATCCATTTGCTGATACAGACGACGAAGGTCATTTGCCAACTGACCAGTATCAATTGCCGCGTCCGTAACGCCAATCCGCACCATGGCATCCGCCATACCTTCAAAATTACCGACCATCACCGTCGAAATAAAATCAGACACAGCTTGCCAGGTATCTGGCGCAATACGACCCACAATGCCAAAATCGATAAACCCGACCCGACCATCACGCAACACCATCAGGTTGCCCGCATGCACATCTGCATGAAAGAACTCGCACTGCGTAAGACTGGAAAACCAGGTATTCATCGCGGTAATTAAGGTGCGCTCGGGATCGTTGGAAACAGCCCGAATGCTTTCAAGATCTGTTAGCGGCACGCCGTGGAAGCGCTCCATCGTGAGCACTCGCCGCGTACTGCAAGCCTCATAAACCTGAGGCACCGCTGCATCCTCGTTATGGGTATCAAGCAGGAACTGCCGGAACACCTTCAGGTTGTTGGCTTCCTGAATAAAATCACATTCTTCCATCATCGTACGCTGGATTTCCTCAACGATGCCCGACAGGGAAGTCCATGACAGTTTGGGCGCGAGCGTTTCCAGAATCCGTGACGATGCATAAAGGAAATTGAGATCCGTCAGCAGAATATTCTCAACCCCAGGCTTCTGAATCTTGATGACCACATCTTCGCCGGTCACCAGACGCGCTGCATGTACCTGCGCAATAGAGGCAGAAGCAAGCGGTACCGGATCAATTTCCGCGTAGATACTCTCGAGCGGCAATGTGAGTTCTTCGCGAAGAATTCGTTTCATTACGCCAAAAGGCAAGGCTGGCGTGCGATCGAGGCAATGCTGAAATTCCTCAACATAGCTGGCAGGAAAAAAAGTGGGGGAGCTGGCAATGAACTGACCCAGCTTGATGTAGGTTGCACCAAGGTTTTCAAACGTTTGACGCAGTAACCGGGGAGCGGGTGGTCGATCACCCCTCAACCAGTTAACGCCGGTACGGCCCAGTACTGAAAGTGTCTGTCCGATTCTCAGCGCACCTTTGACGCCATTTACCACCATTGCCATTGTCCTAACCTCTCGATATCCATTCGGGCGCAAGCAGGATCGGCAACTATCACGAGCCCTTAATCCGCAGTACGGGCCGGCCCTGACAAACACGGTTTCGATAAATACACGGCAGCACAACCACACATCGCCGCATCAATTGATACATTACAGTAAACAAATGCCCGGCAATATCACCAGGCATCGAATCACTCTCTGATCACTTATCCACAGCGGATAAACTGAGCCAGGGCTCGCTGTGAACGCTATTGATAGCTTACAGTCTCATTGGCATGACGACGTACAACACGCTGTCGTCATTTTGGGCCTCAATCAATGCACTGCTGTTGGGGTTGGAGAGTGTGATTTTGACCTGCTCTTCGTCGAGCGCGTTGAGCACATCGACCAGGTAGCCCACGTTAAACCCGATCTGCAATGCTTCGCCCTGGTAATCTACAGCCAGTGCGTCTTCCGCCTGCTCCTGATCCGGGTTGTTTGCGAAGATCTGCAGTTCTCCCGACGCCAGGTTCAGCCTGACACCCCGAATATTCTCGTGCGACAGAATACCCGCGCGCTGAAGCGTATTTTTCAACGTCGACCGATCAGCCAGCATCACCTTGTCACCCCCCCGTGGGATGACCCGGTTGTAGTCCGGGAACTTGCCTTCGATCAGCTTGGAAGTAAACGTGTAGGCACCAACAGTCGCCCGCAGGTGGTTATCACCAAATACCAGTGTGACGGGTGTCTGAACATCATCCAGCAAGCGTGCAAGTTCGAGAACACCCTTGCGAGGCACAATCACCTGGCGCGGATCACTGATACCGGTGGCCAACTTTGTGTTGGACATGGCCAACCGGTGACCATCCGTTGCCACCACACGTAGATGCTCTGCATCTACTTCCAGCAGCAAACCATTCAGGTAATAGCGGACGTCCTGCTGCGCCATCGCAAACGCAGTTGCATCCAGCATGTTGCGAAGATCAGCTTGCGTCACCTCAAGCCTGAAACTCTCGCCATCATCCTCAACATTCGGAAAATGTTCAGCAGGCAGGGTCGACAGGGTAAAGTGACTGGCGCCGCAGCGCAGGTGCAACCGGTCGCCTTCGAGGTTGAGCTCGATTGGCGCTTCGTCACCCAAAGCCCGACAAATATCAGACAGTTTGCGGGCCGGTACGGTGATACGCCCCGGTTGATCAACATGCACCGGCACGATCCGTCCCACCAGTTCCACTTCCATATTGGTGCCGGTCAGGGTGAGCGTGTTGTCCTCGGCCACCAATAGCACGTTGGACAGCACAGGCATGGTCTGTTTGCGTTCGACAACGCCCGCAATAGCCTGGAGGGGTGTCAGTAGGGATTCTCGGCTGATGGTCAGTTTCATGGCACTCGGAATCTGCTAGTGAATGTTAAGTGTTTTGTTACGCAAACCTGCTGCCGTAGGCCATCGTTTAAAATGATGAGCGAACGACCGATCTCTGATTTTTATTCACAGGAGGCGGATAACGGTATCACCGCTATCGCATACCTGCTTTTATGCGCTCCGATCAGGTTGTCAGTAGTCGCATGAAGTTCTGATAGTCTTCTCGGATATTCGTATCCGTACCCTGCAATTCAACTATTTTCTTGCAGGCGTGCAACACCGTCGTATGATCCCGGCCACCAAACGCATCGCCAATTTCAGGCAGGCTGTGGTTGGTCAATTCCTTCGCCAGCGACATGGCCATTTGCCGGGGCCGGGTCACTGACCGGGTTCTGCGCTTGGAGTGAAGATCCGCCACCTTGATCTTGTAGTACTCTGCCACGGTGCGCTGAATGTTGTCGATGCTGACCTGCTTTTCATGCAACGCCAACAGATCCTTCAGGCTTTCACGTATAAACGGAGGGGTGATTTCCTGTCCTGTGAAGTGAGCATTCGCTATCACCAAACGCAGCGCGCCTTCTAGCTCTCTCACATTCGAACGTATTTTTTGAGCAATAAAGAAAGCGGCTTCGCTACTGAGCCTCACATTGGTCTGCTCGGCCTTCTTCATCAGGATGGCTACCCTGGTCTCGAGTTCAGGCGGCTCTACCATGACTGTAAGACCCCAACCGAAACGGGATTTCAGTCTCTCTTCCATATCCGAAATCTCTTTCGGAAACCGGTCACACGTGACAATGACCTGCTGGCCGCCCTCAAGCAATGCATTGAAGGTATGGAAAAACTCTTCCTGGGAGCGCTCTTTGCGGGCAAAGAACTGGATATCGTCAATCAACAGTGCATCAACAGAGCGGTAATAACGTTTGAATTCGTTGATGGCGTTCAACTGCAGCGCTTTGACCATATCCGCAACGAAACGCTCTGAACGAAGATAGGCCACCTTGGCGCGCGGGTTGCGGCGAACGATCTCGTTGCCCACAGCATGCATCAGGTGAGTTTTACCCAGACCCACACCGCCATAAAGGAACAAGGGGTTATAGGCTCCACCCGGGTTCTCAGCGACCTGCATGGACGCCGCTCGAGCCAGTTGGTTCGATTTGCCTTCAACAAAGGTGTCAAAGGTGAAGCTCTCATTGAGAAAGCTCTGATGTTTGATGTCACCTTCAACCTGGACATTACGACGCCTGGAGGCCGCAGCAGAAGACAACACCTCACGTCGGGGCTGACGATCGACAACCGTTGCGGCAACGCCCTTCTCTTCCTCACTGACAGGCCCGGTATCGTCCTGACGGCCTGACTCGACGTTTGCTGTCTGAGAACGCTGCACCATATCCCGGGCCGCAGTTGCTGAACCGACGCGCATATTAATGCGGGGAGCCTGTCCACCCTGAAGATCCTTCAGCACTTCCTCTATACGTCGCAGATACTTTTCGTTTACCCAATCCATAACAAAACGGTTGGGTGCAAACAGCATCAGCTGATCATCCTGATGTTCGGATTGCAGAGGGCGCAACCAGGTATTGAACTGCTGAGCCGGAAATTCGTCCCGGAGTACTTCTAGACACTGATGCCAGATTGTTTGCGGCACGACAGCCTGCCTCCAATGCGTAAGCAATCCTTGACGAGGATAGGAAATGGGAATTTGCGGTTATTGTTGTCAATTCCAAGCACACGCGCTTTTAAACCCGGATAGAGCAATGACACCCTCTCCGGATCGAACCCAACGACCGAATAGCCGGTTATTCTACGCCCTCACAGACCTCAAAAAAAGCCCTCGGAACCATTCCATAAACAGGGTGTGTATAACTTTATATATAAAAATCATTTAATTACTGACTTAACTACAGCCTTGTGTACAGAAATTCAGATAAAGAAAGTTTTCCACAGCTCCTTGTGTAAACACCCCCTGTCTGCCTGTGAACAAGCTGAGTGCGAATCGATGCATAACTCATCTCATTCAAGGAGTGCTGGTTTATCCCCAATCCGTCGATCAGTTATCCCCAGAGCTCAATGGGGTTTGTCACCGCAGTTGTCATTTCCATAACCAACTGGTTTAGATGATAATTTTAACCTTACACACAGAAAACAGGCTCTCTAACAGTAACAGTAGTAAGCATTTATACATTCTTTAAAAACTTAAAAGAGTATTATTGCTGTTAGGGATTCAGCTCACCTTTTGCCCTGATCAGATCTTTCCCCGGTCGGCAGCCCAGCCGCTGAAAAACCACTTGCTGAGTAAATCCGCGTACTCGTGCAGGTAACGATTGAATTCGGATCAGGATTTGTCTAGAATCCGGCTCCTATTTTGACTGTTCATTTTTTGACTAGTTGAGAGCCCGCCGGGCCGTTCGTATTCGACCGGCAAGTACAGCTCGCAACGGTGAACAACTGACAGAATTTGTTTTCAATACACCCGAGTGTGAGATCGATATCATGAAAAGAACGTTTCAACCCAGCGTACTGAAGCGTAAGCGCGTTCACGGCTTCCGTGCCCGCATGGCAACTGCTAACGGCCGCAAGATCATTTCCCGCCGTCGTGCCAAAGGTCGTGTACGCCTGTCAGCTTAATCAAGCCTGATAGGTCTGAATGCCGGTGCTGACGTTTCCAAAGCAGGCACGATTATTAAAACCCCGCGATTACAGCGGGGTTTTCGATCATGTTTCTGTGCGGGTTCCACACCGGCATTTTCTGATTCTTGCGGCACCCAATGACCGGGGCCATGCCAGAGTCGGATTAATATTTTCAAAGAAAAATCTCAGGCTTGCTGTACAACGCAACCGGATCAAGCGTGCTGTACGGGAAACCTTTCGCCTACAGTCCGATCTGCCTCCAATGGATATCATTGTGATGGGCAGACAGGGTCTAGCTGACCTGGAGAACGCCAGCGTTAACGGTATTCTCGAGGATTTGTGGCAGCGCTTGCGACGCAAAGCACGGAAAGCGGATGCGGCGTCCGGCTAACCAGGGGTACCGGATCACATGATGCGACAGCTCGTGCTTCTCCCCATCCGGTTCTACCGGTACGCTATCAGTCCTTTGATGGCCAGCCATTGCCGTTACCACCCCACTTGTTCTTCTTATGCACTGGAAGCAATTCAGGGGCATGGTATCCTTCGCGGCGGTTATCTCGCTATAAAACGCCTGTTACGCTGTCACCCCTGGTGTGTCGGTGGTTACGACCCCGTACCCGGACACTGCGATCAGCAGCCGTCCGAAGCGTCAGCACAAGGCGGGATTCACCCACACTGTTCCAAACATTCTAATCAGCCGACACGTTGAACCTATGGATATTCAAAGAACAATCCTCTGGATAGGCCTGGCCATCGTCAGTTACATGATGGTGCTCGCCTGGAACGAAGACTACCATCAGACACCTTCCCAACCCGTTGCCCAAACGGCACAACAGAGTGAAGCTGGCAGTGACACCCCCTCACTGACCCAGGGTGGAAAGACTGACCTGACAACATCCGGTTCAGCGGCTGGTTCTGAGTTCTCTACACCGGAAGATCACGGCGATACCGCGGTAGAGAGCGGTACTGTGACGACTGATACCGGGAAAAACGGTGGTCAGCAAGTCACGCTGACAACCGATGTGTTGAAGCTGAAGATCAGTCTTGCCGGCGGTAATATCACTGAAGCCTCGCTGCTGGATTACAAGGAAAACCTGGATAATCCTGCCCCTCTCAAGCTGCTTCAGAACAACAATATCCGCACCTATGTTCTTGAAAGCGGATTAATTGGCCGCGATGGTTTTGACGCATCCGGCAATGGACCGGCGCCCACCTATCAGGCACAGGCCACCAGCTTCGAGCTCGCCGAAGGCGCGGATAAGTTGACAGCCGATCTGGTCTTCACCAGTGACAAGGGTATCAAGGTCACCAAGCGCTATACCCTTGAGCGTGACAGCTACGAAATTGACGTCCGTTACTTGATTGATAACCAGTCGGATGCCGTCTGGAAAGGCAATTTTGCCGGCAAGATCGTGCGCGATAACAGCGGCGACCCCACAGCCCAGCAGAGCCTGGGGATAAAGGCATTCCTGGGTATGGTGCTGAGCACCAAAGACGATACCTACGAAAAGTTCAGCTTTGATGATCTGAAGGAAAATCCGATCAGTACCAAGGCGGAAGGCGGCTGGATCGCGTTTCTACAGCACTATTTCCTGAGTGCCTGGATTCCCGATGATGGTTCATCCCATGTTTATCAGAGCACTCAGCGCAACAACCTGAATGTGATGGGATTTGTCGAAGGTGCAACAACCGTTGAGCCCGGCCAGCAGGCGGAAGTAGGCGCGCGGGCTTATGTGGGTCCCAAGATTATAGATCGCCTCGAGGCGGTGGCCCCTAACCTGGATCGCACTGTCGACTTTGGTTTCCTGTTCTTTATCGCCACACCGCTGTTTATCGTGCTCAACTGGTTCCACAGCCTTGTGGGTAACTGGGGTGTCGCGATTATCCTGTTGACCATGACGGTCAAGGCGCTGTTCTTCAAACTTTCGGCCACCAGTTACCGTTCGATGGCTCGCATGCGTGCGGTTGCACCTCAGCTTGCCCGACTGAAAGAGTCGTACGGTGACGATCGTCAGCGTATGTCGCAGGAAATGATGGCGCTCTACAAGCGTGAGAAGATCAATCCGCTGGGCGGCTGCCTGCCAATTCTGGTGCAGATGCCGGTGTTCATTTCCCTTTACTGGGTTCTGTTCGAGAGCGTGCAGTTGCGGCATGCCCCCTTCTTCCTGTGGATTCACGATTTGTCGGTTATGGATCCCTACTTCATCCTGCCGATTCTGATGGGCGCGAGTATGTTCATCCAGATGAGCCTTAACCCGACACCTCCGGATCCGATGCAGGCCAAGGTGATGAAGATGATGCCGCTGATCTTCACGGTCTTCTTCCTCTGGTTCCCGGCAGGTCTGGTACTGTACTGGCTGGTCAACAACATCCTGTCGATCTCCCAGCAGTGGTACATTACCCGCAAGATTCAGGCGGATGTTGACGCCAAAAAATCCTGACCGGTAAATGATTCAAGGGCTCCTCAGGGAGCCCTGTTTCGTTGTGGGCCGGGATTATATCCATTCTGCTGGTCTGCAAGAAAACCAGACACGACCTGTTATGACTATTGAACACACGGGAATGATTGCGCCATGAAGACCAACGATACAATCGCCGCCATTGCGACCGCGCCCGGACGTGCCGGTGTGGGTATCATCCGTATTTCCGGCCCCCTTGCCTTTCCGATTGCCAAACAGCTACTCGGATTTGAGCCGCGCCCACGCTATGCGCACTATGGTCCCTTTACGGCCGGAAACGGCGATATCATTGATGAAGGCTTGGGGCTTTACTTTCCCAACCCGCATTCATTTACCGGCGAAGATGTGTTTGAGCTACAAGGCCACGGCGGCACGGTCATTCTTGATTTGCTGTTACGGGAAGTCTGCAATCAGGGCGCTCGGCTGGCGCGCCCTGGCGAGTTTTCAGAACGCGCATTCCTGAACGATAAAATGGACCTCACCCAGGCCGAAGCCATTGCTGACCTTATCGAGAGTAGTTCGGAGCAGGCTGCACGGTGTGCCCTTCGCTCCCTGCAGGGGGCTTTTTCCACCCGCATTGATGCACTCGTTGACGCGCTGACCCATCTGCGTATCTATGTCGAAGCGGCGATAGATTTTCCTGAAGAGGAAATCGACTTCCTGGCTGATGGCAAAGTCGCAGGCGATCTCGACATCATCATGTCCGATCTCGATATCATTCTGGCTGAAGCCCAGCAGGGCTCGATTTTGCGTGATGGCATGCGAGTCGTCATAGCCGGACGTCCCAACGCTGGCAAGTCGAGTTTGCTTAACGCCCTGGCGGGTCGCGAGGCGGCTATTGTCACGGCAATTGAAGGAACAACCCGCGATGTTCTGCGGGAGCAGATCCACATTGATGGTATGCCATTGCATGTGATTGATACTGCCGGTCTGCGAGACAGTCCCGATGAAGTCGAGCAAATTGGTATTGCCCGGGCCTGGAACGAGATTGAGCAGGCCGACCGAATTTTGTTAATGGTCGACGCCAGTACGACCCGGGAAACCGAGCCTCACGCCATCTGGCCTGACTTTATCGATCGGCTACCTGAATCGGCACCGGTGACGGTTATCCGCAACAAGGTGGATTTGTCCGGCGAAGCCGTCGGGCTTGTGGATAACGCGATTGCGCCGGTTATCCGCTTGGCCGCCAAGTCTGCCAGCGGGCTGGATATATTGCGTGATCACCTCAAGCAATGCATTGGCTTCGCAAGTACCACGGAGGGGGGATTTCTGGCCCGAAGACGGCATCTGGATGCCCTGGAAAAGGCTCGGGAATCGTTGATCCAGGGCAAAGCCCAGCTCGAAGGCTTCGGTGCTGGCGAACTGCTGGCCGAGGATCTGCGCATGGCGCAGGATTCACTGGGCGAGATAACCGGCGCCATGACGCCGGATGACCTGTTGGGCAAGATTTTCAGCAGTTTCTGCATCGGGAAATAACGGGGGCTAATTCATCGGCCTGCGAGTTATCTTCCGGGCTGGTGCTGTGTATGGCGGGATCCCGGATGCAGGGCTCTTTGTTGGGTCCGGTACTCCGAAATAGATCGAACCCGGGCCCGAACCCGACATTCGAGATGACAGAATGTAAAAGTGAACGCGAATTCACTTTTTATTCAAAAGCTTACAGAAGCCAGCTTTACAAAAAGGAACAGCGAATCAGGCGTATCAAGGCTTTGCATTAGGGTAGACTTTCTGACGGCTTATAAATCCGGATCGGTGTGATCCGCGACAAACAAAGACCGCATGGAGATGATCTAACAATGCGCAAAGTGACAGCTCTTTGCTTGCTGGCCCTTTCTCTGGCAATGCCCGTTGGCAGCCAGGCGGCAGACAAGCTCTATTTTTACACCGAGAACTTCCCTCCCTATAACATGAGCGCTTCCGGTCGGGCGTTCGAGCACAGTGGCGATCAGATTGATGGCCTGTGTACCGAGATGGTGAAAGCCATCATGTCCCACACCAAGCTCGACTACGCGATCAAGCTGCGGAACTGGGATTACGGCTACAAACGGGTACTGGACAAACCCAATCACGGGATTTTCTGCACCACCTACACTGAAGACCGTGCGCCCCAGTTCAAGTGGGTCGGTCCTTTGACGACTAACCTGTGGACAATTTTCGGCCCCAAAGACACCACCTTCAAGATGGATGAGCTGGAGGACGCCAAAAACAAGAAGATTGGGGGCTATCGGGGTGACGTGATGACCGAGTATCTGGTCAAGCGTGGCTATACGGTATCCCAGATCGACAGTGATGATCTGAATCCCAAGCGTCTGGAGCTGGGACAGATTGAATTGTGGATCGCCGATCGTCTGGCAGGCCCCTATTTTGCCTCCCAGCAGGATGTGGAAGGCCTTGTTCCGGTTTACTCGTTTAACCAGACAGAACTTTATCTGGCGATGAATCCGGAAACACCGCAGCCAGTGATTGATGAGCTCAACAAGGCACTGGAGAAGGTAAAGGCGTCTGGCATGTACGAGGCAATTGAAGACAAGTACGGCCTGTAGAGTCTGTCACCGGTGGTATTTTAACGGTGTTCCTCTGTGCCGGATCAGCAGCGCGCGGATCCGGCACACAGGCAAGACAGAAAACCGACCGCTTTAATTACTCACTGTGCGCTGTTCGCCAGCCGGCCGGGACTGCCAATATAGAGGTCATTGGAACGTTTGGTGCCTGGCCCTTTGGTAATCACAACCGTGTGCACCGACACCACCACATCCCGCCCGGGCTGCGTGAAGCGGATACCGTATCCGGCATCATCACCGCTCCGGTCACGTTCGAAGGTCTCCGATTGCCAGTCTGGTCCCAGACATTCGCTTACCTGCGCCGATACCGTATCAAAGCGCTTCCTCGCCACTTCGTCATCGGGCGCTTTGAGCGAGCACACATAAGCTGAGTCCGTGTTCGCCCAGGCCCATATTTCGCAGCGTCCTTTCACGATTTCCTGCTTTGCGCGGTAGAGCGTCAGTGCATTGAAGTTACTGGCTTTGCCTCGCAGGTTCTCAAAGCCGGTATCGTAACTCTCGATTGTTTGCTGAAGGGCTCCGCAGCTGTCGTCAGTCCCGGGTTCGGCGGTCTGCAGGGCGCTGCAACCGCTTAGAGTCAGACCGAGGACACAGCTGGCAATGGGGAGATGCATAGATTTCATGGATTATTCGCCGTGTTTAACGTCATCAGAAAGTACTTCGGCGACCGCAGCAGCAAAGTCATGGGCTCCGGCGCTGAGTGATGCCGGGTTAACCGTATTGGAATAGAGTTCCCAGACCGCCTGTTCTGTCTCGACATCATAAAGTGTGGTTTTCAGAACAAAGACTTTTTTCTCATTGTAGTAGCCAGGCTCAACGGTGGTTTGCATGTAGTTGTTGACCTGGGTCCCGATGCCAACACTGACAGGGCGCTGGACCACCTGAGTGGGCACATAGTTTTTCTCATCTTCCCGCCGCACCAGCGTGACAACCAGCACTCCGTCGGTCTTGCCGGCCTTGGCCTGTTTGCTTACCAGCTCTTTCATCGCGGCTTTGTCATCCCATGGCAGTTCGGCCGAATCGCCGGGCAGTCGAAACACCCGGAAACCCCGGTCGATCAGGCTGTCGGCCAGCGCCTTTTCAGTCGCATCACGGTAGGCCCGGTTGGCCGTTACGGCCAGAACCAGCAAGGATTCATATCGTTTATCGCCGGAAACTGACGATTGGCGATCGGTGACTTCTGTGGAACTGGATGTCATACAACCGGTGGCTAGCAATGCGGAGGCCACGATGACGAGTGATATCAGGTACCGGTAAGCGCTTTTCATGAAGTGTCCTTACAGTCAGGTGTTGTGGATAACCCCGGAACAGGTAATGCACCCGTGCCGCTGAATGCTTTGATTATGGCATTATTTAGCGGGTGTACGGCGCAGGGGCAAGTCACATTCCTGAAATAGCAGCACTAACGGTTGGCGGTGCAGGCCCTATCCATAAAAAACCCGGCCGAAGCCGGGAACCCTGGAGAACGGTCAATAGGGAAAGCACTAGCCGGTGAAGGCCATGTCGTCTGCATCCAGCTGCATCAGATTGCGCGTGGGTGACAGCATGCTGGTGGCGTGGGACTGGGCCCGGGGCAACAGGCGCTCGTAATAGAATTCCGCGGTTGCCAGCTTGGCCTTGTAGAAAGCCTCTGATTCCTGACCGCCATTTTCCAGTTTGTCAGAGGCGACAACCGCCATGCGTGCCCACATGTAAGCCATAGTCACGTAGCCACTGAACATCAGGAAGTCATGGGCCGCGGCGCTAATGACGTCGCGATCTTTGCGAGCGGCCAGCATCAGGCGCAGGGTCAGCACATTCCATTGAGCAGCCAGCTTCAGCAGCTCCCACACCAGGGGGCGTACCTGTTTGTTGGTCAGGTGTTTGCGGGCAAAATTGGAAATACGCAGGGTGAAGTCCCGTACCGCCCCGCCCTGAGTTGCCAGCATCACTTTTCGGCCCAGCAGGTCGAGTGCCTGAATACCGGTGGTGCCTTCATAAAGCGTTGCGATTTTGGTATCCCGTACGATTTGTTCCATACCGTGTTCGCGGATGTAGCCATGACCACCAAAAACCTGCATGCCGTGGTTGGCGGCTTCAAAGCCCAGCTCGGTCAGGAACCCCTTGAGAATCGGCGTCAGGAAGCCCAATTTGTCGTCGTAAGCATTGGCTTTCTTCTCGTCGCCGGAAAGGTGTCCTTCGACCATGTGATCCGCCAGTCGAGCGGCGTCATAGAGCATGGCCCGCCCACCTTCGGCAATGGCCTTCTGGGTCAGCAGCATGCGGCGTACATCGGCGTGATGGATCAGGCTGTCTGCGACGTGATCGGCGTCCTTTTTACCGGACAGGGCCCGCATGGAGCGGCGGTCCTTGGCATATTCAAGTGCCCACTGGTACGACAATTCAGCCGGACCGACGCCCTGGATGGCGGTCCCTATACGGGCGGTGTTCATGAAGGTAAACATGCAGTTCAGGCCTTCATTTTCAGGTCCGATCAGGTAGCCGGTGGCATCATCAAAGTTCATCACGCAGGTAGCAGATGCCTTGATGCCCATTTTCTTTTCCAGGCTGCCACAGCTGACGCCATTGGCCTCACCCAGACTGCCGTCGTCATTGACCTTGATCTTGGGCACAATGAACAATGAAATGCCGCGGGTGCCTTTGGGTGCATCCGGCAGACGTGCCAGTACAATGTGCACAATATTTTCAGTCAGGTCATGATCACCGGACGAGATAAAAATCTTGGTGCCGCTGATCTTGTAGCTGCCGTCGCCCTGAGGCTCTGCTTTGGTTTTAACCTGGCCCAGATCGGTACCGCACTGAGGCTCGGTCAGGCACATGGTGCCGGCCCAGCGGCCTTCAGTCAGCGGTACCAGATAGGTTTGTTTCTGCTGGTCGTCGCCATGCAGCTGAATGGTGTTCATGGCACCCAATGACAGGCCTGGATACATACTGAACGACCAGTTGGCGGTGCCCATCATTTCCTGTTTCAGCAGCCCCATGGACGCAGGCAGTCCCTGACCCCCGACCTCTTCCGGCGCAGAAAGGCCTTGCCAGCCGCCCATCACGTATTGATCGTAGGCTGCCTTGAAGCCCTTCGGTGTGGTGACCTTGCCGTCTTCCAGCTTGCAGCCTTCTTCGTCACCGGTTTGATAGAGCGGGCTCAGGACTTCTTCGCAGAACTTGCCGCACTCTGTCAGGATGGCATCCACAATGTCCGGTGTTGCGTTCTCACCGGATGCCAGCGATGCATAGTGGCTGGGATAGTCGAACACCTCATTAAGCAGAAATGTCATGTCGCGCAGGGGCGCCTTGTACGTTGGCATACGGGAACCTCGATTCATTCTGTTTGGCCCGGCCTGATCAGCATGTCGCTATTCGGGCATTGGCGTTGGGTTATGTTTTACGGCAAAGCGAGGGAGCTGCCATTGACGAAAACCGCCCGGGGGTCTGTCGAAGAAGCCAATTGGCTCAAATGACGGGGCGCTGCCGGGCAGGCGTTGCCAGCCTGTTATGCCATTTCGGTTGGCGGGTTTGTAAAGACAGGCCTAATTGTTACTGGCTGGAATGAAACGCCGGCGCAGGTCCGCCTGCTGTGAAGGGGCGTAGTTCACAGTGGGCCCTGTTACTTTTGCGGCCTTCGGCTGTTTCCTGATGTTTAACCCTTCGAACCACGAGTGTAAAAATCATGCAAAGACGTTTGTTTAAGCGATTTCAGACTGGTTTACAGACCCTTATCGGGGTAATTTCGATAGGCGTATTATTAGTAGGCTGCGCCGGGCCGACGCTTTCAGACTATCAGGACAAAGGCCCGCAGCTGACGCCACAAGCCTTTTTTGACGGCAAACTGACCGCACAGGGGATCGTCAGGGATTACAGCGGTGAGGTGATTCGCACCTTCGAGGCGGATCTTACCGGCCGCTGGGATGCCAATGGTGTGGGCACTCTGGATGAAGAGTTCCGCTTTGACGACGGTGAAGTTCAGACCCGCACCTGGACCCTGACACCTGAAGGCAACGGCCTGAAGGCGACTGCCGGTGACGTGGTGGAACCCGGCTTCATGGAATGGCGTGGTAACGCGATTCATATGAATTATGTACTGCGCATCCCCTATGGTGACGACACTCTGGATGTGCGGATGGATGACTGGATGTTCGCAACGACTGCAGACACGGTGATCAACCAGACCGAGATGAGTAAATGGGGTGTCACGGTAGGTGAGCTGGTACTGGTTATCCAGCGTGACACAACGGCCCGGTAGCGGGCGCTGACATATAACCGGATTGCAGACATATCCGGTCGCTTCAGGGTGGAAAGGGTAATGGGCAAGCAGCTCCTGATAGGCATTTTGGTGCTGGTCGTGGCAGGTGGCGGAGCGGCTGCGCTGTGGTGGCAGCAACAGGCCGAGGCAACAGCGCAGCAGCAAAGGGTGCGGCCCGCCGGGAAGGTCAATGTGGTGCATCCACGGATGACCAGTGTGCACGATGTGGTCGAATCTGTTGGCACCTTGCAGGGGCGTGAGGAAGTGATGATCACGGCCGAGGTAAACGGGCGTATCGTCAAGTTGAACTTCACCGAAGGCCAGCCCGTCAAGAAAGGTCAGTTACTGGTGCAGCTGGATGATCGCCAGGCCCGGGCAGATCTTCGGGTTGCCGAGGCTCAGTTGAAGGATGCCAAAACCCAGTATGACCGCGCTTCCCGGCTGGTTTCCCGGAACAGTATCTCCGAATCCCAGGTCGATGAACTGCGCACCACCATGCAGGTAGCGGAAGCCCTCAAGTCTGCAGCAGAAATCCGCCTTGCCAATCATCGCATCGAAGCCCCCTTCGCTGGAGTGGTCGGTCTTCGCCAGGTCAGTACCGGGGCCTATCTCAACGTGGGTGACAGTGTTGCCACCCTGGACAGCGTGAACCCGATGGAGCTGACCTTCTCGATCCCCGAACGCTATCTGGGACAGGTCAAGCTGGGTCAACCACTCAGCGGCCTGACGTCAGCCTTTCCGAATCAGCGCTTTGAAGGCCAGCTATCGGAGATGGGAGCGCGCCTGAATTCCCTGAGCCGCACCTTGCCGGTCAAAGCGGTCATCAAAAACGAAGATGGCCGTTTGCGTCCGGGCCTGTTCATGGCCGTGTCGCTGACGCTTGATACCCGGGATGCCTTGGTCATTCCGGAGCAGGCCGTGTTAACCCGCGGAGATAGTCAGTATGTGTTTGTGGCGGTGGACGGACAGGCGCGCCGGCAACTGCTGAAACTGGGCACCCGAGAGCCTGGTCAGGTTGAGGTGATTGAAGGCCTGACCCGGGATGATGCGGTTATTGTGACCGGTCAGGACCGGCTCAGTAGCGGGGATCCGGTGACCGTTCTGGACAGCGACGATTCCCTGCTTGGCGACGACTGGCAACAAAGCCAGGAGGGCTAACGGGTGATTCTTTCCGATATTTCAATCAAGCGCCCCGTTTTTGCCACGGTTATCAGTTTGCTGATTCTGGTATTCGGCATCGCCGCTCTGCGGGGCCTGCCGGTAAGGGAGTATCCGGATATCGACCCTCCCGAAGTGTCGATCTCGACTGACTATACCGGTGCCGCTGCGGAAGTGGTGGATACCCAGATTACCCAGGTGATTGAAGGCGCTATCAGTGGCGTTGAGGGGATTCGGTCAATCGAATCCAGTACCGAACAGGGCGAATCACGCACCTCAATCGAATTCGATACTTCCCGGGATATTGATGTGGCCGCCAATGATGTGCGGGACGCGGTTTCCCGCATATTGAACCAGCTTCCCGAAGAAGCGGATCCCCCGGTTGTCAGCAAAGCCAATTCCGATGCCCGCCCGATGATGTGGGTGACGCTGCAGAGCGACACCTGGGACAGCGCCCAACTCAGTGACTTCGCCGAAAGGGTGCTGGCTGATCGGCTGTCTGTCCTGGATGGGGTGGCTGACGTGCAGATAGGCGGCGAGCGCCGCTATGCGATAAGGGTCTGGCTGGACCGCGAAAAGCTGGCAGCTCGGGACATCACTGTTGCAGAGGTGGAAAGTGCCCTGCGGTCCAACAACGTGGAATTACCGGCAGGGTCAATCGAGTCCACATCAAGGGACTTTACGGTGCGGGCCGAAGGTCGGCTGTCCAATGTGGAGGAATTCCGCAACCTGGTGGTGCGTCGGGACGGCAACAACCTGCTGCGGCTGGGGGAAGTGGCCAACGTAGTGATGGGGGTCGAGTCCGATACCAGCCGGTTGCGGGCGAATGGCCGCACGGCAATCGGAATGGGGATTATCCGTCAGTCCAAGGCCAACACGGTTGCGGTCTCTGACCGGGTGCAGGCGGAGATGGAGCAGATCCGCGAGACCTTGCCGCCGGAAGTGTCGATTCGCCAGAACTACGACGAGTCTATCTTCATTCGGGCGTCCATCAAGGAAGTGATGATCACCCTGGCAATTGCCATCTCATTGGTGATTCTGGTGATTTTCGTATTCCTGCGCTCCTGGCGGGCTACCCTGATTCCGGCGGTGACCATCCCGGTATCGGTGATCGGCTCGTTCGTCGGGCTGGGCATTATGGGGTTCTCCATCAACGTACTGACGCTGCTGGCGATTATCCTGGCCATCGGTCTGGTAGTGGATGATGCGATCGTGATGCTGGAGAACATCCAGCGTCGGATCGACAACGGTGAGCCGCCGCTGCTGGCGGCCTATCATGGGGCCCGTCAGGTCGCGTTTGCTGTGATTGCCACCACCCTGACGCTGGTTGCGGTCTTTGTGCCCATTTCATTTATGGGTGGCAACATAGGCCGCCTGTTCAGCGAATTCGGATTTACCCTTGCCAGCGCGGTGATTGTATCCAGTATTGTAGCGCTCACGCTGGCCCCCATGCTGTGTTCCAAATGGCTGCACCACAGCCCGGTATCGGCCGAAGGCCATCGGTTATGGGCGGCGACCGAGCGCGGATTCAATAGTCTTAACCGCGGCTACGAGCGCATGCTGCGGTTCTCGTTGCGTCAGCCGGGCCTGCTGCTCGGGATCGGTTTGGCCGGTATTCTGCTTGCGGCGGTCATTTTCCCCAGCCTGCCGCAGGAACTTGCGCCCACCGAAGACCGGGGCATTATCATCATGCCGGCCACGGCACCCCGCGGTGCCACGGTGGAATACACCGACCATCATGTGCGGCAGATCGAACAGCAGCTCAAGCCTTATCTGGACTCTGGCGTAGTGGACCGGCAGCTGTCGATTGTGGGCTTCCGTGACGAAGCTGACCGGGGGTTCCTGATTCTGGGGCTGAAAAACTGGGATGAGCGGGAGATGAAGCAGCAGGATCTCACCGCAAAACTCTTCCCTTTGCTTGCCGACGTGCCGGGTGTCCGGGCTGTTGCAGTGAACCCGCCAGGGCTGGGGCAGCGAGGCTTCAATCAGCCTATCGAATTTGTGATCGGCGGTCCTGACTATGAAACTGTACAGGCGTGGAGCGAGGAAATCCTGGAGCGCGCCAAAGACAACCCGAACCTGCAGAATCTGGACACCGATTTCGAGCTGACCCGTCCGGAGTTGCAGGTTACGCTGGATCGTGAACGCGCCGCAGACCTGGATGTGACGGTCGAAGACATCGGGCTAACCTTGCAGACCATGCTTGCCTCCCGTCAGGTGACAACCTACATCGACCGTGGCCGCGAATACGATGTCATTCTGCAAGCTGCCGATGCAGATCGGGCGACTCCCAGTGATCTCAGCAATATTTTCCTGCGTCCGCGGGACGGCGGTGATCTGATTCCGCTCGGCGCTTTGGTGGACACCAAAGAAATCGGCGCCAACCCGGATTTACGCCGGATAGACCGGCTGCCGGCCGTGATTATCAGTGGCTCGCTGGCGCCGGGTTATGATCTGGGATCAGCACTTGATTACCTCAATACTCTGGCTGTGGATAACTTGCCGCCGGAAGCGCGGATCAGCTACAAGGGCCTGAGTCGGGAGTTCCAGGAATCCTCCAACGCCATCTACGTCACCTTTGCGCTGGCGTTCGTTATCGTGTTCCTGGTGCTGGCGGCGCAGTTTGAAAGCTGGATTCACCCGCTGATTATCATGCTGTCAGTGCCGTTGGCGATCACCGGGGCCTTGTTGGCACTGGCGATGACAGGGATCAGCATCAACATCTACAGCCAGATCGGGATGATCATGCTGCTTGGTCTGATGGCAAAGAACGGGATCCTGATCGTCGAGTTTGCGAACCAGCTGCGGGATGAAGGCTACAGCGTGCATGACGCCATTGTTGAAGGCGCCATCCTGCGTTTCCGGCCAGTACTGATGACCACAATCTCTACCATTTTCGGTGCCGTTCCGCTGGTGATCGCAACCGGCGCTGGCGCCGAGAGCCGTGCGGCTATTGGCGTTGTAGTGCTGGGCGGGCTGATTTTCGCCTCCACCCTGACGCTGTTTATTATCCCCGTGCTCTACAACCTGATCGCGCGATTCGCCAAATCGGCCAACGCCGTAGAACGGGAATTAGGCCAGCAATTGGATCAGCAGCGTGGTGTTGGCATGGACGCAACCACCGAAACAGGAAGCCCATTTCGGAAAGAATAATCAGCGCGGTCAGGAGCAGTGCGCTGGTCTCGCGGTGCGACACACTTGCCTGTCGCACCGGGTTAACGGAAAATCCCGCAACTTAAAGGAATCTAGAATCTTGCGGGTAAGGACACTATTCCATGTCTCAGGACAGTCAGTTCCGACTGCTTCAGAAGCGTCGTTTTCTTCCGTTTTTTCTGACCCAGTTTTTAGGCGCATTCAACGATAACCTGTACAAGAATGTGCTGCTGTTGCTGATGGCCTATTCCGCAACGGCAGGGGTTATGGGCTTGCCGGTCAATATGGCGGTCAACTTGGCCGCCGGCCTGTTTATTCTTCCCTTCGTGTTGTTTTCCGGTGTTGCCGGTCAGCTTGCCGACAAGTGTGAGAAGTCGATGATCATCCGCCGTATCAAGCTGGCGGAAGTGGTGATCATGCTGATGGCGGCTCCGGCACTTTGGTATGGCTGGTACGAGGCGTTGTTTGTGTTGCTCTTCCTGATGGGCGTTCAGTCGACATTTTTCGGCCCGGTGAAATACGCGATCCTGCCTCAGGTGTTGGTGCAGGATGAGTTGATTGGCGGTAACGCACTGGTTGAAACGGGAACCTTCGTCGCCATTTTGCTGGGTACACTGGCGGCCGGGTTGGCAATGGGGCTGGAAAACGCAGCACAGGTCGCCGCTGCAGGGGTGGTGGTCATGGCGGTGTTGGGCTATCTGTCGGCCCGTGCCATTCCCCATGTGCAAGCCGAAGCACCAGATCTGGTGGTGCGCCTGTCGCCTATCCGGGAAACCCGGAACCTGATCATCCTGACCCGGGAAAACCATGCTGTGTTTTTGGCGATCATGGCGATCTCCTGGTTCTGGTTTCTCGGCGCCGCTTATCTCACCCAGTTTCCCAACTTCGCCCGAATGGATCTGCTGGGCGACGAGTCCGTTGTGACCGTCCTGCTGGCCACGTTCATTGTCGGTATCGCGCTGGGCTCAATGTTATGTGAGCGGCTGTCGGGCCATCGGGTGGAGCTGGGTATCGTACCGCTGGGGTCGCTGGGCCTGAGCCTGTTCGGTATTGATCTGTACTTCAGCGTGCCATCATCGCCAGCTGCTTCCGACTGGTGGTTCATGCTGTCAGATCCGGCGGGACTGCGCATTCTTATCGATCTGTTCGGTGTTGGCCTGTTTGGTGGGCTGTTCATCGTGCCGCTTTATGCCTTCGTGCAACAGGAAACCGTGCCACGCAAGCGGGCCCGGGTGATCGCAGGCCTGAATGTGATCAATGCTTTGTTTATGGTGGCAAGCGCACTGGTCGGCATGTTGTTGCTGGGGCCTTTTGGCTTATCGATTCCGGAATTCATTCTGGTGCTGTCGATTGCCAATCTGGTGGTGGTTGCGTTTATCTATCATCAGGTGCCGGAGTTCGCGCTGCGGTTCATCATATGGTGTCTGTCTCACACCCTTTACCGCGTCCACCATGAAGGGCTGGAGCTGATACCGGAAGAGGGACCGGCTCTGCTGGTGTGCAATCACGTGTCCTATATGGATGCGCCAGTGATTGGCGGCGCTATCCGGCGTCCGGTGCGGTTTGTAATGGACGATCGTATTTTCAATTCAAAGCAGCTGGGATGGCTGTTTCGGTTGGCGCAGACCATCCCCATTGCGCCCCGCAGCAAAAAACCGGAAGTGTACGCGGCAGCAATGGCCAGTATTGCCGACGAGCTGGCAGCGGGGCATCTGGTGTGTATTTTTCCGGAAGGCAAACTCACGATAGACGGCGAGATCGATGAATTCCGCTCTGGTATCGAGACACTGGTGGCCCAGACACCGGTGCCGGTCGTGCCGATGGCACTTCGCGGGCTCTGGGGCAGCGTCTTCAGTCACAAGGGCGGGCCTGCGGGCACCCATCTTCCGCATCGGTTCTGGTCCCGGATCACATTGGCGGCCAGCGCGCCCTGGCCACCTGAACGGGTCACAGCAAAGGGTCTGGAAGGTGAAGTTCGGCGGTTGAGCGAGCTGCGATTCTGAAACGGTTTAAAATGTGGATAAGTTCAGGGATAACCTTGGGGTATCCCTTGAATATGTTTTTATGTTTTATTAAAAATCAAAAGGTTACGTAAATAAAAAGTCCATTTTGAAGTGATCAGTGATGTGGATAACTTTATTGAAAACTTTTCTCAGGATACCGCTACAAGCAACTGACATTGCAGCTTTTTTCTATATCCGGCTCATCCAATTCAGATCGCTGCCTGTTGCTGGTTAAAAAATATCCATCGCCACTGCATTTCACTGATATAAACGGTATACTTTGCGCCCGTTTTCTTCGTGTCCCAGAGGTGTAGAGTGGAATTCCCTGATCGTTTCGACGTAATCGTAATCGGCGGCGGCCATGCCGGTACCGAGGCTGCCCTGGCGGCGGCGCGCATGGGTTCCCGCACGCTGCTGCTGACGCACAATATTGAAACCCTGGGCCAGATGTCCTGCAACCCTGCCATTGGTGGCATTGGCAAGAGCCATCTGGTCAAGGAAATTGACGCGCTCGGTGGCGCTATGGCGTTGGCCACTGATCTGGCGGGTATCCAGTTCCGCACCCTGAATTCACGTAAGGGGCCTGCGGTTCGTGCGACGCGCGCGCAGGCTGACCGGGTGTTGTACAAAGCTGCTATCCGCGAGATTCTGGAAAATCAGCCAAACCTCACCATCTTCCAGCAAGCCGCTGATGATCTGATTGTCGAGAACGATCAGGTGCGGGGTGTTGTCACTCAGACCGGCATTCAGTTCAATGCCGAAACCGTAGTGCTCACCACCGGGACTTTTCTGGGTGGCGTTATCCACATCGGTTTGCAGAATCATTCCGGTGGTCGCGCGGGTGATCCCCCGGCGATCAAGCTGGCGCAGCGATTACGCGAGCTGCCGTTCAACGTTGGTCGCCTGAAAACCGGCACGCCGCCGCGCATCGACCGTCGTACCGTGGATTTCTCGGTGATGCAGGAGCAGTGGGGTGATAGCCCGACGCCCGTGATGTCATTCATGGGCTCCCGTGAGCAGCATCCCGAGCAAGTGTGCTGTTATATCACGCGTACCACTGAAGAAACCCACGACATCATCCGTAGCGGTTTCGATCGTTCGCCGATGTTTGCCGGTGAAATCGAGGGTGTTGGCCCGCGCTATTGCCCGTCGATTGAAGACAAGGTTAACCGCTTTGCCGACAAAGACTCGCACCAGATCTTTGTCGAGCCGGAAGGCCTAACCACCAATGAGCTCTACCCGAACGGCATCTCGACCAGCCTGCCATTTGATATTCAGCTCAAGGCGGTGCGTTCGATTCCCGGTTTTGAAAATGCTCACATTACCCGTCCGGGCTATGCCATCGAATACGACTACCTGAATCCTCAGGATCTGCGGCATACGCTGGAAACCAAGTTTATCGGTGGCCTGTATTTTGCCGGCCAGATCAACGGCACCACGGGTTACGAGGAAGCGGGTGCCCAGGGGCTGCTGGCGGGTGTCAACGCCGCACTGCGGGCGCAGGAAAGAGACGCCTGGTATCCGCGTCGTGATGAAGCCTACCTGGGCGTGCTGGTCGATGACCTGATCACCATGGGCACGTCCGAGCCCTATCGCATGTTTACCAGCCGGGCGGAGTACCGCCTGATCCTGCGTGAAGATAACGCTGACCTGCGTCTGACCGATGTGGGCCAGAAACTGGGACTGGTTGACGAGGCACGTTGGCAGCACTTCAATGCCAAGCGGGATGCGATTCAGGCTGAGCGCAGCCGTCTCGACAATACCCATGTGCACCCGAAAACGCCCCAGGCTGAAATCGCTGATCAGTATCTCCAGAAGCCGCTTCACCGCGAGCACACGCTGGCCGATCTGCTACGCCGTCCGGAAATCAATTATGCGCACGTCGCTGAGATTAGCGGCGAGCATGCGGAAGAAGTCGTTGCCGGACAGGTGGAAATCGAGGTGAAATACGAGGGTTATATTTCACGCCAGGAAGCGGAAATTGATCGCTTGCGTCGCAACGAAAACCTGCCCCTGCCGATTGATATCGACTACCAGTCCATCGGTGGCCTGTCGAACGAGATCAAGCAGAAGCTTGGCGAGGTGCGGCCCGAAACCGTGGCCCAGGCATCACGGATTCAGGGTGTTACACCCGCTGCGATTTCTCAGTTGCTGGTGCATCTCAAGAAACGGGACCTGTTGCGCAAGCAGTCGGCGTAAGACTTATGACAGACCCAAAATGGCCGGACCAGTTGGCGTCCGGACTGACTGAACTGGGATTGTCGTTTGACGCGGCAACTCGGTCCCGGTTGCTGGCGTTCCTCGCACTTCTGCAAAAATGGAACAAGGCCTACAATCTGACGGCTGTGCGCGACCCTGCCGAAATGGTATCGCGGCAATTGCTGGACAGCCTGTCTGTACTCCCGCATATTCAGGCGGACCGCATACTTGATGTAGGCGCGGGGGGTGGTCTTCCCGGTATCCCGCTGGCCATCGTCTGTCCTGATCGTCAGTTCACACTACTGGATGGCAACAGCAAAAAAACCCGTTTCCTCAAGCAGTGCGTGCTGGAATTGAAGCTGTTCAACGTTGAGGTTATCCATGCCCGGGCGGAGGATTTCGTGCCGGCACAGCCGTTTGATCAGATTACCAGTCGTGCTTTCACGGCACTGGAAAATCTGGTCAACTGGTGCGGCGATCTACTCGCTCCAACGGGCCATTTTCTGGCGATGAAAGGCCAGTTTCCGGAAGAGGAGGTTGCCCGGTTACCCGCTCAATGGCAGGTAAAGGACGATATCCGGTTGTCGGTGCCCGGTTGTGAAGGTGCCCGTCACTTGCTTATCATTGATCGCGTTTAACACACAGGAGGTAAACCATGGCGCGAGTCATCGCGGTGACCAACCAGAAAGGCGGAGTGGGTAAAACCACCACCTGCGTGAATCTGGCTGCCTCCCTGAGTGCGACAAAGCGCCGGGTGCTACTGGTGGATATGGACCCCCAGGGCAACGCGACCATGGGCAGTGGCATCGACAAGAATGCGCTCACCTTGTCCGGCTATGATGTGTTGACCAAGCGCCAGACAGCAGCGGATGTCATTATTCCGGCTGAAGCCTCCGGTTTCGATATTTTGCCTGCCAATGGTGATCTGACAGCTGCGGAAGTCGAGCTGATGAACGAGATCGGTCGCGAACACCGTCTGCGACTGTCGCTTAACAGTGTGCGTGACCGCTACGACTATATTCTGGTGGATTGCCCTCCGTCGTTGAACCTGTTGACCGTCAACGCCCTGTCAGCTTCCGATAGCGTGCTGATTCCGATGCAGTGCGAATACTACGCTCTGGAAGGACTGGCAGCCCTGATGAACACGGTCGAACAGATCCAGGAGACGGTGAACCCCGAGCTTGTGCTCGAAGGCATCCTGCGCACCATGTACGATCCGCGCAACAGTCTGACCCTCGACGTGTCCTCGCAGCTCAACGAGTATTTTGGTGACAAGGTCTACAAGGCGGTGATCCCCCGCAATGTCAGGCTGGCGGAAGCACCCAGCTACGGATTGCCGGCGCTCAAGTATGACCGTGCGTCAAAAGGTGCCATTGCCTATCTGGCGCTGGCCGGTGAAATGGTCCGGCGTAATGGTCAGCAGCGTCCGGCTCGACCGGTTGCGGTCTGACGGCTTATTTCCCGGGCTACGGCCACAACATTTCTTCGAAAACACTTATAAAAGAATGACAGACACCATGGCGGCGAAAAAACGAGGATTAGGTGAGCGTGGTCTGGGCGCGTTACTGGCGGGCTCCAAGGTCAACATGGATCGTGGCGAAGTCAACGAGCACGACGGCCAGTTGCGGGAAATTCCGGTCGACCTGATCCAGCGGAGTCGTTATCAGCCCCGGCGTGACATGGATCAGACCGCCCTGCAGGAGCTTGCCGATTCGATTCGTCAACAGGGTGTGATGCAGCCAGTTGTGGTCCGCCCTCTGGCAGAAGGCAGCTATGAACTGATTGCCGGCGAACGCCGCTGGCGCGCCACGCAGCTCGCGGAACTCGACCGGATTCCGGCCATCATCCGGGATGTGCCTGACGAAGCCGCGATTGCCATGGCGCTGATCGAGAATATTCAGCGCGAAAACCTCAATCCCATAGAAGAAGCATTTGCTCTCCAGCGCCTGCAGGATGAATTCGGACTGACTCAGGCACAGGTTGCCGAAGCTGTGGGCAAATCACGCACTACCATTACCAACCTGTTGAGACTGATCGGACTGGTTGAGGATGTGCGGGTGATGCTCGAACATGGCGACCTGGAGATGGGACATGGTCGCGCCATGCTGACCTTGCCGCCTGAGCAGCAAATGCAGATTGCCCGGCAGGTCGTCGCCAAATCACTGAGCGTGCGTCAGACCGAAGCCCTGGTGCGCCGTATTCAACAGGAAAACCCCGAGCAGAAATCGCGCAAGAGCGAGGTGGATCCGAATATTCGCCGCCTCCAGGATGATCTTGCGGACCGACTGGGCGCCAGTGTCAAGATCGACCATGGCAACCGGGGTAAGGGAAAACTGGTTATAGAATACAGCTCGCTTGATGAGCTCGATGGGATTTTGGGCCATATAAAGTAATTTGGCCGCTGTCATCACACCCAATTGCAATGCCAATTTATGTCACTTAAGGCGACGCTTTTTGGTTAAAGACACTACATCTAGTGTCATGTTTCTCATGCGATAACTAGCCTGTGCACTGCGCGCGCCAAATCGGGGCAATCCGGCGTGCTCTCTGCCCTGTTTGGTTGATTCATTACACTCGAAAACATATAATCTGCGGCGCTTATGTGCAGGCGGACCGTCAATCAGGCCGGGTTCCTGCCACCGTTGATGCTGGGACAAAGATGGCGAATGTTAAGACACAGGGTATCCATCGTCCGCCCGTCCTGAGGTGGCTTGTTTTTCAGACCTTCATGGTCGTCCTGATTGCTCTGGCCTTTTGGGTCAGAGGAAATGTTGCCGCATACTCAGCACTGGTGGGGGGCTTTATTTTTGTGCTTCCCAACGCGTATTTCGCGAGAAAAGCCTTTCGCCACGCTGGCGCGCGCTCCGCGAAACAGATTGTCAGCTCTTTTTATCAGGGTGAGGCCGGAAAGCTCATCCTGAGTGCCGTCTTTTTTACGATGGCCTTTAAATGGATTCAGCCACTTGATGTGGCAGCACTTTTTCTAACATTTGCGATCATGCTAGTGATCAACTGGCTGACGCCACTTCTTGCAAGTGGCCGACCGCAGCGACGCTAACAGGACCTGAGAGAGCACTATGGCAGGCACTGCATCAGAATACATCCGGCACCACCTTCAGAACTTGACCTATGGCAACTTGCCGGCGGGGTACGAGCGCGCTGACGGCTCTGTGCTGAACGACAGCACCTGGACAATCGCGAAAAATGCGGCAGAAGCGTCCGATATGGGCTTCTGGGCTGTTCACGTGGACTCGCTGGGCTGGTCCGTGTTGTTGGGCGTTATTTTCCTGGGGCTGTTCCGGATGGCCGCCAAGAAAGCGACCAGCGGCACCCCGGGCGGCCTGCAGAACTTCGTAGAGGTCATGGTTGAGTTCGTGGACACCAGTGTTAAAGAGACTTTCCACGGTCGCAACAAGGTCATCGCGCCGCTGGCATTGACCATCTTCTGCTGGATTTTCCTGATGAACCTGATGGATCTGGTTCCTGTCGACTTCCTGCCGTGGCTGTTCCACGCTGCCGGTGTTGAGTACATGAAAGTGGTACCGACCACCGATGTGAACGTGACGCTGGGTATGTCACTGTCTGTCTTCCTTTTGATTATCTTCTACAGCATCAAGATAAAAGGTGTTGGCGGCTTCATGAGTGAGCTGACCATGCATCCTTTCTCTTCGGATAATATTTTCCTGAAGATCCTGTTGGTGCCAGTCAACTTCCTGCTGGAAGGTGTGAGTCTGCTGGCCAAACCTGTTTCACTTGCGCTACGTCTGTTCGGTAACCTTTACGCCGGTGAATTGCTGTTTATCCTGATTGCACTGCTTCCCCTGTGGGCACAATGGACGCTGTCTGTGCCCTGGGCGATTTTCCACATTCTGGTTATCACGCTGCAGGCCTTCATCTTTATGATGCTGACCATCGTGTACCTGAGTATGGCGCACGAAGATAACCATTAAGCTTTAACTAAACCGAAAACCCAAAACTTGAAAACCTACTAACTGAAAACTGGGAGTTATCATGGAAACTGTAGTTGGAATGACCGCGATTGCCGTTGCGCTGCTGATTGGTCTGGGTGCCCTGGGTACCGCCATTGGCTTCGGTATCCTGGGTGGCAAGTTCCTTGAAGGTGCTGCACGCCAGCCAGAAATGACACCGATGCTGCAGGTCAAAATGTTCATCGTTGCAGGCCTGTTGGACGCCGTCACCATGATCGGTGTTGGTATCGCACTGTTCTTCACCTTCGCTAACCCGTTCCTCGCTCAAGTCGGTTAATGGGCTCGCCTCGTTTTTACGGGGCGAACCGGATTTGAACGTTTTTTAACGACAGGCGAGGTGAAGACGTGAACATTAATTTGACGCTAATCGGTCAAGCCATCGCGTTCTTTATCTTTGTCGTCTTCTGCATGAAGTATGTTTGGCCTCCGATTACGGCGGCCCTGCAGGAGAGACAAAAGAAGATCGCTGACGGTCTTGCGGCCTCTGATCGGGCAGCACGTGACCTTGAGCTCGCGCAAGACAAAGCGGCTCAGGAACTGCGTGAAGCCAAGCAGGAAGGCGCTGCTTTGATTGAGCAGGCTAACAAGCGGGCGGCCCAAATTGTGGAAGCATCGAAAGATGACGCCCGCAAGGAAGGTCAGAAGCTGATTGAGCAGGCCAAAGCCGAAATTGAGCAGGAGCGTAATCAGGCCCGGGAAGCGTTGCGTGCAGAAATTGCTGCTATCGCAATTGCGGGCGCCGAGAAGATCCTGGAAAGCTCTGTCGATGCCAACAAGCACAGCGAGATGCTGGATAAGCTGGCAGCAGAACTCTAAAAGAGGTTCATCATGGCAGAACTGACAACGCTGGCCCGACCCTATGCCAAAGCGGCTTTTCAGACCGCTCAGGACCAGAATCAACTGGCTGAGTGGGCTGACACGCTAACCTTTGCAGCACAGGCAACGGCTGACAGTGACATGCGCGGTCTGCTGGGGAACCCCAGCCTGACCGAAGAGCGCAAGGCAGAGTTTCTGGTCAACCTTTACGACAACTCAGTTTCCGAGCCGTTCAGGAATTTTATTTCTATCCTGTCCGAAAACCAGCGCTTGCCGCTGTTGCCGGAGATTTCCAGCCTCTACGACACCTACCGTGCGAACATCGAGCGCAGTGTGGATGTTGAGGTGAGTGCGCCGTATGAGCTGTCTGAAGCACAGCAGAAGACGCTGGCTGAGGCACTGTCTAGGAAACTGGATCGCAAAGTGAGTCTTGCAACGAAGGTCGACCAGTCATTGATTGGTGGTGTGGTTATTCGCGCTGGCGATACGGTTATCGACGCCTCTGTACGCGGAAAGATCGCCAAGCTGACCGAAGCACTGGGCTCCTGATTTCAGCACAAGGTTTGAGGATAAAGGCATGCAGCAACTGAATCCATCCGAGATCAGTGACATCATCAAGAAGAGAATCGAACAGCTCGATATCTCTTCTGAAGCACGCAATGAAGGCACCATCCTGTCCGTATCGGACGGTATCGTGCTGGTCCACGGTCTTGCCGACGTTATGTACGGTGAGATGATTGAATTTGACAACGGTATCTTCGGCATGGCGCTCAACCTTGAGCGTGATTCTGTCGGTGCGGTTGTTCTGGGTGATTACGAAGACCTGGCCGAAGGCCAGAAGGTGCGTTGCACCGGTCGCATCCTGGAAGTCCCCGTTGGCGAGCAGCTACTGGGCCGCGTTGTTGATGCGCTGGGTAACCCGATCGATGCCAAAGGTGAGCTGGGCAATGAGCTGACCGCACCGATCGAGAAAGTCGCACCGGGCGTTATCGCACGTCAGTCGGTCGATGAACCTGTTCAGACAGGTCTCAAGGCTATCGATACCATGGTGCCAATCGGCCGTGGCCAGCGTGAGCTGATTATCGGTGACCGTCAGATCGGTAAGACGGCGGTTGCGATCGATGCGATCATCAACCAGAAAGACAGTGGCATCAAGTGTATCTATGTCGCTGTTGGCCAGAAGCAGTCTTCTATTGCAGCGGTTGTGCGCAAGCTTGAAGAGCACGGCGCGATGGATCACACCATCGTCGTTGCAGCCGGCGCAGCTGACCCTGCGGCCATGCAGTTCCTGGCACCTTATGCCGGTACTTCCATGGGTGAATATTTCCGTGACCGTGGTGAAGACGCCCTGATCGTATTTGACGACCTGAGTAAACAGGCCGTTGCTTACCGTCAGATCTCGTTGCTGCTGCGTCGTCCGCCAGGACGTGAAGCTTATCCTGGTGACGTTTTCTACCTGCACTCACGTCTGCTGGAGCGCGCATCCCGCGTAAACGCCGAGTACGTAGAGCAGATGACCAACGGCGAAGTAAAGGGCAAAACAGGCTCTCTGACCGCGCTGCCGATCATCGAAACTCAGGCAGGTGACGTATCCGCCTTCGTTCCGACCAACGTAATCTCCATTACCGATGGTCAGATCTTCCTGGAAACCAACCTGTTCAACTCCGGCATCCGTCCGGCGATGAACGCAGGTGTATCGGTTTCGCGGGTTGGCGGTTCAGCGCAGACCAAAATCATGAAGAAGCTGGGTGGCGGTATTCGTCTGGCTCTGGCTCAGTACCGGGAACTGGCGGCATTTGCCCAGTTCGCATCTGACCTGGACGAAGCAACCCGTAAGCAGCTTGAGCATGGTCAGCGTGTTACCGAACTGATGAAGCAGAACCAGTACAGCCCGATGTCGGTGGCTGAAATGGGCACCGTTCTGTACGCAGCCAACGAAGGCTTCCTGGATGACGTTGATGTTGAGAAGGTTGTTGCTTTTGAAGCAGCCCTGATGAGCTGGATGCGCAGCGAACAAACTGAGCTCCTGGCCAAGATCAACGAGAAAGGCGATTTCAATGATGACATCGCTGCGGGCCTGAAAGCTGCAATCGAGAAATTCAAGACCACTCAGTCCTGGTAAAGCACGGGCCCGCTTTTAACAGCGGGCCGCGTTAGTTTCAGGCTCGGGTGTCTAACTTGAAAAGGCAGTGAGTTATGGCCGTCGGAAAAGAAATACGTAACCAGATTTCCAGCATCAAGAGCACGCAGAAGATCACCAGCGCCATGGAAATGGTTGCGGCGAGCAAAATGCGCAAAGCTCAGGAACGCATGCAGGCGACACGCCCGTATGCTGAAAAGATGCGTCAGGTAATCGGGCACATTGCCAAGGCAAATGCCCAGTATCAGCACCCCTTTATGGTTGAGCGTGACGTTAAGCGCGTGGGCTACATTGTGGTGTCAACGGATCGCGGACTGTGTGGCGGCCTGAACATTAACCTGTTCAAGGCGCTTATCAGGGATATGCGGCAATGGAAGGAAAAAGGGGTCGAAACCGATCTCTGCGCTATTGGACAGAAAGGCGCATCCTTTTTCCGTAACTATGGCGGAAACGTGATTGCAGCGCTGACGCATCTGGGTGATTCACCCAGTGCCGAGCAACTGATCGGCAACGTCAAAGTGATGCTGGATGCGTTCGAAGAAGGCACGATCGATCGCCTGTATCTGGTGAGTAACTCTTTTGTTAACACCATGACTCAGAGCCCGACGGTTGAGCAGCTTCTGCCATTGCCCGCAGATGAAGACGAAGACGTGAGTAAGAACCAGTGGGACTACGTTTACGAGCCAGATGCTCGCCCGATTCTCGATGGTCTTTTGACACGTTTTATCGAATCTCAGGTTTATCAGGGTGTGATGGAGAACCTGGCTTGTGAACAGGCCGCGCGAATGATTGCGATGAAGAGCGCGACTGATAACGCAGGTGACATCATTGGTGATTTGCAGCTGGCGTATAACAAAGCCCGTCAGGCCGCCATTACCCAAGAGATCTCGGAAATCGTGAGCGGTGCAGCATCGGTCTGATGACCCCACGATCCAACTGGTTTTTATGACTTTTAAGATAACGAGGAACTGAGCATGAGTAGCGGACACATCGTTCAGATCATTGGCGCGGTAATCGACGTGGAATTTCCACGGGATTCAGTGCCAAAAATATATGACGCGCTGCTGCTTGAAGGTGGCGAGACGACTCTGGAAGTCCAGCAGCAGCTGGGTGACGGTATCGTTCGTACCATCGCCATGGGTAGCACCGAAGGCCTCAAGCGTGGCCTGAAGGCAGAAAACACCAACGCACCTATTTCCGTCCCGGTTGGCACCAAAACCCTGGGTCGGATCATGGATGTTCTGGGTCGTCCTATCGACGAAGCCGGTGAAATCGGTGAAGAAGAGCGTTGGGCGATCCACCGTAAAGCACCGGGTTATGCTGATCAGGCAGCTTCTGCTGATCTGCTGGAAACAGGCATCAAGGTTATCGACCTGATCTGCCCGTTTGCGAAGGGCGGTAAGGTCGGTCTGTTCGGTGGTGCGGGTGTTGGTAAGACCGTCAACATGATGGAGCTGATCAACAACATCGCCAAAGAGCACTCCGGTCTTTCGGTATTCGCCGGTGTCGGTGAGCGGACCCGTGAAGGTAACGACTTCTACTACGAAATGAAGGAGTCTAACGTTCTCGATAAGGTCGCGATGGTTTACGGCCAGATGAACGAGCCCCCGGGGAACCGTCTGCGTGTGGCACTGACCGGCCTGACCATGGCCGAGAAGTTCCGTGACGAAGGCCGTGACGTTCTGCTGTTCGTTGATAACATTTACCGTTATACGCTGGCAGGTACCGAAGTATCGGCACTGCTGGGTCGTATGCCTTCTGCGGTAGGTTATCAGCCGACTCTGGCTGAAGAGATGGGCCAGCTGCAGGAACGTATCACCTCAACCAAAGATGGTTCGATCACGTCGGTGCAGGCCGTTTACGTTCCTGCGGATGACTTGACTGACCCGTCACCTGCGACCACCTTCTCGCACCTTGATGCGACAGTGGTACTGAGCCGTGATATTGCGTCCAAGGGTATCTACCCTGCGATCGATCCACTGGATTCCACCTCTCGTCAGCTGGATCCGCTGGTCATCGGCCAGGAGCACTATGAAGTAGCTCGTGGCGTTCAGACCAACCTGCAGCGCTTCAAGGAACTCAAGGACATCATCGCGATCCTGGGTATGGACGAACTGTCAGAAGAAGACAAACTGACCGTTGCCCGCGCCCGTAAGATTGAGCGTTTCCTGTCGCAGCCGTTCCACGTTGCTGAAGTCTTCACCGGTGCACCCGGTAAGTATGTCTCTCTGAAAGAGACTATCAGCAGCTTCAAAGGGATTCTGGCTGGTGACTATGATGATATGCCTGAGCAGGCGTTCTACATGGTCGGCACAATCGAGGAAGCCGTCGAGAAAGCGAAGGAAATGAAGGCCAAGAAGAAGTAAGGCCCTGTTTCCTGACCGATCAAAGAGGCTAAGAAGATGGCTATGACTTTACATTGTGATGTCGTCAGTGCTGAACAAAAGATCTTTTCCGGGCGGGTCGAGATGCTTATCGCGGCCGGTTCGGAAGGTGATCTGGGTATTGCGCCTGGTCACACACCACTGCTGACTCAGCTCAAGCCGGGTCCGGTACGTGTGATCAAGCAAGGTGGCGAAGAGGAGATCCTCTACGTTTCCGGTGGTTACCTGGAAGTTCAGCCTACAGTGGTGACACTGCTTGCGGACACTGCTGTTCGTGCCAAGGATGTGGACGAGGCAGCGGCGCTTGAAGCGCAGCGCGAAGCAGAGAAAGCACTGGCGAATCAGACCAGTGAATTTGAGTACAGCCGTGCTGCCGTAGAACTGGCTGAAGCGACTGCGATGCTGAGAACGATCCAGCAGCTTCGCAACCACCGCTAAGACCACTGCTGTATATCAGGCTCTGAAAAGGCCGCATCCTGAAGTAACGACCGGTTTAGGTAACGTTATGACAGGAGGCGGCTTTTTTTTTGGCTATTGGACAAGGTATTGTGTCCGCACTGTTGCAACCAACGGACCGTCGAAGGAAAACCGATTGTTATGACGCAACCACTGCACGTTGTTATTCTCGCCGCCGGACAAGGCTCGCGGATGAAATCCGCACTCCCCAAAGTACTCCACAAAGTGGCCGGCCGGCCGATGCTCCATCATGTGATTGGTACGGCTCGCTCGCTGGGTGCCACCGGCATTCACGGCGTTATCGGTCATGGCGCGGACCAGGTGCGTGAGGTAACCCCGGCGGACGATATTCAGTGGGCGTTGCAAACGGAGCAGCTGGGTACCGGTCACGCCGTCGCCCAGGCATTGCCTCAGCTACCGGATGATGCCCGGGTGCTGATTCTTTACGGTGATGTACCGCTTACCCGACAGGACACATTGGCGCATCTTGCGGATCAGGTCAGTGATCAGTCGATTGGTCTGCTAACGGTGCGGCTGGATAATCCGGATGGCTACGGCCGTATCTTGCGGGATGCGGACAACAAGGTGCTCGCGATCGTCGAGCAGAAGGACGCGTCAGCGGAGCAGTTGGCTGTTAACGAGGTCAATACCGGCATTCTTGCGGTTTCTGCCCGGCATCTGAAAGACTGGTTGCCCCAGCTTTCCAACAGTAATGCCCAGGGCGAGTACTATCTGACCGATGTTATCTCGATGGCAGTTGAGCGTGGCATCGAAGTGAAGGTCGCCCATCCCGAAACCGAATATGAAGTGCAGGGCGTCAACAATCGCCTGCAACTTGCGGAGCTTGAACGCTGGTATCAGTTGAATGAAGCTCGCAGACTAATGACGGAAGGGGCGACTTTGGCGGATCCAGCCCGGGTCGATGTGCGCGGGCCGCTGACAATCGGGCAGGACATCACGATTGATATCAATGTGGTGTTTGAGGGCGAAGTCACGCTTGGGGACGGCGTATCCATTGGACCTAACTGCCTGATTCGCAATGCCTCAATCGCCAAAGGTGCAGTTATCGAAGCCAACTCGGTAATCGATGGCGCGCAGGTCGGTGAAAGCGCCCACATAGGTCCTTTCGCGCGGCTGCGTCCAGGCACCGAGCTGGCGCGTAATACCAAGGTTGGTAATTTTGTCGAAACCAAAAAGGCAATTGTCGGGGAAGGCAGTAAAATTAACCACCTGAGCTACGTCGGTGATGCTGAGCTGGGGCGCGATGTGAATGTGGGTGCAGGGACCATCACCTGCAACTATGATGGAGTCAACAAGTTCCAGACGCGCATTGGCAACGGTGTATTCGTCGGATCCAATTCGTCACTGGTTGCACCAGTGACGATCGCTGAAGGCGCAACCATAGGGGCTGGCTCTACCATTACCCGGGATGTTGAACCGGAAGAGCTGGCTGTTGCCCGTGGTAAGCAGCGTAATATTCAAAACTGGCAACGACCCCGCAAGCAGTAAATCAGCGTCGACAACGCCTTACGGATTAATAGGAACAACACGATGTGTGGAATTGTAGGTGCAGTATCTGAGAGGGACGTTCAGGAAATTCTGCTGGAAGGCCTTCGCCGTCTCGAGTACCGGGGTTACGACTCCGCCGGTATGGCGATTTTCGGTAATGACGGCAATATTATGCGGGAACGGGAAGTGGGCAAGGTCAGCGCCCTTGGCGATGTCCTTGCCAAATCCGGACATAAGGGCGTCACCGGTATTGCGCACACGCGTTGGGCGACCCACGGTGAACCATCGAAAATCAATGCACACCCCCACATGTCGGGCGATCGGCTGGCGATTGTTCACAACGGTATCATTGAAAACTATCAGCAGTTGCGGGAACGCCTCAAGGGTGAGGGCTTTGTCTTTACCTCCCAGACTGACACCGAAGTCGTGGCACATCTGGTTGAATCCTATTATCGCACCCAGGGGGACATCCTTTCGGCTGTTCGCAGCGCGATCGCCGAGCTACGGGGTGCATTCGCCCTGGCGGTTCTGCATGCAGATGAGCCGGACCGCCTGATCGTTTGCCGGGAAGGCAGCCCACTGGTCGTAGGTGTAGGCATTGGTGAGCACTTCATTGCTTCCGACCAGCTCGCGCTTTTGCCGGTAACCGACCGTTTCATGTTCCTTGAAGAAGGCGACATTGCTGAAATCCGCAAGGATGCTGTGCAAATCTGGGACAAGACCGGAGCCAAAGCGGAGCGCGCAGTCAATCGCTTTGAGCACGGCCTGGATGCCGCAGACAAGGGCGAGTACCGTCATTACATGCTCAAGGAAATCTACGAGCAGCCCAAAGTCATCCAGGCCACAATGGAAGGCCGACTGACTGACAGCCGGGTGCTGGAACAGGCACTGGGAACGGCGGCAGAGAATCTTCTGGCCGACATCCGTCACGTTCAGATCATCGCCTGTGGTACCAGCTATCATGCCGGTATGGTCGCCCGATACTGGATCGAGGAACTGGCAGGCGTGCCCTGCTCGGTTGAGGTGGCATCGGAATATCGCTATCGCAAACACGTGATTCAGAAAGACACCCTGTTCCTGAGTATCTCCCAGTCGGGTGAAACCGCTGATACTCTGGCGGCACTGCGTCAGGCAAAAGAAGCCGGGTTCCGTGCCGCCCTGGCTATCTGCAATGTGCCGGGCAGCTCTCTGGTTCGGGAATCGGATCTGGTGATCATGACGCAGGCTGGTCCGGAAATTGGTGTTGCGTCCACCAAGGCCTTTACTACCCAGCTGACCGCACTGTTGATCTTCACCCTCGCGCTGGCGCGCCACAATGGTCTTGATCAGGAAAAAGAGGCGGAAATCGTACGCGAGCTTCGCAAGCTCCCGGGCCAGGTTGAGCAGGTGCTGGCACTCGATAGCAAGATTGCAGACATGAGCCGTGCCTTTATGGACAAGAACCACAGCCTGTTCCTGGGGCGCGGTACCTTGTTCCCTGTCGCGCTCGAAGGAGCGCTCAAGCTCAAGGAAATCTCCTACATCCACGCCGAGGCCTATCCGGCGGGTGAGCTAAAGCATGGCCCACTGGCGCTGGTCGATAGCGAAATGCCGGTAGTCACCATTGCGCCGAACAACGCCCTGCTCGAAAAGCTGAAATCAAACCTCGAGGAAGTCCGGGCCCGGGGCGGTGAGCTGTTTGTATTTGCTGACGGTGCCGCAGGCCTGGCGAATGAAGACGGTACTCACGTCATGGCGATTCCTGAGGTGCACCCGATTACCGCGCCGATCGTGTATACGATTCCGCTCCAGTTGCTGTCGTACCACGTGGCCGTGCTCAAAGGTACGGACGTTGATCAGCCAAGGAACCTCGCCAAGAGTGTCACCGTTGAATAACGGGCACTGACGCGCAAGTCTGATATCGCACAGGGAACGTGCATGATCTCGCCATTTATTGCTGCATTTACCGGCACTGCGGTTGAGTTTTTTGAGACCGCAGTGATCGCCTACGCCATTGTGCGGGCCGGATACCCCCGGGAAGCACTGACCGCGGTTGTGATCGGTCATGTACTGGTGGCTGTTCTGGCCATCACCCTTCTTCCGTTGAACCAGATGCTACCCGTTTTCTGGCTAAGGGTATTGGCTGCCTTTCTGCTGACGGCCATGGGCCTGCACTGGACCCAGAAATCTATACGCCGGCTGATTGCCAATAAGCGTCCACGTTGGGCAGAAGATCCTTTAGGCAAGCTGAAGGTGTCGCCCACCGCGGAAGCTGCCGTTCAGGCATTTTCCCCGTTTGTGTTTCTGGTCATGGCAAAGAGTTCAGTAGTAGAAGCGGCGGAAATCGTTGTGGTTGTGCTGCCCATCGGAGCCGCAACGGCGGCCTGGAACCAGGTTCTGTGGGGTGTCGCTGCGGGAATTAGCGCCGTAACGGCTGTGGCGCTGGTATTACACGGGCGCATGAAGTCAGTGCCCGAGGTCAAGCTCAAGCTGGCAATCGGGCTTGTTCTGCTTGCTCTGGGGCTCTCCTGGTGTGTCGAGATTTATCAGGATTACCCGGGCCAGCTCGAAGGTTAGCCTGACATTTGCCGCGAGCCGGAGTCGCTCTTTGATGAGGCACTGCCCCGGGTTTGTCGTTTCCTGGGTGCCGCATGCGCGGGGCAGGTTTCGGTCCGCAACCTTTTCCACGCATTGCAAAGAGACACCGGCGATCCGGCCATCAATATCACTGAATCACTCATACTTATTCCCCTCCATTAGCGGCTACTTTCTGGAGAATGGTATATGGCTTTGATTAATGCAAATGATAACCACTATTATTTGATGACAAGCTTGAAGAATTAACCGGCTAACGCCCATTACTGAAGGCCCCGAGCGCTATATTACGATTCCACAATACCGTATTGCTCTGGTCATAACTGGTTGTAATTTGCTCAACTCCGGTGCCAAACACGAGCCGGTTCTGGTACAATTCCGCGCCCTGTTTATGAGCCCGTATACCCGGGACACGGGGTGTAGTCGCTTCGGGCTCACCGGAGTATCGCTGCAATGGCTGATGCTTCGATAACGGATAGCCTTTTCTCCGAGTCTTAACCCTCTGACTGAATAGAATAATTATCATGCCATCAACAATAATAGGCGGTTTTGCCGCAAACTTTCTTGGCAATGCGCCTACCTGGTACAAGCAGGCTATCCTGTTATTTCTGGTGGTGAACCCGCTGGTATTGTGGACACTAGGGCCGGTTGTTGCCGGCTGGTTATTGGTGGCCGAGTTTATCTTTACCCTGGCGATGGCTCTGAAATGCTACCCGCTGCTACCTGGCGGACTGCTGGCAACAGAAGCGCTGATTATTGGACTGACCTCTGCCGATGCGGTTTATCTTGAGGTGCTCAATAACCTGCCGGTTATCATGCTGTTGATGTTCATGGTGGCGGGCATTTATTTCATGAAAGACCTGCTGCTGGTGACCTTTACCCAGATTCTGGTGGGGGTGCGGTCCAAATCCACCCTGTCGTTGCTATTCAGTCTGGTTGCAGCGGTGTTGTCGGCATTTCTGGATGCCCTGACTGTGACGGCCGTCATTATCAGCGTGGCGGTGGGCTTTTTCTCGGTCTACCACAAAGTGGCCTCCGGTAAGGGCTATCAGCACGACGATCACAATTCCGGCAGTGACCACGACGTTATCGAATTGCACAGGGAGGATCTGGAGCAGTTCCGCGCCTTTTTGCGCAGCCTGCTGATGCACGGTGCCGTGGGTACGGCGCTGGGTGGCGTTGCGACCATGGTAGGCGAACCGCAAAACCTGCTGATTGCCAAGGTTGTGGGCTGGGATTTTGGCGAATTCTTCCTGCGTATGGCGCCAGTCAGTATCCCGGTGCTGATAGCGGGTCTTCTCACCTGCCTGCTGCTCGAAAAAATGGGCTGGTTTGGTTACGGCGCCCGTTTGCCCAAACCGGTAAGACAGGTGCTGGAAGAGTTCGCGGCTAACGAGCGCGCACGTCGCACTCCGTCTGATCGCGCCGCGCTCTGGGTTCAGGGGATGGCGGCGGTCGTGTTGGTTTTTGGTCTGGCCTTTCACGTGGCTGAAGTTGGCCTGATCGGGCTACTGGTTATCGTGCTGATCACCTCGTTTACGGGTGTGACCGATGAGCATCAGATTGGCAAGGCGTTTCAGGAAGCCTTGCCCTTTACCTCGTTGTTGGTGGTGTTTTTCGCGGTAGTGGCGATCATCCACGACCAGCACCTGTTCAAGCCCATCATCGACTATGTGTTGTCGTTGCCGGCTTCCGAGCAGCCGGGCATGTTTTTTGTAGCGAACGGCCTGTTATCGATGATCAGCGATAACGTGTTTGTGGCAACCGTGTATATCAGTGAGATCAAACAGGCGCTGTTGGATGGCCATATCTCGGAGGCGCATTTCCAGCAGTTGGCGGTCGCGATCAACACCGGTACCAACCTGCCCAGCGTGGCCACGCCAAATGGACAGGCGGCGTTCCTGTTCCTGCTGACATCCGCCATCGCGCCGCTGGTCAGGCTTTCCTATGGTCGTATGGTCTTGATGGCGCTGCCGTACACCCTGGTGATGGGTTCGGTCGGCCTGTTGTGTGTGGTTTACCTGACGTAATAGAGACCAAAGATGCTTTTCAGGCGGGCGCTGTGTCTGGACACGGCGTAATTCCGCATTGTGATGAATACCCCAAAGGCTTGCTGTCATGTTGTTGTCGTTGAAGAAGAACTGGTTTTCCAATGTCCGTGGCGATCTTCTCGCGGGCGTCGTGGTTGCTCTGGCACTGATTCCGGAGGCGATTGCCTTTTCAATTATCGCCGGTGTTGATCCGCGGGTCGGGCTCTACGCCTCTTTCTGTATCGCCGTAGTGATTGCCTTTGCCGGCGGACGTCCGGGGATGATATCGGCGGCGACCGGCGCAATGGCGCTGCTGATGGTAACGCTGGTAAAAGAGCACGGGCTTGAGTATCTGCTGGCGGCGACGCTGCTCACCGGGGTGATCCAGATTGCCGCCGGTTTTCTGAAGCTGGGTTCGCTGATGCGGTTTGTTTCGCGCTCGGTAGTCACCGGTTTTGTGAACGCCCTGGCGATTCTGATCTTCATGGCGCAGTTGCCCGAACTGACGAATGTTACCTGGCATGTTTATGCGATGACGGCCGCAGGCCTGGGGATTATCTACCTGTTCCCGTTGATTCCCCGCATCGGCAAAGTGCTGCCTTCGCCGCTGATCTGTATTGTCTCGCTGACCATTGTGGCGATTGTGCTCAACATCGATGTCCGCACCGTTGGTGATATGGGGGAACTGCCGGATACGCTGCCGATTTTTCTCTGGCCAGATGTGCCGATGACTCTGGAAACTCTCTGGATCATCCTGCCGTACTCTCTGCCGCTGGCAGTTGTAGGTCTGCTGGAATCCCTGATGACGGCCACGATTGTGGACGATCTGACCGATACCACCAGCGACCGTAATCGCGAGTGCAAAGGTCAGGGCATCGCCAACATTGGTTCCGGTCTGCTGGGGGGCATGGCTGGCTGCGCCATGATCGGTCAGTCGATCATTAACGTGAAATCCGGTGGCCGCACCCGCCTGTCCACCCTTACCGCCGGTGTATTCCTACTGGTGATGGTGCTGGTTTTGGACGAATGGTTGGTCCAGATCCCAATGGCAGCATTGGTGTCTGTGATGATCATGGTTTCCATCGGTACTTTCAGCTGGGATTCGCTGCGCAACCTGCGCAAGTATCCGCTTTCTACCAATATCGTCATGCTGGTGACGGTAATTGTGGTGGTGGCGACTCATAACCTGGCGCTGGGTGTGTTTGCCGGTGTGCTCTTGGCTGCGTTGTTCTTCGCCAACAAGATCGGGCACTACATGGCGGTCACCTCCGAGATCAACGAAACCGGCAGCAAGCGGGTTTACACTGTGGTAGGCCAGGTGTTCTTCAGCTCCACCGAAAAGTTCCTGTCGTCGTTTGATTTCAAGGAAGCGGTGGATGAGGTGGTGATTGATCTCAGCCGGGCGCACTTCTGGGATATCACCGCTGTGGGCGCGCTCGACAAAGCCGTGATCAAGTTCCGCCGTGAAGGGGCGGATGTAGAAGTGATCGGCCTGAATGAAGCAAGCAGCACCATTGTCGACCGCTTTGGCGTGCACGACAAAGCCGAAGCAGCCGATGGCCTGATCGGACACTAATGACGGACACCGGTCTGTCGGTGCATGATAGACCGTTGCCAAATGATTAAAACAAGATCCGAAACGAGGTGTACATGAGCCAAGACGTCGTGCCCCCGGCAGCCACCAACCACGTTGTAGCCTGTATCGACGGTTCCCGATCGACCACCGCGGTGTGTGATTACGCCGCCTGGGCCAGCCAGCGTCTGGCAGCCTCGCTGATGCTGTTCCATGTACTGGATCATGGCCGGTATCCGACTGAGCCGGATCTGGCCGGCAGTATCGGGCTGGGTAGTCGCGAGCATCTGCTGGAAGAACTGGCGGAACTGGACCAGCAGCGCAGCAAGCTGGCGCTGGAGCAAGGCAAGCACATGCTCGAAGCTGCCGAACGCCGGGTGACAGACGATGGGGTCACCTCCATTGTTCAGCGTCAGCGCCATGGTGATCTGGGCGAGTGCCTGCTGGATATCGAAGCGGACATCCGTTTGCTGGTTGTAGGCTTGCACGGCGAAAGCAGTACCGATCGTGATGTGCATATCGGCAGTCAGCTTGAAACCGTCATTCGCACATTACATCGCCCGATTTTGCTGGTGCCGGATGAATACACCGAACCGCGTAGCGCCATGCTGGCATTCGATGGCAGTGAAACCGCCATGCGGGGTGTTGAACTGCTGGCCAGCAGTCCGATCTTCAAGGCATTTCCGTTGCATCTGGTGATGGTCGCGACTGAATCGGAGGAACGCTGGAACCAACTACGCACTGCCGAGAAAGCCTTGGCTGCGAGCGGATGTGAAGTTCATCTCGCAATCCGCGAGGGCGATGTTGAAAAAACACTGCACAGCTATCAACAGGAAAACGCGATTGATCTGCTGGTAATGGGCGCTTACGGACACTCTCGCATTCGCCAGTTTCTGGTGGGCAGCACGACCACCAACATGTTGAAAACCAGCACCACTCCGCTCGTTATACTGCGATAAACGCATGGCGTGCTGGTTGCCCGTGCCAGCATGCAAGCGATCCGGTGTGGCCGGCTTAAAGGCCGCCGGGCATTAGCGTCACAGTGAGACAAAATTCTACTAGCCTGACTTTATGCGCTTGCGGTAGGCTCTGAATCACAATGACAATAATCAGAACCTACGGCGTAATTGTGCAGTTCACTCCCTGGAGCCATTTTTAATGGCAGCATCTCCTTCGTTGTGTAACGGCTTCGGGTACCGAGCGTACCAGCGAGTGCGATGCGTCGTGTTGCTGATGGTCCTGTCGATACCGGCATTTGTCGCGGCGGCAGAAAAACCATTGCTGCGTATCGGTTATGTCGAGTTCCCTCCCTATGAATATCAAAATGAGGCTGGTGAAGCGGCCGGGTCGTTTATCGAGCTGAGCCAAAGAGTAGCGGAAGAGGCGGGCTATCGGGTCGAATTCGTTTATCTGCCTATCAGCCGGATCTACCTGTTTCTGCAGCAAGGGCGGATTGACGTCTGGCCGGGACTGACGGGTATTCCAATGCTCGAAAAGCAGGTAATTGTCAGCGCCAGCCACCCCATTCGGGTAGAGTTGGCGGCCTGGTTTCTTGGCGACACCCCCCCGCTGACCCAATTTGATGATCTGCGGGGTAAACGGCTGATTCTTATCTCGGGGTACACCTACGGCGGGCTTGCGAACTATCTGAAGGGGTTGGATGACGTGGAACTGACCTATACCACCAATCATCGGTCAGCCCTTGATATGTTGCAGCGGGACAGGGGGGACTACCTGCTCGATTATGTGGAGCCAATCAAATCAACGCCGGGGCACGACAGCTTCAAAGGATTACAGCATTCGTTTGTGCGTGAACGCATCGCCGGCTGGATTTTCTCGCGGGAAAGACCTGACGCCGTGCGATACCGTGATGAATTTGATGCCGCGTATCAGCGTTTGCGAGAAAGGGATGGCCACTCGACAGACTTCTCCAGCCCCGCTCCGGGCACTTTGCCGGGCTTCCCTGAGAGTCTGGTTCGTCAAGCACCCGCCGGCGTTGGCGAGTAACGGTAGCCGTGTTGGGAAGGGCAACTTATCAATGTTACGGATTGGTTTGTGTTCAGATTCAAAGGTAATAAGGGAAGCGCCATGACGGCTGCCCCGGTAAGACGACTGATCTGTTTTTGGCTGGCGGGCGTGCTGCTTGCCGGGCCTGTGGCGGCCAAGAGCCTGCCAGAGTTGCGCGTGGGCTATATTGAATTCCCACCCTTCAACTATACCGATGAAAGTGGCGAGCCAGCAGGCCCCTGGGTGGATATGACGGAAGCGGTTGCCGAAATGGCCGGTTATGCCGTCAAATGGAAATCGCTGCCGATCGCGCGGGTGTACCGATATCTTGCGCAGGGCAACATTGATTTGTGGTTGGGCGTGGCCGATCTTCCGGTGCTGAAAGACAAGGTTGTCGAGAGCGCCAGCAGTCCCATGACGATCCGGTTGATGGCGTTCCACAAAAAAGGCGTACCGGATATTACCTCAGTGTCGGAGCTTGAAGGCAAGCGACTCCTGCTGATTGCCGGCTTCACCTACCTCAATGTGCTGGACAATGTTGACCTTGATCCAGAGAAAACAGCCGCAGCCCCCAATCACCATGCTGCCCTGACGATGATGCAGCTAGGGCGCGCTGACTACCTGCTCGATTACGACGAGCCCGTATACGCGGAGCAGCAAAAGTTTCCGGAACTGGCGCTTGAAGGCGCGCCTATCTATCAACTACGTGGCGCTTTTGTCGTGTCACGCCAACATCCGGATGCCCAGCGTGTAGTCGACCGGCTGGATGCGGTCTACCAGTCATTGATCGCATCGGGACAGTTGCGGCACTTGCAGCATGACCGCCTTGCCCCGCTTGCTGAACATCCGGAAACACCCGAAGATTAGCGATCAGCAACACCCGGCTATGGGTGTTCGACGAGAATATCGCCGTACCACGCTGTCGCTGACTCGCCGGTATTGTCTGAATCGCTCATAATTCCGATCCCCATGATCTCCGGCGGCGCCTCCCCGAATGCGGCCTTATAGTCGGCCACGATATCCCGCTCTACAGTGACCCACTGCCCCGCCTCCTCGTCACCGCTGGTGACGGCAATCATCATCGTCTGCTCCGTGAACGGATTGGTGACAGTCTCGCCGACCGGCAGCTTATTGGCCCAGATATAGTTCAGCGCGTTACCGGGCAGGGCATCGCCATACAGTAGCTCTGCTGTTTTGCGTTTGGCACGCTCAAAGAAACCGGCACTGTCCGGATCAAACTGAAAGGCAACGTAGATGCGGGCAGGATAGTCATCTCCGGACTTTTTGCGCGCATCACCCGCTTTGAAAACCCCACTGACCTTCCAGCGCCAACGCAGAATCAGCCGATCACCCGGCACAATCGACACCCTGGCAATCAGCCCGGAAGCACCACCATCGGTTTCCGCCCGCACCATCTGAACCCCGTCTTCATCAACCAGCATGTAATGGCTGAGCTTGTCGATACTGGGGAATTCCAGCGGCGCCCAGCCGTCATCCAATGATGTCATGGCGGAGAAGGGAGGGACTGACTGATCGCTCGCCTCCGCCCAGGCCGGCGCGGGCAGTGTCGTCAGCAGCAATAGCAGCAGGGTAAAGACGGGGACAAGTGACGACATAAACGCTCCAGGGCGAAATCAGAATCTGTCGTGCCATTCTGAAACTTTACTTGTTGCCCGTCTACCTGGTCTATATAGTGTTTTTATTCTTGGTCAGCCACCACATGTAGTGATTATTGAGTAATCAATCGATCCTGCGATGATGAGTGGCGGGGAAGCAACACGCTTCCCGCGGGAATCCGGTGAGACTCCGGAACTGACGCGCAGCGGTATTGGGGAACGCGCGTGACCGGTGCCGCACAGAGTTTTCGGAAAAACGTTCTCGAAACAACGTTTCCAAAACAACCTGTGCGGGCACAGACACTGAGCAATCGGGAAGTCGTCACGTTAGGCCGCAGGCACATTTGCCTGCATGCCCCTGAGTCCGAAGACCAGCCAGGAATGTATGGCCCGTGCAAACGGCGCCATTCGACTGCACCTTCGCGACTCAGGGTGAGCAGATAACGGATCCTGCCCGAGAACTTTTTCACGGCCGGCTGCCGTCCTGCGTACGCGAAGGAAAGGAATTCAAACGCGTACTCAGGAGACTCATCATGCCCAGTGCGGCTATTTCTGCCCCAGCCTCAACAAAGACGGCGCACGATTCTGCGCCCATCAGTTCACTCCGGGTGATCAAGCGCAACGGCCAGCTCGTTGATTTTGATGCCAGCAAAATTGACGTGGCCATCACCAAAGCTTTTCTCGCGGTAGAAGGGGACGTGGCGGCCGGGTCCGCCCATATCCACGATGCAGTCCGCCAGGTCAGCCAGCAGGTGATCAATGCCCTGAGCCGGCGATTGCAGGCGGGTGGCACCGTGCATATTGAAGATATTCAGGATCAGGTCGAGCTTGAACTGATGCGCGGTGAAGCACATAAAGTCGCCCGCGCCTATGTGCTCTATCGCGAAGCCCACGCTCAGGAGCGCGCCCAACTGGCGCCGGTAGAAGAGCACCCAACCCTGAGAGTTATGCTGGCGGACAAACAGAGCGCACCGCTGGATCTGGGGCTGATGAAGTATCAGGTCGAACAGGCCTGCGCTGGCCTGGACGGCGTTGATGCGGACACCATTGTCGACGATGCCCTGCGCAATCTGTATGACGGTATCCCCGAACACGACGTCCTCAACGCGCTCATCATGACCGCGCGCGGCCGCATAGAACAGGAGCCCGACTACAGCGCGGTGACCGCGCGCCTGCTGCTGGAACAGCTGCGACTGGAATCCGGCCGGGTGCTGGAACTGCCCATGCAAACGCCGCTGGCGGACGTCTACCCGCAGGCGCTGACCCGTTTTATCGCACTGGGTATTGAACGTGAGTTGCTGGACCCGGCGCTAGCGGATTTTGATCTCGACCGGCTGGGCGCCGCCCTCAAACCGGAACGCGATCTCCAGTTCAGTTTCCTCGGGCTGCAAACCCTCTACGACCGGTACTTTATCCACCTGAACGACAAGCGCCTGGAATTGCCGCAGGTATTCTTCATGCGGGTCGCGATGGGGTTGTCGCTACGCGAGGATGATCCGGATGCGCGTGCTATCGAATTCTATGAGCTGCTGTCGTCATTCGACTATATGGCATCCACACCTACGCTATTTAACAGCGGCACCCGCCATTCACAGCTCTCTTCCTGCTACCTGACCACCGTCAGCGATGACCTCGACGGCATTTACGGCGCGATCAAGGACAACGCATTGCTATCGAAATGGGCGGGCGGTCTGGGTAACGACTGGACGCCGGTGCGATCGCTGGGTGCCCACATCAAAGGCACCAATGGCCGTAGCCAGGGCGTAGTGCCCTTTCTCAAGGTGGTCAACGATACCGCCGTCGCAGTAAATCAGGGAGGCAAACGTAAAGGCGCCGTCTGTGCCTATCTGGAATCCTGGCATCTGGATATTGAGGAATTTCTCGAGCTGCGCAAGAACACCGGTGACGAGCGCCGCCGCACTCACGACATGAATACCGCCAACTGGGTGCCGGATCTACTGCTGGAGCGGATGCGCGCCGACGCCAACTGGACACTGTTCTCGCCCAACGACGTGCCGGATCTGCACGATCTGTACGGCTCCGCGTTTCGCACCCGTTACGAAGAATATGAAGCCATGGCCAAGCGGGGCGAGATCAGCCTGTTCAAGACCCTCCCGGCGAAGCAGCTGTGGCGGAAGATGTTGACCGTGCTGTTCGAAACCGGCCATCCCTGGATCACGTTCAAAGATCCCTGCAACCTGCGCTCGCCCCAGCAGCACACTGGCGTGGTGCATTCGTCCAACTTGTGTACCGAAATCACCCTGAATACCAGTGAACAGGAAATCGCCGTCTGTAACCTGGGTTCAGTGAACCTCGCAGCCCACATTCGCGACGGGGAGCTGGACGTGCAGCGGCTGGAGCGCACCGTCAACACTGCCGTGCGCATGCTCGATAACGTCATCGATATTAACTTCTACGCGGTACCGCAGGCGCGGGAATCCAACATGCGTCATCGCCCGGTTGGACTAGGTCTGATGGGCTTTCAGGACGCTCTTTACCGTCTTGGCCTGCCGTATGCCAGCGTAGAAGCAGTTGAATTTGCCGACCTGTCGATGGAGCAATTGAGCTATTTCGCCCTGCGTGCTTCAGCCGAACTGGCGAAAGAGCGCGGTGCCTACGCAACCTACGAAGGCTCGCTCTGGTCACAGGGCATTCTGCCGATTGACTCGCTGAACAACCTGAAAGCCGCACGCCGGGAAGAGGACTTCAGCGTCAACAGTGAAAGCCGTTTGGATTGGGCGCCAATGCGCGACCTGATCCGCGAACACGGTATTCGCAATTCCAACGTTATGGCGATTGCACCCACCGCGACCATTTCCAATATCGTTGGCGTGTCCCAGTCGATCGAACCGGCGTATCAGAACCTGTTTGTGAAATCGAACCTGTCCGGCGAATTCACCGTGATCAATCCCTCGCTGGTCAACGACCTGAAGGCGCAGGGCCTGTGGGACAACGTCATGGTCAACGATCTTAAATACTACGACGGCTCAGTGCAGCAGATCGACCGCGTACCGGCGGACATCAAGGCGCGGTATGCCACCGCATTTGAGCTGGATTCCCGCTGGCTGGTGGAAGCCGCCTCGCGTCGCCAGAAATGGTTGGATCAGGGCCAGAGCCTTAACCTGTACATGGCGGAACCGTCCGGTCGCAAGCTGGACGAACTGTATCAACTGGCATGGGAGCGGGGCCTGAAAACCACTTATTACCTGCGATCGCTGGGGGCCACCGGAGCGGAGAAATCGACGCCGGTTGCTGCGCCTGCCCCACAGGTTTGCTCGATAGATGAGCCTGATTGCGAGGCATGTCAGTAAGTACTGACTTCTATGACAGGGGCTGCTTTGAAGCCCCTAATCAGATCAACGAATTCAAGATCCAGGAGTAACCCCATGCTGAACTGGGATGACGAACCGCAAACAAGCGCCGAGTCCAACGCTTCTACCACGCTTGCCAGCGAAGGCCCGCGCCCCGTCAATGTTGACGACAAGCGGGTGATCAACGGCACTACCGATATCAACCAACTGGCACCGTTCAAGTACCCCTGGGCGTGGGAATACTTCATGAACGCCAACAAGAACCACTGGACGCCGCTGGACGTGAACATGTCCCAGGACATCCACGACTTTCACCACCGCCTGTCCGCGCCGGAAAAACACGTCTATGAAAACGTACTGGCCTACCTGACCACCTCCGACATTATCGCCATGCGCAATATCGGGTTGGCCGTGATGGAGAAAATGAGCGCCCCGGAACTGCAAATCTACCAGGCCCGGCAGGTGTACGAAGAAGCCCTGCACACCTGGACCTACCAGCACTGCATCGAAACCCTCAACCTTGACCAAAGCGAGATCTATAACCGCTACCGCGTGGTGCCGGAGATCAATCAGAAAATCCAGGTTGCCAATCGCCGGCTCGATGCGGCCATGCGTTCTGACATGAACCTGCGTCACCCTGATGACCTGCAGGAATTCGTCATGTCGTACCTGTTTTTCGCTGCGGTGTTTGAGGGCTGCTGGTTCTATAACGGCTTCAGCCCGATATTCGCCCTGCAACGTCGCGGCCTGATGCGCGGCACCGGCGAACAACTCCAGTACATCCTGCGTGACGAGGCCATGCATTTTTCCTTCGGCCTCAAAGTCGTCAACCAAATCCTCGAAGAAGAAAACATCACCCTCGACCCCAAAGCGGTGCGCGAAATGTGGGACGAGTCCGAGGCTGCCGAAAGCGCCTACGCCAACTATGTGCTGCGCGACCCGATTCTGGGGTATTCAGCGGACTACCATTCCGAGCAGTTCCGCTTCGTCGCCAACCGCCGCGCTCGTACTGTCGGGCTGGACGAACCTTTTCCCGGCGCGAAAAACGTCTCACCCTGGCTGGACGAACAGGCCACCATGCGCAAAGAGAAAAACTTCTTTGAAACCAGAGTGATCGAGTACCAGACCGGAGCGCAGCTCGAGTGGTAAGCGCTTACTGACCCTCAACCCAACGGACCGCGCACCCCGGCAAAACCCTGGCCCAGCACATGGGTGTAGATTTGGGTGGTGCGCAGGTCAGAATGGCCGAGAAGATCTTGCACTGTTCGAATATCGTTCCCGTGCTTCAGGAGTTCTGTGGCGAAGGTGTGCCTGAAGGTGTGACAGCCGGCGGGCTTGCCTAGACCGGATTCAGCGACTGCGGCTCTAACCGCCTTTTGGACTGAGCTGGTGTGAATATGGTGACGAACGACCTTGCCGAAGTCGTTTTTAGTTAGATTGTGGGACGTAAACAGCCATTGCCAATCCAGTGACATATCGGCACCGGGATACTTTCGAGCCAGTGCAAATGGAAGGCTTACCGGTGTTTGCAGGGCTAAGTCCTTCTCCTTCCATGCCTTTCGTATCCAGGCAATGTGACGCTCCAGTTCTGCGATCAGGCTACCTGGCATAAGGGTCGTTCTGTCTTTTGCGCCTTTTCCGTCCCGAACGATAATGATCTGATTACTGAAATCGATATCCTTCACCCGTAAACGACAGGCTTCGGTAACCCGCAGGCCAGAGCCGTACATTAACGACGCAAGAAGCCGATAAGGCACTCCCAGTTTGCCAATGACATTAACGGCTTCTTCGTGGGAGAGCACGACGGGCAGGCGTTTGGGCTTTTTAGAGCGAACAACAGACCCAATCTCGCCCAAAGGTGCATCAAGCACCTTGGAATAAAGGAACACCAAAGCATTCAGCGCCAAGGCTTGAGTAGCCGCCGCCACATTGCGATGGACAGCTAGCCACGTGAGAAATTCGTTCACCTCACTTGGCCCCATATCCTTGGGGTGCCGCATCTGGTGAAACCGAATAAAAAAGCGAATCCAGTACCAGTAGGATTTTTCGGTACGAATGCTGTACCGGTTAACTCGAATGACCGCCCGAACCTGATCACGAAGGCGAGGTTGAGGTTGAATGCCGTCCAATTTGGCTTATCTCCTTTTGTTGTATGTTTATACAGTATTATTGTGTGGGCGAAAGATGGAAGTCAAACGAATACATGGCGGTTTGGTAACAGCTTGGCTAAGATATTGATAAATAAACGACTTGATGCCGTGAAACGTGAGAGGGAAGTGGAGTTATCGAGAACGCACTTTTCTGCACTAACGTGGAATTCGGTCTAACTGCTGTTAAAGGTAAGAGCCAAATGTACGAGTGCCCGCATTGTGAGAGGCAGACCATTAAGGGGAGCAAAAAGCTCCTAGCGGGTAAGTCGGCACCTGTGGTTTGTCCTTTATGCGGCGGAAAGTCCTATCCCGATATGAAGTCAGCGCTCACCGGACTCTTAGTTCTAAACCTTGTCGGTCTTGGAATAGCGGTTCCAGCTGTATTTCTTGATGCGCTCTGGTTACTAACAGGTGTGTTCGTATTGGCAGTTGCTTCAGTCAAGATTTTTGTCCTCAATAAACCGATGACTAAGGCGGGGTAGAGATGCATCGTTCTGGCATCAAGACCTTTAACAAGGCGGTCAACCGGACGCCAAAAGCGTGGCGCTTTTGGTTCCCTCCGCTGGCGCTCCGGCGCCGGTTACCTCAGCGTTATAAGCAAAGGAGTATCAAATGAAGTATCTCGTTCTGGTCGGGGCAGTCGCTTTGTCAGGTTGTGGCTCTGACAACAGTGGGGAGCTCGACAGGCTCAATGACGAGCTTGAGAATCTCAAAATCGACTATCAGGCGTTCGACGCCGATTACGCTCAGCAACAAGAGGATTATGAGCGTCAAATTGCCGACTATGACAGGCAAACTGAAGAAACCGATGCCCTTCTCGACAAGCAGCAAGAATTGGCCGTTCGTTACGAAGCGCTACTTACCAAATGGGAAGAGCAGGCTAGCCGAAAAGATAAAATCTTGTCCGCAGAGGAAGAGGCCCTTGACTTATAACAAGTCGCTCAAGTTTGTTGCGGCCCAAATGGGCCTCCACCGGACGGCCTTGTCAGGCCGCCGCTTAGCTCAGCGTTAAATCGAGTGGGGCGAACCATGGACTTGGTGGATTTATTTGAAGCTGACTCGAAAAAAGATCTTCGTCGGATCACCAGCAGAATCGCGATCAGTAAAGCAGACTTGATATCCTTGGTTCGGCTTTCGCAGGAAAGCTTCGACATCTTTCCGTACCATTACGCATTCAAACGTCGGGAAAATATTCCCTCCGATCTCAATTTAGCAGAGAGGAATCTAGCGGCTTTCGAAAGTGGAAACCCTCATGAATTGAGAAAAGCACTCAATAAATTGTGGCAGCTACCAATAGCCTCGGAGCGGGCAGCAGCACATCTTTTCTACACTGCGCGGCACAGCTACTGGCATTTGTTCTATTTTGATACTCGCGATAGAGCTTCCAACAGTAACCACTGGGTTGAGGGAAGCCATATTCACTATCTCAGCCATCTTTGCGTAAACCGCGGGTGCCAGGACGTCTGGACGAGCTTTTGTAAGGATGGGAAGAAGGGGCTGGAGAAAAGCGGATTCCATATTCGTTTCCAGCCATGATTTAACAAGGCGCGTAAGGCGGACGGCTTTCAGCCGCCGCTTCGCTCAGCGTTAGCTGTAATCGAGAATTGTCATGAGTCCTAGAACTGTCGGGTTGATTGATGGTCTGATCTTTCTGGTGTTTTGGTCCCTGGTTGGGATGATGACCAGCACCTATTGGTGGGGGGCTCTACCCATCATATTGTTCGTATTGGTTCCAGTTTCTGCGCTAGTGTCATGGCGAGGTGCTGTGATGGCCTCTTCGTTCAGGAACGGGTCTCCGTCGTTAAAACAGCATGTGTTTGATGGTGCTAAATGGGGATCTTTGGCCGGCTTAGTTCTATTGGGTTGGAGTGTTGCCTCCCAAGTATCAGCTGCAGGAGGGCATCTTGATGGTGCAAGCTTTTTTAGCAAAGAGGTGGCGGCCTACCTGCTATATATGGGCGTGCCATTGATTTGTGGTGGTACGGGAGCAGGTAGTGTCCATGGTGCTATGTACTTCTATCTAAACCGTTGGCTTACAACAGCTAACCAGTCAGGCCAGCGGACGCGTTAGACGCGCCGCTGCCTTCAGGCGTTGAGGCTGTAGAAAAACCCCAAATCAGACTGGTTTTGGTAGCATTGGGCAAACAGACAAGGAGCCGTCGGCATGCCTCGTTTCAAGCACTACAACTACGACCAGGACGCCATGGTCGTGA
>JANZNS010000010.1 GCA_025153445.1 Marinobacter sp. BGYM27 | reverse complement strand
GGCTGAAGGAACCGTCGAACAACAGAGGATTAGCACGATCTGGCATCCCACTCTCGACGAGCCCATTCGCATCAAGAAGGGCGACCGGGTTCAGGAATTCTGCTATGACCCTGAAGGCAATGTAACCCGACAGGCCACCCGAAAAACGAGCGAACCTGAACTGGCCTGCACGCAGTAAGTATCGATGGAATCAGGGCTGAATGAGCTCCCTTTTGCTCACGAACAGCGGAAAAAGACGGGTGTAACTCATGTTGGAGGAGTAGTTACAAAAACGATCAGGCGTAATCGTTTTGACGGTTGTTGAAGGAGATCTCTCTTTCAAGTTCCAAATCGCGCGTTTTGGGAACGATTACTTAGACCCGTTTCAGGAATGATCGGGAAAGTGGAATGTCACCGTGTGTTTTGAATCACCCACAAGGACCGTGAAATGCCCCACCCGCCATACAGGGAGTGGCTGTTCATCATCAGCAGTCTCGCCCTTTCACTACTCGCAAACACCACCCACGCCCAACCACCCCAAATCCTCCTCGGCGAAACCTACGAAAAAGGTATCAACCTCTCCGACTACTGGGTCAGCGAGAAACTCGACGGCGTCCGCGCCTACTGGGATGGCAAGCAGCTTATCTCCCGACAGGGCCATAGATTTCATGCGCCAGACTGGTTTCTGGCCGATTTTCCCGAGCAGCCATTAGATGGTGAACTCTGGATGGGGCGTGGTCGTTTTTCTGAAACGTCCGGTGCAGTGCGCAAGCTGGAACCCGTTGATGCAGAGTGGCGGCAGATTCGGTTGATGGTGTTTGATTTACCTGCGAGCAGAGCGCCGTTTTCCGAACGTGTGGTGCAGATGAAGGCGTTGGTGTCGGGCCCGGGCTCACCTTACATTGCGATGATTGATCAGCGCAGAGCGAGTAGTCATGACGCGTTGATGGAGCAGCTCGATCAGGTTGTGGCGAATGGTGGTGAGGGATTGATGCTGCATGGTGGCAACAGCCTCTATCGGGCCGGTCGGACTGACGATGTGTTGAAGGTAAAGCGCTATCAGGATGCTGAAGCCGTGGTAGTGGGCCACACGGAAGGCAATGGCAAGTATGAGGGGCAACTTGGGGCGTTGATTGTGGAGAGGAAGGATGGCCGTCGTTTCAAACTGGGAACCGGATTCAGCGACGCCCAGCGGGCCGATCCACCACCTATCGGCGTGGAGGTGACCTTCAAATATTATGGCCTGACTTCAACCGGCTTGCCGCGATTCGCGAGTTTCTTGCGGGTGCGGGACGATGAACCGGTGTCCGAGTAGGGCGCACTAGTTTTGCAACATCCTCTTCAGAGAATCAGGTCTCGCGGAACTGGGCCGGTGTCATGCCGGTCCAGCGTTTGAAGGCTTTGGCGAAGGCGCTTTCGTCAGAAAACCCGAGCTGGTCTGCCACATCGAATAGTTTCATCCCTTCCCCCAATGCCTGTTCGGCCATGTTTTGCAGCAGTGCCTGGCGCAGCAATTTGAAGGTGGTGCCTTCGTCGCTGAGTTTACGGATCAGGTGGCGGCCACTCATGTTCAAATGATCGGCGACTTTTTCTTTGCCCCAGTTAGGGTGCTGGCGTAGCAGGTGACTGACATTGGCGCTCAGCGACTGGCTGCCGAGTTGCGCCAGCAGCTGATCGGCCAGTGTACGCAGGTGCTGGCACAATGCCGGGTTTGCGTAGATCAATGGCATCTTCAATGCACTGGCGGGAATACACAGGCTGTTGTATTGGCCGGCAAAGGTGACCGGCAACCCCAGTAACGCCTCATAACGCTGCGGGTCATCCTGCGCAGGGTGAGTGAAGGTCATGTGCTGTGCCTGCAGCTGCTCGCCCGTCGACCAGCGTGACAACTGCAGCAGTGAAGCCAGCGCGGCTTCCACGCGCTCGGGCTGGCGGGTGCTGTACTGGGGCTCGTAGCGAATTTCGCAGATGTCGTTGTGTACGCTGTATTCAAACGTCCCGCCCTCGCCGACGATGGGGTAGTAGTCCATCAGCGAGTCCAGCGCTTCGGTCACGGTGTCGCAGCTCATCAATACCATGCCTGCGGTATCCAGGTGGCCCACCTGGAGTGTCAGTCCGAACTGGATGCCGATTAGCGGGTCATCAGCCTGCTGGCAGAAGGTCTCCCAGATCTCGCCCTGAAGTTCCAGCTCCACTCTGTCTTGTTCCGCGAACGCTGTTTTCAGCCTGTCAGGCAAGGCAAAGCCGAGCTTTTCGGCAGCCTGGCTGATGGCCTGTGTATAACGCACCGTAACCGTGGGGGTATGCGACATGGATGTCCGAAAGGTCCCGTATTAACCGTGACATGGTCCTGAAAAAGCCGGGTGTCTGTGTCCCGGATATTCTAATGTGACAAGCATAACAAACTCCGCGCTCCGGGTGCCTGCCGGGCGCGCATACAATAAATATCGGGACAGCTATGTACGCAGTCATTGGCGCCGGCCCCATGGGGCTGGCCACCGCCAGAAATCTCCAGAAATACGACATTCCGTTCGTGGGCTTTGATCTGAATACTGACGTTGGTGGCCTGTGGGATATCGATAATCCACACAGCACCATGTACGAATCTGCGCATCTGATTTCATCGAAGAAAATGACCGAGTTTCGTGAGTTCCCGATGTCTGAAGATGTCGCCACTTATCCCCATCACAGTCAGATGAAGCGTTACTTTCAGGACTACGCGAAGCATTTCGGTCTGTATGAGCACTATGAGTTTTCGACCCGGGTCGTGAGCGTGGTGCGGGACGGGGACGAATGGCGGGTCACGACTGAAACCGGCGGTGAGCAACAGTGTCGACGGTTTGCGGGGGTGTTGATTGCCAACGGTACGCTGCACAAGCCGAATGTGGCCGATTTGCCGGGTTCGTTTGATCGCGAGCTGATGCATTCGAGCGAGTACCGGAAGGCTTCGGTTTTTGAAGGCAAGCGCGTGCTGATTGTCGGCTGTGGCAACTCGGCCTGTGATATTGCGGTCGACGCGGTGCATCGGGCGGCGAGTGTCGATATTTCCGTCCGGCGCGGCTATTACTTCCTGCCCAAGTTTATTGGCGGCAAGGCGTCGGATTCGATTGGCGGCAAGCTCAAGTTGCCCCGAGGCCTTAAACAACGGGTGGATGCACGCCTGATACGCCTGTTGGTCGGTCGCCCCAGTGACTACGGATTGCCTGACCCTGATTATAAAATGTACGAGTCCCACCCGGTTGTGAACTCGTTGGTGCTGCACCATCTCGGGCACGGCGACATTACGCCACAGACCGACATCGCCAGTGTGGAAGGCGATACCGTGACCTTTACCAGCGGCCAGATCCGGCAGTATGACCTGATCCTGATGGGCACAGGCTACAAGCTGGACTATCCGTTTATTGATCCCGCTGAGCTGAATTGGCAGAACAGTGATGCGCCGCAGCTGTACCTGAATGTGTTCAGCCCGAAGCACGACAACCTGTTCATGATGGGCATGGTGGAAGCTGCGGGGCTGGGCTGGGAAGGTCGCAATGAACAGGCTGAAATGGTGGCGCTGTATATTCGGGCCCGGCAGCGGGGTGATGCCAGTGCTGATGCGCTGGCGAGCAAAATCCGGAGTGAGGCAGAACAAACCCTTGATGGCGGTTTTGATTACCTGAAACTGGCCCGAATGGCGTATTACGTCCATAAGGACAGCTACCGCAACGCAGTGAATACGCACATCGCTGAACTGTCCCGGGGTGCCTGACATGCAGGTTCATTTCAGTAGCGACAACCTGCTGATACTGAATGTCATTCTCGCGTTCATGATGTTTGGTGTTTCGCTGTCGCTGACCGCTGATGATTTCCGTCGGATATTGAAGCGTCCGCAGGCCCCGGTTGTGGGGCTGATCGCGCAATTTGGTCTGCTTCCGGCGGCGACCTGCCTGTCCACCTGGTTTTTCGATGTAGACCCCGAACTGGCGCTGGGGATGATCCTGGTGGCGTCCTGCCCCGGCGGTTCCTTCTCCAACATCATGACCTGGCTGGGCCGGGGCAATGTGGCGGTATCCGTCAGTATGACCGCCGTTTCCAGTCTTGCCGCCATTGTGATGACGCCGTTCAATTTTGCTCTTTTCGGCTGGCTGAACCCGAATACCCGAGCGATCCTCACCGATATACAGCTCGACAGCACGAACATCCTGATTCTGGTGGTGTTGGTGCTGGGTGTGCCGCTGGTGCTGGGCATGTTGGCGGGTCGGTTCTTTCCGGTATTTGCCGAAAAAGCCCAGAAGCCCATGCGTGTTGTCACCTTGCTGGTATTGCTGCTGTTTGTGGGGCTGGCGTTTGGCAAAAACATGGATGTGTTCATGGCCACCGCCCACAGCATTGTGGGTCTGGTGGTGTTTCAGAATCTGCTGGCGCTGGGGTTGGGGGCTGCCGCGGGATCGCTCACCCGATTACCAGTTGGTGACAAGCGGGCGATCACGATGGAGGTGGGTATCCAGAACTCCGGCCTGGCACTGGCCATCCTGTTTACGTTTTTCCCCGACGCCAGCGGGATGATCCTGATCGCGGGGTTCTGGGGTGTCTGGCATCTGGTGAGCGGCTTATCGCTGGCCTGGTGGTGGTCGCGTAGTAAGGCAATGGCAGAACAGCAATGAAATACAAGGAGCAGCAATCGTGCAACGACGTATCCTGATTACCGGAGCCGCTGGCTATATCGGCAGTCAGTTGGCGCGCCAGCTGAGTGAGAACCATGCTGTGTTCGGGGTGGATATTCGTCCGGATGAGACGGCTGACTTTCCGTTTTTCAAGATGGATATTCGAGATCCAAAGCTTGCCCAACTGGTGCAAGAACATGAGATCCAGCAAGTGGTCCATCTGGCTGCAGTGCTGGAAGATTCCGGTGATCGTGCGCGGGACTATGATATCGACGTAAACGGCACTCGCAATGTGCTGGAAGCCTGCGTGGCCTGCGGTATCAGCCAGGTAGTGGTGGCCAGCTCCGGCGCGGCCTATGGCTATCACGCGGACAACCCTGAGTGGCTGGACGAGAAGGATGCCCTGCGTGGTAATCCGGAGTTCGCCTACTCTGATCACAAACGTCAGGTGGAAGAGATGCTGGCTGAGTACCGGCAAAGGCACCCGGAGCTCAAACAGCTGGTGCTGCGCCCGGGTACGGTGCTTGGCGCTGAGACTCGCAACCTGATTACCCGTCTTTTCGAAGGCGATCGAATGCTGGCGGTAGCCGGCTCTCCGTCGCCCTTTGTGTTTATCTGGGATCAGGATGTGGTGGCGATTATTGAGCAGGGTGTCTGCCGTGACAGCAGTGGCTGTTTCAACCTGGCAGGTGATGGCGCGCTGTCTATTCATGCTCTCGGCAAGTTGCTTGGCAAGCCGGTCATCACTGTACCGGCACCCTTGATAAAGGCCGGTTTGTGGGTCGGGAACAAGTTGGGACTGACCGGCTATGTGCCGGCACAAGTGAACTTTCTGCGGTACCGGCCGGTGCTGAATAATCGCCGTTTGAAAGAAGAGTTCGGTTATACCCCGCGCAAGAATTCCGAGCAGGTGTTTCGCTTCTTCATGGACGCTGCCAGAGCAAGGCACCAATTATGAAAACCGTACTGATTACCGGGGCCGCCTCAGGGCTTGGCTGGTCATTGACGCAGCAGGCATTTGCACTGGGTTACCGGGTCGTGATGGTAGATATCAATACCGGTTTGCTGGCCCGTGGTGCCGATGAACTGGCGGCTCAGGACAGCGCGCGGGTCACCTCCCGCACGGTTGATATCACCGACAGTGAAGCGGTGCAAGCCCTCGTTAAATGGCTGGAGAAAAACGAAAAATCACTGGATCTGCTGATCAACAACGCGGGTATCACGCAGCGGTCTCTCGCCGAGAAAACCCAAATGGATGTCTTCACCAAGGTGATGGCGGTCGACTGGCAGGCGCCGGTAGAACTGTCGATCGGCTGCTTGCCGATGCTGAAAAAAAGCCGGGGTGGCATCATTAATATCGGCTCCATGGCAGGCTGGATGCCGGTACTGGGGCGAGCCGGTTATTGCAGTGCCAAAAGTGCACTGGGTCAGTTTTTTGAGGTGTTGCGCGGCGAAGTGGCGCGCTATGGCGTGCATATTCTGATGGTGTATCCCAGCTTTCTGGATACCCCCATTGAAACCAATGCGCTGGGTCATGACGGCAAGCCGGCTCGACATAAGCGCTCCACCGTCGGCAGCATGCGCACGCCCGAGTGGATGGCCGAGAGAACGTTTGTGGCGTATCAAAAGCACAAGCGGCGTTTGTTTCCGGACCGCTTTGCCTGGTTTGCCAGTATCCTTTGGCGGTTGTTGCCCGATCTGTATCAACGCCTGATGCAGCGCCAGTTTGCCAGCGAACTGGAGCACTAACCGGTGGTTGAGTTGTTGACGCTGCCCTGGCTGCTGCTGGCGCTGTTCATCTTCCTGGCATTCACAACCGAAGCCACCACCGGTTTTGGCAGTATCGTCATTGCCTTGTCGCTGGGCGCGCTGCTGTTCCCGATTCCGGAACTGCTGCCGATCCTGGTGCCACTCAATATCGTGATGACCAGCGTGCTGAGCTGGCGCCATCGGCACGCGATTCATTGGCCGACCCTGTGCAGGATGATTTTGCCGCTGATGGTCGTGGGCACGCTGGCCGGCTACGGACTGCGTCCCTGGCTGGGTGATCAGCTTCTGAAAACCGCCTTCGGTTTGCTGGTGCTCTGGTTCAGTAGCCGTGAATTATGGCGTCTGTGGAAGGGTATTACGGTAAAGCCGCATGGCAAGGTCTGGTCTCAGTTCTGGATGTTGATGGCCGGGATGACCCACGGCCTGTTTGCTTCTGGTGGCCCGTTGTTAGTCTACGCGCTCAGCGGTCTTGCCCTCGACAAGCAGCAATTTCGCGCCACGCTGATTCTGGTCTGGCTGTCACTGAATGGCTTGCTGACGCTGGTGTTCCTGCTGGACGGGTCGCTGCTGCCAGCCGCGCCGCATATTGCCGTGATGATCCCGGTGGTGATTGCGGCCATGCTGCTGGGCGAGTGGTTGCATCGCCGGGTTAATGAGGCGCGGTTTCGTCAGGCCGTTTTTGTGGTGTTATGGATGACCGGCGGTATTCTGGCCTGGCCGGGCTGACCGGCGCTGGTTGCAGTGATGATGGGCAGACGCCGTGATGAGAAACTGGGTGGAATACAGCGCTATTTCCACCCGCATCGCTTTGGTGTTCAGTGCGTCACCGCACGGGGAAGGGATTTGGCCTGTGCTATCCAGTCTTCGACCTGTGACAAGCCGGGTACCTGACGCACCAGCTTTCGGGTGTCGTTCACTTCAGCCATTTTGGCCTGAAGGTTCTCGGCATTGCGCTGGGCCAGCTCCGGCACGGTGTCGACCCCTGCAAATTCGAGCAGATCGGCGTACTGGGTGCTGACGCCTTTGATGCGCGCCAGATCGGCACGGTTTACCCAGTTGAGAATATGCTTCTCGCTGATGCCGGATTTCTCCGCGGCTGTCTGCCGTCCTTTTTTGTCTCCGCAGACTTTCAGCAGGTTTTCCAATGAGCTGATGCCAGCGCCTTCGAGCTTGCCTGCGTATGAGGCACCGATACCTTCAATGTCGGCTAATTTGGTCATTTCCATCTCCTGTTGCAGTCGGTTGGCAGATGAGGGTGTTCTATCAGTCATCTGCGATCAGGGCCGCGCCAAAATCGATGACTCCCAACAGGGAGATCAACGATCCTGACGAACCGGATCACTGCGAGGCTGGTGCTGACCGTCGGCGATCAAAACAGGCAGAGTGCTGGCGTCGAACCAAGCCTACTTCCGCCTGTATTAATTTAGCGGACAAATGGAAAAGGGAAAGCACTCGAACAAAATAACCGGACGGTTCTGGACATGTTATGCAGAGGCGTCCTGGTCACGAGATCCATCGTGAAGTTCTTCGAGTGCAGCCAGCCACTTCTGGCCGCGTTGAGAGGCCAGACCATCGGCCCAACGGGTGGTCTCTGGCAGGCGATATCGGGTGGTGCAGGCCATGACGTAGTCTATGGCCGTTGGCAGGCTGATCCGGTGGCCGGCGGAAATAAAGAGAGGTTTAACTCCGGCGCGGGTGCGCAGTACCGCACCGATGGTGTCCTGTTTGTGCGTCAGAGGTGCCCATTGGCCTTTCTCGTCCGGCACCGTGTCGTGGGTGCCGATAAGTCGGCTTTTGCCCACACCGATAGCCGGCATGCCGGTGAGCAGCCCGATGTGGGATGCAATCCCCAGCCGCCGGGGATGGGCGATCCCCTGACCGTCGCAAAGCAGTAAGTCCGGTGTTGTTTTCAGTTGCCCGAGCGCCTTGAGAATCACCGGGCATTCGCGGAATGAGAGCAGTCCCGGAATATAAGGAAAGCTGACTGGCAGCCGTGCGATAGCGTAGTCCAGCGGTTTCAGATCGCTGAGATTTAACACCACGATGGCCGCCCGGGCAGTGTCCTTGTTTTCAAACCCTACATCGATGCCGGCTACGGTGCGCACTGTCGGAAGGTCATCGGCTACAGACACATCAGCAGCGAGTCGGTGTTGCAGCGCAATGGCATCACGGGGGCTCAGGTTGGCCCAGTCCGGGTTGAGGTCCTCTGGCATGCATCTCTCCATCTATTTGTCCGGCGTGTTCCTCAGAGTAAGGGCTTGAACTGAGTTCGCCAACACTCACTTGATTGAACTTCCCTAATGCTTCGTTAATGGTGTCGCTGCGCTAAATCGGCGAAAGTAGAGCCTGTTTTCGGGCGCCTGAATGTTTCAGGGTTCAGACCAGTTTGAATTGGGGAAACGCAATGCACAGTGAGGTATCTCTTCGTAGCCGGCACGGGCGATTCGGGCTGTGGTTGATCGGCTGTCTGTTGGCAACGGCTTTTCCGGTATCGGCAATGGCGGAACCGGCTGCCTGCGATAGAGGCGTGACGCCGGAGCACGACCTGCAGGCGACACTCGACCAGTTGCCAGACGACGACTCCCGTCAGGTGTTATGTCTGGGAAGCGGTGAATTTCAGCTGGACAGCATGGTGACGCTGACCCGCAACAATACAATCCTGCGTGGTGAGGGCCGGGACAAAACAGTGCTCAAGATGAAAGATGGCGTCTCCAGTCCGGTTCTTGTGCTGGGTGACGCGATGCATCAGCAGCCCTCCAGAAAGATTCAGAATGTTCAGGTCGAGTCCCTGGCCATCCGTGGCGGCGGGGAGAGCGATAGCGAGTTCTTTGCGGACTTACCCTATCTGAGCAACAGCGCACTGGTCGTGAGGCAGGGCGAAGATATCGTGCTGCGGGATCTGGACGTGCGCGATTGTCGCAGCGCTTGTGTGCTGACTGAATACCACAGCCGCGACGTTCGCATTGAAAACAACCATATCAGCCATGCCCAGTGGGACGGGGTTTCGCTCAACCGCGCAGGCCCCACTGCTTTAGTGGGCAATACCATCCGCGACAACGTTGCCGCTGGCCTTACGGTGGAATATCTCCAGTCGTCTGAAATCCGCGACAATGTGATTGCCGACAATGGCTCTCACGGCATGTATCTGGCTGACGCCGAGCACAATGACTTCAGCAACAATCAAATCGAAAATAACGGGATGGCGGGTGTTTTCCTTACCTGCTCGGTACGTGAACGGGATCCGGTGCTGTGTTGGGACAACAGCTTCAGTCGTGATAATACCTTTACCGATAACCGGTTCAACCATAACCGCTTTGGTTACCAGATAGCCGTCGACGACGCGGCTAATTGTCTTGGGCGGCAAACGCCACCCAACGTGTCACGTGGGGATACATTCAAGAACAGCCCGAATGAAGAGCCGGCCTGGGACAGGTTCGGACGCTGCATAGCCTTCGAGGGCAGCAAAACGCTTTGATCGGCATCGCCTGAATCATCGGCTGGCTCTGCCAACAGGCCGGGTGGTAGGCTGATGCCAGTTCACACTTCCGAATCACCGCACCGCCAGGGAACCGCGATGCCAGCGAATACTGCTATGACTGCCGGACAAGGCGCCGGCAAACGCGCGCTCTGGTCATGGGCGCTCTACGATTGGGCCAACAGTGCCTTCTTCACGATTATTCTCACGTTTGTTTTTGCCCGTTATTTCAGCCAGTCCGTGGTTCAGGACGATGTGGCCGGCACCGAGGCCTGGGGCAATATCGTGGGTATCTCGGGGCTGTTCATCGCCATACTGGCACCGATACTGGGGGCCATTGCCGACCAGTCCGGCCGGCTCAAGCCCTGGCTGATCAGCTTTACCCTGCTGTGTGCGCTGGCATCCTGCATGCTGTGGTTTGTCACGCCCGATGCGGACCAGTTCTGGTTTGCAGCTTTCTGGGTGGGCATTGGCGTGTTGGGCGCCGAGTTTGCCTTCATCTTCTACAACGCCATGTTGCCGGAACTGGCTTCGCCTGACCGGATTGGCCGCTGGTCGGGCTGGGGTTGGGGGCTTGGGTATGTCGGGGGCGTGCTGAGCCTTATCGTCGCGTTGTTCGTGTTCATTGAGGGCGATGTGTCCTGGATGGGGCTGGATACTGAAAGGGCCGAACACGTTCGGGCCACTTTTGTGCTGGTGGGCGTCTGGTATCTGGTGTTTTCACTGCCCATTTTCTTCCTGACGCCGGATCGCAAGGCAACCGGTCTGACCCTGGGGCAAGCAACCCGAGCCGGCTTTGGTCAGATTCGTGAGTCCATCGCCCATGTTCGGCGTTATCGGCATATCCTGCGATTCCTGATCGCGCGCATGCTATATACCGACGGGCTGGCGACCATTTTCACCTTCGGCGGAGTCTACGCAGCAGGCACGTTTGGCATGGATCAAACAGCGGTGCTGCAATTTGCCATTGCGCTTAACGTGACGGCCGGGTTGGGGGCGCTATGCTTTTCGTGGGTGGATGATGCCATTGGTGGTCGCAACACGGTGCTGCTGTCCCTGATCGGACTGGGAGTCAGTGCTGCCGGGATTCTGCTGGCAACAAGCGTGACCGGTTTCTGGATATTCGGCATGGTGCTGGGGATCTTTGTAGGGCCACTGCAATCGGCCAGCCGCTCGTATCTGGCGCGGGCTGCGCCGGTACATCTGCAAACCCAGATGTTCGGTCTGTTCGCTTTTTCCGGCAAGGCAACGGCCTTCGCCGGGCCGTTGCTGGTGGGGTGGGTCACGGCCGCTACCGGCAGCCAACGCTGGGGCATGGCCACCATTCTGCTGTTTCTTTTGGTAGGCTTTGTGTTGATGCTGAGCGTGCCGACGATCAAGTCCGGTGCAGAGTCAGAGGCGCTGGTATCCGGCAATAACGCGTAATCTGTGCTGCTGAGAGGCAACTTCAAAGTAAATGGAGGTGTTCTTATGGCGAAGTCAAAAGCAGGTAAGAAGGCGGGTCCGGGCCCGTCGGTGAAGGACGACAAGCGTTACGAAGCCTTGCGTGATGAAGGGATGAGCAAAGAGAAAGCTGCCCGCATTGCAAACTCGCCTCCCAGTGAAACCGGGCGCAAGGGCGGGAAATCACCCCGTTACGAAGACTGGACGGTGAAGGCGTTACAGCAAAAAGCCGCAGAGGTGGGCGTCAAGGGGCGATCAACCATGCGGAAGCAGGCTTTGATCAAGGCCTTGAGAGAGCATTAGACGGTTATCAAATATCAGGCTCTCTGCTGCCTGTATGCAGCAGAGAGCCTGTTCAGACTTGCCCGGTCAATCAGGTCGAGGTGCCGGCACCGGCTACCGCGCCACTGCGCAGACCATCCCGCTGGATATGCTGGCGCACGGTATCTTCTGGCGATCCCGCCATTTCCCGGAACATGCCCATCGATCCCAGCAGTGCTGAAGACTCGTAAGGCACGAACACACGCTCGCCATCTTTGGCCATGGTAGGCAATGCCTTGATGTAGCTTTGGCCAAGCAGGTAACCGACGACCGTCCGCTTGTTTTCCTCAGTGTCGCCAATGGCATTCAGGACCAGCTTGATGGATTCCTGCTCGCCCTGCGCCCGCAGGATGGCGGATTCCTTGTCGCCCTGGGCATTCAGGATGGATGATTCCCGCTGGCCTTGTGCCATCGCAATCGCGGCTGATTTTTCACCTTCCGCTTCGGTCACGGTCGCACGACGCTTACGCTCGGCGGCCATTTGCAGGCGCATGGCTTCTTCGACTTCTTCCGGCATGCTGATGTCCTGAACCTCGACCCGGGTGAGCTTGACGCCCCACTTGGATGCCGGCTCTTCCATCTCCGCCTGAATTGCGCTGTTCACTTCGGCGCGGGACTCAAACAGTTTGTCGAGTTCCATCTTACCGACCACCGAGCGCAGGGTGGTCTTGGCCAGTACTTCAACGGCCTGGCTCATGTTGGCGACTTCATAGACCGCACGGCGAGGGTCAATGATCTGGTAGTAGAGTGCGCCGTTGATCTTGACGGTCACGTTGTCGGTGGTCACCACCGGCTGGCCGGGGAAGTCCATGACAGTCTCTCGGCGATCGATACGGGTTTCGTCGCTGACCACCGCATGATAATCCTCACCGGCGCGGATGTAGCGGATCATGGTGATCGGCCGTGGCCGTTCGATAAACGGGATGATGATGTTAACGCCGCTTTCCAGCACTCGGTGAAAGGAGCCGAGCCGCTCAATCACCATCACTTCCGACTGGCGTACTATGACCAGACCTTTGGCGATGATGACAATACCAATGACCAGAATGAACAGGCTGATGATCAGCCCGGGTGAGAGAAACGATTCCATGCTTAAAGCTCCTTGTGAGTCGGGGTGCAGTGGACCACTGCGGTTGTGCCGTCAAAGTGTCCGAATACCACTTGCGTGCCTTCGGGTAATGCTGTGGCGCCGGTTTCAGCAACACGCAGACGATAGAAGTCACCGTTAATTTTAAGGCCGGTTGCGCCATCAAAGTCGCGCTTGGTGACGGTGTAGTGCTGCCCCTGCTCGACACCGGTGCCGGTGGTGCCGTAGGCCACACCTTTGGGCGAAAAACGGGGGCGGATATAGCGAATGGCAACCGGGACGAAAATGCCGGATAGCACGCCCATGCCGACCAACTGCCAGGTCAGGGAGAAACCGAGAAACGCCAGTAGTGCAGTGGCGGCAGCGGCACAACCGAGCGCCAGCAACACCAGCACGCCGGATGTCAGCTCAGCCAGCCCCAGCACCAGTGCCAGAATCAGCCAGAGATGGGTCAAACTCCATTCCATCGGTTACTCCTGTTGAATCAGTCCAGAATAAGGATCAGGTGCCCCGGCGATCGGGTTTGTGCATCGGGGCATGGCCTGTTCGGGCAGTGTACCCTAAGGCAGCAGATTCGGGGCGTTTTCAGGGCAATGTCTTACAGCAGGCTGTCGATTGGGAAAATTGAAATGATACTGACCGCAGTGCGACGCCAGAAGGAACTGTCTGGTTCAGTGTCAAAACGGGTTTCAGTGCCGTCAGTCTGGCGCGCAACCCAGTACAGGTCTCCTTCATCTGACAGGCGGACTTCGTAGGCCTGTAAAGGCACCTTCCGGTCAAATCCGGAGGCAATCTCCCGGGCCAGATCGGGGCTGTCGACGACAAATCCGAGTTCGGTGTTCAACAGCATCGAACGCGGATCAAAATTGAACGAGCCCACGAAGACCCGCTCGCCGTCAGCGGCAAAGGTCTTGGCGTGGAGGCTGCTGGCGGAGTGACCAAAGGTGCCCACGGGGTCTTCTGTGCCGGTGTGGGTGATGGTGTCCTTCAGTTCGTACAGTTGTATCCCGGCTTCCAGCAGGGCTTTTCTGTGTTTGGCATAGCCGGCATGAACAGCGGCAACATCGGTCGCGGACAGCGAATTGGTCAGTACCCGTATCCTCACACCCTTGGCGGCCAGATCTGACAGTGCTTTGACGCCGGAATCAGTCGGCACAAAGTAGGGTGATACCAGATCGAGGGTTGTTGTCGGGTGACCGATGATCGTGGTCAGTTTGCTGGCCAGCAGGGCGTCGCCTTTGGCCTGGCCCAGGCCCTTTGACGGGTCGTCGCTGACCATGCGGGTCCTGGCCCAGGTGACGTCCAGCTCGCCCCGGGTCAGTTGCCGGATGAACGGCGATGTCTTCAGTGCATGTATATAAGCCTCCGCAGAGGGATCGGACAGTGCTTTGTCGAGCGCGCTTTTGAGCGAAGGCGGTACGGAACCCGCGTTATCCCGATAGGGTTCAGCTTCAGGTATGATCCGGCCAGCCGGATAAGACGACTGGCTGGCCCAGAACAGATCGAAGTCGTCCGAAACCCGCCGCACAACATCACCGACGGCAATCACATCCAGATCGCTGAACAGCACGCCGTCGGTGGCACCAAAATAGGCATCGCCTACATTCCGGCCCCCGACAACGGTCGCATTATTATCGGCCGTGAAGGACTTGTTGTGCATGCGTCGGTTCAGGCGCGAGAAATCGGTAATGTATCCCCAAATCCTGGAGCCGCGGTAGACAAACGGATTGAACAGCCGGACCTGGATATTGGGGTGAGCATCAAGCTCGGCAAGCAGCGGATCCAGCCCGCTGGTGTTGTTGTCATCCAGCAAAAGGCGAACGCGTACACCGCGCTCGGCAGCCTGCCACAGGGCTTTGAGCAGCAGGGTGCCGGTAATGTCATCGCGCCAGATGTAGTACTGGATATCCAATGTCTGCTCTGCCGCTTCGGCCAGCAGTACGCGCGTGGCAAAAGCCTGGGCCGCATCGGGAAGGGGGTAGATGCCGGCCATTCCAGGATGTGCCGCTTCCACCGGCGCGAGGGCCTGACCAAGCTCGGTGTTGCGCGCTGCCTCAAGGGGTAAGGCACTCGATTCGGAACGCCCCTCGAGTGGAGGTAACGAGGAACAGCCTGCGATGAGTGTCGCGATAGCCAGCGCCATAGTGATCGCCATCAGTCTGAGAGCGGAAGAGCCGTCGGTTAGCGTTGCGAAAGACATCAGGTATTCAGTCAGCCTCGGACCCCAAGTGAATGCGGGCACTCTGTTCAGGTGTTGATGGAGCTGCGGTTTCGGGCAGTCTTGCCTCCGATCATACCGCTAACCCGAACGTGGGTGCCATTGAGTGATAGCATAGGCGTCCTGATCCGTTTGTGTGGAAAACCTATGGGCCTTTTATTTGAAGAGATCGACAGCCAGCCATCATCTATTGGCGAAATTTCCCTGCGCCGCCGCCGGATACCGGCGCTGGGTGACCGCGATATCTACGAGGTGAAGCTGGGTGACGAGTTTCTGATGTCCAGCATGTTCGTGGATGCAGAAGTCGCTTTGTCGGACCTTGGGTTGGCCGCGGTCGATGGCGACGGGCTCGCGGTTGTTGTGGGCGGCCTCGGTCTGGGGTATACCGCGATGGCCGCGTTGAAACACGACGCAGTGGGTGAGCTGCTGGTGGTCGAGGCACTGGACACCGTGATTCGCTGGCACCAGCAGGAAAAGGTGCCGCTGGGCGAGGTGCTGAATAAAGACTCGCGCTGCCGCTACGTAAACGGCAGCTTTTTTGATCTGGCGGTGGCCGATGATCAGGGTTTTGATCCGGACCAGCCCGGTCGGCAGTTTGATGCCATTCTGCTGGATATTGACCATTCGCCCCGAGCATTGCTGAACGATTCCAATGCCAGCTTTTACAATGCTGGGAGTCTGACCAAAATGGCCCGTCAACTGCGTGAAGGCGGGGTATTCGCACTCTGGTCCAACGAGCCGCCCGATGACGATTTCATGGGGGTGATGCACGAGGTGTTCACCGATATCGAAGCGCATGTGGTGTCGTTCTTCAATCCGTTCCAGAACGGTGAATCGTCCAATACCGTGTATGTGGGTCGCAAACCCGGCTAATCCCTAACGCACCCGGGCGAGACAACCGTTTTTGATTTCGTAGCGCCCGGTTTCCTCGCCTTTGTGTTCGTATACCCACCACAGGCCCTGTTGCCGGTCGGGGTCGCCGAGCACATAGCGCACCTGTTTTGAACTCATGCCCTGCTGAACCTGTTTGCGAACTCTGAATGTACGCATCTGGGTGGAGTTGATGTAGCCACGGGGGCAGGCATATTGGCGGGTAGTCTGGCGTTCGGCTGGTTGCCAGAGTTTGACATCGGTGCCGGTATCGAACCGGCCGCCGATTCGGGCCGGATCAACGGTAATGATCTGCGCATCGGGTGCGCAAGGGGTATCGGAAAATTCGGTCTGGCCGTTGGCCTGTTCGCATTGATAAATCTGCGCCGACACCAAAGCCGGCAGACTCATGCCTAACATGAGTCCACTGATAAACGTTCGCATCCTGCGATCTCCTGCCCAATCCTTGAGCATGACTATGTGGAGCTGCAAGGCTACCAGATTAAGTGCCGTCGCTCGACGCTGAATCTGCCAGCGGGAAATTCACCAAAAACACCACGCCGGCAGGGAAATCCTGATTGCGGGCGCTGACGGTTGCTCCGTGATAGTCGGCAATCAATCGCACAATTTGCAGTCCCTGACCAAGGTGGCCGTCCTGCGAGCCTTCGCGCAGGGACACGAACGGGCTGAATATTTCACTGGTAAGATGCTCTGGCAGAGGCGCGCCGGCGTTGAAAACCTGCATCAGCAGCCGGTTTCCCTTTGCCTTCAGGCGCACCTCGATCAGCTCGCCTTGCGGGGTAAAGTCCCGCGCGTTGTCGACCAGCTTGTCCAGCAGCTGCACCACCAGTTCCGGTGAACCCTGAATTTTGCAGTCCCGGTCCGGTCCGACATAACGAATAAGGTGATCCGGATCGAGACTCTGGTAAGCGGCGGTGGCCTGGGCCAGCACGTCTGCCAGATCAAAGGTTTCGCGTTCAACCTGATCAAAGCTTTTCTCCAGTCGCGCAGCTTCACTCATGCCCTGGAGAATCTGGCTCAGCCGGTCCGTCGCCTGATGGGCGCGGGTGATATACGGTGAGTTTTCCAGCCCCGGTGTGTCGTGCCGCAGGTTTTCCAGGGACGAACGCACCACCGCAACCGGCGTTTTCAGTTCATGGGACAGGCGGCGGGCAAAGCTTTCCAGATAGTCGGTATAGCCTTGCAGATTGTCGACCAGCTGGCTGAACTGACGGGATAACTCGCCCAGTTCATCACCGGCGTTGCTGGCGGGCAAGCGGCGTTGCAATCGCCCGTCGGCGTCGAAGGTGTCGGCCACCGCGCGTTGCAGGCGGGTAATACGCCACGACAGCCAGCTGGCGTAGCCGAGCACGATCAGCATCAGCAACACCACAAAGGTCGCGCTGCGAACGATGACCCGCCCCAGCGTGTCGCCAGACAGCGCCAGAATATCCCCGAGCGATTGTTCCAGCACCAGTGTGACCGGTGAGCCGTTGGGTTGCTTTACGGTCTGCTGGTAAATCAATGCGGATTCGCTGCCTGCATGGCGCACAATGGTTTGTGCATGCGTTGATGATGGCAGGCTGCCTTGCGGATATTGGGCCGCTTCACCCGGCAGATTGACCGGTTCCGGTTGGAAACGGCGCAACAGCGACCGCAAGCCGTTGAGGCCGATCTGCTCGACGATTTCCCAGGGGCCCAATGTGTCGAAATCAGCGGTTTCAGCAGCGGGTGTCGAGGTGTCTGCCAGCACCCAGCCATGTGAGTCGAGCAGGATGGCGCGTTGACCGGAGGCGAGCAGGGGTTGAAGCGATTGCCTCAGTATCGGAACTGGAAACATCAGGTGTGGCAGCCGCTCCTCGGCATCGAAGCCGGCATTACCCAGAATGCTGTAGCCGCCGCGGGCATCAGGGTGCCAGATTTCAAAGCCGGTGGGACTGTTGAGTGCAGGGCGAGGTGACCGCAGCTCAATCTGGTAGCCCTCGCCAGTGGCCTGCCAGACACCGGTGGTCTGGAAATCGTTGCGGACTGGCGCTGGTTCTTCGTCCGGCTGCAGCACGTCATTTCTGTCTTGGCTCGGTGGTTCAGCGCTGGCGCGATTGGGGCCCGGGGTGTCATCAAACTGGGCGACGATAGGTCCCGGCGCCGGCGTGCGGATCAGTCGGGTCTGCAACTGGTCCTGTTTGGTGGTAAACAGGCGCAGATGGGCATGGGGCTGTGCCGGCGCGCCGGGATTAAAATAGGCGCCGGGTGCCTGTTGGACCCGTACCAGCAAATACAGGTAGTGTTTGTCGACAGCGGCGCGCCACTGAACGGGCTTGTTTGCGCCAGCGGTCGGATAGGCGGAGTCGGAATCCTCGCTCCATGACGGCCAGTCGTCGCCATAGCCGTCCAGATAGATAGGGCGATGCAACTGCTCGGCGTAGAAGGTGCGTGTGTGTTGGCCGGGTAGCGGTTGGATTGAGGCGACCGGCGCTTGCAGGCTGGCACTGATCCGTCGGGCCTGACTGACCAGTTGCTCGCTGGCCTGATGGCGTAATGCCTGGTCCAGCTCAAGTACAAACTGGAGTCCCGCCCAGGGAATCAGCAGCATCAACAGACAGGCGATCAGCAGTTGTCGCTTGAGGGTCAGGCGCGGCATGGGATTCTGCCGTTATCAAGAGCGCGGCGCTCAGGCCTCATGGGCATTCCACCGATAGCCGAAGCCGTAAGCGGTCTGGATGGCATCAAAATCCGGTTCCAGTTGCTGAAACTTGCGCCGAATCCGTTTGATGTGGGAGGTCACTGTGTTGTCGTCCAGCACCGTGTTCGCTGCTTCCATCAATTGGGTGCGGTTGCGCACATGACCCGGGTGCTGAACCAGGGAATGCAGCATCCAGAACTCGGTGACGGTCAGTTCGATGGGCTGACCGCCCCATTCGGCCATCATGCGATCAACATTGAGGGCCAATCGGCCGCGGTTCAGCATCTCGTCGCTTTGCCGGCTGTTTTCGGCCCAGGCTGCCGTGCGCCGCAACAGCGCTGCGATACGCGCGAACAGGTGATCAAGGCTCATGTCTTTGGTGACGTAGTCATCCGCCCCGAGCCGCAGGCCGGCGACCGAGTCTGCGTCGCTGTCCCGGGCGGTCAGGAAGATAATCGGCAGCAACGCCGAACGCTGACGCAACGCCTGGCACAGGTCGAAGCCGCCCTCGATTTCCTCACCCAGACCCACATCAATTATGGCCAGATCCGGCATGTTGCCTTTGAGTCCTTCCAGCGCGCTGGGGCGGTCGGCAAAAACGGACACCTGATAACCCCGCCGTTCCAGTGCGTCACGGTAATTCTCTCGAATAGCGGGTTCGTCTTCGACGAGCACGATGTGGCGTTTCATGGACTCACTTCCTACTGACGCATGAACAATTCATTGAATACGATTGTCCGGTATTTAAACACGACAGGCGTTACTCGCAAGCCTTCGCCGAACAATTGCCACAATTGATCACGATTACGCCTGAATCCTGCCGGTTTCTCCCACGGAATTGCCTTTTGCCCCGGGCCTAATAGCAAAAAACGACAACGGAGGGTTTTCTGTGAGATCCATGCGAGCAGTGGACTGGTCATCAGACTGGTCCGGCAAGTCATCTGGAAAAACGACATTCACACGCCGCCAATTGCGGTTGGTTCAGGGTATCAGCCTGTGGCTTGCTGTGATCCTTTTCTTTGTGCTGCAGTCGGTTGCCGCCCAGGCCAGCGAACGCGGCGCTGACGAGCCGGGTGCCGGTGAGTTGAGAATGACAACGCCAAACGGCCAGTTCGAAACCGCCACCTTGCTGCGCACGGATTACCGGGTCAGGGTCAGCGGTCTGCTGGCGGACACCCGGCTGCGGCAAGATTTCCAAAACACCAGTACTGACTGGCGCGAAGGCACCTATGTGTTTCCGCTGCCGGAGAAAGCCAGCCTTTATGCCATGCAGCTGCGAATTGGCGAGCGGGTCATCGTGGGTGAGATCAAAACCCGTGGCGATGCACGCAAGACCTATGAAAAGGCCAAAACAGAAGGCAAGCAGGCGGCACACGTGGAACAGCAGCGTCCCAACCTGTTCACTACGCGGGTCGCCAATATTCCGCCCGGCGAGACAGTCACCGTTGAACTGCGCTATCAACAGGCCGTGGACTATCAGTCCGGTGAGTTTGAATTGCGTCTGCCAACAACAATGACGCCCCGCTACATGCCGGGGACGCCGATCGACGATCCGGAGCGTCCGGTTACCTGGCGTCAGGGTTGGGCGGTGCCGACCACCGAGGTGGCTGATGCGGATGCGATCAGTCCTTTCACGGTGAATTCGCAAGATGTGCCAGCGGGCAGTCATCGGGCGCACGTCGAGCTGACGCTTAACGCCGGCCTGCCTATTGCCAATGTGGTGAGCCCCACCCATGCGCTCAAGCCGGAATGGCAGGGCGAGCAGGTCACCGTGGTGCCCCAGTCGGGTGATATCGCAATGGATCGCGATCTGGTGGTGCGCTGGACGCCGAAACGCGGGCAGGCGCCCGCTGCCGCGGTGTTCCATGAACGCTGGCAGGATGAAGACTATCTGCTGACGCTGCTGGTGCCAGGGCTTAATGGGGGCCAGTCGGTGCCTCGGGAAATGATCTTTGTGATGGATACGTCTGGCTCAATGGCCGGAGAATCGATTCGACAGGCCCGCAGCGCGCTGTTGGCGGGGCTTGATACTCTTAAATCCGGCGACCGCTTCAATATTATTGAATTCAACAGCGAAACCCATGCACTGTTTGGTCAAGCTCAGCCTGCAGATACGGCCTATCTCAACCAGGCTCGCCAGTATGCTCGGGGGTTGCAGGCCAATGGTGGCACCGAAATGGCGCCCGCTCTGGACCGGGCCCTGCGTATTCGAAAGTCGAGCGACGAAGCATCGACAAAACGGGTACGACAGGTCGTATTTATTACCGATGGTGCGGTGGGCAACGAGAGAGCGCTGTATCAGCAGATTCAGGATCAACTGGGTCATTCGCGACTGTTTACGGTGGGTATCGGCTCTGCTCCCAATATGTACTTCATGCGCGAAGCGGCGCGTATCGGGCGGGGAACGTTCACTTCAGTGAGCGACATTAATGAGGTGGCGAGCCAGTTGGGCACCTTGTTCTCAAAAATGGCAGCGCCGGTACTGGTCGATATCCAGACACATTGGCCTGATGACGAGGCCGCAGGTGAGGCCTTTCCGGCGAAACCGGGCGACCTTTTCCGGGGAGAGCCGTTGATAATGGTCACCCGTGGTATCGCACCTGCAGGTGATCTTGAGCTGACGGGTGTTTTGCCGGATGGTTCCAGCTGGCAGCAGTCCCTGCCTCTGTCAGGCGCTGCACCGGGGCAGGGGCTGCATCGCTACTGGGCACGCCAGAAGATTGATGAGATTACCGATCAGCGCTTGCATGGTGTCAGCGAAGACCAAATCCGGGAGCAGGTTACGCCGTTGGCTTTGGCCCATAGTCTGACCACGCCCTACACCAGTTTTGTCGCGGTTGATAAAACGCCGGTTCGGCCGGTCGGGGAGTCGTTGAAAAAGGATGCGGTGCCCTCGTTGCTGCCCGCCGGCAGCAGCCAGAAAATGATCCGCTACCCGCAAACTGCAACGCCTTCACTTGCTTTGATTGTGATTGGCCTCGCCGGCCTGATGCCCGCATTCGCCGTACTGATGTTGCGGCGCAGGAGGGTGGCGTGATGCGTTTGCTTCTGACATTGACGCTGGCGGCGGCTTTAACCTTGCTGGCGGGGCTTTGGATTCCGTTGAAAGCGATGCTATCCCAGGAACTGCTCAATATGGCCTGGGCAGAAAGCCAGGCTGGACACCGGGACGTCAAACCCTGGCCCTGGGCCGACACCTGGCCGGTCGGGCGCTTGCGCCTGCCCGGCTCGGGCGAGCCGATGGTGATTCTCTCGGGCACCTACGGCGAGAGCCTCGCATTTGGTCCGGGGCACGTTACCGCTTCGGCGACTCCTGGTGAGCCTGGCACTGTTATTGTGGCCGGGCACCGGGATACCCACTTTCGTGTACTTCAGACCATCCACACCGGTGATCGGGTTGAGCTGCAGGGCAGTGACGGCGATTGGCGTCTATACACGGTGGTCAGCGAACGGGTGGTGGATTCGCGAAAGGAGCGTCTGGACGTTCGCCCGGATAGCCCGGACAGGTTGATACTGGTGACCTGTTATCCTTTTGATGCCCTGAACCCCAATGGCCCTTTACGCTATGTGGTTGAGGCTGAAGCGGCACAGCCGCAGATGCAGGCTGCGCTATAGGGCGTCGCCAGATGCGGTTGCCCGGACGCGGATAATCGGCGTTTTTTGCTGCAAATGACTGCCATTTTAACTTTGTTTGACAATAAGAAGAGAGTGGCGCACATTATCTCAAGCCGTGTTACCGGAGATAATGTCATGTTTTTGGAGAAGCGCCGCGGAGAGCAGGGATCGCTACCTATACGCTCCAGTCGTTATTTCGCCATTGGCTCTCAATGGTTTTTTGTTACCCGTGAAAAAACGTCGCTGGGGCCTTTTGAATCTTTCGATCAGGCTGAAACGTCTGTTCGGGCCTATATTGACGATTTTGATGCGCAGCGGCGTGGCAATTCCGTGAACTATGCCTATGGTGTGGCGCTCCACGACTATGAAACCTGTGTCGCCAAGCATTGCCAGCAGTGCAAAGAAGCGGCTCGCCTGCTGTCCTGACGTTCCATAACGACCCCCAGACCTATATCCTATAGCTGATTTTAGCGTACATATGTACGCTCATCAGGTTCGTTTAGGAGTAGTTTCTGATGCGTTTCGTTCGTGAAGTGATTGCCTGGCTATCTGTCCCGTTGCTGTGTGTGCTGGGCCTTATCCTCTGTATTTTCCGACCGTTCAATCCCGACAATACGGTCGTGATTGGCCGTGTCATCGCGATTTCCGGCCGTGCCATTCTCGGGATGCGTCGGCCAGTTGAAGGCCGGGACAACATACCCCGGGATCGTCCCACCATTCTGATTGCCAATCACCAGCATAACGACGATCTTTTCGTGTTGGCGGATTTGCTGCCGCCGCGGACTGTTGCCGTGGGCAAGGCGTCGTTGGGCTGGGTGCCGTTTTTTGGCCAGGTGTTCTGGCTGGGCGGCAATATCATGATCAATCGTGGTCGTTCCGGTAAAGCGATGGCGATGATCAACGCCTCTGCATCTGCCATGACCAACGAGCGCAAGAGTATCTGGATTTTCCCCGAAGGTACCCGCAGTCACGGTAAGGGACTCCAGGCCTTCAAAAAAGGCGCTTTTCACGCAGCGGTTGCCGCGGGTGCGCCGATTACGCCGGTTTGCGTGGCGCCTTACAACATGGAGAGCAAGGGCTGGCTGGGCAGGCGGCTGCCTGTGAAAGTGCGTATCTTGCCACCGATCGAAACGGCGTCACTGAAACCGGACGACATTCCCGACCTGATGGCGCGCTGTCACCGGGAAATGAGTGAGGCGGTCAACGACCTGGCCTGATCCCCGTTCCTTGACTTTATCCACGATTTGCTTCGATATAACAGTGCTTTGAGGCTTTTCGCCGGTGCTTCCAGAGGGGAAGTGCCTGAAATCTTATTGTCATAGCCGGGAGGTGGCGCGATGAACCTGATTCTCTTTCTTCTGATTGGTGGTGTTGCCGGCTGGCTCGCGGGCCTGATCATGAAAGGCCGTGGCTTTGGTGTGTTGGCCAATATCGGCATTGGTATTGTGGGTTCGCTGGTAGGCGGCTTTTTGTTCGGGCTGGTGGGATTGTCGTCTCATGGCACTATCGGCGCGCTGGTAACCGCTACAGCGGGTGCGGTGTTCCTGTTGTGGATTGTAAGTGTGATTAAAAAGGGCTGACGATGATCATTCCAGTTACCGCAGTATTCGCAGCTGTTATTGCGCTTCTGATGTTGTTCCTTGCCTGGCGGGTTACCACCTTCCGGCGCAAGTTCAAGGCTGGCATGGGCGATGCCGGTGACCACGACTTTGAAGTGGCGATCCGTGCTCACGCGAATCTGGTGGAGTATGCGCCAATCGCGCTGATCCTGATGGCGATTGGCGAACTTAACGGTGTATCCGCCTTGAGCGTCTATGTTGTGGGTATGTTGTTTGTAGTGGGCCGGCTATTACATGCTTGGGGCTTTACCAGAAGCCGCGGCGGTTACGCCTTGTCGAGGATGATAGGCGTGTTGTTTACCTGGCTCTCAATCCTGATTATGGCTGGATTGCTGCTGCTCAACGTCGCCCAAGTATCACTTTGATCTTGTCTTCATTTCGTTTCAATTAGTCTGAAATCCGTTTTCGCTCGAGAGTGTAATTGAGCTCCGAGCGAATATCCTTGCCGTCTTTTCCCAGCATTTTCAGCCCACCGTCGGGCAATCGCCTGAACTGTCGGTCGACCGTTCCTTTTTCGTTTGTCAGCACGATTCGCCCCAGATCCATGGCGTTCTCCGGGGGCAATAGTGACCAGGTGCCTGAGTGCTCAATGGGCTCGGGCTTGCCTTTGTAGGCCTCTTCAAGCACATAGGTTCTGGGTTGGGCGAAAAGCGTCAGCCTGGTCTCGATCCCGGCACAATCCGCGCAGGGCAGGGTGCCACTCCAGGTACCGTATTGCTTGGGGGCAGGCTCAGGTTCAACTGTTGCGCAGGCGCTGATCAGCAGGGTCATCATGAGTGTGGTGGCCAACCGGTATCCGGACATAACGGGCTCTCTGTGTCTGCTCTGTATGAGGGTAAATCTAGAATCGCAGGTTAGCTGGCAGGCTGCAATCCGGCGTGTCGGGCGACAGACCGGATTGCGTTCAGGTGTATTGGCAGGGGTGCCGGACCATCGACCGAGCGGTTATTGGGCGCGGGCCATCTGCTCGCTCAGGTATTCCAGCTCCAGGCGCCGATTGGCGGCACTGTCTTCTGGATTGGTCAATGGCTTGTGGTTGCCCCAGCCGACGACCTCAATGCGTTTCTCATCAATCCCTTCCGCTTTGAGAATCTTGGCTGCGGTGTTGGCACGTAACCGTGACAGAAATTCGTTGTACTCGTCAGCGCCGTGACTGTCGGTGTGGCCATTGATGCGCACGCGGACTTCCGGATGTGCTTTGAGGTAGGCCGCATGCTCTACCAGGATAGCTTTGTCTTCTTCGTTCAGGCGATGTTTGTCGAATGCAAAGTGAAACTTCATGCGATGAGGTTTGCGAGGACTGTCGGCCATGGCGTTCACCTGCTGTGTGCTGATCGTGTTGATTTGTGCCGCACGGGCCAGCAATTCAGGGTTATCAAGTACAAGCACGGTCATGTCTTCATCCTTTGGTGCTTCGACGATGCGATCGTCTGTTTTTGTTTCACTATTGTCGTCGCTGGTCGTTGCTGCAATTGGCGATTGGTCGATAGCGGCTGTTTCTGCTGGTGCTGCCGGTTTTGCCAGTGGCCCGGACTCGTCTTGAGCTGCAACGGATCCGGTCTGAGTTGCTGCCGCTGGCTGACGTGCTGATGCAGAGTTTGTACCACCGTCAGCTGCGCAACCGGCGAGGATGGCCAGGAAGACTGCGCCGGTTGCGCCTGCAGCCATTCGGCGGGCAAATCCTGTCGCTGATTGAATACGCTCACTGTTAAAGGTTTGTGACGGTCTGTAACTGAGTGAGTCGCTTGAGCAATATGGCATGGTTGGGCTCCTGATCTGAAGTTATCTTTCTGTAAGGGCAGATATTCTTTTGTTGCCCCTTGTCTCTCAGTAGCCATTACAGCGCGATAATCTGGCAGCGCTGTGGTAAAAAAGCGGATCGTATCGGATCAAATGTGATGAAATCAGGCACGCGGCATTTTGATGCACCTGAATTGCACAACCCGTTACGGCTGTCGTTGTATTTTAACTAAGGATTTTCTGGGTAAGTTCATGGGCGCATCAGCCTGCTTGTTCAGATGTCCCCAAATGGAAGTGACATGCTGATTATCCCCGTTGAGCGCTCTATTGACTGGCGCCGTCCCCCCTGGATTACGCTTGGTCTGATACTCGCCTGCTTCCTGGTGTTTGTGTTCTATCAGGGTAATGACGACGAGTTATTGGGCGGTGCGGTAGAGCAATACCTGAAAGTTGATCTCGACAAGCTCGAAGCCCCGGTTTATGAAAACTATCTCGAGCGCGAGATCCGGCTGGAAGGTCAGGATGATCTTGCTGAGCGTCTGAACCTCTTGCGCCAGGCAATGGCTGACGACGATCGGCTGTTGTTGGCATCGCTGATGTTGTGGGATGCCGGTTTCTTCCATTATGTGCAGGACAATATCGGCGTTGTCTGGGCGCCGGAACAACGGGAGATATGGCAGGCGAAACGGATTCCCATTCAGCAGGCGTACATTGACCGCGTGAGCATAAACAGCCTGGGTGTGGTGCCGGCGGATCTGTCACTTTCAGACCTGATTGCGTACCAGTTTCTGCACGCCGGCTGGGGGCATCTTATTGGCAATATGCTGGTGCTGTTTCTGCTGGGCTTTACTGTGGAGAAAGCGCTGGGTGCGGGAAAATTTCTGCTGGCTTACCTGTTTTGCGGTGTGGTTTCCGGGTTGCTCTGGTCCAGCTTTAACTGGGGCACCTGGGGTGGGCTGGTCGGCGCTTCAGGTTCAATCGCGGGCCTGATGGGAATGTACGTTGCGATATTCGGCATGCAGCGTATTCGCTTTTTTTACTTCCTCGGTGTGTATTTTGATTACTTCAAGGCGCCTGCGATCGCGCTGCTACCGATCTGGATTGGTAAGGAAGTGTTTGATCACTGGTTTGCCGGCGCCACCGGTATTGCCTATATGGCGCATGCCGGCGGGTTGGTGGCCGGCGCCGGATTGGTGTTGCTGCTGGGCAAAAGCTGGCTGCAAGTGAAAGAGAGCTTTTTCGAACCGGAGGAAGACGAGCAGGATGACCGTTTTCGTTCGGCCTACGCACTGGCGATGAGCCGTGTTTCCCAACTGGACTTCGAGCAGGCGCGCCTGCAGTTCGAAGCCTTGTGGCAACGGTATCCGGAGCGGACAGTGCTGCTTGAACATCTTTACCAGCTCGCCAAGCTGCGTCCGGATACTGAGGCTTACAGCCTGCGCGCCCGGGAACTGATGCAAACCACTCTGGCCCGGCATCAGCCAGAGCGGTTGCTGGAGGTCTGGCAGGAATACCAGACCAAGGGGCAGCCTCATCATCCGCTGAGCGCAGAGGATCATAACCGGGTGTTCTTCGCCAGCTTGCGAAAAGGTGAACTCAAGACCGCCGAAAAGGTCTTTGAACGGATGCGCGGCACCGGCGACGAGATGCTGGTATTGGAAGCCTGTCGGCTACTCGCTGAAGAGTTCGACAAGCGCCAGATGACCCCCAAAGCACGTCATTACCGCCAGCTGCTGGAAGCGCCTTCAGGCCCCTGAGGCCGGGTCCAGACTAAACTGCGCCCGGGTTGTTTCCGGAGGCCCCTGCAACGGCTCGTGATTGGCTGCCTGCTGAAGGAAACCGTCCATTTGCTCGCTTAAGGGATGGTCCGGGCAGCGCTTCTTGATGAAGTTCAGGAATGCGGTCGCCTTTTCCCATTGCGCCATGCCCTGCGTCAGTGACTGTGCCACCAGCAGATAGGCGGGGGCGATATGCTCGTTGTCCGGGAACCGTTTGTGGAAGTCCTGCAGTAGCCGCAACACGGTGCGGTGCTCACCCTCGCGATACATCAGGCGGGCGCAACTGACCGTCAGGGCCGGGTCATCCAGGCGGAATCCCGGTTCCTGTTGCTCCAGCAGTTGCAGCATCTTCCCCAGTTCCACCGCATCACGCCGATCCGCAAGCCACAGCAGCAAACGAGGATGGTTGCGGTAGAGTTCGGTCCCGTCATTCATGGCCCAAAGCAGTCGGTAAAGCTGCTCCAACCGCATGGGATTGGATGGGTCACGTTTGAGAGCCGCTTTCACCAGCGTCAATGCCTTGTCGTACTGGCCGTCTTTCAGGCTCATGTCCAGATCCGCATCCACCCGCAACGCCCGGTTGGGCTCAGGTGGCGCTTCCTGATCCTGCAGGTCGCTGGCGAAGCCGAGTTCTTCCTGATACTGGAACAGAAGGTAGCCCATCATGTGGAAGAAAATCAGGAGAAACGAACTGCTGACAAAGCCGGATAGCGGCTGGGCAACGATTGCCGGGAACTGGGAAAACGCGAAATCCTGAATAGCACCGCTGACCAGCATCATCAGAATCAGATGACCGTAGAGCACGAAATAAGGCCAGCCAATCCGGGAAATCAGAGACGCCAGATGCAGAGGATTGACCGCCGGGCCAACCGATTGCTCCATGGCCAGAATCATCATGCTGGCGGGGAGCGCCAGCACCAGAAAAGCGACCGCGAGCATTGCCAGCACCGGACCGCCCACAAGTCCGGCCGAGTAAATCAGTCCCCCCATCAGAATGAAAACCAGCAACTGCTGCACCACAACGCCGGCACCGGCGCCTGAAAACGCCATTGAAAGCGGTGGCGGTGTCATATGACCTTCAGCCGTATGGGTGACGATGGCGTAAGTGTATTTGAACAGCGCCAGCAACAGGATCACCGAGATGATCAGCCCGAACACGTTGGGATCGACCAGCATCGGCACAAACGTGCAGATAGCGATCACCAGCAGCGAATCGGCCCGGAACGGATAACGGAAGAATTCGGGGATCCGGTTCCAGAACGGCACAACTTCGGTTGCCGCGCCAAGATAGCGCATCTGCTGGCCGCAATGGGGGCATAAGCCCTGTTTGCGGCGGGTATCGGCATCCGGCATGCAGGCTGTGCAGTAATGGAGCTGGCAGCCACCGCAATGCCACTTGGCGGCCGTGTTGGGATGATAATGGCAGTCGTGTTTCACAGCGGTCCGGCAAAAAATGAATGAACGGTAATGATCGCAGATGCCGCCCGCTGCGACCAGCATCTGCTGCAATAGCAATAACTGACCGACAGGCGTTATTTATCGAGTCCGGTCATGTTTGAAAGGCAGGCATTGGTCTGGCGGCGATGGCAGCTGCTCTCTCATCTGTTATTAACCTCATAGATAATATGGATTTCACCCTCGCCGCTTTGTGTGTTTTCCTATAAATACAAACATAGCGAATCTCTGGACACGCTTTTCGGCGATGCTGTGACATCGAAGTCATGAGTGAAGGTGTATATTGTAAGCATCGCCTGGTGTTTTTTAGCCGAGTGCGCGCAAGAATTCGGACAGCTTTAAACTTCATGTATCAACAGCGTCATCTGTTTCAGGCTGATAGACCCTCTGATATCCGGGTAGTCAGCGCCACGGATGATGTAAACGGAGGCTGATGATGTCGAAGAAAGACAGTTTTAAAACCCTCAAAACGCTCGATGTGCAGGGCAAAACTTTCCACTATTACAGTCTGCCGGATGCGGAAAAAGCATTGGGTGATCTCTCCCGGTTGCCGTTTTCACTCAAGGTGCTGACCGAAAACCTGTTGCGTAACGAAGACGGTGTTACCGTCACCGAGGACCACCTGCAGGCCATGCAGCAGTGGCTGAAAGACCGTAAATCGGACACCGAAATCCAGTATCGCCCGGCACGGGTTTTGATGCAGGACTTCACCGGTGTGCCCGGTGTGGTCGATCTGGCTGCAATGCGTGACGCTATGGCGGCGGCCGGCGAAGATCCTGCCCGCATCAAACCCTTGTCGGCGGTTGACCTGGTGATTGACCACTCGGTGATGGTGGATCACTTTGGCGATGCGTCGTCGTTTAAAGACAACGTTGCGATTGAAATGGAGCGCAACCAGGAGCGTTACGAGTTCCTTCGCTGGGGGCAGCAGGCGTTCGACAACTTCCGGGTTGTACCGCCGGGCACGGGTATCTGCCACCAGGTGAACCTGGAGTATCTGGGCAAAACCGTGTGGACCAAAGAGGAAGACGGCAAGACGTTTGCCTTCCCGGACACACTGGTGGGCACAGATTCTCACACCACCATGATTAACGGCCTCGGGATTCTGGGCTGGGGTGTAGGCGGTATCGAGGCGGAAGCTGCGATGCTGGGGCAGCCGGTGTCCATGCTGATCCCGGAAGTTGTGGGGTTCAAGATTACCGGCAAGCTGCGTGAGGGTATTACCGCCACCGATCTGGTACTGACCGTGACCCAGATGCTGCGCGAACATGGCGTGGTCGGCAAGTTCGTCGAGTTTTATGGCGATGGCCTCAAGGATATGCCGGTTGCTGACCGGGCAACGATCGCCAATATGTCGCCGGAATACGGGGCGACCTGTGGTTTCTTCCCGGTTGATGACCAGACCCTGAATTACATGCGTCTGACCGGTCGTGACGATGACCAGATCGCCTTGGTAGAAGCGTATAGCAAAGCCCAGGGGCTATGGCGTGAGCCTGGCCATGAACCGCAGTACACGGACACCCTGGCGCTGGATATGGGGGATGTGGTCGCCAGCCTGGCAGGCCCGAAGCGCCCACAGGACCGGGTAGCTCTGAAAGATATGAAATCAGCCTTTGAGCTGATCATGAATACCTCGGACAAAGGCGCGTCGGAAAAAGAACACGACAAGCTCGAGTCGGAAGGTGGGCAGTCTGCGGTCGGAGTGGAAGAGAGTTACGAACACGCGGCCAGTCAGCAAACCGAGTTCGAGGGCAAGAGTTTCCGGCTTGATCCGGGGGCGGTGGTGATCGCTGCCATTACATCCTGCACCAATACCTCCAACCCGAGCGTGATGATGGCGGCAGGCCTGCTGGCGCGCAAGGCGCTGGCAAAAGGGCTGGATACCAAGCCTTGGGTGAAAACCTCGCTGGCGCCAGGTTCCAAGGTGGTCACCGAGTACTTCAAGGCCGGCGGCTTTCAGGAAGACCTCGATAAGCTGGGTTTCAACCTGGTCGGCTACGGCTGCACCACTTGTATCGGTAACTCGGGTCCATTGCCAGAGCCGATTGAAAAGGCTATCGAAAAGGGCGATCTGACTGTTGCGTCGGTATTGTCCGGTAACCGTAACTTTGAAGGCCGCGTGCATCCGCTGGTGAGAACCAACTGGCTGGCGTCGCCGCCGCTCGTTGTCGCCTATGCGTTGGCGGGTAATGTGCGGGTCGACCTGACCAAGGATCCGCTGGGTAAGGATCAGGACGGCAACCCGGTTTACCTCAAGGATATCTGGCCATCGCAGAATGAAATCGCCGAAGCGGTGGAGAAAGTCAAAACCGAGATGTTCCGCACCGAATATGCGGCTGTGTTTGATGGCGATGCCACCTGGCAGGCCATCAAGGTGCCGGAAAGCAAGGTCTATGAGTGGTCGGACAAGTCCACCTATATTCAGCATCCGCCGTTCTTTGAAGGCATGGGACGCGAACCGGACCCGATCGAGGATGTTAAGAATGCCAGCATCCTGGCATTGCTGGGAGACTCGGTGACCACCGACCATATTTCTCCGGCCGGTTCGATCAAGGCAGACAGCCCGGCAGGGCATTACCTGCAGGATCACGGTGTCGAACCCAAGGATTTCAACTCCTACGGTTCGCGCCGGGGTAATCACGAAGTCATGATGCGGGGCACCTTTGCCAACGTGCGCATCAAGAACGAAATGCTGGACGGAGTGGAGGGCGGTTACACCCGCCATATCCCGTCGGGCGAGGAAATGGCGATTTACGATGCCGCCATGAAGTACATCGAGGACGACACGCCGCTGGTGGTGATTGCCGGCAAGGAATACGGCACCGGTTCCAGCCGTGACTGGGCAGCCAAGGGCACGCGCCTGCTGGGCGTAAAGGCGGTAGTGGCCGAGTCCTACGAGCGGATTCACCGTTCCAACCTGATCGGTATGGGTGTGATGCCGCTGCAATTCCCGAAAGGCACGGACCGTAAATCACTGAAACTGACCGGTGAGGAGACGATCAGTCTGAGTGGTATGGCCGGCGAAACCAAGCCGGGGCAGACTATCCAGATGACCGTTACCTATCCGGATGGTAACGAGGAAAAAGTGGACCTTGTCTCGCGGATTGATACTGTCAACGAGGCCGGTTACTTCCTCAACGGCGGGATCCTGCACTATGTGTTGCGGGAAATGATCAAGTCCGCTTGATGGCACAGACCGGCCCCGGGCTTTAGCCGGATCGCCGGATTTTAACCGGAAGATACGCGGCCGGATGGGCGTTTTGCTTGTCCGGTCCCGGGAATCATGCGACGCTGAATCCCTGTTCCTCAGCAGAGAACGCGGGGTTCAGCTTTTTTGTATTTGCTTCCGGCCGGGAGTAAATGGACCGCTGACAAGTCAGATAAAAGGAGAGTTCCAAGATGATGAAGCCAATGAGAATCTGGCTTGCAACAGCCGCGCTGGTGATGGCGTCGGGTATCGCACAGGCAGATGCACCGCTGACCGACGAGCGGGTCGACAAGTTTCTGGATTCGATGACCGAGCTTCAACCTGTCATGGAACAGGTGGGTCAGCGTTTGGCTTCCCTACCGGAAGACGAGCAACCCCCAAAACTCGATCCCAAGTCTGCGGACTATGATCCCGAAGAGATGGCCGATGGCATGTCCGACGCCCTGAAAAAGGTAGACGCTTATTCGGATGTTCGCCGGGTAGCTGAGGACAGCGGCTTCGATTCGGTTGAAGAACTGCTCGAAGTGCAGGCGCGGGTGATGATGGGCTTTATGGCGGCCACTCAGGAAGCCATGATGGAAAACCCGAATGTGCCAGAAGAAGCGCGCAAGCAAATGGCGGCTCAGTTTGGCGGTATTGCCGACAAGGTGTCGGACAACGACAAGGCCGTTTTGAAGCGCAATCAGAAGAAGATCATGGAATTCATGCAGGCTCAGCAGCAGAACAGCCCGCAGTAACCACGGTCATCGATAGATTATCAGCAGATATTTATTCACCGGAGACGCAATGCCCGCCGACAAACCGTCCGAAGATACCCGCGCCAGGCTGAATCTGGAAACGGCGCCGATTCGCTGGCGAGAGCTACAGACCTACTTTGCCCGCGGGCAGGTGGTATTTGTATCCGAAGCGCTGGATCTGCTTTCGGTGGGCGAAGCCCTGACGGCAGACAACAAGGCGCAGTTCGAGCAGTGGATGGCGTCAGGCGCTGTCGGTGAGGTACCAGTTGATCGGGCGCAGTCTTGGTATGACGCGGATGCCGAACTCTGGGCCGTAGTGATTGCGCCCTGGGTGCTGATACAGGACCGGAACACGCGCAATTGATCGTAACGGACCGGTGATGTTCCCGGTCTGATTTTTAGGGTTAGCGATGAAGCTGCATTACTTTAACGGCAAGTCCCCCTTGCGAGCGCTGGTGCTCCAGCGCGATGGACGTCGTATTGAGCTTCATGTTAAACCGGTCGGTGAAGACACCTGGGCACTGGTAGCGCTGAGCGGGCCAGACAATGGTCAGCCGGAATGGCACAAGTGCCAGGGGCCCTATCGCAGTGCCTCCCAGGCCGAATCCGCCTTGCGTGGAGTGGCCGGTTCGTTGCTCGCCAAGAGTTACGATCCGGCGCCGTCACTTCACGTGGTCTGGACGGTGTCCGCTCAACGCCATGCTCGCACCATTCGACGTGACCGGGATGCGAGTGAAGGGCATTACATTTTTGATCCTGAACAACACGAACCGCTCTGGTAAACTGCTCCCCCTTCTGAATCCTGCCTAATAATTTACTTGCTAATCACAAGGATCTTCATGCTTGCCGGCGCGTTACTTATTCTTGTTCCCCTGTTTATCGGTTTCGCTTTTCACCTGACTAACCGGCGATTGCTGGGCTGGATCAATCAGTGTGTGGAAGGGCTGGTCTATCTGATATTGGGATTGCTGGGGATCAGTTTGGGGCAGCTTGACGGGCTGGCGGATCAACTGTCACGGATGACCGGGCAGGTGTTCATTCTGGTCGGGGCCTTATTTGTTGCCAATATGCTGGGCCTGTGGCTATGGCAGCGCTGGCAGCCGATGACCCTGGAAGACGATGACAGCGCCGAGGGTCCGATGAGCTACCGGCGTCTGTTTCTGGGGGCGGCCAAACCGCTGGGGGCGGTGTTTGTCGGTATGGCGCTGGGGTATCTGGTGTTGCCGGTGCTGACCTGGGTGGAAGATCTGGCCAGTGCTGCGCTGATGCTGTTGCTGTTTCTGATCGGTTTGCAGCTGCGCAATGCCGGGTTGTCGTTGCGCCGGCTGCTGATGAACCGTCAGGGGCTTGGTGTGGCCTGCTCGCTGATTGTCAGCTCACTACTGGCGGGATTGGCGATTGCACCCTGGTTCGATCTGCCGTTGATGGATACCCTGGCGCTGGCCTCCGGTTTCGGCTGGTACTCCCTGTCCGGCATCGTGATTGGCGACGCATTGGGGCCTGCCTGGGGCGGTGTCGCATTCCTCAACGATGTACTGAGGGAGATTATCGCGCTGGCGCTGATTCCGGTGATTATCAAAGCCCGCCCGGCCATGGCGATTGGTTATGGCGGTGCTACCGCCATGGATTTCACTCTACCGATTATCCGGCGCAGCGGTGGATTGGCCTGTGTGCCTGTCGCGCTGGCGTCCGGTTTTATCCTTTCCTTTATCTCGCCAGTCCTGATGGCATTTTTTCTCGCGGGCTGAGAGACAGGCTCGTCCGCCGGGCCTTTATAGTTTGATGTCAATTTAATTTAAGGGCTGGCTGCGCCGGCCCTGATCCCTTCTTTATGTCTGAATTCCCTCGATTTTCCTGAACTCTGTCGATTTAAAGCCTTTTTTGCCTTCCATGACCGGCGCCCTGGCACGTTTGATATTTAGAGAACGAACCATTACGCTAGATTCATTGAATGAACGTTCAATCAATTGAATAACCATTCAGAACCTATTCGAGAGGACGACATGGCCAGGCTGGATGTGGAAACAATCCGGCGTCAGCAATTGATTGACGCCACGCTGAAGGTAATCGAGGACAACGGCTTTCAAGGAGCGACGATCGGCAAGATTGCTCATGTGTCGGGTATGTCGGTCGGGATTGTAAGTCATTACTTCGGCGGCAAGCAGGGGCTGCTGGAAGCCACCATGCGACATCTGCTGGCCACCTTGTGTAGTGATGTGCAACAGCGGATGACCGAACGTCCGGATACGCCACGTGAACGTCTGATGGCGATTGTTGATGCCAACTTTTCCGGCGTCCAGACGGATCCGCAGTCGGCCAAGACCTGGCTCGCGTTCTGGACCCAGGCCATGCATAACGCCGACCTGATGCGCTTGCAGCGGGTCAACGAGCGCCGCTTGCTGTCCAACCTCAAGTTCTATTTACGCACACTGATGTCGGATCAGCAGGCCCGTGCGACCGCACAGACTGTGGCCGCGCTGATTGACGGTTTCTGGCTTCGCGCCGCCATGAGTGAAGGTCGGATTGAGACCGACGAAGCCGTGAATCTGTGCAAAACCTATATCGATCAAGCCATCCGCGCCAACAACGGAGAGCATTCATGACCTTGCCCCTGTACCTGTCATTTGTGAACGGCCAACCCCTCGCCAATCAATCGGGTGAACGTTTCGATGTGGTCAACCCGGCGACTGGCGCTGTGATCTATCAGGTTGAACAGGCCGACGCATCGGTGATGCAGGCTGCAGTAGCCAGCGCGCAGCAGGGTTTCCGTGAATGGTCCGCACTGACCGGATTGGAGCGTGGCCGGATACTTAACCGTGCCGCTGCGTTGTTGCGGGAGAGAAATGACGAACTGGCGGCAGTAGAAGTGCTGGATACCGGCAAACCCTGGCAGGAAGCCAGCGTGGTGGATGTGGTGACCGGCGCTGACGCCGTGGAGTACTTTGCCGGACAGGCATCCAGCGTAGTAGGCGAAAGCCAGCAGGTGGGGCCTGACTTCTTCTACACCCGCCGTGAGCCGCTGGGCGTCTGTGCCGGTATCGGCGCCTGGAACTATCCGCTGCAGATTGCCTGCTGGAAGTCCGCGCCGGCACTGGCGTGCGGCAACAGCATGATTTTCAAGCCATCAGAAGAAACCCCGTTGGGGGCGATCCGGTTGGCGGAGATCTTTATCGAAGCCGGTGTGCCTGCGGGTGTTTTCAACGTGGTCCAGGGTGACTATCGCGTCGGCCAGATGCTGACGGCGGATCCTGCCATCGCCAAGGTGTCGTTTACCGGTGAAGCGGGAACGGGTCGCACCGTTATGGCGGACGCGGCGAAGACGCTCAAGTCGGTGACTATGGAGCTGGGCGGCAAGTCGCCCATGATCATCTTCGATGACACGGATATCGATCAGGCGGTCAGCGCGGCGATGCTGGGCAATTTCTACACCCAGGGCGAAATCTGCACCAACGGTACCCGGGTGTTCGTCCAGCGTGGCATCTACGACGCATTTCTGGAGGCGCTGGTCGAGCGCACCGAAAAGAACATTCTCGCCGGTGATCCGATGAACCCCAAGACCAACCTTGGTGCCCTGATCAGTGCGGATCACCGGAACAAGGTGATGGGGTTCATCGATGCCGGAAAAGCTGAGGGCGCGCGCCTGGTGACCGGGGGCATGCCACTGAAACCCACGCATTGTGAAGAGGGCTACTTTGTCGCGCCCACCGTGTTTGCCGATTGTACGGACGACATGACGATCGTGCGGGAAGAAATCTTCGGGCCGGTCATGGCGGTGCTGCCATTTGATGATGAAGACGAGGTGATTCGTCGCGCCAACGATACCGATTATGGGCTTGCGGCCGGCGTATTCAGCCGCGATATCACCCGCGCTCACCGGGTCATCCACCAGATTGAAGCCGGCATTTGCTGGATCAACAGCTTTGGTGCTTCGCCATCGGAAATGCCGGTTGGCGGTTACAAGCTGTCAGGTCTGGGGCGTGAGAATGGACGGGCGGCGCTGGATCACTACACCCAGATCAAATCCGTCTATGTGGGCATGGTGCCGCTTGAAGCGCCGTTTTGAACAACCGGAATTGTGGTGAGTTTCAGTCCCTGAACCGAATGCCGTTTTGCCCGCCCGCGCGGAGGAGAAAGCAGTGAATTTTGATCATGAATTTGACTATGTGGTTGTCGGCACGGGATCGGCCGGTTGTGTACTGGCCAACCGGCTGACCGAAAGCGGCGAGGATCAGGTGCTGGTGCTGGAAGCCGGGCGCAAGGACAACACCTGGAAGATCCACATGCCAGCCGCGCTAATGTTCAACCTGATGGACGACAAGTACAACTGGTACTACCACACTGAACCCCAGAAGTTTCTGAACAACCGTCGCCTGTACTGGCCGCGCGGCAAGGTATGGGGCGGTGGCTCGGCACTGAACGCGATGGTGTATATCCGTGGCCACGCCTACGACTATGACCGCTGGCATGAAGAAGGTGCCAAAGGCTGGCGCTATCAGGATGTGCTGCCGTACTTCCGCAAATCGGAAACCCGCGAAAAGGGCGTTGACGATTACCGCGGCGGCGAAGGCCCGCTCAACGTGCACACCGGTGACGAGCCGAATCCGTTGTTCGAAGCGTTTATTGAGGCCGGCCAGCAGGCGGGTTATCCGTTCACTGAAGACATGAACGGCTACCAGCAGGAAGGCGTCGGCCTGATGGACATGACGATCCGCAAAGGCAAGCGCTGGAGTGCCGCCCAGGCGTATCTGCGCCCGGTGCTGGCCCGCCCGAACCTGACCGCTGAAACCGGTGCCATGACCCATCGTATTCTGTTTGATGGGGATACGGCCGTCGGCGTTGAGTATGTGCAGGATGGCAAAACCGTGCGGGTTGCGGCACGTAAGGAAGTGATTATCAGCGGTGGTGCGATCAATTCGCCGCAATTGCTGATGCTGTCCGGTATTGGCCCCGCAGCCGATCTGGAAGCGCTTGGTATTGAAGTGAAAGTCGATCGCCCCGGCGTTGGCCAGAACCTGCAGGATCATCTTGAGCTGTATGTTCAGCACAAATCAACCCAGCCGGTCACGCTCTACAAGTACACCACCCAGCCGGGCAAAACCCTGGCCGGAATGAAGTGGTTCCTCAATAACGACTGGGGCGCCTGTCGCACCGCGCATCTGGAAGCGGGCGGGTTTATTCGCTCTGCGGCAGGTGTTCGGCACCCGGACATCCAGTTCCACTTCCTGCCATCGCAGGTGATTGACCACGGCAGAAAGGATGCCGAATGCCATGGATTTCAGGTACACGTCGGCCCGATGCGACCGACCAGTCGCGGTTATCTCAAGCTGAAATCCGCCAACCCCGGCGATCATCCGATCATCGAACCCAATCTGCTCAGCACCGAACAGGATCGCAAGGAAATGCGCGACAGCGTCAGGCTGACCCGGGAGATTTTCGAGCAGCCGGCGTTTGCGCCGTTTCGGGGCGAAGAGCTGCGCCCCGGTGCCGGCAAAACTTCGGACGAGGACATTGATGCCTTCGTTCGCGAATACGCCGATAGCGCCTACCACCCGTCGTGTACCTGCAAAATGGGGCGTCCGGATGATCCGAGGGCGGTGGTTGATGAGCAGGCACGGGTCTACGGGGTACAGAATTTGCGAGTGGTGGATGCGTCCATCATGCCCAGCGTGGTCAGCGGCAACCTGAATGCGCCCACCATTATGCTGGCCGAGAAGTGTGCTGATCATATCCGCGGCAAAACGCCACTGGCGCCATCGAAAGCCAAAGTATGGGAGCACCCGAGCTGGTGCACTGACCAGCGTTGAAAGAATGTTTTGACCCGTTCCAAAGATTTAGAAGAGCACTTTGCTGGAGAACGAACGTCGCAAGATCGACGTCAATAATCGAAAGGAGAAGAGCACAATGAAGAAACTACTGGTGGCCATGACCGGCCTGATGATCAGCAGCGCAAGTATCGCTGCGAATACCGAGTGCAAGACCGTCCGCTTTGCCGATGTGGGTTGGACGGATATCACTGCAACGACAGCACTGGCGTCCGAAGTTCTGGAAGGCATGGGCTACGAGCCGGAGGCCAAAGTGCTGTCGGTTCCGGTAACTTACCGATCACTGAAAAACGGCGATATTGATGTCTTCCTTGGCAACTGGATGCCGACAATGGAAGCCGACGTGCGTCCCTATCTGGAAAGCGGTGATGTTGAAGATGTCCGCACCAACCTTGAAGGCGCCAAGTACACGCTGGCGGTACCCCAGTATGTTTACGATGCTGGTGTCACCAGCTTCGACGATATCGCAAAAAATGCCGACAAGTTCGATGACCGTATCTACGGCATCGAGCCAGGCAACGACGGCAACCGTCTGATTCAGGACATGATCGACAAGGACGCCTTCGGTCTGGGCGATTTCCGGATGGTGGAATCCAGCGAAGCCGGCATGTTGTCGCAAGTGGGGCGTGCAGTGCGTCGTGATAACTGGATTGTCTTCCTGGCATGGGAACCGCATCCGATGAACGCCAACCACGAGCTGGCGTACCTGGACGGCGGCGATGATTTCTTCGGCCCCAACTATGGCGGCGCGACTGTGCACACCAATGTGCGCAAAGGCTATCTCAACGAATGTGAGAATGTTGGTACGTTGCTGAAAAACATGGAGTTCTCGCTGGCAATGGAGAACGAAGTGATGGGTGGCATTCTCAACGATGGCGAAGAGCCCCGTGATGCAGCACATAGCTGGCTCGCCAAGAATCCGGGCGTTCTTGATCAGTGGCTCGAAGGCGTGACCACACTGGATGGCAAGCCCGCACTGCCCGCGGTCAAGGCATCGCTGAAGTAAATCCGGTATCTGACTATCCATTCTCCGACACCGCTCCTTTGATGGGGGCGGTGTCTCAAAAGACTGAAGGCCATGAACTGGATAACCGAACACAAGTTGCCCTTTGGTGAGTTCATCGAAGGGATCGTTGATTTTCTGGTCGACAATGGCTCGGGCTTTTTTGATGCCATATCAGAGAATCTGAGCAGCCTGATCTACGGCCTGACCGACCTGTTGCTCTGGGTACCGCCCGGCGTCATGGTGGCGCTGTTTGCCGTTGCGGCCTATTTCCGTCACCGCAGCTGGGGGCTGGCTGTATTCACTCTGATCAGTTTTCTGCTGATCTGGAATCTGGGCTACTGGGAAGACACCATGGCGACCCTGTCGCTGGTGCTCTACGCCACACTCCTGTGTGTTGTCATCGGGATTCCGCTGGGGATTTATGCGGCGCATCACCAATGGCTGTACAAGGGGCTGCAACCGGTGCTGGATCTGATGCAGACCATTCCGCCGTTTGTCTATCTCATTCCCACCCTGACCCTGTTTGGGTTGGGCGTGGTGCCGGGGGTTATTTCCACCGTGATTTTTGCGATTGCGGCGCCGGTACGGCTCACCTATCTGGGTATTTCCCAGGTACCGACAGAACTGGTTGAAGCGGGCAAGGCTTTTGGCTGTACCAACCGGCAGTTGTTGTTCCGCATTGAGCTCCCCGCAGCCATGAGCTCCATCGGCGCCGGGATTACCCAGTGCATCATGCTGTCCCTGTCGATGGTGGTCATTGCCGCGCTGGTGGGTGCGGACGGACTCGGTGTGCCGGTTGTACGGGCATTGAACACCGTGGATATCGGCAAGGGCTTTGAGGCAGGACTGGCGATTGTCCTGTTGGCCATCTGGATGGATCGGTTCTTCCGTCAGCGCAACGCACAGGGAGCCTCGGTATGATTGAACTGGAAAACGTCAATGTGGTCTTCGGCAAGCAGCCCCAACGGGCGCTGCCGATGATAGAGCAAGGTCTGGACCGGGAAGCCATTCGCGAGCAGACCGGGCTTGTGGTGGGCGTGCAGGGTGCCAACCTGTCGATCAAAAAGGGCGAGATCTGCGTGCTGATGGGCTTGTCCGGCTCCGGTAAGTCGAGCCTGTTGCGCTGCATCAACGGCCTCAACAATGTCACCAGCGGCTCGATTCGTATCCAGCACGATGGCGAGTCGGTTGACTTCACCCAGGCCAGCGAGAAGGTCCAGCGCGATATCCGCACCCGCCGGGTGTCGATGGTATTCCAGAGTTTCGGCCTGATGCCCTGGCTGACGGTCGAAGAGAACGTGGGTTTCGGTCTGGAGTTACAGGGGCTTGGCAAAACCGAGCGTCGTGAAAAAGTAGCCAGTCAGCTCGCTCTGGTTGGCCTGCAGGATTGGGCCAGGTGCCGACCGGACGAGCTGTCAGGCGGCATGCGCCAGCGGGTCGGACTGGCGCGTGCGCTGGCGACAGATTCGGAAATTCTGCTGATGGACGAGCCGTTCTCGGCGCTGGATCCGCTGATCCGCCACCAGCTGCAGGATGAGTTGCTGAGCCTGCAGGAAGAGCTGCAGAAGACGATCGTATTCGTCAGTCATGATCTTGATGAAGCGCTCAAGCTGGGCTCCCACATCGCAATCATGAAAGACGGTCAGATTGTTCAGCACGGCAAGCCTGAATCCATTGTGCTCAAACCCGAGAATGACTACGTCAAAAGCTTTGTGGCCAGCACCAATCCGCTGAATGTTCTGGCTGCCCGCTCCCTGATGTTGCCGATCGGCGATGTGCCGGTGGATGCTGATGGCAATCGTTGCCTGAACAAGCGTTATGACACCTGGCTGCATACGCCTGAGCAGGCGGACAAAGCCGTTGTTACCAGCGGCGGTCAGACGTTTCAGACCCAGACCTGGGAAGAAGGTCAGACCATCGAAAGCCTGGCCAAACAGCCGACCCGGATAGCCCCCGATGCGCCCCTGCGGGAAGCGGTGGAAATTCGCTACTTCACCGGCCACAGTCTGCTGGTGGAAGAAAACGGCGAAATTACCGGTGCCATTGGTGACCGCGAGCTGTACCACGCCATGCTGGGCAAGCATCTGGACGACAGCTGATCCCTCGTCCGGTCTGCCGCCCGGCGGGCCGTGTCAGATCACTTCGGTATCCCTTGCCGGAGTGATCACTTTCCTTCTGACGCTCACCGTATTTTACAAACAGGTCCTGACATTTTGGCTATGCTGATGAAGTCGTGATTGCAGCACTACTGCTGCCAGACTGAAGAATTTCGGGCTCTAGGTATGGACGTTCTGATACTCGAAGATGATTTGATGATGTCGGAGTTGCTGCAGACAATTGTCGCGGGTCTCTACGGCAGTGCTGATCTCAAAGTGGCGGGTGATCTGGCGACGGCGAGAAGTGCCTGGTCGGCCGGTGCCTGTGATCTGGCAATTTGCGACTGGAATCTGCCTGACGGAAGCGGACTTGAATTCGTCCGCTGGGTTCGGCAACACAACAAGACGGTCCCCATTGTTATGGTCACCGCCCGTGCCGATCGCGACAGTGTGCTGGCTGCCGCCCACCACGGGATCAACGGGTTTATTACCAAGCCGTTTGATATCGTAACCGTGCACGATCGGTTGCAGCGCGTTTTACCCGTGGAATTGGCGCAGGCGACCGAGCAGGATTTTGTCACCTCGTTGTCGAAAGCTGCGCACTCGAAACTGCACCTGCCGGTGAGCGCTGATCCCTCTGCGATTCTCGATTTGATGGCCGGCTCCGATGAGATATCGGTATCGGATCTTGCTGCGCGCTGGAAAAGTGAAATCGGCCTGTCGGCACGCCTGCTGGATATCGCCAACAGCAGTTCCTATCGACGTTCAGGTGAGCCCTGCAATTCGCTGATCGAAGCCATTGCCACCTTGGGCGTGAAAATGAGTCTTAACCAGGCACTGGGAGTGGCTCTGGATATGTCCCACGGGTTGGCCGATGAGCGCCTGCGGAACAGGGCCGATGCCTATATCAACAAAAGCAGGGCACTGGCCCAGTGCGCGCAGGATATGGCGTCACGCGTTGGCGTTGATCCTTCTCGCTGTTACGCGGCTGGCATTCTGTATTGTCTTGGCGAATTGGCGGTTTTGGTGCTGGCCCAGCAACACATCAATGGCGGTGGTTCGGTTGCGGAGGCGGAGCTTGATCAGGCATTGGAGCAGTGGTCTGGCCCATTGGGTAATACACTTAAACTTGAATGGCGCCTGCCACTCGACTTGCGGGAGCTGATCGGCGCGATCCACTCCCTGCCTCATGGCCCCGAGAACAGTGCCCGAGTGATGATGAGGGCGGCCATGTTGATCACCGAGGAACAAGCGGATTCGGAAGAATGTAAAACACTGCTGCGAAGGATTGGCCTGACACCCAAGCCCGAGCCGTTCATGGATATCGGAACCAGCGAAACATGACCAGGACCTGTCACGCCTCGCAGCACTCTGCCTGTCAGCGTCGTGATCGCCGCAGCCGATCACGATGGGAGGCATTATGTTAACGCCACCATCACCTGAAAACGAAATCGAGCGCCTGAGGTCGTTATACGCCACCGGTTTGCTGGATACGGAACCGGATGAGGCGTTTGATCGTCTGACGCGTCTCGCCCAGAGCATCGTGGGCACGAGCATCTGTCTGATTTCACTGGTGGACCGTGAACGGCAGTGGTTCAAGTCTCGCCAGGGGCTGGATGCAGAGCAGACGCCCCGGGAAATTTCATTCTGCGGTCACGCCATTCTCAGCGACGGCATTCTGGAGGTGCCAGACGCCACACAGGACGCGCGATTTTTCGATAATCCGCTGGTCACAGGCGACCCGAACATTCGGTTCTATGCCGGCGCGCCCCTGCATGGTGATGACGGGTATCGCATTGGCACGCTCTGCGTTATTGACGATAAGCCCCACCAGATGACCCAGTCTCAGCGGTTGGCGCTGCGGGATATTGCCGACTGTATTGAAGAGCAGATCAGAACCCGACAGCAAAAGCGCGCGTATGCGTCACTCCAGTCGCTGACTCGCCTGAGCACCGAAGCCAATGAATCGCCCCAGGCACTGTTGCGCCGTGGATTGGCGCTTGGCTGCGGGTTTCTGGGTATGCCGTTCGGGATTATCAGCCGCATTCGAGGAAACGATTATCAGGTTTTGCTGCAGGTCTCGCCGGAAAATACCCTTGAAGATGGCCAGCATTTTGAACTGGGCGATACCTACTGCAGCGTAACCCTGACCCATGGTCAACTGCTGACAATTGATCATATGGGGCAATCACGTTTCAGCTCTCATCCCTGCTACCGGGCTTTTGCGTTGGAAAGCTATATCGGAACCGCGCTGACCGTTGCCGGCGAGCCATACGGCACGTTGAACTTTTCGTCGCCGGACCCGCGCGTACCGGCAGGATTTACCGACGTCGAGCGGGAGTTTATCGAACTGCTGTCGGACTGGGTGAACGAAGTATTGGAGCGCTGGCGCGGTGATGATCTCCTGGCGTGGCAGGAGCAGATGCTGGCGGCCATCACGCGCTCTCAGGCCTTGTTTATACGCGAGCCTGGAGGAGGGAAGGCGTTCAGGGGATTGCTTATGGATATCCTGGCGCTTACCGGCAGCAAGGCCGGGGTGATTGCTGAGGTCCATTCGAGCACTCATCCCAACGATCTTCAGCTGCAAACACTGTATGCCTGTCATGCGGATCTGCCGGCACTGGACCCTGCGCAGGAGAACGAAATCAGTACGGCGCTGAGGGGTGTCTTTTTCGCCAGTGCCGATCAACACAAAGCGCAGGCATTTGTGTCAGGTGACGGCAACTCGGATCTCGCGGCGCCTGGGGTCAGGACACTGCTCGGTATTCCTGTGATTCACAAGGGCCGGCTGGTCGCGGTGCTCGGGCTGACGGACCGCCCGGATGGATATGATGAGTCATTGATTGCCGCCTTGGCCCCGATCACCGGCACCCTTGAGCAGTTACTTGATGCCGCCCGGATTCAGGAGCAGCGTCTGGACACCGAGCGGCGATTGCAGTCTGTTATTGAGGGTACGCGAATCGGCACCTGGGAATGGAACATGCTGACCCATGCAATCGTCATGAATGAGCGCATGCTGGAAATTGTCGGGTATCGATTGAATGACTTGCCCGCAGACGCCCGGGCGTTTTTGCGCAGCCTGGTACATCCCGATGACCTGCAGCATTGTGACCGGTTACTGCACCAGCATTTTGCGGGTGAGCTGGACGATTATGACGTGGTGGTGCGTCTCAGGCACAAGGCGGGGCATTGGGTCTGGGCCCATGAACGCGGGCGTGTGATGCGCTGGACATTGTCCGGCGAGCCCATGCTGATGGCCGGTACCCGTGCCGATATCACCGAGATGAAAGCAGCCGATATTGCGCTTCGGGACAATGAAGCCCGCTACCGGGCGCTGTTTGAGCTGTCGCCCGTTGGTATTGCACTCAATGATTATGAAACCGGTCTCTTTATCGATGTGAATGAGTCCCTGTTGTTGCCTTCAGGGTACTCCCGCGATGAGTTTCTCGGGCTGAGTTACTGGGATACGACGCCTAAAGAGTACGAGGCTGACGAGCAGCGCCAGCTCGATAGTCTGAACGCTACGGGGCGGTACGGCCCCTACGAGAAAGAATATATTCGCAAGGATGGCACTCGCTATCCTGTGTTGCTGCAAGGCATGTTGCTGGAAGATCTCAGTGGTCGGAAGATGATCTGGTCGATTGTGGAGGACATTACCGAACCCAAGCGGCTGGCACGTATGCAACAGGAATTTGTGGCAACCGTCAGTCACGAGTTGAGAACGCCCCTGACGGCAATTGCCGGCGCACTGGGGCTGGTTGACAAAGGTGTTGCCGGTGTTCTGCCCGACAAAGCGCGTGAAATGGTGGCGATTGCCCACAAAAACAGCGCGCGCCTGTCACACCTGATTGATGACCTGCTGGACATGGAAAAACTGATCGCTGGTAAAATGCGTTTTGAACTGCGCAGTTATGACATTATGGCGCTGATTCGGGAAGGTCTGGCCCAGAACAGCAGCTACGCTGATCAGTATGGCGTGCAGGTTGTGATGGTGGGTGAGGCCGACAACGCACGGGTTGCGGTTGACGCCCAACGGTTCCAGCAGGTACTGGCTAACCTGCTGTCCAACGCCATCAAGTTCTCAACGGCGGGGGGCACTGTATCGGTATCAGTCTCACAGCATGAGGACACAGTGAGGATGGATGTCGTCGACACGGGGTCCGGCATACCGGTCGAGTTCCATGACCGTATTTTCAGCAAATTCTCTCAGGCGGACGCCTCGGATACACGCCAGAAAGGCGGTACCGGCCTGGGACTCGCCATCTGCAAGGAGCTGGTCGAGCGGATGGCCGGAACCATCGGATTTGAATCCGAAATGGGACGCGGCTCGGTATTCTATGTGGAATTTCCGCTCGCAAACGCGACACCGGCATCGGATCGCTGATGCTATCAGCGGCGCTATAACGGACGTATAGACATCAGAAATCGGGAGCATTATGAGTGCATTGCAAAGAGTCCTGTACGTTGAAGATGAACCGAGTATTCAGGCCGTAGCCCAGTTGGCGTTGGAAGCTGTGGGTGGTTTCACGGTCAAGGTCTGTTCGTCGGGTGAAGCTGCACTTGAAGAAGCGGTGGGCTTCGGACCGGATATCATTCTGCTCGACGTGATGATGCCGGGTATGGATGGCCCTCAAACCATGCGGGCGTTGCGGGGCATTTCCGAACTGGATGACATCCCGATAGTATTCATGACTGCGAAAGTGCAGCCCGCCGAGATTGAGAGTTACCTGAGGATGGGGGTTGCGGATGTGATCGCCAAGCCGTTTGATCCCATGACCCTGTCAGACAAGGTTCGCGAGATCTGGCAGCGGTGCCGGGCCGACTGATTGTCTGCACCATGCCGTTTCTCAGGACAGGAAGGGCGCAATATTGAGTTTATAGGTTTCCGGATCAACGGCATGCTTGATGCGATCCTGAACCCCGGGCTTTGCCAGATCCAGCGTTTCCACCGGTATCGGCATACGGAAACGGGTGTGGTAGATCACCCGCAGCACCGGCAGTCGCTGGTCGTCCTCATTACCGGCGACCACCACCCCAAGCCGGCCACTCTCCAGCAGCACCAGAGATCCCACCGGATAGATGCCGATGCAACGGATAAACAGCCGCACCAGCTTGGGGTCAAGGTGATCGCCGCTCCACTCAAGCAGTTTCTTGAGGCCTTGAGTCGGCGTCATCCCCTTGTGATAGACGCGATTTGAAGTGATCGCATCGTAGACGTCCGCAATCGCCACCATGCGCCCGTAGATTGAAATGGCATCGCCTTTGAGCCCGACCGGGTAACCACTGCCGTCCATGCGTTCATGATGTTGGGCTGCGGTGATGATCGTGAGTTCGCCGATGCCTTCGGTTGAGGCCAGAATCTGGTGTGAGTGCAGGGCATGGAGCTTCATTACCTCAAACTCCTCCGGGGTCAGGCGTCCCGGTTTATGCAGGATGTCGTCTGGCGTCAGCACCTTGCCAATGTCATGCAGCAGCGCGCCGACAACCGTCTGGTGCAGCACATCGTCGCTATGGCCCATGGATTTGCCGAAGATCGACATCAGCACGCTCAGGTTTACCGAGTGCTGGAGCAGGTAATTATCCTTGTCACGAATCCGTCCCAGGCAGGCCATGGCATTCTGGTTACGGAACACAGAACCTTGCAGGTTGTCGGCGAGTTCGTGGATCGGCGTCAGGTCTATGGCCTTGCCCAGTTTGACGTCCTGCAGCAATGTACCGACCAGATCCTGCGCCTCCTGATGGATCCGGATCGCGACGGGAATTTCTGCATCGCGGTCGGTTCGGGGGTTACCAGCCGGAGGGAGCTCGCCGGCTTTTTGTAGCAGGGTCTCGTTGCTACGATCAACCTCTTCAACCGGCTCGCCTTCGCTGGAGTCCTTGCCTTTCTCCGTGTCGATGTAGAGGTGGGTGACACCCAGTTTGTGAATTTTGGCGAGTGTGTCTTCGCTGCGCACGATACCGCGCCGCCGCTGGGTGTTATGCGGAATCCAGTCATTGTTCAGGTCGGCGATGTACATGCCGACCTGCAGAGCAGATAGCGGAATACGCTTGATCATAAGCACCTGACAGCAGAGCTGATAAGCCTGAAATATGCCGGCAACGGGCAGAACCGAGACCACGCCTTTTATACGTTGGCGGCTTGATTACAGCTTAGTCAATGACAGCGGCGGGCCGGAATATTTCTTTCGACCTGCCTTCGGGTCACGCCCTGAAAAATGTACGCAGGCTATTGTGATAGGTATGTTCAAGCACTGATTGCAGCGGTATATCTTTCACTTCGGCCACTTTCTCGGCGACGAAAGGGATATAGAAGGGTGCATTCTCGCGCCCCCGATAGGGGACAGGGGTGAGGAACGGGGAATCGGTTTCCAGCAGCAACTGCTCGATCGGTGTCATGCGAATAATGTCCCGCACGTTCTCGGCTTTGTTGAATGTCGAAATGCCGTTAAAGCCCAGGCACCAGCCTTGATCGATCGCATAGCGCGCCAGGCCAGGACCGGATGTGAAGCTGTGAATAACGCCTCGCCGGGTCAGCGTGCTTTCGAATTCCCGCAGGATCTCGATAGTGTCGTCGTCTGCCTCCCGGCTGTGGATCACTACGGGCCGGTCGGTATCACAGGCGATCTGCAGCTGGCGGCGGAAGACGTCCCGCTGAATGCCGCGATCTGCGTTGTCATAAAAGTAGTCGAGGCCGATTTCGCCTACTGCCACCATCTTGTCATGGGGGACGTGCTGACGGATTTCTGCCTCAACCGCATCGGAGTAGCTCTCGGCATCATGGGGATGGATGCCCTGTGTGCCATATAGAAAGGGCGCGACCTGCGCCAGTTCACGAACAGTGGCCAGATTTCCCGGCGCCACAGCAATCGTGATAATGCGCTCAATATTGACCCGCTGCGCTTCGGCCAGTGTCTCCTCCAATGGCCGATCCTTGAGGTAATCAAGGTGGCAATGGGTTTCGATGATTGGATGATCAAAGACCGGAATTTCGCGCTTTTTCTTGCTCATACTTTGGCTCACAGGTGCGGCGGCTTAAACCGATACAAAGTGTGGATCAACTGGCCCGGTAGTCTAACATTTTGATGTGCCCCTACCCCAGACCCGATCCGTAGTGGAGCTCTCCCTCATCGCGTTTGTCACAAGCGGTATTGCCTGCAACCGGTGAGACCTGTGGTTGCGCTCAGATCGCGTTGCGAAAGCGCATGATGTGGCTGCCATCCAGCGGATCCTCAATGAGGTCTGCCTGCACGCCAAAGGTGGTCTGCAACCGCTCGGTGGTCAGCACCTCGGCGGGCGGGCCATCGGCCACAAGATGCCCGTGATCCATAACGCCGATACGATCACACGCCATGGCCTGATTGAGATCATGCAGGGCGATCACCACAGTGACAGGTAACTGTCGCACCAGTTGGAGAATGGAGAGCTGGTGATGGATATCGAGGTGGTTGGTCGGCTCATCAAGCAACAGGATGTTGGGCTGCTGAGCCAGTGCGCGGGCAATGTGAACACGCTGACGCTCGCCGCCGGACAGCGTGTGCCAGAGCCGGTCGGCCATGTGCGCCATATCGACATCATTCAGCGCCCGGGCCACGATGATATCGTCCTGTTCGGACCAGGGGCGAAGGGGAGACAGAAAAGGCGTTCGGCCCAGCCCCACGGCTTGCCGTACATTGAGCCGGTCGGTCGTTTCGGCCTGCTGTTCTACCAGCGCAAGTGTTTGTGCAATATCCCGCTGACGCATGCGTGATATTGGTTGGCCATCCAGCAGCACTTGTCCGGTTCTTGGCTTTCGCAGCCCGGCCAGAAGTTTCAGCAGGGTGGTTTTCCCTGAGCCATTCGGCCCCACCAGACCATAGTTCTGGCCGGGCTCGACCGTAAGACTGACGTTATCAAGCAGTTTTTTGCTCTGTACGGTCCAGTCCAGATGTTCGGCTGTCAGTCTCATCGAGCCCCCGTACCACGGATCAGTATCAGTGCAAACGCCGGTGCGCCGATCAGCGAGGTGATGACACCGATAGGCAGTACCTGCCCAGGCACCAGAACGCGGGACAGCACATCCGAACCAATCAGGAAGACCGCGCCGGCCAGTGCCGAGGCGGGAATCAGACGGGCGTGCTGGCTGCCCACGATAAAGCGCATGGCATGGGGAATGACCAGGCCCACAAAGCCGATAGCACCGACCATGGATACCATCACCGCGGTTACCAGGGCCATGACCCCGATCAGAATGCCCCGCACTGGCCGTACAGCGACTCCCATGGAAGAGGCGCTGTCGACACCGAAGGTGAAAGCATCCAATGCCCGCATGTGCCAGAGGCATACCAGCAGCCCGCCGACAGCAGCGGGTACCGCAAGCATGACGTCTTCCCAGCGCACTCCTGAGAGGCTGCCCAGCAGCCAGAACATGATGCCACGGGCTTCCTCTGCATTAGCGGACTTGGTAATGATGAACGCCGTAAGCGCATTGAACAGCTGGGATCCGGCAATGCCGGCGAGGATGATCGCCCCTGCGGTCTGAATACCCCGCCCGCCACCACCCGTGCCGCTGCCGGCCGCGCGGGCAAGCACCACCACCAGCCCAAAGGCCAGGCAAGCGCCGGCGAAAGCACCTGCGGACAGCGTGATTGCGCCTGCGCCCAGGCCAGCGACGGTTACGGAGACGGCACCGGTTGAGGCGCCGGCGGAGATGCCCATCAGGAAGGGGTCGGCCAGCGGGTTCCGCAGCAACGCCTGCAGCACAACGCCGGCGAGCGCAAGGCCGGTGCCGCAACTGGCAGCGACAATGGCCCGGCTCAGACGGTAACTCCAGACAATGCCGGAATCGATCGGATCAACAGCATAGCCTGCATCCCAGAGCTTGTTCGCCAGTACCTTGAGAATGATGTCAATCGGGATCGACGTTTCACCAATGGCGGTGCCGGCAATCAGGGCAATCACCAGAATAAGCGGCGTCAGCCAGAACCAGCGCAGGATAGGGCGGGTGAAGGCTCCGGCTGCCAGTAGTGGGCTCATGGGGTAAACGTCATGTCCGACAAGGCATCGGCCAGTGACTCAAGACCGAAGATGGTGCGCATTGTGGCACTCATGGCGTGGGCATCCATTTCCACAATACGGCCGGCTTTCACTGCTGTCATCTGACTGGCAACCGGATCCTTACGCAGAAAATCCCGTTTCTTCTGCACGTCATCCGCGGCGTAGCGACGGCGATCCATGTAGGCAATGACAATCAGATCCGGATCAGCCTTGGCGATGGTCTCCCAGCCGACAGTGGGCCACTCCTCATCGGATTCGATAACGTTGCGGATGCCCAGCTTCTCCATCATGTAGCCTGGTGCACCCAGACGGCCGGCGACATAGGGATCGGTCTCGAGATCGGGAGAGGAGAACCAGAAGACAGCGGACAGGTCGTCAGGCAGATCCAGGTTTTCGGCGCGCATTACAGCTTGGGCTTCGCGCGCTTTGAGATCGGCTACCAGCGCTGCGCCTGCTGACTGCACGTCGAAAATGGTGGCCAGCTGGTGAATGCCCTTGTAAACAGACGAGGTGGAGAACGCAGCGAGCCGGGTGCCATCGCCGCCGGTGGCGTTATTTTTGGTGTCGCAATCGGCGGGCATAATGTAGGTATTGATGCCGAGATCGTGAAACTGCCGACGCGAGCCTACGCTGCCGGTGGAGCCCACATGCCACTCATACTGAACGGCCACCAGATCGGGCTTCTTGTTTACTACCGCTTCGAAGCTGGGGTCGTTGTCCGCTATCCGCTCGATGCCAGCATTGATCTTACTGAATTGTGGCAACACCGGGTTAAACCAGACTGATGTGCCTTCAACGGTATCAACGAGTCCCAGCATGTAGAGCATTTCGGTGGCGGATTGCCCGACGGTGACGCTGCGTTCGGGTGCTGACTCAAAACGGAGTTCAACCCCACAATTGGTCATCGAAAGCGGATAATGGGTCGCGGCGAAAGCAGCATGGGATGCAGGCGGAATCAATAACGCGGCCAGCAGTTGGCGAACGGGATGCATGAGCGTGTCTCCGGATCTACGAGAATTGGACAAGGGGGTCCAGTGGTCCGGAAGCGCCGATTACCAGAGGCGCCGAAGAGTGCACGCCGGAATATGAAACAGGCTTTAACCTTCCTTCCCCCGGGACACCCCGCCCGGCGTTATGAAACTCGTGTCGGCAGGTCTCCTGACTGGCGCATCATCGCAGGCCCGGCCTTCCCGGGATGTGTTTCCCAGTGGCTACGAAGGGGCCTTGCTCATCGCCTACAGTTGCGGGGGCAGTTTCGGTTCGCGGATCGTTGAACGGATAGCTCAACAGGCAGTCTCGCGGCGAATTCCCTATTAGGAGCCTCTTTCAAAGGCTCCCTGGTTCCCGAAGGAAACCGACAGGGCGAGAATATACAGGTTGCCCAATGATGGCAAGGAAGGGGGTAGGCGTCGGGAGTGTCTGGCCAAGGCGCGATAGAGTGCGCGAAAATAGCCTCAGTCAGAGGTTACCTATCTCTCATAACGGAGCTGTTTCATGTCGAGCCGGATTGAAATTCACTATTGCACCCAGTGCCGCTGGATGCTCCGTTCTGCCTGGATGGCGCAGGAGCTGCTGAGCACATTCGAAGACGAAATCACCGAATTGACCTTGAAACCGGGCAGCGGTGGCGTTTTTGAAGTCTACGCTGACGGGCAGCGGGTCTGGTCCCGCAAAGAGGCGGGCCGGTTTCCCGAGATCACAGAGCTGAAGCAGGTTGTGCGTGATGTTGTCTCGCCCGAGAGGTCGCTGGGTCACGCGGATCGCAAGGATGCCTGAACTGATTGCAGGCTGCGGTGCAGACGTGCCATCCGATCAGCACTGGCTGGCCTTGAATACCTGGCTTCGGGATCATCGCGCGCTCTGGCAATACGTGCCATTTGCAACGCCGGAACCTGAGTGGCGCGTGGCGTATTCTGCCACGGCCCGACGCCTCGGTGCTTTCGACAGCGCGAACTGTGATTTCTATGAGCAGCATCCAGACCAACTGGCGGATCTGCTGAGTGAGGATGTGCCGGCACTGGCGCAAAGGTCGTCCCTGATTCGACTACCCGACCTGTCGGGTGCTGATCTGAGCCTTCCGGAAACCCGAGCAGTGGATATGCCCGGTCGCAAACGTTTGCAGGCGGGTCGGTTTGCCGGGGCGATACAGCCGCTGTCTCACAGGGTTCTGGACTGGTGCTGTGGCAAAGGGCACCTGGCGCGCACCCTGGCTTCGACTGCACCGTCAGGTGTGTGCGGAATGGAGTGGGCATCGTCGCTGGTTCAGCAAGGCAACGCCCTTGCCCGACGCTATGGTGATGCGGTGACGATACACGAGCAGGACGTGCTCGCGCCTTCGCTTCAGATGCCGGCCGACACTCACGCGGTAGCGCTGCATGCCTGTGGCGACCTTCACAAGCGCCTGTTGACGCGGAGCGTGCAGCAGCGGCTGCCGCGTATCAGCTTCTCCCCTTGTTGTTATCACCTGACCCGGGATACTCGCCATACCCCGCTGTCACATTTCGTGTCCTCGCAGTCTGACCGGCTGGCCTTGAGCACCCGGGAGAGTCGTCTGGCGGTTCAGGAAACGGTGACGGCGCCGGCCAGGGAAACAGTGCAGAGAGAACGTCTGCGAGCCTGGCGGCTGGGGTTTGACGGGTTGCAACGAGTGCTGCGCTCGAGTGATGACTACCTGCCGGTACCAACGTCTCCAACGCATTTGAATCAGGGAGATTTTTCCGGCTTCTGTCGCTGGGCCGCCCAGACTAAAGCGCTGAATTTGTCTGTGAATGTTGATTATCCAAAATGGCAGGCTTATGGCGAGCAGCGACTGCTGCAGGTGCGACAGCACGAGCTGGTGCAGCATCTTTTCCGACGGCCACTCGAGCTCTGGTTGGTGCTGGATTACGTGCTGTACCTGCAGGAGCAGGGGTTTCAGGTGCGATGGGGCACTTTTTGTGAACGGGAGTCGACACCGCGTAACCTGTTGATTGATGCCTGTTTGAAAATCAACCAAACGGAACGTCAGGGTTTGCGGTAGACCACCTTCTCAACGCAGCCATCCCGAAAGTACACGTAGGTCAATTCGTAGAGCATGCCGTAGTAATCCGTGGAGTACACCCAGGTTTCCTGAGGTGTCGGATAGGTTTCCGGTGGCCGGCCAAAAGCGTCCAGCACGTTGTCCTTGGTCATTCCCTTCACGACTTGTTCACGGATGATATAACGCCGCAGGTCAGTGGAGTTGATGAACTTGCAGGGGCTCGGCGGGTTGGAGCTTGCGGCCCGTTCTTCGGGTTGCGCTTGTTCGGTTGCGGGTTCGGGCTGTGGGGGCAGGTTGCTGTTAAAGCTGCCACCAATTCGGTTGTCCGGAATGGTAATGCGCTCAGCATTTTCTCCGCAGGGGCTGTCGGAATAGCGCACGCCCTCGGGGCCTTCGCATTTATAGACTTGGGCTGATGCGCTTGCGCTTAGCAACAGGATTCCAGCGAACAGAAAGACGTGACGGCGCATATTGACAAGAACCCTTTGAGTAAAAAAAAGCCGCCCGGGCCATAACTGACGCGGGCGGCTTTTGATTCAGAGCGTCATACTTACCGCTCTATCTGAATCCGCGCTTCAACCCGACGGTTGTCGGCACGGCCAGCGGCTGTTGAGTTATCCGCTACAGGCTCTGATTCACCATAACCGGTGGCTGAAACCCGTGATTGCTCCACGCCCAGACGGTTGGTCAGACGCTTGGCAACGGCTTCTGCACGACGCTGTGACAGCGCCTGGTTATATTCTGCTTTACCACTGCTATCGGAATGGCCTGCAATTTCAACAACGGTTTCCGGATGCTCTTCCATGAAGTCGGCCACACGCTGGAGTTCGCTGTCATACTGGTCGCCGATAACGGCGCTGTTCAGCGGGAACTGGACTTCAAGCGTGAAGGTTTCAACCGCTTCGGTGACACCGGTACAACCCTTTTCATCAACCGTTGCACCTGCTTCGGTACCCGGGCACTGATCTTTGCTGTTGACCACGCCATCGTTATCGCTATCGAGCTCACAGCCTGTGCTGTTCACTTCGGCGCCAGCAGGCGTGTTGGGGCACTGATCCTGGCTGTCGACTACGCCGTCATTGTCAGCGTCGGCTTCGATTTCGCAGCCGGTCGCGTCAACCTGAGCGCCTGGTGCGGTATTGGGGCACTGATCGGTGTCATCCATGACGCCGTCATTGTCGCTATCCTGAGGCTCAGACTTGGCACCGGCCATACCGAAGCCGATGCTGATACCGACCGTTGCAAGCGTGTCGAAGGCTTCTTCGTCCAGGCTATAGAATTCACGGATATCACCGCGCAGGGAGAGGTTGTCGCTAATGTTATAGCGCACACCGCCGCCAACGTTCAGGCGGGTCTCGCCATTGATGCCGCCACCCAGTGCTTCAAACTCGGTATGGCCGGCACCGGTGGCCAGGTACGGGTTCCAGGTATCCTGGATTTCGCCGAAGTAGTACAGGCCATCCAGGCGGTAATCGTCAAAATCGCTACCGCCAGGCACGTATTTACGGTCTGCGTCGCCCCGTGACCAGACAGCTTCCAGCGCCCAGCTGGGCAGAAAGCGGTATTCAAGTCCGGCGCCGAAGGTGGCGGTTTCGCTTAGATCCCGTTTATCGTCAAAGAGCTGAAAGCCCATGAACGGATTGATATAAATTTTTTGTTGATCGACTTCTTCAGCCATAGCCGGTGTCGCTACGGCCGCCATGAGTGCGGCTGCTGCAAAAGGACGCATCAGGGTCATTGGAACCTCCTGTTCATTCGGTTATTTGTATCGTCGTTAATCTTCTTATTATTTTTGGGTGAGCGCTTTATCGAGCATTCAACCTCTTACGAACAATTTAAGTGATGAGATTCATATTGGACAGGTTTTGAGGCAAATATTGCAGAAATAACATCTTTCCGGGTGCAATTTGATCAATTTTCCGTTGGCTTCAGGGTGTGTCAGCTGGTCGAAAATACAGGTGAGCACTCTTTTTACTGAATGTCAGGGTCTCGCCACTGTCAAAACGAACATCGAAGGCGCGCTCTTCTTCACTCAGAATCAGGCCGGCCCCGAGCACTGCGTGGATAATGCGCGACTGGTGCCATATCGGAGCGTCGGCTAGTGGGCTGTCCGTGGCACTGCAGGACGAGGTGAGGGTGACGCCTTCGCGCTGGGCATAGCGCTGGCTGATGGCGGTGAGAGGTGTGCTGAGCCTGATCTGCGAACCGGCCGAGTCTGCTTGACGGTTGTCCAGTTGCCCGCCCATATCGGCCGACAAGGGAAAGCAGAGCTCATGAATGAAACGGCTGCGGCTCTGGTCACCGTCCAGGTGAGGCGTGTTTGAATCCGGTCGGGTGATCAGGTGCAGAGCTTGCCGGGTGCGGGTCAGGGCGACATAGAGCAGGCGGCGCTCGCTTTCGACCAGGCTGCGGATGTCGTCCGTTTGACGGGCTGTGTGGGGCAGGTACTTCTCCTGCAAGCCGGGAATGATGACGATCGGCCACTCCAGCCCTTTGGTCCGGTGCATTGTTGAAAGCTGCACGCCGCCCGCATCCGTTTGCTGGGCCTGAGTCCGCAGAACATCCAGATGATTCAGTGCTTCGGGAACGCCCACATCAAGGCTTTTGATGTAATGCTGAAACCCGCGCACGGTATCGATTCGTTCGTCGGCGGTTTCGTGGGTCATGGCAAGGCTGCGAATGCCCTCAAACAGTTCCGTCGCATCCGCATACCGGGCGATCAGGTCGCTGGCGGATCCTTTGAAATCGTTCAGTACAATCAGGGTATTGCCGAGTGCCTTGAGCTTTTTGGTGGGCATCGGGCCGATGGCATCGAACTCAAGATCCAGAAGGCGCTGGCCCCAGTCATTCTCAAACCGCGAAAGCAGTTGGGCCAGGTTGTTCAGCTCCGCTTCGCGCAAGCCGACATGGGGGAAGCGCAGAAGGCTGCGGGCTGTCTCGAGTCGTGCTTCCGGTGGCCACTTGGGCAAATGACCGGCACATACGCGCATCATGTGGGTGATGGCTTCCACCTCGCGGGTAAACAGCGCACCCTTGCTGCTGTCGATGCGGTAGGGAATCTGGCGGGCCAACAGCTTCAGCTCGATCGGTACGCTCTGACTCCAGACCCGGAAAAGGATGGCCACGGCTTCAAGCGGGTGGCCGCCATCCCGTTGTTGTTCCACCAGTCTCAACACCACGTCGCTGTCCTGCGTGGTTTCGTGGAGCTCGACATGGGTAGCCGGCGTTGAAGGGTGCGCGTGACAGAGTACATCCTTGCGACCGGTATTGTGGCTGATCAGGTGGTTGGCCAGCAGTGCTACCTGATGACCGTAGCGGAAGGTGAAGCTGAGGGTCTGCTCAAGCGGGCTTTCAAACTCCTCGCCGAAGCGACTCAGAATGAAATCCGGCTGGGCGCCACGGAACTCGTAAATGGTCTGATCCGGATCGCCCACGACGGTTACCCGGGCCCGTTCGCCGGCGATATAGCGCAACAACAGATGCTGGATTTCGTTGGTGTCCTGATATTCGTCCACCATCACCAGATCCATCTTGTTGGCCACCAACCGCTGTAACGGCGGGTTCTGGTGAATCGCCATAACAGGTTCGTACAGCATGTCGGCATAACTGATGCGGCTGTTGCGTTTGCGCCATTGCTCAAAGCCGTGAAACAGATCGATCAGGTAGCGGTGTTTTTCACCATAGCCGAGCTGCTCAAACACGATTTCCACCGGTGACAGGGTGGTTTTGACCAGATCGATAAAGTGGCTGGCAGTCTCAATGTAGTCCTTCTTGCCGCGCTTGATCTCGTCCTGCAGCGATTCCGGCGCCAGCTGCCGGGTCAGTTGCCAGACCTGAAAGTTGATTTCCTGATCCGACAGGATGTTGTCGGCGAAATCCGGCAGGTAGCCCTCGCGCACAAAGCGTTTGTAGAGCCGGAACCCCATGGCGTGATAGGTGCGAACCTCTGGTAGTCCCAGACCGGTGTCACGGGTGACGTCGCGCAGTTTGCCCTGAAAGTCATTGCGGGCACTGCGGTTGAACATCAGCACCAGGATGCGGGTGGGATCATGGCCCTGTTCCAGCAGATAGCGAATGCGCCAGGCAAGCGTGGTGGTTTTGCCACTGCCGGCGACGGCGGTAATCAGCGCGTGTTCGTAACCGGCGGTGATGATGGCGTGTTGTTCGTCAGTAAGATGGGGCGGCAGGGCTGTTGGCATGGGCGCTATTCTGGCATGACACCCGCCCCTCATCCATAATGGCCGATCATTTTTCATAGTGCGGTTGACCCGCTCGGGAGAATTCCCATGGCCATAGACCTGTTTGAATCCGTCAATGTGCTCGGTGAAGTGCTGGAAAGCTGCAGTAAAGATCCGGAAACCGGCTTCTATCGGGACGGCTGCTGCAATGTCGGGCCCGACGATTTCGGTGTTCACGCGGTGTGCGTGGTCTTGACCGACAAATTTCTCAGCTTTTCCAAAACTACCGGCAATGACTTGTCGACGCCGCGGCCCGAGTTTGGGTTTCCCGGCCTTAAAGCCGGCGATCAGTGGTGCCTGTGTGCCCCCCGCTGGCAGGAGGCCCTGGAGGCCGAATGCGCTCCCCGGGTCCGCTTGCGTGCCACTCATCAGGCCGCACTTGAGCATTGCGCGCTGCCAGATCTGAAACGCCACTCGATTGACCTGAACTGAGTGCACCGGGCGTGACTGAGCTGAACGACCGGACATCGGCTGGCTGGCCCACTGCAGCGGCATTGAGGTTGTGGCAGGAGATGCTGGCAGACCAGGGTGAGCGCCGGCTGGTGCTGGTGGAAGGGAATGCCGCTGATGCCCGGAGTTATGCCCGTGACTATGCGGCGACGGTCGGTCAGAGCGCGTCCGGTCAGACATTGTGGGTGGGGGACAAGCAGCCGGGGCTGGGCTCTGTCACTTTGATTCCAGCCCATCAAGCCAGTCGCTGGCTCGGCCGTGAGCTGGATCTGGTGGTCTGGGATGGCTGGCAGGGAACGCCACCGGATGCGTTCGCTGCTATCGCCGGTACACTTCGAGCGGGTGGGTTGCTGATCTGGCTGATGCCACCGCTCGACCAATGGCCGACTTTTGCTGATCCTGATTATCCCCGCACCGGCCTTGCGGACACCGCGCATCATCCTTTCGCCGCTCATCTTGCGTCTGTTATAGCAGGCGATCCTTCAGTATTGCGCCTGAACCGCGAGGGCATGACACCTTCCGATCTGTCTCTACCTGCTGCGAGTGTGGGCTTCTGTCCGGGGGATACACCCTGCCAGCAACAGGCCATCGCCCGGATAATCCGTACCGGCGAAGGCCGCAGGCGCCGGCCACTGGTTGTCCGCGCGGACCGGGGGCGCGGAAAGTCGACTGCGCTGGGGCGGGCTGCGGTGCACCTGCTGCGTGACAAGCGGGAACGCGTGATTGTCACCGCGCCCCGAGCAGAAGCGGTTGATCATCTGTTTTCTGCCGCACAGGCGGCGTGGCCGGAGGCTTCTCGTACGCCGTTTTCGCTGGCCACCAATGGCCGCGAGCTGGTTTTCATACCTGCAGACGTCTTGTTGCGGGAAAGGCCTGCAGCGGAACTGATTCTGGTAGACGAGGCAGCCGGGCTCCCGGCACCACTATTGGAGTCGATCCTGGCGAGTTGGCCTCGCGTTGTTTTTGCCACAACAGTTCACGGCTACGAAGGCACCGGGCGAGGCTTTGATGTGCGTTTCCGGGAAGTGCTCGACCGATTAACGCCACAATGGCAAAGCTGTCGCTTAATCCAGCCTATTCGCTGGCGGAGCGGCGACCCGCTGGAGCACCTGGTCTCCCGTCTGTTCCTGCTGGATGCCGATAGCGCCTCGCTGGCGGAAAGCAGCCTTGCTTCTCAAGTGACGATTGAACGTTGGCAGCCGGCTCAGGCGGACTTGGCCGAGCTCAGGCAAGCATTCGGTTTGCTGACTGACGCCCATTACCGCACCACGCCGGGTGATCTCCGGCAATGGCTGGATGACGTGCAAGCTCAAAGCTGGATCGCGCGCGCAGATGAGGGCGCAATCGTGGGCGTGCTTTGGCTGACACGCGAGGGCGGACTGGATGCAGCCATGGCGAAAAGCGTGATGCGCGGTGAGCGACGCCCCCGTGGACATCTTCTGGCGCAATCGCTGGCGTCGCATGGCGCGCTGGCCGAGGCGGCTATGGCGCGCATGGCACGGGTCGTGCGAATAGCCGTCCATGCCGATCTGCGCAGTCAGGGGGGCGGTCGGCAGTTGGTTGAGGCTGCCCGCCAGGCAATCGGTGCCGAGGGGCTTGATCTGTTTGGTACCAGCTTCGGCGCCACGCCGGCCTTGCTGCGGTTCTGGCAGGGGTGCGGGCTGAAGCCATTGCGTCTGGGATTACATCGGGCGGCAAGCAGTGGCGAGTTTACAGTGCAGATGGGAGCCCCCCTTTCAGCGGACGGCCAGCAGGTCATCGAACGGCTGGCCGTCCGTTTTGCCGAACACTGGCCCTGGCTGTTGGTTAACGAATTTGCGGATCTGGACGTGGCGTTGGTCTGGGCGCTCACCGATAGCTGGGGTGCAGCGCCGTCTCTATCCGTTGCGGACCGGTCGGAGTTGATGGCTTTCAGTGAAGGGTCCCGGCAGTTTGAATTGTCCCGATTGCCGTTGCTCAGGCTGTCATTGCAGGCGGGAGTTGCCGGCAATCTGGCGCAGGCGGACAGCGAGGGGCTCTGGTGCAGGGCCGTGCTCCAGCACTGGCGCTGGGAGGCGCTTCAGACTGCTGGAGCCTGCAGCGGACGAAAACAGGGCGAACGTGTATTGCGCGACATGGCACGCAGTGTGTTGGCCTGGCTGGACCAGCAGTAGGGCCTGATATTCGCTTTCAGGCGCCCGTGAAAAGCAGATTCAGCTGCTGTAACCCATCAACTGTGACTTACTCGCTTTAAATCAGGTTGGCCTGTTGGGCAAAATGGTGGCCCAACAATCAACAAGGATGTGATTCATGGCCATGCGTGCCGCCTTTCTCGCTGCCCTGGTGTTCTCGCTGGCTCTGGCCGGTTGTGCCGGCACGCCACCGCCGTCCAATCTTGACGTCACTCAGGCGTCTGCATCGCCCCTGGTTCAGGCCGCCATCGGTGGTGATGTGGATCAGGTGCAATCCCTTGCCAGCAGTGGAGCCTCACTCAACGTGGTAACAGCGCAAGGCACACCGCTGACCGCTGCCGCTGCCAATGGTCATGACCGTGTAGCCTGGTTTCTGCTCAAACAAGGGGCCAATCCGAACCTGCAGGATGGCAATGGGGTCACCCCGCTGATCGCCGCTGCGGCGGACGGTTCACAGCGGCTAGTGAAGCTGCTGCTGTCAGCAGGTGCCGACGTAAACGCCAGCGGTGGCAGCGGTCAAACACCGGTTGGTGCCGCAGCGGAGGCGGGTAACCTGTCGGTAGTGAAAACGCTGCTGGGTGCGGGCGGGAATGTAAATATTGCACCGGATGGTAAATCGCTGCTGATGCATGTGGTAGACAACGGTGATCTGTTGACGGCGGAAGTCCTGATCGCGGCAGGCGCCGATGCCACCTACCGCGCAGAAGATGGCACGACGGCCCTCGACATTGCCCGCGCCAAACGATACCGGGATCTCGAAATGCTATTGGTGCAGGCGGGCGCCGAGCGCTAAAGAGGTTGCTTCGAGTGCGGGTCAGTCCAGTTCCGCAAGCGGATTGTCGGTGGGCGGCCAGGGCGGCGTGAAGTAGCGGGCGACATCATCCGCGCTCAGTTCTTCCACGCTGCTGTATTGCCATTTTGGTTGCTGGTCCTTGTCGATCAGACGCGCGCGAATACCTTCTTTCAAATCTTTCCCGGCACAACAATTAACTGCCATCGCCAGTTCAGTCCGGAAAATCTCCTTCAGCGACAACTGGCGGGCATGCTTGAGTTGCTCAAATACCAGCCACGCCGAAGTCGGGCAGCCGCTTCGCAGATTGTTGATAGCCGTTTGCCACCAGCTGCTTTCACTATCCCGGCCCAGCAGGTCACGCACAATATCCGGCAATGACTCGCCACGGCAGATGGTGGCGATGAACTGCTCGTGATCAGCCAGTTCGCTTTTCAGGTGTGGTGTTTGATGTTCATTGGAAAACTGGTTCAGCAGGCGATACAGGCGGTTGTCATCGGCGGCCACTTCACCACGCCAGCGAGAATCCCGAATGCGCTGGATCAGGGCATCAAAGCCGTCTTCAGGCACCGTCATATCGGCCAGGCCAATGCGCAGGCTGTCGATCTGATTCAGGCGGGCGCCAGTGAGGCCAAGAAAGAGCCCCATGCCTTCCGGCAATCGGTTCAGGAAATAACCTGCGCCCACATCCGGAAAGAGGCCGATGCTGATCTCCGGCATTGCCAGTTGTGCGGACGGCGTCAGTAGCCGGTATCGGCTGGCGGCAAGTAGCCCGAGTCCACCACCCATCACGACTCCGTGCGCCCAGCAAATCAGGGGTTTACGGTAAGTGTGAAGGGTGTAGTCGAGGCGATATTCGGCATTGAAATAGCGGGTGGCTTCGGCTTCTGACTGGTCAGTGCCCAGCACGTCATACAGCTGGCGGATGTCGCCGCCGGCGCAAAAGGCCCGTTCGCCAGCGCCCTGCAGAATCACCAGGCAGATATCGGGATCTTCGGCCCAGGCATCAAGGTGCCTCTGCATGGCGATAATCATATCTTCAGACAGTGCATTCAGGCTGCGGGGCGAGTCGAGTGTGATCAGGCCGGCAGAACCTTCCATGCAGGCAATGGTTTCAGCGTGAATGGTCATGGACTATCAGCAACTCCTGATGGCGTGATTGTAAAAATTAGGGAGGGCGATGGGCGCCGACAACGGATAACGGGCATTTGTCACCAATAATGCCGCCAAGACGGGGGTGCTGTCACCCGTTGCAAACGCCGCTGAAACGAATCTCCGGTGATGCAGGTTCATATCGCAACGATTGATTGGTGCTCTCTATCCGGGCATATTCCGTGTTATAAAAAGCCAGCAGTTCTGCTGCGGAAATGGAAATAGCCGCCGCAGACGATCATAACAATGACGGTGAGAGATAATGATTCAGCTGAAAATGATGGTGGCCAGTGTGCTGCTGATACTACCGGTTGCTGTTAGTGCCGCTGGCGATGTTGAGGCCGGCAAGGCGAAAGCGGCCGTGTGCGCGGCTTGTCACGGTCAGAACGGTAAGGCACAGATTCCGATGTACCCGAATCTGGCGGGCCAGAACGAGCAGTATCTGGTAATGGCGCTGAAAGCCTACAAGGCACATTTGCGCAGTGGTGGGCAGGCAACGATCATGCAAGCCCAGGCGGCTGCGCTGACCGATGCGGATATTGAAAATCTGGCCGCCTACTACGCCAGTCTGCCGGCTGATGGCGGCAAATAATCAGATCTATCGCGATTTAGAGTAACGATACCGGGCCTCTGTTGAGGCCCCTGTAGCCGAAGCTTCAGCTTTGGTGGAGCCGAAAGGCTCCTTGATTTTCCGCGTCTGTTAATGGCAGCCCTGCGTGCTGCTCGAAAGCTGAAGCTTCCGCTACAAGGGCGTTGCTACTGTCCAGCTTTAGCGGGTAATACTTTTAGAGCAACGTGAAGTATTGGCCCAAGTTTGATCAGGCGTTAACGATGCGATAGCTTGGCTTGTAGGCCGAGCCTGGCAGTTTCATTCGGCCTTGCTGCACAAACGCTGTCAGCAGGGCTTCCAGAGGTTCCAGTAACACGGGATCGCCGGCGATCTCAAATGGCCCTTCCTGTTCGACCAGTCGAATTCCCTGTTCTTTCACGTTACCGGCCACAATCCCGCTGAATGCTTTGCGCAGGTTGGCCGCGACGAGGTGCGCCGGTTGATTACGGTGGAGCTCCAGCGCCCGCATTGAGGCATGTGTGGGTTCAAACGGCTGCTGGAATACCGGGTCAATTGTCAGCAGCCAGTTGAAGTAGTAAGCATCCTGTTTGGAGTGGCGGAACGCCTGAACTTCTTCCATTCCCTGCCTCATGGTCTGGGCGACGCGATCCGGATCATCGATGATGATGTCATAGCGCTCTGCAGCTTCGTCGCCGAGTGCGTTGCGGATGAAACGGTCAATCATCTCGAAATAGGCTGCATTCTCCTTGCGCCCGGTAAACACTACGGGGAAGGGCAGGTCCTTGTTGTCCGGATGTAGCAGCACGCCCAGCAGGTACAGGATTTCTTCCGCCGTGCCGGCGCCTCCGGGGAACACAATGATGCCGTGGCCCGCGCGAACAAATGCTTCCAGTCGCTTCTCGATATCCGGCATGATCACCAGCTCGTTGACGATCGGATTGGGTGGCTCGGCGCCGATAATGCCGGGCTCGGTAATGCCGATGTAGCGCCCGGTTTTAACCCGCTGTTTGGCATGGCCGATGGTGGCACCTTTCATCGGTCCTTTCATTGCGCCCGGGCCGCAGCCGGTGCAGATACTCAGGCCTCGCAGCCCCAGTTCATGGCCGACTTCCTTGCTGTAGACATATTCTTCCCGGCTGATGGAGTGCCCTCCCCAACACACAATGATATCCGGATGACGGCCGGCCTGAAGTGCCCGGGCGTTGCGTAGAATATGGAATATCAGATTGGTGGTGTCGTCAGGCCTTTCCCTGGCGATACCCGGGTCGGCTGTGAGCATCGAGTGGGTATAGATGATGTCCCGCAGCACCGAAAACAGGTGTTCGCGGATCCCGCGCAGCATATGGCCATCGACGAACGCCTGCGCCGGTGCATTCACCAGTTCAAGCTTCAGACCGCGCGGCTGCGGTACCAGCCGGATATCGAAATCGGCGTAGCGCTCCATCAGGTCTTTACAGTCGTCGATTTCGGCACCGATATTCATCACCGCCAGCGCGCAGCGGCGAAACAGGCGGTAGAGACCGCCTTCGCTCTTGTCTTTGAGCAGATTGACTTCGTGGCTGGATAGCACTTCGAGGCTGCCTTCCGGCGACACCAGTGCGTTGACGGTTTCCTGCGTCATTGAGTCTGGATCCTTGTTAGAACAAAAAGGTAGAAAGAAATCAGTGTAACGCGTTTAGCTGCTTTATGGAGTGCTGTTGCAGCACGGTGTTGCTCTGTCTGGTTGCCATAACCTGGTCCGAATACCTGCGTTTCGGTAACACCCGATTTTTCGATCCTGCTTCAACGCGGTAAACTGGCGCGTTAACCATCGACTGATACCCCGGATTGCCCATGAATTTTCTGATCAGACCCAGCGCCGAAGTGGCGATCAAAAGCAAACCCGTTCGCCGCCAACAGATTAGGCAGTTACGGCAGAATATCAGCAAGCTGCTGCGGCGTGTCGACGATCGCATCAAGGTGGATGGCAGCTGGGACCGGATCGATGTTCAGGTGCCATCGGACAATACGCGGGGCGATAAACTGATCGATCTGCTGCAGCGCATTCCCGGTATCAGCAATATTCTGGTTGTTCAGGACTACCCGTTTGTGGATTTTGACGGTGTCAGCGAACGCGTGTTGGCGGTATTCGGCGAGTATCTCAAGGGAAAAACCTTTGCAGTAAGGGTGCGACGCACCGGCAAGCACAGCTTCACCTCAGGCGATCTCGAGCGCCACCTCGGCGGGGTGCTGATGGAAAATTCCGAAGCGGCCGGCGTCAATCTGCGCCAGCCTGACGAGTTGGTGCGGGTGGAAGTAATCGATGATCGCTTTCATGTGGTGGCGCAGCGCTATGAAGGCATTGGCGGCTATCCGCTGGGCACGGTTGAATCAGCACTGACGTTGATTTCCGGTGGTTTCGATTCGTCAGTATCCACCTACCTGAGCATGCGCCGGGGGATGCGGACCCATTTTCTTTTCTTCAATCTGGGCGGCAGTGCCCATGAAGTCGGCGTCAAACAGGTGGCCCATTACCTTTGGTCCCGCTACGGCGCGTCCCACTCTGTGAAGTTTATTTCAGTGCCGTTTGAAGCGGTGGTTGCCGAAATTGTCAGGTCAGTCGATTCGCGTCATACAGGCGTTATTCTCAAGCGCATGATGCTCAAGGCCGCCTCTGAAATTGCCCGTGCCAACAATGCCAAGGCTTTGATTACCGGCGATGCGGTGGCACAGGTATCGAGCCAGACGCTGACCAACCTTAACGTGGTGGATCGAGCCAGTGAGGAAGTCGTTCTGCGACCGCTGATCACCATGGACAAGATGGACATCATCAAGCTTGCAGACCAGATTGGCACCGAGGTTTTCTCGCGGAACATGCCCGAATACTGTGGTGTTATTTCCCAGAAACCCGTCACACGTGCCCGTCTGCACCGGGTTGAGGAAGAAGAATCCAAGATGGATATGGCGGTGCTGGCACGAGCCATTGAAGAGCGGGTCGATATCCCGATTCACCGGGTGCTGGATACGGTGACCACGCCGGAAGATGTGGAACTGGTGCAGACTCCGGCCATTGCGGATGTCATCATCGACGTGCGCCATCCGACGGAGGAAGAGCGCTCACCCTTGCACCTGACCAACAATGAAATTCTTCGCATTCCGTTTTATGAATTGCAGGAGCGCATGGACGAGCTACAGCCCGATCGCCGTTATCTGCTGTACTGCGAAAAAGGCATGATGAGTCAGGTTCACGCCGGCCACCTCAAGGCAGCCGGTCGCGACAATATTCTGGTTTACTCCCCGGGCTGAGTGTTTGTCAGTCCGAGATGTAATCATCGTTCAGGCGATTTCCGGGATTACACGTCCCATCCGTCGCGAATGGCATCTTCCAGCGCCTTGCGCTCGAAGTGTTGCTCGATCGCGCGTCGGGCGGCAAGCCGGCGTTTTGCGGCGGCGCGTTCCTTTTCGCGGGTTTCGTCGCGCGTAAGGTGATCGAAGATAGAGAGAATTTCTGCCTGAACATTCTCGACGGGATAGGGCTGGTGAGCTGAAGCTGATGACGTTCGCATGTGTCACATCCTCCTGTTGTTAACCCGATAAACTGTTAACCCGATGAACGCCTGCATGGCACCCCGATTGCCCGGGGGCCTGAAGCGGCGTTCCTGACGCGATGGCTTGCGGCGCGATGCGTCCGGCGTCGCCCGCAAGCCAGATCCTAGTTCGCCTGTGTGACAGCACAGTGAACTGCGGATGGCATTTTCAAGTCAGTCCCGAAATCGTTTAACCCCGGGATTCGTGGTAGAAGGGTGTTCTCAATGCGCGTCAGCCTATAACGAAAGCCCCTCCAGCCCGCTGACAAACTGCCGCACGTTTTCAGGCAGCGTCTCCAGATCGTAACCGCCTTCCTGAACCACGAGCGTGGGCAGGCCGGCTTTCGCGACCCGTGCGCCCAGTTTACTGAACCCCTCGGACGTGACCGACACCTTGGCCTGCGGGTCGTTCTGGTAAATATCGAAGCCCAGTGCCAGCACAATCGCATCCGGCTGGAACAGCTTGATGGCCGCCATCGCTTCTTCCAGTCGAGCAAAGAAATCGGCTTCGGATGAGCCGTGAGGCATCGGCAGGTTGATGTTGTAGCCAAGACCCGGACCTTCGCCTCGCTCGTCTTCAAAGCCGCTTACGACGGGATAGAAGTTGGTCGGATCCCCGTGAATCGAGATGTAGAGCACATCGTCCCGCTGGTAAAAAATATCCTGAATGCCCTGTCCGTGATGCATGTCGGTGTCGAGCACGACAATTCTGGGGAAGGTGCGGGTGAGTGATTGGGCGGCAATAGCGGCATTGTTAAGGTAACAAAAGCCACCAGCTGCATCGCGCCGTGCGTGGTGCCCGGGCGGGCGGCACATGGCATAAGCCGTGCGGTCACCGGCGATCAGGGCATCAGCTGCACCCAATGCCGATTGTGCTGACCAGTACGCCGCTGTCCAGGTGTTTTCGCCAATCGGGCAGCTGCCATCCGCCTGGTAACGGGCGGCTTCGGCCAGAATGCCGCGCAAGGGGTTGGGGGAGGGCACGAAGATATTCGACATTACCTCGTCACCCCAGTCTTCCGGGATCGCTTTCCAGCGCCGGTGAGCGGATTCCAGAAAACGGAGATAACCCAGGTCATGCACCGCCGAGATCGGACCTGCACCCTGATCGGCCGGCTCCAGTACCTGAATGTCCATGGATTTCAGGCCCTCAAGCATCAGGCCGGTACGATCCGGTATTTCCTGAGGCTGTCGCATCTGGCCGCGGGTAAAGTAAGTGCGCGGAATATGCAGATCCTGTGCGGGGTGGAAAAACGCTTTCATGGCCACGGCTCCCAACATGCGGGTAATGGATTTGGTTGATTGCTCTGGTTCAGGCCCTCGATCAGGGATGCTTTGAGCTGAGTATAGGCACCGAAATCCTCCGGACTCAACCCGTCAATAGGCTAATTTAACGCCGTCATGATGTGTCGAAAAGCACAAGACTTGTCCAACGCCATGTCATCAGCCACTATGAATCGATGTAAATCCATACAAGGAGCCGACATGATTCAGTCACCGTTATTGACGCAGTTGGATGGTTATATCGGGGGGCAGTGGGTTAAAACATCCACAGGTCAGACTTTCGATGTTTATAACCCGGCGACAGGCGAAGTGATCGCTGCGGTGGCGTCGATGTCCGAGGACGAAGTTAAGCGCTCGATCAGTGAAGCGAAGGCGGCCCTCAGGCTGACAGAGCCTTATGATCTGGAGACCCGGCGTCGCTGGCTTGGCGGGATTCGCGATGCGTTGCGAGAGAACAAGGACGAAGTCGGTCGAATCCTGTGCCTGGAGCATGGCAAACCCCTCAAGGAGGCGCAGGGCGAGGTCGAATATGCGGCCGGTTTCTTTGATTATTGTGCGAAGAACATTGAAGTACTGGACGCCCACGAAATTGACGAAAAGCCCAAGGATTGCACCTGGACGGTTCACTATCGTCCGATCGGTGTTGCGGCACTGATTACGCCCTGGAACTTCCCGATCGGGATGATCGCCAAGAAGCTGTCAGCGTCGCTGGCGGCAGGCTGTCCGTCCATTATCAAACCCGCCAGTGAAACGCCGCTGACCATGATTGCCCTGTTCCAGCTGATTCACGACAAAGTGGATATGCCGGCGGGCATGGTCAATCTGGTGATGGGTAAATCCAGCATGATTGGCAAGTTGTTCTGTGAATCACCGGACGTGCCGATGATCAGCTTTACCGGTTCAACGGAAGTAGGCCGCACGCTGATGGCCGACAGTACCGGTTGGGTGAAAAAGCTGGCGCTGGAGCTGGGCGGTAACGCACCGTTTATTGTCTTTGATGACGCCGATCTTGATGCCGCAGCGGATAACCTGATGGCCAACAAGTTCCGCGGTGGTGGCCAGACTTGTGTCTGCGCCAACCGGGTGTTCGTCCATGAAAAAGTCGTCGATGCCTTCAGTGAAAAGGTGGCTCAAAAGGTCAACGCTTTGAAGGTCGGTGATGGCATGAAAGACGGAGTGGATGTCGGGCCGCTGATTAACAAGGCCGGTTTCGATAAGGTCCGCCGACACGTGGAAGATGCAATTGCCAAGGGCGCAAAGCTGATCGCAGGCAAGGATCCCTCGTCGCTTAGCGGTAACGACCTGTTCTATCCGCCTTCGGTGGTCACCGGAACGACCCGCGATATGTGCTGTTCACAGGAAGAAACCTTTGGGCCACTGGTGCCGATGGCGACGTTCAGTAATGAAGATGAAGTGATTGAGGCGGGCAATGATACCGAATTCGGGTTGGCAGCTTATGTCTTCACTGCGGATGCGGCGCGTGCCAGCCGGGTGATTGGCGGTTTGCGGTTCGGTCATGTGGGCTGGAATACGGGTACCGGACCGACACCTGAAGCACCGTTCGGTGGGATGAAGGCATCCGGCGTAGGCCGTGAAGGGGGTGTTGAGGGCCTCTTCGAGTTCGTCGAGGCCCAAACCGTACCGAAAGGTTTCTGAAGCCGGTTACGGCTTCAGAATGACTTTCACGGAATCATCAACCTGGGTGGAGTCGATATAGCCGACGCTGCCCAGTGTTGATGATACAGACGCTTTCATCGCTGCCGCGTCGTTGACTTCCTGCGGTGGCTGACCTTTTCCGGTAAAGACCTGCTGTGACCAGAATGCCTTCAGCTGCGCATTGCTGCGGCTGGTGACGGCACTGTGGAATGCGTCGCGGGTTGCATTGCCTTCCGGCAGCTCAAACGGAGTAGCCCGCTGACCGTCCGGCATTTCCTTGCTGCGGTTCAGGTAGATGTTACGCACCTGATCCAGGGAAATCGCATCCGGTCCGCCGGTGTGGCCGATGATGACCACTTCGGCCTGAGCCACAGGGGCCAGTAGCAACAAAGCAACCAGTACTGAATAAATAGACTTCATGTTGGCTCCTTAGAATGCGGAATCAATTTTGACGGTGTAGACGTTGGTGCTGTCCAGATCATCGCCGATGATGCCTGCAGCGTTGAGGCCGCCGGGATCGTTTTCAAAGCCAGTGACGTAGGTCCAGTCGAACTTGACGGCAACACCGGACAACACATCCCAGCGCATACCCAGACTGTACTCATCGCGGTTAGTGTTCAGTGCAGTCCGAAGCCCAGAGCGCTCATCGTCGTCTTTGCTTTCGATCCAGCCAACGGAGACGTACGGCGTCAGCGAATTAATGCGCCGAGCAACGGTCAGGTAAGCTGAGTCGGTATCGGTGAATGCGCCGTCCACATCGATGCGTGTGATTTCCGAGATCACCTGCCACGTGCCGTCGTCGTAACCAAACCCAAGACCATAAAAGTTACCGCGGTCTCCGTCGGCCAACTGGCCTAGCCCCGGGGCGCTGATGTTGGTTTCGGCTGTCGCTACCACCGCACGGGCTTTCCAGACATAGTCTGTCCACTCGGCATTCAGTCCTACTGTATTTCGGAACTCTACGTCAGCACCGCTAGTGGTCTCAGGATCATCGGTAAACCCGCTGAAAAGCTGAGTTGTGATCGCGGAACCGCCCAGGCTGTAGGTATAGGTCGCGTCGGCACCTACATAATTGTTAACGGTTACAGGGCCATAGACGGCTTGAGGTGGGCGGGCCCAGGGTTGCGCATAACCGACTTCCAGCGAATCGGAATACATGAAGAACGGCAGGCGCATTTTACCGGCGCGAATTTGCAGATCGTTGGTCAGTTGGTGGCTCAGGTAGGCCCATTCCAGTTCGGTGTCCCAGTCCTGCACACCACGGGAAACCAGCTGCATCACGGCTTTGGTGTCGTCGTTGATCGAGAAGGTGCCTTGCAGTGCCATCAGGCTCAGATCGGCTACTTCCGACTCTTCGGTAATGTCTGCAAAACCGGCATCGTTGTCAGCACGGGCGTAACCGGTGCTGAAAAAACCGTTCAGGCGGACACGGTCAGCGGCTGATGATGTGGCCTGCTGCTGCAGCGAGTTGACGCGCTGCTCGAGCTTGTCGATGCGCTCGGCATCGGTTTCCTGGGCGGACACACTGCTTGCAGCGATGCAAAGCGCCAGCGGGGCGACCTTGATGTAATGAGGTACCATAGTTTTTCTCCAGCTACAGGTATTTTCTGGCGCCCCTGGCGGAGCGCATTTATCAGACTTTGAATTGGCCGGCGACTTCGCTCAGTCCGTCGCTGATCTGGCGAATGTCATGGCTGACAGTGTCCAGTTCGCGCGTGCTGCTGCTGACCTGCTCGGCGTTGTTGTGAATATCGGCAATGTGCTGTGTCACCGAGTTGAAAGTCGCGCTCTGTTCGTAGGTTGCGGCGGCAATCTGCTCGTTGATACTGCTGATAGACTGCATGTTCTCGAGGATCTTGCTCAGCATCTCCCCGGATTCGGTGGTGGCATCGACACCTTCACGGGCCTTGGTGACGCTCTGCTGCATGGATTTCACGGCAGAACCGGACACGTTGGTCAGCTCGCTGATGACACTGTGAATTTCTTCTGTAGCGCTGCGGGTGCGCACTGCCAGGCCCCTGACTTCATCTGCAACCACGGCGAATCCGCGGCCGTGCTCGCCGGCGCGCGCCGCTTCAATGGCAGCATTGAGCGCGAGCAGGTTGGTCTGATCGGCAACGGTCTGGATCGTGTTCAGCAAGCCGCCCACTTTCGCGGAGAATTCCTCAAACTGGTTGACCAGCCCGGCGGTTTGTTCCACGTCGCCGGCCAGTGCGCGAATGGTGTCGATGTTAGCCGTGACGGTGGTGTAGCCTTTCTGGGCGAAGTTGGCCGCGTCCTGGGTTTGATCGGATGCACTGCTGGCGAATCCGGCGACTTCCTCAACGCTCTTGACCAGCTCTTCAACCGCATGGCGGGCAGCCGAGATTGCTTCTGATTGGTCCTGGATGCGTTCCAGGTTCTGGCTGCTGGATGCGGCCAGTTTCAGGGAAACGGTATTGAGTCCGCTGACATCGGTGCTGATGGTGCCGAAAGAAGCGTGCAGTTTTTCAACAAAGGCATTGAAGTGAGTCACGACTTCCCGCAGCTCATCTTTGCCGGTGTAGGTCAGGCGTGATGTCAGGTCGCCTTCACCGGACGCCATAGCCTTCAGCGAGTCAATAATCTGTCCCAGGCTGCGGCTGATAGAGCGGCCGATGACCAGGCTGAGCACAACCAGCAGCAAGGTGGCACAAATCAGGATCACAATGCCGATAGTTGAAGCGTTTTGAGAGGCATCAACGGTCTGGCTGATCGATTGGGTAAATCTGGCCCGTGTTTCGGTGCGCATGGTAGTCATGTCCGACCGCAGATCTTCCAGCCGCTTGGCATTGGTGGCCGCTTCAGCGCCAATGCGATTGAAGTCGGCATTGCCCGAAATAATGCTGCTGGCGATGCGCGTGGCGGTGGTGTAATAGGTTTTCATTGTGCTGGCCAGCGCATCGGTACGGTCGCTGCTTTGGGGGGTGAGGCGGCCGAGCTCTTCCAGGTTATCCTGAATGGTGTTGAAGTAGGGGCGAGTGGCTTCTATTTGGGTATCGTCGCCGGTGACCACTGCGCTGTTGATCTGCAGCTCAATCAGGGACAGTTGGCCCAGGTTTACGGTCGAAAGTTCCAGCGTCGGGTAAAGCTTCTGCTCCAGCTCGGCAAGCCGTGCCGAGTTCTGACGCTCAGTGATAATGGTGAAACCCTCGCTGATAATGAAAGCAAGGATCGCGACGGCAACCATCAAGGCCAGTTTCTGGGAAATTTTAAGGGCAGATAGCATAGGGCATCACTTCGTCAGTTGGACACTTGAACCGTCAGGAGGCACGATCCTACCGGTTGTATAAAAAGTTACTGAAAAGAAAGGTAACTGTTTTGTATTGTTTATTTATTCAGCAGCTCATAACTTGTTTAACGGCTCATTGAGGCGCAACTTTAGCCGCGCAGTCGCTATCTGCGGAAAGTACGGACAGGGCGCCGGACGACTATGCCGGGTGCGTGGTCACAGGTTTCTCTCGAATGTAAAAAGGCAGGGGAAATGTTTACCTGATTGGCGGTCGTACCCATGGCTCAGGTTGGTATAATCCCGGTTCTTCATTCTTCTTCTGGCAAACGGTTCTCCATGGATGTCTCCCCGATCATTGATCCCCTGAACGACGCTCAGCGCGAGGCGGTCACCGCACAGAACAGCCACCTGTTGGTACTGGCCGGCGCCGGTAGCGGTAAAACCCGCGTACTGGTGCATCGTATGGCCTGGCTGATGCAAGTCGACAAGGTGCCGGCCACCGGTATTCTTGCGGTGACTTTCACCAACAAAGCCGCCAGGGAAATGCGTCACCGGATCAGCGAGATGATGGATCTGCAGGGACATGGGCTTTGGTTTGGCACCTTTCACGGAATCGCTCACCGGTTGCTGCGAGCGCACTGGCAGGATGCCGGCCTGCCAGAGAACTTTCAGGTGCTGGACAGTGACGACCAGATCCGCATGGTGAAGCGGGTGATGCGTGAACTGGGCATCGACGAGACCCGCTGGCCGCCGCGTCAGGCGCAGGGATTTATCAACAGCCAGAAAGACGAGGGGTTGAGGGCGGATCACATTCAGGATAATCCCGGTGACCACTACACCTCGACCATGCTGAAAATCTATCAGCGCTACGAGAAACAGTGTCAGTTCAGCGGGCTGGTGGACTTTGGCGAGTTGTTGCTGCGTTCCCATGAGCTCTGGTTGCACAGGCCGGAACTGAGAGCGCACTACCAGCGCCGCTTCAAGCACATCCTGGTGGACGAGTTCCAGGATACCAATACGATCCAGTACGCCTGGCTGCAGGTGTTGGCCGGTGCCGCGGTGCCCCTGACTATTGTCGGTGATGACGATCAGTCTATCTACGGCTGGCGTGGCGCCAAGATCGAGAACATTCAGAAGTTCCAGCAGGATTTCCCTAATGCCCGTCTGGTGCGGCTGGAACAGAATTACCGCTCGACTCAAACCATTCTCAAAGCGGCGAATGCGGTGATTGCCAATAATCAGGGAAGGCTGGGCAAGCAGCTCTGGACCGATGGCAAAGAAGGTGAACTGATCAGCCTGTACGCCGCGTTTAACGAACAGGACGAAGCCAACTATATTGCCGATACCATTGCAGCCTGGGTGAACGAAGGCAATCTGCGAGCCGAGTGCGCCATCCTGTACCGTTCCAATGCCCAGTCCCGGGTGCTGGAGGAAGCCCTGCTGCGCCAGGGGATTCCATACCGGGTCTATGGCGGTCTGCGGTTTTACGACCGGCAGGAAATCCGCAATGCGCTGGGCTATTTGCGGCTGGTGCACTACCGCAACGACGATGCGGCCTTCGAGCGGGTTGTGAATGTGCCGGCGAGAGGAATTGGCGCCAAGAGCCTTGCTGATATCCGGGCGCTGGCAGCAACTGAAAGCCTGTCCCTGTGGCAGGCCTCCGAACGCCTGCTTGAAGCCGGTGCAGTCAAGGGCAGGGCGCGTACAGGTTTGCAGCACTTTATGGGGCTGGTCGAGTCCATGGCAGCCGATCAGGATGACCTGGATCTGAAGCAACTGACCCAGCGGGCAATTCACGATAGCGGGCTGCGGGATTATCACGCCAGTGAAAAAGGTGAGAAAGGGCAGGCGCGGGTTGAAAACCTGGAAGAGCTGGTCAGCGCGATGGCCGACTTTGAAGTCGAGGATGGCATTGATCCCTTGTCGGAATTCATTGCGCAGGCAGCGCTGGATGCCGGAGAAGCCCAGGCTGAAGCACATGAAGACAGCGTGCAGCTGATGACCTTGCACTCGGCCAAAGGACTCGAGTTCCCTATGGTATTTCTGGCGGGGGTCGAGGAAGGGCTGTTCCCTCACAGCATGTCGCTGGAAGAACCGGGCAGGATGGAAGAGGAGCGCCGGCTTGCCTACGTCGGGATCACCCGTGCCATGACACGGCTGGTGATGACTTACGCGGAATCCCGCCGGCTCTACGGTCAGGAGAAATTTCATGCGGTATCCCGTTTTGTTCGGGAAATTCCGTCGGATTGCATCCAGGAAGTCCGGTTACGCAATACTGTGACGCGCCCGGCGCTGGTGCAGCGCCGCAGTGAAAGCCTGTTCGATTCCGAGCCGATGGCGCAGGCCGGCCTGCAGCTGGGCCAGCGGGTGCATCATGCCAAATTCGGAGAAGGGGTCGTCATGAACTGCGAGGGCTCGGGCCATCACACCCGGGTACAGGTTAATTTTGACGACGGAGCCAAATGGCTGGTGCTGGCTTATGCGCCATTGGAGCCGTTATAGCCGGTACAAAGACAAAACCGGATGATGGGCTATTATTGCCTGTGATTAACAACAACAAACAGATGAACGAATGTGCCCTGCGGCGCTGGCGGCCTGATGTCTGGGATCAGACTTTAGACTAAGAGCGTTGAGGCGGGTTTTCGTTCACTCTTGGAGGGTTCGGTCGAACGCACACAGATCGTGTGGGCCGCGCACGGGATGTCACTCGCGAAACAGCACTTCCCGCATACAACAATGAAAAAGAAGGAGAAGACATGAAACGTCGCAATCTTTTGGCTGCTCTGGTCGCCGGTGCGCTGGGACTCGGCCTTGCCGGCTGCTCGCAGGAACAGGACGGCGCCACAAGCTCCGCATCCAACAATAATGAAAACGCAGCCAGCGCGTCGACCGCTGACAAAAAAGTCTACAAATGGAAAATGGTCACCACCTGGCCCAAGAACTTCCCGGGTCTGGGTACTGCGCCCGAGCATTTTGCAGAGCGCGTGCGTGCGATGACCGATGGCCAGATTGATATCACCGTCTACGGTGCGGGTGATCTGGTACCTGCTCTGGAAGTCTTCAGTGCTGTTTCCCAGGGCACTGCGGAAATGGGCCACGGTGCCGGGTACTACTGGAAAGGCAAGATCCCTGCCGGTCAGTTCTTCTCTACCGTTCCTTTTGGTCTGACAGCTCAGGAATACAATGGCTGGATGTTCTACGGTGGCGGTCTCGAACTTTATCGTGAGGCTTACGAGCCATTTGGTGTTATTCCCTGGCCTGGCGGTAACACCGGTGTCCAGATGGGCGGCTGGTTCAACAAGGAAATCAACAGTGTTGATGACCTGAACGGCCTCAAAATGCGGATTCCGGGTATCGGCGGTGATGTGCTCGAGAAAGCGGGTGGCACTCCAGTGAATCTGCCTGGTGGCGAAATCTTCACTGCGCTGCAAACCGGCACGATTGACGCCACTGAATGGGTTGGCCCATACAACGATTTGGCTTTTGGCCTGCACCAGATTGCCGAATACTACTACTACCCAGGCTGGCACGAGCCCGGCACTGCGCTTGAGATGATCGTCAACGCTGACGCCTATAACGGCCTGCCGGAGCATCTGCAGGCGATTATTGACGTTGCCGTGCGCGAAATGAATGCCGATATGCTGGCCGAGTACACTGCACGTAACAACGAAGCACTCAAGGAGTTGGTGGAAGAGAAGGACGTGAAGTTGCGCCGCTTCCCTGATGATGTCATCAACCGCTTGCGGGAAATGTCTGACCAGGTAGTGAAAGACCTGGCCAAGAAGGATGAGATGGCAGGTAAGGCCTATGAATCCTATAAGGCGTTCCGTGACAAGGTAGTGCCTTACACCGATATTTCTGAAAAAACCTATCTTGATATCCGCGAAGCCAAAGAGTAACGCGGGCTCTTGATATGTTACTGAAAACCCCCGGTGCCCTTTTTTGGGTGCCGGGGGTTTAAACTATAACCCTGCTATTGCTCAGTCCTGCTTCGGCACTTCCCTGATTCTGCCCTGTTCATCTATCGCAACGAACACAAACATCGCCTCGGTGACTTTGCGCCGGCGATCGGTATTGCGATCCAGGGTCCAGACTTCGACGCTGATCTTCATCGAGCTGCTGCCAATGTCTTCAAGGTGGGTATAACACGCCACCTGTGAGCCGACACGCAATGGCGACAGAAACTCCATACGATCGATAGCGACTGTAGCCGTTCGCCCGCGGGAGATACGGCCGGCCGTTGTCGCCGCTGCCAAATCCATTTGTTTGACCAGCCAGCCGGCAAACACATCGCCGTTGGCATTGGTGTCGGACGGTAACGGGATAAGTTGCAGTGCGAGTTGTCCGCGAGGGTTGGGTTTGTCGTCGTCTGTCATGTTCATGGGTGTGCTGGCTCGGAGCTCTCTGGTCGCAGTGAATCGGACAGGCCACACAGGGCCCTGTTGCCGTTTTTGTTGTTATCGTTTGTGTGATTAATACGCTATCGAATAGCTAAAACACAAGCCATGCAGCAGGCATTTGTGACTGCTGCATGGCCTTTTTTTGAGATTGACGTTGCTGTGCCGGGGTTATCCGTAGAAATACTCCGGCAAGCCGGTGGCGAGCACGGGCCAGATCGCCAGCATGATCAGCATCAGGACCTGTATGGCAATGAACGGAATGACGCCTCGGTAAATCTGTGATGTTTTGATTTCCGGCGGCGCTACGCCGCGCAGGTAAAACAGAGAGAAACCGAAAGGCGGCGTCAGGAATGACGTCTGCAAGTTCAGCGCAATCATGATGCCCAGCCAGACCGGATCAATGCCCATTTTGAGCAGTACCGGTGCCACGATCGGCACCACCACAAAGGTGATCTCGATAAAGTCGAGGATAAAGCCGAGCAGGAAGATGACAATCATGACCACGATCATGGCGCCGACGGCACCGCCGGGCATATTGGTGAAAATATCGTGGATCAGGATATCGCCACCGTAGCCCCGGAACACCAGTGAGAAAATTGCTGCACCGATCAGGATCAGGAATACCATGCAGGTGACGCGAGTCGTCTGCTGGCAGACGTTGCGCATGATTTCGACACTCATCTGGCGCTTGATGGCTGCCAGGATGCTGGCGCCCAAAGCGCCCACACCGGCCGCTTCGGTTGGCGTGGCGATGCCTGACAGAATAGAGCCGAGCACCGCAACGATCAGGATCAGGGGCGGAGTCAGGTCGCGCCAGATATTGAGGTCGCGATCCCGCTTTTCTTCGTCGGTCCGGTTGTCGTTCGGCGCGGAATTGGGGTGGATATAGGCCACAGCGATAATATAAATAATGTACAGAAGAACCAGCAACAGGCCCGGAATCAGCGCACCAACAAACAAGTCGCCCACCGAAACCGTGTCAGGGCTGAAGATGCCCATATCCCGCTGCGCCCGTTGGTAGGCGCTGGACATGACATCACCCAGCAACACCAGTGCGATGGATGGGGGAATGATCTGGCCCAGGGTGCCGGTCGCGCAGATAGTACCGGTCGCAAGCGATGGGCTGTAGCCCCGCTTGAGCATTGTGGGCAGAGAGATCAGCCCCATGGTGACCACAGTTGCACCGACAATACCAGTGCTGGCGGCAAGTAGCATGCCCACGACGGCCACTGAAATACCCAGCCCGCCTCGCATGCGCTTGAACACTTCCGCCATGCTTTCCAGCAGATTCTCGGCAATCTTTGATTGCTGCAGCATACAGCCCATGAAAATAAACAGTGGAACCGCGATCAGGGTCTGATTGGTCAGCAAGCCGAACAGGCGATTCGGTGATGCACCGAGAAAGCTGGTATCAAATACGCCAAACAGTGTGCCGCCAAAAGCAAAGGCGAGTGCGGTGCCGGCAAGGGAAAACGCGACCGGGTAGCCTGCCATGAGCACCACACAGACCACTGCAAACATCACCAATGGCAGGAACTCGATAAAACCGCTCATAGCCACTCCTCCGCTGCCGCCGGCGGCGCTTCTTTGGGTAAGACGCCGGTCATTACGGCAATATTACGGAGCACTTCTGCGACTCCCTGAATGATTAAAAGGGCGCACATCAATGGCATTAGTGACTTCAGGAGAAATACTGCCGGAATACCGGATGATTCCGGCGAGGTTTCCATGATGTGCCAGGAGCGCACCACGTAATCCCAACTGGTAACGGCGATAAAAATAACCACCGGTAGCATCAGGAATAATGTTCCGAGCAGATCAATCAGTGCCTGTCGGCGCCCGGAAAGTTTCTGGTAGATGATATCGACCCGCACGTGCTCGTTGTGCTTCAGGGTGTAGGCGCTGGCCAGCATGAAGACCATCGCGTGGAGGTACATCACACTTTCCTGCATGAAAATGGAAGAGTGATTGAACAGGTACCGCAGCAGGACGACAGCGAATGTCAGAACGACCATTCCCACGTTCAGCCAGGCGAGTGTGCGGCCCGTGACTTCCGTGAAAGTGTCCAGCGATCGCATAAATCGGATCAGGGGAGCGTTATGAGTCATGATTTAATAGTCATGTTATTGGAATTGTAGGCCCATATGTTAGAGGGCGCAGCGCTGTCTGCAAGCAAAATCCTGCCAGTGTCGACCAATGGCGTATATCGGTGTGTACGAAAAAGCGCGCCCGCTGTCATGTAAGTGTCACATATAGCCCTTAGGCTGCACTCATCGGCTCACTCTTGCCGGTTTCGAATACGGGTCTGAAGGACAGGAATTAACACTGTCAACAGAACGCCCGTCAGACAATGTGCATTATGGAGGCTCAACGTGACTAAATTGAAAGCAGTTGTTGCAAGTGTAGCGGTAGCGGGCGCTCTGGCCGCAGTATCAACCCCAACCATGGCTCGCGAAACCATTAACATCGTGGGTTCATCTACCGTTTATCCGTTCGCAACTGTGGTTGCTGAGCGCTTTGGTCGTAATACCGATTTTTCGACTCCAAAACTGGAATCAACCGGTTCTGGTGGCGGTCTGAAACTGTTCTGTGACGGTGTGGGTACCGATACGCCGGATATCACCAATGCATCCCGCCGTATGAAACCAAGTGAGTTTGAACGTTGCAACAGCAACGGCGTGAAGGACATCGTTGAAGTCAAGATCGGCAGTGACGGCATTGTACTGGCCAGTTCTCAAAAGGCTGAGAACCTGGACATAAGCCTGAAGCAGATCTACCTGGCCTTGGCCAAAGAAGTGCCGGATCCAAAAGGCGGCGACAAGCTGGTGGCCAACCCTTACAAGAACTGGAGCGAAATCGATTCAAGTCTTCCCAACAAGCCGATTCGTGTCATGGGACCGCCGCCAACATCCGGAACCCGTGATGCGTTTAACGAGCTGGCAATGGAAGGTGGCTGTAAAGAGATCGACATGATCAAGGCCATGGAAAAAGATGCAATGGAACAGGCTTGCCAAAGCATTCGTGAAGACGGCGCATTCGTTGAGGCTGGTGAGAACGACAACCTGATCGTCCAGAAGCTGAACAGTGACCCTGGTGCTTACGGCATCTTCGGTTACAGCTTCCTTGAAGAGAATGCGGGCACACTGCAGGCGGCTACCATCAACGGCAAAGAGCCTACAATGGAGAACATCAGCAGCGACGCGTATCCTGTTGCCCGGTCACTGTGGTTCTACGTCAAGAAAGCACACGTCGGTGTCGTGCCAGGCATTGCTGAATATGTGGGTGAATTCACCAGCGAAGGCACCTGGGGTGACAATGGTTACCTGGCAGATGTTGGTCTGATTCCTCTTGAGCGCAGTGCTCGTATGGAAGCGGCCAAGAATGCCAAAGCAATGAAAACCATGACCGGTGATGAACTGAAATAACCGGTACTCTTGCCCCGGCGCTGCGAGGCAGCTGGCGGGGCAAAACAGGTTTACCGCAGGTGCGGAGCGAACAGAGCTTCGCACCTTTTGCATATGTCAAACCTGCATTTAGCAAGCCAGTGAACACAATGTCGTTGGGGCTTGAGTCCCTGATAATCAATGAAAAACGGTTCGACGGGGCAGATAGAACAGCTCCTTGAATGATACGAATCAAAGAGAGACAACATGCAGCCAGCCAATCTCTTCCCGCTGCTCGTGGTACTGATCGCCATTGCATTTGCATTGGGGTATGCCCGGTCCCGAGCGTTGGCGACACCACTTGGCGGTATTCGTAATCTGAAATCCCTGCCATTTTATTACGCTGCCCGCGCTGCGCTCTGGTGTGGCCTGCCGGCCTTGCTGATTCTGCTGTTATGGCTGGGCTTTGAGGACAAGGTCATTCAGCTTGTCGTCGTTGGCAGTTTGCCGGCGGAGTTGCGACCGGAATCTGTAGGGCAGGCCAGTCTGGTGCTGTCCCAGATCAGCAACGTTGCCTCCGGCGCTTTGTCGGCAGAGTCTGTGCCCGCCGCGATCAATGATGCTGCGAGCCTGCTGGTCACGCTGCGTGACGAAAGCCAGATGATCATGACCTTGTTGGTGATCTGTATTGCGGTATTGTCGGCCTTCATTGCCTGGTTGCGGATTGCTCCGCACGTGAATGCGCGGGAGAAGGTTGAATCCATACTGCGCAAGATCTTCTTCCTGTGTGCTGGTCTCGCCATTGTGACAACGGCCGGCATTATTTTTTCGGTGATTTTCGAGACGATTCACTTCTTCCAGAAAGTGCCGATGTTTGAATTCCTGTTCGGTACCAGCTGGAGCCCGCAAACAGCGATTCGGGCTGACCAGGTGGGCGCTGAAGGGTCGTTCGGGATGATCCCGCTGTTTGTCGGCACCCTGATGATTTCGGCTATCGCGATGCTGATTGCAGTGCCAGTGGGATTGATGTCGGCCATCTACCTGTCTGAGTACGCGTCCAGACGCACGCGCAGCATCGTCAAGCCGATGCTGGAGATGCTGGCGGGCGTACCTACCGTGGTTTACGGGTTTTTTGCAGCATTGACGGTGGCGCCGTTTATACGGGATCTCGCATCCTCGATCGGGTTGAGTGCCTCGTCGGAGAGTGCACTGGCTGCCGGGCTGGTGATGGGCGTCATGATTATCCCTTTCGTGTCCTCTCTGTCTGACGATGTGATCAATGCAGTGCCACAGACCATGCGGGATGGCTCGCTGGCGCTGGGCGCTACCCAGTCAGAAACCATGACCAAAGTGATCTTTCCAGCCGCCTTGCCGGGGATCATGGGCGGCGTGCTGCTTGCCGCATCGCGGGCGATTGGTGAAACCATGATCGTGGTGATGGCGGCGGGCCTGGCTGCAAACCTGACGGCCAATCCGCTGGAAACCGTAACCACGGTAACCGTGCAGATCGTCACTTTGCTGGTCGGTGACCAGGAATTCGACAGTGCCAAGACGTTGTCTGCGTTTGCACTGGGCATGATGCTGTTCCTGGTCACGCTGGTGCTGAATGTTATTGCCCTCCATGTGGTTCGCAAATATCGGGAACAGTATGAATAACGCCATGTCCCAGAAGGAAATCGTTCGCAAGTCGCTGAAGCGTCGTTACCGCAAGGAGCAGCGTTTCAAGTTCTACGGCATCCTGGCGATTGTGATCGCTCTGTCAGCTCTGGTGATCCTGTTTGCCGATATTATCGGCAAGGGCTACACCGGGTTTATCAAGACCACGGTCACGCTGGAAGTGCAGCTTGACCCGGAGGTGATGTACCTGGAAGACCCCACGGACGCTGAAGCGTTCAGTATGGCGGACTTCAAGGCGCCATTGGTCGTAGCGCTGGAAAATCAGGTGTCAGACGCGACAGGCAAGACGGCCCAGCGCGCGCTGGGCCAGCTGCTCAATACCTATGCTGCGAACCAGCTTCGCGATGCGGTGAAGGCTGATCCCGGCATAATGGGCACCACCCAGACCATGACGTTCCTGGCTCATGATGATGTAAGTGTCTACGTGAAGCACGGCGATGATCCAACCTACACCGTAAAGCTGAGCGAGCAACAGCAAGCCTGGGTGGATCAGCTGGTCGAAGCCGGTGTTATCGAGAACAGCTTCAACGATGTGTTTTTCTCCAACGGTGATAGCCGGGAGCCGGCAAATGCAGGTGTTCTGGGGGCGATCGTCGGCTCGCTGTTGACAATGCTGGTGACGCTGCTGCTGTCGTTCCCGATTGGCGTGGCTGCGGCTATCTATCTGGAGGAGTTTGCGCCCCAGAACAAGCTGACCGACTTCATTGAAGTGAACATCAATAATCTGGCGGCGGTGCCGTCGATTATCTTCGGTTTGCTTGGTCTGGCGGTGTTTATCAACCTGTTTGGTATGCCGCGTTCGGTGCCGGTAGTCGGGGGTCTGGTACTGACGCTGATGACCTTGCCAACCATCATTATTTCCAGCCGCGCGGCCATCAAGAGCGTCCCGCCGTCGATCCGCGAAGCGGCAGAAGGGATTGGTGCCTCCAAGATGCAGGTGGTTCTGCACCACGTTCTGCCGTTAGCGCTGCCGGGGATGCTGACCGGCTCGATTATCGGTATGGCGCAGGCACTGGGTGAAACCGCGCCGCTGCTGCTGATTGGTATGGTCGCCTTTATTGTCGATGTGCCCGACGGTCTGTTTGATTCAGCTACTGTCTTGCCGGTGCAGATTTTCCTCTGGGCAGGCAGCCCGGAACTCGCATTTATCGAACGCGCTTCAGCGGCCATCATGGTGCTGCTGGCGTTCCTGATCAGTATGAACGCTATCGCCATCTGGCTGCGCCGTCGCCTTGAGCGCCGGTGGTAACAGGAGAATATTCATGAATACGATGAACTCGGGTCTTGCTAACAAGACGGAAACGCCTGAACCTGCAGTTTTAACCCCGCAGGAGAAACCCATGGACGATGCCGGACTTCGCGGTAAAACCGTTGGTACCCCGTTTGCCGACAATGCCAAGTTCACCTTGCGTGACGTGGAAGTCTTTTATGGCGAAACCCAGGCGATAAAAGGTATCAGCCTGGATATTGCGAAGAATGAAGTCATTTCCTTCATCGGCCCTTCCGGGTGTGGCAAGTCGACGTTTTTGCGCTGCCTGAACCGGATGAACGACAGTATCGATATTTGCCGGGTCAAAGGCACGCTGGAACTCGATGGTCAGAATATCTATGACCCCAAGCGCGATGTTGTGGAGCTGCGTGCCCGGGTGGGCATGGTGTTCCAGAAGCCGAATCCGTTCCCGAAATCGATATACGACAATGTGGCCTACGGACCTCGCATTCACGGCCTCGCCAACCGCAAGTCCGAACTGGATGAGATGGTGGAATCGAGCTTGCGCAGCGCAGGTCTTTGGAACGAAGTTAAAGATCGCTTGCACATGCCCGGCACCGGTCTTTCCGGCGGCCAGCAACAGCGTTTGTGCATCGCTCGCGCCATTGCCGTCAGCCCTGAAGTGGTGCTGATGGACGAGCCCTGTTCGGCGCTGGACCCAATTGCAACAGCGCGAATCGAGGAACTGATTTCCGAACTTTCGCAAAGCTACACGATCATCATCGTGACGCACTCGATGCAGCAGGCAGCCCGGGTATCCAACCGAACAGCCTACTTCCACCTGGGGCATCTGGTCGAAGTAAATGAGACCAACAAGGTGTTCACATCGCCCCAGCATGACCTGACAGAATCCTATATCACCGGCCGTTTCGGCTAACCCGGCACCGGAGTTACAACCATGGCAAAACAGGAAGATATTTACGGCGATCACATCTCTCACCAGTTCAATGACGATCTGGCCGGTCTCAAGGAAGATTTCCTGCGGATGGGCGGTATGGTCGAAGAGCAGGTGGGTGACGCTATTGATGCGCTGATTGATGGTGACGGGCATCGGGCTGACGAGATTCGGGCCCGGGATAAGCAGGTCGATCGGCTGGAGCTCGAAATCGACGAGGAAGCGACCCGGATCATCGCCCGTCGACAGCCTGCGGCCCGGGATCTGCGGCTGGTTATTTCAGTGATCAAGATGGTAGCGGACCTGGAGCGAATTGGCGACGAGGCGAAGAAGATCGCCAAGTTTGCCGTCAGTCTGTCGCAGGAAGGCCAGGCACCTCGCGGCTACGTAGAAGTGCGCCACATTGGGTCTCATGTGATTCAGATGGTGCGGGATGCGCTGGATGCGTTTGCCCGTCTCGACTCCGAGCAGGCGCTGCGTATCATGAAGGCTGACAAGCGCGTTGATGAAGAGTATCAGGCAGCGACCCGCACCCTGATTACCTTCATGATGGAAGATCCACGCAATATCTCGCGCTGCATGTCGGTGATGTGGGTGTTGCGGGCGCTGGAACGGGTGGGCGATCATGCCTGCAATATGGCGGAACACGTTATCTTCATGGCGAAGGGCGAAGACGTACGTCACACTCCGGTCGAAGAAGCTGAAAAAATTGTAGGCCGCTAGAAATCCCTGCTATCGGCTGTTGACCCACTGCCTTGTTGCGCAGGCAGTGGGCGCAGCCTTCCCCGTAGTCTCTCCAAATCGTCATCTAAACTGGGCGCTATCCGCTTGCTGGGAAACGTCCGGCATGGCATAAGTGTGCTTTATTCTGATGAAAGAGAGACCGCAATGCGTTTATCCCCGCTGACCGATATGACCCTGCCTGTTCGGGCGCTCGCCATGATGGCGGCCGTGCTGTTCAGTGGCGTAACCCAGGCCAGTGCAACATCTGAATCCATAGTCAGAACCTCACCACTGGGTGAAATTATTCAACAGTACCCGGCAATGATGAGCCAGGGTATTCGAGATGGCCTGAAGCAAACCGGGCAGGTTGAACCGATTATCGCTGACACCATCGGTGGCATTGTCAGCCGCGCTTTCAATACCGCTGATATTCGTGACCAGGTGGTGAATAATCTTGATAAAGGCCTGAGCGAACCGCAATTGCAGTCGGTACAGGACTGGTATGACACCAAGCTGGGCCGGCGTATCACCAGTGCCGAAATCGCTGCGTCAAAGCCTGCAGCCTGGCAGAACCTGCAGGCCCAGAGCAGCCAGCTCATGGAGAAATCCAAGGGCACGGATCGCGAAGCCCTGTTTGCTGAGTTTGATAAGGCGTCGCGGGCAACCGAGAGCACTGTCGATACTGCAATCGCGGTCCAAATGGGGTTGGCATCGGCCATGTCCGCCATGCGCGGTGGCAATGGCCCGACCTTTGATCAAATGAAGCAACAGATCGAAAGCCAGCGTTCCACCCTGAGTGCTGCGGTCGAGCAGCAGGTATATGCCGCTTACCTGTACACTTACCGTGATTTCAGCACGGACGAGATCCGCCAGTATCTGGATTTTCTGGAGACAGAGTCCGGCGCCCGCTACACCAAGGTGGTGACTGATTCGATCCAGAAAGCCGTTATGAAACCGATCGAATCGGTGGGCAACCAGCTTGTGCGGTTGCTGAACCCGGGCGCGCCGCCTGCAAAGTGACAGCGTTCGGTTGATGAAAAGGCTTCGGGCGAAACCCCGGAGCCTTTTTTATGTCTGTGTGGTGTGACACATCAACACGACGATCAGCCTTTGAGGCTGATCACGTAAACATGTTGCGTCTTGTTGTGGTTGAAGCCCAGCGCAGGGTAGAACTGGTGAGCTTCTGTGCGCGCGGCGTTGGAGCGCACACAGAGACTGTTGAGTTTGCGGGCTTGGGCCCATTCGCAAGCGGCGCTCACCAGTGCTCGACCTGCACCGGTGCGCCTGGCTTGGCTACCCACCACAAGCCCTACTATCTCGGCCTTTTCTCCGGACTCCAGTGATAACCGTCGCTCCGCCGAGATCCAGCCGGCGAGTGTTTGATCCTTCAGCTCGGCCACCGCAACAAACTGGTTCTCATCGGGCAGCAGGTGGGTGAGCCGGAAAACCATGTCGGCCTCGCTGGCCTCGTAGCCCAGTTCATGGGCCAGTGTCGCGATCGCCTGTGCATCGGTCAGGCGCGCTTTTCGTATTTGCATGGCCAGCCTTTTCCGGAAAGCCCGGATTGGATTGAGGTGTTAAATGACACGGGAAAACAGCACCCGATCCTCCCCGGGGCCGTCGTAATCCCGGTGCGTCTGAATGCCGTCAACAAGCGTGTCGCCCGGGGTGATGTCGAACCCTAAACGTTGGTGGAAAGCGATGGAGAGATGATTGGTTGGCGATGTCAGACAACTGACATGATGTGCGCCACAGCGTCGGGCCGTGGAGAAATAGGCGTCATAAAGCAATTCCCCGACACCCTGGTTACGGTGTTGTGGGCTTACACCAATAAAGTGGATATAACCCTGCGTAGGGTCGGTCTGGGAAATAAAACCGACCACGAAGCCGACAATCTGCCGATTCTGCAGAGCAACAAAACTGGTGTCCTGAAAATGCTTGAAGAATAGCCGGGGCAGCATGGCCGACATGGGTCTGCCGCCCCACCAGTCGTCGATAAGGGGAATGATGGTCGGGTAGTCATCGGTCGAGATGTTGCGGATAACAGTATCTGTCATGGACTGCCTCGGCGTATTTTTTGTTATGACCTCAGGTCGACATGGCCTCGTGCTTTTCCCGGCTCCGGCAGTGGCTTGCGGTCAGCAGCCCCATTACTGCAATGATCGCCATCAATAGCGAAGAGGGCTCCGGTACCGATTGGGCCCGGGTAAACGTCAGATCGTCCAACTGGATGCCTGATCTCAGACTATAAAATGACGACAGGCTGATTTCACTGATCTGTGTTCCAGAAAATTCAAAAAACTGGAGCGGTGTATAGGGCTGACTGTTTTCCTCAACACCAAACCAGCCATCGCTTGCTGTCTCTCCGATCAGAGCACCGGCCTGGTCGAAGACACGCATGAAAACCTTGTCCTCGAACAAGGCGCTGAGATAAAAGCTGACGTAGGACGGCAGATCACCGGTGAACCGGATGGCCATTTCGGGACCATAGTTGTCAGCAATGCTTTGACTGCCGGATTTGACTCCACCGGGGGCAATGCTGACGCCTGCGCCATCAAACACAACGCCGAGGTGGGCATATTGTGTGGTGACAGGGTTAGGGACAGTGTCATCCGGCGGCATATGCAGCGGATCGTCGATATTATACTGGGGCAGATCCTCGAAGCTCAGGAATACGGCATAACCGGGCAGTGGCAGGCATACCAATAACATAAAAAGCAGATAGCGGAGCGGGTGAGCAAACAGTGGCTTTTTCATCATCATCGTCCTCATTGACCAGATGAAAGGCTGGGGCCGGAGGGACTGCTGATGAAAACCGTCCGGTGGCTGGCGCGGACCACGCTGTTCTCGCGTCTGCTTCATAATAGGACGGCGACCTGAGGATCGCAACGCACATCAAACGTTGATGGCGAGGCGACTGGAAGCGCCTGAAACGCCGGCTTATTCGCAATCAGCGGACGCTGTGCGTGGCTCGGTATGGAAGCGGTTTCGACCATTCGCTTTGGCGCGATAGAGGGCGTTGTCGGCTCTTAACAGAATATCTTCCTTCTGATCGCCGGCACCTGCCATGCAGGCACCGATACTGACGGTCATGTTCCTGTCCCCAACATGCACACCTGAGGCAACGGATTGACGAATGCGCTCGCCAATTTTTTCCAGTGTGGCGTCATCACAAGGGGCCAGCACCACGAGAAACTCGTCTCCTCCCCAGCGAGCGGCATGATCGTAGGGGCGAATACTTTTCCTGAGAATGCCAGCAATTTCCCGCAGCACCTGGTCTCCCGCACCATGACCCAGTTGGTCATTCACCTCCTTGAAGCAATCCAGGTCCAGCCAGATCACGCCGAAGTGGGAATGCTGGCGCGCAGCCCGATCGATCTCACCCTCCAGCAATTCGTTCATCCCGCGACGGTTGAGCAACTCTGTAAGATGATCAAGGCGCGCTAACCGGTGCAGCGCCTCGGTGCGTTCCTGTACCGTGTTTTCCAGCTGCTGGGTATTGTTGCGAATGCTGTTCGCCATGGCCTCGAAGTGCAGATTCAGGCTGGCCATTTCCCCGGAGCCCCGTACCCGCCGTTTGTCCGGCAGGTCGCCTTCACGCACCGCCTTCATGGCGGTTTCCAGTGATTGCATGGGGCGGATGATCTGGCGGCGAATGGCATAGCTGAAGGCCAGCAGCGATAACAGCAGTGTCACCACGAACACCATGGTGAGCGGCATGAATGCGCTGGCCGGAAGCAAAACATCAAGGTCGAGCAGGGTGATTTCGTACCAGCCAATACTGGGCAAATAGGCAACGCCTGCCAGTTGCTCTTCACCGTCGACGGTGACAAAGCCGGTGATGACCCGGTGCCCCTGTTCGGAGCTGTTCAGCAAGCGGCCCATGGTGTGCCGTATCCAGTGCCGGTCAGCGGTATTCTCGAACAGTAAATCAATGGTTTTCTTCTTGCCGTCCGGATTGACGATGCTGGCGTAGTCGATATAGCGGGTGTCGCGGTAGAGCTGAATCGCGCCATTGTGATCAGCGAACAGTGTGCGCACTCCGGTTTCGCCCAGGTCGACAATGTTATGGAGGAGTGCATCAAGCTCAATGCCGGTGCCGGCAATACCCATAATCCTGTCGTCAGCTTTCAGCAGTACGTCGATCCAGAGTTTGGTAACGCCCAGCGCTTCATCCGGATTGACGTTGAGATGGAAGCTGCGGCCTTCATCAATGAGTTTATAAAACCAGGCGTCGGCGGGTTTGTCGGGGTTCAGGTGATAGCGCAGTTGCTGACCTTCGAACTCGTTTTGTGCATTGTTGTAGTAGTAAGCACCATTGTCCCGCAATGCGACGAAGTAGTTTTCGTCACCGAAATTCTTGCGGAATCGTTCCATCTCCTCAATCGCGGCGCGTTCCAGTGCTTTATCGCCCGGGGCCATCGCCCAATGTTGGATAATGGCGGAATCCGCCAGCTGTCGTGACAGGCCGATTTCCCGCTCTATTGTCTGGAGTAAACGGGCGCTGTCATAGCGCACCTGCCGCTCGGCAATGTTTTCACCCCAGCGTTGGGTGATGGATTCTGTAATCCGTTGAAACACCATCCAGGAAGCGGATGAAGCAAGCAAAATCAGCGCGGTCGCCAAAAGTAAAAATCGGGTTTTAAGACTCACTATCCTGGATCTCTTGCAAGGAAAGTCACTGGCGGTGCCGCGGTATGGCCAGGCGCTGCAACGTCTAAGAGCGGAGCGCAGCGTGGTGAAGTTAATTCGCAAGGAAGGTTCGGAACTTCAGCTGTCCATCGTTATTATCATAGATTAAGTGCGCAAGTATTGACCACTGAATTTCAATTCAGTTGTTACCGTCAAAAAACTGTAGCACTGGCCGGTTAGGGTGAAGGGTCGTTTCTGACCGGGTGCCGCCATGACCGAATTACGTGATCTCACGCCTCACGCCGCTATTCCCCTTGAACAGTCTTCCAGAGATCGGCGCCAGCGACGACGGGTGCGCGAGTACCTGCCGGAAATGGCATCGCTGGAGCGCATGCTGGCGGAAGCGCCGGAGCAGGTGCGCACGTCCGTCATTGAGCGAATCAGTCTTAAAGAAGTGAACCTGCCGGTTTATCGCGTGGACATTGGCAGTGAAGCTCCGAATGCGCCGCTGTTGCTGTTGGTTGGCGGTGTTCATGGGCTGGAGCGCATCGGTACCCAGGTGTTATTGGCGTGGCTGCAAAGCCTGCTCAAGCGAATGGTCTGGGACAGTGAACTGCAGATATTACTGTCGCGGTTGCGGATTACGGTGTTGCCAATACTCAATCCGGGCGGCATGTTTCTCAACCAGCGTAGTAACCCAAACGGCGTTGATCTGATGCGCAACGCGCCGATTGAAGCTCAGGGTACCAGCACCTTTATGCTCGGCGGTCAGCGCCTGTCACGTCGTTTGCCGTGGTTCACGGGAACACCGGAGAGCGGCATGGAAGCGGAAAACCAGGCGCTGGAAAAGGTTATTCGCGAACTCTTGCCGGGGCGTCCTTTCAGCCTGGCGCTGGATTGTCATTCCGGTTTCGGCTGGCAGGATCAGATCTGGTTTCCCTATGCCTATCGGCGCCGGCCGATGCGGAAGATTGCTTCTGTGATGGCACTCAAGCTGTTATGGGAGCAGGCCTATCCGAATCATAATTATGTGTTTGAGCCCCAGTCTCAACATTATCTGACCCATGGCGACCTATGGGACTACTTCTACAAAAAAATCAATCGTGAGGGGCCAGGCGGCTTTATTCCCCTGACCCTGGAAATGGGATCATGGCGCTGGATCAGGAAGCGTCCCCGTCAGTTGTTGCGGCTCGAGGGCTTTTTCAACCCGATGGTGCCGCATCGCCATCAGCGTGTCTTACGCGCCCACCTCAATCTGATTGACTTCATGATGCGGGCAGCTGCCAATCATGAAAACTGGTTGCCAGGTTCGGATATGGAGCCCATGCTCAGGGAAGCGGCGATTATGCATTGGTACCGTGAACCGGGATAACTGACTATGCACTGGATATTGCTCAGAGGGCTCACCCGCGAACATGCGCATTGGGGACATCTGCCGGAACACCTGCGTCTGGCTTTCCCGGAGGAACGCTTCCATTGCGTTGATCTGCCTGGCACCGGCACCCGTTTTCGTGAAACCTCTCCTTGGACCATCCGTCAGATTCGGCGGGCGGTACAGCGTCAGGTTGCCCATATCCCTGGCCCCTACGGTCTGATTGCGCTTTCGATGGGAGGGATGGTGGCGATGGACTGGGCGCAGGATGCTCCCGAGGGTGAGATTCAACGACTGATCCTGATCAATACCAGTAGCGGTTTTAATCCACCCTGGCACCGGATGAGGCCGGTGGTCTGGCCAACTTTACTGCATTTGCTTCTGCTCCGGGACATCCGGGAGCGAGAGGCCCAGGTGCTGGCACTGACCTCCAACCGACAGGTCAATCCGGGCACCGTTCAGGGCTGGTACAGTATTCAGAAACAGCGGCCGGTGTCGCCGGCCAATGCGTTTCGTCAGCTTTCGGCAGCGGCCCGCTTCAGGCCGGCTTCCAGCCGGCCTCTGCCCGATGCGCTGCTGCTGGCCAGCAAAGGCGATCGCATCGTTGACTGGCGCTGCAGCGCAACACTCGAGAAGCGCTGGCAATGGCCCCTTCGTTTGCATCCTGATGCTGGCCATGACCTGCCGCTGGATGATCCCGAGTGGGTTGTTCAGCAGCTACAGACTTATCTGTCGGATGCCTGATCCGTCAAATGACAACCATAGCGGCCGTCGCTTGACGGCAGCTATGTGGTGGCGGCACTCTCTGAGATCAATGCTATCCGCGGTTGCTTGTTTCAATGAGCGAAGCCGTGTTCTGTTCGTTATGCCTTATCCGTGAAAACAACAATCGAACGACGATGTTCTACAGGAGCGATCATGAAGATCTATGAAACCAAAACGGCCCCCAATCCCCGCCGCGTGCGAATGTTTCTGGAAGAAAAGGGTCTGTTGGACAAGGTCGAGTTCATTCAGATTGATCTGGCCAAGGGTGAGAACCTGACGCCTGAATTTGCTGCCCGCAACCCGATGAAAAAGGTGCCGGTACTGGAGCTGGATGATGGCACCTGCATCTCGGAAACCATGGCGATCTGCCGCTATTTCGAGGAACTCCACCCTGAAACCACACCATTGCTTGGCGAAGGCCCGCTAGGTAAAGCCAAGACGGAGCAGTGGTTGCGCTGGATTGAATACTTCTTTTTCCTGCCGACCGGCATGTGTTTCCAGCATACCAGCGGCTACTTCAAGGACCGGATGAATCCGATCAAGGAGTGGGGCGAGGAGTGTGGCAAGAACGTGGAGAAATTCTTCCACTTCCTGAACAAACACCTGGAAGGGCGCGAATATATCTGCGGTGAGACTTTCTCGGCAGCGGATATCAACGCCTTTACCACCGTCGATTTCAACAAGGTGATCAATATCCGCATCAAGCCAGAGCAAACTCACTTGCAGGCCTGGTATGACCGGATCAAGGCGCGTCCGTCGTCAAAAGTCTGAATGTGGGTGCCGTGGATAGAAGGTGGCTGTCGCCACCTCCACGGCCTGATACAAATGTTGCGAAAGGCCTTCGGCTACAACGGCGAAGGCGCTGCTGATCCGGGAGCTTGGCCGGGGCTCAGAAAAACAGCTCCTGCAACTTTTCACCAGGCTCTGGCGCCCTCATGAAGGACTCGCCGACCAGAAACCCGTAAATACCTCTCGAAGTCATGGCACCCACGTCGTCACGCGTCAGAATCCCGCTCTCTGTGATCGTCAGGCGATCTTCAGGAATCCGCTGGTGGAGATCAAAGGTGGTGTCGAGTGTCACATCGAAGGTATGAAGGTTGCGGTTGTTGATGCCCACCAGCGGCGTAGCCAGTGTCAGGGCGTCGTCCAGTTCTTCACTGTTGTGTACTTCTACCAGCACATCCAGTCCGATTTCCTTGGCGATACCGGCGAGTTCCTGCATCTGATCACGGGTCAGGCAGGCGGCGATCAGCAGAATGCAGTCTGCGTTGATCATTCGGCTTTCGTAGATCTGGTATGGCGATACCATGAAATCCTTGCGGATAACCGGCAGGCTGCACGCATTGCGCGCTTCGGTCAGGTAATCCTCGTGGCCCTGGAAAAAGTCCTTGTCGGTCAGCACTGACAGACAGGCCGCGCCGCCTTTTTCGTAGCTCTCGGCAATGGCCGCCGGTTCAAACGGATCGCGCAGCACACCTTTGCTGGGGGAGGCTTTTTTTACTTCGGCGATGACGGCGGGTGTGCGTTGCTCGATACGGGTACGCAAGGCGTCGGCAAAGCCGCGGGCCGGTGGTTGATCCGCCGCCCGTGACTTGCACTCGGCTGCGGATCGACTGCGCTGGCGAACATCAATTTCTTCCCATTTGCGGGACACAATGTTGCGCAAAATGGTCGGAGTGCGGTCGTTATCTGAAGCGTTCATTACGATCCTTGCCAATTAAACTTGCCAATATCAGAAGCACTGGGAAAAATCGGCCAGCTCGGTCATTTTGCCCATCGCCAGGCCTGTGCCAATCGCATCCTGCGCCATTTCCACACCCTGGGCCAATGTAGATGCCACACCGGCAACGTAGATTGCCGCGCCGGCATTCAGCGCGATCATATCGCGGGCTTTGTCGCTGACCTCATCGTGACCGCGGCCAAGGGCCGATTTGATCAGGGCCAGCGATTCTTCAGCGCTGTCGACGGTCAAACCGACGAGGCTCTGACTCTTGATGCCGAAATCTTCCGGCGCAATATCGTATTCGATGATCTCGCCGTTTTTCAGCTCAGCCACATGGGTTTTGTTGGCAAGGCTGATTTCATCCAGGCCATCCTTCGAGTGCACGACCATGATGTGCTCGCTGCCCAGTCGATGCAGTACTTCGGCCATCGGGCGACACAGCCGCTCCGTAAACACGCCGATCAGTTGGCGCTTCACTCCGGCCGGGTTGGTCATGGGGCCAAGAATGTTGAAAAGGGTGCGCATGCCCAGTTCCTTGCGCGGGCCGATCGCGTGCTTCATGGCGCCGTGATGGGCCGGGGCAAACATAAAGCCGACGCCAATCTCCTCGATGCACCGGGCGACCTGCTCGGGCGTCATGTTCAGGTTGATGCCGGCCTGCTCCAGCAGATCGGCACTGCCGCTTTTGGACGACACCGAGCGGTTGCCGTGTTTGGCAACGAAAGCACCGGAAGCGGCGATTACAAACGAGGATGCCGACGAGACATTGAACAGGTTGGCGCCATCACCACCGGTGCCCACGATGTCGACCAGTGGCTCGGCGTTCACGGTTACGCCGGTCACCAGTTCGCGCATGACTTCGGTGGCGCCGGTGATTTCGTCGATGGTCTCGCTTTTCATCCGCAGGCCCATCAGCAGCGCGCCAATCTGGGCATCGGTGGCTTCGCCGTTCATCACGATACGCATCACCGACTTCATTTCTTCAGTCGTCAGATCCAGACTTTCGACGATGCGGTTCAGTGCAGTTTTGATATCCATTGTCTTCTCTCTGTCGTGTCCGTTGCGCTCAGGCGGCCTGATCCGGTGCAGTGGGCATGCGCAGAAAATTACGCAGCAGCTCATGGCCCTGCTCGGTCATGATCGATTCCGGGTGAAACTGGACGCCCTCGATGGGCAGCGTCTTGTGACGCACACCCATGATCTCCTCGACGCTGTTATCCGCGTTACGTGTCCAGGCGGTGACTTCGAGGCAGTCGGGCAGGGTTGTCTTGTCGATCACCAGGCTGTGGTAGCGGGTTGCTTCCAGTGGGTTGTTCAACCCCCGGAAGACGCCGGTATCCGCGTGGTAGACCGGTGAGGTCTTGCCATGCATCACCTGGCCGGCGCGGATGATACTGCCGCCAAATACCTGGCCAATCGCCTGATGCCCCAGGCAGACGCCCAGAATGGGCAGCCGACCGGCGAAATGGCGAATAACGTCCATTGAGATGCCGGCCTCGTTTGGCGTGCAGGGACCTGGCGAAATCACCAGTCTTTCGGGCTTGAGGGCCTCGATCTGTTCGATGCTGATGTCATCGTTGCGATATACCTGCACGTCAGCGCCCAGTTCCGCGAGGTACTGAACGACGTTGTAGGTAAAGGAATCGTAGTTGTCGATCATCAATAACATGAGTCTGTCTCCCGCGCTGCTCAGCGATCAAAATGGTTAAGTGCCATGGCAACCGCGCGGAAAATGGCGCGGCCCTTGTTCATCGTCTCTTTCCATTCGAGACGTGGCACTGAGTCAGCTACGATGCCTGCCCCTGCCTGAATGTGCAGGGTGTCGTTCTTGATGACTGCGGTGCGGATAGCGATAGCTGTGTCCATATTGCCATTCCAGGACAAATAGCCCACGGCGCCGCCATAGACGCCCCGCTTGACCGGTTCGAGTTCGTCGATGATCTCCATGGCGCGGATTTTCGGCGCGCCGCTGAGGGTGCCTGCCGGTAAAGTCGCACGCAGCACATCGATGCAGGAGGTACCGGGCTTGAGGCGGCCGGTGACGTTGGACACGATGTGCATGACGTGAGAATAGCGCTCGACGGCCATTTTTTCGGTCAGGCGCACGGTACCGGTTTCCGAGACCCGGCCGGCATCATTGCGGCCAAGGTCGATCAGCATCAGGTGCTCGGCGATTTCCTTGGGATCGGCCAGCAGTTCGGCTTCCAGTGCGCGGTCTTCTGCATCGGTTGCACCGCGCTTGCGGGTGCCGGCAATCGGGCGGACCGAGACCTGTTCGTCTTCGACGCGAGCCAGAATTTCCGGCGAGGAGCCGACAATCTGGAAATCATCCAGATCAAGGAAATACATGTACGGCGAGGGGTTGAGTACACGTAGCGAGCGATACAGGTTCAGCGGAGGCGCCGCGAACGGGATGGACATGCGTTGCGAGATAACGGTTTGCATGACGTCGCCGTCGAGCACGTAATTCTTGATGGTATCGACGGCTTCCTTGAAGCGGTCTTCGGTGAAGCCGGAAACAAAATCCGATTCATCCACCTGGGTGCCGCGCAGTGTTTCCGGCGTTACCGGGGCGTCTGCTTTACTGTCGTGAAGCTGGTTTTCGAGCGCGTCCAGACGTTGTTCGGCCAGGGCCAGTGCGTCTTCATCGGCGGGATCTGCGTGGACGATCAGGTGCAGTTTGCCGCGCAGGTTATCGAACACGACCACCTCATCAGACACCATCAGCAGGATATCCGGTGTTTCCAGCTGGTCAGGTGGGCAACTTTCCCTAAGGCGCTTTTCGATAAAGCGGACGGTGTCATAACCGAAGTAACCCACAAGGCCGCCATTGAACAGTGGCAACTCAGGCAAATCAGGCGAATTGAAGCGCGCCTGATAGGTTTCGACGAACGCCAGCGGGTCATCACTGGTCAGGGCTTCGATAACGGCGCCGTCACGAATAATCGTAATGTTATGGCCTTCAACCTTCAGCATTTCCCGGCAAGGCAGGCCGATAAACGAATAACGGCCCCATTTTTCACCACCCTGAACGGATTCGAATAGGTAGGTATAGGGCCCGTTAGCCAGTTTTAGATAGGTGCTGAGTGGGGTGTCCAGGTCGGCAAGGACTTCGCGCTGGACAGGTATGCGGTTATAACCGGCCTGAGCCAGGTCGGCGAATTGTTCGGGCGTCATGATCGGTATCCTGAAATCTGATCTGCTTGTGCATCCACAGGGTTGCCGCAAAGGCTGAGGGCTGTGGTGTGGTATCAGGCAGGCACGCGCGGTACCGCGGCTGCCGGGCTGAAGTTCAGCCGGTGCGCCATCGCCACCATCGAGTCGCGCGGGTTGTTAAAACGCCTCGCGCTGTTGCAGTCAGTTTCAGTCCCTGCACGGCAGGTGCTCCAGAAGAGTCAGATGAGAAGGTTTGCTTGAATCTCATGAGAGGTTACAAAAGCTCTGCCATCGAATCAACCACTATGTCGGCCCCCAGTGCGCGGACATCGCTGCCGTAGTTGTATCCGTAACTCACGGCAACCGATGGCATGCCGGCTCTTTTGGCGGCTTCAATATCGTTCACCGAGTCGCCCACCATCAGGCACTGCTCCGGTTTCTTGCCCAGAATACCCAGGGCATGCAGCAGTGGAGCCGGGTCAGGTTTCTTGACTGGCAGGGTGTCGCCGCTGACGGCAATTGCAAACCACCGGTCGAGTTGCATTTTTTGCAGCAACGGGCCGGTGAAGGCTTGTGGCTTGTTGGTTACTACCCCCAGCGGAATGCCCTCGGCATGAGCTGCCTGCAGAAAGGGCACGACGCCCGGGTAAACTTCCGCCTGGCGGCCGTTGGAATCGGAATAGGCGGTAAAGAACAGATCCAGTGCTTTGCGGTAATCGTCATCGCTGAAGCCAGGATTCGTTTGATAATCGAACTGCCCGGCCAGTGCCCGCTTCACCAGAATGCCGGCGCCATTGCCAACCCAGTTACGTACCTGTGTCTCGCCGGCAGGCTCACGCCCGAGGGTGGACAGCATGCTGTCCACCGCCGCTGTCAGATCAGGTGCACTGTCGACCAGAGTGCCATCCAGATCAAACAGGATGCCGGCGGGGAGCGTTGTGTTGAACAGTGCCGACAGCTTCATCGGCTGAGCGCGATCTGCTCGCGCATCTTGTCGATGGTGTTCTGGTAGTCGTCGGTATTGAAAATCGCGGAGCCGGCAACAAAGGTGTCAGCGCCGGCAGCCGCGATTTCACGAATGTTGTCCGCCTTGACGCCGCCATCAATCTCGAGGCGGATATCCAGCCCGCTGTCGTCGATCCGCTTGCGGGCCATGCGCAGCTTGTCCAGAGTGCCGGGAATAAACTTCTGACCGCCGAACCCCGGGTTGACTGACATCAACAGGATCATGTCGAGCCGGTCCATCACGTGATCGAGATGATGTAGCGGTGTGGCCGGATTAAACACCAGCCCGGCCTTGCAGCCACCGTCACGAATCAATTGCAACGAACGATCAACGTGTGCCGAGGCTTCCGGGTGGAAGGTGATATAGCTAGCGCCCGCATCAATAAACATGCGGATCAGATCGTCGACCGGCGATACCATCAGGTGAACGTCGATGGGGGCAGTGACGCCGTGTTTGCGCAGTGCTTCGCAGACCATGGGGCCGATGGTGAGGTTGGGGACGTAATGGTTGTCCATAACGTCGAAGTGGACAACATCGGCACCGGCGGCCAATACGTTATCGACTTCCTCTCCCAGGCGCGCAAAATCCGCAGACAGGATGGAAGGGGCGATAAAATCGGGGAGCATGGCGGTCTCTCTCACTGATATTTTTTGAGAGTGCTAGTCTAACAGTTTGGTCGCGGATGTAAGAGGTTTGATTGTGGCAGCAAAGTGTCGGTTAGTGATGGTGTGGATGATGGCCAGCGCCAGTTTTTGGTTAGCGGCGCCCTCTGTGTCGGCGCAGTCCGCAGAGCAAGAAAAGGCCACTGCCGGCGGTGACGCTGCAAAGGCTTCTGGCGATGCCGCCGCTGATAGACCGGTGCAACGCCCGATGATCACAACGGGCCAGAATAATGCGGCTCTGGCGGCCAGGTTTCCGGACGATCATGTCTGGCTCGAAACAGAATCCGAAGGCCGCACGCTGGGCCTGGTGATGCTCGAGTCAAATGCCCCGGCGCGGGGCGCCATGCTAATTCTGGCCGACGAGGGGCAGACCGCTGATAGTGAGCTGGCGGGTGCCTTGCGAGATCCTCTGTCGCGTGCAGGTTGGGCCGCGATGACGCTGGGTTTGCAACCGCCACCTTACCCGGTCGTCAGGGCCCGGCAGCAGCCATCGTCAGCCATGACCGGGAAGCCGGAGAGCGAAATGCCAGCTGAGAGTGATGACACTGCGCCAAAGCAGGAGGCCGCAGCCAAACAGGAGCCGGCGGACTCGGCGGTTATGATCGATGTTCTGCCTGAAGACGCGATTGAGGAAATGAAAAAGAACTACCAGGCCCGGATCGCCGCTTACCTTCAGTCGGGCGTTACCTATCTTAAAAGCCAGGGATATGAGCGCGTTTTGCTGGTTGGCATTGGTCACGGAGCGTCGGAGGTAACCGCGCAGGCGCTGAACGGGGCAGGCGCAGGGGAAGACGAAATGCAGGGGCTGGTGTGGATCGCGCCGGCCGATAATGACGGTCTTGCCGGCGCGTTGAGCGATGCCAGCAACCTCAAGGTGCTGGAACTGGATTCCCATCTTGCAGCGGGTAACGCTGGCGAAGCGCGTCAGGCTCAGTTGGCTCGGGCAGGATTCGTCGGCTATCAGCGGCAGTTGCTGGCAATGGCGGCCCGACCTCAGGCAAGAGACGCGAGCCAGATCGCCAACCGTATTGTGGGCTGGGCCCGCAGTCAGGTGTCGCCTTATTGAGCGAGTGGCGGCTAACTCAATGGGAGCGGACTTTCTCCCGCCGTTTAATCAGCTCCCAGGCCAGTTGGTAGCGATGCAAACGCTCCTTGGCGGTGGCGTATTCCTTTTCTGACAGATTATCTCCCAGCTTGTCTGGATGACATTCCGATACGCGGCGCCTGTAGGCCTTTTTCATATCGCTGAAAGACGCCTGGCGACTGACCCCCAGTAATTTGCAGGCCTGATCGTATGATGTCGGCGCCGGCTTGAGCTCCGGTTGGGTAATCCACACCTTGCGGGCGTAGCTGTCGAGCACACTATCGACTATTTCAATCGGTAGGCCGATCCGGTCAATGGCGTCTTCGCAACGATGGCGGCGGACTTTGGTCGGTGCGCCATGAAGCTGGGTTGCATGACACAGGCAAATGGCGACCAGCAAGGCAGGCCGTGGCGCGATATTGCGGGTAAGCCGAAAGCGCAGGCCTCGCATGGCGAGAAGCGCCTGCTCCTGCTTGCCGACACGAAAATGTTCAATGGCGCCCCGGCGTCCGCGCTGCGACAGATTCAGCGACTTCATCAGGCTCTCGGCAAAGCGGATATCGGTTTCGGTCACCCGTCCGCCGGCTTTGGCGATGTAGCCCAGAAAATAAAACAGGCTTCGTCGGCACCAGCGAGGCAGTCTGGCGCGGGCCAGCAGAGTGTGAGCCTGATGACCACAGGCATTCAGCTCTTCCAGCAGCTCAAAAAAGGCGTCTTCGGCGCGATCTGACAAGGCCAGGGGTGTGTCCTTTTCACTCATGCCGCGACCCCTTGAGTTCGCGGTCAAGCTGTTGCAGGCGCTCCGGCGTTCCGATGTCATACCAACGGCCCGGATGGTAAAGCCCGCTGACCTGCCCGCGCGCCATGGCCGCTCGCAGCAGTGGCGCCAGCTTGGCATGCCCGCCGGGGCACTGATCGAACAGGCTGCGATGCAGCAGGCTGATGCCGGTGAAGGTCAGCCGCCGGTTGCCCTCGTCGTGAACGCGGTTGTGCGGGTCAAGATGAAAATCGCCATCTGGATGCTGGGGCGGGTTTTCGGTCAGCGCCAGGCAGGCCTGATCGCCGGTAGAAGGTGTCAGTCGGGAAAAATCAAAATCGGTCCAGATATCGCCGTTGATAACCGCAAACCAGTCATTGTTTCCCGCTGTCAGCATGGGCATCGCATTGATGATGCCGCCGGCGGTTTCCAGTGGTTCGCCTTCGCGGGAATATTCAATCCTAGCGCCATAGCCACTGCCGTCACCCAGCGTCTGCTCAATCTGTTCGCCCAGCCAGGCATGGTTGATCACGATATCGCGCAAGCCGGCCGCTACCAGGCGTTCGATATGGTAAACAATGAGGGGTTTGTTGCCCGCTTCGAGCAGGGGTTTGGGCGTTTTCAGTGTCAGCGGCCGCATCCTCTCGCCCTTGCCGGCGGCAAGAATCATGGCTTTCACGAAAGAGCGGTCTCCCGTGCACTGGTGAGCGCTGGCATTATCCGGGCTTCGAGCCAGTCGTGGAAGCGGCGCAAGGCCGGCTGGCGGTGACTGGCCTCAAGCAGATAGTTCACCGTGCGGGGGATATCGTCGAGGTAACCGAACTTGCCGTCTCGCAGGGCGAGGCGTGCAAAGATGCCCGACGCCTTTAGGTGGCGCTGCATGCCCATCAGTTCAACCCACTGGCGGAAGGTATCGGCATCGGCATGGTGCAAACCGGCCTGTGCGGATTTCTCCCGGAAGGTCTCGATCCAGCGGCTAATGGTGTCTTCCGGCCAGGCGACGTAGCAATCTTTGATCAGCGATACGAGATCATAGGTGATCGGGCCTCGCACCGCGTCCTGAAAGTCGATCACGCCAAGTTCGCCGCCGTCTAATACCAGCAGGTTGCGGGAGTGATAGTCCCGGTGAACGGGTACCTCGGGCTGGGCCAGTGCCGCTTCTTTCAGCAGCGCGAAGGTAGTGTCCAGCAGGCAGTGTTCCTGATCCGTCAGCTCCAGCTTCAGGTACTGGCCGACCAGCCAGTCACGGAAAAGCTGCATCTCCCGGTCAAGAAGCGCGGCATCATAAGGCGGTAGCGGGAAGTGGGCCGGGTCAGATGTTTGTTGAATGCGGACCAGTTCATCAAGGGCATTATTATAAAGTGCATCGGCATTCGCTTCGGTCAAGGCGCCCAGCAGCAGGCTGTCGCCCAAGTCATCCAGCAGCAGAAAACCGTCAGTCAGGTTCTCTGCATGTATTTTGGGCACCCTCAGGCCAAGACTGTGCCAATGCCGTGCGATAGCGGAAAACGGTGTCGGGTCTTCCTTGTCGGGAGGTGAGTCCATTACGATCAGTGAAGCGGCACTGTCAGATGCCGCCCCTGAGCCCGCAACGGTTACCCTGAAGTAGCGCCGAAAGCTGGCATCGCCGGACACGGTCACCGGTTGCGCCTGTTCAAGGCCGGGTTGCTGGCGCACCCAATCCGTCAACTGATCAAATCTGCTATCCATGAGTGTTATCTGTTGGTCGGTGGATAAGGAAACTCCTGTCTGTCACGGAAAATATCAGAAGGTGGTGATTGCGGCAAAAGGTAGCGCTTTCTGCGTCGTTAACAACCCGGGTCAGGGCGTGTAAACTACGGAGCCTTTGATCGGTCGATCAGCTAAGATCAACAGTAACACGACGCCGTCAGAGGTTTTCTTTCGTCGGCCCTCATAACCGGACAGGATCCGTCATTGTGTCATTGATCCCCACTTTTTCGTTGCGTCTGCGGGACAGTGCCCTTAAAAGCAGGGCCGGTCACTGGTGGGCTGGCGTGCTGGTATCGGCACTGGCAGTGCCTTATGTTCAGGCCGGAAGTGAGGTCAAGAGTGCGGCCGAAATGGACTGGCGGCCCCGTGATCAGCTACCAGAAGACCGTCAGGCGGCGTTACCGGGTTATTGTGCCGGTGGTTACCTGCAGCCAGAATCCGTAACGGGTGGAGCGCCGCTGTCAGTCGGCAATGCAGCGGGTTCTGATGCGCCGATTGAGGCCAGTGGCCTGTCTGCCCGTTACTCGATAGACAATGAACTCCGTCTTGAAGGCGATGTCCGTTTGCGTCAGGGCACGTTCACTGCGACCGGTTCCCAGGCTGTCTACAACCAGGCAAGCGGGAAAATGGCGTTGTCCGGACCGATGACCAGCCGGGGTGACGGTTTTTTGCTGACCGGCGAATCGGCCGACTATGACGCGAATAGCGGCCAGCTCGACGTCAATACCGCGACATTTCTGATCCATGCGGCTGAAATGCGGGGCGAAGCATCCCACTTGTCCCGGCCAGAGGATAATCTGGTGGTGATCCAGGACGGGCGGTTAACGACCTGCTCACCCGAAAGTAACGCCTGGGCTGTCGTTGCATCGGATATTGAGCTGGATCAGGCCGAAGGTTTCGGCACTGCGAAGCACGTGCGTCTGGAAGTGCAGGATATTCCGGTCTTCTACTGGCCCTACGCGACCTTCCCGATCGATGACCGCCGCAAAACCGGCTTCCTTTACCCTGCCTTTGGCACGTCGAATACCGGCAGTGGCCTGTTTGTCTCCACGCCGTATTACCTGAACCTGGCGCCGGATTACGATGCCACCATTACCCCGCAATACATTTACGGGCGGGGGCTGTTTACCGAGCTGGAGGGACGATACCTCAGCGATTATGGCGAGTCTGTGCTGCAGCTGGGCTATATCGGGAATGATGACTATTACATTGATGAAAATCCCGGTGCCGACGGCGAACGCTGGGGTCTGGATTTCACCAACCAGTCCAGCTTCGGTGGCGGCTGGGGCGGTTATGTCGATTACTCGGTCGTGTCTGACAATGATTATCTGAGTGATCTGAACCGGTCACTGGATATCGATCAGGCGACCCACCTGTTGCGGACAGGCGGCGTTGTCTACAACGGTGAGCATCAGTTCTTCGAAAGTTATCTGAATGGCTATCAGACGATTACCGACAACATCACCGATGTTCAAAAGCCCTATTCCCAGCTGCCGGAAATTGTTTACGGCGCGGACTATCAGTGGGGCGTCGTTGAAACTGTGCTGGAGTCGCAGTACACCTATTTCTACCGCGATAACGACAACATAACCGGCCTTGCGCGCAGTAACGGTAACCGCCTGCGGGTATTACCTGAAGTTGCGCTGGATTTCAGGGCTCTGTGGGGTTACAGCCGCCCGTCGGTGACGCTGGACTTTACCCAGTACCAGCTTGAAGACTACATATCGGACGACGACAGCTTTAGCCGGACAATTCCGGTTTATGAGTGGGATTCAGGGCTGTATTTTGATCGCCAGTCGACGATGTTTGAGATTCCCTACAACCAGACGCTGGAGCCGAGGCTTTATTACGCCTATTCGGAAGCCGAAGATCAGAGCTTTATTCCCGATTTTGACTCGGCCCTCAAATCATTCACTTTTGATCAGCTGTTTGAAGCCAACCGGTTTAGCGGTGGTGACCGTGTGGCTGACAATAATCGTTTGACCGCCGCGTTGACGACACGTTTCAACGATCTCAATACCGGTATTGAGCGGGCCCGCTTCAGTCTTGGGCAGATCTACTATTACGACGAGCGGGAAGTGAGTCTGAACGGGCAGGGTGCCGATACCCGCAGCGATTCACCGCTTGCCGGCGAGGCTGTGCTGCGCCCGCTCGAGAGTCTGGATCTCCGGGTGTCCGGCGTTTGGGACGCACGGTCGCGCAAAACCGAAATTGGTCGCAGCCAGCTGGTGTATCACTCGGATGACTATCGTTATCTGGCGACGGTGGGGCACACCTATGATCGCGACGATTTCGAACAGATGGATATTGGCGGCGTTTTGCCTGTCACAGACCATATCAGTGTGATTGGCCGGTGGGTTTACGACTCGCAGTTCGACCGCACCGCCGGTTCATTGGCCGGCATTGAATATACCGATTGCTGCTGGAGCCTGCAGCTTGTCAGTCAGAACTACCTGACCGACGATCAACAGCTTGAAAACCGGATTCTGTTCCAGATACAGCTCAAGGGGCTGGGTGGCAGTGGCGACAGTAGCGGCAATATCGCTGACGCCATTTATGGTTTTGACGAGCGTGAAAACAGACGTTTTGGCCGGTCAGGCGGGCAGTATTAAAGACGCCCTGACCGCAACTTGAAAACTGAGGTGATTATGAAGGCATCCCTGCGCCTGTGCGCAAACGTCATGGTTGTGCTGATGTTGACCATGGCAGCCCAAGCAGCTTCTGCTGCCCGCAAACCGCTCGACAGTGTAATCGCGATCGTTGATGACGACGTGATCCTGCAGACTGAACAGGACAGCCGTGTGCGGACTGTTATCGCCCGGCTCAACGCTCAGGGAACGGGGCTTCCGCCGCGTGATGTGCTCGAGGAGCGGGTGCTGGACCAGCTGATTCTGGACACCATTCAGTTGCAGATGGCCGAAAAAATGGGGATGCGCGTCAGCGATAACGAGCTGAACGACACCATGCAGAATATTGCCAGCCGGAACGGCTTCGATATTGATCAGTTTGAGAAAGCGCTGGCGGAGGAAGGACTGAGCTATCGCGAAGCCCGTGAGCAGATTCGCCGGGAAATGCTGATCAGCCGGGTTCAACAGCACCGCGTCGACGGCCGTGTGCGGATCACAGCGCGGGAAGTGGATAACTTCCTGCAGGCGCAGGCGGGCCGGGAAGCAACCGGCGCGGAGTACCTGCTGGGCCATATCCTGATCGCTGTGGATGACTTCAATGATGCCGATGAAGTCGAAGCAGCAAAAGCAAAAGCCGAAGACCTGCGCCAACAGATTCTTGATGGTACTGACTTCAAGCAGGTGGCGGTTGCCGAGTCGGATGGCTCCAATGCGCTTGAAGGCGGGGTACTGGGCTGGCGTAACGAGAACCAGTTGCCATCACTGGTTGTTGATGTGGCGCCAGACCTTGAAGTCGGTCAACCGTCCGAACTGCTGCAAAGCGGCAGTGGCTTCCATATTATTTCGGTCCTCGACAAACGGGGTGGCGATGGCGCCAAGGTAATCGAGCAGTCCAATGTGCGTCATATCCTGATTCGTCCGACAGATGCGGTGTCTGATGTGCAGGCCGAGAAGCGGATCAACGACCTGTATCAGCAACTGGAGGGCGGAGCCGATTTCGCCGCTCTGGCGAAAGAATATTCGGATGACAAGGTATCCGGCTCGGCCGGTGGCAGCCTGGGCTGGGTGAGCCCGGGTGAGATGGTGCCGGCTTTCGAGCAAGCGATGAATGAAGCTTCCGTTGGCGAACTCAAAGGCCCGTTCCGGTCACGTTTCGGCTGGCATATCCTGCAGGTTGAAGAACGTCGGCAAAAAGATATTGGCGCCCAGGTGAAAGAGTCCGAAGCGCGGCAGGTGCTGTATCGCCGCAAATTCGAGGTTGAGCTTCAGAACTGGTTGCGGGAAATCCGTGAAGAAGCCTATGTCGACATCAAAGGAGATGACACCGACGGTCAGGAAGATACGGAAGCCAGTGACATCAACACGCTGAAAGCGGCGGAAGATTCCGGATCGGAGTCCGAGTGAGCATGACGCCGCCGATTACCCTGGCGTTGACTGCCGGCGAGCCTGGCGGTATCGGCCCTGATCTTTGTGTGCAGCTGGCGCAGGAAGATCGAAAGGCCGGTATCGTCGTGATCGCTGACCGGCAGTTGCTGGCTGAAAGGGCGGCTTTGCTGGGTGTTCCGGTCAAACTACACGACTGGTCAGCTGGTGATGCGGCCGCGACGGCTCGCGGCGAACTGTCCGTGCTGACCATCCCCGGACTGCAGAGTAGGGTTGCAGGGGAACTCAACCCCGCTAATAGCCGCTATGTGCTCGATACCCTGGAAGCAGCCGCCAAAGGCTGCCTGAACGGCGACTTCGATGGCATGGTAACGGCGCCTGTGCATAAGGGCGTTATCAACGATTCCGGTATTGCTTTCAGTGGCCATACCGAGTTCCTTCAGGCGCTGTGTGGCGTTGAGCGTGTGGTGATGATGCTGGCAACCGAAGGCTTACGGGTTGCGCTGGTCACGACCCATCTGCCGCTGAAAGATGTGGCGGCCGCCGTCACTGATGCGCGGTTGAAACAGGTGGCCCGTATCCTCAACAATGATCTGAAAACCTACTTCGGCCTGCCGCACCCCCGTATTCTGGTTTCGGGCCTTAATCCCCATGCGGGCGAAGGTGGCCATCTGGGGCGCGAAGAACTGGAGGTAATCGAGCCGGCGCTGGCTGATCTGCGTCAGGAAGGGCTTGAGTTGACGGGGCCTTTGCCCGCCGACACCCTGTTTACACCGCACTGGCTGGACAACGCGGATGCGGTGCTGGCGATGTATCACGATCAGGGGTTGCCGGTGCTCAAGTACAAGGGCTTTGGCAGGGCGGTCAATATCACGCTGGGGTTGCCTATTGTGCGCACCTCGGTTGATCACGGCACTGCGCTGGATCTGGCGGGCAAGGGCACCGCTGATGCGGGCAGCTTGCACACTGCAATCACCTACGCACAGCAAATGGCGCGTTATCGCCGGGAGACGACACATGGCTAAACCGGCCGGGCATCAGGCGCGCAAGCGATTTGGACAGAATTTTCTTCACGACCCGGGGGTTATCGAACGGATCGTGCGGGCCATCAATTCCCAGCCGGATGACGCGCTGGTAGAAATCGGCCCGGGCTTGGGCGCACTGACAGAAGAACTGCTGGTGACGACGCCGTCATTACAGGTCGTTGAGCTGGACCGGGACCTGATTCCGGTATTGCGCACCAAGTTTTTCAACTACCCCGATTTCAGGATTCACGAGGCGGATGCGCTCAAGTTCGATTTCAGTGCACTGGCAAAGGAGCGTGACAGCCAACTGCGAATCGTGGGTAATCTGCCGTACAACATATCGACGCCGCTTATCTTTCATCTGCTGTCTCAGGCCGGCGTGGTGAAGGACATGCACTTCATGTTGCAGAAAGAAGTGGTGCAACGGCTTGCTGCGGTTGCCGGTGACAACCATTACGGCCGCCTCGGGATCATGGCGCAGTACTACTGCAAGGTGCAGCCACTGTTTGAAGTCGGCCCCGGCGCTTTCCGCCCGTCACCCAAGGTGGATTCGGCCATCGTCCGGCTGGTGCCGCACGAAACGCTGCCCTATCCGGCAAAAGATCTGAGCCAGCTGCAGGCTGTTGTCCGAACGGCATTTAACGCCCGTCGTAAAACCCTCAGAAAAGCGCTGGGCGGCCTTATTTCGGCTGAGGCACTGCGTGCACTTGATATCAATGATGGCCTGCGTCCCGAGAATCTGACGCTGGCGGAATACGTCAGGATTGCCGACCACCTGTCGGGCCCGGCAGCCTGACAGGCCACTCTATACACTCAGACAACACAGGCTTGATGTAATGACGGACTACGCCGTAGGCGACATCCAGGGCTGCTTTCAGCCGCTGCAGGATGTGCTCGACAAGGTGGACTTTTCACCATCACGGGACCGGCTCTGGGTAGCCGGTGATCTGGTGAACAGAGGCCCCTCATCGCTGGCGACGCTGCGTTACATCCATAGCCTCGGCAATGCTGCCGACGTGGTGCTGGGAAATCACGATCTGCACCTGTTGGCGGTGAATTATGGTGGTCATCCGCTGAAGCGCAAGGACACAATCCAGCAAGTGCTGGATGCCGAAGACGCGACTTTGTTGCTGGACTGGCTCCGCCATCAGCATCTGGCAGTTTATGACGCGGATCGCGATCTTTTCATGAGTCATGCCGGCTTGCCGCATATCTGGTCGGCCAGCGACGCGGTTGCCTGCGCCGGAGAGCTCGAATCTGTATTGCGCAGCCCCGACGCGGCGGATTATTTTCGGGAGATGTACGGGAATCAACCGGAGCGCTGGTCGCCGGATCTCACTGGCATGGGACGGCTGCGGGTGATGACTAACTACCTGACCCGGATGCGTTTTGTGGCGCAGGACGGCACCCTGGAATTGACCGCCAAGGAATCGATATCATCGGCTCCGGAAGGGTTTGAACCCTGGTTTGCCTATCCACGAGCGGATAATACCCGGGTTGTTTTTGGCCACTGGGCTGCTCTGGAAGGTAAAACCGGGGCTGACCGGTATATCGCACTCGACACCGGTTGCGTCTGGGGTGGCGAACTGACTTTGATGAACCTGGATTCCGGGGAGCGCATCTGCTGTGATTGCGAGAGCTGACATCATCCGCTGGGCGCTCGTCGTGGGAGCCATTGCGGCGCTGATCGGCGTAATGGCAGGGGCGTTTGGTGCCCACGGTTTGCGTGGCACGGTGACGCCTCGCGCGCTGGAAGTATTCCAGACGGGCGTAACCTACCAGATGTACCATGCCTTCGCGCTGATGATTGTCGCGTTGCTGGGCACGGCCGGGTTGTCCCGTCGCCTGCTGACAGCCTCGGCCCTGATGTTTGCCCTGGGTATCCTGTTGTTCAGTGGTAGTCTTTACGGTCTCGCACTGCTGGATATTCGTGCGCTGGGGCCGGTTACACCGCTGGGCGGGCTTTGCTTTATGGCGGGCTGGGTGCTGTTGGCAGTGGCAGGCCTGAAGCGATAGTCAATTAACGGACATTTCAATTATGCAGATTCAGTTAAACGGCAAACCGCGAGAGTTACCCGAAGCCGCCACTGTGGCGACCTTGATTGATGAGCTGCAGCTGGCCGGTCGCCGGGTTGCCGTCGAGATCAATGAAGAGATCGTACCCCGTAGCCGTCACGCCGAATATCAGCTGAAACCGGGCGACACCGTTGAAGTCGTCCACGCCATTGGCGGGGGCTGAGGCATCTTTTTCCGGCCCGGGCGCCGGCCAATGCTCCGGATACCAAACTGATTTAAAACGAGTGAACTCCAATGAGCGAACACAAGCAGGATAAGCCGCTGGTTATTGCGGGCAAAACCTATCAGTCACGTCTGCTGGTGGGCACCGGTAAATACCGGGATCTGGAAGAAACCGGACTGGCCATTGAAACCAGTGGTGCAGAGATGGTGACAGTTGCGGTGCGCCGCACCAACATCGGTCAGAACCCTGATGAGCCCAACCTGCTGGATGTGGTATCACCTGACCGCTATACGATTCTGCCCAATACAGCGGGCTGCTTCAGTGCGAAGGATGCGGTGCGAACCTGTCGTCTGGCCAGGGAACTACTGGATGGTCACAATCTGGTGAAGCTCGAAGTGCTGGGGGACGATAAAACGCTGTACCCGAATATGCCTGAAACACTGGAGGCCGCGGAGATTCTGATCAAGGACGGTTTCGATGTGATGGTCTACACCACGGATGATCCGTTGCAGGCGAAGCGGCTTGAGGAGATGGGCTGTGTTGCGGTGATGCCGCTGGGTGCACCGATTGGCTCGGGTCTGGGTATCCAGAACCGCTATAACATCCGCATGATTGTCGAGAATGCCGGCGTGCCGATTCTGGTGGATGCCGGTGTGGGTACCGCGTCTGACGCCACGATTGCGATGGAGCTGGGGTGCGATGGGGTATTGATGAACACGGCCATTGCCTCCGCCACGCAGCCGATTCGTATGGCCCGGGCGATGAAACTGGCAATTGAATCCGGTCGGGAAGCCTGGTTGGCGGGTCGTATGCCTCGCAAGCTTTACGCCAGCGCATCCTCACCGCTGGACGGTACGTTTTTCTGATGGCGGCGCAGAGGCAGCACGTGGACAGGGCCTGCCTGCCGGAGCATTGCTGAGTGGCCACCAGAACGCCTAATCGCCGCGAGGCGATCCTGCAGGCATTGGCCGGTATGCTGGAATCAGCGCCGGATGCCAGAATCACAACTGCCGCTCTGGCGCGTGCTGTTGGCGTCACAGAAGCGGCGCTGTATCGACACTTTCCCAGCAAAAAGCGGATGTTCGAGGGATTGATCGAGTTTGCTGAAGAAAGTGTGTTTTCCCGCTGCCAGCGCATTCTTCAGGATGAAACCGATGCCCGCCAACGGCTATATAAAACGGCACAGCTTATACTGGTATTTGCGGCCCGGAATCCGGGATTGTGCCGGGTGTTGACGGGTGAAGCGCTGGTTGGGGAAGACGGCGCTTTGCGCCACCGCACCTCACAGTTTTTTGAGCGTCTTGAAACCCAGACCCGGCAAATTCTGAAAGAGGGCGAGCTTCGGGACGGCCTGCGTCCAGCCACTTCCGCAGCGCGTGCTGCTCAGTGGTACATGACATTCATTGAAGGCCGTATCCAGCGCTTTACCCGTTCGTCGTTCCAGCATCGTCCTGACGAACATATCGAAGAATTGTGGGCGGCGCTTGCGCCGGGCCTCTGGCGTGAAGCAGAATAGAGTCCAATAACAAAACAGGCAGAAGGCGAACGCGTCCTCACTGCTTGCAAGTGTAGTCCTGCAGGTCGACTATCCCGATCCCAAATGCCGGGTGTAGGTGCCAAGTGATTACAGTTGCAGTCCACCATGCTCGGCGATGGACCCACATGCGCGCTTACAACAAGACACTGATTAAGGCCTTGCTCTGGCTAGGCATTTCCTTTTCCTGCACGCAAGCCCTGGGTGCTGCCGATGCGCCTTCCGAGGCACTTTCCGCAGATGTTCCGAATCCCCCGGTCGTCACCATCGCCACCGGCGACTGGCAACCCTATGTTGATTCAAACATGCCGGACTTTGGCCCCATGGGCATGGTTATCCGAACGGCTTTTGCCCGGGCGGGCTATGACGTTGTCTTCAGTGTCTATCCCTGGACACGAAATGCCCAGTTCGTCGCCAACGGCGAGCGCGATGCGATGATGCCCTATTATTGTTCTGACGAACGGGCGGTGCAGTTCTTATGCAGCGATCCTATTGTGGCCGGTGAACAGGTGTTTTTCTATCGTGCGAATATGCCATTCGACTGGGAAAAAGTGGATGACCTGAAGGATTACACCATCGGCGCCACCCTGGGGTATTTCTACGGACAGCCGTTTGAGGATGCAGAACGGGATGGGCGCCTGTCAGTCAAGCGCGTCGCCGATGATCACGCCAACCTTCGATTGCTGATGCGGGGGTTTATCGATCTATACCCGCAGGATCGGGCCGTCGGGTACGGCATGGTTCGAGCCGTGCTGCCGAAAGAAGACTGGAGCAAAATCGTGCATCATCCCCGCCCGTTGCACAGCAAATCCTTGCATGTGTTGTTCAGTCGCGCCACCGGGCAGGGCGAAGCTTTGCGGGAAATTTTCAACCGGGAACTCAGCGCGATGCGTGATAGCGGTGAGCTGGACACGCTTCTGGAGCCGATCTACGCCGACCAGCAGGCAGTTCGCGGCGGAAAACCTGAGACGCCACAGTAATTCAGGCGTTGTGCAGTAGCGTTTGCAATGGCTCAAACACTGCCGGAGCCGAGATCAGAATATCCTGCCCCCAGAGGTCTTCCGGGTAGCCATCGGGCACGCCGTTGAAGTGACCGCAGCTGGCGCCGGCTTCCAGGGCAATTAATCGTGCGGCAGCGAAATCCCAGGGACTGACGGTTTCGTAGTAGGCATCCAGCCGGCCACATGCGACCCAGCAGATGTCGAGCGCTGCAGAGCCGATTCTGCGCAGGTCACGGCAGTTGTGAATCATCTTGTCCAGCCGCCGGATCAGCGGTTCCAACGCATCCTTTGTGTACGGAAACCCCGTGGCAAACAGGGTTTTGCGCAGGTCAGTCGCGCCGCTATGGTGGATTGTGGCCTTGTTTAGTGTGGCCCCTTTACCTCGCACCGCTTTAAATGTCTCTTTCGAAAAGGGGGCATGAACCACCCCGACCTGAACCTGGCCACGCTCTGCGTAGGCGATGGATATCGCGCTCGCGGGGTGCCCGTAGGCGTAATTTACTGTGCCGTCGATCGGGTCGATGATCCATAGTGGGGTTTCGAGGTGGCTGGCCTGCTGAAGATCCGGCATGGACTCCTCTGACAGGATCCGGTGATCCGGGTAACGGGCCTGGATTGCACGGGTGATCAGCTCATCAGCCATCAGGTCAGCGTGAGTCACCAGCTCGGTCTGGGCTTTATAATCGGTACGCAACCGGTTCTCGTTGCGCTCGCGAGCAATCAGCTCACCGGCTTCCAGTGCCAGCTGTTCGGCAAAAATGGCGATTTCAGTCAAGGGTGATGTCGGGGATGGGGTCACTGAGAATCCTTGTTGCAGGCAGGGCAGGAGAAAAGACTGATCGTATCCGGGCTGTCCGGATTCAGCAAACCGGACACGTCCGGAGGCCTGAAGCCTTCGGACGTGTCATGCCGGTAGTGCGCGCTGGTCAGAGCTTGCCCAGCCAGTTTTCCAGCTTGTCCATAGCCAGTTTGAGGCGAGGGCAGACCGCTTCGACGAAGGCGTCATCCAGAGGTTTGTCAGCGTAGTCAGTGCTTGCGACGGTCAGCGCGTCGCCACCATCGAAATCGACAAACGCCAGTCGGGCGCTCAGCTTGTCAGGTGCAAAACCGAAATCGCTGGCCGGCAGAATGGCAATGCCCGTGTCTTCCAGCAGCGCCTGACAGAGTGCGGGGCTGGTCTTGATATCCCGTTTGGCGAGAGGTTCCTGGTATTCCGAAAAATCCGGAAACAGATAGAACGCGCCTTCCGGCTTTTGCGTCCAGACCTGCATCCCTTCGAGACGGCGGTGGAGGTATTCCCCCAGTACTTTCAGCACCCGACGTGATTGGCGAAGGTATTCGTCCAGATCGTCGCCCCCGTTAAACGCAGTGATGGCCGCGTGCTGGGTCGGTGCGCTGGTTGAGGTGTAGGTCTCACTGGCAATGATCGCCATGGCATCCTGCAGCGGGCGTAACTCGGGCGGAAAAATAAAGGTGCCCAATCGCCAGCCGCCGGCGCCAGCCCACTTACTGAGACCGGTACTGATGATGGTGCCTTCCGGATAATAACGGGCGATCGATTTGTGGTTTCCTTCGAAATGCACCTCACCGTAAATTTCGTCCGACAGCAAAATCAGGCCGTACTTGCGCGCCACATTGGCCAGAGCAAGCAATTGATCTTCCGTGTAGGTGCAGCCGGTCGGGTTGGACGGATAGTTAAGGATAAGAATGCGAGGCCGGGTCGGATCGTCGCGGCAGATAATGTCCAGTTCTTCTGCAGTCAGTTGCCAGTTGTTTTCTGCATGGGTTGGCAACCAGTAGACGGAGCGGCCGATAATCCGGGCTTGAGGCGCATAGGAAACCCAGCTGGGGCGAGGTATCAGCAGATCGCCGTAGTAGGCCAGCTGCAGAATAAACAGCAACTCTTTCGAGCCGGGGCCAATCAGCACATCTTCCCATGTGCTGCGCATGCGCTGGCTGCGATTGATATAGCCGGAGATGGATTCCCGCAGGGCCTTCAGGCCTTTGACCGGGAGATAGTCCTTCTCGTGGGCATGCTCGCGAAGCGCTTCAACGACACGTTCCGGTACCGGGAACGGAGACTGGCCCAAGCCAAGTTTGATGATATCCCGGCCATCGGCGCGTAGCTGGTTGCTGAGTTCGTTGATGCGGAGAGTTGCTGAGGGCTGGATGCCCCGAACATTGAGATTGATGGCGTAACGATGATCCGTGTTTATGTCCATGGCTCCGGTCTTTGAGGGAATTTTGGAAGGTATTGCCAATTCAGTATAGAAAAAACGCTTCCCGGATAACGGGTGAATTGGGTAAGTGATTGCCGAGGCAGGCCAGGGTGATCGCCGCGAGCCGGCGATCACCCTGTTAGATAGTTATTTCACTGTGCAGGTCAGGTCTTTCAGTTGGCGATTGAATACCCGGTCGTTCTCGCTGTAATCCACCGGCACTTCGATCACATGCACGCCACCGGCATCCATGGCGTGTGTGAGTTTGGGGACCAGCTCGTCGGCGCTGTTGATACGGTGGCCGGTTGCGCCATAGGCGTTGGCATAGGCGACAAAATCCGGATTGCCATAATCAAGGCCGAAACGGGAAAAGTCCTCCTGATCCTGCTTCCACTGGATCATCCCGAAGCCATTGTCATTGATGATCATGACCACCAGGTTCAGTTCCAGTCGCACCGCCGTTTCCAGCTCCTGGCTGTTCATCATGAAGCCGCCGTCGCCGCAGATGGCCATGATTTTCTGCTCGGGGTAGAGCATGGCCGCTGCCATTGCACTTGGCAGACCGGCGCCCATGGAGGCAAGGGCGTTGTCGAGCAGCACGGTATTGTTGTCGTACGCCTTGTAGTTGCGGGCGAACCAGATTTTGTACATGCCATTGTCGAGCGCGATGATGCCGTCTTCCGGCATAACCTTGCGGACGTCGGCGACGATTCGCTGGGGCACCAGTGGAAAGCGGCTGTCATCGATGCATTCGCGCAGGTGATTTTCCACCGATTGCTTGACGGTCATGAATTGCTCGAAGTCGTGATGTTCCGATTCGCCACAGTTTGCGGCCAGCCAGTCCACGCTGTTGGCAATATCGCCGACCACTTCCAGTTGTGGAAAATAAACCGGGTCCACATCGGCCGGTGAGAAATTGATGTGAATCACCTGTTTGCCGCCCGGATGCATGAAAAAGGGCGGCTTCTCCACCACATCATGACCCACGTTGACCACCAGGTCGGCATGGTCGATCGCACAATGAACGAAGTCGCCGGAGGAGAGTGCCGCATTTCCCAGATAGCGAGGGTGCCGCTCGTCGATAACGCCCTTGCCCATCTGTGTCGTGAAGAAGGGAATGCCCGTGGCCTCCACCAGATTGATCAGCGCCCGGGAAACCCGCTTCCGGTTCGCCCCGGCGCCAATCATGATCAGCGGATGCCGGGCCGCTTTGATCATGTCGCAGGCCTGCTGCAGGCTCTTGGCGCTGGCGGTAGGCCGCCGCGCATCACTGGGCTGGAAAATATGGGCGTCGGCGCTGGACATCTCGCTGGCAATATCTTCTGGCAACTCAACGTGTACTGCGCCTGGGCGCTCCTCGGCTGCCAGGCGGAAGGCCTCCCGCAACTTCGCCGGGATCGTATTGGCATTGCTGATCTGGCGGGTGTACTTGGTAAGCGGGCGCATCAGATCGACGATATCCAGAATCTGGAACAAGCCCTGCTTTGATGACTTGATCGGCTTCTGGCCGGTAATCATCAGCATCGGCATAGCGCCAAGCTGGGCATAGGCGGCGGCCGTAACAAGATTGGTTGCGCCTGGCCCGAGAGTAGACAGGCAAACGCCGACTCTGCCGGTCAGTCGGCCGTAGGTGGCAGCCATAAAACCGGCCGCCTGCTCATGCCGGTTAACAATCAGGCGGATGCCGGAGTTGCGGATGGATTCCAGCAGGTCGAGATTCTCTTCGCCGGGAATACCGAAAATGTACTCGACGCCCTCGTTCTCAAGCGCCTTGACGAAAAGATCGGACCCCTTTGTTGGTCGGGTAGTCGGTGCGTTATCAGTCATTGTGGCTTCCTGACATACGGAGTGGACAAGCATATGACGTCTGCAATCCGGTGTGCCGGTTCACTATGGATCAATAGCCCGGGCTCCGGCAAGTTTCGCGGTGTTATCTTCGGCGGTAGAGTCGGTTTCACCAACGCGTCATCAGCTCAGGGTGCACACATCACATTGCGGGCAAAAATCTGCCTGCGAGAGCTCGCTGCATGGGTATAGTAGAGTGTCAGGGAAGTCTCTTGCGTGGGATCTGAAAAAGCATCTGAAGCGTATTCAGGAAGGCGTTCAGGGTGATCGCCGATTCGAGAGATTTCCCGCTCCGGAACTGGGTTTACGCGGTCATTCCGGATCATCAATAACAACAAAAGCCTGCGTTGATCGTTATGACAATACCAGATCGCCACTCCGCTGCTGCTGCGCGTCATGTGGCTGCCGGTGATGCAGCTTCTGCACCAGTGCTCAATCATGTACTCATCGTTGATGACCATCCGTTTTTCTCGGATGGCCTAGGCCATATTCTGCTGCGGGAGCGCCTCGCGGGTTGTGTGGATCATGCCGTGAGTGTCGAGAAAGCATTAATCCGTCTGAAGCAGGTGCCAGAAATAGACCTGATCCTGCTGGATGTCGGTCTCCCGGGTGAGGGCGGTCTGTCGTTGTTGCCTCGGCTTGATGATGCGGCGATGCCGGTACCGGTGGTGGTCATCTCCAGTCATGAAGACGAAACCACCGTTCGGGCGGCCCGTGCGGCCGGTGCCCAGGGCTTTATGCCCAAGTCATGCGGTCGTGATGTGCTGATCAGGGTTGTGCAGCGAATTGCCCGGGGGGATCTGTGTTTTCCGGCTGCAGCAACGGCGGATAATCCTGCCCTCAGGCTGACACCACGCCAGCAGGACGTCTTGCAGTTGCTGGCCGAGGGTCTTCCCAACAAGCGGATTTGCCAGGAGCTTGATCTTACCGAGCACACCGTAAAGAGCCACCTTAAGGCCGTTTTTCAGGCGCTTGATGTGCACAACCGCACCGAGTGCGTCACCCTGGCTCGTTCACTGGGGCTGGTGGGGTCGGACAGTCATTTGACTCAGTGAGCGGGCTGGCGCGCCAGGGCGTTGAGAATCGTTCAAACCGTCTCCCTCCCTATCCTCAGTTAGGGTGCCGGGTCTTCGCTATCTGGCGCACTTCCGGTTTGCTGCAAGCGTTGCAGTACCGCACGCAGTCGCGATGGCACCAGCGGTTTGTGCATTAGCCACAGGTTATCTTCCCTGATATACGCCTGGGCTTCGCCGGTATCGGCTGTCACCAGCACACCGCACCGGACCTTTCGGGCCGACCGCAGGCTTGCGTAGAGTTCGCGACCGGATTCCGCCGGCAGGTGCAAATCGCTGATCATCAGGTCAAATGTCTCGCTGGCGACAAGGGCGCGGGCGGCTTCCGCCGACTCCGCTTCTGCCACCTGATAGCCCCAGCGTCTGAGCATGGCGGCCATGCCCTGGCGTGAATCGCGATCGTCCTCGACCAGTAACAGTTGCTGAAGATGCTGACTGTGCTCTGGAGCACGAGTGGTAATCGTTGGCTGATCGGGGAGCCTGCCGGCGGGTAACTCGATCCAGAACAGGCTGCCTTCCCCCTTTGCGGATGTGATGCCGTAATGCCCGCTCATCAGCTGGGTCAGCTCTCGGGTGATGGCCAGCCCAAGGCCGAGCCCCGGATCAGAATTGTCTGTGGAATCGGCGCGATAGAAGGTATCGAAGATACGCTGTTGGGTCGTTTCATCGAGGCCGCAACCATCGTCTTTCACCCACAGGCGGTGGTGTCTGTCGCCGGGGCTGATACCCAGGGTGACTTCCTTGCCGTGGCTGTGCTGGATCGCATTGACCACCAGATTCTGAAGAATCCGGTGAAGCAGGTGCGGGTCCGCCTGCACGGTGACAGGTTCCCGGGACGGGGCCGCACGCAGTGTGATGCCGGCACGCTGGGCCACAGCAAAACAGGTCTCTGCCATCTGTTGCATGGCGTCATTTGCGATGATGGTTTCCGGTAGCGGCCGCACCATATTTTCCTGAATACGTGAGATATCCAGCAGCGAACCCAGAAGTCCATTGAAATGACTGACCGAACGCTGAAGGCGATCAACCATTGGGGCCTGATCGTTGCCAAGGCGTGTTGCCGACAGGTTTTCCAACAGCAGATTGATCACATTCAGGGGTTGGCGAAGGTCATGACTGGCGACGCTGATCAAATGGGTTTTCTCGGCGCTGTCGGTCTCTGCTTTTTGCCGGGACAGCTCCAGTAGTTGCCGGTCAATAAAGTGAGCCCGTTGCTGGTGTTCCCTGAGCCAGGCGCCAACCATGCCGATCAGGTTGGCGGTCATCACAAAGAACATGTTGACGCCGATCACCCGCGGTGGGGTTTGGTAGATCACCTCAACGAGCAGATAGGCTGCAATAATTAACGCGGAACCAATTGAAGCGGTGCGAAACGGCAGGCCCATCAGAAAATACCCGAACATGAGCATCAGCAGAATGCCGTCATAGGGCATCGGGTATTGCTGGTTGCGGGCCAGGGCAATGATAAGCACGACGCTGAGGCCTCCCCACAAATAGGAGAGTGCATACCAGCGGGCAAAATGGGCGGGCGTAATGCTGAGCCTCGGTGGCTTGGGGCCGGTGCGGGGAGGCAGGTAGGTCAGAGCCCAGACGAAGCCGATCATGGGGCAGGTAAACAGCAGCCGCATGGCGATGGTTTGCCAGGCCAGTGACGGCGGCAGGAATGCCGGATCAAGCAACGCATACACAAGAAACAGGAACAGAGCGCTGGCGGCTACCGGACGAGCACGCTCAGGTAGCGCGGCTTCACGCTCGTGTCGATAGCAGGTTTCAATTGCCGGATCAAAGCGCAGCCACCGGTGACCGGTGGCGCGTTGGGCTTCAAATTCGTTGAGTTTCACGGTGGATCCGCTTTCTTGTTTTACGCCAGTCTAGCGCCGCGAGTCAGCACGGGTGGGTACTGGAGCACAAACTATGGATCACGTATCCCCGGTTGCGATCAGGGGGATTGGCTCAGTTGCCGCAGTTTCGCCCAGGTTTGAGTCTGTTCATTGCTGAAGTACTGCTCCAGCAAGGCTTGCTGCTGTTCAGCCTGATCTTCCGGTGCAAGGCCGGAGGTTTCCAGTTTGGTCAGCGCTTTCTGGTAGTCCTCAAAGCTGGCGTCGAACTCTTCCCGTTCCTGCAGATAACTTACGACGTCGTCTGCCTGCGAAGAATCCAGTCCCAGCGCCTGCAACTTGCGACCGGCGTCTTCTGGCGAGTCGGCATCGGCAATTGCCTGCTGGCGTGCTTCGCTGACTTTGTTTTCATCAATCAACGTGGCTTCCGTTCGCCGAATGACCTCTGGCAACTGCTGCCGCTGCCATTGAAGCAGGGTGTTCCGGGCTTCGGGCGACAGGTCTTCGCGCTGTTGAATTTCAATGGAGGCGACAGTGTATTCACCATAAGCCTCCTCCAGGCCGAAAAAGGCCTCGACGGCCTCCGGTGACATGGTGTTGCGACGCACCGCCTTGAGATCGGCCAGTGCCTGGCGCAGTTGGGCAACCTGATATTTCGGATCAGACTGGCGACCGGGATCAAGCCGCACCTGACTGAGTGCCAACGCCTCACGCTTGTATTCCAGGTAGCTGTCCAGCAGCGCCATCGCCTGTTTGGCCGCGGAATCAGGAAGATTGTTGTTGGCCATCGACTGGATCGCGCTGAGTGCCTCTTCAGGTGGCACCTGGCCGACGGTGTTCAGAAAGTAGTCGAAGAAATCTTTCACCTCCAGATCGATGATCAGATCGCCGTTGGCGTCGGCCCGAAGCTGGCCATCGATTTCAGTACCTTCAAGAGAGGGGGCGAAGGGCTGTTCTGTCCACTCGCGGGGCGTTGCCGCAACACTTCCCCGGGTTTCTGATTCCGGTTTTGCGGCGGTGAGCTTTTGGCTTGCGGGCGCAGCGGTTTGTGTTTCATCGCCGGGCCGGGCCGATGCGGCCGTGGCGGGTTGCGGTTCAGTTGATGGCTGATTGAACCAGAGCCCCAGGCCAATGGCGCCAAGGCTGACGGCTAAAGTGCTGATGACAATGAATTTGCGTGGGCTACTGTGATCGCGCATACAACCTCTCGCGAGAGTGGACCGGAATACGAATGCGCCGACCTGCTGCAGGAGCAGGCCGGCGCGCTGGGCCGGGGTATTACAGCCCGCGGTTTTTCAGACGGTTTGCCTGGCTGCGGTACAGCGAGACCGGGTTGGTCCAGACCGAGCGTGCGCCGAACAGGTGGTTGATTGCGTCCACATGGTTCATGTCGTAGCTGGTGCCGATGACGTTACCCATTTTGGAAGAGCAGACGCTGATCAGACCATCGCTGGCTTCGTTGCCAAAAGCCTTGGACGTCACAATCAGGAAAGGATCAGATATGTCAGCGACGTTGGTCCACACATTGTCGCCGCTCCAGGAGAAGTACTTGATCTTGTTGCCATTGATCCAGACATCTTCATTGGTGCCGGAGCAGTTGTTTTTGTTGATTCCTTTCCAGCCCAGCGCGTTGTTCAGGTTCCAGGTGCTGGATGTGGTCAGGGTTTCCAGTGCCGCCACGCCGTCCTGTGGATTGTTGGAGTCGGACAGAGCGTTGACGATATCACCCAGTGCATTGGCAATGGCGTTAACACCGCCTTCGACATAGCTACCAGGCGGAATGATGCCACGGATCACATCGGCTACTTTTGAGCCCTTGTTGGCGCCGTTGATTGACGTGATCGATGCGATCTTGTTGGGAATCAGTGAGGCGGTGACCCGGGCCGACGGCGCGCCCTGAGAATGGGCCATGATGTTGACCTTCGATTCGCCCAGGCCATTAATGTAATTGGCCAGCTGCTGCCCCCGCTTTTCACTGCTGTTGACGAAGGAAACCGACGCGGTATAGACCTTGGCGCCGTCACGCTCGAGATTCCAGGGAACCGTGTGGAAATAATTGACCAATCCGCCAATCGTGCTGAAGCCGGTAACGCCGTGGACCAGTACGATCGGATGCTTGGTTTTGGTGTAACCCCACCAGGCAAAGGTAGGGGCGGAAACGGTGGCACAGCATAACGCCACCAAAGAGATGATGAGTTTCTTACGCATGGTTGACTCCTGTTGTTTTTGTAAGGCGGGCTCCTTTAGCGAAGCTGCCGGTCGTCAATGCGCGGTCATTATTAAAGAGGAATATCGGTAGGCTGAATCACCCATTTGGGGGAGATCAGGTTACACGATGGCAGAGTTGAAGGCCGATCACACTGATCGGGCCTGTGGGTTACTGCTGACCGGGTGGCAGCCGGTGGGGTTGCAGTTCCATATGCTCGATGGTGCGCCCGAGCAGAACGGCATGGCCGAGATAGCGGTCTTCGCCGGTGGAAGTGAATTCGAACATGAAACGGCGCCAGACCCTGACCCGCCCTTCGGGATCACGCTTGAACCAGATGCCCCGCAGGTATACGGCGTCATCCAGCAGCAAAACGTCCAGCCTCTCGCAGTGTTCCCGGCACGCACGGAGGACATAGTCCTTGATTTCTTTCGCGCGCCACCAGTACCAGGCGATATAGCAGAGCAGAAAAATAATGAAGAGGTTGCCGAGGGTCACAGTCAGTCCCTGAATTGATGGCTGGCGCGGAACGGATGCGCCTCGCAGGTGCCCAGAATTCGCACGTCTTCTGCAAAAAAGGCGAGTTCTTCAAGTGCGAGCTGCAGCGAGCGCTGGGCCACGTGACCTTCGATATCCACATGGAACTGACTGGCACTCAGGCTGCTGCCGATAATGTAGCTTTCCAGCTTGACCATATTTACGCCATTGGTGGCAAAGCCCCCGAGCCCTTTATAGAGCGCGGCCGGAATGTTGCGCACGCGAAATACAATGGAGGTGATATAGGCGCGGGAGGGATCAAATTCGGGGATCACTTCTGTGCCCGAGAGGATGATGAAGCGGGTGGTGTTACCCGTCACATCCTGGAAATGATCGTTCAGTATCGTCAGGCCATACAGCTCTGCAGCCAGCTTCGAGGCAATGGCGCCCCGGCTGCGGTCGCCGCCTTCACTGACGGCCAGCGCAGCGCCGGCAGTATCGAGCGTCGCTTCGGCGGTGAAGCCCGCGGCTTCAATGTGGCGTGCGCACTGGGCCAGAGCCTGGGGATGGGAAGCCACGGTGGACAGCTCATCCAGGCTTACGCCTGGCAGTGCCATCAGACAATGATTGACGGGCTCAAAATGCTCGCCCACCAGGTGCAGTTTCATTTCAGGGATCAGGCGGTAAATCTCTTCAACCCGGCCTGCGGTGGAGTTTTCCAGCGGGATCATCGCACGCGCAGCGTAGCCATTTTCAACGGCGCGCATGGCATCCAGAAAACTGGTGCAAGGCTGCACGGCGTGATCCGGAAAGACTTTCTGGCAGGCTAAATGTGAGTAAGCGCCACGGTGACCCTGGAAGGCAATTGCCGCGTCCGTTGGCAATGAGCTGAGCATAAAAGGAACGTCCTGATTATCTGAAGCTCCGCAAGCATAGCAAAACCGCGATGCGCCACCTATTGCCATCTGTTCAGAAAAGGTGAGAAGGCAAACTATTGAGCCGTTCGGACAGAGAAGGATAGGCTGGCCAGTCGGATTTTGGCATGATGAACAGACGATATGATAACCCCGCACGGTGGGTTTCCGGCACGGGATCGTCAATCACCGTCAATTGAAGAGGTAAGCGGCAAGGTGCACTGGATTCTCGGGATCGGGCTGACCATCGGTGTTTTTCTGGTACTGCAGCACTGGTCAAATCTGCCGGCTGACAGGAAGCGTCAGTTTATTACGCGCGTCCTGGTTGGCGGCTTCATTGTTATGCTGCTGGCCCTGTTGCTGACCGGTCGCATTCACGTGTTGGTCGCGGCCGTGGGAGCGCTGATTCCGTTTCTCAGAAAACTGCCGGCGTTGCTGCGTTATATGCCGCTGATGAATAAAGCCTACCGGCATTTCAAAGGCGAGACGGGCGCCGCTGGCGGCCCGGAGGGTGAACATCGCCAGCAACAACACGCCACCGGTTCTGCCATGTCACCCCGGGAAGCCCGTGACGTTTTGGGCGTGACCGAATCCGCGACACGGGAAGAAATCGTCGCTGCTCATCGCCGATTGATGCAGAAAATGCATCCCGATCGCGGCGGCAACGACTACCTGGCGGCGAAAATTAACGAAGCCAAGAGCGTGTTGGTTCCCAAATAAGCACGAAAAGACGATCGATGGCTTATCGCAACACATCCACTTTCACAGAAAAGCTCTGGGAGCTTTGTCTGCTGCCACCAACTTCGTAGGTAATGCCTGACTGGTTACCCGCCTGGCGGGTATCCGTGCTGCCCAGCTCGACCCACTCGCCCGGCGACACCCGGCGCAGTGTCATGACAGCTTCGGTTTCATAGCCGGCAGGCAAATCCCCCTGCGGGGTGTTATCGAACGCCATAATCTGCAACTCAACCTGCTGGCCGGATATAACGCGCGGGCTGATAACAAAGCCACTGCTGATGTCGACCTGCTGCAGAATCGCCGCCGGATTGAAGCCGCCACTGATGGCGATGGGGAGCGTCTGGATACTGCCTGACTTGATATGGGCAGCCTGGCCATCCTGAACAATCAGCGATTGTTCACGGTTACGCCGGGTCGTAATGACCTTGCGCTCGCCCTGCACGCTGACATTGCCGTTGTTAATCGTGATGCCGCCTCCCTGCCTGTTGCTGTCCCCGGCATTGCCGCTGCGCACGGTAATGCGTAATTGTGCGGCGGCCACGTCCATGGTCTCGATAAGGGTCGAAATTTCGTCCAGCACCCGGGGTTCGGCGCGAACAATCAGCGTCTGGGCTTGAGAACTGATGCTGAGCTCATCGGGGTAGAGCTGGTGTAGTTGCGCGGCGACATCGTCGGCAGGGCGGTTTTGTAGCGAGTAGGTACGCAGCTCGGGTGCGGCCAGCGCAAGCGGTGTCAGTACCATTAAAATCAGCGCCAACAGGCTGTTCCTGATCATTCAGACAACTCCTCGGGCAACATACCGGAATCTACGGTTGTTGCATTACCATCAGACTGGGTTATGATGAAAAGCATGAATAGCTCACGCGCACTCTGTCAATCGGACAGTCAATTACAGCATATTTCCGCTTCCGGTGTTCCGGCAGGTACCGGCGCGTCTGCGTTTTCGTGGTGGTTTAGCTATGGCTTTTATTTTAGCCAGACGTCGGGCCACGCCTAGAAAACCTTCACTCAGATTTCAGGAAGGCGGCCCGGCAGAAACCCAGGCTGCCACCGGACGAAAAGCCCCGATTGGCAGCAGCCATCGGGGCTTTTTTGATTCTGGAAGACTGGAATAGAGAAATGAACAGTGACATGAACAGCGATATGCAGCCAGATTCCGAGCTGTGCACAGTGATCTCTCACCTTCTTCCGAAATCCGGACGGACAGGTTGGCGATTTATCAGCGGTTGGCGTTATTGAACGTCAACCCTTGTGGTCATTTAAGCAGGGCCTGAAGGCAGGCCGGCGCCCATAAAACTGATATCGCAACTTTTTTGTACCGGAGCACTCATAATGAACATGCCAATGCCAACAACGGATGTTAAAACCACAACTGCACTGAACCCGCACGCAACAGCAGGCAATGACGAGGAGCGACACACTGTGGTGACTTTGCCTACCCCGGCGCAACTTCGTCATGAATTGCCCGTCAGCGCGGAGCTGGCCGAGCAGGTCGCCCGCCACCGGAACACTATTCGTCGGGTTCTGGCCGGTGATGATCCGAGAATGCTGCTGGTCGTCGGGCCCTGTTCGGTTCACGACGAAGTGGCGGCGCTGGAATACGGCGAGCGTCTGGCGCGTCTGGCGGAAACAGTCAGTGACCAGTGCGTTGTAGTGATGCGTGCTTACCTTGAGAAGCCCCGTACAACAGTCGGTTGGAAAGGGCTGCTATACGATCCGGAACGTACCGGCCAGGGGGATATGGCGCAGGGGCTGGTGCGCTCGCGCCGGTTGCTGCTGAACCTGGCGTCGCTCGGGCTGCCGCTGGCCACCGAAGCCCTTAACCCGGTTGCCGTTAACTACCTGGAGGATCTGGTGTCCTGGACCGCCATTGGCGCCCGCACAACCGAATCCCAGTTGCACCGTGAAATGGCCAGCGGTCTGCCGATGCCTGTCGGTTTCAAGAATGGCACCGACGGCAGTGTCGGCATGGCCCTGAACGCCATGCAGTCGGCGCGTCACTCGCATCATCTGCTGGGCATGGACCCGGACGGTCGCCCGGCAATGCTGATCACCGGTGGCAATCAGGATGTTCATCTGGTGTTACGTGGCGGCCGTGGCATAACCAACTACGATGCCGATAGCATCAGTGAGGCAACAGAAGCGTTAGCCAAGGCTGATCTGAGTGCCGCGATTATGGTCGATTGCAGTCATGACAATGCCTGTAAACAAGCGGAGCGCCAAATGTCGATTGCCCGGGATGTGGTGGTCCAGCGCTGTGCCGGCAACACCCGTATCCGGGCGATTATGCTGGAGAGCTTCCTCGAGCCAGGCCGGCAGAACGACGGCGCCGATCTGCTCTACGGTCAGTCGATCACCGATCCCTGCCTGGGCTGGATCGAAACCGAAACCCTCCTGCAATCGCTGGCGGACTTGCTACGCCGTCGTTGAACCCCACTATGTGGGTCGGCTCAGACCTTGAACCGGCCCACCGCGGCTGACAACTGCGTCATCGCCGAGTCGAGCGAGCGGGCAACATCTGCCGCCCGGCTGATCGATTGACTGGCGTGGTCGGCTGCGTCATTGATATTCACCGCATTGCGATTGACCTCCTCTGACACCGAGCTCTGTTGCTCGGCCATCGAGGCCACTTCGGTGCTCATATCGAAGAGTTGGGCGGTTGCTGTATCGATACTGGTCATCAGGGTGTCGGATTCACGGAATCGCACCTGGCCCTCGTGTGCCAGTTCCGAGGCGCTCTCGATGGCGGCTACCGCCTCTTCGCTACTGCCCTGCAGTGTTTCAATGTTGCGCCGGATCTGCTGGGTGGATTCCTGTGTGCGTTGGGCCAGATTGCGCACTTCATCTGCCACTACCGCAAACCCCCGCCCGCTTTCACCCGCACGCGCGGCCTCGATCGCAGCGTTCAGTGCCAGCAGGTTGGTCTGCTCTGCAATGCCGGCAATCACATCGAGCACCGAGCCGATGTCCTGACTGCGGCTGTTCAGTGAGTGGATCACCGTCGATGTATCCGCCACTTTCTCCAGCAAAGCATTGAGTTTGGCGTTCACCTGCCGGGTGATGTCGCGGTTGTCGGTCATGTCGCCCTTGATCGTATCCACATGGTTGTTGGCGAGCTGAATGCTTTCGGCCACCTGCTGGATTGAAGTGCCCATTTCGTGCATGGCGGCCGTGAGCTGATCAAGCTCGGCGCGCTGGCTGCGGCTGGAGCTGTCGGCATCGCGTGTGGATTGTGCCAGTTCGCTGACGTGTTGACGGGTATCGGCGACCGCGGTATTGACGTCGCGAATCGTATTCTGGGTTCGGCCGATAAACAGGTTGAGTGCCCGTGCCATATCGGTGAGTTCATCCCGCCCCTGCTCGGGCACCCGTCGGGTGAGGTCGCCTTCGCCTTCAGCGACGGAAAGAGCCGCATCTTTCAGAACATTGAGACGCTGGATCACCCGCTGGCCGATCAGCAGCGCTATCACCATTATCAGCGCGATAGCGCTGATAATGAGCACGCCGATCATGGTTTTGATCAACAGTGATGCCTGATCATCGGTGGTGTCGCGTAGCCGTCCGGTTGCCTCGGCAAATTCGGTGCTGACACTCGAGAGTGCCTCTTCAAGAGGGGCGCTCATACTGGCGGTTGCGGCATTCAGCGTATTTTCGGTGGCCCCGGCTGCGCTGGCAGTCAGCGACCTGAAGCGATCGCCAAGTGCTTGGGTTTCTTGAGTGATGGCAGCATTACTGACCCCGAGTACCAGCTTGCCGATTTCCACGTCCTGGGAGGTGACAGGTGTTGTAATCAGGCGGGTGCCTGCATCATTGGGTGCGGCGTCCAACACGCTTTTGACGGCGCTACGGATCGGGCTGGCGTCAATCAGGCGCTGCACATCCGGGTTGGTGCGATCTATATAACGGGTCAGCGGCTTGCCATCGCGGTCGAGATAAATGGCGAAGATGATATTCGGATTCTCATGGGCCATTTCCACGAATCGGGTCAGTTCCGGAATATTCTTGTCCCAGATATAGGGTGCAGCGATCTGGGCAAGAATCTGACCGATCACCTGGTTTGACTGCGTTAGCGTTTGCTCAAAGCGTTCGACCACCCGGGTCTGTTCTGATTGAAGTGATGTGGTGAGCGTTGTGCTCAGATCCGTCTGCACCTGCCCGGCCATTGACCCCACAATGTCGTTGATGTGCTCGCGGCTGTCATCGAGTTTGTGGGTGACGGAGATGCGGGTCTGTTCAAACTCGCGGGTGAGGGCCTGTTCAAGGTTGTCCACGTTGGCGCTGGTGATGCTGGCCACCAGAATGACCTGAGCAGCTGACGCGATAATCAGCGCCAGAAACAAGGGCAGCGCCAGCCGGCTGCGAAAAGCGTTTCTAAAAAAGCGGAGCATAGTTGTCTCTCTGAAGAAAACGCACATCCCTGCGACATTATCGGATGGATTGCCACGTCACCCGGCGAACGAAGCCCGGTAACCTGTCCGCATCATCGGATGATGACTTTTAGCGTAGTTGGTTTGCCACAAAACAAAAACGGCGGCCAGATTTTTCCGCCGGATATTGCATGGCTACTGAAAAGATTATTCAGCAGATTCCGTGCCAGTGGCAGCAGAGAACAGGAGGCGGCCTGCCAGAGCAAGCAGAACGCCGCCCATCAGGCGATCCAGCCAGTGACCAAATCGGGCAAAGCCGGCGCGCACGCGGGGAAGGGTAAAAAACAGGGCAACGAGCATAAACCACAGACCGGTCGCGACGGCCATGTAGAGGCCGTAGAAGCCTTGCACCAACGTTGGTGTGCCGGGGCTGATGACAACGGAGAAAACCGACACAAAAAACAGTGTGGCCTTGGGGTTAAGGGTGTTGGTCAGAAAGCCCAGTCGAAACGCTTTACCCGGGCTCTGGCGCTCACTGCTTTCGGGCCGTATTTCCATGTGTCCCGGCTTCGCCCGCAGACAGTGGAATGCAATCCAGGTGAGGTAGAGCGCACCGGCGACCTTGAGCACGTTAAACAGGGTAACGGACTGTTGAATCAGCAGGCCGATTCCCAGCAGCGAATAGGTCACATGCACCAGAATGGCCAGGCCAATACCCACTGCGGTCAGCAGTGCGTTGCGACGGCTCTGGAAAATAGCCTGGCGCAGCACAATCGCAAAATCCGGCCCGGGGCTTGCGACAGCCAGGAAATGGATCAGGGCGACGGTAAGAAATTCAGGCCAGTAATGGGTCATGGAGAACTCTGCTTTAGCGGGTAATGCACCAAATAGTGCCGGTGATGTCGGGGGTGGTCAAAAATGGGTCGTTGCTGACGGACAGTGACCATCTGCAGATGGCGTTGCCAACGATCGATGCAGCGATAATTCTATCAGAAAGTGTCGGCGTCGGTTTTTTGTGATCGTGTGATGGATGATGTACGACATGAGGTTTTTAGTTGGGGCAGGGCCGTCGTTTAAATCGCTGATACAGAGTTTTGAACACCCTCCACGCGCCGGTTTGGAGCCGCAATGCGGCGGAAAATCGGTCGCTGTGCAGCCGTTGGTTATGCCCTATGTCCAATTTCTGGCACAGAGTTCCATGGACGAATATTCTTTAACTGGTCTTCAAGGGCATCTTCCGCAATTTCAGTATCGTAAGCTGCCTGAGCTCTCAACCAATAGCCATTAGACAAACCAAAGAAACGACAAAGTCGCAGATCAGTGTCTGCAGTTATCGAACGTTTTCCAGCGATAATTTGACCGATTCTCTGGGCAGGCACCCCAATTTCTTTGGCCAGACGATATTGAGAAATACCCATCGGCTCAAGAAACTCTTCCTTCAGTAACTCGCCGGGTGTTACAGGATCAATGTTGCGCATGAGTTACCTCCTAGTGGTAATCAATAATTTCGACATCTTCCGCACCAGCCTTGGTCCAGCGGAAACACACCCGGAACTGTTTGTTGATTCGAATGCTGTGCTGACCTTGGCGATCACCATGTAACGGTTCCAACATATTACCGGGTGGTACTTTAAGATCATCCAACTGACTTGCAGCCTGGAGTTGCCGAATCTTCCTCATAGCAACACGCTCAAAATTGACAAAGCGCCTGACGCGGCGACCGCTTGCCAGCTTCGCGGTATCCTTACACTTAAACGATATGATCATAGTTTAATGATGACGCCATGCGACAATAACGTCAAGCGTTACTATCATGAATGACTGGTTGATAGAAGGGTATAACGCCCGGCACATGCGCCGGTTTGGAGCCGCGAAGCGGCGGAAAAGCGGTCGCCGTGATGCCGCTTGCTATGAGTTTTCGATGACATTTTTGATGTACCTTTTGAGCTCCCTATCCAAGTGAAAACAGTCCGCGAACCAGTTACCATCAAGCTCTTGGTCGTATTCCGAAACAACGGCTCTTGTATTGCAACCAGACTCTACTAACAGTTTCAACACGGGGAGTGATTTTCTAGAACAAGCCTTTAGGAACGGCGTTTTATCCATATAGCCTCGCACCTCAAGGTTTGCTCCGGCGTCTATCAGAGTTTTGATTATTGGAACCGATACTTCCTCATCATCTGCGGCCGTATCAATTAGCTCTAACAGTGGGGTGTCACCACAATCATTTCTATAATCTGGGTTAGCGCCTTTCTTCAGGTAATACCTAACATACTCGTGATTACGAATCTTACACGCCGCCAAAAGTAAAGTGTCACCAAAATAATCGATCTTATCTATATCCTCGAAAGGCCCGTAGCAAGCTTCAATATCTGCTGGGCCTAGCTCCAATAGATCAGATTCGTAGCAAACATCTTGGCTCATGGATTACTCATAACGCCTGGGGGAAGTCCACGGTCGGCTTCAGCCCCTGGTTAGAAATTGTCCTAGTCCAGAGACGAAAAGTCTGGTTTTTCTCCGAGAGGCGGAGGTGAGTGTTCAGGTTCTCTATGAAGCTGCCTTAGAAGTCGCACGAACTCTTTCTCATACTCAGGGTTATCTGCACGAAGGTTCACTGCAAAAGCAGACTTAAGATAAGTTGGAGTCGCTTCCCCTCTCTCACCAGAGCGCCAAAGTGGAACGAATTTTGGTTCAACTGAAGGATGCCTCTCCAACAACTCAGAGGTGACAATGCTCGTTTCATAGCCCACCCCTCCCTCTCTTGTGTTGGCCTTTTTTGCAAAGGTTGGAGTACATACCAATAGCACTGCGTCCGCTCTAGCGGCATTTTCCATAAAGAGTGGTAGATCAGAACCAAATTTGAGATGCCACTGATCCAGAATCACCCGAATTCCTGCGGCCATGAGCCTTTCAGCTAGCGCAGTTCTAACCCAAGTTTTATGCTCTTCGGATTCATGAGAGTAAGAGATAAAAACTGTTGGAACATCTCTCGGACCTTCAAAGAGTGCCGAGGGAGCCTGTTGTTGGTCATTATCAACCTCAGGCTTTTCGACCATAGAGAAGCCCTTATTTGTGACATGCCCGTTTATATCGCCATACTTACGCGTAGCTGTAATTCGCACAAAACCTTGGTCAATGAGCTCATCTAAATCCTGTCTATTTAAAGGACGATTGTCGCCTTGAGGCAGGATCATAGAAGTTCCATCGAAAGTGGAGACCGTCAAAAAATCTAGATGCTTTCCCTCAGGCACAGCTTTCTGAGCCTTCACGAGATCCTCTAACAATTCCGCTTGGCGGTCAGTAAGTTGTCCCATACTCCATTTCCATTTCTAACGCCTGCATAAACGGCGGCTTTTACGCAGCGAAGCGGAGAAAAAGCCGTCCGGTGGAGGCCCATCAGGGCCGGAACGAATTTGATGCACTGGTTATACCTGAGATGAGGGCGTAGGAGACTGCAACACAGACCCCACATGCAAATCCCCAGACCACTGTCAGAATGCCGAACTTAGCCATTGAACCAAATGACAAAGCTATGAATACCTGCAAAAGGCTAAAGACAGCAATGCCGGAGACTGCGCTCGCTACGCCAATGAAAATTTTGTAGTCAGTCTCATTGAAAGGCCATGACATAGACGCTACCACGGCAAAGATAATCACAGCCAAAGCCGGAGTGAGCGGTGCTATTAAAATTGCGGCAACCTGCCTCATATTCTCCCTTGGGTATAACGCCACAGTTCACCTGCGGGGCCTGGCGCCGCAAAGCGGTGGCAGGCACGTCGGGTGGAACTGATTGTTGGGCACATCACGCATTTGCATTGGCGGCCATCTCCTTTGCCTCGACCAGTCCTTCGGAGAAACTCAGGAGCCGTTTATCAAGTTTCTTCTCTGTAACAGCAATTCGGATCCCGTCATTAACATCAACTGCGTAGCCTGTAATTCCATGAGCGCAATCCGATTTATCGTCTCTTTTTATCTGAAAGACGCATACGCTCTGCACTGTTACATTTCTGGTCATGATGTCACAGCCAGAAAGATAGCTGAGAACGCCGCTTCTTGGATCAATAGTCGCTGACGTAGACGTCCAATGCGCATGTTCCCGCCCATCTTCAGTGAAAGACTGGCCTCGAATAACTAAGCCGTCGAAATCCTGCTCAAAGTGCTCAACCACGTAGCGCAGGTCGTTATTGCGCCCTCTGAAATACCCTATCCAAGTACCGTGAAGGAAGGAGGGCCCAGAAACCCTCGCGCGAAGCCACAACCATTTGCCCAGAATAAGTCGCACTCCCCAGGCAATTAATTTGTAGACACCTAATGACCCAAGGACTGTGGCAACTAATGACGGAATGGAGCCAAATGCTCCCACTGCATGAAGAATCCACGGCACAAAATGGATGATCATCGCGTACATTGCGACCACAGTTAATGTACTGACGATCAAATAAAAGCGTCCTGCTGCGTCCATCATAAAGCTCTTTCAGTTCTCCTTGCCGATTCGCTATGCCCAACGAGGCTGTAGAAAAACCCAATTCTGAGCCATTTTCACTCGCCATTTCAGTTGTTCTTTTGTTCATCCGTCATCGACGGATGCATGGGTTTATTCGGCGGCAGTGGCCACTTACTTCGGGTGGTCGCCGCCATGTCACCTATAGCGCATTCAGCGGCACCGT
>JANZNS010000001.1 GCA_025153445.1 Marinobacter sp. BGYM27 | reverse complement strand
TGCCGAAATATCCCAGTCAGCGCCCACACAAATTACTTGGTCAACTTTTTAAAGAGCGGGGCGTGTAGCCCTGTTGAGAGCGCGTATTCTACAGCGATCCTCAACCTTGTCAACCACTAATTTGAAACTCTTTAATTCTTTTCAAATCAGTCAGTTAACGACTCTTTCGGTGTTGCCTTGAAGGCCGTTACCCCCGAAAGAGATGCGCATTCTACAGACTACCCTGACGGTGTCAACGCGTTATTTAAAAAAAGCGAAAAAGTTTTCAGAAGCTGACATCAATGGCCGCTACGACCGCTCGCGCCTTTGCTCTTGCCTCCTCTATATCCGCACCATGCGCCAGCGCCACACCCATGCGGCGACGACCCGCTATTTCAGGCTTACCGAACAGGCGAATAAAGGTATCCGGCGTTTCCAGCGCTTTCTCCAGATAATGAAACACCGGGGCTGCAGACGTACCGGATGGCAAAATAACCGCGCTTGCACTTGCCCCTTGCTGGCGAATGGCGGGCACAGGAAGACCAAGAATTGCACGGGCATGTAAAGCAAACTCCGACAAATCCTGAGACACAAGCGTCACCAGCCCGGTGTCATGAGGGCGCGGAGAGACTTCAGAAAAGTAGACGTCGTCCCCTTTTACAAAAAGCTCGACACCAAAAACGCCAAAGCCGCCCAGATTACCGGTGACCTTTTCTGCAATTTCCTTTGACCTGGCCAGAGCAAGCGTCGTCATCGGATGAGGCTGCCAGGACTCCCGATAATCACCATCCTCCTGTGTATGGCCGATGGGAGCACAAAATGAAACTCCACCTGCATGACGCACCGTCAGCAAGGTGATTTCGTAATCGAATTCGACAAACCCCTCAACAATGACCCGCCCTTTACCGGCACGGCCACCGGATTGCGCATACTCCCAGGCAGCATCAACTTCATCTTCCTGCCTTACTGTACTTTGCCCTTTTCCACTTGAACTCATGACCGGCTTAACGACCAGCGGTAACCCCACTTCGGCTACTGCTGCACGATAGGCTTCTATAGAATCAGCAAATTGATAAGGGGACGTCGGCAACCCCAACTCTTCAGCAGCAAGGCGACGAATACCTTCCCGGTTCATTGTCAGATTCACTGCGCGGGCGGTCGGGATGACTCGCACCCCCTCTTTCTCCAGCTCGACCAACTCTGGCGTTGCAATAGCCTCAATTTCGGGCACTACAAGGTGCGGTCTCTCGCGCTCGATGATCTGACGCAGCGCTTTGGAATCGAGCATATCGACAACATGACTTCTGTGTGCCACCTGCATTGCGGGCGCATTAGCATAGCGATCGACAGCGATTACCTCGACACCCAACCGCTGCAACTCAATGACGACTTCCTTGCCGAGCTCGCCAGCGCCACAAAAAAGGACTCGAAAAGCGGTGTCGGTTAATGGCGTACCAATACTGACCATGAATACTCACCTATTACGAATATTGGACTGCGCTAAAGCTAAAGCGCCACTTTCTCTTCCCGCTCCGCCACGAGCTTCAGAACCTCAGAACGCTCAGCATCGGACATTTGACTCCAACGGGTTATCTCTTCCACGGAACGCTGGCACCCGATGCATATGTCATCGCTGTCGAGCGCACAAATACTGACACAGGGTGATCGAACACGATCTTTTCTTGCCACCATACTCAGTCTACAGCCTCAAAATCGGAGAGGTAACGCTGTGCATTGTGGACATAATGGGCCGCACTGAGTTCAAGCATTTTTTTCTGGTTGTCATTGAGCTCTCGCTTCACTTTCCCCGGCGACCCAACAACCATTGATCCATCCGGCACCACCATGCCTTCCGGGATCAAAGTATTCGCCCCGATCAGGCAATGCTTACCAATCTTTGCACCATTGAGAACAACAGCATTAATGCCAATCAGGGAATAGTCGCCCACTTCACAGCCATGCAGCATCACCTTGTGCCCAACCGTCACTCCCCGCCCCAGCGTCAGCCGGATACCCGAGTCAGTATGAAGCACGCTACCGTCCTGAACATTCGTTTCTGGCCCAACAGTAATCAGGTCATTATCCCCGCGTATCACAACGTTGAACCAGATACTGCTCTTTTCCTGCAACACCACCTGACCAATAACTGTGGCGTTATCCGCAATAAATTGACCCTCACCTTCCAGCTGCGGTTCATGCTTGCCCAAACGGTATTTCATAGCGCCCTCACTTTTGCGGCTCAAGGATATCAATGCCGGCATCGTACACAGCATTCAGAAAATCGACCAGAATGACAGACGACAGCCCCCAAATATGGTACCCCTCCCATTCATAGCAGGGCACATACAAGGTTTCGCCCTGAAACGATATTTCATCCGTGCGAAAACGCCGATCCTCCATAAAGAAACTCACAGGCGTCCGGAAGATGCTGTCAATTTCCCCAAAATTCGGTTCCAGCGGCGCATGCTCCGGAACAATCCCTACAAATGGGGTTACGAGTATCCGGTGACGCGAAACAACCTGACTCAATGGCCCTGCAACCTGAACGTACGACGGCAGCAATCCGATCTCTTCATGCGTCTCGCGCAAAGCCGTGTATTCAAGAGAGCTATCGGTCAGGTCACGCTTACCGCCGGGAAAAGCGACCTGCCCTCTATGAGTTTTCAGATGAGCAGCCCGTTGCGTGAGAATCAATTCAGGGTTTGAGGCGTTGTCTGTGACAGGCACCAGCACCCCGGCCTCCGGGTAGTCCAGCGTCAGCAACTTCGGCACATAGCGATCTAGGCGCCGCTTGAAATGGTTTAGCAAAATTCGGATCCCTACTTCATATTCGCTGCGCAGACGGCCTGACAGGTCGACCGGCAGAACGGAGAACGATCAGCGGTTTCATTTTTCGGGTCGACGCCATCGCTCGCCCAAGTATACTGGGATAATACAGAATTGAGGTGGCGAATGAATTATTGCAGTCATTGCGGCAATCCGGTCGCACATCGTATTCCTGCCGGCGACAACCGGCCCCGCTATATTTGTGATCATTGCGACACGATCCATTACCAGAACCCCAAAATTGTTGCCGGCACTGTTCCGATCTGGAACAACCAGGTCCTGTTGTGCCGTCGCGCCATTGAGCCCCGCAAGGGTTATTGGACGCTGCCTGCCGGCTTTATGGAAAACTCGGAAACCACCCTGGAGGCAGCGGTCAGGGAAACCCTGGAGGAAGCACTCGCGCCGGTGGAAGTAGATGGGATATATACCATCCTTCATGTGCCGCATATTGATCAGGTGCACATATTTTACCGGGCTACCATGATCAACGGCGAGTTTGGTGTCGGTGAAGAATCACTGGAATCCCGACTTTTCGACCTGGACGAGATCCCATGGGCCGAACTCGCGTTCCCCACCATCAGAGATACCCTCGAGCTTTTCGTGGCGGATATCGAGTCGGGCACTTTTCCGGTTCATGTAGACGACATTCGCCGCAAAATTCCTCATCAGTCAGACGTCAGTCCAGCGACTCCATCCTGAAAACCTCAAAGGCGGGCTCCTCATAAGGATGGGCTCGCCGCAAGGCTGCAAGCGCCTCTTTAATCCTGTCGTCTGCGCATACTATTTCGACTTTGAACTCATCCACGCATTCAACCTCACCTTGTTTCCCCAGGAAGGGCTGACTTCCTTCAAGCGGCCGAAACTGACCCTGTCCAGCGCACTGCCATGCACAACTATCGTAATCTCCGATTTTCCCGGCTCCGGCATCAAATATTGCCCGCTTGGTTGACTCGAGATGAGACTCCGGCACAAAAAAGCACAACTTGAACATAACGTCTCCTTATAGCACCTCAAATACTTAGACACGTTCAGCCTGAAACTGCATCAGGCATCTCTATATGTTCGCCAAAATGTGTACAAAACAACCAGAAAGCGCAAATATTAAGCGATTCAAACACTCGTAACACTTACCCACAGAAACTGTGGATAACTCTGGGGAAACATTTTGGGAACATGCCCCGAGGCCCTGTGGTTACAGACCTCACCTCAAATTGGCGACAAAATCACCTAATCAAATTAACCGTTATCTTTCAATAATTTATATGTTTCAAGGAAAATTTTCGATTGATTTGAAGGAATTGTTCAGCTCGCGTACAGCAGGTAGGCGCAAGTGTGCATAAAAAAATGAAGTCAAGAGAAAAAATGCGTTGAAACTGCAATTTTACATCTTTAAGTTGGCGCAAAAGTTAGGTAAACGAAGCCAACAAACTGACTTTCATGACAGCTCTGTCACCAAAGTGGATAACCCGTAACGAGCCGTAACATGAAACGTTACCATTTGAAGCTCATCTGATGCCCAGAAACAAAAAAACCGACTCCAGGATTGGAGCCGGTTTTTAAAAGTTGCCGGAGATTAGAGCAGCACTCTATATCCATCGCTGCCAACAATAATTCCGCGACGACAGATACTCAGCCAAGATGCTTACGTGCATTACGGAACATTCGCAGCCACGGCGCATCCTCACCCCACTCAGCAGGATGCCAGGAATGCTGAACCGTCCGGAACACCCGCTCCGGGTGAGGCATCATGATCGTCACCCGTCCATCCCTGGAGGACAGGCCGGTAATACCCGATACCGATCCGTTCGGGTTGAATGGATAGCGCTCGGTGGCATGCCCATCGTTGCTGACATAACGCAATGCGATCATACCGTTTTGCTGCAGGTTGGACGGCGATTCAGCGCTGGCAAACTCAACCCGCCCTTCACCGTGGGCGACAGCGATAGGCATACGCGAGCCCGCCATACCATCAAGGAAAACGGAGGATGATCGCTCCACCTCAACCATCACCAGACGCGCCTCGAATTGATCCGATTCATTTCGGACAAAGCGCGGCCAGCCGTCTGTACCCGGGATCAACTCATGCAGATTCGATAGCATCTGACAGCCATTGCAGACACCCAATGCTATGGTGTCATTACGCGAGAAAAAGCCGGAGAACTGTTCGCGGACACGCTCATTGAAGAGAATTGATTTAGCCCAGCCTTCGCCTGCTCCCAGAACATCGCCGTAGGAGAAACCACCGCACGCCACCAACGCCTTGAAGCTCTCGAGGGTCACTCGACCTGAAAGCACATCACTCATATGGACATCGGTCGCTTCGAAACCGGCACGATCGAACGCAGCTGCCATCTCGACCTGACCATTGACGCCTTGCTCCCGCAACACGGCGATTTTGGGTCGCGCACCACTGTTGATATACGGCGCAGCAATGTCTTCGGCAGGATCAAAACTCAACTTCGCATGCAAGCCCGGCGTACCTGATGCCAGGATGTTATCAAACTCCTGCTTGGCGCAATCGGCATTGTCCCTCAAGGACTGAATCTGATAACTGGTTTCGGACCACAGGCGTTGATACTCGGAGCGACTCGCGTCAATCACGGCCTGCCCCTCAAACGTAAAGCGTACGCGATCATCAGTACTTGTGGTACCAATCACCGCAACATGCTCACCGAGCCCTGCTGCCGTAAATTGCTGGAGCACGAACGGGGTGTCGTCACGGCGCACCTGAATAACGGCGCCCAGCTCTTCATTGAACAGTTCCCGCGCAAACTGGCTGCGCTCCTCTGCCAACCCGTCAAGCTTGATTTCAATACCGGTGCGGCCTGCGAACGCCATTTCCACTAATGTGGTGAAGACACCGCCATCCGAACGATCATGATAAGCGAGCAGCTTGTCATCACCGCTCAAGCCCTGAATAACAGCGAAAAATGCTTTGATGTCTTCAGGGTCGTCAAGATCCGGCGCAACTGCGCCCATCTGACCATATACTTGTGCGAGCGCTGACCCACCGAGTCGATTCTGACCAGCAGCCAAATCAACCAGAATGAGGTCTGTCTCGCCTGCGTCGGTTTTGAGTTCGGGCGTTAACGTGTCACGAACGTTCGTCACCGGCGCAAAGCCGCTGATTATCAGTGATAGAGGAGCCGTTACACTCTTCTGCTCCCCACTATCCTCTTCCCAGGCGGTCTTCATCGACATCGAGTCTTTGCCAACCGGGATAGTGATGCCGAGTTTGGGGCAAAGTTCCATCCCTACCGCCCGCACTGTTTCGTAAAGGTTTTCATCTTCGCCGGGATGACCGGCCGCCGCCATCCAGTTTGCAGACAGCCGGATATCGGACAACTTCTCAATCCGCGCAGCTGCAAGATTGGTGATGACTTCACCTACGGACATGCGACCGGATGCCGGCGCGTCAATTGATGCAACTGGCGTGCGTTCCCCCATCGCCATGGCTTCACCGGCCAGGGTGTCGAATGATGTCGCGGTTACCGCAACGTCACTCACTGGCACCTGCCAGGGCCCGACCATCTGGTCACGAGCAACCAGACCGGTGATAGTGCGGTCGCCGATGGTAATCAGGAAGCTCTTGCTGCCGACGGACGGCAATCGCAGAACACGGCGAGCCGCTTCGTTAACATCAATCTCGCGGGAGTCAAAAATAGGCTTTGTAAACGACGAACGCTCGACACTTCGATGCATTCTCGGCGGCTTGCCGAACAACACATCCATCGACAGATCAACGGGCTGATCATCAAAGTAGGCATCAGCCAGCTCCAGATGGTGCGCCTCAGTCGCTTCGCCCATCACGGCATATGGACAACGTTCACGTCTGCAAATGGCGTCAAACCGCTCCAGATTCTCTGGTGCTACCGCCATGACATAACGTTCCTGGGATTCGTTACACCAAATTTCCAGCGGCGACATGCCCGGCTCATCGCTCGGGATATCGCGCAGCTCAAAGCGCCCGCCACGACCGCCATCTTTAACCAGCTCAGGCATTGCGTTGGACAAACCACCAGCCCCGACGTCGTGAATAAAGGCAATAGGATTGTCATCACCCAGCTGCCAGCAACGATCGATCACTTCCTGGCAACGGCGCTCCATTTCCGGGTTTTCACGCTGGACCGATGCGAAGTCCAGATCCTCATGACTGCTACCGGAGTCCATTGAGGACGCCGCGCTGCCACCTAGGCCGATCAGCATGGCAGGGCCACCCAGAACGATCAGTTTGGCGCCAACAGGGATTTCGCCTTTTTCAATATGATCCGGGCGGATATTGCCAAGGCCGCCGGCAATCATGATCGGCTTATGGTAGCCACGCACCTCTTCGCCAGCTGCACCCATAACCTTCTGCTCGAAGGTACGGAAGTAACCGGCCAGATTGGGGCGCCCGAATTCGTTGTTGAAAGAAGCGCCACCGATTGGGCCTTCAATCATGATGTCGAGCGCAGAGGCGATGCGATCCGGCTTACCGTAATGCTCCTCCCAGGGCTGCTCATCTCCCGGGATATTCAGGTTAGAGACTGTAAACCCGGAGAGACCCGCCTTGGGCTTGGAGCCTCGACCGGTCGCCCCCTCATCACGAATTTCACCACCGGAACCGGTTGCAGCACCGGCGTAGGGGGAAATAGCCGTAGGATGATTGTGCGTCTCCACCTTCATCAGAATATGGATATCTTCAGGGTGGTAACCGTAGCTCCCCGTTTCGGGATCCGGATAAAAACGGCCAGCGTGGCTGCCTCGAATAACCGAGGCATTGTCTTTATAGGCTGAGAGCACACCCTCGCTGTTCATTTCAAAGGTGTTGCGGATCATCGCAAACAGGGATTTCTCCTGGCCTTCGCCATTGATATCCCAGGAAGCATTGAAAATTTTGTGTCGACAGTGCTCAGAGTTTGCCTGGGCAAACATCATCAGTTCGACATCAGTTGGGTCCCGCTCGAGCTGGGTAAACGACTTGACCAGATAATCGATCTCATCATCAGCGAGCGCCAGCCCCAGCGCCTGGTTGGCCTCTGCCAATGCAGGACGACCGCCCGTCAGCACCGGAATCCGGTTGGAGGTGCGCGGCTCTTCGCGATGGAACAGCAACTCTGCGCCACCCATTTCATGGAACACCCGCTGCGTCATGCGATCGTGTAACAGGCGAGCGATTGCTTCGCGCTGTTCAAGCTTTAACTTGGTATCAGCATGCACATAGAAAGCAGTGCCACGCTCAATACGACGTATCTGTCGAAGCCCGCAGATGCGCGCAATATCGGTAGCCTTGGTAGACCAGGGTGATATCGTGCCCGGCCGAGGCACCACCAGGAACAGCACACCTTCAACGGCCTGCGTTTCTGTCGCGGGCCCGTAGGTCAGCAAGCGATCAAGGATCACCTGCTCGTCTTCAAGGAGAGCGTCGGGCACATCGACGAAGTGCATGAACTCCGCATAAATCCGTGAAACTCCCGGTACAACAGTCTGAATCTGGGACAGCAGTTTTTGGGAGCGGAATGATGAGAGTGCGGGGGCACCGCGAAGTTCCAGCATGGCAACAACCTGTATCGCGCTGATCTAGTGAAATCGGGCTTGTCCCCATCGATATGGAAGACCTGGCCGCGTTAGAAACGGCCGGAATGATACCGGAAAGCAGCCCCCGGATACAGATATGGCAGCGCTCCTGAAACCGCTTTTTCGACAACTTAATGAAATTTCAGGTTGGCCTGTGCAATCCGATGGTCGCCCCATGCTCCCTGCAAGCATCGCAACCATCTGAGCCGCCTACAATTGCGGGCTTTTCAAGGGCCTGGTCAACCCTTTGACCAGCCTATTGAGCGAGAGATATCAATCATTAAAATTTACAAGCTTTTGCAGCATTGGACCGATAGCTAATTGACCGCACACACGGATTTCGAGATTATGGCGTGATGGTTAGTTGATCGATTTTTCAACAGCTCTGTGTACCTGATCAACAAATATGATGTCCAGGGACAATGGACGGTACTGCCGGCGTGTCGCAGGCATCACACCCCATAGGGCAGTAGCCCGTTCAGATCAGCATATTGCTTCCCGGTAAAGCCGGCGTCTGAGTGGGTTCGCAGTACGGGAGACCAGGGATTTGTCAGTAAATCAATTCAGCCTCGTGCCTGTTGTACAGGTAAGGCCCATCAGACGCCTGTTTCGGCCATCGGCAATCCGACGGCTGCGATACGCGTTTGTGCTCGGCCTGGCAGGGTTTCTGGGCGCCTGCTCGAAACCCTCCACTCTGGACGAGCTCAAGCAGGAAGGCGTGCTTCATGTAATCGCCCGCCCCTCCACCTCCGTTTACTACGAAGGCCGTGACGGCCCGAGCGGTTTCGAATATGAGCTCGCCAAACGCTTCGCAGCGGAACTAGGTGTCGAGCTACGAGTACGCGTCGCTGAAAATAATGGTCAGATCCTGTCCGTGCTGAACCGTGGATACGCCCACATCGGGCTTGCCGGCCTGGCTTCCAGCGCCGCGAATACTGAAAAGCTCAAAACAGTTCCAACTTCGCTGACCGTCCAATCCACATTGATCTACAACCGCAAGTCCGACTCTGCCAGAGACGTCGAATCTATCGGAACGCGCACTGTTCACTATGTGGCGGACAGCAATCACCCCAAGTTCATCGCCGAACTGACTCAGCTATACCCGGAACTCAAGTTCGAGGCCCACCCAGATCTCGATACTGCCGGTATTCTCGAACGTGTGGAGTCAGGCAAGTTCAAGGTAGCGGTTATTGATTCAACCGAGCTGGCTTTAAATCAGGTCTTTTTCCCGAACGTTAAAAAGGGATTCAACCTCAACAAGCCACAGCCCATTGCCTGGCTATTCCCATCACAGCAGGATGACACGCTCGTTAATGCCGCGCGTCAGTTCTTTTCGAAACTGCAGGCCAACGGCAAGCTTGATCAACTCAAGGAACGGTTCTACGGCCACCTGGATCGACTCAACTATGTTGGTGCCCGCACCTTTGTCTATCACGTGCGGAATCGCCTGCCGACCTATGAGCTGAGCTTCCAGACGACAGCCAGCAAGTACGACATGGACTGGCGCCTGCTTGCTGCCATTGGTTATCAGGAATCGCATTGGCGACCGAATGCAGTCTCCCCTACCGGCGTGCGCGGCATGATGATGCTCACACGCAATACAGCGCAATATGTCGGTATCGACAACCGGCTGGACCCCGAGAAAAGTATTGATGGTGGCGCCCGATACTTCCAGATGGTGCATGACCAGATTCCAGCGGATATCCCGGAACCAGACCGGACCTGGTTTGCCCTGGCATCTTACAACGTAGGCTACGGCCACCTTGAAGATGCCCGTCGCCTGGCTGAAGGGGCCGGCGCCAATCCGGACAGGTGGATTGACGTCATGGAGTACCTGCCACTGCTGTCGCAGAAGAAATGGTATTCAAAAACCAAGTACGGTTATGCCCGCGGCCATGAACCGGTGGTCTACGTGCAAAATATCAGACGTTACTTCGACGTCTTGGCCTGGATGAAGCAGCCCCTGAGTAGCCATGAGCAACTGGCCCAGCAGGATGACATCCCGTCGCTGCCCTCAGACGGCGCGACGCCCGCCAGCCCGCCCATGAGTCAGGGCAGCATTCCCAGCGCCCTCTCTATCGCACCGCCGACGCTCTGACCCGGCCGGCGGCGATAGTCTCAATCCTCCTCAACATGATCCCCCGAACGTGCCGATAGGGCCTGTTCAGCCTGTTCCCCAGTGAAGCCGCGCTGGGCCAGAAAACGCCCCTGCTTCACTTTCTGATCCCACTCCAGCGCCTCATCCGCAATACCAAAACGCCGGCGCCTGGCGTTCAACGCCAGCATGAACCAGTCGCGGTCAGATGCTTCCCGCATACATTCCGGCCGGCTGAAGATACCCCGCTTCTGCAGCTCGCTCTCAATTTTCAGAGGCCCATAGCCTGACTCCATTCGCTGGCGCGCATAGATGTCGGCAAATCGAAGGTCGTCCAGCCAACCATTCACTTCATACTCATCCAGCACAACCTCGATCAGATCGCGCGGCAGCTTTCGCTTCAGCAATTTGAGCGACAATTCCTGGCGGCTATGCTCGCGGCGAGCCAAAAGTTTCAGTGCCAGGGATCGGGTGCGGTATTCGGGATCGTCATCTGCAGAAGACTTGAATCCTGATGCCATCGGTGCCCTCTATTAATCCGTTTTTCAATATAAGTCAGACGAGTGGCTCACAATGACAGCAGAACCGACGCAAGAGTCGCGAGCTGCGCCACTCAGGCTCTCACCGGAAATTTGAAGCGCAAGCCTGTGCAGGGGCTTATCAAAACTATTAGACTAACCCACCACCAACTTGCCCGTCGATCCGGGCGAGCCTGGCTACCGGCGTCCGACACCTTTCGGGCCAACCGCTTCTGACCAGTTTCAGACTGCGATCAGCTAACTGCGCTTATCAACAGGAAGTCTTTTTTATGGCGGCATTCATCAAGAAGTTTTTCAAGGCAAAAAAACCGGACACCAACCGCCCGGCCAGCAAGCCCAGCCCCGCGCGTCAATTGGATCCGAATAGCCCGGAGGACCTGCTGACCCTGCAAAAGCGCATTCGCGAAAACGATGATCCCACGGTGCGTAACGCCGCAGTGGAACAACTCAATCATATTCAGCAGCTGATCCCCCTCTACCCTGACGTTTCGTCCTCTGTTCGCGGTCGAATCGCCCAACGCATCAATCAACTGGCCAAGGCCACGCCTCACCAGGTTGAGGAAGCCCGGCGTCACTTGACCGATCCGACACAGCAAGCCCTGATTGAACAGCTTTGCCTCGCCGGCACCAACAGTGTCGATCAAATCTCGGCAGCGACGGATCCCGAACAGCTGATACGCTACGCCATCGAAGGCAAAACAGCTGCCGTTCGCCTCGCAGCAGCCGATCACGTTCAGGACGAAGCGGGCCTGCAGCAGATCCAGAGATCTGCAAAAGGCCGTGACAAGGGCGTCTATCAACTCGTCAAGAAAAAGCTGCAAGCTGTGCGTGAAGCACAGGAAGCGGAACGTGAAAAGCAGCAAGCCGTTTCAGATCTTATTCGCGTCGCTGAAGAACACGCCAGAACCGACAATATGCGACTCTATACCGCCAAGGTTGAAAGCCTTCAGGCTCAATGGCGTGACACCAAAGCCAACGCATCAACCGAGCAGCAAACCCAATTCCTTTCCGCTCTGGATAGCTGTCTGAAACGAGTGAAAGCACTCGAAGCAGATGCGCTTGCCGAACAGGCGTCAAAACAGAAGCAGGAAGAAAGAGCCGGCACACTGGCGCTTCTGAAGGAAACGCTGGGCAGCCTTGAGCAGGAAATCCCCGAGCGCGGGCCGTCACTGTCCGCGCTTGATGCTCTGCAAAAAACCCAGGAAAACCGATGGCTGGAAGCTACCCGCGACGCCGAGGTGAGCAAAGCTGAGCAAAAGGACTATCAAAACCTGATGCTGAGCCTGCGAAACTACATCGCAGCCGTGCAACGTTTTCTTGCCGTGGCCGAAGAACTGGATTCCCCGGATATTGCAGACGCGGCGCCAGCTCGGCTCCATGAACTTGCCAACACGGTGGACTGGCCTGCCGGCTTCGCTCGCCCTCAAGCACTGGAAAACCTGTCGCGCAAGCTAGGCGAAACGCGGCAGGCCCGCAAGGAAGAAATCGCAGATCAGAGCGAACAAATCAGTGCGCTGGATTCGTTGCTGGACCGACTGGAGAAGAGCCTCGAGCAGAATCTGTTCAAGGAATCCTCTCAATTGCACAAACAGGCACAACATGCGTTCAACAGCCTGGATCGCCGTCACGCCAGCGCCCGCCAAGCTCGTCTGACGCTGCTCGGTCGACAGCTACACGATTTGCAGGACTGGCGTGGCTTCGCAACCCGTCCGAAGCAGGAAGAACTATGCGGCGCCATGGAATACCTGGCTGACCAGCACATGGAGCCCGAAGCGAAAGCCGAGCGCATAAAAGAGTTGCAAAAGGAGTGGCGAGAGCTCGGCGGGTCATCCGATCAGTCGCTTTGGCAGCGATTCAAAGCCGCATCCGATGCAGCTTATGCGCCCTGCCAAGCTTATTTCGAGGCGAAATCAGAACTCAAGGATGCGAACCTCCAAACACGCAAAGCCATCTGCGATCAACTGGCAGAGTTTGTTGAAAATGCCAATTGGTCAAGTATGGACTGGAAAGCCGTCGAACAGATCCACCGGGTTGCACGTGAAGAATGGCGCCAGGCATGGCCAGTTGATTTCAAGGCAAATCGCGGGCTACAAAAGCGATTTGACGGGTTGCTAAAGCAAGTCGAAGCGCCACTTGAAGAGGCGCGTCAGAAAAACGAAGCCCTCAAACTGGACATTGTAAAACGGGCTGAAGATTTGCTGACCCACGAGCCCCTCAGCGATGCGATGACGCAGGCGAAATCATTGCAGAAAGAGTGGGAACAGATCGGCATTACACATCATCGCGAAGACCGCAAAATGTGGCAGGCGTTCCGCGCTGCATGCGACGGTATTTTTGCACGTCGTGATGCCCGCCGCGAAGAGCAGGCAGAAGAAGATACAGCCGCAATCGAAGAACTGAAAGCGGCCCTTGAAACCAGTGTGACAATGCGCAATGAAGGCAATGCATCGCCAGAGGCATGCGCCGACATGCTGAAGACGCTAAAACAGGTGACATTACCGCGCAGACTTCCAGACAACCTCAAGCAGGCGTTGCACGACGAACGCCAGGCCTTGCAGAGCCAGGTCGATGCCGCATCCCGTCAGCAACAGGTCAACAAATGGCTGGAACAATTCAGCAGTCACGATGCCGATCAGAACGTGAAGCAGAGCGACCTGCCCTCACCTTTACCGTCACCCCGGGACATTGCCGTTCGGCTTGAGATTCTGACTGGCGCCTCGTCCCCGGAAGAAGATCAGGCTTTGCGGATGCAGCAGCAAGTTGCGCGCCTCGCCGCTGGCATGGCGAGCAGCAGTACCGCAACATCGACCGAACAGGAAATTGATACGTTGGCTCGTTGCTGGCAGGTACAGGACGTTACACAAGATGAAGCCGAGTCGCTTCGATCACGCATGGCAGACGCCCTGAACCAGTGGCGGGATAGTTAAAAAGTTTGATTAATACCACCGGTTCCGATCTCAAGGGCCGGTGGCACACCTCCTCTCCTCCACGCGATGATCGCAGAGTGATTCACTTTCACTCACAAGCGTTCAATGGGAACCCCGGCTTTTCACAAAAGTTTTGGCTTCAGCTACCACGCTGGCCACCTTCTCCCTCATTTCCTGCAACTCCGGATCAGCCATGTAGAACATGATATCGATCTTGTGGCGGTAGTATCGGGGCGGCAACCGGTTCAGTGCCACACACATGACATCCGACAGGAATTCTTCATCCTCGCCTTCCTGCATCGAATCATCGATCGCTTCCAGCACAAGTCGCTCGTAAAAATTATTGATGTTATCCAACAGGGACATCGCAACAACCTCTCAGATCAAATAACGCGCTGCCGTTCCTCTTGGCAACTGCAGAGGATGAAGCAACACAGACGAAACAGGGACCCAGGCAAGATTGACGCAGGCTGGGCTTTCAGCCTCAATGTCTTCCTAGATTAGAAGGAGATTGCATCCCTGTCAGTCTCGCCTATCGATAATTGCCAATCGGGTGAGCGATTTCGCCAGTCGAATTGGCAGGCCCCGCCATTACCTGCCAGACAGCACGCCGTTAAGGTGCTGCTTTACCCATGCGTCGTCAGGCAATTACGGGCACACTAAGCCGATAACAAAAGCGACAAGCGCGCGACCTGTGCCAAAGACAGATCCTGCTGCGCATTCAATTCTGAGGATTCCCCATGACTACCGATGCTTACATATTTGACGCCGTTCGCACGCCCAGAGGGCGCGGCAAAAAGGATGGTTCGCTGCATAGCGTCAAACCCATCAGCTTGCTGACAACGGTGCTCAAAGCGCTTCAAACCCGCAACAACCTCGACACATCACAAGTTGACGACATCGTCATGGGTTGCGTGACAGCAGTAGGCGATCAGGGCGCAGATATCGCCAAAACCGCTGCGCTTGCGGCCGATTGGGACGAGGTAGTCGCGGGCGTGACACTGAACCGGTTCTGCGCATCCGGTCTCGAGGCCGTCAATCTTGCGGCTATGAAAGTTCGCTCCGGCTGGGAAGATCTGGTGGTTGCCGGCGGCGTGGAATCCATGTCCCGTGTCCCGATGGGCTCCGACGGCGGCGCCTGGGCAACAGATCCGGCGACTAATCTCCACACTGGCTTTATGCCGCAAGGTATTGGGGCGGATTTGATCGCGACGCTAGAAGGCTTCAGTCGCGCCGACGTTGACCAGTTTGCCGCCAATTCCCAGCGCAAGGCAGGTGCCGCCTGGGACAACGGCTACTTCGCGAAATCCATTGTGCCGGTAACAGATCAGAATGGCGTGGTCATTCTGGATCGTGACGAGCATGTTCGCCCGGAAACGACAGCGGAATCTCTCGGAAAACTTAATCCATCGTTCCAGATGATCGGCGATATGGGATTCGATAGCGTTGCCCGTGAGAAATACCACGCTGTGGAACGCATTAATCACGTGCATCACGCCGGCAACTCCTCAGGCATGGTCGATGGCGCAACCGCCATGCTTATAGGCAGCAAGGCCAAAGGTGAATCGCTGGGGCTCACACCACGGGCGCGCATTATTGCAACGGCCGTCACCAGCACCGACCCCACCATCATGCTTACTGGCCCCGCTCCCGCTGCACGTAAAGCACTTACGAAAGCAGGCCTTTCGGTGGACGACATTGACCTGTTCGAAGTCAACGAAGCCTTTGCCTCTGTGGTGATGCGTTTTCAGAAAGAACTGAACGTGCCTGATGACAAGGTCAACGTTAACGGCGGCGCCATCGCAATGGGACACCCACTGGGGGCAACCGGCGCGATGATCCTCGGCACCCTGCTCGATGAGCTGGAGCGCCGCGAGCAACGATACGGTCTGGCCACGCTTTGCGTCGGTGGTGGCATGGGTATCGCAACCATTATTGAACGCTGCTGATTCCGGGCCGACACTGCCAGACAAAGGATTTAAGACATGAGTGCTATCCGTTACGACATTGACGAAAACAAGATTCTGACCCTGACCATCGATATGCCGGGGCAATCTGCCAACACCATGAACAGCGACTTCCGCGCAGCGCTGAGCGACACCGTGTCGCGCGTTCAGCAGGATCTCGCCAACATCAGCGGCATCATTCTGACTTCCGGCAAGCGCACTTTTTTTGCCGGCGGAGACCTGAACGAGCTCTTCCGGGTTACACCGGATCAGGCCGGCGAATTTGAGGACATGGTCAACAGTCTAAAGCGCCAGATGCGTATCCTCGAGACCAGCGGCAAGCCTGTGGTCGCGGCGATCAACGGCTCCGCACTCGGTGGCGGCCTTGAGCTTTGCCTTGCCTGCCACCACAGGGTCGTGCTCGATGACGACACCATTCAGCTCGGCCTGCCTGAAGTGACACTTGGCCTGCTGCCCGGTGGTGGCGGCACCCAGCGTCTCCCTCGCATGATTGGACTGGAAGCCGCTTTTCCGTATCTGATGGAAGGCAAAAAAGCCAACCCTCAGGCGGCATTAAAAGCGGGCATTGTCGATGCGATTGCCAGCGATACCGACGACCTTCTCCGGCAAGCCCGCGCGTTTATCGAAGCCAACCCGAAAGCCACTCAGCCCTGGGACAAAAAAGGCTTCAAGATCCCGGGCGGCGGCCCGCAACACCCGGCAATGGCGCAAAAGCTCGCCATCGCACCCGCCATCCTGCGCCAGAAAACCCGGGGCTGTTACCCGGCGCCCGAGGCCATCCTGTCTGCCGCGGCGGAAGGGGTTCAGGTGGATTACGATAACGGTGAAAAGATCGAGACCCGATACTTTGCCGAACTGGTCACCGGCCAGGTCGCCAAGAACATGACCGGCACCTTCTGGTTCCAGCTCAATGCCATCAAGGCAGGCGAAAGCCGCCCCAAAGGTACTGAGCCCGCAAAATGCAGTAAGGTGGGTATTCTGGGTGCCGGCATGATGGGCGCGGGTATCGCATACTCAACGGCCAGCCGCGGGGTGTCCGTCGTGCTCAAAGACGTCAGCACGGAAAACGCCGAGAATGGCAAAGACTATTCCCGCAAGCTGCTGGACAAGAAGGTCAGCCGCGGCCGCATGACCACAGAAGCTCAGGAAGAAACGCTCAGCCGAATCACAGCAACAGCATCCGCCGCTGACCTGGCGGGCTGTGACCTGATTATCGAGGCGGTTTTTGAAGACAGCGCTCTCAAGGCACGGGTCACTGAAGAAGCCGAACCACAGCTGGTGGAAGGTGGTATCTTCGCGTCCAATACCTCCACCATCCCCATCACTCAGCTCGCCAAAGCTTCAGCACGGCCAGAGCAGTTCATCGGCCTGCACTTCTTCTCACCAGTCGACAAAATGCAGCTGGTTGAAATTATCGTGGGCGAGAAAACCTCAGACGATACGCTGGCCCGGGCATTCGATTATGTTCAGCAGATCGGCAAGATCCCGATTGTCGTTAACGATAGCCGCGGATTCTTCACATCACGGGTGTTTGGCACTTTCGTCAATGAAGGGGTGGCGATGGTGCGTGAAGGCATTCACCCTGCCAGCATTGAAAACGCGGGGCTGCTGGCCGGCATGCCGGTCGGGCCGCTTGCAGTGTGTGATGAAGTCAGCCTGACCCTGATTCAGCACGTCCGGAACCAAAGCCGCAAGGATATCGAGGCAACAGGCCAGAATTGGCAGGCCCACCCGGCGGAATCGGTGATAGATGCGTTGGTCAACGAGCACGATCGCAAGGGGAAAGCGGCCGGTGGCGGCTTTTACGATTACCCTGCTTCCGGTAAAAAGCACCTCTGGCCAGAACTGGCAGCCCTGTTCACCCAACCCGGGGCCACACAGACAGCCGACCTGCAAACACTGAAAGACCGGTTGCTGTTTATTCAGGCCATCGAGACCGTGCGCTGTCTGGAAGAAGGTGTATTGCGCACCGTCGAAGACGCCAACATCGGCAGTATTTTCGGTATCGGGTTTGCCCCCTGGACTGGCGGCGCCATCCAGTACATCAATCAATACGGTGTGCGCCAGTTTGCAGAACGGGCACAAACGCTGGCAGACCAGTTCGGCGAGCGCTTCACGCCTCCAAGCCTTCTGCTGAAACATGCGGAGTCCGGCACGCCGTTCTAACCAGGATCTGGCGGGAGGCCCCTCGCTCTCCCGCCTGCATCTTCCAGGCAAAACTTGTCTGCATCATGGACAGATTGTCATGCCCCTCCTCATGATCTTCGGTAGCAACGTATTGCCGGCTTGCCTACAATGAAATCAGGAGTTCCCGGTTTTACCGTGCACCATATTTCCCTGTTGACCGAATTGCGGGAAGATGTGAACCCGGGCGCGTGCCATCCACGTATGGCCTAAACCCTAACCTGCATAGATCAGACAACATGCCAATGACGATCCGAAAGCCTATTCTTCCCCGTCTTAAGTCAGGGATGTTCCGGACCTGCCTCCGCTCTTCCGGTGCCGCACTGGCCATGGGACTCATACTCTCTTCCTCGGCGGCGATTGCCGCAAACGAGCCCCGGAAGAGTGAAAACTTCGAACCGGTCACCCCAACGATTGATCAGGCCCGGGCGAATATCCTTATTGCGCGTCAGCTCCAGTTCACTCATTTCCTGGACCAGCGCATCGATAGCAAGCTTTCAGCCAGAGTATTTGATGGCTACCTTGATCAGCTTGATAGCCAGCGCATCTACTTCCTCAAAAGCGATATTGAGGAGTTCACTCCCTGGCGTGCCAAGCTGGATTCGGCTCTGAAAACCGGTCAACTGGACCCGGCATTCCATATTTATAACCAGTTCCAGCATCGCGTTATTGAGCGACTCGAATTCGCGCTCAGCCTGATTAATGACGGTGTCGACCAGTTTTCATTCGACGACGATGAAAAGATCGAGCTTGATCGCTCCGAAGAGCCCTGGGCGTCAGATCAGAACGAACTCGACCAGATCTGGACCCGACGCATCAAAAATGCTGTTCTGGCCCAGCGCCTGAATGGCAAAACTGACGAAGAGATCACCACATCACTGACCCGGCGTTATGAAAGCCAGCTTAAACGTGCCCACCAGGCACGCAGTGAAGATGCTTTCCAGAGTTATATGAACGCATTTGCCAGTGTCTGGGATCCGCACACGTCCTACTTCTCGCCGCGCACCTCCGAGAACTTCAATATCAACATGAGCTTGTCGCTTGAAGGTATTGGTGCCGTGCTGCAGGGCGATAACGAATACACCAAAGTTGTTCGTCTGGTACCTGGCGGCCCTGCATCCAAGCAAGGGCAGCTCAAACCGGCGGATCGTATCGTGGGTGTTGGACAGGGCAAAGACGAAGACATCGTGAATGTCATAGGCTGGCGCCTGGATGAGGTGGTTGACCTGATTCGCGGGCCTCGGGAGTCAATGGTTCGTCTGGAAGTGATCCCGGCAAATGCCTCGGACGAAACCATCACCCGCACGATCAACATTACCCGTGACGAGGTGAAGCTCGAAGAGCAGTCCGCCAAAAGCAACATGATCGAGATCGAACAGGGTGGCAAATCCCACAAGATCGGGGTTATTGATATCCCGACCTTTTATGCCGACTTTAAAGGCATGCAAGCGGGCGACCCCAATTACAAGAGCACCACGCGCGACGTGCGCAAGCTGCTCGAAAAGCTTAAAACCGACGGCATGGAAGGCCTGGTCATTGACCTGCGCAACAACGGCGGCGGCGCCTTGCAGGAAGCCAACGACCTTGTCGGCCTGTTTATAGATGAAGGCCCGACCGTCCAGATCCGTAACGCCGACAACGACGTTAACGTACTCACAGATGACGATCCCTCTGTCGCTTACGATGGCCCGTTGATCATTCTTGTGAACCGCATGAGCGCTTCGGCTTCGGAGATCTTTGCCGGTGCCATTCAGGACTACGGTCGCGGGCTGGTTGTCGGTTCGCAGACATTTGGCAAAGGCACCGTTCAGGCCGTACGCCCGCTGAACCACGGCCAGCTGAAAATCACCCAGTCCAAGTTCTACCGGGTCTCCGGCGGCTCCACCCAGCACAAGGGTGTTATCCCCGACATCACTATTCCAACCCGTATCAACAAGGATGAAATTGGTGAAGACGCACTAGATGACGCCCTGCCCTGGGATCAGATCGAAGCAGTGCCTCATCAGCGTTACTATGATTTCAGTACCGTTATTGATGAGCTGCGTACCCGCCACGACAAGCGCTTCGAAAAGAGCCCGGACTTCCAGTTGCTGGAAGAGGAGATCCAGTTGCTCGACAGCCAGCGCGATCGCAAGTACGTCAGCCTGAACCTGAAAGAGCGTGAAGCCTATCAGGACGATCTGGAAACGCGTCAGCTCAAAATCGCCAATGCCCGCCGTCAATTGAAAGGCGAAGAGCCGTTCAAAGACTGGAAAGCGTTTGAGGACTACCAGGAAGCCGAGGCGATTGATCCGGACAAGGAAAGCTCAAGTGACTTCATCGTCCGTGAAGGCGGTCATATCATGACGGATATGATCGAGCTTGATTCGCGCATGGCCTCCATCAACCGACCTGAGCCAGTTACCGCTCAGGCCGAAAGCAAGTTCTGACGGCTTACCTTCCCATCGGGACGTCTCATGACTAACGGCAAGGACGCCAGCAGCAAACAGGAAAAGGCCCGGGCCCTCGAAAGCCTGATCATGGATACGCTACACGCGATCCAGTCCATGAATCAGGCTGAAGAGGCGGGCTTACCTCCCCTCTCTGAAACCAGCACACCACTTGCCACCGATTCAGGAAGCAGCTCTGATATTGCCGGCAACCTTACCGATGCGACCGAAGAGTCGTTACTTGATCGTCTTTCCAGTCTTACAGGGTCGGCCTTCCGCCTTGCTCAACGCACTACCGAAACGTCCCGCAAGGCAGCCCAGGTACTGATCAACTCGCAGGACAAACTGAGGATGATGCTTGCGGCGGGTGATTCGCTCCGGGATATCCGTGAGGTGGCCGGGTTGACGCTGTCGGAAATGAGCGAAGCGCTGAATCTGCGGGACAAGGACATGCTGGCCGCGGTTGAGAACGGCACCAAAACACTGTCGTTCGAGCTGATCCTGAGGCTCGCCGCCCTGGTCGCCCGCAATGACCCTGTGCCCTTCATCATGCGCTACACCCGGAACTACAACCCTGAAGTCTGGCAATTGTTGCATGACTGGGGAATCGGCCGATTACCACTCCAGTTCGAAAGAGAACGACAGTTTATTAACATCTTCCGTAGCCATGATGCCGCGCGGGAACTGTCTGACGAAGGCTTCGAAAAGGTACTGGCGTTCACGCGCCAGAGCTTTGAAATGTCGCTGCACTTTATTGCCGAACAGGAGAAGGAAACCCAAGAGTTGCGGGAAACGCTCGCAAAGCCTGCGGCGAAAAAACCGAAAACTACGGCAAAGAAAGCAGACCGCAAAAAGGCGCCTGCCAGCAAGCCTCGATCACCCCGCAAGAAATAGGCTCAACGCAGGTTAAGAAAAAACAAGGCTACGCGGAGATGGGGCGTCACTAAAGCTAAAGCTTCCGCGACAAGGTCGGGAGCCGGAGATATTTTGCAACCTCCCCGCTCCCTGTTTCAAAGCGCCAGTCAGGCATAAGGAATTATAGACTCACCGTATAGTGCCAGCTCTTCCAACAAGGTCCGGTCTTTGGATGAAAGATCTTCTGCCTGTAACCGTGTCTGAATGTCCGCAAAGAATACCTCAAGCGATCGCCACCCCTTCTTCGGATTCAAAAGCCGCTCCTGACGGAAGGTTTCCCAGCGTTCCTGCTCTTCATCCTGCAGGGTATCAGGGTAATTTCTGGCCCTGAAACGAAACACCATTTCCTCAAGCCGTTCATCGTCGAACTCCGGCGTAGCGTCTGCCATTTGGGCAACCGGTTCCCTGAGCAGCTGATCCAGTCGTTTGCGATCGGCAGGGGTCAAAAAGCCCCCGGCGTAGAGCTGCTCATCAGGATCCGTCAGATCACCAGGCCCCTCATCCTGGGGGGCGAAAGCCTCTGCAATACGCTCAGAAAGGCCGGGAGCCTTACGCAGTTTCTGGAGGTGTGCACGCAGAACCTCACCATCCAGGTGCAGCGCCTCAAGCCGCTCCGGCGACAACGACTTCAGCATAGTCGCCGGAGCCAGAACCGGGCATTTGTTGATATGTACCGCCTTGAGAGCAAAGCGCGGAGTCTCACCGAGATCGGCCTGCGAGGAGAAAACACGCTGACGAATGGTCTCCGGACTGGCATTGATCAATTCATCAGGGTCCTGACGCAGATCAAAAACCACCACAGCATTGCGATTCACCGGGTGCTGGGCAACCGGTGCTACCAGGGCACAGCATCCGATGGATGCAGGGTATTTGCTGGATACATGAAACACCGGCTTGAATGTCGCCAGATCCAGCATGGCGCGAGCCGAGTGTTTATCCTTGTTTTCAAGCACGTAGTTAAACAGCTTTGGCTGCTTTTCACGTATCAGACGGGCCAGCGCGATTGTTGCCTCGACATCGGACATGGCGTCATGCGCGGCTTCATGTGCGATCCCGTTAGCTGCGGTGAGCTCCTCAAGGCGGAAACTCGGCGTGCCGTCTTCCTTCTTTGGCCAGACGATTCCCTCAGGGCGCAGCGCATAGGTCAGCCGCACCATATCAATAATATCCCAGCGGGAATTGCCGTTCTGCCATTCCCGGCCATAGGGGTCGCGCAGATTGCGGTAAAGCGTATTGCGTGTCACTTCATCATCAAAGCGAAGGCTGTTGTAGCCTACAACGCAGGTGCCTGGCTGGCTGAAGGCATCATGGATCATGCCCATGAATTCTGCCTCGGTATAGCCTTCGGCACGGGTTTTCTGGGGAGTGATTCCGGTAATCAGACAGGCCACCGGGTCAGGCACGTAGTCTTCTGCCAACTGGCAGTAAATAACGAGAGGGTCTTCGATGATGTTCAGGTCAGCGTCAGTGCGCACACCCGCAAACTGTGAAGGCCGATCATGGACGGGGTCCACACCGAAGGTTTCGTAGTCGTGCCAGTAAAAACTTTTGATCACTGCGTTCAGACCCCAGCGCTATGTCATTGAAGGCTGTCGAGTGTATCAGACAGCGCCACCGCGCCCCAGCGGGTCTATCAGGAGTGGGAGTCAGAATAGACCAACGCCGCGATCAATGTATTCGGTTCGCGCTCGGGGAATACCGTTTTGCAGAGTCTGAATATCAAGCTGCATGGCGGTGGGGATATTCAGGAACACGCCAGGGTTCGCGCTGATAATGTCGCCGGTGCCGTCGGTAGACGTCCAGTCAACGGCTTCTTTCTGGAAAGAAAAAAACAGGTTCGTGGCGACATCGACAGTACCGTCTTCGTTGGCCTTGCCAATATCAAGGGTTTTGAGGTTTGACAGCGCCGTACATTGCGCACCGGTGCTGCAATCTGTCGCAGCATCATTCAACCCGATGTGAGTGGCACGAAGCGACGTTGCCACACCATCAGCGCCGAACAACTGTGCATCCGACACGTTACCCGCATCGTCAACCAGCTGCAGCCCCAGCTGGCCACTGAAGCTGGCGATATCGCCTGACAGCGTCCCTCTGGCTTCATTAAACCCCATCCGGAAACCGATGATTTCACCGTTCTGCTCAGCAAGCTCAAAATAGGGATCCGATCCCAGGAAAGGCACGATGTCATTAACCGCGTAGGTCTGACCATCAAGCTGAATCTTGGCAGCGTCCGTTGAAATGTGGCCCAGCGAAAGCTGACTGATGGCAACATCACTGCCATCGCCGGTATCCCCGAACACGACGTTATCAATATTGGTCTGGATTTCGGCATCCAGGCCCATTGTGATGCGCGTAAAGCGCTCCGCTGCTGTGCCGTCGACATCCACTGCGATCATGGCCTGCCCGCTAACGGACGCCATTTCGTCGTCGGAAATAGGTTTCAGCTCGGCGTGAGCCGTAGCTGCCGAAAACAGCAGCATTCCAGCCAATGCCAAGCGATTTCGCATGCCACCGATCATAGGCGAGAGTGTCTCTGAGTGAATTTGACTGCGTCCTACAGTCACTGCAAACACCGACGGCCTTTTATTATTGGTCTTGGGTCCGCCATGCAGTTTCCATTTGCCCGCCAACTATAGGTGGGGTCCCGAATGATTTGAGTGAGGCATGTCACAATAGGCCATTACAACACGGCCATATTGCGCAGGATTGTGATCGGTGTCTTACAGTTATTTACATTCCTCAAAGCCTGATGTAACCGAAATGGCCCGGCCGGTAAGCATTGTCGATAACGCGTTAACATCGCGTCTCAAATAGTTGAGTTTTTGAATATTTTACGGTCCCCCTCTTTTCCGACTGCTAGACTGAAGAAACACGTCCATCGAAGCTGAGTACATGACCTATAAAGTATTGATCTGTGATGACTCCAATATGGCGCGAAAACAGATGGTTCGCGCCCTTCCCGACGGCTGGGACATTGACATCGCGTTTGCCGAGCACGGCGAGGACGCGCTGGAGAAAATCCGCGAAGGCGCCGGCGATATTCTGTTCCTGGATCTCAATATGCCCGTGCTTGACGGCTACGGCGTGCTTGAGGAAATCAACCGGCATGATCTTCCCGTGATGACGATCGTCGTTTCGGGGGATATCCAGCCGCAAGCTCGGGACCGGGTAAAGAAACTCGGCGCTATGGACTTCATCAAGAAGCCGACATCGCCCGAGAAAATCCTCGATATCCTCAGCGAATACGGGCTTTACCGCCCGGACGATGTGATTGCCCAGAAGCCCGAACCGGCGGACGAAAGTGTGTCCGTCGAAAACATTTCTCTCACCGGCTGCCTGCAGGAAATGGCCAACGTCGCCATGGGCCAGGCGGCCGACCTGCTGGCCCGCTTACTGGATGTATTCATAACCCTTCCGGTGCCGCGGGTTGCCATGATAGCTCACAGCGAACTGGCGATGGCGCTCAATGCAGCGGCCTCACAGCGCAGTTATTCAGCCGTCTGCCAAGGATTCACAGGTGCCAGCATTGCCGGTGAGGCCCTGCTGCTTTTTTCCGACTCAAGCTTTGACGACATGGCCGCGCTACTGCAATACGAAGACGCCAATCGCGATGCGTTGGAAGTCGAAGTGCTGATGGATATGTCCAGCATTCTGTTCGGCGCGTTTCTCAAGGGGCTTGGGGACCAAATGGATATCAAGTTTGGTCTCAGTCACCCCACGGTACTGGGGCAACATCGCCAGATAGCCGATCTTCTGGAACACCATCAGCATCAGGACCAGCAATTGCTATCTATCGAGATTAACTACGAAATCGAAGACCACAACGTTGTATGCGATCTTCTGATCCTGCTCACCGCTGACTCTGTGCCGCGGCTCGAGCAAGCACTTGCGTATCTGGTGGAGTAATTCATGGCAGACAATCAATCCGGCATGATCGAGTTTCACTGGCTCATGGACATGCTCGAGTCCGTAGAGGTCGGCCTGGTCGTTCTCGATATGGACTACCGGGTTTCCGTCTGGAACGGGTTCATGGAGAACAATAGCGGTATCACAGCCTCAAGCATCAAGGAGAAAAACCTGTTTGAGTTCTTTCCTGATTTGCCCGAGAAGTGGCTGAAACGGAAAGTCGAAACGGTACGCCTGCTGAAAACCCGAGCGTTTACAACATGGGAGCAACGGCCTTACCTGTTCCACTTCGGTAATACGCGCCCCATCACGGGCACGGCACCCTATATGTACCAGAATCTGACCATCAGCCCTCTGACGGCCTCCGACGGCGTTGTGCAACAGGTTTGCCTGATGATTTACGACGTCACGGATATAGCAGCCAGCCGTCAGGCGCTCGAGCGGGTCAACAAGCAGTTAACGATGATGAGTGAAGTCGATGGGCTCACAGGCCTGCTCAACCGCGTCACCTGGGAAAAGCAGCTCGCCGGCGAATTTGAGCGGATCCGTAGATACGGAAACAACGCTGCACTGGTCATGTTTGATATTGACCATTTCAAGCGCGTTAACGACACCTATGGCCACGTGGCGGGGGATGAGGTTATCCGTCACACCGCCAGCACCCTTACACAGTCAATGCGCCAGGCCGATGTGGCAGGTCGCTACGGCGGAGAAGAGTTCGGGATGCTGTTGCCGGAAACTGATGTGGAAGGTGCCGTTGCGCTCTGTGAACGCATTCGAAAAGCAATAGAAAAGGCGGAAGTGGTCACCAGTGATGGCACGATCCAATACACTATCAGCATGGGCGTCGCGCCGATATTGCTGGATACTGACCACTATCTTGACTGGCTCAAGCAGGCAGATGCCGCCCTCTATACTGCGAAAGAGAGCGGCCGCAACCAGGTTCAGGTGTTCGACGGCTCAGCCAGCGTCGAATGACCGTACCGGCCGTTTAACCAGTGATTCAACACTGCGGTCGTACAGCTCATCGCGTTCGGCCTCAGTGGTAATCGTCAGTCCCATATCCCGCAGCAGGCCGTCGGCAACATCATAAACCCAGCCATGCACGGATATTTCCTGGCCTCGTGCCCAGGCATCCTGCATGGTGGAGGTCTGGCAGACATGCCGCACCTGCTCCATGACATTCAGTTCGCACAGCCGATCAATCTGTTCCCGCTCTGATGGCAATGCGGTCAGTACAGGCTGATACTTGTCCCTTACGTCCTGCACATGGCGCAGCCAGTTTTTGATAAGCCCGTGGCCTTCGTTCTTGAGCGCCGCTTTAACACCACCGCAGCCGTAATGCCCCACCACCATCACATGTTTCACCTTGAGCACGTCAACGGCGAACTGAAGCACCGACAAACAGTTAAAGTCAGTGTGAACAACAACGTTTGCAACGTTACGATGAACGAACAGCTCGCCCGGCATCAGATCGACGATCTGGTTGGCGGGCACACGACTATCTGCACAGCCGATCCAGAGGTATTCCGGTGCTTGCTGATTCGACAATCGTTCGAAAAACTGCGGATCATCCCGCTTGATCTTGTCGGCCCAGGATTGATTGCTTTCGAAGATATGTTTCAGTTTTCGCATGGTATCCTTCTGCACTGTTGACACTATATAAGACGGCACCGGCTGATCTGACGGTCTTATCGGCAAACCAGCCCGCTATCAGACATTGCGTCCCGCAATGCCAAACCCCGATGATTGAACGTCATTCTCAAGCCCGGGGCAAGCACCCTCAATTACCCTGATCATCCACTGGCGTGTGAATCGATGACTGCGCCAGGTCCAGCAGCTCCCTGAGCGCCACTGAAAACATCGCATATTCAGGCTCTCGTGCGGCTCGCAGTTCGGATAGCATCGCCCGCCAGCGCATCAGCAGCGGCTTGTTGCGAGCCATCCACTCAACGATGGCGGCATCGACATCGCCCTGTCTACCACTGAGCCGGAGTACACCGGACGTTAGCGCACGCTGCTGCCAGTCCAGATCTTCCCGGAAGCTCTCCCTTGCCAGCGCTTCCCAGTGGGAGGTCGGGGAAAGCTTGACGACAGCGCCTGCAAACCAGTTGAGATCCAGCTTTTCACCAAGACTGTAATACAGGTTCGCAACCTGCTTCAGCGGTACCTCGGTGCGCTCGTGAACCTCAATAATACCCAAAGCAGAATAAAGATAGGAGATGCCGGCCGTTACCGACGCAACATCCTCAGGCACCGACTTGGTGACCAGATCATCAAACCGCTTTTTCCATTCAGCACGGGACTGGTCGGCCAGATAATCAGGCAGCTGGCTGCTGATATCCGCGATGTCTGCGGCAAACCGGTCAACATGGGGCTGAATACTCAGTTCACTGCGATGGTTGCGTAGCAGCCACCGCACCGCCCTGCGCACCAGCCGTATCAAATCGTTCATCAATTCAAGCTGGAGCGAGGCTGGCACCTTGTAATCGAGCGCCTCAATCTTGTTCCACCACTCGTCTACACGGTAAATATCCCGGGCGATGATCCAGGCCTGGGCAATAGCCGAAGGTGACGCGCCGGTGGATTGCTCAAGCCGATCCACAAAGGTAATCCCCATGTGGTTCACCATGTCGTTGGCGATCTGGGTGGCGATAATTTCGCGCCGCAACTGGTGTTCGCTCAATTCCTTGCCGAATTTTTTGGTCAGCGCTGTCGGGAAGACCTTGTTCATTTCCGACGCCAATGACGGCTCATCCGGCAAGTCGCTTTCGATCAGCTCCTGCTTGAGATCGCCTTTGACGTAGGAGATCAGCACTGACAATTCGGGACGGGTAAGCCCCTGCTTTTTCACTTTCCGCTCGGCGAGCGTTTCTTCATCCGGCAGGAACTCCAGTTCCCGGTTCAGCTTGCCGGCAGACTCCATATTGATAATCAGCCGGCGATATTCCTCAAGCCGCGTGATCGCTTCCGTATTGGCAATACTCAGCGCCTGGGTCTGGCGGTAGTTGTTAAGCAATACCAGTTCGCTGACGTCATCAGTCATTTTCTCGAGCATGGTATTGCGCTGCTTCTCGGTAAGATCGCCGGCAGCTACAATCCGATTGAGCAGGATTTTCATGTTGACTTCGTGGTCAGAGCAATCCACCCCGCCCGCGTTATCAATAAAGTCAGTATTAAGCCGCCCGCCGGTGAGGCCGAACTCAATACGGCCCAGCTGGGTCATCCCCAGATTACCGCCCTCACCGATCACCTTGCATTGCAGTTCTTTGCCGTTAACCCGCAAGCCGTCGTTGGCTTTGTCCCCCACATCACCGTGGGATTCCTGACTGCCTTTGACGTAGGTGCCGATGCCACCAAACCACAACAGATCGGCCTGGGTACGCAGAATATGGCTGATCAGCATGTTCGGCGGTACACGATCCGACTTGATACCAAACAGTTTTTTCATCTGGGGGCTGACCGGGATCGATTTGGCACTGCGGGCAAATACCCCGCCCCCTTCAGATATCAGGCTTTCGTCATAATCCGTCCATGCAGAACGCGGTAACGCGAACATCCGCTCCCGCTCCTTGAAGCTGCGGGCAGGGTCAGGTGACGGATCGACAAAGATATGCATGTGGTTGAATGCTGCGATCAGCTTGGCATGATCGGAGCGAAGCAGCCCGTTACCGAAGACATCCCCGGCCATATCGCCAATCCCGATGACCGTGAAGTCATCCTTGGCCGGATTAATGCCCAGCTCACGGAAGTGGCGCTCAACCGAAACCCATGCCCCTTTTGCGGTAATGCCCATTTTCTTGTGGTCATAACCCTGACTGCCGCCGGAAGCGAATGCATCCCCGAGCCAGAAGTTGTAATCCGAGGCCAGGCCGTTGGCGATATCAGAGAAAGTCGCGGTGCCCTTGTCGGCCGCAACCACCAGATAGTGATCATCCTCGTCGTGGCGAATGACCTTTTCAGGAGGGCTGATTTCGCCACCCACGAGATTGTCCGTCACATCCAGCAAGCCGCGAATAAAGGTCTTGTAGGACTCGATACCTTCTTTCTGGAACGCGTCGCGATCACCGCTGTCCGGCAACTGCTTGGCGACAAAGCCGCCCTTGGCACCGACCGGCACAATCACCGCGTTTTTGACCTGCTGAGCTTTGACCAGCCCCAGTATTTCGGTGCGGTAATCTTCAAACCGATCAGACCAGCGCAAGCCGCCACGAGCCACTTTACCGCCTCGCAAATGCACACCTTCCACTCTCGGCGAGTACACGAAGATCTCGAACATCGGCAGCGGCAGCGGCATATCCGGAATATCTGTGGGCCGGAACTTGAAGCTGATATAGGTTTTGGCGTTGCCGTCTGCATCCGGCTGGTAATAGTTGGTGCGCAGGGTTGCCTTGATCAGATCAAGGAACAAGCGCAGCACCCTGTCTTCACTGAGGTTATCCACCTCGTCCAGACCGGCGTTGAACTCCAGCTCCAGCTTCTGCTGGGCGGCAGCGCTCTTGCCCGGGCTCTGATTGCGCTCGGGATCGAAACGGACACCGAAAAATTCCAGCAGGGTCTGGGCCAGCGAGACATGATTAACAAGCGTCGTCGCGATAAAGGTCTGGCTGTTCGAGATTCTGATCTGGCGCATATAGCGCGCGTAAGAACGCAGCGTGGCGATCTGGCGCCAGTCGAAATAGGACGCCAGCACCAGCCGGTTGAAGCTGTCATTCTCCGCCTCTCCGTACCAGACCCGCTCGAACAGATCTTCAAATATCGGACGAATACGGTGAATGTCCACCACTTTGCCGGAGTAGGCCTGCAGTGAGAAATCATGGATCCAGACACGTTTGCCACTGCGATCCACAATCTCGAAAGGATGCTCGCCGATCACCCGGAAACCCAGATTGCCGAAGATCGGCATCACATCGGATAGAGGGAGCTGGGAATTGGGCGCAAACAGCTTGAAGTGGAGCGTGCTTTCGTCTTCCTCCAACGCACGGTAAAAACTCATGCCGATGCGGTCAGAGTCCGCCACATTGACGATGTGCTCCAGATCAATCGCCGCACGACGGGGTGAAAACATGTCCTGGTAACTGCCGGGGAACGCATTGTGATACAGCCGGATCAATTCGTTGCCGCGCTCTTCACCGTAGGTTTCATGCAATGCTTCTGACAGGCCGTCGCGCCAGGATTGGGCCAGTGCAATCGTCTGTTCCTGAATTTCGGCAACTGGTATCTGGCGATTTTCGACCTGAGGCACACGAATGGTGAACTGGACCCGTGCCAGCACCGATTCGGAGAAATGGGTGACAAACTCGATATCTTCCGCCTCGAGACTGCGTATCAATACTTCCTCAACCTTCAGGCGCAATTCGGTGTTGTAGATATCACGCGGGAAGAACGCCAGGCAGTTCACAAACTGGCCATAGACATCCTCCCGCATGAAGACCCGCAACATGCGGCGTTCCTGGATGTACAGAATGTCGAGTGCGGTACGATAGAGTTTATCCGTTTCTATCTGGAACAATTCATCGCGCGGGTAAACGGCGAGAATCTGGTCCAATTCCTTCCCGGCATAGTCATCACGGAGGAACCCCGACCGATCAAGCACCTCATTTACTTTCCGGCGCAGCAGCGGAATCTCATCAGGGCGTTCCTGATAAACCCGTGAGGTATAAAGCCCAAGGAAACGACGTTCACCGATCACTTCGCCCTTGGCGTTGAATTTCTTGACCGCGATGTAGTCCGGATACGCCGGCCGGTGAACCCGGGAGCGCTGGGCGGACTTGGCGAAAATGAAGATATCGTCTGTGCGGGTCATCTCCGTGCGTGTGCGTTGAGGCAACTCCTCAAGTCGCACCTTGGCTGGACGCTCGTTGTGAACCCGCAGAATACCCAGTTCTGAATGGGGCACCTGCTTGACCAGAATGCCATCCTTCTCTTTCACGAAATCGTATTCGTCGTACCCGAGAAAGGTAAAGTGGTCATCTCCCAGCCATTGAAGAAAGCTGTGTGCCTCAGCGATATCATCGTCACTGATTTTGGCTTTGCAGTTGTCCAGCTCCTTCAGAATCTCCGCCGCTTTGGTCTTCATTCTGGGGAAGTCGTCTACCGCGATACGCACTTCCTCCAGCACGTTCTGCAGCTGTTGCTCCAGGCCTCGCAGCTCCTCCTGATCGCTGTGACGATCAATTTCCAACACGATCAGTGCTTCAAACTCACCCTTTTTCGAGGCTTTGTCGCGATTGTGCAGTTTTTTGAGCTTGCCAGAGCGATCGCGCTCAACCTGCAGAATGGAGTGGTAGAGCGTATGGGTGCCAATTTCTTCCTGATTGATAGCAATGCGAATCGAGTCGATCAGAAACGGAATATTGGGATGCAGAATAAACACCACGGAATGGGTGGACTGCCAACCGTCACTTTCAAGATCGGGATTAAACACCGACACTGAGGTGTCACCGGGCGCGCGCTGCTGAAGAAACTGCCAGGCGGCCAACACAGAACCGTAAACATCAGAAAATCGTCGGGACAACAACTCGTTGAGCGGCAGATGTGCAAGTTGCTGCACAGCAAAATCACTGATCTTTTTAGCATCCGATTTGGCAATCTTTTCAGCAATGGCCTCAGCCAGCAGATCGTGGAACTGTTCTTTGCTGGCGACTGTCAGCGCATTCATGTTCGACCCCGACTTTCTGAATGAATGGTAATAAACAAAATTGGCTTAAACCTGTCTCATTTGACGGCCCAGCCAGCATTAATGTGACAGACTGCCGAAACACTTGAACGGCTTCGTCCCATGTATAGTCACTAGCATAGTCAAACCCTTGATTTTTGCCGGCAGGTTACAAACACTGAGCGTTTTTCGGCGCTACGAGCGAATGCCGGCATTGGTGTCAATCCTGATAACGTTCACAGCGCGTCAGCCCAAACATCCAGGCAATTCATACAAATGGAAGGATCAATGTCTCAACAGCGTATCTTCGGCGAATTACGAACCCAATTAGCGAAAAGGATCATAGGTCAGGAAAAGCTTGTTGACCGCTTGCTCATTGCCCTTCTTGCCGACGGACACCTGCTGGTTGAAGGCGCGCCAGGACTGGCCAAGACGACAGCTATCAAGACCCTGGCCGATCACATCGTAGGTGATTTCCACAGGATCCAGTTCACCCCGGATCTGCTGCCATCCGACGTCACCGGTAGCGAGATTTACCGGGCTGAAACCGGACTCTTCGAATTCCAGAAAGGCCCTATCTTTCACAATCTGGTGCTGGCTGATGAAATCAACCGGGCACCGGCAAAAGTTCAGTCGGCTTTGCTTGAGGCGATGGGTGAGCGCCAGGTCAGCGTGGGCATGAAAACCTTTCCGCTGGACCGGCTGTTTCTTGTTATGGCAACCCAGAATCCGATTGAGCAGGAAGGCACCTATCCCCTGCCGGAAGCACAGCTCGACCGCTTCCTGATGCACGTCACCATTGACTACCCGAGTGCCGGTGCCGAGCGCGACATCCTGCATCTCGCCCGGCGGGATTATCAGCATGGCATTGCCCCCAGCGACCTGCGGCTGAGCCCTGACGATATATTCCAAGCACGGCTTGATGCCAGCGAGCTCTTTATGGCGGATGCTGTTGAGGATTATCTGGTCGCGCTGGTGCTGGCTACTCGCAACCCGGGTGCGGTGGACGCCGAGCTCGAACGCTGGATAGCCTTTGGTGCCAGCCCCCGCGGCACCATTGCCCTGGATCGCTGCGCCCGGGCCAAAGCCTGGCTGGATGGTCGCGACTTTGTCAGCCCCGAAGACGTCCGCAGCATCGCCTTTGATGTGCTGCGCCACCGGGTACTCCTGACCTTTGAAGCCGAAGCCGATGGCATCACACCAGACGACGTGATCCAGCGCCTGATTGAGCGCGTCCCTGTATCCGCATAATCACCGGCTTAACATAATGACTGACGCTTCACCTTTAACCCGCATTGATCTGCCGGCATTGATCCGACTGCAAGCTGATGCGCGTGCGTTAAGACTGCCAGGCTCCCGGCCGGTCGCCACCCGCAAAGCCGGGCTTGCCAAGTCAGCCCAGAAAGGCCGCGGTATGGCGTTCGCCGAGGTGCGCCTTTACCAACCCGGTGACGATATCCGCAGTATCGACTGGCGGGTTACAGCCCGCCGCCAATCCCCTCATACCAAACTTTACGAAGAGGAACGGGAGCGGCCCATACTCCTGCTTTGCGATCTGGGCGACTCCCTGTTTTTTGGTAGCGAAGGCGCCTACAAACGGGTACGGGCAGCACAGGTCACTGGCATTCTTGCGTGGCTGGGCTTACACGCAGGCGATCAGGTGGGCGGGATCGTATTTTCGGACCACCACTGCGATGTGCTGCGCCCGGAGCGGCGGCGCAAGGCTGTCGTGCGTTTACTCGATTCAATGGTGCAGCGCCAGGACGATCACCAGCCCGGACACTCCGTGAGCGCCGAGGCGCCAGCCGGGCGGGCTCTGGCACTGGATCACGCCCTGCAGGAAACCCGCCGGATCGCCCACACCGGGAGTCGTATCTTCATCATCAGCGACTTTATGAACATCTCCAGCGAGACCCCCGCCCTGATTGCCCAGATTTCGCGGCACAATACTGTCAGTGCGCTGCGGATAATTGATCCGCTGGAACAGCAGCTGCCGGAAAAGGGCCGTTTTGCCGTTGCCGGCGCCAATGGCCCTCTTTGGTTTGATGCGGGCAACCCCGCTTTCCGCAGGGCGTTTGCAGAAAAAGTCGCGCAGCACGAACGGGACATCAGCCACTGTTTTCGCAGGGCGGGCGTTGGCGTGAGCAACCTGTACACGGGCCAGCAGCCCTCACACGTGCTTAAAAGTATTCTGGGCCCTCGGGGCCGAATCGGATAAACGTTCGTCTGTGGTGAAAATCGACCGGCAGATCGTGGCTACAGCCAATCGAATCAATAATGAAAGATAACGAATGACACAACCAACAGCACAACCCGACCCACTAGCCAATCTGCGGGACATCCACTTACCCGATCCCGGTGGTTTCTGGCCACCAGCCCCGGGTTGGTGGATTCTGGCGGCGCTGGTGCTGGTGGCATTGATTTGTCTCGCGGTATTTCTACGGCGACGCCAGCAACGCAATCGCTGGATTAAAACCACTCGCGCCGAACTGAAAATGCTTAAGCAACGACAATCCGCCGATCCCGGATGGTTCACTGACCTCAACGCCTTGCTGAAACGCTGCGCGCGCCAGCGCTACCCTGACGCTCATCCGCAGAGCCTGTCAGGGGATTGCTGGCGCCAGTTCCTGCTGGAAACCCAACCGGCGCTGACGCCAGAAGAGGTGCAGGGACTGGTGGCCAGCAGCTGGCAACCGGTGCCCACAATTTCTACAGAGACCGCTTGCAAAGTCGCTGAAACCTGGCTGGGGGCTCAGAGATGCTAGAGCTCGCCTATCCCTGGTTCTTATTACTCATACTCCTGCCGCTACTCTGGTGGCGCAGGCGACGGCACCAGGCCGATCAGGTCGCCGCTCCCGAAATCCCTGTGGGCCATTGGCTGAGCGACTTACCCGGCGTCAGTCGCTCCGGAAACCGGCGCTCAATCTGGCACTCGCTGATGCTCCTGGCGGCATGGACACTTCTGGTTGTCGCCCTGGCCCGCCCGCAATACATCGGCGAAGCGGTAGAACTCCCGGTCACCGGTCGCGACCTGCTGCTCGCGGTTGATATTTCGCCAAGTATGGAGGAAGAGGACATGGTGCTGGGCCAGCGCCAGGTGAACCGACTGATCGCGGTCAAAAATGTACTGAACAGTTTCATCACCCAACGTGAAGGCGATCGCCTGGGATTGCTGCTTTTCGGTACCCAGCCCTATATTCAGGCGCCGTTGTCGTTTGATCACGATACGATTCGCACCCTGTTGCAGGAAGCGCAGATCGGGATGGCGGGCCGCGCAACCGCCATCGGCGACGCCATTGGACTGGCCGTCAAACGCCTTCGCAATCGCCCCCAGGAACAGCGTGTGCTCATTCTGCTGACAGACGGTGCCAACACGGCTGGCGAGGTCAGTCCGGACAAGGCCGCCGATATTGCAGCGTCGGCCGGCGTGCGGGTCTACACCATCGGCATGGGCGCGGAATCCATGATACAGCGAGGATTTTTGGGCTCCCGACGAGTCAACCCCTCACGAGATCTGGATGAAGCCCTGCTCAAGCGTATTGCTGACAAAACCGGTGGACAATATTTTCGCGCCCGCAGCACCCCCGAGCTTGAGTTAATCTACGAGAACATCAATCAACTGGAGCCGATTGAGCTCGAAGGCAAGCATTACCGCCCGACCAAGGCGCTCTACTATTGGCCGGCAGGCATCGCCCTGGCGCTGTTAGTGTTGGGTTATGCCATCACCTTTGTCAGCGATCGCAAAACCGGGGGGCACGCATGAGTGATTTCCATTTCCTGCGCCCACTGGGCCTGCTGTTGCTTCTGCTGTTGCCGCTGATTCCACTGGTGATGCGTCACCGGGGCCATGGCCAGAGTGGCTGGCACCACATCATTCCTGCTGCACTATTGGCGCCTCTTGTTGGTGATGCCGATGCGGTGACTCAGAAGCAGCGGCGGCCCGGGATTCTGTTGGCCATTCTGATTCTGGTGAGCGCGGTCAGTCTTGCCGGCCCCAGTTGGCGGGAGGCACCTACCCCGCTGCAGCAGCAGAATGACAGCCTGGTGATTGTGCTGGACATGTCATTGTCGATGCTGGCAACCGATGTTGAACCGGATCGCCTCACCCAGGCCAAACGCAAAATCCGCGATATTCTGAGCCAGCGCGAAGGCAGCTTCACCGGGCTGGTGGTATACGCCGCCGACGCCCATGTTGTTACTCCATTGACGGACGACCGCAAGACCATCGAAAGCCTTCTGGGGGTTATTGATCCCCTTATGATGCCCGCCAGTGGCAATCGCGCTGATCTGGGGGTCGAGCAGGCAAAAACGCTGCTTGCCCAAGGCGCTCCCGGTGCCGGTCGCATACTGCTGGTATCCGATGGCATCCGGGATGATGATCCCGACAGTATCAGGCAGACACTCAAAGGCACCGGCTACAGCCTCAATGCCATTACGGTCGGCACTGAACAGGGTGGCCCGATTCCGCTGCCCAAGCGCGGATTTATCCGTGATCAGGACAAGGTGGTCATCGCGAAAGCCGAATCCGGACCCATGAATCAGCTGGCTCAGTCGTTAGGCGGGACAGGGATGAAAATCACCCTTGATGACACCGACATACGCTCGCTGGGCCTTCGGGCGGCCGATAGCGACGACTGGCAAAAAAGTGATCGTGACCTGTCTGTCCAGCGTTGGCAGGACGACGGATACTGGCTGCTCTGGCTGATGCTGCCTCTGGCACTCATCGCCTGGCGCCGGGGTGCCCTTCTGCTGGTTCCGCTGATGCTGTTGCCATTGATTCCGCAACCGGCCCATGCCATGGATTGGGATGATCTCTGGTCCCGACCGGATCAGCGCGGCGAGCAACTGATTGCAGACGATCCAGCGGCTGCAGCTGACAAATTCACTGATCCCCAATGGCAAGGTTCTGCGCTATACCGGGCTGGTGATTTCAGCAAGGCTAACGAACGCTTCAGCCAGAGCGACACTGCGGAAGCTGAATACAACCGGGGCAATGCCCTCGCCCGCGATGGCAAACTCCAGGCGGCCATCGATGCGTACGATGATGCTCTGGCGAAACAGCCCGACCATGCCGACGCAACCTTCAATCGCGATCTTGTGAAGAAGCTACTGGAACAACAAAAAGAACAGCAGCAGGATGACGAGAACAAGGATTCCAAAAACCAGTCAGACCAGCAACAAAATGGCGACGGCAAGCAACAACAAGACAATTCGGAATCCGGAAACGATCAGCAAGGACAACAAAACCAGCAGGGTCAGAACGGCGATCAGCAGCAGGACAACAGCCAAAGCCAGTCTTCTGATGGACAGGATCAGCAAGACCCTCAAAACCAGGCTGACTCAAACGGCCAGACCCAGCAGGGTGACGATTCGCAGGCTCAGCAGCCGTCCCAGCCACAAAATGGCCAGGGAGAGCAGGCAAATGGCGACAGTGCAGAGCAACAATCACAAGCCTCCAGCGCAGAGCCACTGGAGACGCAGCCGCTGTCCCAGAGCGAAGAACAATGGCTCAGACGCATCCCCGACGACCCGTCGGGCCTGATGCGCCGAAAATTCCTGCTGCAGTACCGGGAACGCAGCAATCAGCAACAAGCGGAAGGCGATACACCATGGTAAGGCACGCAAGGCAGTGGGCCCGCAGCCCTCTTATCTCTCTGTTTCGACAGATTGCGCTGATCGTTGGTCTGGTGCTGACCACCAATGCGCTGGCAGCGGAGCAACTGGACGTTCAGGTGGATCGCACCACACTTCACGAAAATCAGACACTGACGATGACAGTGACAGGCCAGATGCCATTCACGATGGATCTCGACACGCTTTTCAACCTCAACGACCTGCAGCTACCCGAGCCTGAAATCAAGGCACTGCAACAAGACTTCGAAATCGTCGGCAATCATCAGAAATACAGCCTCAATTCTGTCAATGGTGATGCAACCGCGACCATTACCTGGACCTACCAGCTGGTTCCGAAAAAGGCGGGCACGCTCACCATACCCTCGCTCAATTTCCGCGATGCCCAGTCGAGCCCACTAACGATTACCGTGCGACCTGGCGCAGCGCCGCCGCCAGATGGCACAGCGCCGCCCGCTTTTGTCGAAGTCACTGCCGACAAGTCTGATGTCTATGTGCAGGAACAACTGATCCTCACCGTGCAATTGTATTACCAGGGCAATCTGATTCGAGGTGACCTTGCCCAGCCCGAGCAGGATGACGCCATCATTGAAACCATGGGGGAACAGAAGGAATATTCCCGCATCCACAGCAACGCCAATTACCATGTGGTCGAGCGGAAGTATGTGATCTATCCGCAAACCGCAGGCACCCTCCATATCAAAGGTATTGCTTTCAACGGACAGGCACGAGGTCCCGATGGTCGGCTCAACTTCCTGCGTGATACCTCTGCGCCACTGGATATCCCGGTCAAGGATATTCCGGCATCATTCACAGGTAAGACCTGGCTACCCGCATCGAGCCTTGAGCTGAATGAAACCTGGAGCGATCCCGGGCGTTCGATCGCGGCGGGCAAGAGCATCACGCGCACGGTAGAGCTCAGCGCGCTCGGGCTTCTGGGGTCGGCTCTGCCCCCGCTGGAGATGCAGTATCCGGACGCCGTGCGAAGCTATCCGGACAGCCCCGAGCTGGACTCCAGCGTCGACAGTCGCACGGTAACCTCGTCCCGCACGCAATCCACCGCACTGGTGGCGGTAAGCCCTGGCAAGATTACGCTGCCAGAAACCCGCGTGCCCTGGTGGGACACCGTAAATGATCAGGAGCGGGTTGCGGTTATACCCGAACAAACCCTGACGATTACCCCCGGTAAAGGGGCGCCCGCAGCCGTGCCACCGGCGAAATCCGACCAGGCCGGCACACCTGCCCCGCCATCTTCAGGTAACAAGGCTCAACAAACACCGGCCGCCAACAATGTTGAATCCGCCAACCTCTGGCTTTGGATAAGCCTCATATTGGCAACGGGCTGGGCGCTGACTGTGCTGTTCTGGTGGCTGAACAGAAAGCACAAGCAGAGCGCAGACGGTGGCACTGAACGCCCTGTTCAGAACAACAGCGAACCCACATTGTTCAAAAAACTTACCAGCGCAGTTGAAGCGGGAAGCGACGAAGCGCTGACGCTGATGCCCCAATGGGCCGCGGCACGTTTTGGCGGTCACAGATTCAGGAGTGCTGGAGATGTGGCTCGCTTTAGCGGCGATAACGAACTTGAAGCTGCACTGAACAAGCTGCAGCGGCACCTTTACGCCAGGGACGCAGCGGCCTCCCCATGGGACGGAAGCGGTCTGAAAGAAAAGCTGAACGCGCTGAGAGAGCAAGCGCAGACGACAACCGAAGATGAGTCATTGGCGCCGCTCTACCCGCAAGCCCTTCACAGCGCATCAGGTTCACACTGACAGGGATCAGCATAAACCGGCTCCGCCGCCTATCCGCCGGGGTCGGTTATCACATCACCAGCTGCTGATGCGGCGATCAACAGCCCCGCTTCGGCAGCTACATTAACGCTCTGTCTTATTGAAGTTGCTGATCAATCACCAGTTTCACGGGTTGACCGTCATAGTCGGCCAGCACCAGCGGCTGCCCAATCTGGCCCTGCCAATCGCCGGTTTGCGGTTGCGCTGAACCCGCGGGGGACAGACGTGCCGTAAGTATTACCTTGCTGGCATCTGACAACTGAGCGGTAGGCGCCATGGCCATGCTGTCATCCAGTGTCACGGTCGCAGGGAGGTCGGATGCCTGTAATCGCGCAACCGCCAGTGGCATCGGCGAACCCTCGGCATTCTGGGCGAAGATAAATAGCGTCGTTTGCGGTGCCACCTTATCCTGGAAGGCCTCTGCCAAAGAGACACTTACCGTCACTTTGGCGCCTTCCGGTGCCGCCAGCTCCTGGGGTAACGGCTTACCCAGCCGACGATAGGCTTCAGCAATACCACTGCGAATCGAAGGCAGTTGCGGGTGATCAGGCGCGGCTTTGACAATGCGCCCCCAGTAATCAATCGATTGCTGGTATTCGCCACTCTCAAACGCGTTGATACCCAGCAAACCCAGCGCATTCACTTCATCAGGGTTGCGCTGCTGGGCATTTGCTATTGCCGTCGTCACCGGGGCTGTCATTTTGCCCTTACTATCAAAGAATCGCGCCTGCGCGACCAGACCCCAGGCCGTCGCGGCTTCATTCGGTGCCCCCTCGACCTGCCCGGCCAGACGCTCGAAAGCCCAGGCTGCCTCGCCATAGTTTTCAAGGTTCATGTAGGTCCGGCCCAGCATCGCCCAGCCCTGAAGGTTGTCGGGCTGCTCTTCAAGCCGCTCCCGGAGTTTTTGTGCCAGCGCTGCCATCTGTTGCCCCTCGGGCTGAGACGACGCCTGCATATCGCGCATGGTTTGCCACTGCTCAATCTGCGGCACAGCGCCCCAATTGTCATATAGATAGAATGCCAGCGCCGGAATAGCCACAACACTTGCCAGCCCGATCGCAATCGCCGAGCGACGCCCCACCGGTCGCTTTCCTGCCGGCACCTTGCGGCCCGCCGTCTTGTCGACATCATCCAGCAGGCTGCCAGCCAGTTCTTCTTTCATTTGCTGATAGGTCGCGTCATCCAGGTTACCGGCTTCCTTTTCGGCCTCCAGTTCGGCGATACGGGAGCGATAGGCCAGCAGATTTTGATGGCGAATATCATTAACAGCTTCTTTTTCAGGGCGGTAGAAAAACAGCGGATACAGCACAAAAACCAGTGCCAGCCCGATCAATGCCACGATGGCCAGCCAGAAAGCGGTTGTCATAAATCAAACCATTCAGAGGATTTAGGAGTCAGGGATAACCGGGCGCTTCTGGCACGGTTATCATTAATCTTTCGAGGCGCCAGCGCCATTAACGGCCATTGTCCGGCGCATCGGGGTCATCAACCTGCGCCAGCATGGCATCCACCTTACTGCGCTCGTCCTCGGTTAAAACCGGTTCTGATGTCGCATTTCGGCGCGACCTTATGACGACGATCGCCACGGCGATCAAACCCAGAACAATCACAATCAACGGCGTAAACCAGAGCAGGAATGTGCGAGGGTCCAGTTCAGGCCGATAGCGCACAAATTCACCAAACCGGGAGGTCATCGCCAGCATGATGTCTTCATTGCTCTGCCCTTCCTGCACCAGCTTATGCACAGCCTCGCGCATGTCGCTGGCAATTGGCGCATTGGAATCGGCAATACTCTGGTTCTGGCACTTGGGGCAACGCAGTTCTTTGGTCAGCTCCTGAAACCGCTCGCGGTCAGCATCAGACGCCAACGGATAAGACTCCGTACTGGCCTGGACTGTACCCACAACGCACAGGAGAATCACAAGAATCAGGGGTCTCAATTAACTGTCCTCCCGTAATTCGCGGATTCGGGGCTCAAGTTCAGTTTCCCAGAGCTCATTATCAACCACGCCAACATGACGGAACCGGACGATTCCTTTTGAATCAATAATGTAGGTTTCGGGGGCACCGTAAACGCCGAGGTCAAAACCCAGTTTGCCCTGGGGATCAAACAACACCAGTTCATAAGGATTGCCCAGCTCATCCAACCACTGCAAAGCAGCGTCACGGTTATCCTTGTAATTCAGGCCATATATGGGCACACCCTCATCGCGGGCAAGGCGCACCAGGTCTGGATGCTCAACCCGACATGACGGACACCAGGTGCCCCACACATTCAGCAACACCACCTTCTGTTCAAACACATCCGAACGGTATCGCTGGTCCGGGTTCTGCAACGACGCCAACTCGAATTCCGGCATGGGTTTGTCAATCAACGCGGACTCAAGCGCCGACTTGTCTTTGCCGATACCGGCAAACAACACCACACCAAGACCAACCGCCAACAACAAGGGAATAAACAGTAGCAACCGCTTCATGAGGCGTTTCCTGTAACCGGCTCTGATTTCGGGTCGTTTGAGGATACAGCATTGGTTTTCGCGGCATTCTGCTTAACCCGAATCCGGTAACGCTTATCAGAAATTGCCAGCGCACCACCCAGCGCCATCAGCAATGCGCCCAACCATACCCAGCGCATCAGCGGTTTGTATTGCACCCGAACGGCCCAGGCATCGTCACCTACAGGTTCTCCGAGTGCCACAAACAGGTCGCGGAATAATCCGGCATCAATACCTGCCTCGGTCATCACGCTCCGCTGAACACGGTATACCCGCTTTTCCGGATACAGGGTGGCCACAGGCTCGCCATCGCGGGTGATATCAAAGGTGCCGCGCTCGGCAGAGTAATTCGGTCCTTCATGGTGGCTGATACCTGAGAAACGGAATGTCAGATCACCGATTGAGGTGGTATCGCCCTCCACCATCCGCACATCCCGCTCAATACCATAGCCGGTCACCACGGTCGCGCCGGCCATAATGACGGCCACACCCAGATGACCGATCACCATGCCGTAATAACTGCGGGTAAGACGTTTGAGGCCATGCCAATGCCCCTGTTTGGACGACGATTTCATCCACAGATCGCGACCGGTGGCGACCAGAATCCATGCAGCAGCAAAGCAACCCGCAAAGGCCCAGGGTTTGAGCTCGCCCATCCACAATGGAACGGCAACCGCCAGCAGCAGGCTGATCGATGCCGGCCAGAGCACCTGGCGCCCCAGCCAGCCGCCATCCGTTTTCTTCCAGCGAGAGAAGATGCCCGCACCCATCAACAATGATATCGCTATCGCAACCGGGCTGAAGGTAAGGTTGAAGAAGGGTTCACCGACTGACAGAGAGCCTGCGTCGAGATAGTCGAGTACCAGCGGGTAGAGTGTTCCAACCAGCACCAGCAACATCGCCGCCATCAGCAGTACATTGTTGAGTAGCAGGAAAATCTCGCGGGACATCGAGCCGTAGCGCACGCGGGTATGCACCACCGGTGCACGGAACGCGTAGAGTGTGAGCGATGTGATTATGGTAATCGCCAATAGCGCGATCAGGAACTGACCGCGCTCCGGGTCCGACGCAAAGGCGTGAACCGACGTCAAAACGCCCGAGCGCACAAGGAAGGCTCCCAGCAAGCTAAGCGAGAAGGTGATAATTGCGAGCAGCACCGTCCAGCTTTTAAACACGCCCCGCTTTTCTGTCACCGCAAGTGAATGCATGAGCGCAGTGCCCGCAAGCCAGGGCAGTAATGATGCGTTTTCAACCGGGTCCCAGAACCACCAGCCGCCCCAGCCCAACTCGTAATAGGCCCACCAGCTACCCAGCGCAATGCCGACGGTCAGAAAACACCAGGCAACCGTTGTCCATGGGCGCGACCAGCGAGCCCAGGCAGCATCGAGCCGACCGTTAATCAATGCGGCGATAGCAAACGCGAACGCCACCGAGAAGCCGACGTACCCCATGTAGAGCATAGGCGGATGCACGACCAGACCAAAATCCTGCAATAGCGGGTTCAGGTCTGCACCATCAGTGGGGATATTCGGCAAGAGGCGCTCAAACGGATTGGAGGTCACCAGGCTGAACAGCAAGAACCCCACGCTGATCACGCCCATAATCGACAACACCTGAGCAACAAGGTCCGATGGCAGCTTGCGGCTAAAGGCGGCAACGGCCAGAGTCCAGCCAGCGAGAATCAGAATCCACAACAACAAAGAACCTTCGTGACTGCCCCAGACTGCACTGAATTTATAGTACCAGGGCATCATGCTGTTGCTGTTATTGGCCACATAGGCCACTGAGAAATCATCCGTGAGGAAGGCCTGCGTCAATGCTGCGAACGCAATCGCCACAAAAACAAACTGTCCACACGCAAGCGGGCGGGCAAATGCCAGCAGCGCCGGCCGCCCCGTCAGGGATCCGGCCATGGGAATAACGGCGAGCAATCCTGCCAGCAGCAACGCGAGTATCAGTGCGAAATGGCCAAACTCGGGAACCATTCACTTCTCCAAAACGATGTATTTGTTGTGTTGACGGCCCGATAAAGGCCCACAGCTCAGTTGGTAGACGTATCCGCCGCAGGCGATTTACCTTTCATTGCTTTGGCAACTTCCGGCGGCATGTAATTCTCGTCGTGTTTGGCCAACACCTGGTCCGCCACAAACACGCCATCATTATTCATTTTTCCCATCGCCACGATGCCCTGACCTTCTGCAAACAGATCCGGCAGGATACCGGTGTACTGCATGGTCACCGAGTGTTTGAAATCGGTGACATTAAAACTCACCAGAAGGCTGTCCGGATCACGTTCAACACTGCCCTCCTCGACCATGCCGCCGGCGCGGATACGCACATCAGCCGGCGCCTCTCCTGCCGCTATCTGACTGGGATCGTAGAACAGGTTGATATTCTGGCGAAATGCATAGGTGACCAGCCCGACCGCGATACCCAGCCCTACCAGGAGAAACAGAATAATGGTCAGTCGTCGTTTGCGTTGTGGGTGCATTACAGCGTCTCGTTGTCTAAGTCTGAAGCAGATACGGGGGACGATTCAGCGGCCTTTGCCTGCTGATGGCTACGTAGACGCTGCTGCCACTGTTCACGGCGAATCACCTGTCGACGCTGTGCCCGCGACCAGATCACCAGTGCGACGATGGCCACAACAAATACGCCATAGCAGGTCCACACGTAAGGACCGTGCCCGCCCATTTCCCAAAACTGTTGAAGGGAATCAAAAGCCATCAGTCTGTCACCTTGGCCGACGCGCGGGCGTTACCGGTGCCCATGATGGCTTTGACCCAGCTCGACCGGCGTTCCCGATAAAGAATTTCATTCTGCATACGTAAACACGCGATCCAGCCAAAGAAAAGATAGAGCGCCAACACCATCACCAGCAGCGGCACCCACATTTCCGGTGGCATGCTGGGTTTCTCGGTCAGCTTGAAAGTGGCGGGCTGATGCAGCGTGTTCCACCACTCTACGGAGTATTTGATGATCGGTATGTTGACGACGCCAACCAATACCAGCACTGCCACAGCGCGGGCCGACGATTTTTCGTCAGCAATCGCATTACCCAACGCAATCACGCCGCAGTAGAGAAAGAGCAAGATCAGCATGGAGGTTAGTCGAGCGTCCCAGATCCACCAGGTGCCCCAGGTTGGCTTGCCCCATACCGCACCTGTAAACAGCGCCAGAAATGTCAGCACTGCGCCCACCGGCGCCACCGCCTTGACGAACACATCCGCCAGCTTCATGCGCCAGACCAGCGTCACAATGCCGGCAACTGCCATCATCACGTAGGCAGACTGTGCAAGAAAGGCCGTGGGTACATGAATGAAAATGATTCGGTAACTGTTGCCCTGCAGGTAGTCAGGCGGTGCAAATGCCAGCCCCCAGACCATCCCTGCCACCATAAGCAGAAGGCTGGAGCCCAACAGCCACGGCATGAAACGCGATGCGATACCGTAGAACCATTTGGGCGAACCCAGCTTATGAAAAAACTGCCACATCTATTCAGACTCCAATCAACTGTTCGAAACACTGATGCGCAGTGCAGCAGCGGTCGCAAAAGGGGCACAGGTAATAGCGACGACCAGCAAAGCCCCCAGCAGCGCGATATAGCTCCCCACCGGTAAACCGGCTGCCACTGCCGTAACCGTGCCGGTACCGAAAATAAGGACCGGGATATAAAGCGGAATAATCAACAAAGAAAGCAGTATGCCAGCCGATCTGAGACCCAGAGTCAGTGCCGCACCAATAGCCCCGATAAAACTCAACACCGGTGTTCCGACCAGCAAGGTTAGACACAGGTAGCCGATAGAGTTCCCGTCGAGATGCAACATTACCCCGAGCACCGGCGTCATCAGCACCAGCGGCAGCCCGGTGACCAGCCAGTGACTGAACACCTTGACCAATACCATCAGGTAGAGAGGCTGTGGCTGCAGCAACATTTGCTCGAGCACCCCTTCGTCAAAATCATGACGAAACAGATGATCGAGCGACAACAAGGTCGACAGCAATGCCGCAACCCAAAGGATACCGGCACCGGACTGGCGTAAAAACTCAACCTCAGGACTGACGCCAAGCGGAAATAGCGCCACCACCATTACAAAAAAGATCAGCGGATTGAACAGTTCCTGACGACGGCGGAAATTGGCCAGCAGATCACGGCGCAACACGCCCAGCAGGGCCGGTAAAACAGGCTGGCTTTCCTGACGGGGGGTAAGACGAGGTAATTTCAGCATCGCGCTCAAAATAAATCCTCAGCTGCAGGCGCAAACCTGGCCAGCGACAGTGAACGGGCACCGTCTACATGCAGCGGGTGGTGCGTCGTCAGAATAACCGCACCGCCAGCCGACATACGTTTGTGCAGCAGGCGTTCGAGCGATGCCACGCCATCCTTGTCGATGGCGGTAAAGGCTTCGTCCAGGATCCACAACGGCTCATCCGAGAGATACAACGCAGCCAGTGCGACACGCCGCTGCTGCCCTGCTGAAAGATGATGACAAGGGACATGAATAAACGGGAACAACGCCACCGCATCCAGAGCTGATTCGAGCTGTTCGTCACCTACACCGGGCTTGCCGGAAAGCTGAGCGCGGAGATTCTCCAGCGGCGTCAGCAAAGGCTTGATCCCCGGACGGTGGCCAATATATAGCAGGTTGCGCAAAAAATGCTCCCGCTGCCGTGCAAGGGGTTCGCCACACCATCGAATCTCACCTTCAAACCCTGTATGCAGACCCGCAAGCATACGCAACAAGGTGGTTTTCCCCGACCCGTTGGGGCCCTCGATCTGTAGCAAATCGCCAGGCGCAACCGCCAGCTCCAGATCGACAAAAAGCAGTCGGTCGTCCCGCTCACAGGAAAGGCCGCTGGCTTGTAGAAGTGGAACTGGCATTGGGTATCCTGAATAGCGAGGAATGGCCGCGCGTCATATTCACTATACTGACGACAGGGGCGGAAAATATGCGTCGCAAATTATAACGAAACTGACACCAGTTTGCCCTGCCCCGTCGCCGATTGTTGGGGTGATATTACAAAACGTCACGAGCGAGACTTTAGTGCCCCGCCAGAGCAACAGACAGCGCGATATCCCGCCGGATTAATTCGTTAACAGAACGGGGCACGGCCAATGGGCAAAGAAAGCCGGATTAGCGTACTCTAGAAGCCTGAAACTGAAGAACAATAGAGCGCCGTCCCGGGCTCACCCTGCGGTGCAATGACCAAGCGAACAGAAGACAGCAGATGAAATTACCGGATTCCGGTCAGCCCCGGCCAACACCGGAGCCAACACCCGCCAAAAGTGCAGCCTCAACCGCCACAGGAAAGGTGGCGGTTGAGGCCCTTGACGCGCGTCAACTACTGGATCAGTTGCAGCTTCGTCAAAGCCAGCAGGTACTGGCCAAGGTCACCCGAGTGCTTGAGAAAACAGGCTCGTTGCCTGAGCAGCTGCTACTGGATGTGCGCGGCAAGCCGCTGGTCGTCAACAGTGATGCCAAGCTTCAGCCCGGCGACTGGCTCAGCATGGTGAGAATCGGCAACGAGTTGCGACTGATGGAGCAGCTCCAAGGAGGCAATACCCCTCAGGCCCGCATAGCCCAGCAACTTGCCCAACACTTGCCGTGGCAGCACCGACTTGATCAGGGGTTGGCGCAGCTATCTCAACTGCTTAACAGCAGTGCCTCGCAGGCAAGCCCCCTGCAACAGCTCAATGCCAGCGCACTGGAATCCGTACGCAGCGCGCTACAATCGCTGGTCCAGCACCTGCCCAAAGCCGGGGAACTCACGCCGGGCACCAATAGCGATCCGATTCAGACGTTGCGCAAATGGGTGCAGGATAGCGGCCTGTTTGCCGAATCCAGGCTGACGCGCTCGCCCGAAGGCGCCCAGACCGACCTTAAGCTGGCACTGGGCCGAGTGGTGGCAGCATTGCTGACAGCTCAGGGTGAACAGCCCGAAGCTTTCAACCGCTATACCCCAATGACCAGTGACGATCTGGTGCAATCACCGCTGCAGTTCCCCCAGGCCGTCTCCACGCAGATGCCCGTCGCCCGTCAGGACACCATGACGACCGGCCAGATGCTGCGCTTGCTCGCCGGCATGCTGAACCGTATTACGGTTAATCAGCTTCATAGCCAGACACTGACCACGCGCACCACGGTAGATGGTCCGGCCGCACCGACCTGGCTACTGGAGCTTCCATGGCTGGATACCCAGGAGCAGCCCCGAACAGCACAGCTGCGTCTCGAACGCCACGACCCTGATGACAACAACCAGGCTCAGCGCGCGCGTCGCAAGGTAACCGAATGGCGGTTAACGCTGTCTCTCGATCTGGACGAAGCCGGCGCTGTAACTTTCGAGGCAGCCCTTCAGCACCAGCAGATTTCAACCCGCATATGGGCAGACAAGACGGATACCTTGCGACAGGCAAATGAAGAGTTACCGGCACTGCGGAAAAGGCTGACCGAGCTGGGACTAGAAGTGGTAGAGCTGGAATGCCGGCGTGGTCAGCCGCAAACTGCGCGGACCCAGTTGGATCATCGATTGGTGGATATCAAGGCATGACACATCAGACAGATGACAAAGCGTATCGTCGGGATTCGGCGGTTGCGCTCAAGTATGACGGCAAACGCGCCCCGACGATTGCCGCTACCGGCACCGACGAGTTGGCGAGAGAGATCATTCGGATCGCAAAAGAGAATGGCGTTCCGCTTTTCGAGAACGCCGAACTGGCGGGCATTCTTGCCCGGCTGGATCTTGATGCTGAAATTCCGGAAACCCTGTACCGGGTGATCGCCGAAATTCTGTCATTCGCTTTCCACTTGCAGGGCCGAACACCGGACAACGTCAGATCCGAGACCTAGCGCTCCGCCCGCTTGTGCTATTCGACCCGCCCTATCAGGCAACCTGACGCTTGCGCAACGCCGAGACCAACTCCGCTTCAGGGCGGGAAATGCCGCAGTTGTTCATCAGTTCATCAACGTTGGCACCAAGATCGACAAGTCGCGATGCTTCGTCATAAGAGACGCGCAACGGATCATTCTGACGCATTTCTTCCATTGCACGACGCAACTCATGAACACCACGCTCGCAGGCAATAACCCGCTGCCCTACGCCCATGCTGCCGCTGCTGGTCGCATGCAGTTCACGCCCGAAGGTTTCGAAGCTATCACGAAAACGTGCTTCCAGACGCTGGATGCGCCGGCGGTTGAGCACTGTCTGAATGCCAAGCAGTGTCATCACAATTGCGGTTAGTGCCCAGGGTGCCATGCTTTGCCAGTCTGCCATCTCTCTTCTCCTGATCTGGCAGCATCACACCCGGGGTATCGGGGGTGTCAGAGCGAGGCGATTTCCGCCCACTCGTGACCTGCCAGCATTTTGTCGAACTCAACCAGTATGATGAGTTCACCGTTTTTGTTGCATACACCCTGGATGAACTTGGCGCTCTCCTCGTTCCCCACGTTGGGTGCAGTCTCGATCTCGCTGGATTTCAGGTAAACCACTTCGGCTACCGAATCCACCAGAATACCCATCACCTGCTGGGAAGACTCCATCACGACAATGCGCGTTGCATCGGTGACTTCAGCATCCATTAGGCCAAAGCGCCGGCGGGTATCAATCACCGTCACCACGTTGCCGCGCAGGTTGATGATGCCCAGTACATAATCCGGCGCACCCGGTACAGGTGCGATTTCCGTGTAACGCAGCACTTCCTGGATCTGCATTACATCAATACCGTAAGTTTCGTCATCAAGCCGGAAAGTAACGTACTGGAGTACTTTGTTTTCCTGGCTTTGGGTCTGCTGTCCGCTTGGGGCTGCCATAGTGCTACGTCTCCGTCACGGGCGCCCCGGGGGCACCGCATATGAACTGTCAAAATTCCAACACGTATGCCCCTTACTATAGAACAGGGCACAAAGCGTGCCAGCCTCATCGAAGGCTGACGCATTAATTCGGTTCAGCTCAGATCGAGCTGGTGTTCAGTCTCGGCGCGGGACAGTAGGTGCGACATCGCCCTGACATCCAGCAAGGCACACATCTGATCAATCACCGTGCCCGCAAGCCAAGGCCGCCGGCTGCGCTCAGAGCGCCACTTCACATCATCCGGATGCAACCTGAACGACTGCGCCACATTATCACATGCCAGTCCCCAGTCACTGTCATCCAGCCTGATCACAAAACGATAACCATCGCGCGCATCGTCGGGGACACGTCCCGCCATGACCCACTCAGCGGTATCCACCACCCGCAGGTTGCGCCCTCCAAACGGCATCATTCCCATAAACCAGCGTGGCCGCCCGGGAATCTCGTGCAATTCGGCTTCCATCGGATGGATCGCACCCAGTAATACCAGAGGCACCGCTAACTGTAGCCCCGCAACCCGGAAGATCAAACACTCGAATGCATTCTCTGCCCATTCTGGACGGCCCTGGGTTTCCGGCATGGCGACCGGGGCTGGCTGCGGCTTTTCTGCGACAACAACCCTCTGCTTCTCAGCCTCGCGTCGCGCCTTGATAGCTGCGGCAGCCTGGCGGGCCCGTTCACGACGTGCAGCCCTTTCGACCGCCAGCGATTCTTCACGTCGGCGCTGCTGCTCGGCCTGTAACAATGCTACCCGCTGCTGCTCAGCCAGAACGCGATCGGCGCGAAGACCCTCATCAACAACGGGTTTCGCCTCAGCGCTATCCGCTATATCGCCAACATCAACGCGCTCCGCTGAATCAGAAGCAGCCTCTTCCGGCACAACTGTGTCCACAGACTGGGTTGTCGCCGAATGTAGCAGCTCATCCAGATAGTGCGTCAGTGCCGACGTAGGGTCGGCATAGGCTGTCTTCTGATGCTGTTTTTCCATCACCAGGCGCCCGTCATTCTGCTATACCGTCAACAATATGACGCCGAGACATCATGCCCGCTCCTTCTCCTGCGAAAGCAAGTCGTCCAGCAGGCGTCGATAGGCACGAACGCCGTGGGTGTCAGCATAAAGCGCAGAAGGCACCTGCCCTTGTTCACTGGCATCCCGAAACTTGGTATCAACCGGAACGGCAAAGCGCCAGAGTTCGTCCGGATAGGCTTTGCGCAGTGCGTTCAGGCTGTGCATCGACGCCTGGGTGCGGCGATCAAATAATGTCGGCACGATCGTATATGGCAGCGGGTTGTTCCGGGAGCGCATAATCATTTGCAGCGTGTTGATCATCCGCTCCAGGCCTTTCATCGCAAGGAACTCGGTCTGTACCGGCACAATAAGCCGCTGCGATGCCGCCAGAGCATTGACCATCAACACGCCCAGTGACGGGGTGTTGTCCAGCAGCACGTAATCAAAATCATCCCAAAGCTGAGCGAGTGAGCGGGAAATAATCAGCCCCATACCTTCAACGCCGGCCATTTTGCGCTCAAGCGTGGCCAGTGCCGCACTGGCAGGCAAAATCGACAAGCGTTCGCAACTTGTCGGCTGAAGCAGTTGGGCAGGCAGGCCTTCGGGTACTTTTCCCTGATGCTGGAACAGATCAAAGGCACTGTGGGCGAGGCGATCCGGATCATAGCCGAACCAGCTGGTCAGTGAGCCATGGGGATCCAGGTCGACAACGAGCACACGTTTGCCGGATTCTGCGAGCAGCCCGCCCAGCGTCACCACAGACGTTGTTTTACCGACACCGCCTTTTTGATTGGCGACCGCCCAGATTCGCACGTTGAATTCTCCTGACACCGCTAATGCTGTCACCAGCCCGATAGATTGCAGCCCGCCGAATCCGTGGAAGACCTTGAATGGGTATCGACAGATACCCCGGAAACTTTAGAAGGTTGAAGCCCGACAGCGGAAAAGGTCTCATGCCGGCAAACAACGTCCGTTTATGACACCACACTGACGACTTTACCCAATGAAGGGCAAAGATTTGCCTTTAACCGGGCTTTCTACTGGGGACTAATACAGATTTTGTGCCAGCTTCCTGGATGGGCGAAATTTAGCGTACTGCGCCCCTGATACTGGCATCCCGGGATATCAGCAATACAACCCGACGGTTCCGCTTGCGGCCTTCGGTCGTATCATTTCTCGCCACCGGCTGAAACTGCCCGTAGCCAATGGCCGCCATGCGCTGCGGGTCAACTTTGTTCATGCTCAACAGACGCACAACCGCTGCCGCCCTGGCAGCCGACAACTCCCAGTTTGACGGAAATGCCCGGGTCTGGATTGGGCGATCATCGGTAAAGCCCTCAACGCGAATGGCATTGTCCTTGTCCGCCAGCACTTTCGCGATAGACTCAATCACCGGAAACGCATCGTAATGGGGTTCCGCATCGCCTGAACCGAACAGCAGGCTGTTTCTCAGCGTCAGTTCGATCCACTCATCATTGGTTTCGACCGATATCAGCCCCTGATTAATCAACTCCTCAAAGGTATCGCTCAACTGGTTCGCCATTGTCCTGAGGGCGTCGGTTCGCTCCGCTTCTTCCTCGGCGGTATTCGCCGGAGACTGGGCGACTGGCGGCCTGATAACGGACTCGTCGGGACGATTGTCGGGCTGAGAAACGCGCTCGCCCACGGCAATAGGAACTACCGAACGTTGGGAGGCATTGAACACGCCGGTCAGTGTTTCAGACAGCACTTTGTACTTGCCCTCGTTGACCGAAGAAACGGAATACATCACCACAAAGAATGCGAACAGCAGGGTTATAAAATCAGCGTAGGAGATCAGCCAGCGCTCGCTGTTATGCATATCCTGTTCTTGTCTACGCCGCCGTTGCCGCATTGCGATCACTCCGGTTTACTGGATAAACCCGCGCAGGCGGAGTTCGATAGAGCGGGGATTCTCCCCCTCTGCGATCGCGATAATCCCGTCTATCATCATGTCCTCATAACGGGACCGCTGACGGACGATAGACCGCAGCTTGTTAGCAACAGGAAAAAACAACAGGTTGGCGAGGGCGACCCCGTAAATCGTCGCCACAAATGCGGTTGCGATGCCGGCGCCGAGCGTGCTGGGATCTTCCAGATTGGTCATGACCTGAATCAGACCCATTACCGCACCGATGATGCCGATCGTTGGTGAATAGCCTCCCATGGCTTCGAACACCCGTGCAGCTTCCAGATCGCTCTGTTCGCGCGAATCCAGATCAACTTCCATAATATTGCGTATGGATTCAGGTTCCGCACCGTCGACCAGCAATTGCAGGCCTTTGCGGGCAAACTTCTCCGGTTCTTTCTCTGCCAGCCCTTCCAGCCCCAGCAAACCCTGTTTGCGAGCCCGAACGCTCCAACTGATGACCTTGTCGATCCCATCTTCGAGACCGATATAAGGTGGCACAAATACCCAACGAGAGATCCCCGCAGCCCGTTTGAGTATGGGCCATGAGGTTTGCAGAATGGTTGCTGCCAGCGTACCGCCAATCACAATCAGTGCCGCGGGGCCGTTGAACAGCGAACCAAGAGCACCGCCTTCCAGCAGGTTACCGCCAAGCAAGGCTGCGAATGCGAGAATGACACCCAGTATGCTGAGAAAATCCATCAGCTCACGCCTTCGGTCAGCCGTGGACAAAACTCTTCCAGCGACAGCACTTCATCGCTCAGGCCCGCCTTCGCTACGGCCATCGGCATGCCATAAATGACGGATGATTTCTCATCCTGCGACCAGACAACACCGCCGCCCTGCTTCACCATCCGGCAACCTTCTTTTCCGTCGGCGCCCATCCCGGTCAGGATGATGCCCAGGGTTTTACCGGGATAGCTGCGAGCCAGGGACCCAAACGTGACATCTACACAGGGCTTGTACGTCAGGCGGTCATCACCCGGCAATATCCGGACACGGCCGTGAGGCCCCTTGCTTTCGATCATCATCTGCGTGCCACCCGGCGCCAGCAACGCAAGCCCCGGCCTGAGGCTATCGCCGTCTTCTGCCTGTCGGACCTCGATCTGGCAAAGCTTGTTGAGGCGGTCTGCAAAGGCTGGAGTAAAGCTGGCAGGCATGTGCTGGACCAGCACGATGGGCGCAGGAAAATTTGAGCGTAATCCGGTGAGCACCCGCTGAAGCGCGATCGGTCCACCGGTTGACGTGCCGATTGCCACAACACTGAAATGCCGTGGTGCCGCCCGCCGACCAGGGCGCGCCGGTTCAGGGTTCGCAGCTGCGGACGCCCGGCGAACCGGTGCAACCGGTCGTTCCGGTGCTTGCGGCAGAGGTGTTCTGCCGGGAGCGGAGGGAACGGAGCGGGCTGCAGGTGACGGCGCCGCGCTGGTGCCGGGTCGACTGCGGGCAACACTGACAATCCGGTCTTTCAGAATGCGCTGCAGGTCGCTGGAGTCGCGGGCAATTTCTTCAAAATTCTTGGGCAGGAAATCGACAGCGCCGGCATCAAGCGCATCAAGGGTGACCCGGGCGCCTTCGTAGGTCAGCGACGAAAACATCAGCACCGGCACCGGACGTCGGCTCATGATCTCACGAACCGCGGAGATGCCATCCATAATCGGCATCTCATAATCCATGGTAATCACGTCTGGCTTGAGCGATTCGGCCATCTCAACGGCTTCACGACCGTTGGTCGCCGCACCGATAACCCGAATGTTGCCAGACGCATTCAGAATCTCGGTCAGCCGCTTGCGGAAAAAACCCGAATCATCAACGACGAGGACAGAAATCGTCATGCAGGAGCCTTATCAGATTAGCCGTAGTGTTGAAGCAGACTGGGTACATCAAGAATCAGTGCGATTCTGCCGTCTCCGGTGATGGTGGCGCCTGACATACCAGGGGTGCCGTTCAGCATGCGGCCCAGAGGCTTGATTACGACCTCCTCCTGGCCAACCAGCTGATCCACCACAAAGCCCACCCGCTTGGTACCCATTGCCACAATAACCACATGGCTTTCGGTCGTTTCAGGCTCACTGCTGGCGCCATGCACCAGCCACTTCTTGATATAGAACAGTGGGAACACCTTGTCCCGGACCACGATACATTCGCGCCCATCGACAATGTTCTTCTTGGTCAGATCAAGGTGGAATATCTCAACCACATTCACCAGCGGCAGAGCAAACGACTGGTCTCCCAGCATGATCATCAGCGTCGGCATGATCGCCAGCGTCAAGGGCACTTTGATGACAATGCGGGAGCCCTTGCCCATCGACGACTCGATGTTGATCATACCGTTGAGCTGGCCAATTTTGGTTTTGACCACATCCATGCCAACGCCACGGCCGGACACATCTGAAATCTGCTCCTTGGTTGAAAAGCCGGGCGCAAAAATCAGGTTAAAGCATTCGGTTTCTGTCAGGCGATCTGCGACATCCTGCTCAAACAGGCCTTTCTCAACTGCCTTTCGGCGCAGGACATTCGGATCCATCCCAGCGCCATCGTCTTCAATCACCAGCAGTATGTGATCACCTTCCTGCTCTGCAGACAGGGTGACAAGGCCGGTACGGGGCTTGCCCGCTTTTTCCCGCACATCTGGCAGCTCGATGCCGTGGTCGACCGAGTTGCGCACCAAGTGAACAAGCGGATCCGACAAGGCCTCAACAAGGTTTTTGTCGAGATCGGTGTCTTCACCGTGCATCACCAGATTGATTTCTTTTTTGAGGTTTCGCGCCAGGTCCCGGACAACACGGGGGAAACGGCCAAACACCTTTTTGATTGGCTGCATCCGGGTCTGCATTACCGCCGACTGGAGATCAGTTGTAACCACGTCCAGGTTGGAGACGGCTTTTTGCATGTGCTCGTCTTCACTTGCTCCCCCCAGACGCTGAAGACGATTACGCACCAACACCAGCTCGCCCACCATATTCATGATGTCATCGAGGCGTTTGGTATCAACCCGCACCGTCGTCTCGCCAGCCGCCGCAGGCGCAGTTTTGGCGTCGGGTTCATCGCCACGCGCAGCGGGCGCAGCCGGTTGTTTGGCAGGCTCAACTTTTTTCGCTGGCTCCGCTTTCTTCTCGGGAGCCGGCTTGGCCGCTTTGGGCGCAGGTTTTGGCGCCTCAGGCTTTTTACCTTTTCCGTGCAGGTCGTCCAACAGTGACTCGAACTCGTCATCGCTGATCAGGTCGTCGTTGCTTCCTGCTGCACTGGCTTCAGGCTCGGCTGCCGCAGCCTTGAACTGGCCTTTGCCATGAAGCTCATCAAGCAGCGACTCAAACTCGTCATCGGAAATCTCGTCGCCGCCCGCCGCTGGCGCACTGGATTCAGTCGCAGGCTTTGATGCAGGCGCGCCGCCGGAGTGCTTCCCTTTGCCATGCAGATCGTCAAGCAGGCTTTCGAACTCGTCATCGGAGATCTCGTCTGCGCCACCACCGGTTGCAGGTTCCGGCGTTGCTGCCGGCGCATCCTTACCCTGAAGCGCATCCAGCAGCTGTTCAAACTCGTCGTCGGTAATATCCCCGTTCTCGGCAGCCGGTTGCTCAGGCTCAGGGGCTTCTTCGGCCACAACAGATTCAGGCTCAGCCTCAACTTCAGCAGCCGACTCGCCCTCGACCTCGGGTTCGGCCAGCGCGTCAAGCGCCTGTATCAGTTCGGGAGCGGCGGGTGTAGGGTCTTCCTGGTTGCGGACCTGATCAAACATCAGGTTGACGTTGTCCAGTGCCTCAAGCACCACGTCCATTAATTCAGAGGTCACTCTGCGTTTACGATTACGCAATGTGTCAAACACGTTCTCGGCGGAATGGCAGCAACCCACCAGCGCATCAAGCTGCAAAAAGCCGGCGCCGCCTTTTACCGTGTGGAAACCGCGGAAAATGGCATTCAGCAACTCACCGTCGTCCGGATTGCGTTCCAGATCGACCAGTTGTTCAGACAACTTCTCCAGTATCTCGCCAGCTTCTACCAGAAAGTCCTGAAGAATTTCTTCGTCAGCATCAAACGCCATGCGGAATCCTCACTCAAAATCCCAGACTGGACAGCAGGTCATCAACATCGTCTTGCCCGGATACGACGTCTTCGCGCACTTCGGCATTCATTTGCGGGCCTTCGCCCTTCTCGATACCCGATTTTTTGGAGGCATCGGGGCCAAGTTCATGCACGGTGCCGGTGATCTTGTCGACATGGCTGGCCATCACCACCAGGCTCAACATCTGATCTTCCACTTCTTTCACCAGCGCGGTGACTTTCTGAATCACCTGACCTGTCAGGTCCTGAAAATCCTGAGCCAGCAGTATTTCGGAGAGGTGGCCATAGAGTACTTCTGCGTCAGTCGCCGTTTTCTCGAAATAAAGATCGAGGCGGTGATAGAGTTCGCGAAACTCGTCTGCTTTCATTTCGCGCCGGCGCAACTTTGCCCACTCTTCGCGAAAGGCACGGGACTGTTCGATCATGGCCTGCGCCTTGGGCATCGCCTCTTCGACCAGATCCATCGTGCGGTTGGCCGCTTTGCCTGTCATCTGCACCACGTACGCCAGGCGATCGGACGCATCTGACATCTTAGACAGTGCTTCGTCCTGTTCGGCGTTCTGCGGATCAATCTGAAAATTGCGAATGGCTTCGTGCAGACTCCGGGTCAGTCGCCCCACTTCCTGATAAAGGCTCTGATCGCGCACATCATTCAATTCGTTGATCAGGCCCATCGCTGCAGCATAATTGCCGGCGTCGACCTGCTCTTTGAGCTGATCGGCCTGAAGGTGCAGCTTTGCAATAACGTCAGCATCAAGCGCGCCTTTATTGTTCGTTTTTTTGCTCATGATCGACGCTCAGCTTACGACTGGATTCGTTCGAAGATCTTCTCGATCTTTTCCTTCAGCACAGCGGCCGTAAATGGCTTGACCACATAACCGTTGACCCCCGCCTGCGCCGCCGCAACGATCTGATCGCGCTTGGCTTCTGCCGTTACCATCAGCACTGGCAAGCTTTTCAAAGCATCATCAGCCCTTACCGCTTCCAGCAACTCGAAGCCGGACATGCCGGGCATGTTCCAGTCGGTCACCAGGAAATCATACTTGCCGCTTTTCAGCATCGGCAGCGCGGTGTTGCCATCATCGGCTTCATCGGTATTGGTAAAGCCAAGATCCCGCAGCAGGTTCTTGATGATCCGACGCATCGTGGAAAAGTCGTCCACGATGAGTATTTTCATGTTCTTGTCCAATGGGACCTCCACTGATTACAGTCCGCAATGCAAGGGGTTATGACCTTGCAACCAAGTCTAGCAGTCATATCCAAAAGCACAGTCTATTCGTTAAGAGCAGTGCAATCTGTATGAAATTAGTTACCAAACGCTAAAAATTTCAGGTACTTAATTCGTCGTGCCAATCCGCCAGCCTGGACTTGAGCCTCAAAGCCGCCTGGCTGTGTATCTGACTTACCCGACTCTCACTGACTCCGATAACAGCACCAATCTCTTTCAGGTTCAGTTCTTCCTGATAATAAAGATTGAGCACCAGCTTCTCCCGCTCGGGAAGTCCGTCAATAGCCTCGGCCAGATTCTTGCGAAACGCGCTTGAAGAAATGTTCTCATAGGGCGCATCCGCAACGGCATCTACATCGTCTATCGGCAGCTCGCCCGATTCATTTAGCTCATCGAGACTAAATAATCGGCCGCCACTGCTATCAGCGAGGCATGAGTGGTATTCGTCGAGGGACATTTCCAGCTCGTCCGCCACTTCAGCATCCTGGGCTTCACGCCCTTTGCGGTTTTCAACGGTGCGGATAGCCTGAGCGACACGACGGGCATTGCGATGAACGGAACGAGGCACCCAGTCGCCTTTGCGGATTTCGTCAACAATGGAACCGCGAATGCGGATGCCGGCATAGGTTTCGAAAGAGGCGCCTTTGGTTGCCTCGTATTTCTGGGCGGCTTCAAGCAAGCCAATCATTCCGGCCTGCATGAGGTCTTCAAGCTGCACTGACGCCGGTAAACGGGCGAGCAGGTGAAGGGCGATTTTTTTGACGAGCGGCGCATGTTGCTCAACGAGCTGATGGGGACCGCGTTCGCCGGTACGATTATAGATTCCCAGGCTTTTTACCAACGTCATGAGTCCGGATTACCTGTTATTGTTCAGACGACCTTCATGCGGCTGTGCTCTTGGGATGGGGCACAGTCTCAGGCATCTACCAGACGTTCAATGAAGAACTCAAGATGCCCGCGCGGCGAGGATGGCAATGGCCATGCGTCCACCTTTTGGGCCAGCGCCTTGATAGCAAGTGAGGCTTTGGCGCGAGGATAGGCGTCAAGCACTGCGCGTTGACGTTGCACCGATTTTTTGACCGCCTCGTCATAAGGCACCATGCCTACATATTGTAGCCCAACATCAAGGAAACGTTCGGTTACCCGCGTGAGCTTTTCATAGAGGTGCTTTCCTTCCTGCTCATTGCGTACCTGATTGGCAAGAATACGAAAACGGTTGGTGCCGTAATCCCGATTCATCAGCTTTATCAAGGCGTAGGCATCAGTAATGGAAGTGGGTTCATCGCAGACGACCAGCAGAAGTTCCTGCGAGGCACGCAGAAAACTCACTACAGATTCGGAAATACCGGCAGCGGTGTCAACAATCAGAACATCGATCTGATCGCCCAATTCGCTAAAGGCATTAATCAGTCCGGCGTGCTCCATGGATGACAGCTGCGTCATGCGCTGAGTGCCTGACGAGGCCGGCACAATTTTTATACCGCCCGGGCCATCAACCAGGACATCCTTCAGGCTGCACTCCCCCAACAGCACGTCAGAGAGATTGTGCGTTGCGGTGACACCCAGCAGTACGTCGATATTTCCCAGACCAAGATCAGCATCCAGTACGACAACCCTGCGCCCCATCTGGGCCAGTGCAATAGCCAGATTGACAGAGACATTGCTCTTGCCAACGCCTCCCTTGCCGCCTGATACGGCGATTACCTGAACCGGGTTTGCTCTACTCATACCGGATGCGGTCTCTCACGACGAATTGGATCCATATGGCCGGCGCTGTGCCAGCTACTTTTGTAGTCTCGCGCCTGTTTTACTTCAGACATCCGATATCTGTCAGCCGGCGTTATTCCTGTACTTTATCCCTGTACGTTCTGTTTCTGCGCCATCATTGTTTCCGGTCAGGCACCTTCGGCGGCAGGCGCAAGCTCCCGCGCTTCGCGCAACCTTTCGACACCCAACTTGACGAGCGATACGGCCTGCGCCGAATGGATATCCTCCGGAATCTTCTGGCCATCTGTAAAGTACGCCACCCGAAGCCCGGTTTCCATAGCAAATCCAAGTACTTCGCCAAGTGTCAGTGCTTCATCAAGTTTGGTCATGATGCAGCCCGCCGGATTCGCCATCTTATAGCAATGCCATGTGGATTTCATAATACGCGGCTGACTGGTCGCCGCCAGCACCAGGTATGGGCGCACCGGGTGGTAGCTGGAAGCAAGTTCATTCAGTTGCTCCTGGTGCCCCCGGTCTGATTGGGTCAGGCCTGCAGTGTCAATCAAGACCAGTCGTTTATCCGACAGGTCATCAAGAATCTGATCCAGCGAGTGGCTTTCGTCAACAACTCTTACCGGCACGTTCAGTATGCGGCCGAATACAAACAACTGCTCGTGGGCCGCGACCCGGTAGCGATCGGTGGTGACCAGTGCAATTGAGTCAGCACCGTGACGCAACACGTAACGTGCCGCCATCTTGCCGATAGTTGTCGTCTTGCCGGAACCGGTAGGGCCGACCAGTGCCACAATACCGCCCTCTTCAATGACTTCCTGCTGCTGGGTTTTAACCCCGGCGGCCAGTGTTCTCAGCGCTTTCTTCCAACCTTCGTCAAGACGACCGGAACCGTGATTGTGCGAGAGGGTCGCCGCCAGCTTGGACGAAAGACCGAACTCTTCCAGACGCTCACGCAATCGCTGCTGACTGGCATCAAGCGCCTTGGAGACGGATGCGGGTTGGGTGGCGGAAGAGTCGGGCGCACGACCGCTGACCATGTCCCGCAGATTGTGCAGCTCTGCCCGCATGGCCTCCAGTGCAACCTGGGTCGCATCCTGCTGGGGTTCAGGCGCAGCAGGCGCGTTATCTTCCGGCATTGAGAAGTCCGGCACGGGTTGCTTGACCTGACGACGCCCACGAATATCGCGAATGCGATCCCGCGAGCGCTCGAGCTCCTGCTCCAGCCGCAGGTGCTGGTCAGCCTGCATTTCCGCCAGTTGCGAGCCGTTGGTCGCTTCCATGGCGGCGCTGCCCAAACGCTGACGCGCCAGATTTTCGTCGTAGTTCAGTGCCGTCACAATTTCGACGCCACCGTCTACCCGACGGTTTGAAAGAATAACTGCGTCTTCGCCCATATCCAGACGCACCATCTTCAGGGCTTCTGTCATAGTTGATGCAAAGAACCGTTTTACTTTCATGGTGAGCTACCTCCGGTGGTGCCGGTTATCCGGCGCCGCTGTTCTTTACGACCTTTTACTGGCCGACCGATGCGACAATCGTAATCTGTTTGTTATCCGGCACTTCCTGATAAGACAGAACGTGCAGGCGTTCAATTCCGTAGCTGGCGAACCGCGCCATCGCATGCCTGAGCGGGGCCGAGACCAGCAGTATTGCTGGCTTGCCCATCATTTCCTGGCGCTGGGCGGCGTCCTGTAATGACCGCTGCAGCTTTTCAACCATATTGGGCTCAAGCACCAAGCCAATATCATCCTGGCCGCCAGATTGTTGACTCTGTTGCACTGACTTCAGCAACATCTGTTCCAACTCTGGATCTAGCGTGATCACAGGGATTTCAGAATCACTGCCGCTGATGCTCTGGACGATCATCCGCCGCAGTGCCTGGCGGGCGGCTGTAGTCAGTACACGTGCGTCCTGGGTTTTCGGCTGCACGTTAACGATGGCCTCGGCAATCGAGCGCATGTCGCGGATCGGCACTTCTTCTTTCAGCAGGCTTTGCAGTACTTTCAGCAGCAGACTGATGGTGAGCGTGGTTGGAACCAATTCCTCTGCAAGCTTTGGCGAGATTTTTTCAAGTTGTTCCAGCCACTTCTGGACCTCTTCATGTCCCAGCAGCTCATGGGCATGCTTCTGAAGGATCTGGTTGAGGTGCGTCGCCACCACGGTGCTGGCATCCACTACGGTATACCCCAGCGTTTGCGCCTGATCTTTTTTGTCCGGTTCAATCCACGAGGCATCCAGACCAAACGCCGGATCTTTGCCTTCGATGCCCTCAATTTTGCCGAACACCTGCCCCGGGTCGATCGCCAGTTCGCGATCAGGATGAATCTCGGCTTCAGCCAGCGTGACCCCCATCAACGTAATGCGGTAAACGTTTGGCATCAGGTCCAGGTTGTCGCGAATATGAACCGAAGGCATCAAAAAGCCGAGATCCTGCGACAGCTTCTTGCGCACACCTTTAATACGGGTCAGCAGTTGCCCACCCTGGGTCTTGTCCACCAGCGGAATGAGGCGATACCCCACCTCAAGCCCAACGATATCGACCGTGGCGACATCATCCCAACCCAGCTCTCTATTTTCAGAAGGCCCGGGCAATGCATGGGGTGCGCCTTCGCCACCGTGAGGTCCCGCTGCCGGCGATGCTGTGCGGGGTACACCGGTTCCGCCGCGGGCCGGGAATACGCTGTCGTCTTCTTCGGTCTGGGCCTGCTTCTTCCAGATCAGGTATGCCGTACCAGCGGAAAGAAAACCCAGGCCGAGAAACGCAATGTGCGGCATGCCCGGAATGAAACCCAGAATAATAAGGATGGCAGCGGCAATAGCCAAAGCCCGAGGTGCTGTGAACATCTGGGACAGGATCTGCTGACCCATGTCCTGACTGGAGGTGACGCGCGTCACCATGATGGCAGCTGCAGTCGACAGCAACAGCGACGGAATCTGGGCGACCAGACCGTCACCAATGGTCAGAAGTGCATAATTGCGCATGGCGTCAGCGAACGACAGATCGTGTTGCATCATGCCAATGGCGACACCACCTACAAGGTTGATCGCCAGAATCAGCAGGCCTGCAACTGCGTCACCTTTTACGAACTTGCTGGCACCGTCCATTGAACCGTAGAAGTCAGCTTCCTGCGCGATCTCGGACCGGCGGGCCTTTGCGTCGTCCTGATTAATCAGGCCGGCGTTCAGGTCAGCGTCGATAGCCATCTGCTTGCCGGGCATGGCATCCAGGGTAAATCGGGCGCTCACTTCCGACACCCGGCCAGCGCCTTTGGTGACAACCATGAAGTTGATGATCATCAGGATCGCAAACACCACGATACCGACCGCATAGTTGCCGCCGATGAGCACTTCACCAAAGGACTCGATCACCTTACCGGCAGAAGCGCCGCCTTCATGGCCGTGCAGCAGAACAATTCGCGTAGAGGCAACGTTCAACGCCAGACGCAGCAGCGTGGCCACCAGCAGAACCGTCGGAAAGGCCGCAAATTCCATTGGGCGCAGTGCATACACACCAACCAGCAGAATGACGATAGACAGGGTGATATTGAAGGTAAACAGCACGTCCAGCAGGAAGACCGGCATCGGCAGAATCATCATGCCGAGCAGCGCCATCAGCAGTATCGGAATACCGAGACTGCCGTTCGCCATAGATTTGACGTTATTCAGGACGAGCGCTCTGTCCATTCCCTGTTTATCTCCGGTTACAACGATTGCCAGCGTTTGGTCTGTCGTTTTTTTGACGACATACCTGCATACCGACAGGTGATTGCACGATCCATACCAACGCGAGCGAACCTTCGGAAAACCGGCCGCTGACGAAACCATCACAAGTGCGGTATCCTTGACGCCAATTCGAGTCATAACACCATCTGATTGCCATCAGCAGGCGTCATGACCAGACATCCCCACGTACTCCTGAACATAAGGTGAGCCATGCCCGTCCATGAGGTTCAACACCCCCTGATCCGCCATAAACTTGGCCTGATGCGCCGCGCCGACATCAGCACCAAAAACTTTCGCGAGTTGGCTCAGGAGGTCGGCGCCCTGCTGACCTATGAGGCCACCAAAGACTTTGAGCTTGAAAAAGAAACGATTGAAGGCTGGGCCGGACCGGTAGAAGTCGAACGCCTGCGCGGTAAAAAGGTCACCATCGTACCGATCCTGCGGGCGGGCATGGGCATGCTGGATGGCGTACTGTCACTGATTCCCGGAGCACGCGTCAGTGTGGTCGGCCAGGTGCGTAACGAAGAAACCCTTGAAGCCAGCACCTATCTGGAAAAGCTGGTGGGCGAACTGGATCAGCGGATGGCGGTCATTATCGACCCCATGCTGGCAACGGGCGGTTCACTGATTTCAACAATCGACCTGCTCAAAAAGGCCGGCAGCACTGAAATCCGGGCGCTGATCCTTGTCGCCGCACCGGAAGGTGTAGCCAAAGTGCTGGAAGCCCATCCTGATGTGTCCATCTATACCGCTTCGGTCGATCAGCGGCTTAATGAAAAGGGATACATTCTTCCGGGTCTCGGCGATGCCGGTGACAAGATCTTCGGCACCAAACAAAAGGACAGCTAAGCATGCAGCAAACTTCCAACGAACCCGTATGGCGAGAGGCACTTGCCGGATCCCAGATGTTGCTGGTTGCGTTTGGCGCATTGGTGCTGATGCCCCTTATCACCGGTATGGACCCCAACGTGGCTTTGTTCACCGCCGGTGTCGGCACCCTGCTCTTCCAACTGATTACCGGCGGTCAGATTCCGATTTTCCTCGCCTCGTCGTTCGCCTTTATCGCGCCGATCATTGCCTCCAAGGCCCGGTTTGGCATTGAGGAGACCATGGGCGGGCTGGTCGCCGCCGGTGTGCTCTATATGATCCTGAGCGGTCTGGTGCGTCTTAAAGGCACCGGGTTTCTGAACCGCTTGTTACCACCGGTTGTAATCGGCCCGGTGATTATGGTGATTGGTCTCGGACTGGCGCCAGTCGCCGTCAATATGGCAATGGGCAAAGCCGGCGATGGCAGCGCACAGCTCGTGCCTTACGACATTGCGATCTGGATTGCGATGATCTCACTGGCCACCACTGTGGCTTTCGCTGTGATGGCCAAAGGTATCTTCCGCTTGATTCCGATTATGTTCGGCGTCATCACCGGCTACGCGCTATCGGCCATCATGGGCATTGTGGATACCTCGGCGATTCAGGCTGCGCCATGGCTCGGCATTCCTGCGTTTGCGGCACCGGAGTTCAGCTGGGCTGCGATTCTCTTCATGATTCCGGTCGCTATCGCCCCTGCCATTGAACATATCGGCGATGTGTTGGCAATTGGCACGGTTACCGGCAAGGACTACCTCAAGAAGCCCGGGCTACATCGCACCCTGCTGGGTGATGGCGTTGCGACAAGCGCTGCAGCACTGGTAGGTGGGCCGCCTAATACCACTTACTCCGAAGTCACCGGCGCGGTCATGCTAACCCGCAATTTCAACCCCCGCATTATGGTGTGGGCAGCGGTAACGGCGGTCGTTCTGGCCTTTATCGGCAAGTTCGGTGCAGCGCTGCAGACCATTCCCGTCCCTGTTATGGGTGGCATCCTGTGCCTGCTGTTTGGCTCTATTGCGGTTGTTGGCCTGAACACGCTGATCCGCCACCAGGTTGACCTTTCGGAAGCCCGTAATCTGGTAATCACCGGCGTGACGCTGGTATTCGGGATCGGTGGCATGGTCATTGGCCAGGTAGAAGGGATCGCCCTTTGCGGTCTGGTCGCGATTGCCCTGAACCTGATTTTGCCCGGCAGCCGCAGCGGCTGGGGCGATGAAACCATTCCGGAACCCGGCAACGCTCAGTCAGAATAGCGGTATCCTTCGGCGTCCTGCGCATGGGGAAAAGACACCCCATGCTCATGGACGCCGGACTCTCAAGGAGCACCTGCTATGCACCCACCTATAAAAAGCACCGGCATCAGTTTTACTGCGCTATACACCAGCGCCGTCTGGCAACACAACGGATTGTCGGAAGCCGGCCTCACGCCCACCACCGGCCACGCCCTCTACAGTTTGCTTACGCCGTTCGAAGGCGCCAGTCAGATGCTTGCCGGCGGCAATATCCGCATTTTCCTGCTCCAGCGCCATTTGATTATCGATGAACTGATTGCCGACGCCATCAACAACCGTCAGGTCTCCCAGGTTATTGAAGTGGCATGCGGACTGTCCCCTCGCGGCATTCGCTTGCGCAAACGTTTCCCTCAGATCCATATGGTCGAAGCGGACCTGCCCGCCATGGCAGCGCGAAAGGAAGCCTATCTGAGCAGCGAGGGTTATCTTGATGCGCGACACCAGGTTCGGCCGGTCGATATTTTTGCAGAATCCGGCCCGCTCAGCATTGAGGCGCTCATCAAAGCCGAATTCGATGCAGATGGCCCGGTGCTGATAATTACTGAGGGCCTGACTAGCTATTTCTCTTTAGAGAACATCAGTCGCTTCTGGCAGCGCCTGGTGCCAGTACTTGAACAGCGCAAGGGGTCTGAGTACCTGTCAGAGACTTACCTGCAACCCGGGCCCAGCCTGTTTGGAACCGGCTTGAATTTGCTCAAATCGGCACTTGGGACTATCACCAGAGCCCAGGTCAGCTTTCATTTCAGTGATGAGGACAGCGCAAAGCGCCACCTGACAGAGTTGGGATTTTCAGATGTCTCGGTGATCAATCCGGAAAACTGGTATGACCGATTAGCCATTCCTCACAGTCGCGGCGAGCCACTGGTCCGGGTAATCAGAGCCGCCGTCTGAAACCTGATGCGGAGATGTTCGTCACAGGTTGGTCGCCCTCTTAGTTATCACTACGCAAATCACCCGGGATAGGCAGGTCCGGCATTCCCGGTCGTTCGCCCTGCCCGCGGCGGAAGCGACGCAGCTGATAGAGATAAGCAAGCACCTGCGCGATCGCAACATAAAGCCCAGCAGGAATTTCACCTCCAATGGCCGTGTTGTGATAGACCGCTCGCGTCAGCGGTGGCGTGCGCATGATATCGACCTTGTGTTCGCGGGCGATCTCCATAATTTTGAATGCCACCTGATCGGCGCCTTTGGCGACCACAATCGGCGCCGCCATCTTGCTCTGATCGTATTTCAGGGCAACCGCATAGTGGGTCGGGTTGGTGATCACCACATCAGCCGTCGGCACATCCTGCATCATCCGGCGCTGTGCCATTTCACGTTGCAACTGACGAATACGGCCTTTTACTTCCGGCTTGCCTTCCGTGTCCTTGAACTCATCTTTGACTTCCTGCTTGGTCATCCGCAGCTTTTTGTTGTGATCATAGATCTGAAACGGTACATCAATCGCCGCGATAATGATGGTCGCGCAGGACAGCAAAAAGAAACTCCAGCCCAGCGTCCAAAGCACATGCTCCATCGCCGGAACGGCTGGCTCTTCAGCGATCGCCAGTAAATCTTCAGTGCGCAGATCCAGAATAACAATGGCTATCACCAGCACCAACGCGACTTTGGCGACTGCCTTGACCAGCTCCACCAGAGCCCTTGCGGAGAACATTCGCTTCAGACCTTTCATCGGGTCCATGCGGTTCAGTTTGGGCGCAATCGCCTTGCCACTGAATAACAGACCACCAATGCCGATCGGCCCCACTATCGCCGCAATCAATAACACCAGCATGATGGGCGCCAACGCCCATGCGGCCTCTTTTGCGGACTGCAGCAGAAAGAGCGCCATGTAGTTGGTGTCAAATGCCACCAGGCGCTCAAACTCGAAGCTGTGGCGCATGATGCTCTCGAGTGAGGCCCCGAGGCTGCTGCCAAATATCAACAGACTCGCGGCACCGGCCAGCAGTACCGCCATGGTCGCCAGTTCTTTGGAACGCGCCGTCTGGCCATCCTCCCGGGACTTTTCAAGCCTTCGGGGGGTGGCCTCTTCGGTCTTTTCCTGACTGTTGTCGTTTTCTTCAGCCATGACGGACACACCGGTCGTTGAAAGACAGAGTGAACCTGTTCATTCAGGGTAGCCCCTGTAACGAACGCATGAAGTCAAACGTTTCAGATGTGTATTGTTCGAAGTGAGGCACAAAGTTGGTATGCAGTACCCAGATGGCAAACAGACCAAACAACAAACCTATCGGGAAACCGAGCGAAAAGATGTTCATTTGCGGGGCCGCACGGGTCATGACACCAAACGAGATAGTGACGATCAGCACGGCGGTTACCGCTGGCAGCGCCAGCAACATGGCCGATACAAACATCCAACTGACCCGGTGTGCCAATGCCCAAAAGGCGTCCGGCCCCAGACCTGACATGCCGATAGGGATGGTTCTGAAGCTTTCGATAAAAACCTCGAACGCCACCAGATGGCCATTCATGGCCAAAAACAGCAAGGTGATGGTGATGGTATAAATCTGGGCCAGTATGGGCACGTTGATGCCGTTTGCCGGGTCCACCATGGAGGCGAAACCGAGCCCCATCTGCATGGCTATCATCTGACCGGCCACCACAAACAACTGGAACAGCACGGTCAGCGCAAACCCCATGCCCGCGCCGATCATCACCTGATTGATGGTGATCACCACTGCATCGGCACTCAGCGCATCGACACGGGGAACATCGCCAATCATCGGCACGATGAGAATGGTCATCAGCAGTGCCAGACCGAGCCGGATTCGCGTCGGCACCAGCCCCGAGCCCACAAACGGGATCACCATCATGAAACTGGCAATCCGGAACAATGGCCAAAGATGCTGCCCGACCCACTGACCGACCATATCGGCACTGACTTCGAAGCCCATCAGGTCAGCCAATCAGATAAGGGATATTCATGATCAGCGTGCGGGCATGGTCCAGCAGCTGCGTCAGCATCCAGGGGCCGGCGAAAATAATCATCATCAGCGTGATCAGCAAACGCGGCAGAAAACTGAGTGTCTGCTCGTTAATCTGCGTAGCCGCCTGGAAGGTACTGACGATAAGACCGACGACCAGCCCCGGCCCTATAATCACCGCTGAGAGCAGAACGATCATCCACAGCGCCTGACGCATTATGTCGATTACGGTTTCCGGAGTCATTGTCCAGTCTCCTGTTGCTGGCTATAAACCATAACTGGCCGCCAGTGTACCCATGATGAGCGCCCAGCCATCTACCAACACGAAAAGCATGATTTTGAATGGTAAGGAAATAATGATGGGCGACAGCATCATCATACCCATCGCCATGAGTACGCTGGCGACCACCATGTCGATAATCAGAAACGGAATAAACAGAATAAAGCCAATCTGGAACGCGGTTTTCAACTCACTGGTCACGAAAGCCGGCATCAACACAAAGAAGTCGACATCATCCGGCGTCTGGTAGGTGACGTCTGCCATTCGGGTGAACAGGGCAAGGTCACTTTCCCGTGTTTGGGCCAGCATGAACTTGCGAAACGGCTCACTGGCGGCTTCTACTGCCTCAAGCGGCGCCATTTCTTCTGCCAGATACGGCTGCAGGGCTGCCCTGTTAACCTCCTGAAATACCGGCGCCATGATAAATATAGTGAGGAACAGGGTAAGCCCCAGAAGAATCTGGTTGGATGGAGTGGACTGCAGACCCAGCGCCTGCCGCAAAATCGAAAACACGATGATGATCCGGGTAAACGACGTCATCATCATCAGCATCGCTGGCAGGAAAGTCAGCGCGGTCATCAGCGCCAACACCTGCAGGGTCACCGAATATTCCTGTGCCTCGCCTTCACCCGGTGTCATGGTGATTGCAGGAATGCCGGGCATGTCCGCTTGTGCCGGCATAGCCAGAAGCAACAGTGGGAGCGACGTCAGGATCAGAGGCAACAGGCGACTCAAGCGGCTCATGCCTTGCCTCCGCGTGGATCGTCGTCAATTGGGGAATCACTTGCAGACTTGCCTTGCCAGTGGCGGCCCACCATCGCCTGCAGACGTTTGGCAAAATCGCTGTCGGCCGGCGAACCGCCTTTGGTCACCACCGGCTCATCAAATACATGAAGGGTCCGGATCGCCGATGGCGTGATGCCTACCAGAATCTGGGTACCACCGACATCGACCAGTGCAATTCTTTCACGGGCACCAACGGCCAGCACGCTCACAATTTTCATAGCCTGGTTATTCATGCCCGTCAGACCGGTCATGCGCTTAACCAGCCAGGCGCATATGAATATCAGGGCAATAACAGCGACCAGCCCCAACCCGAGGCTTAACATCGAAACAAGGTTGTCGGGACCATGACGTACAGGTGGCTCGCCTGCCTTTGCGGCAAGCGTCGCGGTTTCCTCGGCCCATGCCGGCAGGCTGGCAAGCAGTAAACCGAGCGAGAAGATCCGTTGCAATGTCGTTCCTCCGATCCGCTAGCCCACCCCCGAACTAATACAGTGACGCTGTGGGCGGGCTAATGGTCGTGAATTGTTATTTTGAAAGTCGCTTGATGCGCTCACCCGGACTGATGACGTCCGTCAGCCGGATGCCGAACTTTTCGTTTACCATGACCACTTCGCCGTGAGCGATCAGCGTACCGTTGACCAAGACGTCAAGTGGCTCGCCCGCCAGCCGGTCCAGTTCGATCACAGACCCCTGGTTGAGCTGCAGCAGGTTGCGGATCGGAATCTGGGTATTGCCCACTTCCATCGAAATAGTGACCGGAATATCCAGTATCACGTCAAGATCGGGCGAAGGGCCGTGCCCGACTGAGGCTTCCTCTTCAGCAAACTCTTCCATGGGAGCTGCCTTCACGGCCGAGGCGCCGCTCTTACCTTCACCGGCTTCTTCCATTGCGGCTGCCCACTCATCACCAAGCTCACCGGTTCCGGATGCATCGGATCCCTCACTCTCGTCACCGGACTCGGTCATGGCTGCCTCCCACTCCGCCGCGAGCTTCTCGTCTTCGCTCATCTCTTCGGCGTTCTTTTTGTCATCTTCAGCCATCTCTATTCACCTTCAATTGTTTTTTGACCTGGGGCCGAGGGGTCTTGCCGGTAATTCTCAGTGCCAGATTACCGTCGCGCGTACCCAGTTGGGCACGGTAAATGGGAATACCATTGGCGGTGACCGTGAGGTCTTCGGGCATCTCAACCGGAATCACATCACCGGCTTTTAGCTTTGCCAGCTCCCGCAACGACATTTTTCGCCTGCAAACCGTGGTATTAATCGGCACGCTGACCGCTCTGACATCTTCCTGAAGGGCGTTAACCCAACGTTCATCGACATCATCAACGTCACTCTGCACGCCCGCATCCAGCACATCACGGATGGGTTCGATCATCGAATAGGGAAACGCCATGTGCAGCTCGCCACCGCCACCGTCCAGCTCGATATGGAACGTACTGACGACCACCACTTCGCTGGGGCTGACGATATTGGCCATCGCCGGATTCACCTCAGAACTGAGGTATTCGAAATCAATTTTGAGCACCGCGCTCCAGGCTTCCCGCATATCAATGAAAACCTGGTCCAGCATCATTTGGACGATGCGAATCTCTGTTGGAGTAAACTCCCGGCCCTCGATCTTGGCGTGCCGGCCTTCCCCACCAAAGAAATTATCAACCAGCTTGAACACCAGCTTGGCATCGAGAATAAACAAACCTGTGCCGCGAAGGGGCCGCATTTTTATCAGGTTCAGACTGGTCGGCACATAAAGGGTATGGACATACTCGCCGAACTTCATGATCTGAATACCGCCGGTGGACACATCGGCGTTACGACGCAACAGATTGAAAAGACTGATTCGGGTGTAACGGGCAAAACGCTCATTGATCATTTCAAGCGTTGGCATCCGGCCACGAACAATACGATCCTGACTGGCAAGATCGTAGTCTTTTACGCCAGCTTCATCGGCCTCATCGTAGGTGTCGATGTCACCATCATCGACACCATGGAGTAGCGCGTCGATTTCATCTTGTGACAGTAAATCCTGCATACCTGATTCCCGACCTCACAGGTTCATCCAAAACGGACGGACCGGGTGAATAATTATTGCAGTACAAAGTTCTCGAACAGAATACGGTCAACAGGCGACGCGCCTTCCTGTTCAAGTACACCGTTGACGGCGGATAGCGTATCGGCCAGCAGTTGCTGCTTACCCTCAACCGTTTGCATCGCCGCAAAATCCTGACCACCAAATAAACTCAACAACCGGCTGCGAATCAGTGGCATGTGCGTTTCTGCCGCATCCAGCGCAGCCTGATCCCGGCTTTGGAAAGCAACAAATATCTGCATGTAACGTTGACGCCCGTCAGCCGTCAAGGTGACGATGAAGGGCTTTTCGATCGTCAGGTACCGGCTGGGAACAAATACTTCTTCCGCCGGCTCGTCGCTGTCAGCCGCATCACTACCGCTATCTGAATCCCCTTTCAGAAGCCAGTATGTGCCGGCAACCGATAGGCCAACGGCCATCAGCACCACCAGCGTCAGAATAATAATGAGCTTCAGTTTGCTCTTGCCGCCTGCCGGCGCGTTCTCTTTATTTTCGGCCATAGTGGTCAGTCAGTTTTCCGTCACTTTCGGGCGAATGAAGGGCTATTTAACAAGGTAGCAGCAAGTTACGGGCCAGTCTTCGATGTTGAAGGAAAAACACCAGACGGCCCTTATCCATGAGACTCGCAGCCACACGTGCTTTGATGCCAGACACTTATTGAAAACAGAAGTTTAGCGTCTGAATCATCAGACATAAACCGCCCGAATGAAAGAACCGCGCAGAGAAAAAACAAAACCCGAGTCAGAAACCTGAATCGGGTTGGTAATATGGGGTGGGTCATCGCCTTTCGGGCGGGATGGATCAGCTGAGTGGCCCAGCCAGGGAATCGGCTGCGATCAGGCGTACAGGTCAACCTCTCCGCGCCAGCTCAAATCCAGCGATCCGGAAAGCGCGGCGCCATCATCCTGGTCGAGTTCTGCCATATCGCCATTACCCACAACACCTTCGCCGTGTGTCCCGGTGCCTTCTCCGGCACTGTCTCGCTGGCCCTGACCCGAGGCATCAGCAGAAACCTCAAAACGCTCGAGCGTCAGGCCACTGTCCTGCAGCATATCCCGCAGACGGTGACCGTTAAGCTCAAGTTGATCCCTGACCACTGAATGACTCGCGTGGATAGCGACGTTAGCCTGATCGTTGTGAACGTGAACCCGTACTTCCATAGGCCCGAAATCCGGGGGCGTAATGTGTATTTCTGCCACTGACATGCGCTGAGTGGTCAGCCAGGCCAGCTTACCGGCCACTTTCTCGCCCCATTCAGCATGCTGAACCGGCAGGTCGATGCTGGTGGAATAGCTCTTCAGTGGCGCCAGTACTTCCTTGGCTCCCTGTGCCTGTTGCAAGGATGCAGGGCCAGACTTTGACGCGGACTCAGCACCTCCCTGAAGCCGATTAAGCTGAGCGGAAAATTCAATTCCCTTGCCCTCTCCAGCCGCGGTTGATTTGCCCAGAAGGCCTTTGAGAGTTTCGCCCGATTCGGATGGCAAGCCTTCGCCACCGCCTTTACCCGCTTTCAGCGCCATAGCAACTGGAGACTGCTGGTTGGTGCCGGCAGCCATAGGGGCCATCGCTGCACTACCCGTTGGCGTGGTGCCGGTTGCGATTTTGCCGGTCTGCCCGTTCGTCAGTTGCGTGGGGCTGTTCATAAACAAAGGCACCACGGTTTCATCATCCGGAGACTCAGGTTTTTCCTGATCGCCCTCAGCCACGGCCTGGCCCTGGGCTTCAGTGGCTTCGGTATCCTCTTTCTCTGCCCGGGTCTCGGCAGATTCCTGCCGCGACGTGTCTTCGGGTTGCCGTGATTCCGCTGCGGGCCGCGCTTCGTCCCGCGCATTGCTATCGGATGCGCCTTTCGTTTTGGCATCCGCTCGTTTGTCAGCAATTGCATCCCTTTGATCGTCGCGTGCCGCTCGCCTGTCGGCAAGGCGCTGATCTTCAATACGGGCATCCTGCGCTCGCTGATCAGCGCGCCGGCTTTCGGTCGCGCGGTCTTCGAGACGCTGCTTCTCTCGGGCTGAAACCGCATCAAATCCCTCGGAGGCCTGATCGGAAGCCAGATCCTGGCGCGGTCGGTCGAGATTTTGCTCGGGTTTCAGACTTGCTGGCGTCAGCAATATTCCAGACATGGCAACCCCTTGCCGCTTGGGCTCAGATAAAGACGATTATTCAGAGTTCAGCAATTAGGGTGCCAACACCGTAACAAGGTACGGACCAGAGGGTGGTTATCGCAGAAGGGTTTGTTCAAGTAACTGGCGAACGGTCAGAAACTCACTTTGGATATCATCCAGCAGGTGGGCAGCATCATCAATGCGCTCCTCCCTGCCGGCAATCTCCGCCTCGGAGCAGAGTGCGCCCAAGCGGGGGGCACCGATGTTGATACAACTACCCTTGAAGCTGTGTGCGGAGTGGGTGAACGCCTGTGAATCACGGCTGGAAAGGGCCGAACGCAAGATATCGATACGTTCGCCGGAATCTGACAGGTAGGTTCTGATCAACACATCAAACTCGTCCTCCATGACATCGCGCAGCTCTGACAGCGCTTCATCATCGAGATGCGGTTTTTTATTCATGATCACCTCCACATTATCGTCCCGACTCTTCGGCCAGCTCAATTTACAAACAAGGCGAGCTATCGGGACTCGTTATCCGGCGATCCCTTAACCTCCGGCTGCCGGTTCAATGACCAGTGATATTCTGCCTCAACTTCGTTCCCCGCGCCCAGGTGGCGGACACTTGTACACAGATGTCGCACCAGCGCGAGGCCCCGCCCTGTGTATCCATCATGATCCAGAGCGGATCTCTTTTGGTCAGTATAGTTAAAGCCGGCGCCGGTATCCTGACAGATTACTTTAAGGCGCCCTTCTTTCCCCGTGGTCTCATGTTCCAGCCGGAAGCGGATACGATGTCCGCCAGTCGATTTCAACCTGCGTTCGCGCTCTGCATAGTAGCGCCCGAAGCCCTCAGCTGAATCCTTCCAGTCAGATGGCAGCTCCAGAACCCCGTGCTCAAGGGCGTTGGTATAAAGCTCTGACAAGACCGTATACACCTCCCCACTGCTGCGTCGCAAGGCCGGTACTTCCATGCAGATGTGAAGCAACAGCGGTAAGGGATTGAAGTTCGCCAGAGTCTCGCCGGTGACTTCATACTCGCATACCCAGTGTGCAGGGCCGCTCAGCGCTGAAGCGGCTACCCGCAAAGGCAATTCTTCAAGATCAGCTGCCGGCACAATATCAACGGAGACCAGCGTCAGGTCATCACCGCTTTGCTGGTCACCGGTAAAGTCGCTGACACTGTCCAACAAGGCCCTGAGCGGCGGACGCTGGCCCGACGCGCTATCCAGCGCCGCATGCAAGCGGGCATCACCGAACATATCCGCGTCATGGTTCTCCGCTTCCAGTACGCCATCTGTTGCAAACAATACCGTATCGCCCACATTGACCCGGTATTGCTGGACCTCCGCTGAAAAGCGTTCAGGCGACAGCACGCCAAGAGGAAGATGGGTAGAGGGCAGCGAATCGCGGCGGCCATTTTTGCGCAGCAGGAAGCCGGCTGGCAGGCCACCGTTCCAGACATTCACGCTGCCGCTGTGGAAATCGAACTCCATAAACGCAGCACAACAGAACATATCACTGGGCAGGATCCGGGCGAGCTTCTGGTTGATTTCCCGAAGCACATCTCCGCTGTGAAAACCCTTGCTGGTCATGCCATAGAATATTTCGGCAACCGGCATTGCGCCAATCGCGGCTGGCAAGCCATGACCGGTAAAGTCACCAATGAGCACATTCATTCCGCCAGATGGCCGAGGACAGGCGAAGAGGATATCGCCGTTGAAAACCGACATGGGGGAAACGTGATAGTTGATATTCGGCGCATCCAGACAACCGGTGTGCGCAATATTCTCGAATACCCTGCGTGCGATATCCTGCTCTGTCAGCAATTGCTCATTGTGAGCCCGGATAAGATCACGCTGAACACTCAGGGTCCGGTGCATCAAGCGCATCCGGTTGAAGGCGTTGATTTTGGCTTCGATGATGGTGCGGTTGTAAGGCTTGGACAGAAAGTCGTCGCCGCCCGCTTCAAGGCAGCGGGCCAGCGCATCGGCATCAGACAGGGATGTGAGAAAAATCACTGGAACCAGCGTGTCACCCGCCAGCGCTTTAATATGGCGGGCCGCGTCCATCCCGTCCATGCGCGGCATCATCACATCAAGCAATACAATTTGGGGATGGTGTTCGCGGAAAAGCTCCACGGCTTCGTAGCCGTCTTCAGCCAGTATGACCTGGTGCCCGAGCCGGCGCACCATCGCCTGCAGGATCAGGCGATCACTGTGACTGTCATCAGCGATGATGATCCTTAGCGGATCGCCATCCGCCTCGTCTGCCTCCGATGCCGCGTCGACGCTGTTTGCCCTTTCATCCATGTCCGGACTTTCCAATCGGTGCCTCTCAGGTCTACTTTATGGAAAATAACTGCTCGAAGTTCGAAATCGACAGAATGCGTTTTACATCACTGTTGCAGTTTTCGATGCGTACCCGACCGGCATCCCCGCCGGCATAATCCCTGAGCAACAACAACATGCCCAGAGCCGAGCTGTCGAGGTAGGTTGTGTCTGACATGTCGATCACATAATCGTTCACTTGCTGATCGCCATGTTCATAGGCATCGCGAAAACTCTGGTGAGAGCTGAAATCAAATCGGCCATCAATACTGATAACCAGTGTTCGGCCGTCCTCACTGCGCCGCGATTGAATCGCCATGCCATATCCTCCGTCTTCCTCTTTGGCGAGAGGGTGATGTTAGTAAAAGCGCTGATTCTGAGATTAATTGAACAAGCGTAATTGTGAGAATAGCTAAAACTCAAGTAAATGCACCGTGAGTTTGCCGGGAAGAAATGAGCGACATCAAGGTAATGAGCAAACCTGTCGGTATCAGCGACGGCGGGCGTGCATGCGACCGGCTGCTTCGTCCGCCTGCTTCTGCTCGTGCTGATCCCGCTCACGCAGCTCCTGGGCTTTGCAGGCATCAATATGACGGGACATCCCCTGCTTGCGCTCGTACGCCTCGCGCCAGCCGGCACGCGCCTTCTCGAAGGCCACCGTCGCCTGCTGAACCTGCTTTTCCTGCTGGCTGATAGCCACGTCCAGCTGGGCAATGAATGCCTGCCAACCCTGTAGCTTGGCCACGGATACAACACCCTGCTGCCCCTGGCGCATCTGTTGACGGTAATCCGCCTGGTAACGCTTCAAATCATCAAGCTGTTGCTGGTGTGATTGCAGTTTTTGGCGAGCCGCCGTGAGGACCGTCAGTGCCTGATCTTCCTTGCGCTGCTCGAGCGCCAGAACCACTTTCAAGCGCTCAGACCGGGGTTTCATTCAGCCCCCTGCCGGGCGTCGCCGGCATTTTTCCTGTCCGGCAACACGGCTTTGAGCTGGGCAATGCACTCATTCAGCGGCGCGCTTTCTTTCAGGCCCTGCTGCAGAAAGGCGCGCATATCGTCGATTCGTTCAATCGCGTAGTCTGTTTCCGGATCCGATCCGGGCACGTAGGCGCCGACGCTGATCAGGTCTCGCGCCTGCTGATAGCGGGCAAAGGTCTGCTTGAAGGCCTGAGCCTTTTTGAAATGGTCAGTGGCGGTGACTTGCGGCATCACCCGACTGACGGAGGCTTCCACATCGATCGCCGGATAATGCCCCTCTTCCGCCAACCGTCGGGACAGGACGATGTGGCCATCCAGTATCGCCCGTGCGGCGTCGGCAATCGGATCCTGCTGGTCATCACCTTCGGTCAACACGGTATAAAAAGCGGTTATGGAACCTCCACCGGGCTTGCCGTTACCGGTGCGCTCAACCAGTTGTGGGAGCTTGGCGAACACCGAGGGTGGATAGCCTTTTGTGGCCGGCGGTTCGCCGACGGCCAGCGCAATCTCCCGCTGTGCCTGGGCATAGCGGGTCAACGAGTCCATCAACAAGAGCACACGTTTGCCCTGGTCTCTGAAGTATTCAGCAATGCGAGTCGTCAGCATCGCAGCACGCAAACGCATCAGCGGTGAATCATCCGCCGGGGATGCAACCACGACCGATCGCTCAAGACCTTCTTCCCCGAGGATGTCCTCAATAAATTCCTTGACCTCACGACCCCGCTCACCGATCAGTCCAACGACTGTAATATCGGCGTCGGTAAAGCGGGTCATCATTCCCAGCAGCATACTCTTGCCAACACCACTACCGGCAAAAAGCCCCAGACGCTGGCCCTGCCCCACCGTCAACAGCGAATTGATGGCTCGAATCCCCACGTCAAGGGATTGACGCACGGGTGCGCGGTGCAGCGGGTTGATGATATCGCCGCTCAGGCCGACCTGCGACTCGGCCCTGAGCGCACCTTTACCGTCCAGAGGCGCGCCCGTGCCGTTCACGACGCGCCCCAGCAATTCTGGCCCAACCGGGACACGACTGGCAGCGGAAAGCGGCACCACTCTGGCCCCCGGTCTTAGGCCTTCGATAGCCGTGAGCGGCATCAAATAGACCCGATCGTCCTCAAACCCGACCACTTCAGCCTCAACACTGCCTGTGCCCTGCCCCTGGATCACGCAGCGGTCCCCGACAACCATGGGGCAGCCGACGCATTCGAGGGTCAGCCCGACCATTCGAGTCAGTCGGCCAGAAAGTTCGGGTTCGATATCCTGAGGTAAAAAGCTTTGAAGCCGGCGCAGCCGGTCAGCCAATGGGCTCGTCACGATCACGCTCCCGGGATTCAGTGGCTTCGCTATCGTCTATGGATGGGTGCTCAGGAGGTGTTGTTGAGGTCTCCGAAGGTGGGGCTTCCGACGCTTCCTCCGGTTGCTGAAGCAGATCACCATGAAAGTCGGTCAGGTCACCCATCATGGCGTCCAACTCGGCGTTGTCGCCCGACGGATCGCCATCAAGCTGTTGATCCAGCATGCGCTGGACGGCTTTCTGAAAACGCTTCTCTATAGTGAAATCGACCAGACTATGCCGGGTTTCCACCTTGCAGCCGCCCGGTAAAATAGCGTCATCTTCGGTAATGCGGGACTCTGCTTCGAAGCGATCCGCCACTTCCGCCACCCATTCACGATCTGCCGGGTTGACGCGGATAAGCACATTTTCACGGGTTGATGGCAAACTGGACAAGGCGTCGTGAACGACTTTTTTTATCTGGGACGAGTCCGTTTTAAGTTCACGGTAAACCACTGCGCGGGCCAGGACGGTCGCCAGGTTAAACAACGCGATTTCGAGTTCATCTTCATGGCGCTGGATAGGGTCAACCAACTCAGCCATGACAGATTCAAGCTGGGCGAGGCGTTGCTGCACTTCATCACGGGTCTGATCCAGGGCGGCGCTGTGGCCCTGTTCGCGTCCCTCAACAGTGCCTTCTTCGCGCCCTGCGGCGAGGCCGTCATTGCGCCCCGATTCCAGGCCTTCAGCATAGCCGGCTTCACGCCCTTCTTTGTGACCATCCTGCCAGGCTTCCTGACGAATCGCCTCAAGATCAGCCGCCGTCAGGGGTTTGACTTCCCGCTCCTCTTCGCGCGAATGCGGGCGCTGGTTGCCATGCTCATCGAGCAAGGGCAGTTCCCAGCGCTCGTAAGCGGTCAGCTCTTCAGACGGAATGCGATCGCGATGACTTTTATTCTTCATCACATCATTTCTTCGCCGGAACCACCAAGGGTGATTTCACCCGCTTCTGCCATACGGCGGGCAATCGTGATGATGTCTTTCTGGGCAGATTCAACTTCACTGACACGCACCGGCCCCTTGGCTTCGAGGTCGTCTGCCAGCAATTCAGCAGCCCGTTTGGACATGTTCTTGAAGATCTTGTCTTTCACTTCCTCGTCCGACCCCTTCAGCGCAATCACCAGAACCTCCGAGGATACTTCACGCAACAGGGCCTGTATGCCCCGATCATCAATATCCTTGAGGTTGTCGAAGACAAACATGAGATCTTCGATGGTGGTCGCCAGATCCGGATCCATCCCCTTGATGGAATCCATGAGGCCGCCTTCAATACTGCGATCCATGAAGTTCATGATATCCGCAGCACGCTTGACCCCGCCGATACGGCTGGTCTGGGCGGCTGAGCCACCGGAGAACTGTTTCTCAAGGATGTCGTTCAATTCCTGGAGGGCCTGAGGCTGAATACTTTCAAGCGAGGCCACACGCATCATGACGTCAAGGCGCACCTTATCGTCCAGTGTTGCCAGAATTTCGGCGGCCTGGTCCGGGTCCAGATAGGACACCACAATCGCCTGAATCTGAGGGTGCTCATAACGAATGATATCGCCGACGGCGCGGGGCTCCATCCATTTGAGAGTATCCAGACCGGTCGTATTGCCGCCGATCAGGATACGGTCGATCAGGCTGGATGCTTTGTCGTCACCCAGTGCCTGGGTCAGCATCGCCCGGATATAGTCGTCGTTGCCGACCCCCAGACCTGTCTGCCCGCCAACGGCCTCGACAAATTCATCCAGCACATATTTGACGTCGTCCCGGCTCACGTCTTTCATCTGCGCCATGGCAACGCCCACACGCTGAACCTCTTTCGGCCCCATGTGCTTGAGGATCTGGGCAGCATCCGCTTCGCCCAGAGACATCAGCAAAATCGCGGCCTGCTCGACCCGCGGAATCTTGCGCCGGGGCTTGGCCGGCGCTGACTCAGCCGGTGCGGCTTGAGTATTGTTCTCACTCATCAACATTCACCCATTGGCGCATGACCTGTGCAACCCGTGCCGGGTCTTCAGCGATAACGCCTTTCAACGCGTTCAGTTGACTATCATAGCCGCCACCGGCGCTCGGCAACAGCAGGTCATCACTGCGATCCATAGCGCTGCGCAATGCGCTATCGCTATCCGCGCCTTCAAGACCATCATACCCGTCATCGTCCTCCAGTGACCGATCGCGACCCTGGCGACCACCTCCGGAGAGACTCTTCAGCGTCGGACGGAGCAATCCAAGTACCAGGACCAGTATAACCAGCCCCGCCAGCACCTGCTTCATCAGGTTCCAGAACCAGGGCTGCTCCCAGAATGACGGCTCAGAGAACTGCACTTCCGCTTCCTGGGCAAATGCAGTGTTCATTACCGTCACGCTGTCGCCTCTGGCTGCGGAATAGCCTACGGCATCACGAATCAGGAATGTCAGACGCTGCAAGTCAGCTTCGGGCCAGGGCTGATAACTGACATCACCGGTAGCCGGATCCACCACCTTCATGTCATCAACTGCAACGGCGACAGTCAATCGCTCGATTTTGCCCTGCTCATGGCGAACATAGCTGACAGTCCGGTCCATTTCGTAGTTACGGGTAGACTCGGTCCGGGTATTCACCGGCGGTGCCGGTTGGGCAGCATCCGGTCCGTTAGCAGCAGTACCCGCGACTTCCGGTGCGGTTGCCGCTCCCGGAGGCTGGTTACTGAGCGCACCGGGAATACCGCCGGCGCCGCCGTTGACACGCTGCTCGGTCAACTCACGTTCTGAGCGAACGGCTTTCTGCTCGGGATTATAGAGCTCCTCGGCTTTCTCGACTGCCGCGAAGTCCAGATCGGCGGATACCTCGGCACGGAACCGGCCTTCGCCGACAATCGGACTGACAATACTCGCCACGCGCTTGGTGAGCTTGTCCTCCACCCGCGAGCCATACTCGTACTGGTCCTGCATCTGCTGACGGTTGTTGTCTGATTCCCGCTGGGTGAGCAGGTTGCCGGACTGGTCGACAACGGTGACATCCGCATCATTCATTTCCGCAACGCTGCCCGCCACCATATTGACGATAGCCGAGATCTGCTCTTCACCGAGACGACGACCGGTGAACACATCGAGGAAGACCGATGCGGTCGGTTGACGGGCATCACGAACAAATACGGACCGCTCCGGAATGGCCAGATGTACACGGGCGCTGCGCACCCCTTTCATGCTGGCAATCGTTCTGGCGAGCTCGCCTTCGAGCCCACGACGATAGCTTATTTTCTCCATAAACTGGGAGGTTCCCAGTCCCCGCTCCTGGTCCAGTATTTCATAACCCAGGGTCTTCTCGTCGGTGACACCGGCAGCTGCAAGTTTCAGGCGGGCGCTATAGACATCATCCGCCGCAACCAATAGAGCACCTGAACGCGGCTCCATCCGATACTCGATGCCAGCCTGATCCAGAATGTCAGTGACTTCCTGCGGATTGTAGGCCGACAGATCACCCACCACGGGTTGGTAGTTCGGTTCCTGCGCCCACAGCACCACCGCCACACCGAGGGCGACACTGGCGGCGAGGCCGATCATCAGGCCAATCTGGCGGAACAGCGTCAGACGATTGAAACCGAACAACAGATCGCTCTGGCTTTCCGAACCATCATCACTGCTGGCCATCGGCGTATTGACTGTTGCTTCAGCGGGTAGGGTTGCCATGGGAGTGCTCCGCTATTAAACCGGCATTTTCATGATGTCTTCATAAGCCTGCACAACCCGGTTTCTCACCTGGGTCAGCGCTTCGAAAGACACTGATGCTTTTTGTGATGCGATCATGACCCGTGTGATATCCACATTCGGATCACCCTGTTCATATGCAGTCGCCATTGCTGTTGAGGTGGACTGCAAGTCGTTGACCTGATTGACCGCCTGACTGAGCATCTCGCCAAACCCCGGCGGCTGCTGGGATTTATCCGTTTTACGAACATTGTCAACGGCACCGTTGATGTTGTTGTCATGTTCAATGCGCTGATTTTGCATCATCTGCGACCGCAGAGAACGGATGTCAGAGAGTACGCTGTTGATGTCTGTCCGCTGGACCATGCTTGATTCCCCCTGGTCGCGCACGCTATGTGCCCGGCCCGACGATGAACGAGTGTTAATGAACTAAAAGCAATTGGTGGGCCACTATTGTTTTTACTATTTATTTCATAGCCTTAAACAAGAATAGAGCTTCTCGGCCAAGGCACACGACAATATATTGACTGGCAACCGCCAGAATCTTTTGGTGGGCGAATTCGGGCAACAAAAAAACGGCACCCGAAGGTGCCGTACGAAGGAGTTAGTTCAGAAGGTATAACATCACAACACAATCGCTGGATTCAGCGACACATCCACATCAAAACTGGCTCAGGCCATCGCCAACTCGGATTCCAGATCAATACCGTAGTCACGCATCTGGGCCAACTTGTAGCGCAGGGTTCGCGGGCTAATCCCCAGCTGTTCAGCTGCACGATTGCGACGGCCACGCTCCCGGCGCAGCGCATCAATAATAATCCGAAACTCGCGCTGCTTGATCTCCTGCCCCAGGGAACCGCTATCCGCCTCGGCGTCAGCTAACATCGCTGCCGATTCCGCATCAGCCGCCGCGCCATCATCGGGTGAAGATTGCACTGATGCCAGTACGGGCCTGAGCGCTTCCGGAGCCGGGTTGCGCGGCGCCAGGCCGGTAATTCCCATATCAAGACAGAGATCATCAGCCACTATGGTCTGACCCTGCAGTAGCACCAGTGCGCGCTGAATAGCATTATCCAGCTCCCGCACGTTACCCGGCCAGGGATGGGCGCTAAGCGCCTGCTCTGCGTCGCGACCAAAGCTGATGCCGTTGAGTTTCATTTTCCTGCAATGTTGCTTCAACAGGTGCCGCGCCAGCGGCATTATATCCCTTGGGCGTTTCCGCAGCGGCTGCCACTGCATCGGGAAAACGCTCAGTCGATAATACAGATCCTCGCGGAACTGACCTTCCCGGACATATTCGGCAAGATCACGGTTGGTGGTCGCCAGCACACGAACATCAAGCTGGATGGTTTTGCGACCGCCCACACGCTCCACTTCGCGCTCCTGCAACACCCGCAGCAGCTTTGACTGTAACCCCGGATCCATTTCTGATATTTCATCAAGCAGTATCGTGCCACCGTTGGCCTGCTCGAACTTACCCGGCGACGAGGCGTGGGCACCGGTGAAAGCGCCTTTCTCGTGGCCAAACAGAATGGCTTCAAGCATATTCTCCGGAATGGCCGCACAGTTAATCGCGATAAACGGTGCATTTGCGCGCGGAGAGTGTTGATGGATATAACGCGCCAGCACCTCTTTACCGGTGCCACTCTCACCGGAAATCATCACGGTAGAATCGCCTGCGGCTACCTTGCGCGCCAGCTGGAACATGCGCTGGCTGACAGGATCTTCCGCCACCGGCTCATCGGCACTCTTGCGCGTTGTACCGCCAACCACGCGGGACACCGCATCAACCAGCACCTGTGACTCAAAGGGCTTGACCAGATAATCGATTGCACCGGACTGCATGGCGGATACCGCATGACTGATCTGGCCGTAAGCCGTGATCAGCATCATCGGCAGCCCCGGATACAGACGCTGCACCTCTGCAAGCAGTTGGTGACCGGAAAGTCCCGGCATGTTGACGTCGCTGACAACCAGATCGACAGCACCTTCTGCCAGTCGCTCAAGCGCCTGCTCAGCACAATCCGCTTCGCGAACCTGAAATTTTGCGAGCTCCAGGGTGGTCACCAGCGCTTCACGCAGGTCCTGGTCATCCTCGACGATCAATACGGTTGATTTGGCCATAGCTGCCTCCGCCTCACTGCTGCTCAGTTCTGTAGGTGCCCGTATCCAGCGGCGCCAGTGGCAGACGCAGGCAGGCCTGCGCGCCTCCGGACGCCACGGATTCAAGCACAAATTCACCATGATGGGCTTTCACAACAGCCTGAACGACGGCCAGCCCCAGCCCGGTGCCATGGGATTTGGTGGTATAGAATGCTTCCAGCAACTGTTCACGCTGGGCGGGCTCAAAGCCAGGCCCGTTATCAGTCACTGTCAATATCATCTGATTGGGTTGGCCACCTGCGCCAGGTGTCACCTCACCCGTCTTCATTGCAATCGTGACCTGCGTTGCCCCCGCCTCGAGGCTATTGTTCACAAGGTTCACGCATGCACCGACCAGCGCATCGCGGTTACACAGGACTGCGGCGCGGCTTTCTTCATCTTCAAGCTGCCAATGGATCTGGCTGCCATTGCGCAATGTGAGCCCTTCAACCGCTGATTTAAGGCTGCTCCCCAAGGCTGCGAGCGGCAACTGCTCTGCCAGCCGGGTTTCACCGCGAGCAAAAACAAGCATGTCACGCACTTGCTGCTCAAGATGCGTCAAACGCGACATCAGGCGATCAACACAGCGCGCACGCAACTCGTCATCAAGATCGGGTTGTGACAGATGGCCACCGTACAGAATGGCTGCGGACAAGGGTGTCCGGATCTGGTGAGCCAGTGAAGCCACCATCTTGCCCATCGACGACAGACGCTGCGCGTGGGCGAGTTGGCCCTGAAGCTTGCGTGTTTCGGTAAGGTCTGTCAGCAAAATCAGCTGCCCCGGCTCGTTTTCCATCGAACGGATTTCAATGCTGACACGGCGCCCATCACGCAATGACACTTCGTGACCATCATCCCGGCGCGGGGCAAAGCAGCGGCGAATCACATCAACCCAGGCCTCACCTTCCAGCGGCTGCCCCAGCAATGACACGGCAGCCGGGTTGCATTGGCTGACCGCGCCTTTGCTGTCGAGTACCACCACACCTGCAGGCATGACTGAGAGCAGCGTTGTCAGGCGATCAGCCAGACGCTCTTTCTCTTCGAGCTCCTGCTGGCGCTGACGGGATTCGGCTGTCAACTCGCCTGAAAGCTGATTTACGCGAGACTCAAGCGTGCGATAGGAATCAGTAATCTGACGGGACATCTGATTGAACAGGTCAAGCGCAGAATCCACCGCCGCGTCATCCGGTGACGACGGAAACAGGGCGGTGACTTTTTCATTGGCATCGGCCGCTGCATTGGAGAACTCCTCCCGAACAGACGACTCGACGGTAAACTGCAACTGACTCATGCTTGACCTCCGAAAGTGACGACAGGACTATCCCATCGATTCTCTCTGGACAGATGGCTTTAAGATCAGATAAGCGATTCCTGTGCCATATTTAATTTATTCAGTTATTTCAGCTTATTAGCCCGAACTAAAAGAACAACATGACAGATTACCGGCGGTTAATACTGGCGAGGGATATGTCGACAACGGGAATTTGACGGCGTGACGTCATGACACCGAAGCAGCCTTCGTGACATCCTCCGCCACAGCATCAAAATGAGACAGGCATAAAAAAACCCGCATTTGCGGGTTTTGATTTATCAGGTCACGTCAGGCAGATCGCGGCATCAGACACCCTCGTCCGCCGTATCATCACGTAAACCATACTTGCGAACCTTTTCTACCAGCGTCGTTCTGCGGATGCGCAGTTTCTCCGCGGCCCGGGCCACCACACCGCCAGCTTCATCCAGAGCCTGCTGGATCAGTTGCTTCTCCAGATTTCCGAGATAATCTTTCAGATCGATACCATTGACCGGCAGCAACGCCGGCGCATCCAGCCCTATCAGCCCCGGCACTCCGGGCATGCCAACATCGTCTACCGGCCGGTTTTCGTCGAAATCATCCACATAACGGAATTTCTTGGGCAGCTCCTGAACACCGATAACACCGTAGGGATGCATGATGGCCAGCCGCTCGACAAGGTTAGCCAGCTCCCGCACATTACCGGGCCAGTCATGACGGCACAGACTCATGATGGCGGCAGAGTTCAATCGCAGTGATCCGCGCTTTTCCTTCTCCATGCGGGCGACCAACTCATGTACGAGAAGCGGAATATCTTCGACCCGCTCCCGCAATGCAGGCATTTCGATGGGGAATACATTCAGGCGGTAGTAGAGATCTTCCCGGAACTCTCCTCCCTGGATCATGTCCTCCAGGTTCTTGTGTGTCGCCGCAATGACCCGCACATCAGCGTTAACAGTGCGATTGCTGCCCACCCGCTCGAAGGTCTTTTCCTGCAACACCCGCAGAATCTTGACCTGCATGCTAAGCGGCATATCGCCAATTTCGTCAAGAAACAGGGTGCCACCTTCAGCCAGCTCAAAACGCCCTACACGAGCCGTAATCGCGCCAGTGAAGGCACCTTTCTCATGCCCGAAAAGCTCACTCTCCAGCAGCTCGCCGGGAATGGCGCCACAATTGACCGGCACGAACGGTTTGTCCCGGCGAGGCGAATGATAGTGAAGGTTGCGAGCGACCACTTCCTTGCCTGTGCCGGACTCCCCGGTGATCAACACACTCACCTCTTTATCCGCAACCTGACTCATCAGTTGCCGCACCTGCTGCACACTTCGACTCGTGCCCACCAGGCTTCTGAACAACTGCAAAGCCCGCTGCTGACCACGTTCCTGTGATCGAGCATACTGATCGCGGAAAACCTGAGCACGGTAGAGGGAATCAACAAACTTGGTGTAATTCAGAGGCCAGTCCATGCGCGCGATCACATGGCCCGAAATGCCAGCATCCAGATCGGATAAATCGGGGTCTCCGATCATCAACACGGGTATTCCCTGATCCAGCGCGACGAGCTTCTCAAGCGCAGGCACTACATCAGGATCGCTGCCATTAAGAATAACGGCGGCCACATCGTTCAGTTCGGTCATTTTATCCAGAGCGGCATGATCGACTTCCCAGACCTGTTCTCCCAGGAAGTCCAGAATCGTGGTCAGATCACGACATCTGTTCTGATCTTCGGCGAGCACCAGTATCTTGTTGTTATTGGCGGACATGCAGTAACTATCTCCGGAGGCTTGGCAGAGCGTTGGGCGTAGAGCGCGTTGTCTGTTTTATGACGCGTATTTAAGACGCAGAATTAACAAGAGTCAATTTTATGACGCAGAAAAAGAAACTCTTCAGGTGATCCCGGGCATCCAGCGACGCGCCCTAGCGCGGTTTTCGGTGGCTGACATCGGCGTAAGCATTGACCGCACTGCGACTGCGGCCCACTTCTTTCAGTCCGTCGGCGGCCGTCTGGCGCGCGACACCGGCACCCTGGGCCACCTCTTCCGCGATTCGCCGCAAGTCCAGCAACCGCTCTGTCAGCAAATCAGCACTGACATCTCCGGCACGGACCTCCGCCACGGCAGCATCGACACAAGGCTGCACCGATTCGGTAATCACATTCAACCCGTCCCAATCTTCGATTGATAACGCATGACGGTAGTCATCAATTAACCTATCCAGCGCCTCGATAGCAGAACTCACGTTTTGCACCCCCAGGAATCATTGCCCGAAAAAAAGCCCGACAGGTAAACCTGACGGGCCTCGATCCTTATGTCAATCCACTTACCGTGATGCCAGACAAACATCCGGGGGATTGCATACCTCTAGCGACGTGCCGAGCGACGTACTGCAGAAGCCGTAAACTCATTCCCACGGAAGCCGGGGTTGAAATCGTAAGGCTCCTGACCATCATCGAGACCATCGATATAGTAGCGTTCCTGCTTCAGATCGTATGTCAGCTCAATGGTGGTCCAGAACGTGGGTACGGTGTAGTAGCTGATGTTATGGCCCTCTGATACCCGCCAGAGATTGCCGTCATCGTCGTATTCATCGGATGCCAGGATCGCCCAGCTGTCCTCGTCGATATAGAACACCCGTCGACTGAAGATGTGGTTCAGACCGGTGCGCAGATTGGCCTCTATCACCCACACTCGATGCAGTTCATAGCGGGTCAGTGACTGGTTGATATGGCGAGCCTGGATAATATCGTCAGCGGTTGCGGACGGCTCATGCAGCTTGTATGCGTTATAAGGCACATACATTTCGCGCTTACCCAGCAGTTTCCACTCGTACTGGTTAGGGGCGCCGTTATACATGTCTTTCTGGTCTACCGAGCGCAACGAGGAGCTGTTGGGCAAATCAGTGCCATAGGCCAGATTCGGTGAGCGACGCAGACGGCGCTCACCTGCCTGATAACGCCATGCAAGACGCGGAGAGCGGACCTGGTCAAGGGTTTCGTGAACCAGGTTGAGTGTGCCCGCCAGGCTGGACGGCGACATGATCCGGGTCTTCAGGTAGAAGATCTTGTTATCAATATCCTTCAGCTTCACGCCCGGCTCTGCGTAAGCAAAGAAGTAGTCGTACTCGGTCAAAACCGGCACGAATGAGCCATCTGTAGTCGGCGTTGCGAATGCGGACCGGAATGACACCTCATTGCCGCGGTAACGCAGGATGTGGTTCCAGATCACTTCAACACCGTTCTCGGGTATGGGGAACGGGCTGGTTGCAATGGCGTCTTTCACACCGTTGCCATTTTCAAGCAGCGTTGCAGTCCGGGCATTGTCCTTGGAGCTTTGATAGATCCGCTCAGGGTATGCTGCCGTGCGGCGGGTCTTGTACACCGGCAAAACATATTCCGGCGCATACTGCTTGATCATCTGGATCTGACCGGCTGTCAGATTATCTTTATACTCATCCACGTTCTGGCTGTTGATGACAAACAGCGGCTTGTCATCAGGGAACGGATCAGTCTCGATCTCACCTTCCTGATAGCTTGATGGAGGCGTCGATAGCCCGCCGGTCCAGGCCGGAATAGTTCCCGCTTCATTGCCAGCACGCACAGCGCCAACAGGTGTCAGATCGGTATCCAGACGAGCGGCCTGCCCTTCGGAAACTTTTGCCTGTGCGCCGGCGTGCCACATCAGTGGCAGCAGCGTGATCGCAACTAATAAACGGTTACGCATGATGAGATGTCCTCTAAACGGCATTGACGTCACAAGAGCAAAAGCACTGTCGGTAAATAATCCGAATACACAGCGCTGGCGTCCGGAGAGTTGCCGGAAAATTTCGTTGTCAGGACGCTTATTTGCCTGATTAGTATGCGAATGACAAGTTATTAATTGTAGGAAGTTGTTAAAGTCCAGAGAGTTAAGGCTTTTACAGGTCCCCGTTTTCCGCAGCAGCCATCACTCATCTACGACTATGTTCGCCGCGAAACCCGGAAACCAATCTGATAGAATAGGCAACAGTTCAACGATGAGGAAAAGCACCGCATGGCATCAGACTGGCCGTCCTTTGCAAAGCAGAAAATTTATCTCGCCTCATCCTTATTGCGCCTTTCCACCGGGCAAACCGATGCGCCAAGCCGGGAGTCGGTTATTCAGGGCGCAGTAGCGCTGCTCGGAGAAGCCAGAAAGTCGCTGCTGGGGCTCATTGCCGACGTTTATCAAGTGCGTAACGCCCAGCCGCCGCAAACACTGGACGAGCTTGAAGCTCTGCTCGACAACAACTGCGCAGAGCTGGAAGAGCTGCGCCGGCTAGCAGGAGATCACACCTCCTGGTGGCAGCATATTGAGCAACTGGCCTCACGCCAGCAGCGGCCAACAAAGACGTCGCATAAAGCAGCCGCCCAGGACAACCTGATTGCGGTATCAGCAGACACCGGCCCTGACCGGAGTCTGGACGCACTGCAGGCATCAGCCCAAGCGCTGAAACTCTATATAGAGAGTATTGTGGAACGCCACGCCGAGTGGTGAAGACGCAGTCAAATCATTTTTTCAGGAGGCCGCGAGCCTTCGGGGACAACGCATTATTATGTCAACTTCAATCCTTGAAATTGTCGAACTGCCAGACGGTGACTTCGCGTTACGCCGATCCGATGATGAAGATGCGCCACTGGTTCGGATTTCATTTTCCCAGGAAGCGCGGGACATGATGGAAAAGAAGGATCTGTCTGTAGCGAAAGCCATGATGACCGCCGGCATTGAGGCAGTCGGGAACATCGCACAAGACATCGATCTGGAGGAAGAAGACGAGATGGATATCGCCCCTGCTGCCAGCTCGCGCACCCTGCACTAAACTCGCGAACCGGCTGACGCCAGTGCAGCTTTAATCAGCCGGGATACTGACCTGACACAGAAGCAGGGTTTTAATCAGTCGATTGCAAAGTTCTGAAAAAGAAAAAGGCAACTCAAAACATCTACACCATCAGGCAACAGATCACTTTTCACCGTGCCTGTTGCCCAAACGCTTTCAAACACGCAATCGTTAGCGCTGACGCAACACCACACCGTGGCTATTACCCACCGCAGAAGCGGATTGCAGCTTACTGAAAGCAGGTGCGCCCAGCGCGCCTGCCGTCCACATCACCACCGCATGACATGTTCCGGCCGCAAGCGCACGCTCGGCGATCGTGAGTGCATCATGCTGATCACTTGAGCGCAAGACCAGCAGCTCGCCCGCCACAATCCCGTGCATCTGCTGCCACTTGTGCATCAACGCCTGTGGTGGATCGATCCAGGCCAGCCAGCGTCGTTCCTGATTCAGCTGAGTCAGCATGGGCAACAACAGCTGCATGTTTTCCACCTGACCTGCGGGCATGATGATTTCTGTCACATTACCCTGCGCCGACTCATCTGGCAGCGCGCTGGTGTTCTGGGCAACAGGCTCCTGAAACCGACGACTTTCATTCAGCGCTATGGGGCTTTCTACACGGCGCGCAACACGCCGTTCAGTTGCCTCGACGTGAATATTTGCCAGCGCCAAAGCCGGATGAGATAAATTCTGGTGAAAGCTGAGCTGCTCCATGAGACACCTCCGAATCTTGTAAAGTCACTGGCCTGCGGCTCAGTGCATGTCCGAACGTCGAATAACGCCTACGCCCAACCCTTCTATGAACAACTCCTCTTCAGCCAGATCGACTTCGATTGGCTCAAACTCGTCGTTCTCGGGGAGCAGATAGACTTTCGCGCCGTCACGTTTGTACCGCTTGACGGTCACGTTCTCACCAACGCGGGCCACGACCACCTGACCGTTACGGACTTCCTGAGTGCGGTGGACTGCCAACAGGTCGCCGTCCAGTATGCCAATATCTTTCATGCTCATACCGCGAACACGAAGCAGGTAATCCGCTGACGGAGAGAAAAAGGCGGGCTGAAGTGCGCAGTAATCGTCGATATGTTCTTGGGCGAGAATCGGGCTGCCCGCTGCAACCTGACCCACGATCGGGAGCCCCAGGTCTTCTTCTGCTTCAGGCAGACGAATCCCCCGGCTGGCGCCAGGAACCATCTCGATAGCCCCTTTGCGAGCCAACGCACGAAGATGCTCTTCCGCCGCATTAGCAGACTTGAAGCCCAACTCACGCGCGATTTCCGCACGTGTCGGCGGATAGCCTGTGTCATCCAGAGACTTCCGGATAACCTCGAGAACCTGTTCTTGTCTTGCTGTCAGCTTCATGCCGATTTACCTGTCTTTTTATACAGTAAAACCGACTATATACAGTATTTCATCCAGTGTAAAGCCTGCAGCATCCGGATATTTCTGACAGCAGAAACGGTTACCTGATCTCGAATTTTTCCAGCTTTTCACCCTCCACTGAGCCAACTTCCACATTCTCTACTTTCGCTTGCGCGGGGCCTTTGTGGAGCCACATCACCAAACCCTCCACACCACTCTCGTCGCCGCTCGCAATCACCTTGACCCTGCCATCCGCAAGATTCTTCACATAGCCCGTGATGCCCCGGCTTTCAGCTTCGGTTTTTACCGCAGCACGAAAACCCACACCTTGCACTTTGCCTGATATATAAGCCCTGATCGTTTGTTCTGCCATTGCACCATCCTCCATAATTCTTAAAATGTCCGGGCAGGCACGCCCCTTTATAAGGTTATGTGTTACACCTTACCTTCCTAAATGTCTGCTGAAAAAGATGTCATTTCCACCCGGCAGGCTCCTTATGAAATCACTGTGTATTGTTAAGACAGGTACAACCTATCCTGAAATCCGCGACCTCCACGGCGACTTTGACGATTGGTTCATCAGCGCATTGTCACGACCGGATCTCGATGTCTGCGTTGTGGATGTTACGGCCGGTCATCCGCTGCCCGAATCGCCCGATGGCGTTGTAGTGACGGGATCGCCGGCCATGGTATCGGACCGCGCCGAGTGGAGTGAACAAACAGCTGCCTGGCTCAAGGCGCAGGTCAAAATGAAAACCCCGGTACTCGGTGTTTGCTATGGACACCAGCTATTGGCACACGCCCTCGGCGGCAGAGTGGACTACCACCCCGGTGGAAGGGAAATCGGCACACTGAAGGTACGCAAGACAGACGCCTGTCAGAATGACCGCCTGCTACGCGACCTGCCGGACACCTTTAGCGCCAATCTGACGCATATGCAATCCGTTCTGGCATTGCCCGATGGGGCAGAACTACTTGCGTATTCGGACCATGAGCCACACCAGGCCTTTCGTTACGGTGATTGCGCATGGGGCCTGCAGTTTCACCCTGAATTCAGCGCCCGCATCATGACCGCTTATATTCAGCGCCTCACCGACATTCTGAACAACGAAAATGTCGATTCAGCCCCGTTACTTGCCGAGGTGGACGCCACCCCGGACGCCCACTCATTGCTGGGGCGTTTTTCGATGCTCGTCGCCACGCAGTAGGTGTATCGGGTCGCACCAACGGGATGATCACGCAGAGGCTACCAGCGGTATTTCCCCCAGTTTTCGGGATTCGCCCAGTGCTTTGGATTATTCCAGTCACGGGCCCGGTTATAAGTCTCGATATCGTAGGTGTAGAGCGCGGACTGATCATCAAACGAGGCATAGCGCTCAAAACCAAGGGCAAGCATGTCATTGAATGACCAGTCTTCACTATCCGCAACACAGACCGCCACCTTCAGGGCGCCAGCATTGCGTAGCCAGCCGATAAACTGCCGCGCCTGTTCACGATCAACGGTATCCATCACCTCAGTGACCAAAGCCAGTTCCGCCACCACAAGCTGTTCTGATGGCGCTTCAGCAATACGATTGGTGAGATCAACCAGCTCCGCGTCCGCATGCCCACACCAGGCCTGCCCTACTTTCTGCGCTGTCTGGCCAGCGACAATTAATCTTTCAGGCTGATTGTCAGCCAGCAATTGTTCCAGTGTCGTCAGTAGCATGTTGGGTCCTTGCGGGCTTGTCGGAGGTTAAAATGATCTTAATGGTCGGCCCTCCATCCATAAAGTCTTTTGCAGCTCAAACCACTTCATCCTGCATAATGGGTCAGGTTAAACCCGCTTCACGGGAGACGTAGCGTTTGCCGTGATACAGTGGCAACAGAGAATCCGATTTATTTTCAAGGAGCTGCTATGGCGTCTGAAAGCGCATGCCGAATGCCCAGTATTAAAAATACCCACACCGGTGACGAGCGACGGGTGGGCGTTGAAATCGAAATTTCGGGGCTGTCATACGAGCGACTGGTTGCGCTATGCGCTGAGCTGCTGGGCGGAGAGGCTAAACTTACGTCCCGCTACGTCAGCAAACTCGACACGTCACTAGGTGAGTTTGTTATTGAGCTCGACTCCGATCCGATCAAGGAGCTGGACCTGCAGGATCCCAGCCTGCCCGACGCCATCCGCGAGCTGGGTGGCCATGCAATGGAAGTGATCGATGCCGCCGCCGAGCGCATCGTACCGCTGGAAATCATTGGGCCTCCGCTGCCCATGTCTGCTCTAGAAACCATGGAAGACCTGTGCAATCGTCTTCGCGAAGCCGGTGCGCTGGGAAGCCGTGAGGCGCTGATATACGCCTTCGGCCTGCAACTGAACCCTGAGTTGCCGAATCTTGAGCCCGCCACACTGGTCAGTTATTTCCGCGCTTTTGCCCTGTTGTATGAGTGGCTGAAGGCCCGCCATCAGCTTGATATCAGCCGCAAGTTCACGCCCTATATCGAGCCCTGGGCCACTGAGTATGTGGACCTCATCATGAAGGAAGATTACGCGCCCGATCAGCAACAGTTGATGGAGGACTACCTGAAGTACAATCCTACCCGCAACCGCGCTCTGGACCTGCTGCCGCTGTTTGCGCACCTTGATGAAGAGCTGCTGCGCCGGCATGTTGACGACCCTCGCGTGAAGTCGCGCCCCACTCTGCACTATCGCCTTCCGGATTGTGATATCGACAACCCTGAATGGCACTTCTCGACGGTCTGGAATGATTGGGTCAAAGTCGAGGAACTGGCAGCAGATGCGCCAAAACTGCATGAACTTATGGCGCTGTACCGTGAAAGCCGGACATTCTCGTTAAAGAACCTCACTACTAGCTGGAAGGAACGCTGCGACACATGGCTGCAGACAAACCTGGTCTGACGATTGGCGTCAGCGGGCCGGCTCGCCAGCGCCTGTCACATCGACTCATGCGGCTGGCGCTCCGGTTCTATGGCGCAGAAACCATTTTCATCCGCCCCGGCTCCAAGGTAAACGTCGCCATGCTTGACGGGGTGGTCTTTGCCGGTGGTACCCACGTCCACCCCGAGCGCTACGGCCAGAAGCCTCAGGTAAAGGCCCGCTATGATCGTGTACGGGACAACACTGACTGGCGTTTGCTAAGCGAAGCCCAGGCCCTCAATCTGCCGGTTCTGGGTATCTGTCGTGGCGCTCAGCTGATTAATATCTTCCGTGGCGGGTCATTGTGTCAGGACGTCACGCCGTTGCGGGTCAATACCCGGCATCGGCCTCTTTTGTTGCCACTGCAACGGGTCAGGCTGGTTCTACCCAGCCGGCTGGGGCGGATCATGAAGCACCCTTCGATTGGTGCCAACCGCATCCACAGCCAGGCCATCAAACAGCTGGGTAAAGACTTGCGCGTGGTGGCGGTGGATAACGACCTGTTTGTGCAGGCCATCGAAAATGAAGGCGGGCAATGGCAGCTCGGGGTGCAGTGGCATCCGGAATATCTGCTGTACCACCCACTGCACCGACGCTTGTTTGAGCGCTTTGTTGATGCCGTGAGGGAGCACAAACTGATGCGACTTGGCCACAGCGAAGGCCCGGTGCTATGACCGGGATGCACCGGTAAAAGAGGAGGTGACCTCCTCTGAACCGCGTTAGATTGCCATCAGGTATTTGGTTAACACGGCCTTCAGGCGTTTGAGTGTATCCGCATCCTGATCGGCTTCTGCAAGGTAAGTTTCAGCGTAGTCTCGCAACTCTTCCCGGGTGCGAATCCCGGAGGGGTCCTGCCCTGTCAATTCAAGCAGGACCTGCCGTTCGCGCTGAGTGAGGCGTACCTGCTGTTCATGTACCAGCATGAAACTTACTCCGTCCTGATCCATCTTATGCTATAGCCCTGTTCACGAAGTGTCGGGCGAATCCTGAAACCTCTGATGACGTTTGTTTGCGATTCTGCAAGACTTGGTCAGAGGCATCCCAATCACAAACAAGGAATTGTGCCATGCGTTTTATAAGCTATCGCCATCTGCCCTCAATCGCCCGCACTGCTGTCCTGGCAGCGGCACTGGCGCCCACACTCGCCTTTGCAGGTGAGCTGAGCGTGACCGGCGAAGGCAATGTTCAGTATACGCCGGATAGCGTGCGACTCCAGTTTAGTGCCCGCGCGGAGAATGCCGACCCGCAAAAGGCGACACAAGCCGTGAGAGAGGCCATTGCCAACTGGGAAGAAAACATCAAGGCCTACCGCAATCAGCTTGACGACTACAACAATGCAACGCTGAACCTTTACACTCAGCGCATCCCGCCCCAGAAAGAAGGCGGTGAGCCTCAGGTCCGTTCCGTTGCTTCGCAAACCGTCAGCTTCACGCTTTCAGCGCTGGACACACTCAACCCGGTGCTCGAAGCGGCTCAGGACAGTGATCTGGAATATCACATAGGAGACGGCAACTTCTATCACTCCAAAGAAGATAGCCTCCAGCAGCAGGCCCTGGGCCACGCCATTGACGATGCAAAAGCACAGTGTGAATTCATTGCCAAGCGCCTGAACCAGAGCTGTGGAGAGGTGAAATCCATCTCCACCAACGGCAGCAGCCGTCCCATGCCGATGATGATGGCAGACGCCAGAGGCAAATCAGGGCCAGTCACAGCCGTTGGCAAACGCACAGTGAACGTTAGCGTCAGCGCAACCTTTGAAATTGACTGACCGGAACAGCTTCCGGCTTCAGAAGTCCCGGGTGTAGAAAATATCCAACGAAGCAGCCAGACCACTGGCTGCTTCAAGATAGAAGTAACGCCCCAGATCATAGCGCAGTGCCACCGTCGTGACCGGCTCAAAAACGCCCACGCCATACCGGACCGAGAGGTCTTCCGTCAGGTATCCGCTGGCAACCACGCTAGCCTCATCGCCCGAGCCTTCGGCCTCCAGAGTCAGATCTTTCACGCCGAACACCTCGCCAATACCGCGCGTCAGATCGTTGGTTCGGGCCAGCCCCAGTGACAACGCCGCCGCGCCAACCTGGCTTTGGTCACCGCTGTTTTTGAGCGGACGCCCCAGCACCACATACGACAAGGCTTCCTGCTGTGACATGGGGGGTTCAGAGAAGACTTCAGCCTGAGGTTCGTCGGCTGGGCCCTTTAATCGAATCCCCGCAATCACGGCATCCACCCGCCTCACGGCTTCAATATCCAGATATGGCTCGCTTACCGGGCCCACGAACAACAGACGCGCGCGTCTGAGCTCCAGTTCCTGGCCATAGGCTTTGTAGTTGCCATCCACCAGCTTCAGTACACCGCGGGTATCGAGGTTGTTGCCAATGCGCAGCTCCCCCTTCAGGTTCCCGGTGACACCGAAGCCTTTAAAGGTCACCTTGTCTGCTCCCACAGTGACGGTGACATCCATCATCAACTCCAGCGCCTCCGCTTCTTCTGCATCCACACCGACAATGACCTCGTCATCCGACACGGAAACAGCCTGTGGCGGCAACTCCCTTACCTCAACGTCACCTCGTGGCACGTCAATCTTGCCTTCTACACTCACCTTTTTTCCGTCTACCGTCAGCTTGATATCCGGCGACATTTCCAATCGGGCGTAAGGCTCATAAACCAGCGGCATACGATCACCCTTAACCGCGACGGCAACCTTGGGCACGCCAGTTCGCCAGTCGACGTTGCCGGTAAGCGTTCCTTTACTGCGTTCATTGCTCTGCCAGCGACCCTTGATATCGGCCTGCTGCCCCTTGAACTCAACATCCGCAAACACGTCATGAAACGGCATCGGGATACGTTCATCGACCACCTCGCCATCCGCGAGGCTAAGCGTTCCCTCAACCGAAGGCTCCATCAGTGGACCCGTCAATCTTCCGCGGCCGCTAATCACGCCTTCAATGGTTTCAATTTGGGCAAAGGGCTCAATAATCCCGAGCTTCAGGTCATCCAGTTGGTAATCGCCATCAATCCGCTTCTCGTCGGTTGAAGGATCAACTTTAAGATTGATCGCCATAGTACCAAGCTGCTCACCGGACAATTTGACGCCGAGTTTCGCCTGTTTTGGGGTCAGGTCCATTTCGGCGGTCAGCGTCTGGTAGGTGATGGAGCGCCAGCCTTCCACCTGCTGGATATCGAAACTGCCGGGCCCCACATCCAGTCTGATTTTGCCGTCAGGGCCCTGCTCGTTCATCTCGAGATCAATCTCACCGTCAAGATTGGCCTGCCAACGGAAATTCTCTGGCCAAAGCGCCGCAAGCGCTGACATAGGGAAGTTCTTGATGGTGTAGTTGATCTTCTGATCCGGCAACAGCGCCTGATCAGAAGCACAAAGACTGCTTGTCTGCCAGCGCCAGCAATGCTCGCCCAGTGTGAGCTCGCCAGCGCCGGTATATTCAAGCTCGGCGGCACTCTCCAGTTGCCATACCTGATCGCCGGTACGAACCTCGCCGTTTGAGATCGCACCCGACCAGATATCCGCCAAAGCCCCTGCAAATCCGAGGTTGACGGTTACTTCCGGGTTAACCAGCTTCAAGTCAAGTTGGTGAGCCTTGCGGGTTCCCTTGAGCCCCGCATCCACGTCACCGATCAGCTGGTCACCGGCTTTGACGCCTTTCGCCGATGCGGTGAGATTGATGGTTTCGCCTCTGGCCAGCGCCCCCTGCAGGCTAATCTGGTCAATCGTGCTGCCTTGCAGGACCAGACTGTCTCCGGAGAGCGACACCTTTCCTCCCGGTTTATCAGGCGTGCCGGACACTGCGACGTCGCCCTTCAATGTGCCACTGATACCGGGCCAGAGCTGGCCCAGTTCAGGCAGGGAAAGCGCCAGTTTCCCTTCCAGTTGGTCAGCCCATCGGCCACTGCCCGAAACCTTGTTCTCACCAACCGATACGGACAACGCCTCAAGGTTCCAGCCGCCACCATCCGATGCCAGTTTGCCGCGCGTACTGGCATCCTGCTGTTTCCAATCGCCTTTCAGATCCCAGTCTGCCGTCACTTGTGGACCTGAATCAGGCAATGCGCCCTTGCTGTTGATAGCACCCGAAAGCGTCGCTTCTATTTCCGGCATCCAGAACGACGGATCAAACTGTTCAAGCTTGACTGCCGCGTCCCAACGGACTGTGGTTGCGTAATCGATCGTTGCCTCACCGGACAAGCCGCCGCCTCCGGTATCAATCTCAATATCGGAAACACGCACCTGCTCTGCGTCGCCGTCCGCCTTCGCGGCAAAGCGGGTATCGCCGGCCGGCCCGTCAGCATCACCGGAAACACTGACGCTATAGGCATTGCCGTCATAACTGAAATCGCCATTCAGTGTTTTCAGCGTCACCGGGGGTGGCGCCATATCAGGGATGAGCACATGCCAGGGAAACGCCACCAGCTTCAGGCTGCCATCCACATTAAAACCATCAGCCCAGGCCACGTCCGCATTGGCAGTGACGGTCTGAGGGGACGATGCCGTGCTGGCCGGCCCGGTGAGCGAGAGTTCAATACCCGTCGCCCGCTCGGTGGTCACGTGACCGGTCAGATTGACCGGAACCGCGCCCGTCGTGCCGGGTAGTTCGGCCTGGCTTTTCACCTCAAAGCCATCATCCAGGCTACCGTCCAGATCCAGCACCCATTGCTTGATGGTCAGCGTATCCGGCAGAGCGGCTGAGGGCGTGAAGGCATCGCTGGTGACATGGGCCTTTGCCGGTAAGCCAGGTAGAAACGGACGGGTCACACCATTGAGGCTGGCATCGAGGTAGCCGGAGCTCTCACCCTGGATCCTAAGATCATGAGCGCTGCCTGCAAGATTGAGATCGAGCAGCCACTGCTTCTCAGCATCCGGTGACGGAAGACTGACATCAACGTTGAGATTCAGCGGCCAATCGCCTCGGGTTTCAAGCGTGCCTTCCGCTCCCACCTCGACGTCACCGAAAACCGCGTTGAAATCTTTGATACGCCAGGCGGCTCCCGACGCCTCGACTTCCAATGTAAAGGACTGCCAGATTTCCGATTCATTCACACTCAATGGCCCGAGCCGGACGTCACCCACGGCAATACCAAGCGGAATATCAATCGAGGGGAGCTGAAACGGTTGATCGTCAGCGGGAGCTTCAGACGGTGCAAGCGTAATATCGATACGCTCGACCAACAGTCGATCTACGCAGACGACACCTTTAAACAGGCAGCCTGGAGACCATTCGAAATCAGGTTGATCAACTTCAGCGATGACCCCATAGCCTTGCCAGCGCACATGCTGCGCCTGCCAGTGCCCCACCAGCGAGCCGCTATCGCCGGTCAGCGTCAGCCCGGGTATTTGCTCAAGCACCCAGCGGGTACCCGCATCGGATCGGAGCATCACCGCTAACGCCGTCAGTACCAGCACAATCAGCATCAGCACTGCCGCCAGCGTCCAGAGTAGCCAACGCTTCATAGCTCCGGCCCCATCGAGAAGTGCAGCCGCCAGCCACCGCCCAGCTCTTCATCCAGCCCCTTGGCTACGTCCAGTCGCAGCGGGCCGACCGGGCTCACCCAGCGGATACCCACGCCAACACCAGTGGCCAAGGGGTCGGTGAGATTATCTACAGCATTACCGCGGTCGTAGAAGGTCGCCAGACGCCACTGGGATGTCAGCGCATACTGATATTCCATACTGCCCACCAACAGATAGCGCCCACCGAGGGAGTCATCATCAGCGTTTTTTGGCGTCAGGGTTTCATAGCCATAACCCCGAACACTCTGGTCACCACCGGCAAAGAACCGCAACGAAGGCGGCACATCATCAAAGTCATTGGTGCCGACGGCGCCGGCCTGCGCGCGCACCAGAAACCGGTGTTTATCCGCGAAAGTCACGAGTCCCTTGGCGATACCCAACACGTGCAGCACATCCGCAGTGGACGCCAGGTTGCGTGTGGCACCGGTCACATCCAGCTGTAACCGGTAACCCCGATTCGGATCCATCGGATTATCGGCTTCTATTTTGGAATAGCTGATACCGGGCAGTAACAATCGGCTGTCGCCCGGCTCATCGCCAATATTGTAGCGCTCTTTTTCATACCTCAACGACAGCACTCGCAGCCACTCGTTATCAAGCTGATGCCGCCACTGCTGCCCAAACGTCAGGCGCTCTGACACGACATCCTCAATATCCTCGTACTGATAGCCGCCGGTGAATCTTATGGCATCAGTCATCGGCGGATCGAGCGGCAATTCATACCAGGCACTCAGATTCTGGCGCGGCTCGGAAATCTCCGCCTCGGCTCCTCGCCGGTGCCCCATCGGGTTAATCCAGTGTTCCGCCCAGGTACCCCTTACCCTAGGGCCCACGTCTGTCGAGAAGCCCACGCCGGCGGCAACCGAACGGGGATCTCTGCGGGACAGCCGCACGTTGACTGGCACCGTCCGGTTTTCAGCGTTCTGTCCGGAAGCATTAATCACCACCGCTCCGAAATACCCGCTATTCGACAAATTACTATCCAGTTCTGCCACTTTATCGGCGTCATATGGATCGCCGGGACGAATCTCTACAAAGCCATCGATCAGTTTTTGCTCAAAGTAAGTGTCGCCGTCGAAACTCACATCGCCAAATTTGTAGCGCGGCCCGCTCACATACACCAGTTGAATGGCAGCCGTCCGCTTTTCAGGATCTACGGCCAGCCGGTGCTCGGTAAACTTCCCCTCGAAGTAACCCAGCTTTTGCGCACGATTCTCGATGTATTTGCGAGTGCTCTCGTAGTTGCTGTGGTTAAGGATCTTGCCAGGTGCAATGGATGCCGGCGGCGTAAAAGAAAAGTCGGGGTCCTGCCCCATATCGCCTTTGATCTGGATATCACGGGATTCAATACGGACCGGCTCACCGGGAATGGCCGTCAGCTTGAGTTCGGGAATGTCGCTGTATTCAATATTCCAGGTGATCTCAGGCGAGTAGTAACCAAGCGCCTTGAAAGCCTGCTGGATCTGGGAAATGGCATGGGGAGCGTAACGTCGCAAGCCTTCTGCAGTGCGTTCCGTGACAACGCCGATAAAAATATCGGCGTTGTCCTGCAGGGCCGGAAAATCACCCTTCACCTCAACCTCAACCTGGCCGGCTGCATAGGTGGCGGGGGACGCCACACAAACAAGGCAGAATAAGCCAAACCAGACTGGCAACAATGTCGTTCTGATCGTCAAAACCTCATCCGTCCCGGGACCTTGTCAGATGAGGTGTATGCTACAGACATTCAGGCTTTTCTGCTTGCCATCCAGGTTAAATTAATCTACCAAAAAGCACTCTAATTCAACGCACCGGGTAACACGCCGTAGTAAATGGCAAAGAAATGACAGGCACCGCCGCCCACCACAAAAAGATGCCAGATGGCATGGTTATAGGGGATCTGTTTAACCAGATAGAACACCACGCCCAGCGTATAGGTGATGCCGCCGGCTACAACGAGCTTGAGCCCCAATGGATTCACCGTTGCAGAAAGCTCGGTTGAAGCGAGCACAATCAGCCAGCCCATCAAAAGATAGGTACCCACCTGCAATGCTTTGAACCTGTGACCATAAACCAGCTTCAGGGTAATCCCTCCGAAAGCCAATCCCCAAATGACAGCAAATAGCAGCCAGCCCTGCCCTGCACGCATATTCACAAGGAGAAATGGCGTGTAGGTGCCGGCGATCAACAGAAAGATCGCGCAATGATCCAGCATTTTGAATAGCCGCCGGCGCCCGGGATCGCGAGCGCTGTGATAAAGCGTCGAGGCGAGAAACAGGAGCGTCATGCTGGCACCGTAGATACTGACGCTGACAATTTTCCATGGGTCGGCGTCCAGGCTGGCCAGCACTATCAGGACAATCATGCCCGCCAGACTCAATACAGCGGCAACGCCATGCGTGACACCATTCAGCCATTCTTCAATACGGGAGTAATCCTGCCCCGCTGGCTGGTGGTCTGAGATTTGTGACGGCGTACTCAAAGGGAATCTCCTGCAGGAATGGTCAATATTTCAGCTTACAAGCGTACGCTGAAATGCGGCAATTTCAAGCCTTGGCTCGATAGTTCGCGATCTGCCCCTGTCCCGACACCCACAACTTCAAACCCGAATTGACCCCATTGCCCGACACACCGGCTCTCATCGCCAATGGCGTATGGACGCCAGCATCACATGATCGGATATCAGTTCAGCAACCTGAACCGAAGACGGCACTGCCCAAGACACAACAGCTGGTGCCAGTCGGCCAAACAAAAACAACATCACTGGAGGGCTCGTATGAGCCGCGACCCTATCGCATTTGCACTGGCCACAATGAATCGTCTGGCGGCGAGTCCGCTGTTGGACAGGTTTGGCGTCAGGCGCCCGGTTGAACGCATGGCCTACCAGAGCACACGGGCAGGATTCAAAACCCTGGCTGTCGCCAATCGGGAATTTCGTCGGGTGCGGGGTCTGTTTCCCCGCCAGCAACTCCCCAGCAAGACGCCAGGCTCACTATTCGATCTGACTCTGGACGATGACCAGCAGATGATCGTTGACAGCCTCAAGCGCTTTGCAAGCGAGGTTATCCGCCCCAAGGCGGCAGAGTGCGATGACACCGGCACTCTGGCTGGGGATATTGCATCTCAGGCCCATGCCCTCGGCTTGACCCTGTATGCGGTACCGGCTGAATTCGGCGGCGTTGCTGAAACCCAGTCACCCTTGACCAGTGTTCTGATCGCAGAGCAACTCGCACGGGGCGACATGGCAATTGCCATGAGCCTGCTGGCACCTTTCAGCGTTGCCCAGGCCATCACTCAATGGGGCACCGGTACGCAGCAATCCACCTACCTGCCTGCCTTCTGCGAAGAGCAGCCACCGGTCGCAACCGTCGCCATTGACGAACCCCACCCACTGTTTGATCCGATAGTGCTGAACACTCGCGCACGCAGGACGGACAGCGGATTCTGCCTCAATGGTGTGAAAAGCGGCGTAATCCGCGCAGCTGACAGCGACCTTTTCCTGATCGCAGCTGAACTTGAGGATCAGGGCCCAAGGTTGTTCATCGTTGAGCGCGGTACCGCCGGACTCTCTTGGACCGAAGAGCCCGCAATGGGGCTTAGAGCCGCTGAGACCGCCAGCCTTCGCCTGGATGACGTTTCACTTGATGCGGAGGCCCTGCTGGGAGATGACAGCTTCAATTACACCGCATTTATCGACCGTGCGTCGATCATGCGATGCGGGCTCGCTACCGGCACCGCACAGGCAGTCCTCGACTACGTTATCCCCTACTGCAACGACCGTGAAGCCTTCGGCGAACCCATCAGTCATCGCCAGTCCGTTGCCTTCACTATCAGCAATATGGCGATTGAGACCGAGAGCATGCGTTTGATGACATGGCGCGCTGCAAGCAGAGCGGAACACGGCCAGGACTACCATCGCGAAGCCTGCCTTGCCCGCCTTTTATGCAATGAGAAAGCAATGGAAATCGGCACCAATGGTGTTCAGTTGCTGGGCGGCCACGGGTTTGTCAAAGAATACCCGGTAGAACGCTGGTACCGCGATTTACGCGCCACAGCCACACATTTCGGCGGCACGCACGCCTGACAGGAGTTCCGGATGAACCTTGAAATTCCCCGTAAGTTTGGTTTGCTCGTCAACCAGGCCCAACAAGTAGCTCGTGAGATCTTTCTGCCGATTTCCCGCAAGTATGACCGGGCTGAACATGCGTACCCGAAAGAACTGGACATGTTCGCCTCCATCATGGACGGCATGAACGAAGGCGCCGAAGATGGCGGTGCAGGTGCAGGCCGCCTGGCAAGGGCAGACAACGGAAACGGCTCGGGAAACCGCAACGGCACCAATATGAAAACGGTGCTGGGATTGACCGAGTTATGCTGGGGCGATGTTGGTCTGGCGCTATCCATCCCCCGGCAAGGGTTGGGTAACTCGGCGATTGCCGCTGTCGCCGACGACGAACAACTGGCAAGGCTCGGAAAAACCTGGGCCGCAATGGCGATCACCGAACCCGGTGCCGGATCGGACAGCGCCGCAATCCGCACAACAGCCATTCGCGACGGCGACGATTACATCATCAACGGTGAGAAAATATTCGTCACTGCCGGTGAGCGGGCCGATGCGGTGGTGGTCTGGGCATCGCTGGATCGTTCAGTCGGGCGCGCCGCCATCAAGTCGTTCGTGGTGGAAAAAGGCACCCCGGGCATGACAGTCGAGCGGCTCGAGAAAAAACTCGGCATTCGCGCGTCGGACACGGCCGCCATTCGTTTTGAAAACTGCCGTGTGCCCGCCGCAAACCTGCTGGGCGATCCGGAGGTAAGCGTCGACAAGGGCTTTGCAGGTGCGATGCAAACCTTTGACAACACCCGCCCGGTCGTCGCTGGCATGGCGATCGGTGTGGCCCGAGCAGCGCTCGACAAAACCCTGGCCCTGCTGGAAAAAGCAGGTGAAACGCTGCGCTATAGCACGCAAACCTGGACTCAAAGCGCCGCTCACCGGGAGCTGCAGTTGTTGGAAGCGGAATGGGAAGCCGCCCGCCTGCTCACTCTCAAAGCCGCATGGATGGCCGACAACGGGCTGCCGAATTCGATTGAAGCCTCAATGGCCAAAGCCAAAGCAGGCCGTGTCGGCAATCAGGTCACACTCCGGTGTGTAGAGTTGTGCAGCAGTCTTGGCTACAGTGAAGTGGAGCTATTGGAAAAGTGGGCACGGGATTCAAAGATTCTGGATATATTTGAGGGCACCCAGCAAATACAGCTGCTGATTATTGCCCGCCGCCTGCTGGGTAAAAGCTCGTCCGAACTGAAGTAGTTGCCGAATGATCAGGCGCAGCCCAAGCTCCTGATCATGACGGTTTTAGTGTTAGGCTAATCGGCCATTATCAATTCCGGCCGGGCGAGGCGCATGTTCACGATTAACCGAGAGAATCTACGCAACAGCCACCAGGTATTCTGGTTCATTGTCGACTTTGTGATGCTGGGGCTGCTGTTCATCAACATCTGCTGGATTATCCTGGATTCGCTTTACGCTATCGATGCGGTTAATGAGTTATTGGCCAGCTACATGCCGACAATCGTCGAGCTCTACCGGCCCATCCACAAGAATTTCATTTTCTACGATCTGATTTTCGTCTCGATTTTTCTCAGCGAGTTTGTGATCCGCTGGCTTTACGCGATCCGCACGAAGCTCTACGGACGCTGGTATTTTTACCCGTTCATCCACTGGTATGACGTACTGGGATGCATCCCTATCGGGTCATACCGGTTCCTGCGGGTACTGCGGGTGATATCGATTGTGTACCGGCTACACAAGTACAAGGTCATCGATTTCACCAAAACCCGGCTCTATACCTTCCTCAAGTTTTACTATGAGGCGTTTATGGAAGAGCTGTCAGACCGGATCGTCATCAAAGTGCTGTCTGGCGCGCAGGAAGAACTGAGCCACGGCTCGCCAATGGTGCACCGGATCCAGAATGACATTCTGCTACCCCGCAAGGATTTGCTGACCAGCTGGCTGTCACAGCGGGTGGCCGAAGCGGCAGAACACGGCTACGTGCCGAACCGGGGCGCACTGCGTCACTACCTCGAGAACTGTGTCGATCAGGCATTGAACAACAACGCAGAGCTGTCCAGGTTGCGGCTGATTCCGGTGCTGGGTTCGCAGATCACAGAAACCCTTGAGGAAGCTGTCGGCGATATCGTGGCGCAAGTGATTCACCAGATCATGGACGACCTCGCCTCAGCCCGGAACCACGGATTTATAGAAGACATTGTGGACACTTTCCTCAAAGCGGATGACGGCCTGTCTGAAGACACGTCAGGGCAAGAGCAGCAAATTATCAAAGTGGTCAACGAGATCATTGATGTCATGAAAGACCAGATGCAGATCAAACGCTGGCGTCAGGATTTGTAAGGAACCACCAAGCACGCATTAATCTGAAGGGAGTTGTTTCCATAATGCCGGACATTCACTACCAGAGCGCCACCGAAATGCTCGAGAGTCTTCGCAGTGGCGCGATGACCAGCGTAGCGCTGACAGAAGCCCTGATCGCGCGTATTAACAGCCACAACCCGAAGATCAATGCACTGATTACCCTCGCTGCGGATGACGCCTTGAAGCAAGCCGCAGAAGCCGATGCCAAACGCCAGCGGGGTGAATCACTGGGCCCACTTCACGGCTTGCCGATGACACTAAAGGACACCTGGGAAGTCGCGGGACTGCACTGCATAGCCGGAGCCCCCGCCCTGCGTGATTACGTCCCTGAACACAACGCGGATCTGGTACAACGGCTGCGGGACGCAGGCGCCATTGTGCTCGGCAAAACCAACGTGCCGTTCTACGCCATGGACCTGCAGAGCTACAACCGGGTCTTCGGCACAACGAACAACCCGTATAATCCGGAGCATACCCCGGGCGGCTCATCCGGCGGAGCGGCTGCAGCGCTGGCAGCGGGACTGATCCCGCTGGATGTGGGAAGCGATCTGGCGGGTTCGATTCGCACCCCCGCCCATTTTTGCGGCGTTTTCGGCCACAAGGCCACACAGAACCTGATCTCCATGCGCGGCCACATTCCCGGGCCTCCCGGTACACTGACGCCACCCGACTTGGTAGTACCCGGGCCGATGGCACGTACAGCTGCCGATCTGGAAATGCTGCTTAACGTCATTGCCGGGCCGCGTCCGTTAGACGCCCGTAGCTGGTCGCGTAACATGGAACCCGCCCGCATCTCCGATCTGCGCAGTGCTCGCGTCGGCCTATGGCTGAGCGATCCACTGTGCCCCGTTGACGACCACCTGACAGACGCTTACCGGTCGCTGGGCCAGAAACTGGAGCAAGCAGGCAGCCTGGTGGCCGACGCCAAACACGATCTACTCGACCTGGACCATATCCTGCCGGCCTATTTCAATTTGCTGGGAAGCCTGGTGAGCGGGAACATGCCACCCAAACAGCGCCGCCAGATGGCCATGGTCGCCCGCTTTGAGACCTGGATCAGACGGTTCTTTCCGATGACAGCGCACATGGGAGAATACGGGCGTGGCGTTAATCAGCCGATCTATCAATGGGCATCCTGGACTGAAACACGGCTGAAGATGCGCGCCCGGATCGATGAGCTGTTTGCCGATATCGACGTACTACTCACACCGATCACGCCAACAACGGCTCCGCCACACAATCAGAAAGGCGAGGCGTTTAGCCGACGCATCACCGTCAATGGCAAGCAGCGGCCCTACACTGATCAGTTCTGCTGGATTGCGTTCGCCACACTGCTGGGATTGCCGGCAACCTCAGTACCAATTGGCCGCACGGCGGAAGGGCTGCCTTACAACGTGCAGGTCATTGGTGCACCGGGAAGTGATCTGACCACCCTGAAGTTTGCACAATTGCTTGAAAAGGAAGGGCTGGCTGGCTTCTCGCCACCACCGGGTTACTGAAGCAGAACGGAAGCAGAAAGGAAAACCGGGGCTTCACTTGAGGAAAGCCCCGGCTATAAACGTGATTTAGCGCTCGAGTATGGCCGTAACCCCCTGGCCGCCTGCAGCGCAGATAGAGATAAGCCCTCGTCCACTGCCCTTCTCGGCTAGTTGCTTGGCCAGCGTTGCAATAATGCGCCCACCGGTTGCAGCAAACGGATGTCCGGTTGCAAGGCTGCTACCCTTCATATTCATCAAACTACGATCGATACTACCCAGCGGTTTGTCCCGCCCCAGGCGCTCTTTGCAGAAAACCGGGTCTTCCCATGCTTTCAGCGTCGATAGCACCTGGGCCGCGAAGGCTTCGTGGATTTCGTAGATATCGAAATCCTGCAGGGTCAGGCCGGCGCGATCCAGCATTCTTGGCACCGCATAGGTCGGGGCCATCAGCAGGCCTTCTTTCTTGTCGACAAAATCGACCGCTGCTGTTTCCGAGAACGTCAGATAGGCCTGCACTTCAAGATTGTTTGCCTTTGCCCAGTCTTCGCTTGCCAGCAGCACACAGGATGCACCGTCCGTCAGCGCAGTGCTGTTGGCCGCTGTCATGGTGCCGTTTTCACGATCAAAGCAGGGTTTGAGCGTCGCCAGTTTCTCCAGCGTGGTATCCGGACGCAGAATATTGTCCTTGTTCAGCCCGGCCATCGGCGTCATCAGATCGTTGAAAAATCCGGCATCGTAAGCCGCAGCCAGGTTCTGGTGGCTGTCATAAGCCAGCTTATCCTGCTCATCCCGCGGGATTTTCCACTCGTGGGCGGTCACCTGACAGTGATCGCCCATCGACATACCGGTTCGGGGCTCGCCGTTTTCAGGAAACTCAGGCACCAGAAAACCGGGACGAAAACGGCCCAGAATTTTAAGCCGCTCGCCCGCCGTCTTGGCGCGGTTCAGATCGAGCAGCATTTCCCGCAGGCCTTCACCAAGGCCAATCGGCGCATCGGATGTGGTATCGGTTCCGCCGGCGATACCGCAATCAATCTGGCCTAGCGCGATCTTGTTGGCGACAAGAATGGCGGCCTCAAGTCCGGTGCCGCAAGCCTGTTGCACATCATACGCCGGCGTTTCCGGCGCCAGACCGGAACTGAGTACCGATTCACGGGTCAGGTTAAAGTCACGGGACTGCTTGATCACCGCACCGGCGGCCACTTCGCCCATGCGCTTGCCCTGCAGGCCAAACCGGTCGACCAGCCCGCGCAGTGACGCCGTCAACAGTTCCTGATTGCTGAGCTTGCTGTAAGCGGTATTGGAACGGGCGAAAGGCGTGCGGTTACCGCCGATGATCGCAACACGCCGAACCGTCTGCGGCGCGCTTTTAGGCGCCGGCTTTTTAGCTGTCGCTGCGCCGCTACGTTTGGCGGGCTTCTTTTGTTCAGGATTGTTAGCTTGGGCCATGAGATTGTCCTGTGATTCGTCGTATGATGAGGGGCAGTCTAGCGTTACCCGGTAAACGCTCATTGGCAGCCCTGACAATGGCATCAGAGCGTTGAGTCAATCCAAAAGATTTCAGTTTCCATACCATGACAACAGGTTACTACTTGTCGCGTGGATCTGGGAACGCTGGCAGTTTGCGCGGGCTCTCATTTTCAGCGGTTCCCGAAGAGGGTGTTGCAACATATCGCGAGCGATGGCCAGGCAAGGCGGCAAATCGCGAATAAGCGCAGTCTCCCGAGCGTAAATGAGCATTTGAGCGCCTGTCCAACGCCGCATGGCCAGGCGTACCAGTTTTGCAACAGCCTTCAAAGCTTAACATCGACGAAATCAAGGAAGCGTGTATGTCAGATCTTTATCTCAAACTTGTGAACACCTCTGTCGGTAAATCCGCTGCACAAACCCTGGGGCTGCCCGCCCCCATCTCATTGAAGCGCTGGCAGCGGACCGATCAACCTTTCATTGAAGGCGATGTCTTGATTGGCGCTGCCAGCGGCGCTCGCGCAATTCAGTCTATCGGCAGCATTCTGGGTGCCAGCCCGGCACACGTCTTCCATGCCACCGGGCAGGTGTCGCTTGAGGAATCGTCAAAAGCCGGAAGCAAGGCCAAGCCACTGGACGTGACTGCCGAGATCAACCAGCGGTTCTCGGCACTGGTCTTTGATGCCAGCGGCATGAAAGAGACAACGGAGCTCAAAGCGCTTTACGAGTTTTTCCACCCGGTCATTCGCAAGCTCGGCAAGAACAGCCGCGTCGTGGTGCTGGGCCTTGACCCTCATCATTGCCGCAAGGCACCCCAGGCTGCGTCACAGCGCGCACTGGAAGGCTTTGTTCGCAGCATCGGCAAGGAAGTAGGAAAGAAAGGGGCAACTGCCAACCTGATCTGGATCGCACCCAACGCAGAAGAGCGCATCGACTCGAGCCTGCGGTTCTTCCTGTCGCCGCGTTCCGCTTATGTTTCGGGGCAAGTTGTGAGGATTGGAAAATCGGAAACCGGCAACATGGCGACCAACCCGGTCGCGCCACTGGCGGGCAAGGTTGCGCTGGTCACCGGTGCGTCCCGGGGTATCGGCGAATCGATTGCTGAAACCCTGTCGCGTGATGGCGCAACTGTGATCGTGCTGGATATTCCGGCAGCCATGGCAGACATTGAAACCGTGGCGAAACGGGTAGGCGGCAAGCCACTGGCCTGCGACATTACCGAAGCCAATTCACCGCGGATCATTGCCGAGTTTGTGGAAGATATGGGCAAGGGTCTGGACTTTATCGTCCACAATGCCGGCATCACCCGTGACAAGACTCTGGGCAACATGCCAGAGCATTTCTGGGACATGACCATTGCCGTCAACCTGACCGCCGAAGAACGCATCGATGAAGAGCTGCTGGCACGCAACCTGATCCGCGAGAACGGTCGGATTGTCTGCGTTTCATCTATTAGCGGTATCGCCGGGAACTTCGGCCAAACCAACTATGCCGCGTCAAAGAGCGGTGTTATCGGTTATGTCGAAGCCATGGCCCGCTCACTGAAGAATGGCATCACGATCAACGCTGTCGCGCCCGGTTTCATCGAAACACAAATGACCGCCGCCATGCCGATGACGATTCGTGAGGCAGGCCGACGCATGAACAGCCTGTCCCAGGGCGGCTTGCCAGTGGACGTTGCAGAGACCATCGCCTGGTACTGCAATCCGCAATCGGCCGGTGTCTCCGGCAACATTGTGCGGGTTTGCGGCCAGTCGCTAATCGGCAAATAACACGATAAAAGCGGCACAAAAAAATCTGACGCGGCGCTGCCGTCGTCAGGTTTTTAATGGTCAGTACAAACTCAGTGGGCCGGCGGCGTGTCTGCTTCCGGATCCCCGGGTTTCAGGAACAGCACCAGCGGAATCATGGCAATAAACAACAGCCCCATGAAATGGAAACTGTCGATATACGCCAGCAGCTGCGCCTGCCCTTCTACTGTGCGATTCAGCAGCGCCAGCGCCTGATCCTGACTGCCCAGCATCTGACTCATCCCGGACACCCGCTGCTCCCATTCGGGATCACCCGGCTGGGTATTCCCCACCAGCGGCACCCGGTGATGCGCACCGAGTCGCGATATGAGCGTCACCAACACTGAAATACCAACCCCGCCACCCAGATTCCGCATAAACGCGAGCATCGAAGCCGCCTGATTGTTAGCACTGGGCGGCAACCCCACGTAGGCCATTGAGGTAATTGGAATAAACAGAAAGGCAATCCCCAGCGTCTGCCAGGCCCGAACCATGGCCATGGTGTACTGATCCACCTGCAGGGTGAACGACCCCATGTACCAGAGCGCGCTACCCGCGCAAAGCAAACCAAAAGTAATCAGATACCGCAGGTCCACCCTGCCCGCCAATTTACCGACTATCGGCATCATCGCCATGATGGCGAACCCGCCGGGCGAGATCACCAGTCCAGCATCCAGCGCGGTGTAACCCATGAGCGTTTGCATGAACAAAGGCAATAAGGCCGTTGATCCCAGCAGAACAAAGCCCAGGATAAACATCAGCAAATTGGAAATCGCATAGTTCCGGTAGCGAAAGAGGCGCAGATCAACAACCGGATTTTTCTGGTCAAACGACCGTACAATGTAAGTCAGCAGCGCAACGACAACCACAATCGTCAGCAACTGTATTTCCAGCGAATCCCACCAGTCTTCATTCTGCCCGCGATCGAGCATCCATTGCAGGCTGCCGATACCCACCGCAATCAGACCGAAGCCCAGATAATCCACCTTGCCGCCGTCATGATTAGGCTTTTCATCAGGCACGTACGTGCGAATCAGGGTGATCAGCACAATGCCCACGGGCACATTGATCAGGAAGATCCAGTGCCAACTGAACTGATCGGTAATCCAGCCCCCCAGCGTGGGGCCAATGGCCGGTGCCGCGACAACCGCAATGCCGTACATCGCGAATGCCATGGCCCGCTTGGCCGGCGGAAAGGCGTCAGCCAGAATTGCCTGAGAGACAGGCTGCAAGGCGCCACCGGCCAGCCCCTGAATAGCCCGGAACAGAATCAGCACTTCCAGATTGGGCGCCAGTCCGCAAGCCAGCGAGGCAAGCGTAAAGCCGGCAATACAGGCAATAAAAAAACGGGTACGCCCGAAATACTCCGACAGCCAGCCGGCAATCGGCAGAGCAATAGCGTTAGTGACCAGATAGGCGGTCAGAACCCAGGTGGATTCTTCAGGTCCGGCGCCGAGGCTACCGGCAATATGCTGCAGCGAGACGTTGGCAATGGAGATGTCCAACACCTCCATAAAAGCCGCCAACGCCACCATGGGCGCAATCAGCCAGGGATTAATTGCGCGCTTGCCGGCACCGTTCACCGAAGGAGTGGACTCAGCCATGTAATGCTTCCCTTATTCAGGCTGCGACTGGCTGTCCAGATGAACAGTGGGGACCACTGACATACCAGGCCAGAGCTGAACCTGCTCGGGTACGTCATCAAGCTCGATACGCAAAGGCACTCGCTGTACCACCTTCACAAAATTACCCGTGGCGTTCTCCGGTGGTAATAGCGCAAATCGCGCCCCGGTGCCCGGCTGAAAGGATGCCACATGCCCGCTCAATTCCAGATCGGGATAGGCATCCACTTCAACCGACACCCGATCGCCAATTGTCATACCGCCAATCTGGGTCTCTTTATAATTGGCCTTGATCCACGGATTACCGGATACCAGAATCACCAGCGTTGACTGAGGCCCGACCATCGAGCCGGTCTTGCTTTGTATCTCACTTACCCAACCGTCCACTGGCGCGGTAATCGCCGTCCAGTCGAGATTGAGCTGTGCCTGGTGCAAATCCGCTTGCGCCTGCGCCAGGCTTGCCTCGGCCTGATCCACTGAAGCCTGAAGAACCGGACGCCGCTTGTCGTCTGCATCCACCGTTTTTTCGCTGGCCCTGGCAGACTGCACCTGGCTTTCCGCCACAGCGACGGCTGCTTGAGTCGCCGAACGATCACTCTCCAGCGTGCTCAGTTGGGTACGGGTATTTTCCAGTGTCTGCTGCGACACCTGTTTGCGTTTCGCCAGCGCCTCGTAACGTTTGACGTCACGACGGGCCTGATCAATTCGCGCGTCTTGAGCGTCCAGCGTGCGCTGCTGCTGGACAACCTGCGCCCGGGCAACTGAAACCGCCGCCTTTGCTTGCTCTTTACGTGCCTCTAAATCAGCCACAAATGCATCGCGCGAGCCACGGGCACTATCCAGTGCGGCCTTGGCGTTGGCTACACGTGCTCTGGCATTTTCCAGCGCCACCTCAAAAGGCTGAGGATCAATACGCGCCAGCACCTCACCGGCTTTAACCTGCTGGTTATCGCCGACTGCAACGTTCACCAGCGGGCCAGTGACCCGGGGGCGAAGATAGACGACGTCGCGCTCTATAAAAGCGTCATCTGTGGTTTCCTTGCCCATGCTCCACCACCAGAGACCGATAATGACTACAGCAGCAACAGCGAATAGAAGAAACAGGCGTTTCAGACGCAGAGACATTGTGCTTTTACCTTTCTTCAGTTTTTCAGATGGGCACAGATCCAGATTACAGACGGCGCCATTTGCAGCGCAATAATACGCAAGCTACGAAAAAAAGCCCAGCAAATGAGAACCACATGAATTGCCTGGAAAGCGCTAATCCAAACGAAGCGAACACGGAATACGTGAGGTTTTAAATCAGAATCAGTAAGGGTTGCAGTAACAGGAAGGGGAAAAAAAGAAATGGTGGGTGGTACTGGGATCGAACCAGTGACCCTCGCCTTGTAAGGGCGATGCTCTCCCAGCTGAGCTAACCACCCAGGGAAAAATGGCGGAGCGGACGGGACTCGAACCCGCGACCCCCGGCGTGACAGGCCGGTATTCTAACCAGCTGAACTACCGCTCCGCACTATCATCTATTTATCGGTGGGGTTACCGACAAAGCGCTGAAATGGTGGGTGGTACTGGGATCGAACCAGTGACCCTCGCCTTGTAAGGGCGATGCTCTCCCAGCTGAGCTAACCACCCATGTCAGCGCGGACAACATTAAGCAGTGCTTGTGTCATCCAGATGAGACGCGCATTTTAAGCATTTGGCCGGGGGTGTCAAATACTTTTGTCCTGTTTTTTTGAATTGTTCTCAATTGGTTAATCCGTAAACAGCTTCTCAGACGGGCATTGATCGACGTAGCGTCCGCCCCTATCGGCGTCCTGTAATTAACGCGACTTTTTGGTTGCGGCGTTTTCGGTGCGGGGCGGCTTGGCCGCTCCGGACTTTCCGGGTTTGGTCGTCGGGCGAATGGATTGCACTCTTGCAGTCGCTCCCTTCAATGCCCGCCCGGATCGCGCAGCAGCGGATGCCGCTTTCTGGTCGAGCGCCAGGCGCCCTACCTGAGATTTGCGCTCGTCAGGAACCGCCTCCTGCGCCAGCAGACGATTCAGCTTATCGAGCCTGATCTGCACGTTCTGCAATTGCTCATCAGCGTGCTGGCGCAACGACAAGCTGACACCTTCTAACAGATGCTGCAGCTCGCGCACTCGGTGGCCACCATTCTGGTCGACCAGAACCAGCGTTTCTTCACAGGATTTTCTGACAACATCGAGTCTTTTTCGAGCCCAGTGCAAGGGCCCGGCAACAGAGTCCATGAGTGACATTTCGTTTCCTTGGCAATAAAACCTTTAATCAAGTCTGTCGGCAATCAGATAAGCGCTGGTGGAGGCCAGTATCACGCTATCCACCATGATGCCGGCCTTTCATTTGAAACCGCGAGCGCATCGAAAAGAATATCGAGAAGTTTCTGACACCTGCAGCATCACCTGAATTGCACTGGGTGTCAGTTTAGTCAGTCATACCAAAACCGGCAATAACGTCACAAAGACACATATCGCTCAGCCAAAGCCTGACACCGCACAAGGGAATCATGCTGATCAAAAACAATCCGACGGGCATTGGCATGGGTAACAGGAGGAGGCGTCAAACCCGCAAGTCTGACGCATTTGATAATTTGCGGCGTTACGGTGAATGCCGTTATACATTCAGGGCGATGTCGTGTTTGCTCCAGCTGACTTACTGCTTAGAAAGGCCACCACCAACTTCCCTCTTCAGCCGCTTCGGCAGCTGCTATCTTGCGTTCGCGCTCTGCTTCTACCTGAGCATAGGACGCTTCAAGCTCTGCCATACGGCGATCAGTCTCAAGTTCGCCAATCGGCCCGCCACCAAATGGCCAGTACCAGGATGCTTCCTCATATTGACCCGCCAGTCGCAGCGCTTCTATTTCCTCTTCCCTGGCTTCTTCGAGCTCGTCCATGTGGCGCTCGTAATCATCGTCGATATTCGTTTCAGATATCGACACGGCAGCATGGTTGGGGGCCAGCATGTCGCTGTTCAGAAACTGGGTGGTGCGAATCTCGCCATCAGCCATCGCCACATCCCGTGTCACCAGCTGCAAATCGCCGGAGGCCAGCGGGTGCTCGGGCTCGAGCTCCGGATGGGTTGCTGATGGCGGCGTTACCTCGTTGTAGCGAAGGTAATAGACTTTGCCCGCATCGACCCTCACAACGGCATCGGCTATTCGACTCAGATCAAAATCAAACAGACCTTCCAGGCCAAGCAGAGGACGGCGAATAATAATGTGACGCTCACCCGGCGCGACTTCCAGCCAGGTAAAACTGTCATTGCGGATATTGAAGTAGTGGCGTTCGTCAACATAAACGCTGGGGGACTCAATTTCATCTGACGCCCACTGCGAGTGAGGACGATAGAAATACAGCAGAGCATTGCGCTCTCTGTCCCAGTCACTATTTTCGATATGGACAAAGTCCGGCCCCGACACCGGATGCAGAAACGCTCCGGTACTCTTGCCTATCGACTGTTTGACGGGGCAGCCCGCCAAAAACACGGAGGCAAGCAAAACCGCGGCAACTGATATGCTCCTTGAAACACGCATTTGATCCATCCCCTGAAACCCAACGTCCCGGATAATACCAGCAGCGGCACCTCGCAAACTGAGAGCTACCGCAAGGGATGGATACAAACCGTTACCTGTGCCCGCTGCTTCTGAATTCAGCGCGCAGGCGCCGCCAGGCCGTCAACTTTTTTATCCAGACTAATCAGCCGCGAATTAAGCTGGGCTCGGGACGCATCGATAGCGTCAATGGCGCGATCAACTTTGTCGATTCGCTGGCGTATGTCAGCAAGGCTCGATTTGAGGTTATCCGTACCCGATGAGGCGGATTCGAGCCGACCAATGCGAGCCAAGAGTTCCTGCCGCGCAAGCCCCTGTTCCCGGGCGAATCGATCAAGCCGTTGATCGATACCGCCCTTTACTTCTTCAGTTGCTTGCTGAACTTGCACGATGCGCGGCTCAAGCGCTTTCACAGATGACGACACGCTTTCAATGCTTGCTTTCAACTCTTCCTGAGATTGAGCCTGGCCTGACTGCGCTTTTTCTAGCGCCGCCAGTGTACTCGCCGTGCCTGTTGCTGATTTCTTGATATCAGCGAGCGCAGAAGTATTTGCCTCAATGGCATCACGATTGCGCTCATTGGCGATCGCCCAGAGCTTACGGATTTCGCTGTCAGCTGTTTTAGCCTGCTCCGCCAGATTGGCGATTCTTTCCTGCTGAGTGGAGCCACGCTTTTCGAGGGTTTCCCCGGTCTCGCTGATTTTTCCTTCGACTCGTGCCAGCATCAGCTTGCTCTGATTCGCCCAATGCTCGGCATCCTGCAACTGCGTCGACAGTTCATCAATGCGTTGATTCTGGCTATATAAGGCCCAGCCACCCGCCGCCGCAATTACCAGCAGGAGTATCACCAATACAGTCGATGCCCCGCCCGAACGTTTCTCACCAGCACCGCGCACTGGCCTGGACGATGCCGGCTTATTGTCGCCTGCTTTCTTGTCTGCGCCAGCCTGAACCGGCTTCTTTGTTCCCCGCACTTCATCCCTTTCCGGACGTATCGGTTCCATAACAACCTCGTTGCTCAACCCATTGCTTGGTGGTGACTTTCAAGTCGTGATACCTATTGGGCTCAGATCTTAACGATTCCTTGCCCGAGGCGCCAAGACTGATGCCACCGGGCGTGCAATCTGAACTTATTTGCATGGCCTGCAGGCTGTGCATACAATGCTCGGCTTCCTTTTAAACATACCGGGATGTTGCTTATGCAGCCGCAAGTTGGCCTTATTATGGGCTCAAAGTCGGACTGGCCGACAATGGAGCATGCAGCCAACATGCTTGAAAAGCTTGGCGTCAGTTACGAAGTCCGCGTTGTTTCCGCGCACCGCACGCCAGACCTGTTGTTTGAATACGCTCGTACAGCAGCCGATCGCGGCATCCAGATCATCATCGCCGGCGCTGGCGGCGCTGCTCACTTGCCCGGCATGATCGCGTCGCAGACTCCTCTGCCCGTGCTCGGAGTCCCCGTCCAGTCAAAAGCACTAAGCGGACTGGACTCTCTGCTGTCGATCGCTCAAATGCCGGGCGGCGTTGCCGTGGGTACATTGGCTATCGGCAATGCTGGCGCAACTAACGCAGGTCTTTTGGCAGCGCAGATTGCCGGCCTCCACAATGCCGACATCCGCGCTGCAGTTGAAAGCTTCCGTGCCAGCCAGACCCAAGCGGTACTGGACAACCCTGACCCCCGCAACGACTGATTCGAACTTCACCGGAGAAACCCATGCGCATTGGTGTACTCGGAGCAGGCCAGCTAGGACGAATGCTTGCCCTGTCGGGCTACCCGCTAGCCAACCAGTTTGTATTTTACGATCTTTCAGGCAGCCCCAGTGTCGGGCTCGGCGAAGTCATTGTTGATCGCAACAACGAGTATCTGGACGACTTCCTGTCAAGAGTCGACCGTGTTACCTACGAGTTTGAGCACTTGCCCGTAGATGTTGCAGAGCGCATCGCCGCTGAAAAGCCAGTGCATCCATCTCCCCGCTCGCTTCGCATTTGTCAGAACCGGGAAGCAGAGAAGACGCTGTTTGGTGATCTCGGCATCCCTACCCCCCAATGGCGAATCGCCGAAAGCCCTGAAGCGCTGCAGCAAGCTGCCGAAGAACTGAGTTGTCCTGTCGTCGCCAAATCGAATACCGAAGGCTATGACGGCAAAGGACAAGCGGTACTGAAATCGCCTGAAGATGCAAAAGCGGCCTGGTCATCGATTGGCCATCCGAAACTGATCGTAGAGAAGTTTGTGGATTTCAGTCGTGAAATTTCGGTTATTGCCGCGCGCGGCGAAGATGGTGAACTTGCAGTTTACCCGATGGCCGAAAACGTCCACAGCGAAGGCATCCTGCGCTACTCGATTGCGCCGGCACCAGGCCTCAGCGCAGACATTCGGGAAGATGCAGAGCGCTATATCAAGCTGTTGCTCAACGAACTGGGTCATGTTGGCATTCTTGCACTTGAGCTATTTGAAACAGCTGACGGGCTTGTTGCCAACGAAATGGCACCTCGTGTCCACAACTCCGGGCACTGGACAATGGAGGGCGCCGAGACCAGCCAGTTCGAAAACCATATTCGCGCCGTCACCGGCATGCCTCTGGGCGATGTTACGCCTCGCGGCGTCAGCTGCATGATCAACATCATCGGCAGTAACGGCAGTAGTGCTGATATCCTGAAGCTGCCCTATGCGCACCTGCACCTTTACGACAAGCAGGAACGCCCCGGACGCAAACTCGGCCACATTAATATCGTGGCGGACAGTTACGAAGAATTGATCTGGCGAGTGAGAAACTGTGCCAGTTTTCTCCCCAACTGCCCGGAGTTCGACTGCTCGCTGACGTCAGCCTGAAACGCCTGACCAGGCCGGTAGCATCAACAGCCGAGCCGACATCAGCATCCATTGTGACAATGGCCCCGGGACTATTGGTGACACGCCAATTCCGGGGCCTTTTTTTTACCCGCCCCTTGAAAAAATTTCCCCAGCCCCAAGCTCTTACACCGTGGAATCGCCCTATCCGGGGTGTTAAGCTCTTTAGAGTTGTCACCACGATCTGCAATGTCCGCCGAGCAATCCTTACACCGTCGGCCAAATTGCAGGATCGTCAATACTATTAAAAGCGAAACGAGGGAGAACCGTATAATGGCCTTTGAACTTCCTGCACTGCCGTACGAAAAAAACGCACTTGAGCCACATATTTCTCAGGAAACCCTGGAATACCATTACGGTAAGCACCACAACACCTACGTCACCAAGCTGAACGGCCTGGTTGAAGGTAAGCCAGAAGCTGAGAAATCCCTTGAAGAAATCATCAAGACCTCAAGCGGTGGACTTTTCAACAACGCAGCCCAAATCTGGAACCACACTTTTTATTGGCACTGCCTGAGCCCGAATGGCGGCGGCGAGCCAACTGGCGCTGCAGCTGACGCTATCAACAAGGCTTTTGGCTCTTTTGACGCATTCAAGAAAGAGTTCAATGAAAAGGCTGCCGGCAACTTCGGCTCAGGTTGGACCTGGCTGGTCAAGAAAACAGACGGCTCCGTTGCCATCGTCAACACTGACGACGCCGGCACGCCGCTGACAACAGCTGACAAGCCTGTGCTGACAGTCGATGTATGGGAGCACGCCTACTACATCGATTACCGCAACTCCCGTCCCGACTACCTGGCTGCATTCTGGAACCTGGTGAACTGGGACTTTGTAAACGAAAACCTGGCCTGATCGAGCGCGCCAGTTTCGTTTTCCCGGTTGCGCCTTTGGTGCACCGGGACAAAAAACGCCTGCTACCTTTAGCAGGCGTTTTTTATTGCATTCCTTTACATCTCTTCACTGGACTAAACCGCTCTCAACCGCTATTTAATTAGGCAGGCAAACGTTATTAGCAAGCGCCCTAATTTCAACAAGATAGCGTTGCACCCATATGGTGCATTCCAGTGTTTAACGGAATCGACCATTTGCAACTGCCGGCGCTTTCCGTTGAAACAGGCAGATACAACCAAAACAATAATATCAGCGCCTTTGGGATTTCAGATTGCAGGCAGCACATCGACAGCAGCGGTGTTCTGTCAGCCCTTGGGCAAACGTGCAGTTCTGTTAGTGGCAGCCCACTCACCGGTTTTGCCGCGCGATGAACCAAGCGCCAGACAATGACAAAACACTATAAGCTCGAACATCGGCTGGGGTATCGCATCCTCCGCTGGGTACTCTTTATTGCTCTACTGAGCGGTATATTGCTAAGTGCCAGCCAGGTTGTCGTGGATGCTCGCAGGGTATCCAGTGATCTCGATCAGCAAGCCGCACAAACGCTTGCGCTGGTACGTGACGCCAGTACTCAGGCCGTGTACAGCATTGATGAAGATCTTGCCCGACAAGTCGTGGACGGCCTGTTCGAGCAGGAAGCGATTCAGTACGCCGGCATCACCCACCCGGATGGCGACACGCTTGCCAAGCTGTCCAGGGATCCCATTCCGGCGGAATATCGCGCGCTCACCGACCCGATTTTCTCTGCCAAACGCGCCTATCGCGTTCCGCTGATACGCGGCGCCGGTAATGGCACTGTCTATGGCTATCTTGATGTCAGCTATGATACTGCTTTTGCTGCCGCCGCCTGGCTCGAGAGGGCAACACTGACCTTTCTCTCGGGCGTTGCCCGCGCGGTGGTGCTAAGCCTCGTGCTGTACTTCGTTTTCCACCTGCTGCTCACTCGCCCTCTGTTTCGGATCATCAACTCTATATCCCGGGTTAACCCGGACAATCCTGGCGACACGCTACTGGAATTACCCCGTGGCCACCGGAGTGACGAACTGGGTCTGTGGGTCAATGCCACCAATAACCTGCTAGTGGCGATTACCGACAACCAGGAGAAGCAGGCAGATGCAGAAGCAAGGGTCAATCGGTTATCCCGATACGACAAGCTCACAGGCTTGCCTAATCGGGAACTGTTCATGACGATGCTTGAAAAGTCGCTGGAGCAACATCAGCGGAGAAACGAGCGACTTGCCGTATTCTGTTTCGGGATTGATGACCTCAAAAGTGTCAATGAGCAGCATGGCTACCACATGGGCGACCTGCTGCTGCAGACCATCGCAGACCGACTGAACGACGGCTGTAAAAGCGGCACCTTGCAAGCCGCCAGACTGGGCAGTGATCAGTTTGTTATCGTCCGCCAGCACATCAAGGACGGCTACCAATGCGCCGCAACGTCCGAATGGCTGCTGGCAGAAGTCGCCCGTGCCGTTCAGCTTGGCAGTCGCGAAGTCAACACCACCGCAACGATCGGCATCACCCTCTTCCCCGATGACGCGAGCGACAGCGAACAGTTGCTGCAGCGCGCCGAGCAGACCATGACCCTGGCCAAAACGGCAGGGCGGAACCAGTTCCAGTTCTATGTTGCCAGCGTTGATCAGGCTATCCGCGACCGGAAAAAGCTGGAGAAGGATCTGCAACGGGCACTTCCCGAGAACCAGTTCCATCTCGTCTACCAACCCCAGATCAACCTGGAAACCCGCCGGATAATTGGGGCCGAAGCACTGATTCGCTGGGAACACCCTGAACAGGGGCTGGTTCCACCAGACCAGTTCATACCGCTCGCCGAGTTGAATGGCTCCATTGTCGAGATTGGCCAATGGGTGCTGGAGCAGGCCTGCGCCCAGGCGGCGCAGTGGTCCGCCAAAAGCATGCCCATCCGCATTGCCGTCAATCTTTCAGCCGTCCAGTTGAAGCAAGAGGACATCGTGAGCGAGATACTGGATACACTGAAGCGCTTTTCGATTCCTCCCGGGCGATTGGAGTTGGAGGTGACGGAAACCGGATTCATGGAAAACCTGGACAGCGCCGTGGAAAAGCTGAATCAGCTGCGTAATCACGGCATCAATATCGCTGTTGATGACTTCGGCACCGGCTACTCTTCGCTTACTTACCTCAAACGCTTGCCAGTACAGCACCTCAAAATCGACAAGCAATTTATCCATGATCTGCTGGTAAACGATGAAGATACCCGCATTGCCAATACGATCATTGATCTTGGTAAAAGCCTTAATCTCGCCGTTATCGCCGAAGGGGTGGAAACCGAGGAGCAAGAATTTTATCTGCGCAACCGGGGATGCCAACTGGCGCAAGGCTATTTCTTCAGCAAGCCCCTGAAGCCGGCGGATTTCGAGCAGTTTATCGCTGACTTTCACGCTAAACTGGTCGTGGACAGCACCCATAACGGGTAATTGATGCTTAAACGCTCAAAAGCATTCGCCCCAAACGACAAGGACACCGCATGATTTCAACCCTCATCGGCTTGGCGGTCATCGCCGTTGCCGTAATTTACGTTATCTCGATCTACAATCGCCTGGTATCGCTTCGCAACCGCTTTAAAAACGGCTTTGCCCAGATCGATGTACAACTTCAGCGCCGGCACGACCTGATTCCCAATCTGGTGGAATCAGCAAAAGCCTATATGGAGCATGAGCGAGGCACGCTCACCGCCGTTATGGATGCACGTAACAATGCGGTATCCGCCCAAAAAGATGCTGCCGGTGATCCCGCCGATGGAAGCAAGGTGAAAAAACTGGGCTCTGCGGAGAATATGCTCAGCAAGGCGCTGGCCAACTTCTATGCTGTGGCAGAAAACTACCCGGACCTGAAAGCCAATGAGACGGTCCAGCAACTGATGGAGGAACTTTCCAGCACGGAGAACCGGGTTGCGTTCGCCCGTCAGGCCTATAACGATGACATCATGGTGTTCAATACGTACCGGGAGAAATTCCCGAATAACATCATCGCAGGCATGTTTACCTTCAAGCATTCGGAACAACTGCAACTGGAAACCGAAGAAGCGCGTCAGGCCCCAAAGGTCAGCTTCTAATACGGGGACAGCATGCATACTTCCGGCTTCTTTGAGCGCCAGGCACAGGCCCGGCGCAACACCCTTGTTCTGATTGCCCTGTTTTCGATTGCCGTTATCCTGATCACGCTGGTTGTTGATCTGCTCGGCTACCTAATCACCCGTGATGCAGAAGTCACGGCCAACTTTGGTACCTGGCTGCTGAGCCGGCAGGGTATTCTCACCTCCGTCGCTGTAGTAACGATCATCGGCCTTGGTTCACTGTTCCGATGGATTGATCTGGCCAGCGGCGGCGCACGCGTTGCCAACATGGTAGGCGCACGCCAGCTCGACCCGTCAGGTCACGATGCCGACGAGCGCCGGCTGCGTAATGTAGTGGAAGAAATGGCAATAGCCAGCGGCGTACCCGTCCCCGATCTTTACGTGATGGACAACGAAACGGCAATCAATGCGTTTGTAGCAGGCTACAATCCCGGAGAAGCCGTGATGGTGGTTACCCACGGCACACTGACCCAACTCTCCCGGGATGAACTTCAAGGCGTCGTCGGGCATGAGTTCAGCCACATCCTCAACGGCGATATGCGCATCAACGTCCGGCTGATTGCAATACTGGCGGGTATTTTGATGATCGGCCAGATCGGCCAGTTCCTGATGAACACCAGCTTCTATCGTCGTGGCTATTCGTCTTCGTCGAGGGATAGTCGTGGCCAGGGCGCATTGATCGCTGCCGGTCTGGGACTGATGGTAGTCGGTTACATCGGACTGTTTTTCGGCCGCCTTATTCAGGCAGCCATTTCACGCCAGCGGGAAATGCTCGCAGATGCTTCGGCGGTCCAGTTCACGCGTAATCCAGAAGGCATTGCCAGCGCGCTCTATCGTATCGGGCAGACCAGCGGCTACTTTCAGCACACCCGCCATGCCAGTGACATGAACCATATGTGCTTCTCCGAAACCGTCAAAATCAGCTTCGCATCCTGGCTGGCCTCTCACCCACCTCTTGAAGACCGTATCAAGGCTATCAGTCCGGGTATGCTGGCCCGCCTCAGGAACCGCACCCGTGACGACATACCCTCACCGGCATCCGAACCGCGGCCTGACACCGCACAGAGAACCCGATCGTTTACAGATGGACTACAAGGGCTTACCTCGCCCATCTCGGGTAGAAGCCAGACTGTCAGCCCGGATACCCGGCTGTCAGACACAGCGGGCACGCTCACCCAGGCGAACGAATCCTATGCCCAGACCCTTCTGGCCCGTTTGCCGGCTAATTTCCGCACGCTGCTCTACACCCGCACCGGGGCCGTTCAGTTTTGCTACAGCCTGATCCTCCACGGCATGAATGCGGGTGAACGTGAACGGGCTATGGCAGCCTGCGAGAGCAAGGGCGCGCACGCGTGCCAGCCTGAGGTTATTGCCCGCTTCTACCCTGCCCTGGACTCGCTCGGCAGTGCAATACGACTGCCAGCGCTTGAAATGGCGATGCCCGCATTGCGAAAGCTGGATCCGGACGAGCGCAGGATTCTTGAGCAGCAGCTGGATACCCTGGTGCGTGCTGATCAACGGGTTACCCTGTTTGAGTTCGCGGTTCTCAGCTTCCTCAAGCGTCATCTGCTTCCCGAAGGCGCCAGACCCGACCGGGTCCGCTACCGGAAATTTGCGCCCGTAGCGGATAGCCTGGCAACACTGCTGAGCCTGACCGCACGGACGGCCACCGAAAACGCCGCAGCTGCAGAACAATGCTACCAGGAAGCCATTGCCGGCTTTGAAACACGTAAGGGCGCGATGGGAGCACTTAAACAGAAGGTAACAGCAAAAGATCTCGCGGCAGCCCTGCAGCAGCTGAGGGGGCTATCGCCCATGCTGAAGCCTGCAGTGATAGACGCCTGCGGACACTGCATTCTGAAGGATGGGAAGGTGAGCGTGTGGGAATACGAAATTCTCAGGCTGGTCGCAGATCAACTGGATTGCCCTATGCCGCCGCTACCCGCCTCGCCAGAGTAACGGAGCGACCGGAAGATACACCGCCAGCGCATTGCGCCACCGCATCAGATCGATCGGTGGCACAATGCAACAGCGGCAATGCGCCAGGCAAGTTACTCGCCGTCTTCTTTCACGACAGGTTCACCTGATTCGCTGGCGCTTGGAATCATGGTGTTGCGATTGAACAACTTCTCGATAGGCGGTCGCTCAGAAACATCAGGCACCTTGTCCAGATCGTCCGCCAGCTTTTCCCGAATACCCAGATTGACTTCCCACAACCCCTGATACTTGCTGTCGGTTGCAGCAACCGTATCACCTTTGTTCAGTAGTATGGTCGGCCTCAGGAACACCAGCAGGTTGCGCTTGATCTTGCGTTCGGATTCAGATGAGAAGAGTGCGCCAATGTAGGGGATATCGCCAAGGAATGGCACCTTGCTGCGCTGGACCGAATGGTCTTCGCGAATAAGGCCGCCCAGTACGATGGTTTCGCCATCATCCGCCAGCACGGTGGTTTTGATCTCGCGCTTGTTCGTCACAATGTCTGACGCCGAATCAATGCTGTCCGCGATATTCTCAGTCGTCTGCTCAACCGTTAGCTTGACCAGGCCGTCTTCGCTGATTGAAGGAGTGACTTTCAGCGTCAGGCCCACATCCCGGCGCTCGATGGTTGTAAACGGATTGTTCAGGCCAGCGCTGGTGTTGGTGGTAGAACCGGTCACGAAGGGAACGTTCTGACCCACGATGATCTCGGATTCCTGATTATCCAGCGTGATGATACTGGGTGTCGACAGCAGGTTTGCCGATGTCGAGTTGGAGAGCGCCTGAATCAGCACCCCCCAGGTGATACCGTCTGAATTGCGTTGGCCAACACCAAAGGTCATACCGCCGGCCGCAGGAGAAATCAGCTGGTCCGTTGCGATTGCACCGATAACATCTCCCAGGCTCCGCCCCACGTTGCTGAAGTTTGTGCCAAGGACAGGAGTCGAACCGCTGCCTTCGTCACCCAGCGCGATCTGGACCCCAAGATCCTCGCCCATTTCGTCGCTTATCTCGACGATGGCAGCCTCGATCATCACCTGCGCACGACGGACATCCAGCGCACCGACAATCGCATCCACTTCCTGCATGATCGACGGCTCGCCCCTGACAACCAGCGCATTGAGGCCTTCATCAGCAAAAATGGCGAAAGCCGAATCAGCGCCGCCGCCCGAGCCGCTTGAACCGCCCGATTTCGCTTGCTGCGTTTCCTTTGCCACTTCACCCATGACACCTTTAAGCAATTCAGCAAGGGACTTGGAATCGGCATGTTTCAGACGAATGACCTTGGTGGCACCGCCCGATGCTGAAGGCTGATCCAGCTTGCTGATCAGGCCGCGCATTTTGTTCCGGAAATTCTGATCACCGCGAAGGATCAGACGATTACTGCGCTCGTCAGCCGTTACGCTGTACTTCTTGACCGCCTCGTTACCGCCCTTCCCAAGCTCATCAGGTGCCAGCTCCTGCAACAGGCGCACCATGTCGCCTACCCAGGCCTCTTTGAGCTGGATAACCTCTACTTCGTATTTCGAGGGACTATCAAGTTCGCGAACAATGTCTTCAATACGACGCACATTGGACGCATGATCACTCACAATCAATGCGTTCGCGGCTGCAACACCAGCCAGATGACCGTACTTGGCCACCAGCGGGCGAAGAATGGGGACCAACTCCAGGGCATTTGCATTGTTGACCTGGACAACCTTCGTGATCAGCTGCTCTGACGGAACCTTATCAAAGCGACCTAACGACTCGGCAGATTGTTTGGCATCGACCTGCTGGACGATTTTGATAACTTCTTCGCCCGGTATGGCAGTAAAACCGTGGACCTGCAAAACGGCCAGAAACAGATCGTAAATCTCGTCCTTGTCCATCGGCGCCGACGACAGCACGGTAACCTTACCTTTGACACGCGGGTCAACAACAAAGCTATAACCTGTTATGTCAGCTATCTGGGTAACAAACGCACGGATATCTGCATCCTTGAGATTGAGCTTCCAGGTGCCTTCCTGACTATGGGCTGCCATGCTAAAAGGAAGCAGGACGAGCAATATCAGGACCCGGAAAAATGGCGCTTTCTGGTTAGTCATGCAGAACTTTTTTCCTGTACCGGGTAATCAAAACCAGGCAATGCGGAATCCGATCCGGCTTGCCTGCCATATTATTGTCATTCGTTGTCGTCAATTCACTGCGGTAACGCGTAAGTCACCGTGAAGCGCGCTCCGCCCCGCGCAATTTCGAGATTGATCTGAGGGAAGTCACGCCAGGAGTTGAGGAGTTCCCTATCCTGATCCAGATCGCCCAGCGCCTGGCCATTAATGGCCGTAATCACGTCACCGGCTTTCAGGTTCAGAGCATTCAGCATCGCGCTTGATCCGTCGTAAACATAACCTTCCGACTGACCAGACTCAACTGCACGAAGCCCGTATTTCATTAATGCGGCGTCACCCTGGGTTTCCAGCTGCTGCCTTGCAGCATCGACAAACGCATCAGGGGAGGAAACATCCGGCTCGTCGACCTGAGCGACCATCATATCAACGTCACCATCCTCAAAGGCCAGCGACTCTACCTGACCATTCCGGCGGATCAGTATCCGGTGCGACTCGACTTCTACCAACTCAACATTACCGGGCATTACCTCGCTCACGCGGTAATATGCGGTCGTGCCGTCTGTTCCTGCCACTATAGCACCGGAGTTCTCCGACTGCTCGGCAACCAGCACACCCTCAAGCTTAAGTCTCAGATTTGTCTCCGGAGCTGCACGACGCTCGGCCTCAGCCACCGGTGCGCCGGCATCAGGTCGTCCAAACAGGTAGATGCTCGAGAGCGGGTCCTGGCTCGCTACAGCTCCGGATGTTACCCCCTGAGCCATCGGCACCGGCGAAGATCCCACATCGGTCCAGGCAACGATCCAGGTCAACCGCCCGATCACCCATGCAAAATACACCACAAGCGCTATCAACAGCACATTGGCCAAACCGCGGGACAGCGTTGCGTGTTGGGATAATTTCAGAAGCTGCTTCATTGCCATCTACCCTGCGGCCGGCAGCACGCGCTGCTGAACACTGAATACCACATCTCCGGGGGCGGCATTCCCGGACCAGGGCTGGTTAACCAGATCCAACATGCGGCGGAACAATTCAATTTTCACAACGCCGTCTGGAGCCAAACTGGCGGAAACCAGTGGATCAGGGTTGTCCTGGCGTGACACCAGAAAATCGACGCGCTTTTGCTGCTCATCAATATTGGCTTTGAGCGGCGGCAAAGTCGCCGATTCAGTGCTCCCCCCCATAGGCCAGCTAACACGACCGCCCGCCCAACGCAGTCGACCGTTCAAAGAATCGACAGAACCCTCGGAGAGCGCCAGATCAAAACTGTCGACACTCACATCGCCTTCAATGAGCGCCCCACCACTGCGTCGGATTTCAGCACTGAACTCGGGGATATTGACGGAACCCCGCGCAGTGACAGCAACCGTATCAAAGCCCGGAAATCGGAGCTGACCATTCAACTGGGAAGCTGGCGTTCTGAGCGTCCAACTCAGGGGTAGAACTGCCCCATCGCTATACAGGCCATCGATATGCCATCCGACATTCAGGGAGTGTCCGAGAATATTGGTACGCACAGCACCATGCCAGACCTGGCCGGACACCTGTTCAACCACAATCCCGGGGGGCAATTGAATATAGGACTTTGACAGATGCCAGACCCAGCCGGCAGGTAACCAGAATAAGAGGGAACACAGATAAACAATAACGCCAAGCACCACCAGAAGTACGATTTTTCCGGGTCTGAGGAAAGGTGTTTGGATGGGATCGGACATAGTACAAAACAGGTTGACGCGCAAATACGCAAGAGTTCAGGAGTCTAACAAACAAGAGGGGTAAGTACATGACGCAGGCCAAAAAAAACCCCGCGTAAAAACGCGGGGTTTCGGTACTGTGACGGGGTTGGGTTTACATCATACCGCCCATGCCACCCATACCGCCCATGCCACCCATATCTGGCATGCCGCCACCGGCTTTCTCGTCATCCGGCTCATCAGTCACCATCGCTTCAGTGGTGATCATCAGACCGGCAACAGAAGCCGCTGCCTGCAGTGCAGAACGGGTCACTTTAGCCGGATCAAGGATACCCATTTCCAGCATATCGCCGTAGGCTTCGGTCGCGGCGTTGTAGCCGTACGAACCTTCACCTTCGCGGATCTTGGCAACGACAACAGAAGCCTCACCACCAGCGTTAGTGACGATCTGGCGCAGTGGCGCTTCCATCGCACGACGCAGGATGTTCACACCAGCGTTCTGTTCTTCGTTGTCAGTGGTAACCGTCGTCAGCGAGTTGAGAACGCGGATCAGGGTCACACCGCCACCAGGGACGATACCCTCTTCAACCGCAGCGCGGGTTGAGTGCAGCGCATCTTCAACACGTGCCTTTTTCTCTTTCATTTCAACTTCAGAGCCGGCACCAACCTTGATAACGGCAACACCACCAGCCAATTTGGCTACGCGTTCCTGCAGCTTCTCTTTATCGTAGTCAGACGAGCTGTCTTCGATCTGCTTACGAATCTGCTCAACACGTGAGCTGATATCAGCCTGAGCACCAGCGCCATCGATGATGGTGGTGTTCTCTTTGGTCAGGTTCACACGCTTGGCGGTACCCAGATCATCCAGAGTCGTGTTTTCCAGAGTCAGACCCACTTCTTCTGAAATCACGGTACCACCTGACAGGATCGCGATGTCCTGCAGCATTTCCTTACGACGATCGCCAAAGCCTGGCGCCTTAACAGCAGCAACCTTCACGATACCGCGCATGTTGTTGACAACCAGAGTTGCCAGCGCTTCGCCTTCGATATCTTCGGCGATGATCATCAGCGGCTTGCCTGCTTTGGCAACGCTTTCCAGAACCGGAAGCAGTTCGCGGATGTTAGAGATCTTCTTGTCTACCAGCAGGATGAACGGGTCATCCAGTTCGGCTGACATGTTGTCCTGATTGTTGATGAAGTACGGTGACAGGTAGCCACGATCAAACTGCATACCTTCAACAACGTCCAGCTCGTCTTCAAGGCCACGGCCTTCTTCGACTGTGATAACGCCTTCTTTGCCTACACGCTCCATGGCGTCAGCAATGATCTTGCCGATGGTTTCATCGCCATTGGCAGAGATAGTGCCGACCTGCGCGATGTTGCGGCTGTCGTCACAAGGCTTGGACATGTCGCGGATCGCCTGAACAGCAACCTGGGTTGCCTTGTCGATGCCGCGCTTCAGATCCATCGGGTTCATGCCCGCAGTTACAGCCTTGATGCCTTCGTTCACGATGGCCTGGGCCAGAACGGTTGCGGTCGTGGTACCGTCACCCGCTGTGTCGTTGGTCTGGGAAGCCACTTCCTTGACCATCTGAGCGCCCATGTTCTCAAACTTGTCGCGCAGTTCGATTTCTTTGGCAACCGATACACCGTCTTTTGTTACGGTCGGAGCGCCGAAGGACTTGTCCAGAACCACGTTGCGGCCTTTGGGGCCCAGCGTCACTTTTACTGCGTCTGCCAGAACGTTGACGCCTGCAACCATGCGCTTGCGAGCTGAATCGCCAAATTTAACGTCTTTAGCTGCCATAATTCTCTTTCCTGTATTCGTTAGTCTTGAACGGGTATCGAATGACGTAAGTTGACGCGGGTCCGGATTAGTTTTCCAGGACGCCGTAGATGTCACTCTCACTCAGGATAAGCAGGTCTTCACCTTCAACTTTCACGGTGTTACCAGCGTACTGACCAAATACAACTGTATCGCCTACGCTAAGGGCTACCGCGCGGGTTTCGCCATTATCGAGAACGCGACCGTTGCCCACTGCGATTACTTCGCCCTGGGATGGCTTTTCCTTGGCTGCGCCTGGCAGAACAATCCCGCCTGCGCTTTTCTCTTCTTCTTCCTTACGACGCACGACAACACGATCGTGTAACGGACGAATTTTCATTGCTCGCTTTCTCCAATAGTCAGATTATCTTTGGCAATGAGGTTGCCGGGGTGCTCAAACCCTTGTGTGGTCAGGCTTTCACAACCCACAGCAAACTGGTGATCTGTATGTGGGGTTGAGCGTGATGTTTTCAACGGCCAACAACAAAAAAATTCATTTTTTTTCGATCGACTCGGGGGCGGAGGATGCCCCTTTCTCGCCTTCGCGCTCGAACTCCCCTTCAATGATGTCATCACGACCGCCCGGCCCCTTCTGGAAAGGGCTCTGGCCCGGGCCCGTTCCGAAGGTGGCACCAAACTGGAAGCGATTGCCGGAAGAGCCCGCAACGACCATACGCTTGAGTGCGATTCCGGCAAGCCAGTGACGGGTAAACGGTAGCAGGCAGATCAGGCCGAAGGTGTCGGTTACAAACCCCGGCGTTAGCAACAATGCGCCACCGACCGCCAGAATCAGACCTTCTGCCACCTCTTTGGCCGGCAGCTCGCCGCTATTGAGCCGCTGGTTGGCCTTGAGTAAGGTCGCTAACCCTTGCTGGCGCAATAATGCTGCACCAATAATCGCGGTCAACAGCACCAATCCGATCGTATTCAGCACACCGATCGCAGTGCCGACCTGGATCAGGACAACCATCTCCACGACGGGCAGCACAATGAACATAAGAAACAGGACGCCCATAATGGCTCCTTCATAACAATGCGTGGGTAAACCGAACCCGACACAGTTGTGCGGGCCGTCTGATATAATCCCTGTCGCCGAATTTTCAGAGAGAGTTTCACCACTCTCTCGCGCGCTTTACGCTCCGATAAGCTATTCAACTAACAATGTAATTAGGGCAGAACATGAAACTTCAAGATTCAGTAATCGCAATTACCGGTGGTGGACAAGGCCTGGGACGCGCAATGGCCGAATATCTGGCCGCCCGCGGCGCCCGTCTGGCGCTGATTGATCTGGTTCCCGAAAAACTTGAAGCCGCCGCCGAGGCCTGCAAAGCCGCCGGTGGCGATGCCCGCGCCTATACCTGCAACGTCGCCCGGGAAGCCGATGTTGAAGCTACCTTCGCATCAATCATTGAAGACTTCGGCCAACTGAACGGCGTCATCAACAACGCCGGTATTCTTCGTGACGGTCTGATGATCAAGGCTCGCGATGGTGAAATTTCGAAGCGCATGACGCTGGCCGAGTGGCAAGCTGTCATCGACGTCAATATGACCGGCGTTTTCCTGTGCGGCCGTGAAGCCGCCACCAAAATGATCGAAAACGGCGACAAGGGCGTGATTATTAACATTAGCAGTATTTCGCGTGCCGGCAACATGGGCCAGAGCAACTACTCTGCAGCAAAGGCCGGGGTCGCTGCGCTGGTTCCGGTCTGGGCAAAGGAACTGTCACGTTATGGCATTCGCGCTATGGGCATCGCACCCGGTTTTATTGAAACTGAAATGACAGCGTCCATGAAGCCCGAAGCCCTTGAAAAAATGTCGGCTGGCATTCCTGTCAAACGAATGGGCAAGCCTGAAGAAATTGCATCGGCGGCAGCCTTCATCATCGAAAATGACTACATGTCTGGCCGCATGATTGAGGTAGACGGTGCCCTCCGCCTCTAACTCGCGGAATACCGACGAGCCCGTCACCCGAGAGCAGATCATCTGGCAGGTGGTGTGCTCTATTCCTTCCGGGCGGGTGGCGAGTTACGGTCAGATTGCCGCCCTGTCAGGCCTTCCGGGACTGGCTCGCTTTGTCGGACGCACGATGAGCCAATTACCTGAGAACTCGGATGTTCCCTGGTACAGGGTGTTACGCAGCGATGGCCGCCTTGCTTTTCCGCCAGAATCCGAACGCTTTGGCACGCAGCAACGACTATTGCTCGAAGAAGGAGTGGATATCCGCCGCGGCAGGGTTCCTCTTGGCCAGTTTGGCTGGAAACCCTGAACAGACAGGACGTTCGTTCTACGCCCGACTGCCCTCAGATGCCTCACGCTGCAGTTGCGGCGACAGGGCATCCAGCCTTGCGCCATGACGCAGCATCCACCACGCCAACCCGATTGCGGGCAATCCCATAAGCGCCGAAATCAGGAAGAATTCGGCGTACCCAAACCCCGCAACCACAACGCCCGAAAAGCCCCCGATAAACTTGCCAGGCAAGGTCATTAACGAACTGAACAGTGCATACTGCGTCGCCGTAAAGGAGGCACTGGTCATACTGGACAACCAGGCGATCAACGCGACATTGGCAATACCGCCACTGAGATTATCAGCGCTCACAACGACACCCAATGTGACGAGATTCGGGGGATGCAAGGAAATTGCGATAAACAGCAAATTGGTTGCGGCAGTCAGAATGGCGCCCAGCAGCAGGATTTTCCTGACGCCATAGCGCATCACCAACACACCACCAAGCCCTGAACCGGCGATCGTCATCGCAAAACCGAATACCTTGGTGATGTCGGCAACGTCCGTCTTCGAGAATCCCATATACGTGAGATAAAACGGATTCGCCATGACCCCCATTGAGATATCGCAGATCCGGTAAGTGGCGATCAGAATCAGGATAAAAACAGAGAGTTCACGGTAGCGGCCAAAGAAATCCAGGAACGGGCCGAGCACTGCAGCCGAAAACCAGCCTGCCACACGCGCCAGCACAGGCGGCAGATGGGCCCGCTTCAACGTCTCCTGCTCGACTTTGTCTGCAAGGTCACGGGCCGCTGCGTAGTGATTGACTTTAGGTTCGCGGATCAGCAAAACCGTTGCAATACCGACGCCTACCAAAACCGCCATCACGTCATACGACATGCGCCATGACCAGAACTCGGCGATATAGAGCGCACCGGCACCCGCAACGAGAAGCGCAACGCGATAACCAAAAATGTAGGATGCCGCCATCGCGGCCTGCAACCTCGACTCCGCTATTTCGATCCGGTAGGCATCAATCGCAACATCCTGGGTTGCAGACGAGAACGCGACCATCAGCCCACACAGTGCCATCAGCGTAGGCGCCTCGACCGGATCAACCCGGGCCATCAGCATTAACCCGCTGGCAATACCGAGTTGCGCCAGCAGCATCCAGCTTCTGCGCTTACCAAGCCACCGGTCCAGCAATGGCAGCGGCAGCCGATCAACGACCGGGGCCCAAATAACCTTGATGGAATACGTCAGCCCCAGCCAGCTAAAAAAGCCGATAGTCGCGGTTTCGACTCCGACATCGGCCAGCCGGGCATTCAGTGTGGAAAACACCAAAAGAAAGGGCAGGCCCGCCGAGAACCCCAAAAACAGCAATACGATGACCGGCAAGCGGGTGAACGTATGCAGGGTTTCGGCGGCCAGCGTGGATCGGAGCCGATTAATAATGTCAGATCACCTGTTAGTCGCGGAAATTATTGAACTGCAGTGGCAAGTCCAGATCTGATTCACGCAGCACGGCCATGGCTGCCTGGAGATCGTCCCGCTTTTTGCCGGTCACCCGGACCTTGTCGCCCTGAATACTCGCCTGAACCTTCATCTTCTGATCCTTGATCAGCTTGACGATTTTTTTGGCGTCGTCAGTCTCAATCCCCTGCTTCAGGGTGAAATGCTGCTTGACCAGTTTGCCGGACTTGCTGTCGCCGTCTTCCACTATCGCACGTGCATCGATGTTTCGCTTGGCAAACGCCATGCGCAGCATATCGACCAACTGCTCGAGCTGGAACTCTTCCTGGGCGCTGAGCGTGATACCTTTGTCATCCAGTTCGAAGTCGGCTTCTACATTTTTGAAATCCCAACGATTACCCAGATCACGCTTGGCCTGATCAACGGCATTGGTTACTTCGTGCATATCAATTTCTGAAACAATGTCAAAAGTAGGCATGACAGATATCCTTTCAATACAGGGGTCTTTGTCTGGATCTTCGTCGGCATTTGCCGCGCCGGAATACGCGCGATCGAAGGCGTCAAAATGCGGAGGCGATCACGCAATGCCACCACAATACGCCGCAACACCGGGATTATGTCCGCAGGTTTTACAATTAACAGCAGAAGGACGCCCGATTCGCGCTATAATGCCCGCGAAAAAAGCACGGACATTCACTGTGTATGCCGCCTGACGCGACCCACAGAGAACCGCAGGTGCGCCTCCTTTCGGTCGCCAAGGATAGCAACTCGGCCGCAATGCCGCATCATGGATCGAAACCAAGAGTAGTAAAATAGCATGCCAAATCTTGATCTCCCCATTCTTGTTGTTGATGACGCCAAGTTCAGCAGCATGGTCGTTAGCCGCGCCCTGAAGAAAGCAGGCTATCGCGACGTTCGGGTGGTTAATAACGCCTCCGACGCCCTTCAGCTGATGGAACAACGCGCGGTTAGCGTGTTGGTCGCCGATTGGCTGATGCCTGAAATGGATGGCCTGGAGCTTACCGACAAGGTGCGGCAACTGGACGAACAACAGAACCATTACACCTATGTGATCCTGCTGACGGCCCGTGAGAGTGTTGCAGCGCTGTCAGAAGCATTCGATCGAGGCGTGGATGATTTCATCTATAAATCGGACATGAGCAAGCAACTGCTGCCAAGGGTGTTTGCCGCGGACCGCATGGCTGACCGTCAGAATACCTTGTTGACTGCAAACGCCCTGCTGATCGAAAACAACCGTGAGCTGGAATCCCGCAATATCATCGACCTGGAAACGGGCCTGTGTAACAACAGCTATGCCCGGGAACGTCTTGAACGCAGCCTGCGACAGGCTGAAGCCCGCGGCGGCGCATCAGCTTATGTGCTGGTCGGTATCCGCAACTGGCAACCTCTCAAACGCCAGCACAGTGCCGGCACCATGAGCGAACTGGCCGTTGGCATCGGTCGGCGCCTGAGCCATCTGATTCGACCAATGGACGCACTATGCCGAGTGGGCGATAACCAGTACGCGATCATCGCTCACTTTGAAAACCCGGAGCATTGCACAACCAGTGCATTCCGACGCATATACGACGGCATCAATCACAAGGCGCTCAAAACAACGGCCGGCTACATCTCGGTTGAAGCCGGTATGGCGCTCTGCCGCATCGACGCCCAACTGGGTACGCCAACGGGGCAGGAAGTCGAAAATGCAGCCGTTCAGGGGCTGGTCGAGGCCTACGAGACCCGACTGTTTACCGAGACTCGCCCGGCGGTGTCGGAAAACGCCTGAGGAAATGCCGATTCGTCCTGATGATGGCAGGTGCTTCCTCAGTTGTGCAGTTGCTCACACAACATACCGTTACACTGCGACACGCATCACATACAGACGCCCACGACATCTATCTCTATCATTAGAAATGTGGATGTAGGCAGTATCCCCCATGACGGAGGAGTCAGTAGTCCCTCCGTCGCCAAATGGGGCATCGTCCAACGGATTAACGAATTTTTCAGGCACTTTCGTTGTTTCCAAATTTTTTAGCCGAACTAGAGTATCAGTTCGGCTTTTTATTGCCTGAAATTCCACTTCTCCCATGCTATTACTCGCTGCCCAACAGATTCCGCATTGCCAAATTCGGTGTGCCGTTCTTTAATGTCTGCTCGCAACTCCGAACACACACAATAAAATTGCACAGCATGACAACAGCTAAACACCCAACACTCGGCACCGTATCTGTCGCGGCTATCCGACAATACCTTCGGGCAGCCGATCACCTTGGCATCGCGACAGCGCCGCTGCTCCAGCAAGCAGGACTCGACCCCCAAAACTTTCAGTCTGACGAAGGCCGGATCGACGGCAGCCGCTTCCAGAACTTTATCCGCCTGCTGTGCAACGCCTCCGACAACCCCATACTGGGACTGGAAACCGGAGATTTCGTCCAGCCGGGCTCTTACAGCGTGCTGGGCTATATCACCATGAGCTGCTCTACGCTGGGCGAGGCGATTCAACGTATCGCGCCCTATGAAAAACTGGTAGGTGACATGGGCCTGACCCAGGTTCTGGTCAGCGGAGACGAACTTAACCTGATTTGGCAGTGCGGCTATCCGGATCCCGTCGTGCGGCCCCAGCTTATCGACAATGTGATCAGTTCCTGGATTCACTATGCCCGGTGGCTCGCCGATGACCGGGATACCGCACCGATGGCAGTCCACCTTGAGCGACGCTCACCTGGCGCGGAATATACACATGCCTATGCCGAAAGATGGCGCTGCCCTGTTGAGTTCAACGCTGCTGATAACCGGATAATCGCACATAAGGATTTGCTCGATATCCCCCTGCGCCAGCCTGATCCCGGATTGCGACGCACACTGGAAGCCCATGCCCAAACCCAGATGGCCGGCATGGAAGATCAGGCAGCACTGATGACGCGCGTGCGCGAGGCTATAAGACAACAACTGGTCCAGGGGGTCAGTCGACAGGATATTGTTGCGGAAAATCTGCGGATGACCCGCCGCACGCTGCAGCGCAAACTTAGCCTGGAGGGCACTTCCTATCAGGCATTACTGGACGATGTACGGCAATCTATCGCGGAAGATTACCTGGCCAATACCACACTGCCGATTCCTGATATCGCCCTGCGCCTGGGATTCAGTGAAACCACGTCATTTCACCGACAGTTCAAGGCGCGGGTGGGCGTCACGCCCGGAGACTATCGGCAAAAAGGTCAGCCATAAGATCAGCGCCCCTTGGCAGCTTCAGCCAGCGACGCCAATACTTCATCGGTATCCGCACCCAACTTGCGACCAACGAACCGTGACTCGCAGGGTGTGGCACTGAACTTGAGCGGGTGTCCGATCTGGGGCTGCTCGCCGCCGCCCTCGCGACTGACCCCGATGACCATCCCTCTCGCCTGCAGCTGCGGGTGTGCCGAGGCTTCACTGAGCGACAGCACGGGTTCCACACACGCATCCTGCTCGGCAAACACCTCGCTCCACTCCTGCAATGTCCGGCTGCGAATGGCTTTCGAAAACGCATCGCGGAGCATCGCCTGATCTTCAGGTTTCTGACTCAACCCCACCCGGCCGAGCTCCGACACCCCCAGCGCATCGCACAACCGGCTCATGAACTGGGGTTCAAGGCTGCCCACTGACAGCCAGCGCTTATCCGCTGTCTCATAGTAGTCGTAGAAACTGCCGCCATTGAGTAGCGCAGCTTCAGGCTCAGGATTCACGCCGCCGGCGAGACAGGCCGCGCCGGCCATGCCGTTCAGCGCGAAGGCTGCATCCGTCATGCTGATATCGACAAACTGCCCTTCGCCGGCTTGCTGGCGATGAATGACTGCTGCCAGAATCCCCATAACCGCGTGATGAGAGCCGCCAGCCACATCCGCGACCTGAATACCCAGCGGCGGCGGCCCATCAGCTTTGCGCCCGCAATGGCTGCTGACGCCGGCGAGTGACAGGTAATTGATATCGTGCCCTGCCCTCAGGCGATAAGGACCCGTCTGTCCATAACCGGTAATGGCGCAGTAGATCAGCGATGGATTGATCTGTTTTAGCGTCTCGTAGGACAGCCCGAGCCGCTCCATTACACCGGGTCGGAACTGCTCAATCACAATATCGTAGTCCGCCACCAGCTGTTTGATCGCATCGACGCTTTCCGGCTTTTTCAGATCCAACGCCAACGACCGCTTACCGCGATTTAGATAACCATGCGATGTACTCTCGCCACCGTCGTGTGGCGGCATCACCCGGGTCAGGTCCAGCCGGTCGGGCGACTCAACCCTCAACACCTCCGCGCCCATATCGGCCAGCATCATGGTGGCATAGGGCCCAGGCAGCAGCGTGGTGAAGTCGAGCACTTTCAGACCTTTCAGCGGACCGGCCATAACATCTCCTTTCTGGATTAACTGTTCTCGGGCAACCTGTTGTTGTGTCTGCTTGTTGTTTCTGCGCAGCGTTCTTATTTGAACACAGATTGACAATTTACTCTGTTTGCGCCAACAGCCCGTTCCATCAAAGTAATTGGCCTGATCTTCCATAATTCTTGCCCCGGGCCAGTTTCCATAGCCTGCACTGGCTTCTATGATGGTGCGACTTAAGATGGTTGAGCAGGATAACGGATGGCAGATTTAACGGTTTCCGGACATTTTGTGCGTTCAGCGCTTAGCGGCGCTGAACTGCAAAACCGGGATATCAATGCGTTACTTCGACACGCAGGCATCTCCCCTGACTTACTCAAGGCTCCTCGTGCCCGGGTCAGCAGCGCTCAGTTCAGCCGCCTGATGCAAGTTATCTGGGAAGACATGCAGGATGAGTTCGGCGGACTCGGCCCAAGGCGCTGCCGACCGGGCACCTTTGCCACTATGTGCACTCTGGCACTGGAATGCACAACGCTGGAAAGCACGCTGGTTCGCTGCCATCATTTTTCCAATCTGTTCGAAAACGCCGTCTCCATGCGACTTGAAAAAGAGGGCCAGGAAGCACGCCTGGTGCTCGAGATCGAAGGCGAGATCCATGACCCGCAGTACTTTCTGCGCGAGAGTATTCTGGTAATCTGGCACCGCCTCTGCAGCTGGCTGATTGGCCAAGCCATAAAACTGGACAGTGCGCGCTTCAGCTACGCGGAACCCTCCCACGGCGACGAATACCGGCACATCTTTCACTGCCCGCTTCAGTTTGGCGCCAGCCGCACCGAACTGCGCTTTAATAGCCGCTTCCTGAGCGCCCCGGTGATTCGTGATCGTGCCGAGATGAAGCAGTTCCTGAGCACATCACCAGCCGACCTGCTGGCACGACCGGACGCCGATAACACTTTTGCAGGCAAAATCCGCAAGCTGATCGGGCGTGATTTTACACAGCCAACACCGGATTTTGAGTGGATTGCATCAGAACTTCACGTCAGCCCGCAGACGCTGAGGCGGCGCTTGAAGCAGGAGAATACGTCATTTCAGGAGATCAAGGATTTGCTGCGTCGGGACCTGGCTATTTACTATCTCGGCAAACAGGAACGTGCGATCAATGACATCGCCTATCTGGTCGGCTTTACAGAGCCGTCGACCTTCCATCGGGCTTTCAAGAAGTGGACCGGTATGACCCCCGGCGCCTGGCGGGAAGACGAACCACCGGCGCCGGATTCTTCAGCGGGAACACGCTAGACCCGCTGCGACTGATTAAGGCGCCTGTAAGCGTCGGATCAGATCGCCCAGCGTGCTTGCCAGCTCTTCAGTCGCATCGGCGTTGGAGCCGAGTTTCAGCCAACGGGAACCATCACGTGGGTCGTAAACCCAACAGGTACGCCCGTCATCCGGGCAATCCCATTTCAGCAGCGGGTTGATGCCGTATACGGGAATCGCATCAGAGGTCACGCGCGAGCGGCCTTTGTCGGTGATTTCAGTTTCCTGTACCTGCAGCTCTCCCTTGCCTGCCGTCACCCGATACTGCAAATCAGGCACGGCGTCTGGCCGAATGATTTTCGAGTTGCCATCCGTCCAGGCATTCAACGCCAACAGACTGTTGGCATGCTGTTGTAATGCATCCCTTGGTGAATTGGTAAGGTATAGCTTTTCGAGTGCGGCAACGTTGTTTTTTGCAGCGGGCTTGATCGATGCAAGGGGCTGAATTTCAACAATACCCTGCTCTCCTGCTCCACGAGATTTTCGATCCCGCTCAATGCGAGTGATCAGGCTCAGGGCTTCGGTGTAATGCTCGCCTTCTGCGCCAGCCGACGTGACATAGGCATCAAGCGCTGCAGTCGCTTCGTTGAAGTGCCCGGCCTGCTGCATAACAAGGCCACGATAAAACTGGTAGTCGGTAGGCTTGATCGTGTCCAGTGCCTGAAGCCGGTTCAGGTACTCACCGGCATCCCCCCATCGATCATCCGCAACGGCTTGTTCAACTGCCAGCATCAGACGCTGGGTCTCGTGCTCTGGAGGTAAAGCGGCCTGTACCGACTCCACCAGAAGCAGACTACTGAACAGGATTCCCATCCACTTGCTTTTCATGCCTGAAATTCTCCGCCGGATAAAACGTAATTGAGGGCACCGTTATTCTAGCCTAAACAATGCCATCCATGTGCCAAGGAGTTGCTGAGTGCAGCAGGAAATCTGTTCTGGGAGGCGGGAGCAAACCGGGGAGGCGCTGTTCAATCCACAATAACGGTATCACCATTGTGCTCGTCGCTATCGCCATCATTGCCGCCGGCGGCAGGCCGGCAGACCATAGGACACGTCTTTGGCATTGAAGGCATCACTGGCAACACTCCTGTAGACGACATTTAGAGGCCGCTGCAAAACGCCGAATAGCCAAGCGCACGTTCTGCATTAGCCTGTTTGACCATGCCACGACGTCATTCTAGGTCAGACAAATCACCCACGCTGTGATCTGAATTCCAATCAAAAGTCCTGCAAGTGACGGTTTTCAGTCATCCGCCGACGCCGGTCCTTCCAGATCCAGCCCGCTCTCTCCTGCGTCGTCCAGCTCTGCGTCGACGTCGTCGTCGACCTCGGCGCGATCCCTTACCGTTTTAGGCAACGTCTTTTTAACCCGAACACCCAGCGCAACAAACCGGTTCGCCTGTGATATCAGATTCCCTTTCCCGCGGGTCAAGGTGTTCATCGCAGAATCATAGGTGCCCTGAGCGGTTTGCAGTTGCGCGCCCAGTTTTTCCATTGATTCCACGAAGACCCGCAGCTTGTCATAAACCGCGCCTGCGCGATCCGCAATTAACCGGGCGTTCTGGCTTTGCCGCTCATAGCGCCAGATATTCTCTATCGTCCGCAGTGTGGCCAGAAGCGTGGTGGGCGTAACCACGATAATTTTGTGCTCGAACGCCTCGGCGAACAGGTTTTCATCCTGCTGGAACGCTGCCACAAATGCCGGCTCAATCGGCATGAACAAAAACACAAAATCCGGCGAGTGCAAGCCATGTAACTGGCTGTAGTCCTTTTCGCTCAGCTGGCGAATATGCTGACGTACCGCCTCGACGTGTGCCTTCAGCGCCTCCGCTTTCGCCAACTCGTCATCTTCGGTTACCCATTGCTGATAAGCCACAAGCGACACTTTGGAATCAACAATCAGGTTGCGATTGTCCGGCAGATGCACAACGACATCAGGGCGCAACAACTGACCATCAGCGCCACGGTAACTGCCCTGGGTGTCGTACTCGATGCCTTTACGCAGTCCGGATTTTTCAAGCACCCGCTCAAGAATTAACTCACCCCAGTTGCCCTGAATTTTCTTGTCACCTTTGAGCGCACGCGTCAGATTTGCAGCCTCTTCAGTGATTTGGTGATTGAGCTTTTGCAGGGATTCAATTTCAGTCCGCAACGCCTGCCGGTCCCGGGTTTCGGTGGTGTAGACATCCTCAACCCGCTTTCGGAAATCCGTGAGCTGTTCGCGGAAAGGATTCAGCAAAGTATCCAGACTGGTGCGGGTTTGCTGGCTGAAACGCTCACTCTTCTGCTCGAAAATGCGATTCGCCAGATTCTCGAACTCCTGCTTGAGCGCATCCCGGTTACGCTCCAGTAATTCGAGTTTCTCTGAAGTTGAGCGCCGCTCTTCTTCCAGAGTCACTTCCTGCTCTCGAGTTGTAATACGGGCATTTGCCAGTGCCTGGCGGGTGTCATCAAACTGCTGCCGCAGCTCGGCTAACTCTTTTTCCAACGCCTGCTCACGATGTACTGCAGCGGCACGCTCTGCATCCAGAGTCGCGACTCGATTCTCAAGCTCACCGGACCGTTGCCGCCAGGACTCCCTCCCGGTCTCGGCATCCGTCAGCTTCTCCTGCTGACGGGCATCAGCCAAGCCCCACTGTGCTTTCTCTTGCTCAAGCAATGCGCGATCCTGAGAGGCCTGCTGCAATGACGCCTCCAGTGAATCGTTGCGCTGCACCTGTGCGCCGAGTTCAGCTTGTGCGGCCTCTGCTTTTCCAGCCGCCAGTAACCATTTGTGCCGGCACGCAAAGTAAGTGATAACAACGGCAATCAGAGCCGCCACAGCAGCAACCAGGATGACGTACGGCATCATTTCCTGAGAGAAAAGCGAAGGCAATGTCTACTCCTCAACAGTCTTCTTTAGATTGGGTGCAGCCCATTATCCAGCATTACCTCTCAGCCGCCACCTGTGCTTGCATATTCAGGTGCACATGGCCCGCATCAGACTAAAGCCGTAAAGACATTCAGGCGATGGATTGGTAGAGAGTAAGCTTAGGGTGATCCTGCGCTCAGCCGGTTTGATGGACAGGTCTCAAAAAAGCCAATAGCCCTTCTTGTTGATACATCCACCTATGGCATCGGTGCGTAATCTACGCTACAACTCTGACCATAAACATAATAATAAGTCAGTGTTTACAGCGGCTGGCCAGAATCGTCTTCGTGCGATATCCGTGTGACGAAGGGACACTGAATTCAGAGCAATACAGGCTCTGACAAGACATTATTCGAGACAAGATCATGCTGAAAGCTTTATGGCGCAAAACTACCGGACAAGACTGCGCCGTCGCACAAGAGGCCAACACCTCCCAGTTCAACCTTAAAGACCACCTCACGCATACTGGGCAGTATCATCTTGAACGCCTGCAGATGCTGGTTGAGCTGCGTTTTGAGAAAACATTTTCTGATAACACCGATTCTTCGATACGCGACCTGATCCGCTTTACCTCCAGGATTCAGGATCAGGATATTCAACGCGAACTCCTGCTGCTGTACCTCAACTGCCCGCCGGCCGCACAGAATTTCCTCCGCTCTGATGACCTCATTGATTCTGGTCATTACATTCACACTCAATCATCTGATCCAAAAGCCTAGAAGCAGCAACTTGCTGTCTTAATGACACGCGTTCATTAATTCCTTGCGCGAAACCACGACATCGGCCCATCAGGCATATTAAACTTCCACTCAACTTAAAAGCTGATACGTGCAGAACATTGTGGTTTACAGGACCTTACCTATCGGTAAAGCCTTAAACTGACGGAATAATGTATACTCTTGCGCGTCAGATCAGGGTTTGAAAGACGAGCCTAAACAGAATAATTCAGGATTCACTGAACAGAGGTTTCAAATGCTAACGCGCGCAACTCGCTCGCCCTTCCGTTTTTCGTTGATTGGTCTTCTTTGTGCAGCAGCTGCGGGATGCTCAACCGGCTCTTTGCTGGTCGACGAAAAGGATCTCGGCTCAATCGAAACACAGCAGCAAGAACAGTCCACCGAAATCCGCAATCTCAGTGAAGACCTGAAAGCGCATCATCGCGGCATGGTCCGCAACAATAATGAAAATACCCGCGCACTCATCGACACTATTCGCGACCAGATCAAAACACCGGCCTGCCCTGAAAAACCCCAGCCCGTATGTTCAGCACCGCAACCTGCCAACACCAAGGCATCCCAGCGGCTGCAAGGCATGCTTATTGTTGGTGAGCGGGAAAATGTGCACTTCCTTGAGCTTGGCTATACCTATGAAGCCCGGATCGACAGTGGCGCTGAAACCTCATCCCTGGACGCCCGTAACGTCAAGAAATTCGAACGGGACGGCGATAACTGGGTGCGCTTTGATGTCCCAATCCCGGGAGCTGACGGCAAGCTGAAAACCGTGGAACGCCCGGTTGCCCGACGCGTCCGCATTATTCAGTCGTCTCAGGAAGGTGACAGCGACGGCGAAAGCCGGGCCGTTGTGGAAATGCAATTTGCCATTGGCGACCACATACAGAAAGCTGAATTCACGCTTACCGATCGTCAGAACCTGACGTATACCGCGCTGGTCGGTCGAAACATATTGCGCGACGTGATGCTGGTTGATGTGGGCAAAACATTCGCCACTGAGCTACCGGACAAAATCAAGAAGTCCGATAAAGCCGAGAGCAACAAGAAGAAAGACGAAAGCGACAAGAAAAAGGACGACAAGTGAAATCCAGATATCCGTTTTATGCCGCCGTCCTGCTGTTGATTTTCGCCGGTCTCGGCCTATCCATGCTCCGGCATTTTGAACTGGGCATCCCCTGGCTGCCGGGTGAACAGCGTCCGGTGTGGATGATCGAGGCACGCGTCGACTTTGAAGCCAAGGGCGACCCGGTCCTGATCAGCATGAACCTGCCAGATGAACCTCCCGGATTCCGTGTACTGTCGGAACAAGCCGCGTCACCAGGCTATGGTTTTTCAATCGTACAGGATGAAGGTGACAGGCGCGCAGAGTGGTCCATCAGGAGCGCAACCGGCGAACAGACGCTGTATTACAAAGCGCAGTTTATTCCAGACCCGGACGCCAAACCCACGCCCCCACAAAAGCCACCCGTTCCGGAAACAGTCTACTGGGAAGAACCCCAACAGACCGCCGCAACAGAAGTGCTTGAGCTTGCGGCAGCCAAATCAAGCACGCCTGAGAGCATGACGCGGGAGCTGATCAAGCTTCTCGATTCTGCTGACCCCAACCAGAACACCGCCCTGCTGATGGCGGGCACAAACAGGGTTGAATTGCTCGAGCGTCTACTCAACTATGCCGAGATTCCGGCCCGCATATCAGAAGGCATCATGCTGGAAGACGCGCGTCGCCGACAGTCACTGCGCCCCTTCCTCGAGATTTATGACGGCGAGCAGTGGCTGACGTTCAACCCTCAGAACGGCCAGCAGGGCCTGCCTGAAAACGTATTACTCTGGAGCCGCGAGACCAGCTCATTGCTGGACGCCATGGGCGCTGATCAGTCAGTGGTCAGTTTTGCGATGCTGCGCCAGACTGTTCCTGCACTGCAATTATCCCGCGCTGAAGCTATGCAGAACGGGCTCGGGTTCCTGAGCCTCTACCAGCTGCCGATTGAAGAACAAAGCATGTTCAAGATGCTGCTTCTGCTGCCGCTCGGGGCTTTTGTGGTCGCCTTCATGCGGATTATTGTGGGCATTCGCACCTCCGGCACGTTCATGCCGGTACTGATTGCCGTCGCGTTTCTGCAAACGTCGCTCGGCCCAGGACTGGTCACGTTCATCAGTGTTGTTGCCATAGGACTCCTGCTACGAGGTTACCTCTCGAGCCTCAACCTGTTATTGGTGTCGCGAATAGCGACTCTCATCATACTGGTTATCTTTATGAGTACGGCGATCAGCATCGTCGGCTATCAGATGGGCTTCAATACAGGGATGACGGTGACCTTCTTCCCGATGGTTATCCTGGCCTGGACGATCGAGCGGATGTCGATTCTGTGGGAAGAAGAAGGCCCGCATGAGGTCGTGGTTCAGGGTGCAGGCAGCCTGTTTGTTGCCATCCTCGCGTATCTGCTGATGACAGTACCGATTGCCAGTCACCTGACCTTCAACTTCCCGGAGCTCCATCTGGTGCTGCTGGCCGTCATTCTTATCATGGGTCAGTACACCGGCTACAAGCTCAGCGAGCTGCGACGTTTCCACCCCATGAAGGACTATGACTGATGCGGTGGATCACTCCACGGGAGCTTAGCAGCCGCGGCATGCTCAATATGAACCGGCGCAATGTGGATTACATTGCCCGGTACAACGAGCGCCATGCCTACCCTCTGGTAGACAACAAGCTGAAGACCAAACTGGTCGCAGCCGAGTACGACGTTGCCAGCCCGAAACTGATGCAGGTGGTTGCCCAGCAACACGAAATCTCCCACTTCCGGGAAAGGGTCGAGAACATGTCCGGATTTGCCATCAAGCCGGCAAAGGGCTCCGGTGGCAAGGGCATTATGGTCATCACCCATCGGGAAGATGACCTGTTTATCAAGGCATCAGGGGTGGCCGTCACCATTGGCGCACTCGAACGCCATCTCACCAACATTCTGGCCGGCCTGTACTCGCTTGGCGGCACGCCCGATGTTGCAATCATTGAAGACCTGATCCAGTGCAGCTCATCACTGACCGACTATTCGTTTCAGGGGGTGCCTGATATCCGGATCGTGGTTTTCAAGGGATATCCGGTAATGGCAATGCTGCGCCTGGCAACCAAAGCATCTGACGGCAAAGCCAACCTGCACCAGGGCGCCATCGGTGTCGGCATCGATATCGCCACCGGCGAGAGCCTCAACGCCGTGCAGTACAACCGACCAGTGACCGTCCACCCGGATACCAACCTGTCACTGAAGCATATCCGTGTTCAGGACTGGCACACCATGCTGCTGATGGCGTCACGCTGCTATGAAGCGACGGGCCTCGGCTACATGGGGGCGGACCTGGTACTGGATGAAACCAAAGGGCCGATCCTGCTCGAGCTTAACGCCCGACCAGGGCTCGCCATTCAGATGGCGAACGGCAAGGGGCTACTTCCCCGCCTGCGTCACGTTGAAGGGATCAAACGCCCTCACCTGACGCCAGAAGCACGGGTGGAGTATGCAATGTCACGGTTCAACCACACCAACTCTCAGTTCGCCGACTCAAGAACAACCAAAGCGTCTGCCTGATTCCGAGAACACGATTCGGGCAACAGAGCTCTGGCAATAAGCGACCAGCCATAAAAAAACCCTGTCAGCCACCTGACAGGGTTTTTTGTTTGCCGGGCGACTTTACTTCATGCCGGCATCCATCAGTGCTTTCTCGTTGTATAGCCCTTTCATCAGGCCATAACACATCACCAGCAGGATGATCGTGAACGGCAGACCCGCACTCACCGCGCCCGCCTGAAGCGTCGTCAGCGCATCTGCACCACCGCCGAAGATCAGCGCTGCAGCGATAGCACCTTCCATCACAGCCCAGAACACGCGCTGTGCAGTCGGCGCATCAAGCTTGCCGCCCGCCGTGATGCTGTCAATAACCAGCGAACCTGAGTCCGAAGAGGTTACAAAGAACACCAGCACCAGCACGATACCCAGGAAGGAGGTAATCGCGGTGAACGGAATATTCTCGAGCATCTGGAACATGGCCAGCGACACCTCGCCCAAACCGTCCGTGGCCAGTGAACCGATACCTGACTGGATTTGCGCCAGAGCAGAGCCACCGAAAGTGCTCATCCAAACGACTGTAATCAGGGTTGGGATCAACAGTACAGCGGTAACAAACTCTCTTACAGTCCGGCCTTTGGAGACACGGGCGATAAACATACCGACGAAAGGTGACCAGGAAATCCACCATGCCCAGTAGAAGACAGTCCAACCGTGAAACCAGCTCTCATCTTCCCGGCCAAACGGATTACTCAACGGCACGATATTACCAACGTACGATGATGCCGTGGTCCACATGGTGCTGAAGATCTCCAGCGTTGGCCCGGCAACCAGCACGAACAACAACAAGGCTGCTGCGAGCCCCATATTGATATTACTGAGGGTCTTAACACCGCCATCAAGACCGCGCAAAACCGAGATCAGAGCAACGGTCGTGACACCCGCAATAATAATCATCTGGGTGGAGATACCATTGCTGATATCAAACAGGTAGTGCAGACCCGATGCCGCCTGTTGCGCACCAAACCCGAGAGAGGTTGCAAGACCAAATATGGTGGCCAGTACCGCGATGATATCAATCACATCGCCAATCCAGCCCCACACGCGATCACCGAAGATCGGGAAGAAAGCGGAACGCAGTGTCAGCGGCATGCCCTTGTTGAAAGCAAAGAATGCTAACGACAAGGCAACAACAGCATAGATCGCCCACGGGTGGAGGCCCCAGTGGTACATCGTTGCGCCCATTGCCAGCTTGGCACCTTCTGGCGAATTAGCCGCCACGTTCAGAGGCGTACCATACCAGTCGGTATAATAAGCTACTGGCTCAGCGACACTCCAGAACATCAGGCCGATACCCATACCGGCGGCAAACAACATCGCAAACCAGGATATATTGCTGAATTCCGGCTTCGCGTCGTCCCCGCCAAGACGAATCTTGCCAACCGGCAACACAATCAGCGCAAGACAAAAGATGACAAAAATATTGCCGCTGATCAGAAACAGCCAGTCAAAGTGCTCGATAGCGCCCGTTTTCGCGCCATTAAGCAGCGATTTGGAGATGTCGGGAAACATCAGAGTTCCGACAACAAACACGATTATCAAAATCGCGGTAATAAAAAACACCGACTTGTGTAGGTCAAGCCCGAGGGGCGTAATATTGTCCTGACCTGCCTGATAGTCGGTGGAGTATTCGTCTTTTACGACTTCGCTCACGTAAAGCCTCCTAACACCGAATGTGTGCACCCTTTAACCGGGTACTAAGTTACAAGCGCTTAAGTTTATTCATTTGAACTCAAAATATCAAAATTCAGTGAGTTTCATGGCGCATTCCGGCAAAAACAGCCGATAAACTCTGTAAAAGTCCTCTTAGTCACTTTAAAAAATATCAATAACCCTGAATTCCCGCACCGTTTTAGTTATATGTCTAAACATCACACATTACCAACAATCTCGACTGGAAACTTTGGCCGAATCCAACCGTTGTATTTTTCTGTTGCCCTTATACGTTATCCTAGACCATCTCATCGGGGTGCCTGAGATTGTTTTAGTCAGGCTGAGATCAAACCCGCGGAACCTGATACGGATAATGCCGATACAGGGATTGAGCCTTTGCCGGTTTTTTTCGCGCGCCCCGTTGTATCGACTCTTTCCAATTAGCGATTAACGGTGGCCTCCATGTTTAAAAAAGCCCTGCTGGCGCTGGGGTTTCTGATAGCACCCGGTATTCCTTACGCGCAAACAACGCTAACGGTCTACACCTACCCGTCATTTGTATCGGAATGGGGCCCGGGCCCTGCCATCAAAACTGCCTTTGAAGCCGGCTGCGACTGCCAGATCCGTTTTGTTGCACTCGACAGCAGTGTGGCATTGGTGCACCGGCTGCGACTTGAAGGCTCTTCCACTCCGGCTGACATTGTTCTGGGCCTGGACGCCAACACACTCTCTGAAGCCAGAGCAACCGGGCTACTGGTTCCCCATAACATTGATACGTCAGCAGTTTCGCTTCCTGTTGATTGGCAAGACGACACCTTCGTGCCTTACGACTGGGGCTATTTTGCATTCGTATACGACACCAAACAGCTCGCTTCACCTCCGAAAAGTCTGGAGGCGCTGATCAACGCGCCGGATGACCTTAAAATCATTATTGAAGATCCTCGCACCAGCACTCCCGGCCTGGGCCTGATGCTATGGATGAAAGCAATATACGGCGATCAGGCACCGGAAAAGTGGAAGCAGCTTCAACCTAAAATTCTGACGATCACAAAAGGCTGGAGCGATGCCTACTTCTCGCTGTTCATGAATGGCGAGGCGCCCATGGTGTTGTCATATAGCACTTCGCCTGCTTACCACATGGCGGTAGACAAGACTGAACGTTACCAGGCCGCCGAGTTCTCTGAGGGGCATTATCTTCAGGTGGAAGTAGCGGCACGAGTCGCTCATAGCGCGCATCCGGAGCTCGCGAAGCAGTTTCTCGAATTCATGTTAAAGCCCGGATTCCAGAATGAGATCCCGCTGAAGAACGTAATGTACCCCGCCACAGATATCGGCGATGCGCTGCCCGCTGTGTTTGACCACCTGATACAACCCGATAAAACCCTTTTTATAAAACCGGAAACGGTCTCCAACCACCGAAAAGACTGGATCAGTGAGTGGCTGAACGCGATCGCCAATTGAGAAACCCGCCCCTGAGCGTCGCGGGCTGGCAACTCGGCCCCGGCCTGGTGATTGCCGGCATCATCGCGCTGATCTCGTCAGCCGGCCTCGGCGCGCTAATCTGGCAATGGGAGGGTGGAGCTCTCGCCCGTCTATGGGAGAGCAGCTACCTGCGGCAGGTTATCCAGTTCAGCGTGGTTCAGGCTGCGCTCTCAACCCTCCTTAGCCTCGTTATTGCGGCGCCCGTTGCCCGGGCCTTGGTACGCCAGAAACACTTCCGCGGACGCAACGCCCTTTTGCGACTGATGGAGTTAAGTCTGGTGCTGCCCTCTATAGTGGCAGTATTCGGCATTGTGGCGGTCTACGGTCGCACTGGCTGGCTTAACACCCTGCTGACGACCAGCGGAATTGACTGGCGCTGGAACCTCTACGGATTGCAGGGCATCCTGCTGGCCCACATTTTCTTTAATGCGCCGCTGGCTGCACGCGTCATGGTGCAGACCCTGGAACGGATACCCGCCAGTCACTGGAAAATAGCGAGCCAACTGGGGATGACCAGCGGAGCAATCTGGCGCGCTCTTGAATGGCCTGCGTTGAAGCGCCTGATACCCGGCCTTGCCGCGTTGGTATTCACACTGTGTTTTACCAGCTTCGCCATCGTGATGACGCTCGGCGGCGGCCCCTCGACAACGACCATTGAAGTGGCCATCTATCAGGCGCTGCGATACGAATTCGATTTTGGACAGGCTGCCCTGCTGGCGATCATTCAGTTGATTGTCTGCGGCTCGCTCTGGGCCTTGGCCAGCCGTCACGGACGAACCCGAGATCTGCTGCCATACAGCGGCTCATCCGAAACATTTTCACGAGTCGATACTGAAGGGTGGTACCGGATTCGGGACGGCGCCCTACTCGGATTGTTTTTCGTCTTTCTGATGGCGCCAATTCTAGCGATGGCCCTGAAGGGTGTACCCGGACTGGCAGACCATATCGCGGATTTCCGACTCTGGAGCAGCCTTGCCAGAAGCCTGCTGGTTGCCATCGGTGCAGGCCTTGTCAGTGTCAGCTTTGGTCTCGCCATCCTTGCCGCAAGCAGCGGAATGCGACAACGCCATCACGCAAAAATGGCCGCACTTCTTGAAGCCAGCGGTCACCTTACACTCGTAGTGCCTGCACTGGTGCTGGGCACGGGCTTGTTCATCCTGATGCGACCGCAACTGGGCTCGGTTACACAAGGGCTGGCGCTGGTGATGGCCATTAACGCTCTGATGGCATTGCCATTTGTAATTCAGGTACTCCGGGGGCCTATGTCGTCGGTATCACCCGGAGCGCTAAGGGTGGCGGATCAACTCGGCATTCGAGGTTTTTATCGTTGGCAGTTCCTTTTCTGGCCGCTGATCCGGCGACCACTCACACTGGCCCTCGCCTACGCCATCGCGCTGTCACTGGGAGACTTCAGCATCATTGCCCTGTTCGGCAACCCGGCAAGCCCCACTCTACCGATGTTGCTGTATCAGCAACTCGCCAGTTATCAACTTGATGCAGCTGCAGGCACTGCACTGTTACTTGTGAGCGTTCTGGCCGGCATATTCGCCACACTTCAACGAATCGGAAGACGCCTGCCTGACGTTATTTCAGAGCCCGAAACGCTCAATCCAATTTCAGATGATGACTCGGGAGACGCTTATGCTCGACGTTCATGAGATCAGTTTCCGCTACCCGGGCTCCGCATCCCATTTCGAGTTCGACTGCCAGGTAGCGGCAGGCGAGTGCCTGGCCATTACGGGCCCCAGCGGTTGCGGTAAGAGTACCCTACTCAATCTGATCGCCGGTTTCCTGGAGCCGGATACTGGTGACTTGCTCTGGAGCAAGACAAGTTTCACTAGCGCCCCTCCCTGGCAAAGACCGGTGACATCCGTATTTCAGGAGCACAACCTGTTCGACCATCTGCCTGTGCGGGACAATATCGGGCTTGGCATCGACCCGGGCCTGAAGCTGACGGCTGACGATGACAATCGCATTCGGATGCTACTTGAGACTGTCGGGCTGGCAGGATTATGGCAGCGTTACCCTACCGAGCTCTCAGGCGGTCAGCGCCAGCGGGTTGCCATGGCCCGTGCGCTGCTGCGCAGGCAACCTGTTTTACTGCTGGATGAGCCGTTTACCGGCCTCGATCACGAGTCCCGTGCCATACTCTGGTCGTTACTGGAAACCGAAAAACATCGCGGTGCAGCAATCATTCTGGTCAGTCATGACCCGGATGATGCCCGCAGGCTGGCAGATCAGGTCAAGGTTCTGGCAAGCTGATCCTCTACACTAGGGCCAATACCAAAAGGCGGGCAATAGCCGGCCAACGGAAAACAGGAGAATCATCAGGCACATGTCGAAACTTTCCCCACTTCCATTGCGGTATGGCGCGCTCACTGGCAGCGTGATTGGTTTTATCATCACCTTGCCACTGGTCTGGCTTGATCCGTGGTTTGCGCTGCTGCCACTCCTGTTCGGAATCCTCATCACTGTCGGCATCTATGACCTGAACCAGCGCACACACACAATCAGCCGCAACTACCCGATCCTGGCGCACTTACGTTACTTCCTTGAATCAATCGGACCTGAAATCCGCCAGTATTTTATCTACGCCGACACTGAAGAACGGCCCTTTTCCCGGGAACAACGCTCAGTTGTATATCAGCGTGCCAAAGACGTGCTGGACAAACGCCCGTTCGGCTCGCTTCACGAGATGTACCACGAGGGCTACGAGTGGATTAACCACTCACTTAAACCTGTCGGGCACGATCACAGCGACTTCCGCATTTTGATCGGCAAAGATTGCAAAAAGCCCTACAACGCCAGTGTGTTCAATATTTCAGCTATGAGCTTCGGCTCGCTGTCTGCCAACGCCATCCTCGCCCTCAACCATGGTGCACTCAAAAGTGGCTTTTATCATGACACCGGCGAAGGGTCCATTTCCCGCTATCACCGCCAGTACGGCGGCGATCTGGTATGGGAAATTGGCTCCGGCTATTTTGGATGCCGGAACGACGATGGCACCTTCGACGAAGCGAAGTTTGTGAAGAATGCCGCGCTGGACCAAGTCAAAATGATCGAGATAAAACTCTCGCAAGGCGCTAAGCCGGGGCACGGTGGCATCCTGCCCGCCGCAAAGGTAACGCCCGAAATAGCGGAGGCTAGAGGCGTTCCGGTAGGCAAGGAAGTGGTATCGCCAGCTCAACACTCCGCGTTCAGCACGCCGTTGGAGCTCATGACGTTTATCGAGCGCCTGCGCAAACTCTCGGGCGGCAAACCGGTGGGGTTCAAAATCGCGATTGGCCATCCATGGGAGTGGTTCTCTCTGGTCAAAGCCATGTTGGCGACCGGCAAGCGACCGGACTTTATCGTTGTTGATGGCGGTGAAGGCGGCACGGGCGCGGCTCCACTCGAGTTTATCAACCGGCTGGGCATGCCGATGACGGAAGCCTTGCTACTGGTTCACAACACGCTGGTCGGCGCCAACTTGCGGGAAGATATTGCGATCGGAGCGGCAGGGAAAGTAACGTCCGGATTCGATATAGCCAGGACCATCGCACTGGGTGCCGACTGGTGCAACTCGGCCCGGGGCTTCATGTTCTCACTGGGCTGCATCCAGTCACTTAACTGCCACAACGACAAATGCCCCAGTGGTGTTGCAACCCAGAACCCAAGGCGCAGCAACAAGCTCGACGTTGCCGACAAAAGCTTGCGGGTCAGCAACTTTCATCGCAACACCATGGACGCGTTGGCCAATCTGTTGGGCGCGGCAGGCCTGAATCATCCGCAGGAGCTGGGGCCAGAACACATCATTCGGCGGATATCCGAGAACGAAGTACAGCCCTACATGGACCTGTTCCGGTTTCTGGAGCCTGGTGTCCTCATCGACGGCAAGACCGATAATCCGGTGTTCGTGAAGTACTGGGATAGTGCCAGAGCAGACAGCTTTGACGCGCCGGACTTTGTCCGCAAACTCAGAGAGACCAAGCTTCACTGAGCCCGCCTGTTCAAAAGGCGCGACTCAGCTTCAAACGGGACTGTTGATCTACAGGCCGGAATCAGCCTGAAGATCAATGGCCGGCAACCGGTCAGCCCCCCAGCTTTCATGGGTCAATTTGATGACACGGTCCAGCGCTTCCCGCTCCACGTTGGCGAGCACGCCATGTTCCAGCGGGTCAAAGTGATAGATGTAAAGCCGCGAAGCAAACTCCTCAAATGGCAATGATGCCTCGCCAAAGTGCTCATCAAACCCCGCTGTGCTGACGACGACCCCATTCCCCCAGTTCTGTCCACTGTCATTGTTGGGATTGTAGAAATACACCCGCATGACATTCTGTGGGTCCAGCGCGATCCGCAGTATTGTGATGGCATGCCAGCCAATAAAGCGGGCGACACTGTCGGTCACTGCGATGCCAGCGGGCTGGGGGTGGATCAACGGCTGATTACCGTTGAAGTAGGGATGGTAACTCGCATAAAAGTGGCGCAGGAACTCGTCCATATCGGTCAACTGCCCCGTCGCCACATCAACATTGATTCGAAACCCCCGGCCGCACCACCAACCATGGAACTCAGGGTTAATCCACCGATGCGGATCCCCTTCCCGATCAATACAACGACGCCCCATTTCCGCGTATATGCGGTCCAGGTGAGGCACCACAATCAGCGATACCGGATCCAGATCGAGCGGTGTTTCAACAGCAACGCCCGACTCGCTTTCCTGAGATGAAATGGCCTGACCTTCGAAATGCATGATGATTTCGTCGTCACGGGCCGCCCATACCACCATTTGCAGCATGTAGTCCGGATCATTGAAAGCCCACATCGACAAAGCCCGCGCCGACTGGCAGGTCGGATTGTTGCCCTGGCCAACGCCCAAAGGCTGCCCCAGCATGCAGAGCACGCCCTCCAGCAATCGGGCGCCCGGTGATGGCGTTTCGCCGTATACCAGCTTCAGGCGCACAGCGGCGTGGGATGATATTGGCAGGGAGATTTGTCGCCACAACGCTGGTGCCACGGGTAGCTGATACAAAATCCCCCGTTCCAGAAGCAACGCAAGCCCGTATACGGCCTGTGCTGTTTGTGGGTATACACTGGCGTTGATCAGTGCGTGCACCAGTTCCTGGTAGCACAGCAGGCAATCCCGGCCCGTACTGGACAGGCCCAGCGCCTCTGAAATCAGCTGGTCGCCCTGATCGAGCAAAAAGCGCAATAATACAGCGTGATAAGGAGAGACCAGCCCCGTGTCATGCATCGCTCTGGCGCAACCGGTCGCTTCAGTCAGGAGCCCGCGTGAATCCATGGAGGCGATACGCTCTTCATAGATCCCGACGCCCGGATCTTCCCTGCACGCCTGGGTAGGCCCGAACAGGCTGCTCACCAGCCGGTCAGCACCGGATCCGCTGCCGCCAAGGTCGATATCGGGATTGGCGCGGCAAATCGCAATCTGCGTGATCATCTGCTTGACAGATTCAGTCTGGATTGGCCGCTGTTCGAGAATGCGCCAGATCTCGGCTATCAGTGTATCGATGATATGTTCGTAGCCGATCCGGTCTGCAAGATGTTTGAAAAGCGATCTGGGAATAGCGGCATGATGCCCCAGCCGGACGCGCTCTCCCTCGGTTGCAACGCCGAACAGCAACTCGAGATTAATCGCGAGTACCTGCGTCAGGTAGTGGTGGGCCTGCTCCGCAGAAATGCGACTGTGGACATAATCACCTTTGGCAACGGCCACCAGCCGCAATTCACTGAGCGCCTCGAGCACGAGTGTGTCGATCACACCACTCTTGAGCGACCAGGTTGTCAGCGAAGGGATGAGAATTTCCGGCCAGGCCCAATCGGTGCCTTCAAAAACTCCGGCTTGTTCAAGTGATCGGGCACGCGCCTCGATAGCCGCGCAGCCACCTTCCTGAAGAAGCACACGCCGAACCAGATCAAATACGACCTGAGCCTTGGCGATGTGGTCCAAGGGCTGGGCCTGGGCCAGCGCAGCAGTTGCCTGGTCCAACTGCTCCACAAGACCGCTCAATTTTCCAACTTCGTGATTATCTGTTTCCAGAGGATCCAAAGCGCTACCTCTCTGCTGCTTTAACCGAGAGATTACACGTAAAAGTCGAGATCTTCCTGATGTTTCAACAGATCTCTCAATTTATGCGGGTCGTCAGCGGCAAAATAGAACAAGCCCCGGTGGGTGCCAAAGGCCGTTTGCTTGGTCACCGTGCACTGCAGCGGTGGCGCAAGATCGCTCCGCTCGTCGCAATCGAGGCTCCCTTCCTTGTCAGGGCAACCGCTCTTCTACCCTACAGCATAGCGCATCGTATAAGAACGCGACCGGGCACAAGACATGGCATTGCGCCGGCGCGTCCAAACCACAGCCGGCGACTATCGCAGCCGCTTTTCCGTCAGGCTTATCAGGCCGGCCACTCTGCCCGGTCAGGCATCAATCCTGGCCTCCTGCCCTGCTTCAAAAAATACGGCACGACTCATGTCGATCATCAGTTCAGCTGGCTGCCCGGGTGCCACAGTATGATCCGGATCGAGCCGGCAATGCACTTCCGTACCATTGATATGAGTGAGCGCCATGACATCCGGCCCTGTCGGCTCGGTTACCTCTATTCTGAAGATACCCGAAGCAATCGTTGCCTGATCCTGCTTGTGGGCCAAAGGCTGGGTGATATGTTCCGGGCGAATGCCCAGATGGATCTCGCGGCCGTGCCAGGCGGAGAGCTTCTCCGGCAGCGGCACAAACATTTCGTCACCGTCTGCGCTTTTGAGTCGCCCCCTGAGATTCCCCGCTTCGCCCTCTACCTGCAACGGAATGAAGCTCATGGCAGGCGAGCCAATAAAGCTTGCTACATAACGTGTTGCAGGGCTCTCGTAGACTTCTTTGGGGGTACCCAGCTGCAGCAACTCACCGTCCTTGATTACCGCGATACGATCCGCCAGCGTCATCGCCTCAATCTGATCGTGAGTGACGTAGACGATGGTTGTTCCTAACCGCTGGTGCAAGCGCTTGATTTCAGTCCTCATCTCGACACGTAGCTTGGCATCAAGATTGGACAGCGGTTCATCGAACAGATAGATCTTGGGCCGACGCGCCAATGCACGTCCCATGGCAACCCGTTGCTGCTGCCCACCGGACAGTTTGGCGGGCTTTCGATCCAGCAATGGCTCGATCTGAAGCAGCTTGGCGACACGCTGCACTTCTGTCTCAATTTCGTTTTTGGGCATACGCCGGATCTTGAGCCCGAACGCGATATTCTCCCGCACGGTCATCGTCGGATAGAGCGCATAGGACTGAAATACCATGGCGATATCCCGGTCCTTGGGCTCAGCATGGGTCACATCCTCACCATCGATGTAAATGCCACCCTCGGTGATGGATTCGAGCCCCGCAATGCTGTTCATAAGAGTCGACTTGCCACAGCCGGAAGGGCCGACCAGAATCAGAAATTCGCCGGACTCGATATTGATATCAATGCCTTTCAGGGTTTCCTGAGCGGCATTACCGTAGGTCTTGCGGATACCCTTGAGTTGTAATTGTGCCATTGTAGGACCTTTTAACCTTTGACCGAGCCAGACGTAAGCCCGCGAATGAAGTACTTGCCCGCCAGGATATAAACCAGCAGCGTGGGCAGCGCGGCAATCATCGCAGCCGCCATGTCGACGTTGTATTCCTTGACCCCGGTACTGGTGTTCACGAGGTTGTTCAGCCCCACTGTAATGGGCTGACTGTCGCCACTGGCAAACACCACTCCAAACAGAAAGTCATTCCAGATTTGTGTGAACTGCCAGATGAAGCACACCATGAAAATGGGCGTCGACAACGGCAACATAATGCGCACAAAAATGGTGACGAATCCGGCGCCGTCAAGGCGCGCGGCTTTCACCAGCGCATCCGGCACGCCAACATAAAAGTTACGGAAAAACAGCGTCGTAAACGCGACCCCGTAGACCACATGCACCAGCACCAGGCCGGGTGTCGTATTTGCCAGCCCCAACTTGCCCAGCGTTGAGGCCATCGGCAGCAGCACAACCTGAAAGGGAATAAAGCAGCCAAATAGCAGCATGCTGAAAAACAGGTCGGACCCTCGAAAACGCCACTTTGAAAGCACGTAACCGTTGATAGCGCCAAGCCCTGTGGAAATAAGGACCGCCGGAATCGTCATTTTGAGGGAGTTCCAGAAAAACCCGTTTACGCCGTTGCATTCCACGCCGGTGCAGGCAGAGGACCAGGCCTTGCTCCAGGCTTCCAGCGACCAGCTTTCGGGCATGCTCATCAGGTTGCCTGTACGGATGTCACCGGTCGTTTTGAAACTGGTGATCAACATCACGAAGACGGGAATCAGATAAACCAGACAGGCCAGCAACAAGGTTGCATACACCAGTACCCGACTGGGCGTGAGCGCTTTACGCGTGGAATCAAGCATTGCGCGCCCCCCTGAGTTCCGAATACAAGTACGGCACGAGAATCGCCAACAGTGCTCCCAGCATCAACATCGCACTGGCAGCGCCCATCCCCATCTGGCCGCGCGTAAACGTGAAGGAATACATGAACAGAGCCGGCAAATCCGATGCATATCCCGGCCCACCTGACGTCATGGCGGTCACCAGATCGAAACTCTTGATTGCGATATGGGCCAGCACCATCACCGAACTGAAAAATACCGGGCGCATCGCTGGCAGCACGATTCGCAGATAAATACGGGGCAAGCTTGCACCATCAACACGGGCAGCATTGATAATGGCACCATCGATACCGCGCAGCCCTGCCAGAAACAGCGCCATCACAAACCCGGACGCCTGCCACACGGCAGCAATCACAATGGTATAAATGACCATGTCAGTGTCGGTCAGCCAGTCGAACTGAAAGCTGGTCCAACCCCAGTCGTGCATGAGTTTTTCCAGACCCAGGCTGGGGTTCAGAATCCATTGCCAAACCGCACCGGTCACAATCATCGACAATGCCATCGGGTAAAGATAAATCGTGCGGATCATGCCTTCATGGCGGATACGCTGGTCTAGCAGAATGGCCAGAAAGCAGCCGATTGCGAGACAAAAGCCAATAAATAGCGCGCCGAATATCGCCAGGTTCTGGCAAGCCGTCATCCACCGGTCATTGGCGAATAGGCGCTGATACTGCTCGAATCCAGCAAATTCATAGCTGGGCAGAAAGGTTGAACTGGTCAGCGACAGCGCGCCGGTCCAGATCATAAAGCCGTAGATACCCACCAGCGTCAGCACCACCGTCGGCGCGAGCGCCAATTTGGGAAGCAGACGTTCCAAAAGCTGGGTAAGACGGACACGGGGACGCCGGGGTGTCGCCTGGGACACCGCTCCGAGCTGAGCCATCTTGAAACTCCTCAACCGTAATCGGTCAGGGGGCGCACACAACTATGTGCACGCCCCTTATTGAATGTTGCCTGACAGGATCAGAGTGCAGACTGGACAGCTGAGGCCAGACTCTTGGCCGTTGCTTTCGGATCCGCATCTTTCTGATTGAAGAAGTTGGTGATGACATCAAAAATCTGGCCCTGGACCGCACTGGTGGTTGCCAGACCGTGGGCAAAACTTGGCACCAGACCGCCGGTATCGGCCGTCGATTTGAAGGCCTCCATCGATTTCTGGGCACAGGCGTCAAAGTTCGACATATCCATGTCTGTACGCACGGGAATCGAGCCTTTGGCGGTGTTGAAGAGGGTCTGGAATTCGGGCTCCAGAATGGTCCGGGCCAGATCTTTCTGTGCCTTTTCGTTCTCTTCGTCGTTCAGTTTGAACATGGCCAGGGAATCAATATTGAAGGTGAACGTGCCCTGGGTACCCGGGGCAGGCACACACAGGTAGTCCTTGCCGGCGACTTTGTCGGCCGCAGTGAATTCGCCTTTGGCCCAGTCACCCATTATCTGCATCGCGGCATCGCCGTTGATGACCATTTTGGTGGCAACGTTCCAGTCGCGACCCACCGAGTTGGGATCAATGTAATCACGCATGCGATGGAACTTGGTCAATGCTTCGACCATCTTCGGGCCGGAAAGCACGTCCATGTCATGCTCGACAAACGCGGCGGTGTAGTCTTTTGGACCTAGCACAGCAAGTGCGACCGCTTCGAACAGAGTGGCGTCCTGCCATGCCTGACCGCCATGAGCCAGCGGAACAACGCCTGCGGCTTTAAGTTTGTCTGCGGCCGCGAAGAACTCGTCCAGAGTCGTCGGGACTTCAGCACCGGCCTTCTTGAAAACAGCGGGGTTGACCCACAGCCAGTTCACACGGTGCACGTTGATCGGCACGGCTACATAGTGGCCTTCATATTTCATGACCTTGGACACCACAGGCGGCAGCATGCTGTCCCAGTTAGCCTTATCTGCGACATCATCAAGGCTGGTCAAAAAGCCCAGCTTGGCCCATTCCTGAATATCGAGCCCTTTGATCTGGGCTGCTGCGGGTGGGTTACCGGAAACAGCACGGGTTTTGAGAACGGTCATAGCTGCTTCACCACCGCCACCGGCGACAGCAAAATCCTTCCAGGTATGACCCTGGTCTTCCATCATCTGCTTGAGGGCAGCAGCAGCTTTTGCTTCACCACCGGACGTCCACCAGTGCAACACTTCCACCTCGCCCGCCTGGGCGGATGAACCGGCTACGCACAGGGCGATAGCAACCATTAAATGACGGATCAGTTTCATAGTCGGCACCTTGTTGTTGTTGTGAGTAAAAACAGTTGTCTCATAAGGACAACATCATTTGAGTCTATGGCAACGGGGATTTCGCTGACGTATCAAAGTGCAAGGCCAATGTAACAACTTTGATACATTGGCCGGCAGGTGCGGTCAGTGGGGATTTCGGGGCAGGAAAAGGGTCAGGCGCAGCCCTCTTTCAGCTCGGTTGGATGCCTCCACCTCGCCGCCATGGGCATGGGCGATACCGCGAGCGATACCCAATCCCAAACCATCGCCGGGAGCCGTCGGCGACGCCCGATAATAAGGGTCAAAAATTTTACTCAGCTGTTCTGGCGCCAAGCCCGGGCCCTCATCCTCAAAATGCAGCGTCAGGATCTCAGGCGAATCCTCAATACGAATCGTCACCCGCTCACCGTACTTCAAGGCGTTATCGAAAAGGTTACCGATGCAGCGGCGCAGCGCTAACGGCTTGCAGCGATACGGGCGAAGTGCGCGGCCAACAAGTGTGACCTTGCCCGGCTCCTTCGCCGCCGGCTCGGTCACCTGATCAATGAGGCCATGGACATCAACGGCCTCCATGTTTTCGTAGACATCGTGTTCTTTTACCGACTGCAGCGCGCTCTTGACGAGCAGATCGAGCTCCTGCAAGTCCTTTTCGAACTTGTCCCTCAGGAGGTCGTCATCGAGCAATTCACTGCGGAGTCTCAGGCGGGTGATCGGCGTTTTCAGATCGTGGGAGATTGAAGTAAACAGCTGCTCCCGGTCCTTGAGATAGCGCTGGATACGTTCGCGAAGCGTGTTAAAGGCCCGGGTCACCGCGACCACTTCACTACTGCCCTGCTCGGCCAACGGAGGCCGGTCGTCATCAAACGGCATTTCTCTCGCCGCTTTTGCCAATCGTCGCAGAGGCCGGGTCTGCCAGCGCACCAGCAAGGCAATAAAGCTCAGCAGAAAGATGCTGACCATCACTATAAAAAAGATCTGCTGCCGCGGCAGCACAGGGTCTTCCAGTGATACGTAAGGCGCCGGCAGCGGCGTTGCCAGGTAAAGCCACTCGCTGGGCGCGATTTCTATCTGGGTGACCAGCACCGGCGGATTGATAGGGTCCAGGTTCAGGGCGTAGCCGGCCCAGGACGGCGGTAAATCCGTCAGCTTCATTCGGCTATTGAGAATTCGAAGATTTTCGGGGGCAACAAATTCAACCCGGATCGGTAAATCGCCCCCAAGGCGTTGGCGCAGGACATTACTTACCACACTGACGACCCGGACCTTTCGATCGGTGTCAGGTAATGCCTTGAGCGGAATTTCCTGTTCATTCAGAGACACAAAGAACCGGGTCCCCCCCATGTTCCGCAATTGATCCAGCACGATGTGCCGGTACTCGAGGGGCAATGATTTGAAGAAGCGAACTGTAGCGGCTGCGGAATAAGCCAGGTTACTGCTGCTGTTCAGCAAGCCCTCATCTTCCTGAGCCCGAAATGTGGCGTACCAGAATGTGGTTGAGATGCCCTGAGCCATCACCACGGCCAACAGCGTCAGCAGAAGCATCCGGGTGAGCAGTGACCGCGGCCGAAACCGCTCCAGAAGAGACTTGAGTTTACTCATTCTCATAACTGACAGTGGCCGTCAGCATATAGCCGGCACCACGGACGGTACGGATCAATTTGGGTTGGCGCCCCTGATCGCCGAGCCGCTGTCTCAGCCGGCTGACTGCAACATCCACGACACGATCCAGCGGATCAGACTCACGGCCCCGGGTAACACCGGCAATGGTATCCCGATCCAGAATAGCGTTGGCATTGTCGATAAAGAGTTTCAGCAAAGCGAAATCAGCACCCGACAGGGCGACCCGAAGACCATCGCGATCGTTGATTTCATGGTTCTGGTAGTCCAGGCGCCACTGACCGAAACGGACATAGCGCCTAAACCCCTGCTGACTCAGCTGGGAACGCCGCAATAACGCCTTGATGCGTGCCTGAAGCTCACGGGCGCTGAAAGGTTTGGCGATATAGTCATCAGCCCCCAACTCCAGCCCGATTACTTTGTCCGTCTCGTCAGAGCTGGCCGTCAGCATGATGATCGGCAGACTGAAATGCTCGCGGACCCAGCGGCAAAGGGTAAATCCGTCATCACCCGGTAGCATGATATCCAGTATCAGCACATCGGGTAGTGACTCATCCATAGCCTCACGCATGGCATCACCGTCCGATGCGGTGCGCACGTGATAGCCCGCCTGTCCCAGAAAGGTCTGCAACAGCTCACAGATATCGTCATCATCATCGACGACAAGTATGGAATGGGTTACTGCAGTCATGATGCCAAACCAAACGGTTCCGTTATTGTTTTCCAGACGAAGGCGGCTTAACTAACGCCCCGGTGGCCACACTATGTCGGCAAGCAGGCAATCTGTCCAGACGGCATAGCGAATCACAGCGTTAGCAACCGCCGCCATCAGCGGTAAAAAACAAAGCGGGAAATGCCGAAAATGCTCGATGCAAGATCAACCAGGAACAATAAACACGAAAACGCACAGAGAGTGCTGAAAGGACAAACAAAAGGAAGGAAAAATGGTCGGGACGGCAGGATTTGAACCTGCGACCCTCTGCACCCCATGCAGATGCGCTACCAAGCTGCGCTACGCCCCGACACGCCAGCCTTTGAACAGGAAGTTCAATGGCTTAGCGGGAGCGAAGTCTACACGAGCTCCCCGCAAAAATAAACAGGAATGAATACAAAAACAAAACCAGCCTTACCGTTACTCAGGCAGGGCTGTTCAGTACGTCCAGCACCTCTTCAAGCTCGGCAATCATCTGCTTGATCAGCTGCTTGTATTGTGACGTATCGTCTTTGACTTCATGGCTGCTCAGTTTTTGCTTGGCACCGCCGATCGTGTAGCCCTGATCGTACAACAAGGCACGAATCTGCCTGATCGTCAGTACATCGGCACGCTGATAATAACGACGGTTGCCCCTTCGTTTTACCGGTGACAGCTGCGGAAACTCTTGCTCCCAATATCTCAGCACATGCGCTTTAACGCTGCACAGATCAGCCACTTCACCGATAGTGAAATAGCGCTTGCCCGGAATTGGGGGCAGTTCGTTGTTATGACTGGGTTCCAGCATACGCCTCTACTTTCTGTTTTAGTTTTTGTCCCGGCCGGAAAGTAACGACACGACGCGCACAAATGGGAATTTCTTCCCCGGTTTTAGGGTTTCGGCCCGGGCGCTCTTTCTTGTCCCGGAGATCGAAGTTACCAAAGCCGGAGAGCTTTACCTGCTCGTTATGGCTCAGGGCGTCTCTGATTTCACCGAAAAAGGCTTCTACCATTTCTTTGGCTTCACGCTTGTTCAGCCCCAGCTCTTCGTAAAGACGTTCCGCCATCTCCGCTTTTGTCAAAGCCGCCATTCCACTAACTCCTCAGTGTTGCTCCAAGCTCAGCCTTCAGCGCGTCAACCACAGCATTAACGCTTGCCTGAACCTCTTCGTCATTCAGCGTCCGTTCAGGATGCTGCCAGAACAGGCTCAAGGCAAGGCTCTTGCGGCCTTCGCCGATTGCCTCGCCCTCAAACACATCAAACAGACGCACACCAGTCAGCTGCTCACCCGCATGTTGACGGGCGATACGCTGAACCTCGGCATAACCAACCTCATTCCCGATAATAATAGCCAAATCCCGGCGAACTTCAGGAAATTTTGAAAATTCTTTGAAATTAGGCACATATCCAGTGAGGATCGAATTCAAGAATAGCTCAAAGACATAGATCGCGCCATTCAGGTCCAGTTTTTTCTGCACCTGAGGGTGCAAGGCTCCCAGCCAGCCAACAGATTCGCCATTCATTCGCAGCTCGGCTGTCTGGCCCGGGTGCAGTGAGGGGTGCTCTCCAGCCACAAAATCGACCTGAATACCCAATAAATCAAACAGCGCTTCAAGGTCACCCTTGGCATCGTAAAAGTCGACATTGCGTCGCCCGTTAACCCAGCTTTCAGGGTCTTGAGATCCGGTTACGACACCCGCCAGCATCGGCACCTGGTCAATGCTCTCTCCGTTGCTGATAAAGCGCAGCCCCGTCTCGAACAGCCGGATGCGGGATTGCTGGCGATTCTGGTTGTGCGAGACTGTCTTCAGCAGCCCCGTCCACAGCGTGGTTCGCATCACTGACATATCGCTTGATATCGGATTCGCCAGCTCAATAGCTTTGTGTGTACTCAGCAGTGCCTGAGCCTGAGCATCAACAAAACTGTATGTGATCGCCTCCTGATAGCCACGCGAAACGAGCAACGACTGGATGGCGGAGACCGGGCGCACGGCTTCAGGCTCTTCCCGCAGCGCCAAACCACCGAATGGGGTCGTGACCGGAAGGTTGTTGTAACCGAAGATCCTGCCCACTTCCTCGATAAGATCTTCTTCGATGGCGATATCCGGGCGATAGCTTGGCACTCGAATCAACCAACCTTCGCGTGTCAGCTTATCAACATGCAGGCCAAGACGAGTCAGAATTTCTTCGATCTCGGTGCGATTGATTTCCAGCCCCAGAACATCCGCTACGCGGCGCTCGCGCAATTCGACCTGCACCTCTTCGGGCAAGTGTTTGGCACTGGCAACTTCGGTAATTTCGCCCGCTTCGCCACCCACGATATCGAGCAGCAACCGGGTGGCGCGCTCCATTGCATCACGCGCCAGCTTGGGGTCGACACCGCGTTCAAAACGGTGGGATGCATCCGTGTGCAAGCCATAGTGACGGGCTTTTCCGGCAATGGTAATGGGCTCAAAAAATGCTGACTCCAGCACCAGATCACGTGTATCAGTACCGACTCCCGAGTGTTCGCCTCCCATCACGCCTGCGATCGCCACGGGCTTTTCGTGATCGGCAATGACCAGCGTATCGCGGGTCAACTCAACCTCCTGACCATCAAGCAACGTCAGCTTTTCGCCCTGCTCCGCCCAACGCACGACAATGCCACCACTGATCTCGGCACGGTCGAAGGCATGCATGGGCTGGCCCAGCTCCAGCATTACATAGTTTGTGACATCCACAGCGGCATCAATACTGCGAATGCCCGATCGACGCAGGCGCTCACGCATCCACAGGGGCGTTTCTGCAGACAGATCAACACCGCGAATAATGCGACCAAGATAACGGGGGCAGCCTTCCGGTGCACTCACCCGCACATCCACAACATCCGAGTGGCTCGGGGCAACCGGTGTGAGCTCTGGCGCGTCTACCAGCTGACGATTCAACACACCCACTTCACGGGCCAGCCCGCGAATGGAAAGACAATCGCTGCGGTTGGGTGTGAGGTCAACATCAATAGTGACATCGTCCAGCCCGAGATAAGCGCGCAGGTTTTCCCCAACCGGTGCCGATTCCGGGAGCTCCATAATGCCATCATGCTCGTCAGAAAAGCCCAGCTCGGCCTCCGAACACAGCATCCCCTGGGATGGCTGTCCACGAAGTTTTGCTTTCTTGATACGGAAGTCACCGGGTAAAACGGCACCTACCTCCGCCAGAGCAACCTTGATTCCAGCTCTGGCATTAGGTGCGCCACATACGATCTGAACGGTTTCAGCGCCGCCCTCAACCTGGCATACACGCAGCTTATCCGCATCGGGATGGGGTTCTGCCGATACGACTCGCCCTACGATGACACCAGAAAATGCGCCGGCGACCGGTTCGAATCCATCAACTTCGAGCCCTGCCATGGTGATCTGATCAACCAGAGCCTGGGTATCGATCGACGGGTTTACCCATTCGCGCAGCCACTGTTCACTAAATTTCATGCTTGTTGCCTTGTGCTGATACCGTTAATCCTGAATTCGCCGGCGTTGCTATGCGCCCGCCGTCTATCGGAACTGTCTGAGGAAACGCAGATCATTCTCGAAAAACATCCGCAGATCGTTGACGCCGTAGCGCAACATCGCCAGACGCTCGGCACCCATACCAAACGCAAATCCGCGATAGACTTCCGAATCAATACCACAATGCTCGAATACTTTCGGGTGGACCATACCGCAGCCCATTACCTCCAGCCACTTGATGGAGCCGTCTTCATTACGCCCCCACTCAATGTCCACCTCGGCAGACGGCTCTGTAAACGGGAAATAGGACGGCCGGAAACGAACCGCCAGATCCTTCTCGAAGAACACTCTCAAAAACTCTTCCACGGTGCTTTTCAAGTCGGCAAAACTGACATCCTTCTCGACCAGCAGCCCTTCGACCTGATGAAACATCGGCGTGTGGGTCATGTCGGAGTCACACCGGTAAACACGACCAGGGCAAATCATGCGGAATGGCGGCTGGCTGCCTTCCATTGAACGGATCTGTACCGGAGAAGTATGGGTTCGCAGCAATGTGCCGGGATTGAAGTAAAAGGTGTCGTGCATCGCACGCGCAGGGTGATGGCCGGGGATATTGAGAGCTTCGAAGTTATGGTAATCATCTTCGATCTCCGGACCTTGCTCAACGCTATATCCAGCGCGGGAGAAGAACTGTTCGATACGCTGAAGGGTGCGGGTAACCGGATGCAATCCGCCCTGAGCCTGACCACGGCCGGGCAAGGTCACATCAATAGATTCGGACGCAAGCTTGGCATCCAGCGCCGATGACTCGAGTTCAGCCCGACGTCCATTGATAGCGTCCTGAACCTGCACCTTCGCCTGATTAATCAGTTGACCGGCAGCGGGTCTTTCTTCAGCAGAAAGCTGCCCCAGAGACTTGAGTTGCTGTGTCAGCACGCCCTTTTTACCAAGGTAATCTACACGCACCAGATCCAGCGACTTGAGATCCGTTGCCTGCCCGACCGCCTTGAGGCCGTCCTGAACAAGTTTCTCCAGGTTTTCCATTGACCCTGCTCCAATCAATAATCTTTTTAGCGCTCACAAGGCTTTCAAAATTCATCGAGCCCTGAACAAAAATAGGGGAAGAGCGCGCTCTTCCCCTATAAATAGATGCCTGTAAAAACAGGCATCTGATTCGTACTGCAATCGATGAAAGAGCTTAAGCGAGTGCGGCTTTTGCTTTTTCAACGACGACGCTGAACGTCTGTTGCTCGTTCATCGCCAGATCAGCAAGAACCTTACGGTCGATCTCAACGTTAGCCTTCTTCAGGCCAGCGATCAGACGGCTGTAGGAAAGGCCGTTTGCACGGGCACCCGCGTTGATACGGGCGATCCACAGTGCGCGGAACTGGCGCTTGCGGTTACGACGGTCGCGGTAAGCATACTGACCGGCCTTGATAACCGCCTGCTTGGCAACACGAAACACTCGGCTACGGGCACCGTAGTAACCTTTAGCCTGCTTCAGAATCTTCTTGTGACGACGACGTGCGACGACACCACGTTTTACACGAGGCATAATTTAATCCTTCTTTATCCAGTAATGCCTTAGCAGGCGATCATACGTTTGACGGATGCCACATCAGACTTGGCAATCAGCTTGGTACCACGAAGCTGACGCTTACGCTTAGGGCTCTTCTTGGTCAAAATATGACTGGTGAAGGACTGCTTATGCTTGAAGCCCTTCGCGGTTTTCTTGAACCGCTTGGTAGCTCCACTCTTGGTTTTCATCTTTGGCATTTTTCTAAAACTCCGCATTTTAGTTTAAATAAAGAATGACCCATTAACGACAAATCCCCCGCACTGTGCGAGGGACAGTTACCGTTATCCGGATCACTTATTTTTACGGGGAGCAACCACCATGGTCATCTGCCGGCCTTCCATTTTCGGCCGTTGCTCTACCTGGGCAAAGTGCTCAATATCCGCTTCAACACGATTCATGAGCTTCATACCAATTTCCTGGTGTGCCATCTCACGTCCGCGGAAGCGAATAGTGACCTTGCCCCGGTCCCCGTTCTCAAGGAAACGTGTCAGGTTGCGTAGCTTGACCTGATAATCCCCTTCTTCCGTACCTGGCCGGAATTTCACTTCTTTGACTTGAACCTGCTTCTGCTTTTTCTTCGCAGCCGCTTTGGCCTTCTTCTCTTCGAAGACCTTTTTACCGAAGTCCATTATCTTGCAGACGATCGGATCGGAATTCGTAACCTGAACCAGATCCAGAGAAGCTTCTTCAGCAGCTTTCAGAGCGTCTTCTATGGCGACAACGCCGACTTGCTCACCGTCCGCTGCGATCAGACGTACTTCTGTGGCGTCTATATTCTCATTGATAGGCGTGCGTGGAGCACGTCCACCCCGATTCGTTCGCTGTTTAATAATCAGATCTCCGTTTGATTTCTACCTTTGCGTGAAACGTCTTCCGCCAGCATGGCCTGGAAGTCGCTCAGCGACATTGTGCCCAGATCTTCGCCTTTACGGTTACGTATAGCAACTGCGCCGGCTTCGACCTCTTTATCACCAATAACCGCGAGATAAGGCACTTTATTAAGAGTGTGCTCGCGAATTTTAAAGCCGATCTTCTCGTTTCTCAAGTCGGCATGCACTCTGTACCCGGTTTTTTCAAGGGTTTCTGTTACTTTTTCACAATATTCGCGCTGATTATCCGTGATATTCAGCACGGCAACCTGGGTTGGCGATAGCCAGGTCGGGAACGCACCCTCGTATTCCTCGATCAGGATACCGATAAAACGCTCGAACGAGCCCAGTACCGCCCGGTGCAACATGACCGGTGTGCGGCGCTCTGAGTTATCTGCCACATATTGTGCGCCGAGCCGGCCTGGCATCGAGAAATCGACCTGTACAGTACCGCATTGCCAGACCCGACCGATACAATCTTTAAGGGAAAACTCGATTTTCGGGCCATAAAACGCGCCTTCGCCCGGCAAAAGTTCCCAATCAACACCCTCACGATTCAGCGCTTCTTCCAGGGCAGCCTCTGCTTTATCCCAGATTTCATCTGAGCCGACGCGCTTTTCAGGTCGGGTCGAGAGTTTATACAGAATTTCGGTAAATCCGAAATCGGTATAAACCTCATGCAGCAGATCCATAAACAGGGAGACTTCAGCCTGGATATCGCCCTCCTCACAGAAAATATGCGCATCATCCTGGGTGAAGCCGCGGACCCGCATAAGACCATGAAGTGCGCCAGATGCTTCATTCCGGTGGCAAGAGCCAAATTCGGCCAGACGCAGCGGGAGCTCTTTGTAGCTCTTCAAACCCTGATTAAACACCTGCACGTGGCAGGGGCAGTTCATGGGCTTGATCGCATAGTCATGCTTTTCAGACTCGGTGGTAAACATGTCATCACTGAACTTGTCCCAGTGACCTGACTGCTCCCACAACACCCGGGATACCACCTGAGGGGTCTTGATCTCTTTGTAGTCATGGCGGCGCAGTATCTGCCGCATGTACTGCTCAATTTCCTGATAGATGCTCCAGCCATCCGGGTGCCAGAACACCATTCCGGGCGCCTCTTCCTGCATGTGGAACAGGCCAAGCTTTTTACCAATTTTGCGGTGATCCCGCTTCTCCGCTTCTTCAAGACGGTGCAGGTAAGCCTTGAGCTCTTTCTTGTTGCCCCAAGCGGTGCCGTAGATGCGCTGCAGCTGCTCATTGCTGGTATCACCGCGCCAGTAAGCACCGGCAACCTTGGTGAGCTTGAACGCTTTGAGCTTGCCGGTGTTCGGCACGTGGGGACCACGGCAGAGATCAACAAAATCCCCCTGCTGATAGAACGAGAGGTCCTCATCCCCGGGAATGTCCTCAATGATGCGAACTTTGTACTCTTCGCCCATCTCGCCAAAAAGCTTGACCGCCTCAGCACGAGACATCACTGACCGGGAGACCTTGAAGTCCTGCTTCGCCAACTCTTCCATCCGCTTTTCGATACGGGCCAGGTCTTCGTTGGTGAACGGGCGATCAAACTTGAAGTCGTAATAGAAACCGTTATCAATAACCGGTCCTATCGTCACTTGCGCTGAAGGAAACAGATCCTTGACTGCCATTGCCAGAAGGTGAGCGGTTGAGTGACGGATAACATCCACCCCATCCGGGTCACGCTCGGTAATAATGGCGAGTTCCGCGTCTTCGGTGATCTCGTAACTGGTATCCACCAATGTGCCGTTCACGCGCCCGGCAAGAGCCGCTTTGGCAAGGCCGGCGCCGATATCAGCGGCCACATCATGGACAGAAACAGCTTGCGAGAAACTACGATGACTACCGTCAGGCAGGGTAACTACAGGCATGGATACGCTCCTTTCAGCGGTGATCATTACGAGAGACCACATGGTTTCGGGCGGCCGCGTCACGAGTCGCGGGCCATTTTGGGACGGGCAGTCTATCAGCCCCCGGCGAGGGATGTCATGCAAAAGTCAGATAAGCTGTGCACAATGAAAGAATAATCGGAGCAGCATTGGGCTAACAGGGAGAATCGCATTGCGGGTCATTGCATTTCACAACCTCAAAGGGGGCGTCGGAAAGACCGCAGCAGCGGTGAACATTGCTTACCTCGCAGGCCAAAGCGGTGTCCCCACCTTATTGTGGGACCTTGACGCGCAGGGAGCTGCAAGCTGGTACCTCGGCAAAGAACCCGACACGGTCGGCGAGAAGGCGTCCCGACTGATCAAAGGCAAAACCCCTGTCGGACGGATGATCACCACATCAGACTACTCCAATCTGGATCTTATCCTTGCTCACCCCAGCTTTCGAAACCTTGACGTAAGACTTGATCAAGACGGCGGCAAGCACGCACTCAGAAAATGGCTGGCACCGCTATCTGAAAGTTACGGACTGGTTGTGCTCGATTGCCCTCCATCCCTTTCGCGACTCGCCGAACAGATTCTGGAAACGGCTGACCACGTATTCGTTCCGACCATTCCCACCTGGCTGTCTCTGAACAGCTGGGAACAATTGCTCGAGTTTGCCAAAGATAAAAAACTGGGGCCGGAGAAACTGCACCCGTTTTTATCGATGGTTGATCGTCGAAAACGCATCCATCAACAAATCCTTGGCGCCGATAGCGGACAGCTTCCCTCACGGCTGCGAGGCTTCATTCCCTACGCAAGCGACGTGGAGAAAATGGGAGAAGCGCGTTGCCCGGTGGAGCTTATACGTTCCAACTCTCCGGCAGCGCATGCCTACCGGTTACTCTGGAAAGAAATCAGGAAAATCGCACGCACCTGACGGATATAAAAAGACCCCGGTACATTGCTGCCACCGGGGTCCTTTTGCGACTCACTTCCAGTCGCGATCTGAAGCCTTTAATCAAGCCGCGCTTTCTGCTTCTTCCTCCTTCGCCCGTCGCCTTAGCTGCCCAAAAGCAACCAGACCCAACAGGATCAGTGCCGGAATAAACATCAGCTCCTTGGGCGGCCGCTCCAATTTCGCCTGAACCGAGTCGATCGTCCAGTCGTAGGCAAGCCCCGCGTCTTCGGCCGGACTACTGAAGGCAACATAATCGACGACCATTCTGTCGCCATCCCGCTTGAGTTCAAGGCCCGCTTCCTGCAGGCGCGCTTCGGGCGTATCCCCTTCTGGCAGCTTCAGGTTTACAAAAGTCGATTGCTCGGTGCCGTCGATGGTCATACCTGACGCCCGCATCACCATCGGCTCACCCGCTGCAATTTCGCCCACATGATCCAACACCTCGACGCCGGGGCGCATTTCGGTTGGCGGGTACACCCGATCCCACCAGAAGCCCGGACGGAATAGCGTGAAAGTAATCAACAGCAACAAAACTGTTTCCCAGATTTTGGTTCGTGTAAACCAATACCCCTGGGTCGCTGCCGAGAATACCAACATCGCCGTCACAGCGCTGGCAATCGTCACCAGCAAATCAAACCACCCGGTCAGACCAATCAGCAGCAGCTGAGTGTTGAAGATGAACATGAACGGCAGGATGGCGGTCCGTATATCATAGGTAAAACCCTGGATACCGGTTTTTATCGGATCAGCTCCCGAGATCGCCGCCGCCGCGTAGGCGGCGAGCCCCACGGGCGGCGTATCGTCCGCCAGAATGCCGAAGTAGAACACGAAAAGGTGTACGGCTATGAGTGGCACAATGAGCCCGTTCTGGGCCCCCAGAGTCACGATAACCGGCGCCATCAGGGTAGAGACAACAATGTAGTTTGCGGTCGTCGGCAACCCCATCCCCAGCAACAGGCTGATGATCGCTGTAAATATCAGCATCAACATCAGGTTACCGCCGGATATGAACTCAACGAACTCGGTCATCACCAGACCGATGCCGGTGAGCGTCACGGTTCCCACGACAATGCCTGCCGTTGCAGTCGCAACACCAATTCCCACCATATTGCGACCACCGGTCGCCAGCGACCCAATCAAGTCACAGCCGCCCTCTTTCAATGTGGAAAACCATGCTCCGGTCTGCTTACGGAAGAATTTGAGCAGCGGTCGCTGAGTGACGACAATGAACACCATGAATACAGTTGCCCAGAAAGCAGACAACTGGGGCGACAGTCGCTCAACGGTAAGGCACCAGACCAGCACGACAACCGGTAGCAGGAAATAGAGTCCGGTTTTGACCGTATCCCCCACCGGAGGCAAGGTATCCATCACCTTGTCCGGATCATCAGCCTCCAGGGGCGGGAACTTGGCGGCATAGGCCACAAGCCCGACATAGGCAACGACAAGCGCGACCGTCAATACCCAGGGCGCATAGCTGCCCATGGCCTCTTTAGTCCACCCGACACCGTAATACACAGCCAGAGTCAGGGCGCAAAGACCAATCAACAGTACCGTCCAGTTCAGCATGCGCTGAGCTACTGTCGGCTTGTTGACGCGTTCAACGCCATACATTTTCATCTTGCAGGCTTCAAGGTGAACGATGTAGATAAGCGCAACATACGAAATCAATGCAGGGAGAATCGCGTGCTTGATGACCTCGAGATAAGAAATCCCCACATACTCGACCATCAGAAATGCCGCTGCCCCCATTACCGGAGGCGTCAGCTGGCCATTGGTCGATGCAGCCACTTCAATTGCACCGGCTTTTTCAGCCGGGAAGCCGACCCGCTTCATTAGCGGAATCGTAAAGGTACCGGTGGTCACGACGTTGGCGATAGAAGAGCCGGAAATAACACCACTCAAACCACTTGAAACCACGGCGGCCTTTGCTGGCCCCCCTCGCATGTGGCCAAGCAATGCGTAGGACACCTGAATGAAGTAATTACCGGCCCCTGCTTTTTCCAACAAAGCGCCAAACAAAACAAACAGGAAAACAAAGCTCGTCGACACACCCAGTGCGACGCCAAATACCCCTTCAGTACCCAACCACTGGTGCGAAGCGAGCTTCCCTATACTTGCCCCTTTATGGGCAATCACATCCGGCATGTAAGGACCGCCCACCGAATAGACGATAAACACAGCAGCGACTACCGCCAGCGGAAGCCCCAGCGACCGGCGGGTCGCTTCCAGTAACAGCACCAGGCCACCGATCGCAACAACCATATCTGTTGTCGTCGGCGCGCCAGGACGAGAAGCAAGTTCGTTATAAAAGACATAGATATAAGAGGCGCAAAATGCCGCCAACAGGGCGAGGATCCAGTCGAAAACAGGGACATGATCCAGTGACTTCCCCTTGATCATGGGGAAAGCAGAAAACGCCAGAAAGATCGCAAACGCGAGGTGAATAGATCGCGCTTCCGTGGAATTGAAAATGCCGATATCAAAGATGAAAGGCAGCGGAGAGGCAATCCAGAGCTGAAACAAAGACCAGACGACCGGCACAATGAACAGAATCTTGCCGGACATCCCTGTAGCTACGCGTCCACCGGTTTCGGTCTGGAGCACGCTATCAACATCGGGCACGGCCTTGCCGTTGACGCTGTCGTCACCATGTGACGATTGAGTTTGCTGATCTGCCATTGAAAAGACCTGTCAGGAGGGTGATATCAAAAACGGCTGCCTCGCACACGGGCAGCCGCCTTCCAACTGAAAGTAAAACGGATAACGGGCCACACTCAGGCGGCCCGTTTCACCGGTCTTACTTTAACAGGCCGATTTCCTTGAAGTACTTAACGGCACCTGGATGCAGTGGCGCACTCAGGGCGTCAGTCGCCATTTCTTCTTTCTTCAGGTTTTCAAATGCCGGGTGAAGGCGCTTGAAGCTGTCGAAGTTCTCGAAGACGGCTTTCACAACTTCGTAGACAACATCTTCAGGAACGTCCGCCGATGTCACAACCGTCGCAGCCACACCGAAAGTCGTGACGTCATTGTCGTTACCGCGATACATTCCACCGGGAATGGTCGCCACACGATAGTACGGGTTGTCAGCTACAAGTTTCTTGGTAGCAGCGTTATCAACATTAACCAGCACGCTGTCGCACGACGTTGTGGCTTCCTTGATTGCGCCTGACGGATGCCCGACCGTGTAGAAATAAGCATCAATCTTGTTGTCGCACAGTGCCTGAGACTGCTCGGCAGCTTTCAATTCTGCCGCCAGTGAGTAGGCGCTCATGTCCCAACCCATTTCTTTCATCAGGACTTCAGCCGTTGCACGCTGGCCCGAGCCCGGATTACCAACACTGACACGCTTGCCTTTCAGGTCTTCGAAATTCTTGATTCCGGAATCTTTACGAGCAACAACGGTGAACGGCTCCGGGTGCAGAGAGAACACTGAACGCAGTTTTTTGTTCGGGCCATCCTTTTCAAACTCGCTGCTACCATTGTACGCATGGTACTGCCAGTCAGACTGAGCTACTGCCAGATCAAGCTCGCCCTGACGAATCGCGTTCAGGTTGTAGATCGAGCCACCGGTACTTTCAACCGAACAACGAATGCCATGTTCTTTGCGGTCTTTGTTGACCAGACGGCAAACAGCACCACCCGCCGGGTAGTAAACGCCGGTAACGCCACCGGTGCCAATAGTCACAAAACGCTGTTCAGCAGCCGATACCTGAGCAGACGCTGCGCCAAGACCTACGGCGGTTGCCAACGCGAAAGTGGATAACTTGTGTCGAAGTCCCATTATAATTCTTCCCTTATTAGTCACTTATTCCGGAGCATGAGCCCGTTGGGACACCCACTGCCCCTCATGATTACTATCACACCCCAACATAGACCAAATGCGCCAGAAAATAAAGTTCGGTTAATTCGCTAACTACATGAGCGAAAACAAAAAAAGCCCGCATAGCGGGCTTTTAAATATTAACCGGAGCTTATTTGCTCGCGGCTCGCGCCTTGGCGACCATCTGATCCGGCCTCAGCAGGAAGCGGGCCAGAGCCGGCAGCAACCAGATCGAACCCACCATATTCCAGATGAACATGAAGAACAGCAGTAGCCCCATGTCAGCCTGAAACTTGATCGGCGAGAATATCCAGGTCACCACACCCAGACCCAATGTCACACCGGTAAAGATAACCGCCTTGCCGGTAGAACGCAGGGTTTCGAAGTAGGCTTCCTGCAAGGCTTTGCCTTCGAGCAGGTATTTCTCAAGCTTGGTGTAGATGTAAATTCCGTAGTCGACACCAATACCCACACCCAATGCGATAACCGGCAGCGTTGCCACCTTCACACCAATGCCGCTCACCGTCATGATTGCCTCACACAACACAGACGTCAGGCCCAGTGGCACCACGATACACAGCACAGCTCGCAGCGAGCGGAATGTCAGGAAACACAGAATACTGACAACGCCGTAAACGAACATCAGCATCAGGTTCTTCGCTTTGGAGATAACCTCGTTTGTCGCAGCCTCGACACCCGCATTACCTGCTGCGAGTTTGAAGTTATGCACTTCGTTGCTGTTATCCGCCGCGAACGTTTCAACGGCTTCAACAGCTGTACGCAAGGTTTCAGCCTTGTGATCTTCAAGGAACACCAGCACCGGCGTCAGGCTGCAGTCGGTATTGATAAGGCCGCTTGGTGCCTCACGAATCGACGCGTTGATAATGGTCTGGTTGCGAGAAATCTCGAACCACTTCCAGTTACCTTCGTTAAGTGCTTTGGTGACGATACGGGAAACGTCGGCAAGCGAGGCAGTTGACTGAACGCCTGGCGTATTCTGCAACTCCCACTGCAGACGGTCCATCGCATTGAGCACCTCGTATTGGGTGCACTGCTCTTTCTGCGTTTCAACCATAACAACCAGAACATCAGCACTGGTGGAGTAGTTTTCAATGATGTACTTGTTGTCCAGATTGTAGCGGGAGTCTGCCCGCAGCTCCGGAGCACCCTGATCCAGGTCACCGACTTTGAGGTCCTGCTTGTAATACAAACCGAGACCGAGGCCAAGAAGTGCAATCAACAGCGAAATCGGTGCCACACCGGGGTGCGCAAAATAGGACATGATCCGCCACTTGCGATCCTGCTTTTCACCACGATTCTGGACGTGCTTGACGCCACCTTTGGTGATCCCAACGTAGGACATGATCAGCGGATGCAGAACCAGGTTGGTTATGATAATGATCGCAACACCAACACCGGCCGCTACGGCCAAATCACGAATGACATCAATCTCGATGAACAGCAGCGTCAGGAAGCCAAACGCATCCGAAACCAGCGCCAGCATGCCCGGGATATAAAGCGACCGGAATGCCAGGCGTGCAGACGTCATCGGATCAAAGCCCTTGGCGGCTTCAGATGCCATGGCATTCACAACCTGCACCCCATGACTGATACCGATCGCGAACACCAGGAACGGCACCAGAACCGAGTACGGATCCAGCCCATAACCCAACAGACGCAAAATACCTAGTTGCCAGAACACCGCCACAATAGAGGACAGAACAGGCACGAGCGTGCCGGCAATACAGCGCGAGTACCAGAACAGCAACAGCGTCGTCAGAATAATGGTAATGCCCGCAAACCAGGCGATGGAACCGATACCCTCAATCAAATCTCCGACTTTTTTGGCGAAGCCGACAATGTGGATCTTGATGTTGGGGTTTTCGTCCTGGTACTTCTCACGCACCTTCTGCTCAAGCAGTTTTGAGAACGCCTGATAATCCAGTGGCGCGCCGGTTTCTGGATTGTTTTCGTACAGCGGCGCGTAAACGATTGTCGATTTGAAGTTGTCTGAAACCAGACGCCCGACTTCGTTGGAACGCAGGATGTTCTGGCGCAACTGCTCCAGGCTGGCGCGGGAGCCATCGTAATCATCCGGGATAACCGAGCCACCCTGGAAGCCCTGCTCAGTTACTTCGACCCAACGCACGTTAGGAGTCCAGACCGATTTAAGCCCGGAACGGTCAACGCCATTCAGGAAGAACACCTCGTCGGTGATTTCCTTCAGGGTTTGCATGTATTCGTCGGTAAAGATGTCTCCATCTTCCACTTCAACAGCGATACGCACGAAGTTACCCAGATTTTCGAGGTCTTCGCGGTGATCAAGCATGTTGATAATGTACGGATGCTCCAGCGGGATCATCCGTTCAAAGCTGGCATCCGGTTCGATTTTGACTGCGTTGTAGCCAAGAAAAACCGTCAGTAGCAAAAATAAAATCAGGATAACCGCCCGATTATTAAAAATCAGGCGTTCCAGAAATGGCTCGGCTTTGGGCGATGTGAAATAGTGCTCGCCTTTGTCGTGCTTGGGGTTGGACATTCAATGACCCTCGTCAGAATTCTTTTCGTGCCGCTGCGGCTGTTTGTTATTGGCTCTTGCCGTTGATATCGGAGTGGTAAACACCACTTTCACCGAACAACACAAGCGCAGAGTCCGAGACAGGCTGAATTGACATCACGCCTTGCCTGTCGTCACGGAAAAAGGTGCGAAAACTCTCGCCACCATTGCCGCTGACCAGAACAACGCCCCCATTGCCAACCAACGTTATCCGGCCATCGCGCGTCGCCGCACCGCCATTCAGCGTATTGCCCGAATCGTTCGGCACGGTCGTCCAGGTTTTCCCAAGATCCGTCGACATAAAGACGTGCCCACGCAAACCGAACGCGATAAGTTCGTTTACATCGCCTGTTCCCAACACCCCGAAAAATGAACCGGTATAAGGGCTTTCAACCTTTTCCCAGCTATCACCGCTATCCGTCGAGAGAAAAACCGTACCCGCCTCACCTACGGCAACCAGTGCGCCGCCAGTGATACGAGTAATACCATTGAGGTGAAACCGGTCCGGGTTTGGCACATGCGAGGACCAGTCGACCCAGGTCTTGCCGCCGTCGTCAGTGCGGAACATGAATCCGTATGCACCCAAGGCGAAACCGGTGTTTTCATCAGCGAACCAGACATCAAGCAGTGGTTTCCAGGGACCCACTTCCTTATCAGCCTGAGCGTCTTCCAAGGCAAACCCCATACCGTCGAGTGCCCACTCGAGATCCGCTTTCTTGTCGTCCGGAGCGTCTGCTACTTCCTGCTCCAGCTTCTCGACCTGCTTCTCCAGCGTCGCAATGACCAGATCGGCAGCACTCGTGCCATCCAGCTGCTTCTCCCAGGTCTTGCCACCATCAGAAGTGTGCAGAATGACGGCGCCATGGCCCACGGCCCAACCGTGCTTTGCAGTCGGAAAGTAAACGCCGGTCAGGGTCGTTGAGACCGGTACACTGCCCTGCTTCCAGCTATTCCCCTGATCATCGGAATAGATGATATGTCCGCGCTCGCCAACAGCAACGATGCGTTCACCCGCCATTGCGCTGTCTGTCAGCAGATTGTCATCAGCCAGGGCAGTTTTCCTGGCCGGCGTTTCCAATACGTCACTGACCGCAAGCGCCAATGGGCTTGATGCGGCAAGAGACAGTCCAAGGAGCACGGCTAGCGTTCTGCGCGTCAAAGGTGTAGCCATTCAGATTGCCTTTATTTTGAGTTGTTCGATTTCCAGCGAAGGCCTCGAGGAACCTTCAATATATGAGCGCCTGTGTTACAGCGCGTCTGCATCCATTCTGTACTGAAACCGGCTCAGGGCCGGTTCAATATTTAACCGCTGTCTCGCACTCGTTCGCGAGACAGCGTTGTTATTCAATAATCTCAGAGCCGTACCGCCCTGACTCAGCGAACACTCCGGCGACGAAGCGAGGCAGGTGAGAAGTATCGCTTGTTCGGCACATCGTCGGTAAAGACGCGCGTGGTCGGCTCTTCCGTATCCAGCCCCTGCACGTGATAGCGGCGAGCCTGAAGGTCGTGGAAAACCTCAAGCGTTGTCCACACACCCGGCAATTCATAGAAGTTCTTCAGAACCCCCATAGACACACGCCAGAGCTCACCGCGGCCATCATATTGATCTAGCAGAACGGTATTCCAGCTGTCTTCGTCGACATAGAAACGACGTTTTGCATAGATATGGCGAGCCCCGTCCTTAAGCGTAGCCTCTACAACGTGAACGCGATGCAATTCCCAACGCATCAGGTCCGGATTAACGTGCGAAACGCCCAGAATCTCGGAGTACGGCAGGCCCTTCTGGGCAATCGCGTAGTTGTTATAAGGGATATAAATTTCTCGCATTCCCTCATAGGTCCAGTTGTAGCGGTCAAGCGCACCGTTAAAGATATCGGTATCGTCAGCTGTACGCAGGTTGTCTGCTGCCGCAATCGGCGAATCGTAGCCCAGGTTCGGGGCCCGGCGGACACGGCGCTGACCGGCGTTATATCCCCAGCCGTAACGCGGATTCTTGATCTGGTTCAGGGTTTCGTGAACCAGAATCGCTCCACCCGCGAGCCGGGGCGGTGAAAGCGTGAACGACAGATAGTAGAAGATAATGTTGTCCAGCGACGACTCATCACCTTCCGGGTTGTAGTAGTTAAAGAAAGCTTCCTGCTGGGACGTCACCAGTGTGTAGTCGCCGTTTTGCTGCACAGCCACTTCACTTGAGCGCCGCGTGATGCTGACACCCCGCCAGCGCACCAGATGGTTCCAGATCACCTGATAGGCTTTTTGTTTGTCATCGCCACTCAGAATCGGGAACGGATAACCACCGAAAGCACCGGCAATACCTGCACCTTCGCCAACGATGGTGGCACTGGTTGCATTCTCTTTTGTGTTCTTTGCAACACGGTCAGGTACCGAGTGGGAGCGCCGGGTCTGGTAGACCGGCACACGGAAAGTAGTCGGATAAGTCGAGATCAGCGATTTAACGCCATCCGTGAGGTGGTCGCCGTAGATATCGACGTTCTTGGCATCGATGGTAAACAGCACCTTGTCATCCGGGTAGGGGTTCGGGTGAAAGTCGCCACTGCCGCCATAACCTGCCGGTGGTTTGGTGATACCGCCGGTCCATGCGGGGATCGTACCAGACGCATTACCTTCCTTGACCGAGCCAAAAGGCGTCAGATCGTTTCCCAGTCGCGCGGCTTCACCTGCGGAGACTGCGGCACCGACTTGTGCCGACAATAAAGAAAGCGCCGCCACACCACCTACAAGCCATTTTTTATTATGGATCATTTTTCGGACCTTTCATGATTCTCAAAGCCGTAACGGCTTTTGTTTTTGTATTTTCGAAGGCTTACTACGATGTTTAACTGCAACACCGCTTTTAAATCAACCCGTTATCCTGATTATTCCGCCAGATGCGCGTCCGTGATAATGCTTTCGGATGCAATGCGAAGATTTTTCCACTAAGGCTCGCAGGTTAGCCTATACAAGACCAAAATCCATCAACCTAAAGTGCGATTTTGAAGCGATGTGTAACAGGACACAGTAACCGGAGGGGATCCGACCGGCATCGGTTAAACAGTACCGGTCGGAATCAGCAGTCGAAATAACGACTTAAGGCAGGTTTAGCCGGCGAGCGACTTGCTTACAACTTCGTATACGTCTTTGGAAAGATCGGGCTTGGCCTGGATTTGCTCAAGCGCTGCCTTCATGCCTTCCCGGTGGGAGGCGCTATAGCGTCTCCAGCGGGTCAGCGGTGACACCAGACGCGCGGCGATCTGAGGGTTCGTGCTGTCGAGCGCGAGAATGTGCTGAGCCAGAAAGCGGTACCCTGAGCCATCAGCGGCGTGGAAATTCACCAGGTTCTGACCTGCGAACGCCCCGATGACAGAGCGGATCTTGTTAGGATTCTTCCAGTCAAATGCCTTGTGCTCGAGCAAGGCACTCACCGCGTCCAGCGTGCCCGCTCGGGGGCTGGCAGCCTGAATTGAGAACCACTGTTCAACGACCTGCGGATCATCGCTGAACTGCGCATAGAAGGCATCCAGCGATGACGTCCGATCTTCTTCGAAATCGGAATTAACCAATGCCCGCAGGGCGCCGGCCTGATCGGTCATGTTGGTCGCCTTGCTGAACTGGCGCAGCGCCAGTGAGCGCCCCTCTTCATCGTTGATGTGCAACAGCCAGCTCAACGCCGTGTTCTTGAGCGAGCGACGGGCAATGGCGTCCGGTGTCGGCGCATAGGCTCCGTCGTCAGTATTACGGCGATAACAGGCGATCAACTCATCCCTGAGCTGCAGCGCGAGTTGATTAAGCACGCGAGTGCGGGCCTTGTGAATCGACTGCACATCAGCCTCGTCAGCCAATTCAATCAGGTAGGCCTCCGTTGGCAGCTGCAGCATTTTGGTGACCAGCGCCTGATCCAGACGCGAATCCGACAACAGGTGCCGGAATGCAGTGACCAAACGCGGATCAACTACCGTTTCCTGTGGACTATCCATCAGTGACTGGATGATATCGACAGTCAATCGCTGCCCTGCATCCCAGCGATTAAAACCGTCACTGTCGTAGGTCATCAGGAAAAGAAGTTGATCACGGGTCCACGGATATTTCACCTTGACCGGCGCCGAGAACTCCCGCAACAGGGACGGTACAGGGCGTGCATTCAACCCCTCAAACGTAAAGGTTTGCTCCTGTTCCGTCAGCTCCAGCACCCGCTCTTCAGGCGCATCGCCGCTATCGCCGACGAGTTGCAGCGGCAGCGACTGACCGTTTTCACCGATAAGACCGATAGCAAACGGGATGTGTTGAGGCAGTTTTTCCGACTGCCCCGGCGTCGCCGGTATGCTTTGCCGGAACGTCAGCTGATAGGTACCCGCTGTCTCATCAAAGCTATCGGATACCTCAACTACGGGGGTGCCCGCCTGCTGATACCAACGACGGAAGAGTGTGAGGTCCCGCCCATTGGCATCTTCCATTGCCTTCACAAACTCGTCAGTGGTGACCGCCTGGCCATCATGACGCTCGAAATACAGATCGCTGCCTGCGCGGAAGCCATCTGCTCCCATCAGGGTGTGCAGCATTCGCACAACTTCAGCACCCTTTTCGTAAATAGTCAGGGTGTAAAAGTTGGAGATCTCCATGTATGAGTCCGGCCGAACGGGATGCGCCATGGGCCCCGAGTCTTCTGCGAACTGGGCTGTTCTGAGCAATGCCACATTGTCGATCCGCTGAGCGGTAGGTGAACCCATATCAGCAGAGAATTGTGAGTCCCGGAAAACCGTGAAGCCTTCTTTCAGGCTCAGCTGAAACCAGTCACGACACGTAACCCGGTTACCGGACCAGTTGTGAAAATATTCGTGCGCGACGATGGCCTCGACACGCTGGAACGCGGCGTCTGTCGCCGTATCTGCACTGGTGAGAACGCATGAGGAGTTGAAGATGTTCAGCCCCTTGTTCTCCATCGCGCCCATGTTGAAATCGTCTACCGCGACAATCATGAAGATATCGAGATCGTACTCACGACCATAGACTTCCTCGTCCCAGCGCATCGACCGCTTGAGCGAGTCCAGTGCGTAATCACACTTTTCCGCGTTGCGATGTTCAACATACATCCGCAGATCAATGCTGCGGCCCGACATTGTGGTGAAGGTGTCGCGCTTTTCAGTCAGGTCACCGGCAACAAGTGCAAAGAGGTAGCAGGGTTTCGGGAAGGGATCTTCCCAGGTCACATAGTGTCGGCCATCTGCCAGCTCGCCGCGATCGACATCATTCCCATTCGAGAGCAGTACGGGGTAGCGCGCTTTGTCTGCCTCTACCCGAGTGCTGAACCGAGCCATGACATCGGGTCTGTCGGGGAAGTAGGTAATACAGCGGAAGCCTTCAGCTTCGCACTGGGTGCAGAACATGCCGGAGGATTTGTACAGTCCCTCGAGACGCGTATTGTCCTGCGGCAGAATCCAGGTGACGACATAAAGCGAGAACTCATCTGGCACCTGATCGATACGCAGGCTTGACGGTGTCACCTGATAAGCCGACTCGGCCAGCGACTCGCCGTCCAGCTCCAGCTGTTCAAGTACCAGGCTGTCACCGTCAAGTTCAAGCGGCGCACCCTGCCCACCATCCGGATTACGTCGTAACGCCAGTGTGCTGTGCACTCGGGCACCGTCTTCGAACAACTCGAAACGCAGATCTACACGCTCCACCAGAAACGGCGGCTGGCGATAATCCTTGAGATAAATGGTCTGGGGCTGACTGGTTCGCATGACTTTCTCCCACAAAAATACTGGACTGATGGCCCGGTGAATGACGGATTCTTTGATCGACGCCATCTCACCAGGTCAGGCTGAAAACAAATCCTGTGTCGCGGGTGTTTCGTCAAACACCTGCAGGCGCACGCTGTATGCCGTAAACTTGCGGATGTTGATCACACCGGTATTGAGTATCAGATACTGACCCTTGATACCTTCGAGCCGACCGAAAACCTGTGGCGTCTTGTCGAGGTTATGGGTCGCGATCTTTACCGGCCAGGTATCCACCGGATAGGCCAGATCAAGGCCGCTGTCATCAACTTCCCGGATGGCATCCGCACCATGTTCTTTGCGCAAAGCCTGCAGCTCGTCGGCGATCAGGCGCCGCAACTCATCCCGTGCGGCTACCAGATCAACTGGCTTTACGTCGCCCTTAAGCATGGCCCGCCAGTTTGTCTTGTCAGCGACATGTGCTTTGCACGCCACTTCAACCAGGCCAGCGATTTGACGCGTGGCCACCTCAAACATCGGCAAGGCCGAAACCGCGCCCTGATCTATCCAGCGTGTTGGCACCTGGTTCTGGCGGGTTATGCCAACTTTAAGGCCCGACGAGTTGGCGAGATATACCACATGAGTCGTCATGCAGTGCGTTTCACCCCACTCCGGTTCCCGACAGGTCCCCAGGTGGTAATGACAGCGCTCGGGACTCATGATGCAAGTATCACATGCCGCCAGCTTTTTGAAACAGGGATAGCAGTAGCCCTGACTGAAACTCTTATTGGTCCGGCGATCACAGTTGATGCACCGAATTTCCCCATCGAAATCGAGCTGAATTTCCCGACCAATCAAATCATTTAGCGGCACCCGGGTGTCTCCCAGCTTCAGCTGGTAAGCCACTGAAGGGCCCGGCGTGGCAGGCATTTTCCTGAGCGGGCCCTGAACATCAATCACAGCAGATGACATGCCGACTCCGGTCAGTTGAGAATACGAATAGGTGCCGCGCCATCGTCTGAACGGGGCTTTTTACTCTCACGATCAATGAAACCTACGCGCTCATGCTCGGGAATCCCATGGTTGGTCTCGTAGTATATTACGGCCTCCATGCATATTGAGCGCTGCTCCTCGGACACGACTCGCCCATCAGGCCACTTACCCAATTCCACAGCCCTTCGGAGACTCCTGTAAACGGTCGGATCGAGCCGCCCAATCAGCTCTTCATAGGTCATCACACTACCCTCATTGAATAGGTACTCAGCTTATCACAGCCCACGTAGCGGGAACTCTTAACGCCGCATTTCATCCTGTTCAGGTTTATGGAAACCACAGGGAAACAGCGCAAATTGAATTATTATTGCCCAACCCTTTGACAAACAATAATGATAATGATTATCATTAAAGCGCACCAGATGACACGGTCGTTTCATTTGGTCTCTCTCATCAGGAGCTTTACGGCTCATTTATGCCCCGCATTTGCGGGGCTTTTTTTTGCCATTTGCAGTGATGAAGTCAACCAGAAACCGGAATTCTGGTCCACGCACCTGTCAGGCAGGCTTGTTTTTCGCTGGGGGCGGAAGAATCGCGAGCGCCAACCCGACAATAAAACCTCCGAGATGGGCTTCATTTGCCATTGAGCCTATCCCAAGCCACTCAGGCAATGGCGTAAAGCCAATCACCATCCATACCAGAGAAAAGATCACCAGGGCCGGAGGAAACTGAAAGCGGGCCTTGCGCTGCTGACTCAGCCAGCAGTAAGCCAGGATGCCGTAAACCACGCCTGAAAGACCGCCGAATAGCGGCCCGGAAACAAAGTACTGCAGGGTGTTCGATACCAGACTGATCCCCACCACGAGAATACCAAGGCGCATCCGACCATCGAACCATTCAACCTGGCTACCCAGAAACCACAGCATGACGCTGTTAAACAGCACATGCGACCAACTAAAGTGCAAGAAATCCGGTGTCAGCCAGCGCCAGAACTGCCCCTGCGCCAATGTCTGGGACAAGGCGTCAACCCGCTGCGGGAAGGTCTGCCAGTCAAAATCTCTCGGATCCACATACATCAGCGTCGCTGAGAGTGTTTCCCGGCCCAGCCCTGTAAACCATGACACCAGAACCGCAACTGCGATCAGAGCCAGCACCATCGGCGCATGACGCGGTGACGGTTGCCAGCGCCCATTTACAAATACTGGTGAATGAACAGATTCCGACACAGCGTCACGTAGTTCCGGACGGTCAAGATACTGCTCCAGCGCGGCGAGAACCGGCTCACTATGGGCAGGATCCTCAAGCCACAAGACCTGACTGTCGCCCTCTTCCGATATCCGATGGCTAACGCCCTGGTGCTTCAGCCATTGACTGAAGGTGCCGAGATCGGTGTCGGCCGGAAGCTGTTTTACTCGATACAAGCGGTTACCTCGTGAGGCTGTCTTCTTTTTGCCCGTCGTCGATCAATTCCGGACGCGGCACGTTAATGGACACAAACTTGTCTGCCGACAATACGCGCTCATCGTCCATGCGGTACGCCACCAGGCGGCCGTATTTGACCGCACTGTAATCGATACAGGCGACATTGGATTTAAGCGGCGCCGGTGCACCTTCACGCCAATAGTGGCCCACAAAAACCGGCGGTTCTGATTCCGGATAAGACAGGATTTTTTTGTGCTCGGCCTCACTCAACGGCCTGTTAGCGATATCATCCGGTAACGGATCCGGCTGAAAGACCACGTCGGCATAGGTTTTGGGATTCTCCGCCCAGAATTTGGTCCGGAAGAACTGTCGGGTCAATCCGTCCTTGCCGGTGATCGCCAGGCCATCGGGAAGCCGGAGATCCGTTCCTCGCAACAGCCGATCCATGACCTGCCCGGCGAAAGAGTCCAGCGCTGATGAGGCATGCAGGAAGTCCTCGTCGATCCGGTTTCCACCCTGACTGGCCCGGAATTTTTCGATCAGGCGATTATCCCAGCAGGCATGCACGACACGGAAATGCTCAACTTCCAGAAATAGCGGAAGCGTGTAGAACCATTCCAGAAACTCGTTCCACTCGCGCGGATACTGATCGAACTGGCTCAGCGTCTCGCCAATCAACCGGTCATGGCGCGCGTTGTGCTCGCGCAGAAACTTACGACCGCTGCCTGCACGGGCACGAGTGCAATACCCCAGCGCGTTGTATTCGTGATTCCCCATGGTGATCTGGGCAGACCCGTGCTCCACCATATCCCGCACCAGATGCAGTGCCTCACGTATCCTGGGGCCACGGTCAATAATGTCACCGATGAAAATGACCTGACGGCGCTTGTGCTGATAGATACCGTTAATCTTCCGGTACCCCATATGTTCCAGCAACGCTTTAAGGGTATTGGCGCATCCGTGAACATCACCAATGATGTCGTATCCCCGACTGCCTGAACGCTTAACCGGCATAATCAACTCGCTGCGATGTTGCTGGCCCACCCGAGCTTTTCACGGCAGGTTGCGTAAAAATTATGATCCGTTGGATGTATAAGGCGGATCTTGAAAGGCTTTTTGGTGATACGAATGACATCGCCAGGCGCGCAGGCAATATCCATCTGGCCATCACAACTGACCTGGGGATAGGTCTCGTTGCTCTCGCCGATCACCAGTTTTATCTCGCTTTTACCGTCGACCACGATCGGCCGGCTACTGAGGGTATGGGGGAACATCGGCACCAGCACCACTGCATCCAGTTTCGGATGCATAATGGGCCCACCCGCAGACAATGAATACGCAGTGGAGCCAGTAGGTGTCGATACGATTAAACCGTCAGACCGCTGGCTATATACAAAGTGCCCGTCGATATATAGATCAAATCCGATCATCCGTGTGGACTTGCCGGGATGAAGCACCACATCATTCAATGCGGTACCAAACCCAAGCGGGTTATCGTCCCGAGTAACGTGGGCATCAAGCAGGAAGCGGTGTTCCTCGATGTACTCACCCTGAAGCACGCGCCCGACTCTGTCTTCAAGATCATCCGGGGAGATATCGGTGAGAAAGCCCAATCGCCCGCGGTTAACGCCCAATATGGGAATCTTCGATTTTGCCAGTTCGCGCGCAGCGCCCAGCAGACTGCCGTCTCCTCCCACAACAATGACAAGATCGCAGATTTCTCCCAGCAATTTTTTACTGGAAACCTGAAGCCCGTGCCCCGGCAACATGGTGGCGGTGTCTGACTCAAGAATAACCTGGTAGTTTTCATTGATCAGATAGGTGCGGAGATGACGCAACGTCTCGACAACCTTGACGCTGTTCATCCGACCGATGATGCCAATATTCCTGAATTGCTCCATTCGACGTCCCGTGCCAGCCCGGTGATACGTTCCCGATAATCGGGTTATAGTGATGCCTAGTCTACGGCCATAGTAACGAATAACAGGCAAATTCTGAAAAAGAACCTGCCCTGATTTATCCTTCGGAGCCTCGTTCACCGCTCTATCAGAAAGGAAATCCGTCATTAGCTCATCATTTCTGACCGACACCCGCTGGCTAACACCCTCCGTCAGACATCTCGCCTGGCTGTGTGAAGCCCCGTCGCTGACCGCTTCGCCAAAACAGGTGCCGTTGCAGCAATACCTGCCGGATAACCTGCAAAACACACTGATCGAACTTGACCGAAACCCGCAACCGCTGCTCACGGCGTTGGCGCTGGACGGCCACCTTCGGCTTGGCATCTACTTCGAACGCCTCTACGGTTTTCTGATGTCGGATTTATTAGGGTGGCCCACACTGCTTCGCAATCAGCCGGTGCGAGACGAACAACGCACACTGGGCGAGCTTGATTTCGTATTTCTCAACCCCGCCACTGGCCTGCCGGAACATCACGAAATCGCCGTCAAATTCTATCTCGGCTATGCCCCGGATAATCGCTGGTATGGCCCGAATGCCAAGGACCGGCTGGATCTGAAGACACACCGGTTACTCAATCACCAAAGCAAGATGACCGAGCGCCCCGAAACCCGGGCCCTTTTAGCAAGCCACGGCATTACATCCCCCCCGGAGCCCAGGGTTTTTATGCCTGGTTATCTGTTTTATCCCGGTGATAACGCCATCGAATCACCCGCCAGCGCACCGAAAAATCATGCCAGGGGGCGCTGGTGTCGGGCACACGATCTGGAACCAACTGACACAAAACACTGGATCGTGCTGAACAAGCCCCATTGGCTTGGCCCGGCACAACAGTGTTCAGAGCCCGATGAGACCGATACACAAGCGCAGATAGAGAAGGTGAAGGCCGGTGGCCCTCCACGATTATTTGCAGAAATGGAGCCGCACAGTGACGGAGGCTGGCAGGAAAGCGAACGCTGGTTTGTCGTACCGGATTGCTGGCCCTGACAAACCGGCCAGCCATTGATTGAGGCGTGGTTACTCTGCGACCTGATGCGCTTCACACAGGTCATCAATGCCTGGTCTGAAGTCAGATGGCTGACTGACACGGATCAAAGGCTGGCCACACGGTGAGCCTTCAACATCCGCCTGGCAGGTCGGATCATCATGATGCGCCAGCCACTGACGATATGCCGGCTCGTTCATGCCGCACTTGCGGGCGATATAGCCGACGGGATTCTCGAAATAGTGTTCAAATTCTTCGAAAGGCAGCGTGATATGCCCCATACCCGGATGATAGGCCACCAGGAACACATTCTGCTGCTGTAACTCCGACAGTAACGTATCTTCCAGCGGCTCCCGCTGCGCATCGTCGTAACGTTCCTGCTCCAAAAGCACGATCTGGTCATTGCGCAATTCAAGTTCGCGCTGCTTCCGTTCAAGCTGCTCCCGGAGCAGCACAACCTCGGCGCTAACCGCCTCCTGCTGGGCTTCTTTACTTGCCCGGGCACTATTCAGCTCCAGCTGCAGGCTAAGATACTGTTCGTTGCGCTCTTCAAGCCGCCGCTTCAGCTGTTCGTTGGTCAGGCGCAAACGTTCGAGCGACTGCTGAGCGTCCAACAATTCATTGCGCTGGATTTGAAACTCGTGCCGGTGTTCGCGCTGCAAATCTGACAGGGCATCCCGATGCACGCTCTGCAAGGTTTTGATTCGCAATCGCTGGTCACGAATCATCTGGGCCAGGCGCATACGCTGCTGCGCACCCTCGGCATTCTCCGGCTCGACGGCCTGCGGCCGCTTCACTGACGCATTCAATACCGGGATATCATCGGTGCCTGCTTCAACTTCACGCTTCTGAAATTTAAGCTGATTTGCTTCTACAGCCCGTCTCACCGCCTGAAACGTATTGCTGCCCGGAGTCATATTCGGATCCCAGAGATCATTCACAAACTCGGGCTCCGGGCAAAGGCTGCGGCACACAAGCTTGATGGGCCCCGAACCAAGATCCGGCCCTTTCGCACCTATCTCCGAAAGCCGCTCAATCGGCACGTTCCAGTGACTATCGGCGCGCCCCTCCTCGTCAAAATAGATCCGGAAGAAAACCAGCGACAGAATCTTCAGATCCGGCGCGAGGCCTGCGTAAACCGCCCGCACATCAGTATCCGCAAGGTCAGACAACCCGACATAACCATCCAGAAAGGCACCAAACTCCGAGCCACGCATATGCCTGGCTACCTGAGCCCCTTCCATAAAAAAAACAGCTGAATAACCGTCATCAGCCTTTTCGGATGTCGCCATGCCCGACCCTCTGAAAAACAAGCGGCACGAAATAGCGCCACTCGCACCGGATTATTGTGTTCTGTAGTAACGGCTATTGTAGACATTGCGATGCAACGGCATGAGAACAAAACTGCAACGTTTTGAAACTGGTTGTGCAATATTATTCAAAAACGTCGACAGCGACGTCACTGAGCCACAGCCTGCCGTCACAGGGGTAGTGTCAAACTTAACCAAGATTTCGATGAACATCCTGACGACTATGGAGAACACGGATAATTTGCACCACATCGTCTCTCTGGCGATAGAAAATAACATGGCGACCGACGACGATTTTGCGGGCATCAGGAAGGACATCTGGACAGGCAACGCCAATATTGATCTGGTCGACCAATAGCCAGAATTGGCTCTTTATTTTTTCAAGATATTGTCCACTGCGGAATTCGCCCCACTCCATCAGGCCATACTGGTATATTTTAACGAGATCGTCCCGAGCGGCCGGGGATACAACAAGTCCTTTTGTCGCCATAAAGCGGGCATTCCTTACTTTTTAATCTCGTCAAACAGAACGTTCAAATCCGTTTCTGACAGAGCAGTGATTCCTTCGCCAGCATCCAGCTGATCAACGCCCACAGCCAACTGCTCGCGCAATTTTGCGAGCTTTATTTCGTAGATCCAGTCTTCATGTGTCTCCATAAATCGCAACGCCTCCCGAATCACCTCGCTGGCATTATTGTAAAGACCGCTTTCCACTCGGGATCTAACCCTCGACTCAAGCTCGGGTGTTAATGAAATATGCATGAATAACCTTCCGTACAATGAAGCTTGTATTCAAATAATCGGTGCAGCACCAATATGTGAGCCTTTCCAAACTTTGTCAATCTATGAAAACTGCAGTCGACAGATACAAAAAAGGCCGGTCACAGCAACCTGCGACCGGCCTTGGAACTACCAGCACTCAACCTTGTCAGATCTCTGCAGCCAGACGACTTCCCTGATTGATAGCGCGTTTCGCATCCAGTTCTGCGGCCACGTCAGAACCACCGATCAGGTGAACGTTCTGACCTGCATCAAGCAGCCCCTGCTGCAACTCACGCAGCGGGTCCTGTCCCGCGCAGATGATAACGTTATCTACCGGCAACACGTGGTCCTGACCATTTTCTTCGCCTTTAGGTGTCACGGTGATGTGCAGGCCTTCGTCATCAATTTTGCGATAGGTAACGCCAGGGATCATCTGCACCTTGTTCATTTTCAGCGCCGTGCGGTGAATCCAGCCCGTTGTTTTACCCAGGCCTTTGCCCACTTTCGTTTGTTTGCGCTGGAGCAGGAAGACTTCACGTGCCGGCGTTGGCAGTTCGGCCTCCACACCCTTGATCCCACCGCGATGAGCGACCGACAGATCCACACCCCACTCTTTCATGAAGTGCTCGGTGTTCAGGGATGCTGACTCGCCCTGCTGCACGAGAAATTCCGATACGTCGAAACCAATACCACCAGCGCCGATGACCGCAACACGACGCCCAACCTCACGACGCTGAAGAATCGCATCGAGATAGCCCATAACCATCGGGTGATCAACCCCTTCGATTTCCGGCGTGCGAGGCGCAACACCTGTGGCCAGAACAATCTCGTCAAATCCGTCTTTGGTCAGGTCTTCAACTGTGACACGGGTATTCAGGTTCACTTCAACGCCGTGTTTGTCGAGCATGACACCGTAATAACGCAGGGTTTCGTAAAACTCTTCCTTGCCGGGAATGCGTTTGGCGACGTTGAATTGCCCGCCAATCTCGCCGGCAGAATCAAATAATGTCACGGCATGGCCGCGCTGGGCCGCCACCGTGGAGAAGGCCAGTCCGGCTGGTCCCGCGCCGACAACGGCTATCCGCTTCGGTGTTGCTGTTTTAACGTAATTCAGTTCGGTTTCATGACAGGCACGCGGGTTAACCAGACAGCTCGTCAATTTGCCGCCAAAGGTATGGTCCAGACAAGCCTGATTGCAGCCGATGCAGGTGTTGATTTCATCAGCACGATCCTGCTCGGCTTTCAGTACCAGATCAGAATCAGCCAGGAAAGGACGGGCCATGGAGACCATGTCGGCATCGCCTTCGGCCAGAATCCTCTCAGCCACATCCGGCATGTTGATGCGGTTGGTCGTTACCAGCGGAATACTGACTTCACCCTTCAGATGCGCGGTCACCTTGGTGAACGCACCTCGGGGAACCGATGTCGCAATGGTGGGCACCCGCGCCTCGTGCCAGCCGATGCCTGTGTTGATAATCGTTGCGCCGGCGGCTTCGACTGCCTTGGCCAGCTGCACCACCTCTTCCCAGGTGCTGCCATCTTCTACAAGATCCAGCATCGACAGACGGTAGATAATGATGAACTTTTCGCCAACCCGCTCGCGCACGCGGCGCACGATTTCTATCGGCAAACGGATGCGATTTTCGTAGCTGCCGCCCCAACTATCGGTACGTTGATTGGTGTGAGCGACGATAAATTCGTTGATGAAGTAGCCTTCGGAGCCCATTACCTCAACGCCGTCATAGCCCGCCTGTTGGGCCAGCTCCGCACAGCGGGCATAGGCTTCAATCTGACGCTCAATACCGGCCTCATCCAGTTCGTTCGGCGTGAACGGGTTGATCGGCGCCTGAGTAGCAGACGGCGCGACAAGCTCGGGATGATAGGCATAACGGCCGGCATGCAGAATCTGCATGCAGATCTTACCGCCCGCTTCATGCACCGCAGTGGTCACCACTTTGTGCTGCTCGGCTTCCTCTACAGTATCCATTTTTGATGCGTGCTGGCGAACACCGCCCTCGGGATTAGGCGCAATGCCGCCGGTCACGATAAGGCCAACGCCGCCACGGGCGCGCTCGGCAAAAAACTCGGCCATGCGCTCAAAGCCATTTTCCATTTCTTCAAGGCCGGTATGCATCGATCCCATCAGCGTGCGATTGCGCAAGGTGGTAAATCCAAGATCAAGCGGCGCAAGCAACGTGGGGTACTTACTGTGTCCGGCGGCCTTTTCAGCAACGGTCATAGGGTCTTCCTCATCAGTGTGTCGGCAAACATTTACTGCCTTTATAGTTGCAGACAAATTAGCCCCTTCGCTTGCGGCAAACAATATCCTCACATAACATTTAATTATCCTTGGACAACACCTATTTTCTCTATGGCACCGTCAGCGACCAGCAAGCACCCCGCCCTCGGGGATATCAGCGTACTGTTTCTCGATGTTATGGCCCGCGCCGTGGTGCGAGAAGGCTACTCGATACAGCCGCTATTCGATCAGTTCAGTATCAGTCAGACTTTACTGAACGCCCCGGAGGCACGCATCAGTATTCCAAGGTTCATGCGGCTGGGCAGTGCCGCTATCAGCCTTACTGGCAATCCCAATCTGGGCCTGACCATGGGAACCGAAACCCGCCCAGTCGATGCCGGGTTAGCGGGGCTGGCAGCCATGACGGCACCCACTGCAAGCCAGGGCCTCGAACAGATTCTGACCTACTCCCTGCTCAACAGTCGGAACAGTCGCGGCCATCCGCACTTTGACCGGGACAGCCTGACCGCGCGTTTCTATTCAATTCGGCCTTACAACCGCTACAACTACTTTGTTGTGGATTCTGTACTGGGAGGCTGGACCCGATTTCTTCGGCGAGTCACCGGTGAGCAGGCTGTACTGCGAAAAGTGATGATCGAGTATCCGGACCTGGGCCAAAGCGAGGTGTTCGAGCAGTGGTTTGGATGTCCGGTGGTATTCGAAGCAGAGGAAAACAGCGTACAACTCCATCGGGATATCGCGCCGCTAATACCCGCGCAGGCTCAGCCAGCCATGCATCGCGCGCTGGTACAGCAATGCAATACTCAACTGGAGCGCATTCGGGGGGGCTGGAACATTATTGATCAGGTTAAGGAAAAACTGACGCCGCTACTGCAAGGACAAACGCCCTCACTGGAGACTGTGGCAGCAGAGTTGGGGTTGGGGCCATGGACACTCCAGCGCCAGCTGGCCGCTCACGGAGCAAGATACAAGGATCTGCTGGACGATACCCGAAAGGCCCTGGCCCTGGATTACGTCAAAGAGACCAATCTGAACTTTGCAGAAATAGCGTGGATTCTGGGATTTTCAGGATCGCCGGCGTTTTACAAGGCATATAGACGCTGGCTCGGCATGAGTCCGGGAGACTATCGAGCGCAGTATGCTGTCAGGAATGTGAACGGATAAGGGAAAGGACCCGGTTACATCTCGACGCCGTCGTCGAAATCTTCATCGTCGTCGAAATCGTCCGTATTGAATTCAAGCAACTCTTCCTCGTAATCAATCATTGTTCTTCTCCGTTATTTTCTTTTAAAAGAATATACAACGCAGCATATGAACAGTAGATGACGACTTGATTACATAAACGGAAAGAAAAACAAAAGGAGGGAAAAAATGGCGGAGCGGACGGGACTCGAACCCGCGACCCCCGGCGTGACAGGCCGGTATTCTAACCAGCTGAACTACCGCTCCGCGCTATCGTTGCCACCGTTCAATGTGACAACGAGGGCGCATTATAAAGACGCCCCTGACCATGTCAACGCTTTTGATCACTAACATCAGAATTTTTTTAATTTATCGCCACATCGAGAGGCACGTCACGGCCCTTAGCCGCTTTACGGTATTCGATGGGCGTCATACCCGACCATCGCTTGAACGCGCGATAAAAGGTGCTGGGCTCGGAAAAACCGGTCAGATACACGATCTCGTCAATGGACTCATCCGTAGTCGCCAGCAGTTGGCGCGCCAGCCGATAGCGGAAATCCGCCAACACCTGATTGAAGCTGGTTTCGGCCTCGGTTAATCGTGTTCGCAAGGTACGAGGCTTGATATCCAAACGCTCCGCAACCGAGTCAAGTGTGACTTCACCGCTATCCAGTAACTCGGCCACTATCCGTTCTACCTGGCCGACGATATCTTTCTTCTCCAGCCGGGCGACCTGCTCGCTTGCCAGGCGTTCATGAAGCGCCAACAGCTCGGGCTCCGCATGGGGCGATGGGTGGCTCAGGAATCTGGCCGGAAAATACATGCGATTTTCTTCGGCTCCAAAAACCACATTGCATCCCAACACATCCGCCACGTGGTCCTGTCGTTCGTTTCGCTCATGTTCGAATTCGATCCGGGAACACTCAAAACGGCCGTCCGTTATTGAACGGAAGAACGTCATCAAGCCCTGAACAAAGCATTCAGTAAAATGCTTCAGACGACGCACCTCGTCCGACGCCGCATCCAGTACAATGCAGGCTTCATCTCCATCGATGAAGAATTCATTGTTGGCAGCATCGCTTAGCAAACGCTGGTAGTTAAGGGCACGCCGCAGACCTTCGCCAAAATTGGGACTGCTGAGGAAGAGATATTCGAGCACCTGCCCCTTATAGGTCGGCAGCGCCTGACCCAGATGCAAGCCGATATCCGGATCGCCAGTCACATCTTCGACAACCTGCCAGAAATAGAGTTGAGCACTGTGGGGTGTTCTGAGCTGGGCGGAGTTGAGGTAGTCCTCATTGACGCCGAGGCGCTTGAATATCTCGTCTGTATCAACACCCTGATCCTTCATTGCCTGATAGATCAAGCGCAACATCACACCTGCGTCACGAAGTTCCTGCATAACATCCTGCTTTTTTGTTTTGAGCAAAGCTCTATGCGTTGACCCGCCCGACCTGCTGGAATGACATGGAAGTCAATGCCGGCCAGACACCAGTCTGAGACACTTTTTATACTCATTGTCAGGCCGACTCGGCAAGACATGGAACATTTGTACCAGATTCCGGGAAGTTTCAGTAGCGTCATTCCAAACGCCAACCGGCGCGGGAAAGCCTCCCACACTTCACTCCCGAAGATCTTCTGCCCAACGGAACATGGCCCAATATGACTATAATAATGCTAAATCAATCCAACTCAACATCAGTTTAGGCGGCGGAGGGCGCAAAGAACCATGCAGAATGTCATTTCTTATAAAAGCACACCCCCTGCCCTGTGGACTCTTTATGGCAAGGCACTCACCAGCGGATTCAATGCAGACGAAAGCCCGGTGATCCCGACACTGGCCGCTGAGTTGATCGGCGTATCCACCGATCCGTCCCGTCTTAGGCAATACGCCAGCATTTGCGGATACCGTGCCGGCACAAAGGTACCCGTGACCTGGCCGCACATTCTCGCATTCCCACTGCATCTGAAACTTCTGACCGAGAAAGCATTTCCGCTGCCATTACTGGGGCTGGTGCATCTTCGCAATAAGATTACCCAGTTACGCCCCATTGCCGTGGGTGAATGCATGGATATTCAGGTAAGACTGGACAATCAGGAGAGTACCGACAGGGGCATCGAGTTCGATCTCGTTACCGAGGTCTCGATTGGCGATCAGCGGGTATGGGAATCGTTGAGTACCAACCTTTACCGTCAACCGGATAAATCCGGTGGCAAATCAAATGCCAAATCCAGGCCACCTGCGCTCGCGCGACTGGCGCATACGCTCGATGTCAACGCCCCCGAATCACTGGGCCGGCATTACGGAAAGGTATCGGGGGATTTGAATCCAATCCACATGCATGCGCTCTCGGCACGGCTTTTCGGATTTCCACGGGCTATCGCACACGGTATGTGGAGCAAGGCCCATTGTATCGCCTTGCTGGAAAACGAAGGCTGGGGTGATGGTGCGATGACCGTATCGGCAAACTTCAAGAAGCCGCTTTTCCTGCCAGGCAAGGCCCGGCTCGATTGGGAGGTATCTGCCAGCAGAACAGAGCAACTGGATTTTCAACTGGTCAATCGCAAGGGGGACGCCCCTCACCTGACCGGCACTATCGTGAAGGAATAACCGGCCCTCACCGTGTATCGGCTGCTCAGGCTACTGGCACATCTTCAGCAGATCGCGCCTCAGATGGCGCCAGCGGCAACGTAAAGTAGAACCGGGCACCGCCCGACTCCGGACGCTCAAAGCCGATCTCACCGCCCTGTGCCTGCATCAGGCTACGGCACAGGGCGAGGCCGATACCCATTCCATCACTTTTGGTGGTAAAAAAGGGGTGAAACAGCTTTTCTTCCGCATCGTCGGGTAGCCCTTCACCCTGATCGGACACTTCAACACGCACGCCTTGCGCTCCATCCCGCACCGCGCGGACCCGAACCGGTGCCGCACTGCCGGCCGCGTGAGTGGATTCCAGAGCATTGCGGATCAGGTTAAGTGCAACCTGCTGTACCTGGATTGGATCGGCTACAACATCGGGGATGGCGTCACCGACAATCAATTCAATACCGCCCTGATTGTTTCTGGCATCGACTTCAGCGAATTGCCGGGCCTCCTCGAGCAGGTCGTATATCGATATCGCCTCTTTGCCTGAAGCGGGCTTCTTGACGAAACTGCGGATACGACGGATAACCTCGCTGGCGCGATGGGACTGGGCTTCAATTTTCTGTAGCGTCTGCTCTACGGCACTGCGGTCAAACGACTCTGCCGCCAGCATGCGCAACGCCACCCGCACATAGTTTGAGATGGCGGTTAGCGGCTGATTCACCTCGTGGGCAAAGCCGGCAGCCATCTCACCCATCGTGGAAAGCCGGGACGCATGCGCCAGCTGGTCACGCTGCTCCTGCACCAACTGGTGCGCCTCGGCCAACGCGACTTCCTGCTCCAGTTCAGTCGAAATATCACGAAACACAACAACCGCGCCCAGCACTTCGCGCTCATCGTCCGGGTCTTCGGGGGCACCAGCCAATTTGGGCGTTGCACGGTATTCAACCGGAAAACGTGTGCCATCCGGACGCCGGAGCATCACATCGCGCCGATGCTCCGATACCCCCCGGAGGCAGGTAGGCATCGCCGGAACAATTTCCTGACCAGCCACATCAGATCCGAAATGAAGGGTAAAAAAGTTTTTACCCACCAGCTCACCCACCGGTGCACCAATCATCGTGGCTGCAGCAGGATTGGCGAAGATGATGTTGCCGTCAGGCTTGAGGCCATATATGCCTTCGCTGATTGCATTCAGAATGCGGGTCTGGTCGCCCTTGAGTTGCCGATTACGTTCTTGCAGGGCACGCTCAAGCTGGATAACGCGCGCATGAGTGGCAACCCGGGCAATGACTTCCTGAGCCTGGAATGGCTTGGAGATAAAGTCGACGCCCCCGAGGGAGAAGCCTTTTACTTTGGCATCCACATCATCAAGGGCGGAGAGAAAGACAACGGCACCATCGGCAGTGGCGGGATTATGCTTGAGCCGCTCACAGACTTCGTAACCATCCATGCCGGGCATCATGATATCGAGGAGGATAACTTCCGGATGGTGGCGCTCAGCCAGTGTCAGCGCCTTATCGCCTTCATTCGCGATCAACAGACGATAACCCCGGTCCTTCAGCGTCTCGTAGAGCACTTTGAGGTTCTGGGGGTTATCGTCGACCAGCAGAATGGTAGCTTCGTCGTGTTCACTGGCGTGTTCAGTCATATAGTCCGTGCCGACTCAGAATGGAGGACCATAATGGCTCGCACTTCACGACGCGTCGATACGGTCCTTTACGGACATCACCATGCGGACCAGATGTGCCAGTGAGTGCGTACCCATTTTGTGCATGACCCGCGAACGGTGGATCTCGACTGTGCGTTGGCTGATCTCCAGCTCAATCGCGATCACCTTGTTTGCCTGACCGGCAATCATGCGATCCATGATTTCGCTCTCGCGGGGCGTGAGCATATCAATACGACGCTGAATTTCCTGTTTCTGACCCAGGGTTTTGCGCTGGTCGCGATCCTGCTCGAGCGCCTGTTCAATTTTTTTCAGCAGATCTTCTTCGCGATAAGGCTTCTGGATGAAGTCCACCGCGCCCTGTTTCATGGCATCAACCGCCATTGGCACATCACCGTGCCCCGTCACAAAGATGATCGGCAATATCGAGTTCTTCTGATTCAGCCGACGCTGAAGCTCCATCCCGTCCATACCCGGCATGCGAATATCCAGCACAATACAGCCGGCCATCTCTTCACTGTATTTCTCGAGGAATGCATTCGCCGTGGGATAGGTGCTGACGTCGTGGTCAGCCGACTTCAGAAGCAGCTCGAGAGAATCGCGCACAGCTTCATCATCTTCAACTACGTACACTGTTTCGTTATTTTCAGTCATGTACTGTCCCTTTCCGTTGGCTTCTTTGTTCGTTCGCTCGAGATTATTCAGTTCTGTATCCCATTAAGCAGCATGCAGGCCTGCTCAGGGAGTATGCCCGTCCTTCAGCGGCGGCGCGACAGACACAGGGTCAACCCGCACATCATACCAGTTCATCCGCCAGTCAAGGTGCGGCCCGGTAGCACGACCGGTACTGCCGACCTTGCCTATTAACTCTCCCTGGCGAACCTGCTGGCCCACACTCACCTCCACCTTGCTCATATGCAAAAAGGTAGAGCTGACACCATAACCATGGTCAATAATCAGGGTGCCGCCGGAATAAAACAGATCCGGCTCTGCCAGCGTCACCTTGCCCTCAGCAGGCGCCAACACTGGAGCCCCTTCAGGCGCGGCCACATCAACACCATAATGGGGGCTACGCGGCTCGCCGTTATAAACACGCTGACTGCCATACACGCCCGAAATCCTGCCTTTTGCCGGCCAGATGAACGGTCCGAGAAAAGCCATTTCATCGGTATCAGCTGTACGGGCCTCTTTCACTCTGGCCGCTTCAGCGCGAATCCGGTCCAGACTTCTCTGTGACGGCGTTACTGTGCGCGAAGGCACGCCTTCCACCCGCTGGATATCATAATCGCGGGGCGCCAGTTCGACTGTTCGATCAAGCTCCTCGCCGCCGGGCAACCTTACCCGGATCTGTTGATGCAGCTCTGCATCCCGCTCAAACCCGAGCACGAACCGCCCCTCCGGCGTCACCCGCACTGGCGCATCATTCAACCACACCTTTGCGCCGGGCTCTGTGGTGCCATAAGCCAAAGTGCCGGGCTGAAGCCCGGTGCTCAATGTTAGCGTCGGCGTCGTCTCGGCACTGACCGCCACCGAAACCAGTGCAGCGAAAGCGGCCAGTAGCGCTATCAGATGCATTTTGATGCTGTATCGTATAACCATAGCCTGTCCTGCTGCGATTGTCCTGATAACACAAACCTCTGAAGACTGAACGTATTGAGCCAACTCGGAGGCCAGCCGCCATGTCCAACGCATCGCTAATCGATCTGCCGCCCTTCAAGGCCCAGCTCATACACGACCTGCTGCCAGCGACACAGGCTGACCGGCTGGCGTCGCAACAGTTGTCGCTACTCCCCTGGTATCAGGCGCGCCTGCACCTTTATGGGCGCTGGGTCTGGTCGCCTCGCCTGCAGTGCTGGATAGGCGATACATCGGCGCGATATCGGTACTCAGGCCTTGACCTTGAACCGGAGCCTTGGCCCCAGTGGCTGGCAGACGTCAAGCGCATGGTCGAGTCCGCCAGCAGTACTCACTTTAACTCTGTTCTGTGCAACTGGTATCGCAACGGCAGTGACAGCATGGGCTGGCACAGCGACAACGAACCGGAGCTCGGGCCGGCGCCACTGATCGCCTCGCTTTCGCTGGGCCAACCCCGCACCTTTCATTTCCGGCCGGTCGGTAAAACGCGGACATTCGCCTCGTTCACTCTGCCTCACAATAGCCTGCTGATCATGCCTCCAGGCTTGCAAACACACTATCAACACCAGTTGCCGAAAACCCGTAAGGTCATCGGCGACCGGTTCAACCTGACATTCCGTTCAATCCCGACACCATCGCCCCACAAAGCTTAATGCTTGGTTTCTTCCGCAGGTGTACGCTTTTCGGCTTCACCTTCATGACGATCACTATCACGGATGGTATCAAGCCGCTTCTGGATCGCGCCGAATACACTTCGAACCGTATACCGTCCCTTCGCGTTGGCTTTGCCAGCGGGATAATCCAGAAGCAGAGCGATCGCCTCTTCAGCGGTTGTGGCCGGGTAGACTGCAAAATTGCCCTCCCGCACAGCTTCAACAATTGCGCTGTCCAGCATCAGGTTCTGCACGTTAGTCGCAGGCAGAATCACGCCTTGCGTACCCGTGAAACCTTTTATTCTGCAGGTTTCAAAAAAGCCTTCAATTTTCTCATTCACCCCGCCAACAGGCTGCACTTCACCAAACTGGTTTACCGAGCCGGTAATCGCCAGATCCTGTCTTACCGGAATACCGGACAACGACGACACTAGCGCGCACAACTCTGCAAGTGATGCACTGTCACCATCAACCTCTCCGTAGTTCTGTTCGAACGTCAGGCTGGCCGACAAATGCATGGGCTCGGTGGTGGCAAAGCGGGATGACAGCCAGGACGTCAGAATCATGACGCCCTTGGAGTGAATATTGCCGCCGAGTTTGACGTCGCGTTCAATATCCATCACATCGCCATCGCCGTAATAGGAAGTCGCTGTAATCCGGTTGGGCATCCCGAACTCATATCCACCGGCAGACAGAACGGATAGCGCATTAACCTGCCCTACCCGGGTGCCTTCGGTCGTCACCAGCGTGGAGCCGTCGATAATCGAATCAAAGTACTGGTCGCGGATACGGCTACTGCGATATCGGGCGCTGGCCAGCGCCTGCTCGACGTGCGTGGCCTGAATCATCCGCGCGCCGGCCTGCCGCGCCCAGTAATCAGACTCGCGCAGCAGGTTGGCTATATCAGCCGCATGCAGAGACAGGCGATCCTGATGCTCCGCAATCCGCGAACTGTACTCAATGACCCGCGCCACCGCTTTGCGCTCGCAATGCAACAACTTCTTGTCCACTACCACACTGGCGATAAATTTCGCGTACTGAAGCTGGGTTTCCGACGTGCGGTGCATTTCGTTCTCGAAATCCGCCGTAATCCGGAACAGTTCCGAGAACTCAGGATCGTATTCCTGCAGCAGCATCCAGGTTTCACGGTCACCGAACAGCACGATCTTGACGTTCAGCGGAATTTCCTGAGGCTCAAGCGATATTGTGCCGGACAGGGTCAGTTCTCTTTCGAGCGAATTGATGTGCAGGCTGCGGGCCCGAAGCGCGCGTTTCAGGCCATCCCAGACGAACGGCTGCTCCAGCACCTTGTTCGCATCCATCAGCAGATAACCACCATTGGCCTTGTGCAGACTACCGGGGCGAATCAGTGAGAAATCAGTGAACACCGTGCCTTTGAAGGTGACATTTTCAACGTAACCGAACATGTTGTGGTAAGTCGGATTATCCTCAACGATGACCGGAACACTCTGATCCTTGTGATGGACCAGCAAGTTGATCTGGTAGCGACGCGGCATTTTACGATCGAGCGAGGCATAGGCAATCGCTGTCTGCTCTTCGCTCTCTTCGAGGAAAATTTCGAGATTATCGGACAGATCCTTGCGCACGTCCTGCAGATAACTCACGACCTCATCATACCCTTTGTAGCGAGCGATCAGGGCTTCCAACTGATGACCGGCAATGCCTTCAAGCGTTTCCTCGTTCAGTGCCTGCTGACTGTCGGTATATTCCTGTTCCAGCTCCGCGATAGCACGCAAGGCTGCCCGCAGTTTTTTCTCGAGCTTGTTGATCGTATCTTCGAACTTATCGCGCTGGGCTTCGGTAAGTTCGGCAAAGGTTTCCTGGGTATGCGGCTCAGTTCCATTCATCGCCACTAGCCGGTAACCGCCGGGAGTGGTCACCGACAAACTGACTTTTTTGCGCTTCGCCTGCAGCGCTACCTTTTCTAGCTGGTCATCCTGCTTTTTACTGAAGTCGGTTTTGAGCTGCTCTGCGCGCTCCAAAAAATTGTCGCCTTCGAAAGTCTGCGGAATCACCTTGGTGAGGCGCGTCATCAGCTTTTCCATGTCCTGCTTTAACGTCTGCCCCTCACCCGCCGGCAAACGCAACACTCTGGGCACGCGCGGATCTTCGAAATTTGCAACGTAGCACCAGTCAAAGCTTTCGGTATCCCTGTCGGCATGGTGTTCAAGATAACGCAGCATCATGGTGCGCTTACCCAGCCCGTCACGACCAACTGCATACACGTTGTAACCGCCATGAGGCATCGCAAGCGCGAACCTGACCGCTTCCTGGGCCCGGTTCTGGCCGACGATTTCTTCCAATGGCTCCAGCTGACGAGTCGATTTAAAAGGAAAATCCTTGATGACGCAGTTCTTGTAAAGCTGATTCAGTGGCAATGACTTCAAGGCGCCGTCCTGTTATCGGAAAATTCAGAGTGAATAACAAAGCATAGAAAATATAAGGGGCCATTGTAGAAGGTGTGTGCTGCTCTGTCGCCATCCAAGGCTTCTCTATTCTGCAATTGGCGGCGGCATCCATTGAAGTCAGACCTGTAATGAGCGTTGTGAAACCCTGCTCGTCCACCCGCAGTCGTTTAGACACACCCCCAAATCCATACCGATATGGATCACGAGAATGCAACGGTGTTCAAGTTTTGCTCAATCCTGCCGTTATTGGTTAATATCAGCTCTATAAAAAGAACGCAGCCCAGCAACGATAACTTGTGAATTGATGATGAACCGGCGGCGGCCGGCCATCATTCGTGAGGGTTTTATTACCATGGATATTCCACGCTCGTCGCCTTACAGCCTCAGTACGCTGGATCAGAAAAAAACCAGTGGCGGACCACGCATTCCGGTGGCACCGGAAGCACCACCAGTGCCAAGACGCCAGTCCTCAGACCGAAGACTCCGTCCTGATCGCCGAAAACGGCAGGCCGAGTTCAAGGGAGAAGACCGCCGCAAGCGTTCTTCCCGACGCAGCCCCTCTCTGCTTCACCACCGCAGTGCGACGCCAGTTGCAGCAGAAGACAGGCGTGGCAAGCTGCTGGACACGTCAGCCTGAACCCGAACGATGCTTGCACCCCATTTGAGACCGGGGTCACAGTCACAGACTTGAACGTTTTTTATCCAGCCCGGGTCATCTAAAATGAAGACCCGGGCCACGCAAATGTGTTCCGGGCAGCTCGACAACAACAATGACAATGAAGTGGAAACCGGTGTATGGGAATAAGCTCTGGAGACCGCAGAATAAAGACGCGTTACGAAGCCCAGTGTTTGCAGGTTCAGCTGAGAGAAAAAGGATTTCTCGGGCGAGAGAAATCGCAAGCTGACGTCTTGTGCCTGGACATCAATCGCTATGGCGTCGCCGTTCTGTCCCCTCGCCCACTCGAAAACGGGTGTCGGTTGCTGCTCGACTTCGCCGGCAAATATATCTCCGAATCCCGGGTTTCGGCTCGCGTGGTCAGCAGTTATCCGTATCAAACAGGTTATCGGGTAGGCATCCAGTTCAGCTATTGCGAAAGCCGAAGCAGTTACTCGCGTGCGGTGGACAACGCGCTTTCCAGAATCGAGGGATTTTATAACCGCCTGGCGGGATAACAATTTCCCGTATCAGGAAAAAGCCCGCAAACCCCACCTCTCGTCAGATCAGGCCCGCATCGAGGCTGGCAGCCAGATATAGCCCCAACTCCTCGCACTGCGTCTCGAATTTTTCCTGATATTCACCACGACAGAGCAAGGGCTCGTGCATCAAGCGCCAGCGCAATCCGGTGGTAATGGACTCGATAGCCCGCTGCGTGCCAGTACCGTCATGGCCGGCACGGATATAAAAGGCAAAGGGCAGGCCCTGGGTTTTCTCGAGACACGGATAGTAGCTGCGGTCGAAAAAGTCCTTCAGCGCCCCGCTCATGTAGCCCAAATTTTCCGTGGTTCCCAGGATAATGGCATCGCAGGCAAGCACATCGTCCGGCCCTGCATCCAGCGGCGCGAGCACAGTGACATCAACAGTTTCGATCTCGCTGTTGGACGCGCCACGCGCAATGGCGTCTCTGAGAGTGCGCGTATTGGGGGATGGCGCGTGAGCCACGACCAGTAATTTCTTTCGCTGTTCAGCCACTGGCTGCCTCCATGCCTGACATCAACTTTCGTTTACCGCCCCTCTCAGTGTAACGCCACCCACTCGCCGGATGCGATCTGGATTGCCTGCCCACCCAATACTTTGGCAATTAGTACCTGTGGCAGCCATTCAAAGCGCGGGCGGCGCCAAAACAAAAAAGCCGACACCATGACGATGTCGGCTTTACACACTGCTATTACGCTAGGTATCTCAATCCGAACCCGTAACCGGTCAGATCAGCTCGCCATTCGCCTCTTCGCTAACGGCTGCAGGTTCCTTCGCATCTTTAGCTTCCGGCTTTGGCATTGCCTTTTCGCGAATCTTGGTTTCGATTTCCTGGGCAATGTCCATGTGCTCTTCCAGGAACTTGCAGGCATTGGCTTTACCTTGCCCTATCTTGTCGCCGTTATAGCTGTACCAGGCGCCGGCCTTATCGACAAAGCCTTCCTTGACGCCCAAGTCGACCACTTCGGCCATGTGATAAATACCCTTGCCGTACATGATCTGGAACTCCGCTTGGCGGAACGGCGGCGATACCTTGTTTTTAACCACTTTGACGCGAGTCTCATTGCCCACGACCTCGTCGCCTTCTTTCACTGCACCGATGCGGCGAATATCAAGGCGCACCGATGAGTAGAACTTCAACGCGTTACCACCGGTGGTGGTTTCCGGCGAACCGAACATAACGCCGATTTTCATACGGATCTGGTTAATGAAGACCATCAGACAGTTAGCATGCTTGACGTTACCGGTCAGCTTACGCAGTGCCTGTGACATCAGACGCGCCTGCAGACCAACGTGGGAGTCGCCCATTTCGCCTTCAATTTCCGCCTTTGGCGTCAACGCTGCAACCGAGTCAACGATGATGACATCAACCGCATTGGAGCGAACCAGCATGTCAGCAATCTCAAGCGCCTGCTCGCCGGTATCCGGTTGAGACACCAGCAGTTCGTCAACATCAACACCCAGCTTTTCAGCATAGACCGGGTCCAGCGCATGCTCGGCGTCCACGAAGGCACAGGTTTTACCGGCTTTCTGGGCTTCGGCAATCACCTGCAGCGTGAGCGTGGTTTTACCAGAGCTTTCTGGCCCGTAGATTTCGACGATCCGCCCGTAAGGCAGGCCGCCAATACCCAGTGCAATATCCAGCCCGAGTGAACCGGTGGAGACAGCCGGCATGGCTTCCCGCGGCTGGTCGCCCATTTTCATGACGGCGCCTTTACCAAACTGGCGTTCGATCTGGCTCAGTGCTGCGCCCAACGCTTTTTTGCGGTTGTCTTCCATTATTGCCAAAGCCTCGTATTGATTTGCCGGAATGCAGTGATAACTTTTCGGACCGACGACTGGTCATGCCCTGTATATTTGAACAGTATTAAAACACAACAGATCTGATGGGCCAAGTGTCGATTTTTCAGGCAGGACTTTTATGGTCTGAATAACGTGCCGGCCCCGGTTCAGACTAAAGAAAGGCACGTACGCCTTCCAGGGCATAGAGCACAGCCTGGCGTCGCACGCTGTCCCGATCACCGTTGAAATGCTCAACTACACACTGCGTATCTGCGGGTGTTCGTCCCCAGGCAAACCATACGGTTCCGACCGGCTTGTCCTCGCTTCCTCCCCCTGGACCTGCCACTCCGCTGATGGCCACAGCCACTTGCGCTCCGGTCACCGCCAGAGCACCCGCGACCATTTCACGTACAACCGGTTCGCTGACTGCGCCATGATCTCGCAGGGATTGAGTGCTAACGCCCAGCAACTGCTGCTTGGCCTCGTTGGAATAGCTGACAATCCCGCAGCCTATGTAGTCCGAGCTTCCGGGCAGATCCGTGAGGGCCTTGGCCACCCAGCCGCCGGTGCAGCTTTCGGCTGTGGCGATCATCAATTGCTGACTGCGCAAGGTATCACCCAGCGCTATAGCCGCTTCAAGTAATCGGTCATCGGAATAGGACATGCTGCGCCTCTCATCTCTGTGTCCAACATTGCATCAAAGGCGCTGACATCTTGCAACAGCGAGACTTCAGGAAAGGGGGGCGCCATCCAGCCCCAGCGGCATAACATCGACTTCCACTTTGAGTTGATGCTCCCCGCCGCCGCTCATAAGGCCTTTCAGTGGCACCACATCGGCATAATCCCGACCGAAAGCCACTGTGATATGGCGCTCATCCGGCATCATGTCATTGGTGGGATCAAAATCAATCCAACCCAGCACGGGATCAAACACACTGAACCAGGCGTGGGACGCATCGGCTCCCACGAGACGCGCTTGCCCTGGCGGCGGTAGGGTTTCGAGGTATCCGCTGACGTAACGCACCGGCAGTCCGAGCGAGCGCAGGGCGCTGATCGCCAATTGCGCGAAGTCCTGGCAAACGCCGCGTCTTGTTTCAAGCACGGTACGCACCGGTGTTGCCAGTGTGGTAAAGCCCGGTTCGAAGGTAAACTCCTCAAATATGCGATGAGCGAGTCGTCGCGCTGCCTCAAGCACCGGTACACCGGGCTTGAAATCCTGGCGTGCAAACTCTGCCAGTAAAGGATCGCAGGGCGTCATGCGCGTGCCGTGGGAAAACAGGCGGGCATCGAGAGCGGCGTCATAGGTTGATTGTGCCAGGTGCCGGGTCAGGTCGTCCCAGGGCATTGACGACTCCAATGGCCCCGCGACATAACGGCGCATGGCCTCAACCTGGCTGACTACCGTCACCTCTAGTTGGCTGTGGAGCGCACCGATATGGAAGAAGGTCTGCTGATTGCCAAAAAAGTCCCGGCGCTGATACTGGCTTGAGGGTGCCGGGTTGACCTGAAGCCTGCTCGACTCCACCTTCTGGTAGGACATTGCCCGAGGCAGCATGCAGGCCAGGTTGTAGCAGTTTGCCGTATCCTGCTGATAGCGATACTGCGTTCTATGGGTGATCTGATATTTCATATGACCAGGCCCTGCTCTGCTTTACCGCTAAATCGGCCGCGGAATATCGGTGTGATTGAAGTACGCCAGCGTAATCGCCTCTGACAACTGGTTCAGCATGATATGAACATGATGCAGCAGTTCCCCCAACTGAGGTGATGGCTCCCCACTCTCGCTCATCAAGGCTTCGAGGTCGACCAATTGCAGCAAGGTAACCAGTTCAACCATCAGCCTCTGCTCTGCATTCAGTCGTGGCAGCTTTGAATCCCTGGCGGGCAATTGATTTACCTGTCTTTTCAGCCGCTGACACTGGTACCCCACCGATCGTGGCGTGCTCTCGTCCAGCAGCAACAGATCAATAATCGCGAGCGGGTGCAACTCGGCACGGTAGCGTCGACGGTAGGTCATCAGCGTGTCCGCCATTCGCAGCACCGCCTCCATGAGAACGCCCGGCGGATTGGTAGACTGCACAAAGACGTTGGTGAGCAGCGATGTCGTCTGCAAGCCACGCTCGATATGTTTGCCAATATCCATGAAGCGCAGGGCCTGTGTGCGGCTCATGGTCTCGTTGTTCAGACCGTAGATTGCGGATTGCAGAAGAATAATCTCATCCAGCGCCCGATCCATCCGTGAGGTCGAGCCTTGCGTGGGGAATTGATTCAATGCGTTTTGCAGTCGCTCCAGCACATACCAGGTATCTTCAGAGAAATACTCCCGCACGGATTGGGCGTTGGTGATCAAGGCCTGGAGCACCGATAGCAGGCCGTCCTTGCGATTGCGCACAAACAGGCTGCTCAGTTGTTCGGTGAGTTCAGCCGCAGAATTGGTAGGGTGGAACCGACCACCGTTTATTTTGCACGCGAAGGCCACCAACGGTGTCAGAGTGGCCAGCTCGTCCTCTTTCTCGACGGTGCTGGCCAGAGGCAGAGTCGCTCGCATCGCGCGACATGCCAGATTCAGGCGTTCACTGTAACGCCCCATCCAGAACAGATGATCCGCTACCCGACTGGGCAGCAAACCGGCTTTTCTGGATAACCGCACGCTGGTCAATGCGCTATGCAGCAGACTGATAGACGCGCCCACATCACTACTCAGCCAGACATCCTTGGCCATAAAACTTGTTTTCAGCCCGAGCTGAAGTTGCAGGGGATATTCGTGACAGCGGGCCAGTCCGCCCGGCATCAGCCGATCGCCCTCCTCGTGCTTCAAAGCAAAACTGCGCAAAGTCACGCTGCGCGATTGCAGTTCCCGACTCCGCCATACCGGCACCGTGCTTAACGGCAGTACCCGGCGCGCCAGGTAACGTTGCGGGTCGCTATCTATACGGGCCGAAAGCTCCTGCCGCTGCTGACGACTTGAATTGGCAAATGACAGCCACTGACCGGGCTGTTCAAGATCATGAATGATCATGTCCGAAAGATCTGCCATCACCTGCTGTCGCTGAGTGTCGTCGCCACACCAATAGGCGTCCACCGATGGCAGTTTCAGCGACTCACCAAGCACTCGCTGGCATAACCGCTCCATGTAAGGCAGCAAGGCACCACTGTCGATCAGTGCAGCCCCGGGTGGATTGCAACACAGCAGGTTGTCCTGCCGAATGCTTTGAAGCAATCCGGGGCTGCCGGTGATACCCGAATCCAGCTCCAGCGGATCGCTGAGCATGTCCGGCAAATACCGGACCAGCGCGTCCAAAGGCTGAAGCCCACTGAGCGTTTTCAGCCACATTCGGCCATCCTTGAACATCAGGTCCTCACCATGGACCAGCGCGAGATTGAGATAATTCGCGAGAAAGGCATGTTCAAAGTACTGGCCGTCCCGGTGATGGCGCGTCAGCAAACCGATCAAGGGCTCACTGCTATAAGGGATGTGCGGCACAAGAGATTTCTGAAGTTCCTGAAAAAACTGCGATAGCTGCTTTTTCTGGAACTGCTGGCTGAGCTCGGGCAATACCTGGTTCAGGGCTATCCTGTTCTCCAGCACGTAGCCCATCCCACCCGGCGCCTGTGAGCAATCGCCATAAGCCGTGAGGCGGCCACTCTCATCGCGCCCCAGATCACACCCCAACAACATCAGCCAGTCGCGGCCTTCAGGTAACAGGTTATGGCAAGGGATCAGGTACTCGGCATTGCGGTAAATCAGATCCGCCGGGAGCGTCGCGTCCTTGAGCAACAACTGATCGCCGTAGAGATCGTCCAGCACGGCCGACAGCAATTTGCGGCGCTGGACAAGCCCGGCCTCTACCTGAGCCCACTCTGACGTTTCGATCACCCATGGGATGATGTCCAGTGTCCGGTTTTGCTGCCTTTGGGGGTCAAAGGTAGCACCGTGCTCCCGCAACTGATGCTGAAGATCCGATGTCAGGCTCGCCAGCGCTTCAGGGCCCTGGCCCATAAGCCAGCCAATAATCCGGGACCAGTCAGCCCCTTCCGCCCCCGCTGCGATCCATTCGTCGACACCCTTGCTTCGTCGCTGGTACGCCTCAACCAGTGAATCCAGTGTCAGGGGCTGATCATTCGAGTCCATCGAGGAACCTTGTGATTTATCAGGTATCAGGTGCTTTAAACGACTCTTCCGTCAGGGCGGAGTGAAGGTCAATGAACCGCGCCTGTATCTGGTCGATCAGCAGGTGCAACCGCTCTGTCGAAAGCGATGCCAGCGGCTCTGAGTCAACGCCGCCACGCAGTCGGGCTATGGCGGCCAACACACCGTCCGAGCGGGGCAAACGCTTCACTGCACTTTCAATTTTCTGCAAGCAGAAACAAATCGACCTTGGAAACTCAGGATAGCTCATCAGGAAGTCGATAACGTCAGTTTCTCCCTCTTCCTGCGCAAAATAACGCCGGTAGGGTTCGGTTCCACCGAGGGCATTGAGCAATGATGTCCATTGAAACTGGCGCCGGGAAGAATGGCCTTCGGTCGGTGTCAGCTGTTGCAGAATCAAGGTATCCATAATCCGCGTCGTCATGTCAGCCCGCTCGAGATGGCGACCGATGTTGAATACGCAGAATGCATCATCCCGCAGCATGGTACCGTCCATGACCCCAACGACCATCTGGCAACGCCTCACGACCTCCACCATCAAACTGTAACGGCGCACCCGGCTGGAGGCCAGTGTGCATTCGGTCTGCATAAACAGGTTGAGAGAGTTGATTTCCTCCCAGAAATCCCGGGGAATCACCTCGCGCACGCAGCGTGCGTTGGTTCTGAGCTGATTGCACGAATTGCGAATGGATGCCGGACTGTCTTCTGCTTCAATCAGGTAATGCATAACCCCCAGCTCGCTTGAGCTGCCTTCCTGAATGAATCCCTGAGGATCTTCGCCCAACACGTCGATCAGCACCGGCCAGCTGATGCGGGCGTCCTGATGTGAATCAATCAGCATGTGTGTGGTCGCATTAATCAGCCGCGCCGTGCCTTCCATTCGCTCAAGGTAGCGGCCCATCCAGTACATGTTTTCTGCGGTTCTTGCCAGCATGATCAGCCCTCCCCCGCCACGATCCAGGTATCTTTACTACCGCCCCCCTGGGAGGAGTTGACCACCAGCGAGCCACGCCGCAATGCAACCCGGCTCAACCCTCCAGTGGTGCAATAAACGCTTTCGCCCTGCAGGATAAACGGCCGCAGATCCAGATGGCGTGGCTCGAGTATCTCGTCACACAAGGTGGGAGCAGTCGAAAGATTAAGTGTCGGTTGCGCAATAAAATTACGGGGATTTTCACGAATTGCAGTGGCGAACTGAGCTCGCTCTTCGTCATTTGCCCGGGGGCCAATGAGAATACCGTAACCGCCGGACTCGTTAGCCGGCTTGACCACCAGCTTGTCGAGATTGGCGAGCACATACTCACGCTGTTTTTCATCCATACACAGATAGGTCGGAACGTTCTCAATCAGCGGCTCTTCGCTCAGGTAGTAACGAATGATATCCGGCACAAATGCGTAGACCGCCTTGTCATCCGCCACACCCGAACCCGGTGCATTGGCAATGGCCACATTTCCGGCCCGCCAGGCACGGATAACGCCGGGAATCCCCAGCGTCGAATCCTTGCGAAAAACCTCCGGATCAATGAATACATCGTCTACCCGCCGGTAGATGACATCGACGCGTTGTGGCCCCTGCAGTGTGCGCATATACACGATGTCGTTATCGACGTAGAGGTCGACATTTTCCACCAGCTGGCAGCCCATCTGCTGCGCCAGAAAGCTGTGTTCGAAATAGGCCGAGTTGTAAATGCCTGGCGTCAGTACCACCACTACCGGCGTGAGGTCCTGGCGTGGCGATAATGAGGCCAGCATCTCCCAGAGCCGTGACGGGTAGTTGTCGACCGGACCAATCGTTGATTCGGCAAACAGTTCGGGGAACACCCGCTTCATGACCGTCCGGTTCTCCAGCATGTAGGAGACACCGGAAGGCACCCGCAGGTTATCCTCTAACACCAGAAACCGCCCTATTTCATCGCGCACCAGATCAGTGCCGCAGATGTGGGCCCATACGCCGTGCGCCGGTTTGATGCCCTGACAGGGCGCAAGGAAATTCTTCGACTTCAGAACCAGCTCACCAGGAATAATCTTGTCTTTGATGACTTTCTGGTCGTTGTATAAATCATTGATAAACATATTCAGCGCCTGCAGACGCTGCTTCAGGCCATTGCTGGTTTTCTCCCAATCCGTTGCGGAAATAACCCGGGGCACCACATCCAGCGGCCAGGCTCGATCAATATTCTGGCTGTCGGAATAGACGGTAAATGATATGCCCATAGCTGCTATCGTCGAATCCAGCTGAGCTTGCCGGCGTACCAGTTCATCAGCGCCATTGTGCGCAATGAACCGCGCGACGGCCGTGGCTTGTGATCGTGCCCGGCAGCCGTCATCCACCAGTTCGTCATAGCACCCGGGATACGGACGGTAGGCATTGAGTACGATGGGTTCGTTCATAGTGCATTCCCCGCATTGGGATTGATGTGCGCTTTAGCTCCATGAAGGAGTTCGGCAAGGGCGTCGTCTCTGGACATCCAGCAAAGGGGATGCCATCCAGACACCCCCATAACAGCATCCGCCATTCACGCATCATCACAATCGAAGCAGACGGTGTTTTTCCCGGTAACACCTGCGTTGCGCCAACGCAGGTCGCACCTCGAAACGCTCGACCTCTTTATTATCAAGCGTAGCTGCTACCCGCTGTTATGCGAGTTCGCTCGCGACTGGCCCGTTTCTTTTTGCATGTTGCAGCCCAATCGCCCGTGTTAACATTGGGCGCATTTGACGCGGGCCATATCCCAGCTTTCACAGGCTGCACAGACCTTTGCTGACAGTGCCATGCCCCGCACCAACGCACACCCAGCCAGCCCCAGAACCGGAGCGAGAATGACGGAAGTCCTGAAGGACAGAGCCACCACCGACCTGTCCCAGCACACGCCAATGATGAAGCAGTATCTGAAAATCAAAACCGAGCACACCAATGAAATGGTGTTCTACCGGATGGGTGATTTTTACGAGCTGTTCTATGACGACGCCAAAAAGGCGGCGGAGTTGCTGGACATCACGCTCACCGCACGCGGGCAATCCGGCGGTCAGCCGATTCCTATGGCGGGTGTGCCTTATCATGCGGCGGAAGGTTATATCGCACGGCTGGTGCGCCAGGGGCAGTCCATCGCCATTTGTGAACAGATTGGCGACCCGTCAACCAGCAAGGGGCCGGTCGAACGTCAGGTTGTGCGCATTGTCACGCCAGGCACACTGAGCGATGAGGCCTTTCTGGAAGACCGCCGCGACAATTTGCTGGTTGCCATTGCCAGTCATCGGGAAGACTTTGGTTTGGCATCGCTCGATATTTCCAGTGGCCGGTTCTGCGTTTCCGAATTCAGCGGCGTCGAATCCTTGCAGGGTGAATTGCAACGCCTGCGCCCTGCTGAAATTCTGATCAGCGAAGATTTTCCGTTCGCAGACATTCTGGAAGGTTTCACCGGTGTACGCCGTCAAGGGCCCTGGTTATTCGAGCGGGACACAGCCCAAAGGGTGATCACCCAGCAATTGCAGGTTCGCGATCTGACCGGTTTTGGCTGCGAAGATCTGACACAGGCGCTGTCAGCTGCCGGTTGCCTGCTGCAGTACGCACGCGAAACCCAGCGCACGGCACTGCCGCATATCCGTAAACTCTCCCGCGAGCGCCGGGAAGATGCGGTGATTCTGGATGCCGCCAGCCGACGCAATCTCGAAATCGACACCAACCTTACCGGCGGCCAGCAGTACACTCTGGCCTGGGTGATGGATCGCACCGCGACCGCCATGGGTGGCCGCCTGATTCGACGCTGGCTTAACCGTCCGCTGCGCGACACAGCCACCGTGCTCGAACGCCAGCAGGCAGTTGGCGCTCTGCTTGATGGCTTTCATTACGAACCGGTGCACGATTTGCTGAAATCCGTCGGCGATATCGAGCGGATTCTGTCTCGCGTGGCACTGCGCTCGGCACGGCCACGGGACCTTGCCCGACTGCGGGATGCATTTGCCTTGCTACCCGATCTGCAGACCGCACTGACGGCCGTCGATTCACCGCGCGTTCACGCCTTGCGGGATGCCGCGAGTACCTACCCGGAGCTGGCTGATCTGCTATCCCGCTCCATCATCGACAACCCGCCTGTTGTGATCCGGGACGGCGGGGTTATCAGCGAGGGCTTCGACGAGGAGCTGGACGAGCTTCGCAACATCAGCGAGAACGCGGGCCAGTACTTGCTTGATGTCGAAACCAGAGAAAAAGAGCGCACGGGCCTCAGCTCACTGAAAGTCGGCTACAACCGCGTTCATGGCTATTACATCGAAATCAGCCGCGCCCAGTCGGATCAGGCGCCGGTCGACTATATCCGGCGTCAGACCCTGAAAAACGCCGAGCGCTTCATCACCCCCGAACTCAAGACGTTTGAAGACAAGGCCCTCAGCGCCAAAAGCCGAGCCCTCGCCCGGGAAAAAGCACTCTATGAAGAGGTGCTCGAAACGCTGGCCTCGGAACTGGCCCCGCTCCAGGAAACCGCCCAGGCATTGGCCGAGCTGGACGTACTGAGCAACTTTGCGGAACGGGCCACCAGCCTGCGACTGGCCGCGCCTGAATTTTCCGACGCGCCCGGCATGGACATTGAAGCCGGCCGGCATCTGGTCGTCGAACAGCTGCTCGATGAACCGTTCGTGCCGAACGATCTGCTGATCGACAACGAACGCCGCATGCTGGTGATTACCGGCCCGAATATGGGCGGTAAGTCGACCTATATGCGCCAGGTCGCCCTTATCGCCCTGCTTGCCTATACCGGCAGCTTTGTCCCGGCGGACAGGGCCATTGTCGGCCCGGTTGATCGCATTTTTACCCGTATGGGCTCTTCTGACGATATCGCCGGTGGCCGCTCAACATTCATGGTGGAAATGACCGAAACCGCCAACATCCTGCACAACGCCACAGAAAACAGTCTTGTTCTGATGGACGAAGTCGGCCGCGGCACCAGCACCTTTGATGGCCTGTCTCTGGCCTGGGCCACAGCCGAACAGCTCGCCGAAGACGTGCGCTGCTATACGCTGTTTGCGACTCACTATTTTGAGCTGACCCAACTGGCCGACCAGTTGCCGCTGGCGGTTAACGTGCATCTGACCGCGACCGAGCATGACGACAGCATTGTCTTTCTCCACAATGTCCATGAAGGTCCGGCGAGCCAGAGTTACGGGCTCCAGGTTGCCAAGCTGGCCGGTGTTCCCCAGAGCGTCATCACCAACGCCAAACAGCAGCTCAAGCGGTTGGAAGGCAGTGCGACGCCGGTAACCCCGGCACCAGCCACACGAAAAGCCAGCACCCGCGACACCAGCCATCAGGCCGACATGTTTGCCAGTGCCGGCCCCAGCGTTGTCGAAAAGGCGCTGGCGTCGCTTGATTTGGATAGCCTGTCGCCGCGGGAGGCGCTAAACCAGCTTTACGAGCTTAAAAACCAGCTTTAATTCAACGTCTGCAGCGTCGTTTGCAAGCTCGGCCCCCGAGAGGGGCATAAACCGCTGCTTCTATATCGTTATAATAAAAGAGCCTTAAAGGTGCGCGGCACCAAGCTTGCTACTTGGTGGACCGCTCCCTACAATACCGCTCGAAAATTAATAATGCGCAGTAAGCGCGGCCACGCATCCCGGATGCCGGATTTTTGCCGCAGACTTAATTGACGCTGACTGATGAGATTGATCGGAATAGCAGGAACCCAAACATGGCATTCGTCGTTACAGATAACTGCATCAAGTGCAAATACACCGACTGTGTGGAAGTCTGCCCGGTAGACTGTTTCTATGAAGGTCCAAACTTCCTGGTCATCGACCCGGACGAGTGCATCGATTGCGCGCTTTGCGAGCCAGAATGCCCTGCGGAGGCCATTTTCTCCGAAGACGAGCTGCCCGCAGACCAGGAAGCCTATGTCGAAATCAACGCGGATCTGGCTGGCAAGTGGCCCAACATCACTGAAAAGAAAGATCCCCTGCCTGACGCGGCTGAGTGGGACGGCAAGACCGACAAACTCCAGTATCTGGAACGGTAAGCCGCGACCAGCGACCGTATAAAAAAACGGGAAGCACCCTGAGGTGTCTTCCCGTTTTTTTATGGCCGGAATTCAACACCCGGCATTGGATAAACTACGGCTGTGTTACAGCCAGCCTGGCGCCCAGCGCTACGAAGACGCCACCCGTCAACCCATGCATCAGCCGTTTCAGGCCCGGCCGCGCCACCCAGCGGCGGGAGTGCAGAACCATTCCAGCCACCACGGTTTGCCAGACCATTGCCAGTACAAAGTGCACCGCAGCCAACGCAATCGACTGGCTGAAAGCAGCGCCCTGCGGGTCAATAAACTGGGGCAGAAACGCCATGTAGAAAAGCGCGGTTTTGGGATTCAGTACATTGGACAGAAGCCCTTCACGGAACGAGCGCCATGGGCGGTAGTCGCCGGCTGCCGGCAAAGCGGTTGAAGGTTCTTTACGGACAGGTGTGTGATCGGCTTTCTTGCTAAAAGCCTGGCGCAAGCTGGCAATACCCAGCCACACCAGATACGCCGCGCCCACCCATTTCAGAAGTGCGAACGCCCATGCGGTCTGCAGCAGAATCAGTGATATGCCGACCGCCGACAAGGCCGCGTGCACGAACAAACCGCTGCAGATACCGAAACTACTCATCACGCCGTCTTTAAGACCGCCCCTGGCGGTATTGCGCATCACCAGCAGCGTATCCACCCCGGGGGTTATCGTCAGCAGCGATATAGCGATCAGGAACGTCCAGAACAGTTCGGTACTCGGCACAGCCACCTCACGTCATTCAGCGAGTATTTTTTTAACCGCTGCAGACGAGTAAAAAGGCGTCAGACGGCGGCGCAACAGAGCCTCAAGATACCCCTCTTCCCGCAGCAGATCGAGTACGGGTTGTGCGAAGGTATCCACTTCAGTCTGGATAACCTCTTCTGTCACACCCACATCACCCAACAGTTCGGTCAACGGCTGGTCGCCATATTTATCAAACAAATGCTTCACAACCGCCTCGCAGCAGCCGTCAAAATAGGCGGTCTGGCGGAATTCCAGCCAGAAGCCATAACCCAGCACTACAAATTCCTGCAGCTCAATCTCGCCCAGCCCCACCTGGAGTTCTTCCAGCGTGCGATCTTCCACACCCTTCCAGATGGCCATAATGCTGTCATGAAGCTCGCTATCAGAGAGAGCCTTATTGAGGAACTGCTCACTGCGGCCAATCAGGCCCGGCAGACTATCGCTCAAATAGCTTTTGATGCGGCGTTCGAAGGTTTCATCGATCCCCGGCACCGCTTTGGTCGCCATCCGCTTGCCGAATTTCATCATCGAACCGACACCCGGCACACTGCGGGAAATCAGATTGTCTTCGTAGATGTAATTGATGATGCCGTGGTACACGATATTCGACACCAACTCCTGATAGACCGGGTGTGCCATCACCTCGCTTATCAGCCGTTCGCGATGCTCGCGCAGTACCAGAATCTCTTCGACAAACCCCGTCAGTTGCTCACGGCTCAACACATCACCCAGGCGAGTGGTCGACTGCACAGGCGCTGCCGCCACTTTTGCCGCCATCTCGCCGGCCAGTTCAGGAATACCGCCATCCAGTTCCATATTGACAACCAGACGCCGGATCACGCCCATGATCTGTTCTTCTGTCACCGCCTGGCGCAGGGTGACACGGCTTGCCAGGCCATAGAGTTCCTGCACTTCCGTGTGGAGAAACTTGCGGCACTTGGCTCCCTTCAGCGCCGCCAGTTCGTGTTTGACGTGAAGTTCCAGGAGCTGTGCTGCGGGTTCAACTGAGTCCTTTGCCATGCTTATTCATCCATCTGGCTGTGCGATGCATTTTGAAAGGTATTGATACGCTCAAAAGAGTAGCGGCACCAATAACGCCTGAGCAGTGCGTGCCGTTGCAACACACTGACCACCGAAAGCAAAGGCAGGTTATCACGCAAAACGGCCTGCAGGATTCGCCATGCAGGCCGTTGGGAAATGCGGTTCGGGCAAACCGGGAGGCTATTGGAAATCGGAAAACGCGTGATCCTCAGCTCCCAGCGCCAAACAGAGACTGCCGGGTCCGACGTATATACTACTGGTGATACCCATCTGGGAAAGCAGCAATTCAACACCTTCTTCCTTACAGACCTCACGCAGGTTATCCAGCCCCGGCAGCGCGTTAATCTCCTCCCAGGACAAACCGCATGACATGCACACGTAAGGTGTGAGCAAGCCGGCCTTAACACGCTCGGCCGCATAGGCCATGACTTTTGAAACCGCATCATCAAAGCTGCGGGTTTTGGCGACAGGCTCACCTTCTGCACCTTTGCCAAAGATAACCGGTGTGATACTCAGGGCCTTACCCAAAAACGCGGCGACGGCGGATACACTTTTGTCACCACGACGACGGGCGCGCTCGCGGATGTAATGGAGATCCCGGGGAATGACGCAGGTGTAGATGCGATCAGTGAAGGATTCAATCTGCTGCCGCAGTTCATTCTTGGACAGCTTCTTTTCAATCAGATCCAGCGTATGCGCTGCCAGCAATCCCTGTCCTGCAAACAGCTGCTTGCTGTCGACAACGCGCATTGAGAAGTTTCCCGATACACCTGCGGCTTCGCGAGCCTTCCGGTAGTGGGACATCACCGAGTTCATCGCTTCGGTGGCATTCTGGTATATAAGACTGCGTGAGCGTGTCACCGTCTCACAGATTGCAACGTCGTACTCGGTGACGATATCGCTCAGAAAAAGATCGTGGATCTGCTGGGCTGAAAAGGCCTCAGTTTCAGCATGATGGCCTTTCTGCAGTAATCCGCTTTCATAGAATTCCTGAGTTTTAACCGGGTCGTGATCATCAATATAGGTTTGGCCATCGATCACAGCAGTAACCGGCAGGATGGAAAGGTTGTGCCTGCGGGAAAATTCGTGGGGAAGGTCACAGGCTGAATCAATGATCAGACCGACTCGCATAGCTATCTCCGTTCGCCACTCCGGTACCGGATGATCAGGCACCGGGCGCTATTATGTTTATTTTTGTAAGTGGCGACAGATTTAACACAGTTTGCCGGCATTATCAGCAATTTCACGTGATTTAACGGATGCCTGTCAGGCGCTTTTGGCTTCAGGATAGCGCTCGCTCAGCTCATCCAGACTTTTCTCCAACAGGGCACGATTGTCCTGCTCCCAGGGGTGAAAGCCGGTTTTAAGATAAGCCATGAATTCAGGCAGGCATTTACGAACAATGCCAGGCTTACCCCAAAGGAAGTTGATGCCGTCGAGCCAGGTGCGCAGGCTCCACAACTTACCCTCGTGACGCAGCATGCTGCAGGTGTTGAGGAAGGTATATTTGGTGAAATTGTAAGTGACGAACAGGAATACAATCTTCCGCAATCGCTCATTACCCACGCACTGACGATACACGTCAAAGGCGACCGCCTTATGCTCGGTCTCTTCGATGGCATGCCAGCGCCAGAGTTCACGCATTTTGGGGGACACGCTCTGCATCCACTCGGGATCAGACAGAATCGCATTGGCCAGCACCGCCGTGTAGTGCTCCGCGCCGCAAGTGCCCGCCAACTGTCGGTTGGGCGGCAGTTTCTCGACCCAGTCCATATGCTTGCGAAAGCGCGCATCAATCGCATCCACGTCATACCCTCTGGACTTCAGGGCTTCGTTGTATCGCCGATGCTCCCGTCCGTGCAGGGCTTCCTGACCAATAAACCCACGGACTTCCGCCGCAAGCTTGGGGTCTTTGATTTTGTCCCGATAGAGGCGAACCGCGTTGATGAATTGCTGCTCGCCATCAGGAAACTGTAACGACAGGGCGTTAAAGAATGCAGTTCGGAACACATTGTTGCTATGCCAAAGGGTTTTCAGTTCATCATCGAGTTCGAAACTGACATGGCGTGGCGCTATTTCGACCCCTTCGGGTGTAGAGCTGACGGACATAACTGCCTCCATTTCATCACTGTGGTGAATGGTTCTATTGTTATTGTCGTTGACCCGTCGCTGGTCATCGCAAACTGTGGGCTGATGCTTTAATTAAAGCAAACGCTTCAATTAAAGCCAGCATAACCGAGACACTCAGGGTTTCCTATCGGGAGCGACACCATAACCTGTCAAAAAGGGCCAATTTTTCTGCTTTTTTGCAGTAGAAAGTCCTAATCTAGACATCTAAGGAGCACCCCGCCCTGTACAGCGAAGGCACCAGCCCTCACGCTGCGGGGAATAGAAGCTGAATACCCTGAGGGAAACATCGTGCTGCACAACATCATGTTACTGACGCTTGCCCCTGCGCTGCTTTATCAAGGCAAGCGCGTCCGAGCGACAACGCCCAGGCTTCCGGAGGCAAGCGGGCCTCGTGCCGGTCAGGCCGGCAAAGGCCCATCACTTCATCTTCTGATTTTAGGTGATTCCGCAGCGGCAGGTGTGGGGGCGAAAGATCAGTCCATTGCCTTGAGCGGACAGTTGGTCGACAGGCTCAGTCAGCATTACCAGGTTCACTGGACCCTCGAAGCGCTGACCGGTCGCAAGGTGGCCGACTATCTTCCCCCGCCTGACGCCACAACGGAGACAGCGGCCAGCCGCTTGCCATCATGCGACGCCGACATTGTGGTGGTGTCGCTGGGGGTGAACGATGTGACGTCAAAATGCTCCGTTACGGGCTGGCTAAAGCAGGTCGATAGACTGATAGCCGGTATCAACCAGCAGTATGCGCCGGACAGGATACTGTTTACTGCAGTGCCACCGATGGAGCGTTTCCCGGTGTTGCCACAACCCTTGCGGCGTTATCTTGGTGAGCGGGCACGCGCATTCAACATGGGTCTGGCCCGACGTGTCGGCGGGTATCCGAATGTCGATCTGATCGGTGTCCAGTTTGAAAACGGTCCTGACGTCATGGCAACTGACGGTTTCCACCCGGGGCCAGGCGGTTATCGGATGTGGGCAGAAACACTGGCGGCCCATATCGGACCGCCAGCATAATCAGGAACCGGCCGCAGCCATATCATGATTCACGCCATCCGGTGAATCCGAAGTGGCACCTTGCACCTCCTGCTCTTCAGAGACGAGGATACCCAGCTGCCGAATGGCTTTGTCGATCCGCTCGCTCCATGGATTGGCGCAATTGATGCGGACGTAGTCTTCGTACTTGTTGGTAGTCGAGAACATGCGACCCGGCGCCACGTTGATGCCGACTTCACGGGCGCGGTGAAAAACACGGGTACCGGATACACGATCAGGTAATTGCACCCACACCACAAACCCACCCATGGGGCGACTGACCGCCGTACCTTCGGGAAACTCCCGGCCTATCGCAGCGCGCATGCGTTCGGTTGCCTCGCGATAACGCTGTCGCGCTGTACGGAGGTAACGATCGTAACCGCCCTGCTCCAGAAAGTGCGCCACTGCCAATTGAGGGATACTCGCAGTCGCCAGATTGCTGAAATATTTTTGCTGGGACACCTCGTTAAAATACTTCCCGGGTACGATCCAGCCCAGTCGCAGTCCAGGGGAAATGGTTTTCGAGAACGAGCTGCAGTAAATCACGTTGCCACTGCTATCAAAGGATTTCGCAGGACGCGGACGCTCACCTTCGTGTGGCAGGTCGCCGTAGATATCATCCTCGATCAGCACCACGCCGGCATCATCCAGCAAAGTCACCAATCGCTTCTTTTTATCATCCGGCATCCTCACGCCTAGCGGGTTGCTATGGTTCGGCACCACCACGCACGCTTTGATGGGCCACTGCGCCAGTGCCAACTCCAGCCCCTCCAGACTGAGCCCTTCAAGTGGATGAGTAGGAATCTCAAGGGCTCTCAACCCCACCACTTCAAGCGCCTGAAGAATGCCGGGGAAAGACGGCGACTCGACCGCCACAATGTCACCGGGCTGGGTCACCGCCCGCAACGCCAGAATTATCGCTTCCTGGGCACCGTTAGTTGCAACGATGTCTTCAGGCGTTGTGACAACGCCCAGAGACGTCATTCGCTGGGCGATCTGGCGCCGGAACACCTCTTTACCGGGAAAGGCATAGTCCAGGGTCGCCATACCCTGGCGGGCAGCCCAGATTGTCGCTTGCTGAATCTGTCGCAACGGCAGGAAATCCGCATGGGGCACTGCGGGACCAAAAGCCACCATTTGCTTCAGCTCAACCGAGCACAGATCCAGCGCCATATCACGGGCGGTCACAGGAGCGGGGCGGACACGGGGCTTCTGCATCGTCGGCACCGGCGTATCCTTGCGTGGCAGTCTGGCAAAATAGCCACTGCGCTCGCGCGCCTCCAGATAACCTCGACTTTCGAGGGTCTGGTGCGCCTGCAAAACCGTAGAAATACTGACTCCAAACTGGCGGCTCAGCACACGTACTCCGGGCAGGCGCTCACCTTCCTGGTAAACCCCGTCATTGATCAGCTGTTCGATCTGGTCGGCCAACTGTGCATACAGAATTGTCATCTCTGCTCTCCTTACCCTGTTCGCCCTAAGCCCCTTAGGACCTGCTGTCGTGTTCCCTTCTGGATCAAAGTGTTGCCTCAAAACGCGCGGCCTGTCCGGGGTACACCCCATCGTCCCAGAAAACCCGCTCACTGGAGCAGCACAGATACAGCGTAATCCAACCATCACAGTCTAGTTCAATTTGGCACTGTACCGGTTCAATTTCCAGCCGACTGATTCTGTGACGGATGCGGGCTTCGGAGAACAATAGTCAAACGCTTAACGGAGAAGGAGATTCCCCATGCGACCGACACCCCACAGACACGCTTTGAAGTGCCCCAAGACATTGGCCAGCACCAGGGCCAGAAATGACCTGTTCGACCTTTACAACCGCTGCGGTATTGATGATGCCCCTGTACAGGCAACACGCCAGATACACCTGAATCAGTTGCTAAACTGGGGCTTCCGAGTCAATGCTGTTGCGCCTGATCACTGGGTGCTGACACCGCCTGGCAGTAGCAGCCTGCTTCACCTGTATGGCGAACAGGAACTCGCCCGGTATACGGGCCACCGCCAGTGGCAGAGAAATCAACATCAAGCAAAACCTTCAGTCTTGAAGGACAATCACTGCAACGTAAAGGAGCCCACATGATCCGCTTGCCGATTTACCAGGTTGATGCATTTGCCGACAAACCGTTTTCCGGCAACCCCGCCGCGATTGTGCCGCTGGAGCAGTGGCTGCCTGACGAGCTGATGCAGCAGATCGCGCAGGAAAATAACCTCTCGGAAACCGCGTTCTTCGTACGGGAGCCAGCAGGAAGCGACTGCGACTTTCACATCCGCTGGTTTACGCCGGGAATTGAAGTTCCGCTATGCGGGCATGCCACTCTGGCGTCAGCATGGGTCCTGTTTAACAGGCTGGACTGGCAAGAGCCGGCCATCCGCCTCAAGTCCAAAAGCGGCCCGCTTGGTGTGCGGCGTCTTGACGATGGCTGGCTGGAGCTGGACTTCCCGAACCTGCCCTTTAAAACCACGCCGACCCCCGAGGCGGTTCAACAAGGCATCAAAGGTGCACCGGCGTCGGCTTATCGCATCGACAACGATAGCAACTACATGATTGTGCTGGATAATGAAGCCGCTGTTCGCAATCTCACCCTCGAACTGGCTCCGCTGAAGACGCTCAGGCCCGGCGGCCTGATTGTGACCGCGCCAGGCGACACCTGTGATTTCGTCAGTCGCTACTTTGCACCGGGAGATGGTATCGACGAAGACCCGGTAACAGGCTCGATTCACAGTGTGCTGGCGCCCTACTGGGGAGAACGGCTGGGCAAGTCGAAGCTGCAGGCCAGACAGTTATCGGCAAGAGGCGGCACCCTTAAATGTGAGCTGCACGGTGATCGGGTGCATATCGCCGGGCAGGCAGCATTCTATATGGAAGGCACTCTGCATCTGGCGGACGGTTAAAAGGCAGCCGCAGGGTTTGGCGCAGCCATCAGGCTGTGCTAAACCTATGTGATGCAACTTGAAATTTACACGGCGCACCTGCCCTGCCGGAATGAAAGAGTGCCGTCCGGCTCCCGCGTCCTTCGCCGTCTATGGGGCTGCTGCCTGCTGGCCGTGTTACTGACCATCCTCAGTACTGCGGTGAATGCCCGAACAGTTCAGGTGCTCACCTATCACAACTTTCCACCTTTTGTCATCGATGAGAAAACCCGTCAGGGGCTGAGCTTCGACATTGTCGACATTCTCAACGAGCTGAAAATTCCCGGCATTGATTTCACACTGGCGATCCACCCGCGCGCCCGACTGAACAGGGAGTTGCGGCGGCAACCGGAGTGGCTGGTGCTGTGGACCAACCCGGCGTGGTTCAAAGACAGGGACATGACCACCTATGCCTGGAGTGCCCCCATATTTGAAGATGCCAATGTATTGGTAACCCGTGATCCGGATTTTGATTATTCCGGGCCGCTATCGCTGCACTCGATGCAGATGCTGGGGTTGCGTGAGCACAGCTATCAAGGTATCGACGAGATGATCGAGTCCGGCATGATCAGCAAGGAGGATGCGCCGGGATGGGACAGCCTGCTGCTCATGGTTGCTTATCGCCCCCACGTCGATTTCACTATCCTACCGATGCTGGCTGCGCGCTATTACCGGACCCAACTCCAGCTTCAAGATAACGTATTCATCGCAGCCACACCTCACAGCCGATTTACCCGCAGCATTATGGGGCCGGCCAGTTCACCCACCTTGAGTCCACTGATCGACACCTTGGCCGAAACATTGGCGTCATCTCCTCAGTGGAAGGCTCTGATGAAGCACTATCATTTAGAGGAGCTGTACATTGATGATCCTGAACATTACGCAGGCAAAAGCTGGTACTTCAGTCTCGACCCCAAAGACAGGACAGGTGATTAGCGTCAGCTCCCGACCTGAACGGATTCGTGGTTCCGGTCTTTCACCGGACTGGCTCCAAAGTACCGTTTATAGTCGCGGCTGAACTGCGGCACGCTCTGGTATCCCACTGCGTGGGCGGTCTGGTTCACATTCAACTCGTCATGACTTAACAGCAACCGGGCCTTGATCAACCGCAACCGTTTGAGATACTGCAAGGGCGACGAGCGGGTCACCTGCCTGAAATGATGATGGAACGTCGAGACGCTCATGTTGACCTGTTTTGCCAGCGCCTCAACCGAGATGTCACCGGTCAGATTGCTGTGCATCTGAGTGAGCACCTGCACAATGCGCGCATAATGCCCCTGATTCAGAATCAGCGCCCGCAACGCCGGCCCCTGCTCGCCCTTCAAGGCTTCAAATACCACTTCTCGAATACGGGCATTCCCCATAACTTGAGCGTCCAGCGGATCATGCAGCGCCCGAAGCAAGCGGATAACCGCTTCATGCATGCCTTGTGTCATAGCGACCGATGCCATCGGCTGCGGGGTTTCCCGCGCAACCAGTTGATGATCAACGCCGGTCTCCAGCACCAACTCCCCCAACACAGCGGGGTCAATCCGGACAGACAACCCATACAAAGGCTCGTCGTCGGTGGCGAACGTCTCGCACTCAAATGGCAACGGTAGTGTCTGAACCAGGTAGTGACCGGGGTTGTAGTGAATTTCACGGTCCCCCAGATAACCGATCTTTCGCCCCTGAGCGATGATCATCAGACTCGGTTCATACAGGATAGGCGACCGGTCAATACGATGTTTTGACGCAACAAGTCGCACCAACGGTAAAGCCGTGTCGGAGAATCCGTCACATTTTACCAGCGGTTCGATTAGTTCGGTCATTGCCGGCATTGCATGCGCCATTTCGCACTCCCTTCGCTTGCCCTTGCAAACAGGGCTTCAAGGTTAAACTTTTCTTACGAATTATTATGCCACTCCGGATGACCAAAGTGACCGGCTGCTCTGCCTTTTCGGAGAAACAGGCAAAAATGCTGCAGGAATGATGATAGCCGTAAGCACCAGCGAATCGCACAATGGTGAGGTATTCATGGGTCAGAACCCAAACGCTCCAGATCATGAGGACAACACGCTATGAGCAACACCAAAGCTTATGCAGCACAGTCGGAAACATCGAAGCTGGCACCCTTCAGTTTCGATCGCCGCGAACCCCGTCCCGATGATGTCTCAATCGAGATCGACTATTGCGGTGTCTGCCACACCGATATTCACTTTACCCAGAACGACTGGGGCAATTCGGTATTTCCGGTAGTACCCGGTCACGAAATAATCGGTCGTGTCACCGCCGTTGGCAGTGACGTCACCCGCCACAAGGTCGGCGATGTTGTCGGTGTAGGCTGCATGGTGGACTCGTGCCGCACCTGCTCTGCATGTGAATCAGGACTGGAGCAGTATTGCCTGGAAGGCATGACCGGCACCTACAACGGCGAAGATCGTCACGACCATACCATGACGTTCGGCGGCTATTCAGACAAGGTGGTGGTCAGCGAACGGTTTGTGGTGAAAGTACCCGAAAAGCTGGACCCCGCTGCGGCTGCCCCCATTCTCTGCGCAGGTATCACCACCTACTCACCACTGCGGCATTATGGTGTTAAAGCCGGTGACAAGGTGGGCATTATCGGTATGGGTGGTCTTGGCCACATGGGCGTTAAATTCGCCAAAGCGCTGGGTGCGGAAGTCACCATCTTCACCCGTTCTGAAAGCAAGGTCAGCGAAGCGAAGAAACAGGGCGCGGATCACGTCATCATCTCCACTGATGAAAAGCAGATGGAAGATGCCGCCCAAAGCTTCGATTTCATGCTCGACACCGTACCGGTGCCTCACGACCTGAACCCGTACCTGAATGCCTTGAAGTTTGATGGCACCCATATTCTGGTCGGCTTGCTGCAGCCCATCGAGCCGCCGGTAGAGGCTGGTGCTTTGGTCGGCAAACGTCGGGTACTGGCAGGTTCGCTTATTGGCGGTATGCCGGAAACCCAGGAAGTGCTGGATTTCTGCGCCGAGCACGACATTACCTGCGATATCGAGATGCTGGACATCCAGAACATCAACGACGCATACGAACGCATGAAGAAAGGTGACGTCAAATACCGCTTTGTGATTGATATGGCGTCGCTTAAAAACGCCTGATCAATTGCTGATTGGTGACACTAGTCGCGCCCGTTGACGGGCGCGACTAGTCTGTTTTCGGTTCGTCCCCCATCAACACGCTCCAGGGCAGCGGGGGTGCAACCAGACTGGGACCATCAAACCCGGTTATCCGCCCAAATCTGGCATCGCCGGATTCCCAATCCGCCTGAGCCTCGGCGATTTCGCTCTTGTTGTGGCCAACAAAATTCCACCAGATCAGAATATCTTCGCGAAGCGGCTCCCCGCCCACCAGTAACGCCCGTGAACCGGGTTGTGCAGTAAACGCCACTTCCTCACGGCCAGCCCCCAGGTACGCCAGCTCGTCGACGCCAAACACCTCGTCATCAAACCGAATCTCCCCCTCCAGCGGTAGCACGCCATATTCATAGTCACCCCGGAGTGGAAGCGTTACTTTGCCACCGGTTTCAAGTTGCAAATCCACCCCAACCAGGGGCGAGAACGCCAAGGTCTGGGCATTATGGTCTCGAAAGCGCCCCACCAGCAGGGTCATCTTTGCGCCCTGCTCCTCCCACTGAGGCAAATAGGGGTAATGATCAAACCGGGGTGCGGTTTTGCGATCGTTGTAGGGTAAGGCAATCCACAGCTGCGCAGCGTGAAGCCTGGTTTCGCCTGCAACGGATTCCTCAGTGTGACTGATGCCAGAACCTGCCGTCATGAGATTGACCTGGCCCGGACGAATCACCTGCTCGCTGCCGAGACTGTCCCGGTGCAGCACTTCACCCTCCAGCATCCAGGTAAATGTCTGCAAGCCGATATGTGGATGAGGCCCCACATGAAGCCCCCATGAATCGCCTTTGAAAACAGCCGGGCCGGCATGATCAAGAAAACACCAGGCACCAATCGTCCGGCGTTGCCGGGATGGCAGAGACCGGGCCACAGGGATGCCCCCGACATCCGCCATGCGGGCGACGATCCTATGAATAACCTGTTCGCCATCAATTGCCGGGGCATCACGGGACGGCGATAATTCCGGATCGTACTCGGAGTTCGTCATATCGGGCACTCGCTCAGTAGAGGTATCTGCCTGAATTATAGACAGCGTTTCCGAACAAAGACGTCAGCAGCCTGAAAACGTATACTGCCGGCCACATTCAACCTGCAACCCAATCTGCCCGGGAACTTCATGGCCAACGATTACGACGTCATTATCATCGGCGCTGGTGCCGCCGGACTGATGTGCGCAGCCACCGCGGCCTACCGTGGGCGCAAGGTGCTGGTGATAGATCACGCGAACAAGCCGGGCAAGAAAATACTGATGTCAGGCGGCGGTCGCTGCAACTTCACTAACCTCAACAGTACGCCTGCAAACTTCCTGTCGTCCAATCCCCATTTCTGTATTTCAGCGCTCAAACGCTATACCCCCCAGCATTTTCTCGATCTGGTGGAACGTCACGGTATAGAGCACGAAGAGAAAGCCGCCGGCCAACTGTTCTGCAAAGACAGCAGTAAGGACATACTCAACATGCTGCTGACAGAATGCGAATGGTCGGGAGCCACCATTCAGCTGAAAACCGAGATCACCGGCGTAAGCGAGACCAGCGTCGGATTTCAGGTCAAAACCAACGGGGGTATTCTGCACAGTGAAGCACTGGTCGTGGCATGCGGCGGTTTGTCGATTCCCACCATGGGCGCGACGGGCCTTGGCTACGAAATAGCCCGCCAGTTCGGGCTTAATGTGTTACCTACAAGGGCCGGACTGGTCCCCTTTACCCTGCATCCGGAACTGAAAGACCAACTGGCGCCTTTATCCGGCGTGAGCTGCGACGTAGACGTACACTGCAATGGCGAACACTTCCGCGAGCCGATGCTGATCACCCATCGCGGCTTGAGTGGCCCGTCCATGCTGCAGATATCCAGCTTCTGGCAACCCGGCGATGCACTGACGATTGATCTGTTACCCGGGCAAGACGCCCAGGCCGCGTTGACCGCATTGAGACAGACAAAGCCCCAGTCCACGATGCTGCAGTACCTGAACAAGCACTTTCCCCGCCGCTTCGCCCAAGCTCTCAATGACATGAACCAGTGGCAAGGCCCACTACAGGCCTTAAAAAACACTGATATCGAACAGACCGCCACGGCCCTGAACCGCTGGACACTCAAACCGGCCGGCATCGAAGGCTACCGCACAGCAGAGGTCACCCTCGGCGGCGTCGATACCCGCCAGCTGTCATCAAAAACCATGGCAGTGAACGATAAACCCAACCTGTTCTTTATCGGCGAAGTCGTCGACGTCACCGGTCATCTTGGCGGGCATAATTTCAATTGGGCCTGGGCGTCGGGTGTGGCGGCGGGGAATGCCGCCTGATCTCTGGCCTCGGATAATTCGACTTAAGACAACCACAATTGTTTCGATACAAACAAAACCCATTAATAATCATCTTTGGACATTTCCGAGGAGCCGGGGCCTGTCCATAGATCTGAACTTCTGAAAACTCGCCTCTCGGCAAAAGACATGAAATGGCATCGACCTGACATATTGTTGTGGTATCGGGCATTTTTCCGCGATAAAATCTTTGCTTCCTATGAATTGGCTCAGACGTGCGTCCCGTGCATAACGTCTCCGGTAATCGACGCCCCGTTACCCATGCGGAAGACCGTAGTTACGCCAGTTATTCATTTCTTGCCCCTTAGTGCATGTTGCTATTTCCCAAAATGAAACATCAGTCCCGCTTTCGTCAGCTGTCATTGTTTTTATTCCAGTGTTTTCTATTTTCCTTCAGCATACTGATGGTTTCACGCTACGTGTTTTTTATGCATATACAGGGTGTGTTGCCGGAAACAGGGGTTGGTGATGACATCTGGAGGGCTTTCTTTGTTGGTGGCCGCTTTGATGCCAAGGTAACTGCGATTGCCTATTCACCCCTTTTGTTAAGCGGCACTATCGCCGCTGCATTCCATGGAACTTACCAGCGCTGGTTAAGATTTGCGGTCAGCTATCATACGGTTGTAGCGGCACTCTATGTGGTCGGTTGCATATGCAATTTCTATTACTACACGACCTACGGCAGCTATGTTGACCTTTTTGTTTTCGGGCTATGGGAAGACGACTCTACCGCAGTGCTTATCAATATCTGGGAAGACTATCCCGTGGTACGCAGTTTTCTTGCGGCGTTCATTGTCGGTGCGCTGGCATACCTGACGTCCCGTCGGTTCCTCCGCAGCCGACTGGGTAAAATAAACCCGCGAGCCTATTGGCACTGGAGCGTTACATCGCTGGCGGTAGTCACGATTTTTCTGTCCACCTTTGTGACAGCGCGGGGCACCCTCGACAATCACCCGCTCAAGCGCTATCACGCCAGCGTTTCCCACTACAAACCGCTGAATATGATCACCCCGAATGTATTCATGGCACTGGACTGGGCGACCTCTGATTACGAGGAACAGCGGAGCTTTGAGCCGATTGCTGAAGCCTCACTGACCGCCCAGATGGAGAAAGTGCTCGGCCAGCCGACCCCGGTTTACCACACGCCTGAAAACAATTACCTCCAACAGAATCCGCCCCATGTGGTTGTGGCCATGATGGAAGGGATGGGCATGAATATTATGGTGGAAGACAAACTCCCAGGTAACGACCTGCTGGGAAGCCTTCGCCCCCATTTCGCAGACGGTTTTCTTTTTCAGCGCTTTTTGGCGGGCACTTCCGGGACGATCGACAGCATTGTAATGACACTGTTTCATAGTCCCGTGGCGACCATCAGTCATTCCTCGGCCCAGAATACCGCCTTGCCAGGTTCTGCTGTTCTACCCTACAAGCAGGCAGGATATGAAGTGGCGTTCCTGTACGGTGGAAATGGCATGTGGCGTAACCTGGCCAGCTACCTGCCAGTACAGGGGTTTGATCGTGTCTATGATGAAAATGACATTATTGAAGCGATTCCGGAAGCGGCTGAATATTCAGGTACCTGGGGCGTACCTGACAGCTTTCTGTTCCAGTTTGCCAACAAGGTAATGGAAGAAGCGGATAAGCCAACCCTGCTCTTTATTATGAGCACCACCAATCATTCGCCTTACAAAGTGCCGGAGAACTATGAGCCCGGGCCGACGGAAATCAGCGACCGGTTTGCCGCCAGGACCGAGTATGAAGGCGAGCAAGCCAAGGTGCTTCTTGAGACTTTTCAGTACGCCTCTGATGCACTGGGTCAGTTCATCAACCGTATCAAGCAATCATCGGCTCTGCGCGACAAGACTATCGTTGCAGTAACCGGCGACCACCGCGTGCGGAACCTGAGTACAGATGAGCCAACGGAGTTTGGCCTTAGTTACGCGGTACCATTCTTCCTGCACGTGCCGGACCCGATCCTTGAAAACACGCCACACAGATATGACCCGATGCGCATCGGGTCTCACCGGGATATTTTCCCGACTCTGTATCATTTCAGCCTGTCAGACCAAGACTACATTACCCTCGGTGGCGAAAACCTGCTGAGCCCGGACGGGATCAGTAACGTGGGGTACAACCTGAAGCGCAGTATCAATGAACATGGAGCGTTCAGTAACAACAAGTCCGGACTGTATTATCCCTGGCAGGAAGATGATCCCCTCCTCAACCATCAGCAGCCGGAGGAGAGCCGGCCATTCGATGCTGGATGGCCAGAGGAATATCATCGGTTGATGGATTATTATCTTCGGTCCCAAGTACAGACGTCGACCGGCCCAGAGTCCCCATAGCTATCCAGCAACCTGCCAGCGATTTAATTATTACCAGGGCAAGTCAGTTAAAGTTTTAATTTACTTTTCAATGAATTATGCCGGGCAAGATTTCTAACCAACCGGCACAAAGCCTTCACGACGTCGCCGCCTGCAGCTCCCGCACCCGGCTTTCCCGAATGGGCCAGTGCAGCAGGACGGCCACGATGCTCAGCACCACGCCCGTCCACCAGACCAGATCGTAGTTGCCTGTATGTTCGTAGATCCAGCCGCCCAGCCACACGCCGGTAAAGCTGCCCACCTGGTGCCCGAGAAACACCACGCCATAGAGCGTTGCCATATAACGCGTACCAAACATGGTGGCCACCAGCCCGGTGGTGGGCGGTACGGTTGCCAGCCACAAAAAGCCTGTCAGGCAGCTGAACAGTAATACGGTGGTGAGCGACAGGGGCAGCAGGAGCAGGCCAACGGTGACGACCGCACGACTGAGGTAGATAAACATCAGCACCCGCTTCATCGATACCCGCCCGGATATATAACCTGACGCCATCGCACCGATCACATTGCACAGCCCGATCAGCGCGATTGCCCAGGCCGCCACATCCGGGTCAAAGCCGTTGTCGGTGAGGTAGCCCGGGAAATGCACAGTAATGAAGGCCAGGTGGAAACCACAGACGAAAAAGCCGACGGTCAGCAGCCAGTACGAGAGATGGCCGCGAGCCAGGCCGATAGTGGTCGCGAGTGAGTCTTCCATTGCTGAGGAAAGTACGCCGGTTGCAGCCGGTTTTGCCATCCGGGCTAACGGCATGGCCAGAATCACGATGGCAAGAGCCATCAGACCCATCGCGTTCAGAGCACCGCTCCAGCCGAACAGATCGATAAACTGCTGAGCCAGCGGCACAATCAGAAATTGCCCCATTGAACCGGCTGCGGTGCCGACGCCCAGCACCCATTGGCGGTCGTCTTCGCTGACCGCCTTGGCCATCAGCGGCAGCACAATACCGAATCCGGTGCCCGCGATACCCGCTCCCACTAGCAGCCCGGCACCCATTTGCAGCGACCAGACCGAATCAACACCAGCGGTCAGCCATAGGCCCACTGCATATAAAACAGCCCCCACAACAATCACCCGCGTATTGCCAAAGCGGTCGGCCAGACCACCCGCCAGCACGGCAATAATGCCCCACGCCAGATTCTGGATTGCCAGGGCCAGACCAATAACATCCCGCCCCCAGTCGTTGGCAGCGGATATCGGCTGAACAAACAACCCGAAGCTGGCCCGAAAGCCAAACGCCAGCATCAGAATCAGGCAACCTGCGATCAGAATCGTCCAGGCAGATGGCGTTAATCGCGCAGCACTCATCGGTCAGAATCCTTAAAGGTTCGGGGCCTCAGATCCGGTCGGGCTCGGAGGTTTTCAGGTTTCGTGGAATTATCCACGATTGTGAGTCAGATAACGCTCAGCTCTTTGGCCAATTGCACGACCAGTTCACCTGCGGGCAACTCCCGGGCAAGCGCCGCGCCCTGCCCGGCCCAGTGGGCGTTGAAGCCATTATGACCCGCGTAACGCGCAGCAGCTTTTAATGCCTTTCCGGCAGAATAGGCAATCGGGTAGGCCGGCAAATGGTGAGCCGCCACGCCCTCCACTTCCAGCCACCAGCGATCGACGATGCCACGGGCGGGCCTACCGGAGATCACCGAGGTAATCCGTGTTTCGAGGGTCTGGGCCTGCTTGAGAGATTTCCGGTAGGTGTCATCGGCGGCTGATTCCGGACACAAAATGAACGCAGTGCCCATTTGCACGCCGCTGGCGCCCAGTGCCATAGCGGCGCGAATGCCCCGACCATCCATGATGCCACCGGCTGCAATCACAGGAATTTCACAGGATGCACTGATCTGCCGCACCAACGGCAAGGTACTGATATCCGGATCCCCTGCCGTCGGCTCAAATACGCCGCTATGGCCTCCTGCCTCCTGACCTTGTGCAATCACCGCGTGCAGACCGGCCCGCTCAATCGCCAGCGCCTCGCTCAGGGTGGTTGCCGTGGCCAGCAGGCGGATGCCTGCAGCTTTCAAGTCGTTAATCCACGCCTGCGGGGGTAATCCAAAATGAAAACTGACAACAGCCGGTCGCTCCATCAGCAACATATCGAGCATGGCCCTGTTTTCGACAAAGCTGTGATAGGGCAAAGCAAGCGTTGCCGGTGGCTCTGCATCAAACTCGGCGAAGAGATGGGCAAGGTGCCCAAGCCATGCATTTTCCAGCGATGCGTCGACATGCGCAGGCCGGTGGCAGAACAGATTGACGTTGAATGCTTCAGACGTGAGCGCGCGTGTCTTCCCGATCATAGCCCGCGCCTGCTCAACCGTACTGGCACCCAATCCGATAGAACCCAGCCCACCTGCGGCGGATACGGCTGCCGCCAGCCGTGGTGTTGAAACCCCGACCATAGGCGCCTGAATAATCGGGTGAGCAATTCCGAAAAGGTCTTCCAACTGGCTCATCATCCACTCTCCACATCCACCGTATGAGCTGAAAATAGCACTCGTACAGCATTAGCTGTAGGTCAGCCGCGTTATCTTCATTATTGATCTGATGAATGCAGCGTCTTAGCGGCTATGAGAGCGCCTGGAACAACGGTGGCCGCCAGCCATGTTCAAGATGGGCCACAAACAGCGAAGGCCCCGCAGGGCCTTCTCGTGAATCATATGTGGTAAACCAGTGCGTCAGAATTCCATAAGACGCTGGTAAATAAAGTCGAATGAAAAGCTTTTGCTCCGCATCCGGCGCTCTATAAGGTCGGCGAGTTTATCCAGCCGCGCAGGCACGGCCATCATCTTGTCCTGAGCCTCCCGGCCGGCGGCATCGTCTGGCGTCAGATCGGCGATACCCCAGGCATCGAGACACTCCTGCACCACCTTGCGGTAATCTCGTGGCCCATAAATCCCCGCGCGATGCACGACATCCGCCATATCGCTGTAACCCGCAATATTGTGGCCTGGCATAGCCAGACGCGGCATGACCTTGAGAGCCGACTCCATTGCCCGCGTGCTATCAATGTTGAGCAAGCCAATAAAAGCATCCCGGTAAAAGCGGAAGTGGCGGGATTCATCTGCCGCAATGTGGCCGAGAATCCGCTGGATAATCGGTTCATGCTGCGCCGCCAGTTTGCCGGTGTTGGCATGGGCCGCCTGCGTCGCCCGCTCCTGCAGGCTGGTGTAGGCGAGCAACTGATAAGGATCGTCATGCCACGCCGGATCAAAGCCGGCCTCGATGTATTGATACTGAAGCTGCTCAAAGGCGCGCATATCGAACAAACGAGTATCGCGAACATAATCGTGAAGCACATTACCGTGTCGGTCTTCTTCCGCAGTCCACATGAAGTTCCAGCGGGACCAGGCGTTTTCGCTACCCAAGTGAACTGCGATCAACCGATGAAAATGAGGAAGCCCTTCTTCCGTCAGCAGGTTGAGCGCCAGGGACACCCGCACAGGGTCTGGTACACCGCGCACCCGATCCTGCAGTTCCGACATTGTCTTGATATCTTCGCCCGTCATCTGCTCGCTGGCGGGCAGAAAATCGCTGGGCATCCACAATTTACGGTCACTGAGATGTCTGGCCGTCAACTCTTCGACCAGAGGCTCCAGTGCCGCTAAAGCCTCCGCTTTGCCAGCATGGCCGGTTGCAGTTGCCATTACCTGTTCCTCCGAAAATGGGAAAGTATCAGGGCGAATCTTCCGTCAGGTATGTTCAGTAACCAGACGGAATGCCCAGTCTGGCAGTCTGATATGACAGCAGGACGACCCCTGATCATCTTTGATCAAAACGTATGTCATTCAAACTACCACTGCAGGCGATTACCCGGCAATGTGTTCAGACTAAAGGATAAGTCATATCAGCCGCTTTCCCAGCGACGCTGGCTTAAACGACATGCGCTACGCGCATGGGTCGAACCGACTTAAACATCTGGCCTTTTCCCTTTACTTACAATTCTCTACGAAACCTTCATAAAAACGTCACACGATTGTAGTTAGCTTGCTGTCTATCAAACCCTATCGGAGAACGTTTCGTGCCTTACGCCCCTGCCCGCTATCTGAGCGCCGCCCTCGCGACGGTTACCCTCATCACCTTGAGCGCCACTGCACGGGCCAACGAGCTTGAAATCCATGGCTCAAACACCATTGGTGCCCGCCTTGCACCAGCATTGATCGAAGGCTACCTGGAGGCGCAAGGAGGCACGGGTATCGCAACGCGCCCAGGCAAAGTCGACAATGAACAGGTCGTCACGGGCAACCTCGCCGGCAAGCCATTCGAGGCAAAGGTTGCTGCACACGGCTCAGGCACCGGCTTTAGCGGCTTGAAAAGTGGTGAGTCTGATATTGCGGCCGCATCCCGCCCAGCCAAGGAAAAGGAAGTCGCACTGCTGGCCGGCATGGCGGACCTGCGAGACAAAGCCAGCGAACATGTCATCGCGATTGATGGACTGGCTATTCTGGTGCATCCCGATAACCCGATCGCTGCTCTGGACAAGAAAACGCTGGCCCGCATTTTTGCTGGCGAGATCACCAACTGGAAAATGCTGGGCGGCCCCGATCGCGCTATTCAAGTCTATGCCCGGGATGAGAATTCCGGCACTTGGGATACCTTCAAGAGTCTGGTGCTGGGTAAAGCCTTTCCGCTTTCACCAAAAGCAAAGCGCTATGAATCAAACGATCTGCTTTCTGACGATGTCAGTCGTGACCCTGAAGGCATCGGCTTTACCGGTCTGGCGTCAGTGCGGCAGAGCAAGGTGCTGGCCATTTCCGATGGCGACTCGGCAGCATTACTACCAAGCCAACTGAATGTTGCGACCGAGGATTATCCGTTGTCCCGTCGTTTGTTCTTTTATTCTCTGGGCGCCAAAGACAAGGGCCCTACTACAGATTTTCTGACATTCAGCCAGGGCCAGCGCGGCCAGGAAATCGTCGAGGAAACGGGTTATGTCTCCCAGAACATTCAGGCGGTTGACGCGACTTTCGATGCTCAGGTTCCGGCGTCATTGAAAAGCCTGACCCGCAATTACCAGCGCCTGAGTGTCAACTTTCGATTTTCAGAGGGCCGCACAAAGCTCGACAACAAAGCAAACCGCGATCTTGAGCGCCTGAAACAGTTCCTTGAAATGAACAATGCCTCCGGCAGCGATCTGATGCTGATCGGCTATGCCGACAAACAATCCAATGAGCTTCGGGCACAGATGATTTCCGAACTCAGGGCATTGTCGGTCAAGAAGGCTTTACGCACGGAACAGAATATCGAGTTAAAAGCGTACACCGGTTATGGCCAGTACGTGCCCGTTGGTGACAGCGGCGGCGAAACCGGGGCCAACCGCAATGGCCGCGTAGAAGTCTGGTTCCGGACCTCTAACTGATCAAGACGCGGTGTCGTCTGGGTCATACCGCTCGATCAGCAACCTGCGCGTGGTTTTCAGCAACCGGTCTGATAGTTCAGGGTCGTGGGCACTGCGTGATAGTACCAGTGCTCCAACGGCTGCAGACAGCAACAGAACACTCTCGTCTTTAGACGCGTCGCCCACCATATTATTTTCAATGGCCGCAAGCCGGTTGAGGATCAACTGATCAGTTGTGGCACTGGCCTCACCCCGCTGTCCCAGCTCGGCTGACATGGTCGGCAATGGACAGCCCTCGCCAGGTTCATTCCGGTGAGAGGACGACAGATACCCGGTGATAAATGCTTTAAGCGGCCGGGCCGACTCAAAGGCGCGGGCCGACGCATCCTTAAGCTGGTCGGCGGCACGGCGCAACGCGGATTCAACCAACTCGCCTTTCGACTTGAAGTGCGCGTAGAAACCGCCATGGGTCAGCCCCAGCGCCTTCATCAATGGTTGCAAGCCGGTGGCGCCAACACCATCACGCCGAAAACGCCGGGCGGCCTCATCGACGATTTTCTCGTGCGTTCGCGCTTTGTGATCTTCTGAATATCGCAACAGGCACCTCCGGCTCCACAAATTTACATGCCACTCATCATACTATAGCCTTGATGGATACGCAGTGCGGCAAGGTTCCACTGTGCCGAATTTGCCGCTGATGGCTACGTCATTCTTTCCAGCAAGGTCGCAACACCCTGCCCGCCGGCTATGCACTGGGTCGAAATGGCAAATCGACCACCGGTGCGCTGCAACAGGGACGCAGCCTTACCGGTAATGCGGGCGCCGGTCGCACCCAACGGATGCCCCATCGCCAGCGCGCCACCATCAATATTCACCCGGGCTTCGTCGAGGCCAAGCTCATTGAGGCAGGCAATCGACTGGCTGGCAAAGGCTTCATTGATTTCCACCAGATCAATATCGCTCATGACCAGACCGCTACGCTCAAGCACCTTACGGGTCGCATTCACCGGCCCCATGCCCATGATGTCCGGCGCACAACCCGCAACCGCAACAGCTCGCACGGCAGCAAGCACCGGCAACCCGTGCTCACGCGCAAACGCGTCAGTACACACCAGCACCGCAGCGGAGCCATCAGTGAGAGGTGAAGACGTTGCCGCCGTGACAGATCCACCAAACGCAGGCGGCAGCCCTGCGAGCGTCTCGGGATCGGTCCCCGGACGGATGCAGCCGTCCGCTTCGACAACCCCGTCTGGCGTGGTGACCGGCACTATCTCGTCATCAAAGAAGCCTTGCTCCCGGGCGCTGGCCGCCTTGATGTGGGAACGTATGGCGAAAGCCTCCTGATCACCACGGGTAATGCCATAGCGAAGAGCAACTTCCTCGGCTGTCTGCCCCATGGACCAGTAAACCTCGGGAAAAGATTCCAGCAAGGTTGGGTTGGGAGACGGGTTGAATCCACCTTGCGGCACTCGTGTCATCGACTCCACACCACCGCAGATAAACGCATCCCCGGCTCCAAGCAAAATTTGACCTGCCGCAAAGTGAATCGCGGTCATGGATGATCCACAGAAACGGTTCACCGTCACCCCGCCAAGGGTTTCGGGGAAGCCCGCACGAAAGCTGGCAATTCGTGCGATATTCGCGCCTTGCTCTGCTTCGGGATAGGCGCAGCCCATGATCACGTCTTCGATCAGCACCGAATCGATATCAAGCCTTTCAACCAGAGCTTTCAGGACCTGCGCGGCCATGTCGTCGGAACGCAAATTGATCAAGCCGCCTTTGCGGGCAAACTGAAAGGGTGTCCGGGCGTAGCCGGCAATCACGATGTTATTCATTCAGACTCTCCTTTTTGTTGATCTGTGCGGGCCGCCCATCTCCATTAAATGTCGACCGACATTCTATTGATCACAATGAGTTGGGCATTTGCAGGATCAGACAGGTGGTCGAGCCAACTGCATACAGCCGATCGTCGACGTCATAAATACGTCCTTCGGCGATGGCAGTAGACCGACCCACATGCACCACCTTACCTTCCGCCCGCACCGGCCCCATATCTCCTCGCAAGGCGCGCACATAGCTGACTCTCAGGTCCGTCGTGGTGTATCCCTGCCCGGGTTTGAGCATCGTATGTATTGCGCAACCCATGCATGAATCCAGCAATGTCGCGGCATAACCACCGTGCACTGAGCCCAGCGGGTTGTAGTGGCGACCGTCCGGTGTGCCCTGAAAGACAAAGCGGCCGTCGGAAAATTCGATCGGAATAAAATCGACCAAAGCGCCAAAGGGCGGATGTGGAAACTCACCCCGGGAAATGCCATTAAAGAAATCTGCGGGATTCATTCCAGCGACCTGGGCAAGCGTCATAGTCCCCGGTGTTGAGAGGTGATCTCTCATCGCCCTTTCTTCGGCTTTCCAGACGGCCAACCGCTCTTCTCTTGATGGTGATTGCATTTCGCTCTCCTTGTGAGTGCTGAACGGCGCACCGATCTGACAGGGTGCTGCCGATCTTTATATTATGACCATAATTCAAATTATATTAAGACTATAATTTAATTACAGCAAGCACAACCTGGAATCATGAAAAGCTTCCATAGCCTGATTCACAGAGGCATCAAAACAATCACTTACAAAAAGCCATCAAGTCTCTACACCCCTCGACAGCTACACTTTTTAGAATCCGCAGAGGCGCTTGAACTCTATTTTACGGAGATTGCATTATTCGCTTCCTGCTTTCGCACCTGTTCAGCCTGCGCCTGATCGTGTTGGCGCTGGGTCTGGTCATTGCTTTGACTGGTGTCGCCTTGCCAGTTTTCCAGCTTATCGATCACACCCTGCTCAGTGCTCTCTGGGGAACGCCTGCCAGCGGAAGCAATCCGGTCGTGGCCTTTTCCGGCAATGGCTTTCACGCCTATCTGCAACAACATCACGTTAAACAGCCCATCTGGATAGCGCCGGCTACCAATGCAGCCCTGATCGCTATCCTCGCACTGATGACGCTGGTGATTCCGGGGCTGAAAGCGATTCAGAAAGACCCGGCCAAGCGCTTGCCAGTGCATCAGCCATGACCGATGCACTGCGCAGAATCACATCGCGATCAGGCACTCAACAGGAAATACGCAAGGAGCACAGTTAATGCCGCTGCAAGTTACCGGGATCACAGATACCGGCGTAAAGCGCACCAGCAATCAGGATTCAATCGCCTGGTATACCTCCAGGACTAATGACAACGTTATGGGCATCGTGGCTGATGGCATGGGCGGGTATAAGGGTGGCGAAATTGCCAGCCAGATCGCCGTAAACACCGTCACCGACGAACTGATAACACATCTCGAGCACGGCCCCCAACCGACAGAGACACGCATCGAAGCGGTCCGGACGGCGCTGGCGCTGGCCAATGAACAAATTCAGGCTTTACGGTATGAAGACGCCATCCTGTCGCAGATGGGCACCACCGTAGCCTTGTGCTGGGTGCAGGGTAGCGAGGCCATCATCGCCCACATCGGCGACTCGCGATGCTACCTGTTGTCAAAAGGTGAGTTGACCTTGCAGACCCGTGACGACACCGTACTCCAGAGCATGCTCGACGGTGGCAGCATTACCCAGACCGACGCACCACACACGCCTTTTCGTAACGTGCTGACCCGTGCGCTCGGCTCGACAGCTTCCATGAACGCAACCATCCAGACGCTGACCCTCGCACAGGGTGATCAACTCATACTCTGCTCGGACGGACTGACCGATGCCGTGCCGGACCAGCAATGGCCTGGCTTGCTAACGCCCAGCCACACCCTCGATCAACATGCCAGAACACTAATGGATACCAGCCTTGAAAACCGGGCAGCAGACAATGTCTCCGTCGTTCTTATTCGCATGGCGCCATAAACTGACCGCCCCGGAACCTGCATCGGCTGAATGCCTGTTCCGGTTTACTGATGAAGAGGAAAGTACACTCGAGAAGACAGCGTTTATTTTGGAGGAATAACCGGACCCGCAGGCCCGGTTTACAACAAAGACTGCAGTGCGATCGGACTTATTGCGCTGCCGCCTCATCAAACATCCGCAGACGTTCTTCTGTCATGGGATGTGATGACACCAGGGCGCCCAGGTCAGACAGCCAGCTATCATCGCTGCTGTCCTCATCTTCCTGTGAAGCCCTGTCGTCAACCTCATCATCATGCTCATGGCTCGCTGACATCCGGCGCATGATGCGCGAGAAATTAGCAGGATCAATCCCCTGCTGCTGCATGGAAGTGAGCGCGAACTGATCCGCTTCCCTTTCCATATCCCGCGAATACGCCAGGTTCATGAGTACTGCAGGGCCCGCCACCGTTGAGTCAGCAAATGACGACAAATCGCCTGTCATGATCACGATCAGCCAAAGCGTCAGTGAGGAATGCACCACACCTTTCATGCCATGGTTATGCACCACATGCCCGAGCTCATGGGCCAGCACCGCTTTGAGTTCGTCATCGCTCTGTGCGAGGTTCACCATGTCATCAGTAAAGATGATGGTGCCGTTCGGCAACGCCATTGCATTGGCACCAATAGCTGGGCTGCTGCGAAAGTTGATATCAACCGGCACCGGCGAAACCGACGCCAGATAGGTTTCAAAATGCGCCTTGAGTTCGGCCTGTCGGTCCGAACCCAGCTCGGACGGCTCCATCCAGCCTGAATCCAGCGTATCAAGCGTCGCCTGCCCCAACTGCTCAACAATTGACTGGGGCATCCATTCAGCAATGACCCGCGAGGCAAAAGGCACCCCGTAAACAAACGTACCCGCAATCGTCAGGCCGGCCACCACGACCGCCACCAGAATCAGACCGAGGTTATTCTCGAGCCGGTGAAGCATTCGAGCGCCAGTGCCGCGTTTGAACTGGCGAGCCAGCTGGTCGACGCCATCGTTGTCCGTTGTTTCGAACACACCGTCATCCGGAAGATGAATGTATCGCGGTGTGTTCCCCACTCGAGGCATCACGGTGACCGATTCCCAGTCCAGCAACCAGGCATCGGTTTCCGTCTTCAGCGCCAGCTGACCCTCGGCCAGCGACAGGCGAGCCTGCTGCCGGCGCGAAGTAGACCCACTGTAAAAATCACCTTCGATCTGCATCTCAAAATGCCGCAATGCCAACATCGAAGGCATCGCCCAACTCCTGACCAATGGCACTGGTACGACGATTCTCAGCAGCAATAAAGCCATCAAGATCACCCTCAATCACCATCGTTGTGCAGGAGGCGCGATAGCGTGCCATCCGGACCTTGGCCCAGGGGACAAACAGACCCAGCGTCAGCGCGACCAGAATGCCATTGCTGATGTAAATCCAGATCATCTGCCCTGGCTGCAAGTCAGACTCGAAGCCGTGTCCTTTGAGAGTTGCGCCGTTCATGAAGATGTTAGACAGCCCTGCCATGAAGTAACCGAACACCGTAATGTAGCCCGCCATAAGCACCAGAGTGAACATGACCTGCCCGAACATCTTTGCACTGATAAAAGCCCCCACCGCAAAGGCAATGGCAATCAGCAACCCCTTACCAAAGAAGGCGTAATACTCACTGTTGGTATTGTGCAGCTTGAATGGCGTCGTGCCATAGCGCATACCATGCGCAATGAACTTGTGAGACTTCAGCACACTGAACGGCGTCAGCAACAGAATGGTCAGCACGTTCAATACCGGCCAAACCACCATTACCATCAAGGCATCGGCATAGCTCGCCTGAAAATCAAACCGGACATTGCGATATGCACTGTTGATGGCCCTGAAGCGAAGCGACCGGATCACGATCCAGGGCACAGCAAACAGGAAGCCGATACCCAATATGATGGCCAGCGGCTGATAAAGCTCGGTGAGCAAGCTGTAGAGGATAAAAATACCGACGGCGAGCAGACGACCTTTGAGGATCGTGACCGGATTAGCCAGATACTGGAAGCTGGCGTCATCCAGCCGGGTGTTTCCGTAGAAATACTGGTTGTTGCGCACGGTCGCCCAAGCAGAATAAATGCCCAGTGTCACGATCGTCAGCAGGATGTTCACAATCCAGATACCGAAGTATTCGCCGCCCCGTCCGACAAACTCGAACGGCGCCTGACGGATATCCTCAGGCTCGACCTCTTTCTTTACCGGTCGGCTTTGAGGCGTTGAACCCACTGGACGGGCTTCAAAACGCGCAGGACCTGTCGATGACGTCTCATCGGCCGCATTTGCGGCCATCGCTGCGGCAGGCGCTTCGCTATTGGCTTGAGACTTATCAGACTCAATTGGCTCAACCGCCAACTCGCTCATTTTGGTCGCATGAACCGGTGGTTTTTCACCTGCAGGTTCGGGTGCAGCAGGCGCTGCTGCCGCCTCATCCTTCATTGTCAGCTCGGGCTTTGGCGCGGCAACTGGCGTTACCCGGGCGTCAGCCCCGGCCTTCATCAGGCGATCACGATAGGCATTGGCGTCATCAAACGAAAGGTCGCTTTTGATCGTTCTAAGTGAACCATCAAACAGCGTTTCGATGCGGTCTGGAGAAAGCCGAAACAACGCTTGCAGGTTCTGTTTCACCAGATCCGGCGAAAATCCCTGAAGCACACGGCCCTCGAACTGAATACGGTAGCGTTCGGTGGTCATAATCAACCCTGTCATCGTCCATAAAAAGGCGCGTTCCAGGAGTGATCTCCTTCACGCGCCGCACGTGCTTCCTTGCTTGCGCAACGGCTGCATTTGGAAAAGTTACCAGAAATTCATGTCAGTGAATTGGCTTCTGCGCGTAATTTTGTCAAATCTCATAAAATCTCGTTACATTGTGTTATAAACACAACACGTAGACTTCAACATGTTGATAACAAACAGCTAATTACTGAACACCTGTTCGTTAATTTATCTTGAAATGGGCCCGTTTGCCTGATGAACTGACGTGCGTTGCTTGCATTTCCAAACCGTCACATCCCTTCCATTGATCGAGCCGTATCCCGTCCCCAGAGTATAAATAAGTTCAACGCACATTCTGAAAAGACATTCCGCGCAAAACGGGAGGCACAATGAAAACCAGAACGTTTGGCAATACGGATATTGAAGTTACCCCGGTTGGCCTGGGCACCTGGGCCATTGGTGGCTGGATGTGGGGCGGCACTGATGAGAGTGAATCCATCGACACGATCCACGCAGCTATCGACAAAGGAATTGGCCTGATCGATACCGCGCCGGTATACGGTTTTGGTCGCTCGGAGGAAATCGTGGGCAAGGCGCTCGCGAATGGCCATCGTGACAAGGTAGCGCTTGCAACCAAAGTCGCCATGAACTGGAGTGACGATGCCGACAACCGGCAAGTCTGGCGCGACGCTTCCGCGGCCCGCATCGAGCGGGAGCTTGAAGACTCCTTGCGCCGGCTCAACACCGATCACATCGATATCTATCAGGTGCATTGGCCTGATCCGCAAACACCGATGGAAGAAACCGCCAGAGCAATGGAAAACCTGCTCAAAGCCGGCAAAATCCGGGCAGTGGGCGTGAGTAACTTTTCGGTGGATCAATTGGACGAATTCCGCAAATTCGCTCCTTTGCACAGCCTCCAGCCGCCTTACAACCTGTTTGAACGGGACATTGAGCAGAATGTTCTGCCCTACTGTCATGACAATGACCTCGCCACCATCACATACGGCGGTCTGTGTCGTGGACTGTTGAGCGGCAAGATGAATGCGGCCAGCGAGTTTGAAGGCGATGATCTGCGCAATAACGACCCCAAGTTTCAAGGGGAACGTTTTGAGCAATACCTGAATGCCGTTGCCGCGCTTGATGAGTACGCTCGCGATCACTTTGGCAAAAGCGTGCTCGCACTGTCATTGCGCTGGCTGATTGATCAACCCGGTGTCACAACAGCACTTTGGGGTGCCCGCCGGCCCGACCAGCTGGATCCGGTCAGCAACGTGGAAGGCTGGTCACTGAACGAGCAGGCGATGAAAGACATCGACGCCATACTGGCGGAACATATCAAGGACCCCGTTGGCCCCGAGTTCATGGCGCCACCTTCACGGGATAGCAAATAAAACGCTGAGCGCAGGCCGGGTCCCTGGTGGGTCCGGTCAATCTGCTGCTTTGAAATCATCCTCCCCGTCACACTTACCCTGCCCGCGTTATACTGATCAATGGCACTGGGAAAACACCCAAGGAGAGGTCCATTCGAGCTCGACTGAAATCGATTCTGATGGTGACCGCTGAAATCGCGATGCCGCTACTCGTACTCGGCATACTGGCCTGGTTGATCGGTGGTTACCGAATTCTGGTACCGCCCCCGCCGACAAATCAGAATGATGTCTGCGAGATTTTCCGGGAGCACCCGCAATGGTATGACTATGCCGTGGAATCAGAAGCGCGCTGGGGCACGCCTGTCGCCACGCAAATGGCATTTGTTCGCCAGGAGTCGGCATTTCAAAGCCATATCCGACCACCACGAACCCGGCTTTGGGATGTCATTCCCTGGCGCCGTCCATCCTCGGCCTATGGCTATGCGCAGGCGCAAGATCCGGCCTGGGCAGACTACATGGAGGATGCAGGCAGTCTCTTCGCCCAGCGTACACAAATGAATCATGCACTGGACTTTATCGGCTGGTATAACGCGCTCTCCCATCAATACGTCGGCATCTCGCTCAACAACCCCGAAGCGCTTTATCTCGCCTATCATGAGGGGCGGACGGGTTACCGGCGTGGGGATTATAAAAAGCGGCCCTGGGTGCAGAAAATCGCCCGCAAGGTTGCCAACCGTGCATCGGTTTATGATGGCCAGCTGCAGGAATGCAGGCAGGAGTTTGAGTGTCGACATTTTTACGAAATCTGGCCGTTCTGCCCGTAAACTCGATGGGTACAAAGGCTGCCACAGGGAGTACCTGTACACTCCCGTGATATGTGATCAACCACAAAAAAAGCGAAGGGCCAGCAATGCCCTGCCGACCCTTCGCTTTCTGTTCAAATCCATTGATTCCGTTTAGTCTTCAGTCGTTCCCTGTCACATCCTGTGACTCCATCTTCCGAACGATTGCCAATGCAATCGCGCCAACTTCCCTGTCAGGCCGAAACGCCTCAGGCTTCATGGGGACAGCGCATCAAGCCCTGCCCCATGTCCTGCGAGAGACGCTCCAAACCTTTAATCAGCTATCTGCTCAGGTGAATGATCAGAACATCACCCGCATACCAACCCGAGCCGTATCAAACTCAGGTCCGTCGTTGGTTACCTGACCGTTGAAGTCGTCTTCATCGATATCGACGTTGTAACGGTCATACTCTGCATAAGCACTCAGCATTTCAGAGATACGGAAGTCGACACCCGCACCTACGAACGGGCTGACCTCGTCATAGGTTTCGTCTTCATCGAATGCATCAACATCGAGCGCTGAAGCGAATGCACCGGCTTTGGCATAAACGCCGAAGCTGTCAGTGATTGGCAGGCGGCCACGAACAGCAAGGCCGAGGCCCTTGAGATCACCATTCACCTCGTCATCTTCACCGAACTCACCAAAATCGAGGTAGTCCGCTTCCAGTGCGAAATATTCGTTGAACTGATACCCCACTTGTCCGCCAAACAGGTCGTTCTTGTCGTCAAACTCACCACCATGGGATTTGTAGCCACCGTAGCTACCGCCCACATAGAAACCCGAATCATTTTCGTACTTGTCAGCCCAAACACTCGGCGCTGCGAATACAGTTGCTGTGAGCAAGGTTGCGGTTGCCAGTCTAGTTTTATGGCTCATAACGATCGGTTCCTTTTATCCAGTATCAATTCAGCTATCAGGCTCAGAGACTTCATAGAGCACCGGGTCGTCTTACGGGAGACCAACGAAAGTTGGAGGGCCCGAATCAGATGACTAAAGCGTACCTAAGGTTCTGAATGAAAGGGATTAAATGAGGAATACTATTTCTTAATCGAATGGTTAGGTATGCCTTGCCCTTTCGGGCCAGGTTAGCCGTCACAACCGGTCAGCAGAGGGCTGAAGGAACAACCAATACATTGCAGGAAATTAAAACGTGTCGCTTTAGTTGTCATTAACAACAAATTGCACACAGCTCAACAAGTTCAGCACGTTCAACTGCTGATAGGCGAGATACTGAACGCAAGCACTGATTCATTTTGCTCAAGGGTTTGCGCAAGCCGTGAAGCACTGTGTTGGTCAGTTGAGCACAACACCATCTTGTGCCGGCGCATGCGCGACTTTTCAGCGTAGAGGCGGTAACTGAAGTTGGCGATACTGAACCCGTGACTTTCAATAAAGGCCCGAAGCGCCCCCTCATCCATGTCTTTCGTCGGGCTGAACTGGATATCGCAGTGGTAAAAAACCTGAGCAGGCACACGACTTTCAATCCACCGGAAGAGCGACAGAATGGAGAATGTAATCACCACCGACACCACCAGAGGGAAGTAGAAACCAATGCCAGCGAGGATGCCAATAGCAGCGGTGATCCAGATAGACGCGGCGGTTGTCAGGCCCCGCACCGAGAGACCTTCCTTGACGATGACACCGGCGCCGAGAAAACCGATACCCGTCATGATGCCCTGCGCCATGCGAGTCGGGTCCAGCCTCACCATAGCCTGGGGCACGGTGACCCAATGGGATTCGTATACGGTTACCAGCATCAGCAAACTGGACGCGACACACACCAGTGCATGAGTTCGAAAACCTGCCGGCCGACCATGATAGGAGCGCTCGTATCCCACCACAGCACCAGCTATGAGTGCGACCAGAAGCCGCAATAGCATTTCCAGCTGGTCACCTGTCAGCATCGGTGTTATTCCTCCGGATCAAAGCGTCATGACCCACGCCAACCGCATGATGCATTCAGGGCAATCGCAGCAGCCGCACCAGATTATCCCTGAGCACTTCGGCAACCTCCCGGCCCGCTATACTCTCAGCAATACGCACCTGTTTGCTCCCAGTTTTCACTTCGAGGTGAACATACTCCGTCATCTTGTGCCCCCGCGTCATTTTGCCGCCACTCTCAAGCACCAGTTGGTCGGCCCGTTCAAGCTGCCCTGTTCGCCGCCATAGCCCCACCCCGCACCAATAACGGGTTATATTTATTCGCTGGCTGGTGATGCGGGCATCCAATGCCCTGCCCGCAACAAACAGGCCGCCGATAAACATTGGAAAACCAAACAACCCAAAAACAAACGACATCACATATAACATAACCCCCTCGCTCGCCGCGGCCACCCAAAGCCCCACAGACGAGCCACCAAAAACGAGGCCAAACAGAACAAGCCCTGCGGTCATGCCTGCATTGCGACCTATACGGCTGTATATCCGCGTTCCATCACCCAGAGGTTCGACGTCAATCTGCTCCGCGACAGAGCTGGCCGCCTGCACCCGGGCCATGCGTTCGTGCCGTTCAAGATGCACTTGGGGCAATTCAATGGCGGATCTCAATTCACCCTTCACTACCGGCACACCGTAAGTGCGCTCAAGCTTAACCGGCGTCGCCGGACCTTCCAGAATCAGACGCCACAACACCTGGTCGCTCCCCTCGTCATCTGTTGCGGGTAAATCCGCTGGTGGCTGAAAACAAAACCGGAGTCGTGCACCCTCACCTTCTGGCACCAGATAGGGGGGCTGTTCGTCATGCCACACGATACGTTCGCTTCGACTGCTGTTTTTACCCTTGCTGATACGCACCCGCACACATTGCAGTGTGCTGATCCACGCGGCATCGCCGGTATCGGCTGTCAGTTTCTCAAGCGTAATGACCCCGGCAACGTCACCGCCTATCTGACCGGGAAATGGCGTCATCGCCAGCGGAAGTGGCCCGTAATAACGCCAGTTTCGGCGCATCACCCAACCCATCCGTCCCATCACCACACCCACCACGGGAAATAGCAGCACCACCAGAATCAACCAGTTTTCTTTGCCGATTTCCTCTGGCACTGCCATGACACCGGGAAGGCTAATGGCAATAAACATGAACGACATAAACCAGAGGATCCAATGGCCATGGCGCTCCGATGAGTAGATCACGTCCTGGTTGTTGATCTTTTCCCTGTTACGCAACCGGAACAGAAATATGACACCTGCGCCGGCGCCAGCGAATGTGATCCCGAATAATGTCATGAATGCTATCTTCTTCCAGCGCAGCTCCCGCACCAGATAGCTTTCGGAAGGCGCCTGCGGATCAACCCACACGTGCAGATCCTGCTGGCTGGCCGCTTGTCGCATCCGCCACACCAGGTTTTGCTGGTAATCGCTAAGGTTGTCGCTGCCCCAGTCATAGCCCACACGATCGCCAATATACTGCTGGCCGTTATAGTCATACCGATAGCGCGCTTCTACCGAATAAGTGGGCGAGTTTTCGCCTTGGTGACGACGCAGATCAATCATCTCCAGCGTCGCTGGCACCTGCTGCCAGTTCGATGTCATCAAATGCCGATAAACTGATTCCAACGGGCCAAACACGACGACACCAAGCCCCACCAACAGAAAGATGCCACCGAAAAGAGTGACCCATAAGCGGCCCTTTTTGCTTTCAGTTCCCGAAGTTCCGGGACCTGTGACGGTTACGGCCACAACCTGTTTCTCCGATTGCCGGCCTGGAGGTTCACACCTTTCATGCTTTTTCCCTTGCTGTCGGGTCAGTGTCGCGCGTGACCCACCGGTAACGGCGCTCCGGACGACCTACCGCACCGTAATTCACCTCGGCAGAAAGTTCGCCTGCGCTCACCAGATGCTCCAGATAACGACGCGCCGTTGTGCGCGACGCTCCGATCTCCGCGCCGGCGGCTTCAGCACTCCAGCCGTCGCAACCATCATTGTGGCGCAGGACGTCACGAATTTTATCCAGCGTCAGCGCATCAATGCCCTTGGGCAAGCGCGGCGAGGCGTCCTGGGTCGGTTCGGGTTGAGTGCGAGGCAGTAGTGCATCGACTTCTTTCTGGGCCACATTGTCCAGGCGCTCCAAAGCACTCAGATGCGTGCGATAACGCTGCAGCGCTTCCTGCAGACGCTCAAACACCAGCGGCTTGAGAATATAGTCAAAAACGCCCCCTCTCAGGGCGCTGCGCAGGGTATCCACTTCTTTGGCAGCAGTGATCAGGATAACGTCGGTCGCACTATCGCCGGCGCGTAATTCGCGCAACAGGTCAAGCCCGCTACCATCGGGAAAGTAGACATCCAGCAACACCAGGTCTGGCTTGAGTACGTCAATCTGGTCACGGGCATCAGCCAGTGAGTGAGCAATACCGCAGAGTTCGACATAATCAACGCGCTCGACAAAGCGACGCTGGATCTCGGCAATCTGGCGGTCATCTTCGACGATCAGCAGACGGATGGACTTCAATTGCAGGTCTCCGGTTATCCGGTTGTTTTTGTTTGTTATCTGTTGGGTTGCGACAACTTTGATAACGATAACTTGGGTAAATACAGTGTAAACCGGCTTCCGGCTGGCTGCAGGTTTTCTATCGTAACGGAGCCGCCCCAACGCTCAACAAACTGGCGCACCAGATAAAGCCCGATTCCGTGATCGCCATCAGGTTTATTGGTCACGCCACGCTCGAAGATCCGCTCCTGTTGGGCGGGCTCAACTCCCGGCCCCTGATCCTCTATTTCAAAGATCAGGTCATTGCCCAGATCAGTCATACTCAGGTGCACGATACCGCCCTCGCCACACTGAAAACGCGTGGCCTCCAGGGCATTATCAATAACGTTGCCCAAGGCGCTCACCAGTTGATCCCTCGGTAACTCTGGCGGCACATCGGCCATTTGGCTACCGGGGTCGATCACCAGCTTCAGCCCCATCTCCCGGGCGCGGTTGTATTTGCCCAGCAGACAACCCGCCAACACCGGGTCCGGAACTGAATCCAGTAACAGATGAATGAGCGCCTGGTGATCACTGACCTCACTGCCAATCAGCGCCAGCGCTTCGTCATTGGCGCCAATCTGGATCAAACCTGCGATGGTATGCAGCTTGTTGGAGTATTCGTGGGTCTGGCTGCGCAGGGTATCGGCATATTGCTGGATACGGGTCAGTTGCCGACTTACCTGATCCAGCTCGTCGCGCAGACGGAAACTGGCGACGACACCGATGATCTCACTACCCTGCTTCACAGGTAGCCGGTTCACGATCATCTGGCGGCCCTGTAACCATATTTCCTTGTCAAAATCAGGCTCGCCACTCTCCAGCACCGACATCAGATCATTTTCTGGCAACACGGATGAAATCGGCTGCCCCGCCAGACGGGTGGCAGGTTCAAGCCCAAGGGTTTCGATAGCGGTGCGGTTGAAGGTGGTGATGACGCCATCGCGATTGATCGCGATTATGCCTTCCCGGACAGATTGCAGCGTGGCGTCACGCTCTTGAAATAGCGCGGCGATTTCCTCCGGCTCCAGTCCGAAAATAGCCCGTTTGAAGCGCCCTGCGATGACAATCGCCGCAATAACGCTACCCAGCAGCATCAGCCCCATGACCGAATAGAGCACCATATTGTAGCGCTGGATAGTGGTAAAGACCTGGTCCAGCGAATAGCCCACCGACACAATGCCGATAATCTCGCCGTTGCTGATATCGACAATCGGTGCTTTGCCCCGCATCGACAACCCCATACTGCCCAGCGCTTTGGCAACGTAACCTTGCCCATCCCGAAGCGCCAGCAAGCCGTCATCACCGTCGTCGTCAGCCATGCTTTTTCCCAGGCGCCGAGGGTCGGGATGCGCCAGACGAATCGCCTGGTGATCCCCGATCACGATAAACAGCGCTTCGTTGGTGGCCGCTACCCTTTTGCTTAGCACCATCAGAGCCTCGGTGTCCCGCGACCTGACGCCATCGATCACCGATGGCATTGCCGCAACGGTTTTGGCAACCATTAGCGCGCGTTGGCCAATCTGATCGTAGAGTGACTCGCTCAGGTAATAACCGGCAAATGCGCCAATCAACCCCGTCTGCAAGGCGCTGACCAGCCCCAGCACGATGATCATGCGGGTTTTGAGTTTCAGTTTTCGGTAGGAAAAAGCCATGCGAAATACAGTATTAAGTCTTTGTACTCAGGTTAATGCAGCGCGCACTCCTTTGCCCGTGAACTTTATGCACAAAATGCCCTTTAAGTTCTTTAAAGGCATTACGCCCAAAAACTTCAGGTCAACCGCATCGCTCCCTAGTCTGGTTGTTACGCCGTCCGAGGGTACACCTGCCCTCTCCAAATTAAACGGCCACAAAAACAAACCAGAGGTGACAACGATGCTTATTAAACGATGCCTGTCTTTCGTGGCAACCGCCGCATTCAGCCTGTCAGCAATGGCATGGCAACCCACCGGAAAAGTCGAATGTATTGCGCCTTCAGATCCTGGCGGTGGATGGGATTTCACCTGCCGCAGTGCCGGCAACGTCCTGAAAGACCTTGATCTGGTGCCAGGCACTGTCCAGACCACCAACATGGCCGGCGCCGGTGGTGGGGTGGCTTTCGCACACACGATCAGCAAGCGCTCCGAAGATGACAAGCTGCTGGTTGCCGCCTCCACCGCCACCACAACGCGCCTTGCCCAGCAGCAGTTCCCGGGAATGGACGCCAGCATGGTGAAATGGGTCGGTGCACTCGGCGCTGATTATGGCGTCATCGCAGTTGGCAAGGATTCGCGCTACAAGACACTCAAGCAGCTGATGGACGGCATGAAGGAAAACCCCCGTTCGGTTAAGTTCGCCGGTGGTAGCGCCCGCGGTGGCTGGGATCACCTCAAGGTGCTGATTGCGGCAAAGGCCGCTGGTGTGGACAAGCTCCCGTCGGTTCCCTACCTGTCTTACAACAACGGTGGCGAAGCGCTGACTCAGGTCATCGGTGGTCAGGTCGATGCTTTCACGGGCGACATTTCCGAAGCGACGGGGTTTATGGATTCCGGCGATCTCCGCATTCTCGCCGTGCTCTCTAACGAACGCCTGCCAGGAAAGTTCAGCGAGATTCCCACAGCGAAGGAACAGGGCATTGATGCCGTTGCGCCCAACTGGCGTGGTTTCTACATGCCTAAAGATACCTCCGACGAAGCGCAGGAATACTGGACTGATGCATTGGAGAAGGTCTACGCCAGTGATGAATGGAAAGCCGTCATGAAGAAAAACGGTCTGATTCCGTTCCAGCCCGAGTCCGGCACGTTTGAAGAGTTCATCAATAAGCAGGTTGCCGATATTGAGCAGTTGTCCCGTGAAATAGGGCTGCTGAAATGACAGCCCGCGGTGACCGCATACTGGGTATCGGTCTGCTGGTTCTCGCTGTCGCCTACGGTTGGGTTGCCCAAGGGTGGCCCGAGCCGTTCGGCGGCGCCGAGACCGTCGGCCCGGAGACCTTCCCTACCTTGCTGGCAGTCGTACTCGGGCTCTCCAGCGTCTACTTGATTCTCAAGCCTGATCCTGACACGAAATGGCCTATGGGACGCACCGGGGCCGAAATCCTGCTGTCGATCGTTATCCTTGCACTCTATGCCTTCCTGCTGGAGCCGCTGGGGTTCGTCATCTCAACAACGCTGGCTGTTAGTGCCCTGTGCTGGCGCATGGGCGCACGTCCGGTCTCTGCTTTTCTGACCGGCCTGATCAGCGCCGTTGTTGTGTTCGTTCTGTTCAACTACGCGCTTGAGCTGAGTCTGCCCGCCGGGCTGCTGGAGTTCGAATAATGGATACGCTTCAGTTCTTAATGGATGGCTTTGCCGTCGCGTTGACCCCGACTAACCTGCTGTTTGCACTGTTCGGCGCCTTTATTGGCACCTTGATCGGTGCATTACCAGGTCTGGGCCCCGCCAACGGTGTGGCGATTCTGATTCCGCTGGCATTCACACTGGGCCTGCCACCAGAAACCGCCATGATCCTGCTGACATCAGTCTATGCCGGTGCCATGTATGGTGGCCGCATATCGTCGATTCTGCTCAATATTCCCGGCGACGAGCCGGCGATGATGACCTGTCTCGATGGCTATCCGATGGCACAGAAAGGCAAGGCCGCAGAAGCATTGGCCATGTCGGCAATCGCCTCGTTTGCAGGCAGTCTGATTGGCACTATCGGCCTTATTCTGCTCGCACCGGTGCTGGCGCGCTTCGCGCTGACCTTCGGCCCTGCCGAGTATTTCGCGCTATTTATGCTGGCGTTTGCAACGCTTGGCGGTATCACCGGCAAGAATCCAATGAAGACGGTTGTTGCTGCCACCATCGGCATCATGATCTCCACAGTGGGCATCGATATCGCCACCGGCACCCAGCGCTATACCTTTGGTGTGCTGAAACTCTACGAAGGGATCGATTTCATTCTGGCGATTGTCGGTCTGTTCGCTATTTCAGAGTTGCTGTTCTTCATTGAGGAACGCGCCGGAGCCGGACGCAAGATGATCAAGGTGGGCAAGCTGATGCTGCGCCCAAAAGAGATTCTGGCGGCAGTTCCCACCATGTTCCGTGGCGGCATACTGGGCTTTATCGCCGGCGTTTTGCCTGGCGCAGGGGCTTCTCTGGGCAGTTTTATCAGCTACACCATGGAAAAGCAGTACCTGGGTAAGAAAGCGCACTTCGGCGATGGCGACCCCCGAGGCGTAGCAGCACCTGAAGCCGGCAACAACGGCGCTGCATCCGGCGCACTGGTACCAATGCTGACACTGGGTGTTCCCGGTAGCGGTACAACTGCCGTTCTGCTGGCGATGCTGATCTCCCTCAACATCACCCCCGGCCCCCTGATGTTCACCCAGAACGCGGACATTGTCTGGGGTGTGATCGCGGCACTGCTCATCGGCAACGTGCTGCTGTTGTTGCTGAACATCCCGCTGGTCGGCTTCTTCGTCAAACTGCTGTCAGTGCCGCCGATGTATCTGCTGCCTATCGTGACGATGGTCGCGTTCGTCGGCATCTACTCGATCAGTCACAGCGCCTTTGATCTCTATTTCATGATCGCCTTCGGCGTCGCCGGGTACGTTCTGCGGAAACTGGAGATACCGATGGTGCCGATCATTCTCGGCATGCTGCTGGGGCCCGAAATGGAGAAAAACCTGGGGCACGCGCTGGTTATATCCGACGGCGAATGGAGCATCCTCTGGGCCAGCCCGCTGGCACTGGGGCTATGGATTGTCGCCGGTCTGGGCCTGATCCTGCCCTACATCATCGGCCCGATCCTGCGGCGCCGCATGAACAACGCCATGAAGGAATCACCCACATCTGACTAATCCCGATGATCTGCAGCGGGCTTATTTGGGGTATCAGATTTGGCCTGATACCCCTTTTTTGTTGCTTTACCAGACCAAACGCTAGCGATACTGGCGGTCACGCTGCTTCAACGACACATTGGTGCCGAAGAAATAGTTCACTTGCAACTGGAAACTGTCGTTGTGAGGGCTCTTGCTATACCCCAACTCAATGCTGGTGGACTGGTTCAGGAAAGCCGGTTGATATTCTGCGGATACACTGTAATTGTCTTCGGCATCCATTCCACCAGCACCGCCTGAAACTGAAACGTCATAAGGCAGATAGGCCTTAACACCTAAAAACCAAGCGTTAAAATCATCAAAGTCTTCTGTTTTGACGATCGTCCGCGAACCAATCAGGGTGAAGTTTCCCCAGTAGTATTGCCCAAACACATTGTAGGTATTGTCATTTACGGATACATCGTCAAAGCCATGCCCCAACTGAAACTCAGTGTGAGAGTATCGGTAAGCCAATCCCAATTTACCGACCTCAAAGTCACGCAGGAATGCTGCCCCCTCTATTGCACCTGCATCTGAGTCAACGCGATTGCCCTCGCCATTGGTATGTCCAGCAGACGCCGACAGAGAAGCACCGAAATACTCCGCAATAGGCAATCGATACGCGCCATTTAAACCATAGCCAGATGAGTCCCGATCCTGGTCGTACTCCGCCCCCGCTTCAAAATTCTGCTCGGCAACGCCTCCATTTTCACCAGCGCACACTGACAGCGGAAACAACAAAACCAGACAACTTATCCTTAGTTTCACTTCCTACTTCCTTATTGATTGATTAAAACGGGGGTGGAAGATTACCAAACATTAACCACTTTAACATCAAAGGAAGGCGCCAGGTTTTGAGCGCTGTAGCATCACAACCCACCACCGGGTTACGCTGACCACACACAAAGTGGTTTTCATTTGTTGTTCACGAACCGCGAACAGGGAGGCACCATGTACCTGTCAGTCCAGCTTAGTTATTACCCCCTCACAGATGACTACAAACCACCCATCAAGACGCTGATTGAGCGGCTCGAAAAAAGTGGTCTGGAAGTGCACTCTAACCGGATGAGTACCCAGGTTTTCGGTGAGTACGATAGCGTGATGACAGTATTTTCCGACACGCTCAGGTGGTCGTTTGAAACTTATGGCAAGGCGGTGTTCACTGCGAACTTTATTGAAGGTGATCGTCGGCCCCGCGATTGAGCTGTCGGGTCAGGCACACTCAATGCCGCTGCTCTTCGCGAACCCATGAAAAAACTGGCGCGTGGCATCGTCTACCGGGAAGTAGCTCTCGACCAACAACTCCTGCGCGCCAACATCCAGTGCAGTCCCGAATCGGCTAAGCGTCGAGAACAGACTTAGCCGCTGACCGCCGATTGCCATGTCAAAGGTGATCATTGGCCCTTCAATTCCATCCTCATTCGGTTGCTGCCAGTTAGCAGGCGGATCCATTGCGAGCAACCGGGATAAGAGCCGTCGCATGCTCTCGTCCGGAAATGCGGTCAATTGCCGGCGCAATCGCCTCAACATCCAACTGGCGAGCATTTCCCAATTCGTCACCAATGGTCTGAATGCCTGCGGGTCGAATAACAACTCCAGCACATTCAGCCTGCCCTGGCGTTTTTGTTCAGGAACAATCGCATCCAGCAGTGCAGAATGAACACGGTTGCCCATCAGGATATTCCAGCTGCCATCCACTACCGTTGCGGGAAACGGCTCCTGATTACGCAGCATAACCATTAGCGCATCACGTATCGTTTTCATTTCAGGGCTTGAAAGGTCCGCGTCCGAATAAGCAGGCGTAAAACCTCCGGCTGTCAGCAGCATGTTGGTTTCCCTGTGAGGCAGATCCAGCACGTCCGCCAGCCGCATCAACATATCCCGGCTGGGGCTCGCCCGCCCTGTTTCGACAAAGCTGACATGGCGGGTAGACACACTTGCCTGAAGCCCCAGATCAAGCTGCGACATGCGACGGGCTCTGCGGTATTCGGCTAGCAATTGGCCGGCTGACATCGTTGATCTCCTTTGCGCCTCTCACCTGGTGCCATCATTTTCCGGTAGCAGCTTCCAACGTGCCATTACCTCTGGGGTAATTGAGAGCATAACGTTACCGCGCGATTCTAGCCTTGAACTTACAATCAAAAGGAATCGATGCCATGCAAACGATCACACTTAAAACACTCAAAACCACGCTCTACATCAACGCAATGTCATCAGCGGCGATCGGCCTGTTGCTTGCGGCAGCATCCGGCCCAATCGCATCGATGATGGGCGGTTTCAATCCAGCCATCGCTTTCTGGGTCGGCGTCGCTCTTATACCGTTTGCAGCAGGGGTCGCGTGGGTTGCCCGAGCCCTTCCGAGCGCCCGTTTCTGGGTAAAGGAAATTATGCTTGCAGATATCGCGTGGGTCGCAGCAACGCCCATTGTACTGGTCGTGTTTTCAAATCAGCTCAGCGTGCTGGGCCAGCTTCTGATCGCTGGCGTCGGATTGGTTGTCGCGGGCTTCGCCACTATCGAATGGCTGGGGACGCGACAGAGAATGCAGACAGCGTGATTGGTTGGCCGACAAAAAAAGCCCGCGCTCAAAGAGTGCGGGCTTTTGGTTTTCCGATGTTCAGTGAATCCGTTACTGATCCACAATCATCACCGACTTCACGTTCACGAATTCCTTGATACCGAAGCCGCCGTGCTCACGGCCATAGCCACTGTCCTTAACACCACCAAACGGCAGTTGAGGTTGAGCCAAGCGGTAACCATTAATGTTGACCATCCCGGTATCGAACAGGTCGCGGGCAATGGTAATGGCCCGATCTTCGTCTTTCGAGAAGATACCACCGCCAAGACCGTAACGTGAGTCATTGGCGACCGCAATCGCTTCAGCCTCATCTTTAACCCGGATCAACGACGCTACAGGGCCGAACAGCTCCTCATCGTATGCCGGCATGCCGGGCTTGAGATCTTCCAGCACTGTTGCCGGGTAAAAGTACCCGGGACCATCCGGAACCTTGCCGCCGGTCAGGCACTTGGCGCCCTTTTCAATAGACTTGCTGACCAGGTCATGCAGCGTGTCCCTAAGATCACCCCGGGCAATGGGCCCAAGCGTGGTGTTCTGATCGGTTGGATCGCCATATTTAACCTGACTCATCTGCGCTACAAACGAATCGCGGAACTGCTCGTAAACCGAGTCCACAACAATAAAGCGTTTGGCCGCAACACAGGTTTCACCGTTGTTGTACATCCGGGCCTGAACACAGGTATTAACCGCTTTTTCGATGTCGGCGTCTTCCAGCACCAGATAGGCATCGTTGCTACCCAATTCCAGCACCGTTTTCTTGAGACATTCGCCAGCTTTCGCGGCTACAGTTGCGCCCGCTCGCGGGCTGCCTGTCAGCGTTACACCGCGGACGTGTTTGTGCTCAATCAACTCGTTTATCTGGTCGTGGTCTGCCAGCAACACAGTGAACACGTTCTCTGGCAAGCCTGCATCTCGATAGATTTTCTCGAGCGCAAGAGCTGAGCCCCAGACGTTGGCGGCGTGCTTCAACAGCACCGTGTTACCCGCCATGATGTTCGCAATACTGTAGCGGACCACCTGATAAAGCGGGAAGTTCCAGGGTTGAATCCCCAGAATGACACCAATCGGCTGGTAGCTGACCAGTGCGCGACCTCCGTCGAGAGGCCGTTCCTCATCGGCGAGCATTTCATCTGCATTGTCAGCGGTGTATTCGCAGATGGCAGCGCAAAGCTCGACTTCATCTCCGCCCTGGGAAATCGGCTTGCCCATTTCGGTGGTCATCAGACTGACCAGCGAGGACTTGTTCTCGCGGAGCTGTTTGGCGATGGCCCGCAGAATCTTGCCACGCTCATCCAGGTCGGTTTTTTTCCACTCCTGAAAGGCGTCATGGGTTGCCGCCAGCAATGAACGCACTTTGTCGTCGCTCATCATCTCGTAGGTCTGAATTACTTCACCCGTAGCCGGGTTAATCGTCTGGTGCTGTCCACTCATGTTAAACCTCCTCAGATTCACATTGGATATTCGGTGGTTTTACATCTGGTAGTGGGATCATTCTACGAGCAAATACAGAATTAGACCACTCGGTCTAATTTTTCGTAACCTGAGGCGACTAAACAAAACGTAATCATCTGAAGCCTGCACTGCTATGAGGCATTAACATGCACTTCCGGGCATTAACTATCAGACATGATCGATCTCACACAAAACGACCGGCAGTTTATTCAATTGGAATAGTTCGAATAGACACGCGAAGTCAGACGCCTTCTTGCTGCGAGGCCCAGCGTTACTTTAGTTGGCATTCGATTAATAACCGGATTTAGATTGCATCCCCCATAGATGGGCAGCCACCAGCGCCCGCCAGGGAGAAAACTCCTCAAGCCAGCGACGTGTTTCATCCTCTGTCAGCTTTTCGGACTTCCCCAGCAGTATTTGCAGGTTGCGACGCACGGCCACATCACCATGCAAGGAACCGTCGAGCCAACCAAACCCTCTTAGAAGCGCGTAACTGACGGTCCAGGGCCCGATACCGCGAATAGCCAGCAATTCGTTGCGAATGTCATCAACCGGCAGCGTGTCATCTGCCCAGGACTCGAGCGGGAGCGGCGCCTCTATCACCCGTTCACTCAGAGCGATCAAGGTAGCGGCTTTGGTTGTCGACAAGCCTGCACTACGCAAATCATCCATTCGCTGCGATATCAGCTGCTCCGCTTCCGGGTGGCACCACAGGCCACCAGAATGCTGTTGACCGGCCATCTGAATCAAACGGCGGCGAATGGATACCGCCGCGCTGACACTGATCTGCTGACCGATAACAGCCCAAACAATCGCTTCAAAAGGTGTGATCGCCTGCGGCACACGCAGCCCGCTATTGCGTCCCACAACGGCGCCCAACTGCGAATGCCCGGCATACGACTGCTCGAACACATCGATCGGCTGATTCAGACCCAGCATCCGCTTGAGTCTGCGCAGCAACAGCGCCGAGTCACCAGAGGCAAACACGCCGTCAGAGGTAACCTGCGCGATCGCGCCACTTTCTTCGAAGCGGATGCTGAGGCAGGCAGGGGACCCGTTCCATATCACACCCTTTTGCATCTGCGCCTGCTCGACCCTTTCCGAGACTTCCTGCTGATCACGACGATGAAAATTCAAAACATCGTTCGCGCGAAAGCCGGCAGGCAGATCAACGCGGCATTGCAGTAACGTTTCCGGCATACCGGTTTCCCTCTTCGATCTCTTGAATTGGCATGACTGCCTGGTAAATGAGAATGGCAAGCTTGAACCCAACTGAGCATCGTCCCCTCAAGCGTCGGGAAGTGACAATAAAATGGGGATGGTCTTGATCAGAAATTCGCGAAACCACCGATGGGCTTTATCCTTCTCCAGTGCAACCGGCCAGAACAGATAGATCGGCACATTGGGTGTCGCAACCGGGAAAGAAAAAACCTGTAGATTCAGGTTAGCGGCCATTCTCTCGGCCATCCGCGCAGGGACAGTTGCAATCAGATCAGAACTACTGGCGACCGACAGCAGGTTACTGAAGTGCATGACCTGCGCTCCAATCTTGCGCTGCCAGCCAGGGTGGCCAAGAATCTGATCCAGAGGCAATGTGTGGCGTTCACGCTCTGGCAGCACGACATGCTCGGCCTCAAGAAACTGCGCCATGGTCAGCTCGCCTGAAATTACCGGATGCCCTTTTCTCGCCACCACTGAAATCTGCTCGTAGCCGATCACAATGCCATTGAGCCGCTCGCTCTCGGGCATCATTGAATCCATGCCGAAGTCCAGCTCGGCGCTGATGAGCTGTCGGTGCCAATTCCCTTGCTGGGGCACTATTTTGATCCCGATTGAACGACTCTGCTGCCGCAAAAAGGCCATCAGCGAGCCCAGCATCAGTGTCTCGAAATAATCGACAGCACATATCTGGAAGACGCGATTGGCCGTACCGGGGTCAAACTGCCGGCCTGGATCCAGTGCATCAGCAATGATGTTCAGCCCGCCGGCAATCTGGTCGCAAAGCTCCCGCGCGCGGGGCGTGGGCACAAGCCCTGTCCGGGATCGTGTGAACAGGGGATCGCCCGCAGTCACGCGCAGCCTTTGCAGTGCAGCGCTCACAGCAGGCTGGCTCATGCCCAGACGATCCGCAGCCCGCGACAATTGCCCTTCTTCGACGACGGCGACAAACACGGGTAACAGGTTAAGGTCGATAGATCTTAAATTCAGCTTCATGGATATTATATATACAGCATATTCATTAGACGAAAAAGACAACACTGGACATGATGAGCTCAGGTTTAATAAAGTGGAGAACAATAATGGACCTGAACGATCTCGTTGGCGCTGCGGTACTTGGATATATTTTTCTCGCGGCGATCTATGAATGGGCAAGCGGGCGCAGCGCCAACGGTGTGCGCACAGCACAGGACTGGAAAATTGCCGGTCTTACTACCGTAATGATGGTGGTTATTCAGCGGCCGCTGGTACTGCTGATTATCAGCTACACCCTCACATTACTGGTTCCGGGTAGTGCGGGTTCACTGGCATGGCTTGATAACCAGTATTTCTGGCCAACAGTGATTGCCTTTTTCTGTCTTGAAGAACTGATTCACGGTGCCGGTCACTATTTTGCGCATTGCAAGCGCCCAAAGCATCGCTGGGCGCAAGCCATCCAGGCCGTCTACAAACTCTCGCACCGGCCGCATCATTTCAGTGGCGATGATGAACGCGGAAAAGTCACCGTGACACAGACCTTCACTAACGGCTGGCTGTGGTGGCTGATCATGCCCAACTACTGGTTTCAGCTGCTGGCACTGTATCTGGGGCTGGTCGATGTCTTTCTCTGGGGCACTGTCGCTAAAGGGCTTTGGGCGGCCCATACCCATACGCAATGGAACTACGACCTTTATTTCCATAATCACCGCTGGGCCTGGGTTCGCAAAACCATGTGGGCATTGGCACATGTGATCACGTTTCCAACCCAACACCATCAGCACCATGCCCGGGGCCGGAACTCTGCAAAAAATGTCTGCGGCTCGCTCGCTCTCTACGACTGGCTGATTTTCGACACGCTAGCAATCGAAACCAAAAAGCCCGAAATCTACGGTTGGCGGCAATCCGAACGGGAACAGAAAAGTGTGCTCTACCGGTATTTCAATACCGACCTGAAGAAATACCTGAAGACCTGAAAGTCACCCGTCTATAACCCACGCACAAAAAAATGCCGCAGCGTAAACTGCGGCATTTTGGTTTCTCACGCTTTACGTGAACATTCAGGACATCACAATCAGCGCAGTTTATACGCCATCACGTAATCGCCAATGGTGGTGCCAATTGAACCATGACCACCTGCAACGATGACCACCATCTGCTCACCTTTACTGTTCAGGTACGTCATGGGTGTAGCCTGACCACCAGCTGGAAGCCGTGCTTCCCAGAGCTGCTCACCATCGGTCACGTTGTAGGCCCGCAGGTAGTTGTCTACCGTAGCCCCGAGAAACGCAACGCCACCGCCGGTAATGATCGGACCGCCGATACCGGGCACACCAAGCTTCAACGGAATCGACAAGGGCGTCATATCCTTGATGGTGCCGTTCTTGTGCTTCCATTTAATCTCGCCACTACGCAGGTCTGCGCCCGCAACATAGCCCCAGGGTGGCTGTTGACAGGGCACACCCACCGGCGACATGAAAGGTTTGAGCTCGACTGAGTACTCAGCCCCTGCGTTCTCGTTAAGGCCCTGTTCTCCCACGTTCATAGGCCCCGTTGGCTCGCCGCCATCTTTAGGCACAAGCCGTGAGGTGAAGGCCATGTACAGCGGCATGCCGAACATCACCTGACGCTCGGGATCAACTGCAATACCGCCCCAGTTGAAGACACCAAAGTTGCCAGGGTACACGATAGTGCCCTGCTCCGAGGGCGGCGTATAACGGCCGTCGTATCGGAGACTGCGGAACTGGATACGACAAATCATCTGATCGATTGCTGACGCCCCCCACATGTCCGATTCAGTCAGCTTGGGCGGCGTGAAGCTCAGGCCGGAAACCGGTTGGGTTTCAGCCGTATGATCGCCGGGAATCGCACCCTTGGGAGCGGGTTTTTCGGTGATGGGGATGATGGGCTCACCGGTTTTGCGGTTGAGCACATACACGTCGCCCTGCTTGGTCGGCACCACCAGCCCGGGCTCTACGCCATTGGCGGTTTTGATATCCACCAGACTGGGTTGGGCCGGTGTATCCATATCCCACAGATCGTGATGGACAAACTGCTGTACCCAGGCGGGCTTGCCGGTTTCAAGGCTAAGTGCCACCACAGAGGTCGCGTATTTCTCTTCTGCCGGCGAGCGGTACATGCCGAGCTGATCCGGCGTGCGATTCCCCATGGGCAGATAGATCAACCCGAGCTCTTCATCCGCACTGGCGACTGACCAGCTATTGGGTGAGCTGGTGGCATAGGTTTCGCCTTCGCCAATCGGCGCGGTTTCATCGGGATTACCGGAATCCCAGTTCCATTGCAGCTCGCCTGTTTTGACATCGTAGGCCCGGATAACACCGGATGGCGAGTTGATGTCGTAGTTGTCGTTGACCGACCCGGCCACCACTATTTTCCCGTTCGCCACCACCGGCGGCGAAGTCGCATAGTAGTAACCATTTTGTTTGAACGGCATGTTATGCATCAGATCGAGCACGCCGTCTTCGGCAAAATTGCTGCAACGAGCGCCGGTAGCAGGATCAACCGCGATCAGGCGGGCATCAGATGTGGGCATGAACAACTGCGCGTCGCAGACTTTGCTGTCCAGCGCCTCGGCTGGTGTTAAGGCTTGAGCCTCGCTGTTACCCGCTGCCGCGACTGCTGTCGTTGAATCCGCCGGGGGCAGATAGGACACGCCTCGGCAAGTCTGGTGCTGACGCTGGCTTTCAGCCGGCACTTTGGCGTCATAAACCCAGCGCTTTTTACCGGTGTCCGCGTCCAGCGCCACCAACCAGTTGTGAGGCGTGCAAAGATACAACGTGTTGCCAACCTTCAGCGGCGTCGCTTCATAGGTCGTCTCAGTGACGTCATTCGGCCCTTTGCGATCTCCGGTGCGGTATTGCCACGCCAATTCAAGCTGGCCGACATTTTCCGGGGTAATCTGATCCAGCGGCGAATAGCGCTGACCAAGGTTGCTGCGACCGTAACTGATCCAGTCCCCTTCCGGGACATTGCCCGTATCCGGGTTCTCAATGACACGCTCGGTAGTCAGCTGGCCTTCAATGCGGTGAACATCAGTGAACAGCGTGGAGACGGTTATCAAGCCAACCACCACCCAGACTGACGCCAGCGCGAACACTCCACCCCGGCCGCCGTAACGGGCAGGAAACAGCAACGGAATCGCCAGCAGCAGGAAGACACCGAGGCGGGCTGCCAACGGCCACCAGTCCAGTCCGGATTCCCATATTGCCCAAACCGCTGAAAACAGCAGGAACAGGGCGTAGACCAGCTGCGCACTGGTGCGTTTGCGCATCACCAGACAGCCGGTTACCACCAGCGCGATACCGGCGGGGGCGTAATACCAGCTTCCGCCCAGTGTGATAAGCCACGCGCCACCCGCAAGCAACGTCACGCCCATCAAGACGAAAATAATCGCCATAATGATCATAAGATCAATCCTTTGTAATGAATCTGCGTGAAAGAGGCTACGCATCATAGAGCGACAGTGCGACCAGCCCGGTTGAGACAGCTCATCTCAAGCATAGCCCTGATGACAGAATTTTCCCCGTCAGTCAGGGCGTCACCTGGCTGTCAGTTACCTTCCAGACATCCTTTCTGGCAAACACCGTCTTCATCAAATGACATGGTGGCATCACTTAACGGGATGTAGACCGGCACCTGAGTCGCAGCCGCGAATTCTGCCGTCCTTGAGTCCGGCAGCACTTTGCCCTCTTTGGTAGACGGTTGATTCGCATGGGACGGGATGACAGCAGCGGGCTGGACCAACTCGTTAACAACATGAGCCGCCTCTGTTGGCCCGGTGGTGTAAGTGTCGCCAATGTTCATGACGGCCAACTTCGCTTTGTAGAAGTCATGCACGACCAGCTTCTGGTCGGCAGTAATCCCCGTGTCTCCGGAAAGATAGACCACAAGGCCATTACTGAATTTGAGAATATAGCCGGTCGGTGGTCCAACATAGGCATTCACGCCCGCCTGCTTGAGGTGGTCAGCCAGCGGACCGGTCAAGAACCCCGGCGCAAGTCCGTTGCTGTGCACCGCCGGCACGGTTGTAATGCCTACACCGCCTACCGTCTGCATGGCGCCGAATCGCACCAGTACCGAGTCTTCGGCTTTACCGCCTGCGGCGGTCAGCTTGGTCGCAAAGAAGCTTGGCATCTCACTACCGGTCAGTATTTTAGCCCCCTTCCCGACTGCAATATCGACACTGTTTGAATTGGGCGTTGCGTCAACAGAGGCTTCCGGACTGGCACACGTGCCGGCACCCTGCTCGGCAATCCGTCGATCACCAATGTGATCACCATGAACATGGGACACCAGAACAACATCGATATCACCAAGGCGCGGATCATCCGGCCCGGCGACGGTACGCCCTGCATCGTAAAGGATACGGGTACCGTTCGGATCCTCGAAAACCATGGCCCGGTCCAGTGAACAGAACTCGCCCTTGTGGCTACCAAGCGGTGTAACCCTGACATGATCCTCTGCCGCAGCTTGTGCACTCAGACTTGCCAAACTGACGGTCAGCGCCGCACTCCACCAATGTTTCCAATTCATGACCTATGCTCCTTGCTGCAAACGTTTTAAGAACTGTCAGTATAGCTACGACGCATAACCTGACATGTATCAGACAATGGGAATGCCATTGCAGACCCGATTGTGGCGCTTCAGGGTGCTCGCCAAAGAGTGCTTCAATGGCTGTCGGTGTAATGCCATAGTATCCTCCAAGGCATGCCTTACCCATTGTCCGGGCACACTTCGAATGATCCTGGGTCATTCATCCAACAACAATTCTCACAACAAGGGAAACAACGCAATGAAAGCTGAAACGCTTGCCCTGCACGCCGGGTTCAGCGGCGATCCTACAACCCATGCCGCCACAACCCCGATATACCAGACCACGTCTTACACATTCGACGATACCCAGCACGGCGCTGATCTGTTCGATCTGAAAGTGCCCGGCAATATTTACACCCGCATAATGAACCCGACCAATGCGGTGCTTGAAGAGCGCATGGCAGCGCTTGAAGGCGGTATCGGCGCGCTAGCGGTTGCCTCGGGCATGGCGGCCATCACCTATGCCCTGCAAACCATCTGCCGGGTGGGCAGCAACATCATCAGCACCAGCCAGCTGTATGGCGGAACTTACAATCTGTTTGCGCATTCCCTGCCTAACCAGGGTATTGAGTGCCGTTTTGTCCGGCATGATGATTTTGATGCGATAGAGAAAGCGATTGACGACAACACCCGTGCGCTGTTCTGCGAATCCATAGGCAACCCGGCGGGTAATATCGTCGATATCCAGCAATGGGCCGACATTGCTCACCGGCACGGCGTACCGCTGATCGTGGACAACACCGTAGCCACGCCCTTCCTGTGCCGTCCTTTTGAGCACGGTGCCGACATTGTCGTGCACTCCCTGACCAAATATATCGGAGGCCACGGCACAACCGTCGCCGGTATAGTGGTGGATTCAGGAAAATTCGACTGGGCCGCCAACAAGCAGCGCTTCCCGATGCTTAATGAACCGGACCCTTCCTATCATGGCGTGGTCTATACCGAAGCGCTCGGCGCTGCCGCATTTATCGGTCGATGCCGGGTGGTGCCTCTTCGTAACACCGGCGCTGCGCTATCCCCATTCAATGCGTTCCTGATCATGCAGGGCATGGAAACCCTCGCACTAAGGATGGAACGGCACTGCGAGAATGCCGAAAAAGTGGCAAGCTTTCTGGAAAACCACCCCCTCGTTGAGTGGGTCAACTACGCCACATTGTCCTCCAGCCCCTACAAGGCAACCTGCGACAAAATTTGCGGCGGGCGCGCATCCGGCATTCTCAGCTTTGGTATAAAGGGAGGCAAAGAAGCCGGCGCACGGTTTATCGACGCGTTGCAGCTGATCTACCGACTGGTGAACATTGGCGATGCCAAATCCCTGGCCTGTCATCCGGCGACCACAACCCACCGCCAGCTTAACCCTGAAGAGTTGAAGAGTGCAGGCGTGAGCGAAGACCTGGTCCGCCTCTCCATTGGTATTGAGCATGTCGAGGATATTATTGCCGACGTCGAACAGGCACTGAAGGTGGCTTGTCCATAACTCATAAAGCCGGACATCAGTGGACTGGTTTCAATTGACCCCGTCCCTGTAGCCAAAACTGAAACTTCGGCTACAGGGGCGCTGAACGTCGTTTGGATTAGCCTCTATCGCTTGAATTTGGTTTCCAGCACGACAGCCGAGTTCGTGCGCTCAACACCGTCCAGGTTGCCAATATCATCCAGCACGGCGCTTAACTCCTCCAAAGATTGAGCCTGTACAATCGCCAGTAAATCGTATTCACCACTGACAGAGTAGAGCTGCACCACCTGCCCTATTTGTTCCAGCGCGATATTGGTTTTTGCGGTGAGCTTCTGATGCACTTTGATCGATACATGCGCCTCGACCTTGTTCGCCGAATACTCCCCTCCCACGTCCAGCGAATATCCCCGGATAATCCCCGCAGCCTCCAGTCGGGCGATGCGATTTTGTACCGTCGACCGCGACAGACTCAATTCCCGCGCAAGATCAGAAATACTGGCCCGGGCATTCTGACGCAGCAGAAATAACAACTGCTGATCCTGTTTTTTTATCATAGCGCCACTCTACTAAATCATTTTAACCAATATTCTCATCAATTCGCTCATTTTGACACTGCAAATTAGCCAGCACGCTGTTCATACTGACCGAAATGCGGCTGGATAAAAGGTCACCCTGTTGGAGTCGGCAAGACCAACGGAGACAATCGGCGCGCTCACATAAGATTTTTACGGCGGGGAGTACAGCTGATGTTCATTCGTCCAATAGCCCACAAGGATCTAGACGTCCTGCAGGAGATTGCGGTTGAATCCGGTCCCGGCTTCACGTCGTTGGTTGATGATCGTGACTTTCTCACCCAGAAAATCCAGCACTCCATTGATAGCTTTGCCAGCTCGGTGACGCAACCCTGCAGCGAAAGTTATCTGTTTGTGCTTGAAGATCCGGATACCGGTGATGTTATTGGCACCACCGGAATTGAAGCTTCCGTCGGTATGGACAGCCCGCTTTACCATTACCACAAGAGCCAGGTGGTGCATCACTCCCGTGAGCTTTCGCTATTCAAGCGCGTTGATGTGCTCAACATGTGCAATCACTACACCGGTTGCACCGAGATCTGCACGCTGTTTCTGCGGCCACAGTTCCGCCGCGCCTACGCTGGCAAGTTATTATCAAAAGTGCGCTTCCTGTTTATGGCGCAGCATCCCCAGCGCTTTGCCAACACCGTGATTGCCGAAATGCGCGGGGTTTCCTGTGACGATGGCCGTTCGCCATTCTGGACCTGGTTGCGCGACCACTTTGTTGATCTCGACTTTGCCACAGTGACCGGCCTGGTGGGGTCGGGTAACAATCGGTTCATCGCCGAGCTCATGCCCAAGTATCCGCTCTATACTCATTTGTTGAGTCCCGAGGCCCAACAGGTGATCGGTCAGGTCCACGACAAAACCCGGCCTGCCCTGCATATGCTGGAGTCCGAGGGCTTCCGCCATAAAGGCTACGTGGATCTATTCGACGCCGGCCCAACCGTCGAGGCTGAGCTGAGCCAGATCCGCAGTATCGCAGGCTCAATTGAATGCCGTGTTCAGGTCATTGATGCGGAAACTCCGATATTTAATCGAGGTCAAAAGCAGGATCAGCACGAGGTTCTGGCCATTGCCAATACGGCGACTGCGGATTTCCGCGCCACAGTCACCGAAGAGGCGACGTATCTGCCGCAGCATAACCTGCTACAAATACCGTCAGCGCTTTGCGAATCACTGGGCCTGACGGATGGCGCCACGGCGCGCTTCGTTCAACTGGCGGCCGCCAAATCAGCGACCGCAACCGAGACGCAAACATACGAACTTAAAACCGCCCACAGACACCAACAGGAGTTTTTGTATGCACTCTGATATCCAGTCCTTGTTCAGCAACCTGTGGGACAACTACAAGGCCGTCACGCCATCCGCCCAGGAGATTCACTGTATTCTCGGCGGCACTCAGGGCCACAAGATCATTAACGATCATATTGCCCTGCGCACATTCAATCTGGAAAAAGTGAATCTCGACAAGCTGGCCGCTCATTTTCTGGCGTTGGGTTATACCGAAGGCGGGGACTACAACTTCGAAGCGAAGAAGCTCTATGCCAAGCATTATGAGCATCCGGATCCAGCAGCACCCAAGGTCTTTATCTCGGAATTGCTGGTTGAGAAGTTCTCGCCTGAGCTTCAGGCCGTGGTCCGTGACATCGTTGATCAGGTCGATCCGGACGCCGTGACCGCCGATAACTTCCTCTACTCCGGCACTCACTGGAAAGTGGATTACGCCACGTACAAAGCTCTGCTGGCTGAAAGTGAGTATGCGGCCTGGGTGGCAGCCTGGGGATATCGCGCCAACCACTTCACGGTCAATGTGAACCAACTGGAGCAATTCGACAGTGTCGAAGCTATCAATGAGGTGCTGAAAGAAAACGGCTACAACGTCAACACGTCAGGTGGCGAAGTAAAAGGGTCGCCGGCCGACATGCTGGAACAATCATCAACTATGGCCGACAGGGCAGATGCGCGCTTTGCCGACCAGACCGTATCGATCCCAAGCTGCTTCTACGAATTTGCCAAACGTTATCCAACTGCTGATGGCAGCCTTTACACAGGATTCGTCGCGGCCTCTGCGGACAAGATTTTCGAGAGCACAGACGCCAGAATGTAAAACGCCTGGCCACGCGCTCTAACTTCCGAAGATTGCTCAGGGACGAGCAACATCTTAATCGGCTTTTCCATCATCCGGCTGCTCAACCCGATTCCTTGCGACGTATTCGTCTACTGTATCTTCAATGATCCGATCGTACTCACCACCCCGCTTCATGGCGGAGAGCTGTTGTGACAAACAGGGCACGCTCGCAGCTCTGGTTTCATGTACAAAGTGATACAGCGTCACATGACCAACCGGTTCCCCGACTTCAAGGCCCTTGTCGATTCTGGAATAGACCCGGGCGTCGAATGCCATCATAAGCGCCGCATCAATGCGATGCCGATCAAGCAGCTCGTACAACTGCTTTGTACCCCGCACAGGCACCGCCGTTACTTCAGAGGGCAGCATTCCGGCGAAACGGCGATAACCTTGCAAGACGCCCCACCTTTCACCCGATGCTCCCGTCGGCGGCGACCGATCATTAGCTGAATACACTGGCACCAGCGGCAGTTCGAGCAAGATCTCAGTGAGTGACCGCAATGGTGCTCCGGGTTTTACGGCTTCTTTCGCCCGGGCAAGCTCACCATCAGACTGCCCGGCTTCTGCCATCACAAAAGCCCTGGCCGCCGGCACCTCGAGGAAATGAACGTCGTCGCCGCAGTGCCGATACATGGCACTGACAATGCGTTGCCCTACATTCACAGAGACTTCCCCGGTCGAGGATGGCGAGGTGATAACGCGCTGATCCGCAGCCAGCATCGGGGCGCCCAAAACCGTCATGCTGCAAAATAACCAGCGCACCAGCAAAGCTTGCGCCCTCTGGAGGTAATGATAAATAAGGCTGAACTGGGTATCGCTGTGTTGGGTTGTCGACATGGACATGCCACCCATCTCCCTGAATTACAGATCAAGCTTTTTCCATCAAGCCTGCCGGTACGTACTTCCTGAATTGTAGCAGCCACTCCGAAAAGCGGCACTCAAGGGTTCAACAACAAGCGTCTACGACTTTAGTATCGTTTTTTGTGACATATCATGAAATATGGGCAAGTGGCGTCGAAACCGCGCCGTAACAATCCTTGTTTTCTTGTGTTTGGAGGTAGCGTCTATTAACTTCAGAATGGCAATGACGCATTCCGGACTCCTCAGATGGATATCTCCGAAACGAGCCTTAAACTGGCTCGGCCACATCGTAAAGCCGTGCTGGTTTCCCTTCTATGGCTAACCGCCATAGCCGGCATCATTTTCGGGATAGGGAATATATTTCGCGGCAACATCATGCTGTCTGTCGCTGAACTATGCATGGCAGCCTATTCGATTTTCCTGATGATTGCTGGCCGCAACACCAAGAACCTGCAACGCTGGATTTTCTGTTACACCATACCATTCTTCTGCGTCATGATGTTCGCCATGACCACTCCCCGTGCCACCCTCTCCGTCTTCGGGTGGGTGCTCCTGATCCCACTACTTTCTCATCTTCTGCACGGTCGCAAAACCGGGCTCGTTATGTCCATCACTTTCACACTGATCGCCGGCATTATTTTCGTTATGAAGTACCATGACTCTGCTGAATTGATGCAGCCTATGCCATTGATGAATATTGCTATATTGTCAATCTGCATCGTCACCTTCTCTCATGTTTATGAAGTCAGCCGAGAGCGCACCGAGCTAAGCCTGCTGCAAATGGCGCGCACTGATTTCCTGACCGCCCTGCCCAATCGCGCGATGTTCAGGGAAGTATTTGAGCAGCAAAAGGCGCAGGCGACCCGAAACGCCAGACCACTGACGCTGTTCGTGATCGATCTCGACTATTTCAAGGAAGTTAACGACCAGTATGGGCATGATGTCGGCGACCAGGCGCTCATTCATGTGGCGCGCCTGCTGGAGAAGAACCTGCGTGCAGGGGATCTGGCCTGCCGTCTTGGCGGCGAAGAATTCGGCGTGCTGCTGCCGGGCACCAACAGCTTGCAGGCCCGCACTGTATGCGAACACCTGCGGGACACCCTGGCGAACACCCCATTAACTTTTGAAGACAAAACCATTTCGCTGACAATGAGCGTCGGTATCGCTGAAATCGGCGCCGACGGCAACAGCCTTCGAAGCCTGCTCACCCGGGCAGACCATCGCCTCTATACCGCCAAAGCTGAAGGCAGAAACCGTGTTGTAGGACCCGAGGTCGACGGGCACATGCCCGTACCCGAAACGACGACGTCTCAAACCGCCTGAATTGGCGCCTCCCGTCATTATGACAGCAGTTGCTCCAGAGCACGGGCGCTTGAGCCACATCAATTCCGGTATTAGCCATTAGGCGCAGATCCATTGAATTTTTCAGCCCCAACGCCGAGCATGGCAGTTCTGACTGACCTATCTTTAATAGAACCCTCGCACAACAAACCAACCAACTCTTCAGGAAACTGTGATGAGCGCCATACTGCTGCTGATTATCGGACTGGGAGCGATGGCTGCGGGTTATTTCATTTACTCCCGTTTTCTCGCCAAAGTCATTTTCAAACTGGATGACAAATTCAAAACGCCGGCTCATGAGTTTGAAGACGGCGTCGATTTTGTTCCCACAAACAAATTCGTTCTGTGGGGGCATCACTTCACCTCGGTTGCCGGTGCCGCGCCGATTGTCGGACCGGCCATTGCGGTTATATGGGGTTGGTTGCCCGCTTTCCTGTGGGTCACTATCGGCACTATTTTCTTTGCCGGCATTCATGATTTTGGCGCCATCTGGGCCAGCGTGCGCAACAAGGCAAAGTCAGTAGGGACGCTCACAGGCGAAGTTGTCAGCAACCGCACACGATCAATATTCATGATTGTGATTTTCCTGGTTCTGTTGATGGTCAACGGCGTCTTTGGTGTGGTGATTGCCAAGTTGCTGATCAACAACCCGGGCTCGGTAGTGCCGGTATGGGGCGCTATTGCGGTGGCACTGGTTATTGGCCAGTTGATCTACCGCGCCAAGATGAGCCTGCCCATCGTGTCGCTTCTGGGCGTCACCGCACTTTATTTCCTGATCTACATCGGGCCTTCCGTGCCTGTCGCCCTGCCCGAACAGGTTATGGGCATGTCTGACAACGCAGCCTGGATTCTCATCCTCTTCGCTTACGCCGCCGTGGCGTCACTGCTGCCCGTCTGGATGCTGCTGCAACCCAGGGACTACATCAACGGTCTTCAGTTGTTTGTGGGGCTTATCGCACTTTATGCCGCAGTTCTGATTGGCAACCCGACCGTCGTTGCTCCGATGATCAACAACAACTTGCCGGCGGATACCCCCTCCATGATTCCGCTGCTGTTCGTGACCATAGCCTGCGGCGCAATCTCAGGCTTCCACGGGCTTGTCGCATCCGGCACCACCTCGAAGCAGCTCAACCGGGAATCCGATGCCCGCTTTGTGGGTTACTTTGGTGCCACTGGTGAGGGGGCGCTGGCACTGGCGGCTATCATCGCCGGTACAGCCGGATTTGCTTCGCTGGCCGATTGGCAGGCGGTCTACACCGCGTTTGGCCAGGGCGGTGTATTGGCATTCGTCAATGGCGGCGCGACCATCCTGAGCCAGGGCACAGGTATGGATGCAGCGGTAGCCGGCACCATGCTGACGGTTATGGCGGCACTTTTCGCCGGTACCACGATGGATACCGGTCTTCGCCTGCAACGCTACATTTTCCAGGAGTGGGGCGAGATCTACGACATCAAGTGGATGGCCAAAGCAGCGCCCGCAACACTGCTATCCGTGGGCTCATGCCTGCTGTTGGCGTTCGGTGCGGGAGGCGCAGATGGCTCCGGTGGGCTGCTGATCTGGCCGCTGTTCGGCACAACTAACCAGCTGCTGGCCGGGCTCACGCTACTCGTCGTGACGGTGATGCTGGTACGCCGCGGTTCGCCGACGATTTACGCGCTGGTGCCGCTGATTTTTCTGCTGTCGATGACCCTCTACGCGCTGCTGCTGCAACTTAAAGGCTTCTACCTCAAGAGCGACTGGTTCCTCTTTGGTCTTGATCTTGTGGTGTTGGTTGCAGCGGTGTTGGTCACGCTTGAGTGCACCGCCACGCTGCGCAGGGTTAAGCGTGAGAAAAAAGCAGAAGCAGGCAACGCCTGACGATACGTCAGCGACTATTCCGATATAAGGTGTAGTCGCTGACAATACCCTTTTTCCAATAACCTGCGCCCTGTCGCGGGCTTGCCGGAACGGAGCGCACCATGAATAAAACCCTGGCCCGTTTCAAATACTGGTACAGGCGCGCCAGCGCGGCAGGTACCGAGTATTACAACGCGCCATACCGTGCTGCAATCGCCCGCGCTCAACGGGACGAAGATGATCTCTTCATGCTACTGGTATTCGGTGAAATGATGGGAATTCCCAACCCTGCCAGCTGGTATTGTCTTGAGCTGCAGCCCCTTTTGCTGGAACGTTTCCATGACTGGCATACCCGCATGGGAATGGAGCGCTCGCCACTTGATAATATGCGCTGCTGCTAATCGCTAACCTGAGGCCTTTATGCTCAATATTCCGGATCTGATTGCAAACCGGCAGCTGCTGATGGTCGGGGGCAAAGGCGGTGTTGGAAAAACCACCGTCGCTTCAGCTATTGCCGTGGCCGCAGCTGATTCCGGACGGCGTGTACTGCTGATCTCAACTGACCCGGCTCACAGCCTGTCCGATGCGTTTGATCGCCCGATCGGCGACCGGCCAACCCGGGTCTGGCCGAACCTGACCGCGCTGGAGCTGGATCCTGACACCGAGGTTGACGCCTACCTCGAGCGTGTTTTTTCTCAGATGAAGCGCTACATCGGGCCGGATCATGTCAAAGAGCTGCAACGTCAATTGCGGCTGAGCAGCCAGTCTCCGGGCGCTCAGGAAGCCGCGCTACTTGAACGCATGTCCCGCCTGATCGAGGACAGCCAGAACGACTATGACCTTTTGATCTTCGACACCGCGCCAACCGGCCATACCTTGCGGCTGCTCAGCCTTCCCGAAGTGATGGCCGCCTGGACAGACGGCCTGCTCAAACACAACAAACGCTCTGAAAAGCTCGGCAAGGCGCTGGCGCACCTGACACCAGGCCGTAGCCTGGACAACCCCATGTCCGATCCGTCTGAAAACGCCCTCGAAGGTCTGGACGACCGAAGCCGTGAACTCACCGAGACACTGCTGGCGCGCCAACGGCTCTTCCATCGCACCCGACGATTGTTAAACGACGCATCCCATACCGCTTTTCTATTCGTGCTGACGCCCGAGCGATTGCCAATTCTGGAGACTGAACGGGCCGTAAATGCCTTGAAAAGTGCCGCTATTCCGGTGGCCGGCGCTATCATCAACCGGCTTTTACCTGAGGACGATGACAGTGCATTCTGGGCGACCCGAAGGGAGAGACAGAGTCGCCACCTGGCGGACATTGATCAACGCCTGAAAGGCATCAAGCAACTGAGACTGCCACTATTCGAGGATGATATTCAGGGTGGTGACGCGTTGCAGGCCTTTGCGGCAAAACTTGTTGATCCGGCGTAAAATTCACAAGCTTGCCCAATTGAGCGCCTGGCCAATACGGAGGCTATATGAAATACATTTTCGAAGTGCACATCAAGGAAGGCCACACCGCAGAGGAGTATGCCGACGCTTGGGTTCGCGCCAGCGAGATCATCCAGCAAGCGCCCGGTGCCCGGGGTACTCGATTGCACCGAAAGCTCGACGATCCGAATGTACTGATAGCCATCGCCAGCTGGGACACCAAGGCTCAAAGAGATGCGATGGAAGGCCAGCACAACCCCGACGTTGCCGAAATCATTCGCAGCGCTGCACCCTTTTGCGATATCCGACCGATCGGGGCTTTTGATGAGCCCGAATGGGTCGTATTGCCGCCGGAGCAATCCTGACGAATACCACTGCTGCGCAGAACATCGCGTTCTGGCAGCGCCTCTCTGGGCGCCTCAGGCCCAATCGATTGTTGCCTCGCACAAATAAATACCCAGCCAATTCGATCCGCATTTTGCTGATGGTCCCGCGCGCCTGAACCGCACTGCAAGAACCTGCTACACACCACCCTCAATGCGACAAAACGTGACAGATTAGACATAACAATTGACACCACCGGCAAGGCCCGTCTATTTTCGTAAATGGATAACAAAATGTTATTTCGCATTGCGAAACGCAGACCCATAAATACAAACACAGGACTGTCTAATGTTACGTGTCTTTCGGTGCTTACTGGCTACAGCCGTTGCAGCCTCTCCCCTGTCCGCAATCAGCGCGGAAAAAGTAGACCTCCCCAACACCCTTGCCATGACCGCTTATGGCACAGGATCAGCCGGTTACAGCCAGATGGTGTCTATCGGCAACCTGTTGCAGAACGAATATGGTACAGCGGTACGTATTCTGCCTGGTGAAAACGACGTCTCCCGTATGACGCCGCTCAAAACCGGCCGTGTGCCACTTTGCGCATGCGGTATCGCGAGCTACTACGGCTCTGAAGGCGTTCTGATGTTTGCTGACCCCAATTGGGGGCCGCAACCCATTCGCGTCATTACAACGTCGATCGCCAGCTTTGGCCTGGGTATCGCCGTCGCAGGCGACATCGACGTCAAATCACCGAAGGATCTGAAAGGCAAGCGCGTCTCCTGGATACGCGGTGATGACGCTCTGAACCTTGGCACTGAAGCATACCTGGCGTTTGGCGGCCTCACCTGGGATGACGTCGAGAAAGTCGAGTTCCCGGGTTACGGTCGTGCGTTCGAAGGCATTATCTCGGATCAGGTCGATACCGCCTTTACTGTCAGCGTCGCACCGCCACCTCAACAACTGGCCGCCAGCCCTCGCGGTATCGTATGGCCCGAGCTGGACCCGAACGACAAAGAAGGATGGAAGCGCCTGCAAGCGGTCGCACCTTACTTCCAGCCGCATAAAGTCACGTCAGCAGCGGGCGAATACAGCAAAGACAACCCATGGATCGGAGCGAGCTACCCGTACCCGATTCTGGTAGCAAACGCCGACACTGATCCCAAGCTTGCTGACAGCCTGATCCGCGTCTTCCACGAAGACTTCGATAAATATAAGGACGCAGCTCCCGGAAACGGCGGCTATAGCCTGGACAGCCAGAATTTGGAATGGGTCATTCCCTTCCACGATGCCGTCGTCGCCTATTACAAGGAAATCGGTGAATGGACCGATGCTATGCAAGCACATCAGGACAAGCTGGTTAAGCGCCAGAACATTCTGATGCAAACCTGGAAGACTTACACCGGCAACAACCCACCTTCCGATGAAGAAGCCTTTCGTGACGGCTGGATGGACGCCCGCGCAACCGCTCTTGAAGCTGCGGGCATGAACCCCGTATTCCGCTAAGCCAGCACACCGGGTGAGTCAGCCATGACTCACCCGTTCTATTGCTTGACCACCTCTTTGTTCACTTCTACTTCGGAGCAGTGTTACCGATGAATGTTCCTCAAGAGACCGCCAGTCCACCGGAAAACATTTCCGGTATTCGCCAGTTAACCGGTTTCTGGCTTTGGGTACCTCGTGTTGCCACCGTCGTGATGACTCTCATCACCATCGATTACCTGTTCAACCTGCAGCTCATCGGGTTGATCACGCAGGTCGAAAGTCAGTTTTTCTACATGGTCGTCGCGCTCATGCTGCCACTGGTCTACGTCCTGTGGCCGATGAACAAACATGCGTCGCGAACACAGGTTCCCTGGTACGACGTGCTTTTGTTCCTTGCGACGGCGGGCATCTGTGGGTTCTTCGTTTATAACGCCGAACAGATTCTCGATCGGGGCTGGGAGTATGAGGCACCGCAATACGCGATGGTCGTGAGCTTCATGCTTTGGGCCACCATTGTTGAGGCCGTTCGCCGGGCCGGCGGACTTCCCATCGCCATCATTGTCGGCATCGCCAGCATCTACCCCATTTTTGCCGATTTGGTGCCCGGTCCGATTCAGGGCTTTCCCTCCTCGCCAACTCAGACCGCGATTTACCATGCCATGAGTCGCGAAAGCATCATGGGCATTCCGCTGCAAGCCTTTGCCAATCTTGTCATCGGCTTCCTTTTGTTCGGCGTAGCGCTGCAGCAAACCGGCGGCGGCAAATTCTTTATCAATCTGGCCTTTGCCCTGCTTGGAAACGTCAGGGGCGGACCGGCCAAAGTGGCCGTGTTCTCCAGTGGTCTCATGGGGTCCATGAGCGGCAGCGTCATCACCAACGTGCTCACGACCGGTGTTTTGTCGATTCCGGCCATGCGGCGGGTCGGCTTCAGCCGTTCCTATGCCGCAGGTGTTGAAGCCTGTGCATCAACCGGTGGCGTGCTCATGCCGCCCGTGATGGGCGCTACCGCCTTTATCATGGCAGCGTTCCTCAACATTCCCTACGGCACTATTGCGCTCGCCGCCGCGGTGCCGTCGGTGCTTTACTTCCTGGGTCTCTTTATCCAGATCGACGCTTACGCCGCGCGCCATAAATTAGAGGGTTTGCCGGTTGACGAGTTACCGTCGATCAAACAAACGCTGAAAGAAGGCTGGTACTTCATTTTCGTTTTCGTGCTGCTGATCTGGCTGCTGTTTTTCCTGCGGCGTGAAGCGACCGCGCCCTTTTATGCAACAGCATTGCTCATCGCAATCAATCAGATTCTGCCCTACCAGCGGTGGGGCTGGCAGGATGTAAAAGACTTTTTCTCGAACTCGGGCAAGTTGTTTGCTGAATTGATCGCGATTCTGGGCGGTGTCGGCCTCTTGGTGGGGGCGCTATCCGTAACCGGGCTATCAGGGACCATCGCCAACGATCTGATCTTCCTTGCCGGCGGGAATACTCTGGTATTGCTGCTGATGGGCGCATTAACCAGCTTCATTCTCGGCATAGGCATGACAGTCACGGCAGCCTACATATTCCTCGCTGTCGCTTTGGCACCCGCATTGATTAACGGCGGGGGTATGGATCCGCTCGCAGTGCACCTGTTCATTCTGTACTGGGGCATGCTCAGCTTTATCACGCCCCCGGTAGCATTGGGTGCATTCGCTGCAGCGACTGTGGCGGGAGCACGACCGATGGAAACAGGTGTGCAGGCGATGCGTCTGGGCAGTGTTATTTACTTCATTCCGTTCCTGTTTGTGCTTAATCCCGCGCTGATCTTTCAGGGCAACTGGAATGAAATCGCTATTGTGATTGCTCAGGCACTCGTTGGCATCACGCTCATAGCCGGATCGATGCAAGGCTATTTGCTGGGCGTGGGCGATCTCAGTGCGAGCAAACTGCTGCAGTGGCCGATACGACTCGCGCTTATTCTGGGGGGCATGTTGCTGGCCATTCCCGGTGGCGGGCCTGTGCCGCTGAGCAACGGTGAACTGTCACTTGCCAGTGCCATCTTGATAGTCCCGGCAATAGCCGCCGCGTGGCTGGCGACAAAGAAACAACCGGCGATAGCCTGAAAAGATGGTTTATCGGGAAGCGTGAGGTGCTGAGCCTGAGATCAATACCGTCGCTTCCCACGGAACCTCAAATACAACTGAGGCCGGTTTCCCGGCCTCAGCGTTAACCTGAAAACACGCGCCACTGATTCAGTGGAACGGGAACAGGTAGTTCATCCAGGCGGACATTCGAAGCAGTATCTGCCGCATAATCGCAATATGGTGGAAATGATCGCTGTAAAGCGCCATTTGACCGTAAGCGCCGGCAGGAACCTGGCTCCGATACTGGTCAAATGAAGGATCAGTGATCCGGATGGTCACCGGAATCCGACCCGGCCCGGCGTCATCCTTGGCGAGAGTACCCGATGGCTGCAACTGCCCTTCTGCAAGAATAGGCAGAACTGAGTCGACCTCCCCGGAAAACACCTTCCCCGGAATACCATCCAGCGCAATCTCTGCTTCGTCACCCACTTCCAGTCTCAACAAGCTGTTCTGCCGGAACCAGCCGGTATAGATATCAGCCTCCTGATGTACAAAAATCATGGATGGACGTAATGGAAGACTGACGGCAATCATGCCCGGGCGCAAAAACACCTGGGATACGTAGCCCCGCGTCGGCGCGCGCACCACGGTCTCATCAAGATTGAACTGCGCAGCAACAAGCTGGTTTTTCAGATCGTCGTAACGCGCCTGGGCCAGATCCCGATCCCTGCGTGAACCCGCCCCGGTGCGCGCCAGTTTCGTGGCACGATCAAGGTCAAGCTTGGCAGACGTTAACTGAGCCGTCAGAGAATCCACAATTGCCCGGTATTTGGTCTGATCGAGCGTGAAGAGCACATCGCCTTTCTCAAGCAACACGTTCGCGGGCGCTTCAACGGAGTCAACGCGGCCTGAAATGGTCGGCACAATCGGCGTTGTGCGGGCATACTTGCGGGCCTGCTCGGAATACGGATGGTTGTAATTCATTATCACGATCAGCGAGCCCAGCAGAAAAATACCGCCAAGAACCGCTGTCGGTACCGTCCATTTGTTCAGGGGCACCTTGAACACTTTGAAAACGGCAATACTAAAAGCGGTGTAGGTCAGAATCAGGAGTACATCCACGATCAGTTCTCCTGGTCGTTGCTGGAAGAAGGTGACGCTTCAACCCGATCCAGCCGGGCTTTCAACTCTGCAACCTGCACTTCCAGATCTGCGAGATGGGTATGATCGGACCTGCCGTCCTGAAATCCCCAACCCCGATCCTTTCGGTAGAGCGTTGCCCAAACCCAAAGAAACGGCCACAGGATATGCAAGGTCAGCAGACTGACCCAGCCGGCAACATGAATCGCATCCTGATGGGGATGATTTCTGTGTTTGGCAATATCGTATGGAATATCGTGAATCACGATAACGCCGTAAAACAGCACGATCGCAACAAAGAACAGCAAGCAAAGCGCTACATAGTCGAGCATAGAAACCTCAGCCACTACCGAAAATTATTATGGATTTATGCGAACCCGAAACCCGGGTATTAAACCATAGATGTATTCTGGCAGGGATTGGCAAGTAATCTGAAAAATTACCGGAATGCTAGCCGATCTCTATTGGCATAACGTCTGTCGCCTGTGCCGCCCAGCCCGTACCTGGCTCAACTTTCACTTCCCTGGCACTAACGGGCTCACCGCATTCGGAACACACCATCACCGGCCGCATGACTTCGCCACAACCCTTGTGAATCCTGACGATGGGGGCACCACGATCATCTGCCATATGATGATCGCCCCAACTGACCAAGGCCATCAGGACCGGATGCAGATCAAGTCCTTTATCTGTCAGCCGGTACTCTTCCCGCCGCGGTTTATCCTGGTATGGCGCCTTGTACAACACCCCTTCATGAACCAGCTTCTTTAGCCGATCGGTCAGCACGTGGCGGGTAATCCCCAAACGTTTTTCGAACGCATCGAACCGCCGCACTCCGAGAAAACAATCCCGCAGCACCAGCAACGTCCAACGGTCACCCACCACCGACAAAGCCCGGGCAACGGAACAGGGCTGTTGATCCAGTTCTTCCCAACGCATGCTTCACCCTCCTTTTAGCGACAGCGATAGAATAACTTGACAAGTTCCAAAAAGGAACTGAGTATCAAGGTTCCAAAAAAGAACCTATGGAGATATGCCATGCCCAACTCACAAAACAGGCCACAGGTCGCCGTCATTATCGGCGCTGGTGACGCGACCGGTGGCGCCATTGCTCGCCGGTTCGCCCGGGAGGGTTTCACCGTCGCAGCCACCCGGCGTCAGGCTGATGCACTGCAGCCCCTCGTCGACACTATTGAGTCGGAAGGCGGCATCGCCCATGCCTTCGGTTGCGATGCGCGCGAGGAAAGCGCCATGGTCGATCTGTTCAACACGATCGAGCGGGATATAGGTGAGGTCGGTGTGGTGGTATTCAATATTGGCGCCAACGTGCGCTTTTCAATTACCGAAACCACTGCCCGGGTTTACCGCAAGGTCTGGGAAATGGCGGCGCTGGCAGGCTTCTTCACCGGGCGCGAAGCAGCCAGAGCGATGCTGCCCCGCAACCGCGGCACCATCATTTTTACCGGAGCAACGGCCTCACTTCGAGGGAGTAGTGGCTTTTCAGCATTCTCAGGCGCCAAATTCGCGTTACGGGCACTGGCCCAAAGCATGGCGAGAGAGCTTGGGCCGCAGGGCATCCATGTGGCACATCCGATTATCGACGGTGCTATAGATACCGCATTTATTCGCGACAATTTCCCTGATCGCTATGCCCTGAAAGATCAGGACGGCATTCTCAACCCTGATCATATCGCAGAGCAGTACTGGCAGATTCACCGCCAGCCAAAGGACAGCTGGACCCACGAACTCGACCTACGCCCCTGGATGGAAACCTTTTGATTCCCTTAAATCAAACCTGTCCCGGATCTGCGCAAAAATGCACAAGAAATAGGAGCCACAAATGAGCAAGCGTATTGAGTTTTTCTTCGACGTTGGCAGCCCTGCCAGTTATATCGGCTGGACCCAAATTGCAGCCATTGCAGAGCGAAACAACGCCGAACTCGAGTGGAAGCCCATGCTTCTCGGTGCTGTATTTCAGGCCACTGGCAACCAGTCCCCTGCTGCTGTTCCCGCCAAAGGTCGCTACAGCCGGATGGACCTCCAACGCTACGCCCAGGACTATGGGGTCACGCTGAACTTCAATCCTTTCTTCCCGGTTAACACTTTGCTGCTGATGCGAGGCGCTGTGGCCTATATGGATACACCCCGTTTTCAGGACTACCTGAACGCCGTCTTCACCGGCCTCTGGATCGACGAGCTTGACATGGGTCAACCTGAAGTCGTCGCCAAGGTGCTGTCCAAAGCCGGCTTTGATTCACAAGAAGTACTGGTTAAATGCAACGATCAGGCGACCAAGGACAAGCTCAAGGCCATCACGTCAGAAGCAATCGAGCGTGGCGTATTCGGTGCGCCCACCACCTTTGTCGGTGATGAGATGTTCTTCGGTCAGGATCGATTGAATTTTGCAGAAAAAGCACTGAAGGCAGACTAAACTCAGGGCCAGTGGCGTCAGTCACTCTCCTGATAAGTCTTCAGTCGATTCAACCACCCCGGCAACCACTGTTCGCGTTCAATGGCTTTTTCGGCATTGGTTGCCCGGCGGGTCAGCACCGCTGCGGCGGCTTCCTGAAACTGGCCGAGGGCCGTATCGGCGTCGCTTTCACGCATTTGCTGCAATACCTGCAGCAAGCCCCAGCCCTGGCCATTATAAGTCTCGGTTGGTGACAGTCCCTCGCCCTTGAAATTCACATAGTCCATTAACGCGTAGGCACCACCGGGTGTGGTACTGAGTGCGTCAATTCGTTGCCGGATTGCGTCCTGCTGATCCTCAGGGGCTGCACTGATCACCCGCTCGAGCGAAGATTGCGCACGCCTGAACATGAAATCGGCCTGCAGTCCCTGTGTCTGTTCCAGAAAACCCCGTAATTCGACAACTCGAGGGCTTCCTTCCTGCTCCAGAAAAGCGCTCCGGTCCGGCCAGGGTGCATCAAGCGGCTCCATTTCATCCAACCACTTCGGCAGCGTGGTTCCTCGCTTTCGCATAAAAGCGATCAGCTCCGGAAAGCTCTCCACAAACCGGCCATCAACGTCCTTCGGATACCAGATGAAGTGCCCTATTCCCAATGAGGGAAAGGCTTCGCCCTGATTCCAGTGGACCAGACATACAATCTTGCCTGCGCATTCATTCTGGAAGATCTTTTGCCCGACCTGTTGCAGCTGGGTGTCGGTCAGCGTGATTTTCGACAAAGGCTCATCTTCCGAGCAGCCGGCAAGCGACAAAGTCAGCAAGGCTATCAAAACAACCAGAAAGGGTGCACGCATGAAGGACTCGGTTTTACCTAACGGAATGGCCGCAGGACGATCTGAAGGCCGGAAACAATTGCGCAACAGTATGCGTGCCCGCGCATCGCTATGCACCTTGTGAGGCGTGAAAATTGTTTAACGGATAATCCAGAGGGGGAAGGAGAAGCTATCAGCCCCGCCGTTAACGAGGCTGATAGTTTGCGCGGGCGTTACCCGCGAATCAGGATCAAAGCTTAACGATCAGCTTGCCCTTGTTTTCACCCGTGAAGAACAGGTTCAGGCCGGTCATTGCAGACTCCAGTCCCTCCAGGATATGAGAGCGGTATTTGATCTGCCCTTTCTGCACGTAGGGCGTGATCTTTTCCAGCAGCTGCGGCGTTTTGTGGCGATGATCCGGCATTGTGAAGCCCTTGATCGTCAAGCGCTTGCGGATAATGTTCATCCAGTTTGGACCAGCGCTGGGCTGCTTGGCGGTGTAATCAGAGATCATCCCGCACACTACGATGCGGCCATGGGCGTTCATGCGTTCGAACACACGGTGCTGAATCGGGCCCCCGGTATTTTCGAAGTAGAGATCGATACCGTCTTTGGCCAGTTCATTCAGTTTGGCCCCGATATCGTCTGTCTTGTAGTTGATCGCACCGTCGAAGCCCAGTTCGTTGACGATCCAGTCTGCTTTCTCGTCGGATCCGACAACACCAATGACTTTCAGGCCATCCGCCTTCGCCAACTGTCCGACGATGGAACCGACCGAGCCCGCGGCGCCTGAGACAACCAGGGTTTCACCCGGTTTCGGATCGCCTTCGCCATAGAGGCCCTGGGTTGCAGTCAGGCCCGGCAATGCGAAAACGGACAACACCATTTCGGGATCAAGATTGGAATCCACCTTGTTGACGCCTTTGCCATCACTGAGCGCATATTCCTGCCAGCCAAACATACCCATCACCTGATCGCCTTCGGCAAAATCAGGGTTGCGCGATTCAACCACTTTGCCCACGCCGGATGAACGCATCACATCGCCCAGCTCCACAGGCGGGATATAACTCTTGGTATCGGGCGACATCCAACCCAGCATCGCCGGATCCAGCGACATGTGGGTCTGTTTGACCAGGAATTGTCCGTCTTCCAACTGGGGCACTGTCTTTTCGACGACTTCAAATAGCTCCGGCCCAATGGATCCGGATGGACGTTTGACGAGATTGATTGCGGTATAAGTGCTCATAAACAGGTCTCTTTGGTCGAGTGCGTGTGTATACCACCATTATTGATGCCCATTTAGGTGCCTTAAAGTGCCATAAAAGCTAAACTTTATTGTCTTTAAGACAACAGTTGTGCGTTTAGCACTTTTAAAACCGACAAACAGGAGCCCCAATGGATCAGCTGCGCGCTATCCGGTACTTCGTAAAAGTCGCTGAAAGCGGCAGCTTCAGCCGGGCGGCGGAACATTTCGATGTGCCGCCCTCTTCACTCTCCCGCCGGGTTTCAGATCTGGAGGCAGCATTGGGCGCCACGCTGCTGAAACGCTCGACCCGCGTCGTAAAGCTCACGGAAATCGGTCAGCGTTACTATGCAGACGTCACCAACATTCTGCTTCAGCTTGAGGCCACCCACGAATCAATCAGCCAGTATCAAACCAGACCTATGGGGCAGCTTCGCATCAGCAGCCTGGCAGGCTTTGGTGATACCGTCGTTCTGCCGCTGATGGACCGCTTCAGTCTGTTATATCCGGACATTACGCTGGATATCACGCTCAGCGATTCACTCAGTGTACTGGGGCGGGATGAAGTCGATCTGGCGATTCGCGGGGGTTTTGCGCCGGATGAGCGGGTCGTAGCCCACCGACTGATGGACAATGAGTTTATTGCGGTTGCCTCACCGGCCTATCTCGAACGCTACGGTACACCCACGCACCCATCCGAACTGCAGCACCACAAAGGCCTGTTCTTTCGAACGCCTAACGGCCCCAACCCCTGGATGTGCGAGCTGGATGGCCGTTGGCAGGAGGTATCGGCTCCAGCTGTTGCGATCAGCAATGCCGGACGCTGGCTGATACAACGGGCAGAACGGGGTGAAGGGATTCTGATGCTGCCACGCTGGACACTGGGGCCCGCGCTGAAGGCAGGCACGCTGGTGCCACTGGAGATGGATATTCCGCTCAAGGTAACCCGAAACCCGAATCTGGCGATCTATCTGCTATACCAGAAAACGCGGTATCAGGTACCCAAGATCAAAGTGGCAGTGGATTTTCTGATGCGCGAAATTCCGAATCAGTTGGCGCTTTGAGGCCGCTCAACACTCTCGGCTGAGCGGCCCCTGATCTACTGCTCCTGCATATAGGATTTCTTGTTGAGCCAAAGCACCCCGAGTGTGCACAAGGCTCCGGATAGCAGGTAAAAAGTGACCGCTGACAGGCCGAACTCTACCGACAACCCCAGAGCGACCAGAGGCGCAAACGCAGCACCAGCCAGCCAGGCAAGATCTGCCGTCAACGCAGCGCCGGTATAACGGTACCTGGGTTCAAAGTTCGACGTTACCGCGCCCGATGCCTGACCGTATGACAGTCCCAGCAGAATAAAGCCGATAATGATAAACGCATCCTGACCGAACTCACCGCCCCCGATCATCATCGGCACAAACCCGCTGAACAGGGCTATCAGGAAGGCCAGCGAGCCCAGCATGGTGCGACGCCCCACCTTGTCTGCCAGTTTGCCCGAAAGAATGACGCAAACAGCAGCAAGGGCCGCGCCGATAATCTGGATAATGAGGACATCGCTGACGGTTCGTTCGGAATACAGCGTCATCCACGACAACGGAAATACGGTGACCATGTGAAACAACGCATAGCTCGCCAGCGCAGCGAGTGCGCCGATCAGAATCACACTGCCCTGAGACTTGGTGAGACGTGTCACACTGGAGGGCTCAAGTTCCTTTTCATCCAGCAATTCCGAATAGTCATCGGTAGCAACCAGACGCAACCGCGCAAACAAGGCAACCACATTGATCGCGAAGGCGACGTAGAACGGGTAGCGCCAGCCCCACTCAAGAAACTCTTTCTGGGAGACATTGACCAACAGATAGGCAAACAGGCTGGCCGCTACCAGAAAGCCCACTGGCGCTCCTAACTGACCCAGCATCGCGTACCAGCCCCGTCGGCTCGGCGGTGCATTGAGCGCAAGGAGCGACGGCAAGCCGTCCCAGGAACCCCCGAGAGCAACGCCTTGAGCGATACGGAACAGCGATAACAAAATGACAGCGGCGAAACCGATGTCCTGATAACCCGGCAGAAAGGCGATACCCGCTGTCGCAACCCCAAGGGCAAACAACGCGACGGTCAGCTTCACTTCACGCCCGAAACGGCGCTGCAGTTTCATAAAGATAACTGTACCAAACGGTCGCGCGATGAACGCAAACGAGAAAATCAGGAACGAGTAAAGAATTCCTGTCAGCTGTGACTCAAAAGGAAAGAAAACAGCCGGAAAAACCAACACCGACGCAATGGCGTAAACAAAGAAATCGAAATACTCCGACGCACGACCTATGCTGACGCCTATGGCGATCTCTCCGGGGGTGATCGGAGCATGGTCGTGAGAAACATCCGGGGGCATGGCACCACTTTGCACGTGGGTACTCGTCATGATCATCGCCTCTTTATTTGTCATTGTTGGCAATTGAACCTGCTATCGCTATCGCCTCTTCCTGATCAGTGTCCCCTCAAAGAGGGGGGGGGGAGGACAAAGCGTCCAATCGCCGACTCAAATCAGATTTCGTACAATACGCAACTCTCAATCTCTATACTGGACCTGCTTGCATGTCTTTTCCAATACCTCGACGTGGATTACTTCTATTACCTCTCGCCCTCCTTGGAGGCTGTGACATGGTAGTAATGGACCCATCCGGTGATATCGCTTCCCAGCAAGCCCAGCTGATCGTTGTTTCAACGCTGCTGATGCTGCTGGTTATCGTGCCCGTCATCTTCCTGACTTTCTTCTTCGCATGGCGTTACCGTCAAAATAACACCGAGGCGACCTACGATCCTGAATGGGATCACTCAACCAAGCTTGAACTGGTCATCTGGGGAGCGCCACTGCTGATTATCATCGCGCTTGGCCTGATCACCTGGATCAGCACTCACAAGCTCGATCCCTACCGTCCACTGGACCGCATTGACGCTGAGCGTTCGATTCCCGAAGGCGTTGAGCCTATGACGGTCGAAGTGGTCTCGCTCGACTGGAAATGGCTGTTCATCTATCCAGAACAGGGCGTGGCCTCGGTCAACGAGCTGGTGACGCCGATTGACGTCCCCATCCGTTTCCAGCTCACTTCCGCCCGGGCGATGAATTCGTTCTATATTCCCGCGCTGGCCGGCCAGATCTATACCATGCCCGGCATGCGGACAACGCTTAACGCGGTGATCAACGAAACCGGCACCTTCAAGGGCTTCTCTGCAAACTACAGCGGTGCCGGCTTCTCGCACATGAACTTCGAATACCATGGCGTGTCAGATGGCGACTTTGAGGAATGGGTCAACAAGGTGCGATCCAATGGTGGGACCCTTGATCGGGATGAATACCAAGAGCTCGAGAAACCAAGCGAGAAAGACCCTGTCAGCTACTACGGCATGGTTGCCCCCGATCTTTACCACGCAATAGTCAATCGCTGTGTTGAAGAAGGCAGTGTCTGTATGGATGAGATGATGTCTCATCACAGCCACAGCAAACAGGCAAGCGCGGACACGATAACGCCTAATTTCTGCCTGGCTGAGTCACAACCTGGCACCGCGGTAAACACCCCGTCTCCATTTATTCAAGAGACTGAAAATGCAAGATAATACTGACCTGACTACGCTAATCTTCGGTCGTCTCACCTGGGAGTCGATTCCGTATCACGAACCCATCCTGGTAGCGACTTTCATCGCTGTCGCCATCGGCGGCATCGCTGTTCTCGGCGCCATGACTTACTACAAGTTCTGGGGCACGCTGTGGCGCGACTGGATCACCAGCATCGACCACAAGAAAATCGGCATCATGTATGTCATCCTTGGCCTTGTCATGCTGCTGCGAGGCTTCGCTGACGCCTTGATGATGCGCGGCCAACAGGCCATGGCGTTCGGTGAGTCAACCGGATACCTGCCGCCCGAACACTATGACCAGATCTTCACCGCCCACGGCGTGATCATGATCTTCTTCGTTGCCATGCCACTGGTCACCGGCCTGATGAACTATATCGTGCCTCTGCAGATCGGTGCCCGCGACGTTGCCTTCCCTTTCCTGAACAACTTCAGTTTCTGGATGACCACTTTTGGCGCCATGCTGACCATGATTTCCCTGTTCATCGGTGAGTTCGCCAAAACAGGCTGGCTGGCTTATCCGCCACTCTCCGGCATCCTCGGCAGTCCGGGGGTCGGCGTTGACTACTACATATGGTCACTTCAGATAGCCGGGATAGGCACACTGCTATCCGGCGTCAACCTGATAGTGACCATCGTTAAAATGCGCGCACCGGGCATGTCCCTGATGAAAATGCCGGTCTTCACCTGGACAGCGCTGTGCACCAACGTCCTGATCGTTGCGGCCTTCCCGGTTCTGACCGCTGTTCTGGGCATGCTGTCCATGGATCGCATGCTGGGCACCCATTTCTTCACGAATGACATGGGTGGCAACATGATGATGTATGTCAACCTGATCTGGATCTGGGGCCACCCTGAAGTCTACATCCTGATTCTGCCGGCATTCGGCATCTTCTCCGAAGTGGTCGCCACCTTCTGCAGAAAGCGTCTGTTTGGCTACACCTCCATGGTCTACGCGACGGTGGTCATCACCATCCTGTCGTACCTGGTGTGGTTGCATCACTTCTTTACTATGGGGTCCGGCGCCAGCGTTAACTCGTTCTTCGGGATAACAACGATGATTATCTCGATACCGACCGGTGCGAAGATATTCAACTGGCTGTTCACCATGTACCGCGGTCGTATTCGCTTCGAACTGCCGATGATGTGGACCATCTCGTTCATGATCACCTTCGTTATCGGTGGCATGACCGGCGTTCTGCTGGCCGTTCCGTCTGCGGACTTTGTGCTGCACAACAGCCTGTTCCTGATTGCCCACTTCCATAACGTGATCATCGGTGGTGTGCTGTTCGGCATGTTTGCCGGCATCAACTTCTGGTTCCCGAAGGCATTCGGCTTCAAGCTCGATACCTACTGGGGCAAGTGGTCATTCTGGCTGTGGACCATCGGTTTCTACGTCGCCTTTATGCCACTTTACGTCCTGGGCCTGATGGGCGTGACACGTCGCCTCAGCCAGTTTGCTGACCCGTCACTGCAGATCTGGTTCCAGGTTGCCGCATTCGGCGCGGTACTGATCCTGGGCGGCATCCTGACGTTTATCATCCAGCTGGTGGTCAGTTTCCGCCGTCGCGAAGCACTGAAAGATGTGACCGGCGATCCGTGGGAAGGCCGCACTCTGGAGTGGTCAACATCGTCACCACCGCCAGAATACAACTTCGCTTTCACCCCGGTTGTGCACGATACCGATGCGTGGGCAGACATGAAAAAGCACGGTTACGAGCGTCCGAAGGACAATTTCGTACCGATTCATATGCCCAAAAACACAGGCGCCGGTTTTATTCTGGCAGCCATGAGTTTCGTCTGTGGCTTTGCTCTGATCTGGCACATGTGGCCACTGGCCTGGCTGTCATTCGGCGCCATTGTGATTAGCGCGATTGTTCACACGTTTAACTACAACCGTGACTACCATATCCCCGTGGAAGAAGTTGTCCGCGTAGAGGATGAACGCACACGTTTGCTGGACGGGTATGCCTGATATGACAACCACTACCGCCGGCACGAACAAAGTTCTGCCAAGCACTCACTTCTACGTTCGGGAACATCACCCCGAGCAAGGCACCCTGCTGGGGTTCTGGCTCTACCTGATGAGCGATTGCCTCATCTTCGCGAGCCTGTTTGCCACCTACGCTGTATTGGGCCAAAGCTTTGCTGGCGGCCCAAGCGGCAAGGAAATCTTTGAACTCCCACTGGTGGCGCTTAACACCGGTTTCCTGCTGATCTCATCAATTACCTACGGGTTCGCGATGCTGGAGATGCAGCGTAAGCGTGTGAACGCCACACTCCTGTGGTTGGCCGTCACAGGCCTGTTGGGTGCAGGCTTTATCGGCCTTGAGCTCTATGAGTTCACCCACCTGATCAACGAGGGCTATGGCCCTCAGCGCAGTGGCTTCCTTACCGCGTTTTTCGCGCTGGTCGGCACCCACGGCCTGCACGTCACCTTCGGCATTATCTGGCTGATCACGCTGATGATTCAGGTCAAGCGATTCGGTCTGACTACGGAGAACGGCCGCCGCCTGATGTGCCTGTCGATGTTCTGGCACTTCCTGGACGTGGTCTGGATCGGCGTTTTCACCTTCGTCTACCTGATGGGAGTTTTGTGATGAGCGAACATAATGCACACCCGGCTCATGGCGACGACCATAATCATGGTCACGATCATCATGACGACCACGCCAGTCACGGCAGCCTGAAGGACTACACCATCGGGTTTGTGCTGTCGGTAATCCTGACAGCCATCCCCTTCTGGCTGGTGATGGGCGATGTCATCGCAGATCCCGGCGTGACCGCCATCGTGATTCTGGCCTTTGCCGCAGTCCAGATCGTCGTTCACATGATCTACTTCCTGCATATGAACACGGAGTCAGAGGGCGGCTGGAATATGCTGGCGCTGATCTTCACCGTGATGCTGGTCGCGATCACCCTGATCGGCTCTATCTGGGTTATGTACCATCTGAACACCAATATGATGCCCGGCATGATGTCCGAGCCCACCCAGAAGATGTAATGGTTAATCAGCCGCACTCCGGCCCTGCCTCGTCACCCGGCGACGCAGGGCCACTTCCCCACTCGGTGACCAAGGTCGCCGTTTGGGCATTTCTCATACTTCTCGTCTTTGCCGGCTTTCTGGCACTCGGTACCTGGCAGGTCCAACGCCTGCACTGGAAACTCGATCTGATCGAGCGAGTTAATCAACGGGTCAATGCCCCTGCTGTAGACGCACCCGGCCCTAAAAAATGGCCAGACATTACCGCAAAAAGCGATGAATACCGGCATATCACAGCGACTGGCACATTCCTCTACGACCTTACGGCCCGGGTTCAGGCAACAACGGAGCTTGGCGGCGGTTTCTGGCTGCTGACACCACTGAAGCAGGCTGATGGCTCCATCATTCTCGTCAATCGCGGCTTTGTGTCGACCGGCACAACAGAATCACCCAAGCCGAAGGAGGACCAGGCAAACGGGATGACCCAGGTCACCGGTCTGCTGCGTATAACAGAGCCCGGTGGTGGCTTTTTGAGGGACAATGATCCGGCAGCTGATCGCTGGCATTCCCGCGATGTCGCCGCTATTGCGGCGTCACGGGGGCTCACCCAGGTTGCACCCTATTTCATTGATGCCGATGCAGGGCCTAACCCACCGGATCTCAATGCGCTGAAAACGACCTGGTCAGAGCCTGTAGGGGGCCTCACCGTGATCTCGTTCCACAACAACCACCTTGGCTACGCGTTCACTTGGTATACTCTCGCACTGATGGTGGCCGCAGGCGGTTTGTGGGTTGGCAGTGAAGAACGCCGGCGCTGGCGTCGCCGTGCAGCGTCCAATTCCAGCAGTCACACCTCCCCGGAGCAGCCAGGTGACTGATTCTGCCAACACTCTGGCAAGCGAGAGCAGTTTGAAATCACGTTGGATAGCCGCTCATGGCGCAGGCATTTCGGGCGGCCGCAAGAACATGCAACTGCTCATCCAGTTACGCTGGATTGCAGTTGTCGGACAAATCACAACCATTTCGGTCGTCAGTCTGGCTTTCGGCTTCAAGCTCCCGCTACTGCCGATGATGACGGTTGTCGCCTGGCTGGTCATTTTTAACCTGTTCAGCCAGTGGCGCCTGGGCGCCGAACAAGCCGTGACCAACCGCCAGCTGTTCTCCGCCCTGCTACTGGACGTTGTCAGCCTGACACTGCAACTGTATTTCAGTGGCGGCGCTACCAATCCCTTTACCTTCCTGTATCTGCTTCAGGTCATCCTGAGCGCGGTCTTGCTTGAAGTCTGGTCGACCTGGATTGTTGTCGGGATTGCCGGGCTTTGCCTGTCGGGCCTGGCCGTGTTTTACATTCCGCTGCACCCTATGGTCGACAGCACTCACCCCTACTCTGCCCTCTATGTCGAAGGCATGTTGATCAGCTTCCTGCTGAACGCCATTCTGGTCGCCGTTGTGATCACCCGTATCACCCGCAACATGCGTTCCGGCGACGCCCAACTGGCCGACATGCGACAACGCGCAGCTGAGGAAGAGCACATTGTCCGAATGGGCTTGCTGGCTTCCGGCGCAGCCCATGAGCTTGGCACGCCGCTGGCAACTCTGTCGGTCATTCTGGGAGACTGGCGGCGAATGCCTGAACTCGAGCACAACGCCGAAATGCAGGAAGAAATCACCGAGATGCAGACACAGCTTCAGCGCTGTAAAACCATTGTCAGCGGCATCCTGCTGTCGGCCGGCGAGACGCGGGGTGAGTCATCGATGAAAACCACGCTCTGCACTTTTCTGGATGATCTTGTGCACGAGTGGCGTGCAATCAGGCCTATTGAGGTTTTTCTTTACGACAACCGCATCGAAGCCGACGTGCCTGTGGTTTTTGATACCGCGCTGAAGCAGATGATCTGGAACGTTCTTGATAACGCCCTTGAGGCCTCACCCCACTGGGTCAGGCTTGATGTCAGCCGCGAGAGCGACACCCTCAGACTGGTTATCACGGATACCGGCCCGGGCTTCCCCTCCGCTATGCTGGCCGAGTTCGGCAAACCTTACCAGTCGAGCAAAGGCAGGCCTGGCGGAGGCCTGGGCCTGTTTCTCAGCGTCAATGTTGCCCGTACACTGGGCGGCACGGTGACCGCGCGCAATCGCCCGGAAGGCGGCGCAGTGGTGCAATTGACCTTGCCTCTTGTGGCGATATCTCTCGAACAGGACCCAAGACATGGTATCTGAACGATTGCTGCTGATAATCGAAGATGACGAAGCATTTGCCCGCACACTGGCGCGTTCTTTCCGCCGCCGGGACTATGATGTACTGATCGCCTCCACCCGCGACGATGCCGTCGAACTGCTCAAACAACATTCTCCCGGTTATGCGGTGGTGGATCTCAAGTTAAGCGGCAGCTCCTCGGGGCTCGAATGTGTGCAGCTTCTGCACCAGCACGACCCCAAAATGCTGATAGTCGTACTAACTGGATTTGCCAGCATCAACACGGCTGTCGAAGCCGTCAAACTCGGCGCCTGCCAATACCTCGCAAAACCCTCGAACACCGACGATATCGAAGCAGCTTTCGGCCATGTGGCGGGCTCGGGCGAAGTAGAACTGACTAACCGCCCTACCTCCATCAAAACCCTGGAATGGGAACGCATTCATCAGGTACTGGCCGAAACCGACTTCAATATTTCCGAAACCGCTCGCCGGCTCGGCATGCACCGCCGCACGCTGGCCCGGAAGCTTGAAAAACAGCGAGTCAAATAAGCTAAACTCAAACCCATGCCCCCCCATGCTCCGCAATGGCGGCCTCCCCTATACCGAAATGCATCACATTTTCCGCTTGCCATTTATTACATATATAAACTATATTTAGTTCACACGTGTAGTAAATGGTAGAACAAATGGATCAGCGACTTTTCTATCTTCTCAATATCGCCCGTCACAAGGTGTACAAGTATGCAGACCAACAGAGCGAGGATGCCCTCGGGGTCTCAGTCACCCAGCTCGGCGCGCTAATGTTGATCGATCAGGATGATGGCTGCCTTCTCAAGGATGTCGCCAAGCGGCTCCACCTCAACAATTCAGCCCTTACCGGGTTGGCCACGCGCATGGTACAGAACGGGCTTGTAGAGCGTCGCGCCTGCGACAAAGACGGTCGCGCATCCCGCCTGCATCTGACCGAATTGGGGCGCAGCAAGATCGAAGAAGCCAAGCCACTGATCACGCAGTTGAATGCCGTTATGAAAGAAGGCTTCAGCGAAGACGAGGTGCAGGTCATTCTGCGTTTTCTAAACCGCCTGGTTACCGCCTTCTAACCCGATAAGCCTTCAGGAGCCTCCATGTCAGCTCAGGAACAATCAATCGTCCAGAACGATTTTCAGACCCTTTCGCTGAATACACCGGCCGGTCACAAGATCAGCCTGCGCCTGTTTGCTGCCGATCGGCCCCGCTCGGTCGTCATCATCGCCGGCGCCATGGGCATCGCCCAGCGCTACTATGAAAAGTTCGCCCGCTATCTGTGCTCGCAGGGGGTTACTGCCATCACCTTCGATTATTTCGGTATGGGGGCATCCCTCGAGACGCACCTACGGGAGTGCGATACCTCGGTAATTGAATGGGCGACGGAAGACTGCAACTCGGTGATCGGATTTGCCCGCGAGCATTATCCTGAGCTTCGGTTGCAGTGGATTGGCCACAGCGTGGGCGGGCAGTTACTGGGCATGACACCTCGCGTCAACGAGTTAGATAATATTGTGACGATGGCGTGCGGCAGTGGCTACTGGCTTAAGAATTCGCCACCGACCAAGCGTGTGGCATGGCTACTCTGGTATGTACTGGCTCCGATCAGCGTGCCGCTTTGCGGCTACTTTCCCGGCGTTCGGCTGAAAATGGTAGGCGACCTTCCGGCCAACGTGATGCGCCAATGGCGCCGCTGGTGCCTGAACCCGGAATATGCCGTTGGGGCCGAAGGCACCGTTATACGCAATCAGTTTGCTGCCGTTACTGTCCCCATCACCTCTGTCGCTTTTACCGATGACGAGATGATGTCCCGGCACAACGTGGAATCCCTTCACAGCTTCTACAGCAACGCGCCCGTCACCCTGACGCGCATAGCGCCGCAGGATATCGACGAGCAGCACATTGGCCATCTGGGCTGGTTCCGCGAGCGCTATCGCGAGTCCATCTGGGCGGGGCAACTGCTGCCGCTGCTCAGCTGAGTCCCGTTGCTATCACTGGCAAAACACCATAAAACCAAAAAGGAAAGACACCATGAGTCAGTTTCTGAAGATGTTCGAACAGATGGGACCAGAGCAGTTTTCGGCCGGTATCGGTACGATTGCGCCCTACTTCTCTACAATTGATCCTGAAGTCACGGCACTTCGCCAGGGCTACGCCGCGCTGACATTGCGGAACCAGAAGAAAGTGCACAACCACATTGGCACAGTTCACGCGATCGCCATGTGCAACGCCGCCGAACTGGTTGCCGGCATGGTGACCGACGCCAGCATTCCGGCAGGTGCGCGCTGGATTCCCCAGGGGATGACGGTGAAATACCTGGCCAAGGCTAAAACAGACCTGAACGTGATTGCCGATGGCAGCGAGGTCGATTTCAGCAAGGAAGGCGGCATTATCGTGACTGTCGGCGCCTACGACACCGACGATACACTGTGCTTTACAGCCGAGATCAACATGAATGTTAAGCACGGCTGAACACAGGTCCTTGTTACAACGTAAATACGATTCGGCCGCCGCCACTCCCGGTCCAGGCCGTCTCGACATCCGTCAGTGGCACTGCCATGGCATCAACCTGCAGGTTGGCAGAGTGAATGACCTTGAACATCTCACCAATGCATTTGACCAGTGCCGCATTGGAGACGCTACCAAGGCCACTGCCCATCAATTCAAGCCCGCTGCTGCGTAACGCGGCGGCAGGCAGATCAATGACGGCACCCCCCAAACCTCCGATATTCACGAAACGGATCCGTCTTCCGGCTTCACCCTCAGCATGATCAGCAGCAGCTGTCATCAGCGCCACGGCCGTTGGCCCCCACAGGTAATCAAGCACCACATCGACGCCTTCGGCGATTTCCCTGCGGAAGCAGTCCGTCAAAGCCTCAGGTGATTGGGCCAGCGGCACAAAGGTATCAGCGCCCAATGCCAGCAGCTCAGCCTCATAGTCCGGGTTGCGTCCGGTTGCAATCACCCGACCGGCGCCCAATTGTTTCGCGATCTGAATTGCCAGCCTGCCGGATGCGCCTGTGGCACCATTGACCAGAACCGACTCGCCCTTCTTCAGAAACGCACGTTCGGTCAGCGCGGCCCAGGAAGACATTCCCGGATTGGCGATTGCCGCAGCCATAACGTTATCGACTTCGTCCGGTAACGCCACGGTATAGTCTTTCTGGACAGCAACCTTCTCCGCCATTGCGCCAGCCGGTGCTTTCGGGAACGCAAAGTACACCCGTTGCCCGTTCTCGAGCGTCCCCACGCCATCAACTCCGGGAACAAAAGGCACCGTGGGGCTACTGTAGTGTTTGCCCAATGACTGGGCCCGAACCAGCTGACTTAATGCTGCGGCAGCCACTGTCACCACCACTTCATTGTCACCGGCAATGGGGTCATCGCATTCGGTGTATCGGGGCGGACGTTTGTAATCTTCCACAATGGCAGCTTTCATTTGTCAGCTCTCCTCCAATAATCCGTGACGCAGCCCTTGCTGCGAAATTGTGAAGACAATTATGGCACGGGTACTGACGCTGCCACTCTATTCGTCAGCCGTCGCGATGCTCTGTAGCAAGATTCTGCTCGTCGGGTGAAGAGCACTTTCACACTCAACGAGACCTGTCGCCAGGTACGGGCTATGCTTAAGGCGTCTCTCTGAATCAAGGGACGGCAACATGAACAAATCACCACTGGACAAAAGATCACTTATCTTTCAGTTTGTTGCAGAAATATCACCCCGTTTTCCGCTTTGGACCTGGCGGCGCATTCGGCTTTCAGGGAGCGCCCCGGCGGGCAGCCTTTTAGAGTCATAATCAGAGGTTTCCGGATCTGATCCGATGAGTTATCCGTCTGACATTATTATTTGCGAGTACTGCGATTCGGCCTACCACCGGCCACAACTCGCCCGTAACCAGAAAGCGACCTGTCAGCGTTGCGGCGGCATCATTGCGCGTCACCGGATGCTTTCGATTGACCAGGCTCTGGCTCTGAGCGTGACAGCGGCGCTGATGATGGCGGTCGTATGCTTTGTACCGGTGCTGTTCATTCGGGTTCAGGGGCAAGTGCACTCTGCCACCCTTCTGGATGCAAGCCTTGCGCTGGCTCAAGGCCCGATAGGTCTTATGGCGTTGACGGTTGCTTTCGCGACCCTGACAGTACCGATACTGCAGGTTTCGATGATGACCTGGCTATTTGCTTTTGCCCGTAAACATCAGCGGGCACCCGGCTTTCGTTGGCAGATGCGCGCGCTGGAAGCATTGCGACCCTGGAGCATGCTTGAGGTATTCCTGCTCGGCGCTCTGGTCAGCGTCGTGAAACTGTCGGGGCGACTGGATGTCTTTCCGGCAGTCGGCCTGTTTGCTCTGGCCGCGCTGAGTATGTTGATCATCGGCCTGGCAGGTCGCGACCTGCCGCTGCTATGGAACGACGCCCGATGAATCCGCCATTTGCCGCTGATCTGAATCTTCGCTTATGCCACAGCTGCAAGCTGAGCTGCTCACTGGATCAGTCCCCAGATAGCTGCCCTCGTTGTGGAGCCAGGCTCCATCACCGCAAGCCCAACGCGCTGTCCCGCACCTGGGCGCTGATGATTGCTGCGCTGGTGCTCTATATTCCAGCCAACCTGCTGCCCATCATGCACACCAGCTCTCTTTATAAAGAGTCGTCGCCCACCATACTGGGAAGCGTCGTGCAGCTCTGGCGGGGCGGTTCCTGGGACATTGCCGCCATCATATTCATTGCCAGCATTGGCGTACCGGTCACCAAGTTTCTGGTATTGACGCTCCTGCTGGTCACCGTCCAGACACGTCGCAATCTGGCGTCCTGTCGGGACCGGACCCGTCTGTTCCGTGCGCTTGAGCTGATAGGCTACTGGTCTATGCTCGATGTATTCGTGGCCGGACTGCTAAGCGCTCTGGTCCAGTTTGGCGTATTTGGCGTTATTGAGCCCCGGCTTGGTATTCTCTTCTTCGGTATAGTGGTCATATTAACAATGCTGGCGACACTGTCCTTTGATCCACGATTGATATGGGATAACAATCACGACCATGAATGATGGCCGAACGAACAACCAGGCAGGTGATGCCGATATCCGCACCCGACGCTGGGGACTTTCGCTGGTCTGGCTGGTGCCCATTGTCGCGGTGCTGATTGGGCTGTCCATGCTGTACCAGTCCTGGCAGCAGTCCGGCCCCACCATCAAAATCACGTTCCAGACTGCCGGCAGCCTGACCGCAGAAAAATCGCCAATCAAGTATCGCAACGTGGTGATTGGCGAAGTCACCGACGTCACACTCAGCAAGGATCACAAAAACGTCATTGTCACCGCTGAACTGAACCGCGAGGCGGCATCGTTTACCCGGGAAGATTCCCGCTACTGGGTCGTGCGACCGCGCGTCGGCGCCGAAGGGGTTTCCGGCCTCGATACCCTGCTTTCCGGTGATTTTATTGCTGCGGATCCTGGCACATCATCCAAGCGCTCGGAGACGTTCAGCGGTCTTGAGTCTCCGCCACCGGTCACCTACGGCGAGCCCGGCACCCGGTTTCGGCTGAAAGCTCGCAACCTTGGCTCGCTGGATATCGGGTCCCCCGTCTACTTCAGAAAGGTGCGGGTGGGTCAGGTCGTCTCATTCAAGCTCGATGAATCCGGTGATGGCGTAAATCTCGATATTTTCGTCAACGCGCCAAACGACAAGTTCGTCACGTCGGATACCCGGTTCTGGAATGCCAGCGGCATCAAGGTCGGCGTCAACGCCAACGGACTTGAAGTGAACTCTGAATCGTTACTATCAGTGCTCTCTGGAGGTGTCGCCTTTGGCTCCCCCCCGAAGTCCGACGACACACCGGCTGACCCGGTCGTTACGAGCGACAACCAGTTTCAGTTATTTGATGATCAGGACACCGCACTTGCCCCTGGAAAAGGACCTTCACAGGCTATCAGCATGCGGTTTGATCAGTCGCTAAGAGGCCTGAGCAGTGACGCACCAGTGTATTTCATGGGTAAGAAAATCGGCGAAGTGAGTACGGTTTCACTGGATTACGACGAACAGAACAGAACCTTCCCCGTCATTGTGGAAGCCGATGTGTATCCGCGACTGATGGGCAAAGCCTATCGCAAACTGACCCAGTCACAATCAGGCAAGAACAGCCAGAAAGATGCCGTTCTGATGATGTTCGACCAGTTTGTTAAACAAGGCCTGAAGGCAGAGGCACGCAAAAGTAACCTGCTAACCGGCCAACTGCATATAGCACTCGAGTTTCACCCGGACGACGTATCAGAAACCGTCCGGATGGACACCAGTGGCAAGGTGGCGGTGATTCCCACCCGCGCCACCAGTCTAGACAAGCTGCAAGATCAGCTCGCTGACCTGGTTGAGCGATTCAGCGCTATTCCGTTTGAGAGCATGGCCGCCAACCTTGACGGCAGTCTGGCCGAACTCAAGAAGACATTAGCCAGCGTCAACAATGACGTGCTGCCTTCAACCCGCACAACGCTGGAAGGCATCGATGAACTGATGTCCCAAATGAAAACCACCTTGCAAACAGCGACCGACAGCTTTGCTTACGACTCGCCCGAGCGTCAGCGCATTGGCCAGGCGCTCGATGAGCTGGAACGTATGTCCCGCTCGGTTCGCGAACTGTCGGACTATCTGCGCCGGCACCCGGAAGCGCTGATTCGAGGCCGGCCAGAGCAAGACTCGACAGGAGTAACCCGATGACAGCGGCAAACCCAAACGGCCTCTATCGCGCAGCCTGTGCCGCCTTCGCCGCTGCACTGCTATCGATAATGGCAGGCTGTAGTAGCAGCCCGCAACTGCACTATCACACACTGGTGCCCTTGCCTCAGACTTCTACGGAAACTGATACCGGCAACGGGATATCGATCGACAATGTGAGCGTGCCGCCACAGGTGGACCGCAGCGAATTGGTCATACGCCGGGATGTTAGCGGCCTTGTTGTGCTGGAATCCGAGTGGTGGGGAGCGCCGCTGGCAGACGAAATCCGTAGCGCACTGGCGGCCCGATTCTCCAGAGCGGGTAACCAAACGACCTCCATGAGCGTTTCGGTTACCGTCACTCGGTTCGACTCGGTGCCCGGGCAATACGCCTGGCTCGACGCCCGCTATCTGCTCATCGATCACGAAACCGAAGGAGGGTCCCGCCTGACGTGCAATACCCGCTTACGAGAAGCGGCACCCGACGGCATAGACCCGCTGGTAAAAGCCCATCAGGACAATATCCAACAGCTTGCCGATCACATCATTGCTGCGGCGGGCCGGCTGCAAGCCGAAGGTGCGACAGCGCCCTGCCCTTAACGGCTAAGTCTGACAGGCAGTGAAGCTGGATAGCTGCCGATGCCCGGCAGCTTCAGACTCACTGAGTAGCCGCTTCCGCGAACTTGCCAAGCGCACCGTCTATCTTTTTGAGCACGGCATCGCAGCCCTCAATAGCGTGGCGCTTGCGCAAAAACTCGGGATCGTTATACCCCAGCCAGACCTGCCCGTCAGCGTCTTCCCAGATCAGTGCTTTTTGCGGCAGATCAATGGCGACACTTTGTTCGCATTGCATCAGTGGCGTGCCAACTTTCGGGTTACCAAAAATCACCAGTTCCGTCGGCCGCAAATCCAGGCCGGCTTTTTTGGCACCTTCAGTATGATTTACACGCGTAAAGACCGTCATTCCCTTCTGGTTGAGAACAGTCTCCAGCTTGTCAGCCGTCTCTTTGACACTGTGCTGACTCTTGACCGTCACCAGGCCTGCGGCGGCCAGCGTGAGCGGTGAAACGAGGAGTAGAACGGTAAATACGAGCAGATGTTGGCGCATGGGTATCCTTCCTGACTTGTGAAAGCGAATGAAAAAACTATCGCCATCAGCATAGTCGACGGAGTCCTCAGCTCAAAGCCGTCGCCCTATTGCCATCGTCACGGATCTGTATGGCGTATACCGTGACAATGGCAAGACAAAAGGAAATATCTATTCACCGCTAAATATTGCAGCGATGTCCGTATCGGCCACACCAAACATCAACAAATCGCCAGTGCCCGTTCCGTCATCGGGAAGATAAGTGCCAACGCCTGCAAAGGTGCCATTTCTGACATCATTGGCTGGGCCGACATTCCCTCCGCACATATCCGCCGTGAAATCGATATCAAACACATTGATCGCGGGTTCTGGAATTGTGACTTCTCCTGCAAACACACACCCTGCGGTATCTGAGCCACTGAGCGTACCATCCGCGCCGACCGTAAATTCTGTCGTTCCGCTTCCGGTCAGCGTGAAAGTTCTCACGATATCAGCGATCGCAAGCCCACGATCACTCGAATCGTTCGCTCGCTTGAATGTCATTACCACCTCACTTGTTGATGATGTGAGATCGAGCGTCAGATCACTTGCTGATTGAAATTCACCAGTTACCGTCAGGTCTTCCGACCCTGAAGTAGCGCCGGAAGTAAGAAATATTTTACCCGCTGCTGTTGCGCTGAGACCATTTGAAAAAGATAAAGTGGTGGTGACTAGTGATGTCGTATCGATAAATGCTACAGCTCGCCCGCTTGGACTTAGTAGCAGCAACACATTTGGCGGTGTTGAGCTAGCGGGCGACGTAACCTCACCGATGTATATTCCGGGACGCGCTAATCCCTCTGAGCCAGATGGCGGTACAGGGGTTGTTGCCGTTTCACCACCACTACCTCCCCCACCACACGCACCCAAGAAAAGCAGCGCGCCAAACAACCCAACACGCACGAAAAAAGCATTCAGTGATCGAAGCATTAACACCTATCCTCGCCAAACATCATGAAGGCTAATCGAAGCCAGTAGCGCAATACGGCAACAGCCGCGACAGCGCCGTAAAATGGCGCTCGTCTGACTGTCATCGTTCTGTAAACTATAGACGAAGAGCGGGATTGGCGATGTTAAACATCGTCTAACGATGCAAAATTGGGCGCCAGTCATCAATACCGGCGGCGGTTTCAGGACGGATCGGGACCGATCCAGACAAACGGGTTATGGGCGATCTCCCAGAGGTAGCCGTCCGGGTCTGAAAAGTAGCCGGAGTAGCCTCCCCAGAACACTTTCTGTGGCTTTTTAACCTCCGTCGCCCCGGCTGCGATAGCGTCTGCCATCATGGCATCAACTGCCTGCTCCGAATCGAGGTTATGGGCAATGGTGAAACCGGGGAACGCTGCCTTGTCGCCTACAGGTACGCCCACATCTTCTGCCAGCGAGGCTCTGTTAAAGAGCCCCAGCCAGGTGCCATTAAGGGTGAAAAAGGCGACTGAAGGGGGTGAATCCAGTTGCGGCAGCCCCAGGCCATCGCGGTAAAAGCTGACCGCGCGCGCAAGATCATCTACTCCCAGGGTTAACATGCTCATTCGGGGATCCATAAACGCCATCCTTGTTAATGTCGGAGTACGGGTTGCACCGGCAGCCCACCTGTCCGGGCCTCAGCAATGCCCCGGTACAGGGCAGCCTGATTGATCACGCTCCCACTGAATGGTGACGTGCGTGATATTAAACGTGCTGCGCAGCTGTTTCTGGATGTCATCCAGCAGCGCATCGTCGGAATCCGGTTCAGGCTTCACCAGATGCGCCGTTAACGCATTCTCGGTGGTGCTCATGGCCCATATATGCACGTGGTGAACGCCATCGACGCCCGGCGATTCCCGCAGCACCCGGTGGACCTCATCGGGATCAATGCCCGCAGGTACCGCATCCAGACTTAGATTCAAAGACTCCCGCAGAAGCCCCCAGGTGCCCACCAAGATCACCATTACGATCGCCAGGCTCACGACCGGATCGATCCATGTAGCGCCGGTCCAAAGGATCAGCACACCGGCCAGGGCTACGCCAACGGAAACGCCTGCATCAGCGGCCATGTGCAGAAAAGCGCCACGGATATTAAGATCCCCTTTCTGCCCGGCCACAAACAGCATCATCGTCGCCGCGTTGATCACAACGCCGACCAGAGCCACCACAATAACCGTCACGCCTGCGACATCCTGAGGCTCAGTAAACCGGCGAATCGACTCCCAGGCAATACCGCCTACCGCCACCATCAGGATCAGCGCGTTGAGAAGTGCGGCCAGAATTGTACTTTTCTTCATGCCGTAAGTGCGCCACTTGGTGGCCTTGCGCTGGGCCAGCCATGCGGCCCCCCACGCCAGCGCCAATCCCATCACATCACTCAGGTTGTGGCCGGCATCCGCCAGCAGCGCCATTGACTCGGCCAACACGCCGTATACCGCTTCGACAACCACGAATCCGAGATTCAGGATAATACCGATCGCAAAGGCGCGATTGTGTGTCACACCATGGGCGTGTCCTCCGTGGCTGTGACCTGCGTGAGAGTGGCCGTGGCTATGCCCCATGAAACGCTCCCCTTTCAAATGATGTGGTGCTATCTATAAAGGTTGTAACCACTTCAAGGTCAAGGCTTTGCTGAAAGCGACAGATTATTCTTCTTCCATTTTCTCGGCGCAGGCCACGCACACTGTCGATTGGGGCAGCACTTTCAGACGCTCGGGATTAATCACCTCACCGCAGAGTTCACAGCCATCGCCATCACCGTTTTCAATCCGCTGCAGCGCCTTTTCAACCTGAATCAGCTCTTCCCGTGCTTCGAGATCAAGCCCGTCCACCACTTCATCGTTCTGACGCTGTACCGCCTGTTCTGCAAAATCAGCCTCCAACGCACCATCATCACGATGCTGATGGGCTGAATAACGTTCTATCCTCTCCTTCAGCTCCTTCCGGAGCGCTTCGAGAAACCCTTTGCGATCTGGCATGGTAGGATCCTTTTCAACGTTATCATCAAACGACTCCTGTATAAGAATAGGTCGATTTCAGCCAAACGATACAGTTTTCGGCCAAGCACGCGGGCCAGTCCCGGAGGAACCGAATGATCCCAGTGAAGCTCCTGTTGACCGGCATTCTCGCCGTACTTACGACCGCCTGCGCCAGCACCCAAAATCCTGACCCTGATTCCGACAAGAGGGAGCTAACCGGGCTCTATGACTATCGCATCATCGACCCTGACACGGACAAAACGCTCAGCGTCACCGCGTTGGCTGACCAGTGGCAGGATGCAGACGTGATCGTCATCGGCGAGTTTCATGGCCATAACGGCGCCCACCTGCTTGAAGCCCGGTTGCAAAGCGCGCTCTATAAGTTGAGACCCAACCAGATACTGTCGATGGAACAGTTCACTGTCGATCATCAGACGGCCGTCGATCGTTACCTTGCAGGAGAAACGGGTGAAGAAGAACTCATCAAAGAAGGTGCGGCATGGAATAACTACAAGGCCTCTTACCGCCCCCTGGTCGCATTCGCTGCAGACCATCACTTACCTGTCGTTGGGGCCAATGCGCCGGCAGACATCGCCAGATGCGTCGGACGAGAGGGAAAGCAGGCTATCGACGGGATATCGGCAGATAAGCAACAGTGGTTGCCAACGAACCCCCTATTCAGCCCGCCGGGTTACCGGGAGCGCTTCTTTGGCGCAATGGGCGGGCATCATGGTAATACCGGGGACCCGCGACTGGAGAACAGCTATCTGGCGCAGTTGCTGCGGGACAACACCATGGCAACGAGCATCGAACGAGCACTGGCCGAGCAGCCCGGCGACCAGGTGATTCACCTTACCGGCACCTTCCACAGTGAAGGTCGCTCGGGCACGGTGGCCGCCCTGCTCCATCGTTCCCCTTCACTCAATATAAAGGTACTGAGCCCTGTGATCGCAGACGATCCGCGGGTCCCCGCACTGGAAAAAGCAGATCGGGTAAAAGGCGATGCCGTCTACCTGCTCTATCCTCTACCAGACGAATACAAAAGTGATGACGCCAGAAACGCGGCCATTGCAGAAAGGTTCAAGCAGGCCCCGCAACCGGCGTGTGACTGATTTACGCAGGCAGGGTTGGCAAACGACGCCGGATACGACCCAGGCCCGCCATTAGCAACCCCAAAGCCAGCAATAAACCGCTGGCCGGCTCTGATACCTGCGCAATAATTCCTTTGGTGAATTCGCCCTGGAAAAACCAGGTGCGATCACTGTTAGCCAGATAATTATATTGCTCTACTGCGTTCTCAAAGTAATCAAGCGGGTTACCTTCGGTTGGCACAAAAAACAGATCGAGGAACATCTCCACACTGTATCCGGAATCCGTCACCACGAAGTTTGTAGACATCAGGTCGCCGTCATCAACCGACCACCCATCGGCGTAGGGCGTGAGCTGAAGGCTGCCCGACCAGTTCACATCAAAATCGGCGGATGATAGCGACAAGGCCAGAAGCGTATTCTGATCCGTATCCAGCAGAAGACTACCCACTCCAGCCTCGGGGGCAGGCGAACAGCCAGTATTGCAGTCCGTCACATCGGTATAGGCAAATGCGTAGTCATACTGAATCATGGACGCCGATACAGGACCGCCAACAAGCAAAAGAAGAAAACTCACTAACCGAAACATGGTTCCATCCTTGAAACATTCGATATCAACATTGATCAATTAATATACCACCCTGCCACGAATGCGTCCTGTTAAAACATTATTTCTACCTCACCATTACATGAGTTAATTATGTAAAATTGAGCGTCACTCCAGTTCGCCATCGATAATGGTGAGCGCATCAGGCAGAGCACTCTGGCAATTGTCTGCGCCTGAACCATACTTTCATCAAGTCAATCTGACTCACAGCCACCACCGCGCCAAGGGCTCGATATCAACATGCGCTGCATAGCCTTCGGATCAATGATTGTCAGTATGCTCTGGTCACTGACGCTGCAGGCACAGCAAAATCGATCGCTTACCTGCCTCAGTGCCGCCTACCCGCCTTATGTTATCGACGATGACGGGCTGACCGGCATCGATGTTGATGTCGTGCGTGAAGCAGGTAGACGGCTGGGGCTTGATATCAAAATCCGGCTGGAGCCCTGGAAACGTCTCGAAGAGGCTCTTTCCGCAGGCTTGCGGGACTGCGTGTTTTCCTACTTCAAAACAGATCCCCGCAAAGCCTACGCGATGTACACCAGCGTGCCGCTGCATATCACCCAGTACACACTGTTTGTCAGAACAGACCAGGCACCACAAACCAGAACGCTTCAAGACTTGTTCGGCAAAACCATTGCAGTAAACAGGGGCTTTCAGACCACACCGGAGTTCGAGAGCGCAAGGCGGCAGGGCCAGATCAAGGTCATTGAGGTCGGCAGGGATGAACAAAGTATGAAAATGCTGGCGCTGGGTCGCGTTCATGCAGTGCTGACCAACGCCGATGTTGGCCAGCATGTGATCCGGAAACTGGGACTCGACGATATCGAGCCGTTGATGCCACCAATGTCGATTACACCAGCCTATCTGGTGCTGCGAAAAGCGTCCGAATTCGAGACCCTTCGAGATCAATTCAACTGGGCCCTGTTCGAGATTCTCAAAGATGGCACCTACGAGCGTATCCGCGAACGCTACATTGATGAAACTGGATCGGACTGACACGACCAGCGACCGCACAGGTACGCAGCACACTTTCCATTTGCCAACTTATCAGGTGCACGAACAAAAAGAGCCCGAGGCTTACGCTCCGGGCTCAATAACGACCTGATAATGTTGTTTTACAGGATCATGTCAGGGGGTGCAGGCCGGCGCACTCGGCATGCCGCGATTGATCCACTCGGAAATCAGCTCAACACCTTCTTCATGCACCGATGTACGGCCAATCTCAGGCATTTTGTCGCCTGGTTTGGTGGTGTTCATCCTGAAGTGAATGATGGAGTTCTCCGCATCTCCCGGCACGACGTCATAACTCAGGCTGCCGCCGCCATAGGCGACAGGCTTCTTGCAGACACCGTGATGACTCAAGTTGGCGGCGAACTCACGCCAGTATTCCAGATGCAGCCCGGTATTGCTGGCGCCGCCTTCCGGCCGATGGCAATGGGAGCAGTTGATGTCCAGATAGCCTTTTGCCAACGCCATTAGCTCAGTATCACTTTTTCCTGACAGCAAGCTGGCGTCTGCATCGGTGTATGCAGGGATCGTATCAATTCCGAATTTATCAGCAGGTGCTCCATCAAGGATGCCGGCTGCTTCCCAGTGCGAGAGCTGGTTCTCCTCACCGGATGGGTAGTTGAAATTACGGTTAAGCAAACGCGCTTTGGGGCCGATCGGTGAAATTTCTGACGCCGATTCCGAAGCCACCTTTACCTGATGACACTGCTTGCATTGGGTTTTATCCGGCACACGGTAGTTGATTTCCATCTGATTACCATTGTGGACGGTTGTGACCGGAACGGCTCCGCCCGCAATTTGCAGTGTTGCATCGGAGAAGTCATCGTTCCAGATATAGGGCAGCGTAGCCCAACCATCGGCGCGACGAATCATCAGACGGGTCTCAATCAACCTTTCATTTTTGAATCCCCGGAACGCGGTATCCGCTGGCATGCTGAAGGTTTTAGATATAACCGTGCCCACCGGAAAATCAAATGCTTCTTTCTCGCTGTATTGCGCCTGCTTACCCTCTGGCACGAAAACAAACCGGTATTTGCTGCTGTAGTCCGTAAAAAGGGGCGTGGTGAGATCATAGGGAATACCCGTGCCGTTTGGTGCAGTCGTCGGGTTGGTCTCATCGCCAAACAGACGATAGCTGCTCAGGTACTGGCAGTCCGCGGTTTCAAGCGCAGACTGATTAATATCGCCAGCCAACTGACCACAAACGCCCGTCTCCTTACCCGTTTCAGGCATGGCGCTGTCATCATCGCCACTGCCACCACCGCCGCAGGCAGACAACACCGCCGCACAGGCCAAAGCTCCCAGCGCGCCCCGATAAGTCTTCAGGAAATGCATACTGTTGTACTCCTTGAAGTACCCCGTGGCTTGCGCCACGAGGTGTCATAACAGGTGAGGTTAAAGTGCGCAGGATGCCGCGCTGGAATCGCCGGATTCACTGGAACCACAACCGTAGGACTTACCGTTGATCGTGGCTTTAGCAGCGCTGAGGCGTGGTAGTGGGGTAGCGCAGTTCAGCAAGGCGGACTGTGTAGTCTCAAAAAGCAGGCGAGCTTTGGGGCCCGAGCCATCTATGTTCGCAGGATTCGACGGGTCAGTACCGTAAACTTGACCGTAACTGGCCACATTATTCTCAGCGCAGACTCGATCGCCATCGGCGAATGGTGCGCCAGCGACTTGCGGATCAGCACCAGCGTTCGCCAGCAATTCACCCAAACCGTCGTATAGCAGCGCGGGGACAGCGCCAGCAGTCGCAACATAACCGTTAATAATATCCTCTATCAGCTTACCTTCAGGCGCGGAACCCGACGTTGAGATCGCGTTGTCGTGAACATGAATATTGCGCGGAACAGGATCCCAACCATCATCAATCACATTTTGGTGGGTTGCATAGCTAAGCGTTTCATCTGCAAGGTAATAACTGGTAATCGCCACAGATGTGGTTTTGTGGTCGCTGATTTCATTTTTGTAGATTTCCACATCACTGGTAGACAGCACGATCACCCCGGTTCCTGGCGGCACGATATGCACACCGGCAGGGTTGGAGCTGGCATTAGCGAAGTTGGCCGCATTGTTCTTGCTAACTTCGTTATCGAACACCCGCACTGTAGAGCCGTACAGGTGGTTACCGATAGGCAGGTCAAATACCAGGATACCGCCGGTATTGCCGGTCGCGACGTTATCGTAGACATCCGCGTTTGTGGAGTTTTCGATTTCGATGCCGGCAACGTTTTCCACGGCCTCATTGCGACGCAATACGATGTTGCTGGACTGGCCGACATAGACCCCTGCATCCGCTGACCCGCGCACGTATGAATCTTCAATCAGGATATTCTGGGATTCGACCGGATAAAGGCCGTAAGCGCCATTGTCCTGATCCAGCGCCCCTTCCCAGACTGTTGCTACCGACTGGATGTGGATACCGTCAGTATTTTTCAGCTTGATGCCGTTGTTAGCCGCTTCGTATACACCGATGTTCTTGATGGTGACATTCATGCCGTTCTGGATGTAAATCCCGTCGCCACCGGCTGAGCCGGAGAAGTCCAGAATGGTCTTATCCTTGCCGTAACCCGTGATGGTGATGTTTTCAATTGAAGTGCCGCTGGTACTGGCATCGAAGCCGAGCGTATCGTCAATATCGAAACGGCCTTCAGGAAAAACGATAACGTCACCGGACTTGGCGTTGATAAACGCCTCTTTGGCGCTTTGGGTAAGGTTGCCCGCATCCAGCATGACCGCACCTTCGGGGAACTGCGGGGTGCTGCTGGTATCGTCGCTATCTGAACTGCCGCCACAACCGGCGAGTATGCCGGTCAGCGCTACCGCACCGATGACAAGGCCTGTCTTTACAGCACTGTGCGGGAAACCCGCGTTCTTTCGTATTGTCATTATTAGCCACTCCGCTGACTGCTTTCTTATTGTGATTAGGGGATCGGGCTCTATCCGGCCCGACCAGACACCACAATAGGAAGCCGCCATCACAGCAGCGAGTGGAACCTGTGTGCAGATTCATTCAGACACTGTGCAATTCATGCAAAGCCTTGCAAGACAAGACATACAGACTATCTTTATCAATGAATTTTCGCTGTGCAAATAACACAATTTGATTATTTAATCGGTTGGATCTGCGCGTTATTTGCCGCTTTTGGCAGGTCCTGTCTGTTGGCGATAGGCTGTCGGCGTAGTGCCTGTAATTTCACGAAATGCACGATTAAACGAACTCAACGTTCGGTACCCAACATCCAGGGAAATATTCAGTACCGGCGTTTCCGGTTCGCAGACCAGTCGCGTAGCAGCATCCGCGATACGTAGCTGATTGATATAATCGTTGAAGTTGCGGTAGCCCAGAGTCTTGTTAATCATGCTGCGCAAGCGGTATTCCGGTAGTTCTGTTTCGGCCGCCAGCATCGCCAGCGTCAGTCGCTCGGTCCGGTAATAACCTTTTGCCATAACTTCCTGCAGGCGCTTTTCATCCGCTGTATTAACCGGTTTATCTTCTTGAACTATTGCCTCGACTTCAGGGTCAGGCTCATTTGGCGACCGCACATCAGCGTTGGCAACTTCAAGCACGCCCGCCCGACCCTGCAGCAGAAAAAAAGCGGTCGAAAAAGCGGCAATAGCAACGATAACGCTATTGGTGTAATACCCGGAGAACCCCATATTCAGCGATACTGCAGCCCAACCCACCGCACCACCGACAATCAGCAACAGAATCAGTCTCGCACGGCGGCGCGCCTCGACCAGATCGTCTCGCCAGTGTGATACCACATGCCAGAACCCCCTGAGCATGATCACGTACTCCAGCAACCGCCCCAGCGTCCAGCCGAGAAAAAGCCCAACACCCTCCTCTGCATCCGGCGGAATAAACAATCGGGCGATCGCCGGCGCAATGAACGTATAAGCCGCCATGCAACTCCAGACGCTCAACAACCGCGGGCGACGAGCAAACGTCAGTTCACAAAGCAGCCAGAACAGGCCCGGCAATGCAGTCTGTATATCAGAGGTCAGCCAACGGAAACCCGGAGCCACAAGCGGGTCGAGCAGGAACGCGATAGAAGCTACCACAATCAGCAGGAACACCTGACCAATCAGCAGGTGCCTGAAGTCACGGTACAGAATAACTAACAGAAGACAGAGACAACTCAACCCAAATCCGGTGAGCAATAACACAGCGTACGTCCATTATTGTTGTTGATTTTCAGGGAAAGCCCGAATCACCAATCGCCTTGATCCCTTCGATTTCCGGATTCGGGTGGAGAGTAAACCCCATCGCAAGAATAACGGCAAGTGAGACAAGTTACTGAATCCATACTAGTCTGAGGAGGCAACCGGCAAACATAGCGTCATAAAGTGCCGCAGAACCATAAGGACTGGAGTTCATGAAGCGGAGACCCGCTCGGTTTTCCCTTGCGTTGCTTATAGCATTAGCCATCACTACCGGAATGATCACGCTGACCAGCATCCTGGTATTCCAGGGATACCGCGGCATGGAATCTGCGAAACTGGCGGCGACTGCGCAATCCGTCGATGAACTGGTGATGTCGGTGAATGACCGCATCAAGACATTGACCGATCCGCCCATTACTTCGCTGCTGCTGCTCAAAGACAGCATGCTGCTTCACGCGGACACACTGGAGGAGCGCGTCCGACGCCTGCCGGTGCTGGCCGACATTCTGCGGATTAACAACATCGTCGACGCGGTATATGTCGGCTATCCAAGTGGCGATTTTTTCCTCTTACGTCGGCTTGAATCGCGGGCAAAATCGCTGTTTTCTGCCCCGCAGAGCAGTCGATTCATGCTGCAAACTACCTCCCGAAATGACAAAGCGGAGCAGGTCGCCGAGTTGCGGTTCTACGATGATCGCCTGCGATTACTGGAAACCCGCCAGAATCCGGACAATACCTACGACCCCAGAAGCCGTGACTGGTATACCTCAGCCAGCCTGACAGACGATATCACCCTCACCACACCCTATGTATTCTTCACCACCCGCGAAATCGGCATTACACTTGCCCAGCGGGGTAACAACACGCCAGCCATCGTCGGTCTTGATGTCACCGTCAGTGCGCTCAACAGCCAACTGGAGAGCCTGAAGTTCACGCCGTCCACCGAAATTGCCATCATCAACAGCGACAACGAAGTACTGGCATATCCCGGCAGTGAGCACATCACCTACCCCGCTGAAAACAGACCTGCACTGGCAACATTAGACACGTTGGGGGCCACCCCGCTACAAAACGTCGAGTCGATGAAAGCCGACGCTCACGCCCGGTATTTCGAGGCAGCCAATCAGGAATGGTATGGCACCAGCGCCTCTCTCACTTCAGCCTATGCCAATGATCTGAAGGTGCTCATCGCGATTCCAGCAGATGAACTGCTATCCGACGTGTGGACTGTCATGAGGCAACAAATTGCGATCGGTGGCGCAGTCGTATTGCTTTTGATCGCGGTGGGCTGGCAGATCGGCAAGCGCTTGGGGGCTTCGCTACAAGAGCTCACCGGGCAAGTGCGGGCGCTGTCCTGGTTTCGCTTTGACACCCCCATCGGGGTTGAATCCAATATCCGCGAGGCACAGAAACTCGGCAGCGCGCTGAACAACATGACGTCCACTGTTCGCAGTTTCAAGGCGATCTCCCTGACGCTGAACCGGGGACAGGATCTGGATGCGCTGCTGCGGGACATTCTTCACGAGCTGATCAGCATCATCGGTCAGCAGCACGGTGCGGTCTACCTGTATTCGTTTAAATCCCGGGCAATGGAATTGGCCGTTTCCGAAGGCCATGACCACCTCCCGCGACTCGACAATGTGGTGAAGGCGGACAGCGACGACGACATAATCCAACGCTTTCGCAAGACCGGGTCCGACCATGCGGTTTACACCGTGCTGCGCAACCGCAGCAATCAGCTGGTTGGCGCCCTGATGATTGACCTGGACGAACGCCAGTTCGCGCGGCTTGATAAAAACCTGATCCAGTTTGTCTCGGAAATCGGCGGTTCGGCGGCGGTTGCAATCGAGACCCGGCAATTGATCGAAAGCCAAAAAGCTATGCTCAACGGCGTTATCGAACTTATCGCAGGCGCCATTGACGCAAAATCACCCTACACCAGCGGCCACTGTGAGCGGGTACCTCGACTGGCACAAATGATCGTAGCGCAAGCCGAACAATCGGATCAGCCGCCGTTTGCCGGTTTCAGCATGACCGAGGATGAGCACTACGAGTTCAATCTGGCAGCATGGCTGCACGATTGCGGTAAGATCACCAGTCCGGAATATGTCGTCGACAAAGCCACCAAACTGGAAACCATCTATAACCGCATCCACGAAATCAGGACGCGATTTGAGGTACTCCACCGCGATCTAGAAGTTGCCTGCCTGCAACAACAGCTGGAAGGTGCCGACCCGGAAGCAGCAGTTGCCGCGCGGGACCACGCCCAACAGCAGTTGCAGGACGATTTTGCTTTCCTGGCGCAGGCGAACCTGGGCGGCGAATTCATGAGCGACGAGGCCATTGAACGCATCAACAGCATTGGTGACAGGACCTGGCAACGGTATTTCAGTAATCGGCTGGGCCTGTCCCAGGACGAGCAGTCACGGCTCGAAGGCTTCCCTGAGCCCGCCATACCGGCCAATGAGTCTCTGCTATCTGACAAACCGGAACACATCATTCCCTGGGGCACACGCAAGCCCCCCGTTACAGCCGACGATCCCGACAATCGCTGGGGGTTCGATATGGACTTGCCAGCGCAGGCATACAATTACGGCGAGCGGTATAACCTGGTCATAAGACGGGGCACCCTGACGCCTGAAGAACGATTCAAAATCAACGATCACATCGTCCAGACCATCATCATGCTGGAAGCACTCCCCCTGCCACAGCGACTCTCGAACGTGCCGCGCCTGGCCGGCAGCCACCACGAAAAGATGGACGGCACCGGCTATCCGAGGCGCTTGCCAGGCGACGCCCTGAGCGTTCCGGAAAAAGCGATGATGATAGCCGATATATTCGAAGCCCTGACCGCGATTGACCGGCCCTACAAAGAAGGCAAAACCGTAAGTCAGGCGCTGGGTATATTATCGGCTATGGCCAAAGACGGTCATATTGATATTGAGACCTACAATCTCTTTGTGACATCCGGCATACCCGTCGAGTATGCAAGGCAATTTCTGCGCGAGAGCCAGATCGACGATGTCGACCTTAACGCCTTTGTGGTCGACGCCGGGTGATCGCACAGAAAACTCAAAAAGAATGCAACGACCCAACACAAGAAGCCGTATTCATTATGGCCACTCCAAAACTGCGATCAGCAGGGGTGATAGCGTCATGATACTAAAGCGATGCAGCGACACCCTGATTTCAGGCATCAGGATTCTTCAGATATTCATGCTGGCCACGATAGCGAGTGGCGCTCTGGCGGCTGATACTTCCGAACCTGTCAGAATCACCAACGGAGACTGGCCGCCATACCTTGTCGCAGAGCCACCGCACGGTGTCATTTCTCGCATTGTCAGTAGCGCTTTCAAGGCTGAAGGGCTCTCTACCGAGTTCGGCTTTTTCCCCTGGTCACGCTCTTTCGCGCTTGCCCAAAATGGCACCTGGGATGGCAGCGTAGCCTGGTCCTGCAATCTGAACCGCCTGAAAGACTTCTATTTCAGTATGCCCGTCTTCCCGGCCACTATTGTGTTGTTTCATCGGACGAGCAAGCCCGTCGACTGGGAAACGCTCGAAGATCTGAGCCAATACCGCATCGGCACAAGCCAAGGGTACTTCTACGGCAACCCGTTCATGGAAGCGGTCAAATCAGGCATGTTAAAAACCGAAACGGCCACCTCAGACACTATCAATTTTCGTAAATTGCTCGCCGGAAGAATTGATGCATTTCCAGTTGACGTGGTGGTCGGTAATGAAATATTGCGTGAAACCTTCACTGAAGAAGAGCGCAAGCGCCTGACCTTCGATGTAAAAGAGGTGTTTGTCGGGGATCTACATTTAATGCTGTCACGCCAGGTGCCGGGTAACGCCGCTTTGCTCAAAAAATTCAACCACGGGCTGGAAACCATCAGACACTCGGGCGAAATGGCCCACATCATCCGTACGTCGCTGGGGTTCGTGCCGCCGCAATCCAGTCACCCGGAACTGGCATACACCGATGCCAGTTGCCGCGAAGCCATTCTTAACGGCACCTGAGCGGGCTTGAAGGTGTAACCCAATGTGGCAGAATGAGTGAGCTCACGCGCACCTCTGCAGGACCCACAACGCTCATGTCACACAATACAGTGGAAATGAACAGACAGCGCCACCGTTTCGATGGCCGTGAATCTGTCTGGCTGTTCGGCTACGGCTCTTTGATATTCAAGGCTGACTTCCCCTTTCTCGAACAGCGGCCAGCCGAAATCCGCGGCTGGCAAAGGCGTTTCTGGCAAGGGTCCCATGATCACAGGGGAACGGTTGAAACACCCGGGCGCGTCGCCACGCTGATTGAGGCCAGCGGCGCGAACTGCAAAGGCATGGCCTACCTGATTTCACCGACGGTGTTTGAACATCTCGATTTTCGGGAAAAGAACGGCTATCTGCGGTTTCTGACCACCATGACGTTTGACAATGGTGAGCATGCGGAAGGCCTGGTGTATATCGCCACCCCTGAGAATAGCGCGTTTCTCGGACCCGCCGCTGAGCGGGATATCGCGCGGCAGATTGCCAATGCCAGAGGCCCCAGCGGGCCTAATGACGAATACCTGTTAAGACTCGCCGACGCGCTGCGGGCACTTGCAGATCCTGACCCTCACGTCTTCGAAATCGAGCGCCACCTCAAAACCATTCCGGGACCTGAATAAGTGGCGACTTGTCAGATATCACCACATTCGGACTGATAGCGCTGGCGAAATGCCTCACGGTGGCGATTGCCTGTTTCGTCGTCGAGAAACACCCGTTCGCCCTGCTCATTGAGTTCATAAAATCTCGTCACCCGCTCAGTGTGGCGCAACTGTGACAACATCTTGCGGCAGTGCTCCTTACGGGCTTGCCGGCGTTTATCGGCCTGTTCCTGTACTTTTTCGTCAGCCAGCCGCTCGTTCTGGCGGCGTTCGAAAAAACTGTCGACTTCACGCTGGCGCTCGCCAGCGGCCTCCCTGTCAGAGTTCAGATGGGTAGGAGGCTTGATTTGCATCGGCTTTGCCCCTACATCTTCCGGCGGACGGTCTCCAAAATGCACCCGCCCCTGTGCATCTTTCCATTGGTAAACTCCCGCACTGACCTGGAGCGGTAAAACACATATGATGATCCACACAAATCCCTTTAACACGATCAGACTTCCTTCTGGTTCGACAATTCATCCTGACCGCTAATTTATCGCAAGCGCCGGTCTGGCTCAAAAGACGAAAGGAAACTTCATGTTTTTCTCTGTATTTATTGGCGGTCTGATTGGTTTCCAGATCGGAAAAGTGACCGGACTGCTCATCGGCGCCGTCATTGGTTATCTGATCAGCACAACGCTGCGCAAAAAGCTGACTGGCGGACTGCTTCAGGTGCAGAAGCAGTTTCTGGAATCCACCTTTGCCGTCATGGGTGCCATGTGCAAAGCCGACGGTGTGGTGACCCAGGACGAAATTCAGGTCGCCGAAACCCTGTTCACCAAGCTCAGGCTATCCCCGGAACAAAGAGAAACAGCCAAGGCCGCATTTGGTCGGGGCAAAGCGGACGGATTCGACCTGGATGCCGAGCTCGCGCAACTATTGAAAGTCACCCGAGGGCAGCGCGCCTTGCTGCAGATGTTCCTGCAGGTGCAGATGTCCGCCGTAGCAGCCGATGGTCAGATCCACCCGGCTGAGCACGACATGCTGATGCGGATTGCCCGTCAGCTCGGGCTTCCTGATGCCCAGATCGAACAGCTTGAGGCCATGCTGCGAGGCGCATACACCGGCCAGGCGGGCGGTGCCGGCGGCGTGTCAAGCGAACAGAAACTGAACGATGCCTATAAAGTGCTAGGGGTCGCCCCTTCTGCCAGCGATGCCGAACTCAAGAAGGCCTATCGCAAGCTGATGAGCCAAAACCACCCGGACAAACTCGCGGGTCGCGGTTTGCCGGACAGCATGCGTGAAATGGCAGAAGAAAAAACGCAGGAAATCAGTAACGCGTACGACATCATCAAGACTGCGCGCCAGTAAGCAGGCGAGTATTTTGCGATAATCCAGACCACACAGTGGTGTGGCTGGATTTAAAGGTGCTCAGGCAAGCCAATAGCGCACCAGCCCCGCCGCCAGAATCCCCCCGGCGATCGCGGGCAACGGTTTCCTGAGCGTGAGCATCAACAATGCTGTGGTGCCCAGTGCCGCGCGGGCACCCCAATCGCCCTCAACCGCCATTGGCGTGAGGATTGCGATAAGCACCGAGCTGGCCATGGTGTTGATAAAGCTTTCGATGCGCGGGCTGATGGTCACGTAAGACATCAGAAACGGACCGCCGAACCGGGTCAGCAATGTCACGAATGTCATCACTGCGATAATCATCAGTACGCCGGTGCTTGTGGTTTCGATACTCATGCCGGTGTTTTCTCCAGCCAGAAGTAACCCACTGCTCCGCCAGCCAAAGCGCCCGCCACCACATGGGTATGCGGGGGCAACCACCAATAAGCCACCATGGCGGCACCAGCAGCCACCACCCAGGCCAACAGCACCCTTGGTGACTTGCGCCCTCCCAGCGCCATTGCCAGCAGAAAACAGCCCAGTACCATATCCATGCCGAGGCTGGCCGGATCCTGAATCAGGCCGCCGAAGTATACGCCCAGCAAGGTCCCCACCAGCCACGCGATCCAGAGAACAGCGCCGCCTCCCAGAATCACTTCCAGGTTACGGTGACCGTTCTGGTAATCCTGCGCAGCGACCGCCCAGTTGGCATCGGTCAATACCAGCAAAATACCGTAGCGCTGCCCTACCGGTAGGTCTCTTAGCATGGGATAGAGCGAAGCGCCCATCAGGATGTGTCGCGAGTTGATCGCAAAGGTAATGGCCACCAGCGGTAGCAGCGCCACCTGATCGCCCCATAGTTCAAGTGCGGCAAACTGGGAGGCACCGGCGAACACCGCTGCGCTCATCAGGGTCACCTCGAGCGGAATGATCCCCGTTTGTACGGCTGCCAAACCAAAGGCAGCGCCAAACGCCACCACGAAAAGCGAGATGGGAAGCAGTCTGATAAATTCAGAACGGACCCGGGACGGGTCAAGCCGATAAGGCACAGATTGGGAAGGCATCACAGGAAACTAGTTAAATGCGGTTAATAAGCGTATCAGTAGTTTCCACATCAACTACCGGGAGGTCACGACAGATTCGCGTATCAATCTTGCAGGGTCGCGTTAGAGGTCAGGATACACCGCATCCAGCGGACTGCTTCCGGAAAGGCTTGGGTATCCAGTACAAACTCCTGACCGCGCGAAACAGCCTGCAGCACAACCTGATGCGTATCACGCCGCCAGCGATCCGTTCTTCCATGGTAGCTTAGCGGCACTTCTCCCGAAGCCTTGGGAAAACACCAGCGTGGCAATGCCCATATTCCCGGCCGCTCTGCGCGCCGATCAGTCAGCTGCAGGGACGAGCTGAAATGTTTGAAACATCCGGAACCGGACAGTGACGTCCCGCCCCCCATTTCGAGCCTGTTCTGCGGCAGGTACAGAGTGTTGCTCGGGTCATCGCTCCATCGGAAATGCGGGTGATACCCTGCCCAGTGGCGCAGGTTTTCATCCGCCTGATCGACTTTCAGAATATCACCGATCTGCAACCAGCCCCATATCACATGGCGCGCCGGGCTTGCGGGATCAAATCGCCAGCCGTCGCCTTCCCTGAGAACCGGACGGAACAGACCAAAAAATACAAATAAATCGCCCGCGCCAACTTGCTGGTTATGCAGGTGTCCCTGAGCCGCCCCCGACTGCCCAAATACCGGTCGCCAGCCGGGTTGCCGCGCTATGGCAGTTGCATTCAGGTCCGGGTCGATATGGGCGCCGCTGGCACCGTCAAGCCGCCCCTTGGTCAAAGCTTTGACGGGGTCCGACAGATTGATCCCACTGTGTTCAATATCGCCAAAACGTACCTTCGAACGGGTATCCGGGATGGGTAGCGACAGCAAACGACCGTCCGGCAGGATCGGGCTGGGGCAACCACCGGAACTGGTGTCGAACCCCTTGCGACTGAAGATGATTTTGCGCGGCTTCAACACCTCAGAACCACCGGGGTACACGCGCGAGATAGGCACTATAGTCATCACCGTACAGGCGGCTGAGTGCATGCTCTTCTGCCCTCGCCTGCCGAACGATAACGACCATCCCGACAACCAGACATACCAGTGAAAACACGCTGGGTAACGCCAGGAAGAAGCCCACCTGCCCCAACATAATGGCCATGAACAACGGATTCCGCGAACGGCGGAAAGGCCCTGTGGAAATCAGTTCCCCCTGCTGCTTCTCATCGATACCGGTGCGCCAATCCTTGTGCATGTACGCCTGCACATAATCAATCAGACTGAACGACGCCAGCAGCAACACAACACCGGCAACGAGTATCGGCGCCTGGAACATATCGCCAAACCGCCCCAGCCAGGGATCAATATCAAAAAACACGCGGGCGACGCAGACCCCAAGAATGGAAGCCCGGAACACATTAAACAGATGACGGTGCCACCAGACACCCGAGCCACGCACGCCGTAATGGATATGGGAAAACCGCATACGCTCAAACAGACCGAGACTGCGACTGGTGTAGTGCAGGCCAATCATCAAAAAGTAAATCGCCAGAAAATGCCTGACGAAAAGATCAACTGAACTCATCAATGAGCCTATTGCCGTTTGGTCTGGGGAGGATCCGTAAGTCATTGAGCAAAAAGCTTAACCTCACGTCACAGAATGAACAAGAGACACCGGATTTTCCTGATATGACATTCCGTCAGCTTTGGCCCTGCGCTAGAGTGCCTGAACACCCAAGGAAACGGATCCCCGTATGAGCGCATTTGAGCAACCAAGCCCGATACACGCATTTACCGACGATGTGATGGGAGACCATGACGCCACTGCGCTGGCAGCGCTCATCCGCAGCGGTGATATCAGCCCACAGGAGGTTCTGAATGCCGCCGTTGCCAGGGCAAAGCAGGTGGAGGACAAGCTCAATGGCATCGTGACACCGGCGTTTGATTTCGATGCCCCGCCTGCGATTGCGCCTTCACGTGGATTCTTCGCCGGCGTGCCGACGCTGATCAAAGACAATACGGACCTTGCCGGGCTCCCCACGCTGCACGGATCAAAAGCTGTCGCCCATCACCTGGCCGGCCAGTCCAGCCCATTTGCCCGGCAATACATGGCTCAGGGCTTCGTTGCGTTGGGCAAGAGTAGCCTGCCCGAATTCGGTTTCAACGCGTCAACCGAACCGGCGCACGCGCGAGCGACCCGCAATCCCTGGAACCCGGCCTTTTCTTCAGGTGCTTCGTCCGGCGGCTCTGCAGCACTGGTTGCCGCAGGTGTCGTGCCGATCGCTCACGCCAACGATGGCGGCGGTTCAATCCGCATACCCGCTGCATGCTGCGGTTTGGTGGGCCTGAAGCCCTCCCGGAACCGTATGGTAAACAACCCTGCTACCAAGGCGTTGCCCATCAACATTATCGGCGAAGGTGTGGTGACCCGCAGCGTGCGCGATACCGCTCACTTTTTTGCAGAAGCCGAAAAGTACACCTGCAACCCTCGCCTGCCGGCTGTTGGGGAAGTCCGTGGGCCTGCCGCGAAACGTTTACGAATCGGCCTGGTAATGGATTCCATCACAGGCCAGGCAACGGATCACGCCACCCGCCAGGCAGTTGAGAAAACGGCCGCCCTGCTGGAATCCCTGGGCCACACCATCAAACCCATGGAAGTGCCGATACACCCCTTGTTTGCAGAAGACTTTGCGCATTACTGGTCAATGCTGGCGTTCCTGCTCAGTAAAGCGGGCAAGCACGCGATCGGTCCGGGTTTCGACGCCCGCGCGGTTGATGGCCTGACGACCGGTCTGGCACGACGCTTCAGATCAAATTTGAGAAAAACGCCCGGCATGCTCTGGCGCCTGAGTCGCTCACATGCGGCTTACACTCAAGGCATGGACGGCGCCGGCGTCGATCTGGTGCTTTCCCCGACGCTTGCACATACCACCCCGAAACTGGGCTACCTGAGCCCGGAGCAGCCATTCGAAGAATTGTTCGAGCGGCTGATGCAGTACGCCGCTTTCACACCGCTTGCAAATGCGACGGGTGCGCCGGCCCTGTCGCTGCCAATGGGGATGACTGACCACAATCTGCCCGTTGGTGTGCATTTCTCAGCGCACCACGGCAGGGAAAGAACATTGCTGGAACTGGCTTTCGAGCTTGAGGCGGCGGCGCCCTGGAGGCGGATCCAGGACAGGTAAACGGCCCTGCCGATGCTCAGTGTGGCACCGGTCGAAGCTTGGTCACTTTGTCAGCGCGATCCCCGCCGCGATAGACCGACACGCGATTGCGGCCACTGCCTTTGGCTTCGTAGAGCGCTTCGTCAGCTTGACGGAACAGTTCCCTGGCCGCTTCAGCATGGGAAGGAATCAGGCTCCGCACGCCAATGCTGATGGTCAGCCTGACCACCTCGTCTGACACCCGGAAGTCAGTATTTTCGATCTGCTGACGAATTTTCTCCGCCACCCGGACTGCACCGTTTTCCGGTGTATTCGGCAGCAGAATGACAAACTCTTCGCCACCGTAGCGGGCCGCCAGATCCTGAGGTCGAGTAACAAATTCACTGATCCCCGACGCCACCATCTGCAGACAATCATCCCCCACCAGATGTCCAAAAGTATCGTTGAACTGTTTGAAGTGGTCGATATCCACCATCAACAGCGACAGCGGCTGACCAAAACGATAGGCCCTGACGCAGGCTGACTCAAACGTCCGGTCAAAATGGCCGCGGTTCTTGAGACCGGTCAGGGCATCAGTGGAACTGAGTTCAAGCAACTGTTCATTAACGCTTTCCAGGTCTCGGGTACGCTCCTGCACTCTCGCTTCCAGCAAGGCATTGGCCTCCTGCTGGGTCTGCAGGTTTTTCTCCTGGACCAGACGTGCTTTGCGCTCCTGCCGGTATAACTGCTCCTGCGCCATGAACGCTTTGCGCTTTTCCTTGTTCAGCCTTTCTGCCAACGCGATCGAGAGCAGGATCACACCGAGGGCCGATCCCACCTGCGCCGCATTCTCGGTCAATACGTTCTGCGGCAGGATGGTGAATTTATTGAGGGCCAGCACAATGCCGCCAAGCAACATGCAAAACCAGGCGAGCAAATAGTAACGGGCGGCGGGGTCTTTCTCACGCAAGCGCACCACGCTCATCAGCATCAAACCGGAACACCCCAGTACTGCCAATACTATCGTGGGCATAATCATCAGGTGATAGGGCGCGATGCAGGACAACACGCTAAACATCACAGAGGTTGCGATAATGGCGATAGCCAATCGTGACAATCTGGGATGAGTCGCCGGCAGCACCGATAGAAAGCGCATTGCGAAAAGACCGCCGAAAGCAATTGTCAAATTGAGGAAGAACACGATTGCCTGATCATTCCACCAGGTCGCTTCGGGCCACAGGTATTGGAACGCCACACCATGCAGGCTGGTCAGGAATAGCGGCATCGCCATGATGTAACCGACGTAAAACAGAAAACTACGTTCGCCCACAGCGAGATAAACGAACAGGTTATAAAGCACCATCACAAGAATAATGCCGTAATACAGTCCTTCCATCAGCAGCCTGGGCTGTTCCGCCGAGAAAAACGCCGTTTGCCTCCACAGCACCAGCGGTAACTGCATTGAACTGCTCGTATGCACTTTAAGGTAAAGCGTACCGCTGCTATTGGCATCAAGCCTCAGGGGAAGGAGAAAATTCCGGTGATCGACGGGACGATCATGGAACGACTGTTTGTCTCCCAGGAGCCACTCTTTGCGCACCTCGCCGTCGACGACATCGTAGGCGGCGACATGATCCAGAACAGGGTAAGCCAGCTCTATCAGAAAGTTATCGTTGCTGGCGTAGGGGTTCGTAATCGTCATCCGGAACCAATAGGTGTCATCGGTGTAGCCCAGATTCACATCATCGCCGCCATTGGGGACCCAGTCTGATTCGGGCACCGTGAGAACATCGGCCAGTTCAGTCTGCGTGTCCGGGGCTTTCCAGTAGGAAATATGCGGCGCCAGGCGCTCTTTCTGGGTCAACGGGCCTACCACCAATGGGTCAGCGAACCCATTGGTGACGATGCCTGCCAGCAATAAGACACACAACCACCACCTGTTCATAAGATACTTTACACAGCCACAGTCACGGGATTCAGCTCCACCTTGAGTATGGAACAATTAGCAAAGCCGACCAGATCAGTTTTGTAACCAACTGTTTTATCTTACAAACGTTAAGAAAGCCTTTATTGCGAGCAGCAATAGGGCCTGAGCACGACGTTTACTCGCCCTGTAGCGTGGCAATGATTGTGCGCCCACTGGCATGATCCCTGTGTTCGCACAGATAAATGCCTTGCCAGGTCCCCAGAAGCAAACGCCCTTCACTCACAGGAAGGGTCAAAGAGCTGCCGAGCAGCACACTCTTGATGTGGGCGGGCATGTCGTCGGGGCCTTCGAGTGTATGCTGATAATGCGGGGCATTCTCGGGCACCATCACGTTGAAGTGCCGCTCCAGATCTCCGCGAACATCTGGGTCTGCGTTTTCGTTTACCGCCAGGGACGCTGACGTGTGCTGGATAAAAAGGTGGAGCAAACCAACCTGCAGTTGATGAAGGTCATCAATACCTCGAAGAATATCCGCTGTGATCAGGTGAAAGCCCCGGGGCATTGCCCCCAGCTCGATGCGGCTCTGATACCAGGCCATAGACGCCCTCCGGTTTCATTGGTGCTTATCGAAATGTGGCCCGAAATGACACAACGCACGCCTTTGGAGGCCATTTCGCCAATTGGACAACTGTTCCACCGGTTGCCATGATTAAAGGATCCTGTTTGCCCCATTCTGCCTGTGACGGTGCGAACAAATGAATTGGCAGCGGTGAATCTTTCCATGTCCGAAAACACGATATTTATCGAGTTTCATGAGGCCCTGGCGAAACTGAGTCATTCTCAGGACTTTATCAACGACAATCGAGAGAGAAAACTGACCCTGCTCACCGAGCTGGTTAGTCGGCTCCTGAATGCCGGTCGCGTCAGTGTCTGGCAGCTCAATACCGCGAGAAATCAGATCACCAGTGAGATCCTGTTCGTCGCGAAGCCCGGCTCAACGACCGGAACGGTTGATACGACTTCGAGCGTCCTGAACTCTACCGATAACCCGGCATACTTCGAGGCACTTACCACCGCCCGCGTTATCGACGCCAGCTCGGCACGCTCTGACCCGCGCACCCAGGCGTTCACCAAAGGCTATTTTGATGTGCTCGACATCCACTCGTTACTGGATGCCCCGATTTTCGATGGCAGCCGACTGAGCGGCGTCGTATGCATCGAGTCACATACACTACGTCGCTGGACCCTGCCTGAAATATCGTTTGTGATCGCGATTGCCGATACCATCAGCCTGATCAACACCCACGACAACTGGCAGCGTTCCCAACGCCAATTAGATTACGTCACCCACTACGACAGCCTGACAGGGCTGCCTAACCTACAATCTATCCGCGAACGCCTGACCCAGCTTATCCGCAAATCCAGAACGGACGATCAGCGGCGCATCACCCTCATCTGGATCGACCTCGATCGACTCAAAACGGTAAACGATGGTCTGGGCGCGACAGCCGGCAACATGATTATCGCGGAAATAGCCAATCGGTTGCGGAGCCTTTACGTCAAAGGGCGCGATAAACTGGCGCGCATTGGCGGTGACGAGTTTGCGCTGCTTCTGCGGAACGCTGAATCCGATTGCACCGTTTCAGACGCACTGCAGCGGATACAGAGCTGCATCAACGAACCGATTCATGTGGAGAACCGGACGGTCTCAATGACCGCCAGCGTCGGTGTGTGTCATTACCCGGTCGACGGTCAAGACGGCGAAGCACTGTTGCGATCCGGCGAAACCGCGATGTATCACGCGAAATCATCTGGCCGGGCGCAGATCCAATATTTCAATGCGGATATTGACACCTCTGCACGGTCACGCTTTGTGCTTGAGAGCGAACTGCGTAACGCCATTCGGGAACGCCAACTGGAGGTGTACTACCAGCCGATTATGGACACCAAAACAGGCAGGTTTGTATCCAATGAAGCATTAGTGCGCTGGCATCATCCTGAACGGGGCTGGCTCTCCCCTATCGAGTTTCTGGATGTCGCCCGCAACGCCGGTCTGATGCTGGAGCTTGGCAACGCCGTCATTGAACGGGTCTGCGAACACCGCAGGGAAGCTGCCCGGCGCAAACAACCCATGGCGCCCACAGCGGTCAACCTGGCATCGGAACAGGTGCTGGATGACCAGCTCGCGCACAAAATTGGCAAGACACTGCGTCAATACGGAGTGAATGGCAACGAACTCCACTTTGAGGTGACCGAGGATGCCATCAAAGGCGACTCCAATACGTTAAAAACCAGCCTAAATGCTTTGGTGGCACTGGGTTGTCAGCTCTCTATTGATGATTTCGGCACCGGTTATTCTTCTCTATCGCGCCTGAAGCATCTGCCTTTTTCCAAACTCAAGATTGACCGCTCGTTTATTCAGGATATCCCCGCCGACAAGGATGACTGCGCCATCACCCTGTCGATTCTGGGTCTCGCCCGCGGACTGGGGATGCAGGTCGTCGCCGAAGGTGTCGAAACAGAGGCTCACAAGCACTGGCTTGAAGCGGAAGGTTGCGACCATCTGCAGGGCTACCTGTTCAGCCGACCCTTGCCATTTGAGCAGCTACTGCAATCATTTCCCGTTGCTGCAGACGCCCTCTCTTGAGCCCGCCCCAGGCAGCCTTGAACCAAGATCTGATGAAAACGCCCTTGAAACCGGTGAATACCGGGCGAATATATAAAGGTTAACCCGGAAACGAATCCATACTTTCTATTCAATCGCATAACGGCCTGGAGACAAAGATGAAAACGCTTTTGTTAAGCATGATCACTGCTCTCACCCTGGTCACGAGCCCAATGGCTCTGGCACAGGACAAAACACTGCGTGTTGGCATGTCGGGGCAGTATTTCCCGTTCACCTTTGTTGAACAGGATCAGCTGAAAGGCTTTGAAGTCGACGTCATGAATGCCATCGGAAAAGAACTCGGACGCGACGTAGAATACTCGACTGCTGCGTTTTCCGGCCTGTTCGGCATGCTGGGATCCGGTCGCATCGATACCGTCGCCAACCAGATCACCATCACGGATGCGCGCAAGCAGAAGTATGTGTTCACCCAGCCTTACGTCTATGACGGCGCGCAAGTGGTCGTCAAAAAAGGCAACGACGACATCAAAGGCGTGGAAGACCTCAAAGGCAAGAAAGTGGCGGTCAACCTGGGCTCCAACTACGAGGCCCTTTTGAAAGATCTGCCTTACGCCGATGAAATCGATATCCGCACCTACGAGAGCAATATCGAGCAGGACACCGCGCTTGGTCGTGTTGATGCGTTTGTGATGGATAGAATCAGCGCCAGCCAGGTCATCAAGGAAAAGCCACTGCCGCTGGCACTGGCCGGTAAAACCTTCTCGAAAATTGAAAACGCCTACCCCTTCCCGGATACAGAAGAAGGTCGAGCGCTACGTGACGAAGTGGATCAAGCCATCACCACCCTGCGTGAAAACGGCACCCTGAAGAAAATATCCGAAACCTGGTTCGGGAGTGACATCACCACACCCTGAATCAGGACACATTAATGGATATTCTGAACGTCACTTATATGGTGGAGCTGGTTCCTATCCTGCTCCGCTATCTTCCGTTGACCCTGCAGATGGCGACGCTTGGCATGGCGCTCGCCCTCATACTGGCGTGCGGTCTTGCGGTGGTGCGGGTGTTGGAGATTCCGGTGATCAACCGGCTGACGATACTCTTCATCTCGTTTTTCCGTGGCACACCGCTGCTGGTTCAGTTGTTCCTGTTCTACTACGGGTTGCCGCAGCTGATGAGTTCGATGACATCCATCGACGGCGTCACCGCCACCATCATGGGGCTGACCATGCATTTCTCCGCCTACATGGCTGAGTCCATAAGGGCCGCTATCGTAGGTGTGGACCGCAACCAGACGGAAGCGGCGCTGTCTATTGGCATGACCAACGCCCAGTTGATGCGACGTATTATCCTGCCGCAGGCCACCCGGGTGGCTGTGCCGACACTGATGAACTACTTCATCGACATGATCAAATCCACGTCACTGGCCTTTACACTGGGGGTAACCGAGCTGATGGGTGCAACCCAGAAAGAAGCGGCCAGCAGCTTTCTTTATCTGGAAGCCTTTATCGTCGTCGCCATCTTCTACTGGGTCATTGTGGAAATGCTGTCATGGGTCCAGCACCATCTTGAACACCGTTTAAACAAGGCCTACAGCCGATGATTAAATTAGAAGGGCTGAGCAAGAAGTTCGGCAATACGTCTGTTCTGAACGGTATCGACATGACGATTGCGCAAGGCGAGATTGTAGTCATCATTGGCCCGTCCGGCACCGGCAAGTCAACACTGCTGCGTTGCATCAACTTTCTGGAGCAACCGTCGGGCGGCGAGATCACCGTCGGTAATCTGAAGGTTGATGTCTGCAAGGCAACCCGCAAGGACATTCTCGCACTGCGTCGCGCCACCGCTTTCGTTTTTCAGAACTACGCACTATTTGCCAACAAAACGGCACTCGACAACATTGCCGAGCGGCTGATTGTGGTCGATCGCTGGCCCAAAGAAAAAGCCAAAAAGCGGGCGATGGAGATTCTCCAACGTATCGGTATGGAAACGAAAGCTGACGCCTACCCCGCCTCACTCTCCGGCGGACAGCAACAACGGGTGGGTATTGGCCGTGCAATGGCAACCGGCGCAGAGGTCATTCTGTTCGACGAACCCACCTCGTCACTGGATCCAGAGTGGGTCGACGAAGTGCTGTCACTGATGAAGCAACTGGCTCAGGAACGCCAGACCATGCTGGTCGTCACCCATGAAATGGCGTTTGCCCGCGACGTGGCCGACCGGGTGGTCTTTATTGACGAAGGCCGCATTGTTGAACAGGGGCCGCCATCGGAACTGTTCTCCAATCCGCAAGACCCGCGTACACGGGACTTTCTGAAGAAAATCCTGGCTGACCAGCCGACATCCTGACCGATCGGCTGCGGTGTGAGACAAGTGCAAAGTCCAACCATTTTACAGCGCTCGGGTCAGAACCGGCTGCGCAGTATGGCTCCCCAGCCCAGGTGATCGGCCACTGTGACAAAACCGGCCTCAGGCATCACCGATAACATCAGGCGCTCGCCAGTCACCGGATGATTCAGCGCCATATCGGTTGCCGCCAGCAACAACCGGGCCTCGCCAAAATGATGGGCAAAGAATCGATTGTGCCGACCACGGCCGTGATTGGCGTCGCCGATGATGGGGTGACTGATGTGTTTCATGTGACGGCGCAGTTGATGTTTACGCCCGGTCTGCGGTGACAACGCCATCAGCGCATAGCGGCTGGTGGGATAACCTTCAATCTCAAACGGCAACTCGCCCGTGCCCAGGCACTGAAAATCAGTGACCGCATTCCGCGACACCTGAGGCTGATGTTTCTGCCGCCGGTCCTCCGGCTCATCCCGCAACGCGTAATCAATGCGTCCTTCGGCGGCCGGCCAGCCTCGCACGATGGCCAGATACGTCTTTTTGACCTGCCGTCCCATCATCTGTTCGCCCAGTTGGCGCGCGATATCCGGACTGCGGGCAAACAGCAACAGCCCCGAGGTTGGCCGATCAAGCCGATGCACGGGGTACACGTGGTCACCACCATTGAGCGCCCGGGCATATTGCAGTGCAAATTCGGTTTCATGGCGATCAATCGGGCTGCGGTGCACCAGCAGGCCGGCCGGCTTATGCACCGCAAGCAAGGCATCGTCCTGATAGAGCAGTGTCAGAGGATTGGATGGCACTGCCGGTTCAGTTACGGTCACAAGTCGTTCCTGTTGTCATACGCCAAAGACCCCGGATTGAGCATAATCATCAAACTCTGCCAGAATGACATCACAACCCTGCGCAAGGACACCGAAGCACAATGGCCGTGAAAACTCCGGGTAATCCGACCGACAACCTGCAAGTTGAGCAAATGGAAGTGCGCGAGCATCTGTCGCGGTTTGCGCCGTTCGATCACCTTCCGGAAGAGACCCTCAGCCAACTCGCAATGAATGTTGAAGTCGCCTACTTCAGGGCAGGGTCGACCATTCTGACCTATGGCCAGGCGATCAAAGATCTTCACTTCATTCGCAGCGGCGCGGTGGAAGTCTACCTGCGCAACGGCGATCTCTACAATCGCCTGGCAGAGGGGGACATTTTCGGTCAGCTGGGCATGATGCACAAAAAGAAAGTGCGTTTCCCCGCCACAGCCATCGAAGACACCCTGATTTATCTGATTCCCGATGCCCTGTTTACCGAACTTTGGGCCAATGACGAAGACTTCGCCGACTTTGTAGAAACTGAAGACCAGTCCCGCCTGCGAGCGGCGGTATCAAAGCAGGAAGCAGACAACCCCCTGATGACTTCCCGGGTTGCCCGGCTCATACCGAGAGCGCCGGTCACCGCATCCTCCTCCGTTTCAATCCGCGAGGCCGCCTCGCTGATGACTGAAGAGCACGTATCTGCACTGGTGCTGTTGCATCCCGGCGCTGATATCGAACAGAACTGGCAGCCGGGTGATCCGCCGTTGGTCGCCGGCATCATTACCGATCGCGACCTGCGCACCCGTGCACTGGCACCGGGGTTACCCTACGACACCCCGGTGAGCGAGATCATGTCGTCGGATATCGTGTATATCCCGTCTGACGCTTTCGTGTTCGAGGCCATGCTCACCATGCTCCGACACAATGTCCACCACTTGCCGGTGCTGCAGAAACACAAGCCGGTCGGCGTTATCGGGCTATCTGACATTGTCCAGTATGAGTCCCAGAGCGGGCTGTATCTGGTCAGCAACATTCATCAGCAAACCAGCGTTTCAGGTTTGAAGAGCCTGTCCAAAGATGTGCGGGCAACTTTCGTTCGCATGGTCAACGAAGGGGCCAATTCACACATGGTGGGCAGCGCCATGGCGGGCATTGGTCGTGCCATCTCCCAGCGTTTGCTCGAACTGGGCGAAGATAAGCTCGGGCCGCCACCTGTGCCCTACTGTTTTATGGCACTGGGGTCGATGGCCCGGGACGAACAACTGATCGTCACCGATCAGGACAATGCCCTGATTCTCGACGACAGCTTTGACCCCAATCAGCACGACGCCTATTTTCTCGAGCTGGCCACATTCGTCAGCGATGGTCTGGCCGCCTGCGGCTACACCTATTGCACCGGCGATATCATGGCGACCAACCCGAAATGGCGCCAGCCACTGAAAGTGTGGAAAGAATACTTCACTGAGTGGATCAGAAACCCCAGCGCCCAGGCGCTGCTGCACAGTGCCATCTTTTTTGATCTGGATGGTATTGCCGGCGAAATCGAGTTTGCTGAAACGCTGAAAACACTCGTGGCCGAGCGGGCGAAGCGCGACGCCGTCTTTCTCGCGTATCTTTCACGTGCGGCACTCAACCGCACGCCGCCACTCGGCTTCTTCCGCGATTTTGTAATGGAGAAAGACGGCAAGCACAATAACTCGATCAACCTGAAACGCCGGGGCACAGCACCGCTTTCAGACCTGATTCGAGTGCACGCGTTGGCCTGCGGATCCAGAGCCCAGAATACCTTCGACCGCCTGAATGCCATCGCCGAAACCAAACTGCTCGGGGATGGTGTTGCCAATAACCTGCGGGATGCGCTGGAGTTTCTCGCCATTGTGCGGATCCGTCACCAGGCGATGGACGTTGAAGCAGGCCGCGATCCTGATAACAACATTGAACCCGAAAATCTCAGTCCGTTTGAGCGACGCAACCTCAAAGATGCATTCCTGGTGCTGAGCAACGCCCAGAAATTCCTTCGCCATCGCTACCATGCCAGTAGCGGCGGCATTATCAACTGAACCCGTCTATGTCCCAGAACACGCCTGACAACGCTGCTTCGGGAACGCCTGAATGGCCAACCCGGTTTGCCGAACTGGCCCAGTCAGCCCAGGATACCCGGCTTATCCGTTACTACAGCGCAGGCTGTGTATCCGGCGATACGCCTATTGGGGACACCTCGATGGTGTCACTCGATTTCGAGACAACCGGCCTGGACCCGACCTTCCACTCGATTGTCAGTATCGGCCTGGTGCCGTTTGATGCCCAAAGGATTCGCTGCCGGGAATCCCGGCACTGGATTGTGCGTCCTGTGTTGCCATTGCATCGTGAGTCCGTCACCTTTCACGGCATCACTCACTCGGAAATCAGCGCGGCACCCGATCTGAGAGAGATCCTTGATGAAGTGCTGGAAGCTTTAGCCGGCAAGATTGTGGTGGTGCACTATCGCAGTATTGAGCGTCAGTTTCTGGACCAGGCTCTGCGCTGGCGACTGAACGAAGGCATAGAGTTCCCAGTGATCGATACCATGGCACTTGAAGCGCGATTGCATCGTAACAAACGGCCAGGCCTGCTGGACTGGGTGCGCAAACGCAAACCCGTATCGATCAGGCTTGCTGACAGTCGCACCCGCTACGGCCTGCCCTACTACGCGCCTCACCATGCGCTCACTGATGCGCTGGCAACGGCCGAGTTACTCCAGGCCCAACTGCAATATCACTACTCGCCGGAGACGCCACTGCGGGAATTGTGGTACTGAGCCCCGGGCTTTTAAGCGCTAGTCCAGAAACCGGCCCCGATCCTCTGCACGGGGAATCGGGCATTGGTCATACCGGCCAAACCATTGATACCGGCGCTTGCCAATCGCATCATAAACGGCGTCCCGCAGCCGGCGGGGTATCCATTTCAGTACGCCAAGCCAGCACCAGGGCGCAGGCAGCGCCGCCAGAATCCCCAACACAGCATCACTGCGCCGGTAAGCGCGATCACCAGCGACCAGCACGACGCTGTCCAGCTCATCGGTGGACAAGCCAAAGTGCCGGAATATGCGCTCGCCCGTCGCCGACTGGATATGACACAGCACAAACCGATTCTGCCGGTCGTGACGCATGACAAAACGGCTCCAGAAATTGCAGAAGACACAGACGCCGTCAAACAGAATCACCTGTTTGTCCGCCGGTATATCAGCTGATTTCGGGTTCATTCCCACTCCTGGCCTCTCGCTATTGAGCTTTCAGGTAACCACAACGGTTCATCGCTGACCTTAACACGCCAAAGAAAGGCCCATCCTGCCCACGCTCAAAATCGCGAGGCACGATAAGGTACAGGCTAAATGCGAGTAAAAGAGGCACCGAAAATGGCAAGGCAGCAGCAATGGGTAAACAACGAAGGCACACGACTTAACGTTGTCACCGAAGGTCATCCGGCGTCGCCTGCCATTGTGCTGGTGCACGGGTATCCCGATAACCTGACCGTATGGGACAAAGTCGCCGAGACGCTCTCAGCCCAGTGGTATGTTATCCGCTACGACGTGCGCGGCGCGGGCCGCTCCGATCGCCCAGCCCGCTCATCCGCATACCGGCTACCACAGCTTTCCCGGGATCTGGAAGCGGTTGTAGATGCAGTAATCCCCGACCAGACGTTTCACCTTGCCGGCCACGACTGGGGCTCCATTCAAAGCTGGGAATCTGTGACCTCGGGTCCACTACAAGAACGAATCCAGTCCTACACCACCATCTCCGGCCCCTGCCTGGACCATGTTGGCTATTGGATGCGCAAACGCTTCCGGCAACCATCGGTCAACCGGGCACGGCAACTTGCGAAACAAATGGCCAGTTCCTGGTATATCGCCGCATTCCATGTTCCGCTGCTGGCCCCGTTACTCTGGACAGGGTTTGTAGGTAAACGCTGGGATCAATATCTTGCCCGAACAGAACAGGTCACTGAGACATCCGACAACCCCTGGCAAACTGCCGATGGGCGCGATGGTGTTCGCCTGTATCGCGCCAACATGCTGCCGCGCCTGACTCGCCCCAACCTGCGCTACGCCCGCTGTCCGGTGCAACTGATCGTGCCCGAAAACGATCGTTATGTCGGCACCCAGCTCGCTGAAGACCTCAACAAATGGGTACCTGAACTCTACCGCCGCGATATAGAAGCGGGTCATTGGGTGCTGCTGACACAGCCATCCCGGATTGCCGGTTTCATTGACCAGTTTGCGCGGCGTTATGAGGGTGCCGTCGTTCAAACAGGGCTGGAAGAGATTCGGGTTTAACGGGACAGGCCGAGACTGCTAAACACATTGAGAGCGCTCAAACGGGGCGCTCAACAACTTCCACCGATGCAAATCCCCCATTAACAGTTTCTACACCAAAAAAAACACGCAGTTGGCCGGCAATCGACCTAAACTGTCATCGAGCTTTATAAGCTCCTGCACCGCAGACATTACCTCTTCCCGCCCTAACTCTGGAGCACACTCGATGCAGTGGTATTCCCGTAGCATCCTCAACCGGATTCTTTCCGTTGTTCTCGCCATCAATTTACTGATTGCAGCCGTCGCCGGTTACTACTTTGTGTATACCATCGAGGTAAAGGATAGCTACTCTTCGCTAGCATCTGATGATCTTGGGCAGGCAATCACCTCGCTGGACGTGCTCACTGAGTTCAAGACGCAGGTTCAGGAATGGAAGAACGTGCTGATCAGGGGCGGGGACGCCAGCCAGCGAGAGAAATACTGGGCGCGTTTCAAAGACTCTGAAGCCAACATCCAGGATGAGCTCAAGAGCTTGATTCCCGAGGTCACCAATGCCGAGGCGAAATCGCTTCTGCAACGTTTTCAGTCTGCGCACAGAAAAATGGGCGACAGCTACCGCGACGGATATCAATCGTTTATCAACTCCGGCTTTGACGCCTCTGCCGGCGATACGGCTGTGCAAGGCATCGATCGGGAGCCAGCCGAGCTGATTGAAAAGGCCACCGAATCGATTCGTAAAGCTGCCGATGCGCATCTCGAAAAGCTAAACGAAGAAGTCACTGACAGAACATTCTTCACCGGCTCCCTACTCATGCTGGCGATTGTGACTGGAACCATCGTCTGCGTGCTCGTGTTGCTGCGCTCGATTATAACGCCTACGCGCACTCTGATCGCGAACATCCAGAAACTCGGTAATGGCGATACCACTGAGGCCGTGACGATCAAGCGATCTGACGAACTGGGGCGTCTGGCCGATGCGGCGCGCCAGCTGCATGAGTTTCTGGTCACCACCAGCATTTTGCTATCAGACAACGCCGGCAAACTGGACAACACCCGCGCGACGATCAGAGACAGCGCCGATCAGGTATCTGATCGATCTCAGGATGCGCACGAACGAATTGATCAGATCGCGACAGCGATGAACGAGATGTCAGCGACCGCGCAGGATGTTGCGCAACACGCCGCCACCGTGGCCAGCCAGGTACAGGAAACGTCCGCCCAGACTGACGACGCCGACCAGCAGATACACAAAGCCGTCAACAGCATGGAAAGACTGATCGCGCAGATCAAATCATCCAGTGAAACCGTTGCACGCCTTGCCGACAGCAGCCAGAAAGTCGGCAAGGTTATGGAAGTCATTCGCGAAATAGCGGATCAGACCAACCTGCTCGCACTGAACGCGGCCATTGAAGCCGCCCGGGCAGGCGAAGCCGGACGCGGCTTTGCGGTAGTCGCAGATGAAGTGCGAACTCTGGCTTCCAAAACACAGGACGCCACAGTCGAAATCGACAAAATCATCGAATCGATCAGCTCCGGTTCGCGGGATGCGGTCGAGTTCATGCAGGCCAGTGAAATCGTCGGCCAAGAGAGCAGCGAAGCCGTGATCGCCGTTCGGCAAACGCTTGGCGGAATACACGAACGCATGACGCGAATCAACGAAGCGACGGTTCAGGTCGCAACTGCAGCCGAAGAACAAACCAGCGTGTGCGAAGAAATTAACCGTAACGTTTCAGATGTCGCGGAAATTTCGGTGACCATGAGTGAAGTGGCACAGAGCAATCTGGCAACAGTGCCTGAGCTTGAGCATATGGCGCAGGAAGCGAATCAGTTGGCGGCTCGTATCAAGCGCTAGTATTCATAGAAACATGGCCTCTCGCACACGGACCATCACCCGCGAGAGGCCTTTTAGCTCCGGCCACCGGAGTGTCACACTGATATAATTGCGCCTCTAAAAAAATACAATACGTCGCCTTTTTGAGCCTACCCTTCTCTTCCACTTTACGTTAAGGTCAACCTTTACCATTTCTGCACAGGTTCACCCAACCGCCGCAGATTGGCTAAGATATAGACAATGGCGCCCCCACAAAGGGTGCTCGTTCCTCAAGCCATCACCCCAGGAAGAGGATTATGACAACAACAAAATCCAAAGTTGTTTACTCCCCGACATTCACTGACGGTGCGGAGTTTCAGATTCCCACCTTCAAGTTATTGAAGCAGGACGGTTCGCTCTATAAAGGCGGCAAAGCCCCTGCCCTCAAAAAAGACAAGGCCCTGCGCATCTACAAGGCCATGGTGACCACCCGGGTGCTGGATGAGCGGATGCTCGCCGCGCAGCGTCAGGGGCGCCTCAGCTTTTACATGCAGTGCACCGGTGAGGAAGCCTCTGTTGTAGGCAGCACCGCAGCGCTGGATGATGCTGACATGATCATGGCGCAGTACCGTGAGCAAGGGTCGCTGGCCTATCGTGGTTTCACCATCGACGAGTTCATGAACCAGTTGTTCGGCAACGAGATGGATTACGGCAAGGGCCGCCAGATGCCGGTGCATTACGGCTCAAGCAAGCTCCATTACATGACCATTTCGTCACCCCTCGCCACCCAGATTCCGCAAGCGACCGGTTATGCCTATGGCCAGAAGCTGGCAGGCAAAGGTCACTGCACCATTACCTATTTCGGCGAAGGCGCCGCCTCGGAAGGCGATTTCCACGCCGCGCTGAACATGGCGACGGTGCATCGCGTGCCGGTTATTTTCCTGTGTCGTAACAATGGCTATGCGATCTCCACCCCTTCGGTTGAGCAGTTTGCCGCTGACGGTGTCGCTCCGCGTGCCTACGGCTACAAGATGGATGTGATCCGGGTTGACGGCAACGACATTCTGGCCGTTTACGAAGCCACCCAAGCCGCTCGTAAGATGGCGGTGGAAGAAAATCGCCCAGTGCTGATTGAGGCCATGACCTACCGGCTCGCGGCGCACTCGTCATCAGATGATCCATCCGGTTATCGCAGTAAAGATGAAGAAGCCGTGTGGCGTGAAAAAGACCCCATCCTGCGGATGCAGCGCTGGCTGCAAAAGAAGAAGTGGTGGAGCGAAGACGAAGAGAAGCAGCTCCAGGAAAGCCTGCGCAAGGAAGTGCTGGAAACCATGAAGCGAGCCCAGAAGCGCTCACCACCGCCTCTGGAGTCCCTCATCACTGACGTGTATGACAAGGTGCCTCCCGCTCTGAACGCACAGTTCGAAAAGCTGAAGACACATATCCGCAAGTATCCGGAGGCGTATCCGAAGAGCGCCAACGACGCGGCGATCACGTCAAAAGGAGGGGCATAACATGGCGAAGATGAACATGCTGCAGGCCATCAATGATGCGCTTGATATCGCGATGGCCGCGAATGACAAAGTTTTGTGTTTCGGTGAAGACGTGGGGGTTTTTGGCGGTGTTTTTCGCGCCACCAGTAACCTGCAACAGAAGTACGGTAAAGACCGCTGCTTCAATACACCGCTGGTTGAGCAAGGCATCATCGGTTTTGCTAATGGCCTGGCCGCTCAGGGCTCCGTGCCAGTCGCCGAGATCCAGTTTGCGGATTATATCTTTCCGGCGTTTGACCAGATCGTTAACGAATCAGCCAAGTTCCGCTATCGCTCCGGCGATCTGTTCAACGTGGGCGGGCTGACCATTCGTGCGCCCTATGGCGGCGGCATTGCCGGTGGTCTGTATCACTCCCAGTCACCGGAAGCCTATTTCGCCCACACGCCAGGTCTGAAAATCGTGGTGCCGCGTAATCCGCATCAGGCCAAAGGCCTGCTTTTAGGCTCGATTCATGACCCCAACCCTACCCTGTTTTTCGAGCCCAAGCGGCTGTATCGCGCCTCTGTCGGCGAAGTGCCGGAAGGCGAATACCAGCTGCCGATAGGTGAAGCGGAAGTCCTCAAGGAAGGCTCTGACATCACGATTCTGGGCTGGGGCGCACAGATGGAAGTCATCGAACAGGCTGTCGAGATGGCCGAAAAAGAAGGCATCTCCTGCGAAGTCATCGACCTGCGCACGATTCTGCCCTGGGATGTGGAAACGGTTGCCGAATCGGTACTCAAGACCGGGCGACTGGTCGTCACTCACGAAGCCCCGCTGACCGGCGGCTTTGCCGGTGAAATCGCGGCTACGATTCAGGAACGCTGCTTCCTCTATCTGGAATCTCCGATCGCACGGGTTACCGGGATGGATACTCCCTTCCCGCTGGTGCTGGAAAAAGAGCACTTCCCCAACCACCTGAAGGTCTACGAGGCCATCAGGGAAAGCGTCGAATTCTAGATTGATATCAGGACAGGAGAGTAACCATGAGTGATTTTATTCTGCCCGATATCGGCGAAGGTATCGTGGAGTGCGAGCTGGTCAAATGGCTGGTGAGCGAAGGTGACATGATCGAAGAAGATCAGCCTGTTGCCGAAGTGATGACCGACAAGGCGCTGGTCGAAATCCCCGCCCCCTACAAAGGCCGCGTGACGCGTCTTTATCATAAGGAAGGCGACATTGCGAAAGTCCACGCTCCTTTATTCGAGTTGGTGGAAGAAGGCGGCGAACAGAACAGTGCCAGCGAGACAAAACCTGAGGCCGCACCTGCAAAACAGGATGCCACGGCGGCTGACGACAAGCAGCCAGAAGCCGAACACCAGGGCGAGACAGTCGCACACGACGATGGCGAAACCGAAGACTTTATCCTGCCGGATATCGGCGAAGGTATCGTCGAGTGCGAAGTGGTGGAATGGCGTATTGCCGAAGGCGATGAAATCGAGGAAGACCAGCCGGTTGTGGATGTGATGACCGACAAGGCCATGGTCGAGATCACCGCGCCCAAAGCCGGCCGCGTGACCCAGCTCTATTACCAGAAAGAGACGCTGGCCAAGGTGCACTCGCCGCTGTTTGCGTTTATTCCCCGTGAACGGGACGATGCTCCCGCTCCCGCAGCAAAACAGACTGCACCTTCAAAAAGCGCAGAAACCGCTCCCGCGACGGCTTCGAAATCAACATCATCCAACGACCGACAGCGCATTCCGGCAAGCCCGGCAGTTCGTCGGCTGGTGCGGGAACATGAACTGACGCTAGCCAATATCGACGGTTCAGGCAAAGACGGGCGGGTACTGAAAGCAGACGTACTGGCCCACCTCGAAAAGCCCGCCGATACCACTAAAGCAGGCCAGAGCAGCGATGCCACAACCACGCGTTCTCGCCGCGCCTCACAGCAGGATCAGGAAGTTCGGGTTGAACCGATCCGTGGCATGCAGGCGGCGATGGCCAAACGCATGGTGCAATCCGCTTCGACCATTCCTCACTTCAACTTCAGTGAAGATATCGATGTCACGGACCTGCTGGCACTGCGTCAGCAACTCAAGCCAGAAGCAGAAGCCCGTAATACGCGACTAACGCTGATGCCGTTCATCATGAAGGCGATGGCGCTGGCTGTTCAGGAATTCCCGATTCTCAACAGCAGCATCAATGATGACGTCACCGAGATTCACTACCAGCCCCAATGCAATATCGGCATGGCGGTGGACAGCAAGATCGGCCTGATCGTGCCCAATGTAAAAGGCGTTGAGCAGCTCACCCTGCTGGAAGTGGCCGATGAAGTGGCCCGCCTGACTGAAGCGGCCCGTGAAGGCCGTGTCAGCCAGGAAGACCTGAAAGGCGGCACCATCACCATATCCAACATCGGCGCGTTGGGCGGCACATATGCGGCGCCCATTATCAATCCGCCGGAGGTGGCGATCGTGGCGCTGGGCCGCACCCAGAAACTGCCGCGTTTCGATGCCAACGGACAGGTGGTTGAGCGTGCGATCATGTCAATCAGTTGGGCGGGCGACCATCGCATTATTGATGGCGGCACCATTGCCCGGTTCAACAACCTGTGGAAAAGCTATCTCGAGTCGCCACAGTCCATGCTGCTGCACCTGAGCTGATTGCATGGCGCCACCTTCTCAGCCTTCACAGCTACAGCAGTTCTACATCCCGGAAGAGCAGTCGATTTATCTGCTCAGCCACGACGATGCGAGAAAGCTGAAGGATTGGGTGGCGCTTTGCACGGATCAGCTCCGGCAACTGGGTTACCACGATATCGAAATGATCGGCAAAGGCGCCTACGGCTTTGTGTTTTCAGGCCGGCCGGCGCTGGAGCGTGCGGGTGAGACCGAACACGTATTCAAGTTCACCCGCATCAACCTGCCCCAACACCTGCAAGACCGGCTCGAAGACGAGGCCTATATTCTGGAACAGGTGGAGCATCCACGGGTGCCCCGCCTGATCGCCTTTCAGCGGGCCCGCAATCAGCCAATACTGGTAATGGAGCGCGCGGCCGGGCTTAACCTTGAAGAAGTCTCGCTGCTAGAAGGCCGCTTGAAGCCCCGGCTGGTCATTCGTATTGCAGACCAGATCGCCGATATCCTGCGCAACCTGCGTCGTGAGAACGGCCCTTCCGGGCGCCCGATCGTGCACGGCGATATCAAACCGTCCAACCTTGTATTTGATGCGGCGACTGAAAACGTCGCCCTGATCGATTGGGGCTCATCAGTATTTGCTCAACTGGATGCCAATCAGCAGTTCCTTTCCCCCAATGTAATGGAACTGATGTCCGACAACCTCCAGCAAACCAATGCCCGGTTGGGGGATGTCTACTTTATCGGTGACGACCAGCTCTACGGCGGACTGTCTTCGCCTCGCTTTGACGAACAGGGCGCAGCCGGCACGCTTTACGCCCTCGCATCCGGGCAATCCTGCCGCTTTGGCCACCGGGCAATTCCCGCTTCCGCACTGGGTCTGCCAATGGAGTTTGCCCGCATGCTCGACGGCATGCTCGACCCGGACCCGGAAAAGCGGCGTGAAGCCGGCGATTACTATCTGCGGGAAATGCCCCGACTGGCGCGCACCGTCATGATCGATCTGCCAGAGCCCGCGCCGACACCGCTGGTACCGGTGTGGACCCGGCAATCGGATCGGGAGATCGATACCGTCGTCTACAGTTCGCGCAAATCATTCCTTCGGCAGGAAGGCGCCCCAGAGACCCTTAACGACGTCAACGATGTCCAGCTTGACCGCTACTACAAGAACTTCATGCAGGGCATGGGCGAGACCGAGAAGGCGTTTCTCGCGGCGGTGAGCCGACTGGGACGCTATCCGGTGGAAGGCGGACTTGCGGTGCGCTGGGAGGCCGATGGCATATACGTCGACACGTCGCTGAATCTTCATGACCCGTCACTGAAAACGGCCTTCACCACGGCTGTTAACAACATGGTGAATCTGGCGCAGGCGATCTACCGTCAGGGGATTTTCAAAAGCTGCCTGTTCAACGCCCGCGATACCCTCCACATCGACCGTGATGAGCCAGACCAGCCCTTTGTAGTAACCCCCGACATGCAACTGCCCTATCAGGTCAGCGCGGCGCCGGAAGTGGAAGACCGCTCCCGGGTACATTCCTACTTCGAAGACGGGCCAGACCCGGAAGAATTCCTGGTCCTGCCCGACACCATTATCAAATCCCTCGAAGCCCTCAACAGCATCCATCACACCGGGATGATTATTTTCGAGGCACTCCCCCGCCACCTGAAAATCCACAGCCACTACCGATTGCTGGACCCGGATAAAGAAGCGGAATTCAGCCAGCGGTTGGACGAAATCCTGTCAGCGGTGAATCAGATTACCGGGCTTGGCGTTTCCGGCTTCATGAAAATGCCCTACAAAGACACCCGGTTCTTCCCGCATATTGAGCGGCTGCCCGAGCGGTATTATCCAAGGAATCCAAGAGCCGAAGAGGCGTAGGATCACGCAAACTCACCTTCGCTCAATACCCACTCCCTGAAGCAATTCACTGTCTCGTCATCCTTCCGATGGTCGGGTAGTGCAAAGTAATAGCCGCCACGATTCTGAAAGCTGTGGGAAACCGGCACAATCAATTGCCCGGACTCGAGTTCCCGCTCGATCAGGAACGGTGGTATCAGCGCAATCCCCATCCCGTGGGTCGCCGCTTCTGCAAGCATTGTGAACAACTCATAACGCTGGCCGGACATGTCTCGCTCAACTCGCATATCCAGCGAACGAAACCATTCCCGCCAGGCATACGGACGCGTTGTTTGCTGCAATAGCGGGTAGTTCACGATCTCATCATAGGAAAGCGTGGCCCTGCCCTCGATCAGATCGGGACTGCAGACCGGTACCGGTCGCTCGTGCATGAATAATGTCGTTTCAGTACCCGACCAGGCGCCATCACCAAAATAGATCGCAGCATCAAACGGCGTATCCGAGAACAGGAACGGCCGCGTCTTGTTGGTCATATTAACGGTAATGTGCGGATGCAACGCCTTGAACCGGCGCAAACGGGGAATCAGCCAGCGCGTGCCGAACGTCGGCACAACGGCTAGCTCAAGTGCGTTTTCTGTACCATGATTTCCCATGACGGACAGCGTGTCGCGCTCTATCTCATTCAGCCGCTGAGCCACCTGACGATGATAGTTGTAACCCGCGTCGGTCAGGCGCACGCCCTGGCGGCCACGCCGGAACAACTTGACGCCAAGGAACTCCTCCAGCGAAGCAATCTGACGACAGATCGCACTCTGGGTCAGGGACAGCTCCTGGGCAGCCTCGGTAAAGCTAACGTGCCGTGCGGCGGCCTCAAACCCCATCAACACGGTTGTGCTGGGCACCTTGCGACGCATGCCATTCCTCCCGTTATTAATCGATAGCGTTATTATGAAGTGAGTTTTATGCACAATGAAATGAAATATTATCGTTTGAGCCAACACGGGGTAATTCATTAGCATGTTCCAATGCTTAATTTACCAACGATCTCGCGCATTTAATCACCCGCCGAGACACCGCCAACAACATTAAATGTGAGGTTACCGAACAATGAGCCGCCATGAAGCCGAGTTTGACTGGTTAAGCCCCCTTCGCCTGGACGACCAACTGGAAGAAGATGAGCGCATGGTGCGGGATACCGCCCATAACTACGCTCAGGACAAGCTGGCCACCCGCGTACTGGAAGCCTTCCGCCACGAAAAAACCGACCCGGCCATCTTCCGCGAAATGGGCGAACTCGGCCTGCTGGGCGCCACTATTCCTGAAGAATACGGCGGAGCGGGCCTGAACTACGTGTCATATGGCCTGATCGCCCGGGAAGTCGAGCGGGTCGATTCCGGCTACCGCTCCATGATGAGCGTTCAATCATCACTGGTTATGGTGCCAATTAACGAATTCGGCTCCGAAGAGCAGAAACAGAAGTACCTGCCGAAACTGGCAAGCGGTGAGTGGATCGGCTGTTTCGGCCTGACTGAGCCAAACCACGGCTCTGACCCCGGCAGCATGGAAACCCGCGCCAAGAAAGTCGACGGCGGTTACAAGCTGAGCGGCGCCAAGATCTGGATCACCAACAGCCCGATCGCTGATGTTTTTGTTGTCTGGGGCAAAACCGAAGACGGCAAGATCCGCGGCTTTATCCTCGATAAGGGCATGAAAGGCCTGAGCGCACCCGCGATTCACGGCAAAGTCAGCCTGCGCGCGTCGATTACCGGCGAGATCGTGATGGATGAGGTTTTTGTACCTGAAGAAAATCTGCTGCCGGGTGTTACCGGTCTGCGCGGACCTTTCACCTGTCTGAACTCAGCCCGCTACGGTATTGCCTGGGGTGCCCTGGGCTCAGCGGAATTCTGCTGGACCGCAGCACGCCAGTACGTTCTGGATCGCAAACAGTTCGGGCGCCCTCTGGCAGCTAACCAGCTGATCCAGAAGAAGCTGGCCGATATGCAGACCGAAATCACTCTGGGCCTTCAAGGATGTCTGCGCCTGGGCCGCATGAAAGATGAACACGCAGCTGCAGTGGAAATCACCTCACTGATGAAGCGCAACTCGTGTGGTAAAGCACTGGATATCGCCCGTACCGCCCGCGACATGCTGGGTGGCAACGGTGTTTCTGACGAATACGGTGTTATCCGCCACATGGTCAACCTGGAAGCCGTCAACACCTACGAGGGCACACACGACGTGCACGCACTGATTCTCGGGCGGGCACAGACTGGTATTCAAGCCTTCACCGGCTGAACCCAAGTAAAGTGATACACCGACAGGCCCCGACCACAGCGCATCATGCTGGTCGGGGCCCGTTTGTGCACCCTCCCATTCGACAGAGGCAGCCCTATGCCCGACCACTCCCCCTCCGGAACCGACACCTCCCGAACCGGCCCTTTAAGCCACCTGACCGTTCTTGATCTCAGCCGCATACTGGCCGGCCCCTGGACCACCCAGATCCTTGCCGACCTCGGCGCCCGCGTTATCAAAATTGAAAGTACTTCCGGCGACGACACACGACGCTGGGGCCCGCCATTTCTCCACAATGAAGCAGAACAACCTTCAGATGCCGCTTACTTTACCTGCTGCAACCGCAACAAGGAGTCTGTCTGCGTCGATTTTTCCAATCCGGAAGGCGCCGAGCTGATACGTACACTCGCCAGGTCAGCGGATATCCTGGTCGAGAACTTCAAAGTTGACGGCCTGAAAAAGTACGGGCTGGAGTACGCCAGCTTGCACAAGATGAATCCGAGACTGGTGTACTGCTCAATTACCGGCTTTGGCCAGACCGGCCCCTACTCTGCCCGTGCAGGCTACGACTTCCTGATTCAGGGCATGGGTGGGTTGATGAGCATTACCGGACAGCCTGAAACCGCAGAGCAACCAGCCGAACCTCTGAAAACCGGCGTTGCGATCGCAGATGAGTTCACCGGCATGTACGCCGCCACTTCGATATTGGCCGCTATTGCCCATCGGGATCGCACCGGAGAAGGTCAACATATCGACTGCGCCCTGTTCGACTGCCAGGTCGCCATGCTTGCCAATCAGGGTTCTAACTGGCTCGTGGGCAAACGCACCCCTCGTCCCATGGGAAACAACCATCCCAATCTGGTGCCCTATCGCGCATACCCAGTGCAAGACGGTCACGTGATTATCGCCTGCGGCAACGATCGTCAGTTTCAGGCGCTCTGCGATGTTCTGGAACTCAGCACGATTGGCACAGACCCGCAGTTCCAGACAAACGCCAATCGTGTAGCCAACCGCGATCAACTGGAATCCATACTGGAAGATCGCCTCTCTCACTACTCCCGAGATCAGATCATCAAAGCTCTGGAAGCCGCCAGCGTGCCCTGCGGCCCCATTAACACAATTCCGGACGTCTTCGATGATCCACAAGTGGCAGCCCGCGAGATGGTCGTCCCCATGACCCGGAGCGATGGTTCTGACATTCCGACCGTCGCCTACCCCGCCAAGTTCAGCGCGACACCTGCAACCTATCGCTCAGCGCCGCCCAGGCTCGGCGATCATACAAGGGCGTTGCTGGAGCATGACCTGAATCTGGACGCCCGCACGATCGAGGCATTAGTGCAGGCAGGCGTCGTCGCGTAGCAGGTTGCTCTACCCTCGACAGTTTGCATCCCCAGGCCGGTATCGCTACATTCCCATAACGCCAAGGATTGGCGTGACGATAACGACGCAAAGGAAATGCGCCCATGCAGATCAAAAAGCCCCGCGACTTGTCGCTTGGGGACCTCCCTCATATTGAGTCCCCTTTTAGCGCTGGCGCGATCGTCAGCCAGCAAACCAACGAACTTACCTCCTCTCTTCGATGGCAACCGAGCGACGTGCCCGGCTATGAGCCCAATAGACCGTTGCCGAGGCACCTCGCGCTTCCGATTCTGGTCTCAGAGCTCAGAGCCGGCGAACTGTTCCTGGTGCTCGGCACCGCCGACGGCAAGCCATTCGATCCGATTATCATCTGGCAAGAAGGCAACGCACTTCCAGGCCGCTGGGCCCTCACCCGCAAAGTATTCGGCCAGAACTTGGAGCAGTTAGTCGCCCGACTCAATGACTGGCAAATCACGCCAGAACAGATCCACACCCTCGGCCCTGGCGGCGTCGGCAGTCTGAGCGCCTCGTCATTCGACTCAGACCTCCGCGCCCGCCAGAATCGTGAACGGGAAAACGCAAAGCAGGCCAACGGCAACAACCTGAAACTCCCTCTTGGCGCAGCCGCAACAATCGCACCTCTGGCAGCCCAAGCGACCGCCGCGCCCACCAAAGAGGAAAAGCCCAGGAAAGCACTTCACCTCGAAGTAGGCCTGTTTCTGGACGGCACCCTGAACAACGCCGGCAACATTGAGATATTCAACCAAGAAGTTGAACAAACCTGCCTTGCCCCGCGCCGTCGAGGCGAAATTGATGATGCTGAGTGTGAGAAGCGGCTGGCGTTGATGATGGGTGGGAGTTATGGGAATGCAATAACCAACGTCCACAAGCTCTGGACCCTTTATGAAGAGCAAGACAAAGAAACTGAGACAACCAAAACAGTTGGATTGGGCATTTATGTACCGGGCGTGGGAACATCTACGGGTAAAGATGACTCACTAATTGGTATGGCAACCGGAACAGGTGACACAGGTATAACCACACAAGTCGAAGTTGCACTGGACGATGTCGCACGCCTCGCCAGCAATAGTGCTGGCCGAAACACAATAGACACCTTAACTTTAGACATATTCGGTTTCAGTCGGGGCGCCGCGGCAGCTCGGCATGCTGTCAATGAGATAACGAACGAAACTGATGGAGGATTGAGTAAAGCATTTACTCGGTTTGGCCTCGAGAGGCCTTCAAAGATCACCATTCGTTTCCTTGGTCTGTTTGACACTGTGGCTGGCGTAGCCAATTTTACGGAGGGAGACCTTTCTGCCAGCGACGCGAATAACGCCCCAGTTAATACACATCTTAATCCAGCCGATGTTTTGGCGGCCGTACAACTGACAGCCACAGACGAATGCCGCAAAAACTTCTCGCTAAACAGCCTCTATGCTCGTGACGGAAGCATCCCCTCAAATTTTCAAGAAATAGCACTACCAGGTGCTCACTCAGATGTCGGCGGCGGTTACCACGATATCCAGACAGAGAACCTGCTTCTTAGCCCTATTCTGCGCATCAATGGCAGCCAAACCCGCTGGCCAGAGAAGACTCTTGCTTGGGACAATCTGGAAAAGATGAAGAAAATTACTGAAGCAGAAGGCTGGTTGGGCGAGAACAGTCCCAAACTGCTCAACAGATCAGAACCGGCACTTAATATTGAAAAAGAAATTCGAGCTCACCCTGAGCCGTTTGGCGAGGTGCAACTGAAACTCGTAATGAATCGCGTAGTACGCGGAGAACTTTCAAGAATTAGCCTTCGGATTCTTCACATGCTTGCATCAGGCGCTGGCTCGCCCTTCAAACCGTTGCCTACTAGGGAGGATATTGATTTGCCCGAAGAGCTTGAGCCGATATCCGAACAGATACTAAAAGAAGTGAATCGCGGCAACGTTCACCCAAAACTGGAAGAACACCATAATATGCTTTTAAAGCAGAAATATATTCACCATTCAGATCACTTTGGCTTATACGAAACACTAATTCATGATTTTAAATTCAGCATGGAAATCCCGGTACAAGCCATGAATCCTTTCAGACCAGCAAATAACCGTTCACGAATCATACACCCCAACAAACCGGAGGCAACGGCATGAGCAACAAAAGGACCTGCGTCCTGGTACTTGTGAGTCTGGTGCTATTCGGCTGTGCAACCCAAGCAGACGAAAAGACGACAATGCACATCGGCGTCGGAACTCCAGAGCACTATGACGTTTGGGTAGACGAGTTTGTGATGCGTACATCCGACGGAAGGCAAACCAAAATGTCTATGGGGTACGTTCGATGCTGCTGGAGCGGTGCTGACGGCCCAAAAGGGAAAGGGGGGCCGATTACAGAAATACCCAGCAAGATCAGTATTGAGTGGTACTCTTTTGCTGAAAACAAAACATACGAGAAAACGTTTTCGCTACCACAAAACCTTGGCGAAAAAATGACCAAACCAGCAACCTATGAAACCAGTCTAGGGAAGTTCGAACGGCCTAGAGATATTTTAACGGTTGGCCTCGCTCCCGGTGGCAGAGTTGTTATTTGGATACAAAATCAGATCGGCAATGAAATCGAAGTGAGCCGCCTTAAAGCGAATGAACTTCAAGGGCGAACTGACCGCTATCCCGACCTTTCAAAAAGCTATCTTCGTGAAAACAGCGCCTACCTCGAAAAACACGGCATCCCAACTGAGGGCTGGTAACGAGCTTATCAATGCAGCCGCTGCTCGTTAAATCGATCCGGCTGCTGAAACCAGACCTATCACCAGTGCGATCGCAAGGGCCATGCCGGCGAGCTTGGCGCCTTCCAGAATTTCGGCGTCTCGAGGCTCGACTTCCCTGTCTTCTTTAACTGAGGCATAACGGGCGGGCTGTGACATGGGTATCTCCTGATATAAAGCGCTAGCAAATCCTTAAAATGATAATAGTTATCATTTGCATAAACTGCAAGCGATGGAGATATCGTTTTCTGGGGCGAAAGACTTAACGTCGGAAGATGTGAGCAACAAGGTTGCTGAGCACCCTCTCACACAACGAGAGAGGGGCGACAGGAAGGGTTCTTGCGCTGAAGCAGGGTATTTGCGCTCTCGTTTACCACTGCTTGTAGGGGAGGAATTTACCGTTCATGGTGACCACTACCCGGTCGCCTGCGGGATTCTCTTCCTTGTCGACGGACATGGTGAAGTCGATTGCACTCATGATGCCGTCACCAAATTTTTCGTGGATCAGGGTTTTGAGGGTATCGCCATAGACGCCGGTCACTTCGTAGAACCGGTAGAGCAATGGATCCTGCGGCACGGCCCAGTCCCAGCTTTTGTAAGGGCATTCCTGCAGCATGTCCGACACATCCTGATCCAGCCCCAGGAACTCGCAAACGGCATTCGCTTTGTCTTCAGGCATGCCGTTGGCGCCGAGACAACAAGACGTTGTCCATACCGGTGATCTGCCTATTGCCTCTGCAATCGCCTCCCAGGAGATTCCTTTAAGCGCTTTGGCTTCCAGTATGCGGGCAGTCATCAGTTCTTTATTCATCTCGCTCTCCCTCACTAAGAATAAGTTGTCCAGGAACAGCACGACGCCATACCCCGGTGCAGTCAAAACCCGCACACGCACTCAATTGGTGCCAGTCCAATCTGCCAGTAGCAGATTGAAAGACGTGCGGAAGGGTTCTGAAGAGGTTGAGCAGGACTCATGCCAGCTTTCAGGCACGGTTTGAGGTTGGGCGAACGTTTCGGAGAGTACGGTCATGCAGACCGTACTCTCCGTTAGATTTAAGGCGACTTGTCGAGCACGCCTTCGAGATCGGTACTGTCAATCAACGGATCATCAAGGTCGACCACGACTTCAGAACGGGCCAGAGTCCAGGCTTTGCCGGTAATATTACTGTGCATCGCCCGATGCCCCGCCACATTGGCCTCACCCAGCACCGTGCCGATGAAGCTGCTGCCGCGGGGAGAAATGGTTTCAATCCACTGACCATCCTTGATCTCGCCACCGTCGTACATCAGCGCAAGGCGAGCGGAGGTGCCGGTGCCGGTCGGACTTCGACAGATGACACCCGGATGAACGTAGGTCGCGGAGCGCGAGCGATAGCCCTCATTGCCAACGGATTCCAATGGCCCCATCAAGTGGGCGAACGGCAAAGGGCCCACTTCCCCCAGTTCAGGATGCTCATGCGTCACCATGGGGCGCGCTGCCGTCACCAGCGCATGACCGAAAGCCGCCAGCGCCGGCATCTCGTCTGCTATCAGTTTGAAACCATGACGTCCCGCATCGACCATTGCAAAGTAGGCGCCACTCCACACCAGATCAAACGTCACCTTGCCGTAGTGCGGCACCTCCACCACTTGATCGCGGGCCGCCACATAGGCGGGTTCACCCTGAGTGGTGATTGACTCAACCCGCCCGTTCCGGTTCGTAGCCTTGATTTGGGCAAGCCCGGCCGGTGATTCAAGAATCAACGACTGCTCGCCTTCTTCCATCGGCACGATGCCGGTCTGCAATACGGCCGTTGCGGTGCAGATGGTATTGGAGCCGGAGTAAAGCGGGTACCCCATGGCTTCCATGATGATATAGCCCGCCTGGGCCTTGGGGTTGTCCGGCGGCACGATCAGATCCAGTGACATAAACGGATCGCCGTAGGGCTCCGACAACAGCAACCGGCGGAAACCATCACCGTGTTTCTGGATATAGCGCATTTGCTCCAGCACCGTTCCACCGGGCAAGTGCCCGACACCGCTGGTAATAATGCGGCTTACATCACCACCGGATTGCATATCGACAAGGCCGATTGAGCGCATGCGCCCTTGCTGGCTACTGGGCATAAGGCGCACCTACTTCATCCCACTTGTGATCAGGGACGACTACCAGCTTGCCAATATAGGCTTTCGACATGAACGCGGTCTGAGCGGCATGGAAATCCGACAGTTTGAAGGTGCGATCCAGCAACGGGCGAATCTTGCCGTCCTCGATATATTTCAGCAGCCGGCGAAAAGCCACGCGCGTGCCCTGCGACGAACCGTGCAGCTCCAACTGTTTGAGGTACATGGTGCGCAGATCCAGCTGGACAACCGGCCCGCCTATGGCGCCTGCCGTGGTGTACCGGCCTTCGGGTTTGAGGATGCGAAGCAGGTCGTTAAACATGGGGCCGGCTACCAGATCGGCCACGACATCAATCGGGTAGCCACCCGCAACGTCTTCCGCCTGCTCTACCAGATCGCCCTCGCCCCGCAAGATAACGCCTTCGGCGCCGATTTCTTTCATCGCGGCTGCTTTTTCCCGCGTGGTTACGGCATAGGGAATGGCCCCACGGGCGCGGGCCAGCTGGATGATGGCAGAGCCGACACCGCCTGAAGCACCGGTAACCAGAACACGCTCCCCGGCATCCAGCCGAGCACGATCGATCATCTGTTCACCGGTCAGGTAAGCGCAGCAGAAAGTTGCAAGCTCGGCGTCGCTCAGATCAGAGGTCGTGGCATAGGCGCTTTCAGAAGGCACAACCGTGTATTCTGCGTAACCACCGTCGCGGCCGTGGCCGATGTAATCAATGTCCGCCAGACTGTTGTCGCCTTCCGGGCGGTTATAGATACTGAAATCTACAATGACACGCTCGCCGATACGGCTGTCCGGTACACTTTCGCCCACCGCGACAATATGCCCGACCGTGTCCGTGCCCTGAATCCGGGGAAACTCCAGCGTTGAGCGGCCGCGACGCCAGGTGGATACCGAGTCTGGGTCCGTATCACTGCCATAGGCGCCCTCGCGCACCCACACGTCGGTGTTGTTCATACCACAGGCGCTTACCTCAATCAGCACTTCCCCCTTGCCGGGTTGAGGAACAAACACATCTTCGCTGTACACCAGTTTATCAAGACCGCCATGCCCTACCAGCTGCACGGCCTTCATGGTTTGCGGAATCATTGCGCCCTCCTGTCCGGAACGAATCCGGGTTGCAGTGTGTAAATAACAATGCGTGCCCGAACAGGTTAGGTTATTTTTTGAGCAGAGTCAGTGCAGCTGGCCTGTCAATTAGTACAAGGCACGACACTTTTTGGATGGTGCCGGCAGAGGGCGAAAGTCACTCTACTGTCGCGAAGGCTTCAGCTTTCGAGCAGCACGCAAGGCTGCCGGTGTCGGACACAGGCATGGGGCGGGAAATCCAGGCGCCTTTCGGCTCCACCAGAACTGAAGCTTCGGCTGCAGGAGCAGCCGAAGAACCGAGCAGGAATACATCGTCAGGCTATCGCGCGATGACTTTGTATATCGGCTTGAGGCGAGGAATCTGGCGCAGTACCACCTGAATCACCGTCATCAGGGGAACCGCCATCACAACGCCAACCGGGCCCCACAGCCACCCCCAGAAGAAGATCGAAATAAAGATAACGATCGGGTTGATCTGCATGCGGAAGCCATGAATATAGGGCTCCACGAAGAAACCCACCAGCGATGTCAGCGCGAGGTAGCCGATAGGCGCAATCGCCATCATCCATAAGGTATCCAGCGATGTGAGCGACACAACGCCCAGCATCAGCACCGTAAGGATAACGCCCAGGTAGGGAATAAACCGCGCCAGACCTGCAATCAGCCCCCATACGGCAGGCGAAGGCAGACCCAGCGCCCAACACCCAAGCCCTGTAATCAACCCGACCAGCGAGTTGCTGGCGGTGATCACTGCCAGGTACTGGGCAATCTGGTGCTGCGACTCGCCAACCACACTGAGTGCCATACGCCGATGATGGCGTGGCAACTGACGCACAAAATTCTTGATCAACCGGTCACCACTGACCAGCAGGAAGTAGCTGAGTGCCAATGCCAACGCCAGCCCACTCACGCCATTTCGGGCCTTGGTAAACAGGGTTTGCTGCCAGGAGTTCGATTCCACCACAACCTGCGTCGGCTCATCTTCGGAGAATTCCATCATCTTCTCCTCAACTTTCTTGGCCGACTCCGTCACCTTTTCGATATTGGCGGTAATCTCACTACTACCGGACATCAGGCGTGTCATGCCGTCGGGTATTTTTTCAACCCAGTCCAACATCGGTGTCGCTACAGCCCAACCGACGCCGACCATCCCTGCCAGCATGGCCAAAATAAGCACGAGTGCCGAAACCGCTGGAGGAATACGCCAGTGACTGCGGGCATAGAAAACCGCAGGTGCAAGCAGCAGACTGGCCAGAATCGCTAGTACGATGGGTAATACAATCTGGTGTGCAAGGTAGAAGGTGTACAGAATGCCCAACGCAAACAAGCCGTAAACCGGTGTCTTGAGATTGGCGTAAGCAGAGGGTGCAGTCGATTCGGGGCGATCAGCTTCGGGTTGCTGTTCAGGGGCGGACGGCAATGTCATGTTGTGGTCTCGATTATCAGGCATCCGCACAGTCTATCGAAGCAAACCGCCACTCACCATGACACATGATAATAAATGGCTCCACCAGTCTCGCGATTGGTAGAGCCGGTTCACTTTTACTGGCTTTCGTCGCCCCGGTAAAACCGCTGGATACTTGAAAAATCCAAGCGACCATTGCCTTGCTGGCCATGGAGTGCGTACATGTTTCGGGCGAGCGACCCCATTGGAATCGGTGCGTGATTGCGCACAGCGTTATCAAACGCCAGCCCCAGATCCTTGCTCATCAGGTCAACGAGGAAGCCGCCCTGATAGTCATTCGATGCGGGCACGTTTTCCATAACCCCGGGCCAGGGGTTGTAGACGTTCAGCGCCCAGTTGCCGCCGGAACTCTGGCGCATGATTTCAGACAACACCGAAGGATCCAGGCCATTTTTCGCGCCCAGCGCCAGCGCTTCACATGTGCCGTTCATCAGGATCGCCAGCAGCATGTTATTGCATAGCTTGGCAACCTGCCCCGCACCGCTGGGACCCGCCAGGAAGATGTTTTTCCCCATGCATTCCAGCACCGGTTTGGCTTGCTCGAACACTGCGTCTTCGCCGCCGCAGATAAAGGTCAGGGTGCCGGCTTTTGCCCCGCCGACGCCGCCTGATACAGGCGCATCCATGAACCGGATACCCTTCTGTGCAGCAACTTCAGCCACACCTCGCGCAGTTTCTGGCGCGATAGTGGACGAGTCGATCACCAGCGTATTTTCAGGCAGGCGGGCCAGCAGCCCTTCATCGCCAAGGTAAACCGCTTCCACATGCTTCCCGGCAGGCAGCATGGTGATGACGCACTCCGCGCCTTCGACTGCTTCGGCTGCCGAGCCGGCTGCACTGGCGCCGGCATCTGTTGCCACTTTGATCGCGGCTTCCGACAGATCAAATACGGTCACATCATGGCCGGACTTGATCAGGTTGAGTACCATCGGCCCGCCCATATTGCCGAGCCCGATAAAAGTAATTGCTGACATTTGGCTGTTCCTTTTGTTGTTGTGTATCGGCCGTTTTATATCGGCTACTGTCTATCGATGGATGCGTTCAGGCGTGATCGAAAAAACCGTCGATCCAGTTCTGATCCATGCCTTCCAGCGAGGAATAACGCCAACGTGGCTGCTTGTCTTTATCAATCAGCAGCGCACGTACACCTTCCGCAAATTCGCCTTTCTCGAGGCAGCGGATTGACAACTTCAGCTCCTTTTCAAACACCTGAGCCAAACTGTCATGACGGGTTTCCTGTAGCTGTCGCTCGAAAATCGCCATGGACGTCGGGGAGCCTGCACTCACGACCTTGGCCGCCTTCTGGAAGAGCGGTTCGTCGCCATCGTAAGCAGCAATCCGGGCCGCAATTTCGCTTAGTGTATTGGCATCCGTCAGTCGGTTGATGTCATCCAGCAGACGCCGCAGTTCAGATTCAGGTCGAACGCGCGCAGACTCCTGCTCAAATTCACGCAACACATCACTGACGGCGAGATGGGCGCGATCTGACAGCATCTCTGAGCGCTGCAAGCTATCCAGCACCTGTGCCTTGTGATCATGGGCAATCACCCGATCCGCAAACCCGGCAAAACAGGCGTCAGCCGCATTCATATGGGCACCGCTCAGGCCAAGGAACAAACCGGAACGCCCCGGCATCCGGTTCAGAAACCAGCTGGCGCCAACATCCGGATACAAGCCGATGGTAACTTCGGGCATCGCGACCCTGGAGTTTTCAGTTACGACGCGATAGGACGCGCCCGCCAGCAAACCGACACCGCCGCCCATCACAATACCGTTGCCCCAGACAATGATCGGCTTGGTATAGGTATGGATCTGGTAATCCAGTTCGTATTCCTCGGTGAAAAAAGCCACGCCCTCATCGGACTGGCGATGATCACTGTGTTCGGTCATGGAGCGGTAGAGCGCAACGATATCTCCACCGGCACAGAAAGCCTTTTCTCCCGCGCCTTCAAGCCAAACCGCAGCGATATCGGGGCGGTTTTCCCACTGGTTCAGCTTTTCGTGCAGCGCCCGGATCATAGCCAGCGAGATGGAGTTCAATGCTTTCGGCTGGTTCAGTCGTGCCAGACCGATGACCTTGCCACCGCTGGCCAGCAACTCTTCAAATTCAATCGACTGATCGTTCATGGTGTCTCCTGCCTGCGGCATTTATCGGTTCTTCCATTCCGGTGTGCGTTTGTCCAGAAACGCATTGACGCCTTCGCGCTGGTCTTCGGTAGAGAACAGCTCGATGAACAGCTCGCGCTCCATGCGCCAACCGTCGGACTGGGACCGGCCTTCACGGGCGCTCATAATCAGTGTTTTGCTGCGCGCTATCGACGACGGACTCTGCTTACAAGCGCCTTCTGCCAGTTTTAGCGCACTCTCAAGCGACTGTCCGGTCGGCACGACTTCTTCCACCAGCCCGATGGCCAGGGCCTTGTCAGCCTTCACGCGCTCGCCGCACAGAATCATCCGTTTGGCCCAGCCTTCGCCAACCAGCAGGGGCAGGTTCTGGGTGCCGCCGGCGCATGGCAGCAGGCCAACACCGGCTTCCGGCAGCGCCATCTGCGCCTGCTCTTCAGCGATCCGGAGATCACAGGCCAGTGCGCACTCAAGCCCACCGCCCATGGCATAGCCGTTGATAGCCGCAATTGAAACACCACGGAACCGGGTCAAGGTCGCGAACGCCTTGCCAAAGGCTTGCGCCATGCGGTTCGCCCGGTCAATGTCGCCATCGGCAAAGGATTTGAGATCGGCACCGGCCGAGAAGAATTTCTCCCCCTGCCCGGTGACGACCAGCGCGAACACATCGCGATCCGTGTTCAGGGATTCGATGGTTTCGGTCAGTGCCGCCAACGACTCCTCAGTCCAGGTGTTGGCCGGCGGATTGTTAATGGTCAGCACGGCGATGTGGCCGCGTTTTTCCAGCTGAATCATGTCACTCATTCAATGACTCCCTTATCGGATAGCTTCAACCACGCCCGTGTCCAATGCTCGACGGGCAATGATCAAACGCATAATTTCGTTGGTGCCTTCCAGAATCTGATGAACACGCAAATCCCGAACATAACGTTCAAGTGGGTATTCGCGGATATAGCCATAGCCCCCGTGCAACTGCAGGGCTTCGTTGCAGACATCAAAACAGGCATCGGTCGCGAAACGCTTGGCCATGGCGCAATGAAGCGTCGCTTCCGGATCGGCTTGATCCAGCTTCCAGGCCCCCAAACGGACCATCTGCCGCGCCGCAACGAGATGCGTCACCATATCCGCCAGCCGGAACTGCAACGCCTGGAAGGTGGCCAGCGGCGCCCCAAACTGGGAGCGCTCCTGCAGATAATCCCGGGACCGCTGCAATGCAGCCTGAGCGCCACCGAGCGAGCAGGTCGCGATATTCAAACGACCGCCGTCGAGCCCTTTCATGGCAATACGAAAGCCTTCGCCTTCGTCACCAAGACGATTCATCGCGGGCACTTCAACATTGTCGAAACTGATCTGGCGGGTGGGCTGGCTGTGCCATCCCATCTTGTCTTCTGATTTACCGTAGTGAATGCCATCGGAATCCGCAGGCACAACAAAGGCCGAGATACCTTTGGCTCCGCTGCCCTGCTCGCCCGTGCGTGCCATAACCACCAGCATCTGGGTGGCGCCACCGCCGGATATGAACACCTTGGAGCCGGTCAACCGGTAGACATCACCATCGCGAACCGCTTTGGTTTGCAGGTTGGCCGCGTCCGATCCCGCGCCGGGCTCCGTCAGGCAATAAGACGCGAGCCATTCGCCGCTGGCCATGCGCGGCGCAATGTCATTCTGCACGGTCTCGTTGCCGAACTTGGCCACCATCCAGGTGGCCATGTTGTGAATGGTGATGTACGCCGCTGTTGACGGGCAGGCCGCTGCCAGCTCTTCAACAATGACCGACGTATCCAGCCGTGACAGGCCCATGCCACCCTGGGCTTCAGGCGTGTAGATGCCACAAAACCCCAGCTGGCCCGCCTCGCGGATCACATCAACCGGAAAGGTATGGTCGATATCCCAGTCCGCAGCGTGGGGCGCCATTGCCTTCTCAGCGAAGGCTTTGGCGGCATCCCGGTAGGCGATCTGGTCTTCGTTAAGTTCGAAATCCATCGCTCTTACCTGCTGTTACTGCATTTTGATCGAAAAGTTGGGTCCGTCCACCGCTTCGCTCGAGAACCAGCGTGCGGTGATGGTTTTGGTTTCGGTGTAGAACTTCACCGCCTGTTTGCCGTAGGCATGCTGGTCGCCGTAGAACGATCCTTTCCAGCCGGTGAACGAGAAGAACGGCAGCGGCACAGGAATCGGAATATTGATCCCGACCTGCCCTACTTCGATTTCGTGCTGATAACGACGCGCCGCACCGCCGGAGCTGGTGAAGATTGAGGTGCCATTGCCGTATGGGCTGTCGTTGACCAGGCTGATCGCCTCTTCAAGGCTGCCAACTTCCATGCAGTTCAGCACCGGCCCGAAGATTTCTTCCTTGTAGATGCTCATTTCCGGCTTCACACCGGCAAACAGCGTTGGGCCAACCCAGTTGCCGTCTGGCAGGCCATCAACCTGACAGTTACGGCCATCCAGCAACAGACGGGCACCTTCCGCTTCACCCTGGCTGATCAACTGCTCCACACGCTCTTTCGCTTTCGGGCTGATGACCGGGCCGTAGCTGGCGCCCGCATCGTCCCAGGCTCCGGGGCGCACTTTGGCAAGGGCTTCCTTCACTTCAGGAATCCACTCTTGTGCAGCACCCACAAACACCGCCACCGAAATCGCCATGCAACGCTGGCCCGCAGCGCCGACAGACGCGCCGACCAAGGCATTGACCACTTGCTGCTTGTCAGCGTCCGGCATGATAACCATGTGGTTTTTGGCACCGGCAAAGCTCTGGACCCGTTTCATGTTGCGGGTACCGGTTTCGTAGATATAACGACCGACAGGTACGGAGCCGACAAATGACACGGCCTTGATCGCCGGGTCCGTCAGCAGTGTGTCTACCTGAGCCTTGGCGCCGTGCACCACCTGGAGTACGCCTTTAGGCGCGCCGGCTTGTTCAAACAGCTCCGCCAGTCGCGTCGGCGTCAGTGGATCCTGCTCGGACGGTTTCAGGATAAAGGTGTTACCGCTGGCGATGGCCATTGGGAACATCCACAGCGGAATCATTGCAGGGAAGTTGAAAGGCGTAATACCGGCGCACACACCCAGAGGCTGGGTAAACGAGTAGGTATCAATTTCGCGGGCAACATTCTCTACGGTTTCGCCCATCATCATGGATGGAATATTAGCCGCGTGCTCGACCACTTCGATACCGCGCCAGACGTCGCCTTTCGCGTCTTCGAAGGTTTTACCGGTTTCCTGGGACAGAATTTCGGCAATCTCGTCGTGATGCTCTTTGAGAAGTGCCTGGTAGCGCATCATCAGGCGGGCCCGCTCGGATACCGGAACCTCACGCCATGCCTTGAATGCTTCACCGGCATTCTTGATCGCCAGCTGCATTTCATCATCTGTGGCACAAGGCACCTGCGCGATCACCTCGTTGGTAGCCGGATTGGTAACGTCAATCCATTCCTGCGTGGTGCTCTGGCGGAATTCACCTTCAATAAAAAGTGGCACTTTCTTCATGATCCAACCCCTGATTGTTTTTGTCGATGGCAATGGTGGGCTGGTCCGGACAAGCCTGTTCAAGGCACCGGATCAGCCTGAACTTTCACTGATGCTAGCACAGGAATTCGCCACCAAAGATTGACTAAATTTCGCTCGTGATGGACTATTTTTAGATTACAGAGCAACCGGAGTTTCTATGGCCCAGATCTCACAATGGCCACTGCCACGGGATAGTATCCGCTACATTATTCCGCCCCGACTGGCGCAGATGCTGGCCATTCACCCGCTGACAAAAGATCTGTATCCACTGGCTTTCGGCCACTACCGGCAGGCGCTGGGGCACCATATGCACCGCCAGCACCACACCGATCACCTGATGATTTACTGCACTGAGGGGCGCGCGTTTGTCAGCGTAGAAGATCAACCCTACGTGATGCACGCCGGCGATCTTCTGTTGATTCCCGAGGGCGCCGCCCACCGTTATTCAGCTGATCCGGACGCGCCCTGGACGCTGCACTGGGTGCATTTTACCGGCGCACTGGCACCGGCCTTTCGCGAGCAGATGGGGTTTTCGGACCAGGTGCTGATCCGTCACGTCGGCCAGCAGCCGCGCCTGCTGGTGGATTTTAACGGACTGCTGAGCGTGCAACAGACCGGCTTCCGCCCCAATGGCCTGATTCACGCTGCCAATCGACTCCGACAACTGCTTGCAGCAGTGCCCCTGTGCGCCGATGTGCAAGAGCAACAACATACTCTCGACCTGGACAGCATCCACGGCTTCATGAAGGAGAGATTGGGCGAACGGATAAAGCTGGAGCAACTGGCCGATCTGGCGGGCCTGTCCCCCGCCCATTTTGCAACCCGATACCGGGAAGTCACCGGCGTGGCGCCGATTCAGCACCTGATTCATTTGAAGGTCGAGCGCGCCTGCCAACTACTGGATACAACTGACCTGACTTTTCGCGCGGTCAGCGAATCGCTCGGGTATGACGACAGCTATTATTTTTCGCGCATGTTCAAGAAAGTCATGGGCGAGTCGCCCCGGGCTTACCGGCATACGCACCGGCATTGAGGGCCAAATTAAGATGACCACTTTTGTTCAACTGCAGAACTGGGTAGGCTCAGACATGCTCTAACAACGTTGCGACACCGCAGCGTCATAACAACAATGGACACCACTATGGCGAAGTACAGCATCAGGATTCAGGAACAGACCAGCGTCCCGCGCGAGAAGGTTTTTGCACTATTCGCGGATCACCAGCGTTTCGGCAAATTGCTGGGCGCACCGGTTAAACGTATCAGGGACAGTGATCAGGCAGACCCCAACGGCGTCGGGTCGGTTCGCAAGATCGGCATTGGCCCAATAGGCCTGGAAGAAACCGTCACACTCTTCGAGCCAGACCAGCGGATCGAGTACACCATCACCAGCCTCAGCCCGATACGGCACCATATCGGCCGTATCCTGTTCTCGGACATCGACGGCCAGACCTTTGTGGACTACACCATTGAGTTTGAAGATATTGTGCCGTTCAGTGGCAAGGTCATCAGCGCAGCACTGGATCAGGCCATCCGTAACGGCATGAAGCGGATTCCAAAGCTGGCCTGATCAGGCCTTCTGCGGTTTCTGGAACAGGGCGACGTCTTTGGCTGGTATTTCCAGTGTCCAGCCCATGGCCTGGGCAATCCGCGCCAGCGTCGCCTCCCGGTAAAACACCACATGGGTCGGGTCGCGGCGATAATGCCAGTTGGCGAAACGGGCATCGTCGGTCTGAAAACAGGTCATCACCCCCAGCCATCCGCCGGGCTTCAATAGCCCGTCCAGCTGCCGGAAGGTGGCTTTCGGGTCGTGCAGGTGCTCAGCCACTTCGGTACAGGTGATGAAATCGAACTGGCGCTCCAGCACGTCAGTTGCCGGCTGATACACCGGATCGTAGAGCGAGACTTCCATCCCCTCACTGCACAGCATCTGCGCCAGCGCAGGGCCGGGCCCGCAGCCAAAATCCAGTCCATGCACTTCATCCGGCAAACGGTCCACCAAAGGCACCATCAACTTCTCCAGAAATCGTTGATAGCCCGGATCATCCAGATTGTTGTCATGGAGATCGTAAATCGCTTTCTCTTCCGCCGCCGACAACCAGTGATGCGGGTCCATCATTGTGGCTTCGCAGTCATTGCATCGCCAATAGGGCACCTTGGAAATAACCTCCAGCAATGTCAGCGCTCTGGCATGACAAACGGTGCAGTATTCGGGTGCATTGGGAGTGGATACGGAAGTCTGCATGCTGTCTTTGATCGCTCCTGATTAACACATGACGCCTTTGGCGGCCCGGTGACACAGTCTCATGATCACCGGCGCCAGTTACAAGTCCGCGAAACCCGTGGGGTTACAATGGCCCGCAACACCGGCCGGTAATATCCGCCCCCTGCGCTACAGGAATGGCGGCGAAAAGCGTATCCTGACGCTGTTTTCTATCAGGAGAGTTCATTATGCCAGTCTGGGTTGACGCCGACGCCTGTCCGGTGGTGATCAGGGAAATGCTGTGTCGCGCCGCGAACCGCTGGAAAATCGAAGTGACATTTGTCGCCAATCAGTCGGTAAGCGTACCGTCCTCCGCTTATATCAAAACACGACAAGTCCCTCAGGGGTTCGACGTGGCCGACAATGAGATCGTGGCCTTGCTGGCGACTGGCGATCTGGTGGTCACCCAGGATATTCCGTTGGCCGCCGATGCTATCAAAAACGGAGCCGATGCCATCAGCCCAAGAGGCGAAATGTTCACGCCTGACAATATTCGCCAACGGCTGGCGATGCGCAATTTTATGGAAGAGATGCGTAACGCCGGCCAGATGACCGGCGGCCCGTCCAGCTTTTCACAGTCTGATCGCAAAGCCTTCGCAGACAAGCTTGACAGCTGGATGCAAAAACACGCAAACCAGCGCCAGGGCTGATTATCATTCGCTTTTAAGGCTGTCTGTTTTCCGCTAGGCTTACCGGCTTCCAACGTTTCCCCTATGCCTGTATTTTTGCGGCCTCAGTTTGCTGGCGTCAGCGGCGGCTCATTTTCCGGAGATACCATGTCCAGTACCAACAGTTTTCAGGCGCTCGGTCGATTGCTGCGCTATGCCAGGGGCTACCGCCGCCATATTATCGCCGCAACCACCTGCTCCATCATTAACAAGCTGTTCGATATCGCGCCGGAAATCCTGATCGGGGTTGCGATTGATGTGGTGGTCAATAAGGAAGAGAGCTTTGTCGCCCATCTTGGCTTCACCTCCGCTGAAGAGCAGATCCTGATTCTGGGCGGCCTGACCTTTATCATCTGGGCCGGGGAATCCCTGTTTGAGTACCTGTTCCAGATTCTTTGGCGCAATCTGGCGCAACGTCTGCAATCTGATCTGCGCCAGGATGCCTATGAGCACGCCCAACGGCTCGACATGCACTTCTTCGAGTCACGCAGCTCCGGCCAGCTGGTCGCCACCATGAATGACGACGTCAATCAGCTTGAGCGCTTCCTGGATGGCGGTGCCAACGCAATGATTCAGGTACTGGTAACCGTCATTGCGGTCGGTGCCGTATTCTTCGTGATTTCGCCACTGGTTGCCGTACTGGCTTTTACACCGGTGCCGGTGATCATCTGGGGCGCCTATTATTTCCAACGCAAGGCCGGACCGGTTTACGCCGATGTGCGCGAAAAGGTGGGCGACCTGTCCAGCCGCCTCGCCAACAACCTGGGCGGCATCGCGACCATCAAAAGCTTCACCTCCGAACAACGTGAAGCAGACCGGCTGCGCGCCAGCAGTGAGGCCTACGTGGAGGCCAACCGCAAGGCTATCCGCATCAGCTCCGCGTTTATCCCGGTTATCCGGATGGCGGTGCTGGCCGGCTTTCTGGCCACGTTTATCGTTGGGGGAATGATGGCGATCGAAGGCTCGCTGAATGTGGGCGCTTATGGTGTGCTCGTCTTTCTGACCCAGCGTCTGCTCTGGCCGATGACGGGGCTTGCCCAGGTGATTGATCTTTTCGAGCGCGCCATGGCCAGCACACGTCGCATTCTGGATCTGCTGGCCGAGCCGGTGCACGTGATCGATCAGGCAGACAAGCCACTGACGCAACCCGTAAAAGGCACTGTCAGCTTCGATAACGTTGCCTTTGAATATGCCAACAGCGGCGCCGGTGTCCGGGGTATCAGCCTTGACGTACCCGCCGGCCATACGCTTGCCCTGGTTGGCGCAACCGGCTCCGGCAAGTCGACGCTCATCAAGCTATTATTGCGTTTCTACGACGCCAAGAGCGGTCGTATCAGCATCGATGGACAGGATATCCACGATGTCAGCCTGCGATCGGTAAGGCAGTCCATCGGGCTGGTCAGTCAGGACGTCTACCTGTTCGAGGGATCGATTGGCGAAAACATCGCCTACGGCAAGCCCGACGCAACGGAAGAGGAGATAATCGAAGCCGCTCGCACAGCAGAAGCCTGGGGATTTATCAGTGGCCTCCAGGACGGCCTCAATACAGCGGTCGGTGAACGCGGCGTGCGAATGTCCGGCGGGCAACGCCAGCGCTTGTCACTCGCTCGGGCACTGCTCAAAAACCCGCCCATTCTGGTGCTCGACGAAGCCACCAGCGCCGTTGATAACGAAACCGAAGCTGCCATCCAGCGCTCGCTCCGCCGCATCGGTAACCACTGCACGGTGATCATGATCGCCCATCGTCTGTCGACAATTGTGCACGCAGATCAGATCGCGGTTATCGACGACGGCCAGGTGAAGGAACGGGGCACTCACAATGAGCTCATCGCCTTGGGTGGCCGCTACGCCGCCCAATGGCAGGTACAAACCGGCGCTATGGACCCAATGAATCAGCCCAAAGCGCAATAACAAAGCTTTCAACCACACGCGCTCGGATGAGACGTGTGGTTGAAGCGCTTGACCGGATCAACTGCTCTGAATCCGGAACCCTACCTTCATGACCACCTGATAATGCCCGACCTTGCCACCTTCCACATGGCCTCGGGTTTCGATCACTTCAAACCACTCGATGTTCTTGATGCTTTTGCTGCACTCCTCCAGCCCGTTGTTGATGGCCTCTTCAATGCTGGTGCGTGATGAGCCGACAATTTCCACTTTCTTGTAGACGTGATGATCTGACATAGACACCTCCATCCGAGAACAGGTTCAATAGGTGATGATGTGCACTTTCAGTATGGCACAGGGGGCACGAGACTCTTCAAGTGAGCACTTTTTAACCCAACGGCGTGCACAGCACGTACACTGACTGGACAAGAATGGTAGCGAACGTCTCTCTGGCGTCGAACACACAGGAGGCACCCGGCATGCTCAATTATCACCACCCGATTTTCTTTTCGTTTTTTTCACGGCTTCTTTCCGGATTATGTCTGGGGGCAGCGCTTCCTGTGGTCGCAGACACCCTGTCGTCTGATCATCAGCGGTATCAGGTTCAGACAATTGCTGACGGGCTCGACTATCCCTGGAGCATCACGTTTCTGCCGACCGGCGAGGCGCTGGTGACCGAGCGGGCCGGGCAACTCAGGCGACTGGTCGACAACCAGCTTCAGGAAGCGCCTGTGAGCGGTGTTCCAGAAGTTGCCGTTGGTGGTCAGGGCGGGTTGTTTGACGTGATCGCCGATCCGGATTTTGCGGACAACAGAAGAATCTATCTGAGCTATGCCCATGGCACAGCCGAGGGCAAAACCACGCGTGTCGCAAGGGCTCAATACCGCGACGGAGCCCTCAGCAACTTGAAGGTAATTTTCGAGGCCCTGCCCCGCTCCGGCACCAGCCGGCACTTTGGCGGCAGAATGGCCTTCGATGATGGGGGGCACCTGTACATTTCAGTCGGTGATCGCGGACAGAAATCCCGGGCGCAGGATACCGCTAATGATGCCGGCGGCGTGCACCGCATTACCATTGATGGCGAGCCGGCCATGGGCAACCCGTTCCTGTTTGACGACGGCGCCAGGGATACGCTTTTCACCTACGGCAATCGCAACATACAGGGTATGACCCGTCATCCGCAGACCAATGACATCTGGACGCATGAACACGGTCCCCGGGGTGGTGACGAGGTCAACATCCTGCAATCCGGCACCAATTATGGGTGGCCTGCCATCACTTATGGCATTGATTACAGTGGCAAGCCCATTACTGACAAAACAGCCCTTCCCGGCATGGCTCAACCGCTACATTACTGGGACCCGTCTATCGCGCCTTCCGGCATGGCCTTTTACACCGGCGAGCAGCTGCCAGGCTGGCAAGGCGATCTGTTCGTCGGGGCGTTGAAGTTCCAGAAGATTGTGCGTTTGCGCATCAATGACAAACAGCAGGTCACTGAAGAGGAAGATTTGCTGGCAGATGCGGGACACCGGATCCGGGATATACGCCAGGGCCCGGACGGCGCGCTATGGGTATTAACTGATGCCAGCAATGGTAAGGTTCTGAAAATTACGGCGCCTTGACCCGAACCAGCGCAGCGATGTTTCTCGCTGTGCGGCGAATGTTACTCCCGGCTTGCTCCAGCGCCTCATCAAGCGCCATTGGAGAAGGCGTGATGCTGAAGACAGCGGTGATGCCACAAGCCAGAGCTTCCTTGTAGTCCTCGCCGACACTGCCTGCCAATGCAATAACCGGCACCCCGGCCTGCGCTGCTTCCCGCGCCACGCCCGCCAGCGTTTTTCCGTGGGCGGTCTGGGCATCAATCCGGCCCTCACCCGTTATCACCAGATCGACACCTTTGATCTGTTCGCGGAACCTCACTGCATCCATCACCACATCAATGCCGGGCTCAAGTCGAGCGCCCAGAAAACCACAGGCAGCAGCTCCCATACCACCGGCCGCCCCTGCTCCCGGCATCTCCATTAGCTTGACCGACGTGACCTGTTCCAACAGACGACCATAGCGCGCCATACCCTGATCCAGCGCAATCAGCATGTCCGGCGTTGCCCCTTTTTGGGGCCCGAACACATGCGTCGCCCCATGCGGACCGGTTAATGGATTCACAACATCACAGATCACGCGAAAGCGAGTGGCGGGAATGCGGGTATCCAGTTCGTGCAGATTCAACGACGCCAGATTCAGCAAGCCCTGACCACCAGGGCCGATGGGCTGGCCGCTGGCATCAAGCGCTTTGACTCCCAGCGCCTGCGCCATTCCCAGGCCACCATCGTTGGTTGCGCTGCCACCGAGCGTGAGAATCACCTGCTCCACGTCTGCGTCGAGAGCTTCCAGAATCAGTTCGCCGGTACCACGACTGGTGGTTTTCATCGGGTTGCGACGAGCAACTGGCAGGCGCTGCAGACCGCTGGCCTCCGCCATCTCGATCACAGCCGTGCGGTCGTCATGGATGAGGCCAAACCGCGCCTGCACCGGTGAACCGTCAGGGCCGGTCACTTGAACGGTGACGTAGCGCCCGCCAGCGGCGATCACCAGCGCTTCCATGGTGCCTTCACCACCGTCGGCCAGTGGCAGCAACGTGTAGGCGGCATCGGTCAGCACCTCTGCCATACCATCACGTATGGCGTCAGCCACTTCGGCGGCGGACAGGCTTTCCTTGAAAGAATCGGGGGCAATCAGAATAGTGTGCACGGCATGTCCTCTGACGGTCGCATGATCAAAATGCAGTATGGTCAAAGTCAAAGCAACAAGCGTGCACGGTTTTGAAGGTTTTCAGAACTAATTGGGGTCGCCGGTCCTGACGCGCTTTTCGTATTGCGGCACATCATCGGTGATGGTGAACCAGTCGGACTTGGAACCGACAAATACATGAGCAACGGGCGATACATTGACCGGCTCATCCAGTGCGCCCATCGGCAGACGGATAATCCCGGGAATCGCATCCAGCCGACTGTATAACGGGCTGCCACAATTGCGGCAAAACGCCCGATACTTGCCGGGCCGGGATTCGTATTCGTTAACCAGCTCGTCACCCGCCGTCAGCTGGAAATGCACCTTCTGCACCGGCGAGCTGGCCGCAAAAGCGCTGCCCTGTGCCTGCCGGCACTGGCTGCAATGGCACAACTCAACGGGGCCCAGGCGTCCGGCGTATTCAAACCGGACGCCTCCACACAAACACTGACCGGTAATCATGGCGATCCTCAATTAAAAGCGGAATATCACGAGGCATCAGTACCGGCACCATTTGCACTTCAGGCCGGTACGATCAGGATTTTTCCATCCCGCTCACCGGATGCCGCAGCGGCGACCGCCTCGCTTATTTGAGCCACATCATACTCTCCCGCAATCCGCGCCTGAAGCTCTCCGGTGGCAATCAGCTTGGTCAGTTGGCCAAACACCTTCATTTGCTGTTCCTGACTGGCATTCTCGAACCATTTTGCCAACCAGAAACCTTTCACGGTGACATTGCGGAAAACGATATTGCGAGGCGACACATGGCAGGGTTCGCCGCTCATCATGCCGTAGTTCACCACGGTTCCGCCCTCGGAAAGACAATCTGCGATGTGATCAGTCGCGGCGCCACCAACCGCGTCGATAGCCAGTTTCACCTGACCGTCACCCACGATCTCCCGCACCTGGCGGGCCAGATCCGGCCCGTCTACCAGCACCACATCGGCGCCCTGAGCCTTGACCCCGTCGATTGCTGACTCGCGACGCACCACGTTGATAGTGTTGATACCCTGTTTTTTGGCCAACTGAACCAGATAGCCTCCCACGCCGGAGTTCGCCGCGTTCTGGACTACCCAGTCCCCGGCCTTCAGATCGACAAATTCCGACAGCATCAGCAGCGCTGTCGGCGGATTGATCGTCATCATCGCCAGCTGTCGCGGGTCGGCCTCATTCGGCAGCGGTATCAGCTTGCGTGCATTAACCAGCGCGTGACTGACCCAGGTGCCTAACCCCACAGGCAACAGTACCGTCTGCCCCACTTCCGGCCCCTTGGTATCAGGCCCGAGCGCGACGACTTTACCAACCCCTTCGTTGCCGCCAATGGCCGGCAGCGAAGGCAACATGCCGTACTCCCCAGTCAAGGTCAGCACATCGGAAGGGTTGATTGGCGATGCGAGCACCTTGACCAGCGCCTGGCCGGGGCCGGGCTCCGGTGTCGCCACTTCCACGGCGCTGATGACATCCTGAGGCACTGGCCCGCGGGTTTCATATTTTGCCTGTAACATGACGATTTCCTTCTGCTGTGCGTTTGAATTCTGTGAGTTCGACTCATCAGCTTAGCCCTGTCCTGTCGATCCGGACAGAGCGAAATTAGCCAATCCACTGGTGACAAATGCCAGAGATTTAATTCACCCTTTGACTTGAAGATCCCTCCGACCTGCCCCAACGTAGTCTCATCAGATTCTTCGGTTATCAGGCCATTTTTCCTGATGCTGACATTTGAATGGCTGAGCAGGCCTGATGCCGATTCAGACATTCCCTACTGCAGACGAGGATGATGTTATGTCATTGGACACACTACCCGACATCGGGATGGGCACATTCAGACTCAAGGGTGATACCGCGCGGGATGCGGTCAGAAGCGCCCTTTCACTGGGTTATCGCCACATTGATACCGCCCAGATGTACGGCAACGAATCCGAGGTGGGTGACGGGATCACCTCAAGCGGCATTCCCCGTCGCGATATCTTTTTGACCACCAAAATCTGGCACGACAATCTCAAATCCAGCGATTTGATCAACAGCCTGAAAGACAGTCTTCAACGCCTTAAAACCGATCACGTCGACCTGGCGCTTATTCACTGGCCGTCACCTGACGATGCTGTGCCGATGGAAGAATATCTGGGCGCGCTACAAGCCGCTCACCGCGAAGGTCTGGCCCGTCATGTGGGGGTCTCCAACTTCACCAACGCCCAGCTCGACGATGCGAAAGTCATCCTGGGTGATACACCTATCCTGACCAATCAGGTTGAAGTGCACCCGTTCCTCAACAACCGCAAGGTGGTCGGTCATATTCAGGAACAGGGCATCAAGGTAACGGGCTATATGCCGCTCGCCGTTGGACGGGTAATGGACGATGAAGTGCTGAACCGCATTGCCCGCACCCACAACGTCAGCCCGGCGCAGGTTGCCATCGCCTGGGTAGCCAATCAGGGCATTGTGCCGATTCCATCATCCACCCGCCCGGATCATCAGAAGGCTAATCTGGAGGCGCTCGAAATCGAACTTTCGGTGGACGAAATGGACCAGATCGACCATCTCGATCGCAATGACCGAATCGCTGATCCGGATTTCGCCCCAGTCTGGGACTGAACCTTTCAGGCGGTCAGCGATCGCATTCGATCCGATACAAAAAAGCCGCGCACTGAGTCCAGTGGGCGGCTTTTTTTATGCTGCGCAGCGGAAGCATCCACTACACGTCATGATGGTTCTTCAATCAACGCTGCCCGAAGCCCATGCTTCAGAGCGCATACGTCTCGTCCAGATACCGCAGAATACGGGCGGATTCGAACAGTGATTCGCCGGTATTGGGATCTTCAAGGTAAGGCACCTGAACCCGTTGGTGTTGCTGATAGAACGCATCCCGCTTGCCGCCCGGCTCAGGCACGTACGGACCGGGCTTGATCCGCTGTCGGGCTGGACCGATTTCAGTCCAGTGTTCCTTGCCCAGATTATGCAGGCGATACGGAATTTCCAGTTCACACAATCGCTCACGTACCAGCCGGGCATAGGGGCTGCCCTCAAAGCTCCAGAGTTGCAGTGGCTGCGCCGGCGCTTTTGACGGGTGGGCACGCATTCCTTTCAGGCCGCGAACAGCAGAGGCCAGACTGCCCAGCACCGGCTGATAAGGCTTGGACCGATAGTAACCGGGTACTGATCGCTCACCGTAGGTATTGAACAGGTATTCCACGATATCTGTTGATTCGTAGAGCACATCGCCTGTGTTTTCATCCACCAGCATCGGAAACAGTTGTTTGCCGCCGGCTGCCTGCGCCTCATCACGGTAGCGTTTGCCCCCTTTCGGACAGGGCCGGATTTCCACATCCAGATGCAATGCCGTCAGGGCTTCGCGCACTCGCCGGCAATAGGGACAGGCCTCCATATCGTACAGAAGCAGCGGTTTCTCCGGCTGCAACGCCGGCTTGACGACCAGGCAGCCGCGCCAGGCCACCAGGCTTGAGGTTGCAACAGAGCCCAAAACGCCCAGATTAAACATCAGTGCATTGGTCATACGGATCCCTGGATACGGTTATTAAGAAAATTTGGGTTCGAGTCATTTCAACCGCTATGAAGCCCGACTTTAGAGCCTGATGCAGTGGCTGAAGTGCCGATAAGTGCACGTTATCAATGCATTGGCATCTTGTGTGTTTACAACGGCGTACAGCCCTGCCGCGTCAGGCGACATAAGACTGCTTACAATGTTACGCAAAACCCTGACAAAAGATGACCTTAGTACCACTATTTAACGTTATGTATAAAAATCAGTCATAGGCGAAGACGACCAATGTGAGCTATTTTAGGGAATATTGCCGATCGTTTATTTTCGCCCTGGTTTCAGAGGATGTTTGAGTATGCTGCCCGTTGCCCGTTTACTTCGGAACAGCGCGCCCGTGCGCCGTGTTTGCCTGACGTTCCTGTTGCTGGGCAGCACCGGGATACAGCCGGTATTTGCTGACGGCTCCACTGCCAAAGGGGAGCTATCTTCAGCCTGGTCAGAAAATATCGTGGCGGCCACCGTCAAGGCGATGGAAACCGAGGATGCGGTCAGCGTGGTCGCGGTGCCGCTCAACGGCCCCGGCCTGCCCCAATACATCAATGCCGATTCCCAGATGAGCCCCGGCTCGATCATGAAACTGGTCACCACCTACGCTGCGCTGGAAATTCTCGGGCCGACGTACCAGTGGCAAACCCGCTTTTCGACCGATGGTCAGATGATCGGTAAAACCCTTAAGGGCAATCTGTATGTCACCATGTCCGGCGATCCCCGTCTGACGTTGGAGCGCCTGTGGTCGGTGATGCAGGAACTGCGCGGCATGGGTATCGATACGATCGAGGGCGATCTGGTGCTGGACGGACACGCCTTCAATCTGCCCGATGGCCTTCCGCGGTTCGTGGATAACGGCAACAACCCCTACGCGCCGTTTCTGGTTGAGCCCTCTCCCTATCTGACCAACTTCAACCTGGTTCATTTTCAGGTACGGGCTGATGAGCGTGGCACCACAGCTTGGGCCACGCCGGCGCTCAACCCGATTGTGATCGACAACCGGGTTAATGCCCTTCCTGAAGGCCGCTGCCCCTCGCGTCGCGGCTTTGACTGGACACCGAACTTTCATGACGATGGCACCATAACCATCAGCGTTACCGGTAAGTTGCCTCGCGGCTGCCGCACGACAGCCTATCTGTCCCTGCTTTCGCCCGACAAATACACACTGGCCACAATCCGCTCGACCTGGGCCGAAATGGGCGGGCTGATCACTGGCGCCAGCCGGGTCGGTGAAACACCGGACGACACACGTCTGATAATGACCACCGAATCACCGGATCTGGTTTCCACCATCCGCGATATCAACAAATGGAGCAACAACGTGATGGCGCGTCAGTTGCTGCTGGCCATTGGCGCTGAAAAGCGCACAGCCGAAGATGCGGATGACCGGCAAGCGGGAGTAAGGGCTATCAGCGAATGGCTGGCAACGAAAGGCGTTGATACAGAGGGGCTGGTGATCGAGAACGGTTCCGGACTGTCACGAGACAGCCGCATCACCGCGCGCCAGGGCGCCCAGATACTGCAGGTTGCATGGAAAAGCCCCTACGCCTCCGACCTTCTTGCGTCACTTCCCCTGATCGCAATGGACGGCACAATGTACAGACGGCTGCGCAATACCGGTATGGCTGGGCTGGGGCGTATCAAAACCGGTTATCTGGAAGGCGTCCGTTCAATTGCCGGGTTCTCCCGTGACATCAATGACACAACTTGGGCCGTTGTCGCCATGGTCAACCATGATCCTGCGTGGAATGGTCAGGCCCTGCTTGATCGGGTGCTCTACTCGCTCTACCACCAGCCTCCGGTGGGCACAGCATTCTCGAAAGCCACGCTAAATGAAAAAACGGGGATTCGTTAGAACCCCCGTTTCACAGACGAATGTGGTGCCAGGCTTGGCGCCCGGCATCACATCTTCCATTACATTGTCAGATAACCACCGTCAACATTAATGCAGGTACCGGTAGTGTAACTGGACGCACCAGAGGCCAGATACAGTACTGTGCCGGCCATTTCGTCGGGCTCGGCCATCCGGTTCATCGGGATATGCATCAGCGCCTGCTTCTTGATCGCATCGTTTGTTGTCAGTGCACTGGCGAATTTGGTATCCGTCAGGCCCGGCAGCAACGCGTTCACCCGGACATTCTGCTGCCCCAACTCCTTCGCAAATGCCTTGGTCATCGAAATAACCGACGCCTTGGTGATCGAGTAAATGCCCTGAAAGTGGCCCGGGGAGACACCGTTTACTGATGCCACGTTGATGATGGAGCCACCACCGGATTTCTTCATCAGCTGCGCTGCTTTAGAGCACATAAAGAAATAACCGCGAATGTTCACGTCCACCGTTTTCTGGAACGCCGACACATCGGTCGTCTCAATCGGCCCGAAATGAGGGTTGGTGGCAGCATTGTTCACCAGAATATCCAGCTTGCCATGGGTCGATTCGATGTATTCCCAGGCATTGTCGATCTGATCCATCTCGCCGATATGGCAAGCAAAGGCCTCTGCCTTGCCACCGTGTTCGCGAATGCTGCTGGCAACCGCCTCGCAACCTTCAATCTTGCGACTGCTGACAATCACATGCGCACCATAGGCCGCCAGCGTACGGGCCACACTTTCGCCAATACCTCGGCTCGCGCCCGTCACCAGCGCCACCTTACCGGTCAGATCAAACAGATCCTTATGGTTCATTTCGTTCTCCCTTGTCGACAGGCAACGCCTAAAACCCCGATGCCTGAATTATTTGGTTGCTGCACACGCACAGCGGCGTGCTGATGTATTGATTATCGAAAGGTCACCAATGCCGGCGACTCATTCTCAAGATGCTCGTAACTGTTGAACACTGACAGGCTCATCCGTTCACCGGAAAACAGCAAACGGGTTACGCTGGTGTTGGCGATGACTTCATTCAGCGCCAACGCGCGATCATCGGTCAGGCCCAGCACCGCTTGCATGACCACTGCGATCGGCCCGCCCGAGCTGACAACGAGAATATCGCCGCCGTTGGCCGCGGCAGTTGCCTGACGTAATGCAGTCAGCACGCGCTCGCGGAATGCGGACCAGCTTTCCGGATAATCCGCCGCGTTCTCGTCGCTGACCCAGCGTCGCACCGCCTCGGCAAACATCAACTGAAAGGCTTTGGCGGGATGATCATGGCCGGCCAGCTCTTGCGCCATAGCCTCACGATCAGCCCAGGCCGGCTTGAGTGCTTCAATCACGCGGGTGTGGTCAAATTCATTCAGTCCCGGCAACTGACTCAACTCTGGCAATTCGGCCCCAAAGCCCTCGGCGATGGCGTCAAATGTCTGCTGATGCCGCTTGAGGTCGCCCGCAAACACGGCCGAGGGCCTGACCTTCCCTGCCAGCCAGCGGCCCAATACCCGGCCCTGTTCCCAGCCACGATCTGAGAGCTGGTCATAATCAGCCTTGCCGAAACTGGCCTGGCCGTGACGAATCAGATAAAGGGTCGCCATTACAGTGCGCTTGCCTTGATCAGTTTCAGGCAGCGTTGCTCGAGGTAATTGATCGCCTGGCCAAACATCGCGAACCGTTTGTCCTTCGTCTGACCGTGGTAAAAACGATAGTAAATCTGCTGCATAATCACCGCCAGGCGGAACAGTCCGTAGATTTCGTAGTAATCAAACTGCTCCGCCCGGTAGCCGGATTTTTCCATGTAGTAGTCCACAACTTCCTTGCGGGTGAGCATGCCGGGGCGGTGCGTCGGCTGACGGCGCATGGTCCGGAAGACATCATCGTCGCCCGCTTCAATCCAGTACGCCAGGCTGTTGCCCAGGTCCATCAGCGGGTCGCCGATGGTGGCCATTTCCCAGTCCAGCACACCGATCACTTCAAACGGGTTGTCAGGGTTGAGCACCACATTATCGAAACGGAAATCATTGTGGATCAGGCACTGAGCCACATCCGCCGGCATCTTGTCATCCAGCCAGGTCATCACCGTCTCGAAGTCACCCACATCGTCGGTTTTGGCTTTGCGGAAGCGGTTGCTCCAGCCACCAATCTGGCGTTCGACGTAACCGGCACCTTTGCCAAGCTGATCAAGCCCGGCCGCTGCCGTATCGACCTTGTGAAGATCCACCAGCTTGTCGATCACGTTCAGGCAGAGCTTACGGGTGTCGGCTTCGTTCAGGTCGAGATCTTCAGGGAAATCCTGACGCAGGATGATGCCTTTCAGCCGCTCCATCACATAAAAATCGCAACCGAGTACGGCATGATCGTCGCAGATCGCGATAATATCCGGCACGTAGGGATACACGGGCTTCAGCGCCTTCATGACCCGCGCTTCCCGCATCATGTCGTGAGCTGATTTGGCGATCTGGCCAAATGGAGGGCGGCGCAGCACAAATGAACGGTCATCGTAATCAACCTGATAGGTCAGGTTGGAAGCGCCTCCCGGATACTGGAGGATAACCGGCTGCCCGGTAAGACCGGGGATTGCCTGCTTCATGAACTGATCGACGACAGCTGCATCCAGCTCTTCGCCTTCGCGGATACTGATCGCCTGGTCAATCTGTGTCATCAATTGCTCCTGTCTGTTCCTGCAATAAAAATCCGGGTCCGGCTATCAGGCGGCTCCGCCGAACTTCTTCATCCAGCGCTTGCTTTCCTGCTGCATCAACCAGTCAAACGCCCAGGGCGCATGGCGCTTGAGCATCCACATCCGGCGTTCTTTGACGTGCGGCAACACCCAGAAATCACCGTTGGTCTGGGCGCGGTAGATATCGTCTGCTACATCATCCGCGGTCACGCCGGATCGCTTCATCAGCTTGTTGACGTTCATTCCCATATTCGGGTTTTCAGAACGCATGGTCGCCGTCAGGTTGGTCGGGAAAAATGCCGGACACACGCAGCTTGTGGTGATACCGGATCCGCGCAGTTCCTGACTCAGGGTTTCTGACAATGCAATAACACCGGCTTTCGATACGTTGTAGCTACTCATCAGCGGCGCCAGCATCAGACCTGCCATGGAAGCAACGTTCACAAAGGAGCCGAAACCCTGCTGCTTGAACATAGGGGTAAAGACTTTGCACCCACGGACCACGCCCATGACGTTGATGTCGAGAATCCACTCCCAGTCGGCAATCGTCGAACCTTCAATGCTGCCGCTCGTCGCAACGCCGGCGTTGTTGACGACAACATCGACACCACCCCACTTGCTCTTGAGGTCATCCCGAACCTTCTCCAGATCGCTAAGACGGCGCACGTCGCAATCCACGTAATAGCCTTCGCCTCCGGCAGCAGCAATTTCCTTTTCGACAACCGCACCCTGATCGGGATTGATATCGCCGATGCAGACACGGGCACCTTCCCGGGCATAACGCAACGCGATTGCTCGCCCCAAACCACTGGCACCACCGGTAATAAAGACTCGATTGCTCATGTTTTATTCCACTATTTCAGATGCGTTAAATGCATTACTTGTTCATGTATTTTTTAGCTTCAAGCTTCGCCACTGTCGCACGATGCACTTCATCAGGGCCGTCAGCCAGGCGCAATACCCTGGCGTACGCGAACAAACCCGTGAGCGCAAAATCATCGTCGCTAACCCCAGCGCCACCGTGGATCTGGATCGTCTGATCGACAATGGTCTGCAACATCTGGGGAATGACGGCCTTGATCATCGAGACCTCACTCATCGCGCCTTTGACGCCCTGGGTATCCAGAAGCCACGCGCACTTCAATGTCAGTAGCCGGGCCTGCTCGATCGACATACGGGCATTGGCAATAATATCCGGGTTGCCACCGAGTTTAGCCAATGGGCGCCCAAATGCCTCACGGGACAGGGCGCGCTTCATCATCAGCTCAAGCGTACGTTCTGCAGCACCGATCGCCCGCATGCAATGGTGAACCCGGCCAGGCCCCAAGCGCCCCTGAGCAATTTCAAAACCGCGACCTGCGCCGGCAATGATCGCCGTCTTGGGCAGGCGTACATTGGTAAAACTGACCTCGCCGTGACCATAAGGCTCATCATACTCACCAAATACAGGCAGCATGCGTTCGACCTTAACACCCGGTGTATCTTTCGGCACCAGTACCATCGAATGCTGCTGGTGTTTGGGCGCATCGGGATGACTGAGTCCCATAAAGACAAGTACTTTGCAGTCAGGATGACCAATACCGGTGCTCCACCATTTGACGCCGTTGAGGACGACTTCATCACCCTCGACAATTGCCGTCGCCTCCATGTTGGTGGCATCAGATGACGCAACGCCGGGCTCCGTCATACAGAACGCAGAACGCACCTCACCGGCCAGCAAACGACCCAGCCAGGCGTCTTTCTGCTCGTCAGAACCGTACTTGATCAGCACTTCCATATTGCCGGTGTCGGGCGCATTGCAGTTGAAAATCTCCGGCGCAATAAAGCTGCGGCCGGTCTCTTCAGCAATCAGGGCATAGTCGGAATTGAGAAGACCGCAGCCATGCTCATCGTCTGGCAGAAACATATTCCAGAGGCCCTGGGCTTTGGCCTTTTCCTTGAGTTCGCGAATAACCGGGAGCACGACCCAGCGGTTGTCCAGTGACGAAAGCTCGCTGAAATAGGCTTGCTCGATCGGAAAGATCTCGTCACGCATAAAGGCTTTAACGCGGGCAAGATAGTCCTGACCTTTCGCTGAAATAGTAAAGTCCATAGCTGGATCTCCGAAGCCGTTGGTATAAAGACGGGGGGCAAACAAGCCCTGTTCATGCAGTCTACGTTCTGGCCTCAGTATTACGCGACTGAATTATTCTAATCGTTTACTATAAGCCTCATTTATTAAGCTGTGCACACGCATTCTCTGCAAACGTCCTCACAGGCAGACCACTCCATGGCAATGAACCGGCTCGATCTGAACCTGCTACACGTCTTCGAAACCATCTATCGTGAGGGCAGTCTCACCCGCGCGGCAAGGGCTCTTCATCTGACGCAGCCGGCGGTCAGCCATTCACTGGCGCGCCTGCGGGCCCATTTCGACGACCCGCTGTTTATAAGGCAAGGGAATGAGATGGTCGCCACACCGCTAGCCCGCCGCTTTGCCGACACCATGAGACCCGGGCTTACCCAGATCCAGAGCGCGGTCAACCAGTTTCATTCATTTGATCCGGTCAGTCAGCACAAGGTGTTCGCGTTAGGATTGCGGGACATTCTCGAGTCCACCTTTCTTCCCCACCTGATGCAGAGTCTGGATCAGTACCCCGAGATTGAGGTTGTCAGCCAGCGCATTCCAAGGCGGGATATGGAAACGCATCTGGCGGCCGGAAAACTCGATTTTGCGGTTGATGTTCTGCTGCCCGTCAGCAGCCAGACATCGCATGAATTGCTTCGGCGGGACACGTTGGTTGTGGTTGCCGGCCCGAAGTTTGATGGTATCGAAAACGGGTTGAGCCTGGAGACCTACCTTGCGGCCCGGCATGTGCTGGTGTCATCACGAACAGAAGGGCCCGGCATCGAGGATTTCGAATTGTCCCGTCTCGGCGTGCACCGGCGCATTGCCCTCCGGTGCCAGCACTACTACGCCGCCTGTCGGGTTGCCGAGGCAACGGACTTACTGGTCACCATGCCAGAAACCTACGCCAGGATGATTATCCAACAGACCAGCCTACGGGTACTGCCGTTACCAACCAACATGCCACCACTGAATGTTCACCTGTACTGGCACACCCCCTATGAAAAAGAGCCTGCGCTAAAATGGTTCCGCGAATTGCTGCACCAGGTCGCGGCTCATTGAGCGCCTGGTCAGAACACACCGACCAAGGACAGTAGCGCGGCCAGACCGCCACCGGCGATCAGCAAACTGACCAGTACAATCAGAAAGCCCCAGCCAATAGCCGCTGCATCCGATACCGCCACCTGATGAGCGCGAGCCGTGCGATAGAAAGCCCAGGGGCCTAATACAAATGCTCCCATGACAACGAAGACCAATCCCACCGCTACCCCGGCAAATGTCCAGGTCGCCAGAGCAGAAGCGCGATCGGATAGCGCCTCTGTAACACCATGACGCTGCAAAAACTGGCGGCAGCATAGCCAGATCACACCATAAAGGGCGGCCACAAGAATGATTCCGGCCAATACAACGACTGCGCGATACGCCATAAATAACTTACTTCTCAGTGGTTAAAAGGATCAGTCAGGATAATAGGGCTCGGGCAAACACTCAAAACCGGGTTTCGCAAAAAGGTAGCCCTGATACAGCGAGATCCCCTGCTCTTTCAGCCAATCATACTCACCCTGAGTTTCAACACCCTCGGCAATGACCCGCACATTTAAATGGCGCATGGTTTCAAGAATCCCCCTGATCACCGCCTGTTTATTGGGTTGCTGATCAATATCCCGGATCAATGACATATCCAGCTTGAGGAAATGGGGTGGGCTGGCAATCAAAAGGCTAAAACGGGAGTAACCAGCACCGAAATCATCCAGCGCCGTCTGAAACCCCATCCCGTTATAGGCGTCCATAATGGAAATCAGGTGTTCCGGCGACGTCAGCGCCTCGTCCTCTATCATCTCAAAGATGATTTTTCGGGTATCAAACTTATATTTCTTCGCCGCAGCGAGTGTAGTGCGAATGCAGTATTCTGCCTTGTAGACAGCGTTGGGCATGAAGTTAATGCTCAGGTAAGTTTGCATATTGAGCCTTGCAGCCAATGCCACTGCTCTTACCCTGCAAACCTGGTCGAACGCATAGCGGTTTTTCTTGTCAACTTTCTGCAGTATCTCCCACGCTCCCTGACCCTCAGGTCCACGAACCAGCGCTTCGTAGGCAAATACACTGCGGGTCGCCATATCGACAATCGGCTGAAACGCGAATGTCAGGCGAAAGTCGAGCCCTTCTCCGCATGCGCATTGCTCGCAGTGGGACTCGTCAAATAGAACTGCGGGGCGATTCATGGGATCTCCAGCTTCGGAATATTCATTGAATCTATATCAAATAAGCCTAACACAGTGAGTATCGTGAATAATTTGAGGATGAACTGAGTTATGACTGATCCGGTGCTACCCTGTGGAGGAATGCTACCCACACAATTCAGACTCAGGAGTTGCTCATGACGACGACCAAGCGCATCGCGATTACTCCAGGCGATGGCATCGGACCCGAAGTGATTGACCAGGCCGTTGCGTGCCTGACCGCTCTGAAAACAAAATTCAATCTTGATCTGGAGTGGGACAGCTTCGAATGGCCATCACACCGCTGGCACCAGCAGCACGGCGAAGTGATGCCCGAGGATGCGCTGAACCGGCTGCGCCCTTACAACGCGATTTTGTTGGGCGCACTCGGTGACCCGGGACCGGTCAGCGATCCTGATCGCTACCTGCTGCCAGACAGCATCTCACTCGCCCCGCTGCTGCAAATGCGCAAAGGCTTTGATCAGTGGGTCTGCGAAAGACCTGCCCGCCTGCTACCCGGCGCACGGCAATTCCTGGCTGATGATCGCGCCCGCGATATCGACATGCTGGTGATACGGGAAAACAGCGAAGGTGAATATGTGGCACAGGGCGGTCGCCTGCGACCGGGCCAGCCTGATGAAGTCGCCACCCAGATGGAAGTGTTCACCCGCAAGGCGACTGACCGCATCATTCGCTACGGATTTGAGCAGGCGCGCCAGCGGGCAGCGCTGCGTCAGGCAGAAGGCAAAAGCCGGGAGTTCAAAACCCTTGATGGACGCACTTGCGCCAGCCAGGTCTGCATTATTACCAAGCGCAATGCCTTGCGCTATTGGGGCGACATGTACACCGAGGCATTTGACGCCATCGCCGCGGAGTACCCGGATGTCGCCACCCACCATGAGCTTGTAGATGCCGCTTGCATGAAGTTTGTCCAGTGCCCCTGGCTGTTTGACGTCGTCGTAGCGAGCAACCTGCAGGGCGACATCCTGACGGACCTGGCGGCGGTGCTATCAGGCGGCATGGGCGTGGCGCCTTCGTGCAACCTGAACCCGGATGATCGTAGCGTACCGTCCATGTTTGAGCCTACCCACGGCAGCGCACCGGATATTGCCGGTCAGGGGCTGGCTGATCCAACTGCCATGTTATTTACCACTGCCAGAATGCTGCAATGGCTGGCGCAGGACGACGACAGCATGCAGGCAGCGGGCGATGCTCTGTTTGAGGCTGTAGCGGCTGATCTTGCTGACAACGGCAGCGTGCGACGCAAAACGCGAGACATTACGGACGCGGTCCTCAGTCGGATTTAAACCACGGCGGGATATCCCCACAAAAAAACCGGCATCATCACCGGTTTTTTTGTTTTAACTTTGGTTTCGCCAGCCATCCCCTGCTATTTGGCAGCGTAGCCCAGCTTTTTATCGACACTGTTAAACAGACTCTCTCCGCGTTGCCAGCGATCAAAATTATCCAGAAACTGATCGGTAAGCGCCTGCCGCCAGCCAATAAAGTCGCCAGACATATGGGCGGTAATCAGTACGTTCTCCATATCCCACAAAGGGTGATCAGGACGCAATGGTTCTTCCTCGAAAACATCGAGCCCGGCACCGGCAATGTCACCGGCCTTCAAAGCGGCGACCAGGTCATCGGTTTTAACAATAGGGCCACGTCCGATGTTGATGAACCGGGCCTCCGGCTTCATGTTTTGGAATGCCGCGCGGTCAAACATACCCTCGGTCTGGGCCGTCAGCGGCGCAGCAACCACAACAAAGTCCGCCAGCCCAAGTTGCTCTGTCAGGCTATCGTTGCCATGTACTGCCTCAAAATCAGGGTCGTGCTCCCGGGCGGCACGGGCAATACCGTGCGGCTTCAGGCCTATGGCAGCCGTCAGGCGGGCTATCTGCCTGCCAATTGAACCTGCACCTACAATCAGAACCCGCTTGCCCTGGGCACGCTCGGTGTCCCGATGCTTCCACTGATGGTTCTGCTGCAGACGAATGGAATTGGGGAAATCCTTGCTGAACATCAGGATCGTACACACGACATATTCAGCAATCGTACGGTCAAAAATACCCTGGGCATTGGTGACCTTTACCGGCCCATCGGTCAGTGCCGGAAACATCAGCGCATCAACACCGGCGCTGGTGGCATGGATCCATTCCAGCCGGTCCGCTTTGGGCCATGCAGCTGCAAGGGCCTCCGTGCGGAAATCCGTCACCATCATCACCCGGGTTCCTGGCAGCGCCTCATTCAAGGTCGCTTCATCGGAAGCAAAACGCACCTCTGCCTGAGCACGCAATGCGTCGAGTCCGGGCGGCTCGGCATCACCGGGGGCAGTTAACACAGTTACTATCGGCTTTCCTGAATCACGGGTCATTATCAGCCTCACCAGTCGGTCGTCTGTCGTTCCGTTCTGCCACGGGCAATAACGGCTGGAAACCACCTGAGTGTGTAATCTCAGAGGGCATCGGTCAACCCGCCCCAAAAACATCACATTTTCAACTAAAAACGATCCATTTTCACAAGGCTTGCTCAAGCCCCGTATAAAAACTAATCTCCCAAGGTGTGCTGAAAAAGTGTGCCCGCTCTGCGTTCCCCCGCGAGCCCTTCGCAAAGGTGACGTGCGAATACACAACCCGTGTCAACGTATTCAGTCAGGAGATGCTTATGGCCGATGGCGCAAAGCTCAACCAAGCTAGCGACACCGCTCCCCGCAAGGTGAAGTACCGCAAGACAAAAGCACGCTGGCACCCGGCGATGCAGGCGATCCCGGTACCCGGTATTCGTCGTATGGTGAACATGGCAGCGACCATGAAAGATGTGATTCACCTGTCCATTGGCCAGCCGGACCTGCCTACTCCCAAACACGTCATTGACGCCTATATTGACGCGCTCAATGCCGGTCAGACCGGTTACACGATGGACGCCGGGCTGCCCGAACTTCTGGTGGCTCTCAGGGACTATTACGGCAAGCGCTATGACCGCAAGCTGACGCGGGACAATATCCTGATCACCTCAGGGGCGACCGAAGCCATGTACCTTGCCCTGTCCGCGACATCCGCTCCGGGCCGGCAGTTTATTGTAACCGACCCGTCGTTCCTGCTTTACGCGCCGCTGATACGAATGAACGGCGGCGAAGTGAAATTTGTGTCTACCCGTCGTGAAAATGATCATCAGCTCGACCCGGACGAAGTGATCGCCGCTATGGGGCCTCGCACCTTTGCTGTGGTTCTGAACTCCCCCAACAACCCGACCGGTGCAGTCTATCCCCGCAGTACCATCGAAACGATTGTTGAGGAATGCGCCTATCGCGGCATTCAGGTCTTCAGCGACGAGGTCTACGACCACCTTATTCTGGATGATCAGGAATATGCCAGCGTGCTGCGCTGCAGCGTCGATCTCGATAACATCATGTGCATTAGCAGCTTTTCCAAAACCTTCAGCATGGCGGGGCTTCGCGTTGGCTGGGTCATTTCCAGTCAGGCGACAATCAAGTCGCTGAGGCGATACCACATGTTCACCACCTCTGTGGCCAATACCCCGTCACAGTATGCAGGTGTTGCAGCACTCACAGGTGACCAGCAGTGCATTCGGGATATGGTCTCGATCTACCGGGAACGCAGGGACAGGATCGTTGATCTGGTGGCACAAACGCCTCATCTGTCCGGCTATCATCCTGGCGGCGCATTCTATATTTTCCCGGATCTCCCCAAGCATGTGGACGGCTCGGATCTGGCGCTGCGAATGCTCAAGGAAACAGGTGTCTGCGTTGTGCCCGGCGACGCCTTCGGCGAGCACACGGCAAATGCGTTGCGGTTCAGTTTCTCGGCTTCGGTGGAAACGATTGAAGAAGCCTTCGACCGGATTATTCCGTGGATGGCCAAACAGCCGTTCTGAAAAGGATAATCCGAAAATTCAGGAATACGGAATCACGCGTGATAGTAAAAGGGGTGCGGGCAAGTTCGGCCGCGCACCCCGTCACCGACCCGGGCGGAGAAGCCATAATGCTCGAGCCTGCCAACATCCAGTGCCCCTATTGCTGGGAGATGCTGGGTATCAGTGTTGACCCGTCAGTACGGGAACAGAGCTACGTGGAAGACTGCCAGGTCTGCTGCCAGCCCATTCTCATTCACGTCGTTTTCGAAGATTCGGGCGAACTCAGCGTCAGCGCTCATGCAGAGAATGAGTAACCGCTAAACATCTGTCCTGAGTAAAAGCTCACCCTTGAGCCCATTCTAGTCCCAAAGCAGACGCAGCTCGTCAAAGTGATGAATCACATAATCTGCCTGATCCGCGTAGCGCTCGTTTTTGGCATTCCGGTAAAGACCCGCCAGCATGCCCGCTCCCTTGGCAGCCGTCAGATCATCAACAAAATCCCCCACGTAGGTCATTTTGTCCGGCGCCACATCCAGCTTGCTCGCGATACTCAGGAGCCCAGCGGGATCCGGTTTCGGTGGTCCGTCTTCCCGGGTCACCACCAAATCGATCCCCAACCCCAGTACCCTGTCTGTTTCCTCTACCGCATGACGGCTGTTGCGCGTCAAAATCGCAACTGGCACCGAACGCTCTCTCAGGATCTGCAGCAACTCCCTTGCCCCCGGCATCCAGCGGGCAGACGCAGCACCGACCATTTCAAACCGGTGAACGATCGCATGTGCCTCCGCTTCGGCCTCCGCGTCCTGCAACGACGCAATGAACTCGAGCAACCCGAGACCGGAAGGGCAGCCGATTTCACGCCGAATGGCAGCAAAATCCAGAGCGGAATCCACCAGGGTTCCATCCAGATCAAACGCTACCGCTTCAAAACGCCGGGCAATTCCGGGAACCGCATTGAGCATACAACACCCTCAAAACACTGAATTTCATCCGCCTTGCGCGACCTCTGCGCATCGGGCAGGATAAGTTACGGTGGCGCAGCATGCGGAATAACATGAGCTTATCATGCATGTCTGTATGGATTTTCGATACCCCGCCTGCACTGACGTGTTGTCAGTGGCTATTCATTTTACGCTCGCACCCCGTCACCAGACCTGCAGGTGGCGCGAATATCGCCCGATAGTTTTTCAGGAGTTCATTGAATGTCATACCGATCAACGGTTATCCGGCTCAAAGCAGTGCTGCTTGGTGCTGCACTACTGGCACTTTCAGGTTGTGCCGCGCTGTCTCCCTATTCTGTCAGCGAAAGCACCCTTGAGGGCTATCTCCAGAATGCCGTTGCTGACTTTGATCGCTCGCAACTCAAAGCCGGATCCCCGATCAGCGTGTCACTCTCGGAGGCCGATATCACACTAGGCCCGGACGGTCGCGAAGTCGCCGTGCTAGACATTCAGGGACAAGTCGCTGTCAACGCGTTCATGGCCAAGCTGCCGGTTGATCTTGCCCTCAAGGTAGAGGGTGTGCCGATCTACGACCGCGAGCAAAAGGCCGTCTTCATTCGGCGGCTGAAACTGCTCGATAGCCGTATCGACTCTCCATATTTCAGCGGTGATCTCAAACCCGTCACCGACAACGTGATGCGACTGGTTGCCCAGTGGCTTGAAACCGTCCCTGTCTACCGACTGGACGAGAATGACCTCGGCCAGCGTCTGTTTGGCATGGCGCCAGTCGATGTGAAGGTGGGTTCCGGCAAGCTGATTCTGGTACCGGCAAAATAGGCGTGGACACCCTCACCCTTACCGACATATTACTCGCCAATTTTTTTCTGCTACTGGGCGCCAGCCTGCAGGGCGTGGCAGGGTATGGCATCGGCACGCTGTCAGCGCCCCTGCTGTTCCTGATCAGCCCGCTGTTTATACCGGGCACTCTCGTGCTGAATGCCATCGTGCTGACCGTAATGATGCTCGCCCGCAACCGCGCGGGCATCAGCTTCCGGGAAGTCAAATTCGCTATCGGCGGCAATGTTGTCGGCACTACGCTTGCCGGCGCCACGTTTCTGGTGATCACCAGCGGGGCCTTTGACATCGTTTTTGGCGCCCTTATCATTTTCGGCGTCATATTGAGTGTTGCCGGAATCCGGCCAAAACTGACACCCCGCAACAGCGTGATAGCCGGCGCCGCAAGCGGCTACATGGGCACTCTTGTCGCCGTCGGCGGCCCGCCCATCGCCCTGATTTACCAGAACGAAAAAGGCCCGCTGGTGCGGGCCAATATGTCAGCATTTTTCCTGTTTTCCAGCTGCGCGAGTATCGTGGCGCTCATATTTGCCGGCCAGATCGGCATGCTGGAACTTACATTGTTTGCCGTCACCTTTCCCGGCGTGCTGATCGGCTTTCTGCTCTCAGCGCTGCTGGTTCGGCGTCTGCCATTTGAGGCCATGCGCCCCCTAATCCTGGTGATTGCGGCCTTGGCAGGCGCAGGCGCTCTGGCCCGGGGTTTTCTGGGCTAGATCGGGCGCAGCCCAGCCTTTCGCCCTGTCACGTTCATTTTCCCCTGCAACGGCAGCAAATCGAAGGTCCGGTCAGGATGGTTAGGATCACCCAGCTCCGTGGCCGAGGCGTATACCCGCGGAGTGGAATAGAGCAACCGGATCGCCTCCCAGTGAGTCGGGCAAACATAGCGCTCGGGGTAGTGAGTCTCCAACCATTCCCGCAACCGCGGCGCCTTGTTTGACGCCAGCTTCGGAAAGAAATGATGCTCCACATGATGACTGAACCGAAAGTGCAAACGATCCAGAACCGGCAACGTACGCACACTCATGGAATTATCCAGCGGGTTGTTGGTTGCGGTCTGGGGCCGCAGGAAGTGATTGGTCAGGATGTAGCCCTGCCCCAGCGCATTCGCCACCATAAAAGGTATCACCACGGTAAACACCGCCAGAGGGCCGGACACAACGGCAAGCGTCAGCCATCCCCCAATACAAAGCAACGACTGGATAATAGCCTTGCGGCGATTGAAACCACGGAATTGCTTGCGACGCTTCGCCTGCTTCCAAAGCACCAATTGCGCATGGAAGGTGAACGAATACGTCAGGAACAGGTAGCTGTACCAGGTGCGAGACCCCGGAGCGAGCTTGGTGAACCGCTTTTGTTTGGGATCGACACGATAGCGACGCATGGTGCCAAAGCTGTCCGGATCGGCATCCCCCATATTGGTATGGGCATGATGCACCGAGTTATGCCATTTGCGCCAGAACTCCGGCGGCGCAACCATCGGACCGAAACCCAACCAACCGAAGAAATTCTGCCAGCGACGACTCATACCCATCGCACCGTGCAACACCTCGTGAGCGAGCAGTGCCTGAGATCCTACGGTATGGCCCACCAACAGACCCAATGCGAGATTGGCATACCAGGGCAGGCCCGCAAGCAAAATGGTCGCGATGCCGCCCCAGATTACCAGTTGCAACGGCAGGAACCAGATTACTCGCCAGCGCTGGGTTTGAAACGTATCCGCCGGCAAATCCTTGCGCATCTGATCGCGCAGCGCACGCTCATCCTGTTCGCCAAACATCGGTTGGCGTATTGATTCGGGTTTTACAGCCGCGTTCATCGAACACTCCTGAATTTAAGCTTACATTTGTACGCTGAATCTACAGAATGAACGAAAACAGATCAATGACATTTTCTTTAAATTAATAAGAAACTCTCACGCGATTCCCTTATATCCTGTATTGGCACAGGTTTCGGAAGGTCATAAGAGACTTCACCTATTGGTGTACAGGCGTGCATTTATTCCAGTATCAAAACAAGATGAGCGTTTAGCTGGCGCCAGGCTCTAACGCAAAACGCCGCCCACAAGGGACGGCGCATAAAAGAGTGGCTTCACTGGAACCTGCCCGTTACCGGGCCAGAATCAAGAGCCTGAAAGGGAGGTATCAGAGGGGTCGATTTCCATCTGCTGTATCGCGATCACGGCCTGGGTGCGATTACGCACTCCCAGCTTACGGAATACCGCAGTTATATGGGCTTTCACCGTGGCTTCGGAGACATCAAGGTCGTAGGCAATCTGCTTGTTGAGCAAACCTTCCGCCAGCATACCCAGCACCCGGAACTGTTGTGGCGTAAGGGATGCCAGCTTGTCCGAGAAATCCGTAACATCGGCATGCATACGATCAATCTTGTCAGCGACACCGGGCGGCAGCCAGACCTCGCCATCAAGCACATCCTGTATCGCCGCGGTGATAGTGGGCAACGGTGCTGATTTTGGAATGAAACCGGAAGCACCATAGTCGATAGAACGACGCATCACCTGCAGTTCCTCAGAACCGGACACCACCACTACCGGTAACCCCGGATACTGCCCGCGCATAAACACCAGCCCTGAAAAACCATGCGCGCCCGGCATGTTGAGATCCAGCAAAACCAGATCGGCATCAGGATGCTCCACGATAGAGGCCTGCAGGGTTTTAATGCTGTCGACTTCGATCATCTGGGCATCGGGAACCGCTTCTGAAACAGCCTGGCGCAAGGCAGCCCTGAAGAGCGGGTGATCATCGGCAATGATAATTTGCTGAACCATCTGGCGCAGTGTCCTCCATAAAGTGTAATCATCGACAGCGGCCAGTCACTGACATACCACCGATGATCTGCAGAATCCTGTTACAAGGATAGCATGCACAATAGAAAAGCCAGCGAACCGCGTTTTACGCAGCCGCTGGCTCGGTTTAATCCTGTCGCCAGTTAGCTCGTTAACAGCAGCCCTGCATCACGTAGGCTGCCGTGCTTTTACCTGGCGATCTACTTGAACTCGCGCTGGGAGATCAAATCGTCCACTACGCCCGGGTCGGCAAGAGTGGAGGTATCGCCCAACTGGTCGTGTTCGTTGGCGGCAATCTTGCGCAAAATGCGGCGCATGATTTTACCTGAGCGGGTTTTCGGTAGTCCCGGCGCCCACTGGATCACATCCGGCGAAGCAATCGGGCCAATTTCCTTTCGCACCCACTGGACCAGCTCTTTCTTGAGCTCATCCGATGGCGATTCGCCCTGCATCAGGGTGACGTAGACATAAATGCCCTGCCCCTTGATGTCGTGGGGATAGCCCACCACAGCAGCCTCGGCAACCTTGTCATGGGCAACCAGCGCGCTTTCCACTTCAGCCGTACCCAACCGGTGGCCGGACACGTTCAGCACATCGTCCACACGTCCGGTTATCCAGTAGTAACCGTCTTCATCCCTACGCACACCATCGCCGGTAAAATAGCGTCCGGGATAAGTGCTGAAGTAGGTCTGGCGGAATCTTTCGTGGTCGCCAAAGATAGTGCGCATCTGGCCTGGCCAGCTATCCAGAATCACCAGATTACCCTCGGTTGCGCCTTCGAGAATATTGCCGTCGTTGTCCACCACAGCAGGTTGAACACCGAAGAACGGCAGGGTTGCCGAGCCGGGCTTGAGATCCGTTGCACCCGGTAGCGGCGAAATCAGAATGCCGCCGGTTTCAGTTTGCCACCAGGTATCCACAACCGGGCATTTTGAATTGCCAACAACCCGGTAGTACCACTCCCAGGCTTCAGGGTTGATAGGCTCACCCACCGACCCCAGCAAGTGCAGACTGCTGCGCTGGGTGCTCGCCATGCAGGATTCGCCCTCGGCCATAAGTGCCCTAATCGCGGTAGGCGCGGTGTAAAGCACGTTCACTTTGTGCTTATCGACAACCTGCCCCATCCGCGAGGAATCCGGATAATTCGGCACCCCTTCAAACAACACAGTAACGGCGCCGTTTGCCAGCGGCCCATAAAGGATATAGCTGTGACCGGTGATCCAGCCAAAGTCGGCCGTACACCAGTAAACATCGCCATCCTGATAGTCGAACACATACTCGTGCGTCATGGCCACGTAAGTCAGGTAACCACCGGAGGTATGCAGAACGCCCTTGGGCGCACCTGTCGAACCCGAGGTATACAGCATGAACAGCGGATCTTCCGCATTCATAGGTTCCGGCGGGCATTCAGCCGATGCAGATGCCATCAGATCTTCGTAGCGCGCGTCCCGGCTTTCGTCCCAGGGCACATCGCCCCCTGTGCGGGTAACCACGATAACACGCTCAACGTCAGCGCCCTTTTCCCTGGTCAACGCCTGATCCACGTTCTTTTTCAATGGAATCGTGCGCCCTCCACGAACCCCCTCATCCGCGGTTACAACAAATCGTGATTTGCCGTTTTCGATCCGGGCACCCAACGCTTCGGGCGAAAAGCCACCGAATACGACCGAATGGATAGCACCGATCCGGGCACACGCCAGCATCGCGACCGCTGTCTCGACAATCATTGGCATGTAAATAGTCACGACGTCGCCTTTGCTCACACCCAGTGTCTTGAGCACATTGGCAAACTTGGAGGTTTCGGCGTGCAACTCGCGGTAGGAAACATGGCGGGAATTGCCCGGCTCATCGCCTTCAAAAATGATGGCCGTCTGGTCACCCCGGGTTTCGAGATGACGGTCAAGGCAGTTGGCGGCAACGTTCAGTTCGCCGTCCTCGAACCACTTGATCGAGAGGTTATCGTAGTCGTACGTGGTGTTTTTCACCTTGGTGTACGGCTTGATCCAGTCGAGGCGTTTGCCATGCTCACCCCAGAAGGCTTCTGGATCGTCGACTGATTGCTTGTACATGGCCTCGTACTTGGCCTTATCTACAAGTGTCCGTTTTTTAAAGGATTCCGTCACCGGATACACATGTGGTTGTGTCATAGTGCTCCCCTCGATTTCGTGGATTTATTTTCGTTATTGGAATCAGTGAACCCACTGCTAAACCTGTGCGAGGTCGTATGTCAGAACTGATTTCTGGCGTTCAGAGGTTCGAATTCGGGGCGACCCTAACTGCCTCTCTTATTCTGGACAGCCGGCATCATCAATATGCTGACAGTTCACCACGGCACAACCGCCCTGTTGAATTAGACTAATGTCCTATTATTGTCCCGGGTCAGCACAAAACGGATGAACACGCCCTGTTCTGCACTACCTCAACACATAAAACGTGCTTTAAAAAGCTTAGCGGATCCAGAAGGAAGCTCAACCAGAGGGAATGACTTGAAGGAAATGGAGAATAGAGGGGCAGAAAACCAAAAAAGCACTGCCCGGCCGTTGAAAACCGGGCAGTCCCTGGAACATCAGGCAGCCTGACGCTCTTTGCGGGTTTTGAGCCGGTAGAGCTTTCGCTCACTCAGCGCATACTTGTTCAGACCCGCCATGTGGATTTTTCTGAGATAGATCGGCCAGTCAATCTGTCGTGCATCGACCGGAAACAGAAGCTTGTCCTCCGGCCCCATTCGCTCTGCCAGATCGAGCAACCTGTCATTGTGGAAGATGTAATCCGGCGCTGTGTAAAAACCGAAAATCGTAGCCAGCGACATTGTGGTATCGATGTTGCGCAGCACTTTGAGTTCGCGATCGCTACCGGCAATTTTCATTGCCCGATCCAGCACGCTCAGGGGTAGCCTTACGCCTCCCATCACTGTATCGAACAGCCGGCGACCCACTGCGATAAAGGGCTTGCGTGGCCGACGATAGAACAACCGGTCATAGGCAGCGTGATTTTCTTTCGCCTCAGTCATCAAATGATCAATAAACTCGCCCAACGTAATCGGATTACCCGAGCCGCTGCAGCACTGGTAAATTCTGTGGCGGATGGGCTCAACAAAAAGCTCGGCCAGCGACATGATAATGCTGTTGGCGACCAGATCCGCGGGAATCACGTCGATAACACCACTGCGTTTGCCGGGGAAGACCGCTACTTTTTCGCGAGCATAAGCGAGAATAATGGCATCTGCGACCTTCACCCCTTCGATCCAGCCCGGCGCCGGCTCTTCAAGTGCACTTTCGATAATGGAAGGTCGCAGAATCGTCAGCGGAGCGCCTTTGAGACCTTTGTTGAGAAGCTGTTCCCCCATCCATTTGGTAAAGGTATAGGTATCACTCCAGCCGTACCGGTTTGCTTCACAAATGCCGAGTTCAACCAGCTTTTTCTCCAGCTTCGCGCCGGAGTACCGCGATTTAACATCGGCAATTTTGTCCTGCAGTACGGGTATCAGTTCATCAACGTCATAATAGCCATCTTTGTGACGGGTCACGCCGCCTTTGGCGGGACGCGCGACATCTTCATGAGCCTGCCCTGCATTCATCCCGTTGACGTAGCAGGTCGACACCTGCACCACCGGAAGATTCCCCCCCGCTTCAGACAGCGCGACGATGTTTCGCAGGCACAAGGCGTTAATCTCCAGCGCCTTATCCAGCTCCTCGCGGAAATTCACACTGGCAGCAGAATTAATGATGGCATCAATCTGACCGGACAGCTGCTCAAACCGCGCCTGGGTCAGACCAAACTGCGGGGCAGTGACCTCGCCCGTAACGCAATGCACTTTATTTTCAATAAAAGCGTCAAATGCATCCGCGTCATCAAGCTTGAGACGCTCGAATACTGACGAGCAGGCAATCTCATTGATAAAACGGTCATGCGCCTTGGGATGACGACGGTTACCACGAATCATGAGATGAATGCCGCCAATATCCGGCACCGTGCGAATCAGTTTTTCCAGAACGACCTTCCCCAGAAACCCGGTAGTGCCGGTAATAAGGACATGTTTACCTCTGAGGGACGTGAGTATCTTTGAACTTTCGGGCTCAACGGCTTGTGGCATGATGAAACTCCTTCTCAACAATGACGATTCAGCAGTAGTAAAAGTGGAATGCATCAAGCACGCCAACTGCAGCGTAGCGACACATCAATGCAATGATCGGTTATTAAGTCGTTGAATTTTTTAAGAGAAGAAAAACCCTGACCGGTCTGACCCATACATCACGACTCAAACTCAGCGACCGTCAATATCCTTTGACGCCATTTTAGAGTGCACTGCATGACAAATGGGTGATCTGAAGCAAGAAAACAACACAAAGGTACAGCAAACCCACCGTCGTGTACGTGAGCATTTTTCAATGTGCGACCCCGCAGGCGGGGCGCCCATCAAATCAAAGCAGACTCTATAGTCACAAGACGGGCCAGATAATCAACAGAACTTACTTGCGGGAACGGCCGCCCGTCAGGGTATCCAGCAGCGTATCCAGTGACACGTTGTCCGGTTGTTCCCGCAAAGCCCGTAACAGCGAATCCTGATGTCCGAACCGCACCTCATCATAACGTGGTTCGGGCACCTGACGTCTTCGCTTTGCTGGTGCAGCCGGCCGGGCGGGTTCACGCCGTGGTGGCGAGATCTGATCGGCGAGGTGACGCAGATGTGCCGCGAAGTGCTCGCGCTGCGCGCCGGGCAATCGCTCCCAGGGCATGGAAGCCAGCCCGGTCTGGATAATCTCGATCGTGTCTTCGTTAATGGTTTCACCCAACTGAACGAAGCAACTGGTCAGCGCGTTGTATTGCTGTATAGACGTGCTATCCGGATGATTGATCAGGGCTTGGAGCTGATTTGACCAGTCGAGCCATCGTTGCTCGATCACAACAGGCGCGACCTTCACTTGCGGCGCCGAAGCCTGACGTTCGGCGACCCGATTCCAGTAAGCGGCAAATCCCGAGCGCCGGGGCTCCAATTGGTTGAAGCGTACCTTGAGCATATCGGCCAGGACCCGGAACTGTCGGTAACAGGGGTCAGATGGCGCCGATAGCGACACCGGCCGCTGCAGTCGCACTGATTCACGCAGGGTGTCGTCACGCCAGATCGCGCCCAGATAATGAGGCGTCACATCCAGATGTTTCTGAAGCGCGGTGTAGAAGCGCTGGAAGATGCCCTGGGCCTGCCCCGCATTCTTCGCCATGTTGATCAGCACGCTGGGGGTGCGCCGATAGCCTCGCCTGCGAAGTACCTTTATCAATGAAAAGGCATCCGTCAGCGAAGTCGGATCCGGCGTCACCACCACGCACGCCAGCGCCGCACTGGCAATCATGTGGATCACATTGTCCTGCAGCCCTGCTGCAGTATCGATCAGAATATAGTCATAGTGCTTTTCGAAGGACGCCAACCCGCGCATGACGGCCAGACGGTCTGATGGAGCAATCCCCATACAGCGCTCAACACCCGAAGCACCGGGCAGAATATGCAGCCCGTATGGCGCTTCGAAGATCGCCTGCTCCAGTGTGCAAGTGCCTGCCAGCACGTCTGCAAGACTCAATCGGGGGTATTGGCCCAGCATAATCGTGACGTTGGCCAGATCTGTGTCACCATCAAGCAATAACACCCGGTTACCCTGACGGCTGAGGGCCAACGCCAGATTAAGGGAAACGGAGGTTTTACCGATACCACCCTTGCCACCGGTAACAGCAAGGATGCGGGGGTGGCGGGGCGCTTGCGCACTTGATTCGCTCATGAATGACAACATGCCCGTTTGACGGAGATCGAAAACACGATTGTACCGTCGCCAAGGAGGTGGTTGACAGACGAAAAACGCGCCTGATGACGCAACAACCCGAAGATTTACCGTATTTTACATGCAAAATTGAGAGAAACAGGCCAATAATTGGCCAGATACTGGTTGCTTATATCTTTTATTTGTCTAAGCTCCTCTGAAAAGAACTATAAATGACTAAAGCGTCATAAATATGACCCGGGCTCCAATGGCACTACCGGCAAACAGCGATTTGCCCAGTTTGCCGCAAGTCGTCTTGCGCGCAATGGAAGCATGTCGTAATGATTGTGACTATCGCGAGATAGGCCGCATCATCAGCGCTGACACAGCACTTTGTGGCCGTGTGCTCGCGCTCGCCAATTCGGCGCTCTACGGACGCCCCGGAGAAGTCACTGCGATCGAGCACGCATTGCTCCGGCTGGGTACTCACCGGTTACAGACGCTTATCATCACAGCCTCACTGCAACATTTGCTGCTGGATCTCGGCGCCGAACGATGGCAGCAGATTCGGGATTTCTGGCGGCACTCCCTGACCACAGCCCTCACCGCCCGCGCATTAGCCAAACTCACCGGATACCCGGATACCGAAGAAGCCTTCATGGTGGGCATGCTGCATAATGCCGGCGAGCTGATCGCACTGCGCGCAACAGATAGCGAAGACTACCAGGCGATCCTCGATCAGCAGATCGATATTGCGGCCAGGCTCGCAGGACATTGGGGGCTGGGACAAATGGCGACTGATGCCATTCGCTATCAGCAAGCCCCTGCGCGGGACATTCGCGATGCCGCCCATCTGGTCAAGTTGATCAACCTTTCTACGCGCCTGGCGCTCTCGGATTCGGGCGGCTTCGATGCCGCGCATACCATCTTCGGACTCACCGGCGCTCTCGCCAAAGAAATCAGCACCCGCATTGATCGCGAAGTGGCATCCATTGCCAGCGATTTCGGTATCCCACTGGATGGCACATTCGATGCGCTTGCAGCCCAGCGCCAACTGTTTCATGAAGTGATTCGCTCAGCGGTTATTGAGCAGGCCATCGGCAGTCTTCCCGATGTCGCAACGGAAGCAGAGCTGCTTAGCGGTGCACTTGGCAATCTCAGCGCGGTTACCGGCCGGCCCGGACTCGCGTTTATTCGCCGGGATGACGAACTGTCGCTGCTGGCCGCGACACGGGTATCACCTCCGGCGATCCATGTGCCACTGGATGATCCGGCCAGTCTGATCACCTATATTGCGACAGACAATAACGCTCAGGTGCTTCAGAGCGACGCCGTTTCGATACTCGACCAGCAGCTACTGGGTCTGTTGAACACGCCGAGCATGATGGGCGTGCCGGTGTGTCACCAGGGCCACTGCTTCGGGCTATACGTTATCGGACTGGAATCGGCTGGCGAATTTGCTGACTTTGAAAGCCTCGTGACGCTGTTTGCTCACCGGGTTGCCGTGCTGCGGGGCCATCTGGATCCCTACCAGCAGCACGTCCAGCAAGGCGAGTCGCTCGAGCAACTGACGCATCGAATTGAGCTCCGCAAGCGAGTTCACGAGGTCAGCAATCCGCTGACAATCGTCAGCCAATACATTCATCAGCTGCAGAAAAAACTGAAAACCCTTGAAGGCAGCGATTTGGTGGATGCCGATCTTCAGGTGGTCCGGGAGGAGCTTGAGCGTGCAGCAGGACTGCTTGAAAGAATCAGCTCGGCTGGACTGCCTGAAAATGAGTCAGCTCAAGACAGCAACAGCGAAGGCCTCAGCCTCAACGACGAACTGAATCTACTCAGTGACCTGTTTGACGAAGCGCTCTTCCTGCCCAACGAAATTTCGAGTGAATTACGACTGACATCGGCCCCGACATTCATCAAGGCAACACGGGGACCGGTTCGCCAGCTCATTATGAACCTGGTCCGAAATGCCGTTGAATCCATGCCGGAAGGCGGACGTGTGCAGTTTCAAACCGCAGCGCCGGTCTGGCAGGATGGTCGCCAATGGGTAGAATTAACAATTGAAGACTCCGGGAACGGAATACCCGAGTCGATCCGGAATGCCCTGTTCAAACCGGTGCATTCCACTAAAGGCCCGGGCCACAGCGGCCTTGGACTGAGCATAGTAAAACAACTTACTGATGACATGGAGGGCATCATCAGCTGCAGGACAGGACCGGAAGGCACCAGTTTTCGCCTCCTGCTGCCAGCAACCACATACACCAGAAGCGATAACCGGGAAGAACCCGCTGCCACGATCTGAGAAACTGGCAACGGAGCCCCCAATGAGGATGGGCAAACACAATGATGCTGGACCGACAAAACGAGCCACTGGCTGCTGACGCACGCATTCTGGTCGTCGATGATGAGCCTCGCCTGCTTGAAAGCCTTGTCGATCTGCTCGAGGAGCATGGCTTTAACGCCTGCCCTGCCCTGGGCGGTCGGGCTGCCTGCGAAAGCCTCAAGAAGGAGTCGTTCAATCTGGTGATGCTGGATCTGCGCATGCCGGATGTGGATGGCCATGCCGTCATGCAGTTCATCCAGGACGAAAAAATAAACGTTCCGGTGGTTGTGGTCAGCGGAGAATCGTCGTTTTCAGCGGTTAGCCGGGCGTTGCGGCGCGGCGCAGAAGATTACATTCGCAAACCGTTTGATCCGGATGCACTGCTCGCCACGGTAGGAAATGTTCTGCGCAAGCAGGCTCTGGAATATGCACACGAGAATGTGCAGCAGCGCCTTAAAAAGTCGGAAGAACTGCACCGCTACATCGTCAACTCCTCCCCCGACATCGTCTTCATGCTTGATCAGGAAGGCCGCATCTGTTTTGTAAACCATAAGGTCGAAGCGCTGCTCGGATATCAGTCAACAGAGTTGATCGGTCGACACTTTCGCCATCTGATTGAAGAGCAGGACATCAGTCGTGGCACCTATGCGCTTCAAGATCCTGCAATCAGCGCAGAAAATCCGCGAACTTTCGAAATACGCCTGAAAACCCGTGGCAGCCGTCAGGCCAATCGTTTCTTCGAGATCACCGCCTTTCCGATTGGTGATGAAGGGGCTCAGTTTCTACCTCAGGGCAGTGTCCGGCGCCGCATCGGGGAAGCCCGTATCTACGGCTCGGCCCGCGATATTACCGAGCGCAAGGAAGCCGAAGCCTTTATCAACTTCCAGGCCTACCACGACCTGCTGACCCGTCTGCCCAACAGGGCCCTGTTCAAGGATCGCCTGATGCTGGCGATTACCCAGGCCCAGCGCACCGATCAGAAACTCGCCGTCATGTTCCTTGATCTTGACCGCTTCAAGGTCGTCAACGACACCCTGGGTCACGCCATGGGAGACCGCCTGCTTCAGGCAGTTACCCAGCGCCTGGAAAGCTGCCTGCGCAAGGGCGATACCCTGTCCCGCTTTGGTGGTGATGAATTTACCCTGTTACTACCTGCCATCTCGGGCAATGAAGACGCCCGCAAGATCGCCCGTAAACTGATACACGTGCTAAAGGCTCCCTTTCAGCTGGGTGAGCACGAGGTGTTTGTGGGTGTCAGTGTCGGTATCGCCATTTTCCCCGAGGGCGGTGAATCGATGGATCAGCTCATTCAGTGCGCTGACATTGCGATGTACCACGTCAAGGCAAGCGGCAAGGACGGTTATCGCTTCTACAGCGACACCATGAGCATCGACACCGCCAACCGCCTCAGCCTCGAACGCGACTTGCGACAGGCACTGGTCAATGGCGAACTCTGCGTGCACTATCAGCCGCAGGTTGCAGCTGATACCGGTCAGATACTCGGGCTTGAAGCGCTGGTGAGATGGCATCATCCCGAGCGGGGCTTACTCTACCCCCGGGACTTCCTGCCGCTGGCTGAAGAAACCAAACTGATTACCGAATTGAGCGATCAGGTTCTCGAAACCGCATGCCGGCAGACCAAGAACTGGATCAAACAGGGCAACAAGAACCTTCGACTAGCGGTGAATCTTTCGCCACTTCAGGTCGAACAACCGCGCTTTGTGCCCAACCTGATTGCCAAACTGAAAGCTGCCGATTTCCCGCCCGAGAATCTTGAAATCGAAATCACCGAAAATGTGATCATGAATGACCTCGAACAGATCAGTCGCAAGTTGAAGGCCCTGGCTGCTCACGGCGTCCGGATCGCGATTGATGACTTCGGCACAGGTTACTCGTCCCTGAACTACCTCCATCGCCTCCCTATCCACACGCTGAAGGTCGATCAGTCATTTGTTAAGACGATTCGCAGTGACGACGACGGGGCATGCATCGTTAACGCCATTGTGGCCATGGCGCACGGCTTGCAGCTGGATATTGTTGCTGAAGGGGTCGAGAACGACGTTCAACTGGCTTACCTGAAAAACCTGGGCTGCCAGCAGATGCAGGGTTTCTTTTACGGTCCCGCCGTGCCGGCTGCCGAGATAGACGCTTTACTGTGTCGAAAACTCCGTGCCCGGGCTGCGGTTTAATTCGGTTCCTCGCAGATAACGGCGCTGTATCGCAGCAAGCTCGCCGCTCTGATGCAATTCGCGTATGCGCTGCGCCACAAAGTTCCTGAAGCCCCTGGACCAACGCATATCAACACTCAGATAGATCGGGTAGTCTGGAATAATCCGGCTGAAGTCGACCATTCGCAGGCATGACGCACTGCTCTCGCCGGCGAGAGCCTCCGCCACGTGATAGCTTAGCCGGCTCTGCATTTCCACAAAGCCATCGGCCCGGCCCATTCTCACCAGATCGATACCGGCATCATAGCGATCAATCGAAAGCTCCTTTATGCCCTCATCCGAGGCAGCTTTGCCAAGTTCAGGATAGGAAAAGTTGCGCAAGGTAAGTATTTTCATTCCCCTGAGGTCCGCCAGACTGGTGAGCGGGTCAGGAATATCCTGGCGGCAGGTGAGCATGACGTGGTGCGTCTCAAATAGCGGCTCCTCAATCATCAACCCCCGATTGCCGAAGGTATGCCACTGAACAGCCTCATAGGCAATCCAGCCCGCCACCTTGTCGTCAGCGACAACCTGGCGCAAACGATTCACCGGGTACACCTGATGCTTGACGCTGTATCGGGAACCTTGAAATATCGCATCCACCATTTCAGATACGATGCCCCCGGCACTCTTCCCGTTGACCACAATCTGAAACGGCCGCGATTTGTCTTCCACTATCAGGTAAGTCACCGTTTCACCGGCAATTGAAACGGCGTCACTATCGGCCTGATCGCCGTCTGCAGCAAACGCCGGAAACGCCAAAACAATGGCGACCAACCAGCTTGCCGATTGTCTCCCAAATGCCGTCAGAGCCACTTCTTGCACTTTTTGAAATACCACCTTACAGACATGCCAGCCATCCTCTGTGTCCAGATTCATCGCCATCAATCATTGGCATTTGCCAAGTGTACTGAATCAGTTTTGCACCAATCCTTCAAATACGCGAACAAACAAGAGAAATCACAACAGCGCCAAAAAACTGATTGTCAGACAGTCTGATCTTGTTTTTTGATTTGGTTTGCAAAGCGTAGCAATAAGTAACCGTATGTAGCCCGAAATGAGGGTTGCACCACAAAACCGGCTGCCGGACTTCACTAAGCTTTTCCCAGAACAATAAACACCCGCACTCCGGCACAAAGTTCCACAAGAGCTGCTACAAAGCAGCCTGCCTCAGCGGGAACTCTCTGACTTGGACAGGCACGGAACAGACCATGCGCGACAAATACAAATATATCGGCCCCGTCTACGATTTTCTGAGCAACCTTTACAGCGGCAAAAACATCCATCACTGCAAAACGGCAATGCTGGATGTCGAGACCATCAAACCCGGCACCCGGGTTCTGTTCGCTGGTGTAGGTCATGGCCGTGACGCCATCCGCGCCGCAGAACTTGGCGCGGACGTGACGGTCGTCGACCTGTCGGAAACCATGTTGCGCAAGTTCGGAGAGGCACTTGAGAGCGAAGCGCCCGGCCTCGAGATCCGCCGGATCCACAGTGACATCATGAAAGTGGACACCACGAACCATTACGACATGGTGGTTGCCAACTTTTTCCTCAATGTGTTCGAGGAAAACATGATGGTGAACGTACTCGAACACCTGATCAGCCTGGCAAAAGATGATGGCAAAGTGGTCGTCGGCGACTTCTGCTACCCCACCGGCAACATTTTCGCGCGGATGTTCAAGAAGCTGTATTGGTACGGCGCTGTGTTTGTCTTCTGGCTGTTCGCCAACAATGCCTTCCACAAAATTTACAACTATCCGGAACACATGCAGCGCCTGGGTCTTCAGGTAACTGAGAAGAAACACTTCAAGCTGCTCAACATGAATTGTTACTGGTCCATTCTGGGACAAAAGCAGGCGTAAGTCAGACCAGGGACAGCAATCTGTATTTCGGGAGGCAACACAATGACAGATCAACTGATTACGCTGGAACGCTTTGCCGGTACTGAGTCAGCCGCGTTCACATTCTCGCAGCGAGTCGACTACCTGAAGCGCTTCGGAACTCATTCGCAATCATTCTCGACCCTGCAGCCGAACATGGATTACTTCGATCTGCCCGGGGTTGGCTACATCGGGTTCATGCGCAAATGGGGCATGGCCTTTGTACTGTCAGACCCGGTCTGTGCACCCGAAAACTTCGAACTGATGATTGAGCGCTTTCACGCCCGCCATCCCAATGCCAACTATGTCCAGGTGTCCAAGCCGGTCGTCGACATTCTGCACCGTCGCTATGGTCTCTATGGCACCCAGTTTGGCAGCGAGGCCCGCATCGACCTCCAGAAATGGTCCCTGAAAGGCAAAAAGAAGCAGATTATCCGCACAGCGCTGAACCAGGCAGAACGCAATGGCATTGAGGTGATGGAGCGTTTCAGCGATGACCATACCCGTGAGATATCCGAAGCCTGGATCCGCACACGCAAGGTCAAAAGCAACGAAATCCGCTTTCTGATCCGCCCCATGGAAATGGATTACCGGGAGAACGAACGGCACTTTTACGCCTACGAGGATGGCAAAGCCGTCGGCTTTATCTATTTCGACCCTATTTACCAAAACAACAAGATCATCAGTTACGTGCCGAACATTTCCCGTGCAAATGCTGATTTCAAGCAGGGAATTTTTTATACGCTGATGGCCCATGCCATGGAAGTATTCCAGTCAGAGGGCGTGCCCTTCCTGGATCTTGGACTGATTCCGCTGTCGCTGGATCGCGAAACCGAATCCCAGGAAAGCAGCATTCTCAAGAAGACATTTCATTGGCTGTACGCGAAGTGCAACTTTATATACAACTTCAAGGGACTGGAGTTCACCAAATCACGGTTCCGCGGTGACACAATCAAAACCTACTGCTGCCATCGTCGTACGATTCCCGCTCTCGAGTTTGCCGCCATGCTGAAGCTCACTCGCGTTATCTGAGAATCGATCAACTAACGCCAAATCGCTATCGATGCCGGCAAAACCGACAACAAACCCGCCAATGGCGGGTTTTTTTATGGCCAGGGCGAGTAAACCCGTCCTGCCTCAAGCCCCAGTTCCTGCATGAATGCAGCCAGGCCGTCAGGCGCAGCGCCTGACAAATAGGCGGTCACCAGATTGCTACCAGCACTCTCAAGCGATGCCTCGGTAAAGCCCGCTTCGACAAGCAAATGGCGGACACGTCGGGCGATTGCCTCCCCCGAGTCCACCCAGAATCTTACGTCAGGCATCAGATTCCGCAGTTCCGCTTTTATCAATGGATAATGCGTACAACCGAGCACGACGGTATCGACATCGACCTCCAGCAATGGCGTCAGAACCTCTTCCAGCAGGTCCATCGGAACCGCTTTGCCGGAGACTTTTTCTTCAGCCCAACGCACCAGGTCAGGGTGTCCGACGCGGGTAACCTGACAGTCCGCTGCAAACTGTTGAATCAGCTCGTCGGTATAACGGCGCTGAACCGTTGCAGGGGTGGCCAGAATGCCAATACGGCGGCTAACAGACATTTCCGCTGCCGGCTTGATAGCGGGCACGACACCCACCACCGGTATCTGAACCTCTTGCCTCAGCTCCGGTAACACCACCGTGCTGGCTGTGTTGCACGCCACAACAATCAGATCGGCATTGACCAAAGCCTGGGCACGAGCGATAAGCGACGTGCAGCGCTCATTTACCTGCATTTCCGAGAGCGCACCGTACGGAAAGCATGCGGTATCGGCCAGGTAGATCTGCTCCGCACCTGGCATCGTCTGGCGCAGGATACCCGCGATACTGAGACCACCGACACCCGAGTCAAATATCAGAATCCTGGGAGTGTTCACTTGCCTGAATCACCTCTGTCAGATTGCTCAATAATGGCACAGGCTGATTCTATCAACCGGCCCGCGATCGTTGTATCCGGTGGAACCGGCGGCATATCGGCCGGGTGGTACCAGCCCGCCTCAGCCAGCTCGTCTTCCTGCAGACAAATATCACCGCCATCATAATCCGCCAGAAAGCCCAACATAAGCTGATGTGGGAACGGCCAGTGCTGGGAACACTGGTAGCGGATGTTACGCAACCTCAGGCCGGTTTCTTCCAGGGTTTCCCGGGCTACCGCCTGCTCGGCTGTTTCGCCGGGCTCAATGAAGCCTGCGATCAGACTGAAGTAATGCATGCGATGACGGCTGGAGCGTGCTAGGAAAAGAGTGTCACCATCCATGATCTGAACAATCACGCAGGGTGCAATCCGGGGGTAAAAGGGAATCTCGCAGCTTTCACACCATTTGGCGCGCTCCAGCGCGTGATCCCGTGTTGGCGAGCCGCAGCGCCCGCAAAACCGATGATCCTGTTGCCAGTGCAGCACCTGACACGCGGTACTGGCGAGAGTAGCCCGCACCGGGTCATCCCCCAACATCGCACCTCGCAATCCCAGCAGCTCTTCTTCGGGCAGTGCTTGGTTCTGTGGTCGCGCGACGAAAATACGCCTTCCATCAAGCTCACCGAGAAACACCGGCTTACTGGTTTCCGATAGCGGCACACCTGGCGCCATTGCGTCATGTAACCAGCCAGACCCCGAACGCACCAGCGCCTGTCCGGTGGCGATAACCAGACCGTCGCCCTGCCGTGGTGGTTGATCGGAATAGCTGGAAACCCAGCCCGGTATCGCGTCGTTGGCTTCAGTCATAAAACGTGTCCGTCCAGTCTGTCAGTCAGAGAGCCTCCGGATAGGTCAGAGATTCCTTGGCAAAAGGTATCATAGCAGCAGTCCGACAGGGACATTTTGCAGCTAACGCCGCTTGGCGCTTTGCGCAGGATGGGTGACCAAGTAAACTTAGCGCACCAAAAGTGATACTGGAGATGGCATGCGCATTTTTCCGGGGCTGAGTTCCCTGTTCTTTAACCTGTTGCGGAAGATTCTTTTCCTGTGGGTACGTACCGATGTAATGGGTGCTGAGAAGGACCAACTCGAACTCGATCCCGATAAACCTGTGTGTTATGTCCTGCAATACAGCTCATTATCTTCGCGACTGGTGTTGGAGCAGGAAGTAAAACGGGCGGGCCTACCCTCGTCCCAGGCACCATTACCGGTGCCGGACGGCCCCCGCCGTTCGTTTTTCTTTCTTTATCAGCGTGCCGGTGGTCTGTTTAATCGGCGCCACACGCCCGCTCTGACGCCACGCATAAAGCAAGTCACGTCACTTGCACTGCACGACCCATCGAGCGACATCCAGATAGTACCCGTGACACTGTTCTGGGGGCGCTCGCCAGACAAAGAGAAGTCCCTGTTCAAACTGCTACTATCCGATACCTGGTCGGTCGCCGGCAGGCTTCAGAAACTCCTGATCATTCTGGTTCATGGCCGTAACACCTACGTGCAGTTTAACAAGCCGATTTCCCTTCAGCATGTGGTCAACGAATTCCGCGACAACGAGGAACGCGCCACCCGTAAACTGGCTCGCATTCTGAGAACGCATTTCCGGCGCGTCCGTCAGGCGGTGTTGGGACCTGACCTTTCACACCGTCGCACTCTGGTGGCCTCGCTGGTCCGGACCACGGCGGTAAAGGATGCTATACGGGAAACCGCCCGCGAGAGGGATATCCCGCCGGAGAAAGTACGCGCCAAGGCCTTGAAGTACGGTGACGAGATTGCCGCCAGCATGTCGGTGGTGACGATTCGGATTCTTGAGGTTGCCCTGTCCTGGCTGTGGAACCGTATTTACAACGGTGTCGCCGTCAATAACATTCAGGTGGCTCAGGATGCAGCGAAAGATAACGCGGTAATTTATGTGCCCTGTCACCGGTCACATATCGACTATCTGCTTCTCTCCTACGTGCTCTACCGCAACGGCCTGATGCCACCCCACATTGCCGCCGGCATCAATCTCAACATGCCAGTGGTGGGCCCTATCCTGCGCCGTGGCGGTGCTTTCTTCATGCGCCGCAGCTTCAGGGATAATCCGCTTTACGCTGCTGTTTTTAATGAGTACATGCACGTCATGTTTTCCCGTGGGTACTCGGTTGAATACTTCGTGGAAGGCGGGCGCAGTCGCACCGGGCGAATGCTTCAGCCACGCCCTGGGATGCTGTCGATGACTGTCCGCAGCTACCTGCGCGATCACCGCAAGCCCATTGTCTTCATACCTGTTTACATCGGGTACGAGAAGGTCATGGAGGGCCGCAGTTATCTGGGTGAGCTACGCGGCAAGAAAAAGCAGAAGGAAAGTATTTTCTCGCTGGCCAAGACCGCCAAAAATCTGCGCAGTTCATTTGGGCGCGTCGCCGTTAACTTCGGCGAGCCGATTCAGCTCAGCAACGTACTCAACGACGTCCGCCCACAATGGCGGGAAGAAGCTTACGGTGGAGACTATCGGCCGGAGTGGCTGAACACGGCGGTTGAGAGCCTCTCTGATCAGGTTGCGGTCAATATCAATGCCGCGGTCAGCGTCAATCCTATCGGCATGCTGGCGACCGTGCTGCTGTCGACACAGAAGCTGACAATGGACGAGCGCCTCCTGATCCGTTTGATGAATGAATTCTGCGACCTGATCCGGAGCGCCCCCTACTCCGAGCACGTCACCTACCCTGAGGGCGATGGCGCGGATTGGGTCGCCTACGGCGAGAGCATGGGACTGATTTCCCGGGTGCATCAGGATCTCGGCGATATCATCTCGCTGGAAGGCAACAATGCGATTTTGATGACCTATTATCGCAACAACATTCAACACCTGTTTGCCTTGCCAGCACTGATCGCCAGCCTGTTCGAGAACTTCTCGTCACTGGAACGTGAAAAGGTCGTCTTTCTCGCCAGCGCCGTTTACCCCTATATCAAGTCCGAGCTTTTCCTGCGTTATCCCGATGAAGATGTCGATCCGGTCATCGAGCAGTGGATTGATGTGCTGATAGAGCGGGACCTGCTGCGACTGGATGGAGACAGGATCTGCCGACCGCCCGATGGCTCTGAAGCGGCGCTGCGGTTGCGGGCACTTTCCAAGTTCGTAATCCAGACACTCGAGCGCTACCACATCTCGATCGCGATCCTGCGGAAGTATGGCTCAGGCCGTATCGGTGCGAAGGAACTGGAAGAACAGAGCACTTTGATGGCCCAGCGTATGTCGATTCTGTTTGGCGTCAACGCGCCCGAGTTTTTCGACAAGATGCTGTTCAGAAACTTCATTGAGAATCTCCAGAAAACAGAGATTCTGACCCAGGACGAGGAAGGCATGCTCTGCTACACCGAGGGTCTGGATGAAGTAGCAGAAGATGCCCGACTGGTGTTGAACATGGAAATGCGCCAGGCCATCCAGCAAGTCACAATGTTGGGCGCCTGAGCGCGACCAGGGATACCTGAGCCTAAGGAAGGGCCTTCAGGGCATAGATATCGTAGCGACTGCTCTTGCCCTCAAGTTGTGTCGTCGGCGGAGGCCCGCTCACCGGCGGCGCCTTTCGGGGGCGCTTGACCACAACCCGGTATTCCGCTTTCTCCATCGCCGCTGACAACAGATCCGCGGCGTCCTCATCTGCGCCAACTACAGGCCGGAACAACTCCATTTCCTTTTTAACCCGTGCACTTTTGTCTCGATGGGGAAACATGGGGTCGAGATAGATAACATCCGCAACAGGCCCCGGTTGTTCGCGAAGCCAGATAATACTGTCGCCTGCCAGCAAGGTCATTTTCGACGTCAGCGCCACCGCCTCTGGACTTGCAGCGGCGCGGGCCAACCCATCCTCCAGCAATGCATGGATCACCGGTGAGCGCTCCAGCAACTGCAATTCGCAGCCCAGACCTGCCAGTACATACGCATCCTGACCGAGGCCTGCTGTGGCATCCAGTACACGCAGTGTCTGCCGTGTGCGCTGCAAACCGACGGCCCGGGCAATCATCTGCCCGGAGCCGCCACCATGGTCACGACGATAACCGGCCTTTCCAGTGACAAATTCCGCCCTCACCGGGCCGGGCGCCTTCTTGCCGGTCGCCCGCAACGACAAGCCGTCTTTTCCACGCCAAAGCAGCAAGTCGAAATCACAGACAAAACGGGGATCCACCACACCCAGAGACGGCAGAGTGAGCCGCTCGGCAAGATCGTCAGAAAGCTGGGAGTAAACCCGATCTTCGCAGGCACAGGCTAGCACGTGAAAAAATACCTTGAGGTTGATGCTGAGACTGTCAGTTCAGGCTCATATCAGATGCGGATGTCGATACCGGCAAGTTCAACGTCCTCGTCAGGCTGGCTGGCGATACCGGTAAACACTTCAAGTGCTTTGGCATTGGCAAACGGGACATCATCAACCCGGAACTGCTCCAGGCGCACATCCTCCGCAGCCTTGCGGGCTTGTACCCGACGCTCCAGCAGCTGGGGATCAATAATGTCAGCACTCGACCCGGCCTCCACCACTCGGGTTGCACGGGTATTGCTGTCGTCAGCGCGACCCTGATCGGCACGCTCACGCTGAACCGAGCGATCCGGAACCAGAGGGCCATAGCCATTAGAGGAAATACCACCAATCATGTTTTGCTATATCTCGGACAGATATCGGAAAACCTGTAAGAAACGGTCAAATTTCGAACAGACTGAACCTACAATAACACCACTAACAGCACCGCGCCCAGTAACAAACGGTAAATGACATACGGCATCAGTCCCAGGCGATCCAGGAAACGCAGAAACAGATGGATACAGATCACAGCACTGACAAACGAAACCGCCGTGCCGATCAGAATATCGGACCAGTGAGCATCACTTCCTGCCTGCATTAGCTCAATGGTTTTCAGCAGCCCGGCGGCTGTGATCAGAGGAATAGACAAAAGAAACGAAAACTTGGCCGCCGCTTCACGCTGATACCCCAGAAACAGCGCCGCTGTCATTGTAATCCCCGAACGCGAAGTGCCGGGAATCAACGCAAGAGCCTGTGCCAGGCCGATTATTAAAGCATCCCGCCAGCTAATTGCGGCGATGCCCTTTTGTTGTCGGCCTACCGCATCTGACCACCAGAGTACCAGACCAAAAATAATGGTTGATGCAGCGATCACCAATCCAGAACGAAGCTCCGATTCAATAATATCGTTAAACACAATGCCGGCCAGCCCCGCCGGAATTGTCGCCAGAATAATGGCCCAGGCCAGACGACTGTCGGGGCCGGTCCGACGATTAACAGAATCCGTGACCCAGGCGGCCGTCAGGCGCCCCACATCGCGACGGAAATACCAGACAACAGCTGCGAGCGTCCCCACGTGCACTGCAACATCAAATGCCAACCCCTGATCGACCCAACCCAACAACTGGGACGGCAGAATAAGATGGGCAGAACTACTGATGGGGAGGAATTCGGTGAGGCCCTGAATAATCGACAGGACAATGGTTTGCCACAGCTCCATGCATGACTCCGTGCGATACGACTCAAGCTTTCGGGGGTATCAGACCGTTAACGGCCTGGCAGTTTCTTCCAGGTTATTTCGTTTCTGACATACACAGGTGCAGCATCGGCTGCACTCACCTGCTCGCCCCGCTGCCAGGCTGCAGCGCCGAGAATGGCGACGTCAGAGGCAAGAGGATACAGCTCGGGGAAGGAAGATTTGATGACAGATGAGACAGATTCAGGCATTTGGGCGCCAAGGTGCCAGCCGGAACCGGCGCCAATCCAGTGATCTGCAGCCGATGCGGGCAAAACCACTGATCCAGGTGCTGTCACGCATTCGTCACCAAGAGCCACCACTGTGCCCTCTTGCGAAACGAAACAGCCCCAATAGACTTCACCCATCCGCGCATCAAAAGCCACCGCAATACCCTGGGCCTCTGCATCAGCATAGCCCAGGCGAACAGCCTGCATGGCAACAGCCGCCAGAGAAGACACCGGCACCACAGGAATATCCAGCCCGTAAGCCAGCCCCTGCACAACACCCGTGGCAATACGCAGTCCGGTAAAGGATCCCGGCCCACGACCAAAAGCCACTGCGTCCAGATCCGAAAGCGGAATACCACTTTCAGCCACCAGCTCCTTCACCATCGGCAATAAATAGCGAGTGTGTCCACGAGGAGCCAAGGTGCTTTGCTCGTACAAAGTACCGTCGTGCCAGAGCGCTGCAGAGCAGCCCTCGGCAGTGGTATCCAGAGCAAGTAATTTCATTGGTCAGGCAGCCTGGTCAGCGACGTGTTCAAGCGCTTCTGTTACTGAAGCTGTGACAATATCTGGTCGCGAATACTGTCCATCGAGCCTACGCCCTCAACACGCACATACTTCGGTGCAGCAGCGGCGTCATGAGCAGCCCAGTCCTGGTAGTAGCCGATCAGCGGTGCTGTTTGGTTGTGGTAGATCTTGAGCCGGTTGCGCACGGTGCTCTCGGAATCATCGGTACGCTGGATCAGCGCATCACCGGTTTCGTCGTCTTTGCCTTCAACCTTAGGTGGATCGTATTTAACGTGGTAGATGCGGCCACTGGCCTCATGCACACGACGACCTGACAGGCGGGTCACGATCTCTTCATCGTCGACCGCAATCTCAACAACGTAATCAATGACCACGCCCTCTTCCTTCAGCGATTCAGCCTGGGGAATGGTGCGAGGAAAACCGTCAAGCAGGAAGCCATTCTTGCAGTCTTCAGCCTGAATGCGATCCTTGATCAGTGCGATGATAATCTCATCGGATACCAGCCCACCGGTGGACATGATTTCTTTCACTTCAAGACCGAGCGGTGATTCTGCTTTTACAGCAGCACGCAGCATGTCGCCGGTAGAAATCTGGGGAATCCCGAACTTACCGGTAATGAACTGTGCCTGGGTGCCTTTACCCGCGCCCGGCGCGCCCAACAGAATGATTCTCATAATGGAAATGCTCCGTTTATCGATGAAATCGTTGTGCAGCGGAGACGCGGCCTGGGCGTTCATCCTGCTGGCACTTGCCGGGACCGCCCGTTTGTAAGCGAGCCAGCTTTATTATTTGTTGGTCATCTAAACGAACGGTGGAGGCCTGAAAAACACCGTTTATGACTCTGCAGATTGTGTGTCGCGTCGCCTGAGGGATCTGTTCTGCGCGCTGCGCGCCGCTCACGCGGCAAAATGATCGGGCATTATACGAAGTCGTGACGCCCTAAGAAAGGGCGGGTTGATCTAAGGAATCTCTGACCACGCCCGTTGATGGCTTCAGCCGGCCTGTCAGGCAGACAATGAGCGCGCCAAGGCGTCTAGATCATCCGCCACCGCATCCACCGATGCAATAAAGGAATCCGCGTCAGACTGGGTGTACCCCAGGGTTTCCAGCAGCGGCGCTGAATCCGCCGGATTGAATTCGTCTCCAATCCCTTTTTCCTTCAACAATTCGTTTGCCAGCTGCACCATATGAACATAAGTGGCTTCATCGCCCTCATATTGGGCACTCTGATGCACGCCTGCCGCCTTCACCACGGCGTCCGGTAGTTGCCATAACCGGTGCAGAATCCCCCCGATCGCGCCATGGCCGACGGAGAGGTATTCCTGCCCAGCGCCAAACACCTGCAACTCAAGCGTTCGCATACTCTGCTCCGGGTTAGCTTCCCGTAACCGGTTGAGCTGCTCAAATTCCGACGGAAACAGATGGCCGATCAAGAGTAAGCCAAAGTTGTGCAGCAAACCGCACAGGTAGGCGAGCCCTTTGTCAGCTTTCGATTTTATCGCCATCTGCTGACAAAGAAATGCGCAATATAGCGAATGCCGCCAGAACGCATCCATACCCAATGCACCTTGCCTGGGCACATCAAACGCCCGGACGGAGGCAATCCCCATGGCAACGTGTGCAACCCGGTCAAATCCCAGTACACGGCTCACAGCCTCCTGAACCGAGTTGATTTGACCGGGATAGTTAAACAGCGCCGATCGGGCATAGCGCATGACCTGTGCGGTCAGGCTCGGATCATACTCAATGAGGTCTGCCAACTCTTTGGCGGTGGCCTCAGGATGAGCAGTGAGGCGCAATATGCGCAATGCCAGGGCTGGCATTGGCGGCAAACGATTCAGTTTCTGCAGGCGTTGAGCGACTTCTTCGAGGGTAATGCCCTCGGCGTTGACCGGGCTGATATCCTGAGCCTGATCGATAATGCCGATCTTGCCTGACTTGGCTCCCGCCAGCGCCAGTCGCAATGCGCGATCATCCATCCGGATCAGACAGTTGCTGGCACCTGACGCCATATAGGCCTGGCTGAACTTTAACACCGGTGTATCGACAATCACCGGTACGTCATAGGCCCCGCCAATCGGTGGATGAAAGCCGGCTTCGCAATCAGCAAACAGGCGATCGGCCTGACGGGCTGTCAGCAACTGCATTCTTCGACCGGTCAGGTCCGCAACGGCATCAACATCAATCGCGGTATGAAAGCCGTGAACCGCCATCACAACGCCCTGCAAATCAATCAACAGGGTCGCGCGAACCACTTCATCCTGCGATACGCCCGCGCCGGACACCGCAACATCAAAGGTTTGCACTTCGTCGTGGGGCAAGGTGTCGTACACAATACCCTTGCGATTCAGAAACACTTCCAGCCTGGCTGACACCGCCACTCACGCTACCTCAATCAAACATTATTCGTTCGGCTGACGGTCGCCTTTCGCAACCGTCATGCCCCAGCAAATCAACCTGTATTGCGCATGCCTGCGGCGATGCCTGCCATGCTGACCTTAAGCGCACGCTCGACCTGTTCTGGCACCTCACCGCGCTGCTCACCTTCGCGATCACGCCGGAGAAGCTCCGCCTGCAGGTAATGCAATGGATCGGTATAGGGGTTGCGCACTCTCAGCGAATGCGCAAACACCGGCTCGTCAATCAGCAGTTCATCCTGCTGCTTTAGCAGTTTCACCTGTTCAATACAGGTGCCAAGGCGTTGACGCAACTCCTCGCCCAACCCTCTCAATTCAGGCTCAACCAATGTCTGCTCGTAGTAGTTAGCAATCCGAAGGTCGGACTTGGCCAACACCATTTCCAGCATATCGACGTAAGTTTTAAAGAATGGCCAGCGCGCCATCATATCGCGAAGTAGTGGCTCGTGGCCCGCTTTTGCTGCTTCACTAAGGGCAACATCGCTTCCCAGCCAGCTGGGCAGCATCAATCGCATCTGGGTCCAGGCGAAGATCCATGGAATGGCTCGCAGACTTTCAACGCCTCCGGACGCTTTGCGCCGAGCCGGGCGACTGCCCAGCGCCAGCTTGCCAAGCGCCTGCTCTGGCGTTGCCTGCCTGAAATAAGGCACGAAATCCGGGTTCTCGCGTACCACTTCACGATAGGCCTTCAAGGACCGCTCAGTCAGCCAGTCCATCATCTCCCGCCACTGCTTTTCCGGCCCCGGTGGCGGCGCCAGCGTAGCTTCTATTACGGCCGTGGCATAGAGCGTCAGGCTTTGTTCCGCCAGACGTGGCAAGCCGAACTTGAAGCGGATCATCTCCCCTTGCTCGGTGATCCGGAAACTGCCGTTTACTGATCCCGGCGGCTGCGACAAAATCGCTCTGTTAGCCGGACCACCGCCGCGTCCAACCGTGCCGCCCCGACCGTGAAACAGGGTCAGATGAACACCATATTCGCCAGCAACATCGGTGAGCTTTTCCTGCGCCTGGTACTGTGCCCAGGCCGCCATCATCTGACCGGCATCCTTGGCAGAATCGGAGTAACCGATCATCACTTCCTGACGGTCCTTGCAATAGCTGCGATACCAATCGATCTGAAACAGTGCGGACATGGTCGCAGGTGCCAAGCGAAGGTCATCCAGCGTTTCAAACAACGGCACTATCCGCAACGGATTGGTCATCCCCGCTTCCTGCAGCAGCAGGATCACGCTCAACACGTCCGACGGCTGACTGGCCATCGAAATAACGTAGGAGCCCAGTGATTCGGGCGTTTGCTCCGCCACTACAGCACAGGTATCCAACACTTCCCGGACGGGGTCCGATGCCTGCCAATTACGGGGGATCAGTGGTCGACGGCTTTGGAGCTCCTTCACCAGGAATGCCTGGCGCTCGCTCTCTGTCCAGTTGCTATAGTCGCCCAATCCCAGGAAATCAACGATTTCGCCAACGGCATCAGCATGTCGTGTAGCTTCCTGGCGAATATCCAGCCGCACAAGCGGAAGACCAAAGGTATGGACCCGGCGCAAGGTATCAAGCAGTAAACCATCAGCGATGGTCTCGAGACCTGAGGCAACAAGCGAGTCATAACATAGCTGCAAGGGGCGAACCAGATCCGCATTCTCAAACAGAATCCCGGCGCTGTCTGCGGGTTCTCCATTAATGCAGGCCTCAGCCCAGTCCCGGGTTTTCAGTAATTTTTCGCGTAATCTCGCCAGCACCGTGCGGTAAGGTTCCCGTGAATGGCCGGCCTCTTCAAGCAACTCATCGCTGGCCTCCCACATGGAAAGCTCGGCGCGCAATGTCTGGACATCACGCAGGTACAAATCGGCAGCCATCCAGCGTCCCAGCCAGAATACCTCTCTCGTTACTTCGTGGGTCACATTGGGGTTACCGTCCCGGTCACCCCCCATCCACGAGGCGATCTTCATCGGCGTGGCATCAATCGGCAAGCCTTTTCCTGTTGCCTCTATCAAGGACTGATCAAGGCTACGAAGAAAGCGGGGAAGCGCCTGCCACAGACTGTTTTCAATAACAGCAAAGCCCCACTTTGCTTCGTCAACTGCGGTGGGACGCTGGTGACGAATTTCATCGGTGTGCCAGGCCTCAGTCACTAACTGACGCAAACGGCTGATGATTTCGTTGCGTTCGGCTGGCAACAAATCCGAGTGGTCCAATTGGCCAAGCGCATTGGATATTTCATCGTACTTGAGTATCAATGTTCGACGGGTGACCTCAGTCGGGTGTGCCGTCAACACGAACTCTACGCTTAACTCCGTAACGCGTTTGTGCAGTTCTTCCGCCGAAACCCCCTGATCCTTGAGTCGCTTGAAAACATCACCCAGTGATTCGACCATTACGTCAGCGTGGTGGCCCTGTTTACGCCGAATACCATGGTACTGCTCTGCAAGGTTGGCGAGATTGAGGAACTGACTGAACGCCCGGGTAACGGGAAGCAGCTGATCTTCCGTCAACTGCGACAGCAGATTGACCAACCGCTGGTCGGATCCACTCTCCTGGCGCCGGTCGGCCTTGGCCGCTGCCCGGATTTCCTCTATCAGATCAAAACAATCCTGGCCTGGATGCTTTCTGATGCTTTCGCCCAGCAACTCGCCGAGCATTCTGACATTGTCCCGAAGTTCAGGGTGCAGCTCTGTCATCGACTCTTCCCGTCCTTGTCCCGCTAATGGGTGTGTAGTGAAACAGATCTTAATATAACAGCAGGTTAGCCGATATAAACCCGACCTTCATCGGTAAAGCTCATTAGACTTGATCGCAGGCGCCCTGCAGCCTCCATTGCTATGATTTAAACAGGGTTACTCTGAATAAGGATTGAAATTGCATAACCAAAGGTGTTTATTGATATTCAGAATCCGTTCACTGATGCCTGTTGCCACTGGCGGCGATTTTAAGGAGTGTTTATGAAAGTAACTGATTTGCCCAAATACTGGGAAGACAAAAAGCAGGAGACCGACCGTCCCGAGAGCTATTCGCTCAAGCTTCCGCTGGAAGACGCTGCCCGCATCGCCGCGCTGGCTGAGCTTTACCCTGATCGCAGCGAAACTGACATTCTCAATGACATGATCGGAGCCGCTCTGGACGACCTGACTCGCCAGACACCCCTTAAAGGCAAACTCGAAGCCGTAAAGAAATAATTCCGGAAGGCCCGCCCAATGGATGGCATGGTGGGCCTTTCCAGTGTATCCCGCACGCTACTCACCCGCCCAACGCAGGCTGCCGCGAAAAGAATCGGGAATGAAAGGCCGTCGACGGTGTCGGAATAAATCGGGGAGTCAGGGGGTCTTTGGCCGGCAACACCTGGCGGGTCGCCAACCAGCTCATTCAGAATAGTGGTCTACGCCGCGCGCTTGTTAACCTGTTCTACCGAACACGCGCACGACGTTACCATGACCGGATCGTCAGGCCGCTGTCTCGAGCTGGCGCAGTTTCAGATCCTGCATATGCTTCTGGCTCAGACTGACAAAACGAGGGGTCAAGCCGGCATCTTCGTAAATCTCGAAGCCATCCTCGTCAAACGCTACAACCCGTGAACCCTGAACATAGGGAAAGCTTGTTTCCAAATCGTCCAGTGCGGCCGATATCAGGTCTCGAATCAGATCTTGCGGCGACTTAAGGGGATATAGCTCGGCGAGTTTTTCCATCCGTGCCATGTGTTGCTCAGACAACGCAGCGACGTAATCGTCACGAGTCAGACGACCGCGTGCGTGCTTATCCCAATATCTCACCAGATCCTTGATCTTCATGGTCAACGCTCCCGCTTTTTGCTTTGTCGCATTTTATTCGCTGCGCTCCATGCCTTTTGAGCATGCTGACAGCCACTGCCAAAACCGAGCGTTGCGCCAACAGTTACTGTGCTGGCGTAACGTAAGAAAGAATTTGCAATCCTGACGGATCTTATTCCTTCCATTGAAAGTGTAGCTTAACGTATATCGCCTTACTGCGTGAAATCGTTACGGATTGTACCTACCGTAACCAACTGTTCTCGCGCTGTTTCAATGCTGTCAGTCCGTTTTTTCAACGCCTTTAACCGACTGCCAGATTGCATCCAGGTCCGACAGGCTTTGCGCATCAAAATCGCGACCTTGTGACGCAAGAACCCGCTCGATGGCCCGAAATCGTGCGTCGAACTTTCTATTGGTACGCCTTAAAGCCTGGTCAGGATTAACTTTCAGGAAACGTGCCAGGTTGACGCAGACAAACATCAGGTCGCCCAATTCATCTTCCAGCGCATCGCGGTCGTCCGGTTGAGATTGGGTGTGTTCCCAGGCTTCTTTAAGTTCTTCGATTTCTTCATGCAGCTTATCAAATACCGGCGTGATATCGGGCCAGTCAAAACCATGACTGGCTGCCCGGCGCTGCAGTTTTTCAGCACGCACCATTGCCGGTAACGAAGCGGCGATCCCATCCAACCGGCTCTCGTCTTGTGATGTTGCGCCGCTCCCTGCGCCCGCCTGTGAGGCTCTTTCTTCAGCTTTTATCCGCTCCCAGCTGGCCTTGATCTCGGCATCGTCAGGTCGATTGGCCGGATCGACGACGCTTGCCAATGTCCCGTCAGGGAAAACATGGGGATGTCGACGGATAAGCTTGCGCACCTGCTGATCAACAATACCGTCGAAGTCGAAATGCGCATCCTCATTACCCAATTGGGCATAGAAAATAACCTGAAACAACAGATCGCCCAGCTCATCTTTCAGGTTCACGTAGTCGGCCCGCTCAATGGCGTCGGCAACTTCGTGGGCCTCTTCGAGGGTATGCGGCACGATGCTGCGGTAGTCCTGCTTACAATCCCAGGGGCAACCGGTTTCAGGATCCCGCAGCCGGGACATCAGTGTTTTCAGGTCTTCAATGGTGTAGCGGTCAGACATAGCGGCTCCATACAACCTGACGCGGCAACCTCAGTTGCCACGTTTACGGCGTACTTCAAGGATGTTGGGTAGATTGCGAATCTGTGCCAGCAGTTTGGCCAACTGTTCAAGGCTGGAAATCTCAACGGTAACCCGCATGGTGGCCGAGTTATCGTCCTGATTGGAGATCGTATTCAGCGACAGCACGTTGCATCGTGATGAAGCCAGCACAGTGGTGATATCCCGCAACAGGCCCGACCGGTCATAGGCTTCAATCTCGATATCAACCGGATAGACAGACTCCTGCCGACCACCCCAGTTGACTTCGATGATACGGTTGGGCTCGTACTCCCGCAGATGCAGGAAGGTGATACAGTCCTGCCGGTGCACGGTTACTCCCCGGCCAACAGTGATATAGCCGCCGATAGGATCGCCGGGTAGCGGTTTGCAGCACTTGGCCACCTGGGTTTTGAGCTTGCCCACACCTTGAATCTGGATATCCGATTCAGTGTCATATTCCTTTGCCCTGGGCGCAGCCAGCTTCAGGTCAAGTTGTTCCGTTTTTGGTTCAAGCAGGTGCTGGGCAACATTGGCCACGTGAGTAGGCCGAAGATCACCCGCGCCAATAGCGGCAAACATATCGTCCGCCATTGGATAATTAACCTTTCGCGCCAATTCGTTCAGATCGATGTCATAGATCGACAACCGCTTGAACTCGTCTTCAAGAATCGCCCGGCCGTCAATCACATTGCGGTCGCGGTTCTGCTCCTTGAACCAGTGGGTCACTTTGGCCCGGGCCCGGGAAGTCTGGATATACCCCAGGCTGGGGTTCATCCAGTCACGGCTGGGAGCCGGATTGTTGGAGGTGAGGATAAACACCTGATCACCGGTTTTCAGCGGATAAGTGAGCGGCACAATACGGCCATTCACTTTGGCACCGCGGCAGGCGTGCCCGACCTCGGTATGGACACGATAGGCAAAATCCACCGGCGTTGCGCCCTGGGGCATATCCACCACGTGACCTTCAGGGGTGAATACGTACACGCGATCCGGCGTGACATCCGCCTTTAGCTGATCAACCAGACCGGAAAGATCGCCCAGATCTTCCTGCCACTCCAGCACCTGGCGCAGCCAGTTTATCTTCGCTTCGTACCCGGTAGATTTGTTGCCTGTGTCCGTACCTTTGTACAACCAGTGCGCACAGACGCCGAGCTCTGCGTCTTCATGCATGGCGTGGGTGCGGATCTGCACTTCCATTACCTTTCCTTCCGGGCCGATAACCGCCGTATGCAACGACTGGTATCCGTTCTCCTTGGGGCTGGCAATATAATCGTCAAATTCATTGGGAATATGGCGCCAGAGGCTGTGCACGATCCCGAGCGCTGAGTAGCAGTCTCGCAATTCAGGCACCAATATCCGAAATGCCCGCACGTCATAGACCTGCGAGAAATCGATGCCTTTGCGGCGCATTTTCCGCCAGATGCTGTAGATGTGCTTGGCGCGGCCAGAGATATCGCCCTTGATACCTGCCTTGTCGAGTTCGGTTTTCATCGCTGTGACCACGCGTTTCACGTAGTCGTCCCGATCCAGCCGCTTTTCATCCAGCAACTTGGCAATTTTCTTGTACGCTGACTCGTGCAGGTACCGGAAAGACAGGTCTTCCAGTTCCCACTTGATGTGGCCGATACCCAGCCGGTGAGCCAGCGGTGCGTAGATATCGAAGACTTCCCGGGCGACCCGCATCCGCTTCTCCGGAGGCGCACTCTTGACCGCCCGAATCGCACAGGTTCGCTCCGCCAGCTTGATGAGCGCGACGCGGACGTCATCAATCATCGTCACCAGCATTTTTCGGACGTTATCTAGCTGGCCCTGGCTTTGGCCCAGTACATTGCCTTTAAGGGGATGGTGAATTGACGAGATGGCAGCCATGTTCTGCACGCCGTCGATCAGCTTGGCGACTTCTGCACCAAATTCCTGCTCGACATCCGTCAATGCAATGCGCTCCTCGCGCACCGCGCGATAGAGTATGGCCGCGACCAGGCAGGTCTGATCCAGATGAAGTTCTGCCAGCACCTGAGCCATTTCGATGCCGGTTTGAAAACTGCTAGAACCCGGCGCCCACAGCCGGTCTTCACGCACAGCCTTGAGGTCGATAACGGCGCTTAATTCACAGGCACGGCGAAACTGATCAACATCGGCAAGCGTCGTCTGCGCCTGAATCTGGCGAACCCAACCCTCGATATCGACCTGACCATCCATGGTCAACGCATAATCTTCACGAACCTTTACCATAGCGGCAGCCGCTCTCCCTCGTGCCTGTCCAGCCGGCACATTTAGCCGGTATATCTAGCCGGATACCCTACAAGGTCAGATGCGCTCAAACAGTGCCATTGACTCAACGTGCGTGGTATGTGGAAACATGTCCATCACGCCGGCTTTCACCAGGCGATAACCCTTGCTAACCAATACGCCGGCGTCCCGTGCCAAAGTCGCGGGATTGCAGGACACATACACAATGCGGTGTGCGCCAAATGCCGCCAGATACTCACAGACTTCCTGCGCACCGGAGCGAGGTGGATCGATCAGGATACGATCAAAGCCCTCGGCCGCCCAGGATTCGGAAGTGAAATCCCCCTGCAGGTTGGCACCGTAGAAACGGACACTGTCGATCCCGTTAAGTTCCGCATTTTCGCGCCCCCTGACAACCATAGACTCGTCCCCCTCAACACCAACGACGGATGATGACCGACGCGCCAGCGGCAAGGTGAAATTGCCCAGTCCGCAGAACAGATCCAGTACCCGGTCATCCGGCTGGGGATCAAGCCATTCGATGGCACGATGCACCATGGCCTGATTCATCTGGGCGTTGACCTGCGTGAAATCCATCGGGTGGAACTTCATCGTGAGGTCAAACTCTTCAAGCCGGTAACTCAGCCGCTCTTCACCTTCGGCCGGCCAAATGCGATGCACGGTATCCGGACCCTTCGGTTGCAGATAGATATGCAAATCGTGCGCCTGACCAAAGGCCAGGAGTTTTTCAGTATCGCTATCGGACAGCGTCACCATGTTCCGGAACACCATGGCAGCCACATCGTCACCACATGCGACTTCAATCTGGGCAATGTTGCTATGCGCTTCCAGGGTGTACAGAAACGACCGGAGCGCGGTAATCCGTTCACCTATACGTGGGTCAAGGACGGCACAGCTGTCGATGTCTGCCAGGAAGCTATTGCGCTTTTCACGGAAGCCGACCAGCACCGAATCACGCTTGGATACAAACCGCACCCCCATACGTGCTTTGCGGCGATATCCCAGCTCTTGCGAACGCATCGGCGCGACCCATTCCTCGGGCTCGATGCCCCCAAAATGGGCAAAATGTTCCCGCAGGGTGTTCTCCTTGAACGCGATCTGGGCGTCCGGCGACATGTGCTGGAGACTGCAGCCGCCGCATAAGTCGGCATATTCGCAAGGTGGCTCTACCCGGTCTGGTGCGCCTGTGACAACGTCTGTTGTTCTGAGCTCGTCAAAACTCTTGCGGCTGCCGACATACTTGGCCATCACGGTTTCGCCCGGCAGTGCACCATCCACAAACTGGATCTTGCCGTCCAGGTGCGCTATGCCACGACCATCGTGGCTCAGCTTTTCAACCTCGCAACTGATCGGTTCAGCTGGGAGTACTTTTCTTCTGTTACGTCTGCTCATCAGAACTTCCGGTCTTTATCGTTTGCGATAGGCTTTGCTGTCAGCTGGGAAATACGCCGGTAGACAGGTAACGGTCACCCCGGTCACAGATAATGGCGACGATAATCGCATTCTCAACTTGCTGAGAAAGTCGCAGCGCGGCCGCAATCGCCCCACCTGAAGATACACCGCAGAAGATACCTTCCTCGCGAGCCAGTGCCTGCATGGTCTCCTCGGCTTCCTGCTGACCAACATCCAGTACCTGATCGACCCGGGTGGCATCAAAAATTTTCGGCAGATAGGCTTCCGGCCAGCGACGGATACCCGGGATAGACGAGCCGTCCGCAGGCTGCAATCCGATGATCCGGATATCGGGATTGCGCTCTTTCAGGTAACGCGACACCCCCATAATGGTGCCGGTCGTCCCCATCGAGCTGACAAAGTGCGTCACCTTACCTTCGGTTTGCTCCCAGATCTCCGGCCCGGTTGTGCGGTAGTGCGCCAGCGGGTTATCCATGTTGCCGAACTGGTCCAGCACCACACCCTTGCCTTCGCGATGCATTTTCTCGGCGAGGTCCCGGGCATACTCCATGCCCTCTTCCTTGCTAACGGTAATCAGCTCGGCTCCGTAGGCGCGCATGGATGCCCGGCGCTCTTCACTCATGTTCGCAGGCATAATCAGGACCATGCGATAGCCCTTGATCGCCGCAGCCATCGCTAGTGCGATACCGGTATTGCCACTGGTGGCTTCAATCAGCGTGTCACCCGGCTTTATGTCGCCGCGTCTCTCGGCTTCCTGAATCATGCTGATCGCCGGACGGTCCTTTACAGAACCTGCGGGATTATTACCTTCCAGTTTGGCCAGTACGACGTTGCTGGTATTGCCCGGCAATCGCTGCAGGCGCACCAACGGTGTATGACCAACATAGTCTTCAATCGTAGGAAAATTCATGGATCCACAGGCTCCTGAAAGCAAGCTAAAAATCGAATTCATTACTTTGGAATCTACTGATCAATTCACCGGAATTGATTCGTAGCTCCCGTCGCCAGAAGGCGGTCAACAAAGCTGTGATACACTCTGGATCGCATCATACGCGCTTCGCGCAGACGATCCCAATACGGCTGGTTATAACGCTATTCCAATGCCGTTGATCGCGACTAGAATGGTGCTATAAAGGATCATACTCCCGATTCTGTCGGGTTCACGATTGTGAGGTTTGGCGGCAATTCGGCTTGCTGCCAATATTGATCAGGGACGGTGTCTTTGGTGCCGCTACAGAGCCCGTAAGGGAAATAGCAAAGCGCCGGACGATTGACGGAATCAGGAAGCGCACCATCATGCGACGCTGGGGTATTCGCAAAAAAGTACTGTTTGTCACACTGGTACCGACCATTCTGACAACCTTGCTGCTCGGTCTGTTTTTTACCCAGAGCTGGGTGGGCAACATCAACCAGCTGCTGCGCGACCGGGGCGAATCACTTTCCCGACAGTTGGCGTCCGCCTCCGAGTACGGCATGTTCACGGCCAACCGCAGTCTGCTGAACAGCCTGTCCAACGCCCTGCTTGAAGAACAGGATGTGCGCTCGATAACCTTCTTTAACGCGCACGGCCATCGCCTGCTCCATACCGGCCCCAGTCTTACCCAGGAAATTACCAGGGAACAGCTGACGGCCGAGCGAACGCTCACCCTTCACACCGAAAATAACACGCTGTTTATTACGCCGGTGTTCCTGCAAGACCTGATGCTCGACAGCCTGCTACAGATCGAATCCAGGCAAACCGCACCCAGCGCGGTTGAACCGATCGGCTGGTCCGCCGTTGAAATGTCACATGTGCGCACTGACAAAGAGCGCTACAAGGCCCTCCTGATCAGCCTGCTGCTGATTCTTGCCGGTGTAATCTTCAATATTTTGATTGCCCTGCGAATGAGCCGCACCGTCACCGACCCTATTTTTGAGCTCAACAACGCCGTCGCACGACTGAAGCAAGGCAAGCTGGAAACCCGGGTTTATACCGAAGCAGGTCCTGAGTTTGAACAGCTGGAATCCGGTCTGAACGCAATGGCTCAGGAGCTGAGCGAAGCCCAGGCCGAGATGCAGCAGAATATTGATCAGGCCACCGAAGACCTGCGTGAGACGCTGGAAACCATCGAGATACAGAACATTGAACTCGACCTGGCCCGCAAAGAAGCACTGGAAGCCAGCCGGATCAAATCGGAATTTCTGGCGAACATGTCCCACGAAATCCGCACGCCACTGAACGGCATTATCGGCTTTACCGAATTACTGCTGAAAACCCCCTTGCCACGCCAGCAGAGAGACCACCTGAATACCATACGCAAGTCGTCTGAAATCCTGCTCACCATTATCAATGACATTCTCGACTTCTCGAAAATCGAGGCCGGCAAGCTGGTACTCGACCGTATTCCGTTCGGGCTACGCGACACGATTGAAGAAGTCATGGTGATGCTCGCGCCCTCTGCCCATAGCAAGAATCTCGATCTGGTGCCGCTGATCTACAGTGACGTGCCGGATGCGATTCTCGGCGACCCATTGCGGGTCAAACAGGTCATCACCAATCTGGTCAACAACGCCATCAAGTTCACCCAGACCGGCGAAGTGGTGATGCGCGCCAGCCTGGAAGAAGAAGACGCCGAAGGGTCACGCGTTGTACTTCGCTTCAGCGTCAGCGACTCGGGTGTCGGCCTGTCCCGTGCTCAACAGCAATCACTGTTCAATGCATTCAGTCAGGCCGATGCATCTACCGCCCGGCAATACGGCGGCACCGGTCTTGGTCTGGTGATATCAAAACGCCTTGTAGAGGAAATGGGGGGCGAAATAGGCCTTGAAAGCGAACTGGGCAAGGGCTCGACCTTCTGGTTTACCCTATCGACAGAAATCGCCCACAATGCCGAGCTTCCAGCTCCAAGGGATGGACTCAAGCAGGAACGGGTCATCTACCTGGAGCAACAGAAAACAACCGCCCTCTCTGTTACCCACTTGCTGCGGGATTGGGGGATGAACATTGATAGCGCCAGCTCCCCCAGCGACATGCTGGAAAAAGTCGAGCAGGCCCAGTATGAAAATCGCGGCTACGCGGTGGCCATGATCGGCGTCACCCGCCACCTGGTGCACTCCAGCCAATACCGGGAACTGTTCCGGAAGCTGGAATTGGAACGGGATTGTCGCACTCTACTGCTGACCCCAACGCTGGAAAATCAGGAAGGCGGCCTGGCAGCCATTACCAGCGGCCACATCGCCAAACCGGTCTGTCGCGATCGTCTCTACGACGAGTTGTTTATGCTGATTCACGGCGCCCATGCTCCAGACCAGACCACAACTGACCTGCCAGATGATGCGCTACCTGCGCGCAGCCCGGGCTCAGCACCACGGGTGCTGGCTGTAGACGACAACGATGCAAATCTTAAACTTGTCATGACTCTGCTGGCCGACTGCAGGGTTCAGGCAGAAGGTGCTTCGAGTGGATTTGAAGCGCTCAGCAAGGCACGGCAACGACGGTTTGATCTGGTTTTCATGGATCTGCAGATGCCCGGCATGGATGGCGTGGAAACGACCGAAAGGCTGCGCGCACTTGATGAGCCTGATCAGCCGACCCCCATCATCGCACTGACAGCTCACGCCCTGTCCGAAGAAAAAGATCGCCTGTTGCGCCAAGGGTTCGACGGCTACCTGGCAAAACCCGTCAGCAGCCAACAGTTGATGGACACCGTGTTCAAGCACACCGGTTATCGGTTTGCCGTACCTTCCGGCCAAACCGCAACCATCGAAAACGAAAACCGGCAACGCGGCTTCCGCCCTTCTACCCGTGAAAAGCAGTTGCCTTGCGTTGATGTCGATGAAGGTATTTCACTGGCTGCGGGCAAGCAGGATCTGGCGGAAGAACTCTTCAGCATGTTGCTGGAACAGGTTGTCTCTGACCGGGAGGCCATCGCCGAGTTGCTTGAGCGTAACGACCAGACTGACGCCTTACTGGAGAAAGTACATAAACTTCATGGCGCCACTCGCTACTGCGGTGTACCTGAATTACGCAGCCTGTCAGAAAAACTCGAAACAGCTATCAAACGCAAAACAGAAGACGAGCTTCCGCTCACCCGTTCTCTTTTGTCTGCGATTGATCGCCTACTGATCTGGGCAGAAGAAACCGAATGGCAGGCGATGTTCAGGAAAGATCCACTCGGCTAAAGCCGCACCTTGAGCCGAGTGCTGGCATTCAGTTGGAGTGGGCAATCGCCCGATCAAGAATGGCGCGCATGTCCCGCACTGCTTCTTTCATTCCGGTAAACAGCGCACGGGCGATAATACTATGCCCGATGTTCAACTCGTTGATGCCCGCAATGGCCGCGACACGCTCGGTGTTGTGATAATGCAGGCCGTGTCCGGCGTTGACAATCAATCCCTTGTCGCGGGCATACGCCACGCCGTCCACAAGCAGACGAAAAGCGGATTCAAGTTCTGCCGGGGTTTTCGCGTCGGCATAGTGGCCGGTATGAATCTCGATGACCGGCGCGCCGCAGCGCACGGCCGCATCAATCTGGGCAAAATCCGCATCGATAAACAGTGACACATCCGCATCGATTTTTGCCATCCGCTCACACGCTCGTGCAATACGGGTTTCCTGGGCAACGACGTCCAGTCCGCCCTCCGTTGTCAGCTCTTCGCGCTTTTCCGGTACCAGGCAGATGCATTCGGGCTTTATTGTCTCGGCAAAAGCCAGCATGGCATCCGTCACCGCCATTTCAAGGTTCATGCGAGTGTTCATCATATCCCGAAGCAGTAGCACGTCCCGATCCTGAATGTGGCGGCGATCCTCACGAGGATGGATCGTAATACCATCAGCACCCGCTTCTTCAGCAACCAGGGCTGCCTGTACCGGATCAGGATAGCGGGTACCCCGCGCCTGGCGAAGTGTCGCGACGTGATCGACATTCACGCCGAGCAATACTCTGGGTTTCAGGGAGTCGGGGTTATGGACGTCAGGTTTCATGGTGATCTCCTCGAGAAGGGGTAAACAGGCTTCGACTGTGCAGCGGTCGGCCTTGCAGAAGATGATCGATCAACACCCGCATGACGCGCTTGGCCATTCGCCGGGCGGGGAGGCTGTCGAGATTGTCATCGCCGAGCTGCAACAGTACCTCGCCGCTCAGCCTCTGTAACAGGCTACCGGCAGTCGGTGACGCCAGCACACCTTGCTCAGGATCGTAATAATAGTGCATCCCGGCTACCGGCGCGTTGCCGGCATCCATCACTTCGTCCCAGGCGAAGCCGTAGCCCAATACCGTAACAAACGCACGCTCGAAGCGGCGCAGTATCGGTTCGAAATCGTCCTCCACGGACAGTCGGTCGAGCGTTTCAATATAGTGGGCAAACAGGGGCTGATTCGGCTCGGCGGGTGGCAACAGGCGTTGCAGAAGTTCGTTCAGATAAAGCCCGCAATAAAGGCGCTGGGTGCGCTTCAGTTCAGGCCCAAGCCGGCTCTCGGCAGCGGTCAGGGTTTTCAGATCGGAGCGCCCCTGCCAGCTCAGCAGCATTGGCTGAAACGGCTGAAGCTGGGCTTTCAGGGGGCTTTTGGCACTGTTTGCCCCCTTTGCCACCACCGAGATTCGACCAAAGTTGAGCGTAAACAGATCAACCAGAAGGCTGGTTTCGCGATAGGTTCTGCGATGCAAAACGTAACCCGGCTCCTGCGATATCCGATCTGTCATCGCAACTCACCCAGGCCAGCGCGGCCCGCAACCAATCGATACTCACAGGCTCGATCAGAAACAGCGCACATCAAAAGTCATTCATGCCCAGACTTTTCAGTGCCCGGTCACTGTCGGCCCAGCCCTTCTTGACCTTGACCCAAAGGCGCAGCATGACTTTGCTGTCAAACAGCTTTTCCATATCGATCCGGGCGTCATGGCCTATCTGGCGAATACGGTCGCCCTTATCGCCAATAATAATTTTCTTCTGACCGCTGCGCTCCACCAGTATTACCGCCGAGATATGCAAGCTTTTACCGGAGTGTTTGAACTCTTCAATCTCGACAGCCACAGAGTATGGCAACTCCGCACCCAGCTGACGCGTGATCTTTTCACGCACCATCTCGGATGCCAGAAAACGCTGGGTACGATCAGTGATCTGGTCATCAGGATAAAAATGGATACTCACGGGCAAGAGCCGGTTAACGGCCTTTTCCAGTGGCTCCAGATTTTGTTCCTTGAGCGCGGAAAGCGGGATGATTTCCTCAAAGTTGCGTTTACGGGCAACGGACTCAAGGTGCGGCAAAAGCGCGTCGCGGCGCTCCAGTTTATCCACCTTGTTGATCACCAGAATAACCGGCGCTGTTACATGCTCAAGCTTGCTCAGCACCATCTCATCTGCGGTCGTCCAGTGGCCCTGATCGACCACAAAAACCACAACATCCACGCCTTTCAGGGCGGACGATGCTGCGCGGTTCATATACCGGTTCAACGCACGGGGCTCTTCCTCATGCATGCCCGGCGTGTCCACATAAATCGCTTGAACGTCGCCTTCGGTCTTGATCCCCAATACCTGGTGCCGGGTCGTTTGCGGTTTACGTGATGTAATACTGAGCTTTTGCCCAAGAATATGATTGAGCAGTGTCGATTTGCCGACATTCGGCCGACCGATAATGGCCACAAAACCACAGCGGCTGTCGGGGTTATCGGGCTTGGTAAGATCGGTCATCAGGAATTCTCCACGCCCAGTGATTTCAAGGCGTCGCGCGCCGCTTCTTGCTCGGCAATACGACGACTGCCGCCAACACCTTTCGTTTTTCGGTCCAGCGAGGGCAATGCGCATTCAACGTGAAAGGTCTGGGCGTGGGCTTCGCCTTCCACCAGTATGACGTCATAGCGTGGCAGAGGGTACTGACGCGATTGCAGGTATTCCTGAAGACGGGTTTTCGGGTCTTTCTGGGTGTCCTGAAGATTAAGCGCTTCAAGTCGACCTTCAAACCACGCCAGAACCCGGGTCCGACAGGTATTGAAATCGCTGTCGAGATAAATGGCGCCGATAACAGACTCCACGCCGTCAGCGAGAATAGAGTCTCGGCGATACCCTCCGCTTTTGAGCTCACCCGAGCCCATTCGCAGATAGTCGCCGAGATGGAACTCCCGGCCGATCTCTGCAAGAGTCACGCCCTTGACCATGCGGGCTCGCAGACGGCTGAGCTGCCCTTCCCGCGCTTTGTCGAAATGTAAATAAAGGTGTTCGGCGATCACCATATTAACAATCGAGTCACCCAGGAATTCAAGGCGCTCGTTGTTCTGGTTGCCATGACTCCGGTGCGTCAACGCCAGATTCAACAACTCCTGATCACGAAACTGATACCCCAGGCGTCGTTGTAACCGCCCCAGATCAATGTCACTTACTCTCACTTGCCTCTCATCTCGTACGCATGCTCAAAGTGAACAATCGCATCAATATTCTGGAACAGATTGGTACGACGGTCATAGGCCAGAGAAAGCTTGACCACACCGTCCTCGGTTTCGATTTCAATCAGCTTCGGATCGAATTCACGAACATTATTGACACTCATCCGCTTTTGAATCAGCTTGCGGATATCCGCCTTGCGCATCTGACCCAGGTTCTCGGTATCATCGAGGCCTTCCAGCGCTTCCTGGACGGTGATGTCATCCAGATAAATCGGCCCCAACTTGATGGCCAGGGTGACCAGGCTGCCGAAAAAGAGGACTGCGATAAGAATTCCCAGGGTGGAAGCGCCACGTTGAGTCTTCATGTTAAAACTCTCTTTTTTTATCGTTGATATGATGTTTGTTTTTATTGCCGGGTAGCACAATATTAGTCGATCGACCCGACACGGCTAAAGCTTGGCAGGCTGGTCCAGGACTCTACGTGCATCCAGATCGCGAACGCCTTGCCAACAATCAGATGCTCCGGAACAGTGCCCCAGAAACGGCTGTCGTTACTGTTGTCACGATTATCACCCATCGCAAAGTACTCGCCTTCGGGAATCGGCCATTCACCCTCACCGCGACGACCATCCTGTGTCTTCACTAGCTGAATACTGTGATCAATATCACCCAGGTGCTCCCGGCGCAGCTCTTCGGCGCCCAGCGTCGCGACATAGTCAGTCGCAATCAACTTGTCGTTGATATACAACTTTTTGTCGTGATAACGCACCACGTCACCAGGCAGCCCGACAACACGCTTAATATAGTTGGTCTCACCATCCTTCGGGTATTTGAAGACCATCACGTCGCCTCGCTCGGGCTCACCGATATCGACAACCTTGGTGCCGATAACCGGTAACCGGATGCCATAGGCAAACTTGTTCACCAGAATAAAATCCCCGACTTCCAGCGTTGGCAGCATTGACCCGGACGGAATCTGAAAGGGCTCTACCAGAAACGAGCGCAACACCAGCACAATCGCCAGTACCGGAAAGAACGAACGGCTCAACTCGACCAGATAGGGTTCGTCAGAGTCTTCCTCTGCTTCGGCTTCTGATTGCGCCACACTGGCGGCCTGAGGCGCTGCCGCCTGTTTTTCGAGCCTGCGAGAACGCAGAAACAGTATATCGGCCAGCCAAACAACCCCCGTCACGAAGGTCAGAATGACGAGGATAAGAGGAAAATCAATGTCCATTCAGCAAAGTCCTAGTTGTCGACGCGCAGTACAGCAAGAAACGCTTCCTGTGGCACCTCAACGTTGCCAAGTTGCTTCATGCGTTTTTTACCTTCTTTCTGTTTCTGCAACAGTTTCTTTTTACGGCTGACGTCACCGCCATAACATTTTGCCGTCACGTTCTTGCGCAGCGCTTTCACCGTCTGACGCGAAACCACCTGATTGCCGATCGCTGCCTGTATCGCAATATCGAACATCTGGCGCGGAATCAGTTCTTTCATCTTTTCGATGACAGAGCGACCGCGGCGATGTGCAATCGCACGGTGAACAATCAGCGCCAGCGCATCTACTCGCTCGCCGTTAATCAGGATGTCGAGACGCACCAGATCCGCCGCCTGAAAGCGATTGAAATGATAGTCGAGTGAAGCAAAACCGCGACTGGCAGATTTAACCCGATCAAAGAAATCGAGAACCACTTCCGCCATTGGCAACTCATAGGTCAACTGCACCTGACTTGACAGGAACAGCATATTTTTCTGGACGCCGCGTTTTTCTTCGCAAAGCGCAATCACGTTGCCCAGATGTTCCTGCGGTACAAGAATGTTGGCCTCAACGATCGGCTCCCGCATCTCTTCAATGCTGCCGATATCCGGCAGACGCGAAGGATTATCCACATGCAGGATTTCATTCTGTTTATTGAGAACTTCGTAAACAACAGTCGGGGCTGTGGTGATCAGATCCAGATCGTATTCGCGCTCAAGGCGCTCCTGGACGATCTCCATGTGTAGCATGCCGAGGAAGCCACAACGGAACCCAAGCCCCAGCGCATCGGAATTTTCCGGCTCGAAGAACAGCGACGCGTCGTTCAGTGTCAGCTTTTCAAGGGCATCACGGAAGTCGTCGTAATCATCAGACGTTACCGGGAACAGACCGGCATAAACCTGAGGTTTTACTTTCTTGAAACCGGGAACAGGCGCCGTATCCGGTGTTTTTTGATGGGTGATGGTGTCACCAACCGGCGCGCCATGAATATCCTTGATACCGGCGACTACAAACCCAACCTCGCCGGTACCCAATATGCCGGTATCAGTGGGCTTGGGCGTAAAAATACCCACTCGATCGGCGCTCCAGGCCTTGCCGGTCGATTTGATCAGGATCTTGTCACCCTTGCGCAGCGTGCCCTGACGGACGCGGACAAGCGACACAACACCAAGATAGTTGTCAAACCAGGAATCAATAATCAGCGCCTGCAACGGACCGTCAATATCGCCCTCAGGCGGCGGCACCAGACGAATCAATTCCTCCAGCACCTCTTCCACACCCATACCGGATTTCGCACTGCAACGTACCGCGTCTGCGGCCCCGATACCGATAATGTCTTCGATCTCCTGCGCCACACGCTCCGGTTCTGCCTGCGGCAGATCCATCTTGTTCAGAACAGGCACAACTTCCAGCCCCTGCTCAATTGCGGTGTAGCAGTTCGCTACAGACTGAGCTTCAACGCCCTGCCCGGCATCCACCACCAGCAGCGCGCCTTCACAGGCAAAGAGTGAACGAGACACTTCATAGGAGAAATCGACATGACCCGGCGTGTCGATCATGTTCAGCTTGTATTCGATACCGTCGCGAGCCTTGTATCTCAGCGTAACACTCTGAGCCTTGATGGTGATGCCGCGCTCACGCTCCAGATCCATGGAGTCCAGCACCTGGGCTGCCATTTCCCGGTCAGTCAGGCCTCCGCAGACCTGAATAAAGCGGTCAGCCAGAGTGGATTTTCCGTGATCGATATGGGCGATAATGGAAAAGTTACGGATGTGGCTTAGCTCAGTCACAGAATCAGGATACTCACGTCAGAAAAAGTGTCCGGTGCGCAGAAAAATACTGCAGCGGCGTTGGGAGCGCTGATTTTACCGGTTAAGCCTGACTAATGCCATGACCCTGCCGAATCAAAGCACCTTAGTTGCAGCGTTCTTGCTGACGCACCAGAAACCCTATCAGGGCATCCTCGTCCAGCGGATAACTGAACAGATTGCCCTGCGCCTGGGCACAGCCCGCCGAGCGCAGGAAGCTCAGCTGCTGCGGCGTCTCAACGCCTTCAGCGACCACTGTCAGGTGCAGCTTGTGCGCCAGCGCGATAACCGCAGAGGTTACATCAGTGGAACTGGCGTTATAGGGAATGTCCCGGATAAACACCTGATCGATCTTGACCGCATCAAGTGGCAGCTGCTGCATAGCCGCCAGCGAACAGCTGCCCGCTCCGAAATTATCCAGAATCAGATAGACGCCAATATCATGCAGCGCACCCAGCAAATGCTGGAGCACCTCGATATCCTCGTTGAGCAGCGCTGACGGCAAATCCAGCTCCAGCCGTTTCGGCTCAACGCCCGTTTCAGTAATCACCTGGCGGAACATTTCGATAAACCGGGGATCCGTCACCTGCCGGGTCGACATGTTCACGGATATTCGCAGGTCTTTAAAACCGGCACGTTCCAGGGCCTGAATCTGGATGCAGGCCTGTCGCAGCGCCATCTCGCCCAGACGGATAATCAGCCCTGACTCTTCAGCAAGCTGAATAAACTGGCTCGCCGACACCATTCCGCGCTCAGGATGCTGCCAGCGAAGGAACGCCTCAACGCCGAGAACCTTGTCCTGAACGAGGTCAAATTTGGGCTGGTAGTGCAGCACAAAACAATCGGCATCCAGTGCGTTGCTGAGCTCTTCCTGCTGCAGCATGCGCCGGGCCGCCTGGATGTTCATTGACGGCGTAAAGAACTGCACGTTATTGCGACCGCACTCTTTCGCACGGTACATCGCGAGATCGGCATACTTCATCAGCACGCCCGGGTCTTCGCTGTCATAGGGAATCATCGCCAGCCCGATGCTGACCGTAATCCCGACTTCGTGCTCGCCAAGCCGGACACGCTGACACAACCGGCGCAAAATAGCATCGGCGACCGTGCGCGCGGCGTCCGGCCCGGCAACCGTCGACAGCAATACCACAAACTCATCACCACCAAGGCGCGCTACCGAGTCTTCTTCGCGCACACAGCCCGTGAGCCAACCCGCAACCGTTTCCAGCAACTGATCGCCAACATCGTGACCAAGGGTATCGTTTATGCGCTTGAAGCCATCCAGATCAAGAAACATCAACGCCGCGGCCTCACCGCTGCGCTTGCTGCGACGCACGACGTGAGCGAGCCGGTCTTTGAACAGCTGGCGGTTGGCCAGCCCGGTTAGCGGATCGTAAAATGCAAGACGGTGAAGCTCTGCCTGCGCCGCCTTAAGTTCGGTCAAGTCACGCAAACTGACCACCACGCCATTAACGCCCGGCACATCCATCATCGCGGTGTATGCGCCCTCCATATCCCGCCACACGCCGTGCTGGTCGCGAATCCGCGCATGCACCACCGGCAAGGCCTTGCCCGGCTCTGATAGCGCCTGGTCAAAACACTGCTGCAATTGCGGCCAGTCGTCCGGATGGACCTGAGCTTCAAGCTCCGGCATCGGCATTTTGGCAGGCTCGATTCCCAGAATGGTTTCACAGGAGGGGCTGATGTACTTGACGCTTCCCTGACGATTCAGGATCAGCGTGATGTTACTGGCACCTTCGGTGATCGCGCGATAGCGACCCGCATTCACCTGGGCCAACATCCGGGACCGGATCATCGCCAGCGAGAATGCAAACAGCAGCAAGCTGATCAAAACACCGGAGATCACGACAATCAGCGGTCGTGGATCCGACGCAAGAAAATCAAATGCCGGAGTCGTTCGGGTCTGCAAAAGCCAGGTACGGCCGCCGTGGGACACCTTCTGGCTCATTTCGAAGGTGTAGTCATCATCCAGCGAACCAAGGTTTGAGCCATACATCAGTGCGTCTTTGATCGCCACGTCACTGTCATAGATGCGGACATCAAGGAAGGGGGAAATCAGACCGACAATGCCGTCCATCAGATTATTCACGCGAAAGGCACTGAACACGAATCCGCGCAGACGACTGCGCCGTTCAGCCATGATCTGGGGAACAGAGTCGCCCTCATAAACAGGAAAATACATCAGGAAGCCCGCTTGTTCGTCGTCCACTTCTTCCTGCACCAGGACGACTTTTCCGGTCATGGTTGCCTCGCCGGTATCCCGTGCGGCTTCCATTGCAATGCGGTGGGCCGGGTCACCAAAGGCGTCGTAGCCGTATGCCCGCCGGTTGCGCTGGGTACTGGGTTCGAGAAAAACAATGGGATGATATTCGGCGCGGATGCCGGCAGGATTGACAAGATAATCGGGCAGGCCCTGTTCCCGTATACGTTTGACGAAGCTGACGACGTCGTCACCTTCCACCCTGGCGGTATAGCCAATACCTTGTATGCCCGGGTAGTAGCGGTTGATATCGAGTTTGTTTACGTACAGTCGCCAGTCATCGCGCCCCACCAGATCCGCAACAGCGAACAGACCAGCACTGCCGGCCAGAACCTGCTCGTAATTGAGCAACCTTTCCTCAATGGCGGTTTTTAATTGCAGAGACTGGGTTTTGAAATGGGCTTCGGTGCGGTCTGCAACCAGAATGATCGAGAATCGCCAGGCGATCACCGTCAGCACCAGCGCAATCAACAAGACTAGCCAGGCAATACGGGACTGGCGCGGCCGCAACAGCTGACCCAGAGTCACATCCTTTGTCATTATTACTATCCATAGCTTCAACCGGGGCAGGACATCATCGTTTGTCCCGTGAGAACCATGGATTATAGCAAAAACCCGTAGCGTACACAGGCGCTACGGGTTTTTACTGATGAGACATCAATACTCTCATCACGGACGCGAGCAGGACTTATTGGCCCGTCTTGATCACCAGGAAGGTGGACTGACCTCCCCTGACAACCAGCACCGGCACCGCTTTACCTTTAGGCAAGTCACCGGCGATCCGATTGAAATCTTTGACCGATGTGACCGGTTCATTATTGAGTTTACGGATAATATCGTTGGGGCGAATGCCCGCGTCCAGCGCAGGACCCGGCCCTACATTTTTTACGACAACGCCTTCCTGAATACTGAGCTGCTCACGTTGCTCGTCAGTCAGTGCCGACACAGAAAGGCCGAGCGGCCCGCTGGCCGGGCTCGGAGACGGTGTATTCTCAGATGCCATCTGGCGATCCTCCGGCAACTCGCCAATCGTCACTTCCAGCGTTTTTTCATCGCCGTCGCGAAGCACCAGCAGCTCAACCGTATCGTTCAGGCGCGTGCGCCCCACCATCGGTGGCAAATCAGAGGACAAGTTAATATCGTGATCCTGGTACTCAAGAATGATGTCACCAGGCTGCAGACCAGCGGCTTCGGCGGGAGAGTCCGGCAGAACCTCAGCTACCAGCGCACCGCGCGGACGACTCAGACCGAAGGATTCCGCGAGATCCCGATTCACTTCCTGAATCAGCACACCCAGCCAGCCGCGGGATACAAAGCCATGATCGCGAATCTGGTCGAAAACGTTCATTGCCACATCAATTGGAATCGCAAACGAGACGCCCATAAAACCGCCAGAGCGGGTATAAATCTGCGAGTTGATGCCGATAACCTCGCCATCAAGATTGAACAGCGGACCGCCAGAATTGCCCGGGTTGATCGCAACATCCGTCTGGATAAACGGTACGTAGTTTTCTGATGGGAGGGAGCGACCAATGGCGCTGACAATTCCCGCCGTCACGGTGTAATCGAAACCGAACGGAGAACCGATCGCGAAAACCCATTCGCCTTGTTCCAGTTCGCTGGAGTGCCCCATCTGAACAACCGGCAGATCCTCGCCTTTGATCTTGAGGACCGCGATATCGGATCGTGGATCAACCCCTACAACTTCGGCGCTGAGTTCACGACGGTCACTCAGACGAACCAGAATCTCGTCAGCCCCATCAATCACGTGATTGTTGGTCAGGACATATCCGTCCTTGGAGACGATAAAGCCTGACCCCATTGAATTGAGTTGCTGCTGTCCGCCCGGCTGACCGCCGCCCCCCGGACCATTGGGGCCTTCAAAAAAGTGCCTGAAAAAATCGGGCATCTGATCAAGCTGACGCTGATCAAACGGCAAACCACCGCGACGGCTTTCAGTCTTCTGGGTCGTGCTGATATTCACCACCGCAGCGGAGTTATCTTTAACCAACCCGGTAAAGTCCGGTAGTTCCGCCCTTGCACCAGTTGCCACCAGCATCATGAGCACGACAAAAGGTGCAAACCACAGTTTCAGGTTCTTTTTAGGCATGCTTTACTCCATTTGGCGAATAAAAACGAAATATCTGATATCAACAAAAATTGATCCCCGCAGGTGCAGCCGGTCAGCCTGACAACGGGGTGTCGATCACTGAGCCGGTGACCGCCGCAGCGGCTGCCTTCAACATCACAGGCTGAAAGCGGTCGTCATGCCGGTCGCGCCTGGATAACACAAACAACAATCCAAGCCCGGCTCCCAGCCCCAGCAAACCGCCACCGATAGTCGCAGGCTCCGAGCCGGGCCAGATCGCTGCCGCCAGCAATGCAAAAACCACCAGACCGACCAATGGAATCGCATATACCCGCAATGAGGCTTTGAGTAACTGGGATTCTTCGATGCCAATCACCACTGACTGGCCCACCGCGGCATTCAGGGTGTTGCGCACCCGCACCTGATTGGCCTTACCGTCAGAGATACTGGCTAATGCTTTCTGGCCGCAGCCCTTACGGGCGCTGCAGCTACCGCATGTGCTTTGGCGGATGGTCTGGACCCAGACTTGATCGCCGTCTACCGCGACAACCGTGCCGGTTTCTTCGATCATGGCGCCATCCCGGTTGCCAGATGACTACTGTTTTCGGGTTCCAGCGACACCGAATTGGCAACCTCGACGGCAGTCTTCGGCGGAATTTCACCAACGACGGTCACCAGCACCTGACGCTGCCCATCTTTGAGATTGCGCATAAAGACCGTCGTCGCACCGATGCGCGAAATGCCGGTCGGCATCCGCATATCGCCAACGGGTGTCACAAATACAGAGAAGGATGCCAGGCCATCAGAGAATGACACCGCCTGCCCCCGGGGTTCCTCAGACGAAGCTGACGCTTCAAAGCCCTGCGGGTGCCACCCCAGTTTCCAGCCAATCGTAACCTGCTGGGCGGCGTCCGGTGCCGGTTTGGCTTTGGTTTCAATATTAAAGGTACGCGCAGGCGCCGCAGACTGAATCTCGAACTCTTTGTCCGGGATATCCGGTGCAAGATCGAGCACTGTAAACTGGAAGCGCTCCAGAATATCGTTCTGAGCCGTGCGCACCTGACTCTTCACCAACAGGCCGGTATTTTTTTCAAGCCACAGGCGATATTGATAGCGGTGCATATCACGCGGACTTAACGCCACCACAACCGCTTCATGCCCTGCTACACGATCATCGTCCAGCATGCGGGCGACATACCAGCGTTTGAAAGGCATCAGTTTGTCGGTGAAAGCCCCGGAGAAAGGACCGGAAGGAAGAATAGCGTCCAACTGGATATTGGCATGCGACGGCAGCACACAGTACACCCGGCCACCACGGCGCACAATTTCACCCTGAGCGCCATCCTGGATCACCAGGCGCTCCTGCACCTGCCCATCTCGAAACCGGTGCGCGATGCGCATGGAGCTGACCTGCTCACCCCGACTGTAAACAAACACTCCGCGATAACTGGTGGTATTCAGCGCCGGCCCCAACTTCTCGAGCCAGGCCTCGGCTTGGTCCTGTGAATCTGCGGCACTGACATGGGGTGCCAGGCATAACGTCAGCAACGTCATACAGGCTGCCACCCATCTCACTCCGGGCCGCTTGGCCGGCGTGCTTGTGGCATAACGCGGTGCTGCAACCATGTGCACAACTCTCCGAACCTGATCAGTATCCAACGGTTGACGCACTCGCCACCCGGGCATACCCCATTGAACCGTACCCCATACCCACGCTGTTATGTTGTGCGTGCTCCAGCAAATAACGACTCATCCGCTCGCGTTGCCGCGCATCGAGGCCCTGCAGCGCAATTTCAGGCACTCCAGCCTTGTTTGTCGCCACCTTGCCGAGGCCGAGACTGTCAGCACCCGAACCGTTCGACGCGTACGGCTCAGCACTCAAAGCGAGTTCCGCCGATGCTTCCGGGCTGGAGAAGCCCCACTGGGAACCTGCGCCGAATCCCACCAGCAACGCAAACGAAACGGCAGCGACCGCAGACCAACGCGCTGACCGGGATTGCACCTGCCGTGCCTGCGGAGTCGCAACAGCAACAGATGTTGCGGTTTTTTCGCTCAATGCATCCTGTACCGCCGCACTGACATCCAGGGTCGCAAATGCGCGCCGGTCATCGTGCATCAGGCTTTGCATACTCTGCCAGCGCTGCCATTGCTGACGCACCTCAGGTAATTCCGCCCGGGACAGCAGTCTGCGAATGGCAAGCTCATCGGCCTGATCATCCATCATGGCTGACAGCGTCTCTTTTAGACGATCATCCATTGCTACACCTCAAATCAGTCCACTCTGTCTGTACTGTCGAAAACGGGGCGTTTTCCCCGCATCGCATGTGCATCATTCATTACTCATCAGCGGTGCCAGTTCCCGGTCAACTGCATCGCGGGCCCTGAAAATTCGCGATCGTACCGTGCCAATCGGGCACTCCAGAATGCGGGCGATGTCCTCATAGCTCAGGCCATCGTATTCCCGCAACAGCAAGGCCGAACGTAACTCTTCGGGCAGAGCGCCGATCGCTTTCTGCATCACCTGATACATTTGCTCCCGCTGAAGCAGTTTTTCTGGCGTTGCGCCATCCCGTAGCCAATCACCAGCATCGAGCCGTTCCGCATCATCAGCCTCCACACTACCCCGGGGGCGACGACTGCGTGACTCCAGAAAATTCTTGGAGGTGTTCACCGCAATGCGATAGAGCCAGGTATAAAAGGCGCTGTCGCCACGGAACCGCTCAATCGCCCGAAAAGCTTTGACGAAGGTTTCCTGCGTCAAATCGAGCACATCCTGCGGATCACTGGAATAGCGGCTGACAATCGACGCAACCCGGGATTGGTACTTGAGCACCAGCACATCGAAGGCTGACTTGTCGCCGCGTTTGACCCGCTGAACCAGTTGCTGGTCGGTCTCGCCATCAGCCGGCGTCTGTGCTGGATTTTCAGTTACCGGGGTCATGGCGGTGTGCGTGCCTGTATCGGATTGCGTCGCTAATCGGGGTCGCTCCCGGCCTTCGCCTGCCGGTTCTTGATTCTGCGCCGGCGCGGCCGGAAATGGCAATCTGGATAACGTCATGCTGCAGTCCTGTTCGCACGTTCTTGTGGAGCCTACACCCTTATGGCCAAATAGACAGCAGCTCTAAAGTTTAGTTCAATAGCCCCCACATTATGGCCCGCGATACGGAACAGATGCCACAGTCCCACAAATACGATGTGCTCATTATTGGTAGCGGTGCCGCTGGTCTTTCGGTCGCTCTTAACCTGCCACGCCACCTGAAAACAGCCGTCATCAGCAAGGGCGAGCTCGCCAGCGGTTCAACACTGTGGGCGCAGGGCGGCATCGCGGCAGTGCTCGATGACGAAGACAGCATCGAGGAACATATTCAGGATACGCTGGCAGCCGGCGCTGACCTGTGTCATGAAGATGCCGTGCGTTTCACCGTCGAGCACGGGCGGGAAAGCATTGAATGGCTTATCGAACAGGGCGTTGCCTTTACTCGCGACGACACTGAAGACAAGTACCACCTCACACGTGAAGGCGGACACAGCAGGCGGCGTATCATCCACGCCGCCGACGCCACCGGCCATGCGGTATCCCAGACACTGAGTGACCGCGTTCGCAGCCTGCCCAATGTGGAGATACTTGAGCAACGGGTGGCTGTGGATCTCATCACCCACCGCAAGCTGTCACTTCCCGGCAACCGATGTGTCGGTGCCTATGTGCTCAATATCGAAGACAGCCATGTCGAACTTTTCTCAGCTCGCTTTGTGGTAATCGCCACCGGCGGATCAAGCAAAGCCTATCGCTATACCAGCAATCCGGATGGCGCTTCCGGCGATGGCATCGCAATAGCCTGGCGTGCAGGCTGCCGCGTTGCCAACATGGAGTTCAACCAGTTCCACCCGACCTGCCTCTATCACCCTCATGCCAAATCGTTTCTGATCACCGAAGCGGTGCGCGGAGAAGGCGGGCGCCTGCTACTGCCTGACGGCACTACGTTCATGGAACGCTTTGATCCCCGCGGCGAACTTGCACCCCGTGATATTGTGGCTCGCGCGATAGACCATGAGATGAAGCGACTGGGCGCAGACCACCTGTATCTGGACATCAGCCACAAACCAGCGGACTTCATCAAATCCCACTTCCCGACAATTTACGAGAAGTGCATCGAATTTGGCGTGGATATCACCCGCTCTGCGATTCCGGTCGTACCGGCAGCACACTACACCTGCGGTGGTGTCATGACCGACGTCAAAGCGCGCAGCGACGTCAATCAGCTCTACGTTGTTGGCGAGGCGGCGTTTACCGGCCTGCACGGCGCCAATCGCATGGCCAGCAATTCACTGCTCGAATGCCTGGTCTATGGCAAAGCTGCAGCAGACGACATAGCCCGCACTGACGCCGACATTCCGGAACCCCCAACGGCACCGGCATGGGATGAAAGTCAGGTCAGGGACTCCGACGAGGATGTGGTCATCTCCCACAATTGGGATGAGCTGCGCCACTTTATGTGGGACTATGTCGGCATTGTCCGCACCACCAAGCGCCTGCAGCGCGCCAAACACCGCGTGGATCTTCTGGGCAGGGAGATCGGCGAGTTCTACAGCAACTACCGTGTTTCAAACGACTTGCTGGAACTGCGAAATCTGGTTACCGTGGCCGACCTGATTATCTGCTCGGCGCTGCAACGGCGTGAAAGCCGCGGGCTGCACTATACGCTGGACTACCCCGGCCTGCTCCACGAAGCAAAAGATACCATCCTGACGCCTACAACGTTTCGCACCCGGGCGCCCTGATTTTTCCGAGGTTTATCCATGGCACATGACACCGATTACAAGCGCCTATACTGGCACAGCCGACGCGGCATGCTGGAACTGGACGTTCTGCTGATCCCGTTTCTCGAGGAAGTTTTCCCCGGACTTCCCGAGGAAGACAAAGCCCGCTATCGCAAGCTTCTCGAATGCGAAGACACGGACATATTTGAATGGTTCATGCAGCGCGGCGAGCCAGACGACCCTGAACTCAGGATTATCGTCAAAAAGATCCTCAACCGTGTACAACCGGATTGATCTGACGCTCAGGCCCTGCCGTGGCATCGCGATTGCGGCACTCGGTTTCTGGGCCTTACTGTTTGCGACTTTTGCCACCATTGGAGTGGTGTACACCATTTACGGCGCCGCCGGCGCACTCCTGCTGATCCCCTCTTTCGTCAGGGCGACACAGACGGGGCTTCTGGGCCGCGGCTCCCAACCCGTTGCCTCACTGCAGGTGCGTCACGGCACCCTGTCTGTTGTCTTACATAATGGAGAGTCGCGGGCGGTGACTGTCGATGGCGCTAGCCGGCTATATGCGTCACTGGCGCTCTTGAAATTGAACGACGCCACCACCACTCATACCGAATACACCGTCATGCTGAGTCAGCTGCCTGGCCTGAGGAATGTCGATCCGGAAACGTTTCGATGCATGAGAGTCTGGCTGCGCTTCGCCAGCCAGTCCCCTCAACGCAACCTCGAACCCGCTGCCTGACAGGAGAGTTTTTATGCCTGAAGCGACTACACCGGCCATATCCGACTTATCACCGCCTGCGCATCACAACTGCCCTGAGAGCGGTATTGTGGAATTGCCGGGCACCGCCCTGTTCCGGGTTAGCGGAAAAGACCCACGGAAATTCCTTCACGGGCAGCTCACCCAGAGCCTGGACGAGGTGACGGAGAGCCAATCCCGCCGTGCCGCCGCCTGCAACCCAAAAGGCCGGGCCTACGCCCTGATGCTGCTGGCAGACGTCGACGGTGACATTGTGCTATCGCTGCCACGCTCGATTGCCGGCGACGTGACCACGCACCTGCAGAAATTCCTGATGCTGTTCCGCGGTACCTCCATGGAAGAACTCAGCGACGCGCGCGTATTCGGTATCCGGGGCGATGAGCTTGTAGCCCAACTGTCAGACAAGGCGGCCACACTGGCGGCACCTGGGGACTCTCTATCGGTGCCGTCCGGCAAGCTGATTCGGGTCATGCCCACCGCAGAAGGCTGCCCCCGTTATGAATACTGGCAGCTTGCACCCAATGACGCGCTACAGGACGATATTGCCCAGGACAAACTCACGATTAACGAGTCGGATTGGCGTGCCGGAAATATTGCCGCCGGCATCCCCGAACTTGAACCCGCGATCGCATCACAATACGTGCCACAGATGCTCAACTGGCAACACCTGGACGGCATTCACTTCAAAAAAGGCTGCTATACCGGTCAGGAGGTGATTGCTCGCATGCATTATCTGGGGCAACTCAAGAAAAGCATGTTTCGCCTGAAGCTCGAGAGTATCGACAGCGCTCCGGTTGCCGGCACAGGTATTCTTGCTGGCGACAAAAACGTTGGCGAAGTGGTTAACAGCGTGATGTTCGACAATGGTGACTGCGAGGTACTGGCTGTTATCAAGCATGCGGCGCTGGCATCACAACCCTGGACACTGGAAGGCAGCAGCCATTCATTTACACCCATGCCACTGCCCTACACCGTGCCGGAGCAGAGCAACAGCGACGACTAAAGTTGCTTTGCGACAAGATTCAGATACGTTTTGTGACGGGCTAAACGGCAAAAATTTGCTATAACTGAAGATCAATAACTCTTACGGGGTAACAAACATAACCCCAACGACGTTTAGGATGGAATGATCCCGATATGGCAACTATCTCTGAAACCCTGAAGCAAGACATTATTGCAGCTCTTGAGGCGGATAAACTGGTCTTGCCTACCCTGCCTGAAGCTGCACTGCAGGTGCGGGAAATTGCCGAATCTGAGGACTCCTCTATCCAGGATCTGGTCAAGGTCATCAGCACTGACACGGCTCTTTCGGCGCGTCTGATACGTGTCTGCAACAGCCCGCTGTTCCGCGGGGCGCGTCAAATTGAAAACCTGACAATGGCCGTCAGCCGCTTGGGCATGGCCTACACCAGTAACCTGGCGATGGGGCTGGCAATGGAGCAGATGTTCCAGGCCACCTCCGAAATGATCGACAAGCGTCTGCGGGCAACCTGGCAAACCAGTACTGAAGTGGCCGGTATCTGTCACGTGCTGGCACAGCACTACACGCGGCTGAAGCCCGACCAGGCAACCCTCGCCGGGCTTGTTCATCTGATCGGTGTTCTGCCGATTCTGCGCCATGTGGAAGATCATGACATTCAGATCAGTAGCGACATGCTAGACAACGTCATTGACGAACTGCATGCCGACATTGGGGTGCGGATTCTTAAAAAATGGGACTTCCCCGAGGAACTTCAGGCTGTGCCCCGGGAATTTACCCACTTCACCCGCGAAGTTCCCAAAGCGGACTATGCCGATCTGGTTATGGTCGCAAACCTTCAACTTGTGGTGGGCTCGGAGCATCCTTTCTGTGAGATGGACTGGACAACTATCAGTGCATTTGATCGCCTTGGCCTTGATCCGAATATCGACATGAGTGAAGAAGAGGACCTCAACGCTGAGATGGAAGCTGCCATGGCGCTGCTGCAATAAACAATGCCAACTGATGGTAGTAACTAAAAAGGACCGCTCAGCGGTCCTTTTTAGTATCTGTCCTTGCCTCATAGCGAGAGACAAGTGTTGCCTCATCGGGCAACCGCCAGTCTATCGGCGCTCGTCCTTTTGCCACGAGCCAGTCGTTCGCCTGCCGAAAATGACCACAGCCGAAAAAGCCCCGGTAGGCGCTCAGTGGAGACGGGTGTGGCCCCTGCAGCACCAGATGCTTTTCGCGATCGATAATGCGGCCTTTCTTTTGCGCGTAGCTCCCCCACAAAATGAAGACAACATTTTCCGCTCCGGCATTAAGTTGCTCAATAACCCGATCGGTAAACATTTCCCAACCTTTACCCTGATGCGCGCCTGCCTGTCCCTGTACAACGGTCAACACGCTGTTCAGGAGCAACACGCCCTGTTCCGCCCAGGGTTGCAGGCAGCCGTGGTCAGGTGTGGTGAAATCGGCTTCTGATTCCAGCTCTTTGAAAATATTGACCAGTGAAGGCGGTGTCCGCACGCCCGGCCGCACACTGAAACAAAGACCGTGAGCCTGACCCGGGCCGTGATAGGGATCCTGACCGAGAATCACGACCGACACCTTATCGAAAGGCGTGGAATTCAGCGCATTGAAACAGTGCTGACTGGCCGGAAACAGTGTCTTACCGGCCTCTTCTTCCGCCGCCAGAAAATCAGCCAGCGACTGCATATAAGGCTGGTCAAACTCCGGATCGAGCCGCTCTCGCCAGCCGCGACCCGGTTTGAGCTGCTGACGCAATCCGTCTGCTGCAGCGTTCATTCTTCGATCAACCTTTTTCCGGGCGCATAGCCGGGAACAGGATCACGTCGCGGATTGACGGGGAATCCGTCAGCAGCATCGCCAGGCGATCGATACCGATGCCTTCACCTGCGGTCGGCGGCAAGCCAAATTCCAGCGCCGTGACATAATCTTCGTCATAGAACATCGCTTCGTCATCACCGGCTTCTTTTTCGGCAACCTGCTCGCGGAAACGCTCAGCCTGATCTTCGGCATCGTTAAGCTCCGAAAATCCGTTGGCAATCTCACGGCCACCGACAAAGAACTCGAACCGCTCGGTCACGAATGGATTGGCGTCCTTGCGGCGCGCCAGTGGCGAGACTTCCGTCGGGTATTCGGTAATGAACGTCGGCTGCATCAGGCGGTGCTCGACAGTTTTCTCGAAAATTTCGATCTGCACCTTGCCCAGGCCCCAGCCTTTTTTCAGCGGGATCCCCATATCCGAAGCAATTTTACGTGCAGACTCGTCGTCATTGATCTGCTCTGCGCTGATGTCCGGGTTGAACTTGAGAATCGACTCAACAACGGTCAGACGCGCAAACGGCGTGCCGAAGTCGTATTCAATGGTTTCGGTTTCCCCATCCGCCAACACCTTGGTGTTCACGACGATAGGCGTGCCCAGCACCGTCTGTGCAGTCTCACGCAGCATAGCTTCAGTCAGATCCATCAGATCGTTGAAATCAGCATAGGCCTGATAAAACTCCAGCATCGTGAATTCGGGGTTGTGGCGCGTCGACAGCCCCTCGTTGCGAAAGTTGCGGTTGATTTCGAATACCCGCTCAAAGCCGCCGACAACCAGGCGCTTGAGATACAGCTCCGGCGCGATACGCAGGTACATATCGATATCCAGCGCATTGTGATGCGTCATAAAAGGACGCGCCGTTGCGCCACCCGGGATCACCTGCAGCATCGGGGTTTCCACCTCTATAAAATCACGCTGGGTGAAGAAGTTGCGGATGCAGCTGATAATTTTGGACCGTGCCTGAAATACCCGACGGGTATCTTCATTTACCATCAGATCCACATAACGCTGACGATAGCGCGCTTCGGTATCGGTCAGGCCCTTGTGCTTCTCGGGCAATGGACGCAATGACTTGGTCAGCAAAACGTAATGATCCATGGCGACATACAGGTCACCCTTGCCTGACTTGCACAGCGTACCGCGCACACCGATAACATCACCAAGATCCCAGTGGCGGGTATCTTTCTGGACATCCTTGGTGGCATAGACCTGAATCCGCCCGGTCATGTCCTGCAGCACCTTGAACGCCTTGCGATCCAGCATCAAACGACCGGCAACCGCCACTTCCAGACCCAGTTCTTCCAGCTCTTCCTTGGTTTTGTCGCCGTGTGCTGCAAGCAATGCCGCTGCGGTACTGTCGCGACGGAAATCGTTCGGAAAGGGATTCCCCTGCTCGCGCAGCTCGGCCAGTTTGGCGCGGCGCTCGGCGATCAGTTTGTTCTCATCCTGCGGCACTGAATTCTGGGTCTGGTCTGTCATGATCTCTCGCTAGCGTAGTCTGCCGTGAACGGTATCCGGAAGCATCCGTCCACGGCGGGTGATGGTTTGGCAATAGCCGTCGGCTTACAACGCCATTTTCAGGCTGGCTTCAATAAACTTGTCGATGTCACCATCGAGCACGGCCTGGGTGTTGCTGGTTTCAACCTTGGTCCGCAGGTCTTTAACCCGACTGTCATCCAGCACGTAGGAACGTATCTGGCTACCCCAGCCGATGTCGGACTTGGAATCTTCCTGTTTCTGTTTCTCGGCGTTGCGCTTCTGCATCTCCAGTTCAAACAACTTGGCCTTGAGCTGCTTCATCGCCTGATCTTTGTTCTGATGCTGACTACGCCCGGCCTGACAAGCCGCGACCAGCCCTGTCGGGTTGTGCGTCAGACGCACCGCAGATTCAGTCCGGTTGACGTGCTGACCACCGGCACCCGAGGCGCGATAGACATCAACTCGCAAATCCGCAGGATTAATCTCGATCTCGAAGCTGTCATCCACTTCTGGCGACACAAATACCGACGAAAACGAAGTATGGCGACGGTTGCCCGAATCAAAGGGTGACTTGCGAACCAGCCGGTGAACCCCGGTTTCGGTGCGCAACCAGCCATAGGCGTAGTCGCCTTCAAAGTGAATGGTCGCACTCTTGATACCAGCGACTTCACCTTCCTGCAGTTCGACGATCTCGGCCTTGAAACCGCGCCGCTCGCCCCAGCGCAGGAACATGCGCAGCAACATATTCGCCCAGTCCTGGGCTTCTGTGCCGCCCGAGCCCGCCTGGATGTCGAGATAGGCGTTATTCTCATCCATTTCACCGGAGAACATGCGGCGAAACTCGAGTTTCTGCAGGTCCTGCTCAAGCCCGTCGAGCTCCGCACGGACATCATCGGCTGCCTGTTCGTCTTCTTCTTCGGCAGCCATTTCGATCAGTTCTTCGGCATCGTCCAGACCCTCTGTCAGCTTGTTGATGGTGCTGACAATCAGTTCAAGGTTTGACCGTTCCTTACCCAAATTCTGAGCCCGCTCAGGGTCTTCCCAGACTTTCGGGTCTTCCATTTCACGCTCTACTTCGACCAGCCGCTCACTCCGCTGATCGTAGTCAAAGATACCCCCTAAGCGACTCAGTGCGCTCCCGGAGGTCTTTAATGGTGGTCATGATCGGGTTAATTTCCATGTTTCATCCGTTCTTTGGTGAGCAAGAATAAGAGTGTCTGGCGCGCGATCGTTCGCGGGCTCTGCAGGCGGAGCATTTTACCGGAGATTGAGTATGAAATCAGCTGGTGTCAGGCCGGTTCGATATAGTCAATCAACAGCTGTAACTGGGTCCGGCCCCGAAAGGTATTCGCATCAGGTTTGTAGACAACACGGGCACCAGTCAGCGTAAAGTCGCTGACCTCCGCGCCAGTGTTGAACGCAATGCCATCAATCACATCGCCACCGCTACGGGATTTCAGAACCAGCTTGAGATGGCGTTCACCGACGATACGCTGGGAGATCACATCAAACTCGCCATCAAACGATGGCTCAGGAAAGTGCTGGCCCCAGGGGCCCGAGCGGCGCAGCACCAACGCAGTGTCCAGCGTCAGTTCATCAGCGGCAAGAGGGCCATCAGTGGTAATAACCGCCTCCAGCGCCTCCTCGGCAATGCTCTCCCGGACGACCGCATCAAAGGCATCGGCAAACGTCTGGAAATCCGCAGCTGAAATGGTCATACCGGCTGCCATCGCATGACCACCGAACTTGTGGAGCAGCCCCGGGTGGCGGGCAGCCACTGCCGCCAGCACATCGCGGATGTGCAGACCGGGAATCGAACGGGCTGACCCCTTGAGCATCTCACCACCCTCATCCGGTGCAAAAGCGATGACCGGGCGATGGGTCTGCTCACGAATCCGGGCCGCAAGAATACCGATCACGCCCTGATGCCAGTCTGTATCGAACAGTGCCAGCCCCCACGGCAATCCGGCCTGATCCAGCGAAAGCGATGCCAGGAGTTCCTGTGCCTGCTCCTTCATACCGGTTTCAATTGTTCGGCGTTCACGGTTCATATGGTCGAGCTCGACAGCCAATCGGCAAGCCTCGTCGGGATTATCGGCCAGCAGACAGGCAATCCCGACACTCATATCATCCAGCCGCCCGGCAGCATTCAGGCGCGGCCCGACAACAAACCCGAGATCGGTCGCGCTGATGCGAGTGTGGTCGCGACCGGCAACATCCAGCAGGGCGAGAATGCCAGGCCTGGCTTCGCCTTTGCGGATTCGGCGCAGCCCCTGCTCAACAAAGATTCGGTTGTTCTGATCCAGCGGTACCACGTCTGCAACGGTTCCCAGCGCAACCAGATCCAGCAGGCAGCCGAGATTGGGGCCCTTGCCTTCAAACTTGCCCTGCTCTGCCAGATAACGCCTGAGCGCCGTCAGCACATAGAACATCACACCGACGCCTGCGGCATTCTTGCTCAGAAACGGACAGCCCTTCTGATTCGGGTTCACGATGGCATCGGCTGCGGGCAGCGTCTCGCCAGGCAGGTGATGGTCAGTGACCACGACTTTTATCCCCAGTCGCCGGGCGGCTTCCACGCCCTCGTTCGCTGCAATTCCGTTATCAACCGTGATCAGCAAATCAGGCACTGCACCATCCGCCTCAAGCCGGTCAATAATCCCCGCCGTCAGACCATAGCCATCCGAGAAACGGCTGGGAACCCGAAAATCCAGATACCGTGCACCCATCATCTGAAGCCCCAGCATGGCGACCGTCGTACTGGTTGCGCCGTCAGCATCAAAGTCACCGAGAATCAGAATTTTTTGCTGCTTTTCAATGGCGTCGGCGATCAGTTCAACTGCGCGATCAATCCCCCGCAGGTCGAACGGTGACGCAAGGTGTTGCAGGGTGTAGGCGAGTTCCGCGTCGGATTCAACGCCTCGGGCAGCGTACAGGCGGCGCAACAGCGGCGGCAGGGATTGCCCCCAGTTGGCGGAGTTTGCCGACAAGGAACGCCGGATGATTTTTCGTGGCGTCATAAGCTATCAGCAGTCAGGCAGGTGGTGAATCAATGCGGCCCGCACCATCCAATTCCGGTGCGGACCTGGTGTTTCATACTCTATTCAACGTCAGCTGTTTTTCCAGTGCGAGAGAATAAAGTTCTGGACAGTCGCAAGGTCATCATCAAGCACTGTGTAGCGCTCTTCACGGTCGAACAGATCCGCCAGATGAAGCGGCAGCTCAGGCTCTACGCTGACCCCGGATTTTTTTACAGCATCAGGGAACTTTGCAGGATGAGCCGTGCCCAGCGTAATCATCGGTACTGTTTTGTCGCGACGGCTACTGCGGGCAGCGTTCACCCCAATCGCGGTGTGCGGATCCAACAGGTATTCGTTTTTCTCGAACACGTCGCTGATCGTCTGACAGGTAGCGTCGTCATCTACCGCCGCACTATCGAACAGCTTGCGCGCCGCCTTCCAGCGATAGTCTTCAATACTCACCGGCTCGTTTTGTGAGCGCTCCAGCAGATCACGTACCGCCGCACCGTCTCGACCATGGAGATCGAACAACAGACGCTCGAAGTTACTGGAGACCATGATGTCCATACTCGGAGACAAGGTGTGCTCCAGCTTGTGCTGCTCGTAGCGATTGCCGCTCATAAAGCGGTGCAGGATATCGTTGCGATTGGTCGCAATGACCAGCTGACTGATCGGCAGCCCCATACCGCGGGCAAGGTAACCTGCAAAAATATCGCCGAAGTTGCCGGTCGGTACCGAGAACGCCATGCTCCGATCCGGTCCACCCAACGCCAGTGATGCGTGAAAATAATAAACGATCTGGGCCATGATCCGGGCCCAGTTTATAGAATTGACTGCGACCAGCTGCGTCTTGCCGTCAAGGAAGGACTGATTGCCAAAGCTGGCTTTGACCATCCGCTGACAATCATCAAAGTTACCCTTGATGGCGAGGTTGTGAATATTATCGCCCTGCACAGTCGTCATCTGGCGACGCTGCACCTCAGACACACGTTCATGAGGGTGCAGTATAAAGATGTCAACGTGCTCGCACCGACGGCAGCCTTCGATCGCTGCCGACCCGGTATCACCTGAAGTGGCTCCCATGATGACAACATGCTGCTTGCGCTTCTCAAGCACATAGTCGAGCAGACGTCCCAGCAGTTGCAGCGCAAAGTCCTTGAACGCCAGCGTCGGGCCCCGAAACAACTCCATCACCCATTCGTTGCTGTCCAACTGCACCAGCGGCGCTACTGACTGATGAGCAAACTCGCTGTAGGTATCTTCAAGCATCGCGCGGAAGTCATCAGCGGGGATCGCATCATCCACAAACGGGTACATGACGTTAAACGCGAGTTCGCTATAGGAAAGGCCGCGCCAGCTACGAATTTCTTCGAGACTGAATTTGGGAAGTGACTCGGGCACATAAAGGCCGCCGTCAGGCGCCAGGCCGGTCAGCAGTACATCCTCAAATCCCAATGAAGGTGCGTCACCCCGGGTGCTGATATATCTCACAATGATGTCCTGTCTGGGGTTTACCGGCAGAACCGGTCAAACCCTGTTTCGTTCAACCTACAGCAAAGAATGCTGTATCAATTAAAGTTTTCCGCCCGAATCCGCACAACTTTATTCTGGATATCAGACAATGCTTCAAGGTCTGCAATTGCACGGTTGATTTGCCGCTCCTGAACCGTATGAGTCAGGATAATGACGGGAATAGTGCCGCCTTCAAGCTCGGATTCTTTCTGCATTATGGATTCGATGTTAATGCCATGCTCGCTCATGATCGATGCAACCTTGGCCAGAACACCCGGGCGATCCAGCGCCTGAATGCGCAGGTAATAGGCAGACTGGATATCATCCATCGGCAATACGCTGAGGTCTTCCAGAGATGCCGGCTCAAAACCCAGATAGGGCACGCGCTGCAGGCTTTGATGGGCCACACTGCGGGCTACGTCAACAATATCCGCAATCACCGCAGATGCCGTCGCTTCATCACCTGCGCCAGGGCCGTAATACATGGTCTGACCCACTGCATCCCCGTCCACAAGCACCGCATTCAACACGCCATCGACCTGCGCGATCAAGTGGCTTCTGGGAACCAGCGTGGGATGGACCCGAAGCTCAATGCCACTCTCACGGCGACGGGCGATACCCAGATGCTTGATGCGGTAACCCAGAAGCTCGGCGTGCGCGATATCGTAAGGCGTAATCTCGGAAATACCTTCAGTGTAAGCACGTTCAAACTGTAGCGGTACACCAAAGCTTGTAGACGCGAGAATCGTCAGCTTGTGCGCCGCATCGATACCTTCCACATCAAATGTAGGGTCCGCTTCCGCGTAACCCAGTTCCTGAGCTTCTTTGAGCACCTCGGCGAATTCCCGACCGGCACGCATCTCAGTCAATATATAGTTGCCGGTACCGTTGATGATGCCGGCAACACAGTCGATACGGTTAGCAGACATGCCTTCACGAATCGCTTTGATGACGGGAATACCGCCGGCAACACCTGCCTCAAATGCGACGATAACGCCCTTTTCTGCCGCCGCCTCAAAGATCTCGTTCCCGTGGACGGCAATCAGCGCCTTGTTGGCGGTCACGACATGTTTGCCGTTGTTGATCGCAGTCAGAACCAGCTCACGTGCTACGTCGTAGCCACCGATCAATTCAATAACGATATCAACTTCGGGATCATTGACGACATCGAAAACATCAAGTGAGAACGGAATATCACCCAGATCGATGTCATCACGCTGGCGCCGTGAGGCAATGCGGGCAATCTGAATCCGGCAACCAGCGCGACCGGCAATCATTTCACCATTGCGCATCAGTACGTTATAGGTGCCACCACCCACTGTTCCCAATCCGCAGATTCCGACTTTGACCTCTTTCAAGCTACCACCCCTGATCCTGATGAATTCCATGCGCGCCGCCACGAAGAAAACGGGCGCCAGCGCGGCATATTATAACGATTAGCCCCCGAAAAAAACGGCTCGGGGCCTATCCTGTGAAGTTCGGATAGTCCGCGAGCCGTTTTTATGGAAGCCACCCGCTTATTCCGGGCGGCAACTTGCTGAAATAAAAGACTGTTCTTTTGGCTTTACAATATACCCATGCCTTTAGCCAGATCATCCGCCGGGACATACCCTCTGACCATGTGGCCATCATCCAGAATAATGGCTGGCGTACCCGTCACACCCAAACGACCGCCCAGCGCAAACTGGTCAGCAATCGGGTTTTCACAACTCTTCGCAGGCACCTGAACCCCCTGCTTGGCGTTGTCCATTGCACCCTGGCGATCATCGGAGCACCAAACCGCAATATACTTCTTGAACGAGGGAGTTCCCGGCCCGGAGCGCGGATAACCAAGGTAATTCACCTGGACACCCAACTCGTTCAGACGCGGTACATCTTCGTGAAGCTTGCGGCAGTAAGGGCAGTCGATGTCAGTAAATACATAGATCTGTGCCTTTACATCGCCCTCAGGTACATAGCTGATCATATCTTTGCGATCTACATCAGCGAGCGCCTTGACGCGCTGAGCGGCGCGATCAGATTCGGTGACATTGGCAATACCCTTATCCGAAATCTGATAGAGATCGCCCACCAGGAAAAACTCGCCACTCTGCGTGGTATAGATCATGTCTTTGTTGTTCGTCGTTACCTTGTAGAGCCCCGAGGTACCCGCAGGGCTGACATCCAAGATTTCCAATCCGGGGACAGAGCTTGTCAGACGCGACTTGATGGCCGAGACCGGATCCGCCTTGTCAGGCTCCGCAGCAGAGGCTCCAGCCGCAGCCATACTCATTAGCAGACAGGCCAGAACGCCCCTGACCCCAAAAGACTGATTGAACTTACTGAACATATTGACTAGATCCCTGGAAACGGTGGCTCATTAAGAACCCGATGGACAACAGATATGATTGACAACCATACCGACTCAAAGTTCAGCGAGCCAGTCACTTTCGACAAGCCGCTAATCGCCGCAGCAAACACCTATCCCCGCGGGTGGTGCTCTCCGTGCAATGACTGCAGACGCTGCCGGGCAACATGGGTATAAATCTGGGTAGTCGATAGGTCAGAGTGCCCCAGCAACATCTGCACGACCCTCAAATCTGCGCCATGATTCAGCAGATGCGTAGCAAACGCATGTCTCAGTGTATGAGGCGACAACTTTTTACGAATGCCTGCCCTCGAGGCGTAGAGCTTTATCCGGTACCAGAATGTCTGACGTGTCATTGGTAACGTGCGATTACCCGGAAAAAGCGCATCTGACGGCCGATTCTTCAACAACTCATTTCGCGCATCCTGCATGTACGCAATCAACCAGTCCAGCGCCTCCTCACCCATCGGCACCAGACGCTCCTTTCCACCCTTACCGGTAATGCGTACTACACCCTGCCGCAAGTTAACCTGATCTACAGTCAACCCCACCAATTCCGACACCCGCAATCCACAACCATACACAATTTCGAGCATGGCGCGATCGCGCAGCTCGATTGGTAGCGCTGTATCCGGCTCTGCGAGCAACAAGTCGATATCCGACTCGGTCAAAGCGTCGGGAAGGCGATGGGGCTGGTTCGGGCTATCAATACGCAAGGTCGGATCTTCAGCAATTATGGCCTCACGCATCAGGTAACGATAAAACCGCCGCAGACCTGACAACCGGCGGGCTGCCGTAGACGCTTTTAGTCCGGTCGCCATGCCCTGAGATATCCAGCCCAGAATATCGGCCCGCTTCGCATGCTGAAGAAGCGGCTTATTCGGGCGCGCTTCCAGCCAGAGCGACAAATGCTTGAGATCGCTTTCATAAGCTGAACGAGTGCGATCACCCAAACCAAATTCAAGCCATAACGCGTCACTGAAACGACGCACAAGTATCTCATCCTGCTGCCGAAATGCCGCCATTTACGCCCGCCTCAACGCAGAAAGGCAGCCTGAAGAGGCTGCCTTTCCGAAGGTACTACTCATTACTTGACTGACCCTGCTGCGTGCAACAAACAACACGCTGCGGGCTTGTTCAGCCCAGTTTTTCCTTGATACGTGCTGCCTTACCGGACAGGTCACGCAGGTAGTACAGTTTGGCCTGACGCACATCACCGCGACGTTTCACAGCCAGGCTGTCGATCAGCTTGCTGTGAGTCTGGAATGTACGCTCAACGCCCACACCGTAAGATACTTTACGTACGGTGAAAGACGAGTTCATGCCACGGTTACGCTTACCAATTACAACGCCTTCGAACGCCTGCAGGCGCTCACGGTTGCCTTCAGTTACACGCACCTGAATTACTACGGTGTCACCTGGACCAAACTCCGGGATTTCCCGGGTCATTTGTTCCGATTCAATCTGACTGATGATGTTGTTCTTGCCGCTCATCGTTAGCTCCTGATACCCAATCTTTCAATGCCCTGTTGACCCAGAGGCACCCGGTTCATTCAAAATTTGGTCTAATAGCTCGCGCTCTTCGCCCGTTAAATCCCGCTTATCCAGCAGGTCGGGGCGCCGCTCCCAGGTTCGTCTCAACGACTGTTTTAGCCGCCAACGCCGGATCTGTTCGTGATGCCCACCTAAAAGGACGTCCGGTACTGTTTGCCCCTCGTAAACTTCGGGACGGGTGTAATGCGGACAGTCCAGTAATCCGTCAGCGAACGAGTCCTGCTCCGCTGACTGCGCGTGGCCCAGTGCACCTGGAATGAAACGTGTTACCGCATCAATCACAGCCATTGCAGCCAGCTCGCCTCCGGATAAAACAAAATCACCCAGAGACACTTCGCGATCAACTTCCGTAGAAATCAAACGCTCGTCTACCCCCTCATAACGACCGGCAACCAGCACCAACCGCTCTGACCCTGCGAGCTCTTCAACCAGATCCTGATTGAGTGGCTCTCCCTGGGGAGACAGGTAAACCACCGTAGCGACCCCTCCAGCAGCAGCCTTAGCTGCATGGATAGCATCGCGTAACGGTTGAATTTTCATCAACATGCCAGGGCCGCCACCGTAGGGGCGATCATCGACAGTGCGATGGCGGTCGTGCGTGAAATCCCGGGGATTCCAATGCTCAACCTTCAACAAACCATCCCGAACCGCTCTGCCGGTAACACCGTACTCAAGCACGGCATCAAACATGTCAGGAAAAAGGGAAATCGCTCCGATCCACACGAATCAGAACTCCAGATCCCAATCTGCCACGATCAAACCAGCATCCACATCGACCTTAGTGATAACTTCATCAGGGCGATACGGCAACAGACGCTCACGATCGTCCAGCGATCCAGCAACCGGTTTTACAACGAGCACGTCATTGGAGCCGGTTTCAAGCAGCTGCTTGACAACACCCAGAAGCTGTCCGTCCGGTGTTTCCACCCTCAGGCCTTCCAGCTGATGCCAGTAATACTCACCTTCAGGTAATTCAGGAAAGCTGTCCCGCGAAACCAGAATATCGAAGCCACAAAACGTTCGGGCCAGATCGCGATCATTCACCCCTTTCAGGCGAACCACAATCCCCGGACCATGACGACGACTTTCCTCTACTTCGACGCTGACCTGCTTACCATTCTGATTTATCCGCCAATGCGGATAATTCATAATACCTTCAATGGGGTCAGTAAAAGAGTAGACCTTGAGCCATCCCTTAACCCCAAAAACCGAGGTGATGCGGCCAATCACAGTTTCCTGCGAACTATCTGCCATACGATCGCCCCGGTCAGTGCAATACAGCTAACGCTGTGTTTACTTAGCCGCTTCTTGCAGCAGCTTAGCAACACGATCACTTGTTTGTGCGCCCTGGTTTACCCAGTGCTGCACGCGTTCTTGATCAACGCGCAGACGCTCTTCCTGACCACGGGCAACCGGGTTGAAAAAACCTACACGCTCAATAAAACGACCGTTACGAGCCTTGCGGCTGTCGGTGACTGTCATATGGTAGAACGGGCGCTTCTTGGAGCCACCACGAGCCAAACGGATTGTTACCATTTCGACTAATATCCTGTCTGTTGTACGAACTTTGTGCGACCCACGCTAACCACATCTGCGGCTTGCGTGAAGACCCATACTCGAAAGGGGCGCTATTCTAGTCTAATTCCCCGCCAATGAAAACAGCAGTGACAGCTAATTATCACCAATAGCGATTGCGACTTTTACATACGGCCAAATGGTGGCATACCGCCGCCACCCCCGCCGGGAGGCATCATACCCTGCATGCCTCTCATCATGCCGGCCATTCCACCTTTTTTACCCAGCTTCTTCATCATCTTCTGCATTTGCTTGTGCTGCTTCAACAGACGATTCACATCCTGGATCTGGGTACCTGAACCGCCTGCTATCCGGCGCTTCCGGGCATTATTGATAACATCAGGGTAGCGACGCTCCTTCGGAGTCATCGAACAAATAATGGCCTCAAGCTGCCCCATGCTTTTGTCGTTGACCTGCTGCTGGGCGGCCTGTGCCATTTGCCCCATGCCGGGCAGCTTGTCCATCAACCCACCAATACCGCCCATATTCTTCATCTGCTGAAGCTGGTCGCGGAAGTCCTCGAGATCAAAGCTTTTGCCTTTCTTGATCTTCTGGGTGAGTTTGTCTGCCTTCTTTTTATCGATATTACGCTCAGCTTCCTCTATAAGAGAAAGCACGTCGCCCATACCAAGGATCCGCGATGCCAGTCGATCAGGATGGAACGACTCCAACGCATCGGTCTTCTCGCCCACCCCCATGAACTTGATCGGCTTCCCGGTGATGTGGCGCACAGAAAGCGCCGCACCGCCACGGGCATCACCGTCAGTCTTGGTGAGTACGACACCGGTCAACGTCAGCGCATCATTAAATGCCTTGGCGGTATTCGCCGCATCCTGACCCGTCATGGCATCCACAACAAACAGGGTCTCGACTGGCTTGACTGCCGCCTGCAAACGGCCGATTTCGCCCATCATCTGCTCGTCAACATGCAAACGACCGGCGGTATCGAGGATCACGACATCAATATGCTTCTTGCGGGCCGCATCGATCGCACCTTCAGCGATGGCAACCGGGTCCTGATCTGTCGAGCTGGGATGAAACAGAACACCGACATCTTCAGCCAGAGTCTCAAGCTGCCGTATCGCAGCCGGCCGATAAATATCAGCACTGACCACCATCACCGATTTTTTGCGACGCTCTTTCAGATGGCGCGCCAGTTTGGCTACGGTTGTCGTCTTACCCGCACCCTGCAGACCTGCCATCATCACAACGGCGGGTGGCTGCACGGCCAGGTTGAGCTCTTCATTTGCCGAGCCCATCACCCGGACCAACTCGTCCTGGACGACCTTCACAAACACCTGACCCGGTGTCAGGCTGCGCTTCACTTCCTGCCCTACGGCACGAACGCGAACGCTCTCGATAAACCCTTTCACTACCGGGAGCGCAACATCCGCTTCAAGTAGCGCCTTACGCACTTCGCGCAAAGTGTCTTTAATATTGTCATCCGTCAGCTTGGCCTGGCCCGAAATTTTGCGAAGGCTGCCGGAGAGTCGGTCGGTCAGATTCTCAAACATGGTGATCCGTCATTCTCTGTAGAAGATGCATGGATACGAACAGGGCCGCAAAACGGGTGCTCGCAGGCCCTCAAAGATTGATTCCGGTTGCACAATCCGCCCATTATAACCAGACTGTCGCTCTGACACGAACAACCGAACAATTATTGGACACACAGACGCTTCATGGGCACGCTCATCCTCGCGGTTACCACGCTTTTCCTTTATAGCCTCGGCACTGCGCTGCAGACACTGGTATTTCGCGGCAGGATCAAACAAAACCATAGTCTCACATCACTGATTGGCATTCTTGCTCTGGTATCACACGGCACATTGATCTGGACAATCATCCCAGAGCCGTCGACTTTGAACTTTGGTTTTTTCCCCGCGTCGCTGCTCATTTCCTGGTTCGTTGTCCTGTTCCTGGTTATTCTGAACAACTTCAAACCGATTCAATTTCTGTTCCTGGCAATTTACCCATTAGCCGCCATAACGGTCGTGTTTGTTCTCGCTTTTCACTCTCCCCCTCATTACGTGTCACAACACAATTGGGGGATGCTGGCTCACATTGCTCTATCCATCACAGCTTATAGCCTTTTTACGCTCGCCGCGGTGCAGGCACTGCTGGTTCACATGCAGAACAGACAACTCAAGCGAAACTACAACAGCATGGTGGTGCGTAACCTGCCGCCACTGCAAACAATGGAATCACTGCTGTTTGAGCTACTCTGGGCCGGCGTCATTGTCCTGACGCTCGCCATTATTACGGGCGCCGTTTTTGTACACGATCTTTTTGCCCAGGACCTGGCCCATAAAAGCCTGTTTTCAATCATGTCCTGGCTTGTGTTTTCCGGGCTTCTGGTCGGCCATTACACGCTGGGGTGGCGCGGACTCACCGCCAGTCGGTGGACCCTTGCGGGCTGCGCCCTGCTGATGCTGGGCTACTACGGCAGCAAATTCGTACTCGAGCTGATTTTCCACCGGGTATGACGGAAACCGCCAAACTGTCATCCAGCGCTTGACAGGCCTGACCCCAACCCCCTATTTTCAGCACTCTAACCCAGGCAACACAAGGACACTCCTGCTTGAACGAAGCACCGCTTACGGCGCTTTTCATACTGCTCGCCATTCTGATTGTCATGTCAGCGTTTTTCTCCAGCTCGGAAACGGGCATGATGACCCTGAACCGATATCGGCTTAAGCACCTTGCCAAAACTGGCCACCGCGGAGCCAAACGGGCAAACGATCTCCTGCAGCGCACAGATCAGCTGATTGGCGTTATTCTGATTGGCAATAACTTTGTCAACATCCTCGCCTCATCAATCGCCACCGTCATCGCGATTCGCTTGTGGGGTGATGCCGGCATTGCTATAGCAACAGTGCTGCTCACCATTGTGATCCTGATTTTTGCGGAAGTAACACCGAAAACTCTGGCCGCCCTGTTCCCGGAGCGCATCGCATTTCCCGCCAGCTATATATTGCGCCCTCTTCTGAAACTGCTTTATCCGATGGTCTGGTTCGTCAACCTGTTTACCGGGATGATCCTCAAACTTCTGGGCATTTCCGCCAAAGACGCTGCCTCGGACCACCTCAGCCGGGAAGAACTCCGCACACTGGTAAACGAAGCGGGCGCCCTGATTCCACGCAAGCATAAAGACATGCTGGTCAGCATTCTCGATCTGGAAAATGTCACGGTTAACGACATCATGGTGCCGCGCAATGAGGTCGTCGGGGTTGATCTAGACGATGATATGGAAACGATTATCCGCCAGATGCGCAGCAGCCAGCACACCCGGCTTCCGGTATTCAAAGGGGACATAAACAACATTCAGGGCATCCTTCACCTGCGCAACACGTCAAAGCTTCTAATGCAGGATGAAATCAATAAAGCCATGATCATGCAGCTCTGCCGCGAACCCTACTTTATCCCGGAAAGCACACCACTCCACCTGCAGCTGATCAACTTCCAGAAGGCCAAGCGCCGGATCGGTATTGTGGTAGACGAATACGGAGATGTGCTGGGCATCGCTACTCTGGAAGACATTCTCGAAGAAATTGTTGGCGACTTTACAACCGATTATGCCGCGACCAGCCCCGATATTATTCCGCAGGAAGACGGAACCTACATTATCGATGGCTCGACACACATTCGCGCCATCAACAAACTGCTCGGCTGGAAGCTACCGACTGACGGCCCCAAGACCCTTAACGGGCTGATCACCGAGACACTTGAAACCATTCCCGAGAACAACGTCTGCCTCAAGGTCAAAGGCGTAAGAATCGAAGTTCTCCAGATCAAGGATAACGTTGTCAAAGCCGCGACAGTGCACCCACCCGCCAGGCGCCACATCCTCCGGACCGGCAACTGAGTGAGCACTACATCGTAGACGATATGGTTATATAAAAGACGCTTCTAGTTCGATCAAAATTTAACCGATTACTTGACCCTCCGGAGGCAATACCACAACACTGAGCCTGATTTACAAAAACAATAATCAGGAGTTGTATCCATGAGTCTAGGCCACACGATGGGATTGTTTACCCGCCCCGATCAGGAGTGGGAAGCCATACGCAACGATTCAGAGTCCTTGAGCAGGATTTATATCGGCCACATCTTTCTTCTGGCCCTCGTACCTGCATTAGCCGGCTTTTACGGCACCACTCAGGTCGGCTGGCAGGTTGGCGATGGGCAGATTATTCGCCTGACAACAGCAAGCGCCTTGCAACTCTGTGGGCTGTTCTACGCCGCAATGCTGGTTGGCATATACATCCTCGGGCGGTTCATTGATTTCTTCGCCGCCACTTATGGCGTTCAGGAAGACAACCCCAGAGGCGTTGTCCTCGCCGCTTATACAGCAACACCTATCTTTTTGCTGGGCGTCATCGCCGCCTATCCCAATATCTGGATCAACATGCTTGTTGGCCTGGTCGCTGTATCCTATGCCGTTTACCTGCTCTACGAAGGACTCCCCATACTGATGAAAATCCCGGAAGATCGCGGATTCATGTTTGCATCGTCGGTATTAACTGTCGGTCTCGTGATGCTTGTAGCGTTGTTTGCCATCAGCGTTGTAATCTGGAGCGCTGGGGTTGGCCCCGTCTATGTGAGCTGAATTGCACACCATTCCCTTCCAAAAGCCCGGCCAGGCTGCCTTCAGCGCACAACCTGGCCGGGCTTTACAATGCCAAACAGCACCCCCCCGACCATCGACGCAAACTTCATCGAGTCGACGTTATATTTTGTTAATCTCGGGGCGATTTCATACCCTTTGGCATTAAAAATGTTTATGCTCAATTTATGAACGCCCCGAAACTTTTTTGGGCTGACAGTCCTTTGTATCCGTATAACGTTTTACGCTCTATAATCCTTGTAATACGCGATATTCAGAAATAAAAACGATAACCATAAAGAAATTCGCTCGGTCATGTATCCGGTTGAGGCGCAATAGGAGTCGGCCATGAACAAGCAGTCCGGCATACATTATCTCCACGAGCATAAAGGCTTGGGGAAGGGTGTGGCTGTGCCCAAGGAAATCAGCAAGATCAGGGATACTGTCGTTGCCGGATTGGGTGATCTGCTTCAGGGTGCCTTTGACGCCGTTGACGACTCGCTGTTCGAACTTGCCAACAACGCGCGCAGCAACAACGAACAAAACCGCTACTTCGAAGCAATGCGCGAAATCCGGATCAAGCGCAAAGGCATCGAAAAGCACTTTCAGACCTCTGTTGGCCACCTGTTCGTAACACCACCGCGTTCAACCTCTCCCGAAGTCGTGGATCACAGCACAACTACCGCTGAAACGCTGTCGCTGATCCAGAACGATGAGCTTGAAGAGCAGGTTGCCCTCAATGCCATGATCACAAAGTCCCGCGCCTACTTTCAGGGACCGTTGATCCAGCTGCAGGCTCGCTTTAGTGCCATTTACCCCAATGCCAGCGACGAAGAACCAGTCAATCCGCTGGCGCCCGAGCATCTGTGCAGCGCCTTTGTTGAGGCTGCTCAGGCACTGGAAATCCAGATTCGCGAAAGACTGATTGTTCTCAAGCAGTTTGATCGCTACGTCGTGTCCAATCTTGGCATGCTGTTGGACGAAGCCAACCGCATCCTGATTCAGGCCGGCATCATTCCGAACTTCCGGTTCCATGGCAAAACGACAAGCGGCACGCCAATCGCGGAGCCCGGGAGCGATAAAGCGAATACTCCGGCCTCGGAAGCACCGCTCCAAGAGAGCCCCGAGAGTGGAGCCAACCGCGACAACGCTATTTTCGAGCAAATCCGGAACATGCTCGCAGAGCAGCGTGGCGGTGGCGGCCAGCCGCGCTCCTCCAACCCCAATGTTCATATCGTTGGCGGTGCAGAGTTATTCCAGCTGCTGGCGAATATTCCCCATGAACCCCAACTTTCCGGCTCGGACAACCTCAGCAAAGGCGAGCCAATCGTTGTCGACCTTCATGAAGTTGTTGAGCACCTGCTTGCCCAGCGAAAGAACCAGGACGGAAAAACACCGGCACTGAACGAGGCGGATGAAGATCTGATCAACCTCGTATCGATGTTGTTTGAATTCATCCTTGACGACTACAACCTGTCGGCGCCGATTCAGGTGCTGATCAGCCGACTTCAGATACCGATTCTGAAAGTCGTTATCAAGGACAAGTCTTTCTTCAGTCGCGCCACCCATCCTGCCCGCAAGTTACTCAACGGGCTCGCCCGTGCCGGCATTGGCTGGAGTGAAAGCGACGAAAAATCCCGCGACAAGCTCTACGAGCAGATTCACAACATCGTGCTGAGAATTCTTAACGAGTTCGACGGTGACATTACGCTCTTTGAGCAGCTCAACGACGAGTTCGATCAGTTTCTGGCGCGGGAAAATCGGAAATCAACGTTGGTTGAACAACGCACCAGAGAATCGGAGCGCGGTCGTATTAAATCTCAGAAGGCGCAGGAAACCGTCGATAAACTCCTGCAGGAAAAACTCGCACGCCACAGCATTCCGGACACTATCCGCAACATCCTGATCAACGGGTGGAGTCGGGTCATGTTCCTGTCATACCTGCGCAACGACGTTGAACATCGGTGGAATCAATCCGTCCGCGTTGTCGATGACCTGATCTGGTGCCTCCACCCTCACCTTGAGGATGATGAGCGAGATCAGTGGGTACGTGTTGTACCCGGGCTATTGAAAGCGCTGCGATCAGGCCTGGAGGAAGTGTCCTACAACTCCACAGGCCTGGACACGATGATGAGCGATCTCAAACATGAGCTCACTGAAGCGTTCAGGGCTCATGCGCTGGCAGAGGCAAGAGAAACCCCTCGCGAGGAGCCACCCGCGCCTGCCACCCAGACCGATGAACAGATTCTGGCAGAACAAAGCCCGACAGCGGTCGAGCGCCAGCAGGAAATCGAGGATGCGGCGACTGCCGAGTACGTCAACAAGATTGATGGCATCGCAATCGGTCAGTGGGTTGAGTTCAATCTGGTCAACGGCTCACGTTTCCGCTGCAAGCTTTCGGCAATTATCGACGAGGCGGACTGCTTTGTTTTCGTTAACCGGATGGGCCTGAAAGTCATTGAGAAGGCCCGCATTGAACTGGCCCACGAAATGCGCAGAGGGCGACTGACAATCCTCGAACAGGGCGCATTAATTGACCGGGCTCTCGACGCTGTCGTCGGCAGCTTGCGGCGCAATACCGGATAAGCTAGCCTCGGTCACCGACCTCAGATGTGACTTGGGAACTGCATGTCGTCCAACGGCTACACGAATGGTCAGCCGAAGTCCTACCGGCTGGCCGTTGCTTTTTCGTTCGCCCTACTCCTGCATACGCTTATTCTGGCCGGGATTATAGGCCTATTGCCCCGTATGCCGGAAAAGCCGACGACTGAAACCGTCAACTTCACCCTTGTGCGTCACGGCAACGCTATTGAAAGCGCCGCCAGCAGCCCCAGCAAGGCAGCCCCCACCTACACCCCCCAGCAGATCGACGAGATTTTGAAACCTACCGGCGCCACTCCGGAATCGAGTTCAGTCTCCGTGGTGACAAGACAAAGCCCCGACAAGCAGCCGCCTCCCGCTCCCCGGAAGCCAACGCCGCCCCGTACCAACAAATCGGACACGGCAAATCGCGACAACAACACCGACGCTAACCACACCCCCCGTCAATCGACCCAACCAGCGCCTGCCAGCACACCTAGCAAGCAGGCCATCGCGGCACAAGCTTCACGCAAAGGCAGCCCGGATGCTCCCGCAACCGCAGAACACGATAAGAACGCCAACCAGATCACCAAACCGGCATCTGATCCCTATATTGAAACCTTGTGGCGATACATCAGCAATGAAATACACAGCCGCCCGGTACGCTCGATCAGAGAGCTCAAAACCGTCAGAACTGTGCGACTTGAGTTGTATTTGATGGAAAGCGGTGTACTGAGACAGGTCGACATAATCGAAAGCTCTGGCAAGCCTTCGCTGGACAGGGCCGCAACGCGTAGCGCCTTGGCCGCAAGCCCCTATCCCGAGCCACCGGAGTCCGCCAGGGATAAGGGGTATCGCTTTCAGGTTGAGCTGAGGTTTACTCCGCTCAACCTGAAATGATCGGGACGATCAGGAGTCGGCATTCTCCTGCTTGGGTGCCGCCGCCTTGATCATATCCGCCAGCTCACCGGATTCTGACATCTCGAGAACAATGTCGCATCCACCCACCAGCTCACCGTTGATATACAGCTGTGGATAGGTCGGCCAGTTTGAATAGGCCTTGAGCCCGTCGCGCAATTCCTGGTTATCCAGAATGTTGACGAAAGCAAACCGCTCGCCGCACGCCATAACAGCCTGCACTGTTTTCGCTGAAAAACCGCACTGAGGCGCCTGAGGCGAACCCTTCATGTACAGGATGATCGGATTGTCCTGCAACTGGCTTTTGATCGTTTCGTTGATATCCATACAGAGTCGTACCTCGCTATCAGGCCGATGATCACACCGGCGTATCGATTAACCGAATAGCGTTATTGTACACAGCAACCGGAAACCTGACCATGTCACTCAGGTATCTCGCCCCGGAATACCGCACCTCCGCTGCCAACCCCTTCAAATTGGGCGTCATTGTCAATATCAGCGATTACCGATACTATGATCGACCTGCTTACTGCGGGCTCTATGACTCGATCCTGATTCGCTCACCTACCCGGTGTGGTCTGTTCCACGAACCGGATGTTGCTATTTGCTGAGCCGAACCAATCTGCCGACTCCGCTCCGCATACGCCCTGAATTATTTTAATGCACGGAAAAGCAACCATGCCTGTTAGACATTTCCTGACCCTCACAGATCTTTCTCCTGAAGAGCTTGATCAACTGATCGATAACGCCATTGCCCTGAAAAAGGGCTGGCGTGCTGGCGAAGTCCGGGACTCACTCAAGAATCGCGTTTTGGCGATGATCTTCGAAAAGTCTTCGACCCGCACGCGCGTATCGTTCGAAGCCGGGATGGCGCAACTGGGCGGGGCCGCTCTCTTCCTGTCTCCCAAGGATACCCAGCTCGGTCGCGGTGAGCCCATCGAAGACACGTCACGCGTGATCTCCCGCATGGCAGATGCAGTGATGATCCGCACCTTCGATCACGAGACAGTGGAGCGATTCGCGAGCGTTGCTGCGACACCGGTTATTAATGCATTGACGGACGACTATCATCCCTGCCAGCTGCTGGCAGACATGCAGACCTTTCGCGAACATCGCGGCAGCATTCGCGGCGCGACCGTGACCTGGGTCGGCGATGGCAACAACATGTGCGCATCTTATATCAACGCTGCCCAGCAGTTTGATTTCAACCTGCGCATTGCCTGCCCGGAAGGTTACGAACCGGCCAAGGCGCTGCTGGACGACAACAGCGAGCGTGTAACCGTCATCAGAAGCCCCGAGGAGGCGGCTCGCGGCGCCGACATGCTGGTAACGGATGTCTGGGCATCGATGGGCCAGGAAGACGAACAGAAGGCACGAGCAAAGGATTTTGCTCCCTATCAGATCAATCCCGAACTCATGTCTTTGGCGCACGCAGACGCCTTGTTCATGCACTGCCTGCCGGCACACCGTGGTGAAGAAATTTCACAGCATATGCTTGAGCATTCAAGCTCTGTCGTCTGGGACGAGGCGGAAAACCGCCTGCATGCGCAGAAGGCCCTGCTCGAATTCCTGATCATCGGAGCATAGAAAGATGACTGTGACGCCGCCGATTTCCGAGAACGCATGGCTGCTCAACGTCAACAACCTGGAGTGCGGCTACGGTGGCGACCCGGTCATCAAAGGCGTCAGTTTCGCACTGGGCCAGGGCGACATTGGTTGCCTGCTGGGCCCGAGCGGCTGCGGCAAGAGCACGATTCTCAGGGCTATCGCCGGATTCCAGTCACTGCAGGGGGGCGACATCCAGCTCAATGGACACGTGGTCAGCGTACCCGGGCGAGCCGTGCCACCGGAGAAACGCAAAATCGGTATGGTCTTCCAGGACTATGCCCTTTTCCCGCACTTGAGCGTCGCCGACAACATCGGCTTCGGCCTGAAAGGCATGGACAAAGAGCAGCGCACCCAAAAGGTCGCCGACTTGCTTGATCTCGTACACCTGCAGGACCTCGCCAACCAGTATCCGCATGAACTGTCGGGTGGCCAGCAACAGCGCGTTGCGCTGGCTCGGGCCCTGGCCCCGGAACCCACGCTCATTCTGTTGGACGAACCCTTTTCGAACCTGGATGCTGATCTGAGAAGGCGATTGAGTCTTGACGTCAGGGACATTCTGAAGACGCTGGGCATTAGCGCGATTCTGGTGACGCACGATCAGCAGGAAGCCTTCGCGATGTGCGATCAGGTTGCCGTCTTACGCGACGGTACCGTCCAGCAATGGGATGAGCCTTACAACCTTTACCACGAACCGGCCAATCGCTTTGTCGCGGGATTCATTGGCCAGGGCGGGTTCGTGAAGGGCAAAACACTGGGTCCGGAAACGATTGAATCCGAACTTGGCGTCATTCGGGGTAATCGCGCCTACCCGTGGCCCGACGGCACACTGGTGGATGTCCTGATCCGGCCCGACGACGTTGTTCACGATGCAACATCATCCCTGCAACCCAAAGTCATCGAGAAAACCTTCGCCGGCACTTCGACACTCTACCGTTTTCGGCTCTCGTCCGAGACCGAGTTTGAGGCTCTTTTTAGAAGCCATCTGGATTTCAGGCTGGGAGAACAGGTGCCGGTTCGGATAGAAGCCGATCACCTGATAGCATTCGAACGCAGCTGACACCCCCTATCAAGCCACCCTCGACCTAATTGTGGCTAGTTGTGGCAAATGCGCTCCACTGCATCCAGCCAGCCCGCATAGAGCGATTCCCGCAGTGCGGGCGCCATCTCTGGAGAGAAGGCGCGCTCCCGCGCCCACAACTCGGCAATCTCACTGGTGCTTTCATAGATTCCCAACTGCAGGCCTGCGAGATAAGACGCGCCCAATGCCGTGGTTTCAGTCACTTTCGGGCGATCAACTCGCACACTCAGAATGTCTGCCAGAAACTGCATTACCCAGTCATTGACTGCCATGCCACCATCGACTCGCAACTCATTCAGCGGCGCACCATCGTTCTGGATAGCCCTCACCAGATCTTTGGTCTGATAACAGACCGACTGGAGACCGGCGGTGACGATTTCGGCGATGCCGGTGTCACGGGTCAAACCCAGGATTGCCCCGCGTGCATGAGGATCCCAGTGCGGCGCCCCCAAACCGGTAAAGGCAGGCACCAGATAGACTGCATTTTCAACACCAACCGTCTCGGCCAGCGACAGTGATTCGCTGGCGTGAGTGATCAGTTTCAAGCCATCCCGTAACCACTGCATCGCGGCACCCGCCACGAAGATGCTTCCTTCAATGGCATAGCAGGGCTTGCCGTTGAGTCGATAAGCAACGGTGGTGAGCAATCTATTCTCCGAACGCAGCGGCGCATCACCGGTATTGAGAATCAGGAAGCAGCCCGTTCCGTATGTGCTCTTGGCCATGCCTGGCTCGAAACACGCCTGACCGATGAGCGCAGCCTGCTGATCCCCCGCGATACCGGCAACAGGAAGCGGCGCCCCCAAAAGATCAGCGTCCACCTCGCCAAAATCGGCAGCCGAGTCGAGCACTTCTGGCAGCAAAGCAGACGGAACCCGAAACAGCTTGAGCAGGTCGTCGTCCCATGTCTGGCTGTGTATATTGAACAGTGCCGTCCGCGATGCATTGGTGGCATCAGTACGATGAACTTTGCCGCCGGTAAGATGCCAGAGCAGCCAACTATCGACCGTACCAAATGCAAGCTCACCCGCTTCGGCCCGCTGCCGAGCCCCCTCAACCTGATCCAGAATCCAGGCAATTTTGGTAGCGGAGAAATATGGATCAATCAGCAGACCGGTTTTTTCGACAACAGTGTTTTCCAGCCCCCGGTTTTTTAGCTGGGTACAGACAGGCGCTGTGCGACGGTCCTGCCAGACAATGGCCCGATGAATAGGTTTACCGGTTGCCCTATCCCAGATGATCGTGGTTTCACGCTGATTGGTAATACCCACACCACTTATTTGCTCTGCCTTGAGGCCCGAATCGGCAATCACCCGACGACAGACTTCAAGGGTGCTCTCCCAGATTTCCTCCGGCTCGTGCTCGACCCAGCCATCCTGGGGGAAGAACTGCCTGAACTCTTGCTGGGCAACCGCCACTACCTCGCCGGAGCGCCTGAATATCATAGCTCGAGAGCTGGTCGTTCCCTGATCAATAGCAAGCAAATAGACAGACATGTAACCCTCTTCCTTATTGTGACCGGTCTTGCGCGCCGTCGTTTATTTTCGTAAAGGAAAATTATAGTGATCCCGAACCACAAGTAAAACCGCTTATTCCAGTAATGTGATTAAAATTGCACCCGCCGCACTCAAAACACGCCCGCGATATAACTAATGCAGGCCCTCAAGGCCCCAGCACCCGTGCCCAGCCAAAGCCATCGACCTGACAGGGTTTGCGGCGGATAACTGAATATTCGTATGTGAACTACGCATTGAAAAATGTTCAAAAATAGCGCTAAAATTGCCCACATACTTTCGATTTCGAACATAGAGGCCGCTTCAGCCATGGAATCCTCCCCGTTAACCAGTACACCCGCAACCGTCGATCTCATGATTATTGGCGGTGGAATAAACGGGACCGGCATTGCAGCCGACGCAGCGGGTCGCGGCTTGCGCGTCGCACTTTGCGAACAGGGCGACCTGGCTGGCGCAACGTCCTCGGCCAGCAGCAAACTAGTACACGGCGGCCTGCGCTACCTCGAACATTATGAGTTCCGGCTAGTGAAGGAGGCTCTGGCTGAGCGGGAAGTACTGCTGAGCCTGGCACCGCATCTGGTCAGGCCGCTGCGCTTTACCATGCCGCACCTGCGCCACCTGCGTCCTGGCTGGATGATCCGGACAGGATTGTTCCTATATGACCACCTTGCTGCTCGCGTGACGCTGCCTGGCGCATCAACCCGACGCTTTAACGTCAACAGCCCGCTAAAGCCCTCTATCAAGAAAGGCTACGCTTACTCGGACTGCTGGGTGGATGACGCCCGACTGGTCATTGCCAACGCCCAGCAAGCTCGCCTGAAAGGCGCAAAAATAATGCGCAGCACCCGCTGTATCTCGGCGGCTCGCTGTGATGACAACCGTCTCTGGAAAATCACGCTTGAATCAGCTCAGGGGCAGCAGGAAACCGTGTTCGCTCGCAGCCTCGTCAATGCATCAGGCCCATGGGCAGCGAAAATCTTCGGGCAGACAATCGACCAACCATCACCGCATGGCGTGCGCCTGATCAAGGGCAGCCACATGATCGTGCCCCGATTTCACGATGCGCCGGGGGCCTTCATTCTCCAGAATACGGATCGCCGCATCGTGTTCGTATTACCCTACGAGGACGACTTCCACCTGATTGGCACAACCGATAAGGAATTTAACGGCGACCCGGCAACTGTCGCGATTGATGATGACGAAATCGACTATCTGCTTGATGTAGTGAACAATCATTTTGTTCACCAGCTTCAACGTGACGATATTGTCAGCACCTATTCTGGTGTCAGACCGCTGCTGGACGATGAATCCACGGATCCCGCAGCGATAACCCGTGACTACACTATCAGCGTACTGGGAAGCGACCAGGAGGCACCGCTGATCAGTATTTTTGGCGGCAAGATCACAACCTACCGCAAACTTGCCGAAGCCGCCGTCAACAAACTCACGGACTGGTTCCCCTCAATGGGCTCGTCAACCACACGCCAGACGCCACTTCCCGGGGCAACCCGCGCCCTGACATCCCAGCCAGCCATAGCCGAGGTGCTCCAGAGCGCCTATCCGGCGTTGTCATCCAAGCTGAGGGATCGTTTGGCGCGCACTTATGGCATCAACGCCATACAGATGCTGGGAAGCTGTCGCACCGATGCGGATCTGGGCGTCCATTTCGGAGGCACCCTGCACGCAAGGGAAGTGGATTACCTGATAGCAGAAGAGTGGGCGGAGTCGACAGACGATGTACTCTGGCGCAGAACCAAGCAGGGGCTGCGACTCTCGGCCAGGCAGGTTGAGCAGCTGGCTGACTACATACGTGACCAACGGGCCGGCGCCACTGTGCCCGAAGCGATGAACCGTGCCGTAGCGTCCTGAAGCGCACGCCCGGCTCAAACCAGTAGCTGAAAAAGCCATAAAAAAAGGGGCCCAAAAGCGGCCCCTCAAATATTGACGAATGAAACAAGGAAAGTTCGTAAGAACTACAACCTCTAAGTAGTCATCCCTTACGCTTTCGAGTATCGGCCAGCCACCGACGCTATTCAGTGGTGCTTCTGTACCAGTTTGTTACAACGCGTGAGGCCGGGGGAACGGGTTCACAAAAGCGATCCGGGCTATTGCGGCTGCCGGCGCGGCCAGACCAGACTGAACTCTGCACCACCCAGCGCCTCACTGCGGGTCACAAAAGCCTGACCACCATGCCAGTACAGAATACGCCGTACGATAGAGAGCCCGAGACCATAGCCGCCTGAAGTGCGGGTTCGGCTGTCATCAAGCCGGGCAAACGCGGTAAACACCTTTTCCCAGTCGCCCTCGGGAATGCCCGGGCCGTCATCTTCAACATCAATGCGACAGGTTTGCGCATCCAGCTGGCACTTTACCCGCACCTGACCATTGGCATAACGCCCCGCATTGCCGACCAGATTCTGGATTGCCCGGTGAATGTAACGCGGCTCGGCATCAGAAAGAGACCACTCTTCGTAGCCTTCACAGAACTGCGCCGAGAATGCCATATCCGGGCGTAATCGCTGCTGCTCCTCAACAACCTGCTGCACGATATCCGGCACGCTGATCTCCTGAAACGACATAATCGGACCGCCCTGCTCTAAACGGGCGTAGGTCAGTATTTCATCGATCAGCTCATCCAGCTCCTGTATATCGCCGTCGATTCCGGCCAGTTGCTTGTTCATTGAGGCTTCATCCGGACAATCCTCAATCATCTGCACGCCAAAGCGAATGCGGGCGACAGGTGTTCTGAGTTCATGGGAGACAGCGTGTATCATTTCGCGCTGAATCTCGACTAGCCGCTGGATATGCTCTGCCATGCTGTTAAACGACTTGCCAAGCCTGCGCACCAGAGTGCCGCGACTGGTATCCACCCGCGCATCCAATTCTCCACGGGCAATCCGGATAGCGACTGACTCCACAGCCCTAAGGTTGCGATCGACGTCGCGCAACAACAGAAACAAGAAGAACCCGGCAATACTGGCTGCAAGCACAAACACCAGCAGGAGCACCGGCCAGGCCAGGGGGTTGAATGGCGCCTGGTATCTCACCTCAACGACTGTGCCGTCATTTAAGCGCAGGTAAACCCGGGCTCGCTCGCCTGCATCCCTGTGAACGTAGGCCATGCCACGTTCGACCAGACGTTCGAGGGTCGGTGTTTCAAGTGACTCGGACTCTTCATCGACAAAACTGATAGTGGCGCCCAGCTCGCGACCGAGACTGTCCATACCGGCAGGTCGCTCATCAGGCAACAAAGGGTTCAGGTGGGTGAGAATGATCAGTGCCGAGACCTCGCCGATGTCCCGGTACAGATCCTGGAAAGTCACATCAATGATATTGCCTGTCTCGGAAAGACGCCGAACCCGGACGCCCAGCCCCTGAATCTCAGCCACCGCCTGACCATAGGCAAGACGCTCATGATCCACAGGCTCAGGATCGTTGTGATCGCCGGGCCGTAGCTCCATATCGTAAAGAGCGCTCAACCAGGGATAGCTGACCAACGGGTTGGGGGCCGAGGCCAGCCAATCCATCAACGGCGTTGCAAACCGCTCATTCCAGTGGCGCTCACGAACAGCGTTCACCCCGGTAAACAGACCAGCACACAAAGCCAGAATGAGCAGCGTCACCAGTAACAGGCGACCAAACATTTTCAGGAAGGGAGTTAGCGGCATACGGCCTTTCCGGGAGGCATAAAGCGCCTGCCCGGATCACGCACGGGGCAGGACACAAGATGCAGTTTACGCTTGCTCAGGCTTCCTTGACGAACAGGTAACCCTTGCTGCGCACAGTTTTGATACGACGGGGGTGAACCGGATCATCACCGATTTTCGGTCGAATTCTGGATACCCGAACGTCGATCGAGCGATCCTGGCCATCATATTCAATGCCACGCAGTGCCGTGAAGATTTCCTCGCGGCTAAGCACCCGTCCGGCACTGGACGCCAGCAACCACAGCAAATCAAACTCGGCGCTGGTCAGATCAATGCTTGCCTCATTGAGCCAGGCTTCACGCATGGACCGGTCGACCACCAGATCGTTGAATTGCAGACGTACCGGTTCCTCAGTCGGCCCTGATTCGGCATCGTCCTGACTCTTGTCGTTGACGCGTCGGAGCAGTGCGCGAATCCGTGCGAGAAGCACTCTCGGACGAACCGGCTTGGAAATATAATCATCGGCGCCCATCTCGAGCCCCAACACCTGATCCAGATCGTCAGTACGTGCCGTCAGCATCAGGATCGGTCCCTGATAGAACGGACGTGCCCGCCGACAGATCGAAAGACCGTCTTCGCCCGGTAACATAAGATCCAGCACGACAATATCGGGCTGTTCTTTACGAATGCGCTCTACAGCATGCGCCCCATTGGCTTCTACGGAGACAATAAGACCGTTGCTTTCAAGATATTCTCGCGTCAAATCTGCCAAACGCTCATCATCTTCAACAATCAGTACCCGGCAACTCTCATTTGTTGGTTCCACGCCGCTCATCTCTGCTTTTGTTATTTCCGTTTACAGCCAAACCGCCATCGGGTTCGCCTCGCCCAGTGTTGCTGCTGGCGTCTTTAAGGAAAGCAACCTTGCTTTCAACGCTCGCCAGATATCCCTACTAGATACCACAAGCTACGCCATGTAACAGCAAGTATACATGCTGTTCAGAAAAATACATGGAACCACCGTGATGTAACAAGTCGTGACACGCATTCAATTCGGCGAATGTGTCACAGGGACGTCACCTTTTGTTCATTCATCTGCAATGCCGGCTTCATAGGCTCGTCGGGAAAAGGACATAAAGAGATACCCGACATGCCAGCAGAAAAAGCCCGTTCGTTGACTGCAAGCCGTCGCCTGAATGCGACGATCACACGTGATGCCAGCGCCGTTGAGGCCGCTCAAAAACTGCGTTATCAGGTATTTTCCGAAGAGTACGACTCAGACCTGGGCACCACCATTCCCGGTATCGACATCGACCACTACGACGCCCACTGCGATCACCTGATCGTGACAGACGAGGCGAGCGGCACACTTGTCGCTACCTCGCGGGTGTTGCACCAACGTGACGCCGCGCGGGCCGGCGGCTTTTACTCAAAAAACGAATTTGATCTAAGGCTGCTTGAACAACTTCCAGGTCAGATCGCAGAGCTGGGGCGCACTTGCGTACACCCGGACTACCGCAATGGTGCGACTATCAGCTTCCTGTGGTCGTCAGTGGCGGAATATCTCGTGCGCGAGAAAGTCGACTACATGATCGGCTGCGCCAGCATCGGGATGGCCGATGGCGGACTGAAAGCCTGGCGAATTACCCAACAGCTGCAGCAGCGGTATCTCACTGACAGCGACCGCAGAGTTTTCCCCCGCAGAGCCCTTCCCCACCTGACCCACCTGTCGGCCGGCGCAGAATCATCGGTGGATATTCCGCCGCTGATCAAAGCGTATATGCGACTTGGTGCCGAGGTTTGCGGTGAGCCTTGCTGGGATCCGGAATTTCGCTGCGCTGATTTGCTTGTGCTGCTTGAGGTCAAGCGACTGGCCCGCCGATACAGTCGTCACTTCATGCGCTCCAACACCGCTGCAGCGACCGGGACCGCATCATGCTAATGCGTCAATGCCGTCTTATCAGCCGCCTGGCACTTTTCGGATTTGCCTTGTCGATCTGCAGCTTGATCGCCGGTGCAGTCTCGATTACCGAGTGGTTGATCCGACGGGATATCGACCGAACGCCCTTCGCCCGCTTCTGCTTCGCAACAGCCGCGCACTGCCTTGGATTCCGGGTGCATCAACAGGGTCGTGTGGAGCAAGGCCCTGTGTTGCTGGTCAGCAACCATATCTCCTGGTCGGATATCCCCATTCTGGGTGGCGTGGTGAAATTGCGCTTTCTGTCCAAAATCGAAGTCAGAAACTGGCCCGTCATCGGTTGGCTTGCCGCGCAGGCCGGCACCCTGTTTATCCGCAGGGGCGGAGGACAGGCCCGTATGACACGCGACACAATCGCTGAGACGCTGGCGTCAGGTCAGTCGGTACTGGTATTTCCGGAAGGTACCACCAGCGTTGGCATAACAGTGCTGCCATTTCATAGCAGGCTGCTGAGCGCTGCGCAGGAGGCAGGCGTGCCCATTCAGCCAATCAGCATCGGCTACCGCCGAAGTGGCCACCCCGACCACCTGGCCCCATTCATAGGCGACGATATTTTCCAGTCTCACCTGTTGCGCTTACTCAGGGAGCCAGCAGTTGAAGTGATTGTTACGATGCACGCCCCAGTCAGGATTCGCACAGAGGATGACCTGAGCAGCGTCACCTGCGGAATCCAGCAGACCATTCAACAGGGCCTGAGTGCAATTCATAGTTCGGCAGATGACCGGTCAGGCAAGCCTGCCGAACCTGCCGGCATTCATGTGGGCGACACCTGACCTGTCAGATTTGCAGCGGGCGGCCTTCGGCAATCTCGTCATCGGTTGCTGGACGCTTATCGACAATCTCCAGATCAAAGTACAGGGTAAACCCTGCCAGCGGGTGGTTGGCATCCACTTTGACCAGGTTGCCATCAATCGAAACGACCTGCACAACCTGTGCTTCATCGCCACTGTTGGTCTGGAATTTCATGCCCGGCTTGAGGTCTTCCACCTCGGCAAATGCCGATCGGGGCACTTTGCGGATCAATGCAGGGTCCGGTTCGCCGTAGGCCATCTCCGCCGGCACAGTCACTTCGAGGCAATCGCCGATTCCACGATTCCTGACCGCTTCTTCAATCCCCTGAATCACGTTGCCCGCGCCCTGGAGAAAGCACAGCGGCTCGCCGCCATCGGACGCGTCAACGACCTCTCCTGCACGATTTTTGAGGCGGTAATGTACGGTGTAAACCGATGAGCGTTCCATGTAATCAAACCTGTTCTAATGTGTTGATGCGGCAGTCTTCAGGTGCGGCTTCCCCGCAATGCATGAACCAATAGCCGCTGGTCCAGTTTTTCCCGTAAACCCTCGGGGTCTGCCAGCGACATACGCTCAAGCAAGGCGATCTGATCGGCATCAGCAGGCGCTTCTCGCAATGCCTTCCACACCGTCGCCAGTTTGCCTTGCCACGTGCTGGTTGCGGCCTTGAGACCTTTCAGGGCTTTCGCCAGCACCAGCTCATCGTCTGTAAAATCACAACCAAACGGAAAAGAAGCAAAGGCATCAGCAGTGCCTGCAGACGCCAGCGCGGTGCGCACAGTATCCGGCGTATTCTGCTGCCATTGTGCCGGCAACCGGAAAGAGGCCGCCACTTTACCCGCTTTCTGCGCCTGTTTCAGCAGCCCCGGCTGGAAGCGTGCATCGGCAATGCGAATCAACGCCAGATACACTTCCTGGTCACTCTTGCCGCGAAGATCGGCGATGCCATACTCGGTAATCACCACGTCACGCAGGTGCCGCGGAATCGTGCAGTGCCCATAACTGAAAATAATATTCGACTCAGCCGCCTTCCCGGATTTGCGCGTACTGCGAAGCGCAATAATCGAGCGAGCCCGCGGCAACTCATGGGCCATGGCGACAAAATTGTATTGCCCCCCTACCCCGCTGACGACTCGCCCGTCGTCCAGACCGTCGGAGACTATCGAACCGTCCAGCGTGCACATCATCGCCGAATTAATGAAACGACTTTCCTTTCGCTGGGCAGCTTTGAGGCGCTGATTACCAAAACGGTGATCGTAGAGATCATTGATAAAATTTACACTGGTCATGCAGATACGCGCGGCATCTTCTTGAGGCAGATTGCGCAACTGCTCATAAAAACTGTCAGGGCCGATGTAGAAGCCTCCGTGCAACACCACGCCACCGGTAAGCTGCTTACCCAAAGCGACTGTCGATATAGCGCTGCGGGCGTCTTCCTTGTCCAGGTCAGGGTCCAGCGAATAATCATTAATGGTCAGCCGCCCCCCCTTGAACTGCACGTCAGACCGGAGAATGCCGTATTGTTTGAGCCACTGGATGTCCCTCGCCCGCAGCGGAGAATCGATCAACTCCTGCTCCCGCAATACATCCAGCGTTTCGATGCTGACGTCCGACCCGATTCGCCCGGCATTGATCAACTCCTGCAAGTCGACATCGGCGAACACCTGACGCTTGAGCACTCCGCCATTAAGTAGATGAATGAAGCCATCCACCATCATTTCACTGCTGCCGTACAGCCCCTCGCTGAACGCTTCGGTCCCGCCCCATTCCGTGACTACCGGAAAGCGCTCGGCTACCTGCAAGTGGTCGAACACCGCTTTGTACTGGCGGTTCGCCCGATGCCGCAACAGGGTGCAATTGACCACTGCGGCTCCCAGGGAGCCAATTCCCACCTGAAGGGTACCGCCGTCCCTGATCAATGTACTGGCGTAAAAGCCGATCAAGTGATCGGCGGCTGAAATAGGCTGCGATGGCACCGGGAACAACGGGTAATCATCTGCAGGCGATTGGAGCAGAATATCAAACGCCGTTGCCGGTACGACGGCATCATTCCCCATGTAAGGTAGCTGCTGGTTGAGCTCCCCCACCAAAGCAACCGGCACCCCTGAAGCCTCCAGTGCCTGCAGTTTGGGGACAAGATCCAGCGACAGGTCAGGGTTGCAGCTGAGACTGAAGGTTTCACCGGAACCTGAAGGATCCGGCGCCACCATCTGGGCGACAACATTGACACCCAGCGCCATCAGATCCCGGACCGCATGAGTGTAATTGGTGCAGACATAATGCTGCTGTTGCAGAGGGTTGTTGAGATAGGCACCCGCCTGAAAAAAGAATTCGGAAACTTTGACGTTCGACGGCAATTTTCCGTTAACGGCATCCCGCGCATAGTTCAGCTCAGGTACATCCCCAAACACGCGCTCAGCAAACGGCTCCATAAAACGTCGCTCAAGAGACCCCTTACCTTGCGGTGCCAAGGGCGAGAGCGCCGTCACAATGTGCAGATTCAGACCGGGGTCTTGCTGAGCCCGGCGATAGAGCGCGTTGATGATCCGCACCGGCTTACCTAACCCCAGAGGCAGACCGAGGGTTATATCCTGGCCCACCCGTGCAATGATTGCGTCTATACAGGCATCCGTTTTGGAGAGCGTAATCGGGCTCTTCGCCATAGCATTGAACTCCTTGAATCAAGACCGGTATCCGGGATCAGTCAGCATCACCTGGCCGGAAATGATCACATGTGACGGTCACCGGAACAACGGGAAAACAATGACGGTTGCAGCAAGGTGCCGTAGATGAGCCGGGTATTCTGGGGTTTTATAGGGGATACAGGGCAGTTAATGCAGGGTGGCGCGGAGAAATCAGGCAAAACGCGGCAGGATCAAAAATCCCATTTCAGGTTCAGGCATGCGCCATCTTCAATCAACGCGAGACCGTGATCAGCACGAACAGTTTCATAGGCATAGCGCCTTTTGTCGTCCTGGTCTTCGCTCAGTTGCCAGCGAAGCAAGCGCGAGCCCACATCGGCGAGCGTATCAGCGGTATCCTGCTCAAAGTCACCGGACATGGCATTCTGCAGCGTATACAGGTCGGACGTTTCTTCAGTTGACCGGATCTCAACATGTTCAGCTGCATCCGCCCGGACCACAAAAGCGATCGAGTTCAGCGCAAGCAGGATGAGGAAGATACGAACGACCATAACGGGAAACTCAAAACGTCGAAAAATTAATCACATTGGGTAGACGTTAGTCTATCAGCCGAAAATCGCAAGAATGTGAAGCAGGCCGCACTCTGCCGGCTTTCCGCCAAGAGTGCCTATGTTTTTTGTCAATAAACGGTCAACTTATGTTTCAGTTCTTATCTTTGATCTCCTGACGTTTTTCGCCAGAGCGCTGATCCAGCCAGTCAGCACTGATCCGCCAGGTATTCTCCGGTGCGCTGGCACCGGCAAAAACCCCCGCGTGACCACCCGGTACCACACAAAATTCCCGGTCTTCAGATGAGACGATATCCAACACTTTATGGGCAGACGGGATTCTTACAATCCTGTCCGTGTCACCGGCAAACGCCAGAATCGCGCAATGAATGTTATCAAAGGATGCATTCGAACCACCCAGTTTGAAATTGCCCCGCGCCATGCTGTTGTTGAGCGCCATGTGAACCACCATGCCCTTAATGGTTTCACCCGGGTAATCCACCATCTCGTTAAACCACTTTTGCATGGTGCTGTGCACCTTCACATACTCCCGATCCCACATATTGATCGCCAATTCCAGCGAGCTGACAGCACTGCCGATCGGGTTAGTCAGCTTGAACGCCAATGAGTTAAACCACCCCGGCACATGAAAATAGCGGGCCGGTAAATCCATCAATGAAAAATTGAGTACTTCCGACACCACCCTTGCCGGCCGGTAAATCGCAGACAAAAAGCCACCCGCAATGCCCATCTGATGCATATCCACAGGGCTGGCAACCGTTACCATATTGCGAATATGACGATCCTGGCTGACTGCGGCGTACATCAACGCCAGCAATCCCCCCATGCAGTACGCAAAAACTGACACATCCTGCTGGCCGCTGCGCTCCCTGACTGCAGTCAGGGCAGCAGGCATCCAGTCGAGCACGTAGGTTTCCAGTGAAAGATCACTATGGTCCGCAGTCACCTCTCCCCAATCGATCAGATAGACATCAAACCCCCGCGCCAGAAAATATCGCACGACCGATCGCTGGGGCAGCAGATCAAAGATCATCGACGTCGCGGCCAACGGCGGCACCAGAATCAGCGGCACAGGATGCCGGTCAGGTGCAACCGACATGGGTTCGGTGCCGACTGTAATTTCATCCACTTCCAACGGGTGATAGTGACGGACGCTCATAATGCCGTCGGCGTATATGACGTCGTAGGGCGAGCGATTGGAAACGTTGAAGTGATCCGAATACAGGCGCCGCTCCGCCGCGTTGATCGCTGCAGAAAAAAGCTTGCCAGTAAAACTGCCGGGGTTACGGGAACCGAACACCTTGGATGGCCTTTTATTGTTTGAACATTTAACCGACCGGACGCATTACGCCCGGTGCCGAGCCGCTATGGGCATGGATATGTGAACTCACCGTGCAAGGTTTCAATCGCCTTGAGCACGTCGTCCGACAAGGTAATTTCGGCCGACCCGATATTTTCTTCAAGTTGGGCTATGGAGGTCGCGCCAATGATATTACTGGTCACAAAGCCACGGCTATTGATGTACGCCAGCGCCATCTGAGCCAAAGACAATCCATTCTGCGCAGCAAGGTCTGCATACGCCTGGGTGGCGTCATCCGCACGTTGGGAATTATATCGCTGGAAGCGTTCGAACAATGTAATCCGGGCGCCTTCGGGCCGTTTGCCTCCCAGATATTTGCCTGACAATACACCAAATGCCAGCGGCGAATATGACAGCAGGCCGACCGCTTCGCGATGGGCTATCTCAGCCAGCCCGACTTCAAATGATCGATTCAGCAGATTATAGGGATTCTGGATGCTGGCAATCCGCGGCCAGCCACGCGCCTCGGCAAGCTGGAGATAACGCATGGTGCCCCAGGGAGTCTCATTGGACAGGCCGATGTGTCGAATCTTGCCCTCTTCTACCAGTTCCGCCAGAGCGGATAATGTGTCTTCAATCGGGGTTGCGGCTTCGTTTTCATTGTGACGATAGCCCAGCTGACCGAAGAAGTTGGTGCTCCGATCCGGCCAGTGAACCTGGTAGAGATCAATATAATCGGTTTGCAGACGCTTCAGGCTGCTCTCGACGGCGTCCCGGATATGCTCCCGCGTCAGTCTCGGCCCATTGCGCAGATAGGTCAGGCCATTGCCCGGGCCGGCGACCTTTGACGCAATCACCAGATCATCACGGCGGCCCCTTCTGGCCAGCCAGTTGCCGAGGTAAGTTTCCGTCAGCCCCTGCGTCTCTGCCTTTGGCGGCACCGGATACATCTCGGCTGCATCAATAAAGTTGATCCCTGCCGACGTTGCGCAATCCAGCTGACTGAAGGCTTCTGACTCGCTGTTCTGCTGCCCCCAGGTCATGGTGCCGAGGCAAATAAGGCTGACATCGATATCCGTGCGACCCAACTTACGTTTTTGCATTACTTCGTCCTCATTCCATCGGAGCGCCTGGCGCATTGTTCAAGGGATTGTCACCGCGCTGTCGTGTCACTGTCATATGCAAATCCCATATTGAGAATCATAGCGGGAATCGTCGGGATTCCCTCGACACATGAAGCCGACAGCAGCAGGAACGGGCGAACCGGCAGGTCAGCCTAACGGCTTATGAGGTATCCATCCAGTCGCAAGTGACAGTGTTCCGGGGAGCCAACTTGAATCAGCGCCAACATCACATCTCGGTGGTTACCGAAACCTTTCCTCCCGAGATCAACGGCGTCGCCAACACCCTGAGCCGACTCTGCACTGGCCTGAGGTCCCGCGGGCACACGATTTCCGTTATCCGGCCTCGCCAAAAAAGCGAATCGAGCCACTCGCTATCCGCAGCCCCAAACGGCCAGTCTCTGGCCAATCAGCTTCATACCGTTCCGGGTCTGCCAATTCCCGGCTATCCGGAGCTGCGCTTCGGGCTGGCATCCTCGCGTCGACTGGCCGCCATCTGGCACAAGCAAATGCCGGATGCCGTCTATATCGCAACAGAAGGCCCTCTCGGGCTGGCCGCACTTAATGCAGCCCGCAGGCTCGGGATTCCGGTATGTTCCGGCTTCCACACCCAGTTTCACGCCTACAGCCGGCACTATGGCGCCGGTTTTCTGGAGAAAACAATTGTCCAGTATCTGCGCTGGTTTCATAACCGCTGCCACCTGACCCTCGCCCCCACGTCCAAATGCAGGGAGACGCTGGTTGATCTGGGAATGAGCAACGTGTCTGTCTGGAGCCGAGGGGTCGATTGCGAACGGTTTGGCCCCTGCAAGCGCAGCAAAACCCTGCGTGCGCGGTGGGGACTGGATGATCGTGATCTGGCTGTAATCTACGTGGGCCGGATCGCACCTGAGAAAAACATTCAGCTTGCGGTGACAGCCTTTGAGCGACTCAGAAATATCCACCCCCGCGCCAAGTTCATTCTGGTCGGCGACGGGCCACTGACAAGCAAGCTACAGCAACGACATCCGGACTATGTGTTCTGTGGCATGCAACAGGGTGAAGCGCTTGCCCGCCACTTTGCATCAGGCGATCTGTTTCTTTTTCCGAGCAAAACCGAAACCTTTGGCAATGTCGTGACCGAAGCGATGGCCAGCGGGCTTGCCGTGGTAGCGTTTGATGACGGGGCCGCCAGCGAGCATATCCGCAATGAAGAAAACGGGATGAAAGTATCCCTGAATGATCACCCCGGGTTCATCGAAACCGTTCTGCGACTTGCTGATCAGCCCTCGCTTGTCAGCCACCTGCGCAGCAAGGCCCGGCTGGATGCCCTGGAAATCCACTGGCCGGGGCTTATAGAACAGTTCGAGCAACTGATTTTCAGTCTGCCCAAAAAGGAGAATCGCCATGCCAGCAAGCAAAGCATCTCGCTTCTTTGACCGCGTGGACCGGCAGGAGCTGATGATCTGCCAGACGATTAATGGCTACCTTCGGTTCCGGTTCGTTCTACCCTACTTCAAGATTGCCAGCAGGCTGGGCGACGGCTGGTTCTGGTATGCGCTGATTCTGCTGATGCCGCTGCTGCACCCCGAAGCGGGGCTGGCGCTAGCATTATTAATGACATCGACAGGTCTCATCTGCACGCTCACCTACAAGCTACTCAAGCGGAACCTGGTCAGAGAGCGACCGTTTATCTCATTCCCGGTCATCAATTGCGCCACACCGCCTTTGGATCGCTACAGTTTCCCCTCCGGTCACACCCTGCATGCGGTCTGCTTTAATACCTTGCTGGCGCTTACCCTGCCGGAACTGGCCTGGGCCATCCTGCCGTTTACTCTGAGCGTGGCAATTTCACGGGTCGTACTCGGGCTGCACTATCCCAGCGACGTGCTGGCCGGGGGCATCATTGGCGGAACGATGGGCGCGCTGGCAGCAAGCGGCCTACCAGCATTCAAATTGCTGGCACTCGCCTGACGCCCCTTTTATACCTCTACTCAAACAGCCGCAGTTGCCGGGTCGGCGCTGACTCCTCCCGGAAACGCACGCCGAGCCCCAACAGCCGCACCGGGCGCGTGGCATCTTTGTAGAGCTCATCCAGCAACGTCACATAATCATCAACACCAGGCAATCGCACGTTATCGCGAATGCGCTCGAGAGTATGGGTCGAAAAATCGCTGTAACGGATTTTGACGAACAGCTTGTGGATGGGCTTGGATTCACCATGACGGGAAAGCCGCTTTTCAAGATCCCGTAGCAGATCATCCATTACCCGGTTGCAGGCTTCCCGATTGGGCAGGTCCTGAGAAAATGTGCGCTCCACACTGACGGACTTGGCATTGCGCGTCACCACCACCGGCCGGTCATCATGCCCTCGCGCCATATGGAAAAGACGCATCCCGTGACGACCAAACCGGTCTACCAACTGGTCCATGCTGAAGGTTTGCAGATCACCACAGGTCGTGATGCCCATGTCGTGCAACTTGCCGGCGGTGACCTTGCCGACACCAAACAGCTTCTCCACGGCCAGGGTCTGAACAAATGCGGGAATATCATCCGGCCGGATCACAAACAGGCCATCGGGCTTTTCCCAGTCACTGGCGATCTTTGCCAGAAACTTGTTCGGCGCCACGCCTGCCGAGACGGTAATCCCGACTTCGCGCTGCACCCGTTCACGCAGGTGTCGGGCCATCAAGGTCCCGCTGCCATGAAATTCCTCGATGCCGGTAACGTCGAGAAACGCCTCATCCAGCGACAAAGGCTCAAGGCGATCCGTCAAATCCCGAAAAATATCCATTACCTGTCGGGACACCGCCCGGTAGCGCGCCATATCAACTGGCACCGTCACGAGATCCGGGCACAGACGACGCGCTTCGCCGCCTGGCATCGCCGAGCGTATCCCATACTCGCGAGCAAGATAGTTGCAAGTGGTAACGACACCCCGCCCTTCCTGGCCGCCAACTGCCAGCGGCACTTTACGGAGCGAGGGATCATCCCGCATCTCAACAGCGGCATAAAAACAGTCGCAATCCAGATGAATAATTTTGCGCTCAGCCATGGGACGCGGGCTCATTTCGGGAATCAAACGGTGCACTGTACATCCATACAGACTTGTATCTTACGACAACATGCCGAGAATGTCAGGATTCCGAAACAGGAGACAGACCTGCAATGTCCGATCAACCACTACCGACTGCGGTGCAAACCGAAATAGAAGCGGCTGCATTCCGCCGCCTGGTGGATCACCTGCGCACTCATACTGACGTACAGAACATTGATCTGATGAATCTTGCGGGTTTCTGCCGCAACTGCCTGTCCAAATGGTACAGGGCGGAAGCTGAAGAGCGCGGCCATGCACTCTCGGATCCCGAGGCACGAGAGGCTATTTACGGTATGCCCTATGACGAGTGGAAAGCAAAATACCAGACCGGCTCAAAGCAAACGCCCGAAAAGCCCGCGTCATGATGGCGTTTAATGAAGCTTTGCGCATTCACCTTGCGGCCCTGGATGCCGGTCGATCAGACTTTGATGACACGTTGGCGCTGATTGACCGTTATTTCGAGTTCACGCCGACAGCCTTCCGCAATGGTTCGGTAAATAACGGTATTGGCGAGAACGAAGGCTCATGCCGCATTTTTGCACTGGGGCAACTGGCTGGATTGAGCGAAAAGGACACGCTGAGCTGCTTCGGCCGGCATTACCGTAACGTAATGGATGACCCCGCGGGCAACAGTCACGGTAACATTCGTCAATTCATGACAACTGGCTGGTCTGGCATCCATTTTGATGGTCGCCCAATGCGCTTCCGCACTGCGACGTTGGACGTACCAGCCGCTGCTGACACCACAATACAACCGACGACCGATGGAGATTCTCGCTGATGCCGGATGCGGACGCCACGCAAACCACTCAGTGCTTCCAGCTCAAAGGGGCGACAGTGCCCCTGACAGCACTGGAACTGCGATTTTTTGAGCCGGATGCTTTTGAAGAAACTCTGCGTGACAAGATTCGGCAAGCGCCCGGCTTCTTCCGTGACATCCCACTGGTCGTCAGCCTGGAAAAGTACGAAGGCCCCAGCAGCGAGCTCGATTTTTTCCAGATGATCGGCATTTGCCGCCGCCACAACATTCACATTGTGGCCGTGCGCGGCGGCGACGACGATCAGCGCCGGCTGGCCCGCAACGCATCTCTGGCGCTGCTGCCTGCCGGCAGCCAGAAAGACACTCAACCACAGCAGCCGGCGCCGGAAAGCGAGCCAGAGCCCGCTGCAGAAGCGCCAGCAGTGGTAGTGCCCGAGACTCACAATACACCAGCCCCGGCAAAAATCGTGACTCAGCCCGTTCGCTCGGGCCAGCAGGTTTATGCACCGGATGGCGACCTGATCGTGCTGGCACCGGTTCAGGCCGGCGCGGAAGTGCTGGCAGCAGGTAATATTCACGTATATGGCCCCTTGCGGGGACGCGCGCTGGCCGGCGTGCATGGCCTGGCCAGTGCCCGGGTTTTCTGCCAATCACTTGAAGCAGAGCTTGTGTCCATTGCCGGACACTATAAAATTTCGGAAGATCTGCAGGAACAGGGCTGGAAAACGCCCGTACAGATGCAGCTCAAGGACGATATGCTGGTGGTCACACCGCTCGACAAGGCGTAAAAACATGGGGACGCCCCGCACAACTGCGCCTTCGCTCCTTATCCATTTCACTTTCAGCAAACAGGACTGCAACCTTGGCTAAGATAATTGTCGTTACCTCAGGTAAAGGTGGTGTGGGCAAGACCACTACCAGCGCATCAATCAGCACTGGCCTGGCCCGTCGCGGCAACAAGACCGTGGTTATTGATTTTGACGTGGGCCTGCGAAATCTTGACCTGATCATGAACTGCGAGCGCCGTGTGGTGTATGACTTCGTCAACGTCATTCAGGGCGAAGCCACGCTCAATCAGGCATTGATAAAGGATAAACGGGTCGAAACGCTCTACATCCTGCCTGCATCCCAGACCCGGGAGAAAGAAGCGCTCACGCCAGAAGGCGTTGAAAAGGTGATAAACGAACTGTCAGAACGGTTCGACTATATTGTCTGCGACTCGCCTGCCGGCATCGAGCATGGTGCGATGATGGCACTTTACTACGCTGACGAAGCGGTGGTGGTGACCAACCCTGAAGTATCTTCAGTGCGCGACTCCGACCGCATTCTCGGCATCCTGCAAAGCAAATCCCGCAGGGCAGAACAAGGCCTCGATCCAGTCAAGGAGCACCTGCTGGTAACGCGCTATAACCCTGACCGGGTAGAGCGCGGCGAAATGCTGTCAGTTACCGATGTGCAGGATATCCTCGCGATTCCGCTGCTTGGCGTCATTCCGGAATCCCAGGTCGTTCTCAACTCCTCGAACCAGGGGCTACCAGTCATTCTTGAAGATGACAGTGACGCCGGACAAGCTTATGAGGATGCCGTCGCGCGGCTGCTGGGAGAAGAGCGTGAACACCGCTTTCTGACCTCGGTCAAAAAAGGATTTTTCTCACGCATGTTCAAGGGGTGAGGACTGATGAGCTTTTTCGATTATTTCAAAAGCAAGAAAACCAATTCTGCGAATGTCGCTAAAGAGCGACTGCAGATAATCGTCGCCCATGAAAGGGGGCGCCGGGATCAGCCGGACTACCTGCCGCAGTTGCAGCAGGAGCTGGTGGCGGTAATTCGCAAATATGTGCAGATCGATGACGACATGGTACAGGTCGAACTGGACCGCAATGACGACTGCTCGGTACTGGAGCTAAACGTCACCCTGCCCGAAAACCGCTGAGAGCCTGCAGGCCGGCGCCGATTCTGCATAAAGGCAGTTGGCGCTGGCCTGCATCGCCCGGGCAATTACCAGCGGGCGAAATGATCCTCCATCAAGCCCCGCAAGCCGTCCACCCAGACCACCTGACCATCCCCACCGGTCACAGTGCCCGAAAAAGTCCCGGCAAACTGCCTGAAATTCGATGCCAAAACCCAGGCGTTCCGGCGTTCCTGGCGCACGCCTTCGGGCTTGAATCTCAGCGCCACACGTCCATCGCTGGTGGTAACGCGCCAGTCAGCCGAAGGGTTATAGCGATCAAACTCAAATCGCGCCATATCCAGCTTTATACAGACGCCATCAAGCCACAGCGCATTCTCCGTCACCCCCGTTTCATTCACCCCTGAAGCCAGATTCAGCCCGAGGCTGCAGCCATCAGCTGTAACGCCAGCCAGACAGGCCCAGTTCCAGGCGGTCTCCCGCCTCATGAACCCGCAGCTCCAGTCAATCGAACCTCGCATCGCGGCATCAATAGAAAGATCCAGATCATCCCAACGCAGGTGACCGCCCACCGCCAATCCCGCCGACTTGCGGGTATACACCCAGCCATTGTATCCGGCTGGACTGCAGACTCTCAGAGGATCCCGATCCTCTGTCAGCCTTAACGACAATGACAATCCGTCTTTGGCGGCCACATCGACCTGCCGACTATCACCCTGCCCAGTGATTGAAATGGCCGTCGCGCCATTTCGAAAATGACACCCGCCTGTTTCGGGCAATGGCTCGATCCCGGTTCCAGCGGCCAATGGGCGAAGCCAGCTCGCTTCTCGCATTGCGCCCGTCCGAAAATCAAAGACGTAAATAAACGCACTACTGACGATTTTCAGATCAACCACCGCCAACCCCAACAACCAGTCCGGCCCCGCTGCGCTGATAAACTGGAACTGGTTAAACCGCCAGCGCCGGGCCAGCTTTGACCGGGGCTTGTCCATGACAGAACGCAGATCAAAATCCATAAAATTGACTTGCTCGACCGGCTGATCCATTACACCGAATCGGGGCTGACCTTTTTCATCAATCAACTGCATGATGTTCCAACTCCTGAAATTTGGCCTGATGTCACTAACCGGCCTGGATTAGCGGTGTTAAATTGCAGCGCAGGTAACATTTTGGGGTTGTGGGCTCATGCTAGACTTCTTTGGCAGATAACAGGTACCAGCTGTATCACACACAGATTTCCGCATTGCGCTTTCACCACCTACGCAAATCTTCAGCATCCTATCGCCACTTATTGCGACTGAGAAGGACGACATCTTGACACTGACAACCCGAACACGCTTTCTGGTTTGCATCACGGCCCTGTTGATGGCCGCAGGCACCGCAAGCGGCGAAGGGCTTCCCCCTGAAGATGGTCCCTGGGAGTTGCGCAAGGAAAGCGACGGCATACAGATTTACACCACAGAGTACGCCGGTTCCGATTTCGAGGCTTTCAAGGCCGTGACGGTGCTGGACGCCTCCATCGAGCAATTGATGGCCGTCATGATCGATCCGAAATCCTGTCTGGAGTGGGTCCACAACTGCATCGTATCCCGGGCCTTCGGTGAGGGCGACTTCTACGATCGCTATGCCTATTCCGTAAACGATATGCCCTGGCCGGTGGCAGATAGGGACTATGTTCTGCACATCAACACCCGCGGCGACAAAGCCAGTAATCAGGTGGTCATGCGACTCAATGCGGTGCCCGGTGCGCGAAAGGAAAATGACGACTACCAGCGAGTCGAAGTATCCGACACCCTGTATCGTTTTGAACCCGTAAGCGCCAACAAGACACGATTGGTCTGGGTTCAGCATACTGAGCCCAATGGCGCGATTCCGAGCTGGCTTGTGAACTCGCTGGTTGTCGACATCCCCCTGAAATCAATAAAAAATCTGGAACAGGTCGCACAGCAGGACAAGTACAATGGTTATGAATTGATCTATGACAAAGAAGGTCAGCTAAGCGGTATAGCAAAAGCAATCAACAAAACCGGGCAAACGAGGGGTGACGACGAATAAAAGAGCGTATAAGCTTCAGGAAGACACTGATCAGTGACTTCCAAGAAACGGTATCGCCAAGCTCGGATTTGAGCCTGGAGTCGAAGCAGGAAAGCGATAATGACGGTTCTCGCACGCGAGATCATGACACCCAGTGTAAAAGCCGTACCCCAGTCCTGGACAATGGACCAGTTCACACGGTTCCTAACCGACCACGAAATTACCGGCAGCCCTGTTTCAGATGACAACGGGCTGATCGTCGGTATCGCCACCCTGAAAGATGTCGCCGAGTTCCGTTGGTCGTCGTCCCGCGCGTCTGATCATGACGTGCAGCTGACCCCGGAAGAACAGCAGGAAGCACGGCGACTGCGCATGTTCATTTTTGAGGAGATGAGCAAACTTCCCGTAGAAGTACGCGACATCATGACGCCGATTGTCGTATCGGTCACCGAAGATACACCGGTACGCGATATTGCAGAGCTCATGATGGAAGAGCATTTGCACCGCATTTTTGTTGTCCACGAAGGAGAGGTAACCGGCATCATAACGACCTATGACATGCTGAAACTCATCTCCAACGACGCGCTGGCCAGGCGCTGTCTGGCATGACTGAAACCGGTGCGTCATCAGACTCACCGGTACGCACGTCGGCTCAGGAGCATGACCCCATCATCCATTGTGAGGTATCGAACCCTATGCCATCAGCACCGCAAGCGCGGAAAAAGATGTACGTCCTCGACACCAACGTCCTCATTCACGATCCCAACGCCCTGCTGAACTTTGAAGAACACGATGTCATTCTGCCGATGACCGTGCTCGAAGAACTGGACAGTCTGAAGTCCGGCAAGCAGTCCGTTGCTGCCGACTGTCGCCAGGCGATCCGCAATATCGATAAACTGCTGGGCGATGCCAGCCCCAAGGATATCGAGCGTGGCGTCCCCATCGTCCGCGCCAGGATGGCGGAGCCACTGGGGACACTGTCGATTCTGATGACGACTGAAACCAGCGGGCATCATTCGCTTCCGGAGCACCTTAACGACAACAAGATCATTAACACCCTGGCCGCTCTGCAGGCGCGCCACACCTCGCGAGACATCATACTGGTAAGCAAAGACATCAACATGCGACTGAAAGCGCGTGGTTTTGGTGTTGAAGCACAGGATTACCACAACGACCAGCTACTGGATGATATTGACCTTCTGCCCAAGGGCTACATGGAGTTCAGCAACTCGTTCTGGGATAACATTCAGAAAGTAGAGACCATTCAGCGTGAAGGCGTCACCGAGCACATACTGAAACGCGAGGGCGATCTCGCCAAACTCAATATCAACGAGTTTGTTGTTGATGAGCAGGGTTTTATAGGCAAAGTCGTCGATATCGATGACGAGCGCATGGTGCTGCAAGACCTGCATCAGCATGACCTGCTGGCTGCAGAGGTCTGGGGTCTGACGCCGCGGGACATCTATCAGGCCATGGCGCTCAACCTGCTGATGGATCCGGACGTTCATCTGGTCAACCTCACCGGTTCGGCCGGTTCGGGCAAAACCATCCTGGCACTGGCTGCCTGCATCGAAATGACCGTTGCCAGCAAGGAATACAAGCGCATCATCGCGACCCGCAGCACCCAGGGGCTGGATGAAGATATCGGCTTCCTGCCGGGTACCGAGGCGGAGAAGATGGAACCCTGGCTAGGCGCGATCGTGGACAACCTTGAAGCCCTCCACGAGGACGACGAGAACATGACCGCCAGCGTCGACTACATCCTGTCGAAGGTTCCGCTGCACTTCAAATCACTGAACTACATCCGGGGCCGAAGCTTCCAGCACAGTCTGATCATCATCGATGAGTCCCAGAACCTGACACCGCATCAGATCAAAACCATTATCACCCGGGCAGGCAATGGGTCGAAGGTGATCTGTCTGGGGAACCTGGCTCAGATCGATACGCCTTACCTGAGCGGCCTCAGTTCCGGCCTTACCTACATGACCGAAAGGTTCAAGAAATTCCGTCATGGGGGGCACATTCACCTGCAGGGCGTACCGCGCTCGGTGTTGGCGGAATTTGCAGAAGCCAATCTCTGACACACGAAACAAAAACGCCGGTTGGAATAACTTCCAACCGGCGTTTTGCCGCTATCGGTACGGGCTTTTAGCTCGTCACTTATCCTGCTCATCCCACGGATGGACCGGCATGACAGCCTCTGTGGCCTCCGGATCCATCTTCGAACGGAAGTAGTCCATCGCCTTCTCGGCCTCGGCAATCTCATCAAACCGGGCAATGTTATAGATTGCCTCACCTTCGTTGACCAGCGGCAGGTTGTTCATCCCCACTACAATGCCCGAGACCGACGCCACCAGCGCCGTTTCAGTCTCACCAAACGGGTCGGCTATCACCGCCAGCTTCTGACCTTTTCTGACCCGCTGCCCCAGCCGGACAATCGGGCGCATGATGCCGTCGATTTCCGCCCGCACCCACGCCGAACTGGCCGCAATTTCAGAGCGTTTGGTCACTTTGATGCGTGATGCTTTCTGCGGCAGCATATCCAGTGACCGCATCACGCGGATAATACCGCGCACACCGCTGGAGATGACGACATCGTCAAAGCGCAGCGCTTCACCTCCCTCGAAAGTGATAACCGGAATATCCAGCGAGTCCGCATAGGCGCGCAAGGTGCCCTCACGCAAACTGGCATTGAGGATAACCGGCGCACCAAAGGCTTCCGCTATCTGGATGGTTTCCGGGTTTTTCAGCTCCGCACGGATCTGGGGCAGATTGAAGCGGTGAATTGCCCCAGTGTGCAGGTCGATGATGTGACTCACGTTCTCCATGATCTGCGTGCGGAACAAATAGGCAATTCGGCCACCCAGCGAGCCCGACTCAGAGCCGGGAAAACACCGGTTCAGATCCCGCCGGTCCGGCAGGTAACGGCTGCGCTGGACGAAGCCGAAGATATTCACGATCGGCACCGCAACCAGCGTCCCTTTCAGGTGACGCAATGCGCCATAGCGCAACAGGCGGCGAATGATCTCGACCCCGTTGATCTCGTCACCGTGAATAGCGGCACACACCAGCAACACAGGCCCGTCACGGCGGCCGTGTACGACCTCGACCGGAATGTGTAGCGGCGTATGGGTGTAGAGCTTGGCTACCGGTACTTCTACCGTTTTTCGGGTACCTGCCGGAATTTCGGTACCGGCAATCCTGAAAGGGGCTCTCGCCATCTTACCCTCTCCCTTTGGTGCGGGTTTTCCAGGGTTTCTGGTTTCTTTCTGTCCAGTCGATAATCATGCCGGCCACGTTCTTGCCGGTTGCGGTCTCGATCCCCTCGAGGCCCGGCGAAGAATTCACTTCCATCACCAGCGGTCCACGAGTTGAGCGCAGCAGATCCACACCCGCCACATTCAGGCCCATGGCCTTGGCCGCGGCGATAGCGGTGCGTCGCTCTTCAGGTGTAATACGCACAAGGGAGGCGGTGCCGCCACGGTGCAGGTTGGAACGAAACTCACCTTCACCGGCCTGCCGTTTCATGGCGGCAATCACCTTGTCACCAATCACAAAGCAGCGAATATCTGCGCCACCGGCCTCCTTGATGAACTCCTGCACCAGGATGTCCGCCTTGAGCCCCATAAAGGCCTCGATCACACTTTCCGCTGCCTTGCGCGTTTCCGCCAGGACCACACCTATACCCTGAGTGCCTTGCAATAGCTTGATCACCACCGGTGAACCACCCACCATGCGGATCAGCTCCGGCACATCATCCGGCTTATTGGCAAAGCCGGTTACCGGCATGCCCACGCCTTTGCGCGCCAGCAGTTGTAATGATCGCAGCTTGTCTCTGGAACGGCTGATCGCCACTGATTCGTTAACCGGGAAAACCCCCATCATTTCGAACTGGCGCAGCACCGCCGTGCCGTAAAATGTAACCGAGGCGCCAATCCGCGGAATCACGACATCGAAATCGTCGAGAATTTCTTTTCGGTAATGGATCTCTGGCTTGGCCGAGGTAATGTTCATATAACAATGGAGGCAATCAATCACACGCACTTCGTGACCACGATTAAGCCCTTCCTCGACAAGCCGACGTGTTGAATACAGTGATTTGTTTCGGGACAACACTCCGATTTTCATACCTTGCTCCCAAGGGCTGGTGCTCCAGCCAGATAAGAATGTTCAGGTTCGACGATAGCCCGTTTAGCCATAGCCGTGCGGCCCAACAGCATGCGAAAACGCATGGAATCCCGGTTGGTCAGCGTCATTTCAATAGGCCACGAGTGGCCCCCTATCAACACCGTCGTCATAATCACCAAACGTTGCTCTCGATGCCCTCCCGAGTCGGACACCATGCGTTCGTCCAGCACCTGCGCATCACACTCCAGAACGGTCTGCAGGTTATTCTGTTCAGGGTGAACCCAGAAACGAACCCGGCGCTCACCCTTCTCGGTATAGGGCTCCATCCGAAAGGTATGCAGGCAGGATGTACGCGCGCCGGTATCAACCTTGGCCTTGATGCGGTCGATACCCAGCTCGGGCAATGCCAGCCATTCCCGCCAGCCCAGGCGAATAATGCCGCCAGTGTCGTCGGTCGATGGGTCCCGGGGCTTCGAGTCAGTCATGAGGCTTGTCCTGTTGTATCAGTGTCCTGTGACGGATTTTCTTTCAGCAACTGCACTTTGAAAGGAGCCGACTCGCTGCCCGCATAAAGGCTGGTATGCGGGTAGGGTATTTCGATGTGCTCCCTGTCGAAGGCTTCTTTTATATCAGCCAGCATCTGGCTTCGGCCTTCCAGCAGGCTATCGGCTGCCACCCAGTACGAAAACTGAAGATCGACAGACGAGGCGCCAAAGCCCGACATAATGACAAAAGCCTTGGGCTCTTCGAGACAACAGCTGTTTGAAGCGGCCAGCGCCAGCAGCAGCTGTTCAACCTTGCGCACGTCCTCCTTGTAGGCAATCCCCAATGTCAGATCAATACGCCGGATGGGAAACCGGGAACGGTTAATCACTCGTGTTTTGATCAGGGTTTCATTGGGTATGCGCACATAGAGATTGTCGGTCGTGCGGAGCTTCACGCTCAGCATATCAATACCAATGACTTCACCGATGGTGCCATCAACTTCGATGAAGTTGCCAATTTCAAAGGGTTTCTCCACCAGCAGAAACAAGCCGCTGATCATATTGGAGGCCGACGTCTGGGAGGCAAAGCCAATGGCCACCGTCAGGATACCCGCTGCGCCCAACAGTACATCCGGTGCGAAACCGGCTTCCCGCAGCGCGGCAACAATGAAGATCGCAAAAACAATGTAGAACACCAACCGGCGAAACAGCGCCGCCACATGGCGCGATGATCGGGGCGCCAGAAAGCCGTTCACACTGCGTGAACTCAATGAAGCCAGCGTGAATCCAAGTAACAGCAATACCGCAACCCGGAGCCACAACCCCCAGTTCACACCGGTAAATTCCCACAATAAATTCTGTTCCACGTCACCCAAAATGCGGGTTCTCCCTCAGCCGAATATGCGGTCTAACGCTCTGGTCAGACTCACTCTTTGAGACCCCATCCGGGGTGCCGCCAGCATCTCACAATTTCCGGCTTCTGCCGGCAGTGAGCGCGACACCCGCAATCGGGCCGCGCTGATATCCGTTTCGCACACTACCGTTACCTTGGGCGTCCACAGTGAGCCCGCATCATTACGGTAGAGCGGAAGCATTGGCGTCGGCAGACTGAAACGCTCCAGCATCAACGGCTCTGGACGCCGGTTGCATATCCGCACCGGCGTTATTGCACGCCAGGGTCGCCGCGGCACGGCTTCAAGTACCAGCCGGGCAACGGTAGGCGCGGTGTAGCACAGATCGCCATCCATAGTGGACCGCCCCACCCAGGTCATCGAAGGCTCAACCAGCGGCATTTCCATCAGCTGACTGCGGGTATTGCCCACCAACACACGCAACCAGACGGTCGTCGCTACATAGATGGTGCACTCGCGGCCGGCAGGAATCGTCAGCGGCTGGAAAGGTCGGATCATCGTCGGCCGATCTGCCAGTGCGGGCAAATACAGCACATCGTTGCCGGGGTCTGGGCGGATAAAACGCTGGATAGTGACATCAGAGCCAGGCGCCACAAAACTGATGTTCTGCTTCCAGTCCGTGCGACTGGTGTCGGAAACCAGAGCCTGTCGGCACACTTGCCATTCGTGATCGAGCAGCGTGACCCATAAACGGGTTTCGCTCAACTCATGTTGCTGGGTCTGGCCCGATGCCAGTGGATAGGGCTGATTCCATTGCCCGGGCGTAGCAGACACATCCTCCATTATCGTCAACACTGTCTCACTTTTATTGTTGCTTGCTGAAACGGGTCCGCGGGGCGCGGCGGGAGCACTATTTAGACCTGAAAGCCCCTGCACTCAATAGGCATAAATCCCCACAACCCCAAAAAAATGTTACTCACACTATAATCCAAAGCCGAAACTGCCGCGAATACACAGGTTCTTTCAGGACTGTCGTAACCCCAAGAAAAAAGAGGGACTTTTATGAACCAGCTGGTTTGGTTCCGGAACGACCTGCGTTGTGCAGATAACCCCGCGCTCACCGCTGCCTGCGAGGCCGTAAAACAGGGTGACGGCGAGGTCAGCGCCTGCTTTCTGATAACACCGGGGCAGTGGCAACAGCACGACTGGTCGCCCGCTCGAGTCGCCTTGGTGCTTGATCACCTTGAGGCGTTGGGCCGGAATCTCGCCCGAAGCGGCATCAAGCTGGAGATTCTGACGCATTCAACCTTTGACGACAGCACTGATGCCCTGCTCACGCTCGCGCGCCGCCTCGACATCCACACGCTGCATTTTAACGAAGAGTACGGCGTCAACGAGCGACGCCGTGATCGTGCCGTGCGCAACGCGCTGGCCGCACAGGATGTTCGGGTGTGCAAATACCGTGATCAGACCGTCGCCCCAGTGGGTAGCGTAATGACGCAGCAGGACCAGCCCTACTCGGTGTTCACGCCCTTCTCTCGCCGCTGGTGGGAATGGGTCAACGTGGAGCATCCCATGCCGCTGTCAGCGCCGCAATATAAGGGCAAGGCCCTGCAACCGCCCGAAATCCCCGCCACACCCGATGCTTTCAGCAATCCGCCACCGGCGCTGGTAAAAACCGGTGAAGCAGCGGCTCACAACGCCCTGAATGAATTTCTTGATTCCCGTGGCGTTGACTACAAAAAAAACCGCGATTTTCCAGCCATCAACGGCACCAGTCTGATTTCGCCCTATCTTGCCAGCGGTGTTTTATCCGGACGCCAGTGTCTGCAGGCCGGGCTCGAAGCGCTGCGTGCCGAGCCCTCTTCAGAATCCGACGGCATCCGGACATGGATTAACGAGATTTGCTGGCGGGATTTCTATATCCAGATCCTCTACCACTATCCCCGTGTGAGCATGCACAGGGCCTATAAGCCGGAAACCGAGCAATTGAAATGGAATACGCCGGGAACTGATTTTGAAGCCTGGAAAAACGGCAATACCGGTATCCCGATTGTTGATGCGGCCATGCGACAACTCAATCAGACCGGCTGGATGCATAATCGCCTGAGAATGATTACGGCGATGTTCCTGACCAAAAACCTGTTTGTGGACTGGCGGCTGGGTGAGGCCTATTTCATGTCGAAACTGGCCGACGGCTTTCTCGCGTCCAATAATGGCGGCTGGCAATGGAGCGCATCCACCGGCACAGACGCAGCGCCTTACTTTCGGGTATTCAACCCGGTCACCCAAAGCGAGCGGTTTGATCCCAAGGGCACGTTTCTTCGCCAGTATCTGCCGGAGCTGAGGGATCTGGATAACAAGCGCATTCACAACCCGGCCGCAGGCGGTACTGTTCCCAAGGGTTACACGCGTCCTATTGCCGACCTGAAAGAAAGCCGCAAAGCTGCGATTGCTCACTTCCAGGCCTTGAAGGACTGATGCAAATGATCATCCGCCCAGAAACAGTATCCAGGCCAGCAAGAAGCTGTTGAGCAACAGCGACAGCAACGCAATGAATGGCCAGTTTTCAGTTGGCACCCGGTCGACCAGTGGCTTGTGGCCTGAAGGCAACAGTCCGGGATTGGGATGTTCCAGATCATGCAGAAACTCGGACAGCGCCGGATAGCGGTCCTGCTCCCTCAACGACACCGCCTTCTGGAGACAGGCATCCACCCAGGCCGGCAGATCCGGTGCAGACTCCCGGGCACTGCGATAACGTAACCGGTTCCGCACCGAACGCGTTGGCGGTTTACTGTAAGGCAGCTCGCCGGTCAGCATTTCATAGGCGATCACGCCCAGCGCATAACGATCTGCCGAAGGGCTCGAGCGCTCCCCGTCCAGGCATTCTGGCGCGGCGTAGCTGGCAGTGCCCATGTAGCCATTGCGATCCCAGGGCACATCAATCTGTTCGATGCCGCGAATACGGACCGCCCCCAGATCGATAATTTTCACGGTGCCGTCCTGATCGATCACGATGTTCTCGGGCTTTAGATCCTGATGAATCATTTCCAGCCGATGCAAGGCCCTCAGCCCTGAGGCGATTTGCCTTACGATGTCGCGCACCTTTGCCGGTTCGGGCTGTGGGTGATCGTTCATCCATTCCCGCAGCGTCGGCCCGTTCACGTATTCGGTGACACAGTAAAGGCACTGGCGGTTCTCCGGCGGATCAAGAAACTTCACCACATGCGGATTGTTTATCCGCCTGGCAACCCAGGCTTCGGTGAGAAACCGGTCGATATACGCCGGGTCATCCCGATAGTTTGGTGACGGAGTTTTGAGAATCACCGGGTCATTCCCCGAATCATGGATCGCCATGTAGACTTGGGTGCGGGTACTGGAATGGATTTCCCGCACGATACGAAAGCCGTCAAGCTTTTGTCCGGCTTCCAGCGGCGGCGGAAATGGCAGTGCAGTCAGCCGCTCGTAATGCGCTTCAAGATCCTCTGCCGGCAAATGATCAATCGCGATCACCTGCGCACTCAGGTTATCCGGGCTTCCGTTTTCGTGTGCCAGAGTAACCAGCAACTCGGCCGCGGCTTCCGGGTCGTCTGCTCTGGCAGCATCAATGATCTCCCGGCTGTCGAGATAACCGTGGACGCCGTCTGTCGTCAGTATCAGCCGGTCACCTGCTTCAAGGCCGCTGCGGCAAACATCGATTTCAACATTGATCTCCACGCCCATGGCCCGGGCCAGCGCCTGTTTACCCGCCCCGACCAGCACGTGATGATCCCGGGTCAGGCACTCGAGCTGCTCTGCGCGAAGCAAATACACGCGGCTGTCGCCGACATGAAAAACGTAGGCACGGTTGTTCTTGATGACCAGCCCACTAAATGTGCAGACCATCCCCTGCGCACCACCATGCTGGTTGTGCCCGCGCCCATGCAGCCAGCGATTCAAAGCACCCAGCACCCGACTGGCGGAGGTTTCGACACTCCAGGAGTCGGGCGTACTGTAATAGTCGTGCAGGAAGCCCTTTACGCATGCTTCGGCTGCTTCACGGCCGGCCTGGGAGGCGCTCACACCGTCGGCAATAACCGCACTGACACCCTTGAGCGTCAGCGCCTCTCCCTCGGGGTAGCGCACCCCGATACTGTCCTGATTTTCCGGCTTTCGCCCAGCACTGCTGTACTGGCCGACGCGCAAGAGCAAGCGGCCGCTCATGACACTTCGATCATCCTGACCGATCCGTCGGGCATGACTTCACTGGTTTGGGGCTCCGGCTCATCCATAAAAATCGACACCAGAATCAGAATTAAAATGGCCACACCGCTCAGTACCACAAAGAACATGGCTGGCGTCACCATCGCCAGCACGACAAGAAACACAACGCCCCCCACATTGCCATAAGCACCGGTCATGCCCGCCACCTGCCCCGTAAGGCGACGCTTGACCAGAGGCACTGACGCGTAAACGGCACCGCATCCTCCCTGAACAAAAATCGAACAGAACATGACCAGCGCAACCGCCAGCGGCAACGGCCAGGTGCTGTCGATCTGCCCCATCAAGAGATAACCGATAGCGATACCTGCCAGCATGATCAGCGTTGTCAGCTTCCGGCCAATCCTGTCCGCCACATAACCACCGCCCGGACGGCCAAACAGATTCATCAGCGCGAAGCTGCCGCCGAGCATACCCGCAAGCAATGGCGAGATATCAAAAGTATCAAGGAAGTACAAAGGCAACATGGACACCACCGCCAGCTCAGACCCGAAACTCGCCATATAGACCAGATTCAGCAGCGCAACCTGTTTGAACGGGTAGCGATCAAACTTTGGCACAGGTGCGCGAAACACATGGCCGTTGATTTGCCAGATCCGAAACAGTTGCACCCCTAACATCACGGCGACTACCGCATAAAGCAGCAGCGACGTGGTGTCACCGAGCATGCCCAGCTTTGCCGGGCCTAGCTGCCAGATAATCAAAAACAACGCGAAGAACAACGGCAGATTCATGACCGCATACAGAACGAAATCCGCTTTGCTGGTGACTTCCATGGCACCACCGCGCTTGGGTTTGAAGTATGTCGAGCCTTTAGGTGTGTCCCGTACCTGGATATAAAACACAATCGCGTAGAGCATGGCCAACACGCCAGTGGTAGCCACCGCGTATCGCCAGCCATCCTCGCCACCGAAAGCCAGCGCCAGAGCGGGCAGAGAGAGCCCTGCAAACGCCGCTCCGAAGTTGCCCCATCCGCCGTAAATGCCCTCCGCAAGCCCCAGCTCCTTTGCCGGGAACCACTCGCTGATCAGGCGGATACCCACCACGAAGCCGGCGCCTACGAAGCCCAACAGAAAACGGCTGATAGCCAGTTGGTTATAGGTGGTCGAGAACGCAAAGCAGAGACAGAAAATACCGGAGAGCACCAGCACCAGCGAATAGACCTTCCTCGGGCCAAAGGCGTCCACCAGCATGCCAATCAGAATACGGGCGGGAATGGTCAGCGCCACGTTGAGCAATAGCAGCGTGTTCACCTCCGCGGTGCTCAGCCCAAACTGCTCCCGAATCGCGACCATCAGCGGCGCATGGTTAAACCACACCAGAAAGCTGATAAAGAACGCCATCCAGCTGAGGTGAAGTATTTTGGTTTTGCCCTGAAACGATAGAAAGCGGAAGGATTGATCCGTCATACACCTGCCCTTTGCGATGAATACATTTTATCCGCAAAGGGTGCTGGCGCGGCTCCGGGAAGAGCGAGTGGCGTGGTACTACGTCAGTGTGCTGGTCAGCTTCGTTCTTCCCATAGCAGCGACGCCATTGCCAGCAGCCTTCCCGGATACGAAAGATATGCCCTATTACAAAGCAAACGACATACCAGATGGGCTGATTTGCGCAGTTGTTGGGACTCAGGAACGGAGCGGACACTCCATGCGCTATTTATCGCACCGTTTTGGCGCTAGCGGTACACAGGACAGGACGGGTTAGCCCCAGTACAGGGCAAAAATGATATCGCTGCGCCTCACGGCAGATCAGTTGCGAGCACAAACGTGCTATCAGATGGCGCGCGAACCACTACACACAGGACAGTGCGGATCACGCGAGAGATTCATGGTGCGCCACTCCATATTCCAGACATCCAGCAACAGCAACTTTCCACTCAATGGTTGCCCGATGCCCGCAAGCACTTTGATAGTTTCCATCGCCTGACAGGCACCGATCAGTCCGACGACCGGGCCGATAACACCGGCTTCAGAACAGCCCAATGCCTCTTCCCCGTCGTCCGGGTAGAGGCATTGATAGCAGGGATTGCCCGGCATCCGGGAATCATAGACTGCCACCTGCCCCTCACCGCGAATGGCAGCACCCGATACCAGCGCGACACCAGCGCTGACACAAGCCCGGTTAATCGCAAAGCGGGTTTCAAAGTTGTCGGTACAGTCCACAACCAGGTCAACGTGACTGACCTGCCCAGCCAGCGCTTCACCGTCCAGCCGGTCGGTTATCGCCTTTACCTCTATCCCGGAATTGATCTCACCGAGCCGGCGCACAAGCACTGTCGCCTTGGACTGGCCGATATCCGATTCACCGAATGCGATCTGGCGCTGGAGGTTTGGCAACTCAACGGCGTCATCATCGGCTATGATCAGCTCTCCAACGCCCGCCCCGGCAAGATAAAGCGCAACCGGGCAACCCAACCCGCCAGCACCGACAATCAGCACCCGGCTCTGCTTCAGTTTCAGCTGCCCGGCAACGTCCAGTTGGGGCAACAGCAACTGGCGGCTATAGCGCATCAGTTCATTATCAGTCAGCACTGGTTTGCACCTCCCGCTTTTTAGCTGACCATTGCCCCGTTGTCAGACGATCGTTATCGCCGTAATCGCGATGGGACGCCACAGCAACAAACCCCTGCTGCATAAAAAGAGCGCGAACGGATTCAGCCTGGTCATATCCGTGCTCGACAACCAGCCAGCCATCCTCATTCAGCCACTCTGGCGCTTGCGCAATGATTTCCCGCAGATCATCGAGGCCATCTGCCCCGGCGACCAAAGCCGAATGCGGCTCAAAACGCACGTCACCTTCTTCAAGGTGATGATCACCAGCGACAATATAAGGTGGATTGCTGACGATCAGGTCATAGCCTCCAGGCGCCAGATCCCGAAACCAGTCACTTTGCTGAACATCCACTGCCAGCCCCAGCATTTCAACATTCTTGCGGGCCAGCTCAACCGCTTCGGCGATGGCATCGGTCGCCCGGACCGTCCAGTCCTGTCGCTCGCTGGCCAACGCCAGCGCAATGGCTCCAGTTCCGGTACCCAGATCAAGCACGCGGGCCCCATCAGGAACCGGTAAAGACAATGCCGTTTCAACCAGGCACTCGGTATCTGGCCGAGGGATCAGGGTGTGTTCGTTAACTTTAAGGTCCAGGGACCAAAATCCACGCTCACCTACCAGGTGGGCAACGGGACGTCCTTGAAGGCGCGCGCTGATCAACTGTTCAAACCGCTCATACTGCTCATCGGCAATACGATGTTCGGGCCACGTTCGGAACCAGGTTCGCCCCTTATTCACCACATGTTCCAACAGGACTTCAGCATCCAGTCGTGCCGAATCCCCGCCGATCCTTAGGGCTGCATCATTCAGCAACGCTTCAACGGTCTGGTCGGTTTCACTCATCCGACATGCCAGCCAGCAGTTCGGCCTGGCGTTCCTGTTGTAAGGGTTCGATCACGGAGGACAGGTCACCGCCAATAATCTCGTCCAGCTTGTAGAGCGTCAGGTTGATACGGTGATCCGTGACACGGCCCTGCGGAAAATTATAGGTGCGAATGCGCTCTGACCGGTCACCGGAACCGACCAGACTTTTACGCTGCGCCGCTTCGGACTGTTGCTGCTTCTCGGTTTCAGCATCCTGGAGCCGCGCCAGTAACAGGTTCATGGCTTTAGCGCGGTTTTTGTGCTGTGAACGTTCGTCCTGACATTCCACCACTATGCCGCTGGGCAGATGCGTCAGACGGATTGCTGAATCCGTCTTGTTGACGTGCTGGCCACCAGCACCTGAGGCGCGGAAGGTATCAACCCGCAAATCCGCCTTGTTGATTTCAACCGCTTCCGATTCATCTGCTTCCGGCATAACGGCAACAGTGCACGCCGACGTATGAATCCGCCCCTGAGACTCGGTTTCCGGCACCCGTTGGACGCGGTGAGCGCCAGATTCAAACTTGAGCGCGCCATAAACCTGAGTTCCGGTGACCAGCGCGATGATTTCCTTGTATCCGCCGTGTTCGCCCTGATTTTCACTCAGGACTTCTATTCGCCAGCCACGCGTCTCGGCATAGCGGCTGTACATGCGAAACAGATCCCCTGCGAAAAGTGCGGCTTCATCACCGCCCGTGCCTGCCCGGACTTCCAGAAAAGCGTTCTTGCCGTCATTGGGATCCTTCGGCATCATCAATCGTTGCAGTTCATCATCCAGCCCCTGCTGACGCTCGGTAGCGACGTCTCGCTCGTCCTGCGCCATCGCCCGCATATCGGGGTCGCCATCTCGCGCAAGCTCTTCAGCTTCGGTGACATCGTCACAGGCTTTCAGGTAGTCGCGATAACACAGCACTACCGGTTCGATCTCTGCAAATTCACGTGACAACCCACGAAATTTTTCCTGATCGCCGATCACGCCCTGATCGCTCAGAAGCGCGCTGACTTCTTCGAACCGGTCATTCAGCCGATCAAGTTTGTTCTGAATCGATGGTTTCATGGGGTTTCCGAATCGTGATGTACGGTATAAAAAATGGTGTGAGGCAAACAATCAGGCCTTGTTATCGTGGGAATCCCAGTCCGTCAGGCTTTCTGTCAGCGCTGCAGTATCATCGACTGGTTTGAGCGCGCCAGCGGCATCGGCAGAGCTGATCTGATGGAGCTCTCGCAACCATTCGGTCACCTCGGCACGGCCTTCCGCCGTTGCCTTGCGGACCTGCACTGAGGGCTCGTGCAGCAGCTTGTTGGTCAGACCACGCCCCAGGCTACGCAGCAATGTTTCAGGATCACCGCCATTACGAAGCGCCTTCAGAGCCCGTTCGACCTCCTGATCCCGCAACGCTTCGGCCCGGTTCCGGAACTGCTTCAGCGTGGACACGGCATCCAGCGCACGCAGCTGGGACATAAAGTCCGATGCGCCGGATTCAATCAGGCGCTCAGCTTCCAGCGCCGCACCCTCTCTCGATCTGATGTTCTCTTCAACCACCTGGCGCAAATCGTCGACAGTATAGAGGTATACGTCATTGAGACGTGCGACTTCGGGTTCGATATCTCGTGGCACAGCAATATCCACCATAAAATACGGGCGATGTTTGCGGGACTTGATCGCTCGCTCCACAGCGCCCTTGCCCAATACCGGCAGCTGACTGGCAGTGGATGAAATCACAATATCAACCTGGGAGAGATAATCAGGCATATCAGCAAGCACAATGCCTCTGCCGCCATACTGGCGCGCGAGCTCTTCCGCCCGCTCCAGCGTGCGGTTCGCCACGATGATATCCGGCACGCCGGCATCTCGCAGGTGCCGGGCGACCAGATCAATGGTCTGGCCGGCGCCAATCAACAATGCCTTGTTCTTGCGAAGATCGGAAAAAATGTGTCGGGCCATGCTGACAGCCGCATAGGCTACCGAGACCGGGTTCTCGCCTATAGCCGTCTCTGTCCGCACCCGCTTTGCAACAGAAAAGCTCTGCTCGAAGAGCCTCGACAGAAGCGGGCCGCTCGCATTGGATGAGCGCGCCAGCGCATAGGTATCCTTGAGCTGGCCAAAGATCTGGGGCTCTCCCAACACCATGGAATCGAGACCGGAGGCAACCCGCATCATGTGACGCACGGCCTCTTCATTGCGGTGTATATAGAAACTGTTGCGGAACTCGCTGACATCAAACTCATGAAAGCCGGCCACCCAGTGAAGCACGGCTGCTGCAGAGTCTTCGTCGGCCACCAGATAGAGCTCGGTCCTGTTGCAGGTCGACAGGATCGCCACTTCTTCCACACCAACGGCCACTTTCAGCGCGGCAAACGCATCGCCCATATGCTCAGGCGTAAAGGCGACCCGTTCACGCAACTCAAGCGGTGCGGTTTTGTGGTTAATGCCTAGCGTCAGTAGTGCCATGAAAATGCCATGAAATCAGAAATCAGCCTTTTACCCAGAGCGAACCGGAGTGCACGCCATAATCCGCCATTTTAGCGACGGGAGCCACTCGGTGCCACCCGTGGAGAGTTCGTACTCGCTTCAAGACCGGTTAATTCCACTAAATACAGCCCAGGATGTAAAAACCAATGGATACCTGCACCCGTTTCGGGTTATCTGAATGGGCGGTCTGATGCTACCTCTGCGCAGCACTCAGGCGTTACCCCCAAAAGATGAGGGAACGGTCATTGGGCAAGGCAATTTCCTTGTGCCATTATAGGCTCGCGCAACAAGTCAATCGCCACTGGACGTATCATGTACAGACCTGTTTTATCTGTCATTACCGGCCTTCTGGGCCTCAGCCTGGTGGGCTGTGCCCATCTTTCCGATAGCCAATCAGCCGCTGACGCGAGCGATGCCGCGCCGGAAGCCGCAGCATCAGCGCCGAAGCAAGCGCCACTGGATTATGCCAGCTTTGACCAGGACACTCTCTATAGTCTGCTGAGCGCCGAAGTGGCTGCCCAGCGCGGGCGCTACGACGTTACGCTGGTGAACTATATCGAAGCCGCGAAGTCATCCCGCGATGTGGGCGTTATCCAGCGTGCCATGCGCATCGCCCAGTCACTGAATGGCGACAATGCCCAGCTGCAGCTCGCCAACCTCTGGTTGGAAGTCCAGCCAGATAACCTGGAAGCCCACCGGGTCGCCGCCATCCAGTATGTGCGCCAGAAAGATTTCGATCTCGCGCTTTATCATATGGAGAAAATCCTGGCCCAGGGCCAGGATGCCGACTTCGATGACCTGGCCGCACTGGCCAGCACCCTGCCAGATGAAGACAAACAGCACCTGCTGGACCTTTACCGTGATCTGGAAGAACGGCACCCGGATAATTCTGAAATAAAATACGGTATTGCCCTTTTGCTGCGGGCCAACGGTGATACCGCGGGCGCCATGAAGCAACTTGAGCCACTACTGGACGATTCGGAATCGTCACCCTTCCAGCCGGCACTTGTCCTCAAAGGTGAGTTGCTTTATCAAGCTGGCAAGAAGGACGAGGCCATTGAATTTCTTCGCTATCAGTCCCGCCGCTTCCCGGAGAATCGCAAACTGGGCACGCTTTATGGCCGGATGCTGATCGAAGACAAACAAATGCAGGCCGCTGAGGACCAGTTCGAGGCGCTGCACGAACGATTCCCTGATGTGCCGGGGCTGCAATTATCTTACGCATTGATTGCACTCGAAAATGGCCAGCATGATGTTGCAAGGGAAAACCTGATCGCGCTCATCGAAAACGACCAGCATGCCGATGAAGCACACTATTACCTCGGTCGCCTGGAAGACGATGCCGGCAACACCCAAACCGCCATCGACGAGTATGGCCAGGTCAGCGAGGGCAATCACTATCTGCCAGCAATCGCCCGTGCGACTTACCTCCGCGGCCAGCAAGGCGAACTGGACAGCGCCCTTGCTGATCTTCGAATGCTGCGCCAGCAAGCTCCAGACATCTCGGAAAGCCTGTGGCTGATTGAAGTCAACACATTGCTTGACCTTGACCAGAACGACGATGCACTCGGTGCCGCCACTGAAGCCCTGGTGGATTTCCCCGAAAACACCCGCATTCGCTACGCCCGCGCCATGCTGTTCGATCAGATGGACCGTGACGCCGAGGCTGAAGCTGATCTTCGTTATATCGTTGAGGCACAGCCCGAAAACGCCGTCGCCCTCAACGCGCTTGGCTACATACTGACGTCCGACGACAGCCGTCTCGACGAAGCCATGACGCTGCTGGAAAAGGCTCACCAACTGGAGCCCGAGAACCCGGCCATCCTCGACAGCATTGGCTGGGCACACTTCAAGCTCGGCAATATGGAAAAGGCGCTGGAGTATCTACGTCAGGCCTACGCAGCCTTCCCCGATCCGGAGGTCGCTGCCCACTTCGGGGAAGCCCTCTACGTCAATGGCGAGCAGGATCAGGCAGAGGTCATATGGAATCGCGGCCAGGAAGACAACCCTGACGACACGCTGATCGAAGAAACCCGGCAAAGGCTTGGCGCAGGATCTTGATCGTGCAACCTATCCGACTCTTATCAGCGTTAACCCTGTCGCTGCTGCTGGTAGCCTGCGCCAGCGTGCCCGACACACCACTACCCGACGGCCTCACGAACCAGCCGCCGGCCGACTGGGCCAAACGTCAGGCGATGCTAGGAGACCTCAATCACTGGGTGCTGCAAGGCAAGCTTGCCGTCCGTCAGCCTGACGACAGCGGCTCAGCGGTCATTAACCGCTGGCAACAGGATAACGACCAGTACAGCCTGATGCTCTCCTCTGCATTTCTTGGCATGGGGCGCACAGAACTGGAGGGCATGCCGGGGTTTATCACCCTGACACTGTCAGACGGCAAGGTATATCGCTCAAACGATCCGCAAGAGCTGATCAAGGCGGCGACCGGCTGGCAATTTCCCATCCACAGCCTGAGCTGGTGGATCAAAGGTGTGCCGGCGCCCGACGGCGACTATGAATTGCTGTTTGATCAGCAAGGCGTGCTAGCAGCTATAAGGCAGCAGGGATGGGACATACGTATCGACCGGCGCAACGCCTTTATCGACGGTTATCCGCCCCTGCCATCGCGTATCACGGCATTCAAGGAGGACCGGCGCATTCGCCTGGTTGTAACTGACTGGCAGACCACCCAGACAGCGCCATGACGTTCACCCTCCCCGCTCCCGCCAAACTGAATCTGTTTCTGCACATCAATAGCCGTCGTGAAGACGGCTTCCATGAATTACAGACCCTGTTCCAGTTTCTGGAGTACGGCGACGACATTGAGTTTACCCCCATCAGAGGCAACGATATTGTTCTGGAACCGGCTCTGGCTGACGTTCGCTCAGAGGACAACCTGGTCATGCGTGCAGCCCGATTACTCCAGCGCGAAGCCAACAGCCCTCTTCCCGGCGTCAGGATGACGCTGACCAAACGTCTGCCAATGGGGGGTGGCGTCGGAGGCGGCTCTTCCGATGCCGCAACAACACTGCTGGGCCTGAATTATTTCTGGGGGTTGAACCTTTCGATCGACAAACTGGCCGCCCTGGGGCTGACCCTTGGTGCCGATGTACCGGTTTTTGTGCGTGGCTTCGCTGCTTTTGCCGAAGGCGTCGGCGAAAAACTGACGCGCGCAAACCCGCCTGAGGACTGGTTTGTGGTGCTAAAACCAGATTGCAACATCAATACCGGACTGATTTTTTCCCAGGAAGGGTTGACAAGAAATACCCCTAGAATCACAATAGCGCCCGCTTTTGAGGGAGACGCCTCGAGGTACCGAAACGACTGTGAAGATATGGTCTGTGGACTGTATCCTGAGGTCGGTAAAAGCCTGGAATGGCTGAAACAATTCGGACCTGCAAGATTAACCGGAACCGGGGCTTGCATTTTTGGACGTTTCCCAACAGAATCCGACGCCCAAGCAGTTTGGGCAAGGAAACCCTCCGGCATTAACGGGTTCGTCACAAGAGGGGTGAATCATTCACCGCTTCACACAAAGCTGACGGAGCTAGACTGATGCCGAAAAAGCACGATACTGGGGTGTCGCCAAGTGGTAAGGCAACGGGTTTTGATCCCGTCATTCGCAGGTTCGAGTCCTGCCACCCCAGCCACCTTTCTTCCGATTCTTCTGAACTGAACGCTGAAACCGAGAAGGATTCCGTCGTGTCCAAGTTAATGATCTTTGCCGGTAACGCTCACCCGGACCTCGCCCGCAGTATTGCCCAAAAGCTTCATATCCCCCTGGGGGAAGCCACTGTCGGTCGATTCAGTGACGGCGAAACCACCGTTGAAATCGACGAAAACGTGCGTGGCCATGACGTTTTTATCATTCAGCCTACATGCTATCCGACTAACGATAACCTCATGGAGCTTATCGTGATGGCCGACGCCCTGCGCCGCGCCTCTGCTACCCGGATCACGGCTGTAATCCCCTATTACGGTTATGCCCGCCAGGATCGTCGCGTACGTTCCACCCGTGTCGCCATCAGCGCCAAGGTTGTTGCGGACATGATCAGCAGTATCGGTGTTGACCGCGTATTGACGGTCGACCTTCACGCCGACCAGATTCAGGGTTTCTTCGATATCCCGGTAGACAACATCTACGCAACACCAGTGTTGCTGGAAGACATCGAAGCCCAGAATTTCGAGAACATCATTGTCGTATCACCAGATGTTGGCGGCGTCGTCCGGGCCCGCGCAATCGCGAAGCGCCTGAACGATGCTGACCTTGCCATCATCGACAAACGTCGCCCGAAAGCCAATGTCTCGCAGGTTATGCACATCATCGGTGATGTCACCGATAAGACCTGCATTCTGGTTGACGACATCGTCGATACTGCCGGCACCCTGTGCAAGGCCGCAAAAGCCCTGAAAGAACACGGTGCTGCACGCGTTATTGCCTATATCACGCACCCTGTCCTATCCGGCCCGGCGATCGAGAACATCAACGACTCTGATCTGGACGAACTGGTGGTCTGTGACACCATCCCTCTGGGTGACAAAGCCCGTGAGTGTGATAGAATCCGCCCCCTCGGAATGGCGGAGCTACTCGCCGAATCGATCCGTCGCGTCAGCAACGAAGAATCGATCAGCGCGATGTTCGAATAAGTCCGCGTTTTTCCAAAGAAATTCAGACATGGGGCCTTTATTGGCTCCATGTTTGTTTAAACACCCGGGAAATGGTTGCGCACAGGTGCGGCTGATTTTCGGGACATTTGAAACCACCAGGCCATCAACTTGGTCGCGAGTCGGCACTGGTGTTTATTGAGGTATTGACCATGTCTAACGAATTCCTACTCGAAGCATTCCTTCGCGATGACCAGGGGAAAGGTGCGAGCCGCCGCCTGCGTCGTGAAGAGCGTAAAATTCCGGCAGTCATCTACGGTGGCGGCAAGGATGCGCAATCCATTTCCATGTGGCACAACGACCTGAAAAAGGCTCTGGAAAACGAAGCGTTCTACTCTCACATTCTGACCCTGAGTGTTGATGGCAAGAAAGAAACCGTTATCCTGAAAGACCTGCAGCGTCACCCGTACAAGCCGACTCTGTTCCACGCTGACTTCCTGCGGGTTGATAACAAGCACGAGATCCACGTTAACGTGCCTCTGCACTTCATCAACGAATCCACAGCACCTGCAATCAAACTGCAGGGTGGCGCTGTGAACCACCAGTTGAACGAAGTGGAAGTCATCTGTCTGCCGAAGGATCTGCCAGAGTTCATCGAAGTCGATATGACCGACATCGAAATGGACCAGACCCTGCACCTGAGCGATCTGAAAATGCCTAAGGGCGTTCGCGTTGCAGCCCTGCTGCAAGGTGAAGATCACGATCAGGCTGTTGTTTCGGTTCACCTGCCGAAGGGCACCAAGGCAGACGAAGCTGAAGACGCAGCTGAAGACGAAGAAGGCGAAGCGAAGGAATAATTCTCGCTTCGGGGGCAAAGGCGCATGTCACAACAAATTGTCATGGTGGTGGGACTGGGTAACCCCGGTGCAGAGTATGAAAATACCCGCCACAACGCCGGCGCCCTTTTTGTTGAAGCTCTGGCCCGCGAAGCGGGTCAGAGCCTTCGACCTGAAAAGAAGTACCATGGCCTGTACGCCAAAGTGCAACTTAACGGCCATGACCTGCACCTACTGAATCCAATGACCTTCATGAATCGCAGCGGCCAGTCTGTTAAGGCGCTTGCCGATTTCTTCAAGATCAGCCCAGACCAGATTCTCGTCGCCCACGACGAGCTCGACCTGCCTCCCGGTACTGCCAAACTGAAAAAAGGCGGCGGCCATGGCGGTCACAATGGTTTGCGCGACATTATTGCCCACCTCGGCACCAATGATTTTCACCGCTTGCGGATTGGCATTGGCCATCCCGGCGACAGCCGTCAGGTTACCGGCTATGTACTCGGTCGTCTGACCAAAAGCGAAACCGGGCTGTTTAATGACATCTGCATGGACATCATGCGTGTACTGCCCGACGCGATCGACGGCCACCTGGCGCGCGCCATGAATGCGCTGCACAGTGTGAAGCCAGCTAACTGACCGCTAACATTCGCACCGGCTCAACCACACCGGTATAATTCCGCTTTCAATTTTGCATCCAGCAGAGGCTTTCCATGGGTTTCAACTGCGGTATCGTCGGCCTACCCAACGTCGGCAAATCCACTCTATTCAACGCCCTGACCAAAGCCGGTATCGGCGCTGAAAACTTTCCGTTCTGCACCATCGAGCCCAATGCCGGCGTCGTTGGTATGCCGGATCCCCGCCTGAACAAACTGGCCGAGATCGTAAAGCCAGAGCGGGTGGTACCCACAACCATGGAATTCGTCGATATTGCAGGCCTCGTCGCCGGCGCCTCGAAAGGCGAAGGTCTGGGTAACCAGTTTCTGGCGAACATCCGCCAGACAGACGCCATCGCCCAGGTCGTGCGCTGCTTTGAAGATGACAACGTGATCCACGTTGCCAACAAGGTTGACCCCGCTGCTGATATCGATGTCATTAACACCGAACTGGCGCTGGCTGACATGGATACCGTAGAGAAGGCCATCAAGCGGGTGCAGCGGGTTGCCAAAAGCGGCGACAAGTTTGCCAAAGCCCAGGAAGAAGTCTTCGAAACCCTGCTGCCTGTGCTCAACGAAGGCAAACCCGTGCGCAGCATGAACCTCGATGCCGAAAAGATGGCGCTGGTACGCGAGCTTTGCCTGCTGACCGTTAAACCGGTCATGTACATTGCCAACGTCAATGAAGAAGGTTTCGAGAACAATCCGCATCTTGATGTTGTCCGCGCCATTGCGGCCGAAGAAAACGCGGTTGTTGTGCCCATCTGCAACAAAATGGAAGCTGAAATCGCGGAACTGGAAGACGAAGAGAAATCCATCTTCCTCGAGGAAATGGGCATGGAAGAGCCTGGTCTGGATCGCGTTATTCGCGCAGGTTACAAGCTACTCAACCTGCAGACCTATTTCACCGCGGGCGTTAAGGAAGTTCGGGCCTGGACCGTTCGGGTCGGCGCCTCCGCCCCGCAAGCAGCTGGCGTTATCCATACTGACTTCGAGAAAGGCTTTATCCGTGCCGAAGTCGTCGGCTACGATGACTTCGTGGCCAATAACGGTGAACAGGGCGCAAAAGAAGCTGGAAAATGGCGCCTTGAGGGCAAGGATTACATCGTTAAAGACGGTGATGTCGTGCATTTCCGCTTCAACGTGTGATGCATCGGGCGGAGAGCCTGATTCCCAGTTACTCTCCGCCCCGCTATGACACCGGGGTACCTTCTTGAATCCGCCACGCTGCTGCTCACCCTTCCAGACCCAATGGCCAGGTCATCAGCCCCCGGCCAAAACCGCCTTTGTCAGCACCCTCTTCAATGCCGCCGCTTTCCACGACGACGAATTTGATACCTGCAACATTCCCAGACCGGCGATTTTTGAGCGGGCGGTTAACAAGCGCAAGGCGGAATATGTGGCCGGACGCGCCTGCGCCCGGGAAGCCCTCGAGCTGGAAACCGGCATTTCCAGCGTGCCTGAAATCGGCGAAGACCGGGCCCCGATCTGGCCAGCTGAGACCGTGGGCACCATTACCCACAGCGATGGCTGGGCGGCAGCACTGGTTGCGTCACGGCAGCACTATCAGGGGCTCGGTATCGACGTGGAAACCGTAATGTCCGCTGACCGTGCCCACCGCCTGTTTCAGGAGATCTTAACCCCGGACGAACAGCGTCGTCATGCCAGCGCTTTGGAAGCTGATCCCGGTCAACTGCTGACCATTATCTTCTCTCTGAAAGAGAGCCTTTTCAAAGCGCTCTACCCGATTGTTAAACGGCGCTTCTATTTCCAGCACGCAGAGCTGATCGGCTTTGATAACCAGGGGCAGGCAACCCTGCGCTTGCTCTCAGAGCTTTCACCCGAATGGCATCATGGTCGTGAAGTGGACGCTCAGTTTACCGTTTTCGATAATCGTATCCTGAGTCTCGTCACCATCCCCTCCGGACGGCGCCCACCTGCCTCAAGCCTGATTGATAATAATTAGCATTTAGCCTACCATTCCAGATCCCTGCCAGCCCGCTGGCTCTGTTCGTTGCCCGGAGTTTCCATGTTTTCGCTGGATGGCGTCACTTACCAGTTACCTGACCGTACCCTGCTTCACCCCCTCGACCTGCAGATTCACCACGGCAAGATGGTTGGATTGATCGGGCATAACGGTTCGGGTAAATCGACGCTGATCAAGCTGTTAGCCCGCCAGCAGGCGCCCAGCAAGGGCACGCTGTCACTGGAAGGAAAACCGCTGGAATCCTGGGGCGACCGGGCTCTGGCGCGCCAGATTGCGTATCTGCCCCAGCATCTGCCTTCTACCGAAGGCCTGACGGCGCTCGATCTTGTACGTTTTGGCCGCTATCCATGGCATGGTGCTCTGGGCCGTTTCAGCGCGGATGACCAGCACGAAGTCGAAAAGGCGCTGGCTCTCACCCATACCGAAGTGTTCGCAAAGCGCCCCATTGATGAACTGTCCGGCGGCGAGCGTCAGCGCGTCTGGCTTGCCATGTTGCTGGCACAGAATGCGCGCTACCTGCTGCTGGACGAACCCACCTCGGCGCTCGATATCGCCCATCAGATCGACGTACTTGCGTTAGTGAGGGACTTGTGTGACCGGTTGGATATTGGTGTGGTGGTAGTGCTGCATGATATCAATATGGCAGCGCGTTATTGCGACCACCTGATTGCCTTACACAGTGGTCGGCTGTTGACCCAGGGGGCGCCTTCTGAACTGATGCGCAGCGACACCCTCAAAGCCATTTACGGCGTTCCGATGACCGTCATGCCCCACCCTCATGCCGAAGGCAATACGATCGCCATCGCGCACTGAGACCTTCAGGCGTCAAACAGTTTCCGGCAAGCGCGCGCCTGCAGGCGGGCGATCAATGTGCGGACAATTCTCGCACAGTGCCAGTTCCGGCAGCAGATACCGAACGCAGCAATGACGGCGCTGTCTCAGCGGTGACGGCCCGCTCTGCCTCTCGACATAACGCACGGGTTGGTACATCGGATTGCGGGAGCCGTCTGGTCGGCGCGCGGTTTCGATCAATGCCTGACCATCCTCAATCATGGCGGCAGGCAACGGCACCTTGGCCATCATCGACACCAACCATTCAAAGTAGTTACCCGCGTTACTCCAGAGCACCTTCCGGGAGACCTTCACCTGCCCGACTAAACCCTCAATAAACGGCGTGAAATTACCGTCCAGCAAATCGCTGAAACGCTCGAACGGCCCGTCCGGCGCAGCGCTCCAGCGCTCCCCGGCGTGAGGCAATTTAAAACCTTCGGGTAAACCGTCATCACCGATAATGATCTGCAGGGTTTCGAACGCTACCGGCAGCCGCCAACCCAGCACCAGGCTGGCCGCCACTGTCGGCACTGTCAGTCGCAGGAAATAGGTTCGGGACCACTGGGAAACGAGCGCCCGCCGGTCACCATCGGCACAATCAGGCGCATAGGCCATCAGACGTGCCTCAAGCCCGTCAGGCGTGACAACATCAGTCGCGGGAATGGCAGGCCGGGGATCATCCGGCAGCGCCATGATATCGCGGTAATGAGCAAATTCGCCGGTAAATAAAGGCGCCAGTTCAGCAATCATAGTGAATCAACACAGATCACACCGATCAAAAAAGCCTTCGCGGGTCATCGCCATCAATGCCGCACGCTTGTGTGGAAAATCGAACTCCTTCAGACGGCAAAAACCGACACGCTGGAGATGAGCGATCATTCGGTCGTTATCGGCCCGGGGCTCGGACACCAGCGTTTGAGTCCGGGGTTCATCAAGCAGCAGGTAATGGGACAGCGCTGAAAGCCAGCTCCGCACCTTGTGAGGACCGCGATGATGCGCCTCCCCCACCAGCATGTGAATGCCCCGGTCATAATGGCCCGCATCGTAATAGCGGCCGAGGCGATCTTCCTGTGCCCAATAGACTTCAAAGTAGGCAAATGGTTCATCGTCGAAGCAGCCGATCAACATCAGGGAATGCGGATCCTCATCCAGCTTTTGCAAATGGGCACGGTGTTCTTCAAGCGATCCGGTTTCTTCCCAGAAGGCACTGACTCGCGGGTCATTCTGCCAGCGATTGAATCTTTCCAAGTCGGTATCAACATCCAGAGTGCGTAGCGAGATCCATTGCCCCAAACGGTTGTCAAAACGCCGGTAGACTTCACCTTTCGGCGTCGGCGGCCGCTGCGGATGGCGAACACCGCCGGCAACAGCGAAAAGTTGCGGATACCCGGCACTGGCCGGCGCCCGAAGCCATTGTTCCGGCAGTTGCCAGAACAGACTCCTCAGACTGACGCCTTGGGCATTGGCGATCAAACCACTGCGAAGCAGCTCGGCGTCGATATCGAGATCACGCCAGTGCACGGTGTGACAATCCGGGTAGAGTGCGAAATGCCAGTAACAAGCAGCCCAGATAGCCTCAAGGCGCCGCTCACCATCACACTCCACCAATTGTAGATGCCAGGCTCTGGCGCTATCCCGGGTGCCTTTTTTGTCGCCAGACTCGCTGGCACGTTCGCCCTGAAGCTGAATCAGTGGCTGATCACCCAGAGCTAGCGTCAATACGCTGCCATTAATGCGGGCCTGCAGGCTGCGACCGTCGGGTAACGCCACCGAGGCGGAGGTGTTGGACATAGAAACTCCAGAATATTCAGATCAGTCGTGGCTGCCGTTCAGAGCATGACCTTCTGCCATCGCCACCACCACTTTTCGCGCCCCTTCAAACGGCTGTCTTGAATGAGCCGCCAGCATGTTGTCGAGCATCAGTACATCACCGGTCTGCCAGGGGAAAACGATCCTGCAATCGTCGAGTACGCCGCGAACTTCATCCAGCGCAGACACTTCAATGGGCGAGCCATCTCCGTAATAGACATTGCGAGGCAGATTCTCTTCACCCACGGTTTCGAGCAGTATCTCCTGCATTTCGTCATCAAGCGCGGAGACATGGAAGAGGTGTGCCTGATTGAACCAGACCCAATCACGGGTGCGCGGGTGGCGGGCGGTTGCCTGACAGCGCTGGGCTGTTCTCAGACTGCCATCCGGTTGCCACAGAACATCAATATCGCGATTGCGGCAATAGGATTCGACCTTTGCCACGTCGTCGGTGTTGAATACCTGCTGCCAGTCCACGTCGAGCCCGTTGCCGTAATTGCGTACATAGCGCAGGCCCTTGTCCTCAAAACGCTGTCGCAATACCGGGTCGATGCGTCTATAGATCTCACGACTGTCAGCAATCGGTGTCTCCCCTCCCGATTGCGCCGCCTGGGCACAGTAAAACCAGATGCGCATCGGCCAGTCGGTGGTGTACGCCTGTTCGTTGTGCAGCGGAATCGAGCGATGAGCAGGGTATTCAGTCGAGGTATACACCCCCCCACCGGTTACCTGACTGCGCGGTGTGGAACCAAATTCGTAGCTCAGTAATGGATGACCGAACCCCGATGCAAAGGACTGAAACACCTCGATGCCCGGATCTTCGAAGCCACTGAACAAAATGCCGCCGGAAGTTTCCAGACATTCAGCAACCAGACTCGCGATATCAGAGGACAGCGCTTTGAGACTTGTGCCGTCAGCGATTGGGCTGACCCGCAGCGGGAAGCCGTCTTCGAGCTGCAGGGTGTCGCCCCACTGACGTATCTGACGGTTACTCGGAGACGCGAAGCCCATGACAAATCAGGCTCCGGCCAGATGCTGACGCAGGCTCAAAGGTCGCATATCTGTCCAGACCTCTTCAATGTGAGACAGGCAGGTCTGCTTGTTGCCCTTGACGCCCACGGCCTTCCAGCCATCGGGCAGCGCCTTGTAATCCGGCCAGATGGAATATTGCTCCTCAGGATTGATCACAACCTGAAATAGGGTGTCGTCATTATCGAAACTCATGCCTTGCCTCTCTGTATCGGATCAGGCGAGCGACCCATCAGATAAGCCATACTCGCTGTGCATTTACCTTAAAGACGAACCAGCGACATAAAAGTTTAGGGGCTGTTTGAAACTTACCGCTCAGTAGATCAACGCATTAACCAAGCGGGGCACTAACGCGTCATTCCGGACAACTCGTCCGTCATTTTCTTCATGAGAACGGTGGCGGTCTCCGCCCCACCAAAGGACCAGTATGGTGTTTCCAGAAAGCCGTACTGGCCATGCTGCGCAACAGGAAGCGCCTGCCATAAGGGAGATCTGAATAAGGCAGACGCTTTGAAATTACCGATAAACAGCACATGGAGATCGTCTTCTGCAGCCAGGGCCTGAACGTCAATCCGGCGGTGGAGATTTCTCGCCTCTCGCAAGGGCCATGGATTGGTGCCCCCCAACCTGTTCGCCAGACTGACAACAAGGGTTTGCTCATTGGAAACGATAAACCGCCCCTGAATCGACAACGGATAAAGCACTGCCAGCGGCTGTCCGGCCAACCCCAGATTTTGCGCCGTCTGCTGGCCTTCACGAATGGCTTCGTACATGCGGTTCAACACTGCATCCGCTTGACTCTGTCTACCCGTCAGTCCGGCCAGATGGCGCAACATGGCGTCTGCTGCATCTATCGCGTCGTCCGATGATGGCGCCATGGATACCCGGTATATCAGCGTGGGTGCCAGCGCATCGAGTCGACCAAACAGTCCCGTATGCAGGCTGGAGATCCCCAGCACAAGATCAGGCTTAAGCAGTACTAACTGTTCAAGGTTCGGTTGCTGGGGCGACCCCAGTGATACGGTATTCTCAAGCTGCTCAGCATTCGGCTTGCCCTGTCTTCGGTAGGCATCAGGGTTCGCAGCGCCAACCGGCTCGATGCCCAGCGATAACAGCATTTCAGTTGTGAGATCATCAAGGCTGACAATGCGCAACGGATGGTCGGGCAGCGTTGATGATTGCATCGCCACAACGTCAGAAACAGCAGACGCCAGGAGCGGCGCACCCATGCACCAGATTGCGAATATCACCTGAATGGTGGTTTTGAATCGGATAGCCATGATCGCCCCTCAGGAACGCCGAAAGTAAGTGCGGCTGAGTAATACCAGAAACACGGGCCCGCCGATGGCGGCCGTCATCACACCCAGCGGAATATCCAGCGGAGCCAACAGACGCTGCCCCAGAACATCGGCAACTACCAGCAAACCAGCCCCCATTAATGGCGTCACAATCAACCGATCCCGGTAACCGTGAAATCCCAATAACCGGACGGCATGAGGTACCAGCAAGCCGACAAAGGCCACGGGTCCAAGCACACTGACGCTCGCAGCGATCATCACGCTGGCCAGCGTCAGCAGTAGTAAGCGTTTACGGGGGGCGCCGACACCCAGACTGTTGGCAACGCCATCACCCAGCGCGAGCAAATCCATCCATCGGCGAGCCAGAATCGCCAGCGACAGACCGATAACCAGCCAGGGCAACAGGGTCCAGACTTCGGTCCATGTGGCCCCGTAACTACTACCGGACATCCAGATCAGTGCCAGTGCCACATTGAGACTGTAATAGCCGATCAGCAAGCTGGTCACGCCTGCCGCCATGCCGGTGATCGCAAATCCTGTCAGAATCAGACGCAGCGGATCCAGGCCGTGGCGGATGTTGAGCAGGATCACCAGACCCAGCGCCAGTGCCGCGCCGATCCAGGCAAATGGCAATCGCCAGGCTGGCGCCATATCCGGCAGCAGAACCAAACCGGCCAATACCACCAAGGCCGAGGTCTGACTGACACCCAGTACGCTTGGACTGGCAAGCGGATTGCGGGTAACGGCCTGAAGTATCAACCCGCTTGTCGCAAACAGCGCACCACCAAGGGCGTCTACCAGCAAACGAGGCAGCCGCAGATCAAACAGGGTCCAGGACAGATGGCCGCCCTCAAACAACGAAGCCAGCGTAATCGGCGTCGCACCACCCAATACACCGATCCAAAGGCCAGCTGCCAGTACCAGCAACAATATTCCAATGGTCAGTGAAAGCGGAAGCCGGACGTTAACCGGCCCCCCCATCATTGACGAACTTTGCGCCGGCACCCCGGATCGGCTAGTCAGGCGAAGCAGAAGAATGACGGCAAGACCACCAATGATGGCCGAGAAGGTCGCCAACGGGAGCTCGATCAGAAACTCCAACTCCGTGACCAACACATCGGCAGCGAGTGTCAGAACAGCCCCCCACAGCGCCGCGAGCGGCAACAAGCTGGCCGGCCAGCGCACACCAAATCCGTAGCGCACCAGGTTCGGTGCCACCAGACCAATAAAGCCAAGGGGCCCCGCCACGTGGATTGCAAGCGCGGTAATGACGGTACCAATCAGTATCACAACGGCTTTCAGGAGACGCGGGGACAACCCCAGCATTCGCATCTGGGCATCGCCCAGAAGCGCCATATTAAGCGGTCGACGCAACAGCATCAGTGCCAGCAACAGAGGCGGCATCAGCCAGAACGCCGGCTCAAGCCTCTCCCAGCCCAACTGGCTCAAAGAGCCGGTATCCCAGATGGAGACCACCAGCGCGGCATGTTCGTTCAGGGTAAGCAAAAGCGTAATCAGCGCGTAGAGTATTTGCGCCATCGCCATACCGGCGAGCACCAACCTCAGGGGCGTAGTGCGACTGCCTCCTGCCAACGCAGAGGTCAGCATAGCGGCGAGAATGCCACCGATAAAAATCAGCGGCAGGCCGAAACTGGCGGGCAACATGAGCCCGAGAATCACGCCAAACTGGGCGCCTGCCGTAATCCCCAGCAAGTCGGGCGACACCAGCGGATTGCGGGTAATCAGCTGCATCAACGCACCGGCTATACCAAGGCCGGCACCCACAAGGACGCCGGCCACCACACGGGGAATCTGGGACCACCAGAGCAACAGGCCATCAATACCGGGAGAGGCCTGCCACGGCGCCAACCAGGCATCCATTGAAGGGAGCGGATAGCGGGAAAGACTCAACCACAACAGAACCGCCAAAACCAATACGCCCCACCCGGCGACCCGAAGGGCCCGGCGACCGTACCCGTGGCCCGAGGCTTCATCCATTTTGAGTGTAGCGCTCACACCCTGATCCTTATGCCGACAAATGCTGTGATGATACAAACAACAAAAACGGCGAAGCCAATGCTCCGCCGTTTTTGATACTGCCCCGGTACTTACCAGTTGTAAGTCAAGGTTCCCTGTATCGTGCGTTCAGAACCCCAGTAGCAGCGACCGGCATTGTTACATTCGGCCACGTACCGCTTGTCGAACAGGTTCTGGACATTGCCCTGCACCCGCCAGTTTTCGGTCATCGCATAGCCGATGGCGAAATCAAACAGGGTGACATTCTTGGTTTTCAAAGTGCCGTACGCGAGCGTCGGAGAAGGGTATGCGTAGGAGCTTCCCAGATAACGTGCACCTACCCCGGTTTCCAGTCCATTCAGCATGTCACCGAAGAACTCGTAGTTGGCCCAGAGCGATGCCTGATGACGGGGCACGCCAACAACCTGGTTACCTTCATAGCGGGAGCCGCCATCTTCGGTGATCTCGGCATCGGTATAGGTGTACGACGCCACCATGCTCAGGCTTTCGGTCAGATCACTCCTGACCTCCACTTCCGCCCCTCGGGATACGGATTCGCCAATCTGACGGTATCCGGCAATGGTCGAGTCGTAGAACAGATCACCATCCTTGTTGATTCTGTAGGCTGCAACCGTTGCCGTCGTGTTCCACCCGATCGGCTCGTACTTGATACCGGCTTCATACTGGTCACCAGTGATCGGATCAAATGGCGCCTGTCCCGGATTCTGAAGCTGCTGCACCGGCACGAATGACGTGGCATAACTGATGTATGGCGATACTCCACTATCAAACTGATACATCAGACCCGTTTGCCAGCTGAAATCATCATCTTCGGTGCTGATGTCATTGCCGCCGGCAAGGCGGTTATCAACTTCGCTTTTTGCCCAGTCATAACGACCGCCTATCAAACCGATCAAACCACCAATCTTGCCTTGCCACTGCGTGTAAATACCGGCCAGGTCCTGTTTGGTGTCATCATCACTGGACAGGTTGGAGGTCTGCGGTTCACTCGGCCATTGAGGATCGAACACATCAAGAGGGGTGTATTCATTTGGCGCCTGACTGACATACTGGACCTGATCGAACGAGGTCTTATCAAAGCTGGCACCGACTAATACCGTATTATCAAGATCGCCCGTCCGGAATTTACCGACCAGCCGGTTATCAATCGAAAACGCGGTCGACTCATTTTCGCGATCGCGACCGTAGGCAACGACAAACGGATCGTAACCGTCACCAGCCGCGCCCCCGAAGCCAGCAGGCGGGAAACTCCACCACACCTCATTTCGCTGAATCTTGGACTTCATGTAACGGGCGTTCTGGTTAAAGGCCCAGTCGCTATTGAACATATGTTCGTATTCGTAGCCTAGCGTCCAGAACTCACGATCAAAGGTATCCCAGGTCGGGTGTCCCAGCGAGGCATCAAGGTCCTGTTTCTGTCCACTCGGGTGATCAAGCAAGACGCCTGCTGCCGGCAGCCCCAGCTGGAGCTCGGTTTTGTCGCGCTGGTAAAGGCTGAGCAGCGTCAGGGTGTCCTGATCGGTCAGCTTGAAGGTAATGGACGGCGCAATGAATACGCGGTCATCTTCGACGTTTTCAATTTGGGTGTCGGCATCACGACCGAGAAACACCAATCGGCCCAGAACGTTGCCGCTTTCGGTCAGTGGTCCCGAGACATCGACTGAACCTTCTGCCCGGCTGTGGGTGCCGTAGCTGAGATTGACCTCTCCCTGCGGTGTTTCAGTGGGACGCTTGCTGACCAGATTAACCAGGCCACCTGGAACGTTTTCTCCGTAGAGCACTGACGTTGGGCCCTTGAAGACTTCGACGCGCTCAAGGCCATAAGGCTCGGCAGACGTCGAATAGGCATTCGATTGCACCCGCAGGCCGTCACGGTAAGTGCCGTAGCCGTAATCCCGCTGGTTCATACCGCGAATATAAAAGATATCGCCGGCCAGGCTGTCACCTACCGGGAAACTTGGCGCAGAGATACCGGGAACGTAGCCCAGGATGTCACTCAGCGTTCGGGAGTTTTGGTCTTCAATCTGGTTGCGTGTGACCACAGAAACGGATCGCGGTGTCTCAGAAAGCGGCGTATCGGTTTTGGTCGCCGTCAGGCTGCGCTCTGCTTTGTAGCCATAATCAGGGCCAACCGGACCCTGACGGTCGTCAGAAACGACAATTTCATCCAGTTCTACCGCTTCGTCATCCTGAGCCATCGCGTGCAATGGCAGTGCACCGGCCACTAGCGCGGCCAGCATGCTGATGCGGAAGGCCTGCGAGTTATTGTCGGAACGTTTCATACCTGTATTCCCTAACATGTTGATCCTTTGGAGCAGCGTGTTCCCGCGGCCCGCTGAAAAAGCCCTAGCACCTTAATTAAACTTAACCTTAATGTAAATGGTAGTGATTCCTATTTGTGATTGTCAGTCATTACAATTTACCAGGTGCTAGCCGGAGACATTATTGGCATCCGTGACCATTGAGCCGCTGATGAGGCCAAGCCGTGCTTTGAGATCGGCCATGAAAGACGCATCGCGGACAATGCCAAGATGGTCTGCGTCGATCCACGCTGACAGGCTAAGAGGGCGCCCTATCGCCGCCGTCAAAAGCGCTTCGGCATCCTGATTGTTTTCCGGCGATTGCGACGCCCACCAGGCATAGACTGGCGCCTTCAGCGGACGCACTTCAGTATGCTCACGGGCAAGGCTGCGCATGTGGCGCTCCAACGCCAACAGCTGTTGCCATTGATCGTCACTGACCCCGTCGGGCGATGCCGGGTTGTCGGCATCATTGCGAGGTTTGCCCGCGCCAGGCACGTAGCCGTCAATCAATCCGACAAACGCGACGGACTTGCCCAGGCGCTCCAGCAGGCGCGCCATTTCAAGCGCCAATGCGCCGCCCATCGACCAGCCCAGCAAGTGATATGGCCCGTGTGGCTGTTGCTGCAGCAAATCGCGAACATAATCACGGGCCATGGCGACCAGCGAGGTATCCCGCCAACGGGCATCGAGTAACTGTCGATTCTGGAAGCCCCACACATCCCAATGATGGGATAACCGGGCAGCGAGCGGGTAATAACCCACAACCGTGCCGCTAACGGGATGCGGACAATACAGCCGGGGCTTGCCGCTTTCACCACTTCCCAGACGAATGAGTGGGTTCACCGTTTGCGCAGGTGCGTCTTCGGCTTGCGCCTCGACCACCGGCACCGAATGGGCTATCAGGGACTCCAACGCTGATCCGACTGCGGCCAACAAGCGCTGGACAGTGCGTTGCCGATAGCGCTGACGGCTGTAGCGACAACTCAGGGTCAGTTGTCCGCCGTGGATCTGGCCGTTGATTTCGAGTTCCCGCAGCAGCGGCTCGTGTGGGCCCACTAACTCGCTGGCATCAACCGGCAAGGGTTTAAAGCGTCCGTCTCCCAGATCAGTATTGAACTGCCCGAGATAGTTGAACGCGACTTTGGGTTCCGCGATAGCTGCCAATGCCGCACGGCAGTCGCTGGTGCCCAGGTAGCGCAACAGACCAAAGCCCACACCTTTGGCGGGCAGGTCAGCGCGCGCGCCGGCAACCGCTTCAAACGTTTTATCGATATCACCTGTAGCATTCAGACGCATGGGGTACAGGCTGGTGAACCAGCCGACCGTGCGCCCGGCATCGGGCCCGTTTTCCAGTTGTTCGCGACCATGTCCTTCCACCGCGACCAGTGGCTGAGTGAGGCCACCCCATTCCCGCAGACCTTCAGCCAATGCGGTCAGCAGCAGATCATCCATACCGGCATTGCGGGCAGCCAGTGTCTCCCTCAGCAATTGCTGAGTGTGCTCTGCTGGCAGGGACCAGTCGCTATTGGCGGCATCACCATGAGTCGCACGACCATCGGGATTATCAACGGGCCAGGGTTCCTGAGTGCCTTGCAACTTGAGCCAGTAGTCCTTCTCGGCAGCCCAATCGTCCCGAGTCACTGTTGCCTGTAAATACTCAGCCCATTGCTGATAACTCGCGCTGCGCATTCCGGCGTCAGGCGCATGGCCCGCTTCAAGTTGCTGATAGATCCGCACCAGATCGTCCAGCAGTATCCGCCAGGACACACCGTCCACAATCAGGTGATGGAATACCAGCAGCATCCGTTGCTCACCACCGGGCATGGATCCGAGCAGAACAGCCCCGAGTGGCCCACTCTTGAGGTCAAAACTCCGTTGCGCCTGCGCGCAAAGCGTGTCGAAATGCTCCGCGTTATCGCACTCAAAAACATGCAGAAGACGATCTGCGCTTTCGTTGTTGCGATAAAAGCCTTGCCACTGTCCTGATGCCAAATCCTGTTCAAAACCAAGTCGTAGGCTATCGTGCTGATTGATCAGCGCCGTAATCGCTCGGTGCAGGTAATCGACATTTAACGGGCGCGCGACTTCAAGCATCAGCGCCTGATTCCAGTGTGCCGGCTGACGCCAGGATTGGCTGAAGAAGTGCGCCTGAATTGGCGTGAGGGGCACACTCCCTTCTGCTCTGGGCGCGGCTACCTCATCAGTAATGGCTTCAACCAGCGCTGCCGCCATATCAGCCAGATGAGGTTTCAGAAACACCTGCTTGGGTGTGAGCTGCCAGCCTTGCTGGCGCAGGCGGGTAATCAGCCCCAACGACTGGATCGAATCTCCGCCCAGTTCAAAGAAGCTGTCCTGCCTGCCAACATCGTCGATGCCCAAGGTGCTTTGCCACAACGACGCCAGCATGCATTCACGCTCGCCTTTTGGCGCTTCACGCTCGCGGACAATGGTTTCGGGCTCTGGCAAGGCATTGCGATCCAGCTTGCCATTGGGCAATTGCGGCAACCGGTCCAGGATCACCACATGGGTGGGGATCATGTAGTCCGGCAGCTGCTGTTTGAGCGTCGCCTTGATGGTGGCTTCGTCCAGTTCATCGCCCGCTACATAGCCCACCAGTCGCTGACCGGCAGCAGTGGTTCTCACCATCGCCAGGGTTTCTCTGACCCCGGCACAGCCCTTGAGGCCCGCTTCCACTTCTCCAATCTCGATGCGGAAGCCCCGCAACTTGACCTGCTGGTCCATCCGGCCCTGGTATTCCAGCTGTCCGTCCCGGTTCAGTTTGACCCGATCGCCGGTGCGGTATAGGCGTTCGCCGGCCCGGAATGGGTTGGGCACAAAGCGTTCAGCGGTGATGCCGGGGCGATCGAGATAGCCCCTTGCCAATGCACCGCCCAGATAGAGCTCACCGGCAATACCGGGAGGTAGCAGGTTAAGGTCTGCATCCAGCACATAGCCTTGTCGATCCCCGACCAGATCGCCGATGGGCGCGTAGGCGCTGGTGAAATCGGCGGTATCTGCCGCCTGTCGCCAGAGTGTGGGCGTGACCACGGTTTCAGTGGGGCCGTAGCCGTTGATGATCCAGTCCGGCTGCAGATGCGTGATGGCGTGGTGCATCATCTGGCGGCTGAAGGCTTCGCCGGCGAAGCAGTAGATACGCACGCCCGGTGGCTGGCCTTTCAGTTCCGCCCACTCCGCCAGTTGTCGCAGGTAGCTGGGCGGGAAGGCCGCTACGGTGATGCCTTCTTCGATCAGGCAATCGTAGGTCTGTTGCACGCTCCACAGGGCCTGGTCCCGAAGGACCACGCGGGCGCCCTGGCTGAGTGGCGTCAGCCAGCGTTCGTGGGCGCCATCAAAACTGATGGAGAGGAAGTGCAGTTCCCGGTCGTCTTCAGTCAGGCCATAGCGATCGGCAATGGTCTGGCAATGCATGGACATGGCACCGTGCGGGACGGCGACGCCTTTGGGCTTACCGGTAGAACCGGAGGTGTAGATCAGGTAGGCCAGTTGTTCGGGGTGTACGATCACCTCGGGTACCTGATCCGGACTACCGCTCAAATCCAGCGTATCGAGGTTAATCGTCGTCACGCCGTCTACGTCCGGCAGGCGATCCTGCGAGGCCTCATGACTCAACAGCAATTGAGCCCCCGAGTCGGCCAGCATGTAGCGCACCCGCTCCGCCGGGTAATCCGGATCCAGTGGCACATAGGCGGCACCGGTTTTATGCACGGCATACAGGGCCACCAGCATCTCGACGCCCCGTTCGAGGGCAACGCCCACCCGGCTTTCAGCGCCTACGCCCTGCCCGATCAGCCAGTGGGCCAGGCGATTGGCACGGCGATCAAAATCGGCAAACGTCACACGTTCCGCGCCGTGAACCACGGCCATTGCATCCGGGCGGCGCTGGGCCTGTTCGGCAATCAAGGCAGGCAGCGGTCTTGGATCAACGGGTGGATGGGCCGGATGGTTCCAGTCCTGCCAGACCGCTTGTTCCGCTTCTGTGAGGAGCGGTAATTCAGAAAGACGCATTGTGGGCTCGGCCGTCGCGGCATCCAGCAATGTGATCAACTGTTCGGTCAGCCGCAACACTGTGCTGACGTCAAAGATATCCGTCGCAAAGTCGAGGTAGCCGTCGATCACGTCGTGATCGGGCTGCTCGATGGTGCCGAGCACCAGATCGAAATGGGCGTTTTCAGATGGACAAACCAGCGGTTCGCAGGTTAATCCGTCAAGGTTGCCGAGCGATGAGGAATCGATCACCTGATGGTTGTAGCTCACCTGGAACAACGGGTTATGACTGAGGCTCCGTTCGGGCTGTAACGCCTCTACCAGTTGTTCAAATGGCAAATCAGCATGCGCTTGAGCCCCCAGAACCCGCTCCCGGGTCTGCTGCAGCAATCCGGCAAAATCCGCTGCGGCATCAATGTCTGCGCGAATCACCAGCGTATTGATAAAGAAGCCGATCAGCGATTCAGTGGCCGGTTGATGTCGGCCGGCTACCGGGACACCGATTCTCAGGTCCTGCTGGCCGGTCAGCCGGTAAAGCAAGGCTTCAAAACCGGTGAGCATCACCATAAACAGCGAAGACTGATGGTCACGCGCCAACCGGCGCAAGCGCCGAGACTGATCAGCCGTCAGACTGAATCCATGCCGCGCTCCCCGCCCATCCCGTTGTGACGGCCTTGGACGATCTGATGGCAAATCCAGCGTGGGGTGTTCGTCCCCGAGCTGGTCCCGCCACCATGCCAGTTGTCTATCATGGGTGCCGGCCAGCCACTTCCGCTGCCAGATGGCGTAGTCCGGATACTGAATCGACAGCGGTGCCAGTTCAGGCGCTTCACCTCGAACCGCTGCCTGGTAGCGGTCCACAAGCTCATCAACAAACACCTGCATCGACCAGCCATCCGACATAATGTGATGCATGCAGATCAGCAAGCGCCGTTCATCCGGTGCCATCCGGACCAGTGCGACTCGCCAGGGCGCAGCCGCTTCAAGATCAAAGGGCTGCTGATTGAAGTGCTGGAACAGTTCTGCGAACTGATCCTGCCTATCGCGCAGATCGTGGTGCTGCAGCGTGATCGCTTGATCGACGCAGATAACCTGCTGAGGTACACCGTCATCGCCATGAGCAAATCGGGTACGCAGGCTTTCGTGATGTTGGGTCAGTCCTTCGAGTGCGGTTTGCAGCGCAGCTTCATCTAATTCCCCGGTCAGGCGCAGGCCAGCGGGCAGATGATAAGCACAGCTTTCCGGCTCCAGTTGTGCCAGGAACCAGAGGCGTTGCTGGGCAAAGGACTGGGGTGAATGGACGCCCCGTGTTTGCGGCTCCAGCATTAGCGTTTGTGACTCATCGGACTCAGACGACAGTTGCTGCGCAAACTCGGCAAACGTATGGGTCTCGAATACTGCACTGAGTGGCAGCGTTCGATTCAACTCGCGCTGAATGCGATGCACCAGTTGCACCCCGAGCAGCGAATGCCCACCCAAAGCAAAGAAGTTATCGTTTCGCCCCACCCGTTCGATATTGAGCACGTCCTGCCAAATCGCGGCCAGGGTCTGTTCGGTCTCGCCTTGCGGCGCTTCGTAAGTTGCGGTTTCTATCTCAGGATCGGGCAGCGCTTTGCGATCCAGTTTGCCGTTCGCGGATAGCGGGAAGCGGTCAAGCAGCATTAAGTGAGCCGGCACCATGTAATCTGGCAGATGCTGTTTGAGTGCAGTACGAATTGCATCAGTGTCCGCCTCTTGGCTTTGCAGATAACCCACCAATTGCTCGCTATCGCCAATTTTGCGGGCGACAACTACAGCATCACTGACGTTGGGTTGCTCACGTAGCAAGGTTTCAATTTCACCCAGTTCGATTCGCAAACCCCGCAGTTTGATCTGGTGATCGAGGCGGCCCAGATATTCCAGCGAGCCATCCTTGCACCAGCGGGCCAGATCGCCACTGCGATAGAGTCGTTCGCCGGGAGTGAACGGGCTCGGGATAAAGCTCGCGGCGGTGAGATCGGGCCTGCCGTGATAGCCCTGGGCCAGTCCGGCGCCGCCAATATAAAGCTCACCGGGGACGCCAATGGGCTGTGCGTTCAGCCGGCCATCCAGAATATGGATCTGCAGATTGGCAATGGGCTGACCGATCGGCACCGTGTGGCGCCCATCGGAACGGCAGGCCCAATGGGTGACGTCGATGGCCGCTTCGGTTGGGCCGTAGAGGTTGTAGAGCTGGGCGTTTGGCAAGCGATCCAGCACCTGATCCTGCAAGGCTTTTGGCAGCGCTTCGCCGCTGCAGATAATTCGACGCAAACTATTGGCGAACAGGTTTTCCTGACTCATGAATGCCGCCAACATCGACGGCACAAAATGCAGCGTGGTGATGGTTTGCTCTTTGATGATTTGAGAGAGCTGTACTGGATCTTTGTGAGCACCGGGCTCGGCAATCACCAAACGTGCACCGGTCATCAGCGGCCAGAAGAATTCCCAGACCGAGACGTCGAAGCTGTACGGGGTTTTCTGGAGGACCGCGTCGCTGGCGTCTAATTCGTACTCCGCCTGCATCCACTGCAAGCGATTAAAAAGAGCGCCGTGAGTGTTAGTGACGCCCTTGGGCTTGCCGGTGGAGCCGGAGGTGTAGATGACATACGCCGGCTGATTCGGGTGGAAAACAAGATTGGGTGCCGTGATCAGTTGGTCGCTCAGATCCTTCTGATCGAGATTCCAGACGGTCACATTCGCCATGTCCGGCAGGCGATCCGTGGCTGCATTGTGAGTCAGCAGCAGATCAATCCCCGCATCCTGCAGTACCTGCTGCTTGCGGGCCTGTGGATGATCCGGATCGATAGGCACATAGGCTGCGCCGGCTTTGACGATGCCATACAGCGACACCACCAGTTCGATGGAACGCTCAGCGCTCACGCCCACCCGGCTGTTGCTACCAATGCCCGACGTTCGAAGTGCATGAGCCAGTTGGTTGGCTCGCTGATCCAGTTCGGCATAGGTCAGGGTCTGATCAGCGAACACCAGAGCAACACGATCCGGATAAGTCAGAGCCTGCTTTTCAAACAGTTGGTGAACCGGGATCGGCTGACCGAAATCCGCAGACGTTGAATTCCAGTCAGACAACGCTTCCCGATCGGTCTCATCCAGCAGGTCGTAATCACCAATCGCACGGTCCGGCTGCGCCACCATCTGACTCAGCAACGATTCGAAGCGGGTGTGCATCTGCTCGATGGTGCTCCGATCAAACAGATCGGTAGCGTAGTTCCAGTTGCCTGACAATTGCCAGCTCTCGTCTTCCAGCGTGTTCAGCGCCAAATCAAACTGGGTACTGGCATCTTCAAACGGCAGCACCTTTGCCTCAATGCCCGGCAGACCAGTGAGCGCACTGTCGATCTTCTGCTGATGATCGTAAGCCACCTGAAATAGCGGATTGTGGCTCAGGCTTCGCTCGGGTTGCAGCGCCTCCACCAATTGTTCGAACGGCAGATCCTGATTTTCCTGAGCACCCAGTGCCGCTTCTTTTACTGTGCGCAGCACTTGCCCGAAGGTGTGGGCTGGCGCCAGTTCCGAACGCAGCACCTGAGTGTTGACGAAGAAGCCGATCAGCTCCTGAACCTCCGGGCGGGTGCGGCCGGCAATCGGCACGCCGACGCGAATATCGTCTTGCCCACTCAACCGATGCAGCAATGTCTGCCAGGCACCAAGGAGCACCATAAAGGGCGTCACGCCCTGCCCACTCGCCAGCGCGCGGACCTTGTCAGCCAATGAGGCGTTCAGTGCAAAGTAATACCGCGCGCCTTTGAAACTCTGCCGTGCCGGCCGTGGATAATCCGTCGGCAATTCCAGTACCGGCTGATAATTCCCGAGCTGGGCACGCCAGTAAGTCAGTTGCCGTTCGCCCTCACCGCCGCCGAGCCATTGCCGTTGCCAGATGGCATAGTCGGCATACTGGACGGGTAGTGGCTGCCAGTCTGGATTGCGCCCGGCAAGCGCGGCGCGATAGCCCGCGGCAATATCCCGCAGCAATACCTGCACCGATCCACCATCCGAGATGGCATGATGCATACACAGCAACAACCGCCACTCGTCGCCGGCGATGCGCACCAACTCTACCCGCCACAATGGCGCGTCTGCCATCGCAAACGGCGCGTTCATAAAGGCTTTGGCATGCTGTTCAAACACAATATTCGGATTGCTGTTGTCCGACAGGTCCGTCACCGTCAGCTCAACAGAGACCGCGTCAATGCATTGCTGTGGCAAGGACTCGCATTCCTGCGCGCTCACCAATCGAGTGCGCAGCACCTCATGGCGTTCAGCCAACAGTGTCACAGCTCGCTGCATGGCACTGACATCCACCGCGCCCCGCAATTCGAGAATGCCGGGCAAGTGATAAGCGGTTGAACCCGGCTCCAGCTGATCAAGAAACCACAAGCGCTGCTGAGCAAACGATTGCGGTGCCCGGCTCAGGCCCACTCGGGACAACTTCGGGGCGTCGATTTGTGTGCCCCCTGCCAAGGTGTCGTTTTCCTCCAGCAGCGTTGCCAGATCGGCCAGCACCGGCGCTTCAAAAATGGAGCGCAGCGGCACATCCAGCCCTTGTTCATGGCGCAGGGTTGAGATCAGCTGAGTGGCAAGCAATGAATGCCCGCCCAGCTCAAAGAAATTGTCATAACGACCGATGCGCTCTGACTTCAGCAATGACTGCCAGAGGGTTGCGAGCTGGTGCTCCATCGCGGTTACGGGTGCTTCGTAGGCATCATTACCCACCGTGGGCTCCGGCAAGGCATTGCGATCCAACTTGCCATTCGGCAATTGTGGTAACCGCTCCAGAATCACCACATGGGTCGGGATCATGTAGTCCGGCAGCTGCTGTTTGAGCGTGGCCTTGATGGTGGCTTCGTCCAGTTCATCGCCCGCTACATAGCCTACCAAGCGTTGACCAGCGACAGTGGTTCTCACCATCGCCAGGGTTTCTCTAACCCCGGCGCAGCCCTTGAGGCCCGCTTCCACTTCTCCAATCTCGATGCGGAAGCCCCGCAGTTTGACCTGCTGGTCCATCCGGCCCTGGTATTCCAGCTGTCCGTCCCGGTTCAGTTTGACCCGGTCGCCGGTGCGATAGAGACGCTCCCCTGCCCGGAACGGGTTGGGCACAAAGCGTTCAGCGGTGATACCGGGGCGATCGAGATAGCCCCTTGCCAATGCACCGCCCAGATAGAGCTCGCCGGCAATACCGGGAGGTAGCAGGTTAAGGTCTGCATCCAGCACATAACCCTGTCGATCCCCGACCAGATCACCGATGGGCGCGTAGGCGCTGGTGAAGTCCGCCGTGTCGGCCGCCTGTCGCCAGAGTGTGGGTGTGACCACGGTTTCGGTAGGGCCGTAGCCGTTGATGATCCAGTCCGGCTGCAGATGCGTGATGGCGTGGTGCATCATCTGGCGGCTGAAGGCTTCGCCGGCGAAGCAGTAGATACGCACGCCTGGTGGCTGGCCTTTCAGCTCCGCCCACTCCGCCAGTTGTCGCAGGTAGCTGGGCGGGAAGGCCGCTACGGTGATGCCTTCTTCGATCAGGCAATCGTAGGTCTGTTGCACGCTCCACAGGGCCTGATCCCGCAGAACCACGCGGGCGCCCTGACTCAATGGCGTCAGCCAGCGCTCGTGGGCGCCATCAAAACTGATGGAGAGGAAGTGCAGTTCCCGGTCGTCTTCCGTCAGACCATAGCGATCGGCAATGGTCTGACAGTGCATGGACATGGCACCGTGCGGGACGGCAACGCCTTTGGGCTTGCCTGTAGAACCGGAGGTGTAGATCAGGTAGGCCAGTTGTTCGGGGTGTACGATCACCTCGGGTACCTGATCCGGACTACCGCTCAAATCCAGCGTATCGAGGTTAATCGTCGTCACGCCGTCTACGTCCGGCAGGCGATCCTGCGAGGCCTCATGACTCAACAGCAGTTGCGCGCCGGAATCGGCCAACATGTAACGCACCCGCTCGGCCGGGTAATCCGGATCCAGTGGCACATAGGCGGCACCGGCTTTATGCACGGCATACAGCGCCACCAGCATCTCGACGCCCCGTTCGAGGGCAACGCCAACCCGACTTTCGGCGCCTACACTTTGCCCGATCAGCCAGTGGGCCAGGCGATTGGCACGGCGATCAAAATCGGCAAACGTCACACGTTCCGCGCCGTGAACCACGGCCATTGCATCCGGGCGGCGCTGGGCCTGTTCTGCAATCAAGGCAGGCAGCGGTCTTGGATCAACGGGTGGATGGGCCGGATGGTTCCAGGCCTGCCAGACCGCTTGTTCCGCTTCTGTGAGCAGTGGCAAATCAGCCAGATGAGCCGCCGGCTGACTGACCATCGCATTGAGCAATTGTCCGGCGTGATAGGCCAGTACCTGAACCTGCGATCGGGAGACCTGATCGCCTTTGTAGTGGAAATGCAGCGATAGTTGCTCGCCCACCTGCACCGCAACGCTCAGGGGATAATGGGTTTTCTCGCTAATTGATACGTTACCGAACTGAAGTCCCCGAGCACTGCCCCGAAGTGCCTGATCCACCGGAAAGTTTTCGAACACCAGCAAAGTATCAAACAGTTCACGGCCGGCCTGACCGGCCCATTGCTGGATGTCATAAAGCGGCGTGAACTCATGTTCCCGCAGGGCCATGTTGTGGGCCTGCAGCTCACTGAGCCAGTCAACGAGAGTGCGTTCCGGTGCAGGCGCCTGAATGACCGGTAGCGTGTTGATAAACAGGCCCATCAAACGATCAGCGTTGGCAACCTGCGCCGGGCGACCTGATACAGTAGCGCCAAAAATGACCTGCCGCTGGCCGGTGTATCGCTGCAACAGGAGTGTCCATGCGGCCTGAACCAGCGTATTCAGTGTCAGGTGATGTTGGCGGGCAAACGTATCCAGCGCTGATCGCTCAAGGGTCAGTACAACTTCGCCGTCATCGGCCTGCGCATTCTGATCACTGCGAATGAACTGCATCAGGCGGGTGGGATCGCCCATCTCAGCCAGCTGACCTCGCCAGAAATAGGCGTTCTGTTCGGCATCCTGACGCGCCAGCCACCTGAAGTAATCACCGTAGGCCGCAGGTGCAGTCGTCGGTTCGCCCATTGCGCTCTTCAGCACTTCGCTCATTAATGCGGCGCTGCTCCAGCCATCCAGCAGGATATGATGCAGTGTCCAGACCATTTGCCAGCGGCTGTCGGTCAGCCGTACCAGCACCAGTCGCATCAGTGGCGGCGCTTCAAAATCGAAAGGCGGCTGCTTTTCCGACTGGCACAGCGCCTCAAGTTTCCGTTCGGCATCCGCCGCATTGCGCCAGTCCAGCTCCCGCACAGACAGTGCGGCATTGCGACGAATAACCTGCAGCGGCGCCTGCGTTCCCGGCGCGTGTATAAAGGCCGCGCGAAGCACAGGGTGTCGGCTAACCGCTTCCTGCCATGCGGACTTGAAGGCTTCAGCGGGGAGATCATCGATCGCCACCGACACCTGATTAACATACAGGTCGTCGGCACCGCCCAGCTCACTGTGGAACAACAAGCCCTGCTGCATCGGCGTCAGCGGCAGGATGTCGCCGATATCGGCAGCCGAAACCGGTAGTGCATCCAGCGCGGCCTGATCAAGCACAACCGCCGGGAAATCAGACGGTGTCACGCCGTTACCCCGAGCGCAGATCCCGTCGCAAAGTTCGACCAGATCCCCGAGCGCACGGGCGTAGTAATCCAGCAAAGCCTGGACCGACGAGGCCTGATGCCGGGCGCCACTGTAGCTGCAGGCAATTTCGAAGCGGCCCTGCCGAACCTGGCCGTCCAGCGCCATTGCAAACCCAAGCGGTGCCTCAATATTGCGCTGCTGACCACTGAGTTCATCGGCCAGCGTCAGCAAGCCGGCGTTGCCACTATCAGTTTGCCCCAAATAATTGAATGCAATCATCCCGGCCAGATCAGGCAGATTCGTTTCACCAGTCTGATAGCGCAGCAGGCCATAGCCAATGCCACCATCGGGAACCTGACGCAGATATTCCTTGTTGCGTTTGAGGTCGTCCTCGGGGTTTCCACCACCGGCGAGCTGCACCGGATACAGACTGGTAAACCAGCCAACCGTGCGACTCAGGTCCATGCCTTCAAACAGGTCTTCCCGACCGTGGCCTTCAAGCGCGATCACATGGCGCGATTCGCCGGTCCACTGATGCAATGCCTGCCCCAATGCCGTCAGCAGCAATTCATTAATGCGGGTGCGATAGGCTTTGGGAGCGTCGGTCAGCAACCGCTGTGTCAGTGACGCATCCAGCTGGAACGTCTGGGTTTGCCTGTCGGCCATCCGGTTGCTGCCCGCCCGATCAGTGTCTGGCAACGGCACAGGCTCAGGCAGGTTCTGCCAGTATTCGCGCTGCTGTTTGAGGCGTTCGCTCCGGGCCAACTCTGAAAGCCGTTCAGCCCAGACCTGAAAAGGAACCCCTTTGGCGCCCAGCACGGGCACCTCAGCGCCCCGTGCCTGTTCGTAAGCTGACTGCAAATCATCAAGCAGGATACGCCAGGAAACACCATCTACCGCCAGGTGGTGAATCACCAGCAACAGCCGCTCACCGCCTTCGGCCAGCCGCACATGCAATGCGCGCAACAGTTCTCCGCGTTCGATATCGAGGCTGGCCTGCGCCTCATCACAACAGTCCTGCAATGACGACAAAGCCACGTTTCGCGACCACACCCGATCATCCGCCAATTGTTCGGTTTGATAGTGTTGCTGCCATTGCCCTTCGGCGTCGCGGGTAAACGCCAGGCGAAGGGTATCGTGCTGTTTGACGACTGCGGTGATGGCGGTTGTCAGGGCTGTCAGATCCAGCGGCTCGGCAGGCGTCAGCAACAGCGACTGGTTCCAGTGGGAACGCTCGGGGATCGCCTGTTCGAAGAACCAATGCTGGATCGGCGTCAGCGGCAACGGACGTGAGGCATCGATAGTATAAACAGCCGTATCCGGATTCGCCCGTTCGGCGGCCTGCGCCAACTCAGCGATAGTCTGGCGCTCAAACACATCACGGGGTGTCAGCTGAATATCATGGCTGCGAGCCTTGGCGATAATCCGCAAACTGAGAATGGAATCGCCACCCAGCGCAAAGAAGTTATCGTTTCGCCCTACCCGTTCGATATTGAGCACGTCCTGCCAAATCGCTGCCAGGGTCTGTTCGATCTCACCTTGCGGCGCTTCGTAGGTGGCGGTTTCAATCTCTGGGTCTGGCAATGCTTTGCGGTCCAGTTTGCCGTTCGCGGATAGCGGGAAACGGTCAAGCAGCATCAGATGGGCCGGTACCATGTAATCCGGCAGATGCTGTTTGAGTACTGCGCGGATCGCATCCGTGTCCGCCGCTTGGCTTTGCAGATAACCCACCAATTGCTCGCTATCGCCAATTTTGCGGGCGACCACTACAGCATCACTGACGTTGGGTTGGTCTCGCAGCAAGGTTTCAATTTCACCCAACTCGATTCGCAAACCCCGCAGTTTGATCTGGTGATCGAGGCGGCCCAGATATTCCAGCGAGCCATCCTTGCACCAGCGGGCCAGGTCGCCGCTGCGATACAGTCGCTCACCTGCAGTGAACGGGCTCGGGATAAAGCTCGCGGCGGTGAGATCGGGCCTGCCGTGATAGCCCTGGGCCAGTCCGGCACCACCGATATAGAGTTCACCGGGGACACCGATCGGCTGTTCGTTCAGTCGGGCATCCAGAATATGGATCTGCAGATTGGCAATGGGCTGACCGATCGGCACCGTGTGGCGCTCATCGGAACGGCAAGCCCAATGGGTGACGTCGATGGCCGCTTCGGTTGGGCCGTAGAGGTTGTAGAGCTGGGCGTTTGGCAAGCGATCCAGCACCTGATCCTGCAAGGCTTTTGGCAGCGCTTCGCCGCTGCAGATAATTCGACGCAAACCATTGGCGAACAGGTTTTCCTGACTCATGAATGCCGCCAACATCGACGGCACAAAGTGCAGCGTGGTGATGTGCTGTTTTTTGATGAGGCCGGATAATTGAGCGGGGTCCTTGTGCGCACCGGGCTCAGCAATGACCAAACGTGCGCCCGTCATCAGCGGCCAGAAGAATTCCCAGACCGAGACATCGAAGCTGTAAGGGGTTTTCTGGAGGACCACATCGCGGACGTCTAGCTGATATTCTGCCTGCATCCACTGCAAGCGATTAAAAAAAGCGCCGTGAGTGTTAGTGACGCCCTTGGGCTTGCCGGTGGAGCCGGACGTGTAGATGACATACGCCGGCTGATTCGGGTGGAAAACTAACTCGGCCGCAGAAATCGGCTGATCGCTCAGATCCTGCTGGTCCAGATTCCAGACCGTCACATCGGAAACCTTAGGCAGTCGCTCTAATACTGCATCGTGAGTCAACAGCAGATCAATTCCGGCGTCCTGCAACACCTGTTGCTTGCGGGCCTGTGGATGATCCGGATCGATAGGCACATAGGCTGCGCCGGCTTTGACGATGCCATACAGCGCGACTACCAGTTCGATGGAGCGTTCGGCACTCACGCCCACGCGGCTGTTAGCGCCGATGCCTGCGGCTCGAAGCGCATGGGCCAGCTGATTCGCTTGTTGATCGAGTTCGGCATAGGTCAGGGTCTTATCAGCGAACACCAGAGCAACACGATCCGGATAAGCCAGAGCCTGTTGTTCAAATAGCTGGTGAACCGGGATCGGCTGACCGTAATCCGCAGACGTTGAGTTCCAGTCAGACAACGCTTCCCGATTGGTCTCATCCAGCAGGTCGTAATCACCAATCGCCCTGTCCGGTTGCGCCACCATCTGACTCAGCAACGATTCGAAGCGGGTGTGCATCTGCTCGATGGTGCTGCGATCAAACAGATCGGTGGCGTAATTCCAGTTGCCGGTGATCGCACCGTCGCGGCTTTCCCAGGTGTGTAGCGCCAGGTCGAATTGAGCGGCGCCGCTATCCTGTGGCATTAGTTCGCAGCTGAGTTCATGTGTCAGTTCAAAGTGCTCGCCTTCACGCTGCTGGTGGTTATAGAGCACCTGAAATAGCGGATTGTGGCTAAGGCTACGTTCCGGCTGGAGCACATCAACCAGTTGTTCGAACGGCAAGTCCTGATGGGCCTGCGCTTCCTGTGAAAGCTGTCGCACCGAGGCCAGCACTTGATCAAATGTCTGCGTCCCCGCCATGTCACTGCGCAGAATCTGGGTATTCACAAACAAGCCGATAACCGATTCGGTTTCAGGACGGGTACGGCCCGCAATCGGCACCCCGACACACAGGTCGGTTTGTCCACTCAGACGGAAAAGCTGCACCTTGTATGCCGCCAGCAATACGGTAAACAGTGTCACCCCCCTGTCCCGGGCAAAGCTTGTAAGTGCGGTTGCCAGCGATGCTTCAAGGGCGAAGCTGTGACGCTCGCCCCGGAAACTTTGCTGGGCCGGACGGGGATGATCCGATGGCAATTCCAGCACCGGAGGTTGTTCCTGCAGTTTAGAAACCCAGTAATCCAGATCCACCTGCCCGGCACCCGCCTCCTGCGTTTTGCGCTGCCATAGCGAGTAATCTTCATACTGAACCTGCAACGGCGTCAGCGATGGCATTTCGCCCTTAATCGACGCGCGATAGCAATGCACGAACTCCGACAGCAATAGCTGGATTGACCAGCCGTCAGCGATGATGTGATGCAGGCACAACAGCAAACGCGACTCGGCAACGCCGTCGGCACGGTCGATCGTTACCAGCGCAACACGCCACAGCGGCCCGGTTTCAAGGTCAAAGGCCCGACGTGAAAACTCACGAGACCGTTGTTCAAAATCCGCTTCATCGACTGCATGCATTGATTCGACAGTGATCGCCTGCGCCGGCTGGACGCACTGCAACGGCTCGCCTTGATCGTCAGCCTGGAAGACAGTTCGCAGGCTGTGATGGCGCTCGGCCAACACATTAAACGCCGCCTGAATTGCCGATTCATCCACCCGACCCAACAAACGCAGGGCGCCAGGCAGATGGTAGGCGCTGTTGCCGGGCTCAAGCTGATCGATAAACCAGAGGCGTTGCTGGGCACTGGACGCAGGGCTACTATCCCCCGCCGCACCGACCGGGATGGGCAACGCGGACAGCGATAACCCCTGCGCTTCCAGTTTGCCGAGGAATACACGCCGCTTGGCCGGTTCCAGCTCAATAAAACGACGCGACAGCGCCAACGCGTTGCCCTGCATTATTCGATCTCCTCCAGTTCGCTCATCAACGCATCAAGACTGTCGAGTTTTTCCTCATCCAGCGTATTGGCCTGCAGACGCGCAATTACCTGCGCCATGCTCGCCACGGTTGTGGCTTCAAAGGCTTCAGCCAGCGGCACGTTTACATCAAATCGTTCGCGGATACGGGATAACAGGCGGGTTGCCAACAGCGAATGGCCACCCAGTTCGAAGAAGTGGTCATGGCGACCTACCCTTTCGACTTTGAGCAGGTCCTGCCAGACCTCAGCAAGCGATTGTTCTAGGTCGCCCAGTGGCGCTTCAAAAGACCGGGCCTGCCAGTCCGGCGACGGCAGGGCCTTGCGGTCGAGCTTGCCGTTAGCATTGAGCGGCAGCTGGTCCAGCAGCATCAGATGACTGGGCACCATTACCGCCGGCAGCGCCGCTGATAGCCTCTCCCGGACAGATTCGATATCGATAGTCGCGCCACTCTCCGCGACCATATAACCCACCAGTTGAACCCCGTGTGGTGTCGGTTGCGCGGCCACCACGGCATGCCTGACTCCGGCGCATTGCTGAAGGCAGGATTCGATTTCGCCAGGCTCGATGCGTTGACCACGGATTTTCAACTGGAAGTCGGCACGACCGGCATATTCAAGCACGCCTTCTTCGTTCCAACGGGCAAGGTCGCCGGTGCGATACAGGCGATCACCAGGGTTGCCAAACGGGTCGGGTACAAACCGCTCTGCAGTGAGTCCGGGGCGCCCGGCATAGCCGCGACCGACGCCGGTGCCACCGGCATACAACTCGCCGATCACGCCCTGAGGCGCCAGCGCCAGGGTGTCATCCAACACATATAAACGGTTGTTATCGGTCGGAAGACCAATAGGTACGCTGGCCGTATCGGCGGACCGCAGGGTGTGCAACGCCACGTCATCGGCACACTCGGCTGGACCGTAGGCATTGACCAAAGGAATACCGGGATATCGGGCGAACCAGCGTTCGACCAGTACCTTCTGCAATGCTTCGCCAGTCGGTAGCAGCCAGCGCAGGCCCGGCAGAGGCCGGTCAGGCGAGGCCAGCATCCCATCAATTACCGCCGGCACGCTCTCCAGCACACTGACGCCGTTTTCGGCCACATGAGCCAGCAAACGCTGGGGGGCGTGAGTGATCGCATCGGGAATAATCTCGACCCGGCCACCGAAAAGCGGCGCGGTGAGGAATTGCCAGACCGAAATATCAAAGCCGGTCGCAGCGGTTTGCGCCACCACATCGCCGTCGCCCAGTTCCAGATAAGGCACTTTGGAGAGCTGGTTATTGAGCATGCCCTGTTGGTTCACCATCACGCCCTTGGGCTCGCCAGTGGAACCGGATGTGAAGATGACATAGGCCAGTTGATCCATACCGGCATAAATACCGGGATTCGACAGCTCTCCGCTGGCCAGCAGGGATTCGACCGTCAATACCTGAGGCGCATAATCGGTTTCGGCCAGTATCGCCGCCACCTCTTCTCGACAAGCCTCGGGCATCAACAAAACCGGCGCCTTGCTATTTGCCATCATCCGCGCACTGCGGGCCGGTGGGTGGCGGTCATCCAGCGCCAGATAGGCCGCGCCCGCCTTGAATGTACCGATCATCATCGACAGTAGTGCCAGACTACGCGGTGCATAGAGCACCACCACCTGATCCGGTTTCACACCGGCAGCGATAAGGCCATGGCCAAGTTGATTGGCCTGGCCGTTCAGTTCGACGTAGCTAAGACTCTGACCCATGCAACGTGCGACTTCGCGCTGGGGATCTGCCAGGGTCCAGGCTTCGAAACGTTCAAGATAGCTGAGCGATGTCCAGTCAGGCCGCACTGGCCCCTGCCCCAGCGTCATCAGATGCCGCATGTCCTCGCTGGCATTCAGCTCGATGTCAGCAATGGTCTGATCCGTCGAGGCCACCAGCTGCAACAGAACATGTCGGAACTGCTCAAGCAGAACCCCCATATCGCCAGACCGGAAGCGTTGCTGGTCATAGCTGAACTGCAACTGATAGGTCTCACCCGGCAGGATGACCACCGTCAGCGGATAGTTGGTATGGGTTCGGTTGGCCAGCGGGGTGATCCGGTATTCACTCGCGGCAGCCATGACTTCAGCCCCCATCGGGACGTTCTCGAATACAAACAGGCTGTCGAACAGCGCATCGCCGCGGGCGGTCTCTGCCAGATGCTGCACTTCAGCCAGCGACAGGTGCTCATGCTGGCGCATGTCGGCGTTAACCGCCTGCATCGCGCTCAGCAGTTCACCGGTGGTCATCCGAGCACCCGCACCCTGCACCCGCAACGGCAGCGTATTGATGAACAGTCCCAGGGTTTCTTCAATGCCGTCCAACTCCGCCGGCCGGCCCGCGACGGTGACACCAAATACCACATCGCTGCGGCCGCTATGGCGCATCAGCAGCAACGCCCAGGCCGCTTGCATGAAGGTGTTAACGGTCAACTTCAGACTGCGGGCGCGAGCCGCAAGCTGTTCGGTCTGGTGCTGATCCAGCATCAAGGTGACATCGCTGATGCCACTCTCGCCCACCGGACTATGCTGATACGGCAAAGGCGTGACTTCGGAGAAACCGGCCAGTGTGCTTTGCCAGTATCGGCGCGACAGTTCGTCATCCTGCGACTGCAGCCAGGCAATAAAATCCCGGTATGGACGTGCCGGCGGCAGGGATCTCAAACGCCCGCCAAGGCTTGCCTGATAGTTGGAGAAGAACTCCGCCAGCATCAGCCCCCGGCACCAGGCATCAATCAACGCATGATGGTGGCTCTGAATGATCCGATTATCCTGCGGGCCGAAATGCACGAGTCGCAGTCGCAGCAATGGCGGTTTGGCAAAATCAAAGCCTTCCCGACGCTCCTGCGCCAGCAAGGCTTCCAGCTCCTGCTCAGCGTTATCCCGGTCAAGGTGGCTCAGATCGATGTATTGGGTAGGCGATGGCACCTTGCGATAGACAATTTGGCGCTGCTCACCACCATCAAGGCCACAGAAGCCGGTGCGCAGCATCGGATGTCGCTGAACCACCGCATTCCATGCTTTGGTAAAGGCGTCAAAATCCACATCCGCGTCGACCTGATAGTGATCCTGCATCAGGTAAATGCCGGTGCCCTGCTCCAGCAGACTGTGGAGCAGAATACCTTCCTGCATGGCTGCCAGCGGCAGCACATCCTCGATATTGCGGGCATCCGGGAGTCGATCGAGCCACACCTGATCGACCGACGCCAGCGGCACATCCGAAGGCGTCAATCCGCCCGCACTCTCAGCACAACCTTCGATCAGATCCGTCAACGCATCCCGATAGAGCACCATCAACTGTTCGATGGATTCCGCACGGAAACGGGCGCGACTGAACTGCCAGTCAAAGCGCAGCTGGCCGTCACGGATCAAACCGTCCACCACCAGCGCATTGGCCATAAAGCCATTGCTTGAACGAGTAGCGCCGGTATCCCCGGCAGTCAGCACCAGCGACGCACGTTCATCAGCGCCGTCAAAGCGCCCGAGATAATTGAAGGTCAGCCCGGTGCCCTGACCGGTGTCCAGCGTTACCTGACTGAGATGCTTGAGCACGCCAAAACCGAGCCCGCCGGAGGGCAATTCGCGCAGGTGTTCTTTGGTGGCTTTTAGAGTCGATGTCAGATCGGCACCCGCCTCCAGAGCGACCGGATACAACCGGGTAAACCAGCCCAGTGTGCGGCTGAGGTCCAGGGTCTGATCCGGCAGATCACGGCCGTGTCCTTCAAGGGTGATCACGTTACGGGAGCGGCCGGTCCAGCGTGCAAGCGCATCCGCCAATGCCGCCAGCAGGATGTCGTTAATACGGGTGCGGTAGGCTGCGGGCACGTCGTTGAGCAGGCGTGTGGTGAGCTTTGCATCAAGTGCCATGCCAAGCGATTCAGCGTCGGAGATGAGCGCGCTGCCCTCCGGCTTGTCGCAGGGCAAAGCGGTATCCGATGCCAGTATCGATTCCCAGAAAGGCAGCTCACTTTCGAAAGATCCGCCGGCCGCGGCTGACTGAAGATGTCGTGACCAATCCGCGAAGTCAGCGCTTACGTTGTCCAGTGATACCGCTTGACCAGACGCAAGCTGACGATAAGCCAACTGCAGATCTTCCAGCAGAATCCGCCAGGACACGCCATCAACCGCCAAGTGGTGAACCGCCAGCAGCATGTGCTGCCCGCCCGATTCAAGATTGACCAGTACCGCCCGAATGAGCGGCCCCTGCGCCAGATCGAGACTGCGCTGGGCCTCATTGAAATAGCCGACGATGTCGGCTTCGTTCATGGCGTGGCGAAGCCACAGCACACTGTCCCCGGAATGACGGGACGCAGCTTCGAACCGCTGGCGCCACTGGCCAGCGTCATTCCGGGAAAAGCGCAACCGCAGGCTGCTGTGCTGCGCCACAATCGCTGCAAGCGCCTGCTGCAAACACTCCGCATCAAGGGGGTCGCGGGCACTCAGGCGGACCGACTGGTTCCAGTGATCCATGCCCTCAAAAGGCCGATCAAAAAAGGCCAGCTGGATCGGGCTTAGCGGGAAATCTGAAACGCTTTCCTTCGCTTGCGCAGCCACGGGTGCAGACTCTGCAGCGGGCATATCGGTGTCCGCCACCTGCGCCAGTTCGGCAATGGTCTGCTTCTCGAACAGTTGCTTCGGCATCAGCCGGATGCCCTGTTTACGGGCGCGGGCAATCACCTGGAGGCTGATAATCGAGTCGCCGCCCAGGGTGAAGAAGTTATCGTGCCGCCCGATCTGTTCAATCTTCAGCAGTTGCTGCCACAACCCGGCCAGCACTTCTTCTACCGGACCCTGAGGCGCATCGAAATCAGCAGACTGGCGATCCGGCGCTGGCAACGCCTGCCGGTCGAGTTTGCCATTGCCGGTGAGCGGGAAGGCCGCCAGCGGCACTATGTGTGCGGGCACCATGTAGTCCGGCAGCTGTTCTGTGAGCACACCGCGCAACGCCTCTACATCGAAGGATTCGACACCCTTCACCAACGGATAGGCGATCAGCTGCCCATCGTCGCCCACCTGAACATGGACATCGGAAATTCCCGGATAACCACGCAGCCGATGCCCGATTTCCCCCAGCGATACGCGATAGCCCCGCACCTTGATCTGATCATCGGTACGCCCGTGGAACGTCATTCGGCCATCGGCCAGCATCAATGCCCGGTCGCCGGTCGCATACAGACGCTCGCCGGAGTGGAAGGGATCAGGCAGAAACTGCGACGCCGTCTGACCGGGCCGCTGCAGATAACCGCGAGCAAGACCCGCTCCACCCAGATACAACTCGCCGACTGCACCTTGCGGCAACGCCAGCCCTTCATCACTCAGCACCAGGGCCCGAATATTCGGCAGTGGATAGCCAAGCGGCACAGCGCCGGTCGGCGCATCACTCGGCAACTCATTCAACAACACGCCCACGGTGGATTCAGAGGGGCCGTAGTGGTTAAACACCCGGCATTGCGGGCGCAGTTGCTGCACTTGGCGCACCAGTTCAGGCGCAAGGGTTTCGCCTCCCATGATCAACGCTTCGGTTGGTAGCGCCCGGGCCGGGTTATCGGCCTGCAACAGGCCGGCGAGATGGGTCGGTACTATCTTGAGCACGCCCACCTGATGAGCGTCCATATAGGTCGCGAAACCTTCCGCAACCATCACCCGATCAGCGCTCAGCAAATGCAATGTGCGGCCAGAGCACAGGGCACCGAACAAGGTGGTATGCCCAAGATCTGCCGCCACTGTCGAGACCATCGCCATGCTGGCGCCTGGTGTCAGCTTCAGGGTCTGCAGCAGCCCCTGCACATAATTGGCGAGCGCGCCGTGGCTGACCACAACGCCTTTTGGCGTGCCGCTGGTGCCCGAGGTGTAGATCAGATAAGCCGCCTGCGACGGATGAATAGCCGCATTCAAAGGCTGATCAACAGACTGGCGCCAGTCCGCACTGGCAGAGAAATCCATTACGGGCCCGTCGAAACCGGCGATCGCGTTATCAGCGAGCAATGCAGTCGCGCCGCAATCACCCAACACAAACGCCTGCCGCTCCGCCGGCCATTTGGGATCCAGCGGCACAAAAGCCGCTCCGGCTTTAAGTGTCGCCAGCATCGCCACCACGAAAGCGGGAGAACGATCGAGGCACAGTCCCACCCGGCTCTCGCAGTCCACACCCTTTGCCCTCAATGCCTGACTCAGGCGATTGGATTCAGACTCAAGCCAGTCAAAATCAAGGGCTTCGTCATCATATTGAAGGGCGATACGGTTCTGGCAGGTGGGCAACTGATCACGCCAGAGCGCCAATACATCGGCGCGCGGCAAGCCCACAAGCGGGCCAGGCTGCCGGGAGGGCAACGCTTGCAGCGCGAGTTCACCCAGCCGAATGGCCGGCTTTTCCACCACTTGGGCCGCGAGCGATTTCAACTCGTCAGCGAATGCCTCAATCCGGGACTCATCAAACAGATCGCAGGCGTAGGTCAGTACCGCCTCGATACCATTCGGCTGGTCGGTAATATCCAGCCCCAGATCGAAGTGGGCGGTATCGTCATCCCGTTGATGCATCGACAGACGCAGCCCCGGCAGTTCGACATTTTCCGGTAACGGCAGTTGCTGGGTGAACTTCACCTGACACAGCGGGTTATGGCGCAAATTGCGCTCCGGCTGCAGTGCCTCAACCAACTGGTCGAACGGCAATTTCTGATGGGCTTGTGCCCCCAGTGTGCGGGTCTTGACCTGCTCCAGAAAATCGCTGAACGTCGCCCCTGCTGCCGGTTCACTGCGCAATACCAGCGTGTTGACGAACAGGCCAACCAGTCGCTCGGTCTCCTGCCTTGTCCGACCCGCAACAGGCACTGCGACACGCAGATCACGCTGTCCTGAATAGCGATAGAGCTGGGTCTTGTACAACGCCAGCATCAACATAAACAGCGTGACGCCACTATCTTGTGCCAGCGCCCGTAAACGCTCACTCAGTTCGGGCGGGAAATTGAACGCGAAGCGGGCACCACGATGACTCTGCTGGTTGGGTCGCGTGCGATCGGCAGGCAATTCAAGTACCGGCTGCTCGTCGCCCAGTTCCGCTTTCCACCAGGCCAGCAAGGCCTCGTTTTCCTTGGCCAACTGCTGGCGCTGCCACTGAGCCACATCGGCATAATTAACAGTCAGGTCCGCTAGCTGAGCGGGACGCTGCTCGACATGGGCCCGATACAGTTCGGCGAAATCCTCAACCAGCACCTGCGCCGACCAGCCATCGGCAATAATATGATGGATTACCAGCAGAACCCGAAAATCGCCCTCACCCATTTGCACCAGATGCGCCTGCCAGAGCGGCCCCTTCGTCAAATCCATCGGCTGACCCACCAGCTCGCGGGATAAAGCATCAAGTGCTGCCTGATCCTGAATGCTGTGCTGATGAATCCTAACCGGTGCCGCTGGCTGAATGACCTGCAGCGGACGATTATCCGCGTCTGCGGTGAACACCGTTCGCAGGCTGTCATGCCGTGCCGCCAGCGCGTCAAAACTGCCCTGCAACGCAGCCCTGTCCGGCTCGCCGGTCAGCATCCACTCGCCACATAAATGGTAAGCCGTTGAGCCCGCCTCAAGCCTATCCAGAAACCATAGCCGTTGCTGGGCATGAGATTGCAGTAGCGGTGCATCAAGTGGTGCTGGCGCAATCGCACCCTGCGGGTTTGCAGCTTTGGCCTGAGCCATAACCCAGTCAGAGAAAGCCCCCAACCGGGTATGCTCAAACAGACCGGCGGGTTCCAGTTGAATACCCAGCGCAGTGCTGACACGGGAGAGCACTTGCATGGCGGCAACGGAATTGCCCCCGAGGCTGAAGAAATGCGACTGCGCATCCAGCTGATTGCAGTTCAGGACCTCACGCCAGGCAGCGACAACCTCCGGATGCAATAACGATGCTGCATCAGCAGAGGCGCCCCCCTCCGCGACATCATCAAGCAACCGACCGCCGCGCCAGGCGGCAAATACCGACAACGATTGCTGCTCCCAACCCGGCAGGCAGGCTGAGCGTTGTAATTTGCCACTGGTGGTGCGGGGCAAGGTGCCGGGCTCCAGCAACAGGATCAGGTGTGGCGCCACTTGTAAGGCATCGCTCAGGGTTTCGGCGATAGTGCTGCAGATCATTTCAGGGCGAACAAGCCGGCGGACGTTACGGCTGATTTCCAGCGCCAGACCGATGGCTTCGGCACCCACTTCATCGGCAACAGGGAACGCTGAAATCCGGCCCTGCCGCAGTAATTCGATTTCCTGCTCCAGCAGATGCTCAATATCCTGCGGATAGAGATTCTGGCCATTGAGGATAATCACGTCTTTCTGGCGACCGGCAATGTAGAGATCACCCTCATGCACAAGCCCCAGATCGCCAGTACGGGTCCAGCGCACACCATCATCTTCGGCAAACGCAGCGGCTGTTGCTTCGGGATTCTGCCAATAACCCTGAGTCACGCTGGGGCCGCCCACCCAGATCTCACCGACCTGCCCGTTACCTACCGACTCGCCAGTGACAGGATCGAGTAATTTCAGGGGATGGTCCTGATCGCTCAGACCACAACCCACCAGTGTGCTGGTGCGGAGCGCATTTTCTCCGTCTTCGGTCGCCAGCTGACGAGCGTCGAAGGTGTTGATGCGATAGCAGCTGTTCCGGTCAAGGCCGTGGGAGCAGACAAACAGCGTGGCCTCCGCCAGCCCGTAACTCGGGGCGAGCGACCGTTCATCGAAGCGGCCGATCGCCATATTCCCGGCAAACAGACGCAGGGTTTCGGGCCTTATGGGCTCGGAACCGGTAAACGCCAATCGCCAGTGGGACAAATCCAGCTTTTCAATTTCGCTTGCAGGAATACGCTCGGCGCAAAGCCTGTAGGCAAAATCCGGCCCACCAGAAAAGGTGCCCTTGTGCTTGCTTATCGCTTCCAGCCAGCGGGCTGGCCGCTGAAGGAAGAACTGCGGCGTCATCAGATGCACGCAATGGCCGTGGTAGATCGGCAGCAGCAGCCCCGCCATCAGGCCCATATCGTGAAACAGCGGCAACCAGTTCACCCATACTTCGTCTTTGGTTGCGTTAAACCCTTGTGCCATCGCCCGTTCGTTGGCCATCAGATTGGCATGGGACACCATCACCCCTTTGGGCGCCGACGTGGAACCGGAGGTGTACTGCAGAAAAGCCAGATCCTGCGGCGCTATCGCATGAGGCTGTAGCGCATCCGCCAGCGACCGGTCAACGCTATCAACAGCCAGCAGCTGCCCGCCTTCGGGTAGCAGCGGTGTCAATTGCGCTTCGTAGCGTTCCAGATCAGCTGCCAACCCGAGTACAGCCTTTGGTTTAGCGTCGCGCATGATGCCCGCAAGCCGATCGAAATAGGCCTGCCGGTTGTTCTCAGGCGGGAAAGCAGGAACCGCGATAACCCCTGCATGAAAGCAACCAAAGAAAGCCGCCGCAAAGTCCGCCCCGCTCGGCAGCATCAACAGGCATCGCTCACCGGCTGCTGGCGACAGTTGATCCTGCAGCATTGCAGCTACCGCCCGGGCATGCCGGTCCAGTTCGCCATAACGGGTGACCCGTGGAGGCGCATCATCGCTGACGATATGTCGGATCACATCACCCTCAGGGCAATGCCGGGCGTGAAAACTCAGGACGTCTGCAAAGTTCTCGAACCGTTCTGGTTTAAAGCTCATTTTTTCACCTGCATAAAATCAGTGGACGCACAGTCACGCGCCGCGAGACGGCGCAGATCGTTATGACGGCGCAGCGCCGTCGAGGCAGCGGGATTTTGGAAGCGCAGCTACAAGGCTGAGGTCAGTCGCACACGTTGTTCCTCGCCAGCCGCCGCATCGCCTACGGGCTGACCGAACACAGATTCGACTACCTCCTGGGAGCGCACCGCCAGCACTGACAACAAGGTGTCACTGAGGCCGTGGCTGTTCTCGCAACATCCCTGCAGATAGATTTTCGAGTCGCTGTTGGTGAGGTTGAGTCGGTAGTGGCGGTCCGGGCTGAGGCTTTCCAGGTGATCCCCCAGGCCCGCCAGCAAAGGATGATGCTGATCACGGCTATAGCCGGTCGCCAGCACAACGGCATCAACCTTGTGCACCTGCGTTGAACCATCAGCGCGGTTGCGCAGTACCAACTCAATGCCGGTATCACTGGTGTTCACTTCAGCCACTTCACTGTGGGCGAACATCTTGTGGCGTTCGTTTTTGCGCAGCTTCTGCAGGTAGAACATCTGGTAAATCCGCTCGATCAGTTCCAGATCGACGACCGAATAGTTGGTGTTGCGGAATTCGGACAGCAGCTGGGCCCGCTGCTCATCGCTCTGGGCAAAGATCCGGTCGATAAAGGACGGGTTGAAAATTTCGTTAACGAAGGGGCTGTCATCGGAGGGTTTGAGTGCAATCCCGCGCAACACCATTGCGGCATCAACCTGGGGAAAGCGCGACGTGACGTCTTCAAAGATCTCGGCTGCGCTCTGACCGCCGCCGATCACGGCAACCCGCGCCTTGCGACCGCGATCGGCCAGCAGGGTTTCAATGCGCCCGCGATATTGGGACGAATGCAGAATCCGGGGATCATCAATACCGTCAAACGCCGCCGGCACCTGCGGTTTGCCACCCATGCCCAACACCAGGTTGCGCGCCTTGCGGCGGTGAGTCTGGCCCGCACCATCCTGGGAAATCACTTCTACCCCCGTGAGCTTGCCGTCTTCCAGCAGCGGCTCCACTGCCTGCACATCTTCGCCGTAGAAGGTTTGATCCCGGAAATCGGCCGCCGCCCAGCTCAGGTAATCGTTGTACTCTTCACGCGCCGGGAAGAAGGTCTGGATATTGATGAAATCCTCCAGTCGCCCCTGCTCCTTCAGATAGTTCACAAACGTGTAACGGCTGGCCGGGTTACGCAGCGTTGCCAGATCCTTGAGAAACGAAATCTGCATGGTAGAGCCATCAATGAGCATGCCTTCATGCCAGTTGAATGCCGGCTTCTTCTCCAGAAAGCAGACTCTGGGCTGTGCGCCGCCAAGTTCGGAGTGTTCCTGTGTTGCTATTGCCAGGGCCAGATTCGACGGGCCAAACCCGACGCCAAGATAGTCATAAACAAGGCTCATCACCTTCCTCCCGTACGCGTGAATGTAGTGAGAACGCCTTGCTTTCCTGCCCGGCACAATAGCCACTCAAAGGGCGCCAGACTAAAAAGCAAATGATTCTCATTAACAGACGAGTGCGGGAACGCTTTGTTTAAGAAAATGTCGAAAACAGCACAACCGGGAAGGGAAAACTCCGGAGCATGAAACCCCGGAGGGGCACTCAAATCAAAGAAACCTCAGATCAATGCCTACTGGAAAGTCGGCGACTCCTAATGCTGCACAGAGGCTTCAGGCGAAGGAACGCGGGCGTCACCACCAATGGCTTTAATCGCATCACTACTCACCTGGCGACGCATGTCACCGGTCAGCTCAGTCAGCTGGCCGTTGTCCATTTTGAACAACCGATCGGCCTGATCGAAATAATGATCATCGTGACTGATCGCAAATACTGTTTTGCCGGATGCTTTCAGCAATGGCAACAACTCGCGGTAGAACAATTGCCGGAACAGCGGATCCTGATCCGCAGCCCACTCATCCAGCAACAGAATATCCCGCTTTTCCAACACCGCCAGCAGCAAGGCCAGGCGCTTTCGTTGACCTTGTGACAGTTTGGTATCCTGAATCCGACCTTCAGCGATTTGGGCCTTGTGCTGCATATGCAGCTTGTCCAGCCAGTACTCGACCTCTTCGCCCTCAGCATCAACACCTTCCGGCCCGATCAACTGGTCAAACAGGTAGAAGTCGGTGAACACCGACGCGAAGAGCCCCTGATAGTTGCTGGCAACCGGCGATTGCGAGGATTGCACTACTGCCCCATCCAACAACACCTCGCCGGATCGAGGCTGGTATAGACCGGTCAACAGACGCGCCAGTGTCGACTTTCCGCTGCCATTGCCACCCACCAGGAACACCACTTCGCCACGGCGCAGCGTGAGATCAACCGGCCCGATATCAAAACCAATGCCACCATCTTCGCCGACGTAGTGATAGGCCACCTGCCGAAGTTCCAGCGTATCCCACTTGCCCGCAATACCTTCGCTATCCTGCGGTTCAAAGCCAGGCGCGTGATCTGCCAGCGCCAGGGAATCAAGCTTGTTCAGCGAGACCTTCGCCGCGATCATTGACGGCAGAGCGGCAACAGCCGCCACCAGCGGCGTGCGCATAAACAGGATGGTCAGCGCATAGGTCGCAGCAACCGACGTGCTGGCCCAGCCCAGACCGTTTGCCATATAAAACGCAAGACCAATCGTGCCCAGCACCATGATATTGGCCCAGTTACTGGCAATACCGTGGTATCGATCTGCCAGCGTCACATGATTGCGATAGGCTTCGGCGCTGGCATCAAATTCATCATCATAGTAACGCCGCGCCCGGTCCCGATTCAGAGCAAGCTCCTTACGTCCCTCGATGGCCGCCTGATAATCCTGATAGAGACGGTCCTCGGACTCCCGCAACAGCTGCAGGTGCAGATTCAGCCGGCTGATTAGCGCCCAACCCACAACCAACGTTGCCACCATCCAGATTAATGTGATCGCAAAAAGCGACAGCGATAGCCACGCCAGGTAGCTAAAGGCAGCCAGACTAAGCGCCAGTCCGTAAACCAGTTCGGGCAGATGAATAAAAGCCATCGTAATATTGCGAATATCGCTGGAGAGGCTGGCGAGAATATTCGCGCCCCCGATCGCCTCCAGCCTTTCAATTCCCGTATCCAATACTCGCTTAACCATCGAGCGGCGCATGGAATAGACAAACCGGTGGCCAATGGCCGTCAAAGCCAACTGGGCGCCGGACGCCATTACCAGCAATACAACAAGCAGCCCCACAAACTGCCAGAGCGTACCCTCAAGGTTGTCCGCAGGTTGCAACATGTTCTGGTTGATAAACGCAATAACCCCCACACTAAGCAGCGCGGCGCAGACACTGAGTATCAGCGCCCCGGCCAGGGATGACGGGCTGTGACTGAAGATTAGACGGAGTAATCGCATGCAGAACGCTCTGTATTAAAGGAATTCGGAAACAGGACCTCGGCGCTTAATCTGCCAACAGTCCGACACCAGCCGAACCAAGGCAGCGGCGACAGTGCGCCAGTGTATCGCGCAGCAGAAAATTGACCAGCGTCGGGGAAGCCCCGATTGACGTCGCGATATCTCGCTGGGTCCAGCCTTCAAGACGACTGAGAAGCAGCACTCGCCGCATGCGGGGCGTCAGCTCACCAAGCGCGGACATAAGATGCTGAAGCGCCTCCCCGCCAATCAGTCGCTGCTCGGGAGACGATGATGGGGGCGCAGGCTCCTGCTCCATCAGCGCCGCATCGGCACCATACCGCTGCTCAAGTGCCAGACGCCGCAAGCGATCGATCGCCTGGTTACGCACCACCCGGAACAGGTACTTACCATCGTCCCGAACCGGCTGACGGGTGCCACTCTCCCATAAACGCAGGAACGCATCCTGAACCACATCTTCCGCGCGGGAGCGGCACCCCACCAATGATTGAGCCGACAGCAGCAGTGAATTGTAGTGATACTGGTAGGCTTCTGTTAAACGCTGCCTGAAAGCGTCCAGTGCAGCCGCTTCGACGTCGTCTGGCGGTGTCTCCACCCCTTGCAGGCCCGCCAGTTCACTGCGGTACGCACCCATAAAGATCATCCTTGATAATGAGAATCACATTTAAATAACAATTATTCGCATTTAACAAAAATTTGCAACCTGTCGTTTTGATAGTCGTACCAAAACAGGGCCAAACATGATCCAAAAGGGTTGACAGTCTTCGGCAAAATCAAGAGAATACGCGCCTCGTTTAGAGGGCGTTTTTCGAAATAGCCCTGAACGATTTGGCAAGGTAGCTCAGTTGGTTAGAGCACAGCACTCATAATGCTGGGGTCGCGAGTTCGAATCTCGCCCTTGCTACCAGTATTCAAAAGGCCCCTCGCGCAAGCGTGGGGCCTTTTTTGTTGGATGGCCCTTTCAACCTCCCCCGCCGTAACTTCAAAGGGTCTGGTTCGAGATAAATAACCGTTGTTGGATTCTCTCCCCAAAAGGACAAATCGTTCCAATTCCCGGGTTTCAATAGTTGAATATGTGCCTGTATTAGCGGGATTTGTACGGATACAAATTGCGCTATTGAAAATTCATACTGCTGAAATAACGGTTTTAAAAAACGCCCTTACTACCAACGGACCAAAGGGTTGAAGCGCCTTTTTGTTACAGGCCAAGTTACCTTCAGGACTTAAAACAAGATCCTGAATCCTTGAGGACGACCTCTCCCAATCCGGGAAGCACATGCGGGACGGCCCGCCTTTTCGGAGCATTTCCATGCGAACTCCTAAAGACAGAATTCGTCAGGCCGTTTCATTTGAAGCCATCGGGCTGATGCTGGTGATCCCGCTGGGATCTTTTATCTTCGGTTTTTCCCTTGAGTCATTCGGCATTTTGGGCGCTATCGGTGCGTCGATGGCGACTGGATGGAATTATCTTTACAACCTGCTTTTCGATCGTGCGCTGAAGCGATGGCGGGGTTCCACTAGAAAAACGTTGGGCTTGCGTATCATCCATGCACTCGTATTTGAGCTGGGGCTGATGATCGCATTTCTGCCTGTCGTAGCCTGGTGGCTGGAGATTGGCCTGATCGAAGCCCTGGTTATTGATGCAGCCTTCGTCGTGTTCTACCTGATCTACACGTTTGTGTTTACCTGGTGTTACGACACGCTGTTTCCCGATCCGGACGCCCGCGCGCCCACCACAGAAGTTGATTCAGCCGACGATGGGTTGGCGGCTGAGGTGAGGCAATAACCCGCTGAGAGGGTGAAAGACTCAAGCCTTAGTCGGGGTGACCGCTTAACATAGGGCGGCAGAGCACTCGGCTATCGACCTTTGCGAGTCACGTCCAGTGTTCCAAACGAAAAAATCCCCGCGGTTGCGGGGATTTTCGTAATACACGTCAGACAAATCGCTTAGTGCTTGCGACTGCGCCCATTCTTGAGGCGCGAGAAGGTCGCAGTCGCGACGCCGAGCCATGCGGCAAGCTGATAATCGGGAATGCGCTGAACCAGTTCCGGATAGTCCCTGACCATTATTTGATAGCGCTCTTCGGCGCTGAGTGTCTGGCGCTCGAACTCACGGATTGTGGATTTCTCTGCCAACTCTTCCATCAGTGACAATGCGAAGTGGGCCCATGCACCCTCGCCATCTTGCTTGATGCAGTCACGGAAAGGGAAGAAATCCGCTTCCCATACCGTGCAAGGTGTCACCGTTGTGAGGCATAGCGTGTTGCGCTCGGAACGTGTGCGGGCAAACACTGGCCAGATCGCGCAACCCTCATCAAAGAAGTGGTGAATACTGACCCGCTTGTCAGGGCTCTGGCGATATAGACGGGCAACTCCAAATTCCACGAGATAGATGCGCTGCCAGGCACGGTTATGCTTCTCCAGCGTTACCTCTGAACCGTACGTCTTGTGCTCAAACAGCGCGGCCATTCGCTCGAGCAGTTCCTGGCGCGAACTGCTCAGTCGTTCCGGCATGCCCCAACCCAGTACACGTGCCAGACTGTTCCGAAGCGATCGGGCGCGCCCTTCCCGGTTCACCTGCGGCGGCCAGCGGTAGCTGTCGGTGAACTCAGACGCCATACACGGAGAGGACGCAGGCTGATTCAATATCGATTCGGCCGACGACACCAGAATATCATTCCGCTTACCCATACAAGACGCTCCGGAGAAAAATCGAAAAGATTAGCTCACTATTATTACATTGACATTCGCGCATAAAAACTGATTTATATTGCTACTATCAAGCAAAAAAAGTGATTGAATATGGATACCAAACTCGCCCGCACTTTTCTGGCTGTCGCTGAAACCGGCAGTTTTATCGATGCTGCCAATCGCCTGAGCATTTCCCAGACAACGGTGACAGCGCGCATACGGTCTCTGGAATCCCAGCTGGGCCAGTCCCTTTTTAATCGCGGAAGACACGGTGCAACGCTCACGCCCCAGGGTGACCGGTTCATGTCATCTGCCCTGTCGATATTGCAGATATGGGAACGCGCCCGTCACGATGTCAACGTACCCGGCAACCAGCAGCATGTGCTGTCAGTCGGAGGCGAACTCAGCTTGTGGAACCCGCTGTTACTCAATTGGCTGGTATGGATGCGCCGGCATTGCCCTGATATTGCGTTGCGCACTGAAGTTGAGGACGCCGCCAGCCTGATCGGCAAGGTTGAGCGGGGCATACTGGATATTGCGGTTGTCTATTCACCGCTTTACCACCCCGGCCTGGTTGTCGAAATGCTGGAGGAAGAAAGGCTGATAATGGTAACCACCGATCCGTCAGGCGCTACCGCGGAAAACGAGCACTATGTCTACGTTGACTGGGGCCCCCAATTTTCCGAGCAGCACGACAAGGCCTTTCCGTACCTTAAAAGCTCAGGCATTTTCGTGGGGATGGGGCCTCTTGGTCTCAGTTACATACTGTCGGCGGGCGGTGCCGGCTATTTCCGCGAGCGAGGGGTTGATGCGCTGCTGAAAGATGGTCGTCTGTTTCGTGTGCCCAATGCACCGACATTCCCGTATCCGTCGTATATGGTCACAACCCAGGATGCTCCGCCAGCTGTCGGGCGTGGCATGGAAGGCCTGAGGACGGTGATCCACGATGGCATGTCACCCTGGGTGATGCCGGTCTGAGTCATGATCGGATTCTCGGTTTTTCCCTACGACCGAACCAAGACATAAGGCGTAAATGGCTTGTAAGCGAACTGTCGCTTCTTTAACCTTTACAGGACGATCCATTCTCTTAGTGAGCACCTCTTTCGCATGACTGACGCAGCTGACAAGCGCATTTCCAGTGGTTCCAAATACCAGAGCGAACAGGGTTTTCATGCCATCAAGGATGGCATGAAACAGTCTGGCCATGCGAAAACACCGGTCAGCCGCAAGCCGAACTGGTTGCGGGCCCGCATGCCGGGTGGCGAGCGCTTTGATGCCGTGCGCAAGAATGTGAAGGATCATCGTCTGAGCACGGTATGCCAGGAATCACACTGCCCCAACATTGGCGAGTGCTGGAACAACGGTACCGCTACGATCATGGTAATGGGGTCTGTGTGCACCCGCGCCTGCAAATTTTGCGCGGTAGACACCGGCAATCCGAAGGGCTGGCTTGACCACGACGAGCCCGAAAATACCGCAAAATCCGTTGAGTTGATGGGCTTGCGCTACATCGTCCTGACCTCAGTCGACCGGGATGATCTGGATGATGGCGGCGCAAGCCACTACGCTGCCTGCGTCAGAGCAATCAAGGCTCGTACACCTGAAGTCGCCGTGGAAGCCCTCACCCCGGATTTCGATGGTGTTCATGAGGCTATTGAAAAAGTCGTGGATTCCGGTCTAAACGTGTTCGCTCAGAACATCGAAACCGTAGAGCGCCTGACCCATTACGTACGGGATCCACGGGCAGGCTACGAGAAGACCCTGAAAGTGCTGGAGTACGCCAAAAAGCATCGCCCGGACGTGATCACCAAGACCAGCATCATGCTCGGCCTAGGCGAAACCGACGAAGAGATTCTGCAAACCATGGACGACCTGCTTGCAGTCGGCGTCGACATCCTGACTCTGGGACAGTACCTGCGCCCGACGCCCAATCACCTGCCGGTTGATCGCTACGTCACCCCCGACGAGTTCAACCGCTATCGTGATATCGGTCTCGAAAAAGGCTTTATGGAGGTTCCGTCAGGACCGATGGTACGCTCAAGTTATCGCGCCGACCGGGTATTCGAGAAGAATAATCTCGGACTGGCGATGCCTGCAGTGCCCGAGACAAAGAACGAGAGCCTCATCCCCGTCAAAGCGGTCGAATAACCACCCGTGCCAGGGCGCAGGCTCAGGCAGAGTCTAGACGTAACGGCTCAACACCTGCCGCACTTGAGACTGATAGCCGCCCCCAAACAGGTTCAGGTGATTCAGCAGATGGTAGAGATTATATAGCGGCGCCCTCTCCTCCCAATCCCTGCCGACGATCATGGATGCTGACATATAGGCATCATAGAACGCGGAGGATTGCCGACCGAACAGGGTCGTCATTGCCAGATCTGCTTCGGCCCAACCGTAATGCGCCGCCGGATCGATCAGCACCGGTGCGCCCTGCTCATCACAATGGACGTTGCCACTCCAGAGATCCCCGTGAATCAATGACGCCGGCATCCGTGGCACCCAGTCCGGCAACTTTGCGGCCAGGGTTTCCAATCGGGACAGGTCCATTTTGTCCAGCAATCCGGCGTCCCGTGCTCGCCTCCCCTGGTACAAGAGTCGCGCTTCAGCAAAAAAAGCATGACCATCCGCTATCCACGGATTAGGTTGCGGCGTCAGGCCGCAGAAGTTGTCATCATCAAAGCCGAATCGATCGGAGCCGCTGGCATGCATGGCCGCCAGACCGCGCCCCAATTGCTTGGCGAAATCACGGGCCGGCGCCCCGTCCAGCCACTCAAGCACCAGTCCCTGATCCGTGACACCCAATACCTCAGGCGTTCGGCAACCGGCTATGCCCGCCATCGCTCTCAGGCCGTCCGCCTCGGCCTGGAAAAATCCGGCCGGGGCATTGCGCAGTCTTTTGATAAAAACGACTCTGCCATCGCCCAGAGTGGCTCTGACGGCTTCGCTGATACTGTCCCCACCGACGGGCTCCGTGCGATAAGCCTGTGGCAACCCCACTGTCGCCAGCAACGTGTCGACGGCACTGCTTTTCATCCCTGCCTCCAGTCAGATCACTCGCTACGCCTCGACAAAGGTCACATTTCGTCAGAGCAGCCAAAGCGCCTAGAATGGGTGAATTACCTTCTTATATGCCATGGCATCGATGGAGATTGCAATGAAACGCGTGGTGATCACCGGGATGGGCATCGTGTCCTGTCTGGGAAACAGCGTCGAAGACGTCAACAACAGCCTGAAATCAGGACAATCTGGCATTCGCTTCAACGAGACCTACAAGGAGAAAGGGTTTCGAAGCCAGGTTTCGGGATCTGTCGATGTCGATACCTCTGCCATTGATCGCAAGATTCGCCGGTTTATGGGCCAGTCCGCAATGTACAGCTATCTGGCGATGCAACAGGCCGTTGAGTCAGCTCAACTCACTGATGACCTGATTTCAAGCGACAGAACGGGGCTGATCGCCGGCTCCGGCGGCGCGTCCTGTGCCAGTCAGGTTGAGGCAGTCGACATCATGCGCGAGCGGGGGGTCAAGAGAATCGGCCCCTACATGGTGCCGCGTATTATGACGAGCACCGTATCCGCCTGTCTCGCTACAGCTTACAAGATTCGGGGTTTGAACTACTCCATGTCATCCGCTTGCGCCACCAGCGCCCATTGTATTGGCCACGCAATGGAGCAGATTCAGATGGGTAAGCAGGACCTCGTATTCGCCGGCGGCGGCGAAGAAGAAGACTGGACGCTCACCATGCTGTTTGATGCCATGGGGGCGCTCTCTACCAAGTATAACGATGCCGCAGATACCGCCTCACGCCCCTTCGATAGTGGCCGCGACGGTTTCGTTATCGCCGGCGGTGGCGGTATGGTCGTGGTCGAAGAACTGGAGCACGCCCTCAAACGCGGCGCACCCATTATTGCGGAACTGGTCGGCTATGGAGCAACCAGCGACGGCTATGACATGGTCGCCCCCTCCGGTGAAGGCGCCATGCGCTGCATGCGCCAGTCGCTGTCGACTGTTAGCGGTTCGATTGACTACATCAATGCTCACGGCACCAGCACTCCGGTCGGTGATGCGGCAGAGATGAAAGCGGTGCGCGAAGTCTTCAAAGATCTGACCGGCTCCATCCCGGCCATTTCGTCGACCAAATCATTGTCTGGCCACTCCCTGGGTGCAGCGGGTGTGCACGAAGCGATTTACTCGTTGCTGATGCTGCAGAACGGCTATATCAGCGGCACTGCAAACTACCACTCGGCCGACGCCGAAATTGCCGACATGCCGATTGTCGGCCCGAACGCGAAAGATGCCCATCTCGAACGGGTGATGTCGAACAGCTTCGGCTTCGGCGGCACCAACGCCTCCCTGGTATTCCAACGCTACACAGGCTGATCTTGTGCTCGGGGAAGCCCTGCTTCCCCGTGAGTATCTTTCCTGGTTGGCAATCAGACAGCATCCCTTTATCGTTAGGTATTCGTTAAAGACAGGAAGCCGGATTGCCATGAGTCGACGCATTGCCACAGAGTCCATCCCCCGACTTAAGCCGGGCTGTGAGTATTGCAGCCTCAGCAAACTGTGCCTGCCGCTGGCTGTTAGCGAAGATGAACTCGAAAGCCTCGAGAATGTGGTGCACCCAAGTTATAACCTGGACCGGGGCGAGCATGCGTTCCGTCAGCGCGAGCCTTTCAGGTCCTGCTATGCGGTGCGCAGTGGCGCGATCAAAACGTATATTCTGACTGACCGGGGTGAAGAGCAGATCACCGGCTTTTACCTGCCCGGCGAAATTATCGGCTTCGACAGCATGGGCGCCGACAACTACGCATGCTCGGCGAAGGCCCTTGAGCGCAGCAGCCTTTGCGAGTTTGCCTTCGACAAGATGGAATCACTTGCCCAGCAGTTGCCCAACCTGCAGCACCACCTGTTTCAGTTGATGAGTAACGAGATCAAAAACAGCCAGACACTCTCAGTGCAGCTGAGCAAGCACACCGCAGACGAACGTATTGCGGCGATGCTGCTATCCCTCTCGTCCCGGTTTAGCCGGCGCCGGCTTTCACCGACCGAACTGACGCTGCCGATGGCCCGGCATGACATTGCCAATTACCTGGGGCTGGCCGTAGAAACTGTCAGCCGGGTAATGACGCGTTTCCACAAATCAGGGCTGATTGAAGCCCAGGGGCGAAACGTCACACTAAAGGATGTTGAAGGATTACAGGCCCTGAGCATTCAGGGCGTGCAGTAAACGAAAAGCCGCTGACCGGCGGACAACCGGTGCGGCTTCGTTCAAAGTCGCGATTCTCGGGGAGCTGTGATTAAGTCTGGCGATCTGGTTGGCGTGCTGCAGTGCTTTCATCGCCCGGCGCAGTTGAGCGCGCCATACCCGCTTCTTCTGTGATACAGGTGCGCCATGGCACCTGTTTAACGCCAAAGGTGTTGCGGACCTTGATACAGCCCAAGGTTGCGTTTTCGGGCTCGAGAGCGGCCCACTCTGGCGTATGGTCCACCACATGCACGCCATCAAAGTCCGGCAATGCATTCACAATCGCAAGACCCAGTTCGTACTGACTGATTTCTTCCGCTCCTGCGTATTGATAGGTTCCCCAGACTTCCGCACCGCAATCAACCTGCAGTATCAATGCCCTCATGACTCGCGCCAGATCCCTCACAGCCACGGGCTGACCATGATGACGGCTGGAGAGCTCAAGCTTGGCGCTGTGCGTAACCGATGATCTGATCTTGCGGATAAAGCGCTGAAGGCTCCATCCGGTTCGCAGAATGAGATGGCGCGGCAACAGGGTTCTCAGGGCCTGCTCACACTCCCACTGCCAGTTACCCAGCTGACTGAACGGCTGCCCTGGATTGGAGGTGATATAAGCACTCTGCTTGCGCCCGTCAAACACGTAGCAGGTCGAGAGTTGAAGCAGCGCTATATCGTTTGCGTTGGCGTACTCTGCAAGCGCCACCGGAATTGAAAACGTCCACTGCCTGATGGCTTCAGGGTCTTGCTCTGCCGCTTCCGGGTCGTTATGCCAGAGTGCATTGACGATAAGATCAGTATCCTCGGGAACCCAGTCATCCAGCGCTGACAAATCAACGCCATCCGGGCGACTGATCAACAAGGGATGAACCGACAACGATGTCTCCTTCAGGCTCTCCAGTAAAAGCCGCCCCAAGGGACCATAATCATGTACGACCAGAACATTCACGCCGGGGTATTCACTCCATTTTATACATCAGTTAACGAACAGAACGAGCGTGCCAGCAACCCGGTGCCAAACCCAAATTCGTCGTACCGCAGGATGCGGCATCACCAATCTGCGTCAGGTCACATCACAGCGACACACTTACCGTGCTGACAGCGACCAACGACGCCTGGAGCCAATGGTCGGCTCACCATGAGGGTTAGAATACGGCAACCCTCGGGATTTCGCACTAACCATCCGGGATCCCTCTGGCGGAGGTGCGTTGTCACTTCTCCGTTTTACCCAGAACACAGGATGCCCCATGCTGAAACAACAAAGTCACATTGTCGCCCCTATCCCAGATAACCTTAAGACCAAAGCCCTGCTGACGGTTGAGGAGCTTCGTTCCCGCGGGAAAGCCGACAAGCAAGCTGTAGACGAACTATACGAACTGATTGTTGAGTTGACTGACAACGGGCTCGACTTTTTCTTCCTGGAACCACTGCGCCGTCTGCGCGCGGGCAACATGATGATGGGCATGGCGAAAGTCGGGATCAGCAGCATGCTGAAGGGAAGCAAAATGGTCGTCCATAAAGTGCTCAAAAAACTGGACGACAAAAGCCTCGCATCAATTCTCGACTTTATCGAAGAAATTATCTGCGAACCCGAACTGCCTGCCTAAACCGCATTGTAGATTCGGGGCACCCGCGACGTGACACCGGTCAGAAGCTCGTAGCCAATCGTGCCGGCATGGGCGGCGACTTCATCTACCGGGATGTTCGCTCCCCAGAGCTCGACCGTGTCACCCACTTTGGCATCGCCCACCCCGGTAAGATCGACTGCCAGCATATCCATGGATACACGCCCTATGGTCGTCGTACGTTGACCATTAATCCAGACTGGCGTACCCGACGGCGCGTGACGGGGATAGCCATCGCCATACCCGATACACACAATGCCCATCAACGTATCGCGCTCAGCGCGCCAGCTGGCACCATAACCGACAGATTCTCCCGCCTTCAGTGCGCGAGTGGTGGTAATCACCGACTCCAGGCTCATCGCGGGTTTCAATCCCAGCTCGCGGGCAGACTGCCCTATCATAGGGGTTGCGCCGTAAAGCATGATACCGGGCCGGGTCCAGTCAAAGGGCTGCAACTCATCGCGAAAGTGGGCGGCCGAGTTGGCTGCGCTGACTTCAAGCTCCGGGTAACGACTTGACAGGGCCGCGAGGGTATCGTGCTGGTGCAGGGAGAAGTCATCGTTGCGGTCATCTGCGCAAGCATAGTGTGTCACCAGCCCGGCAAGCGTAACGTTCGGGACGGACTTAGCGCTCGCGATAACCTGATCGGCAACTGACGGCGAAAAACCCAGCCGGTTCATACCGGTATTGATCTTGAGCCAAATACGCAGCGGTCGGTCAGGAGGTGCGGAAGACAGGGCGTTCAGTTGCTGATCACTGTGAACAACCGGCTCCAGCTGGAGCTTACTACAGGTAGCAATATCGGCGGCCTGGTGAAATCCCTGCAAGAGCACCACGGGCTGGGCGATTCCTGCCTTTCGCACACGCTGCGCCTCTTCGATGCAGGCCACGGCAAAACGCTCGGCGTGACCGGCCAGAGCGCCGGCAACAGCTTCGATACCATGGCCGTACCCGTCAGCTTTGACGACCGCCATTACCCGCGCATTCGGAACCTGCCCTGCGGCCACGGTGAAGTTGTGCTGCAATGCTGCCAGATCAATTCGTGCACGCGTCTCGCGTCCCATTAACCGCTCCGTCCTGTTTAACCGTCCGACTGGCCATACCTGAACTGATGATCGAAACTGCTTTGCCAGCGTTCAACTCTGCTAATAGTCGCCGCCGTAATCGCCGTGCGCCAGATCTTCGAACTTGGTGTACTTGCCGATAAAGGCCAGCCGGACCGTGCCGATAGGCCCGTTACGCTGCTTACCGATAATGATTTCGGCAATTCCCTTATCGGCACTATCCTCGTTATAGACCTCATCGCGGTAGATAAACATGATGACGTCCGCGTCCTGCTCGATCGCACCGGACTCACGAAGATCCGAGTTTACGGGGCGCTTGTTGGGCCGTTGCTCCAGGCTCCGGTTGAGCTGGGAGAGCGCCACCACCGGACAACTCAACTCTTTCGCCAAGCCTTTCAGGGAGCGGGAGATTTCCGAGATTTCTGCGGTTCGGCCTTCGGTACTGCCCGGCACACGCATAAGCTGGAGATAATCCACCATGATCAGGCCGATCTTGCCGTTGTTCTCCCGGGCAATACGCCGGGCGCGAGAACGCATTTCAGTAGGGCTCAAACCGGCGGTATCATCAATGTAAAGCGGCTTATCCTTGAGCAGGCTGACCGCTGATGTCAGTCGCGGCCAGTCTTCCTCCTCAAGACGCCCACTCCGCATACGGGTCTGATCGATACGCCCGAGCGATGACAACATACGCATCACGATAGAATCTGCCGGCATCTCCATACTAAAGACCAGCACGGGTTCGCCGCTGCCCATCAAGGCGTTCTCAACCAGGTTCATCGCAAACGTCGTTTTACCCATAGACGGACGACCGGCAACAATCACCAAATCCGACGGCTGCATGCCCGATGTCCATTCATCGAGATCCTTGAAGCCGGTAGTGGTGCCAGTAATCGCATCACCGGACTCGAAAAGAGTCTCGATCCGGCTCAGAGCCTTGGTAAGAATCGGGTTAATCGACTGGGGCCCGGTTCCTTCTTTCGCCCGGGACTCTGCAATCTTGAAAACATTGCGCTCAGCTTCATCAAGCAAATCATCACTGGTGCGACCTTTGGGGTTGAACGCCGAATCAGCAATCCCCCCGGATACTTCAATCAGTTGGCGAATGACAGATCGCTCGCGAACGATATTGGCGTATGCCCCTATATTCGATGCCCCGGGCGTTTTCTCCGCCATCTCCGCGAGATAGTTGATGCCTCCGGCGTCGTCAATATCGCCTCCACGCTCCAGAAACTCACTGAGCGTGACCACATCCAACGGTTCGCCATCACCGGCAAGGCGCTCAATGGCAGCGAAAATCAGGCGATGGTCCTGCCGGTAAAAATCGGCGGAGGTTATCACTTCGGAAACCGCATCCCATTTACTGTTGTCCAGCATCAGACCGCCGATAACAGCCTGTTCTGCTTCAATCGAATGGGGTGGCACCTTGATGCGCGACGTATCGGCGTCGGAGGTTGCCTGTTTTACGATGGGACTCACCATGGTACCGCGTATCCAGAGTGACAGAATGAATGGGGTTGTGGACGCGAGTCGTATGACCGATCGCTATCGAAAGTATCTAAGATAACCGCCGCACTGGCTCATCACAAGCGACTGTTGAAGCTGATTGATTTACCAAAAAAACAGGCCCGGCAAACGCGTGAACGCTTGTCGGGCCTGTCATTCACAGCAATAGCGTTTAGCCTTGCAAACAGGTGAGGCTCGAAAGAACCCGCACCGGCATAGCAAAACTTACTCCGCTACGACTGTGACCTTGATAGTAACACTGACGTCTGAGTGCAATTGCAGCTCGATATCGTACTCGCCAATCGCGCGCAAAGGACCTTCCGGCATCTTCACTTCGCTCTTTTCGATTTCGGTACCACCTGCAGTCACAGCATCAGCGATATCACGCACACCAATAGAACCGAACAGCTTGCCTTCATCGCCTGCTTTTGAGGTGATGGTGAAAGCAGCGCCGTTCAGCGCTTCGGCACGTGCTTCAGCAGCTGCCAGCTTTTCAGCAGCAGCTTTCTCAAGCTCGGCGCGACGCGCTTCGAATTCTTCGATGTTGGCGCCAGTCGCAGGAACCGCCTTGCCGTATGGCAGGAGGAAGTTGCGGCCGTAGCCCGCTTTTACTTTTACTTTGTCGCCCAGGGAACCCAGGTTTGCGACTTTCTCGAGCAGAATAACTTCCATCTCGTTAACCTCTTCGTGCTTTATTCTACCGGTCCAGGGGGCTTTATTTTGCCCCTGAAATCCAGCCAGCTATCCACAAATGCCAACAACAGTAACAACAACATCAGACTCGGGCTTAGCAGCACCAGGGCGATATAGAACAAAAACAGCCACTGGACACTCATTTTGCGTTTGCCCACGATACCGTGGATCAGACCCAGCCCCGCAAACAACAGCGGAAAGCCGGCCGCCCAACTTACCAGTACCGGATTCAGACCTAGCAGCGGCGCCATGAACATGGCCACCACACACAGTACGGCAACTGGCCAGCTCAGTCTCAGTGCATGAAACTCTGCCCTGAAACCTCCGGGATTATAAAGTCCCGCTTGCCAACTTCTTGCCAACAAGGTGACGAGTACCGCAATCAGCAGGAAAGTACCTGCCATGCTCGCATTCATCACCTGCCTGATCAGTACATCGAGCTGATCGCCCAGTTGTTTGGCGACGTCCGGATTATAGCGTTGATAAAACGATATTCCGGTATCGACCAACTGGTTGATCAGCTGCGGGTATAGAACCGGCAGTAGCATACTCGCCACTATTGCCAGCCCGCTGCCCGTCAGCAGGGTTTTCTCCCAGGACGCGGTGGCGCGTAAAACAGCAACCATCACGATAACCTGGAGCAACACAAACAATGCGGTTGGATCGTTGCCGAACCAGCTCCAGCCAAGGGCGGGAAGCAGAGCCCAAAGGCCAACTACCAATCCCTGACTGACGCCCAGCCTCAACATGACCAGGCCTACGACGGCCGCTCCAACCCAGGAGAGCAGCGGTACAGCCGTCGAAACAGCCGCTATCACGCTCGCCTGAAGGGGCCCGCGCATTGCAAACTGAGCCAATGCTTTCATGGGTCCCGAGTCCTGTTATTACTTAATTGTCGTGGCTATCGGAGTACGGCAGCAGAGCCAGGAAACGCGCGCGTTTGATCGCGGTCGCCAGCTGACGCTGATAACGTGCTTTGGTACCGGTGATACGGCTGGGCACGATTTTGCCGGTTTCAGTAACATAACCTTTCAGGGTGTCGAGATCCTTGTAATCGATCTCTTTAACACCTTCTGCCGTGAACCGGCAGAACTTACGACGTCTAAAAAAGCGAGCCATAATTAAACTCCTCAACTACCAGTGATGGATTATTCTTCTTCGCCGTCGTTATCGTCTGCAGCGTCGTTGTCGTCTGATGACTGAGTGTTTTCCTCAGACTCAGAAGTACGGCGCGGACGATCTTCACCGCTTGGGCGGCGATCTTCACGGGACTCGGAAGTTTTCATCGGTGATGCTTCAGTATCCGCTTCATCGCGACGGATAACGAGATCACGGATGATCGCATCGTTGAAACGGAAGTTGTGAGCCAGCTCGTCCAGCACTTCCTGCGAACATTCAATGTTCATCAGGACGTAATGAGCTTTGTGGATCTTGTTGATCGGATATGCCAGGTGACGACGGCCCCAATCTTCAAGACGGTGAACAGAGCCACCGGATTCGGTGATGCTGTTGGTATAACGCTCGATCATCGCGGGCACTTGCTCGCTCTGATCCGGGTGTACCATAAATACGATTTCGTAGTGACGCATGAGTTCTCCCTACGGATTGAACAGCCCCTTCAGGGACGCACCCGGAAGAAGCAAGGAGTTGGTATCGGAAATACCAGATTACTGCAGATATTCAGACGCCCGGACGCTCATCCGGACAAAAGAAAATCCACCCCAGAATAAGGGGTGGCGTATTTTAGGCATCCGGGACAGGTATTGCAAGCACAGCGGCGTTTATCAGAGCCGCTGACGAAGGGCCTCAAACAAACAGACGCCGGTTGCAACGGACACATTCAGACTCTCGACCTGCCCGCGCATGGGAATGTTGATCAACGCATCACAATGTTCACGGGTCAGGCGGCGCATGCCTTTTCCTTCCGCCCCCATAACCAAAGCCGTGGCACCCTTGAAGTCCGCCTGATAAAGCGTCGCGCCTGCCTCACCCGCCGTGCCGATAACCCAAACCCCCAACTCCTGTATTGAGCGCAGAAAACGGGCCAAATTGGTGACGCGCACCAGCGGAACGGATTCGGCGGCACCACAAGCAACTTTTCTGACCGTCGGGTTCAATGATGCCGATTTATCCCTGGGCACAATAACAGCCCTGACACCGGCAGCGTCGGCTGAACGCAGGCACGCACCAAGATTATGCGGATCGGTAACACCATCGAGCACCAACAACAAAGGAGGCACATCCCAATTTTCAAGGGCGGCCAGCAAGTCTGACTCCTGCATTTCCTTGCTGGGAGCAACCTGGGCAACAATTCCCTGGTGAACCCCTGCAACACGGGCATCAAGCTCTTTACGATGGACTACTTGCCACTTGACGCCCAGCTCATCCAACGCGTCGCAGATACTACTGACCCGCTTGTCCTGACGCCCGGTCTGAATCCAGACCTGCTGAAATCGCCCCGGCTCTCGCTGAAGCACAGCATCAACCGCATGCCAGCCAAATACAAATTCTTGAGACACTTACCGACCCTTACCAGGCGCGTTTTTTGAACTACCGGAGCGGGACTTGCCCGCCGCCCCGGCCCGCTTACCGCCTGTCTTACCGCCCGCTTCACGGGCAGCATCCCGAGACAACTTTTCTTTGGCGGACAGCGGTTTTCCACCGGATCGGCTGCGGGAAGACTTTTCCCGCCCCTTGCCAGCACTTCCACCCGGCGACCGCCCTTTACGCTCACCACCTTTTGGCGGCAAGGCATCACGATCCGCCTTGCGTTTCTTGGGCTCACTGAGCAGCTCCAGATCGATTTTCCGATCTTCAAGCCCGACACGCATAACCTTCACCCGCACGGCATCGCCGAGACGGAAGCTGACACTGGTTCGCTCACCTACCAGTCGATGCTTGGCAGCATCATGCTGGAAATAGTCTCCACTGAGCGTCGAAACATGTACCAGCCCTTCGATATACACGCCCTCGAGCTCAACAAAGAAGCCAAAAGGCACGACCGCTGCGATAACACCATCAAACTCGTCGCCCACATGATCCTTCAGGTATTCGCACTTCAGCCAGGCCATGACATCACGCGTGGCATCATCGGCCCGACGCTCGGTCATTGAACAGTGCTGACCAAATCGCTCCATACGCGCATGATCATAAGGATACGCACCCAGCTCCGCATCACGCCGTGCAGGCTGAACAACAGCCTCTTTTGCCGATTCACTGTGAATCACCGACTTGATCGCGCGGTGGACAATCAAATCCGGGTAGCGACGGATCGGGGAAGTGAAATGGGTATAGCTGGTAAAACCAAGCCCGAAGTGACCGCTTTGATCAGGGCTGTATATCGCCTGACTCAACGACCGCAACATAACGGTCTGAATAACATTCGCATCCGGGCGATCGACGATACTGGACAGCAACGTCTGATAGTCGGAGGACGTCGGCTCATCACCGCCACCCAGCTGCAACCCCTGCTCACCGAGGAATAACCTCAGCGCATTGAGTCGCTCCGGCGAAGGCCCTTCATGCACCCGATACAGCGCCGGGATCTCATGCCGCTTCAGGAAGCGGGCCGTCGCCACGTTCGCACACAGCATGCACTCTTCAACAATCTTGTGCGCGTCGTTGCGATAGACCGGCACGATCTCTTCGATCTTGCGTGTAGGATCAAAAATAATGCGGGTTTCAGTGGTTTCAAAATCAATAGCGCCACGTTCTGTACGGCCCGCTCGCAACACCTTGAACAAGGCATAAAGATCCTCAAGGTGCGGCACGACGTGCGCATAACGCTCGCGCAACGATTGCCCCGCCTCGGAATCCGGACGTTCGAGAATGTCGCTCACCTTGTTATAAGTCAGCCGCGCCTTGGAATGCATCACCGCCTGACTGAAGGTGTAACTGCTAATGCGGCCACTGGCACTGATTGTCATATCACTGACAAGACACAGACGATCAACGTCCGGGTTCAACGAGCACAAACCGTTGGACAGCTTCTCCGGTAGCATCGGAACAACATGATCCGGGAAGTAGACCGAGTTACCCCGCTCTATTGCTTCTTCGTCCAGAGGCGATTCAGGTCGGACGTAATGGGACACGTCGGCAATCGCCACCACCAACCGGAAACCGCCTCGCGGACGGCGCTCGCAGAAGATGGCATCATCAAAGTCGCGAGCATCCTCACCATCAATTGTCACCAGCGGCAAATCCCGCAAATCGACGCGGTTTTCCTTGTCGCTTTCGGTGACTTCTTCAGGGATTGATGCGGCCTGCTCTCCGACTGACGGCGGCCAGGCATGAGGGATATCATGGGAGCGAATCGAGACGGCAATTTCCATACCCGGCGCCATATGATCGCCAAGCACTTCCAGAATCCGACCGGTCGGCTTGGTCCGCTGCGTCGGCTGACGCATCAGCTCAACAACCACATATTGACCATGACGCGCATCGCCGCAATGTTCCTCAGGAATCAGCACATCCTGATTGATGCGCGGATTCTCAGGCGTCACAAACGCGATACCGCTCTCACGGAACAGGCGCCCGACGATCTGCAGCGTCTTGTGCTCCAGCACCTCAACAATCTGGCCTTCACGGCGCCCCCGGTCATCAACCTGCACGACCCGCGCAGCGGCACGGTCACCGTGGAAAACCTGCTTCATCTGGCGGGCACTCAGGAATAAGTCAGAGCTGCCATCGTCAGGAACCAGGAAACCGAAGCCGTCGCGGTGACCAAGCACTTTACCGGACACCAGATCCGCCTCATCGATTGGCACAAATGCATCACGCCGATTACAAATCATCTGACCGTCGCGACACATCGCGATCAGACGACGGCGCAAAGCCTCGATACCCTCTTCGGTCACCTGGTTGAGTTCTTTGCAGAGGGTTTCATGTGTCGCGGGCGCGCCGCGTTCACGGAGGTGCGCGAGGATAAATTCGCGACTCTGGATCGGATTATCGTATTTTTGCGCCTCACGCTGAGCATGAGGATCGTTGTTCTTTACTGTTTTTTCGTTCTTTTCTTTTTTGGAAACCATTAAAAAGGATGCCTTGCTGCCGGCAGATCAGGCGGGAAAAATATGAAAACGTCCGTCGCTGATCGCGGTTGGATGTGGCTGAAGTATAACCCGCAGACCGAAAGAGTCATAACGTCGGTACTGGAAAAAATTCAGAGGGTAATTTAAAGCCACTTCCTGGGGAAAGAAGTGGTGCCGAGGAGAGGACTTGAACCTCCACGCCCTTGCGAGCACTAGCACCTGAAGCTAGCGTGTCTACCAATTTCACCACCTCGGCAGGTGATTTGCAGAAATTGCCCGGCTAATAAATCAAAACCTGTAAAAACGATGATTTATCGGGATATCTGCCGCTGATGAAAGCTGTGCCCTCACCAATGGCGCGTACTTTAATCATTCATCGAAAGGCTGTCAAATACTTTCTTTGAGGTTTTTTACGTTGTCGCGAGCAGGCGACAACGTTGATTAATTAAAGGTTTTCAGCGATGTAATCGGCTAACCGGATGTAGTCATATCGCGCCAGCGCATAGATTCCCGCCGATGCTCCGGACGCTGGATAACCGCAGGTTGAGGTCAGATTCCCGGTTTTACGCGACAACTGCGCTTCATTGATCAGGTTTGGTTGAACCTCATCTACAAAATCACCAACCCGGATGTGGGAATACTCCCACTGCAGCAACTCAGCTGTATTCACAGTCGGGTCATAAAAGATCCGCCGTAACAATCGCTTGTGGCCATCCCGAGTGTCCCAGTCCATTTTCGCCCCAACCAGATTTCCGTCGGCTGGCACCACCGTCGAGTTAGTGGCGGGATCTTCAACCATGTCTCCCACATTGCTGTTGGCGTATTCATAACTTTGCTGCGCTGATATGACCCGGGGCTTTGCCTGGTTCTCTGGCGTAATGTCGCCCAGACACTCAACGATTTCGCCGGTAATGGTGGCGGATTTACTGGCGGTATCGCCCAGCAAGCCTGCAGCAGGATCAAGAATCGACAGATCAAACCCGAAGACCGGATCATTGGCATAAGTGTAGTCGGGAGTGAAAGTCGCAAGGGCATCCCCTTCGTCACCAGGCGCGGCTCCGCCAGAAGACACGGTCATTGCATCAACCTTGCCCGCCCCGGATAACGTCCAGCCAAACACGAGTTGCGTGCTATCGCCAATTTCACTTGTTGCGGCCAACCCCGGATGACAGGTGGTAGCCGTTCTGAAATAAGCTCGCTGAGCTGCCCAGTCGAAGGTCAGCGTTTCATTGATCTTGTCATCTTCCCAGAACGGACGACTGGTGCCCGTCTCCAGGTAATAGCCGTCAAATGATTGCACCTCCAGCTTACTGACCTGCCCGTCGACATTGGCCAGGCGCGCAACTTCATAAGGGCTCGGCAACATACAGCCATCTGCCGATATTTTTTCCAGCACGCCCATTTCATTGTATTGGAAGGTAAGGTCGGTCGAGATGGTATCGCCGCCATCAATATTGGATTTAATCAGACCCTTTTCCTCTGTCGATGTGTGCAAGGACACACCCTTGAGCAGAATCGGATTATCCAGATCCAGAGGCACATCAGGAATCACCACCGTGTCCGTATCGACGTTTGCATAACTACCGCCGGACGAGACGGCATCATCAACCGCACGCACAATAGTCTCGGCACTGCCTGCGACACTGAGACTTACAATGCGCAAGGCATCCGCACCAAAAACAGCGATTCTGCCACCTGACTGAACCACCGCCGACTCATATTCATCGGGAAACTGCTGCGCCAGGAACCGTGTCAGTACACGGGCATAGGCATGGGCGCGGGCATCTCCGGACCGGATATAGTCACCCTGCATATTAATATTGGCCAACGCCAGCGCCAGACTTTCATTCACATTCAGATCACCAATACCCAGCCGGCGCCTGGCATCCATCAGGGTGCTTAATGGCGTTACGTTCTGTTCGCCCGGAGAGGCCGAAAGCATAAAGGCGTGTGGAACGGTCACGTTACCGCTGTAGGTTTCTTCTTCGGTAACACCGGGAATAGCCACAGACACCAGGGGATAATCTGCAGGATTGAGCTCCGCCGAGATTTCGGGATCAAGACTGAACGACGTCATATCCAGCGAAAAAACGCCGCCATCACCGGTCATCGCTGTCGGCTCTCCCGAGGCAATGACAATGGTCCGTTCGGGGTTCTGCCCGACCGTCACTTCCACCTGATTGCTGTCGTACTGGTAGTCGCCATCGAGATCGAGCCATACTCGCGCATTTTTCAGGTAGCCATCGATGACGCGCCCGTTGTATGTGCCGACAGAGGGCTCGTAAAACCCGTCGGTATCACGGCCGTCAATGGGACGGTCCTCGGCCTCACCATCACCGCAGCCGGCGAGTAGCGTAAGCAGCGCAACGGCAGCAGTCAGTTTGATGGAACCGGGGTAACGGGAAGCCTGGCGATCTGTCATGGGCGCAACCGTTGTCCTTATAATGGGTTGTCGATCCGGCCACTCTATGACAAAGACTGACGGTTAACCTTGATAGGCTTGGCAATTTGTAAATTTGGGTAACGGAAGCGAAAAACATCAACGAAACTGGCCTGCCCGGCGCACCGGCTCGGACAGGCAGCGTATTGCAGGTCAGATGGAGCGGGCGACAATTTCCTTCATGATTTCATTGGTGCCGGCGTATATGCGCTGCACCCGCGAATCGGCCCAGGCACGGGCAATCGGATATTCCCACATATAACCGTAGCCTCCGTGAAGCTGGACGCACTCATCCATCACTCTGCACTGCAGATCGGTGGTCCACTGTTTAAGCATTGCGGCAGTCGGTATATCCAGTTTTTTATCCAGATGCAGTTCAAGGCAACGATCTGTGAACACTCGGGCGGCGGTGATATCCGCTTTCATTTCGGCCATTTTGAAACGGGTATTCTGGAACGCCATCACGGGCTTGCCGAATGCCTTGCGCTCTTTGACATAAGATCGCGTCCATTCCCAAGCGGCTTCAGCTGCAGCAACCGCCGTCAGTGCCACTTGCAGACGCTCTGCCGGTAACTCCTGCATCAGCTGCATAAAGCCCTGCCCTTCGCCACTGCCCAGCAGGTTGTCCAGCGGCACTTTCACATCCTGGAAAAACAGCTCGGACGTGTCCTGAGCCTTGAGCCCGACCTTTTCCAGGTTCTGCCCGCGCTCGAACCCCTCGGAGGTGGTTTCGACCAGCAGCAAACTGGTCCCCTTTGCGCCTTCCTGTGGATTGGTTTTCGCCACGACAATGACCAGATCTGCCATCTGGCCGTTGGTTATAAAAGTTTTCGAGCCGTTTAGCAGATAATGATCACCCTGGCGGATCGCGCTGGTTTTCACGCCCTGCAAATCCGAGCCGGCACCCGGCTCGGTCATTGCGATGGCACCAATCATCTCGCCCGCCGCCAGCTTGGGCAGGTACTTCTGCTTCTGGGCATCAGTGCCATAGTTCAGAATATAAGGTGCCACGATGTCGGAATGCAGATTCCAGCCAATACCACTGGTGCCGGCCCGAGCCAGCTCTTCCATTATCACAGCGCTGTAGCGGAAATCCGCGCCCACGCCACCGAACTCCTCTGGCAGGCAGGGGCAGAGAAAGCCCAACGCCCCCGCCTTTTCCCAGACTTCGCGACTGACCTGGCCGTCCTTTTCCCACTGGCTGTGGTAAGGCACAGCCTCCTGCTCAAGGAATTTGCGGACGGTGTCGCGAAAGCCTTCAAGATCGGCGTCAAAAAGCGTGCGTGGAATCATGGTCAACCTCTGAGTTGTTCAATGTTATCCAGCCAGTGTCAGCGGCAAGCCTGCTGCACTCAATGGTGAAAAACATCAATCAGGTTGACCAAAACAATCGCCGGCAGATCACTGACGATTCAGGAAAGTCCGATTACTGGCCGTCGAAATGATCGGAATAGGCGTTATAGAAATGCCGGGCAGCACGTCCGCTACGGCCGCCTTTGGCAAGTGCAAAGCGGATTGCGAGCAGGTGCAGCTCAGAGCGGTCGTTGATGTCTGGGAACAGGGCATCCACCAGCGCAAGATACTCATCCTGGTTGAAAGGATAGAACGACAGCCAAAGACCAAAGCGGTCCGATAGTGAAACCTGTTCTTCAATGCCTTCGCTGGGATGCAGCTCGCCTTCAACCATTTTGGAGTCCTGATTGTCTTTCATAGACTCCGGCATCAAGTGGCGGCGATTGGATGTGGCGTAAACCTTGACGTTCTCGGGCGGACTCTCGATGGAGCCTTCCATGACGCTTTTGAGCGCTTTGTAGGTCGAGTCGCCTCGCTCGAACGAGAGATCGTCGGAGAAAACTATAAAGCGGTAAGGTAACTCCCGGATCTCATCGACGATTTCCGGCAGGAAGACCAGATCTTCACGGTCCACTTCGATAATCCGCAAGCCTTGCTCAAAGTAGGTATTGAGAATGGCCTTGATCAGGGATGACTTGCCGGTGCCCCGGGAACCCCATAGCAATGCGTTGTTGGACGGCTCACCACGAATAAAACGTTCGGTGTTGGTGACAAGCAACTGCTTTTGGCGCTCCACTTCCAGCAACTGGTCCAGTAAGATGTTGTCGATCGCGTGAACGGCGCGCAGCGTATTGCTGTGCCGGCGGTAAATCGCAGCCGGCGTGGTTTGCCAATCAATACCCATGTCACTCAACATCCTTAACTGTGTGGCGGTTATCCGTCCGTTTTATGGCTTTCAGCAGAAGCGGCCTGCTCCAGACGACGCTGTGTCCGGCGCTCACCCCAGCGCGGCATCAGTTGCTGATCCAGCTCCAGGTGATCCAGTATACGGGCGACGATGAAATCAATCAGGTCTTCTATCCCCTGGGGCTGGTGATAGAAACCCGGGCTGGCTGGCATGATGGTCGCGCCCATTCGGCTCAGCTTCAGCATGTTTTCCAGATGCACTTCCGACAGTGGCGCTTCCCGCGGCACCAGAATCAATGTTCGGCGCTCTTTCAACGCTACATCGCCAGCACGTTCAATCAGGTTATTGCTTGCACCCGTTGCCAAAGCTGACAGCGTGCCCGTACTACACGGACACACGACCAAGGGTGCCCGGCTGCCGGAACCGGACGCCGGCGGCGCAAACCAGTCCTCGCGCCCGAAGACCAGCAACTGATCTGGCTCCGCATTATAGAGGTCTATCAAACAGGTCTGCATCGCCTCGGATGACCCGGGCAATTTAATATTGGTCTCTGTTGCCACCACAATCTGGGCAGCCTTGCTGATCATGAAATGCACCTGAACCCCTGCCGCCAGCAGGCACTCCAGCAATCGCAGGCCGTATTGCGCCCCCGAAGCGCCCGTTAGCGCCAGATTGACCACCCGGCGCGGGGTTGCTTGATCAGTCAAAATAACGCTCCAGTTCTGCGATCAGTTTCTGATGAATGCCGCCGAAGCCGCCGTTGCTCATCACCACGATGTGGCACGGCACCGGTAAGGATACGAGCACCTGCTGGATCAGTTCATCGACCGATGAGCCGAGTTGATGCTTGCTATCGCTCTCGGGCACCAGTTGATTCAGCCACTCCATGCCATTCAGGTTAGCCCAGATCACCCGGTCCGCCTGCTCACTGCTCGCCAGCAATGTCGCCTGGTGTACACCTTGCTGCATGGTGTTGGAGCGCGGCTCAATCAGCGCAATAATCGGATCATCGCCCACTTTCTTGCGCAGCCCGTCAAGCGTGGTCGCAATCGCGGTGGGATGGTGCGCAAAGTCGTCGTAGACGCGAATCCCCTGAACATCCGCCAACAGTTCCATTCGACGCTTAACGCCCGAAAAACGGTTCAGAGCTGCAATCGCATGATCCGGCGTGACACCCACATGACGAGCAGCCGCAATAGCCGCCAGCGCATTGCGCACGTTATGCAGCCCGGTCTGCGACCAGTTGACCGCCGCTACCGGTTGTTCATTGTGAACCACCATAAAGTGGCTGCCGTCATCCGCCAGCAACTCGGCGCGCCAACTCGCCTGCTCCACTTCTCCACCAACGGAGGTGGTCTGCACACTGCTCCAGCAACCCATCGCCAGTGCACTGTCGAGATGCACATCCGTTGCCGGGCGCACAATCAGGCCGCTCGACGGCACCGTTCTGACCAGATGATGAAACTGGCGTTCGATCGCCTCGACATTGTCGAAGATATCGGCGTGATCAAATTCGAGGTTGTTCAGAACGACCGTACGCGGGCGGTAGTGAACAAACTTGGAGCGCTTGTCAAAGAACGCGCTGTCGTACTCATCAGCTTCAATCACGAAGAAATCAGTTTCCCCCAACCGGGCCGAGACCGAAAAATCCAGTGGCACCCCACCCACCAGATAGCCTGGCTTTAGCCCTGCCTGATCCAGCATCCACAGCAGCATCGATGTCGTGGTGGTTTTTCCGTGAGTGCCGGCAACCGCCAGTACCCATCGTGACTTCAGCACTTCCCGCGAGAGCCATTCCGGCCCGGACATATAGTCGATGCCACGATTCAGCACGGCTTCCACTTCGGGATTACCGCGGGACATCGCATTGCCGATCAGCACCAGATCCGGCTCGGGCTTCAGGTTATCCGGTGAATAACCATTCATAAGCTCAATGCCCTGGGCTTCAAGCTGGGTGCTCATAGGGGGGTAGACCCCGTGATCAGATCCCGTCACCTTGTGGCCGGATTCCCGCGCCAGAACAGCGAGGCTGCCCATAAAAGTGCCGCAGATACCGAGAATATGGATATGCATAGAATTCCTGAATTAATGTTCCGTCACTGTTCCGTTACCTGAAAGCCCGGCCAACTCAGCGAGCGCGCCAGACACCCAAGCGCGCGTTGGCGCCGGCTATAAGAAAGGAAGCGTCCTGTATCCGGCGTGCTGCGTCAAGCAACTATCCTGTCATGAAATATGCATTGGATTCACGTATCATTCGCGCGATGTGAACAACCTGCAGGAGGCGCCAGTCACGATGGCCATCAAGAATGCTTTTTATGCCCAATCTGGCGGTGTCACCGCCGTCATTAATGCAAGCGCCTGTGGCGTTATTCAGACCGCTCGCAAACACCCTGAAGCCATCGGTACAGTCTACGCGGGTCGCAACGGCATTATCGGTGCCCTTCGCGAAGAGCTGATTGATACCAGCGAAGAAAGCGAAGAGACCATTGCCGCACTGATGCATACCCCCGGTGGCGCTTTTGGTTCATGCCGCTACAAGCTTAAGAATTTCACCGAGAACAAGCGCGAATATGAACGTCTGATCGAAGTATTCCAGGCGCACAATATCGGCTACTTCTTTTACAACGGTGGAGGCGATTCCCAGGATACCGCATTCAAGGTCTCGCAAATGGCCGAGCGTATGGGCTACCCGATCACCTGTATCGGTGTTCCCAAAACAGTCGACAACGATCTGCCCTTCACAGACTGCTGCCCCGGCTTCGGCTCGGTCGCAAAGTACATTGCGACCTCAACGCTCGAAGCCAGTCTCGACATCAAGTCGATGTGCGAATCGTCCACCAAGGTCTTTATCCTTGAAGTCATGGGTCGTCACGCAGGCTGGATTGCGGCCTCTGCCGGTCTGGCGGGCCAGGGTGAAGGCTCCGCGCCCCACATTATCCTGTTCCCGGAAATTCCGTTTGACCGGGATGCGTTCCTCAAGCGCGTTGAACATTGCGTCGAGAACTATGGCTACTGTGTCGTGGTGGCATCAGAAGGCGCCCAGTACGAAGACGGCCGGTTTATTGCCGATGCGGGCAGCAAGGATGCCTTCGGTCACACTCAGCTGGGTGGCGTTGCGCCAGCGCTGGCGAATATGACCAAGCAGGCACTGGGCTACAAGTATCATTGGGCAGTGGCCGACTATCTGCAGCGTGCAGCGAGGCATATTGCGTCTGCAACTGATGTCGAGCAGGCCTATGCCGTCGGCAAAGCTGCTGTTGAAATGGCCATCGCCGGCAAGCAGGCACTGATGCCGACGATCGTCCGCGAACAGTCCAGCCCGTATCGCTGGCACATCGGTGAAGCCAACCTGAGCGAAGTGGCCAATCAGGAAAAGAAAATGCCGATCCACTACATCACCGATGATGGCTTTGGCATTACTCAGGATTGCCGTGACTACCTATCCCCGCTGATCGCCGGAGAAAGCTTCCCGCCGTTCGACGATGGACTGCCGAGAGTTGCTCATATTCAAGGCATCCTGGCTGAAAAGAAGCTGAAGACTCCGTTCGACATTTAACGGTTCTGCGGCATACAAAAAAGGCGCCCCTCATGGGCGCCTTTTTTATTGCTTCAATGGCGGTGTCCGCTGGAGTCAGGACAGACTCTCTTCCGCCTGAGACGCAACATAACTGGCAAATTCGGTATATCCGCCCACGTGGGCTTCGCCAACAAAAATCTGCGGTACCGTATGGACAGGTTCACCAATTTTCTGGGCAATATCCGCCTTGGTGATGTTCTCTTCCATCATATCGACAAACTTGAAATCGAATCCCTTCATTTCGCACAGACGGATCGCACGGGCGCAAAAGCCACAGCTAAGACGTCCGAAAATGGTGACACGCTCCATAAGGAACTCCTGAATAACAGGTTTCAGCCGGCATCAGGCCGGCCTCAACTTAAATGACAAAGGGGATCTCCCCAACTTGATCGTGCGCCAATACTGACAGGCGGAGCGCCATTTTCAAATTTAATGATCTGAATGACCATGATAGAAAACACGTATCTGGATCATGTTTTCAGGCGATCCAGCTGCTGCTCCAGCGATACCACCTGCTCCCCGAGACTCTCACCGCTACCACGGACGCTTTGGGCAAGATCCCTGAGATCGCTGGCCGCATCACCGATAATCGTCAGGTTGCGGTTGATCTCTTCACTGACCGAACTCTGCTCTTCCGCCGCCGTGGCAACCTGCGTGACATGCTCGACGATGGTCGCGATACGCCCGACGACCTCGGCCAACGATTCATCTGCACTGCGTGTGCGATCAACAGCTGTAGTGGCACGATCAACACCACCGCGAATAACCGTGACGGTCTGCTGCACCTCCTGCTGCAATCCGTCGATCATCTGACTGATTTCATCGGTTGATTCACGGGTTTTCGAAGCCAGCGTCCGCACTTCATCGGCAACAACAGCAAAACCGCTACCCTGCTCACCGGCCCTTGCGGCCTCAATGGCAGCGTTCAGAGCGAGCAGATTGGTTTGCTCGGCGATGCCCCGGATCACCTCAAGAATCCGGTTAATGTCATCGCTGCGCTCGGCAACATGACCAATGGCACTGCTGGCCTGCTCCATATCCGCCGCCAGCTCCTGTACACCACCAACCGCCACACCCAGCGTTGCCTGAGTGCTTTCCACGCTGTCACTGGCCTGGCGCGCATTGCCCGCAGCATCACTGGCGAAGGTCGCCACCTCACTCGCAGCCGCTGACATTTCATTCATCGCGGTCACCACGCTGTCGATTTCCGCGTGTTGACGCGCGGTGTTCTGCTCAGTATCCACGGCGATCCGGCGCACATCACCCGCCTGTTCACTCACGACATGGTTGATGTTTTTGAGATCATTGATCATCTGTCGCAATTTGGACAAGAAGGCATTGAAGCCGTCGGCCAACGCGATCAACTCGGCATGAGTGTCGATCTTCAATTCACGGGTAAGGTCACCTTCAGCGCTGGCGAGGTTGACCATACGATCCCGAATCTCGTTCAGCGGACGGATCACCGAGCGGACCAGCAAAATCAGCAGGATCAGTGACACAGTCGACACGACAATACCCGCTGTCATTTGCCGGGCTGCGGTTGCATCGACCTCTTCGGACAGTAACTGTGTCACAGCTGAAAGCTGAGCCAACGCTACCTCGCGGGGTAATTCAACTATAAACGACCACTGGCTGCCCGATGCGTCAATATCGACCGGAAACGCAACGGCAATGACATCGCCATCATCGAAAATCTCGCCACTACTCACCAGTGAACGATACTGCTGCGCTTTGTCTGGCAGGGCTTCTGACAGAGGGCGTCCAAGGAACTGCTCATAGTGACTGGTGCCCGCAATCAAGCCTTTCTCGCTAACGAGCATGACGCGGCCGGCACCGTCATACAGCTCCTGACTGACGTTCTTGATGGTTTTCTGGATAGTCGACAGGTTCAGGTCGACACCAATCACGCCGGCAAACTCGCCCTGGTTCAGAATTGGCATGACCAGACTGGTCATGAGTTCGTTGTAGCCTTCTTCAACTTCGTAGTCGTAAGGCTCCATCGTGCAGGGTTTTAGCGTATCCCGGGAACACAGATACCACTCGGCTTCCCGAATCCCGAACTCGTTGCGCTCCTCCAGATATTTCTCCGCCGGGTCTTCGGTCCGGCTGAACTGCACTTTGCCATCAGGGTCGCGAAAGTAAGAAATTTCCAGAGTGCCCGCATCGCTACTGTGATCTTCAACCCCGTCGGTGAAGTAGCGATCCTGGCCGTCATAAGCATCGGGCTCAAACTGGGCGTATATCGAACTGAGCTGGGGCTGCCCCTTCAGAATGGAGCCCACGGCGTCCGACATATCCCGGCGACTCATTCGTCCGGAACTGGTAGCCTCCACATTACGCTGGATGACCTCCCGAAATGTTTCCGGTACTTTATAGGCGGTGTTAAAAATACCCGACACCATTTCGCCGTACTGGCCTGCGGTCGCTTTCAGGCGGTCAACGACAATGTTCTGCACCAACTCGCTGGTGTCTTTGGTAATGCGCTCCTCCATACTGCTCAAAGACAGCTGGGCGGTTATGATCATGCTCCCACCCATCAGCAGCAGCAGAACAACAACCAGGGCGTACAGTTTTATTTTGAGAGACAGCTTTTTCATGAATATACCGGCTTGGAGAGATTTAATATCCCGAAGCAAATGCCAACAGGCGTGCATCTTTTAAGATAGTGTGACGGAAAGCGACTCGCCACTTCACTCTGTAACCAATTAGGCATTGTGTAAAAAGGCCGCTGTACAACACTGGAAAAGAGCACCAGGTAAAGTTGGCGCGTTGCAATGGTCTCATTGCACCATCAATACATTTCGTTGGCTTACACCGGAGAGTAATCCCGTTGGCTTATCTGACATTATTTCTGACCGCTTTTGCCGCAGCCACCCTGGTCCCGGCCTACTCGGAAGTATTGCTGGGAGGGCTGGTGACGCAGAATTATTCGCTGTGGGGGCTCTGGGCCTGTGCCACAGCAGGGAATACGCTGGGATCGGTATTGAATGGCTGGATAGGCCGGCAGGTCGAACGGTTCCGCCACAAACGCTGGTTCCCTATCAGCGAGAAGCAACTCGAATCGGCTCAGGTTCGCTTCAATAAATACGGCCAGTGGTCGCTGCTGATGGCGTGGCTCCCGATAGGCGGCGACGCACTGACACTGATTGGCGGGATAATGCGGGTGCCCTGGCTCAACTTCATTGTGCTGGTCGCTATTGGCAAGGGCCTGCGCTATGCACTGGTGTTGTGGATCGTACTTGAAGCAACCGGGTAAGGTTTCCGGGCAAGCCGGAAACCCATAGGCGACTCAATCGTCGCCATAGAGATAGGATTTCAGCAACAATTCCCCGTTGAATTCAGAATTCAGCACGGCAATAAAAGTGTAGACGCCAATCAGTTTGCGGTTCAGAAACACAAACTCCTTCGGCGGTATTTTGAAGTAGCGACTGATCGCTGATCGCGCCGCTTGCCTAGCCACACGGGATGGCAAGTCACTTTGCTTCCAGCGATACTGCCCCTGCTCGTTAACGGCGTAATCCGGCCACTCGCTGTTTGCCGGCGCCAAGGGCTCAAGCACCGACATGCACACCTCGCCAAATCGATCCAATACATCTGCCGGCCATTCCCGGCTCATGAAATTCAGCGCAACGCCACCGTCAATCACCTGCTCCAGATCACGTTCGTACGACGCCTTGATCATGGCCTTGAGCGGCGAGAGGAAGGCGTCGGGATACTTCTGAACCGCGCCAAAATCAAGCAGGACGATCTGATCTGTCGCTTCGCCGGTTTCCTCCGCTATCCTGATCCTGTAATTGCCAAAATTAGGATCAGTCTGCATTTCACCCCAGTCGAACAACTCCTTGAAGAACAATTCAAGGGCCGCTTTACCCAACGCGCTCCGGCGCTCAAGGGATAACTCGGCTACTTTATCGGAACTGACAGACCAGCCAGGCTCGTAGGTCGATGCCATTACCCTGGCCGTCGAAAACTCCGGCAATACCCGCGGCACAACATACCGGTCATCCCCGTCCAACAACTGGCGAAAATGCTCTGTGGTCCGGGCTTCCAGGTCATAATCGACCTCCCGGTGCATCATCACGCGCACTTCGTCGAGCCAGTCATTGAACTCGGGGCCAAACGAAACCAGTCGTGCCATTTTCAGTATCTGCGCAACGGCGTTCAGGTCGCTGTCCACCGCTTCGGCTACGCCGGGATACTGGATTTTCAATACCAGTTCCAGCCCGTCTGAACGTCGCACCGCGCGGTGTACCTGTCCCAGCGAAGCGGCTCCAATCGGAGTCTCGTCTACGTCCAGCTCCGCCAGTCGGGCCTCCCCCAATTCACTTTGGAGAACTTTCTCCACTGAAGGCCATGACAACGAAGTGGTCTGATCTTCAAGCGTATGCAGCGCTTCAGTCACTTCCTCTGGCAAAAAATGCTCGCCGTAAAGCGCCATCACCTGGCCGATTTTAACCACGCTGCCTTTCAGTTGGCCCAGCTCATCAACCAGAAAGCGGGCCTGGCTGGATAGCATCTTGCGGTGGCGCTCTTCCCGCTTCTCTGCGCTACTGAACCAGTTGGTCGCCATGTGCGTCGCCATTCTCGTCCCCGCAAACAAACCGGCGCGGGTCAGACTCAGACGGCGCTCGAAGCTACCGGTCTTGATTCGATCTACTGGATTTCTGGGCTTGCTGGAGCTCATCAATTCAACCAATGCGGGTGAGTGGTGTTTTTGCTCTGATCAGGATCATTATACGTCAGGTCGTCTACCGGCTGATCACTTCGCCGCCGCAGCCCGCCAGACGTAAGGGCCAATGGATTTGGTCTTTCGATCATTTCAACTGATTCTTGCCGCAGACGAACCAGGAGTGTCTCGTCTGGTTACGGATTTAAACAGTTCAATGCATCAAACAGCGTTATGCTCGTTAAATTACATCGATCAACAATAAAGACAAACTAACAGCGATGTCAGAACCTTCCAAGGGCATATCCGGCCTTCCACCGGAACGGCAACGTATCATTGGCGAAATACCGGTGCCTACGCTGATCAACTGGCTCTCACTGGGCGCTGTTCCCTTGCTGTTTTTCTTTGCGATAAGGGCCTGGGGGCGTGACGACACGTTGCTGGTCGTTATGCTGACAGCAATAGCGCTGTCACTGGTCCTCAACACCCTTGCTTACCTGATCGGCAAACACAAGACGCTACACCGTCGAGGGTTTATTTGCCTCATTACCCTGTTGTTTATGTACCTTGCCATCGCCGGCATTGAAGATGGCACCGCGGTACTCTGGCTTTTTGCCTACCCGCCCATCATTTTCTACATCAGTTCTTTAAAAGTCGGCATCGTGACCTGCGCCTTCGGGCTTGCGTCCCTGACGGCATTGTTTACCCCCGTTGGCGCCGATCTGTTTAATACGCCATACAGCAACAGTTTCAAGCTGATGATGATCAGTGTTCTGGCATTTGAAATGATCTGCTGCTTTGTGCTCGACCTGAGCCGCCGCCGAGCCAAAGACAGACTGATTATTCTGGCACACGAACATGAGTATGCAGCCAAACACGATGCCATGACAGGCCTGGCTAACCGGCGTGAGGGGCTCCAGCAACTGGAGGCCGAGTACGAGCGTTATCTGCGGAATCAGCGACGCTTCTCAGTGATTCTGCTGGATATCGATCTGTTCAAAAGTGTTAATGATAATTTCGGCCATCAGGCCGGCGACAAGCTGATCGCACTGGTCGCCAGCAAACTCCGCGATACCTGCCGCAAGATCGATACCTTGTCCCGCTGGGGCGGCGAGGAATTTCTGGTCATTCTGCCGGAAACCGATTGCAAAGAAGCCACTCACATGGCCGAACGGGTACGCAAGGCCATCGCTGCAGCAGCAATTGACCACGACGGCAGCCGGATCAACGCCACTATCAGCGCAGGCGTTGCCAGCATCCAGGGAACAGAACCTGCCGACAATCTACTGCAACGAGCCGATGAAGCGCTGTACAACGCCAAGGCGTCTGGACGAAACAAGGTATGCAAGGAGGGAAGTTGAAGAATGGGCGCGCCTGAACACGCGCTCCGGTTGATCAGTCGCCAGTATGAGCCGGCAATTCGGCGCTATGCTCTACCAGGCCGTAATCCAGCCGGCGCTGCAAAACGCCAATCAAAGCCTGTTCAATATCGTCAAAACCGCTGGTGGGGCACCAGTCAACAACCTGCGACATTGGCATACCCGCAAGACCACACGGGTTAATTCGAGAGAACGGCTCCAGATCCATGTCGACGTTCAGTGCCAGTCCGTGAAACGAGCGCCCCTTGCTGACCCGAAGCCCCAGCGAGGCGATCTTGGTTCCCTCGGTATAGACGCCCGGTGCGTCCTTTCTGGGAGCAGACTCAATGCCAACGTCGGCGAGGACTTCAACGATCGCTTCTTCGATATGGGTGACCAACTCACGCACGCCAAAACGCGCACGGTGTAAATCAATCATCAGATAGATCACGAGTTGCCCGGGACCGTGGTAAGTCACCTGACCTCCCCGATCGACCTGAACAACCGGGATATCCCCCGGAGCCAGAATATGCTCCGCCTTGCCCGCCTGGCCCTGGGTATAGACGGGCGGATGCTGAACACACCAAAGCTCGTCAGGAGTATTGTCGGTGCGCGATGCCGTAAACGTCTTCATGGCATTCCATGTATCGACGTATGGCTGCAAGCCAAGATGCCGGACAATCACATCAGGGTCAGGCCGGGTCATAGCAACGGGTTGCTCCTGTGAATGCACATGTCGTTGCCCTACAACACCATATGGACGCGGCCACTGGCCTTGAGCTCGTCAAACAGCGCCTTCAGCTGCTCTTCGCCGGTCGCCATAATCGTCAGCCGTACAGAGGAAAACCGCCCCTTGCTGCTATCGTTAACATCGACATGTTCTTCCTTGATTCCCGGCGCATGACGTTCCGCTACCGAGACCACGAAAGCTTCAAAATCCGGAGCGGCATCTCCAATCACCTTGATGCCGTACTCGCAGGGAAACTCTATTTTCGGCGGTTTTTGCTCACTCATGCTGCTGACCTCTGATCCTCTGCATCAAACCGGGTTAAAACAACTGGATGAAAAACAGCTTGATGGCATCCCAGATGCGCTTGAAGAAGCCGCCTTCCTCTACCGAATCCAGTGCGACTACAGGTCGGCTCAGCACTTCTTCGCCATTCAATGTAACGCGGACGCGGCCTAACTCCTGACCCGCACTGATCGGTGCCTTGATGACCGAATCAATGTCCATCACCGTCTCGAGCGACGACTTGCTGCCGCGAGGAACCGTGACGACCGCACTATCTGCCAGCCCCAAACGGACATTGTCCTTGTCACCGCCCCACACCTGGCTATCAGTCAGTGACTGGCCGGCCGTGAACAGCGTATGGGTTTCGTAGTAGCGGAAACCGTAATTCAGCAGTTTCTGCACTTCCTGTGCCCTGGCGTTTTCACTCTTGGTGCCCATAACGACCGCCACAAGCCGCATTTCGTCGCGCTTGGCCGAGGCAACCAGACAGTAACCTGCCTCCTTAGTGTGCCCGGTCTTCAGGCCGTCAACAGAAGGATCACGCCATAACAAGCGGTTACGGTTGGGCTGACGAATATCGTTGTAGGTGAAGTATTTCTCGGAATAGACACTGTAGTTTTCAGGGTAATCGTTAATGATGGCGCGCGCGAGCGTCGCCAGATCGTATGCGCTCGAGAGGTGCTCGGGTGACGGCAGGCCGGTGGCATTCTCAAAATGGGAATCGTTCATGCCCAGAATTTTCGCCTGCTGGTTCATCACATCGGCAAACGCGCCTTCACTTCCGGCAATAAACTCGGCAAGCGCCACACTGGCATCATTACCGGACTGGATGATCACACCCTTGAGCAAATCCTCAACCTGAACCCGGGAGCCTTCCTTGACGAACATGCGCGAACCGCCAGTCTGCCAGGCATGAACACTCACAGGCACTTCGTCCGTCATGGAGATGCGGCCTTCATCAAGCTCGCGCTCGACAATATAGGCCGTCATCATTTTGGTCAGACTTGCCGGCGGCAAACGCTCGCGACTGTTGCCTTCCATGATGATCCGGCCACTTTCCGCATCCAGCAGAATATAGGAGCTGGCCGCAACCTGAGGCGGCGCAGGAATCAACGCCGGCTGAGACTGTGCGTTTACTGTTGCCACTAGGGCAAAAACGAGTGTCAGGGAGTAGATTAGCGTCTGAAAAACAGTTTTATTAGCCATGGATCCAGTCAAAGTCTGCTGCAATGGACGACGCCGGTATAGCGCCACTCGACAAGGGAGTTTCACCCTTCCAAGGGTATTGCACAACGTAGCGAGCGACGGTCAGGCAAGGCGAAAATTCGCGTAAAAGCGCAGTTAACTTGACGTAAATGCGCATCTTGAACGAATCTCCAACGCCGCTTGGCCTGGCGCAGTCGTTTTGCATTACCCTCTTTTAAAGCGGATCGGTTACCACTATCGGGTTTCCGAAACCACCTTGTTTAATTCGTTGTATCTGCTGTTCGGCCTGCTGGCGAGCGGTAAAAGGCCCCACCTGCACTCGATGGAAGTTACCGACCGCGTAGACCCGTACCGGTGAATCGGTGATATTTCGCAGTTCACGTGATAGCTGCTCCGCCGAATCTGGCTGGCTGAACGATGCCACCTGCACGAAAATCCCTTCTTCGCCGTTCTCGGTATTCTTCTTGCGCGGAGGTCTGGCAGACGACTCGCCCGCTATGTGCATACTACCATCGGGCCGGACGGTAATCGCGGCGATTTCCACATTGGCTGTGCCGTGCCCCTGATACCCAAGTTTTTTCGCCGCTGCATATGACAGGTCGACTATTCGGTTGCCGTGAAAAGGGCCGCGGTCATTCACCCGGACGATGACTTCTCTGCCGTTATCAAGGTTGCGTATACGGGCATAACTCGGCAAGGGCAAACTCTTGTGGGCCGCGCTCATTTTATACATGTCGAAGGTTTCGCCATTCGATGTTTTATGACCGTGGAATTTTTCGCCGTACCAGCTCGCCGTGCCTCGCTCAACATAGCGACTGGCATCTGCCATGACCGTATATTGCTTACCCCAGACCGTATAGGGCGATTTGTTCCCGCCGCGACTGGGCGCCTCATATTTCGGCACGGCATCCTGCAGCCCGCTGACATCATAGTCCTCTGCCGGCGCTCGGTCCTGACTGATGCTATAACGCGAAGATGATGACTGGGATGAGGATGACGGTGATGGATCCGATGCACAACCGGCCAACATGAGCGCGAGCATTATGCCGGCAATGCCAATCGGCCGATTGGCGAAACCGGTTGCACGGCTTGCACGCCCCACGGACATATCAGGTCTGTCTATCATTTCCAGCCGATCGCAATGCATCATGTTTCGGGTCCGTCACTATCACTTGCCAGGGCCCCGGACAATTCCAGCACCGCCATGGCATAGAGATGACTGTGGTTGTAGCGGGTTATGACATAAAAATTGTGGTAAGTCAGCCAGTCCTGCTGCCCATCCTCTGCCTGAAGACGCACAAGCCTCGCCCGGTTGTCATCCTCAACAGGCGACACCGGCTTAATGCCGGCTTTTCGATAATCGCCAACCACCAGCGATGGCTTCAGGCTACGGGTAAATAACGCCGGATCCAGTGTCGCGGTTTGTTCGTCCGGCACACGCTCGGCTACCGGCGCGCCTTTAACCCAACGATGTTTGGCAAAGTAGTTTCCGACACTGCCAATCGCATCAACCGGATTGCTGACAATATCGGCTACTCCATCTCCATCGAAATCCACAGCATAATGGCGATAACTACTGGGAATGAACTGCCCAAACCCCATCGCTCCGGCGTATGACCCTTTGAGCTCGGCAGGATCCAGCGATTGCTCCCTTGCCATCAGGAAAAACTGCTCCAGTTGCCCCCGGAAAAAGCGGCTACGTGGAGGATAATCGAACGCCAGCGTTGAAAGCGCGTCGACAACACGGTAACGCCCGGAATACTCACCATACTGGGTTTCAACACCGATGATCGCCGCAATCACATAGCGGGAGACACCAAATTCTGCTTCGGCACGATCAAACTCCTTTTCGTACCGTTCAAGAAACGCCTTACCCTTTTCAGTGCGGGCCGGCGTAATGAAAATTCTGCGATAGTCCGCCCAATTCAGTGTCTTTTCAGCGGGCTTACTGATCGAGTCAATTATGGCGGACTGCTTACTGGCATCCGCCAGCCAGCGGGTTATCTGTTCACGGTCATACCCGTGAGCGCTCACCATCTCATCAATGAACACTTTACCCTGGGCGGTCTCAGCATAATTCGCGCTCGCAGGGCCCGCTAACGAAAACAGACCCGGCAGCACCAACGCAGACATTAACCGTGTAAACCGCTGGAACATGTAAAACCTCTGTGGTGTAAGCTCTGTTGTGGCAACCAGCAACTAAAACCTGTAACGGCGATGAACGACACACTGCGCCCCGCCTCACTCGATCGGCGCGGCCCTGCGCCGGCGCGCCGAGATTAGCACGACCGCCCAAACCCGGGCCACCGACAGGCCCACCTATGAACAAAAGGTAATCGCAGCATCACGCCGTGATCATTCGCCGATGGGTATGGATCGACATCATCACACCGAACCCCGCCATCAGGGTCACGATAGAGGTACCGCCATAACTCACCAAAGGCAATGGCACCCCCACAATCGGCAAAATGCCACTGACCATGCCAATATTGACGAAAACATAGGTGAAAAATGTCATTGTCAAAGCGCCGGCGACCAGTCGCCCGAACGAATCCTGAGCATTAACCGCAATATAGAGACAGCGCGCGATTATCAGGAAATAGAGCGTTAGCAGTGCGAGCACACCAATAAACCCAAACTCTTCTGCCAACACCGCAACAATAAAATCGGTGTGACTCTCCGGCAGAAAATCCAGATGCGATTGCGTACCGAGCAGCCAGCCTTTGCCGCTTAAACCACCTGAACCGATCGCGGTCTTGGACTGGATAATGTTCCAGCCGGCACCCAAAGGATCGCTCTCGGGATCAAGCAGCGTCAGCACTCGCTGTTTTTGATAATCCCGCATGACAAAGAACCACATGGCGGGTGCCGCCACCGCTACCATGCCAAAAAAAGCACCCAGCAGCTTCCAGCTCAGACCCGCAAAGAAAATCACGAAAAGGCCCGCAAGCCCCACCAGCAAGGCGGTGCCCAGGTCAGGCTGGCGCACGATCAGCACCATGGGAAGCAGCACGATAAACAAGCTGCCGCCCACACGCGACAATCGCGGCGGCAAGAAATGGCGCGACAGATACCAGGCCGCCATGAACGGCACAGCCAGCTTCATGAACTCCGAAGGTTGAAAGCGCGGCAGGCCCGGCAGGCTTAACCAGCGCTGAGCACCCTTGGCCCCGACACCCACCAGCAATACGGCCAGCAGCCCGATCAGCCCCAGCCCGTAAAGCCAGGGCGACCAGCGGCGATAGACGGAAGGGTCCAGTTGAGCAAATACCATCATCACCACAAACGCCACGCCGATACGCGCGCACTGGGACTTCACCATCTCAACACTGCTGTCTGCTCCGCTGTAGAGTACAAACAGCCCGGAACCAAGCAGAATCAACAACAACACCAGCAACACCGGGTCCAGATGGATCGATGACATGAAGCCTTTCGGAGCTCCGATCGTATGGCTCGAGGAACTCCGGATATAATCACGATCAGCCATCAGCGCCATCCTGCTCGGTTTTAGCTGCAACCTTATCGTCGCTTTGCCCGGTTTTTTCGCCGGCATTGAACTCCAACAGCCAGGCATCAAACATGGCTCTCGCTACCGGCCCCGCTGTGCTACTACCCCCACCGCCATTTTCGACGATAACGGCAACTGCAATTTTCGGATCCTCGGAAGGTGCGAAGCCGACAAACAATGCATGGTCCCTGAGCCGCTCCCGTACTTCATCCGCATCGTATTCTTCGTCTTCCGCAAGGCTGAAGACCTGCGCTGTGCCGCTCTTGCCTGCAAACCGGTATGGTGCATCGCGACCAATCCCGCGGGCTGTACCGTGGCGACCATGAACCACCTCTTCCATATCTCCCACAATGTCGTCCCAGTATCGGGGATTTTTGGCGACGACATCCGGAATCGTCTCGGGCGGAAGCACATCTTCCGTGGCATCAGCGCCGACCACATCCCGGAGCATTCTCGGCTGTCTCCACTTGCCATGGTTGGCCACCAGCGCTGTTGCCGTTGCCAGCTGCAGCGGCGTCGACAACACGTACCCCTGACCGATACTCATATTGACTGAATCCCCGGGGTACCAGGGCTGATTGTGAACAGCACGCTTCCAGGGCTCCGACGGCAACAAACCGGATTGCGCGCCACTGACATCCAGCGTGGCATCTTTACCGAAACCGAATTTATCAAGGTACTCGTGCATGACATCAACGCCCATCCGCATACCAAGATCATAGAAATAGGTATCACAGGACTGCGCTATCGCGGACTTGAGGTTAACCCAACCATGCCCGCTTCGCTTCCAGTCGCGGTAGCGTCGGCCGCCATTCGTCAGCTGGAAGTATCCGGGGTCCCAGACGGTTCTGTCTCGGTCGGTGGCGCCGCTGTCCAGGCCGGCAAACGCCAGCATGGGCTTGATAGTTGAGCCAGGCGGATACTGGCCTCGCAGCGCCCGGTTGAACAAAGGCTTATCAATTGACTCGCTCAGCTCGCGGTAGGCTTCAACACCAATCCCTGTAACGAACAGATTGGCATCAAAGCCGGGCACGCTGGCCAGGGCAATAATACCCCCGGTTTCAGGCTCGATTGCGACGATAGCGCCACGGCGGCCTTTCAAGAGTTCGAACGCCCGCTTCTGAAGCCTGATATCCAGCTGCAACCGCAGGTCGTCACCGGGAACCGGGTTTTCATGCTCCAGCACCCGCAGCGTGCGGCCCCGGGCATTGGTTTCAACGTGCTGATAACCCACCTTGCCGTGCAACGCTTCCTCATAAAAGCGTTCTACGCCCGACTTGCCAATATAGTTGGTACCGGCGTAGTCGGCTGGATCAATCCGGCGTAGCTCATCGCGGTTGATTCGCCCGACATAGCCCAAGGCGTGGGCGGTAATGTTGCTATAGGGGTAATAGCGCACGAGTTCGGCGTCGACTTCTACTCCAGGCAGCTCGTAACGATGAACCGCCATTTTGGCGATCTCCCGCTCATCCAGATCATAGCTCAGCGGCACCGGTGAAAAAGGTCGGCGGTATTCGCCAAGCCGGCGCTGGAAACGCGCCATGTCCTCTTCCGTGATGTCCAGAATCTGCTGCAGCTGCGCCAACGTGGTCTCCATATCCGGCACCCGCTCGGGAACCACAGTGACACTGAATACAGGGCGATTTTCGGCGAGCAGAACGCCATTTCGGTCGTAGATTAATCCGCGGGGAGGCGCAATCGGCTGTACCTGAACACGGTTCTTGTCCGACAGCGTAGTGAAATTTTCGTGGTTGAGTATCTGAAGGTAATAGAGCCGACTGACCAGAATGCCGATCATGACCATGATAACGATCAGGGCGACCAGTGTACGGCGCTGAAATAACCGGCGCTCAGCAGCCGTGTCCTTGAATTCCCCCCAGGGCATCTACTTATCCTATGCGCGGTGATACGGGTGATTGCGGGTAATTGTCCAGGCGCGATAGAGCTGTTCGGCCAGAATAACGCGAACCAGAGGATGCGGCAGCGTCAGCGGAGACAATGACCAGAGCTGGTCGGCCCGCTCACGGCAGGCTGGCGCAAGACCGTCGGGCCCGCCAACCAGAAAACTGATATCCCGGCCATCCATTTGCCAGCTCTCAAGCGAAGACGCCAGTTTCTCGGTAGACCAGGCCCGCCCGCCGACTTCCAACGCGATAACGCGATCAGATTTGCCCAGCGCAGCCAGTTGAGCCTCGCCCTCTTTGTGCACTAGCCGGGGAATATCAGGATTCTTGCCTCGCGTCGCAAGTGCCGTTTCAGAGAGTTCCAGCGGCATATCGGACGGAAACCGACGGGCATATTCCTGATACCCGTCATTCACCCAGCCGGGCATTTTCTGGCCGACACAGATCAGCCTGAGCCGCATACGTTACTCGCTACCAGCTGCACCCAGCCCCGGCGCATCCCGCCAGAGACGTTCAAGGTCATAGAACTCACGGGTTGCCGGCAGCATGATATGCACCACAACATCGCCAAGATCTACCAACAACCAGTCACTGACCTGTCCACCTTCGACAGTTGCAGTGCGGACGCCGTTGGATTTTGCTTCGGTAACAACGGAGTCGGCAAGCGATTTGACGTGACGATTTGAGGTGCCTGACGCGATCACCATGAAATCGGTAACGCTGGTTCTGTCCCGGACATCAATGATGCTGATGTCCTTTGCCTTCACTCCTTCAAGAGCATCGACAACGGTATCTTTAAGTTGTTCGGCCTGCATAATTACCCTGTTTAATGGTGTTTCCACCTGGATCGCTGCGCATAGACATCATCCGGCAGCAGTACGCCTTTGAAAATGAATCACGGTTTCAGCGGCATTGAAAGGGGGATTGTACCATCAAATACCTCCGACAGGTCACGTTTCAACCAGTTCCCGCGCGCATCAAAAAGAGTGTGATAAAAAGTACGTCGAAGCGCCCAATCTAACCGCGGTAAAGATCAGCTTGGCGGATAAGAGAAACCACCGGATCCGGCACCAGGTAGCGAATAGAAGCGCCCTCGCGGATACAGCGCCGCACATCGGTTGCAGAGATATCCAGCGGCGGCAGACTGACTGGCCAGATGAGGCCCGCAGCGGCGCCATGCAGCGCGCTCGGGTCTTGCGTTGCACGCTCGGCCAGCAACTCCGCAGCCACACTGCCGGCTGGCACTTCTGCACCGGGGCGAGCCACCACCACAATATGCGCGAGGGTCAACAGTCGCTGCCAGTCGTGCCAGCGGTCAATTGCGGCGAACGCATCCGTGCCGACAATCATCGCCAATGGCATGGATTCGCCCAGCGTTTCACGCAGTGAGGCCAGGGTATCAACGGTGTAAGACGGCTTGTCTCGAGCCAGTTCGCGATCATCTACAACAAGCCCTGGCTCACCCGCTATCGCAGCCTCCAGCATCGCCAGTCGCTGCTCACTTGTGGCACCCGGCTCAGAACGGTGCGGCGGCAGGTGACAGGGCACCAGTGCAACCTGACTCGCTCCCAGCCGCTCACGCACCTCAATGGCGGTGCGCAGATGAGCGTGATGGACCGGATCGAAGGTGCCGCCGAGAATAACGTGCATCGGGCGCATTAATTCCGGATATGCCCGTCGCCGAATACCACATATTTCTGTGATGTCAGCCCCAGCAATCCCACCGGCCCGCGGGCATGAAGCTTATCGGTCGAAATACCGATTTCCGCACCCAGCCCATATTCAAAGCCATCCGCAAAACGGGTCGAGGCATTGACCATAACCGAGGCGGAATCCACCTCGGTCAGGAAGCGCCGCGCCCGTGTGTAATTTTCAGTGACAATGGCATCGGTATGCTGGGAGCTGTACCGATTAATATGGCCGATGGCGTCATCCAGTCCGTCGACAACTTTTACTGCCAGTATTGGCGCCAGATATTCAGCGTGCCAGTCATCCTCTGTCGCCGGAGTAATGGACGGGAGAACATCCATTGTGCGGCCGCAGCCACGCAACTCGACCGATTTTTCGGCAAAGGCATCGGCCAGCAGCGGCAGGATATCCGAGGCGATCTCGCTATCGACCAGCAACGTTTCCATGGTGTTGCAGGTACCATAGCGATGAGTCTTGGCATTGATCGCAATATTTAGGGCCTTCTCGGGATCTGCATGGGAATCGATATAAACATGGCAGACGCCATCCAGATGCTTGATCACAGGCACCTGGGCATCTTTGCTGATCCGCTCTATCAGGCCCTTGCCACCTCGCGGCACGATCACGTCCACATACTCGGGCATGGTGATCAGTTTGCCGACCGCATCCCGGTCCGCAGTTTTGATGACCTGCACTGCAGTCTCAGGCAGCCCCGCTTCCAGCAACCCTTCGCGAATGCAGGCAGCGACCGCCTGATTGGAATGCAAAGCTTCGGAACCACCGCGCAAGATGGTGGCGTTGCCTGATTTGAGGCATAGGCTTGCAGCCTCAACGGTTACGTTCGGTCGGGACTCATAAATGATGCCGATCACACCCAGGGGCACGCGCATGTGCCCGACCTGAATTCCGGACGGCCGATAACTCATACCTGAGATCTCGCCAATCGGGTCTGCCAAAGCCGCCACCTGGTGCAGCCCCTCAATCATGGTATCAATGCGCGCCGGCGTCAGGGTCAGGCGATCGAGCATCGGCTCGTCGAGGCCATTGGCCCGCCCCGCAACCAGATCTTTCTCGTTGGCTGCCTGCAATTCAGAACGGGAAGCCTCAAGTGCCCGCGCCATTGCCAGCAGCGCGCTATTGCGCACGGCAGTGCTGGACCGGGCCACCTCTGCGGCCGCCTGACGCGCCTGCTGCCCGACCTCTGTCATGTACGCCGAAATATCCATGAAAACGTCCTATGCTTGATTCCAGTGTGACCTGAGTAACACTGCTTTATTTAGAATTCCGGAAAACTATCGGTCCGTTGCCCGCGCAATACCTCGAAAACCCGCCTGTTTGCGCCAACAGAATCACATTCAATAAGCACATCCGGATTTCAGGATGTGCTTCAGACAGGTATTATACGCAGGCAGGCGAACCTGTTTAAGGAACATTGGACATTTCTCCGCTCTGATTACTCAGGATTTCTCCTGTCGGGCGAGCGGAAACTCCCGGAATCACGTTGTCATGGAGACATTGAATGCCAAATGTGGCAGAAACCTTTTTGTTCAGCCGCTTTGCCCGCCTGTCGATCATCGGGTTAATACTTGTCGCTGTATTTACCGCCTGGCAAGGCGCCTATTTCGCCACAGCCGCCAGCGTTCTTGCTGCCGCCATTATTACCTGTCGCTTTCGCGCTGAGATCTCCAAGCAACGAAAAGCCCTCATTATCGCCACCCGAGTCTGCCATATCATCTTGCTGGTCGTGCTTGCGCCTACCATTCTGACTAACGCTTCAGGGCTGACACAATGGAGTTATGTGTTTCCGTTGGCAACATTTGCGATCTGGCCGGTACGCTGGGCCTGCGCGGTGCTTGTTCCCTACCTGGCGCTTGTCGCTCTGGCGGGCACAGACGTTGCGCTGGGGCCTGACCGGCACCAGTTTGTTGCCTGTGTGCTGCTGGCCGTTTTACTGTCTGCACTCTTTGTGTTCCTGCGAGAATACAAAACCCGCCAGCTGGCGCCGCTGCGTCGCACCGACGAACTGACACAAGCCGCGAGCCGTGACTACCTGTCCGCCGATCTGCATCAGGAAATCCAGCGCAGCGAACGCGAAGGGCTGGCGCTGGCCGTAATTCTGATTGGCCTGGATATCCACAAAAACGAGTCGCTGCCCGACGCCGATCTCAACGCTATCCTGCCCCGCATCGGTCGCTACCTGAACTCCCAGTTGCGAGATTTCGATAGTTATTATCGGGTTGCAGACATGCAGTTTCTGGCCATCCTGCCCGGCACTCAAACAACAGAAGCGGCGACCAAGGCCGATATCCTGCGCAAGGGCCTGCATCAACTGCTCGAATCTCACGGCCTCAGTATCACCATCAGTGCCGGTGTCGGCGGACTGAATATCGGCGACGACGCCGAAAGCCTGCAGCAAAGCGTTGAGCGCGCATTGCTGCGAGCACAACAGGAAGGCGGCGATCGAACCCAGACCTACAGCGTCTGGTCAGGCCCCAAAAGAACCACGCCTGCAGCCGGAGCCACCCATGACTGAAACTCGCCTGCGTACATTGACGCACTGCGCCGCTTACCTGATCACCGCTATCTTCATGTTTACGCTGGCAATCCAGAACCTGCGTTATGGTTTCTACGACCTGTTCTACCTTGCCACCACTCTCGGCGCGCTTGCGGTGTCCGGCATCGTTTACACCATTGTCATGCGCCGTCAGCAGTTGAGCGCCCCCGGCCACAGCATCCTGCTGACCATCATGAACCTGATGACAGCATACGCCGTATTCAGCTGCGCTCATCCGAACGTCAGTCACTGGGCGCTGGCACTACTGCTGCTCAACTTCCTGGTACTGCCGCTGCGAACAGCGATCGTGCTATCGCTTGCGCTACTGACTCTCACCGGCCTGCATCTGCTCACCACCCTGCCGATTACCGAAGCTGTCGTTATCCTGACTGGCATGGTGATGCTGTTCGCAACAGCGGCTGTTTATAGCTGGCGCTATACCCACATGGCCCAGTCAGCAGAAGATCTGGCGATTACCGATCCAGCAACCGGCGCGCACAACGCCCGCTTTCTTGACGAGACGCTGCAGAAAGAAATCAGTCGGGCCCGGGCAACGGGCAACACCTTGTCGGTCATCCATCTGCATCTGGATCACCTTGACCAGGCCCATGACCTGCACGGCAAGGGTCAGACCCGCGTGCTCATGCAAGAAATCACCAAGGCTCTGTTTGATGTTGTGCGGGCTGGCGACACTCTCTATTCGATCAACGACGGCGATTTTTTCCTGATCCTGCCATTTACCCCTGAGGAAGGCGTCCGCGTCAGTGCTGAGCGTATCAGGCGCATGCTGGGTGAGAGTGTCTGGCCCGTGGTGGGCCGCCTAACCGCGACATTGGGATGTACCACATGGCACATTCGCGATACCGCAAGTCACCATCTGAGGGATCGCTGCACACAGGCCATCGAAGAAGCGCAGCGCCGCGGCACTGATAAAGCATGGTTCATAGGTGGTGAGGCGGAAACCGTCTGATGGCATGGTTTGAGGCCCTGATTACCTGGCTGACCGCGCATCCGGACTGGCTTACGCTGTCCATTTTCCTGATTGCATTTGTCGAATCACTGGCCATCGCTGGTGTCATCGTGCCGGGCGTGGCCATGATGTTTGCGGCAGCGACGCTGGCGGGCAAGATCGCAATGCCGCTACCCGAAGCCCTGCTATGGGCCGGGCTTGGCGCGATTGCCGGCGACGGCATCAGCTTCTGGCTGGGGCGGCACTTTCAGGGGCGACTGGACATCATCTGGCCGTTCAGCCGCTACCCGAAGCTGATTGATGGCGGGGAGCGTTTTTTCCGACGCCACGGCGGCAAAGGCGTCATCATTGGCCGCTTCGTGGGCCCCATCCGCCCCGTCATTCCACTGGTGGCTGGTGCATTTCAGATGCCCGCTCGCCGCTTTTTCCTGTGCAATGTGATATCGGCCATTGGTTGGGCCCCAACCTACGTTGTGCCGGGCTATCTGGTGGGCAGCGCCATGTCACTGGACATCGACTTACCTCCACACTTTTATCCCGTGCTGCTCGCATCACTGGCAATACTTGCTTCGCTTTATCTGGTCTTCTTTCGTCTGCAATGGGGGCTTAGCGGTAACGGGCTGACCTACCAATGGCTGGAGTCTGTTGCCAAGCGCAGCCGCATCGGTCGCAATATCTGGATCGCCATGTCCAGCGAAGGTCCACATGGCCGTGAATTTCCGCTGCCCTCCATCATGTTGGCACTGGGTTGCGGCGCCCTGTTCGCGCTATGGGCGCTGCTATCAATGGAAACCCATGCCTTTGACACCCTGAACCAGGCAACCCAGACGTTTTTTTCTGAACTCCGCCATCCACTGCCGGACCGCATCGCCGTTACCATTACCCTGCTCGGCGACCCGCTGCTGTTAACGCTCTGCTTTACCGCCGGCATTATTCTGTTTCTGGCCGAAGACCTCCGTGCAGCTGCTCTCCATTTGATTGCGGCAGGTGTTGCGGTGACATTATTCACCACGATGTTGAAAGCGGGCTTTGCTATCGAAAGACCAACGGGCGTCGAGCTGCCACCGAGTTCTTTTTCATTCCCCAGTGGTCACGCCAGCGGGGTAACCGTTGCCTATGGCATGGCCGCTACATTCGTTGCACAGCAGTATCATCGAAGCCGGCGCTGGAGCATCTATCTCTGGTTCAGCTTGCCCATTGTGCTCATTGCCATGAGCCGGCTTTACCTTGGCGTGCATTGGTTTACAGACGTCATCGGCGGGATTCTTCTGGGGCTTTCGATATGCGGACTGACCCGTGCCAGCTTCAGCCGTTTCAATGGCGGATTGATGAAGCAAACACCTCTGACCCGAGTGGGCATCGGCATTATTGGTATCACTGCAATAGCTTATGTCGCTCTGGCATTGCCCGGCGCACTGATACGCTATGCGGTCATAAACTGATCGCTTATTCCAAAGCGTCCAGCAACCCATGCAGCCTGTCCAGACGTTCCAGCGGATCCTGTAATTCAACGAGCCGCTGTTTTTCATGTTTGTCCAACGGCAGCAATTCGGTCAGCCGCCAGCCAACATCGCGGGCGTTATCAAAATCGACACTCATGTCCAGATCACTGACCACTGGATGCCGCAGCAGGGCTTTAAGCACTGACGACAGTTCGGTCAGCCGGTCGGGCACAGGGAGATCCGGCTCCATCAGCAGGCCTTCAACGTCACCCATATTGAGCCCGTCCGGCGCCTGCCATGTTTTGACAACCGCGACCTTGTAGTCCCCTTCAACCGTAATCCCGAGAAGACCATTGTCGAGTTGTTGGAAATCGACAATTCGCACGTAGGTGCCGATGTCATAGAACGCGGCATGACGCCTGGTTTCCAGTCCTTCGCGCAATAACACGATGACAAACCCGCGATCTTCCTTGAGGCACCGCGTCAGCATGTCAATGTAGCGCGGTTCAAAGAGTTGCAGCGGTATTCGCCCCTTCGGCAACACGATGGAGTTGAGGGGAAACAGTGGTACGTGCATAGCGGTGTTGGTCACCCATTCGTCCCGGAATTAATGAATTGACAAGAGTTTCTGAACCTCATCGACGCGTTCCTTCGCCTGGGTTAACAACTCCAGACTGCGGGATGCACTCAACTCAAGCTCTCCGAGCCGCCAGTAGGCCGGCACCGTCTCAAAGCGAGGCAGTTCTGCATTTTTCTGGTTACTGATCATTGCATGTAATTGCGCCACTATCACCACGTCCACAAGCTGCGGCGCCTCGTCGGCTGATTCGTAGGTCCAGTCTTCAGCGTGGCGAGCGGCTGTCACAAAATCCCCTGAGAACCCCCAGGTCTTCAGCAGTTCAGCGCCAATATCCGGTTTCAATTCGGTGATGACGTGATTCAGCAGCGTCCTGTCGGCAAACACGTTAACGTGATGCTCCGCATGCACGATGACCGGAATACTGCCAATGTCGTGCAGAAGCCCCGCCAGCAGGGCCTCTTCAGGGTTGATCTTGGTGGCAGCATCCGCCAGCACCCAACTCAGGGCGGCAACTTCACGACTATGCTGCCAGAGCTGGTCCATTGCAGCCTGTAATTCGGGCCGCTGCGACTTGAACACTTCCCGCATCGAGAACACGGTCACCAGTTGCTGCGTCGTTCGGGTTCCCAGCCGGACGATGGCATCGCGCACCGTGCTGACATCACTAAAGCCCCGATACATCGGGCTGTTACAGGCCCGTACCAGCTTGGCGGAAATAGAGGGATCCGTTGCGATAACCCGGGAGATGTCTTCCACTGTGGACGTTGGTCGATCCGTTACCCGACGGACTTTCCAGGCCACGTCCGATACGCTGGGCAACGCCAGAGTATTGGATCGCAGCTCAGCGTAGAACTCCATCAAAAGGTGGTGCTCTTCGCTCTGATTGTCTTCCACATCCAGCTCGCCCGCGATTTCACTGTCTGCCACAGGTGCGGCGCGCAGCAGCTGGTTGAGAATATCCTGCTCGATCACAAGAAACTCGCAAGGACTCGCGGCTGCGACATCATACATTCGGGGTTGCAGGCGGGCGATCGGATTGTGCGCCGTTTCACTTCCGGCGCTTATCTTTTTGGAACGCCCGTCAACCGCCACCAGGTCGACATCACCTTCCAGCAAAAAATACTCGAGACCATCACGGGCACCGCGCTCAACAACGCGTTGCCCCTTTTTGTATTTTCGCTGTTCGGCGCGGGCAGCCAGCACAATCAGTTGTTCGTCCGTCAACTTGTCCAGCGGTTGAAACTCACGCAGACGACGAACAGGCAACGGCTCCTTCGCAGACATCTATCCAGCTCCCCGAGTAATGGTGACAAGGCAATGATCGACAACGACCCAACCTTCAGCAATCAATTCTTATTGTGAACAATTGTACGCAGATCAGCCAGCGCCCCTTAACCGAAATACGCCAAGTTCTGGTATTCTTTGCAGTCTTTGAACAACCACGCGAGACAAGATCATGCCTCAGTACCGCTCTCGGACATCGACAGCAGGCCGTAATATGGCCGGTGCCCGCGCACTCTGGCGCGCCACTGGCATGAAAGACAATGACTTCGGCAAGCCCATTATTGCTGTCGCCAACTCTTTTACCCAGTTTGTACCGGGTCACGTCCACCTGAAAGACCTCGGCCAGCTGGTCTGCCGCGAAATTGAAGCGGCGGGCGGCGTAGCAAAGGAATTCAACACCATAGCCGTCGACGATGGCATCGCCATGGGACATGACGGCATGCTCTATTCGCTGCCCTCCCGTGAAATCATAGCGGACTCTGTGGAATATATGGCCAATGCCCACTGCGCCGACGCGCTGGTGTGTATTTCCAACTGCGACAAGATTACGCCGGGCATGCTAATGGCCGCCATGCGCCTGAACATCCCCGCCATTTTCGTTTCGGGCGGGCCGATGGAAGCCGGTAAAACCAAACTGTCCGAGCACAAACTCGATCTGGTCGACGCCATGGTGATCGCTGCGGACCCGGATGCAAGTGACGAAGACGTTGCGGAATACGAGCGCAGCGCCTGCCCCACATGCGGCTCCTGCTCCGGCATGTTCACAGCCAACTCGATGAACTGCCTCGCTGAGGCGATCGGCCTTGCGCTGCCAGGTAACGGCTCGATGCTGGCCACTCACGCTGATCGCGAAGCATTATTTCTCAAGGCCGGGCGTCAGATTGTCGATATCACCCGCCGGTATTATGAGCAAGACGACGCCAGCGTTCTGCCGCTAAGCATTGCATCGCTGGCGGCTTTCGAGAATGCAATGACGCTTGATATCGCCATGGGCGGATCAACCAACACCATTCTTCACCTGCTGGCCGCGGCGCAGGAAGGCCAGGTGCCGTTCACTCTGAACGAGATCGACCAGCTCTCGCGCAAGGTGCCGCAGCTGTGCAAAGTCGCACCGAATTCACCCAAGTACCATATGGAAGACGTGCATCGTGCGGGTGGCGTGATGGGCATCCTTGGGGAACTCGATCGCGCTGGCTTGTTGAATACTGATGTACCGACAGTCCACAGCAAGACGCTTGCCGACGCGCTGGAGGAATGGGACATCATGCGCAAGCCATCGCCGGAAGCGGTCGAATTTTTCAAGGCAGGGCCCGCTGGCATTCCGACCCAACAGGCGTTCAGCCAGAGCACACGCTGGCCAACACTTGACGGCGATCGCGAAGCCGGCTGCATTCGTTCACTGGAAAACGCCTACTCACAGGAAGGTGGTCTGGCGGTATTATTCGGCAACATCGCCCGTGACGGTTGCGTGGTGAAAACTGCCGGCGTCGACGAGAGCATCTACGTGTTTGAAGGCCGTGCCCGGGTATTTGAAAGCCAGGACACGGCAGTCGCGGGCATCCTGAATGACGAGGTCAAGCCTGGTGAAGTTGTCATTATTCGCTACGAAGGCCCCAAAGGCGGGCCTGGCATGCAGGAAATGCTCTACCCGACCAGCTATCTGAAATCCAAGGGGCTGGGTAAAGACTGCGCACTGCTGACCGATGGCCGTTTTTCAGGCGGCACATCCGGGCTGTCTATCGGCCACGCATCGCCTGAAGCGGCTGCCGGCGGCGAGATCGGTCTGATTGAAAACGGCGATACCATTCTGATCGACATCCCCAACCGCGCAATCAACGTTCAGTTGTCCAGTGATGAGCTGGAGCGTCGTCGTGAAGAACGCAACACGCTGGGATGGAAGCCGGCTGAATCGCGGCCACGCAAAGTCACAGCTGCACTCAAAGCCTACGCCTTACTGGCAACCAGTGCTGACAAAGGCGCTGTCCGGGATCTGGAAAAGCTGAACTGACAACCGCCGCACTCAACACCCTGTGATGCCAGCTCGCTGATGTCACAGGGTGTTCAGATAGCGCTCAGCATCCTCAAGCTCAAACTGATTGAATACCCGCACGCCCGAGCGCTCAAAAAGCGCAGCCGTCACACCTTGCCCCTCTACCAACTGCCCCGTAAATGAACCATCGTAAATCTGGCGGTTTCCGCAGCTAGGGCTTCGGGCGGCCAACAGGGCCACAACACAATGGTTGCGCCTGGCCACCGCCAGCGCTTGCTCCGCACCGGCCACAAAGGCAGAGGAGACATCCTGACCGTTACGGGCAATCACACGGGCGACACCATCAAGAACGCCGCCACCATCGCCCCCTGATGTCTCCGCCGCAGGACGCGGCACAGGCAATCCGCCCGCCATTTCCGGACACACGGCAACGAGCCGACTTTCATCTCGCCAGCGGGCAATAAGCGGGTGATCAATAAAGAGATGCCCCCCGTCATAGCGGACTGATTCGCCTAACAGGCAGGCGCTAACCAGTACGCGCTTGACGGGAGCTACGCTTTTCCGCGGATCGCAAAAGCGGGGGGACGCTGTATCAGAAGAATGACCAACCACCGTCATCATCTTCTTCTATGACGTCATCTTCTTCGGGCTCAGCCGGCTTGGGTGAAGCCTTTGCCTGAGCAGACGCGGCTGGTTTGGTCGCCGCTTTTGCCGGTGCGGCCTTGGCAGGCGCTGACTTGGCCGGAGCAGATGATGCGACAATCAGGCCCAGCGCTTCTTTGGTAGGTGTATCCAGCGAGCCAGACGCTTTCAGGTTGGCATGATCTTTCTGGAATGCCAGCAAAGCGGCCTGGGTAGAGGCGCCCATTTTGCCGTTGGCGTTATCAATGTCATAGCCTGCACCATAGAGTGCATTCTGCAAGGCAAGCACATCATCAGCCGCCTGGGCGGTAGAGACCGCACCAACGCTTAGCATCGCGGCAAAGACGCCAGTCATCAGTCCATGCCTGCCCGGGATTCTTTTATTCATATTGTTCTCCTGAGAAGTCGTGTCAAAATCGTTGCCCGGAAATCGACCACTGGCCTGCCACCGCACAACGTATAAACACGTATGCTACCCCATTTTGGGCGCTGTGAATCCCCCGCGCGCCGCATGGACACCAATTGTTACTTAAGAACACGCTTCGCCTGATCATGACTCCGGGTTTTGACTGAACCCGGATTCACTGCGGCGAATTGAACTCCCGGATAAAGATGCCCCAGAATGCCACGAACAGTGCGGCAACCAACGGCCCCATAACAAAGCCGTTAATGCCAAACATCGCAATCCCCCCAAGGGTCGATAGCAGCACCATGTAGTCCGGCAATTTGGTATCACGCCCCACCAGAATAGGCCTAAGCAAATTGTCCGCCAGACCGATAACCAGCATTCCAAAAGCCGTCAGAATAATTGCAGAGGCATAATCGCCGATTGCGGCCAAGTAAATAGCAGCCGGCACCCATACCAGTGCTGCACCCACAGCTGGAATCAGAGACGCCAGCGCCATGACCACTCCCCACAGCAGCGCCCCGGAAATACCCAAAGCCCAGAAGATGAAGCCGCCCAGCGCGCCCTGTATCACGGCAACCAGCAAATTCCCTTTGACCGTCGCCCGGGTGACCTCGGCAAATTTGGCAAACAACAGGCGCTCCCGCTCATCCCCCAGAGGCAAGGCACGAATCAACATATCCACCAGCTTGGTGCCATCCCGGAGCAGGAAAAACGCCAGGTAAAACATCAGCGACAGGGACAGCAGGAACTGGAATGTATTCTGCCCGAATCCCAGTGCCTGCTTCGCCAACAACTTGCTCCCCCCCACGAAAGTGGCGACCACCCCCTCTCGCAGACGATCAATGTCGATGTTGAAGCGATCCAGAAATGATTGAACCGCGGGGAAGGACTGGCTGATCTGGTCAATATAGGCGCCAGGCTGAATTTCGCCGGCCTGGATTTTCTGAAACAGCCCCACGCCTTCGGCCACAAGCGACGACACCAGCACGATGACCGGAATAACCACAATAATCAGACAGATAAGCAGCGTGAGGACCGATGTCAGTGTCAATCGTCCCGGCATTTTTCGCAGCATCCACTGCTGCACCGGATTAAAGATCAACGCAATCGCCACCGCCCAGAAAATCGGCCCTACAAAGGGTTTCATCAAAAACAGAAATGCCAGCGAAACCACAAGCAGCATCGCGAGAAAAGATCGTCTTTCAAGTGTTTCGTACATACTCGGAGATTCCGGGCCTTATAAGTGGGGAGGTCAATACGGATGGTAAACTGTCATTGAGTCAATAGTTACAATAGCATAGGCGGGTGCCATGGAAAGCAACTCCCGCAAGGGTCTATAGTAGATGTTTTACTGAATGCGATTTCCAACACGGGTCAGAGATCATTGAATAGCATTGAGTTTACTGTCGACACCGCAATAGAAGCGGCGGAAGCCCTGCAGCGGACACTGGCAAGCCGCACTCATCGAAAAAAAGTGATGGGGCGCGAAGTGACATTGCCGGGACAGCTGGGTGAAGCACTCAGGTTGCCGGCCATTCTGGCCAAGCTCAAAAGCAAACAGGCCCGACGGCGGGAAGACGGCCTGGAGGACTTCCAGAGCCTCTGGCCGACACTGTCTCCCGCCACCCTTGAGAAAGTGCTGGACGAAATGGACTGGTATGATCCCCGGCAACTGGACTGGGATGACAAACGCTCCAACAAGCGCCCTCCTCTTCCCGACGCCTGACACCTCCCGGATGCAGACTTGATATGCCCAACCTGAACTCTCTTCAATCGTTTCGTCAAACCCTTCATCGCCACCCGGATTTATCTGGGCACGAGGAGGCCACTGCAGCGCGTATTCGGGAAAAGCTCGCCGAATATCAACCCGATCAGATCGTCGACAACATTGGCGGCGCAGGTTTGCTAGCCGTCTATGACAGCCAAAAACCCGGCCCGACGACGCTGATCCGCTGCGAACTTGACGCCCTGCCTATTCACGAGCGCAGTGCGCAACCCTATTGCTCGGCGCATCACGGACGTGCCCACGCCTGCGGTCACGACGGGCACATGGCAATTGTAATGGCGGTTGCACAGACACTGAGCCGCAGTCGCCCAGCCAGTGGGCGCGTCATATTGCTATTCCAGCCTGCAGAGGAAGATGGACAAGGCGCGCGCAGGGTTTTCGCAGATCCGGCTTTTACTCCCTTCAGGCCTGACTATGCCTTCGCGCTGCACAATGTTCCCGGTTTGCCGCTCGGCGAGGTGTTCACCCGCCCCGGCCCTTTCAATTGCGCTTCACGCGGGCTGATTATTCACCTCGAGGGCAAAACCTCACACGCAGCCCATCCGGAAGAAGGCATCAGCCCGACGGGCGCCCTTGCAAGACTAATGGAGCAGTTACCGCAGTTGCCGGGCCACTTCAACGAAGCAACGTGGGTCACCCTGGTTCACGCAAAGCTCGGCGAAAAAGCCTTCGGCACTGCGCCCGGCGACGCCGTACTGATGGCAACACTGCGCACCGAAACCAATGATGCCATGACGCTTCTGGCTGATCAGGCCTGCGCCATGGCAACCGCTGAAGCAAAAGCCGCCGGGCTGTCAGTGCGTTTCGAATGGGAGGATGATTTCCTGGCTAGCGTCAATACAGCGCAGGGCTACCAGCACATTGTGACGGCCTGCGAAGAGGCCTGCGTACCTTGCCATACCATGGACGAAGGCTTTCGATGGTCGGAAGATTTTGGGGTGTTTACCCTTAACGGAGAAGGCGCCATGTTCGGACTGGGCGCCGGTATTGAGCATCCTCAGTTGCATAATCCCGATTACGACTTTCCTGACGAGCTGATTCCCGTTGGCCAGTCGGTATTCCTCAATGCAATCCGACGACTAAACGGTATGGGATAACCCGCAACTCCCGACCAACCCCTAACGCCTCTCACCTGACCCGACAATGCCGGCACGCTCGCTGGCATTGCCTATTCTTCATCCAAGATGACTTGGAATTGCAACACACAACCCGTACGTTAGTTAGATGACTGACTTAAATTTGTCAGCTTTCGCACGTACGTGGTTTGGCGAGGCCCAGCGCCATGTAACATTTTTTATATCCATTTAACATTTCAGGAGCCCTTATGCATAAACATGAACACTACACTGCACAACTGGCGGCAGGCAGTGTGATACCCACATTCCTGTGTGGTCACTGCAATTCAACGCTATCCAAAGGCCGGATCTTTGCCAACGATGGCGAAAATCGCCACGACCTGGCGTGCCATACCATTGGCCTGTGTTCGGCTGACGACTGCGGTGCCGTAAACTGCTGTGACGACGCCATGGGAGCACTCAATAGCGAACAACAATATCGCAAGGCAGCCGGCTGACCCGGCCGCCCATTCCCTGACATTTCATACACAAAACTAAACCTTTCCCTGCTCTAATCTGCGTTATTCTCTCTTCAGATCGCCACCGTGCTCACACCCTGGTAAGCACTTGTTTTCATCTGAGGATTCTGGACTGAATGCGTATACTCCGGACCGAGGAACAGCGCTTTGCGCAGTTGCCCGATTATCCCTTTACGCCGCATTACCTCGATGTTGCCCCTGGCCTGCAGATGCACTACGTCGATGAAGGCCCACTCAACGCTGACCCCGTGCTCATGCTGCATGGCGAACCTTCATGGTCTTACCTTTATCGACACATGATCCCCGTGGTTGCCGAGAGTGGCTTGAGAGTAATCGCACCCGATCTGATAGGCTTCGGCAAATCTGACAAGCCTGCGGACATTGAAGACTACAGCTACCAATCCCACATGGACTGGCTGCTGGCGCTGATTGACGAACTGGCGCTGACCAATATCACACTGGTCTGTCAGAACTGGGGATCACTGCTGGGGTTGCGGCTTGCGGCAGAAAACCCGGACCGGTTCAGCCGGATTATTGTGGCCAATGGCATGCTGCCAACAGGCGACGAGAAAATACCGGCCGCATTCAAAGCCTGGAAAGGCTTCTCTATCTACAGCCCGTGGTTCCCGGTAGGACGTATCGTGCAGATGGGTACGGCCCGGCATCTTAGCAATGCCGAGCGCCGCGCCTATGACGCGCCGTTTCCGTCCAGCGAATACAAGGCTGGAGCCCGGTCTTTCCCTAAACTGGTACCTGTCTCTCCCGACGACCCTGCAAGCGCTGCAAACCGCGCAGCCTGGCAAATTCTGTCGCAATGGAAAAAGCCGTTTATTACCTGCTTCAGTGCGGGCGACCCCATAACCCGGGGCGGCGATCGCTATATGCAACGGCGTATTCCCGGCGCATTGGGCCAGCCCCACATTACGTTGCGAGGCGGGCACTTTCTGCAGGAAGACTCGCCCCAAAGTTTTGCCAAAATCGTAATCGAAGCCTGCAAGCGGGACCAGCCCAGAGATCTGAGCCAGCCTCCAGAAACGGCTGCAGAAAACGAGCTCTAACCAAAGACCGTCACTGCCTGGCGGCTAATGGCAACCAGCTCGCCGGACTTGTTCCAGATCGTGGCGCCCGTATGGCCATAACCAGCGCCCGCCTGATCGATAAAGGCACGGTAGAGCAAAGCGTCGTCGGCGGCCATTTCCGGGCGGGGGTGGACCATTTCAAGCGACCAGCTCATCGAACTGGCGGGCGCCTTTGACTTGAGGTGTTGAAGCACGGCCGGCGGCCAGGCGTCAGCCAATGCGATAACATGGGCGTCGGACATGGCCAGAGACGGCTCGCGGAAGCACATCCAGCCGCCCATCTCCCGTGATTTCTTGCCTGAGAATGGCAAGCTGCCAAAAGCCCATCGCATGTCGATATGCTGGGTAAATTCCGGCGTGACACCCTGGATATAGGGCAATCCCTTGCACTGATCAAAGGCGGGCGCATCCGGTGCCGGATCAGCGTCGACCACGACTTCAGAGGGCCGATCTCCACCAAAACTGGCCAATGCTGCCAGTTTGACCTCACCACCCTGAACAAGGTGGCCCTGCACCTGGCTTGCCGCCTTCCCCTCACGCAACAAGGTAACAGTGAACTCGACTGGCACATCCACCTCTACGGGGCCAACAAACGCAACCTGCAACGCGCGTAGCGGCCTGCCGGGCTGGATAACGGCTTTCATTCGCTGATAGGTAAGGGCCGCTACAAGCCCTCCAAAGGTGGCGCGTCCCTGCCCCCAACTGGCAGGAATAGTAAGCTCATCGCGTTCAACACCAGCAAGCAGTTCATCAAAATTCATATCTAATCGTCCGTATCACGACAGTGGGAAGTTCATAAGCCTGCCCCAGAGCACGCCAACAGGCAACTAAATAACAAGCTATCTAATCAACCCGGAATCGACGAAGCCCTTCTGCCCCATACGTTGTCGGGTATTGATCCGCTCCACTCTGGTACATTTACTTATCACCGGGCAAGCCGTGCTCATATCTAAAGCCGAGCTAAACGTCTATAATGTCAGGTTCATACGCTCCCCCGCGTACATCACGGTATTTTGGGAGCGGCTCACCTCCCGAATTCCGAGTTTCCAGATGCAGACACAAACTTTCACCGACCTCGGCCTCCATCCGGCGGTCCTTGAAGCAGTAACGGCCGTAGGGTATGAAATCCCTTCACCAATCCAGGCGCAGTCCATCCCTATTCTTCTGGGTGGCCACAACCTGTTGGGTATGGCTCAGACAGGCACCGGCAAGACTGCCGCATTTGCCCTGCCGTTGCTGAGCAATATTGATCCCGAGCTTTTTGCTCCACAGATTCTTGTACTCGCTCCTACACGCGAACTGGCCATTCAGGTCGCCGAGGCTTTCAGTACTTACGCCAGCAAATTCAAAAACCTGCAGGTTCTTCCGATCTATGGCGGCCAGGATTTCCGGCCCCAGCTCAAGTCGCTGCAGCGCGGCGCCCAGGTTATCGTGGGCACGCCGGGTCGTATGCTCGATCACTTGAGACGCGGCACCCTGAAACTGGACAACCTGAAGTCCGTCGTGCTGGACGAAGCCGATGAAATGCTGCGCATGGGCTTTATCGATGACATCGAAGCGATTCTTGCGGCGACCCCGAAAGAATGCCAGCGCGCACTTTTCTCTGCCACCATGCCACCCCAGATCCGCAAGGTCGCGCAGAAGTACCTGTCCAACGCGCAGGAAGTGAAAATTGAGAGCCAGACCCGCACGGTATCCCGCATTTCGCAATTTGCGCTGCCGGTATTTGCCGAGCGCAAGCTGGACGCGCTGACCCGTATTCTTGAAGTAGAGCCGGTTGACGCTGCGATTATCTTCGTGCGCACCAAGGCCGAAACCACGCTGCTGGCCGACAAGCTTTCAGCCCGTGGTCATGCGGTTGCGCCACTGAACGGCGACATCAATCAGCGCCAGCGTGAACAGACTGTTGAAGACCTGCGCCGTGGCCGTCGCGACATCCTGATTGCAACCGATGTGGCCGCTCGTGGCCTGGACGTACCCCGAATCACGCACGTCATCAACTACGACGTACCCTACGACACAGAGGCCTATATTCACCGTATCGGCCGCACCGGTCGTGCGGGCCGTGAAGGCAAGGCCATCCTGCTGGTGACACCACGTGAGCGTAGCTGGCTGAGAACGCTTGAGCGTGCGACCAACTCGCCGATGTCTGACTATCAGCTGCCGTCGCCCAAAGATCTTCAGCGTATGCGTGAAGAACAGTTTGAAGCTCAAATTCTTGGTTTTACAGAAGCGGCAAAACTGGGCAAGGCGATGGAAATGCTGGACGGCATTGCTGAGCGCAATAATATTGATATGGCAATGTTGGCTGGCGCGATGGCCTGCTATCTCGAATCGGCCCAGCCAGGCTCTCTGCCACTGGAAGCACCAGCCGATCTGCCAATTCCTTCACCGTCCGCCGGACGACCAGGCGGTGGTAACAAGCGGCCCTATAAAGGCGGCGACCGTCGTGGCGGCAAGCCCGGCTTCAAGCCAGGCAACAAAAAAGGCGGACCCCGCTCGTCAGGCCCTGGCGGCAAAGGTGGCGCCCCCAAGCCACGGAGCAAGGCACCTCGTTCACAGGGCTGATCAGCGCCGCTGGTAGACGATGAAGCTGTAATCGTACGGATTGTTCTCGGACGCGGAAAAATCTTCCCGTCCGAGTTCCTCCCACTCGTCCCAGTTCACCTCGGGAAACCACGCATCCCCTTCAACTTCGGCGTGAACACGCGTCACATACATCCTGTCGATATCCGGTAACACGTCAGCGTATATCTGCCCGCCACCGATCACCATGATTTCGTCACCGCCCTCCAGCTCAGCCTGTGCTTCTGCACGACGGTAGGCATCAGCCAGAGTATGATCCACAACCACGCCTGACGGCGCCTCCCAGGCGGCATCACGGGTGACCACAACGTTCATGCGCCCCGGCAACGGCCGGCCAATTGACTCATACGTCTTGCGCCCCATGATAATCGGCTTGCCCATTGTTGCCTGCTTGAAATAGCGCAGATCCCCCGGCAGATACCAGGGCAGTGCATTATTTCGACCGATAACATGGTTTTGTGACATGGCCACAATCAATGCCTTACGCGCCTTGCTCATATCTTTTCAATACCTTGCTCAAAGCCGGCCCACCCACTGCTGGCGAAACCCGCGTGTATTCAGGATTCAGACAGCAATCGGCGCCTTGATGCCCGGCTGCGGCTCGTAGCCCTCAAAAACAAAATCTTCCAGCTCATATTCAAACAGGCTGTCAGGTTTGCGCTGGATTTTCAGTCGGGGCAAGGCGACAGGCTCGCGCTTGAGTTGCTCAAACACAATGTCGTCAGTCAGGTGATTCTGATACAGGTGGCAGTCGCCAAAGGTATGAACAAACTCCCCTACGTCCAGATCGCATTGCTGCGCGATCATGTGAGTCAGCAAGCTGTAGGATGCAATATTGAACGGCACCCCAAGAAACAGATCGGCACTGCGCTGATAAAGCTGGCACGACAGCCTCCCGTTCGCCACATAGAACTGGAACAGGCAGTGGCAGGGAGCCAGCGCCATGCGGCCCTCTTCAACGTTCTCCTGGGGGCCGATCGATTCATCCGGCAGTTCAGCCGGGTTCCACGCGGACACGATAAGGCGCCGGGAATTGGGTTTGGTTTTAATCTGGCGCACCACATCAGAAATCTGGTCGATTACATCGCCGTTCGGGCATTGCCAACTGCGCCATTGCTTGCCATAAATCGGCCCCAGATCACCTTCCTCTGTGGCCCACTCGTTCCAGATACTGACCTTGCGCTCGCGCAGCCAGTTGTTATCCGTTGAACCGTTCAGGAACCACAGCAATTCATAGATGATGCTGCGCAAATGAACCTTCTTCGTGGTTAGTAACGGAAAGCCTTCCGACAGGTCAAAGCGCATCTGGCGCCCAAAAACCGAGCGGGTACCGACTCCTGTGCGGTCGCCCTTGTCGATGCCGTTATCAACGACATCGCGCATAAGATCCAGGTAGGCCTTCATGCTGACTTTCTCCTGTATGCAATAACCATCAAAACGACACCGGCAAGCAGCATAGGCAGCGATAACACCTGCCCCATGGTGACCCAATCAAAAGCCAGGTACCCCAATTGGGCATCCGGTTGCCGGTAAAACTCTGCCACGATTCTGAAGAAGGCGTAAAGCACCAGGAATAACCCGGAGACTGCCATACGCGGGCGTTGTTTGTTCGAGAACCACCAAAGGGCGATAAACAGCAGCACGCCTTCCATTGCAAACTGGTACAGCTGGGAAGGGTGACGCGCCAGCATATCCGGCGCTGTCGGAAACACCATGCCCCAGGACACGTCAGTCGGCCGCCCCCAGAGCTCGCCGTTGATAAAGTTGCCAATCCGGCCGGCGCCCAGGCCTACCGGCACCAGCGGGGCCACAAAATCGGCAATAGCAAAGAAACCGCAGTTCACCTTCCGGCCAAACCACCACATCGCCAGCATGACGCCAATCAATCCGCCATGGAACGACATACCGCCTTCCCAGACCCGGAACAACCAGAGCGGGTCCATGAGGAAAGTCTCAAAATTATAGAAGATGACATACCCGAAGCGGCCGCCCAAAACCACGCCCAATGCAATGTAGAACAGCAGGTCGCCCATTTGCTCTTCATTGATCGGAGACCAGGGTTTACGGGTGCGCAACCGGCCAAGCCACCATCCAACAACAAACCCCACCAGATAGGTCAGGCCATACCAATGGATCTTCACGGGCCCCAACGAAATGGCAATCGGGTCTATATCGGGATGACGTAACATGCAAAAGCTCTCTTAAGCGAAACAGGAAAAAAGAAAAGACCGACGCCATCAGATCAGAAAGCGTATACCCACAATAATCAGCAGAATCGCAAAAATCCGTTTCAGCATCAGGGCGTCCAGCTTGTGCGCCAACACAGCGCCAACCCGCGCGAAGATCACGCTGGTCAGAACAATCCCCAGCATCGCAGGCAAATAAACATACCCCAGGCTGTATTCAGGCAACCCCGTGTTGCCCCAGCCTGTGCCGATATTCGCCAGCGCACCAGCCAATGCTATCGGCAAACCGCAGGCAGCTGAGGTGCCTACCGCCTGCTGCATTTTAACGTTGCACCAGCTCAAAAACGGCACGGTGAGTGTACCGCCACCAATGCCGAAGATGGCCGATGCCCAGCCAATACCGCCACCCGCAACGACCAACCCCGACTTACCCGGAACCTGACGACTGGCGGACGGTTTGACGTCGAGCAACATTTTGATTGCTACCAGAATCACAAAGACGCCAATAATAACGGTCAGCATTTCACCAGGAATCAGCGCAGCAGTATAAGCGCCCAGCACTGCACCGACGACAATACCGACCATCATCGGGCGAAACAGTTCCCAGCGGACAGAACCGTGCAGATGATGGGAGCGAATCGAACTCACCGACGTAAAGACGATCGTGGCCAGGGAGGTGCCAATCGCCAGATGGGCAGCCACATCCGCGCTCACACCCTGCAAACTGAAGCTGAAAATCAGTACCGGCACAATCACCAGGCCTCCGCCGATACCAAACAGGCCAGCCAGCACGCCGGCGACTGCTCCCAGCGCGAGATAAATTGCGAACAACACCATCAAACTCATACAGGCACCGACCTCAGGTGAATAATGCCCTACCGGCAATGGCAATAGGCAAAATTAAGGCTCGTATGATACACAGGGGCTTACCAAGGTTCACTCCAAGAACCTGCCACCGAACATGGAATCTACTATGTGCCTGATTCTGTTTGCCATTAATCAACATCCGGAGCTTCCACTGGTGGTCGCAGCCAACCGCGATGAATACTATCAACGGCCGACTGACCCGATGCACTGGTGGTCCGAGCAGGAAGTTCTGGCCGGCCGGGACCGGGAGTCAGGGGGCACCTGGCTTGCGATTAGCCCGCAAGGCGAAGTGGCTGCCGTCACCAACTTCAGGGATGGGCGACCAGAGAAAGCCGCCATTTCCAGAGGGCAGTTACCGCTATGGGCACTGGACCAATCGACGACTGAACTCGGCGATGCATTGCAGCAGTCCCGGGGCAAACTGGCCGGCTTCAACCTGATCTGTGTGGATAGCAAAAGTGGTTGGTATTTCAGCAACCGTGACCCGCACCCGGGGCGCAATTTGCATCGGGGCGCTTATGGCCTGAGCAACCACCTGCTGCAAAGCCCCTGGCCAAAGCTGGTGACCCTGCGCAAGCGACTGACTGAACGGCTGCAGCAGGTTGCACAACCTTCGCTCCATGAGCAGCTCATCGCCGACATGCAGGATACAGCACCAGCCCCTGACCAGTATCTGCCGGATACCGGCGTTGGACTTGAGACTGAACGCTTCCTGTCATCGCCCTTCATCAAGAGTGAGCACTACGGCACTCGAGCGACCACAATCATCACCGTAGCGGCGACGGGAGACATCCGGGTCACCGAGCAAAGCTGGGAACAATGGGGCGCACCCGGCAAGCGGCAAACCTTTCAATGGCAACGTCAGCCGTTTTCGGACTGAGCACTCTGGTCCCGGCGCCGAAGCTGACGGCTCTGCAAACGCATGATGTGCCCTGTCAGCAGTTCACGGTCATTATCGGTGAGCCGCTCGAAATCCAATCGCAGCCGGTAGCCATCATTTTGCGGCTCCGCAGCAACAACCCGGGCAAGTGCCCTGATGGTTCTGCTTTCAGGATAAAACAACACATCCAGCAACAGGCTATCCCCCAATTCAACGGGCTCATCTGTACTGAAGGCAAGACCGCCGGCGCTGAGATTGATATCCCGGGTCACCAGCGTCGCCTGACGGTTTACAGACGACGCCGTCTGCGACTCCAACACCAGCGCCAATTTCCGGTTGAACAACTCGGCCACTCGCCCGCCTTCCGGTGACTGTGCCGCCAGCGCGGATATTGCCTGCATCAGCGCCGCATCCACTTCTTCTATACGGGTATCCAGTGAAAGCTTTGCGATTTCGGCGGAAACCGCATTGTTGTCCCTGAGCCTCATGAAGCGCAGCGCAACCCGATCATCTACCCGATAAAACCGCCTGCGTTCGTCACCTTTCCACATAACCTGGTCCACTCCGATCAATCTGATGCAGGCTTGAGTACTCACGATAAAACAGCAGCGCCCACAGCGTTTGGCAACACCCTCTGTAGCATAAACTTTCATGGCCAGCGGGGGAACGAATGAAATCGCCAATTCGCGCCTTGCACTCACGCCCAACCGCGGTCGGGTCTGATATACTCCGGCGAAACAGATCCCGGCGGAGAAAACCTGTTATGAGCGACAAAACAGGCGTCACCATTGCTGACTTCGAAAAGTCACTCAATGAATTGGAAACACTGGTGCGCGAACTGGAACAGGGCGATTTGCCACTGGAAAAATCCCTGACGGCGTTTGAGCGCGGCGTGCGACTGACACGCGAATGCCAGCAAGCGCTCAAGCAAGCAGAACAGCGTGTCGAGCAACTCGTTAAATCCGATGACGACACGCTCACCACCCAACCTTTCGAAATGGATGATGAGGGCTAATGAATGCTCCCTCGCACGATCTGCTTCCGTACGTCACTGAATGGCGCGAGCAGGTCGAAGCCACACTTGATGACTGGTTAACACTCGGGCACTCGCCAGCAGGACGCCTGGAAGATGCCATGCGTTACGCCGTGCTTGGTGGTGGCAAACGCATTCGACCGGTTCTGGCGATGGCCTCTGCTGCTGCCATTTCGCAATCGCCGGCCAGCGCCATTATTCCGGGTTGCGCGGTCGAGCTGATTCACGCCTATTCGCTGATTCACGACGATTTGCCGGCAATGGACGACGACGCCCTGCGCCGCGGCAAGCCGACGACTCACCTTGCGTATGATGAAGCCACCGCCATTCTGGCCGGTGATGCGTTACAGGCGCTGGCATTCGAGATACTGGCCCAACGCGGTTCGTTCGCGCCCGTCACGCGCATCGCCATGATCCAACTGCTGGCCAAAGCAAGCGGCGAGTCCGGCATGGTAGGCGGTCAGGCAATTGATCTGGGATCGGTCGGCCAAAAACTGTCGCTGAGCGAGCTGGAGCACATGCACCGATGCAAAACCGGCGCACTGATCGAGGCCAGCATCACACTCGGCGCCATGTCGACAGAAGCCGCCAGCGACCAGCAGATTGCAGCCTTGCAGCAATATGGACAGGCACTCGGGCTGGCCTTCCAGGTTCAGGACGACCTGCTGGATATTGAAGGCAGTACCGGCACTATCGGCAAACCGCAAGGGTCCGATGTCGCCCGGGACAAGCCCACCTATCCGGCCTGCATGGGCATTGAAGGCGCCAGAGACTATCTGCAGACACTCCAGGACCAGGCCATTGAAGCGCTCGCGGCGTTTGGTGACAGCGCCGATGCCCTGAGACAAATCGCCAACTTTGTGGTGACGCGAACCCACTGAATCAATCCCCGGAACATGTCCCGAATGAAATGTGAAACCGGGGCGGATCATCCCGTATAATGTGGAGCTTCAGGTATTCTTCAGGGGCTCCCTGACCCATTGTGAACCAAAAGACCAGAGCGGATGCAGGACACGACTATTTTTCAGGAGATTCCATCACGCCAGCCCAATACGCCGTTGCTCGACCGGATCACCCATCCGGAGCAACTGCGAATCCTGGCCGAAGACCAGTTGCCCCAACTGGCCCGCGAACTCCGCGCGTATCTGCTCTGGACAGTGGGCCAGTCTGGCGGCCATTTCGGCGCCGGCCTTGGCGTACTGGAGCTTACAGTTGCCTTGCACTACGTCTTTAACACGCCGGAAGACCGCCTGGTATGGGATGTGGGTCATCAGGCCTATCCTCATAAAATCCTGACCGGTCGGCGCGAGCGCATGACATCGATCCGCAAGAAGGATGGCCTGGCAGGCTTTCCCAAACGCGGAGAGAGTGAATTCGACACCTTCGGTGTGGGGCATTCCAGCACCTCCATCAGTGCCGCCCTTGGCATGGCAATCGCCGCCAGAATGCAACGTACCGGCCGCAAGAGCATCGCCGTGATCGGTGACGGCGCCATGACCGCCGGCATGGCTTTCGAGGCACTCAACCATGCAGGCCACCTTCATGCCGATATGTTAGTGGTACTGAATGACAACGACATGTCGATTTCACAAAACGTAGGCGGCTTGTCGAACTATTTCGCCAAGCTTCTGGCGAGCCCAACCTACAACCAGGTCCGGGACGGCAGCAAAAAGGTCCTTCAGGGCAAGCCTAATCTGATGGCGCTGGCCAAAAAGACCGAGGAGCATTTTAAGGGTCTGATATCGGGCGGCACACTGTTTGAGGAATTGGGATTCAACTATATCGGCCCCATCGACGGGCACGACCTGCCGCTGCTGGTTGAAACCCTGCAGAACATCCGCGAACTGGAAGGACCACAGTTCCTTCATATCGTGACCAAGAAGGGCAAGGGTTTTGCTCCGGCAGAAGCCGACCCTATCGGTTATCACGCGATCAACAAGATCGAGCCAGCGCCGCCGGTCAAGCCTGCAACGACGCCACCTGCTGCGAAGAAATACAAGTACGCCAACGTATTCGGCAAATGGCTGTGCGATACAGCAGAGCAAGACGAACGCGTAGTCGGCATAACACCCGCGATGTGTGAGGGATCAGACCTTGTCGAGTTCAGCTCGCGCTTTCCTGAACGCTACTTCGACGTTGCGATTGCCGAGCAGCATGCCGTCACCCTGGCGGCAGGTCTGGCCTGCGATGGCGCAAAGCCGGTTGTTGCGATCTATTCGACCTTTTTGCAACGCGGTTACGATCAGCTGATACATGATGTCGCGATCCAGAATCTGGACGTGCTGTTTGCCATCGATCGGGCCGGCCTTGTAGGTGAAGACGGCCCTACACACGCCGGCGCGTTTGATCTGAGCTACCTGCGCTGCATACCCAATATGGTGGTGATGGCGCCGTCCGATGAAAACGAAACGCGCCAACTGTTGCAGACGGGACTGGCATTCGACGGCCCCGCTGCTGTGCGCTATCCCCGCGGCACTGGCCCCGGCACGCCAATGGAAGAAACACTGACCCCAATGCCCATTGGCAAAGGGCGATTGGTACGGGAAGGCCATCGGATCGCCATACTGAACTTCGGCAGCCTGCTTGACGCCACAAAGACTGCAGCTGAAACACTGGATGCCACAGTGGCCGATATGCGCTTCGTGAAACCGCTGGATACCGCATTGATTCAGTCACTGGCAGAGAGCCATGACCTGCTGGTCACGCTTGAAGAAAACGCCATTGCCGGTGGTGCGGGAAGCGGTGTATCTGAATACCTGAACGAAGAAGGCATTCAGGTCGCAATGCTCCATCTCGGCTTGCCCGATCGGTTTATCGATCACGGCAAACATCAGGAGCTACTCGAAGTCTGTGGGCTGCATCCGGAAGGTATTCTGGAGAGCATCAAGAAACGCTGGGATAAACTGACAAGTCAACAGGCGCTGCGGGCGGTCAAGTAAAGACAAACCGGTGGGCTGACAGGGTCAGCCCTGCGCGGGCATTAGCGAAAACTTACAGCCATCAGGCTGATCAGACATCATCGTCCTGATGGGTTTCAAGCCAGTGACCAAGCTTACTCTGCTTGGTATCAAGATAGCCCGTGTTGTGGGGGTTGCGCCCCACATGCAGCGGCACCCGTTCGACAATTTCGATACCCAGCCCGGTCAACGCGCTCACCTTGCGCGGATTGTTTGTCATCAGCTTCAGGCGACGAATACCCAGATGGCTCAACATATCCTGACACATGCTGTAGTCACGCAGATCTGCGGCAAACCCCAGCTGCTCGTTCGCTTCAACAGTATCAGCACCCTGATCCTGCAGGTTATAAGCACGGATTTTATTGAGTAGACCAATACCACGACCTTCCTGGCGCAGATACATCAGGATGCCACGACCTTCCCGCGCAATACTGCGCAAGGCCTCTTCGAGCTGATAACCGCAATCACAGCGCATGCTGTAAAGCGCATCCCCGGTCAGGCACTCGGAATGGGTGCGGGCCAGCATCGGTTCATCGCCTTCCAGCGAACCCAATGTCAGGGCGACATGCTCCTTTCCGGTATCAGTTTCCTCGAAACCGTGCATATCGAAGACTCCGAACGGCGTCGGCAGTCGGCAGCTCTGGACGTAGCGAACAGCCACGGCGTTACCTCAGTCGGATTAACAGGCGGCGTATTTTATCAGAATGGTGGGTCCGGGCGTACCCTGACAGGATGACAAGGGCTGTTTTTTTAGGTGACTCGCCCTTGCCGGATAAGCACTCAGGGTTTGAGAGATCTTCAAGAGCCCCGCTCAGAGAGAGACACTAGCCCCCGGTCGCGTTCATAAACCGCAAAACCTGGGGCTCGCTGTCGTGGGAGAAGTAGTGACGTTCGGGTTTCAAGGTCATGGCTTCATGCAGGGCCCGCTTCACCGCCGCATCATCCCCCGGGGATCGACGTACAACCTGCTTCAGATCCATGGAGTGTTCGTTGCCCAGACATAGCAACAAACGCCCTTCTGTTGTCAGACGGACGCGGTTACAGTCGCCGCAAAAATTGTGACTGTGCGGGGATATGAAACCAATCCGGCTCGTGTAGCCGGGAATCTTCCAGTATCGGGAAGGACCGCCGGTATCATCCGCAATCGCATCCAGCGTATAGACGGCGCTCAGCATATCGCGGATCTCTTCACTGGATACAAACGATTCCTTGCGGTTGTGCTCCGTAATAACACCAAGGGGCATTTCTTCAATAAAACTGAGATCCAACCCGTGATTCAGCGCGAACGCTGTCAGGTCCACCACTTCATCGGCATTGCGTCCGTTGAGAATGACCGCATTCAGCTTGGTACGCTCAAACCCGGCCTCACGCGCCGCATCTATGCCGGCCAGGACGCGATGGAGGTCACCGGTGCGGGTCAGTTCGCGAAACTTTTGCGGATCAAGACTATCCAGGCTGATATTGAGTCGGTCAACGCCTGCCGCTTTCAGTGGGCCCGCAAGCTCCCGGAGCCTGCTGCCATTGGTCGTCATACACAGCTCTTTTAACCCTGGGAGCTGTTTCAGCCGCTTCGCAAGCTCAACCACGCCGGGCTTTATCAGCGGCTCACCGCCAGTCAGGCGGATTTTGGTTACCCCGCAACTGACCATGTTGCGGGCAATGACTTCGATTTCTTCGAGGGAGAGGATTTCTGATTTCGGCAGGAAGGTCATGTCTTCAGACATGCAATAGACACAACGGAAATCACAGCGATCGGTAACTGAAATCCGCACATAGCTTACCTGGCGACCAAAATTATCGACCAGCATTTCGCTCACTCCTGATTTCGCTCCCAATGCCCGGAGCGCCCGCCCTTCTTCTCAAGCAAGCGCACACTATCTATCTCCATGCCCCTATCCACTGCTTTGCACATATCGTACAGCGTCAGGGCTGCAATATTGGCTGCTGTCAGCGCCTCCATCTCGACTCCCGTCTGGCCCGTGAGACGACACATCACCACAATATGGACGCCACTGCGAGTGTCCCTTACCGGCACCAGTTCCACCTTGACGGATGTCAGATTGAGCGCGTGGCACAGCGGGATCAATTCATGGGTCTTCTTCGCCGCCATGATGCCGGCAACTCGTGCCACTGCCAGCACATCGCCCTTGGGGTGCTCACCATCGACAATCATCGCCACTGTTGCAGGCTGCATGTGGATAAAGGCTTCAGCACGGGCTTCGCGGCTGGTAACCGCCTTTTCCGTTACATCCACCATACGGGCGGCGCCCTGTTCATCGAGATGGGTCAATTGACTCACATCCACGCTCCTTTGTTCTGTAACAGATGAGCCTGCTGAAAAGGCGGATACCATGACAGGCAAAACAAGCCCCTGCCGGCGAGCAGAACTGCGCTACCACCAGTAGCTGATCCCCGCCACACCTTGCGCACCAGCTTCCAGCGCGCGGTTCAAGTCGTCCGTGCCCAGGCCTCCCAGGGCGTAGACAGGTAGGTTTGCGGTAGCGACAAGCGCTGAGAATTCACCCCAGCCGATAGGATCCACATCGGGATGACTGGTCGTTTTGGCCACCGGACCCAAAAACGCATAATCCGCGCCCAACGCAGCAGCCTGCTGCAGCTCGACATCACTATGACAGGATACGCCTAACAGCGCCGATGACGCGAACGGCCGAGCCGTCATGTCGCGGGCAAGCGCCAACGGAACATGAACACCTGCGGCGGGCACGGCCTCAATCAGATCCGGATGGCCATGCAGCATCATTCGCACGCCTGCAGTATCACAATACGCCTGCAACCGGGCCGCTGCCGCAATGTACTCCGACTGCTGCAACCAGGGTGCCCGCAGCAAAAACCAATCGGGGCGCGATACTTCAAGGCGCGCGCGCACTGCCTCGTATAACTCGTCCCCAGACAGCCCCCGGCCGGCAGATATCGGCAAGGTCCTGGGTAATTGCACCGCCTGAATAATGGGCCGATTTGCTTTCGGAAAGTCTGTCGGATTCAACGCTACCGTCGGGAGCCAGTCAACATACTGACCTTCGCGCCCTACAGGATTTCCGGCAAAGTCATCGGTCTCCCAAACGTCCAGAAACACACGCTTGTCACCGTAGTCGTGCCGGATGCCGATAACCGGGCGCAGAGACATCGGACAGACGTCGATGCCAACTTCTTCGTGCAGTTCGCGCACAAGCGCATCCTGCACGCGCTCGCCAGGCTCCACTTTGCCCCCCGGAAACTCCAGCAACCCGCCCTGATGCACGTGATCGGGTCTGCGCGCGATCAAAACCGTATCGCCGCGCCGCACAACACCGACTGCGACATGCACTTCCTTCATCATCAGGTCCGGTATTCGGCGTTGATCGTCACGTAGTCATGGGACAGATCACAGGTCCATACGGTCTCAGTTACCGGGCCACGCCCGAGACTGATGCGAATCGTGATTTCCGTTTCAGCCATCACCTGCTTGCCAAGGGCTTCAGTGTAGCCGTCTGCACGCCCTCCTTGACGCACCAGCGGCACTTCACCCAGATCAATTTCTATAGCCTCGAGCGCCAGATCAGGCACGCCTGCACGCCCCACAGCTGCCAGTATCCGCCCCCAATTGGGGTCTGACGCAAACAATGCCGTCTTGACCAGTGGTGAGTGCGCGATGGTATACGCCACATCCAGCGCCTCCTGCTGGCTGCCTGCTTGCTCGACACGAATGGTAATGAACTTGGTCGCCCCTTCCCCGTCCCTGACAATGGCGTGAGCCAGTGTCATAAACACGTCGCGCAATGCCTCGCGCAGTGCGGGCAGGTGAGGACTGTCAGCCGTAATCGCAGGAGCCTGGCTTTGTCCGGTCGCGATCAGCATGCAGCAATCGTTGGTGGACGTATCACCGTCAATTGTTATGCGATTAAATGACGCCTCTCCCAGCTCCGACACCAATGACTGCAATACCGATCCATCAATATTGGCGTCTGTTGCGATAAAGCCGAGCATCGTCGCCATATTCGGCCGAATCATTCCCGCGCCCTTACTGATACCAGAGATCGTCACAGTCTTGCCATCAAGCTCGATCTGACGACTCTCCCCCTTTGGGAGGGTATCCGTTGTCATGATGCCCTGAGCCGCCTCTGTCCATCCGTTATCGCTGAGGTTAGCCAACGCCTCGGGCAAGCCGGCGCGAATGCGATCCACCGGAAGGGGCTCACCGATAACACCAGTAGAAAACGGCAGGACCGACTGAGCAGATTCACCGGTCAGCTCAGCTAATGCCTCGCAGCAGGCCTGCGCGTCGGTCATGCCTCTAGCGCCATTGCCTGCATTGGCATTGCCGGTATTTATCAGCAGATATCGCGGCGCAGCGGCTGCAAGATGACGGCGAGTCACCAGCACCGGCGCGGCGCAAAACTGGTTACGGGTAAAAACACCTGCAACCTGTGCGCCCTCGGCAAGAGCCAGTACCACCAGATCCCGACGGCCAGGCTTTTTGATGCCAGCTTTGGCGACGCCGATCTGCAACCCGGCAACAGGGTAAAAATCAGGAAGGGGACCAAGTCCAACTGCCATTGCTATCTCCTAATGCAAAACGTCCGCTATTCCGGGCGGCCCCGGGGGCCACGTCGGAACAGCGGACGTTGCTGTGTCTGTATCAAATACTGTTTGGATGACTCATCACAAGAGCCCGTTCAGCCTTGAACTGATCAGCTGACCTGACCATGGCACTGCTTGTATTTTTTGCCTGAGCCACACGGACATGGCTCATTACGCCCAACTTTGCGCTCGCCCCGAACAAAGGTTTCGGAAGTAGCCGGCGCTTGTTGCTGATCGCGCCCACCCGCACCGGAAGGTCCGGACTGCTCGCCATCAGCAGCACTGGCATCCTCATGACGCAGTTTGGCGTCGGACATCTGGCGCTCCAGCTCCTCGCGGCGGCGACGCTCCACTTCAGCCATTTCTTCCTGGCTTTGCACCCGGACGTGGCACAGGATCCTGACGACATCGCGCTTCATTGCATCGAGCATGCTTTCAAACAGGGTGAACGCTTCGCGCTTATATTCCTGCTTCGGGTTTTTCTGGGCATAACCACGCAGGTGAATACCCCGGCGCAGGTTGTCCATGTTGGCGAGATGTTCTTTCCAAAGCGTATCCAGCACCTGAAGCAATACCTGCTTCTCGAAATTACGCATCGATTCGGCACCAACAACCGCTTCTTTTTCCTGGTAGGACGCCACAACCTCCGCAAGAATGCGCTCACGCAGGCTGTCCTCGAAGAGTTTTTCGTCCTCATCCAGCCATTGCTGGATCGGCAGATCAATCGCCATCTCAGACTGAAGCTGTGCTTCCAGCCCGGCCACGTCCCACTGCTCCGGCATGCTCTGCGGCGGAATATACTCGCTGAATGTTGCGTCGACGACGTCCGAACGCACCGCCGCTACCAATTCAGATACATCTTCGGACGACATGATCTCGTTGCGCTGTTCATAGATTACGCTGCGCTGATCGTTAGCGACATCGTCATACTCAAGCAGCTGCTTGCGCATGTCGAAGTTACGACCTTCAACCTTGCGCTGGGATTTCTCGATCGCATTAGTGACCATCCGGTGTTCAATGGCCTCCCCCTTCTTCATGCCCATCGCTTGCATGATGTTCTTCACGCGGTCAGGGGCAAAAATCCGCATCAGGTTGTCTTCCAGTGACAGGAAGAAACGAGAAGAACCGGGATCACCCTGACGACCGGCACGACCACGTAGCTGATTATCGATACGACGCGATTCATGCCGCTCGGTACCAATAATGTGCAGACCACCGTTGTCCAGCACCTTGTTGTGCGTTTCGGTCCAGGTCGCCTTGATACGGGCAACATCTTCATCACTCGGATTTTCAAGAGCAGCGACTTCGGTTTCCCAGTTGCCGCCAAGCACGATGTCAGTACCACGACCGGCCATGTTGGTAGCGATGGTAACCGCACCGGGGCGGCCCGCCTGGGCAATAACGTGCGCTTCACGCTCGTGTTGTTTGGCGTTCAAGACTTCGTGATCGATCTTGGCCTTGCGCAGTAGCATGGACAGCAGTTCAGACGCTTCAATCGAGCCGGTACCCACCAGAATGGGGCGACCTTCGTTAGTCACATCCTTGATTTCATCAATGATGGCCTGGTACTTCTCTTCCTGCGTAAGGTAGATCAGGTCGTTGGAATCAATACGCTGAATCGGCTTGTTGGGCGGAATTACCACCACATCCAGACCGTAAATCTGACGGAACTCGAAAGCTTCGGTGTCGGCCGTACCGGTCATGCCCGACAGTTTGCTGTACAGACGGAAATAGTTCTGGAAGGTGGTCGATGCCAGCGTCTGACTTTCAGCCTGGATGGTCACCCCTTCTTTGGCTTCAATAGCCTGATGCAGCCCCTCACTCCAACGACGCCCCTGCATCGTCCGGCCGGTGTGCTCATCAACGATCACGACCTGACCACCCTGAACGATGTAGTCGATATCTTTCTGGAACAGATGGTGAGCTCTCAGCGCAGAATGCACGTGGTGGAGCAGGCCCAGGTTGGTGGCGGAATACAGGCTGTCGCCTTCCTTGAGCAACTCCTTTTCGATTAGCAGCTTCTCAACTTTTTCGTGGCCTGCCTCGGTCAATTCAACCTGGCGGGCCTTTTCGTCAATTGTGAAGTCGCCGGTCGGCTCACCTTCTTCGCTTGCCTCACCCTGTTCGAGGCTGGGCACGAGCAGGTTTACTTCACGGTACATGCGGGAGCTGTCTTCAGCCGCACCGGAAATAATCAGCGGCGTTCTTGCCTCATCGATCAGGATTGAATCCACTTCGTCCACGATGGCGAAATTCAACCCACGCTGGACCTTGTCCGACGTGCTGAACGCCATATTGTCGCGCAGGTAATCAAAACCAAATTCATTATTGGTGCCGTAGGTGATGTCGGCGGCATAGGCTTCGCGCTTGGCCTGGGCATCCTGACCTGATGCGATAACGCCAACCTGCAGACCGAGGAACCGGTAAAGCTGGCCCATCCATGCCGCATCCCGGGATGCGAGATAATCGTTGACGGTTACAAGGTGGACGCCGTCCCCGCTGAGCGCATTGAGATACACCGGAGCAGTCGCCACGAGGGTTTTACCCTCGCCGGTTTTCATCTCGGCGATATGCCCTTCGTGCAAGGTGATGCCACCGATAAGCTGCACGTCAAAGTGACGCATTCCAAGCACGCGTTTACTGGCTTCTCGCACAGTAGCGAAGGCTTCAGGCAGCAGCTTGTCCAGGCTTTCGCCCTCGTCAAGGCGACGGCGAAACTCTGCCGTTTTGCCTTGCAGCTCCGAATCCGACAGCGCAGAAAGCGCCTCTTCATACTCATTGATATGGGATACGACCTTTCGCATCCGCTTTATTTCGCGAGCATTCTTACTGCCGAATATCTTCGTTGCGAGCTTCGTGAACATAGACCACTGCTTCTTTGGTTATCGAAATACGTCTTGTGACCGGGCATGGTCACAGGCGCTTGAAAACTCAGAGCCACCCGATATCCGACTGACTGTGCCGTGCGGCAAGTCGCTCCGGAGATGCAAGATGAAGTACGGGGTACCATCCGGGAAAAATTGACCGAGACGGCATTCTAACCTTATTTCTTTTCGAGGCGAAAGGCGTCTGCCCAGTCGGGCTGAGCTGGATCACATTCCAGTGACCCTCTGGATACGAAAAAGCCACCTTGGGAGTCAACTCAAGATGGCTTTTTGCGCATTGTTTCAGCGACTGGCTCGCTGAATATAATCCTCGGGATTCTGTGTTTTGCCGTCCCTGCGCACTTCAAAGTGTACATGAGGCCCGGTGGACCGACCTGTACTCCCCATCAATGCAACAACCTGCCCCTTCTGGACGACATCACCGACAGAAACCTTTACCTTCTTACAGTGACCATAGCGTGTGATCAGACCATCACCATGGTCGATCTCAACCAGATTACCGTATCCGTGGCGATCGCCGGCGAAAGTCACCACGCCGGCCGCCACTGCGATAATATCGCTTCCGTTCTTGCCAGCCAGATCGACCCCGGCGTGCCAGGTACGCTTCCCGGTGAACGGATCTGAGCGATAACCGTAACGTGATGACAGCCAGCCCCAGGTTATAGGCCGCCCCGCGACAAAACGTTCGTCTTCAAGTCGTTCCCGGGACATCAGCTGATCCAGCAGACGCAACTGTTTCTCGCGATCACTGATCCGGGCCCCCAACTGATCAATCATGGAAGACAACTGTGGCGTTGTATACGACTCCCCCAGCGACTCCTGCTCCGGGCCGCCAACGGCAGCAACTTCGTCAAAATTAAACTCGCCATTGTCCAGGCGGGCCGTTTCAACCAACCGCTGCCCAAGGGCGTCGAGACGCAACAAGCGCCCCTGCATCTGGCCCAACCTCAGCGTCAGGGCATCAACCTGCTGGGTTGTTTTCAGGCGGACCTCATTGAGATGCTTCTCCTGGTCGTCGAGGCGTTCCTGCCAGCCCTTGACCATGGTCCGGGAAGCGCCAAACGCTGCCGGCTCAGGCGTCATTGTGCCAAGCCGATACCCCGTCCAAACCGCTGCCAGCAGCACACAGCCGCCGAGTGTCAGCAGACAAAGGATCAGCGGAAGGTTCAATCGCAAAGAGCGGGACCGTCCGTGTTTTTTGGCAACAAATATAATGTTCATAATGTACTATTCGCTTACCGGAAAGTGGCCTCTCGGATCCAATCCGAAAACCACTGTATTCACGACTGACCTGCCGGGCATCCTTCGCCAGATTGCGGCATGCAGCGATTGCGTCAAGCCAAAATGACGCCTCATACTTCAATCCGACAACTCAATCATGGGCAGAAACGGGTTCACGGGCCATTGCGCATCACAAGGCGCTACTGGACAGCCCTTTGACCAGAGAGTAAAACAACTGTCATACCGGCGGTATCCACAAAACGTGCCAAATAGTAACCAATCGTAACGGGTCCCGTCGAGTTTAAAGGCATATCGACCTGTTCCGGCAGCACACCCGCCGGCACTCGAACCTTGATCCTGATTCACAAGCTCTACACTAACGCGCTGAATACCCAATGAAACGAAAAACCCATCTGACATTCGAGCCCACCGACGCGCGTCACCCCCCGGGGCTCCGAAGGCTGCTCGCCGATGCCGAAGTTCACAGGCAGGCGGAAACTCGTGTGCTTGCCGCCATACCTGCTTCACTTGCGGACAAATGCCGGTTCCTCAGTTTTCGGGATGGTGATCTTACGTTATCGGCGGAGTCCAGCGTCATCGCCAGTCAGGTAAGAATGCGTCAGCATGAGATCCTGACAGAGCTCAGAAAATCTGCCGATTTCCAGTTTGCCTGGCGCCTGCGGGTGAAAGTAAGCCCGCCACGCACAACGCCCGCAAGCGTCGCGAAAAAAGAGTTGCTCAGTAAGCAGAATGCCCGGCTCCTCGAAGAGGAAGCCGGGCACACGAAGGACGAAGGGTTACGCGAAGTTCTCGAAAAACTATCGCGCCACATCAAAGATTGAAGGTGTTAACCTCAACCCTGTGTGGCAAGTGCGGGCTTTAGATAAGAGATAGGCGCAGTGGCTTCATCCTCGAAGGTCACAACTTCCCATGCATCTTCTTCTGCCCGAAGCTTACGAAGCAGCTTATTGTTCAGGTCGTGACCTGATTTGATTCCGCGGAACTCACCAATAAGGCTGTTTCCAAGCAGGTACAGGTCGCCAATCGCATCCAATACCTTGTGCTTGACGAACTCGTCTTCGTATCGGAGTCCATCCTCGTTCAGGATCTTGTAATCATCGACAACAATCGCATTGTCAACGCTACCGCCCAGCGCCAGGTTCATTGAACGCAGTTTTTCGATATCACGCATGAAACCGAAAGTACGGGCGCGACTGACTTCCTTCACAAATGATGTGCTGGAGAAATCAACCGTTGCCTGCTGGGCACGTCCTTTGAATACCGGATGGTCAAAGTCGATACCGAAACTGACTTTGAAACCCTCGAACGGCACGAATGTCGCTTTCTTGTCGTCTTCCTCAATGCTGACTTCACGCTTGATGCGAATAAAACGCTTGGCTGCATCCTGCTCGGCAATGCCCGCCGATTGCAGAAGAAAAACGAAAGGTCCGGCACTGCCATCCATGATCGGCACTTCGGCGGCACTCAGTTCGACAAAACAGTTGTCGATACCCAAGCCGGCCATCGCTGACAGCAAGTGCTCAACCGTTGCGACTCTTACATCACCCTTGACCAGGGTTGTAGAAAGCATGGTTTCGCCGACGTTCTCAGCGCACGCCTTAATCTCGACCATCGGATCCAGGTCCGTTCGTCGAAACACTATCCCTGTTTCAACCGGCGCAGGCTTGAGCGTCAGATAGACTTTCTCACCCGAGTGCAAACCGACCCCGGTCGCACGGATGGTGTTTTTAAGCGTACGTTGTCTAATCATCGTACTTAATCCGTCACAAAAGTTAGATATTATTCGGGCCAAAAACTGCACGAAGCTTAACAGATAGTAAACCTGAACACCATTTAACCAATTCGTAATTCCCGAAGTGGCACGGCATTCGCGTCGCTAAATTTCGACTATTCTATCCCGAATCCGTATTGAGACAGCCTATCAGTCTGCCTGGCGACGAAGGAATGCGGGAATATCGAGATAATCCACGCTCTGCTCGTCACCTTCACGCGCCTGGTCAATCGCTACATTGCCGTTGGCTACAGCACGACGGCGCAGCACCGCAGGACGATCCAGCTGACGGTAATCCGTCTTGCCATCCAGTGTCCGGGTGTTATCAACCACCTTGGTCGGCTTTTCGCGCTCGCCACCCAAACCGGTTGCTACAACGGTCACCTTCAGCTCGTCCGTCATTTCAGGATCAATGACAGTACCCACAACCACTGTTGCTGAGTCAGACGCGAATTCGCGAACGATATCGCCCACTTCCGAGAACTCACCCAGATTGAGGTCCATGCCCGCAGTGATGTTAACCAGAATGCCTTTGGCACCCTGCAGGTTGATATCTTCCAGAAGCGGACTGCGTACAGCGGCTTCAGCGGCTTCACGTGCACGGTTCTCACCGGTTGCACGGGCCGTACCCATCATGGCCATGCCCATTTCAGACATAACGGTCTTAACGTCCGCAAAGTCGACGTTGATCATACCGTTGCGGGTAATCAGATCGGCGATGCCCTGTACCGCGCCAAGCAGCACGTCGTTCGCTGCTGCAAATGCGTCCAGCAGGCTCGTCTTTTTACCCATTACTGACAGCAGTTTTTCGTTCGGGATCGTGATCAACGAGTCCACGCTGTCTTCCAGATCCTTGAGACCTGACTCGGCAACGGTCATCCGCTTGCCGCCTTCGAAGTTAAACGGCTTGGTTACTACCGCAACTGTCAGAATACCCATTTCACGGGCAACTTCGGCGACGATAGGCGCTGCGCCGGTGCCTGTACCACCGCCCATGCCGGCTGTAATAAAGACCATATCGGCTCCCTGCAGGGCTTCAGCGATCCGGTCGCGATCTTCCATCGCTGACTGACGGCCCACTTCAGGGTTCGCGCCGGCACCCAGTCCTTTGGTGATATTGCCACCCAGCTGGATAACCTGCTTGGCGCCCATATCCATCAGCGCCTGTGCGTCTGTGTTGGCGCAGATGAAATCCACACCTTCGATGTCACTGGACAGCATGTGGCGCACAGCGTTTCCGCCGCCACCGCCAACACCAATGACCTTAATAACTGCGTTCTGTTGGATGTTATCTACCAGTTCGAACATTTCCCCTACTCCTTCGTTTATATTTCCGGCCTTTGATGACCGATATTTTTTCGAGATACCTTCGTTTCACTCACCGGTTCACCGGCATAGCCACATCACGCTCTGGTTTACTAGAAATTGCCGGTAAACCAGTTTTTCATGCGCTCAATCAACGAGGGGGCATCCTCGTTTCTGAGCACAGGCCCCTTACCCAGATCCATCTGGCGGAACCCGTAGATCAACAACCCGACACCTGTGGCATAGATCGGGTTATTGACTACATCTGTCATGCCGGACACTGCTTGCGGTGAGGCAAGCCTGACCGGCATATGGAAAATTTCTTCGGCAAGCTCAACCACTCCTTCCATGGTTGATGAGCCGCCGGTAATCACGACGCCAGCCGGGATCAGATCCTCAAAGCCGGAACGGCGCAACTCAGCCTGCACCAACGTGAACAATTCTTCGTAGCGAGGCTCTACGACCTCAGCCAACGCCTGACGCGACAGGTCACGAGGGGCTCTCTCGCCCACGCTTGGCACCTTGATGGTCTCGTCAGCGCCGGCCAACTGGGTCAGCGCGCAGGCGTACTTGATCTTGATCTCTTCGGCGTTCTGGGTTGGCGTACGCAGCGCCATCGCAATGTCATTGGTAACCTGATCGCCGGCTATAGGAATGACCGCGGTGTGGCGAATGGCGCCGCCGGTGAACACTGCGATGTCCGTGGTTCCGCCGCCAATATCGACAACACAAACGCCCAACTCCTTCTCGTCTTCGGTCAGCACAGCGTAACTGGACGCCAACTGCTCGAGGATCACATCGTCGACTTCCAGCCCGCAGCGACGCACACACTTCTCGATGTTCTGTGCTGCATTCACCGCACAGGTCACCAGATGCACCTTTGCTTCAAGGCGAACCCCGGACATGCCCATCGGTTCCTTGATGCCTTCCTGGCTGTCGATGACAAATTCCTGCGGAAGAATGTGAAGCACTTTCTGATCAGCGGGAATCGCCACTGCCTGCGCTGCATCAATCACCCGGTCGATATCAGCCTGCGTCACTTCGCGGTCTCTGACAGCGACAATGCCGTGAGAGTTCAGGCTGCGAATATGACTTCCGGCGATCCCCGCATAGACGGAATGGATCCGGCAGCCCGCCATCAGTTCTGCCTCTTCCACAGCTCGCTGAATGGCATGCACAGTGGTCTCGATGTTCACCACGACACCACGTTTCAGACCCCGTGAAGGGTGAGAACCGATGCCGACAATCTCGATGGTGCCGTCCATTTTTCGCTTGCCGACAATCGCAACCACTTTCGAGGTTCCGATATCGAGGCCGACAATCATGTTTTCCGTATCAACCGCTGACATGTGCTTCACCAGATGAATGGTCTATGAATTTTTCTCAGGCGCTTTCTCAAGCGTCTTCCATTGCACTGCCACACCATTGGTGTAGCGCGCATCAATTCGTTCAACTTCTGCAGCGCGCGAGGCCAGACGGCGCTGATAAACTGTGACGAAGCGATCAAAACGCTTCTCAACCTGATCGCGCCCCAGCGCAACCTCAATACCGTTGGTCATCTGCAGGGTCCACGCACCCCGTTTTTCGAGTCGAAGCCCGGCAAATCCAACGCCGATTTCCTGCAGGTCGGTTGCCATCTTGCGAGCCACCGAAACCACCTCTTCTACCCGGTCTTCAGGACCGGACAAGCGCGGCAGAGCTCCGGCCGCCTGAGGATTTTCAGGCTGAAAGACATGGCCGGAGCGACCGATGATCTGTGCCTTGTTCCAATAAGCCAGAGGCCGCTCTTCCCGCACTTCGATAGCCAGTCGATCAGGCCAGACGCGGCGTACAGCTGCCGACTCAACCCAGGGCTCTTTCTCAACCAGTTGCTTGACGTCTTCCAAATCCGTTGCAAAAAAGCTGCGACCAATCAGGCTATGGACATCGCCCATCAGCCGATCACGATCCAGCCCTTTGAGATCGCCTTTAATTTCAATGTCAGCAATCTGGCGATCAAGCGCGTTCAATACCTGTCCGGTCCCCCAAGGCACCAGCCCCGCGACAACCAGTACCAATACACCCAATCCCCACTGCATCCACGGCAAAGGACCAAACCAGTTCCGCAACAGCTGGAACATATTGAATGTCCGGCCTTCGGGCTCCATCGAGGAAGCACCACGACGACGTGGTGGTTCCTGTGGCTGGCGTCCTCGCGCGTGAATGAGATCAATCATTTCCCGCTGCCTCCAACGTATCGTCCAGTATCCGGACGACCAGCTCCTCGAAGCTGAAACCGGCCGCCTTGGCTGCCATCGGCACCAGGCTATGGTCGGTCATGCCCGGAACGGTATTCACTTCCAGCAGCCAGAAGTTACCTTTTGCATCCTGCATGATGTCGACCCGGCCCCAGGTTTTGCCGCCAACAGCACGGAAGGCGTCAACTGACAGCTGCTGCAGACGCACTTCATCTTCAGGCGCCAGACCGCAAGGCACCCTGTATTGGGTGTCGTTGCTGAGATACTTGGCGTCGTAGTCGTAGAACACGTGATCTGTGCTCAAACCAATCGCCGGCAGCGCCTGCCCTTGAAGTATGGCGACGGTAAATTCCGGCCCTTCGATCCATTCCTCGACCAAAACCAGCGGGTCGTGTTCGCTAGCCGTCGTATAGGCATCAACCAGCTCGGTTTCACTGGTCACTTTCCGGATACCGATACTGGAGCCTTCCCGCGAGGGCTTCACACTCAGCGGGTAATTCAGGGTCGACAGAATATGCCCGGCATCCTCAACCGACGACATGGTGCAGAATTTCGGGGTTGGCAGACCGCAACCTTCAAACACCAATTTGGTGCGCAGCTTGTCCATCGCAAGTGCTGACGCCAGGATATCGCTGCCGGTGTAGGGGATGCCGGCTTCCGACAGAATGGCCTGAACCGTTCCATCCTCACCGCCACGACCGTGCAACGCGATAAACGCCCGATCAAAATCACCCTGGTCAAGCACAGTCAGCAAGCTGCCCTGCACATCAAGGCCCACCGCATCGACACCCGCTGCGATCAAAGCGTTAAGCACTGCAGCACCGCTTTTCAGGGAGACAGCGCGCTCGGCAGAGTCGCCGCCCATCAGTACGGCAACGCGACCCAATGCTTTTACCTTTTCAGGTGCTGCCCGGTAATCTGTCTGCATCACTTGGCACCTCCTACTTTCAGACCTGCAGCCGCCAGCCTTGCTGCAAGACCACCAACATCGCCTGCACCCTGGGTAAACAGCACATCGCCATCACGCAATGTCGTCGCCAGCAAAGGGTCCACTTCGCCGTCCTTCTCGACAAAAATCGGATCGATGTTGCCGCGCTGGCGAATGCTGCGGCACAGATTGCGACCATCTGCCCCGGGAATGGGGGCTTCCCCGGCGGAGTAAACTTCCATCAGCAACAGGGCATCCACGTCGGACAGTACCTTGACGAAATCTTCGTAAAGATCGCGCGTTCGGCTGTAGCGATGGGGCTGATACAACATCACCAGCCGACGATCAGGCCAGGCCTCGCGGGCAGCACGAATAACCGCAGCAACTTCCGTGGGGTGGTGGCCGTAATCATCAACCAGCGTGACCGTGCCCTTGCCAGTATCGTAATCACCGTAAACCTGAAAGCGACGGCCAACGCCTGCGAATGTTGCCAACCCGCTGACGATTGCGTCGTCATCGACTCCTTCATCGGTTGCCACGGCGATAGCCGCCAGCGCATTCAATACGTTATGGCGGCCCGGCATACGCAAATCGACGGTCAGATCCGGACGTCCGCCTGGGCGCTTAACAGTAAAATGTGTTCTCAGCACATCCGAGCGGATATCAACCGCGCGGTAATCTGCGTCGGGATCGTCGATACCATAAGTAATAATGGCGCGCGCAATACGCGGGGTAATTTCACGCACGTACTCATCATCACTGCACATCACCGCCACACCGTAAAACGGCAGGTTATGCAGAAAGTCGACAAAGGTTTGCTTCAGGCGCTCAATATCGCCGCCGTAGGTCTGCATATGATCGGCTTCGATATTCGTCACCACCGAAATCACCGGCGTCAGGTGCAGGAACGACGCATCGCTTTCATCGGCTTCTGCGACAAGGTAACGGGACCCGCCCAACTGGGCATTGGTGCCGGCACTGTTAAGCCTGCCGCCAATCACGAAGGTCGGATCCAGCCCGGCTTCGCCCAGAACAGATGCAATTAGACTGGTTGTCGTGGTCTTGCCATGGGTGCCCGCAACCGCAATACCGTGGCGGTAGCGCATGATTTCCGCCAGCATTTCCGCACGCGGGACGATAGGCACCCGACGATCCCGAGCCGCTTTCACCTCAGGGTTGTCGTTAGTCACCGCAGTGGACACCACGACAACGTCGGCATCTGCACTGTTTTCGGCGCGATGGCCGATCGCAATCTGGATTCCCAGGCCGGCAAGCCGATCTGTCACAGCGCCCGCTTTAAGATCCGAGCCGGACACGTCGTAGCCCTGGTTATGGAGCACTTCGGCAATACCACACATACCGGCCCCACCAATACCCACAAAGTGGATGCGACGGATACGGCGCATTTCCGGGACCTGATAGACCAGCGGCGGATTGTTCAACTCAGCCATGGGCGGCCTCCAGACAGTAATTCACTACACGCTCCGTAGCATCTGCGCGGGCCAGAGATCGGGCCGCCTGAGCCAGCGCAATCACCCGATTGCGGTCGCCGGTCAAGGTGGCTAACGTTTCCGCCAACACATCTGCATTTAATTGATTCTGTGGAATAAGTATCGCCGCGCCTGCACGCACCATTTGTTGCCCGTTCTGTGTCTGGTGATCGTCAACCGCATGCGGGAACGGGACCAGAATGGCACCCAGGCCAACCGCGCAAAGCTCAGCAATCGTAAGCGCACCTGCACGACACAGCACGGCATCAGCCCAGCCATAGGCTTCGGCCATATCTTCTATAAAGGGCTCCAGACTCACCTCAACACCAGCGTCCTGATAGCTGCGCCGGGCATCTTCCAGATTTCTCGTGCCGCACTGGTGACGCACCGTTGGCCGAGACTCTTCAGGCATAAGCGCCAGCGCCTGCGGCAATGTCGTATTGATGGCCTGGGCTCCCAGGCTGCCCCCCAATACCAACAACCGCAGGGATTCGCTTCGACCACCCAGGCGCTCCGCCGGCTCAGGCAGGCTTGCCAGATCCTGACGTACCGGGTTGCCGGTGCAGCGGGTGACCATCTGCTTGCCAAAACTTCCCGGGAAAGCCTCCATGACGGTCTTCGCAAACCGAGCCAGAATCCGGTTCGTCATTCCGGCAATCGCGTTTTGCTCATGTACCAGCAACGGCGTTCGGGTTAACCACGCAGCCACCCCGCCGGGGCCCGTCACGAAGCCACCCATGCCAATCACGCAGTCCGGTTTCACGCGACGCATAATGCCGAGCGCTTGCACCAGCGCGCGAACCAGTCGGAACGGCGCCATCAGAAGGGCCAGCCGCCCCTTACCTCGCAGGCCGGAAACCGCGATCAAAGACATAGGAATATCGGTATCCCCAATCAATCGCTGTTCCATGCCACCGACTGAACCCAGCCACTCAACATTGTGACCTTTTTGTTGCAACAACCGCGCGGTTGCCAAGGCCGGGAACACGTGCCCGCCGGTACCACCCGCCATAATCAGGAAGCGCTTAGTCTTCATAACGCGCACCTCCCTTCGACGATCTCTTCTTCTCGGCAGACTGCTCAACCCGATCGAGCCGTTCCATTTCAATTCGTGCCAGCACACCGATGCAGACGCAGCTCGCAAGCAAACTACTACCGCCGTAACTGACCAACGGCAGGGTCAGCCCCTTGGTCGGCAACAATCCGGTATTCACTGCAATGTTGATGGTGGCCTGCAAGCCCAACAGTAATGTCAGTCCGTAGCCAAAGCAGGCGGCAAATGGCATATCAGCCTGCTCAGCGCGGCGTGCAATCACAAAGCCAACCCAAACCAGCGCTGTAAACAGAGCCAGCACCGCCAGCGAACCCATCAAACCGAACTCTTCGGCGATAATGGCGAAGATAAAATCGGTGTGGGCTTCAGGCAGATAGAACAGCTTCTGAATCGAGTTACCCAGACCAACGCCTGCCCACTCGCCGCGACCAAACGCGATCAGGGACTGCGTCAACTGGTAGCCGGTATCAAATTGGTCCTGCCAGGGATCCAGATAGGACACCACCCGCTTGAGGCGGTAAGGCTGAAACACAATCAAGGCAGCGCCGGTTGCAACACAGGCTGCAATTAGCGGCAGGAACCTGCTCAAGCGAACTCCGCTAAGGAAAATCATGCCTAACGCTGCCGTCATCAAAACCACTGTCGCGCCAAAGTCAGGCTCTGTAACCAGCAACACCGAGGCAAACCCCAGCACCAGCACTGGCTTGAGGAAGCCCATCCAGGTGTTCACCAACTCATCGCGACGGCGCACCACGTAGCCCGCCAGATAAGCAATCAGACAAATCTTGGCAACTTCGGAAACCTGAACATTGAAAAGCCCCAACGGAATCCAGCGTGTTGAACCATTCACACTCCGCCCTAGCGGCGTCAGCACCAGCGCCAGCACCAACAGGCCAATACCCAGCAGCAACCAGCCACTGCGCTCCCACCAACTCAAGGGCACATTGGCAACCATCAGCGCCAACCCCACACCCATCAAGGCATAAAGGAACTGGCGACTGATGTAATAGAAAGCGTTATCCATATTCTGGGCTGCAGTGTCCATTGACGCTGAGCCAATCATCACCACACCGATCAACAGCAAGCTCACCGCACAGAAGATCAGTAAGGGCAGAGGCTGCAGAGCAAGAGCACTGCGCCGGGAAGCAGCGGAAAGCATGATGGATTGCGCGTTCATGACAGCCCTCCGACCAGCGCCATGAAGTGCTCGCCCCGTGCTTCATAATTACGGAACATGTCCAGACTCGAGCAAGCCGGCGATAGCAGAACCCGATCGCCGCTCTCGGCGATCTGAGCGGCCAAATTAACCGCTTCATCAAGATCGGTAACAACCGTCACTGGCGCCGCATCACCCAGAGCCGCCTTCAACTGATCGGCATCCTTCCCGAGCACCAGAACCTGACGACACGTATCCTTAACAGCGGGTCGCAGTGGCGCAAAATCAGCGCCTTTACCGTCACCGCCAGCAATCAGCACCAACTGTCCTCCAGCGGGTTTCAGACTGTCGATAGCCGCGACCGTGGCGCCCACATTGGTGCCCTTCGAGTCATTGATGTAGTCGACATCACGCAACCGACGAACAAACTGGCACCGGTGCGGCAGCCCTTTAAACTGCCGCGCAACCGTCAACATGGTATCCATCGGAAGCCCGACAGCCTCGCCCAGAGCGAGCGCTGCCATGATATTCATCAGGTTATGAGTACCCATCAGGCCGAGCTCGTTTGCCTGAATCAGGTTCTCGAACCCATGAGTGATCCACTTGTCACCCTCATCTTCCCGAAGGCTGTAAGTTTCCGGGTTGATGCGGTGCACCCCGTAACCGATGAAGGCCATGTTATCCCGGGCCATCGGCTGGCTCAGGGCGTCGTCCAGATTGACAACCGCAATTTCGCAGCCGTTGAAAATATTCTGCTTGGCCTGGAAATACGCCATCTTGGATGCATACCGATCCATATGATCGTCGGTCACATTGAGGATGGTCGCCGCTTTGGCATTCAGGCGCGCGGTGGTCTCGAGCTGGAAACTGGAAAGCTCCAGCACGTAAAGCGCCACGTCATCCGCCAGAAGATCCAGTGCCGGCGTTCCAATATTGCCGCCCACAGCAACCTTGACTCCGGCGGCTTTGGCCATCTCGCCCACGAGTGTCGTGACCGTGGTCTTTCCGTTTGAGCCGGTGATCGCAACAATCGGCGCCTTCGCCGCATCGCTGAACAGGTCGATATCGCCCCTGATTGCCGCGCCCTTTTCTCTGGCAGCAGCAATCGCCGGTGTCTTGACACTAATGCCCGGGCTGACCACTAGCTCGTTAAATCCCGCAAACAGGTCGGCATCAAATTCACCGCAATGCACCGCCACGTCAGGAAATTCTGTTCGCACAGCATCGAGACCGGGAGGATTTTCCCGCGAATCAGCCACAGCAACTGAACGCCCCTGCCCAAGCAGGTAACGCACGCAGGAGAGCCCGGTGATACCGAGCCCTACTACCAATGTGCGACGATCAGAAACAATCAGACTCATAGTTCTCGTGCTGCCTTATCTGATTTTCAACGTAGCCAGCCCAACCAGGACCAGCACAACGGTCACTACCCAGAAACGCACAATGACGCGCGGCTCTGGCCAGCCTTTCAATTCAAAGTGGTGGTGCAAAGGCGCCATCCGGAAAATACGGCGCCCGGTCAGCCGGAACGACGCCACCTGCAGAATCACGGAGACGGTCTCCATCACGAACACGCCGCCCATGATGAAGAGCACGATTTCCTGCCGTACGATAACCGCAACCACACCGAGTGCCGCGCCAAGTGCCAATGCACCCACATCGCCCATGAAAACCTGCGCGGGATAGGTGTTGAACCAGAGGAACCCCAACCCCGCGCCGACCAGTGCGCCACAGAACACAATCAGCTCACCACTTCCCGGCAAGTGGGGAATCAACAGGTAGCTGGCAAACTGGGCGTGACCCGACAGATAACAAAAAATACCCAGCGCTGCCGCGACCATGACAGTGGGCATAATCGCCAGCCCGTCCAGCCCATCGGTCAGATTGACTGCATTGCTGCTGCCGACAATGACGAAGTAGGTCAGCAAAATGAATATCACCGGCCCCATCACCAGACTGACGCTTTTGAAAAACGGCAGGTAAAGTGACGTTTCCTGCGGCAATGACGATGAGTAAAACAAGGCGATCGCTGCTCCGGCGCCGATAACGGACTGCCAGAAATACTTCCAGCGCGCCGGCAGGCCTCGCGGATTGCGCTCGACCACCTTGCGGTAGTCATCAACCCAACCAATCGCACCGAACAGCAAAGTGACCAGCAGTGTGATCCAGACATAGCGGTTGGTCAGATCGGCCCATAGCAGGGTGCTGACTGTAATAGCCACCAAAATCAGCGCGCCGCCCATAGTCGGCGTACCGGCCTTGCTCAAATGCGTCTGCGGGCCATCATCACGCACCGCCTGCCCGATCTGGCGCTCGCCTAATTTGCGAATCATGTAGGGGCCGATCAGCAGCGATATCAGAAGTGCTGTCAGGATGCCCAGGATGCCTCGCAACGTGAGGTACCGGAACACCGTCAGCTCACCGAAATACTGTGAGAGCAGGTCTGTCAGCCAGAGCAACATCAGTTATTCACCTTTTCAAGAAGCACTCTGACCACGTTTTCCATGGCAGAACTGCGAGAACCCTTGGTTAGAATTGTCATGGGGGCCATGCCGCTTGCCAACAGCCATTCGGCTGCCTGCTCGTGACTCTCAAAATGAAGCCCCTGAGACCCGTATCCCTTGAGATAGAACGCTGTTCCGTTACCAACGGTCAGCAGGTAATCAATGCCCAGCGACGCAGCGAATTCGCCGATTTCTTCATGCAACTGATCCTCGCCAGCACCGAGCTCGCCCATGTGACCGAGCACCGCGACGCGGGTTCCCATTGATTCAGCGAGCAATTGCAACGCCGCTTTCATCGATGTCGGATTGGCGTTGTAGCTGTCATCAATCACGGTGACGCCGGACTTTAACGCAATCTGCTGGAGCCGACCTTTAACGGGTTGTAATGCAGCCAGCCCCTTCTGAATCCCCTGATCCGCGATACCGAAATCCCGGGTAGCGGCAATCGCAAGTGAAGCATTCAGGCAGTTGTGGGCCCCTGGAAGGTTGAGCTTAATGACCAGTTGCCAGCCGTCCCTTCCAATAAGATCAAATTCTGTAATGCCGCCTGATGCCCGAATATTACGATAGTGATAATCAGCGTTCCGGCTCGGGTCTCCGCTCACCGTCACAACCCGCCGGGAACCCGCGCGTTCGGTCCAGACAGAACAAGCGGGGTCATCCGCGTTCAATACAACTGCGCCATCTGCCGCGACGCCGTCGATAATTTCGCCCTTGGCAATGACGATATTGTCGTAGCTGCCGAAGCCCTCGAGGTGGGCCTCCCCGGCATTGGTGATAATCCCCACATCGGGTCGAGCCAGGCTCACGGTATGCGCAATTTCACCCACGCCACTCGCACCCAGCTCAATCACGGCGTACTGATTTTCAGGCGCCAAACGAAACAGGGTCAGGGGTACCCCAATGTGATTGTTGAGATTGCCTCCGGTCGCCAGCGTATTACCCTGCTGGCGCAAGATGGCTGCCAGCATTTCTTTCACCGTGGTTTTACCGCTACTACCCGTTACAGCAACGCAACGCACCTTGCTGATAAGGCGGTTGCCGAGCGCCAGGCGACCCAGTGCATCCACGGTATCCCCAACAACCAACTGTGGCCCGGTCACGGCGCTTTGGCGCTTGTCCACAACAACCGCAACTGCGCCCGCATCTAGGGCTTGCTGGACATACTGGTGGCCGTCGAACCGATCACCACGCAAGGCAACAAACAGATCGCCCGGTTCAATTGCCCGGGTATCAGTTGAAACACCGGTATAGCGCTCATCAGGACTCACCGAGGCGTCCAGCGCCGCCCCCGTCATTTGGGCCGCGTCCTGCAGAGTGAAAGACTGCATCATCGCTCGCTCTCCCTGTCGACCAACGCCTGACGCACGACACCCGCATCACTGAAGTCAGTGCGCGTGCCATTCACTTCCTGATAGGTTTCGTGGCCTTTGCCTGCTACCAGCACCACATCTCCGGGCTGGGCTTCGAATACGGCCTGGCGAATTGCCGCTTCCCGGTCATGGATAACTTCGACCGACTCTGGCCGGACAAAGCCTTTCATGATCTGCGACACAATCAACGCAGGATCTTCCGTGCGCGGATTGTCGTCTGTCACGATAACGTGGTCGGCGAGCTTTTCAGCTTCAGCCGCCATTTCCGATCTCTTTCCGGTATCCCGATCGCCGCCGCAGCCGAACAGACAGAACAGCTTGCCTTCAACGTGTGGTTTCAGGGCTTTCAGCGCGTTCTGCAGCGCGTCCGGCGTATGAGCATAATCAACCACAACCCGAATACCGGATGCGCTGGCGAAAGATTCAAGCCGCCCCGGAGGTGGCAATAACCTGGCTGCCGCGCGCTGCACATCGTCTACCGAAATGCCTAGCTGTAGAGCGGTTGCGACCGCCGCCATCAAATTGCTGACGTTAAAACTGCCCAGCAAAGGCGCAGACAAATTGATTTGCCCCCACTTGCCGTCGAACCAGGCATCAAAGCCGTCCGCGTGCGATTCCAGGCGAGTCAGCCACAGCTCAGTCTGAGGCTCATGCAGGCTGTATCGAACCAGATCGCACTCGCCCGCCAGCTGCGTACACAACTGGCGCCCGAACGGGTCGTCAAAATTCATGACAGCGAATTCGACACCTTCACGCTTGAATAGCAGCGCTTTCGATTCGCCGTATGCATCCATACTGCCGTGGTAGTCCAGATGGTCCCGCGTCAGGTTGGTAAAAATCGCACCGCGAATTCTCAGATCATCCACCCGACCCTGATCAAGAGCGTGGGAAGAGACTTCCATTGCCACGGCTCGACCACCTTCAGCCCGAATACCCTGCAACGCCTTGTTGATCCTGACCACGTCCGGCGTGGTATGGGTAGCCGTATCCATCACCGCACCCAGGCCATACCCCAGCGTGCCGATAACACCACAGCGGTGGCCGGCGAATGAAAGCAATTGGCTGAGGTAATGTGTCACCGAAGTCTTGCCGTTGGTGCCGGTCACGCCAATAACGTCCATATCGCGCGATGGCGACAAGTAAAACCGATCAGCAATTACACCCAGCAGTCGGCGCAAATACGGCACTTTCACTATCAGGGTTCCGGACTGCTCTGAGCAGCCGGAATCACCGTCAGTCTCCAGCAATACCGCCACTGCACCGGCTTCGATAGCATCCGCAACATAGCGACCGGACAGGGAATGAAGCCCGCTCAGGGCGACAAATGCATCACCGGACTCAACCTCCCGGCTGTCAGCCGTAAGCCCGTGAATCGTGACATCAAACACTGACGGCACATCCACGATACCGGCCAGCAATACGCCAAGAGAGGAAACGCTCATATGTCAGCCCCTCCCTTCGGATTTGGCTGGGGTCTTGTCGGCCACATCGGCATCGCTATCCAGATCGGGTCGCACGTTCAGCAATCGCAACGCATCTCCCATGACCCGCGAAAACACAGGTGCCGCGACTTCGCCCCCGTAGTACTCCCCGCCTTGCGGTGCATCTATTGCGACAACGCTTACGATGCGCGGGTTATCGACGGGAGCCAATCCCGCAAACAGCGCCTTGTATTCGCTGTCTTCGTATCCACCGGCGCCCACCAGGTGGACGGTCCCGGTTTTGCCGCCCGCTTCATAAATACCAATCTTGGCGCGCTTGCCGGTGCCCTCTTCTATGACTGCCTTCAACATCTGGCGCACTTCGCTCGACACTTTTTCCGAAATCACACGTTCACCAACGGGTGGCTGATCTTTCTTGATCAGGCTGACGGGATACCGTATTCCACCGTTTGCGATCACCATGTAGGCCTGCGCCAATTGCAGCGCGTTGACGCTCAAACCGTAGCCATAGGAAAGCGCAGCAACTTCCACTGGCCGCCAGCGCGGTGGTGATGGCAGCACGCCTAGCGCCTCACCCGGGAAGCCAATACCAGTAGCCTGCCCCAGACCAAAGCGGAAAAAAGTATCCCGAATCGCATCTCCGCCCAGCTCAGCCGCAACCTTACTCATCCCGACGTTACTCGACTTGGCAATGATGCCCTTCAGATCCAGCACGTGATGATTGCTGGTGTCGCGGATAGTAAATCGCCCAAAACGCAAAAATCCCGGACTGGTATCGATCCGGGTCTGCTCGGTGAACTTGCCTGACTCAAGAGCCAAGGCTGCCGTAATGGGCTTCACCGTAGAGCCGGGCTCAAACAGATCCGTTATGGCCTTGTTCCTTAAATTTCGGGGATCCAACTGACTGCGATCGTTCGGGTTGTATGAGTTCTGGTTCACCATTGCCAACACTTCGCCGGTATTCACATCCAGCATGACAAGGGTGCCGCCCCTCGCGTTGTGAGCCTGCACAACTGCTTTCAACTCCCGATAAGCCAGGTACTGAAGCCGCAAATCCAGGCTGAGTTCGATATCCCGCCCGGGCCGTGCATCCTTGATCAGACTCAGATCCTTGATCACGTGACCACGACGATCCTTAAGCACACGCTTTGCGCCCGGCTCGCCACTCATCCAGTCGTTATAGGCCAACTCAATGCCTTCCTGACCGTGCTCGTCGATATTGGTGAAGCCCACAACATGTGCAGTGACTTCGCCCGCCGGATAGTAACGACGATATTCACGGCGGCTGTAGATTCCGGGAATACCCAGCGCCTTGACCTGACGCGCCAGGTCCGGCTGCACTTTACGCCGTACATAGATAAATTCGCGCCCTGAATAACGCTTCAGACGCGAACGCAGCTTGCTTTCATTGATTTCGAGCAACCGGGCCAGGGTGGCAATGCGCTCATCACCCGGGTTTGCTTCGCCCGGATTCGCCCAGATGGTTTCCACTGGTGTACTGACCGCCAGCGGCTCCCCGTTGCGATCCGTGATCATTCCGCGATGGGCTTCAATGGCTTCTACACGCGTCGTCCGCGCCTCGCCTTGCTTGCGAAGAAAATCCTGATCCACGACGTGGAGATCAACCAGCCGCCAGGCCAAAGCAACAGTCACCAGCAAAAAAACGCCGAGCACGGTGGCATGCCGCCAACCCGCAATCAGCGCCTTTAATTTCTGCTGAATATTCTGTGCTGGTTCATCCTGAGACACAGCTCACCCCAACCTGACAGACGTTGCATGCAACAGGCGACTCACGGTGTCGCCGGAACCAATACGATGTCATGCCGACCCGGCACAACCATTCCCAAACTTTCCGCAGCGCGGTTCTCAACCCGACTATGAGAACTCAGCGCACTTTGCTCCAACAGCAACTGACTCCATTCCCGGTGATAGCCATCGCGCTGATCCTGAAGGGTTGCCAAATCATTAAAAAGAACCCGGTTTTCATGGGCGCTATACACCACACCCACAGACGACAACATCAGCACAGAGGCCAGCCCTGCAGAAATCAACACTTGCCGCTGCCACAGCCCCGCAAAAATGCGGTGGGACAACCGCATCGCCGTGGCCATGCCTGCCTTTACCGTCGCCGGACGCAGCTTGGTGCGTGTTTGTACCGGACGTTCAATTGTGACTGCCGACATTACCCTTCTCCTTAAGCCGCCCGACGCTCGAGAATGCGCATCACAGCGCTGCGTGCACGGACGTTATCTGAAACTTCATCTGACTCGGCCTTGATAGCCTTGCCAATCAGGCGATAGCCCGACTCCATCTGATCCGCTGTAACCGGCAAACCTTTGGGCAACTGGGGCCCACGCGCCAGGTCACGCATAAACCGTTTAACAATGCGATCTTCAAGCGAATGAAAACTGATCACGACCAACCGACCGCCTGGCGCCAGCAAATCGACTGCCGCCTTTAGTCCGATCTCGAGATCGTCCAGCTCCCTGTTGATAAACACGCGCACAGCCTGGAACGTGCGGGTCGCCGGATGCTTGTGCTTTTCCTTTCTTGGCACGGCCTCGCTGACCAGACTGGCCAAATCCCGAGTAGTCGCCAACGGCTCTTCTTCACGACGGGTGACGATGGCCCGGGCAATACGGCGCGAGAACTTTTCTTCGCCGTAGCGGAAAATGACGTTGGCGATGTCCTCTTCGCGCGCCGAATTCAACCAGTCAGCCGCACTCGGCGGACGCGTTGGATCCATGCGCATATCCAAAGGGCCGTTGCGCATGAAGCTGAACCCGCGCTCGGCATCATCCAGTTGCGGCGACGACACCCCTAAATCCATCAGCACACCAGTCAAACCATCCCATCCAGACTCAGCAGCAAACTGATCGATCTGAGCGAACGAGCCATGACAAACGTGAAAACGGGCATCCTGTTCTGACAGCGCCTTACCTGCCGAGATGGCTTCAGGATCTTTATCTATCCCGAACAGACGGCCTTCAGAACCCAACCGGCCCAGCAACTGACGGCTGTGACCACCGCGACCGAAGGTACAATCGACATACCGGCCATTTACGTCCGTCACCACTGCATCCACCGCCGCTTCGAGCAGAACCGACTGGTGAGACGGGTCTGCATTGCTGGTGGCGGTCATAGCGACAGAGACTCCATTTCAACCGGCATATCAGCGTCGTCGTCCGACTCATCGAGCCAAGTGAACCAGCGCTCTTCGCTCCACAACTCCAGCTTTTTGCCTTGCCCGATCAGCATCAATTTCTTCTCCAGCCGGGCATAGCTGCGCAGCGTTGGCGGAACCAGAATGCGACCAGCGCTATCCAGCTCCAGCGGCGTCGCATGACCCAGCACCTTTCGCTGCAGCCGGCGCGCCACCTTATTCATGTTGGGAAGCGCTTCAATTTGTGGGCGAATTTCTTCCCATTGCGGCTCGGGGTAAAGCAACAGGCAGCGCTCCTCATCGGCATTCGCAGTCAACACAATGCGGCCGCCACAAGCTGCAGCCAGGTCCTCGCGTACGCGGGCCGGGATCGCTATGCGTCCTTTTGCATCCATGTTGAGGGCGTGACTGCCCAGAAAGTTGCTCATATTTGCCGCTGGCACTTCGCTGCATTACAGCGCGATTGCTTAATTAGTTGGGACGAGATGGCCAATTCTCCCACTCTCCCCCTCCGAAAACCACAAAAAACCACTTCTATCCACTTTTTCCCACTCCTGCACACTATAGAAACACGCAAAATACAATGCAAGCGCCGCCATAGGCGGCCCACATGGAAAAGTTCTTTTAAGGACAACAAGTTAGAAGTGTAAAATAATAAAATATGGGATTATGGAGAGAAGAAAGGCTGCAAAATCAAACAACTGAAGAACTATTAGAAGAACAAACTTGAAGAGTAAGATTTTTTCGCTATATCGAACCCGTTATTTCGGCAACAGAGTTCACACAGAAGGAGGTGTTCGGGGAATTCGGGAAAAGAAAAAAGAGCTCGCCTATAAGCCGGGTTCTGTCGAGGACAGTCATTCATCTAGGATCTGCGTCACCACAGATCTCAAGCAACCTACCCGAGTCCAGTGCGGGCCACACCGTAGGACTCCTATTTGGTCTTGCTCCAGGTGGGGTTTACCATCGCCGTGAACTGTTGCCAGTCACGCGGTGCGCTCTTACCGCACCTTTTCAACCTTACCGGCGCCCGAAGGCACGTAGGCGGTTTCCTTTCTGCTGCACTTTCCATCGGCTCACGCCGCCCAGGGGTTACCTGGCACCTTGCCCTATGGAGCCCGGACTTTCCTCCCCCAGTAAACTGGCGGCGACTGTCCGGCGAGCTCGGTCGAGAAGATACGCCCCGCGCGAGGCCAGCGCAAGCAGAAACGCCACGATGGCCTTACTTGAGCGACAACGCACGCTGGTAGAGATCGTTCTTTGACTCCCCCGTCAGCTCTGATGCCATTTTTGCGGCAACCTTAACAGGCAGCTCTGCGAGCAGGGTTTTCAAAAGGCGATCGGTATCAATTACGGGCGCCTGAACACCGCTTTGCGGTTCCGCTCCGGCTACCATGACCACATACTCGCCGCGCTCGGCATGTTCATCGCCTGCAAGCTGCTCGCAAACATCGGCAACGCGACCGGTATAGAACGTTTCAAATGTTTTGGTCAGCTCCCGGGCCAGCGCCACTTCACGGTCCGCGCCGAACACTTCGGCAATGGCCTGTGCCGTTTCAACAATCCGGTGAGGCGCCTCATAGAAAACCAGCGTGCACTCTTCTTTGATCAATGCCGTCAGGCGGTCGTTGCGCCCCTTTCGCTTGGCTGGCAGAAACCCTTCAAACGTAAACCTGTCGGTCGCCAATCCCGCCGCACTAAGCGCCGCGATTACCGCACTCGGCCCAGGAATCGGAGAAACCGTAATTCCCCGCGCCCGCGCCTCTTTTACCAGCACATAACCGGGATCCGAAATCAGCGGCGTTCCCGCATCAGAAACGAGCGCAACAGATTCGCCAGCTTCAATACGATCAAGCAGCGCCCCGGCCTTTTCTCTTTCATTATGATCATGCAGGGCAACGAGCGGCTTCTGAATACCGAGCACCTGAAGCAACTTGCGGGAGTGCCGGGTATCCTCGGCCGCAACAAAATCAACACTGCCGATCACTTCGGTAGCGCGGTGGGTAATATCGCCGAGGTTGCCAATCGGTGTCGCGACGATAAACAAGGTGCCACCTGCTTGCCTGGCGCTAGAGTTGGTCGTTTTCAAGAACATTACCCCGCTGGCATTCCGGCAATGGCCTTGCGCTCACCGATGAATCCGGCGTCGCATCCCCATCAAATGAAATGAACGTCATGAGAAATATTGAACGAACTGGTAAACTTCGCCCAACGGTAATTTCCGGCATGATGCCCGTGTTACGGTGACGTCACAAGCGCATCAGTCCGCCCATCCGCCCCTTTGCGAGTTTTGCATGACGACGAGAGCCTTACTTCGACTTCGCCCAGCGTTTTTATTCGCAGCCATGCTGATGATCGCGGCGTGCGCACCCTTTGGTATCCAGCCCGATCAGGCAGATTCCCCCGAGGGAGCACTTGCTATCGCTGAATCCTCCGGCTATTCGGAAACTGCCCTCAAGGGGCTACTGAGTACCGCGTCGCGCTACCAGACAGCAGATCGCCACAAGGATGCCCGGACGATCCTGCGCAGCACGGCCTTTGCCAAGGCTTCAGACGCCATCATCGACCAGCAACGCCTGCTCGCCATGTCGAGCATTGTGGAACTGGAGGACCGGGACTGGGCCAGGAAACTCACCACCAACCTCCCGGTGGAGCAGTTTTCACGCTACCCGCAAGATCGCCAGGCCAGCGCTGCGCAGTTGCAGGCAAGAACTTTCAAGCTGGCTGGCCGCACGCTAGCCGCCGCCCAGACCCTGATGGCATCAGCCGATTTGCAACGGGACGGCAATAGCGTCGATTACAATGACCGGATCTGGCAGCTGCTGAAAGAAACGCAAACCTCCTTGCTTGAAAAGAAGGCCCAAACCGCGATTGGTTATGAGCAGCAAGGCTGGCTGGAGCTGGCACTGTCTTTGAGAAAGCCCGACGTCAGCCTGGACTCACAAGGCGGCACTATTCGGGGCTGGCAAAGCAACTGGGCAGATCATCCGGCAGCAGTAAATCTACCCAGCGAATTGTCACTCATCATCAGCTTGTCAGAGGAGCGTCCGGGAAGCATCGCCCTCGCACTGCCCCTGACCGGCCCGCTGGCCGAGGCCGGCAAAGCCATTCGCGACGGCTTTATGGCCGCCTACTATACCGACGGGAAGCGCGCTGATGCCGATGTCCGCATCGACGTATTCAACACAGACGAGCAGGACTTTCCGGCGCTGTATACCGAAATAGCCAAAGCAGGACCGGACCTCATCGTCGGTCCGCTGGAAAAGACAGCACTGAACAGCGTCGCGCAACGTGCGACTCTACCCGTGCCGCTGCTCGCCCTCAATTACCTTGATGACGGCCAAAAGGCCCCCGCCAATCTTTACCAATACGGATTATCCGCTGAAGACGAAGCGCGGCAGATAGCCGACCGGCTGGTTGCCGACAATCTCAGTCAGGCCGTTGCTCTGATCCCCTACGGTGACTGGGGAGATCGCATCGAACAGGCGCTTGTGAAGCGCATGACCGCAGACAATGGGCGCATTCTCGATGTGGTCCGGTATGATCGTGAGGAGAACCTTCGCAAAACGGTTGCCAGTCTGTTCGACATTGATGTGAGCCGGCAACGCGCCATTACGGTTGAACAGACCATCGGCCTGAATATCGAGTTTGAACCTCGCCGCAGACAGGACATTGACGCCATCGTGCTGGTCGCCTCGCCAACCATCGCACGGCAGCTGAAACCTATGTTTGCGTTCTATTTTGGTGGCAATCTGCCGGTATACTCCCCATCCATTATTTACACCGGCACTCCCGATTCCGGCCGGGACGGCGATCTTGAGAACATCCACTTCACTGATTTGCCCTGGATGCTGTCGCCAGACGAGCCGCTACGCAAGCAGGCCAGCGCCGCACTGCCAGATGTCACCCAGCGCTATGGGCGGCTGTTTGCAATGGGGGTAGACGCTTACCAACTCTCATCCAAGCTACAGCTACTTTCCAGAGTTGAAGGAAGCGACATCAATGGACTTACCGGCACGCTGTCGATGACCCCTTCGGGCGTTGTCAGCAGACAACAGCAGTGGGCCATGTTCAAAAACGGCGTACCGGTAAAGCTGGAATCAAAAACACCGGACAACACCGAACCAACACCACCAACGGCAACGCCGCTAAGGTAGACAGCATGACAAAGGCCATGGACGGCCAGCACCCCGGCAAGGGAGCAGACGCAGAGCGTGCGGCGGGTCGCTACCTCACAGCGCGAGGCCTGAAAATCATTGATCGGAATGTGCACTGCCGCGGGGGAGAAATCGATATCATTGGCTGGGACGGTGACGTTCTGGCTTTTGTTGAAGTGAGGTACCGCGGCAACTCCAGCCTCGAGTCACCGCTGGAGTCGGTCACTGTAAAAAAGCAACGCCGCATTATATTGGCGGCCTCGGTCTACCTTCAGAGGAATCAAGGCTGGCAGGCTCAGTGCCGTTTCGACGTACTGGCCATGACACCAGGCCGAATCCGCCGCTATCGCGCCCAATGGATCAAGAACGCATTTGACACATCATGACTAATCCAGATACCGAATCGCTTATTAATACGCTGTTTGCCGAGCACATGGAGCACACCGCACAAACCGCCGGTGAACTGGGAGAAGCAATCAGCGCCGCTGCTGAAACGCTGACCCACTCGTTACTGAATGATGCCAAAATACTGATGTGCGCAAATGGCAGCGCCAATAGCCTCGCCCAATTTTTCTGCACCAACCTGCTCAACCGGTTTGAGCATGACCGGCCAGCACTCCCCGCCATCAATCTCGGTGCTGACGCCACTACGTTTTCTGCCATTTGCAGGGACAACCGTTTTAACGAGACATTCTCGAGACAAGTGCGCGCACTGGGCAAGGACGGCGATACATTGTTCGTGATTGTTGATGACGGCCATAAAGCCAACCTGATTCAAGCCATACAGGCCGCACACGACAGAGACATGCGCGTGGTTGTGCTCAGCGCAAAAGAGAAAACAGACATCACATCGCTGCTGCACCCTGAAGACCATGAAATCGCACTTCACAACCTGAGCCCTACCCAGGCAGCCGGCATTTTTCTGATTATCCTCAACGCACTCAGCGCATTGATCGACAACACGATCTTTGGGGGCTAAAGCCCCCCTTAAATCTGGCGGGCCCAGAACGAAAAAAGCCGACCTTATTGGTCGGCTTTTTCATTTGAGCATTGGGTGAATGGGTTTTACTTCACCACTTTCAGGCTCGGCTTCCCTGACGGTCGCTCAGGCTTGCCACCTTCGTCATTATTGCCGCCAGATGGACCTTCAGGATCCGGTGAACCTGGCTCGGTGCCAAACACCATACCCTCGCCGTTCTCTTTGGCATAAATCGCCAACACAGCAACAAGAGGAACCGATACCTGCATCGGCACACCGCCAAAACGCGCGCTGAACTCAAGCGCTCCGTTGCCAATCATGAGCGCCTTAACGGCACTGGGACTAATATTCAGAACGATCTGGCCATTTGCCACGTGCTCAGCCGGCACCTGAACACCCTGTATCCCGGCGTCTACCAGAATATAGGGTGTACAGTTGTTATCCAGAATCCACTCATTGAATGCCCGCACCAGGTATGGCCGGCTGGATAACATATTATCTGTCTTCTCAGACATTCCGCCTCCCAATCAGGCTCTGGAAAACATCACAATCAGCTGCGGATATCTTCTTCAAGATCCGACAGGCTAGCCTTGAAGCCTTCGCGCTCAAACAGACGCTCCATATACTTCAGCAATGGCTTGGCCTGCTTCTCTGGCAGATCTATACCCAGCGCCGGCAAGCGCCACAGAATAGGTCCAATGCTGCAGTCCACGATCGTAAATTCTTCTGACAGGAAGTAAGGCATCTCGCCGAACAAAGGCGCTGCCGCCAGAAGACTTTCACGAAGCTCTTTGCGCGCAGCCTCTGAAGCCTTGGCGTTAGGCTGGGCAAGAATCTGATCAACCAGCCCACACCAGTCCTTCTGAATCCGGTGAATCATCAGACGACTATTTGCACGGGCTACAGGGTAGACCGGCAACAAAGGTGGATGCGGGAAACGCTCATCAAGATATTCCATCATGATATTGGGCTCATAAAGCACCAAGTCACGATCGACAAGTGTTGGCAACGCGTTATATGGGTTGAGGTCGGAAAGCTCTTCCGGCGGATTATCCGGATCCACATCCACTACATCTACGGTGACACCTTTTTCAGCGAGAACAATACGCACCCGGTGGCTGTAATGACTGGCCGGATCTGAAAAAAACGTCATTGATGACCGCTTGGTCACAACGCCCATAAAACTACCCCACGATTACGCTGACACAGAGATGAAATTACGGAAAGCAAAAATCCAGCGAGCGACAACGCCACCCGCTGGAATACTTATCAGGGCCGGATTATACCTGATTCTTTAATGTACGTCTTTCCAGTACTCACGATTGAGCAGGTAGGCGACAACAAAGAACACCAGAATGAAGAGCAGCACGAAAATACCAAGACGCTCGCGCTCCATTTTCACCGGATCACCCATATACGACAGGAAGTTCGTCAGGTCGTACATTGCGGTATCAAATTCAGCAGGCGTCATCGTGCCCTCGCTTGCCCATTCGGTACAAGGCGAGGCATCGACTTCGTTACCGCTCAGCGGGTCCACGCTGGCGCCATGACCGATTTTCGGCTCAGTAGCGCACAATCCCTGCATCTCAACCAGCACATGCGGCATACCCACATTCGGGAATACCACGTTGTTCACACCCCAGGGACGCGCTTCATCCTTGTAGAAACCGCGCAAATAGGAGTAGACCCAACTCTCGCCCCGTAAACGGGACTCCAGCGTCAGATCCGGTGGCGGGTTACCAAACCAGCCTTTAGCGAGGTCCTTATTCATACTGTTCTTCATCAGCTCGCCAATTTTGGCGCCAGTAAAGATCAGGTTGTCCTCGTAAAGCTTTGCAGGGATACCGATATCATCGGAGACACGCTTGTAGCGCGCGTACTCCATCGAGTGACACCCCATGCAGTAGTTGGTAAACAGCGCAGCACCGCGCTGCAATGAAGCCTTGTTGCCGTGGTCGGGCTCCATATGATCAAGGGGCACACCGGCCCCGCCGGCTGCCAGCCCGATTGCTGGCAGGCAAATCATGAAAAGACCAATAATCAGCTTTTTCATCAGCCTGTCACCCTTTCCGGAACTGGTTTTGTTTTCTCCATCCGCGTGTAGAACGGCATGAGGATAAAGTACAGGAAGTACAACGTCGTGAGCACCTGGGCCAGCAGCGTACGCCCCGGACTGGAAGGCACAATACCCAGATAGCCGAGAATGACGAAGCTGATGACGAAGACAGTCAACGCAATCTTGCTCAAAACACCCTTGTAACGCATGGACCGGACAGGACTGCGATCAAGCCAAGGCAGCACGAACAGGATAGCGATCGCCGCACCCATCACAACAACACCCCAGAACTTGGCGGGCAACCCGAACAGGTCGACCGTCACTGCCCGCAACATTGCGTAGAAAGGCGTGAAATACCATACCGGCGCTATGTGCTCAGGCGTTTTCAGGCTGTTAGCGGGCTCGAAGTTCGGTTTCTCGATGAACAAGCCACCCATTTCAGGGAAGAAGAAGATCACAACACAGAAAACAAACAGGAAGACCGCAACACCAATCAGATCATGAACGGTGTAATAAGGATGGAAGGGAATCCCGTCCTTTGGAATGCCGTTCTCGTCCTTGTTCTTCTTGATATCGATACCGTCCGGGTTGTTGGAACCTACTTCATGCAACGCAAGAATATGAAGCACCACAAGCCCGAGCAGAACAATGGGCAGCGCTATGACGTGCAATGCGAAGAATCGGTTCAGGGTAATACCCGAAATCAGGTAGTCACCACGAATCCACAACGACAGGTCATCGCCGATGACCGGAATTGCACCAAACAGGTTAACGATAACCTGAGCGCCCCAGTAGGACATCTGGCCCCAAGGCAACAGATAGCCCATAAAGGCTTCAGCCATGAGCACCAGATAAATCAGCATGCCGAACAACCAGATCAGCTCACGAGGCTTCTGGTACGAACCGTACATAAGGCCGCGGAACATATGCAGGTATACAACAATAAAAAATGCCGATGCGCCGGTTGAATGCATATAACGCAACAACCAACCCCACTGAACATCACGCATGATGTACTCAACAGAAGCAAATGCGCCTTCTGCAGATGGGTTGTAGCTCATGGTCAACCAGATACCGGTAACCAGTTGGTTAACCAGAACCAGCATTGCCAGCGATCCGAAGAAGTACCAGAGGTTAAAGTTCTTGGGTGCGTAATACTTGCCGAGATGGTTGTTGTAGGCATCTACAATCGGCAACCGTTCATCAATCCACTGAATCAGCTTTTGCATCACGCAGCCTCCGGATCAAGACCGACCGTCATGGTCGCATCGGTGTCATATCGATAAGGCGGAACTTCAAGATTCAGCGGAGCAGGCTGACTCTGGTAGACCCGGCCCGCCAGGTCGTAGTGGGAACCGTGGCACGGGCAAAAGAAGCCCCCCAACCACTCAGGACCCAGATCAGCAGGCGCCACTTCAGGACGATAAGTCGGAACACACCCCAAATGTGTGCAAATACCAACCAGAACTGCAAACTCCGGCTTAAGAGAGCGATAGATGCCTTCAATATAGGTCGGCTGCTGCGACGCTTCTGACGACTCAGGATCTTTAACTGTGTCGTTCAGCTTTTTGATGTTCGCCAACATCTCATCGGTGCGGCGAACAATCCACACCGGCTTACCTCGCCATTCGACCGTAATCTGCTGACCCGGCTCTATTTTATCAACATTCACTGTTACCGGAGCACCAGCTGCTTCAGCCTTGGCACTGGGATTCCAGGACGCCACGAAAGGTACGGCCGCGCCAATCACACCGACACCACCGACCACTGACGTAGCACCGATCAGGAATCGACGTCGGCTTTGGCTCACGTCGCCATTATTCATTATGGTTTTCTCCCATCAGGCAATGCAGGCAACGCGCAAAGGCACGCCACACATCGAAAAGTACTTCTTAACCCTGTATTTAGTGCGTCAAATGGTAATGAAATTACCAAAACCTTACAAGTCGGAAAGCCGCGCCATGAGCCTTCTTTCGAGCCACCGACATCAGGGCATCCAAATTAACTGCAGTCAAAAAAAAACCCGGCAGATAGCCGGGTTTTTTTGCTGGCGAAATAAACCGCCAAATTAACGCTTGGAGTACTGTGGACGCTTACGCGCTTTCCGCAGACCCACTTTCTTACGCTCAACCTTACGAGCATCACGGGTAACATAACCCGCTTTGCGCATGGCCGGACGAAGCGTTTCGTCATAATCCATCAGAGCGCGAGTCAGACCGTGGCGGATGGCGCCGGCCTGCCCACTGATACCGCCACCTTCTACGGTGATGCGAATATCAAAACGGTTCTCGGACTCAGAGAGAACCAGCGGCTGACGAACGATCATGCGCAGAGTCTCGCGACCGAAAAACTGCTCGATTGAACGATCGTTGATCGTGATGCTACCGCTACCCGGCTTGATAAATACCCGCGCCGTAGATGTCTTGCGGCGACCAGTACCGTAATTTTGTGCTACAGACATATTCGCCTTCCGTTAGATGTCGAGTTCTTTGGGCTGCTGGGCTGCATGAGGATGCTCAGCGCCGGCATAGATTTTCAGCTTTTTGAACATGGCGCGACCCAAAGGTCCTTTTGGCATCATCCCCTTCACGGAGTGACCCAAAACCTGCTCAGGCGCCTTGTCGACCAGCTTCTCGAAGTTGATCGAACGGATACCACCCGGGAAACCCGTGTGGTGATAATACATTTTGTCGGCTGACTTCTTACCAGTCACACGCACCTGTTCAGCATTGATCACAACAATGTAATCGCCGGTGTCGACATGAGGGGTATATTCAGGCTTATGCTTGCCCCGCAGACGAAGGGCGATTTCGGTTGACAGACGACCCAGCGTCTTGCCGGCTGCGTCTACAACGTACCAGTCACGCTTTACGCTTTCTGGTTTCGCACTCAGAGTCTTCATTGATTCCGCCTTGTAACGCGTATAACGAACGTTAAAAACCACCACTACCCAACGCACCAAGCGTTTAGCGGTGACTTTCGACCTATAATATTTGCTGGCGTTGTGTCATTCGGGGCTGAGATGACGACATCGCCTTGAAAAGCCAGGGCGCGAAGTATAAAGCAACACCCGACTCATGCCAAGCCCTGACTGTGTATTAATTCAGCAGGCCGGCCAGCGATACAAAGCACAGGCGTTCTCCAGTAGACGGGTTCGCACGACGTCTTCCGGCTCCGGGCGAAGTTCGCACAACGCCTTGAAAATCATCGGGATTGATTCTGGCGTATTCTCGCCGGCCGCGACACCCGACGGCGGCATATCCGGCGCATCCGTCTCCAGCACCAGACTTTCCAAAGGCATCGCAGCCAGCGCCCGCCGTGTCTTTTCAGCACGTCCGTAAGTAATTACACCACCGACACCAAGGTAACAGCCGAGGTCATGCAGTTTTCCAGCCTGTTGTTCACTGCCGGAAAAGCCGTGTATCAACGCACCCTGACTGAACTGCCTCCGGCGCAGCACGCTTGCCACTTCGTCATTGGCTCGTACTGAATGGATAACTAATGGCATCCGCTGCCTGCTCGCAATATCCACCTGAGCCTCAAACCAGGGAAACTGCTCATCAAGCGCCCCCCTGAGACGGTCCAGACCGCACTCCCCCACCCCTACGCACCGAGCGGGTAAACCTGCAAGCGCTTGCTCCAAAGCCTCCAACGAACGCTCATCATGCTCTGCAATAAACCAGGGATGAATACCCAGACAGTAAAACAACGACTCGAGCTCTGCAGAGAACTGCTGCAAGCGGGGCCAGTCTGCGGCCCGCACCCCGGACATGACCAAACGATTCACACCCAGTTCACGACAACGCGCCAGTACGCTATCCCTGGTGCCATCAAACTCCGGAAAATCCAGATGGCAGTGCGCGTCGACAAACATAAACGGCCGATCAGTGCTCGCGCGTCTTGCTGAACTGAACGTCAGGGAACCGCTCTTGGGCCAATTGCAAATTCACCATTGTTGGTGCGATATAAGCCAGGCGATCGCTGCCATCAAGCGCCAGGTTTTCATAGCCCTTGCGTTCAAACTCCTCAAGCTTGCGTGCGTCATCACAGTGAACCCAGCGAGCGGTCGCCACATTGATCGGCTCATACACCGCATCAACTTTGTATTCCGTTTTCAGGCGACTGACAACCACGTCAAACTGCAGCACACCAACCGCACCGACAATCAAATCGTTGTTCCGCATAGGCCGGAAAACCTGCACCGCACCTTCTTCGGACAGTTGTACCAACCCCTTCTGTAGTTGCTTGGCCTTGAGGGGATCTTTAAGGCGGATGCGCCTGAACAGTTCCGGAGCAAAGTTGGGGATACCGGTAAATTTCATATCGTCGCCGGAGGTAAAGGTATCCCCCAGCTGAATGGTGCCATGGTTATGGAGCCCGATAATATCGCCGGCGAACGCCTCTTCAGCCTGCTCACGGTCACCCGCCATAAAGGTCAGCGCGTCAGCCAGTCGCACTTCTTTACCCATGCGGGCATGACGGACTTTCATGCCCTGGTTATAGCGCCCTGACACGATTCGCAGAAATGCCACCCGATCCCGATGCTGGGGATCCATGTTTGCCTGAATCTTGAAGACAAAACCGGAAAAGCCCTCTTCCGTTGGCAGCACTTCGCGCACGTCGGTTGCCCGGGGCTGAGGTCGCGGCGCCCATTCCACCAATCCATCCAACATATGGTCGACGCCGAAATTGCCCAACGCGGTACCGAAAAAGACGGGTGTCAGCTCTCCCCTCAAAAACGCCTCAAGATCAAACTCGTTGGAAGCGCCTTTTACCAGTTCAATTTCATCTCTGAGATCTGCAGCATAAGCACCCAACGCGTTATCCAGCTCCGGGTTATCGATCCCGCTGATGACCCGACGGTCCTGAATATGATGCCCCTGGCCGCTCTGATAGAGAATCACTTCATCATTCAGCAGATGATAAACACCCTTGAAGTTCTTACCCATTCCTATCGGCCAGGTAATCGGCGCGCAGGCGATTTTCAGGACATCTTCGACTTCGTCCATGAGATCAATCGGGTCGCGGGTATCCCGATCCAATTTGTTCATGAACGTCAGAATCGGGGTATCGCGCAAACGCGTAACTTCCATCAGCTTAATCGTGCGCTCCTCGACACCTTTGGCGCTGTCGATCACCATCAGACACGAATCCACAGCAGTCAGCGTGCGGTAAGTATCCTCAGAAAAGTCTTCATGGCCCGGCGTATCCAGCAGATTTACCAACCTGTCGGCGTAAGGGAACTGCATAACAGAGGTGGTGACGGAAATACCACGCTCCTTCTCCATCTCCATCCAGTCGGATTTCGCATGCTGCCCGGATTTCTTGCCTTTTACGGTGCCCGCTTTCTGCAAGGCCTTACCGAATAGCAGGACCTTTTCAGTAATCGTCGTTTTACCGGCATCCGGGTGCGAGATGATCGCAAACGTCCGGCGCTTGTCGATTTCCGCGGAGAGCATGGTCATAGTTAAACAGCCTGAAAATTAGCGCGAATGGAAAAGCCAGACATTATAAGTTCTGAAGCCCCCTGACGCGAACGCAAATCGCGGGCAGCCTCAGACTATTCAGAGGTAACGGCTCTCATCCAGCGTGAGTAAACGCTGGGGATGGAACACCATGAGCCCGGACACGATCGTTCCGTTAACAAAGGCTTCGGGTAGGAGGATAAGTGGGAGGTAGCGGACATACTCATGGACCAGCAGCTCCCAGCTATAAACGCCCGACATCCACAGTAACGCCACCATCGACAACCCGGCGACCAGTACCGCGATAGCTGCACCGAAGAATCCACAGACGAACAGATAGGCAAAGAAATTCCGGAATCCGCGCGCCTTCTCCCATCGCACAATCCCGTAACTGACAAGGCATGGAATCGCGACTGTCACCAGTCCATTGACGCCAAGCATATCCAGCGATTCGCGCCCCAGAAGCACCATGAAAATCAATGCCACTACGCCCGCCAGGATTGCGAACGCCCAGCCCAGCATCAGTGTCATGGCCGTCATTCCGAGGATATGAATCGTCAGACCGGGCGACAGTCCGGCCCTGATCTGCCATGCCAGCACCAACAGCAATATACCCGCGAAAAGACTGTGTTGAAGCGGACGCTCTACAACCAACTGAGCCCAGTCAGCGCAAACCAGCGCCGCGATTACCAGAATCAGCAACACTCCCCAGCATAGCAGGAGCCATGGCAACGGAATCAGCCCGGAGGTCAGCCCCATCTGAAGGTCAACCCGGCGCTCTGAGCGTCAACACCAAGGCATCCTCCCGAAGGGTATCACCTGGATAATACCCCGGGCGCAGCCCCATACGCTCAAAACCAAAAGACTCGTACAAAGCGATCGCGGAATGATTGCTCAACCTCACTTCGAGCGTGACAACCGACATTTTCTCGTCAAATGCCTCGCGGGCCAGATGAGCCAGTAACATTCGCCCGGCACCTTGCCCCCGCTTCGTCTTGGCAACACAGATATTGAGGAGATGCGCTTCGTCAAACAGATAGGCAACTATGGCATAGCCGATCAGTTGCTGATCGGTACTCTCCAACGCCCAGAGTCGGTAGTCATCGCGAAAACAATCCCGGAAGACAGCGTCAGGCCAGGGGTGAGAGTAGCCTGTGAGCTCAATACCATTGACCGCTGCCAGGTCAGAAAACCGTAAAGGGCGTATGATTTTATCAGCTCGGTTGAAGGCGCTGTCACCCATTACTGGATCCCGAGCACCCGCTCTTTCAGCTGAAGCCATAGCTCGCGTTTATTCCGGGGGTCAGCTGCCAGCCCTGCTACCGAAAACGGGCTTTCGACAACAGCCTGTCCCAGAATCGACTTCATTTCGGCTACCCCCCCCTCATTGTCTACAAGAGCGCCCAGCATAAGGATGCGGCGTTCCTGTATTTTATCCTTTCGAAGATTCTGGAGCAGACACCCGAGATCAGAAGCCGGGTTTGAGAAAACCTGAATGTTATTAAATACCGGCCAGGCAAGCCGATAATTTTCGATAGAGGCACTTTCAAGCGCAAGCAGAATATTGGCGGCAAGCCTGTTCTGGAGCTCGTCACTGACTTCTGACGAGTAGGGCGATAACAAACAGTAGCTCGGAGAACACCAGACACCCAATTGAAATGTAGTGTTGCTCAACGCCTCAGCGAACACTTGCTGTCCGGTGCCCAACACCGCCACTTCTGGCACCGGCTTCGCTGGAGATACGTCTTGAGCGGGCGACTCCGGTCTGGTCTCGGGCAACTCTGCATCAACCGATTTTTGATCCAGAGGCGGCTTCTTATCATCGAGGCCCTTGCCACCAACAGATTTAATGAGTTCCTTGACACTGACCTGCTGCCCGCTGTCGCCTGCCCCAGCCGGCCTAGCCGCTTCCGGTGACGAGTTCACGTTAAGCGCTACCGATTCCGGCTCGCTGAAATCCATTGCAGGGGAAGGCGCGGCCCCAGGCAACAAATCACGCGCATACCACAAGGTCACCCCCATGGAGGACAAGTAAAACTGCCGCTGAGCTTCCGACGCAATGACGTTCACGTTTTGCAAAACCTTAAACTTCCGCTGCTTGTGGGTGCTGGCGCCTCACGCCGGTGAAAATCAGATTCAGGGCCTGAATATACGCTTTCGCTGATGCAATGATAATATCCGTGTCCGCACCCAAACCGTTCACAATTCGCCCGCCCTTTTCCAGACGCACAGTGACCTCACCCTGTGCATCGGTTCCGCTGGTAATCGCATTAACCGAATAAAGCTGCAGAGTCGCACCGGATTGCGCCAATTCTTCCAGCGCTTTGAAAGCAGCATCAACCGGCCCACTTCCCTCTGCCTCGACTGTGCGCTCAGCACCGTCCACTCGCACGACAAGTGTTGCACGCGGCACTACACCTGTTTCGGAAGTCACCCGCAAGCTGACAAGCCCGAAATGCTCTGGAATATCACGCTCTTTGGCATCATTCGCAAGTGCCTGCAAATCTTCGTCAAAAATCTCGTGCTTTCGATCAGCCAACTCCTTAAAGCGAACAAACGCATCGTTGAGCTGCTCATCAGAATCGAATGCCATGCCAAGTTCAAGCATGCGTGTTCGGAAGGCATTGCGCCCTGAGTGTTTGCCAAGCACCAGACTGTTGGTATGCCAGCCCACGTCCTCGGCGCGCATGATTTCATAGGTTTCGCGATGCTTGAGAACACCGTCCTGGTGGATGCCCGACTCATGAGCAAACGCATTGGCACCAACAATGGCCTTGTTAGGCTGAACTGGAAAACCGGTGATTGTGGAAACAAGCCTGGACGCCGGCACAATGTGCCTGGAGTCAATCGACGTATCAATAGAGAACAGATCCTGCCGCGTTCTCACCGCCATCACGATCTCTTCAAGGGATGCGTTGCCCGCGCGCTCCCCTAAGCCATTAATGGTGCACTCAACCTGCCGCGCTCCCTGGGCGACTGCCGCGAGGGAGTTTGCCACCGCGAGACCAAGATCGTTATGGCAATGCACCGAAAAAATCGCCTTGTCGGCATTTGGAATCCGGTTGAGTAACTGTCTTATAGTCTCACCGAACTGAGAGGGAATCGCATAGCCCACGGTGTCCGGTATATTAATGGTGGTCGCGCCGGCATCGATTGCCCGCTCAATTATCCGGCACAGGAAGTCGAGTTCTGAGCGTCCCGCATCCTCACAAGAGAACTCAACGTCCCCTACATGATTTCTCGCTCGCTTGACCGCGCGAACAGCCTGCTCGATTACCGCCTCCGGCTCCATCTGAAGTTTATGCTTCATATGAATAGGGGAAGTCGCAATAAATGTATGGATTCTGGACCGCTGCGCTGGCTTAACAGCTTCTGCCGCACGATCAATGTCTTTATCGAGCGCACGGGAAAGACTGCATATTGTCGAGTCTTTAATAGTTTCGGCTATACCTTTTACAGCAAGGAAATCATCCTGACTCGCGATAGCGAAACCCGCTTCAATCACATCGACTCTGAGCTTTTCCAACACCTTGGCAATTCGGAGCTTTTCCGCACGAGTCATTGATGCACCGGGGCTTTGCTCACCATCACGCAAGGTGGTATCGAAAATAACGAGGTGATTATTGCCGGGCATAGGTGCAATCCTTCTGTTAACGAAAGCGCTGGAGGGTAAAGCTGAAAGTATCAGTATACTTGATAAGGTCGGATTTTGTGGACTGCCGTGGAAGGCGAAGACGGGCAACGAATGAGGCTCGGACTGCGACGACCTTTCATAAGCGCTTTTATTCCGCCCAATAAAAAACCCCAACACATCGCTGTGCTGGGGTTTTCAGTATTAGGAGCCTGACGATGACCTACTCTCGCATGAGCAAAAGCCACACTACCATCGGCGCTGATTCGTTTCACTGCTGAGTTCGGGATGGGATCAGG